>NZ_JAFIQX010000002.1 GCF_017356035.1 Longitalea luteola | reverse complement strand
CTTCTGCACGGGGAGTTCGGGATATTAATTTCTTCTTATTTAGACTCCAAAAAATCTATGCTTAACAACCTAATCCCCCAACAATTTGACTTGATCCAGAATATACCGTCTTCAGATGATATAAAAGTGTATCAACGATTTGAACTGCAACTCTATAATCTTTGTCATCAACAACTATGTTCTTTGGCAGCTTGTCAGCCGTTTCCAGGTGGCGAAATGCAGAAAATATCATTGCTATTCTATAGCAAACTAAACAGGTACGTTTAACACTCGCGAGAATATGTTCACCATGTTCACTATACAATTGTTGTAACTTAGCACTAAAATACTGGTTTAACTGATTAATCTGTTCTTTGGTAAAATCAATAATTGTATCAAAACCTCCATAATGATCCTTCCATAGCTCTAACATATAGTCGGCAGCTTTATCAAAAAACGCTTCAATATCATTATTACGCTGACCAAACTGATCTTTCCAGACAACTGGCGCTTTAAAATCAATAAAAACAAATCTGCTAAAAAATCCGTTCTCAACACTTTCCAGCAATGAACTTATTTGATTAGGTGTGCCGCTTAACACAACTGATAAATGCGGCTTCTCTATTTCAATATATTCATTGTTACCTCGCCGAGCCATTGAAACAGTTTCATGGTGAAATGCTCGTCGTAGTATATCACTGAAATCACCCCAATCATTCTTAAATGCTTGAGTAAGTGTATCGCCTTCAGTTTCGAAAATTACACCAAAATTATTATTAGCACCCATCAGTTGAGTAATCTTTGATACTGAACTATTGGCGGGAATGAATAACGTTTTCTGTTGAGGTTCTTCAGGCATATCAGCATCCGGATTGCAGGAACCGTTTTGCCTATAATCGGCCATATCAGCCAAATATCTTTTATGGTCATTTTGGTACTTCTCCTTTAAAAATCTTTGAACCTTGTTTCCCAGTGCTCGACTCCACATCATTACACCTTTGCCAGAAGATGCGGGAGCGGAAACAAATAAATAAAGATTACAACCCACTTTTGTTCCATCATAGATGCCTTTAATCGTGGGCAATAAAGAACTTGTTACCCCTAAAGCGGAAAGCAGAATAAGTTCTTTATCTCTTTTATCTGTAAACTGAGAACATAAGATTTGTAAAAATTCAGGTAGATTTTCGTATATGTCACTGGGCAGATAAGGGGAATTGTCGGATAAATCTGTAGCAGTTGGTTCGCTTATCATATCAGAGCAGTTGTTGTGCGCTCTATGCTCAAGCCCATTTTTCAATTGCTCTACATTCATTCCTAAGTGCAGATAATCAGAAACATCTTTCCCGCCTAAATCTAATAGTTCATTGGGCAAATTATAAGCAGATACATTGAACTCACCTTTATACTTATTGACAATTGCTTCTGCTTGCTTCTTTCCTGTTTCATCAATATCGTATAAAACGACAATACTTTTATACCAGTGAAACAAAACTTCAGTTGCTACTATAGGTACTACCGCTGTTTCACTGTTAAAACAAACTGCATCAAAACCTAAACTTGATAAGGTCAATACATCTTTCTCGCCACCAGTTATTATTAATGTATCCCGATAAATTTGCTTCTTACGTCTCCGCCTTTCAATTTGATCAAACCCAAAAATATAGTTTTTGGTTTTCTTGCCAACATACCAGAAGGCTTTAGGATCAGGAGAATAGAGTTTGGTAAAGTTAGCATCACAATAACCAGCAACAAATCTTCCTTTCGTATAATACTTATGCTTTATGTTACCTTTCTGATCAACCCACTTATACGATAACACTGACCGTACATTATATTCTGACAGCACATCTTTTGTTATTCCGTACTTAGAAAAAAACCTGTGAGCATCGTTTAGACCATTGTCACTACCACGATAAATTATTTCAAAACCCATTAACCATGCAATGTAATCTTCTGGCTCACCTTGATAATTAAATAAAAGATCCTCCCAGTCATAGTCATATTGTTGAAATGGCACGTCTTCCGCCTCCAACTTTACTTTAAGATCACTGGCCATCTTCTGCATAATTCTTCCGAAATCTTTTCTCACATCCAGGTCATAATAATATGCTGCAAAATCGAACACATCACCTTTATAGTCGGTATCACCATAATCATAGAAAAGCCATTTCTCATTTTCATTATTGTAATAGATCCTAAGAGACGGATTCTTATCCCCATAAAAAGGGTTATAGGTATTTTTACATTTATCTTCATCAATAAACTCTAAATCAGGAATAACAAATTGATAGAAATCTATACCACCATTAGTTGCTGTAATAAATTCATTCTTTTTATAAAAAGTCGTTTTCATGTTTACTTATTTAATTGTTCAATGAAATATTTGTTTGCCTTCGATTTTACGTTACTTGTTTCTGCAGCGTTTTGCTTTAAGAACTCAACCACATCCTCCACATCGAAATAGATCATTTTGCCAAAGGGCCGGTAAAACTTTACTTTACCAGTTGATGTAAGATGATATGCATATGCTTTTGAAATGCCAGTATACGTACAGAACTCATTCAGATTTAAAACTCGTTTCTGTAAAGCAAGAAGCTGCTTAATTTCCTGCAGTTCCTGCAAAATCGCATTACCCATATAATTATTTTTAATATTTAATGAATACAAAACAATACCTCTTGCCGCAGTGAACAGAAATATTCACCACTTGAAATAAAAACCAATAAAATGTAGATGTGAATTTTTAGAATACCTAAAGGATCTCTTTAGTTAGGTTCAATGCGAGTTTTGTACGAGGTAATGTAGCGAAAAAGTGTCTGTGTGTAATGATTGTTTAAATCGGAATTAGACGATAAGCTACGTAAAATTGTACTTTATTAAAGCATTGCATAACAAATATAAAACAAAGGGAGTAAACTGCAAAATGTTCACTCCCCGCAATTCTTATTTAACTTTTCAAAAGGCTATCAACTCTGGCATTTTCTTAGCAGCTTCTATTTTCTTCTTGTCAATCACTTTCGCATATATCTCCGTTGTTTTCAAATGCCTATGGCCTAACAACTTTGAAACCGTGTATATATCTGTATTCATCGAAAGCTGTAACGTTGCAAAACTATGCCTTGCGCAATGGAAGGTTATCTTCTTTGTAATCCCAGCAGTCATAACCCATTCTCTCAACTTCAAATTATTCCATGCGCTATAATCAAGACTGTCAAATATTTCGACTCCCGAATTCTTTTTCTCCCCTAACATCTTAATAGCTTGCTCTGATACTGGTAATATCTCTGCTCCTTTTGTTTTCTTTTGGGTAAACTGTAAAGACCATCCATCGGTTTCACTATACTTAATATTCTCCCATCGAAGCGCTTTTACATCCGAGAATCGCAAGCCTGTCAATGCACTGAAAAGAAAAGCCCTTTTTAAAATCGGCAGTTCGCAATCTGTCTTAGCTAATTGCTGTAATTCTTCTAACGTCAAAAATTGTCGATGGGTTTCTGCTGATTTAACCGATTTAACTCTGGTTGACGGGTTTTCCTTAATCATTCTGTTTTGATACGCTTCCCGTAATGCAGCTCTCACTTTATTAAAATACGACAAAACCGAATTCTGGTTCAATTTAGCAGTGCCTTTGCCTTTGCGGGTCTTACACGATAATAGATACTCCTTGAAAGATTCAAGAAAACGGTCGTCGATGTTTTCGATTGCAATATCCTTTCCATTACAGAAATCATGTAAATGTTGATAAGTACTTAACCAATTACCATAGTTTCCCCCTGAATCAAAACGCTTCTCTGTTAATTTTTTAAAGTACGATAAAAATCCAACCTTCGATCTAACGCTACTTACAAAACCATGTGCTGTTGTTTGCGAATCAATAACTTTCTGCGCTTTGATTGTTTCTGCCAGCTTTAACGATTCTTTGTTATGGTCTCTTTCAAGATTGTTCTTCGGCTTATCGTATAGATATAAATCGAGAAATTCATATTCGCGTTTCTGGCCTGTACTGAAATGATATGCCAGGTATAAACTGATCTTTCTGCTTTTACCTTTTTTCTCGTTTTCAGAAGAAAGTCTACCTTTACGTTTCAATAAGTAAATCTTCATGACAAAATGCTTTATTTGTTACTAATTTTGCCACAACCTTCAGATGAATTTCTCAATCAAACAACAGCTCACCCTATTGACGCGGGTTTTACACGATCAAACCAGTATTCAGTACTTTCTACGTTAGAAAATACCTTCGAATTAGGCAAATAGATAAAAGTAAATGGCGGTTTAAAGCGTTTTAAAACGCCAAATTTTCGTTTTACCGCGGTTTTCCTATAATTCCTACGTTTCCTACAATTCCTCGTTTTATACCGATAGAATTACCTTTAAATACAGCTTTCTGAAATTGGCAATTATTATGCATAAAAACACCAATAATTTCATATCAGGTAACATGATATAACTGTATCAGATATTCGCTTATTACTTACTAGGTTACATGCTTTTTTATACTTTAAAAATAAATGCTGCAACACCTTTGAATCATCGATAAACAATCACTGCCTTTTAATTCTGAGAATCATAGTATACTGCATAATATATGTTACTGAATATAAAAGGGTTATCCTCCCATTTCTACGGCTATCTTTACCTAAGCACAACAAAAGCCATCTAAAAAAGTAAATAGATTTATTAAGGCTCGCACTTTTTATGAGCCAGCTTTAAATATTGGATGACTCGTAGGAATCGTGGGATTTGTAGGAAATAGTTTAGATTAATAATAACGTTCTTGTTGTACAGAACAAAAACTGTTGCGATAGTGCATGCAAAAATTATATGAATCATTTTCTTAATCGCCCTGACATATACAATCAACCTATACGCTTAACAAATGAGAGCCCGCAAGAAGTAATAAAAGACTTCTTTTTAAACTTTCACCTTTCAGATGTACGGCAGGAATTATGGAATATGGTAGAAGCTGTTCTTACTACTAATCACCCAAATTATTCTGAAGGCAAAAGCCGGGATACGCTATTGTACTTTTATTCTCAACTTGAGTTATTAATTGAGGCTGTTTTTATCGAGATGAATAAGCAACCCAAAAAGGAATAAAAAGTAGGGCTGAACAATACTAATTGATTACTGAAATTTCACCGTACCCAACTCTGCCCGGTGCTCCGCGTATATCGTCCTGTAAATTGCAGGATTAGGTGTTATTTCACTCTTATAAAACCACATCATTTCTTAGTAGTTAATGTGAAGCATTCACTATAACTCTTTAACAGGAAGGGAAGCACGAAGAATCAAGTGCTTTTTACCTGCCTTTTGAGATTTTACTTTACCGGATAGCACCCACCTCCTCATTGTGAGTTCGGATATATTGAGTAGGGTCGCAGCTTCTTTAAGTGTAAGTATTGCCTTGACATTAATCAGCTTAATTTGATCTTCTGTAATAAATGCCTTGGGCTTTTGCTTTATTTCAGTTTTCAAATTAGCCTGTGCGATCTTTTCATCTCTTTTCTTTCTCTTATATAATCGCTTTGCGCAATCGTCAGAACAGCATTGTGTAACGGTTGTCTTTGCAATAAAGTCTTTCTTACAGAATTCGCAGGTTTTTTCAATTCGTATATTGCTACTCATAGTTTGTATTTGTGATTGTCACTATTAGTAGCATAAAAATCCTTTTAAAAACCTTATAAGGCAACACAATTGGCTATACTGAAACTGGCTTGATTTATCCACGCATAAGAAAGTCGCTTTTCATTTTCTGCCTAACTAAATTCGGATTCTTAAGATATAGTTCACATGCTTTTCGCATCTCGCCTAAGGTCATATTATTTGTAATCCCTTCAATTCTTAATCCAAACTCAACCATGCTTTCAACTCGCTTATTGAACTCTTCAGGATTTTTTAATTTTTCTTCATACTCAGACACTATCCGATCGTAAACTATCTCGGCATGATAAAAACCAAATTTTTCAGTTAAATCGTTATTCTCATTCAACTTTTCGACAGCAAGATCAAAATCTATATCATTTAAATTCTCTGTAGCAAAAAGAAACTCAAAAAACCGAGTGAAGCTTGCCATAATCTCATCCGAAGTGACAGGATTCCACGGACCAATAATTGCAAAAAAAGGCGCAGGCAAAGAAGGTAATATGCTTTCATAAATAAAACCACCATAACAGGTGGCTAGCGAAACTATTGTGTTGTTTCTTGTCTTAATATTTATATCCCTTAATAAATCTGCAATTTCCTTCCATGACACAGCCTCATTAGAGTTTAACACCAATCCCTCTCTTGAACCATGAACTTCAAAATGCAAAAAGGGATGTGTACCATAAGCATGAACTTCTTCATTTAATCCCTTAAACAATTGTATTAATTCAATTTTGCTATTAACCTTAAATAGTTTGCATTTTAGAAATTCTATTTTGTATTGAATGTACCGCAATATACCATGCAGTGCTTCACCCGTTTGCATCTCATCATTATTCAATGAGTCAATAATATATACTGCGTTAAACCTAAGATATCTTTTATCATCATCATTCATAGACAAAATATTAAGCATTAATGTATCATACCGTATCATTGCGTATCATACCGTATCAATTTTCCACAGTAGTGACCATGAAATTCCCGTAATTTTTAAGTAGTAACCAAATCACAACAAGAAAACGGCTAGTAAAGGCAGAAAAAGACAATGAAAGGCAAATGTAAATCTTTCAGAATCAGTGAAAATCTCGTAAACCCCGCATTACACGTATATGCGGTTACTTCCCAATACAAAACTTACTAAATATATAATCTAACTGATCCTCGGTTGTAATTTCGCCGGTGATCTCACCGAGATAATGCAGGCAGCGGCGGATGTCGAGGGCCACCAGGTCGCCGGGGATCTTGTTCTCCAATCCATTTCGGATATCGATCAGCGATTGCAACACTTCCTGCAAGGCATGAAAATGGCGGGCATTGGTAATGATCGTATCGTCGGCCTGTATTTTGCCCTGCAACACCAGGTCTACCAACTTTTCCTTTAATACTTCCGTATGCGCGTTCGCTTTGGCAGAAATAAAGATAATACCGGGAATGGAGCTGAATTTCTCGCGCAGCCTGGCTTCAGGCAAGATATCTGATTTATTACCAGCCAGGATGTATTTCCTTTTTTTGCTATTCAGTTCATCGACGATGGACTGCAATTCAACGGCGTTGACTTCATTCACATCGAACAGATAGATCACCACATCGGCCTGCTGCATTTTGGCCAGCGCCTTTTCCATCCCGATGCTTTCTATTACATCGTGGGTATGTTCGCGGATACCGGCTGTGTCGATGAGCCGGAACAGGATGCCATCGATGTTCAGCACTTCTTCAATGGTATCGCGGGTGGTGCCGGCAATGTCGCTTACAATGGCGCGGTTCTCATTGAGGAGGGTATTGAGCAGGGTCGATTTACCGGCATTCGGTTTTCCAATGATCGCTACGCTCACGCCGTTCTTGATCACATTGCCGAGCTGAAAACTGTTGGCCAGCTGCTGCGTGGTTTGCTGCGCTTCGGTCAACAGGTTGAACAGCTGGGTGCGGTCTGCAAATTCTACATCTTCCTGGGAAAAGTCGAGCTCCAGCTCTATGAGCGCGGAAAACATGATCAGCCGTTCGCGCAGGTTCTTCAGGCGTTCTGAAAAACCGCCGCGGATATTATGAAGGGCGGTCTTGCGCGACGCTTCTGTATTACTGGCAATAAGGTCGGCTACCGCTTCAGCCTGCGCGAGGTCGAGCTTGCCATTTAAAAAGGCGCGCTGGGTAAATTCTCCGGGTTTGGCCAACCGCGCTCCCTGGTTCACGCAGGCCTGTATAATCTGCTGTAAAACGAAGGGGGAACCATGCCCTGATATTTCTACCACATCTTCGCCAGTGTACGATTTTGGGCCTTTAAACAGCGATACGACCACTTCATCGAGCACCTTCCCATTCTCCTTCAAATAGCCAACATGCAGGGTATGGGAAGGCTGCCGGGTCAGGTCCTTGGAGGAAAATAATCCATTGATGATATCGAACGCCTGCCGGCCGCTCAGGCGTATTACGCCAATAGCGCCAATTCCCTGCGCGGTTGCCAGTGCTACGATGGTATCCTCCCAGCCTATTGATTTTCCCTGCATAGCTATATCCTTGTTTGAATGAGGGCAAAAATACAATAAATGGGCAGAAGGCAGTTACCGGTTGGGAGTTCACAGTTCACAGTTCTAAGTTCACAGTTCAAAGTTCAAAGTTCAAAGTTCGCAGCGCCAGTTCGCGGTTCCGGCATTAAGACTACTGGCATCGTTCCCGGGGTGGTTGGTAAGACACAAAAAAGTGCCACGGCTTTGCACCGTGACACCAGTAAAAACTGAGACCCATTTAGAAAACCGTTGCTATTATTCTTCAGCCATTCTGAACCCGACAGGCTGCTTTTTGTAAGATTTCACCTTGTTACCATTTTGAATGGCAGGCGTCCATTTGCCGCTTTTCCTGATAACACGGATGGCTTCTGCCTGCAATTCCTGCGGACCGCTCACCGCTTCCACATCGCTCACATTGCCTTCTTTGTCTACTATGAACTGTACCACTACCACTCCCTGGATATTCTGATCAACAGCCTCCTGCGGATACCGCAGATTCTTGTACAGGAATCGTTGCCAGGCTGCCAGGCCGCCAGGATACTCCGATTCAATTTCCACTTTCCGGAAAATCCCGTCATCAGCTCTATCTTCTTTCTTCGGCCGTTCAATGATCCCTTGTCCCTGCACATCACCCGGCGGAGCGATCACCAGGTCGCCCTCGGGCACGCCATCAATTGTTTTGGAACCAATTTTAACATGCTCCTGGGCTTCTACCGGCGGCATTTCAGTTTGTGGTATCTGTTCGTCCGGAACGATGCGGAGTGGTGTAACCTTTAGCGTTTGCACCTGTACAGGCGGGTGCGATTGCTTAGCCGGTGGTGGTGGCAATTTTATCTCCTTCTCCACCGGTGGCGGCGGCTCCAGTATAACATCCGGCCCAATGATAAACTCTTTTGCTACGGTTGTTTTTTTGCCGGCAAATGCAAAACCAATGAACAACATACAGGTAACCAACAACATAACAGTAAGGGACATTGCCAATCGTTTATTATATGTGCGCCGCAAATCATAAGCGCCATATTCTTTATTACGTCCGTCAAACAAAATATCGAGTACATCTGCGGTTAGAATGGTAGAAGTTTCCATATGCTTGCTTTATTACTAAGACGCATACACTAATCAATTCCATAACCATCCAATTATTTGCAAGCAAACCCTCTTCTCAATGTGATAATGTGATGATGTGATAATATGATGATGTGATAATGGAAAACAAAAACCAATCATTATTGTATGAGTTTGCATAATTGAAGCCGCTATTAGTTATTAGTTTCAAAGAATTGTATTCATTATCAAATTATCAAATCATCTAATTATCACATTATAAAAAAGTCCTCCCAACATTGAGAGGACTTGAAACAATGTATATCACCGTTGTGTTTATTCTTCATTCACCTCCAAGACGAAAAAGGATCGACTGTGTCTTGTACGATTTTACCTGGCGGCCATTTTGTATGGCTGGTGTCCATTTACCGCTTTTCTTAATAACGCGCACTCCTTCCGGACGTAATTCTTCCGGTCCGCTAATGGCCACAACGTTACTTACGTTGCCCTCGACATCTACTACGAATTGTACCAGTACAGTACCTTGCACCTCGTTATCAATAGCCTCCTGTGGAAACCGAAGATTCCTGTTCAGGAAACGCTGCCAGGCAGCTGGTCCTCCGGGGTATTCAGATTCTATTTCCACTTTGGTAAAGGTTTTGCCCCAGTCTTCTTCTTCTTTCTGTGGTGCTACTACCACTCCCCTATTGCCATCCTCAACAGGCGGGGCTACTATACCATCATCTCTCAATCCTTCCTGGTTCATTGTTCCGATCCTGGTGTCTTCCAGTTTTGTCATTTCCGGCGGCTTCTCATCTTCTTTCACTTCATCATCGCGCACAATTTTGGGTGGGGTGAATTTTGCCATTTCCATTTTAGGCGGTTCTGGTTGTTTGGGTGGGGGCGGCGGCGGGAGTGGCTCTTCTTTTTTCTCTTCCTGAATTTTTTCCAGTGCAAGATCAGGCGGAAGAATAATGGTTGTTAATTTTTCTTTCTTTCCTCCTGCAAAGACGAACCCGATACAGCATAAAAGAATTACTGATAACATAACGGCAATGGACGTCCATAATCGTTTACTGTACGTGCGCCGCAGCTGATAAGCGCCATAATCCTTGTTGCGTCCCTCGAAGATGATATCGAGTACATCTGCCGTTAGAATGGTTGAACTTTCCATGGCGATACTTTATTATTAAGATGCAGGCCATGGTGGTTTCCACAAAGCCATGTCTCAAATGTTTGCTTTGAGCCCTAAAGAAGGCAATGTGCTAATTAGCTAATGTGCTAATTAGCTAATGTGATAATGTGATAATTCGATAATGTGATAATGGAAAACACACTGTAGATTGAAAGATGAGAAAAAAAGATATGGAGATCGGAAAGGTATAGGCCTGAGCGTTAGCATGGAAGCTTCATCGTAAATGCGTCGCAGGTAATGAAATCGCATGTTGCAGCGTAAGGTGTATCTGTATTTCATTAGCACATCAGCTATTTAGAACATTAGCACATGCCTTGATGTCTGCTATTAATTATTAGTTTCAAAGTAAAATTGTATTCATTATCGAATTATCACATCATCACAACTTGTCCCGGCTCTGGTCGGGATCATCACATTAGATTGATGGCTATAAAAACAAAAAAGTCCTCTCTGTAATAGAGAGGACTTAAATTATTTTCCAAAGCAGGGTTAGCTTATCCTTCAGCTTCGAGACGGAAAACGATCGGTTGCTTCTTGTACGATTTTACCTGGCGTCCGTTCTGCACAGCTGGTGTCCATTTACCACTCTTCTTGATTACGCGAACAGCTTCACCACGTAATTCGTTGGGTCCGCTGATGGCTTCAACATCACTCACATTACCTTCTTTGTCCACGATGAACTGTACTACTACTGCACCTTGTACTTCGTTATCGATAGCTTCCTGGGGATAGCGGAGGTTCCTGTTCAGGTAGCGCTGCCAGGCGGCTGCTCCACCGGGGTACTCCGACTCAATTTCTACCTTGGTAAAGGTTTTATCCCAGTCTTCTTCTTCTTTCTTGGGAGCTTCCACAACCCCTTTTCCGGCATCTTCAACGGGAGGAGCCACAATACCTTCGTCTTTCTGACCTTCCTGGTTCATGGTACCGATCTTGGTCTCTTCCAGTTTCTCTACTTCTGGTGGCTTTTCCTCTTCTTTTACCTCTTCATCTTTTACGATCTTGGGAGGTGTGAATTTAGCCATTTCCACTTTTGGTGGCTCTGGTGGTTTGGGCGGAGGCGGTGGTGGCGGCTCTTCCCTTTTTTCTTCCTGTTTTATTTCTTCGAGCTGCACGTCCTGCACCACCACTTTATTGACGTCTTCCTTTGTCTCCAGTAAAGAGGATACGAGATATCCTATAAACATCAGAAGACAAAGTGCACCAACTATAAGCAGCGATGTGATCAATCGCCTGTTATAGGTTTTGCGCAGTTCATAAGCACCGTAGTCCTTATTCCGGCCCTCGAAGATGATGTCAAGAACATCAGCGCTTAATATTTTATTGACTTCCATATTAAAAAATCTTTGTAATTAGATGCACAGAATATAAAATTCCATAAAGCAACTTTTATTTAACGCCGCCACTTGTTTCGGTAGCTCTCATCAAATCAAGTTCAGTTTGGAAAATATCTACCATCGCATAACGCTTAACATCATTGATGGTCATTTCATCAAGCATGTCAACGGTGTTTTTGTAGGTAGCCTCGGGGCCGGGTTTAATTACCACTACAAAATCCTGCGGGTTAGTAGATTTCTTTTTATTGATGATAACCTGACGGATATCTTTAAAGTTACTTGATTTGAAGTTGGAACCATCTGCTGCTAACTCGCCTTCATAATAATATACTCCATTTCCTCTACCGAGCATGATAGACAAAGCGCCAGACGCTTTGATCTTATTCTGCTCTTCGGGCTTTTCGGTGTCTTTCGGCAGGAAAAGCTTCATGGCCGTAGGCTGGCTCATGGTAGTGGTGAATATGAAGAACGTTATCAGCAGGAATCCCAGATCCACCATCGGCGTAAGGTCAACGCGCGTAGAAAGTTTCTTCCCCTTCTTAACGCCCGGGCCTTTTTTATGTCCTCCCCCACCGGAGGAGGTATCCATTTCTGCCATATCGCACTTTTTTTAAGTTAATAATTTAATTCGCTGTTACTCCTCTTTAGCACCGGTTGCTCTCTTCGTGGCCAGTGCGGTACCTTCAGGAACTCCCTCAGGGTTGGTTACCATCGAGAATTTAAAGATCTCATTTCTTTTAAATGCGTCGATTACCCCTTTGAATGACGGATACTTGGCGTTGTTGTCACCTTTTACCATCAGGGCCATTTTGGCTCCTGAGAAGGCACGGGTGGCAGCATTCATCCATACGACCAATTCGTTGTTAGCGGTATCTGTTGGAATACCCGGCGCCTTGTAATTCTTCAGCTGGTCGGGCGATAATTGCAGGTACGACTTCAACATGGCAAATGGAACGCCTACATACGAACCGGATCTTGTAAAGGCAGCTTTTTCCTGATCGGTCAAATTCAGGCTTTTTCCTTCATTGACCATATCAATGATCTGCGCTTTTTCATCCACGCTTTCATCACCAACAGAGAAGAACACTTTCCCCTCTTTGTCCATGATGACCTGCACCACATTCTTGGCCTCTACCGGTTTGGTTGACACCGAGTTTGGTGTTACAACTTCCACAGCATCAGGCGATTTGAACTTGGTGGTCAGGATGAAGAAAGAAAGCAGCAGGAATGCCACATCACACATCGCGGTCATGTCCACAGCGGTACTCTTTCGCGGCATTTTTACTTTAGGCATATTATAATTATTTCAGATTCTGGTATAAGATTCACTTTCTTCCAATTTCCATATGCATCACATGCACTTTTTTCAAAAAAAAGCTTCCCCATTTTGGGGATGCTGATTATTTGTACAGAGATGCAAAGCTTTGGGTCAGGGTGAAACCAGACTCATCGATGCCATAAGTTATAGAGTCGATCTTGGTTGTAAAGATGTTATACATGATGATCGCGATCGCTGAAGTACCGATACCCAGGGCCGTGTTATACAGGGCCTCAGAGATACCTCTTGATAACTCAGCGGCAGCACCACCACCACCATCAGAAGCCAGGGCAGCGAATGAAGTGATCATACCTAATACCGTTCCTAACAGACCCAACAGGGTTGCCACAGAGGCGATAGTAGACAGGAACACCAGGTTCTTCTCCAGCATAGGCAGTTCCAGTGCTGTAGCTTCTTCTACTTCTTTTTGAATAGCCAATACTTTTTGCTCGGTATCCAGCTCAGTATTAGAGATCATTTCTTTGTACTTGCGCAGACCGGCTTTCATCACATTACCAACGCTTCCTTTTTGACGATCGCACTCAGAAATAGCCTGGTCAACATTTTTGTTAGCCAGGTGATATTGTACTTTGCGGATGAACTCTGCAATGTTACCAGTACCGGTAGCTTTCAGAATGGTCATCAAACGCTCAATAACGAAAGTAACTACTGTTAAAAATGTTGCGATCAGCAGAGGTACGATAATACCACCTTCATACATTCTCACCAAACCACCTTTAGGTCCTTTATGATGAGGCCAAAATCCACCGGCTGGATCTGGTTGAGTAAAGTTGGATGGATCTCCGAGGAGAAAACGCCAGATAACATAACCGGCGATGATACAAACAACAGGGGCTACCCATGAAATGGCATTGGATCTCTTTTTTGGTTGAACGGATGTACTACTCTTCGCTGCGGTTGCAGTCGCAACGGGTCTTGTTTCAGCCATGATTGTGTTTTTTTAGTGTTTTATAAATTTTAAGCTATCAGTAGATTCTAAATGGGCTCACAATTCTAAGGAAAAAGTCTTTTCACTTGATCAAAAAGATCAAGAAAAATTTTGATAAGGTTCACAAGTTAAGAAATTTCTTAAATGGTCGCCTAAAAAACAGGCGATTTGATTGAATAGAACGGCAACAATATAGGGCATAATTAGAAACAAAACAAGCACTTGAACCAACAGGCAATGTGCAAGCTTCCAACCTGACTGCAGGCTGGCCGGTTGCCAAATAGTATCGGTAATGGCCTGCCTGCTGCCAATCGTCAGTTGCCTATTGTCTATAAGAACGCCATATAATACTTTTTTGATCAGCGGTAACGCGCCAGCATCTTCACACATTAGGATTTTGCTACCTTCATCCATTAATTTTTTGCAATGGTTTAATCATTCAGATGGATAGCGTAATACCGATTTTCAACGACCCCGAGCTATGAAATTAAGTATCCATTAAAATTCATCTGAACTTCTAAAAAACAATTACTATTAATGATGAAAAAATGTTTTTCCTTACTGGTGGTATTAGGCTGCTGTAGTGTAATGTCATTTGCACAACAAAAAAGATCCGGTAGCCCTGCTCCTGCAGCCGATACTGCCAAACGCCCGACTGCCGCCCCCAAACCGCCTACAACCGGCCCGAAACCTTACAAAGAAGTGATCACTGGCAAGGCAAATACCCGCAAAGGCCTTTTTACAGTGCACAAACAGGAAGACAAATGGTATTTCGAAATGGCCGATTCCTTATTAGGCAGGGATGTGCTGGTAGTGAACCGTATTTCCAAAGCACCCATCAATACCCGCGCCGGTTTCTTTGGTTATGCCGGTGATGAGATCAATGAAAATGTGATCCGCTTTGAAAAAGGTCCGAACAACAAGATCTTCCTCCGCAATATTTCCTACTCTGTATATGCCAAGGATTCATCCAAGCCCATGTACAAATCGGTTCAGAACAGCAATATTCAACCCATCGCTGCCGCTTTCGATATTAAAGCTTTTTCTAATGACAGTGCCGGCTTTGTGATTGACGTAACCGACTTCATTAACAGCGATAACGATATCCTGTTCTTTGCGTCTTACTTTAAATCATCACTTCGCATTGGTGGCGTTCAACTCGATAAATCGTATATCTCTGATATCAAGACCTTCCCCATCAATACCGAGATCAAAACAGTTAAGACCTATAATAAAACACCGGCGCCCAGTCCGTTCCCGGGCATGCCGGTAGCGCCTGCCGGCAACGCTACGTTCGAGCTCAACAGCTCGCTGGTGTTGTTGCCCAAGACGCCTATGCGGCCGCGCTTTTATGACGACCGCGTAGCCTATTTCACTACTGAATACACTGATTTTGACGCCGATCCTCAAGGTGTAAAAGACATCAGCCTCATTACCCGCTGGCGACTGGAGCCGAAAGAGGAAGACATGGAAAAGTACAAACGGGGTGAACTGGTGGAACCTAAAAAACCCATCATCTTTTATATTGATCCCAATACGCCTGAAAAATGGATCCCCTACCTGATCCTGGGTGTTAACGACTGGCAGAAGGCTTTTGAAAAGGCCGGCTTCAAGAACGCCATTATGGCCCGCAGAGCCCCCAAGCCCGAGGAAGACAGCACCTGGAGCCTCGAAGACGCCCGTTATTCTGCTGTAGTATATAAACCCTCCGAGATCCCCAATGCCCGCGGTCCGCACGTGCATGACCCCCGCAGCGGTGAGATCCTGGAATCGCATATCGACTGGTACCATAATGTAATGTCATTGCTGCGCAACTGGTACCTCATCCAGGCTTCACCCAGCGATCCCCGCGCCCGCACAGGCCGTTTCAGTGATTCGCTGATGGGCGACCTCATTCGCTTTGTATCATCCCACGAAGTAGGCCATACCCTGGGTCTGCCGCACAACATGGGCGCTTCTTCGGCCACACCGGTTGAAAAGCTGCGCGATAAAGCCTGGGTTGAAGAACATGGTCACACTTCTTCCATTATGGATTACGCCCGCTTTAATTATGTAGCCCAACCGGAAGACAAAGTCGGCATCGCCGGTTTGTACCCCCGCATCGGAGAATACGACCTGTGGTCTATTGAATGGGGCTACAAACTGCTGCCCGGCAAAACCGAGGAAGAAGAAAAAGATATATTAAATGACTGGGTAAAAAGCCGTTATGGCAATAAACGCCTGCGCTTTTTACATGCCGATGGCGTTGATCCCCGCGCGCAGACCGAGAGCCTGGGCGACGATAACATGAAGGCCAATGAGTATGGCATCAAGAACCTGAAATGGATCGTTCCGCAATTGCCTAAATGGCTGAATGAAAAAGGCGAGAACTATAAAAGCCTCGATGGCGTGTATGATGAAGTATATAACACCTTCAGCCGCTATATGGGCCATGCAGTTACTCATATCGGCGGTGTTTATACTGATCTGAAAACTACCGAACAGGATGGCGCCGTGTACACTGTAGTGCCTAAAGCAGTGCAAAAAGAAGCCCTGGCCTTCTTGCAGAGGAACCTGTTCACCACGCCGACCTGGCTGCTGAATAAATCGATTATGGAGAAAGTAACTTCTCCTACAGAGGACAAGATCAGCAGTTTGCAGGATACCTGGCTGGGCGCCCTGTTAAACACGATGCGTTTACAGCGCCTCATCACGTCTACCAACCGCGATGCGAATGCTTATCACATCGACGAGTTTATGAACGACCTGAAAAAAGGGATCTGGAGTGAACTGCCGGCCCGTGCGCCTATTGACAATTACCGCCGCAACCTGCAAAAATCTTTTGTAGAAAGATTGAGCACACTGGCTACCATTACTCCTTCACCGGCTGGCGGTGGTGGTGGTGGTATCACCATCACGTTTGGTCCGTCGGTAGATGTAAAGAAGACCGATATCATTTCTGTAGCTCGTGGTACATTACGTACGCTGAAAGCGGAGATCGCCGCAGCTATCCCGGCGTATACCGACAGAATGAGCCGGTACCATTTACAGGACCTGAGCGAGCGGATCGACCGGGTGTTGAATCCGAGATAATAGCGAAGCAAACGGGGGATTTATCTCCCGCCCTTAAAGGGGCTGAAGCAAACAAGCAGAGTATATCAAAATAGAAGGTCCGAAAGCGGGTAACCATTTTCGGACCTTTTTTATTTCCATTTTTTGGGAGTCTGCAGCGATTTAACCGATCGGAAATAGTTTGTAGCGGGGCGCTAAAAATTGTTTTCGACCCATGTACAGCTGTTCGCACCTCATATTCAGCTGGAAACCTTACGCCACAAGCTATTTTTACCCTGTTACCAGCTAGAAACCGTACGCCACATACTAATTTCATACTGTTTCCAGCCGGAAATGATACGCTAAAAATTATTACCGACCCATTTCCAGCTATAAATCATACGACGCAAACGCTTACAGTCCCGTTGTCAGCTATAAACCATACGCCACAAACTCCCGGAGACCCGTTTGTAGCTATATACCATACGCTAAAAACTATTAACGCCCCATTTCCAGCTATAAATCATCCGCCACCAACTTTTTGGGAAGGCCGTTAGTGGGTGGGATAATACGCCACGAGCATTTCACATTTGTCTAATTGCCAATTGGATATTGCGCATTGTCTATTGCCGATTGTCTGTTCCCCACTGGGTTACTCGTACCGCAATGCCTCGATCGGGTTTAACCGGGCGGCTTTGATGGCAGGATATAAGCCGGCCAGCAAGCCAACTACCGAGCAAATAATAACCCCGGTAAATACCCAGTTCCAGGGGATCACAAAACTGGTGCTCAGCAGGATACCAACCACATTCCCTAAAATAATGCCCAGCACAATGCCGATGGCAGCGCCCAGTAAACTGATGATGATAGATTCGTAGAGGAACTGGTATCGCACATTTTTTCGCTTGCCGCCAATGGCTTTAACCAGTCCGATCTCCTTGGTGCGTTCAGTAACCGCCACCAGCATAATATTCATTAATCCTATGGCGGCGCCCACCAGGGTGATCACCCCTATCAGCAGAGCGGCCATGGTAATAAGGCTCAGGTTGCGCAGCAGCATTTCGACAATGCTGTCGCTTTTGTCGATCATGAAATTATCGCTCTCCGTGACCGTTAGTTTCCTGATAGTGCGGAAAGTGCCGGTAGCTTCGCCTATAGCGCCATCCATATATTTAATATCGGGCACCTTCACCTGGATATTAAAGGATGCATTGGGATTGCTGTTGAAATAGCGGCGAACGTTTGTATAAGAAGTAATGATAATGTTATCAAGGCTGCGCCCAAAGGTTGATCCCTTCGGCTTCAGCGTTCCGACTATGCGGAACGGAATATTATTAATGCGAATGATCTTGTCGATGGGCCGTTCATAACTCTCGCCAAAGAAACGCGTAGCTACATCTTTTCCTATCAAACATACATTACGGCTGCTTTGAATATCCAGTGTATTCAGGTCGCGGCCATACAACACAGAAAAGCCATTTAAATTGGTGTAATTCTCATCACCGCCCACTACCCATACGTTGGGATTGGTCTTTTCGTTTTTATAGGCAATGATCGCATTGCGGCTACCCATGAGGTTGGTGCTTACCATCGCCGGAAACTGATAGGCTTCCTTAAACGCCTCGGCCTGCTTTTCGGTAATGATCTTGCCCATGCTCGATTTCTTCTCTTTTTTCGCCCCCTTTTTCTCTTTTTTTATTTCATCGTTATTGAAGTTGCGGCGCGGCTCCTGGTACCGGATGGTGAAGCCGGTAGCACCCATTGACGAGAAGCTTTCGAGGAATTTTTGCTGAATGGCAACAATGGCGGTATTGATGCCTATGAGCGCGGTAATGCCCAGGGCTATGATGGCCACTGTAATACCCGTACGTAAACGGTTGCTGCGCACCGTACGAAAAGACAGCGAAAGTGTATCGCGAATTGTCATGCTGAATTGGTATGCCTAATGTAAGAAATATTACGGGCCCGCAGGAAGAAGAATGATGAAAGGTAAAAGGGGTGTGCCACGTCTTAAAGAGGAGTGCCACGTCTTAGAGACGTGGCACTCCTAACAAAGCACAGTTTATAAATTTCGCTATCTATCTATACTATACTACAAATAAAAGAAAGAATACAACTGATTAATGAGCCAGTGCGGGAAGATACCCAGCAGCACTACGACCGCCGCGATCACGATCAGTAACCCTTTGAACCCGCGGGAAGTTTCAATTTCCTGGGGCTCGCCGTCTTTAAAGTACATAGCCTGAATTACGCGGAAATAATAATAAACGCTCACAGCGGCACATAATACGCCAACGATAACCAGCCACATTACATTGCCATTATTGATGGCGGCTGATAACATATAGAATTTGGCCCAGAAACCAGCGGTAGCAGGTATACCGGCCAATGATAACAGGAATATGGTATTGGTAGCAGCCAGCACCGGTTGGCGCTTGGCCAGCCCGTTAAAGCCTTCAAAAGTATAATCCTTCATTTTCAGCAGCACGGCAAAGATGCCAATGGTAGCCAGGCTGTAGGCGGCTGCATAAAAGATCAAGCCTTCTTTAGCGGTTTCATTCATGGCCACCAGGGCAAACAGCATAAAGCCGGCCTGTGCAATACTGGAGTAAGACAGCATTCTTTTCACGCTTTGCTGGAAAACAGCGGTGATATTGCCGATGAACAAGGTGGCAGCCGTAATAATAGCGGCCAGCAATTGCCATTGCTTGTGCACTTCGCCAAAACAGCCTTCGAACAAACGGATGAAAGCAATAAAGCCGGCCACCTTTACAATGGTTGCCATGAAAGACGTGAACACCGTGGGTGCCCCGTCGTATGCATCGGGCGTCCAGAAGTGGAAGGGTACAGCCGATACCTTGAACGACATAGCGAATAACAGCAGCAATAAACCGGCTGCCAGCATAGGCGTTAAGGTCGTAGTGCCAGAGCGGATCACTTCCATATTAAAGCTTCCTTTTGCGCCATAAAGCAGGGTAATACCCATCAGCATGATTCCCGTAGAGAAAGCTCCCATGAGGAAGTATTTCAGCGCTGCCTCATTGCTTTTTAAATTGCGTTTATCGCTTCCGGTTAAAATGTATAATGGAATAGAAATGATCTCGATACCGAGGAACAGCATCAGCAGGGAATTGAAGGCCGATACAATGGCAATACCGCACAGAACAAAGAATATCAATGCAAAGTATTCAGCCAGGTTTACGCCTACGCGTTCCATATCGCGGCCCGACAGCAGGAAATAGATCCAGGTGGCGGCAAAGGCGATGGTATTGAACAGCAGGCCAAAAATATCGAAGGCCAGCATACCGTTTACGTTCACATTAAAGAAATGATAGCCGCCCATGTCGAGCACGTTGGCTATTAGCAAACCTAACAGGCCAATAATAGCTACAAAACGCACAGCAGGTTTACTATTCGTGAACACGCCACAAAACATCATCACTACACCCAGAACAGCCGAAATTACAATTGCATTCATAGATCAATTTGAAAATTAGCAAAGTAGCCAATGTGCCAATGGAATACAGTATTTTTCATTTTCGCATTGCACATTATCACATTTGCACATTTATTAGTTCGCTTATGGTAATTTGATAAACATCTTTGAATAAATGGCATCTACCGCATGCTTTGTTGCTTCGATCATTGGTTTGGGATAAACTCCCATTATCACGATGCCTATCAACAATACAGCCAGCACAAACTTTTCATTTACCCGGATGTCGCGGGCATTGGCAGTTAAGCTGCTGGTGTTGCCATAAAATACTTTCTGGATCATATTCAAAGTATAAATAGCCGACAGAATGATGCTGATACCGCCCACCACCATAAAGATGTAATGATAGTTGGAAGCCTTGGAGCTGAATACGCCATTGAACATCATGAACTCACCAATAAAGGCATTGGTCAGGGGCAGGGCCACATTGGCCAGGGAAACTACCACGAGCATGATGGCCAGGGAAGGCGCCTGCTGGGCCAGTCCGCCCAACTCACTCATCTTACGGGTTCCAAACTGGCGTTCGATCAGCTCAACCACGAT
Organism: Longitalea luteola; assembly: GCF_017356035.1. Classification (GTDB taxonomy): domain Bacteria; phylum Bacteroidota; class Bacteroidia; order Chitinophagales; family Chitinophagaceae; genus Niastella; species Niastella luteola. Next base: position 1,011,657 of record NZ_JAFIQX010000002.1, on the reverse strand, counting down.
CCACATACCGATGATGTTGATACCGTGGTTGAACATCTGGATCATCACCCCCTGAATACCTATTGATGAAGTAACGAAAATGGCCAGTCCCATCAGGCCCATGTGGGCTATGGAAGAATAAGCCACCAGGCGTTTAAGGTCGTCCTGCTGCATGGCCACAACAGAGGCATAGATCATCCCGATCACACACATAGAAGCGGCGGGATCGCCATAGCCCCACAAACCAACCGGTAATACGGGCGCCAGCCAGCGCAGGATGCCAAACACCCCCATCTTAACCATGATGCCGCTCAATACCATGGTAACCGCCGTGGGCGATTGCTCATAGGTATCGGGCTGCCAGGTATGGAAAGGCCAAAGTGGTATTTTAATGGCAAAGGCCAGGAAGAACAACCAGAACAACCAGCCTTGCGTATTACCGGGCAGGTTCACCTTGTAAAAAGAGGTCATGGCAAAAGAGTGATCCGGTGTATGCATATACACCCAGATAATGCCCACGAGCATCAACAGGGAGCCTACAAACGTATAAATGAAGAATTTAAAGGTAACAGCCACTCTCCGTTCACCGCCCCAGATAGAGCACAGGAAGTAAGCCGGAATAAGCGCCAGTTCCCAGAAGAAGTAGAACAGCAGCGCGTCTGATGCTACAAATACCCCTAACAAACCGGTTTGCATCAACAGCATCAATGCATAGAACTGATGAGGATTCTTATAAGTTGAATGCCAGGTTGCGATAAATATTCCGGGATAGGCAATACCGGTGAGCAGGCACAGCAGCTTGCTCATACCATCCATGGTAAGGGAAAAACTACTGTTAAGGTTTGGTAACCAGGCAACATCGGTATGCAGGTATTCGGGTTTGTGAAACACAGCTATGCCGAGTATGGCAACCACCATTGTAACAAGCGATGTTAATAGTGACCATACTTTTACGTTCTTCTCCTGTTTTATCAGGAAAGCCAGTAAACCACTCACCAAAGGAATAACTATCAGCAGAACAGGTATCATTATAATTTCTTGATTTCTTGATTTCTGATTTCTAGATATATAGATTTTTCTCTACCCTACTCACTACTTGCTGTTCAGTAAGAATTTCACAACAAACAGCGCCAGCATGCTGAGCACCATCAACAACACGTAGTTGCCCACCAAACCGCTTTGCAGCAGGCGAACCTGGCGGCTCGAATAGTTTACCAGGCGGCCAACCCCATTCACCAGTCCATCGATAAACTTCTTCTCAAAAAAGCTGTTCAGCCATTTAGCCAGCCAGTTCAACGGTTTAACTATAACGAAGTTGTATAACTCATCGATGTACCATTTGTCGGCCAGTACTTTTCCAAAGCCTGCTGGCTCATGCAGTTCAGGCTTTTTGCTGTACCGGAACAGGGCCACCAGGATGGCGATCACTGCAAGGCCAACAGAAAGGCCCATCAGCATGTATTCTGTGTTGTGGTCGAGGTGATGCACTTCGCCTTTAATACGGGCAGACTCTGCAAATACTGGTGCCAGGAAATGTTCCAGCCAATGTGCTTCGGGTTTGAATACCTCCGGTACACCCAGGAAACCACCTGCCACGCTCAGGATAGCCAGCACGATCAAAGGAATGGTCATGGCGGCAGGGCTTTCATGCAGGTGATGCTTTTGTTCTTCGGTTCCGCGGAACTTACCCAGGAAGGTAGTAGCGTATAAACGGAACATATAAAAAGCCGTCATCATGGCGCCAACAATACCCAGGATATAATACAATTTATCTTTTGTATAGGCGGCTGCTAATATTTCATCTTTGGAGAAGAAACCACTGAAGGGTGGAATACCGGCAATGGCAATACATCCTATGAGGAATGTAATATGGGTGATGGGCAGTTTTTTCGCCAGTCCACCCATGCGGCGGATATCCTGCTCATGGTGCATGGCATGGATCACCGAACCTGCACCCAGGAACAACAGGGCTTTAAAGAAGGCGTGTGTCATTACATGGAACACAGCGCCGGTAAAGGCGCCAACGCCTAAGCCCAGGAACATATAACCCAGCTGGCTCACGGTACTGTATGCCAGTACTTTTTTAATATCGTTCTGTTTAATGGCAATGGTGGCCGCGAACAGCGCAGTGGCCAGACCGATAGCCGCTACCACGCTCAGGGTCTCGGGCGCCATTGTATATAATACGTTGCTGCGGGCGATCATGTAAATACCCGCTGTTACCATCGTAGCGGCATGGATCAGCGCCGATACCGGGGTTGGACCCGCCATGGCATCAGGCAGCCAGGTATATAAAGGGATCTGTGCACTTTTACCGGTAGCTCCTACAAACAGTAAAAGCGTAATGCCGATCACATCCGTTCTTGTTAATTTTTGATACAGATCAAACACTCCGGCGCCGTCAGTTGTAGTATATGTAACGGTGCCCAGTTTGGCAATGATCCAGAAGATAGCGATCAAAAAGCCCAGGTCACCAATACGGTTCATGATAAAGGCCTTCTTGGCGGCGTTGGTATACTCTGTATTCTTGAACCAGTAGCCGATGAGCAGGTAAGAACACAATCCAACACCTTCCCAACCGATGAACATGATCAGGTAGTTGGCGCCCAGTACGAGCAGCAACATGGAGAACACGAAGAGGTTGAGGTAACAGAAATAGCGGCCGAAATGCTCATTCCGTTCTTCATGCATATAAGCGGCTGAATACAGATGTATGAGGAACCCTACACCGGTTATGATGAGCAGGAAGAGGGAAGAAAGCTGGTCTATCTGAAAAGCGAAAGGAATTTTTAAATTGCCGGCACTGATAAAATCAAACAGGTTGACCACAGCGGTGTTCCCTTGCTTTACCTCGGTAAACAGCAGCACACTCACAATAAACGAGGCAAGTACCATACCGCTGCCAATAATGCTGATCAACGATTTGGGAAGTTGTTTTCTGAGCAAACCATTGATCAGAAAGCCAACCAGTGGAAAAAAGGGAACCAACCAGACTAATTGTAACACGTTCATATTTTTAAGCTTAACGCTGAACGCATAACGCTGAACGCTGCTCTCCGAAATTCGAACCTCCGCAAAGCGCCCGAACATCTAGAAATGCGGGCAGAGGCGTTGAGCGTTCCGCGTTTAGCGTTTCGCGTTTTTAGTGTTTTAACCTGTTTAAAAAATTTACATCCACCGAATGGGTATTTCGATACATCATAACAATAATGGCCAGGCCCACACTTACCTCTGCCGCCGCCACTACCATGATGAAGAAAACGAAAAGCTGTCCTTCAATTCCGGCTGTAGCTCCTTTGGCCACGGCAGCTGCATGATGCATTTTTGAAAAAGCCACCAGCAACAGGTTCACGGCATTCAGCATGAGCTCGATGCACATGAAAATGATGATGGCATTCCGGCGGGCAAGCACCCCTACAATGCCGATACAAAAAAGGGCAATAGCCAGGTAGATATATTTTTCAATTAACATAAATCACTTTTAAAAATTCCAAATCTCAAATTTCAAGAACCCAAAAAAATCTCAAATCTCAAGCTCCAAATAACTCTCAAACTTCAAATCACAACATGTCTTGCAAGTAGGATTTGGTATTTATTTTTTGGTTCTTGGTGCTTGGATCTTGTTATTTTTTTCCGATAACAACGGCACCAACCATGGCGCTCAGGAACAGAATGCTGCTGATCTCAAAAGGCACTACGAAATCGGTGAACAGGGCTTTACCCAGGTTACGGATCAAACCGATATCACCGGTTTCCAGCATAGCCACCTTTCCTTTTACTTCAGCCTGTTTCAAAGCAGCCACCAGTACCAGCAGCAGACATCCGCCTGCTACCACACCGGCCAGCTTCAGCCATTTATTCTTCTGTGGTTCTGTTTCGGCATTCAGGTTCATCAACATGATCACGAACAGGAACAATACCATGATGGCACCTGCATATACGATCAGGTTCACAATACCCAGGAACTGGGCATTCATTAAAATATAATGGCCTGAAATAGCAAAGAATGTTATGATAAGCCACAATACACTATGTACCGGGTTACGACTGATAACGACCATAATGGCGCTGCCCAGTGCCATTGCACTTAAAGCATAAAATAATACTTGTGATATATCCATTGCAGCTTGTTGGTGTTAATTGCTCTGTTCTTTGTTTGCTTTCCGGTTACCCACCGCTTTCCAGTATTCGCCGGGGTTATCCTTAGGGTTCGGGATCAACAGATCCTGCTTTCCATATATAAACCCTTTACGCTGATAATTCGAAGGCGCAAAGGTTTCACTTAAATACACAGCGTCTTTCGGGCACGCCTCTTCGCACAGACCACAGAAAATACACCGCAGCATATTGATCTCATATTTGGCGGCATACTTCTCTTCCCTGTACAAATTCTCTTCGCCCGGTAAACGTTCTGCAGCTTCCATGGTAATGGCTTCGGCCGGACAAGCCAGGGCACACAATCCACAGGCTGTACAACGTTCGCGGCCCTCTTCGTCGCGGTTCAGGATATGCAAACCACGGAACACGGGACTGAACGGACGTTTTTCCTCCGGATAACTAATGGTCGCTTTCTTTTTAAATAAGTGCCGTAAGGTGATCATCATACCCTTGAAGATGCTCCAGACGTAGAGCTTCTCTAGAAATGTCATGGGTTTACGATCAACCGGTTTGGCTCTGCTAGTTAATGCTTGCATTTATAATCAGTTAAATCAACTCACAATTTCAAATCACAAATCTCAAATCTCAAGACCCAAATAAATCTCAAATCTCAAGAACCAAATAAATCTCAAAACCTACATTTCTAGTTTGAAAGGAAAACCAAAATTCCAAATTTCAGTTCCGGGAAATCTCAAATCACAAACTTCAGGATTGGGGATTTGGGATTTTGTATTTGTTTTTTGGTTCCTGGTGCTTGGTTCTTGGTTCTTGTTATTCGGGATTTTGCGCAAAAGTATCTTATCCTTTCAATACTCCAATTAAATCCCGGCCTTAAAACTTCCAGCCATTGGTCTTCAACAATACGATCGCCGCGGTAACGATCATATTTACCAGGCTGAGCGGAATTAATGCTTTCCAGCCCAGGTTCATCAGCTGGTCGTAGCGGAAGCGCGGAATGGTCCAGCGCACCCACATGAACACGAAGATGAAGATGGCCACTTTTATGAACAATGACAATCCCTGCAACAGCACCAGCCAGTTCCCCATACCGGTGAGGCTGGCATCATTGACGAACGGAATATCATAACCACCCCAGAACAGGGTTGCCATTACCACGCTGCTGATGAACATATTGATGTATTCAGCAAACAGGTAGAAACCCAGTTTCATAGAGGAGTACTCCTGGTGATAACCAAAGTTCAGCTCATTTTCTGCTTCAGGCAGATCGAACGGTGTACGGTTACATTCTGCAAATGCGCACACCAGGAAAATAAAGAATCCCAGCGGCTGGTATAGTACGTTGTACCAGCTATCGATCTGCTGGCCAACGATCTCACTCATTTTCAAAGAACCGGTCAACATCAGCAAGGCGATCAACGACAAGCCCATGGGCAGCTCATAACTGATCACCTGTGAGGCGCCGCGCAGGGCAGCCATCAACGAGAACTTGTTGTTGGAAGCCCAGCCTCCGATCATAATTCCATATACCCCCATGCTCACAACGCCAAATACATATAAGATACCTATGTTAATGTCTGCGATCTGCAAATTCACTTCGCGGCCAAACACATTCAGCGTACCGCCCCAGGGAATTACTGCCGAGGTCATCATAGCTGCCAGCATAGCCAGACACGGACCCAGGATGAACAGGAAACGGTTCGATGTATTGGGAATGATCTCTTCCTTCATGAACAGTTTCAACCCGTCGGCCAGCGGTTGTAAGATCCCGAACGGACCTGCCCGGTTCGGCCCGCGACGATCCTGGATAAAAGCAGCTACTTTACGTTCGGCATACGTTTCATACATGGCAATAACCAATGAAATAGAAACGATGCCTACAATGAGTACCAGTTTCTCGATCACTAAAAACAAGTCAATAGCTAATAAAGCAGAATGCATCTTAAAATTTTATATAGTCAACTGTTTGTTCTCTTATCGGCTGCTGTTGCGTCGCACACTTCATGGCATGGTTCGCTAATCAGCTTTCTCGTGAATCGTCAATCGTCATTTTGTACTTCTTATTTCTTACTTCCTACTTCTTACTTCCTATATCCAATTCCTTTCCAACTTAGCCCTTACTCTCTTTAAAGTCATTCGAGTGCGCCGGGCCCAGGATCTTCGACAGATCGACATTCGGTTTATTCACTTCACTAACCGAATGAATATCCATCAGCAGGCGGGGCTGACGGCCTCCCAACACCTGAGGCAAGGCTTCCTGTGGTTTTGTGGTGCCAACATAATGGTTGGCGCTGATCACCGAGTGGCGGCTTACCTTGGTTGGACCTTCAATCACCCAATCACTCGCTTTCTTTTTCTCGAAGCGGCATTCATTACAGATCCAGTCCTGCACCTCACCCCACTGATCTTTACGGCCGGTTACCCGGAACACTTCATCGCCGCGGTGCCACAAGGTTACTTTACCAGAACACTTCGGACAATCGCGGTGCGCATCTACCGGTTTCAGGAACCATACGCGGTTCTTGAACCGGAAGGTCTTGTCGGTCAATGCCCCTACCGGACAAACGTCAATTACGTTACCGATAAAGTCATTATCCAGCGATTTTTCGATGTAGGTAGCTATTTCAGCGTGGTCGCCACGGTCCAATACCCCGTGAACGCGTTTATTGGTCAACTGGTCGGCCGTAAATACACAACGGTAACACAGGATGCAACGCGTCATGTGCAGTTGGATATAGGGCCCCAGGTTATGTTTTTCGAATTGACGGCGCGGGAATTCATAGCGGGTGCCTTCTGCGCCATGTTCGTAGCTCAGGTCCTGCAGGTGGCATTCACCGGCCTGATCGCAGATAGGACAATCCAGCGGATGGTTGATCAGCAACAACTCCACTACGCCTTTTCTGGCATCCTGAACCCGCTCACTGGTAATATTTTTCACCACCATGCCATCCATGACATTGGTACGGCAACTGGCCACCAGTTTGGGCATCGGACGCGGATCGGCTGTTGAGCCTGCTGCTACTTCTACCAGACAGGTACGGCATTTACCACCGCTGCCTTTCAGCTTGCTGTAGTAACACATGGCGGGCGGCGCTACATCGCCTCCGATCATCCGGGCTGCATTCAGGATACTTGTTCCCGCCTCCACCTCAATGGTGATATTATCGATGGTTACTTTAAATAATTTAGGTTGATCAGCCATATACCCTAACCCCAAACCCCTAAAGGGGCTTTTAAAAACTCGCGAAACCTTATGCAGACTTCACTTGTTGGTTAATTAATAAATTGATTTTCTCTATTACTAATTCTTTATTCTTAAGAACTTCTTCGTTTGTGAATCTTATCACTCTTAATCCATCGAGCTCCAGCTGTCGCTGTGGCTCTGCATCAGCAACTCTTACTTCGTTTTCTCCGTGCACACTTCCATCTACTTCAATGACCAGCTTTAATTTATGGCAGTAAAAATCCACTATATAAATGCGTAATGGATGTTGTCTTCTAAACTTATATCCATTAGGATGCTGTCTTAAATATCCCAAAGAACTAACTCCGCTTGTGTCATGTTCTCACGAAGCCCTTTTGCTTTTTGAAAAAGCAAATGCGAAGCACCGAGGAACATTTTTTTTCATCCGCTGCGATTTACCTCTCAGTTTCCCTTTTTTACTCCCCCTTTAGGGGGCTGGGGGCTAGGTTTTAGCCGCTACGGGCAGCGGATCGGCATAATGCGCCAAACCATAGTTCCTGTTCTGTGCCGCATTCGGATATAACACATGCCATTCAAACTCATCTCTGAAATGACGGATGGCTGCTGCTACCGGCCAGGCCGCGGCATCGCCTAACGGACAAATCGTATTACCCTCTATCTTCCGCTGAATATCCCACAACAGATCGATATCGCTCTTCTTGCCTTTCCCGTATTCAATATTCTTCAGGATCTTTTCCATCCAGCCCGTTCCCTCACGGCAGGGTGAACATTGTCCGCAGCTTTCATGACGGTAAAAACGCGCCAGCGTCAATGTATGACGCACCACGCACTGGTCTTCATCGAGCACAATAAAACCACCCGATCCCATCATGGTGCCGGTGGCAAAACCACCATCAGACAAACTTTCGTAGTTCATCATCCGCTTCTCCCCTTTTGCTGTTTTCAACAACAGGTTAGCGGGCAGAATAGGCACTGACGAACCGCCGGGAATACAGGCCTTCAAACGTTTGCCATCGGGAATACCGCCGCAATATTCGTCGCTGTAGATGAACTCTTCTACCGAAATGGTCATGTCGATCTCATATACGCCAGGCTTGTTGATATTACCGCAAGCCGAAATAAGCTTGGTACCGGTTGATTTACCAACGCCGATTTTCGCGTATTCATCACCGCCGATATTGATTATGGGTACTACAGCGGCCAGCGTTTCCACGTTGTTCACCACGGTAGGACTATCCCACAAACCTTTTACGGCAGGGAATGGCGGTTTTATCCTGGGGTTGCCTCTTTTACCTTCCAGCGACTCCAGCAGGGCTGTTTCTTCCCCACAGATATAGGCGCCGGCGCCACGTTGTACATAAATTTCCAGGTCGAAGCCGGTGCCGAGAATGTTTTTTCCCAGCCAGCCGTTGTTCTTTGCTTCGGCGATGGCCTGTTCGAGTATATCAACGATCCACGCATATTCGCCGCGGATGTAAATAAATGTTTTGTTAGAACCTAACGCATAAGAAGCTACGATCAAACCTTCCACCAGCAGGTGAGGAATGAATTCCATCAGGTAACGATCTTTGAATGTACCAGGCTCCGATTCGTCGGCATTACACACCAGGTAACGCGGAACACCTTCAGGCTTGGCCAGAAAGCTCCATTTCATACCGGCCGGGAAACCTGCGCCACCACGACCCCGCAAACCACTTTTCTTAACTTCTTCAGTAACCTGGTCGGGAGTCATGGTCTTGAGCGCTTTTTCTACACTGCGGTAGCCGCCTTCGCGACGGTATACCTCGTACGTGCGGATCCCCGGAACATGCGCTTTTTCTAATAATAGTTTTCTTCCCATATTTATCAGAAGAACCGTTCCAGGTTTCAGGTTTCATGTTACAGGGATTTCCCTGCAACACTTGTAACTTGTAACCTGTAACAGCCCACTACTTTTAACAACGTTATAATGAACTACAATCTTTAATTATTCGTTACGGCATTCCTTTCACACTCTTCAATAATAGCGTCGATCTTCTCCTTTGTCAGGTGCTCACGGTAGTGTTTACCCAGTTGCATCATGGGAGCATATCCGCAGGCGCCCAGGCATTCTACCGTTTTCAGCGTAAACAAACCATCAGCGGTTGTTTCGCCTACTTTAATGCCCAGCTTGTCCTTTATATATTCAATAATATCGTCGCTGCCGTTCAACATGCACGGACCGGTTTGGCAAACTTCAAATACATATTTACCTACCGGCTTCAGGTTGTACATAGAGTAAAAAGTAGCTACCTCATACACCTCAATTGGTTCTATTTTGAGTAAAGAAGCCACATAGTCCATGGTCTCTGCACTCAACCAGCCACCAAACTCTTCCTGGGCAAGATGCAATACGGGTATCAACGCACTCTTTTGCTTTCCTGCCGGATAGCGTGCAATGATCTCGTTTACCTTATTTAATTTCTCTGCAGAAAATTGAGCCACTGTTATTACTGATATTTATGTTTATTAATTTCTATAGCTAATTAGCAAACCGGCTTTTGTTTTCCATCATGACATTTGTCTTCCAATCATCACATTAGCTAATTATCAAATTATCACATTGATTACGCGTCCATCTCCCCTGCGATCAGGTTCAGGCTACTCAGGGTTATGATCGCATCGCTCAACATGGCGCCTTTTGATATTTCCTCGTATGCCTGATAGTAAACGAAACAAGGACGACGGAAGTGTAGCCGGTAGGGCGTACGGCCACCGTCGGAGATCAGGTAAAACCCTAATTCACCATTGGCGCCTTCCACCGATTGATACACTTCGCCAGCTGGCATATCAATTTCACCCATGATGATCTTGAAGTGCCAGATCAGCGCTTCCATCTTCGTATATACATCCTTTTTCTCAGGCAGGTAATATTCCGGGATATCGGCGTGAAAAACTTCGGCCTCTTTGCCTTTGAACTCTTTCACCTTTTTCATAGCCTGCTCAATGATACGCAGTGACTGCCACATTTCCTGGTTACGTACCAGAAAACGATCGTAACAGTCGCCCGTGCTGCCCACCGGTATATCAAATTCAAATTCTTCGTAACTGCTGTACGGCGTATGCACGCGCACATCATAATCTACACCGGCCGCCCGCAGGTTTGGACCGGTAAAACCATAGTTCAGCGCTCTTTCGCCGGTGATTGGTCCGCAGCCGATGGTACGTTCCATAAAGATGCGGTTGCGGGTGAACAGGTTCTCAAATTCTTTCAGCACTTTGGGGTATTCGCGCAGGAATTTCTCGATCTTTTCAAATGCGGTATTGTTGAAATTCCTTTCAAAACCGCCTATACGGCCAATATTGGTAGTAAGGCGCGACCCACACACTTCTTCATATATTTCGTAGATCAATTCACGGTATTGCATCACATACAAAAACCCGGTGAATGCGCCGGTATCAACCCCCACAATGGAGTTACAAATAAGGTGATCGGCGATACGCGCCAGCTCCATAACAATGACCCGCAGATAATCGACCCGCTTGGGGGTTTTTACCCCTAACAACTTTTCACAGGTGATATGCCAGCCCATATTATTGATGGGCGCTGAGCAGTAATTCAACCGGTCGGTCAGCGGGGTGATCTGGTACAGGGGTCTGCGCTCGGCAATCTTTTCAAACGCACGGTGAATATAGCCTATGGTTTGCTCGGCTGAAATGATGCGTTCACCATCCAGTTCCAGGATATTCTGAAATACGCCGTGGGTAGCCGGGTGCGTAGGCCCCAGGTTCAGGGTTGTGGTCTGCTTCTCAATGGAGCCTTCGGGTAATTTTATATGATGATCACTCATAAATTCGAAAATTAGCAAATTTGAAAATATGCAAATGGAGCTGCTGATTTCAATTCAAAATCGTTTACATCCTCGGTTTTCATTTGCACATCTTCTCATTTTCACATTTGCACATTGGTATTAGCGTCCGAACATATCATCGTCCTTATCAATACGGGTTTGCTCTTCCAGCGGAAACTCCTTACGCATCGGGAAATAATCCATTTCCTCCACATTCAGGATCCGCTTCAGATTGGGATGGCCGATAAAGTTGACACCATAAAAGTCATAGGTCTCTCTTTCCATCCAGTTGGCGGCTGAAAATAACGAAGTGGCACTGAAAACATCCGGGGTTGAAATATCAGTGAACACTTTGAACCGGATGCGTACATTATTGGTAAGGCTGTGCAGGTGATAAACAACCGCCAGCTCACGTCCTTTATTATCGGGATAGTGCACTGCCTGCAGGTCGGTCAGGAATTGAAATCCCAGATCGGCCTCATCGTACAGGAACTGAAGCACTTTCAGGTTTAGTTCTTTAGGCGCTTCAAAAGTAAGCATGCCATAAGGCTCCTGAAATTGCTGAACCTGCTCACCAAATTTTTCAGTTAACCGCTGTTTGATATATTCGTTCGTTAATGCCATATACCCCCATCCCCTAAAGGGGAGATATTTAATTTTTATAGTTAATGACAATTAAGTCCTCCTTACTCCCCCTGTAGGGGGCCGGGGGGCTATTGTATTCCGTAACTTTCCATTAATTGTTTGTACTTATCGCTGTTCCTTCTGCGTAAGCTTTCGTTGCCTATCAGGTCCTGAATTTTCATGATGCCATCGATCACTGCTTCAGGGCGGGGAGGACAACCAGGCACATAAACGTCTACGGGAATGATCTGGTCAATGCCCTGTAAAACACTGTAGGTATCGAAGATGCCGCCACTGCAGGCGCAGGCACCCATGGCCAGCACCCAGCGGGGCTCTGCCATCTGCAAATATACCTGCTTCACTACCGGCGCCATTTTTTTGGCAATGGTACCCATCACCATCAACAGGTCGCACTGACGGGGCGAAAAACCCACCCGCTCTGACCCAAACCGGGCCAGGTCGTAATGCGAAGCCATAGTAGCCATAAATTCAATTCCACAACAGGAAGTCGCGAAAGGCAGGGGCCATATGGAGTTCTTACGGGCCAGGCCAACCACCTTATCGAGGTTGGTTGAAAAGAAACCCTCACCCATATAACCTTCAGGACCTTCCTTAACCAGTTTTACATCGGTTTGACCGTAAATATTATATTGAACAGGACGTGCCATAATAATTTGATAATTTGATAATTAGCTAATTTGACAATTACTCGCTACTGTATAACACCCAGCACATCCTTAATGTTCCCGAAGGCCGCGCAAAAGCATTATCACATTATCGAATTAACACATTAGCTAATTAGTTTTAGTCTTCCCACTTTAACGCTCCTTTCTTGATAATGTATATAAAGCCGCACAGAAAAAATGCAATGAACATCAATACTGCACCGAAACCACTCCATCCCAGCTCTTTAAAGTTCACAGCATAGGGATAAAAAAAGATCACTTCCACATCGAATAACACAAATAAGATCGCTACCAGGAAGTATTTAATGGCCATAGGCTGACGGGCATCGCCATGGCTTTTAATACCGCTGGTAAATGTTTCCAGCTTGTCGGCAGTATTACGCTTGGGGCCCAGCCAGTGGGTAACGCCCATCATACCTGCAACGAAAATAATTGCGAAAATTAATTGAATAGCAATAGGAAGATACCAGAAGGAACTGTCGGGATCGTGGGCAACGGCGGTATTGGAGACTTGTAACAGGTACATATTCATAACCCGTTTTGGTTTAGGCGCAAAAATAAGACAGCGTTTTATATTTTCAACTTCTTAATGGATTAAAATAAAAATCCCCCGCCGTTTTTTGCCGGCAGGGGACTGAATATGATACGATTAATTGTTAGTTTACCATTTTTAACGGTTATTTCTTCTTGGCAGCTGCTGCGCCAGACTTGCTGGATGTAGTGCTTCCGCTTGATTTTTTAGGAGCAGGCGAAGAAGCAGGTTTGCTGGCTTTTTGCAAAATAGGCTTAACCTGGTTAGCGAATGAGTTGCCTGGATCGCTCGCCAGAATGCGGTCAACATAGGTCAACGCTGTTTTCGGGTCCCTTTTTACGTCATTATAATAAGAGGTCAGGGCCGCCCATGCGCCAATAGCCTGCGCTTTATACTTTGTAGAATCCAGCTTCATAGCCATTTCTGCCAGCTTTTCCTGGGCAGGTGCAAACCTTTCTGATTGCATGGTAGTATCGCTGGCCTGAATGGTACGGGCGCACCACAGGTAACCATAGATCTGATCGGGATATTTCGTTTGATAAACATTACAGAAAATGCTGTCGGCTGTAGCATAATTGGCTGCCTGGTAATTAGCCATGCCCCAGTTATACAGATCAGTCTGACTTGGATCTTTTTCCATCTTGTACGCCTCACCCAGCCAGTTGGCTTCCTGCAGGCGGTTGCCACTCTTCTTGGCCAGTGCAGCACCTTTGGTGATGTATTTTATTTTGTTTTCTACAACCGTATCTAAATCAACCGCTTTTTTCAGGTTTTCAAAAGCCTGTGCTTCCTGTCCGGGCGTTTTGCTGTTGATGTTAGCCAGCTCTTCGTAATCGGCAGGCACTACGGCATCAGGGCTTTGTTTGGCAAAATAGTCGGCCATGTATTTATTGGCGCAAGTCATGTCCTGGAGGGTATCACAGGCGTACGCCACCATTTTATACATCCGCGGCTCAACTTTTTCGCCATACTGGCTGATCAAACCCAACGCTTTATCCTTGGCTTCAGCAAATTTGCCGCTGGCAAACAGGAAGTCGGTTCTCAGGTATTCCACTTCGGGGCCCTGGTCGAAATTAGCGATGTAGCTATCGAGGTAAGGAGCCGCTTTGTTTACGTCTTTGAAATACCAGTAGTAGAATAATTCATAGTAAGTGGGTGCATAAGCCGGATCGAGCTTGATAGCCTCTTCGAAATTCTGGAGGAACAGCTCAGAATTCCGTTGAGTAAGGTACACTTTACCGATCTTATGTTTGGCAGCTGCATATTTAGGATCAATATTCAGGGCTTTCTGGTAAGAAAGAACGGCATTACCACCATCAATTAATTTACGGTAAGCATCGCCCATGATAACGTAGGTCTCAGGATTTTTGAAATTCTTTACCTGCGTAGCCTGGTTCAGTTTTTCGATGGCATAAGCGGCATCGCCATTCTTGGCATCTACATTGGCGCGGCCGATAGCATTAAATACCTCAATATCTTTTCCTTTTGTCAAAGAAATGGCGGTTTCAAAGCGCTGGCGGGCATCGTTGGTTTTGCCTTCGCGCAGTTCGATTTCACCCATGCCCACGAGGATCAACGGGGCATTGCCATTTTGCTGCAGTGCCTTCTGATAAAGATTTTTGGCTGCTGTAGAATCTTTTTGCTCAAGCATGGTTTGTCCCAACCAGTATGTTGCTTCAATATTATTCGGATTCGACGCCACCACTTTCTCAAAGTTCTCCCTGGCACTTTTGTACCGTTCGTAATAGAAAAACTTCCTCCCCTGCTCCACACTCTGGGCAAATAGCACATTGCTACCCAGTACAACCATGGTTACAAAACTGATGAATCGCTTGCTCATTGTAAGTCGCTATTTTTTTAAAGTTTTATAATGTATTAGGAATCCGCTGATTAATTTAATTGCTTATTTGCATTTTCCGCTCTACAAAGCTCATTCTGGCAGGCAATAAGTATGCCCGATTGAATATCTTCTGCCCCTTTTCGTAGATAAGAAAGTTTGCAAAACCGTTGCCAAGCCCGTCAAAATTCTCTTTTAAAATGAAATACAGGGGCCTGATCATCGGATACCTGTCATACGCAATATTATATTGAACAGGATCAACATACGTGCCATCACATCCCCGGCATTCTATTTTTGCAATTTTAACCTTTTTCAGGAAACTAAGCTGGGTGGTATCATCTTTATTCCCGATCCAGCTAACCCCCAGCAAACCAATGGCATCCTGGTTGTTAGACACATATTCGATCACCCCTTCGGAGTTCTGTGCCGCCACTACGTTCGGCGACAGCGGTTGTCCTTTTAACAGCGAATCCACTACAAACCGTACGGTGCTGGTAGCCGTTTTGCCATCGAGCAAAACCTTGTACTTATAACCACTGGTGCCTTTCGCCATCGAACGGATATCCTGCATGGTAAACAAAGTATCCTTTACCTGGTTGTTCACGATCACCGCAATAGCGTCAAAAGCGAGGGGACCATAACTGGGCCTGAATTGCAGCTTGTTGGTAAGGGCCTTTTCTTCTGCCTCGGTCAGCGGCCTTGTTACGATCACCATCCGGATACTGTCAACATTCAGATCGCGCAGGCATTCCGCCTCCGGTTTGTACTGAACCATTATGTGTGCGTCAGGATGTTGCGATTCGAATACCTTGATCTGTGAGTCGATCACCGGTTTGAAGCTTTCATCCACGCTGATGTGGATGGTGCCACTAACTGTAGTTTCCTGGGGTTTACTGGTGGGTGTACTACATGCAGTTACAAACAAATTAATGCCACTTATCACTACCAATCCCCGGAAAACCGATCGAGCGAACCCTATCCATTTCATCTTTATATCTTCTTTATTTATCAAAACCTGGCAGTCCCTTCAAACCTTTCATTTAATTACATTTTAATACCGGTTCCGCCAGTTAAATACCATTAACAATTTTTTTCAGCAACAGTAGGTACTCCACAGCGTTAGCGGATGCTGTACCTGTTTATCGGTAATAATTTCTCTTTATGCCGCGGTAGATCCTGAATCCGCCATACAACAAACATATTCCACCGAAAATGTAGGAAAAAGGCGCAGTAAATATCTCTCCCAATCCCACTTTCTCTGCAAACATCATTGCCCCTCCCATGCCGGCATAAATGATCCCCATTCCAAGATCCATAATTGACCGCCTGTTAACATACGCCCTTTGTTTTTTGTCTTCAATATCCGATGCCATTTTAACATATTTAGGGTCCGGGCAAGATAAGAAATAAACACGTTACGAAAATCCCGGTTTTCATGACTTTATTCAAAAAAATAAGATGCAAATGGAGGGGATTTCCATAAACAGGGGCACAGGGCCAACCTTCTAATCCTATTCTAATGCCGCCGGTGCTCCTGCGAACAAAGCAGAAACTATCAGTTATCTTTGCCGGCTGTAGAACCCTATCCCGTTAGCCCGGAATGGTTCTGCCTGGCTCAAAAAAGAATAATACAGCTGATGAAAATTTTAATGGTTTGTCTGGGAAATATTTGCAGGAGCCCGCTGGCCGAAGGCATTTTGCAGCATAAAGCGCAGCAGGCAGGTTTATCGTGGATCGTCGACAGCGCCGGCACCAATGGCTATCATATAGGCGAAGCACCGCACCGGTTATCGCAAAAAGTAGCGCTGCTGCACGGCATTGATATCAGCCACCAGTGCGCCCGCCGGTTCAAAGCGGCCGATTTCAAACAGTACGACAAGATCTACGCCATGGCCGAAGATGTGATAGATGAAATGCAACGCATCGCGGGTAAAGATTTTGATGCCGCCAAAGTCGATCTGCTGATGAATGAACTGCATCCCGGAAAAAATATGGACGTGCCTGATCCCTGGTATGGCACCGAACCCGACTACCATGAAGTATTTGCCATGATCGACCAGGCATGCGATAAGATCGTGGAGAAATACAGGGTCCTGAATAATGATCGCCCGCTATCCAGGTAAGAGCTTCTAACAACCATCATTCAATTAAAAATTACCAAAACAGCATAATGGCTAAACCAGGTTTACCACAGGGTACAAGAGATTTCGGACCGGAAGTGGTTCGTAAAAGACAATATATTTTCAATACTATTCGCAGTGTTTTTGAATTGTATGGATTTCAGCCGTTGGAAACGCCGGCCATGGAGAACCTCGACACCCTCATGGGTAAATACGGCGAAGAAGGCGATAAGCTGATCTTTAAGATATTGAATAACGGACTCGACAATGCCGACAAACACGAACAGGCGCGCGCCGATTTTGAAAAAGTGCTGGAAGGGAAAAATGTAAAAGGCCTCACTGAGCGGGCGCTCAAATACGATCTCACCATTCCGTTTGCCCGCTACGTGGCCATGAACCATGGTCAGCTTACCTTCCCCTTCAAACGCTACCAGATACAACCGGTATGGCGTGCCGACCGGCCACAGCGGGGCCGTTACCGCGAATTTTACCAATGTGATGCCGACGTAGTGGGTAGTAACTCCCTGCTGAATGAAGTGGAGCTGGCAAATATCTATAAGGATGTGTTCGATCAACTGGGGTTAACCGGCTTTGAACTGTGCATCAACAGCCGAAAGATCCTCGCCGCCCTGGCAGAATATTGCGGTGGGGCAGAAAAAATGACCGACATCACGATCGCCATCGACAAACTCGATAAGATCGGGCTCGATAAAGTAAAAGCAGAACTGGCCCAACGTGGATTGAACGACGACCAGATCAATACTATTGAAAAATATTTGGGCATTTCCGGTTCAAACGAAGAGAAACTGCAACGGATCGGCGTTTTGCTCGGTCACCTCGAGACGGGCAAAAAAGGTATTGAAGAGCTGGACTTCGTCAACCGGCAATGCGCCGGCGCTTCGGGGGGCAGTCTTGTGATCGACTTCACCCTTGCCCGCGGATTGAACTACTACACCGGCATTATTTTCGAGGCCAAAGCGCCTGCAACGGTAAAGATTGGCAGTATTGGCGGCGGCGGCCGCTATGATGACCTTACAGGTCTTTTTGGCGTTCCCAATATCCCCGGCGTGGGCATCAGCTTTGGGGTCGACCGCATTTACGATGTTCTGGAAGAACTGAACCTGTTCCCGGAAGGCGTTTACACCGGTACCCAGGTGTTATTCTTTAACCTGGGCGCCGAAGAAAGCAAAACTGCCTTCACCACCATGCAGGACCTGCGTAAACAGGGCGTTCGCTGCGAATTGTATCATGAACCTGCGAAAATGAACAAACAGTTCAATTATGCAGAAAAGAAAAATATCGGTTTTGCCGTAATTATTGGTAGTCAGGAGATACAAAACAATTCTGCTGTGGTGAAAAACCTGAAAACAGGCACCCAGGAAACCGTGGCACTTGCAGACCTAAGCAATAAATTGTTTATTTGAGCTCTATTTTAAACAAAACGATGATATGCAACGTAACCTGTTATCCATTTTAGTGCTGGCAATAGCCATGGTCAGCATCGTATCCTGTAAAACCAACAAATCGGGCATCGCCATCCCAAATGACGCTTCTTTTGCAATTGTAGTAAACACCAGTTCATTAACTTCCAAAGTGAGCTGGCAGGAAATACAACAAAGTGAATGGTTCAAAAAATTATACGCTGAAGAAACTGATTCTTTAAGCAGAAAATTACTGAACGATCCTACCAGTTCCGGAATTGATCTGAAAAATGAGCTGGCCTTTTTCGTTAAAAAACAAGGCAAAGGTGGTTATCTGGCCTTTGAAGGAGGTGTAAGAGACGCTGCCGCCTTCGAAGTATTTGCCTCCAGGCTGAATCAGGACAGTAAAAAAGCGGTTAAAAGCGGCGACGTGAGTGTGATCACTTACAGTGGCAAAAGCCTGGTAGCCTGGACCAACAACCGCTTTGTATACATTACCGATGCTCCCATACCGGATGCAGGCAAAAGTTATCTCAACAAAGAAGACAGTCAACCTTTCTCCTTTTCAACTGACAGCTTGCAAAAATTTGCCGTGCAGCTGTTCGATCTGCCAG
This sequence comes from Longitalea luteola, assembly GCF_017356035.1. Lineage (GTDB taxonomy): Bacteria > Bacteroidota > Bacteroidia > Chitinophagales > Chitinophagaceae > Niastella > Niastella luteola. The sequence goes on along the minus strand of NZ_JAFIQX010000002.1, from coordinate 992,711 downwards.
GCAAAAATAACCTGATGAGCGACGACCGCTTTGCAGCTGTAAGAAAAGAATCCGGCGATCTGCATTACTGGGTAAATGCCGAATCTTATTACAACAGCCTGGGCGGCTTGTTATCGGTGCTTAAAATGAATGTACTGTTTGAAGGCAACGCTTATGGCGCTGCGCTGAACTTCGATAACGGCAAGATCACCCTGAAGTCAAAAGCTTTCTACAACAAGGACATGAAGGCCCTGATGGAAAAATATGCCGGTGGTAAAGTAACCGATGCAATGATCAACCGCATTCCTTCAAAGAATGTAGTGGCTGTATTTGCATTTAAATATCCGCCACAGGGATTGATCGACCTGTTTAAACTGATGGGTGTCGATGGCATTGTGAACGGCTTCCTGGGCGGCGAAGGGTTCAGCACCGAGGAATTCGTAAAAGCCAACAAAGGCGATGTACTGTTATCAGTAAGCGATTTCGAGATCAAACCAACTGAAACTACATTTACCGATCCGGAGACCGGTGATCCTGTTACCTTAAAGAACGAAACGCCCAATGCAAATATCTTATTTGCCACATCGGTGAACGAAAAGCCTGCATTCGACAAACTGTTCGGTATACTGCAAACCAAAGTGCAACAACTTTCACCAGCCATTACCAGCAAGGTGCATTTCCAGCTGAACAACGAATGGTTTGCAGCCGGTAATTCGCCCGAGCAGGTGAACGGCTTTTTAAAAGGCGGCAATAATCAGTTGCCTTTCACCAGCCGCATCAGTGGCAAACTGTTCGGTGGTTACATCAATGTACAGCAAATACTGAAGAACACCGCGCCCGCCATTACCGACAGCAGCGCGAAAGTAGCTATGGATCTGTCAGTGAGGATGTGGCAGGACATATACATGACCAGTGGAGGTTTGAAGAACGGTGCTTTTGAAGGCGAGGCAGAAATCAATCTTGTTGATAAAAGCACCAACAGTCTGAAACAACTGAACAAGTACCTGGATGCCATTTCAAAACAACTGAATGGAAACCGTAACCAATACGATGACCAGGCAGTGTTGAAACACAGCGACCCGGCCGCATTGAGCCTGGCAGCGCTTGAACCTGCTTTGCATTAGTAAACAATATTCAGGCATGCCCGTTACCTGCGAAATCGCTGAAAGCGTGGCACTCCTTTATTACAAGCCTGCTCACCGGACTAACAACCAGGGCAGGCTTGTTTCATGATCCAGTAATTATTTGGCAACATGCAACTTCAATTACAGCAACTCTTACCCGTTTATTTCGATGAAAGCCAGCGCAGTGCTTCTGAAGTGTGGCGTAAGGACCTTAGCTTTTCCAAAGGTGAGTACATAAAGATCGTGGCGCCTTCAGGCAGTGGTAAATCTTCCCTCATGCATTTTTTGTATGGACTGCGTAATGAGTATAACGGTAACATCGTGTACAATAACCGTCCCCTCAGGCAATACACGGCGGAAGATTTTGCCAGCTATCGCAAAGATCATGTAAGCATTGTATTCCAGGACCTGCGTTTGTTTCCCGAGCAAACGGTTTTTGAGAACATCGAGCTGAAACGGCAATTGAATCCCTTCCATCCTGCTGAAAAGATCAGGGAAATGGCAGAACGCCTCGGCATTGGCAATAAGCTTGCCTCAAAAAGCCGTATCTGCTCCTATGGCGAACAACAGCGGGTGGCTATCATCCGGGCGCTGATGCAGCCCTTTGATTTCTTACTGCTCGATGAGCCGTTCAGTCACCTCGATGATAAGAATTCGCAAAACGCCATGGGGCTCATGCTGGAAGAAGCCAAATTGCGCAATGCGGCCATCATCTTTGCCGACCTTGAACGCATCGATTATTTTCCATACACCCGATTGTTTCATTTGTAATTTTAATCCGTGGCAGCATCTTTCAAACCCATCCGCTCATTACTACAAACAGGCACCAACAGCGGTTCGCGCTGGTTCTCCTACATTGGTTTAGGTATTGGTGTATTGCTTTTGTTGTGCTCCATTCAAATGTTCATCAACATTCAGCAATTAGTAGGTGGTGAAAGCAAACGCAAGGAAGGTTACGACTTTATCTCTATCTCCAAGACCATTACCAATGAGACCATGGGCCAATTGGAGAAAAACCTGTTCAATGAAACTGACATTAAAGAAATCGCTGCCCAACCATTCATCCAGGGGGTGTCGCCGTTAGTGGCCAACCGCTTCCGCGTTCAGCTAAGCGCCGGTGATATTATTCCCTTCAGCACCGACATGTTCCTCGAATCGCTGGACAATAATTTTATTGACACGGTTCCACCCAACTTCAGCTGGCAGGAAGGACAGGATTATATTCCGATCGTTTTCTCTTCTGATTTCCTGGAAATATATAATGTATTTGCCCCCGGTTATGGACTACCGCAATTGTCTGAAGCAACTGCCTCGCAGGTAGTGGTGTATATTACCTGCTATGGACCCAACGGCGTGCAGCAAACTTTCCGCGGTTCTATTGTAGCCCTGAGCGACCGCGTGAACTCGATCATTGTCCCCAAAAACTTCCTCGACTGGGCGAATAACAAATTTGGCAATACAACCAGCGTACGTGCATCCCGGCTGTATATAAAGACCAACGACGCCAATAACCCTGATTTCCTCAACTACCTGCAGCAAAAGAATTACAAGGTCAATAAGGATAAAACAAAATTCGGCCGGGTTAAACAGGTACTGCAGGGCATTTTCAGCGGACTGGGCATATTCGGCCTGCTGGTGGTCATCCTGGCGCTGATGCTGTTCTCATTTTACCTGCAGTTGATGATCGCGCGCAGTAAAGATAATTTGCAACTATTGCTCCTGATGGGTTATTCGCCCAACTGGCTCAGCAAAAATGTGTCGAAGCAGTTTGTTCCTGTATATATTCTGGTGGTATTGGTGGCGTTGGCCCTCACTGGAGGCATGCAATGGGCTTTTCATCATTTTGCCATGTTCGACCGGCCTGAGCTCTCGTCTATGCTGCACTGGACCGTATTGGCCACCGCACTCTTCTTGATCGGGTTGTCGCTGTTCACGAACTACCGCATGGTCAGGAAACTATTATACCGGCTGGTGTAGGCCTTCAATCAAAGATCTGCCGCAGGTGGTGCTCCATATGCTCAACATAATCAATAGCGAGCCATTCGAGGGTTTTGGCATCGCCTGATGGAATGATGACCGTATAAGCCAGCTTATCAGCAGGGATGGTACTTACTACGTGCAGCACCTGCTTATTCAACAATTGCCATAATTGCAATAAATGTTCTATTGATAATTGCTGGTAGCGATTGATAATTACCAGCTCATCCTGGTTATAACGGATAACGGTGTAAGGCTGCGGAAAATATTGGGTATCGGTAAAACGCTTCAGATTATTTATGGCCGAATCAATGAGGTGCCCCAGTATTTCCTGTTTCGACCATTTGCCAGGCGCCGGCTTTGCGAGAATAATAACCGACGACAGTTGTTTAAACCGGGCAGGAACTTCCTGAATATGTTTCTCTAATTGTATTAAAGCAGTTTGCAGGTTCATACGCGCGTATTGAACCTGCAAACTAATAATTTATGACGATTCCTCTTAATTTCCATCTTTGGTGATCCTGTTTCCGCTCACCCGGTATTTTTCATAGCTGTCCTTATATGCCACTACCGTGCTGTTCTTGCAATTCACAAACTGGTATTCAAAAGGCAATACCACATTATTATGATTGTAAATATCAACCACGCCATACTTCCCGCCCTTTCCTGCTATTACCAGGAATGAATTCATATACTGCAGGTCGTCATAATTGAAGGGCAACAGTACATTGCCATTTATTTCTATCATTCCGTATTTACCGTTCCTGACAGCGATGATCGAATTATTGAAGTTCTCTGTGGAGCTATAGCTGTACTTGCGATAGCCGATCAGATCGTCATACACGAACTCGATGCGCGGTTTACCGCTTATGGCATCAACAACCCCTTTTTTTCCGTTCCGGGTGGCCAGCAGATAAGAGGTGCTGTAGCTATCTGCCATATACATTCTGCTCATGGCTTCGTATTCAACCGGCAGCAAAAATGCACCTGAACGATTCACCACACCATATTTACTGTCTTTTTTTATCATCAGGTAACGGTCGGCGTCAACAATATCATCATATTCTACCGCCAATACCGGTGTTCCTTCAGTGGTCAGCAGTCCTTTTTTATTATTTTTTGTAACGACAACCAGGTCATAACCACTTGTTGTTATCATGCTGTACTGAAATGGCAGCACTATTTTTCCATCGCGCCCCAGGATGCCGTACCTGCCAGCCCTGGCTGCAATGAAAAACGTATTGGTAGAAGAATAACCATTGCGCAGGCGGGTCAATACCTCATATTCCAGCGGAATGGTCTTTTTTTCTGCCAGGCTGATCACGCCCTTTTTACCATTCAGCTCAACCAACGCATAGTCACTGTCAATATTGATGTCCAATTGCGAATACCAGTTGGAAAAGACCTGCTCGCCGCTGAGGTTAAACAGCGTATAAAGATTTCCTTTACGCACCTGTACCAGGTTGTTCGACAATACATCTACGCGCTCATATATGGCCGGTATCACCATTTTGCGGGATACAAAATTCATCAGGCCATACCTGCCATTTTTAGATACCTCGAGATGCATGGAAGAATTGTAAGACTTCCTGATATTGCCATACTCAAAAGGAATTACGGTCTCATTCTGCGCATTGATCACTCCTTCCCTTCCGCCTTTGCTCACTACATAATACGCCATACCATCGATGGTCATGCTGGTCATTTCATCATAAATGCAGGGAATGATGATCTGCCCTTTGGTATTGATAACGCCGTATTTTCCATTCAGCTTTACCTGCGAAAGGTCATTATCATAAAAACTGCCAATGTTCTCGAAGACAAAAGGAGTGATCTTTTTCTTAGAAAAATATTCGAGCAGGGCATAGCGCTTGATTTCATAATCAGCGCCTGTGTGGGCAATGATGAGGTTCTTTTCGCGATAGCTGGTATATATGTAGAACGGTTCCCCATCGACTACATTGTTACCATTGGACGACCCGGAAGAAACAGTTTCCACTTTCACATCTTCCATTACAGGCTCAGCTATGCCTATGCTTTCCTCTTTCACGCTTTCCATTTTGGTTTCTTCAATGATCTCGTTTTCCTGAACAACGCCTATCCCTTTTTCAACCGGTACCTCTTTGCTCACAGGCTTCTCTGCTGTTTTTGTTTCCTTCTTTTTAACAGCCGGCTTCTTTGTTTGGGCATTTACGAACATCGTGCTTAACAATCCAAGGACAAGTAAAATTTTTCGCATAAGGGTTTTTATATTGAATGGTAAAAGTAGAAATTCGTAATTCCCCTGCAAGTAAACTTTGTTAAATAAAAGTGGAAGGGCGGCGGTTGATACGGGCCTGTTGTTTATTCACAAACTCCCTGGTAAACGTTTCTTTTACAGTTAGTTGAGCGCCAGCAGCCCGCCATTGGTCAACCAGTGTGCACAGTATTGTATAACCATCGTAGTCGGGCAAATGAAAATCAAAATCATAAACAACTCCATTACAATAGATAACCAGTGCATTATTATCACCATACGTAATCTGGGGTTTCAATAACCCTTCGCGGCGTATGTGATATATAAATCCATCGTAGGCGTTTATATGCAAGTCAATTTTAATATCACGTATGGAATATTTTTGGTGGCCAACCTGGATATACGCGGCAGTGAAAGTGAGCCGGCGGTTATCGATCGTCCTGAAATTGAAGACCGTTTTTTGAGAAATAGCGCCATACACCAGCGGCATTGCCCAGAAACATAATGCCAGCCAGACGATGTACATGGGTATTACTTCGCTGACAAGCGCGCAAAGGACCAACATGCTTACGATATACAATACCACGATAAATCGCGCATACGGATTGTATTTATAAATAACCGTGGTAAGTACAGTTTCCGGCATAATTCCCTGGGCTATGGGGATAAAAATAATAAATTACCGGCATCCCTTAAGCGCCCTCGTACACAATGGCAGCCCCCTGCCCCACGCCCACACACATGGTAGCCAGGCCATACCTTGACCCGCGCTTTTTCATTTCATGCAGTAAGGTGGCCGAGATACGTACGCCACTACAGCCCAACGGGTGACCAATGGCAATAGAACCACCATTTACGTTTACTTTGTTAGGGTCCAGTTTCAGGTCCTGCATACAGGCAATAGATTGAGCGGCAAATGCTTCATTCAGCTCAACCAGGTCAAGATCATTCACGGTGATACCAGCCCGTTCGAGAGCTTTCCGGCTGGCAGGAACAGGGCCAATGCCCATAATGGCCGGGTCAACGCCTGCAACGGCCATGGATACAATGCGGGCCATTGGCTGCAGATTGTATTTTTCTACCGCTTCTTCACTGGCCAGCAGCATGGCGGCAGCGCCATCATTGATGCCTGATGAATTACCGGCCGTTACGGTACCGTCTTTTATAAATGCAGGACGCAGGGAACTCAGCTTTTCCAGTGAAGTAATACGGGGTGGTTCATCTTTTTCAAGAAAAATTTTTTCGTCTTTACCACCAAAGATCTCTACCCCGCTGATCTCTTCTTTCCAACGGCCTTTTTCCAGCGCCGCAAAGTATTTTTCCTGGCTTTGCAGGGCAAACTCATCCTGGGCCTGCCGGCCGATCTTCCATTGTTTGGCTACGTTCTCGGCAGTTTCGCCCATGGAATATGGGTGATATTTATCGGTGAGTTTTTTGTTCGGGAAGCGCCAGCCAATGGTTGAATCAACCACTTCGGGCGTACGGTTCCAGGCGCCGGATGATTTCAACATCACGAAGGGAGCCCTGGTCATGCTTTCAACGCCACCGGCGATCAACAGGTCGCCATCGCCGCACATGATGGCGCGGGCTGCATCCATCACTGCCTGCAGACCCGAAGCGCATAAGCGGTTTACGGTATTGCCCGGCACGGTCACGGGCAAACCAGCCAGCAGGGCCGCCATCCGGGCCACATTGCGATTGTCTTCCCCCGCCTGGTTAGCATCACCGGCGATCACATCTTCGATAGCATTTACATCTATAGCCGCATTGCGTTGTAATAGTGATTTGATCACATGGGCCAGCAGATCGTCGGGACGGATCGTACTTAATGCGCCACCATATTTTCCAATAGGTGTTCTAACCGCATCAATGACATATACTTTCTTCATATAGTTTTTATTTGAGCATGTATTTCGCGTTCGCAAAGTAATTGTAAAGTATTTAACCGGAAACCTTTATTAAAAACTTTAATAATTAAAACAATTGCCACCGCTTACCAGACCGATTACCTTCGGGGTATTCGTGAACACTATTCACACCGCCGGTAGTTGAAGAATAACTTCTTTAACTTAACCTTTAATAACTGACTTTCAGGGTTATAGCTTCAATCCGCACATCTATGCAAACGTCTCATTAGCTAATCCGCCCAACCCGTTGTACCTTTGCAGAATGTTAAAAACGGCGAATAAGAATATCAGGCAGTTGAGCCTCAGTGAGCTGGAACAGTATTTTGAAACCCTGGGCGAGAAGAAATTCCGCGCCAAACAGGTATATGAATGGCTATGGCTGAAACAGGCCCATTCTTTTGAGGCCATGACCAACCTGAGCAAGGAGTTGCGAGCCAAACTGGCCGATAACTTTTCTTTGCCGGCTTTAACAGTAGACGCTACCCAATATTCTGCCGATGGTACTATCAAATCGCGTTTCCGTACGCAGGACGGCCACCTCGTGGAAGGTGTGCTGATCCCTACCGACGAACGCAAAACCGCCTGCGTTTCTTCGCAGATCGGATGTTCGCTAAGCTGTAAGTTCTGCGCAACCGGCTACATGGAGCGTAAACGGAACCTCGAATTTGACGAGATCTATGATGAAGTAGTGCTGATCAACCAGCAATGCGAACGTGTGTACAATAAAAAGCTGAGCAATATCGTGTTCATGGGCATGGGCGAACCCCTGCTCAATTACAAGAACGTATTGCGGGCCATCGAGCGCATTACCTCACCCGATGGATTGGGGATGAGCGCCCGACGCATCACCGTTTCTACTGCTGGTGTTGCCAAAATGATCAAACAGCTGGGCGACGACAAAGTGCGGTTCAAACTCGCATTATCCTTACATGCCGCCAATGATAAAAAGCGCAATGAGATCATGCCCATCAATGAGACCAATAACCTCAAAGCGCTGATCGAGGCCCTGAACTATTTTTATCAGAAAACAGAGAACGAGATCACTTTCGAATATATCCTCTTTAAGAACTTTAACGACAGTTTAAAGGATGCCGATGAACTGATCAGGATCTACCGGCAGGTACCTGCTGACCTGGTGAATATTATTGAATACAACCCCATCGATGCTGCGCGTTTTGAAAAGCCTGAGGAAGATACCGTAAATCAATTCATGAGCTACCTGGAACGTAACCGGGTAAACGCCCGCCTGCGCCGCAGCCGTGGCAAGGATATCGACGCGGCGTGCGGACAGCTGGCTAATAAGGATCATGTTTAAGAGTTATTCAGTTATTCAGTTATTCAGTTATTCAAACCTCGCGACTGAATTTAAGTTAATAACTTAGGAACTCAATAACTTATGAACTTAGGAACTTAATAACTTAATAACTTAATAACTTAGGAACTTAGGAAACTTAAGAACTTGTTAACGCCACCGCTCATCCTTGAATAACTCCATCTACGAAGATATTCATACACGAATTAAACCTGCTTCTCCAACTGCCGTCTACAATACTGTTTAAAAGATTTAATTAACAAACCGTGCCGAAGGCTAACAACCCAACCGGCATCTAAACAGTAAAATAGACAAGTATGAAAAAAGCAATTGTAGGAATAGCGTTAGCCACTTTTGTAGCGCTTGGCGCCAGTGCACAGGATGATCAGTCGATGAGCTTTAACGACCGTCCCAAACGACACCACCAACGTTATGATAAGCTGCAACAGCTTAATTTAACCGATGAGCAGAAAACAGCTATGAAGTCGATAAACGAAGACTTCAAACAACAGATGACCGATCTTAAAAAGAGTGAGGACAGGATCACCGTTACCGAATGGAAAAGCAAAATGGCCACGATTCGTAAAGATCGTCATGAAAAAGTAGATAAGGTGCTTACGGCCGGGCAAAAAGCTGAGCTGAAAAAGATGAAGCCGCACGGCAAAAAGTTCCGCCAGGATAAACATAACCGCATTGACAGAATGCAGCAGGAACTGAACTTAACCGCTGAGCAAAGAGCCGCTGTGGAAAAGCATTTTTCTGAAAGCCAGATAAAGATGAGAGCAGTGCATGATGACAAATCACTGACCGAAGATCAAAAGAAACAACAGTACAAAACCTTGCATACCCAGCAGCAGGAAAACCTGAAATCGATCCTGACCGCAGACCAATGGAATAAATACCAGGAGCTGAAGAAGAATCGCAGGCACGGAAAGCCTGTTCAATCATAAAGGCTCACTGTTTATCGTTACCGCTCTCCCGGCAAAAACCGGGAGAGTTTTTTATTTTGTACCTTTGCCGCTCACTACTGTTGAAAAACAGCAAACTACTACACATGGCACAAGGATTCAAGAAATTTATGGACAAGGGCGACAGCGGCGCCAAAAAGAAAGAACGCATCCGCCAGGAAAAGAAAAAGGTGCGCCAGGAAACCAAAGAATACTTTGAAAAGAAAAAGCAGGAAGCCCGGGAGGCAAGAGCCCAGGGTCAGGCAGGTGGTTACCAGTCGGAAAGAGGCAGAAAGGATTTTAAGCAGGGGATAGAAAAAGGCAACGAGGCAAAAAGGCATAAAGGCATAGAGAAAGGCAGCGAAAGAACCGAATACCAAAAGCCGAAGGCAAAGTTCGGGAAAGCGGAAGGTGCGCGAACCAAACCACAAACCACAAACAACAAACCACAAACCGGCATCAGGGCCGCAGCACAAGGGAAAGGCCAGGTGGGCGAGAACCAACCGGCAACTGGCAACCGGCAACCGGTAACCGGCAGCATGCCCCTGAACAAATTCATTGCTCATGCCGGCATCTGTTCCCGCCGCGATGCAGCCGACCTGGTAAAAGCAGGCAAGGTGATCGTGAATGGAGAAAAGATCATAGAGCCCGGTCATAAAGTGACCGACAAAGACGATATCAAAGTGAACGGCAAAAAGCTGTTCATCCGCAGGAACCTGGTATATATCCTCATTAACAAACCCAAGGATTATATCACCACGACCGAAGACCCGCAAGGAAGAAAAACGGTTCTCGACATTATACGGAATGCTACAGAAGAACGCGTGTACCCGATCGGCCGTTTAGACAGGAACACTACCGGTGTATTGTTACTCACCAATGATGGTGAGTTGGCCCAAAAACTATCGCACCCCAGTTACGAAATAAAAAAGATCTACGAAGTAAAACTTGATAAGCCGCTCATAAAAAAAGATTTCGACACCATCGTGAACGGTATTACCCTCGAAGATGGTTTTATTGCGCCTGATTCACTTGCTTATGCCGATCCAAAAGACAAAAGCGTGATCGGGATCGAGATCCACAGCGGCCGCAACCGCATCGTTCGCCGTATATTCGAACACATGGGTTACGATGTACGCAACCTCGACCGCGTGATGTACGCAAACCTCACTAAAAAGAATGTAGACCGAGGCAAATGGCGCTTTTTAACAGAGAAAGAAGTACGCCTGTTAAAATACCTGAACGCCTCCTATACAAAAAACAAAACCGTTACACGTGGTTAAATTATCACCGGAGATCATTTTCGAGAACGAATATCTTATTGTAATAAATAAACCGCCGGGACTGTTAAGCATTCCCGACCGCGAGGGAAAAGAAACATCCCTTAAGGATCTGTTGCTGCAGAAATATGAGCAGGTATTTACGGTGCACCGCCTCGACCGCGAGACCAGCGGCATCATTGTATTTGCCAAAGACCCCGAAACCCACAAGTTCCTGTCACAGGCATTCGAAGAAAGAACCGTAGAAAAATACTACCAGGGCATTGTTACCGGTACCTTACCGGAAAAACAAAAGACCATCGACGCGGCCATCAGGGAAAGCACCGTTAAAAGAGGCGTCATGCTCATTCACAAGAATGGTAAGCCTGCCGTTACCGACTATGAAGTGCTGGAAGAATTCGGGAAGTTTTCGCTGCTGCAGTTCCGGATTCATACGGGCCGCACGCACCAGATCAGGGTGCATATGCAATATGTGGGTCACCCATTGGTGTGCGATGAATTGTATGGCGACGGCCTGCCTGTAAAGATCTCTTCTTTTAAACGCAATTATAAACTCTCGAAAAACGAGGAAGAAGAACGGCCCATTCTTTCCAGGACCGGCCTGCACGCTCAACGCTTATGTTTTACCGATATGCAGGGCAATAAGTACGATCTGCAGGCCGAAATGCCGAAGGATATGAGGGCGTTACTGCAACAGCTTCGTAAAAACTCATAAAAGTTGGCGAGTTAACCAGTTAACTAGTTAACTCGTCAACTGGTTAACTTTCCAACTACTTATAAACCACCCCATCCTTCATCACAAAAACGACCCGGCCCATCACCTGAATGTCTTTTACAGGATCACCATCAAGAGCGATAATGTCAGCTAATTTACCCTTCTCAATACTACCGATCTTATCCCAAACGCCAACGAGATTGGCCGCCGCCACCGTGGCAGATTGAATGGCTTCCATGGCCGGCATACCCGACTCCACCATATAAACGAATTCAAGCCAGTTCTTGCCATGTGCATAAACACCGGCGTCTGTACCAAAAGCGATCTTTACCCCGGCCTTATACGCTTTACCGAAGGTGCTTTGTATTTTCGGACCGATCGACAAAGCCTTGGGCGTTACCAGGGCCGGATAATAACCGGGTTTCTTTGCAGAATCACCGACGGATCTTCCGGCAGTGATAGTAGGTACATAGTAGGTGCCATGCTGTTTCATTAACTGCATTACTTCATCATCCATGAACGTGCCATGCTCGATACTGTTCACGCCGGCTTTCACGGCTCTTTTCATCGCCTCGGCGCCATGGCAGTGAGCCGCCACTTTATACCCATAATCATGAGCTGTTTCTACAATGGCTTTTATTTCTTCTTCTGTAAACTGAGGATTCTCACCGCTTTTGGCTACACTCAATACACCACCGGATGCGGTGATCTTTATTACATCGCTGCCTTCTTTATAACGCTGCCGCACCGCCTTCCGGCATTCATCCGGGCCATTGACCACACCCGCCGCCGGTCCCGGATCTCCCATCAGGTCTCTCCTGTATCCATTTGTGGGATCGGCATGACCACCCGTTGTGGCAATAGATTTACCCGCCGTGTAAACCCTGGGTCCTTTGATCCATTTTTTATCGATCGCATTACGCAATGAGATATTCACGCCGCTGCCACCCAGGTCACGCACGGTGGTAAATCCAGCCATCAAAGTACGTTCGGCAAACAGGACCGATTGAAATGCATAATCAGCCGGGTTGTAGGTAAACGTTTCCTGGTACCTGGTGGGGCTGGTCTCGTGCTCCACATGCACATGGCAGTCAATTAAGCCGGGCAATACGGTTCTATTCTTCAGATCAATCACTTTATCAGCACCCGAAGCTTTGGCATAACCAGCTACTACGTCTGTGATCTTGTTTCCTTCTACTATAATCGAATATTCATTCACCACCTGCCCCTTCGTAACATCTATCAATTTACCACAGTGCAGGATGGTGCGCTGCGCAGGCAGGATCAGGGGATTAAAAAGCAGTAGTAAAAGCAGTAGTTTGTTCATGTGACCGAAATTTTAATGGAAGATAAATCATTTAAAATGCAGGTGCGCCACATTTTATTATGGCGTTTGCAGAAACGGTACACCTTTAAACATTAAATAATCAGCGATAGCTTAATGATCATAGTTAGCTGCGTGAATCGGCTGCCGCAACTTCGTTTCTTGGGATCAGCAACTGCGTTTTGCCCGGGCAAACTGATATATGTAACTTTAAGTATATAAATTACCGGTTGTCCTATGTTCGGCCTATTTTCAAAGAAACCACCAGCATGCCCCATTGATACCAATACACGGCTTTGGATGGAGCAGGCTTTTGTTTGGTTGGTGCAGGAATTCGGGCAAAGTAATCTGCTTACAAAGCCGATGCTTTTTCCAACATCCGAACATTTTCCCATCGCATACGACGGCTCCAACGCTTCATTGGAACAAACCGCCCGGATCATTGCCCGCCAAATGGAAATAGATATGAAAAACATAAACCTGGAAATATACAATGAAAGCATCCAGGAAATACAGGGCAATTATGGTTTCAGCATGTGGACGATACCTGATGAAACCAGCACAGAGCAGCTGACCGCCGGATTGTATTTCGGCAAAAATGAAGCGGGTACTTTCGATGTATTTATAGAAAGGAATAATTTAAGAGATCCTGAAAAGCTGGTGGCTACTATTGCGCATGAATTTGCTCATATTAAATTACTGGGCGAAAAGCGGGTTCCTTTCAACGACGAATCCCTTACCGACCTCACTACCGTTTTATTTGGGATTGGGGTGTTCAATGCCAACTGTGCATTCCGGGAGATAAAGAACTTCATTGTGCGCGGGCACAATACACTTGGCTATCTAAAACAAAGGGAATGGGGGTACGCCCTGGCTTTATATGCTTATGTCAGGCAGGAGAAGGACCCCGACTGGATCAATTATCTCACACCTAATATCAGATCCGATTTCAAAAAAAGCACTGCCTTTATCAACGCCAATAACGATAGAATATTTAAAGAGAAATATAACCCCGGCAAACAGCCATAAAGCAAGATCCCGTCCTGGTTAAACCGGAACGGGATCACGCATGTATACAATGATTCTTTTATCAATCTTATTGATTGGGCTGAGGTGTATAACGCAGGTAAGGCTTGATAACTTTCACGCCTTTAGGGAACTTCTTGATAGCGTCATCAGTAGAAACGGCCGGAACCACGATCACATCTTCACCATGTTTCCAGTCGGCCGGAGTAGCCACACTGTAGTTGGCGGTCAGTTGCAGTGAATCAACCACGCGCAATACTTCGTAGAAGTTTCTTCCTGTAGAAGCGGGATAGGTGATCATCAGTTTTACCTTTTTGTCGGGCCCTATCACGAACAGTGAACGAACGGTAAAAGTTTCAGAAGCATTGGGATGGATCATATCGTACAACGTAGCCACGTTTCTGTCTTCATCGGCAATGATGGGGAAACCTACATTGCAATTCTGGGTCTCATTGATATCATTTACCCAGCCAATGTGTTTATCGAGCGGATCAACACTAACTGCCAGTACTTTTACATTACGTTTGGCAAATTCTTCCTGCAATAAAGCAGTTTTACCTAATTCAGTTGTACAAACGGGGGTATAATCTGCAGGATGCGAGAACAGGATGCCCCAGCCATCACCAAGGTATTCATAGAAGTCAATATCGCCGGCGGTAGTCTTAGCCTGGAAGTTAGGGGCGATGTCGCCTAATCTTAAACTCATATACTAAGTATTTTAAGGTTGATAAAATGATTGTTACCCTGCATTGCGGGGGTACGAAGATACAAATCCCTACTCATAAAGTAGACTGATACCTGATTTTTTGTTTTCCGGGTTGCAAAAAGCGGGCTGGTTGCGTATACAGCGCTAAAAATCACACTGGTTCCTTACTGGTTGCATTATTTTTTACCGGTTGCCTTGGTCAGCGATTTACTGCCAAACCGGTTCTTCACATCATCGATAGCCTTATAAAGCTCGGTCTTTTTTTCAACATTACTGAACAAATTCGTTTGCACGGCTTCATCGGTAAGTTCACTTAGCCGAACGCCCAGGAGCCTGACCGGCTGTCCCTGGCGGTACAGCTTGTGAAACAGGTCTTTAGCCTTGGGAATGAGCTCATCATCGTAAAAGGTGTAGGCAATGGTGGTTTGGCGGGAAGTAGTTTCAAAATCGGGATAGCGTATTTTTACCGCAATACAACCGGCCATTTTATTGTCCTGCCTCAGCTCATAGGCCACTTTTTCAGTCATATGAACCAGTTCGTTGAGCAGCCGGTCGGTATCCAGGATATTTTCTTCAAACGTATTTTCTGTAGATATTGATTTTGCCTCGTGATAGGGCACTACTGCACCGTGATGAATGCCATGTGCTTTATTCCAGAGATCAGCGCCATATTTTCCAAACCGGTTCTCGAGCAGCTCAATAGGCTGTGCCGCCAGGTGATCGATGGTTTCGATGCCCAGGTTGCGCAGGGCCTGGTACATATGTTCGCCCACGCCTGGTATTTTATTCACTTTTAAAGGCGCCAGGAATTCTTTTTCGCGGCCGAAAGCGATGTGCAGATAACCATTCGGCTTGGCTTCGTCGGTAGCGATCTTGGCAACCATTTTATTGCCTGCCAGCCCGAATGAAATAGGTAAACCGGTCTTGTCAATGATCTCCTGCCGCAGATCGATCGTCCATTGATAAGGGTTGAAATACTTATCCATTCCGGTTAGGTCGAGATAAAATTCATCGATGGAAGCTTTTTCGAAGAGGGGCGCTTTGGCGGCAATGATCTCGGTGACCCAGCGCGAATAACGGCTGTATTCGCCCCGGCTGCCCCCCACTACGGTGGCATGCGGGCATAACCGCATGGCTGTTTTCATGGGCATGGCGGAATGGATGCCGAATTTGCGCGCCTCATAACTGCACGCTGCCACCACACCCCGCTCGCGTCCGCCCACGATCAGTGGTTTACCCTTCAAAGAAGGATTGTTGATACATTCTACCGAAACGAAGAATGCATCCAGGTCGAAATGCGCTATGATGCGTTGGGCACTGTTCATGGTGAATGGGCAATGGTGAATGGTCAATGGGCAATGGTCAATGGGCAATCAGAAGCGAATTTACGTTAATTATCAGCAAGTGGCTAATGGCTAGTGGCCGGTAGCTGGTAGCTAATAGGGCTTCTACCCCTAACTCATAACTTTTTTATGCTTGCTGTATTTCCCCATGCCGACGCCTGCGGGCGGCATCTCTGACGGAGTCTGACACTCGTCAGAGTCGTCAGACCCGACATGCGAAGCTTCGTCGGGACTGCCGCTTTACTACTTCCTACTTCCCTTACTTTCAACCTTAACCCACAAACTGTAACTTTACAAAAACGCCGCTTGGAAGAAGGACTACAGCAACTAAAGAAACATTTATTCAGTATGCATCCGCTCAGCGAAACAGAATGGGAGGAGATGTCGGGCATCTGGCAATTACACCAGTACAAAAGAAAAACCATTCTTACTGCTGCCGGTGAAACCGAACGCCATGTGTACTTTGTTTTAAATGGCGTTCAGCGCATTTTTTATATCGATGCCACCCATGAAGCAACGCTTGTATTCACTTATCCCTACTCTTTTTCCGGCATTGCCGATTCCTTTCTTACCCAAACGCCTTCCCGGTATTTCCTGGAGACATTGACCAGCAGCACCCTGTTGCGCACAACACATACTCAGATCCAACAATTGATGAACAAATACCGGAATATCGAGAAGCTGCTCGCAAATTTTACGGCCTTTGCCCTCATGGGCGTGCTGGAACGACAGGTGGAATTACAAACATTCAGCGCCGAAGAAAAGTTTAAAACATTACTCAAACGGAGTCCACACGTGTTGCAGTTAATACCTCATAAATACCTGGCCTCTTATTTAGGCATGGATGCCACCACCTTCAGCAAACTGATGGCAAGTGTTCGCATTGAATAGGTCAATGGTGAATGGTCAATGGTGAATGGTCAATGGTGAATGGTCAATGGTGAATGGTCAATGGTGAATAGCTCGCGAAATGTAAACCTGATAACCGATCTTGCACTGCCCGAATTTATGCTTTACTTCGTTCGCCAAAGCTTAAGGAAGGCGGGTCTTCTGCCCCGGCAAACCGGTAACTGGTAACCGGTAGCGGAAAATGTTGGCGCCCACCAAGATTTTTATGTGCACGGCCTGATAGTTTTGTATTCGCAAACAAACATCTCAATGAAAAAAGTACAGGCTTCTTTCCTGCTTGAAACATTACAGGCCGACACGCGCCAGATCATGCTCAGATTGGCTTACTTAAAACAATTGCCGGTTAGCCAGCTTACACAGCAACCTGCACCCGGCCGCTGGAGTGTGGCGCAGGTACTGGAGCACCTCAATACGTATGGCCGCTACTACCTGCCGAAACTGGAACAGGCCATAACTCATTCCAAAACCAGTGCAGCTGATTTTTTTACCCATGGTTGGCTGGGCGGCTATTTTACAAAAAGCATGCTGCCAAAACCGGATGGAAGCATTCCCAATAAAATGAAAACGTTTAAGAATCATGATCCCCTGCCTACCGTAGACGCGGTTAAGGCGTTGCAGGAATTTGAACAACAGGAAGTATGGTTACTGGAATTATTGAATAAAGCCCAACGGGTAGATATAAACCGTATACGCATTCCCGTTTCCATTGCGCCATTCATTAAATTAAAAATGGGCGATGTGTTCGGGTTTATCATTGCGCATCATCAAAGGCACTTTGTGCAGATAGAAGACATAATTCGATAATTTGATAATGTGATAATTTGATAATTGAAAACCTTTTCGTTCGGTTTCGCATGGGGTTCGAAATTCTAAGAACTGCTCGATTTTTGAGCATTATCACATTATCGAATTATCACATTATCACATTAACTGTATATATCAAGCAGCCCCTCAGGCAGCTCTACATGCACCTGTTTTTTCTTTTTATCGATCTTCAGCAGGAAATCTTCATGTACCGGAATAAGCGCTTCCTTGCCCTTTAAATCGATGCGGCATAGCAGCTGGTGCGGTTGCTCAATGATCTCGAGTATTTCGCCCAGGTCGGTGCCCTGATTGATGATATGAAAACCAAGCAACATAATAGGGGCCGACTGGGAAACATATTTTTCAAACTCCTCCTGGGGCAGCCACACGCGTTTCTGCATCAGGCGGTGCGCCGCTTCCCTGGTATTGATTCCTTCAAATTTGAGGAACAATTCCTCGTCATTTTTTATGCGGGTGCCTTCCAGGAAATAAGGCAGCATTTCTTCTTTCTTTTCCTCGATAAAAATGGTTTCAAGCCCTTTTAACGAGGTTTTCTTACCCAGTGAGTGGTGCAGCACCACTTCGCCCTTTACACCAAAAGTGGCCACTATTTTTCCAATGCTGTGATAGTTCGTCATATATGCCCGGCAAAGGTAGTTGATCAATGGGCAAATTAGCAAATGTGCAAATTAGCAAATGGGCAAATGGGCAAATGAAATTCACCATAACAGCTGATTCCCGGTCGCCAGGAAGAAGTGTATAAACGAAAAAAATCCTCCCGGAGTACCGGGAGGATTTAACAAGTTGACAGCTAGCTATACTGCGTTAGGATTATTCTCCTCTGCCTTTACGCACTGGAGGTGCACCAGCTCCACCTGGTCTGCGAGGTCTTCTATCCTTGGCATTTGATTCCTGGCGTTTTTTAACCTGAACCTCGTGCTCAGCATGCCACTTCTGGAATTTCTCCATAGCGGTAGCTTCGTCGAACAGACCCAGTTTTACACCACGCAACAAATGTTTCAGGTACAATACGCCTTTGTAAGACAGAATTCTGCGCACAGTGTCAGTAGGTTGAGCGCCTTTGTGCAGCCAATCCAAGGCTTTCTGGCGATCTAACTGAATGGTTGCAGGAACTGTAAGAGGGTTGTAAGTACCTAACTTCTGGATAAACTTACCATCACGCGGAGAGCGTGCATCGGCCACTACGATGAAATAAAAAGGTCTTTTTTTAGACCCATGGCGTTGCAGTCTGATTTTAACTGGCATCTTAAATAGAAATTTAAATGCGTGAACAAATAGGGTTACTTTCCATTATAACGATTGCAAAAATAACAATCGAACTGATTTTTCCAAATTTAATAATTCAAGTGGACAATTTTTCTGTAACTGAGCGATTTATCTGCGAAAACCACTTTTTGAGACAGTAAAAACCGAAGCGCTTTTCCACCCATTTTATGCGTTGCCGGCGCGGTGATAACACTGATTATTTCCTCATTCCCATTCTTCCCATCGGCATTTTATTCATCATTTTCATCATCTGCTTCATCTGGTCGAACTGCTTCAGGAATGCATTCACTTCGTTTATGTCTTTACCGGCGCCTTTCGCAATACGCTGCTTGCGGCTCATGTTTATGAGATCCGGATCATTGCGCTCTGCGGGTGTCATGGAGTTGATCATTGCTTCAATGCCTTTGAACGCATCGTCGCTGATGTCGATGTCCTTGATGGCTTTTCCAACCCCGGGTATCATTCCCAGCAGGTCTTTGATATTACCCATCTTTTTTATCTGTTCCAGCTGCTGTTTGAAATCTTCAAAATTGAACTGGTTCTTGCGGATCTTCTTTTCGAGCTTGCGGGCCTGTTCTTCATCGAACTGTTGTTGCGCCTTTTCAACGAGGGTTGTGATATCACCCATACCCAGGATACGCTGGGCCATACGCTCGGGGTAGAACACATCGAGCGTATCCAGTTTTTCGCCACTGCTTACAAACTTGATGGGTTTTTGAACTGTGTATTTGATTGAAAGGGCAGCACCACCGCGGGTATCACCGTCTAACTTCGTTAACACCACGCCGGTGAAGTCAAGCCGATCGTTAAACGCTTTTGCAGTATTCACTGCATCCTGACCGGTCATGGAGTCAACCACAAACAGGATCTCCTGCGGATTAACAGCTGATTTTACATTCGCTACTTCGGTCATCATAGCTTCATCGATGGCCAGGCGGCCGGCGGTGTCAATGATGACCACATTCTTATTTTTGCTGCGGGCTTCCCTGATGGCGTTGGACGCGATCTGTACCGCATTCTTATTTTCCGGTTCGCTGTACACATCTATCTGGATCTGCTCGCCCAGCACTTTCAGCTGATCGATGGCCGCAGGGCGGTAAATATCGGCCGCCACCAGCATGGGCGACAGCCTGCTTCTTGTTTTCAGGAAGTTAGCCAGTTTGGCGCTGAAAGTAGTTTTACCGGAACCCTGTAACCCAGCGATGAGGATAACAGCGGGATTGCCTTTGGCGTTGAAATCGCTTTCGCTGCCGCCCATGAGGTCAACCAGCTCATCTTTCACGATCTTCACCATCAACTGGCCCGGGCTTACCGCGGTTAACACTTTTTCTCCCAGGGCTTTATCCTTTACCCGGTCGGTAAATTCCTTGGCAATTTTATAGTTTACATCGGCATCCACCAGGGCGCGGCGAATGTCTTTTACGGTAGCAGCAATATTGAGTTCGGTGATGCGGCCTTCGCCTTTTATCTGTTTTAAGGCCGACTCCAACCGGTCGGTAAGATTTTCAAACATAACTTCCTGTTTTTTGCATTCAGAATCCTGACAAGGTGTGCCACGCCTGGCCTGCCGTTGCAGACGAAACGTGGCACACCTACCAAATGCTAATAAAAGCAAAAAAGTGAATATACCGTCAAGTTATATTCACTTAATGGACTGCAAATTTACAGGAAGTAAATTTTGTTGTGTAAAGTTTCTTTTGCCGGCTATCAGTTTTTAAGGTTATACGCCCAAAAATCCCCGCAGGGCCTTGGAACGTGAATTGGTGCGCAGTTTGGTGATTGCTTTGTCCTTGATCTGGCGAACCCGTTCGCGGGTGAGATTGAATTTTTCGCCGATATCCTCCAGGCTCATGGGATGATCGACACCTAGACCAAAGAAATAGCAGATCACTTCTTTTTGCCGCTCGGTAAGCATTTTCATCGAGCGCTCAATTTCCTGCTTAAGCGACTCTTTGTGCTCGATATTGGTTTCTGCCCGTTCAGCATTGTGATTTTCCAACACATCTATCAGGGTATTGTCTTCCCCTTCAGACAGTGGTGTATCCATGCTTACGTGCCGGGCAGCAATGCCCAAAGTTGCAGATACCTCTTCCGTTTCGAGCTCCAGCAGTTCAGCCAGTTCTTCGGGCGAGGGTTCACGTTCAAACTCCTGTTCCAGTTGCGAAAAGGCTTTCTGGATCTTGTTTGTTAACCCTACTTTGTTCAATGGAAGCCTTACAATACGGGATTGTTCTGCTAATGCCTGAAGAATACTTTGGCGGATCCACCATACGGCGTAAGAAATGAATTTAAAACCACGGGTTTCATCAAAACGCTGCGCTGCTTTAATGAGACCCAAATTGCCCTCATTGATGAGGTCTGGTAATGAGAGACCTTGATTTTGATACTGCTTGGCTACGGATACAACGAACCTTAAGTTCGCTTTTGTTAGTTTGTCAAGGGCTGCCTGGTTTCCTTGCTTGATCAAACCCGCAAGCTTAACTTCTTCTTCGGGACTGATCAATTCAACTTTTCCGATCTCCTGCAAGTATTTTTCAAGGCTCTGAGATTCACGGTTCGTAATTGACTTCGTGATCTTGAGCTGCCGCATACTCATAGGTAGGTCATTTTAAAGGGTTTTTTAGGTTAAGAAACGGTCAATGGTCTAGAAAAAACGAAATACCTGTCGAATTTGTTATATGAACAAGCGTTTTGTTATTAAAAATGTGAAAAAAATCTGTTCACCTAATATAACCAATTCCCCTATTCTCCTCAAAATTATTCATAACCAACTGGTTGTCAGATATATGAAAATTTTTTGCTTATTTATTCATTTTTAGCACTTTTTACCTGATTTTGCCAAAAAAAAATTTTGGGGGTAGCATTAATTTTCTATACTTGCACCATTGGTATTTTCAAAATGATCAATAACAGGGTTAGATGAGTAAGAAACAAATATTTACGTTAGAGTATCCGGTAAGATGTTCTCCTTCCATTTTATACGAATTCCTAAGCACTCCTGCTGGTTTGCAGGAATGGTTCGCTGATAAAGTAGACGAAAGGGATAATGTTTTCAGTTTTTCCTGGAACGGTACTACAGATAAGGCAGAAGTAATGGAAAGCGAAGAAGAGAAATTTATCAGGTTTCATTGGTTGCATGCACCCAAAGATGAATATTTTGAATTCCGAATTGAGAAATCAGAAGTAACGAATCAGACCATCCTTGTGATCAAAGATTTTGCAGATAAAGGTGAAGTTAAAGACCAGAGCCAGTTGTGGGGTTACCAGGTAAAAGACCTGTTTCACCGGCTCGGTAATTAATGCCCAATGGTTGTAACTATTGTTTCGTAAAGGCCAAGAATTAATGCTTTTGATTGATTCCATTGAGGAAGTGAAATTTTAGCGGATAGCTTACAGAAATCATTAGCCAGCAGAATTTTTTCTATTCCAGAAGGATTCAACTGGGTGAGAGGCTTGTAATTGTCTTCTTCAAATTCATATCTCCATTCATCTTCACTAACACACAGGTAAAACTGCTGCGCCGTCAATACTGATAAATTAGCGATCAGCGCTTGCTGGAACTGTTGTTTATACCGTCCTTTTAAATGCAGGGTGACACTGAAAAAATGCCCCCACCAGAACATGGTGCGGATGGCAAATGTGTCCTGGCGGTTAAATAAACGCGGAAAATCCAATACCACCCAGGGTAATCCCTTATAATTCTCCCCTTTCGAGATCTTGGGCGAAGGAACCAACACATCTCCTAAACCCAAAGCCGGCAAACCTGTAAAATTACCCCGCACCTCATGGGCAATTTCCCCGAATAAAGCATAAACTTTCTCTATAATTGTATTCTTTGTTAAAAGCCATCCGGCATTTTGCACCAACGATAATTCCTCTGCTGAAAGCTGTATTTTTGCGGCACCCATAATATAAAATTACAAGAACCAGATCTCAAGAACCAAAAAAGCAGCAAATTAGAAAATCAGGAAATTGAAGTTTGAGATTTTGAATTATTATTTGGTTCTTGTGATCTGGGATCTTTTAGGCAAGCAATGATAAAAAAATTAGACATACTGGTTCTGCGATCATTTATCGGCCCTTTCATCGCAACCTTTTTCCTTACCCTGTTCGTATTGATATTACAGTTCTTCTGGCTGTGGATCGATGATTTTGTGGGTAAGGGCATCGACGCGTTCACCATGCTGCGCCTGGTCGTGTACCTGAGCGCTACCCTGGTTCCCCTGGCTCTGCCACTGGCTATCCTGTTATCCTCTATCATGACCTTTGGCAACCTGGGCGAAACCTTTGAACTGGTGGCCATTAAATCGGCCGGCATTGGCCTTTTGCGTTTTATGCTGCCCCTGGCGGTCGTGGCAGCATTCCTGTCGGGACTGGCGTTCCTTTTTAACAACTATGTTATACCGGTAGCCAACCTGCGCATGAAGACCCTTCACTACGATATTGTTAATAAGAAACCGGCCTTCGACCTGAAAGAAGGCGTATTCTATACCACCATTCCCGACTATGCCATCAAAGTTTCAAAAAAAGAGAATGATTCTATTTTACACAATGTGATCATTTATGAAGCCAGCACCGGCCCGCAGGAAAATATAATAGCGGCTGAAAAAGGCATCATGCGCCTTTCTTCTGACAAACGCTTTCTGGAATTCATCCTTTTCAATGGCTGGCGTTATGAAGAACGAGGTAACCGTTATGCCAACAACACCGATTTCATAAGACTGGGTTTTCAGGAATATAAAAAAGTACTTGACCTGAGTTCGCTAACTTTCATTCAAACGCCTGACAGCACCTACAAGGACCGCTATGAAATGTTAAGCACCCGGCAGTTAAGCAAAAATGTTGATTCCATTTCAAAAAGCCTGGCAAGGTTCAGGGATCGCGATATCCGCGACTTACAGGGCTACTTCACTTTTTCGAAATACCTCGATACCGGCTGGATCGATGTAAAAGCACCGCCTGTTAAAAAAGGCGCCCGCTTTATTGACCTGTTGCCCGACAGTTTAAAAATGTCGAAGAACGACCAGGTACTTTCAGCCGTAAAACAAACGGTAGTAGACCAGAGTATATCCTACGCCAACTCCATAAAATCAACCATTGAAGGACCGTC
The DNA here is from genome assembly GCF_017356035.1 of Longitalea luteola. Classification (GTDB taxonomy): domain Bacteria; phylum Bacteroidota; class Bacteroidia; order Chitinophagales; family Chitinophagaceae; genus Niastella; species Niastella luteola. Next base: position 968,725 of record NZ_JAFIQX010000002.1, on the reverse strand, counting down.
ATGGGATTATGATGGCAAGCGCAAGGAACTGCGCATGACCATGATGACCTACCACGAAAAGATCACCATGTCAATTGCCGTGCTGGTACTGTTCCTGATTGGTGCGCCGTTAGGCTCTATTGTACGCAAAGGGGGTATTGGTACGCCGGTGGTATTTGCCGTTATCTTCTTTGTGATCTTCTTCCTGCTGAACAACTTTGGTAAAAAGTTTGTGAAAGAGGATGTGTTACAGCCCGCCGCCGGTATGTGGCTGGCCACGGCTGTACTGCTGCCGATTGGGTTTTTCCTTATTTACAAAGCCCTGCACGATTCGCAATTGTTCAATAAAGAATTTTACTTCCGTCTTTACCGGGGCATTAAGCGGCTGATAGGAAAGAAAAACAGCCTGAAGCCCCAGCCCGCGCAGCCGAGCTAGGGATTTCCTACCTTCACGCCCAAATAACGTGCATGAACGCGGGCAGGGAAAATTTAAGTGTACAAAAATGGGTAGTAACGGTAGCCGTACTGCTGTTCATCATCAAAATGGTGGCATATTGGCTAACCCGTTCCGTGGCCATTTTAACCGATGCGCTGGAAAGCACCGTAAACGTAATTGCCGGCTTTATTGGTTTGTACAGTTTGTGGGTAGCAGCCAAACCCCGCGACGAGAACCATCCGTACGGACATGGCAAGGCTGAATTCCTGAGCGCCGCCGTGGAAGGCACGCTCATTATTGTAGCTGCGCTGGTGATCATATATGAATCCATTCATCATTTTATTTATCCGCGTGCGCTGCAACAACTGGATCGCGGGATCATCCTGGTAGCCGTCACTGCCCTCATCAATTTTGTAGTAGGCTTTATCAGCATCCGTAAAGGAAAGAAAAACAATTCGCTCGCCCTGGTGGCCAGTGGTAAACACCTGCAGTCAGACACTTACTCTACCCTCGGCATCATACTTGGCCTGGTACTCATACGGCTCACCAACCTCATGTGGCTCGACGGCCTGATCGCGATCATCCTGGCATTTATTATCATGTATACCGGCTATAAGATCTTACGCCATTCCCTGGCCGGCATTATGGATGAAGCCGATAAAGAACTGCTGCAGAAAATGCTGGCCGTTTTGAATGCCAACCGCCGCAAGAACTGGATCGACCTGCACAACCTGCGTGTGATCAAATATGGCGGACAGCTACATATTGACTGTCACCTTACGGTACCCTGGTACCTGAACGTGGTGGAAGCCCATAAAGAAGTAGAAGAGCTGGGCCTGCTTATCAAGCGGGAATTCGGAACCGTATTTGAACTGTTCGTACATACCGATCCCTGCCTTGATTTTTCCTGCAGCATTTGCACCCGCGACGAATGCTCCGTTCGCAAACGCCCTTTTGAAAAGCAGATAGCATGGACCCTGGAGAATGTGTTGCAGGATAAAAAGCATAGTTTGTAGCCTGAGCGGTTGCAGGGAAAAGTTACCGGTTACCGGGCGCCAGGAGCCAGGACTTTAATGCGGATTGCCCGCCTGTACTCAACCAGCCATTAATTTGAGGCCCGGTAACTGGTACCTGGCAACTGGTAACCTGCCTTCAGCCTTTTAGCAATTGCCCACTGGTTTTCATATATTCGCTCTCTGTTCGCTATTAAACTTTTTACTCAAATAAACTCATGATTATGCAAGCCTGGAAAGATTACCAGGAAAAGAACAAGGATCGCTTCCTGGATGAATTACTGGAATTGTTACGTATTCCCTCTGTGAGCGCCAATAGCGCCCATAAGGACGATATGAGAAAATGTGCAGAAAAAGTACAGCAGCGGTTGCTGGAAGCCGGCGCCGATAAAGCCCTGTTATTAGAAACAGCCGGACACCCGGCGGTATTTGCCGAAAAGATCGTTGATCCTTCGAAGCCTACCGTACTGGTATATGGGCATTATGATGTGCAACCACCCGATCCGCTGGAACTCTGGCACAGCGGTCCGTTTGAGCCGGTGATCAAAGATGGCCGCATTTATGCCCGTGGCTCTGCCGATGATAAAGGGCAGTTCTATATGCATGTGAAAGCGTTGGAAATCTTACAAAAGACGAATACGCTTGAAAACAATATCAAGTTCCTGATAGAAGGTGAAGAAGAAGTAGGCTCGCCCAACCTGGCCGATTTTGTGGCAGCCCATAAAGACCTGCTGAAATGCGATGTGATCCTCATCAGCGACAGTTCTATGATCAGCATGGATACACCGTCCATAGATATTGGTGTGCGTGGACTGGCCTATATCCAGGTTGAGGTAACCGGCGCTAACCGCGACCTGCACAGCGGGGTGTATGGTGGTGCCGTGGCTAATCCCATTACCATGCTGGCAAAAATGATCGCCTCCTGCCACGATGAGAACAATCATATCACCATTCCGGGTTTTTATGACGATGTAGTAGCATCAACAACCGAGGAAAGACAATTAATGGCAGCAGCGCCTTTTGATGAAGCGGAATATAAAAAGGATCTGGGCGTGAAAGAACTGTGGGGCGAAAAAGGATATACCACCAATGAACGTACCGGCATTCGGCCTACGCTTGAATTGAACGGTATCTGGGGCGGTTATACCGGCGAAGGCGCCAAAACCGTATTACCTTCCAAAGCCTATGCGAAGATCTCTGCACGGCTGGTTCCCAACCAGTCATCTGAGAAAATAACAGAGATGTTATTGCAGTATTTCAGAAAAATAGCACCTGCCGGCGTTACCGTAGAAGCGGTTAACCTGCACGGCGGTGAGCCTTATATGACACCCATCGATTCTAAAGCGTACAAGGCAGCAGCACAGGCCATAGAAACAACGTTTGGAAAAAAGCCCATACCGGTACGAGGTGGAGGCAGTATCCCTATCTGTTCTATCCTGGAAAAAGAGCTGGGTGTAAAAATAGTGTTCATGGGTTTTGGGCTGGATAGCGATAACCTGCATTCGCCCAATGAAAAATTTGATCTCGTGAATTTCTATAAGGGCATTGAAACGATCCCTTATTTTCATAAGTATTTTGCTTCCTAACGGAATGGTGAATGGTCAATGGTGAATGATGAGCAGCTCGGTAGATTTGGAATTAATAATCGACTATTCGCCGGTGGAAATCATTGCTGACTGCCTGCCTTCCTTGACTGGCAATTTGTTCGCCAAACCATTGGCGGTAACGGAGTGCCGATTGACCATTGACCATTCACCATTGACCATTCACCATTGACCATTGACCTTTGCCCATTAGCCACCAATTTTTTATCTTTGAAAGGAGTGAATTAGTGAACTATGAATAGCACTGAAAAAACAGAAAAGCTCCGGCTGGATAAATACTTGTGGTCGATTCGTTTGTTTAAAACCCGCACGATGGCTGCTGCCGCCTGCGATACCGGGAAAGTTAAATGGGATGGCGTTCAGGCGAAAGCCGCCAAACAGGTGCATGTAGGCGACGAATACGAAGTAAAAACGGAAGCACGCCGCTGGCGGATAAAAGTTACCGGCCTGCTGCACAACCGGGTTGCCTATTCCGAAGCGATCAAATATTACATTGATATTACCCCCGCTGAAGAACTGGAACGCCTGCAATACCAGGCTTCGAGTTTTCATACCGGTAAACGCCTCAGTAAAATTGGCCGGCCTACCAAAAAAGACCGCCGAGACCTTGATGAATTTATGGATTAAGCCCCCGGCCTGCTAAAGGGGAAGTTCCTGATTGCGATGCGGCATACAGTAGCTTGCGGTTTGAGCTGTATTTCGCTAGCTTATCAGCAAAGTATCGCATTATCACATTGCTCTTCTATCTTTGCACCATGCGTATCGATATTATCACCGTTCTGCCCGAATTGCTCGAAAGTCCCTTTTCACATTCAATAATGAAAAGAGCCCGCGATAAAGGGTTGTTGCAGATAGAAGTACACCACTTGCGGCAATGGGCAGTAAACGAATATGGACAGGTTGATGACTACCAGTATGGCGGTGGCGCCGGCATGGTAATGATGTGTGAACCCCTGGCCAATGCAATTGAAACGTTGTCGAAAGACCGGAAATACGATGAGATCATTTTTATGACACCCGATGGCGAGCGGTTCAATCAGCCAATAGCCAATCAATTGTCGCTGAAAGAAAATATCATCATTATCTGTGGACATTACAAAGGTATCGATGAGCGCATTCGCGAGCATTTCGTTACGCGTGAAATTTCCATCGGTGATTTTGTATTAAGTGGTGGTGAACTGGCAGCAGCCATTGTCGTGGATGCCATTGGCCGGTTATTGCCCGGTGTATTGAATGATGAAACCTCTGCGCTGATGGATTCCTTCCAGGATAACCTGCTGGCACCTCCTGTTTATACGCGCCCTGCCGATTTCAGAGGCTGGAAAGTGCCTGATATTTTGTTGAGCGGCGATCCCAAGAAAGTAGATGACTGGCGCTATGAACAATCGCTGCAACGCACTAAAGACAGACGACCCGACCTGCTTGATAAACATTAAACCGCTGCCCAAAAAATGCTTTCATTGCGCACTTATGCCTTACCTGCGCCATTTGCATCGTGTTTGCATGTTGCCTTCCGCTTTGCGCCTTAACCTTGTGCCTTCAGCCTTCTGCCTTCAGCTTTACGCCTTTGCCATAAACGAAAGCGGTCTGGTCAAAAGACCAAACCGCTGCAAGTAACAGGATAGTAAACTATGCTATCAAAAAAATAAGCAGGTAAATTACCAACTGCATAATAAGAGCAAAGACGATCGTCTTTTTCATAAGGGTGGATTTACCCCTGTACAAAAGCATGCCGCGTGCCAAAGTGAATTTATTTGTATAGGAGATTTACGTACCGTAATTAACTCAACCATCACCTGCTCTGACTATCAAGCTGTTTAGAAAAACTTATTTATTAACATGTCAGCAAACCCCGACGTATCAGGACAAACTGGGAAACATGAAACGGCAAACGCAAGGTTGCAACGGGTTAGTGGCAAGTCCCGACGAAGCTTCGTCGGGACTTGCCACACCCGCCACTAGCTTCTGGCTTTATCAACTGGTCAGCCTTATTTCCCAAGCGTGATTTCGACCTTCACAGGTTTTCCGGTAAACTCCACCGTTACGTATTCATTTGTGATCTGCTGGAAGGGATCCTGTTGTTTTGCCGCTGCGCCTACGGGTTTACCATTAACCGTTGCTGGTTGACCGGCTGCGAGCGCCACCGGTAATTCAATATTGAATTTACGTTTGAACTTCTTGCCATATTGATTCGGGTTATTGGTAGTAATGTCAATGGTCACTTTATTGCCGGCAGTTACTCCTTTGAAAGTCACGAGCTCGTAGTCAGCTTTCTCCAGGGTCCGGGTGCTGACGCCATCATCATCATACCAGACATAAGTACTTGAGTTTGCAGAGGGATAATAGCGCACAGTGATGTCTTTACTGTTGTATGCTTCCGTTGATTTAATCGTATCCTTCGTAATCCACATCGGCACAAAGCTGCCTTCCTTTACAAACACCGGGATCTGTTTAATATCAGCAGGCTGCGTGATCCATTTACCACCATCTGTAACCGAATTGTTCAGCAGGCTGTACCATTTACCGGCCGGTAAGTACAACATACGGGATGTTGCTCCCTGGCTGGTAACCGGAGCAACCAGGATATTATCACCCCAGAAATACTCATCCTCTGCTCTTAAAGCACTGCTGTCGGCAAAGCTATAATAGTACAACGGACGCATCAGCGGTTTACCCAGAACGGCCTGATCATAACTCAGGGAATAGTTATAAGGCAGCAACTGGTAACGAAGTTTGATATAGTTGCGCACAATGCTCTTATGCGGTTCGTCCCAAAAGCAGGGTTCTGATGGAATACTTTTAATGCTTTTATCCAGGTCTTCGAGGGCCGTGCCATGGGGACGGAACACCGGCGTGAATGCAGCAAACTGCAGCCAGCGGGTGTATAATTCCGGATCAGCCTGTTCAGTGGCTGCCAAACCTCCGGCATCAGAATGTGTGTAGGGCAATCCGCTCAGACTCATGCCTAACAATAAAAGTGGTTGCGCTTTCAGGCCCGACCAGCTGCGCGCCACATCACCCGTTGATGGTAATACGCCGTAGCGCTGGCTGCCGGCGAAACCTGACCGGTTCAACAACACAAGGCGCTGATCACTTACATCTGATGAATATTTCTCAAAGAACATTTTACTGAAGTAGTGTGCATATACGTTATGCACTTCATCACCACCCATGGGCCGGGCAACACCATAATCTTTCAGGTTGTGCACCATTCCGGCCGGATGTTTTTCCGGTTCAGCAAGGTCGAGCCACCAGCCACTCACTCCATTGCCGATCTGTTTTTTATAATATTTCCAGATCCAATCCTGCGATTGCTTACGGAAAATGTCCACGAGACCACCGGTTCCAAAATAAAGATCCGGGATCATCATGGCGCTGCCATTGGCGCCGGTAGCCAGAAAAGGCGTTGCTTCTGCATATGTTTTAGTGTTCTGTAAAATATAAGGTTCAGTAACCAGTATCGATTTTAAATGATCCTTTGTTTTGAAGTCGGTAAGCATTTGTTTGGGATTAGGCCATTTTTGTGTGTTTACCCAATCGAGATTACCCATAGTGCCTTTAACGGCATCTCCAAACCAGAACAGGTCGAACACCAGTCCGTCCATAGGAAAATGGTCCTGCTTCATTTTGCCAACTACCTGCTTTACCTGTTCTTCACTGCGATAGCCGAACCGCGATACAAAATTACCAAACACCCAACGGGGCGGTAAAGGCTGACGGCCGGTGATGGAAGTGTAATTGGTCATGATCTCATCGAGATTTCTGCCAAATACGACATAATAAGTTAATTCGCCGCTGGTAAAACCGGCTTCCAGGGTATTCTTATCCGTTAATCCGATATCAACATATCCTTTGGAGGGATTATCAAAAAACAAGGCATAACCGGCTGAAGAAATGAAGAATGGAACAGAGAAGTTGAGGTTCTCAGCACCCAGTCCATAACCATATACCGGTGCATTGTATAAATTCACCCGGTGTCCCCGGCGGTTCATCGGCAAAGCGCGTTCACCGCCACCGAATATCTGTTCGTTCTCAAAAAGCTGAAAGCGGAAGCCCCGCGTATCACCCTGGGTGAAATATGCTGCAGATTTTACCTTCACTTCCTTACCTGTTTTATAATAAAACTTTTCGCGTTGCACTACGACGCTGGTCAGGTTCTCAAATTCTACTGTTTGGGATACTGCATTTGTTATTTTAGTAGTTACGGCAGGCGGCTTTGCTATAACGGCATCTGATACCTGTTCGTTCTTGTTGTAATCAGCCGGCTTGTAGGTTGTCCTGATAACGGTATTGTTAAATCCCTGGAAGGTCCAGGTGCCTTCTTTCGCTTTATAGATCACTTCTGTGGTCTTACCTACAAAAGGATCTTTTCCAACCGTATTGATGATGGCCTGCTGGGCCTGCAACAAACCGGTTATCAACAACAAATTAATTCCGCAGAAACTTCTTTTTAGCATTTCCATATAACTGATTAAAGCATCAAATTATAAAAACAACCGTTACTTACAAACTTATTGTTATCTGATTGCCGGTTTCCCAATACAAAAAGAATTGCCACAAACACCGGCGTTGCAGCGCAACGATGGCATTTGTGGCAACCTTATGAAGTGCTAATAAAAAGTTAAAGCTATTGTTTCGGCATCTCGAATACTTTCATATCGATTTCCTTGTTGATCTCAACCTTCTTGCTGACAACATTCAGCGTAAAACCCTGCGGCATTGACATCTCCATATTGTAAGGCGTTACAAAACCATAATCGGTTTTCTTGTAATTAGAAAAGGTAAGACTGGTCTCCATTTCGGTACCATTTAAATTACTTTTCGAAGTGCTTTTTACCAGATACCAGGTAGAAGGATCGATCCAGAATGTGCTTACAGTTGCGGTATCCTTACCCTTTGCCGTAAGTTTATAAGCTTCCTTACCATTTAAGGTTTCTTTGCCCAGCAGTTGAACCGTATAACCTTTAGCGGCATAGTTAAATAAAGGACCACCGGGATCCAGATTTGCCTGGCTCATTTTCACCTGCTCGGCAGGCATTGCTACCGGAGTAGCCTGACCCATCATCGGATTTTGGGCCCAGCCGTCTTTATCGGTCACTACCTGTATGATCTTCTGACCGCCAAAATCGACTTCATTTTTGAAGGCTTTTCCGTTTACGAGCCAGGTGATGCCGGGAGCCTGCTGCCCCATTACTTCCATATCATATTCGGTGTACATTGTTTTAATGGCTGCCACCTTGTCTTTACCACCCAGCGCCTCAATATGTTTATTGATTATTTCGTCGGCAGTTTGCGCTTTCACAGATGCTATAGACAGCAAACCGGCTGCCATTAATGCTACTCGGAGGAATCTCATTTTTCTATTTTTTATTTGGTAAAATGGTTATTAATTATCGGGCCTGTTAAATGTAAGGCTTCCTGGCCAGGGAAACTTTAAAATTAGTAGAATAACACCTTAAATTATTACAAACGGTGACATATCTTTTTTAGAATAATATTGCATCAGTATTCTCCTTAAAAAACTAATATATGAACCATACGATAACAGGGCAGTTAGTTGACATATGGCAGAAAAAAATATACCCGGCTACAATAGCTGTAGTCAATGGAAAAATAGGGTCGATCACGCCCCTGGAAAACGCATCACCCTCTTTGCCGTTTATTCTTCCAGGCTTTATCGACAGCCATGTACATATTGAAAGTTCCATGCTGGTACCACGCCAGTTTGCGCGGCTGGCGGTAGTGCATGGCACCGTGGCCACCGTCAGCGACCCGCACGAAATTGCCAATGTGTGTGGCATGAAAGGGGTTGAATATATGATCGAAAACGGCAAAAGCGTTCCCTTCAAATTCTTTTTTGGCGCCCCCAGCTGCGTACCGGCCACTGTTTTTGAAACAGCAGGCGCCACCCTCGATACAGATGATGTTGCAGCTTTATTGCAGAAGGAAGAAATACCTTATTTAAGTGAAATGATGAACTTTCCCGGCGTGTTATTCAAAGATCCGGTGGTAATGAAAAAAATACAGGCTGCACGTGCGGCCGGCAAACCCATTGACGGACATGCACCGGGATTAAGGGGTGAACAGGCCCGTGCGTATATTGAAGCCGGTGAGCCGGGGCAGGTGATCATCAGCACTGACCACGAATGTTTTACCAGTGAAGAAGCGTTGGACAAATTAAAATACGGCATGAAGATCATTATCCGGGAAGGAAGCGCTGCCCGCAATTTTGACGCCCTTATCGGTTTACTGAACGATCACCCGCAACAAATAATGTTCGGCAGTGACGATAAACACCCTGATAGCCTGGTAGCCGGCCATATCAACCAGTTATGCGCCCGGGCCGTGGAAAAAGGCATCGATGTTTTCAGCGTGCTGCAGGCTGCCTGTGTGAACCCGGTGTTGCATTACCAATTGCCCGTGGGCCTGCTGCGCACCGGCGATGCCGCTGATTTGATTCTCACCAGTGATCTGCAGCAGTTCCAGGTCTTGAAAACCTATATCAACGGCGAGCTGGTAGCAGAGAACGGAACATCACTCATAGCTTCACAAACATCTGCACTCATCAATAATTTCAACTGCCGGAAAAAAAACGTTTCCGATTTTCAACGGCCCTGGAATGGCGAAACAAACATTCCTGTTATTGAAGCGCTGGACGGGCAACTGATCACCAACAAACTGATGCTGCCACCCAAAACCATCAATGGTTATCTCGTAAGTGATCCGGACAGGGATGTATTAAAAATAGCCGTCGTGAACAGGTACACCGATGCAACGGTTGCACTGTCGTTTATTAAGAACACCGGCTTGCAACAAGGAGCAATTGCCTCTTCGGTGGCGCATGATAGTCATAATATCGTGGCTGTGGGTGTTGACGATGAAAGCCTTTGCCAGGCAGTAAACCTGGTCATAGAACAACAGGGCGGTGTAAGCTGCGTGGGTCCACAGGGCGCACAGGTGCTACCATTACCCGTTGCCGGATTGATGAGCGCTGAGGACGGTTATGTGGTAGCCCAATCTTATACCGCTATTGATACTATGGCCAAAGCGCTGGGCGCTACCCTTTCCGCTCCTTTTATGACGCTTTCCTTTATGGCCCTGCTGGTGATACCGCATTTAAAACTGAGCGACCTGGGGCTGTTCGATGGAGATGCATTCAAGCTGCTGGAGCCTGCGCCCTGAAAACAGGTTTAAACTTTTCATAGAAGAAAAGATTGAACAACAGCAACTCCAATGCATACACAAAATCCTCAACCGGAATGGTGAGCACCCTGATGCTTACATTCTCGGCATTATTGTACCACACCACCGGCTGTTCAAGGCCGGTACCGGTAAGTAAACCGTTTACAATTAAAAATGGAATCAGCAATAAAGGATAAATAGTCAAAAAACCCGGCAGCCACTTTACTTTGAATACAAACGTCAAAGCCAGCAATAAAACGGCCGTGCTGATAAAAGCTACGGCTGTATAAGCCCTGGCTATACACGCAAATCCGGCTATCAGCAACAGGCATGATAAAGCAATAACCACTATCCGCTCTATTTTAGCCGGCCAGGTGATCGTATAAAATGTATTCAAACAATGGTAAGTGAATACACAGGCAAAGGGAATGCAAATAAAGAACAGTACTTCTTCACCCGGCAGGTTAAACAGTTCATAGCCCAACGTATATTGTTCATTGAACCCCCAAACTTTCCATGAAGTGAACAACATATCCCAGGCAATAAAACATACAGAAGCAATCAGATTGCCTGTAAAAAACGCCTTGAACTGTTTATCGAACCTGATGGCGGGATAGAAAGAGAATAGGAACGGAACAATGGCGGAAAAAAGATTTATCAACAGGTAAGTAGCTTGCATATTATTGTGCCTGTACGGTCTTTTTAAAATATTTAAATGGCACCCATAACATTCCGAAACATTCTCCTTCTTCTTTATCCAGATGTTTATGGTGCACTTTATGTGCCCGGCGTATAGCCCTGAAGTAGGCATTATTGGTATTCCGGAAAAGCCTGAATCGCTGGTGGATAAAAACATCATGCACCAGGAAATAGGCAAGGCCATATAGCGTAATGCCCAGTCCAACCCAGAAAGCCCAGTTATAATTATTCTGCATACCCCAGTATAAACCGGCGATGCCCGGTAAGGCGAATACTAAAAAAAAGAAATCGTTATGCTCAAAAAAGCCCGCTGATTCCTTACGATGATGGTCTTTATGCAGGAACCAGCACAACCCATGCATAATATATTTATGGGTGAACCAGGCAACTGCTTCCATACCAACAAATGCGAGCAAAACGATGAGGATATTTACAATTACCATACTCAATTATTATTATTATGATCTTAAAAAATGTTCAACTGGTACTTCACATTCGATTTTAGCATTAACACCAGTTTCTGATAATTGGGGATACGGATGCGTTCGTGTAGGATCTTTTCAGCGGGTAACCGTTTTATTTTTTTGAAGAGCACCCAATAGTAGTAATATGCAAGGTACACGCCTTTCTTGGAACTTGCCGGCAACATCTTAATACCTTTCAATGCTTCTAAAAAATCCTCTTCAATTTCCCGCTCGATCTTTTCTTTATCTGCTTTTGAAAAATTACGCAGATTAACCGAGGGAAAATAAGTGCGGCCCAACTCGAGGTTATCAGCCTGCACATCGCGCAAAAAATTAACCTTCTGAAAAGCCGCCCCCAATCTCATAGCGTAGGGACTTAGCCTTTCGTAAGACCTGGTATCGCCGTTGGTAAAAACATATAGACACATTAAACCTACGGCTTCTGCAGAACCGAGTATATATTTTTGATAGCTGTCTTCCGTATACGTTTGATAGTAGAGGTCCATTTCCATACTGTCGAGAAAGGTATCTATCCATTTCTGATGGATACCGTACCGGTGAACCACGGCCTGGAACGCATTCAGGATAGGGTTGAGCGAAATACCATCGCGTAAGGCGGTATTCGTATCGTTTCTGAAAGCAGCCAGCAGCTCTTTCTTATTATAGCCGTGAAAGCTGTCGACAATTTCGTCGGCAAACCGCACGAAGCCATAAATGGCATAGATGGGATTCCGGATATGCCTGGCCAGAAAAAGGATACCCAGTGAAAAACTGGTGCTATACGTTTTGGTTGTATGCTTGCTGCATGCAATAGAAACCCGGTCAAACAAATATTTCATGCGTCTTTTTTGTTAGGTATTTATCTAATAATCCGGCTGCTATCCTGCCTGAAATAATGGAAGGTGGCACACCTGGTCCTGGCACGGTTAACTGACCTGCATAGAAAAGATTCTTTAGCTGCCTGTTCCGGATCTTTGGCTTCAGGATAGCCGTTTGCGATAAAGTATTGGCTAATCCGTATGCATTGCCCTTGTATGCATTGTAATCGCTTATAAAATTCTTTATACAGTAGCTTCGCTTGTACACTATATGATTGTGAATGGATTCGCCGGCAAAATCCTCGAGCCTGTTCATCATGATGGAATAATATTTTGCACGTGTGTCTTCATTGTCGGTCAGGCCGGCGGCGACGGGCATCAACAGGAAAAGATTTTCATGGCCGGGCGGTGCTACGGTGTCATCTGTTTTAGAAGGGCAACAAACGTAGAACAGAGGCCTGTCGGGCCATTGAGGGTCCCCGTAGATCTGATGGGCATGTTCATCGAGGCGCTCATCAAAGAACAAGGTATGATGTTTCAGGCGGGCCAGCCTTTTATCAATGCCCAGGTAAAAGATGAGGCAGGAAGGCGCCATCACTTTTTTATTCCAGTATTTGCCATTGTAATTCCTTTCATCGGCAGCCAGCAGCTTTTCTTCCACATGATTATAATCAGCCGCAGCAACCAGTCCGTGAAAAGGGATTGCTTTACCATTTACCTTTAACCCGGTTACCTTGTTTGAGGATGAGATGATCTTTTCAACGTTCGCATTGAAATGGAACACCACGCCATTCTTTGCTGCAACCTGTTGCATAGCGTCTATTACTTTTCCAAATCCGCCCTGCGGGTACCACGTGCCCAGTTGTAAGCCCGCGTAGTTCATCAGGCTGTACAAGGCAGGGGTTTCGGCAGGTTTGGCGCCCAGGAACAAAACGGGGAATTCCATCAATGCGATCAACCGGGGATCGGAAAAGAATTTTCTGACGTGTTTGCTAAATGGAAGGAATACATCTACCTGCATACTTTTCCAGATAAGTTTGGCCGAGAGGTATTCGGTTACAGAGAGCGCCGGTTTATATACAAGCTGCTCCATACCAAAGCGGTATTTCTGCTCTCCTTCTGCCAGGAACCTGGATAAGGCCCGGGCGCTGCCGGGTTCTATGGATTCAAAAAGATTGTGCAAATCGTTAACATTACCGGGAACTACCAGGGTCTCTTTCTTTTCGAATACGATCTCGAATGCAGGATCCAGTAACCGGAGCTGGTACAGATCGTTGACCTGGTAACCGAGGTCATTAAAAAATTTTTCGAATACAGCAGGCATCCAGTACCAGCTGGGTCCCATATCGAATATGAAACCGTTGGCTGTGTGCAACTGCCTCGCCCGGCCGCCGGCAACGGTATTTTTTTCGAAAACATGAACCTCGTGCCCGGCAGCAGATAAATAACAGGCAGCGCTCAGTCCGGCAAAGCCTGCGCCTATGATGCCAATTGTCATCAGGTATTGTTTAAACTTTAAACGACTTATTTAAACACTACTTTTCCAGCACAGCCAAAAGATCGTCCACTGCATGCAACAGGGCACAGTTCTTTGGCTTTTTCAGATCGATAGTGCGCGCTACATCACAGGCCATGTAAATGTTAAGGTGGTGGAACTGCTGACTGATCTGCGTCAGTAATTCCTGGTCGTTTTCCAGATCATTTTTTCTAACCAGGAAGAATAAAAGATTGGCTGGTTTAACCGCTTTCACGGCAGCTACAAGAGAGTTGTACGGAAGGTTAGGGCCAAGATAGTAAACTTTTTTTCCGGCTTGTCGTAACAGGTAATTGGCCAGCAGCAGGCCCAGTTCATGCAATTCATCTTCAGGCAGGAACAGCAACCAGGCGTCTTTACCGGCAGCGGCAGCGGTTGGAACGGGCAGGGCATCGGCAGCCACGAGGAACTTTTGCCTGAACAATCCGGTGATAAAATGTTCCTGGGCCGGCGCCAGCGTACTGGTAGACCACATCAGGCTGAGCCGGTTGAGCGAAGGATAAACAATATATATGTAAGCATCCTTCAGCCCATACCGCAGTAAAGCATTGGAAAACACTTTATCAAAACGGATCTCATTATATTCAAGAGCGGCCGCAACGATCTGCGATATATAGAATTCATATTCCGGATCAGTGGGCTGCACGGCGGCCTGCTTTTCGATCAACCGGTTCAGCTTTTCGTTAGACAGGGCGCAGAGCTCCGAGATCTTCATATCTGTATTTAACAGACTTACAATATTCAACAGGCGCCTTAACTGCTCTCCGCTGTAATACCGGGTGTTCCCTTCGCTGCGGCCTGGTTTCAGGGCGTTGTACCGTTGCTCCCAGATACGGATCGTGTGCGCCTTGATACCAGAGAACTGTTGCAGCTGCGAAATAGAGAACGAATCCAACTGTTTAAATTTATTACAATTTATTTAAACAAAAGCAAATGCCCAAATATAATTTCGCTGTTCACTTCCAGTTTATACTGAATGTGCTGCCCAAAGTCACATATTATAATTCCCGATAAACTAAAAATCTTTATTATCTTTAGTAGCACGTCCATTTACTTATACCTGCGCCTTACCTCTGAAGCCAAGAAGGTTTTACCGTACAGCCAATTCAGAACCAAAAAACCTTACATGATGACAACATCAACAGTAAACCCGACGCATGGCGTGGAACAATGGTTAACCAAAGCTGCAATTCCCGATTCACCCTTTACGAATTTTGTTACATCTATATACCCTCTTAGTCCGGAAGCCCAGGCATTCATAAACGAAAAAGCCTATCCCTGCCAGTTAACCAAAGGCGGATTGCTTGTTGCCGCCGGCAGCACCTGCTCCAGCATCTACCTGATCAGAAAGGGAATTCTGCGCAGTTATGTAAAAGAAGGCCTGAAAGAGATCACTACCTGGATCTCGAGAGAACAGGAACTCGTAACGAGCATCACCAGCTTTGGCTTACAGCAACCAGCCCGCGAAAATATCCAGGCTCTGGAAGATTGCGAGCTCTCGGCCCTGAACCTGGAGGACCTGCAATACCTCTATGATCATTTTCCGGAAGCGAATATCGTAGGGCGGAAAATACTGGAGACCTATTATCGCGATGCAGAAGAAAGAGCTTTCATTGCCCGCTTGATGGAAGCCACCACCAAATACAAACATTTTATAGCCACTAAAAGCGATCTGCTGAACCGGGTGCCGCTAAAATTTATAGCTTCTTACCTTGGAATGACCCTGGAAACGCTCAGCCGCATCAGAAGTAAGTTATCCCGGAATATTAACGAGATAATGTGATGATGTCATAATTTGATAATGTGATAATCGAATACCGCCATACCGGTAAATGCCGGCCCTGCGATTTTCACCGGTAAAAAATCCGGTTTTACCGACTTATACATTCTGTCTGGCGGTGGGCGCTTGTCTTACTACGCGCGCTGGGATAGCTTTGTGTAAAATTATTAATCGATGCGCGACAATACACTCAGGGAACAGCGGAAAGCCTTTAGAAAAGCTCACCGGAAAGAGTTTTTTAAAAGGCCTAATAGAAGCGGCAGCGTGCTGGCCGGACTGCTGTTACTGTGCATTGGTACCCTGCTGCTGTTAAGAGCTTTTGGGGTTCCCCTTCCCACCTGGCTATTTACCTGGCCTATGATCATCGTTGCTTTCGGTTTACTGGCCGGCGCCGGCAATGCGTTTCGCGACCCGGGTTGGGTGGTGATCTGTGGCGTAGGCACGGTGTTCTTACTGCAGATCATCTGGCCCGATACTAATATACACCTGTTCATTTGGCCGGTCGTTATCATAGCCCTGGGCCTGATCATCATCCTGGCCCCGCGCCGTCACCGCCGGTGGCATGAACACTGGAATAAATACAGGGAAATGCATGACAAGGGGCACTGGCAGCAGGACCAGGCCGGTCAGCACGAGCAACAGGCACCTCTTACAGAGCATATTCCAACCGTTGAACAGCCTGAATCAATGGTAGTACCTGCACGTCAAACGGAAAGAAAAAACGGCGATAACTGGCTCGATGTAGTAACCGTCTTTGGCAGTGTTAAAAAACTGGTGTATTCAAAAAAATTCAAAGGCGGCGACATTGTGTCCATCTTTGGCGGCGCAGAGATCAATTTATCGCAGGCAGATTTCAACGGATCGATAGTTATTGAAATGGTGCAGATATTCGGCGGCGCCAAGCTGATTGTTCCCCCACACTGGCAGATACGCTCAGATACAGTGGTTGCCGTTTTTGGCGGCATTGAAGACAAACGCCCTCCCCAAACCAATTATGATGAAGACAAAGTGGTCATCCTGAATGGCACTACTTTCTTCGGTGGCATTGAAATAAAAAGCTATTAATAATACTAGTTACACCCAACCATTAAAAAATTAGTCTATGAACTGGTTTCTGGCAAAAATAGTGTATAGGATCGTTTGTGGTGAAGGCGACCACACGGCACAGTTTGATGAGCAGTTACGACTGGTACAGGCCGCTGACGAAAACGAGGCATTCGATAAAGCAAAAGCCATTGGGGAGCAGGAACAGGAAATGTTCCTGAACCAACAACAAAAACTGGTCAGCTGGCAATTTGTGAATGTTTGTGAGCTGTATAAAATATCAGCCCTGATCGATGGCGCCGAACTGTATTCGCGCATACAGGAGACTGATGATGCCGGCGTGTATATGGACCTGGTGCATAAAAAAGCCGCTCATATTAAAGCAAGCAATACACACAAATATTTGCAGTTATTTTAACGCTGAACGCGGAACGCTGAACGCTGAACGCAAAACGCTGAACGCTGAACGCTGAATGCGGAACGCAAAACGCGGAACGCAGAACGCAGAACGCGGAACGCGGAACGCAAAACGCAGAACGCGGAACGCGGAACGCAGAACGCGGAACGCGGAACGCTAACCTTGACGCAGGTGAATTGACGATACCAATCAGAGACAAAAAAATTTTAGCGAGTGGCAGCATCTCCATTAGGTACCTTAAAAAATAAGCTTCTGTTTGCAGCAGCCTGGCTGGCCTGGTCGCTGATGCAGATCAAAATATTACATGACTGGGGATTTGCCTGGTATGTATCGGCCATGGACAGCCTGGTGAGCAATGTTTTGCTGGCATCAACTGCCATCATCGTTATCAACAACCTCCGGTATTACCGGCCCAAAAAGGGAAAGTATATTTATATTATCATTGTTTGCGCAGCCAAAGCGGGGATTTGGGGCGCTATAGTGAAATATGCCATGATCAACATTTATCCTAATGAAACCGAATACCTGCAATTCCTTGACAAATTCATGCCCATCCGGTTCGATATCGCTTTATTGATCATCCTGTGCATGGCCCTCATCAGCGAACTGTACTATACGCTAGATGAACAGAAAGACAGCGAACACCGCAAAACCGATGCAGAAAAACTGGCGCGGGAAGCAGAGCTGTACAAATTGCGGCAGCAACTGCAACCGCATTTTCTGTTTAACAGCCTCAACTCCATCAGCGCCCTGATAACCATTCAACCGGCACAGGCCCGCAAAATGATTCAGCAACTCTCTGAGTTTTTGCGGGGAACGTTAAAGAAAGAAGATAACCAGTGGATAAGCCTGGACGATGAATTACAACATTTACAGTTATACCTCGACATAGAAAAAGTGCGGTTCGGACACCGGTTGAATACGGTGATAAAAAGTGATGCAACAACAGGCAAACTGCAATTACCCAGCATGTTGTTGCAACCCCTTGTAGAAAATGCCATCAAGTTTGGCTTGTATGATACCACTGAACCCGTAACCATACAACTGGCCGCCAGACGCGAAAACAATTACCTGGTGGTTTCCATAGAAAATCCCTTCGACCCCGAGACCTCATCACCCAAACAGGGAACCGGATTTGGATTGAGTTCGGTACAGCGGCGTTTATACCTGTTGTTTGCGCGCAATGATCTGTTGGCCACGAGCCATACCAATAACCAGTTTACCACTGTTATAAAAATCCCTCAGCCTGCATAGCTGATCGCGAACTTTGTACCACATAACTGATTACATCTTATTTAAATACACCCAGATGAAAAAAGCCATTATTATAGATGATGAACCCCTTGCCCGGATGGTTGTAAAAGAATACCTGCAACAACATACTTCCATAACGGTAGTACAGGAATGCAACGATGGCTTTGAAGGCATTAAGGCAATTATGCAGCACCAGCCCGACGTGATCTTTTTGGATATTCAAATGCCCAAGATCAACGGGTTCGAAATGCTGGAGCTGGTTGAGCAACCGCCGGCCGTGATCTTTACCACCGCCTTTGATGAATATGCTATCAAAGCATTTGAAAGCCACGCAGTAGATTACCTGTTGAAACCCTTCAGCCAGGAGCGTTTTGATAAAGCCATTGAACGGCTACATGAACGTGATGCATCAATCACCGGCAGCAATACCCGCGAACTGCTGGAAACAGCCGCGCAGGGTCCGCAGCAAAATCAACGGATCGTTGTAAAGACCGGCAACAAGATCAAGATCATTCCCATCGATGATGTGCATTACCTGGAAGCGGCAGATGATTATGTAAAGATCCACACGAAAGAAGGCGCCTTTCTGAAAAACAAGACCATGGGTCATTTTGAAAAAGTGTTGAACACCCAGCAATTTGTAAGAACCCATCGCTCTTATATCGTAAATGTTCAGTTGGTTACCCGCATTGACCCATACGAAAAAGAAAATTTTCTGGCACAACTGAAGACCGGCGCGCAGGTACCTGTAAGCAAGACAGGTTACGCCAAATTAAAGACGGTATTAGGCATTTAAAGGCAAATCCCTTATAAAATGTACTTTATAGTTGAATAAGCACTAACACTTATAAACAATAACATATATCACTTAATACGTATACTTTTTTCAACGGCTACTGATTCATCTTTATCTGTTTGGGGTTTTTATAGTTCCGTGTGTCACAGGTTTAAAGAGAGAAAGAGGAACTCATTTATCATTAACCCTATTAATCATGTATCCAGTAACCGTACCTCACGGCAATAAGATTGCCATGCCATTACTTTGCGCTCTTTTCATCACTTCATTTACCAGGGCACAATGTGTTGCTTCAGGTCCCAACAGTCCGGGCGCTTCAACAAGTACTTCATTTCCGGGTAGCGACTTTTCGTTCAGTAATCCATCGAATGTTCTTGCCAATGACAACAGCCGTTCCAGCGCTTCGTCAGTTTTGAGCTTGTTTAGCGGCCAAACAGAACATTTACAAGCCACTGATTTTGGCTTCTCCATTCCCACCGCTGCTACCATCTGCGGAATAGAAGTACATGTTGCCAAAAGCGCCACCGACGTGGTGCTCAATCTTACTTCTGTAACCGACTACAATGTACAGATCATTAAGAACGGCGTGCTTACGGGCACCAACCAGGCAGACCAAAGTACATCATGGCCCGGCTCAGACACCTACACCTCTTACGGCAATACAAATGACCTTTGGGGCACCAGCTGGACGCCAAACGACATTAACAGCAGCAACTTCGGCATTTCCTTTTCGGCAGCCATCAATGGGTTATTAGGTATATTCCCTTCTGCGCGGATTGATCACATGAGCGTGACCGTTTATTATATGGATCCTACCGTATTGCCCGCGCACGCTATTCAATTTCGCGTGGCCAATGGTTCAAACCAATCGGCCTTATTGTCCTGGAAATCGAACGTAAATGACGACAACGTTACAGCCATCATTGAACGATCTGCAAATGGCAAAACATGGGAGGCCTTACCTGGTACGGCAATAAAGAACAATATTACGTCTCTGTTAACTTTCAGGGATGCCCATCCTTTACCCGGCAAATCATTGTACAGGCTGAAGATGACAACCGCATCAGGAGATATCCGTTATACAACAGTTCAACCCTTCCAACAAAGGGGTTATACAAGTGTACAATGTTATCCGAATCCGTTTAATTCCTTTATCCAGGTAGCCGGCATTACGGCCGGTGAAGAGTTAACGCTTACAGATTTGTACGGAAAGCGTTTATACCGGTCATTACCAGCTGTAAATAACACGCTCCGAATTGATGTATCTCATTTACAGCCTGGTATGTATGTTATAGGTGGGGGAAACCGTAAGATCAAGATGCTGAAAAAATAAAGATTCAACACGTGAATAACGGTTGGACATCATGACCGAATTGCCATGAAACCCGCTACCACAGCGGGTTTTAACTTTTCAATGGGCCCTTAACCATCCTAAAAAAGGCCTTTAGTTGATTTTCGGAAACCCAAAAGCCGATGTATGTTTGCATCATGAAACGCAACAAACACCAACAAACGGTGTAACTCTCGTAAAATTACGTTGCCAGCTCTTGAAATTCTACGCTTTGCCTGCCCCGCGATTGTCTCCATACAACGAATACCTAACAAAGAAGTACATATATAAACATTACAACTATGAAAGCAGTTAATTATGCTATCTCTCTTATCACATTAATCACTTTAACCGTAGGTTTTTCAACCGTAACACTGGCTAACGACGGAGGCAAAAAACAACATACGACAGAATTGAAGTTCATCGGAAACATGGAAAACCAACCTGTATTCGAACTGAACCTTACCAATACAGAAGATGATGAGTTCATTGTAACTTTCCGCGATGAAGCCGGCAATGTGCTGTACACCGATAAATTCAAAGGCGCCAATATTACCAAACGGTTTATGCTGAAAAGCGAAGATTTCGGAGATACTGCCCTGAACGTTTCAGTTAGATCTAAAAAGAACAATACTACTGAAGTATACACAATCAACAGAAGTCATACTTATGTTGAAGAAACTGTGGTAAACAAGCTGAAATAATCAACCGCGTCCAGTCATTCAACTATCAAATAGTAAGTTAGCAAAGAGCATTCCGGTTATCGGGATGCTTTTTTTGGTGTTCATCAGTAATCAACTTTATTGCCTATTAACTTTCAATTGTAAACTTTAACTGGTCTACTGTATGACTACAGCCCCGACATATAAGAAGCCGCCTGCTCCTGAACCAGTTTCTGTCCGTCCACAATAGCCTGCCGAACCCGCTGGCCGGGCTTCCTGGCAGGAATATCCATAGCCGTTGCCAATGCCTTTACATACCAATCGCTCCACACTTGCAGGATATATTGTTCTTTTGCTTTGTCACCTCCTGTTTGCACGGCTTTCTGGCTAAGTTCAAATTCTGTTCGCAGCCGTTGTAAAGCATTCCGGGTAATATCTTTGATCAGTGCTGCTGCGGTTTTGTCGTTTGCAGTAGCAAGCAGGTAAGCGGTCACCAGCGCGCTTTTGGCAACATGTTTCATTTCTGCAGGTGATACCATCTCGAGCCGGTCGGCATCGGTATGATAAAAAACATCTGTAAAATGCCACATCAGCAAACCGGGAATATTGGCGGCCAGAAAAGGCGTATGGTCACTGCCACCCTCAAACGGATTGGTACGAACTATCCAACCGGTATTGCTTGCTTCAAACAAACACCGGTTCAACAGCAGATCGTTAAAATAATGCGGGAACATTTCTGATTCCTTCAACACACTTCCACCCCATTCACTGTGTTTTTCATTACCACGGGTCCAGATAGCCGAAGGATCGGGCATTTTTTCTATAAGGAAGGTGCCGCCGGTCTTTTGAATGTCCTCGCCCACCATATCGAGGCTCAGTCCCCATTTTATGCCCCTGGCCCTGATGGAATCATCCTGGATATAACGGCGGGTAGAAACGATCTCATCGCCCCATAAAAACGTAAGCGTGCGTCGCGGCCTTATTTTTCGCTTTTTCACCAATGCGGCTGTTGTTCGGGCCATTTCGGCCAGCGCCCCTACCCCTGAAGCATTGTCATTGGCGCCCGGCTCCTGCACGTGTGCACTGAATACAAACCGTTCCGCTGGACGCGTTTTGCCGCGCACATTGGCCACCAGTGTTAATTCTTCCGAAGCATATATCCTGGTATTTACCACCACTTTTACGAAAACAGGACCTTTTGCCAGCGCCGCTTTCAGTTTTTCTTTTGCTGCATACGATAACAGGATACCCCATTTCTGATTGATTGAATCTGTATAACCGATTCCCTGGAATTGTATGGAGTTGATATACTTTGCGGGTTGATTATAAGCCGGCATTGAATAAGCCATTGCTCCTAGCGCGCCCTTCTTCATTGCATTGTTGTATACACCGCCAATGCTGCTTTCCGCCATTACAATTTTGCCTGTCAGGTCTTTCCCTTCCAGCTCTTCGGCAGACCCCCTGCCTGCATACACCAGTTCCGCCGTTACACCGGCTGCAGGTGTAGAAGCCGAATACATGGCGATCATATTGCGGTTGGTTTTGAATTGCAGCAGCGGTTCCTTTTCGCCAAGGATATACACACGGGCATCAACAGGCTCCCAGGTCAAACGCTTCATGGGTCTTTTCTCAATGCGATAGGTAAGCGTTCCCGTTGCTTCGCCATTGGTTTCTTTTTTATATCCTGCCTGTTGCAGTATTTTTTCCACATGGTAAATGCTTTCATTGAAGCCACTGTTACCGGCCAGGCGCCAGCGTTGTTCCACAAACCATACCGTGTTGTAGGCCTGTTGCTCATCGAAGGTCTTCTGCAGTTGATTAAAGTATTTTTTTTCGCGGGCAGCGGCTTGCGCCCGGGCCGGGCAATTGGCCCATAACAGCAGGAGAATAGTTAAGGATAAAGTAAGGACTCTGGTCATGATAAGGCTTTTGCATCGATAGAACCATCGATAAGCTAAATATACTTATTTCCCGCCGGAAACGGCAGACGATAATAATGGCTAACTCGCTCCCACCCTTTAGGGGTCGGGGTTATGCTTCCTGCCCTATCCACACGGCGCCGCCGATGCTGCTGCGCGAAGCGCCGGTAACCGAAGCGAGCACATTGTTCTCTTCGCGCCAGCGCAGAACGCCTATCAGCGCCATAATAAGCGCTTCTTTAAAATCAATGAGGATCTTGTCAGTCTGCTCCACTTCTACGCCGGCCGGCGTTAACACGGCCTGCAAACGTTCCATCAAAAAATGATTATGGGCACCTCCGCCGGTTGCCAGCAGTTTGACCGGTGCACCGGCATCTGCAGGCTGTGGCAGCTCCTGCAGCATATTTAAGATAGCTTGGCTGATCTGCCGGGCAATGTGTTCTACCATCGTGCGCATGGCATCGCGTGTAGAAACGCCACTGCTCTTGATCAATGGATACAAAACATCAGTGCCAAAATCATTGGCCAGCGACTTGGGGTAAGGCATGCTGTAATATTCCTGGTCATTCAGCATTGTCAATAGCCCTTCCTGCAGCTTTCCGGAAGCTGCAATTTGTCCGCCTTCGTCGAAAGGTTTGCCCGCATCGTGCGCCAGCATATTCATGACCCGGTTGGCCGGACAAACATCGAATGCGATGTATTTTTCGGGATGGTTATAAGAAATATTGGCAATTCCGCCCAGATTGAGAAAAAACGCATAGTTACCCAATAAAAATTTCTCGCCAATGGGCACAATAGGAGCGCCCTGGCCGCCGAGGGCAATATCCATGGCCCGCAGATCACTGACCACATTTATACCGGTAACGGCGGCTATAGCGGCGCCATCGCCCAACTGGCCGGTCATTTTTTTCGCCGGCACATGAAAAGTAGTATGGCCATGACAGGCGATCAGCTGCACCTGGTATTGCAGGTGGTGACGGGCAATGAAGGCGTTCACCTGTTCCCCGATATAATGGCCGTATTCGGTGTGCAAAAGATGATAATCCAATGCGTTAAGGTGAATGGCGTTCTTGAGCTTCTTCACCCATTCTTCGGAATACGGGTAGCAATCTGCCGCCTTGATTTCGTATTGCCATTTACCTGCACTTTCGTGGAATTCAACGAAAGCGATGTCCAATCCGTCGAGAGAACTTCCGCTCATTATGCCAATTGCCCGATATATCATAGCGTTTGGTAGATTTCTGGTATTAAAAAAGAATATTTAGAATAGATTTGCCCGTCAAATTTCAGCTATCGCCACCCAAAATCCAAAACTCTTATAAATGGTTATTAACCTAAGCAACGAATGTTCACTGGTTTGCGAGTGGATCAGTGAGATCCGGGACGTTCAGATCCAGCAGGACCGCATGCGTTTCAGGCGTAATCTGGAGCGGATCGGTGAAATAGCCGCTTATGAGATCAGCCGCCATTTGCCGTATGAGGAGAAAGAAGTACAAACGCCGCTGGGTATCTCACAATGTAAGGTGCTGAGGGAACAACCGGTACTGGCCACTATTCTGCGGGCGGGATTACCCTTGCACCAGGGCTTACTGAATTTTTTTGACAAGGCCGACAATGCATTCATTTCGGCGTACCGCAAGCACCAGCTCGATGGCAGCTTCGAGATCAGCCTTGATTATATTTCCTGCCCCGAGCTTGAAAACCGGGTGATGATCATCTCAGACCCCATGTTGGCAACAGGGTCATCCCTGGTAAAGACCATTCAATATTTGCGCGACGAAGGACATCCGCGCGAAATTCATGTGGTGGTCGCCATCGCCTGTACAGTAGGTATCGAATATGTGCAGCGAAGCGAACCGAATGTAAGGATCTGGTGCGGCGCCATCGATGAGGAACTGACCGCTAAAGGCTATATTGTTCCCGGATTGGGAGATGCAGGCGACCTCGCATTCGGTACCAAAGTGCAGATGTAGTCAGTGGTTTTGCACCATTTTCCCGGATTCTTTTCCTGTGATCAACGAGTTCAGTAAAAACAATCTACACTTAAGATAAATCTTTTTTTTCAGGGCAACGCTGTGCGAAAATTTAATGTCTGATTGTACCGTTTTAAATTCAGACATGTCGTTTTTTTTCGTATTTTGTTATAAGACTCGAAACCTATGCGGATGAGGAAATTTTATATTGCAATAGTCGCTTGCACCCTGTTGAAGACAGCTGCAGCGCAAGACCCCAATTTCTCACAGTTCTTCGTTTCCCCCCTTACACTTAATCCTGCTTTGACCGGTAAATTCAATGGCGATTTCCGCATAGCTGGCAATTACCGGGATCAATGGCCCGCAATCAGTAAGGCATTTGTTACCTCAACAGTATCTTTTGACGCACCCATTCTACGCAGCCGGATCTCCGAGCTGGATACGTGGGGAGTAGGGGTGCTGGCAATGACAGATAAAACAGCTAACGGTATCCTATCCACTAACTTACTATCTGTTTCCACCTCTTATCATAAAGGCATCGATGAGGACGGACTGAACTCGATAGGTGTTGGTTTCCAGGGAACCTATAATACCAAACGGCTGGATGGCACCAAACTGCATTTTGAAGATGAGCTGGATCAGTTTGGTGGCTGGACCAACCCCAGCGGCGAATCGGTAAATGATCGCCAGATCAACCTCAGCTATTTTGATCTTTCAGTAGGTGCCCTCTTTAATGGTTCTACTGACGGCTATAACAACTACTACCTCGGTGTTGCCGGTTATCACCTGAATAAACCCAAGGAATCATTTACCGGCGATATCTTTTATACCTTGAATCCCCGTTTAACCGTACACGCTGGCGGCGCCATTCCATTGGCAAACAATACCCGCACCGTGTATATAAGTTCATTATTCAGCCGGCAGGCTGGCGCTACCAATATTGTAGCAGGCGGTGCTGTTGGTTTCAACATGAACGAGGATGAAGAAAATCCTACTAATTTTTATGCAGGTGTATGGACGCGTTTCAATAACGTTAACGATGCCCTCATTCCCTACCTGGGTCTTGAGTTTGGCGGGTTCAGGCTGGGCGCTTCGTATGATGTAAATATTTCCAGCCTGAAAGCGGCTTCACAAAGCCGTGGCGGCATCGAGATATCGCTCATCTTTATCAAACGCCCGCCAGGCAATAAAGGCATCCCCTGTCCGCATTTTTAAACGCACATTTTGCGGGCCGGTTTCCACTATACTGAGGAGCCTGACCCGGTAATGCTTTATAATCCCATCAATACAGGAACGAGGTACCAGCAAAACAAGGTGATCACGATAACCGCGATCACATTCATCACAAATCCTGCTTTTACCATCTGGTTGAATTTGATATGACCACTGGCAAACACAATGGCATTGGGAGGCGTGCCCATGGGCATCATACTGGCGCAACTGGCACCCAGGCACATGGGCAATCCTAACAGGATGGGATTTATATGCATGGCGTCGGCAATACCGCCGATCACCGGGGAGAATACAATTACCTGGGCAATATTGCTCATTACTTCACTGATGAATAATGACACCAATGCAATTATAAACACCAGCATCAGGCCGCCACTACCCGAGAATCCGGCGATCCACTGCCCCAATTGTTTTATCAATCCGGCTTTTTCAAGGGCACCTGCCAGTGCAATACCACCGCCAAACAATAACAAGATACCCCATGCCATTTTAGATGTATCGGCCCAGTCGAGGATCTTCCGCCTGCCTCCTTCCTTATTGTTTTCGCCTGCCGGGCACATAAATAAAGCGAGGGCGCCTGCCATGGCGATCATGGTATCATCGAGTTTTACTATTTTGAGCTCATTGATCAGGTCTTTGGTGATCCATAACAGCGCTGTAGAAACGAAAACGATCAGCACTCTTTTTTCTGAGGTCGTGAGCGGACCCAGTTGCTGCAGTTCATGTTTGATGAGATCCCTCGTGGCACCATCACCTCCCAGCCGGGAGGGATATAACCATTTGGTCATTACAAAGTACAGGGAGAATAACAGTAAGAGGGAAAGCGGCGCACAGATCAGCATCCAGTCGGCAAACTGTACGGTATAATTGTACTTTTCTTTAATAAAACTTACAAATGCTACGTTGGGCGGCGTGCCTACGATGGTAGCGATTCCGCCGAAATTACTGGAATAAGCAATGGCCAGCATGATACAGATGGCCAGGTTATCGAGGCGGGCATTGCCTTTATGGTTGTCTTTTATTACAGATATTACGGAAGCGGCGATGGGATACATCATCATGGTAGTAGCCGTATTGCTCAGCCACATACTCAATAACCCGGTGGCCAGAATAAAACCCAGCACAATACGGTTGCCGCTGGTGCCGGTTATATTCACAATAGTAAGCGCAATGCGTTTGTGCAGGTTCCATTTTTCAATGGCCAAACCAATCATAAAGCCGCCCATAAACAAAAAGATATTTGAGTCGGCATAACCGGCTGATACTTCCTTAATGGGCATGATATTCATTAGCGGGAACAACACCAGGGGAATCAGCGCCACTACGGGCATCGGCAGGGCCTCCGATACCCACCAGGTGATCATTAAAACAGCAACAGCCAGTACCCTGGCCGCTTTATCGTCGAAGTGAAACGGATTTGCAAGAAAAAATACCAGGGACAGGATCAGGCCGGCCCCGAGGGCCAATTGATTACGAACGTTTTTACTGATGGGTTTCAATTGATCGATATTTATGGAATATTATAAAAGCTCAAGGCTAAAGGCTAAAGGCTGAAGGCTCAAGGCTAAAGGCTGAAGGCTGAAAGCTAAAGGCGCAGGGCAGCCAAAAGCTAAAGGCTGAAGCTTACACCCAGCGGTTCAAAACAAAGGTTGCGTGTCTGTTAACGGCCATCTCAACATGCGAAAACAGCCTTAAGCGTTCGATTTTAAGCGTTCCGCCTTTTTTCCGCTCACATATGGATTGTCCTTCAAAATAAAACGGTAGGGTAACCTGGCGTCTTCGCCGGCATAATCAACCCCTATACGCGGGGTGGCTATGATATCTTTTTTTGCAGGCGCAAACTCATCCGAAGCAATGTATATTTCATCTTCCAGCAAATTCCAGCCGGTGTGACCTGTATGAATACCCAACGCTTTCGATACATTGCCAGGCCCTTTGGTTAACGTATAATCGGCTTTTTTCTTGCCGGTCCTTTCCAGCATGACATTGATGCCCTGCAGCGGGTCTATTGCCCTGATCAAAACCGCGTGCGGAATGTCTTTCTGATTGGTTACCACGTTAAATAAATGATGAATGCCATAACAAAGGTATACGTACGCCATTCCGCCCGGCTGGTACATTACTTCTGTTCTGTTGGTCCTTCTGCCGCCAAAAGCATGCGAAGCCCTGTCTATGGCGCCGGCATATGCTTCGGTTTCTACGATACGGCCCGACGTTATAACCTGCCCAAATTGCGTTACCAACACTTTGCCGATCAATTCTTTTGCTATTTTCACTACATCGGCACGATTATAGAAATCCTTATCCAGTTTCTTCATCTACCCCTTTATTGACATTTTAACAACAAATAAGCATGTATTATACTCAAAATTTTGTGATTACAGATTCACTTTCCACGCCCTAATTAAAATATTTACTAAGTTTGAGCCCGCCCAACAATAGTTAGCAAAAAAATCAAATTTATAAAACTTGCTGAAAGAAATCGTTACAGCCATTCAGTCATACGCCCGGGCACACCGCTTTATAAGAGAGCACCGGCTTTGGAAATGGATCATTGTGCCGGGGATCATTTATACCTTGTTATTTCTGGCAGGCATGTATTTTTTCTGGACCTCCTCGAGCCAGGTAGTTTCCGCTTTCAATCATTGGCTGGGCATCGATCGCTGGCTGCATCAGCAACGCAGTCCCATCCTGAGTTTCCTGTTCCTGATGGGCGAAATTATGGTGCGGCTGATCATGATGTTGTTCTATTTCTCCCTGTTCAAGTATCTTTTCCTCATTATAGGTTCGCCGGTTTTTGCGTACCTGAGCGAAAAGACCGAATCCATTATGGAAGGCAAAGATTTTCCTTTTAGTTTAAAACAGCTGCTGGCCGATATTTTCCGCGGCATCAGGCTGGCTTTGCGAAACACATTGTGGCAAACGGTTTATACCGTCTCCCTGTTGATACTATCTTTTATTCCCATCGTGGGCTGGGTAGTACCGGTAACCACCCTGCTGGTGGAATGCTATTATTATGGTTTTTCAATGCTCGATTACAGCTGCGAACGCCATAAGCTGTCGCCTTCTGAAAGCATTGCGTTTATTGGTAAACATAAGGGCCTGGCCATTGGCAATGGTATGGTCTTTTATCTCATGCACCTGATCCCGTTCCTGGGCTGGGTGCTGGCGCCTGCATATGCCGTGGTAGCTGCTACTATCAGCTTGTATCATAGAGATGACAAGATTGGCATTTAATACCGGTTACTTAGTTATTAAGTCATTAGCTAGCCAGGAACTTAACAAAGGAATAAGTGAGAATAAATAATGAACTAAAAATTGACTTCCCAAAGCACGATATACTTAATTCCGGCTGTGTTGCATGAGACAGCCACGGCAACCATTCCGGCATATGTTAAGGAAGCAGTAAGCCAGTGCCAGGTATTTTTTGTGGAGAATGAACGCAGTGCCCGCCGGTATTTGAAAAGCATCTGGAAAGAAATGGTTATCGATAACTATACCTGGGTGCTGATTGATAAGACCAACAACCTTGCTACGCTTTCGGCCTTCAATAAACATTTACAGGAAAACAAGACCATTGGCATTATCAGTGAAGCCGGTTGCCCGGGCGTAGCTGATCCCGGTCAGTTATTGACAGAAGCAGCGCATGCGGCCGGCGCCACCATAAAACCACTGGTTGGTCCCAGCAGTATCTTACTGGCATTAATGGCCAGCGGTATGAACGGACAACAATTTCAGTTTGTAGGTTATTTGCCCATCGATACGACGCAGCGCACTAAAACCATCAAAGAGCTGGAAGCAGAGTCGGCCAAAAAGAATTGTACGCAGTTATTTATAGAAACGCCCTACCGTAATAACCAGTTACTGGAAACACTCATTAAAACTGGAAAGCCCACTACCCGCTTGTGCATAGCCGCAGATATTACTGGCCCCACCGAATTTATTCAAACAAAAACGCTGGCGCAGTGGAAGAACAAATTGCCCGACCTGCATAAGCGGCCTACGATATTTTGTATGCTCGCAGTTTAACCGTTCATAGTTTAAAGTTTACAGTTCAAAGTTAATCGGGAACACCGCCATTTTTCAGTAGTTCCGAATAAAAGAACTTAAAACTTTAAGATTATCTCGCATCACGCATCGTAAGAATGCTGTCAACGATATAAGTGGTATTACCCCGCCAGGGAACTACATTGTGAAATTCGCGATAGTGCAGATCGAACCATTTACCGCTGTTGGCCATCAGCTTTTCGGCAATAGCTTTGTTCACTACCGAAAACTCGAACTCATACGATTGTATGCTGCCGGCTGTGCGCGACCGGATGCCTTCCTGGATCAGTTTCCCTTCATACGTCTTGAACACATCTCCTTTCAGTACCACATAATTTAAATGGCCCGACTTCACGCCTTCGCCGAACACATAGAAATATTTCCAGTAAATCAGTATTCCTGCTCCGGTTAAAAGTAATGCAACTACTATAAAAAGTATCTTTCTCATAAAATGAAAATGCTGAAGGCTGAAGGCCTAACGCCGAAGGCTTGCCCGCACGTTGAGCCAACTGAGTATACACGGGCTGCGCGAATTTCGGAGAAATGCGTTAAGCCTTTAGCGTTAAGCTTTAGGCGTTTTAAAGTCCGTATTTATCCACAAGATAGATCAATGCGGCCATAGAAATAGCGCCCAGTTCCAGCTCCCGTTTATTTACGGCCTCAAATACATCGCTGCGGGCATGATGAATATCAAAATACCGTTGTGAGTCGGGCTGTAAGCCCGCCAGCGGTGTGCCCAACTCGCGGTTCAACGGACCAATATCCGATCCCCCACCCCCATTAGTGATCTCGGTAATACCATAAGGCACCAGTAAGGGCAGCCAACGCTGCATTTTATTCAGCAAATCGGCCGGCATTGTAACGCCAAAACCACGTGGCGTAAAACCACCGGCATCGCTTTCGAGCGCAAAAATGTGTTTCTCTTTTTTCAAACGGGCTTCTTCCGCATACTTGCTGCCACCGCGCAAGCCGTTTTCCTCGTTCGCAAATAACACGGCCCTGATGGTGCGCTTGGGTTTGTAGCCAATGGCTTTCAACACCCGTATCACCTCAATCGACTGCACACAGCCACTACCATCATCATGCGCACCTTCTGCAGGGTCCCAGGAGTCGAGGTGACCGCCAACGGTAATGATCTGTTCAGGAAATTCACTGCCCGTGATCTCACCGATGATATTATGCGCTACGGTATCGGGCAGCATTTTACCGTTCGTTCTTAAAAAAACAGTGGCCGGTTCTTTTTCGAGCAAAGCCGCCAGCCGGTCGGCATCCTGAACACCGAGGGCGGCAGCAGGAATTTTAGGGAATGAATCGTTATAACGGGTAGAACCTGTGTGCGGGTGGTTATCTGCCGCATGGGTCATGGAACGGATCAATACAGCTACTGCACCATATTTAGCTGCCTGGCTGGGACCCTGGCCGCGGTATCCGACCGCATCGCGATAGGCTTCAAAAGTTTTTATGTAGGTATCGTTAAATTTATAATTATAGAATACGATCTTTCCTTTAACCGCAGCTTTCTGCTGCTCCAGTTCTTCGAACGAATTCACGAGCACCACCGGCGCCTGAATGCCTTTGGCACCGGTTCCCAGGGAATTGCCCAGGGCCAGAACATCGAGCGGTTGATTCTTCTTGCCGGCAATCCATGCTTCATCTTTACCGCCGCGCACCCAGTGCGGCACGAGGCACGACTGGCTGATCACCCGGTCGGCGCCTGCCTGCTGCAGGGCTTTCTGTGCCCAGGCTTCCGCTTTGTACGTTTGCGGTGAACCCGTAAGCCGTGCTCCAATCTGTTTGGTAAGAACACGTAAATTTTCATAGGCCCTGCCATGCAGGAGTATTTCATTGGCTATAGCCCGGATTTTTAGTGAATCTTCGTTTCGGGCATAAGCTGAAGCGGAAATAATTGTTAACAATAGCGTAAACAATTTAATTCTCATGTGCGTTATTTTACGCTAAAATAGTCAAAATGCTTCCTTGGGGCATAATTGGCCGTTTTAAATTACCTTCACACACTTAATATATATCGCTATATGCGCATTGGAATTGTATGCTATCCTACATTTGGTGGAAGTGGCGTTCTAGCAACAGAATTGGGAAAGGCCCTGGCTGATAAAGGACATCAGGTTCATTTTATTACGTACCAGCAACCGGTAAGACTGAGTGAATTTAATGCCAACATCTTTTACCATGAGGTACGGGTGCCCACCTATCCGTTGTTCGACTATCCCCCATATGAAACGGCTTTATCGAGCACGATGGTAGATGTTATTGTCAATAATAATATCGATCTGTTACATGTACATTATGCCATTCCTCATGCGTCGGCTGCGTATATGGCTAAAAAGATCCTTGAGAAACAAGGTAAGATCATTCCGGTGATCACTACCCTGCACGGCACTGATATAACCCTGGTTGGCAAGGATAAGACCTTTGCGCCGGTGGTCACTTTTTCGATCAATGAAAGCGATGCCATTACGGCCGTTTCGCAAAATCTGCGCGACGAAACGTATCGCAATTTCAAGATCGAAAAAGAGATCAAGGTCATTCAGAACTTTGTAGATGTAAAACGCTTTCGCAAAAAGCCCATCGATGCATTTCGCCGCGTTATAGCTCCTCATAATGAAAAAGTGCTGCTGCATGCTTCCAATTTCCGTAAGCTGAAAAGGGTAAATGACGTGGTACGCGTGTTTGCAGCGCTTAACAAAAAAGTACCCAGTAAATTGTTGTTCGTAGGTGACGGACCTGAACGTCCGGCCGCAGAAAGTTTAGCGCGTGAACTGGGCATTTATGATGAAACCCGTTTTGTTGGCCGGCAGGAACAAATTGAAGAGGTACTGGCCATTTCAGACCTGTTCATGCTGCCTTCCGATTATGAAAGTTTTGGTTTGGCCGCGCTGGAAGCCATGGCTGCGGGTGTACCGGTAATTTCGAGTAATGCCGGGGGTTTGCCCGAGATCAATATTGACGGAGAAACCGGCTACCTCGCCGATGTGGGCGATGTAGACACTATGAGCCAGCGGGCTATAGAGTTATTATCTGATGAAAATAAATTACATAAATTTAAAACGAAAGCTGCTGCGCATGCCCGTTTGTACGATATAGAAACCATTGTACCGAGGTATGAAGCATTGTACAATCGTTTTCTGCAGAATATTTCAAACCGGGTGTAAGCTGAAGGCTTAAGGCTGAACGCTTGCTTTTGATAGGCGCTATGCGCCTTCAACTTTGCGATTTACTTACAGCGCTAAAAGCTTGCCCCTGGCGCGTATAGGCGCTGCGCATCCCGGGCCTTTGTATTTGCATTTGTGCCTGGTGTGTGCCTTGAGCCGTACGCCTTGTGCCTTCAGCCTGTTATTTTTTGATCAACCATTTGGCAGGGTCGATATTCTTTCTTTCCTGCATAAGAATAAATTCAAGCTCTCCATACCCATCGTCATTGGCTGCTGCCGTACCCAACACCTGGCCGCCACTCACTTTATGATTCCTGGATACATTCACCGTGGCCAGACTGCCATACACCGTGAAATATTTTCCATGCCGGACCATCACCGTCCAGGTGCCTTCCACCGGGAATACAGCCGTTACGTCACCTTCAAATATCGCTTTTACCGAAGCACCTTTTTCGGTTTCAAGGGTTATGCCCGGGTTATAAGTAATAACCTGGCCATTCGGGATGCGATTAGGCCCAAAATGTAATTTCACGAGCGCTTTTTCAACAGGCCAGGGCAATTTGCCTTTGTTCTTCTCGAAACTGCCGCTGATGCGAATGCCTTCCGGCGTATTGGCCAATACACTGTGGGTGGCTTTTTTGGTTATGGGCCTTTTGCTTCCTGCTGTTCCAGCGATTGTACCATTGGCTTTATTGTCTTCATCGCGGATTTCCCGCAGGATGAACCGCTGTATTTCGTTCCTTAATTTGATATCCGCCTTCTTTTTGGCGGCCAGTTCGCGGGTGATTTCCTTCTCGCGGCTTTTAAGGGTCTTAACCACCGCATTCTTCTCGCGTTTCTCTTCCTCCAGTTCTTCCATCTGCTTTTCCTGCTTTTGCATCACTGCATCTTTTTCCCGGCGGGCTATTTCAAGTCCGTTGATCTTTCCGCTCAGGATCTGCCGGGTCTTCTTTATGGCCTCCACCTGTTCTTCACAGTATTTATGATATGACCGGAAATAATTAACCCGCCGCAAGGCATCATTGAAATTGGGAGCAGAGAAAATAAAACTCAGGAATTCGTAATTGTTGCGCAGCTTATAGGCATATACAATATTACGTGCATATTGCGACTTCATGGTATCGAGCCGGTTCTTCAGGCTGTCAATGTCTTTTTTGGATCTGCCGATATTGCCCTCGAGGATGTCGACCTGCCTGTTGATATTTTTGATTGCCTTTTCACGCAACCGCAGTTTTTCTTTTACAAGCTCCAATTGTCTTATGCTTGCACGCGACTGCTTCTTTGAATCGCTGAGTGTAGTCTTTAATTCTTCGATCTCGCGCTGAAGCTCAAGTTGCTGCTGCTTTAGTGATTCGCTGTCTGTTTGGGCACATACGGCAATAGCCATTAACAGCGCTACAAAACACGAGATCATCAATTTTGGCATAGGGGCAGATTTTACTATTAAAAGGCAATAAACAATTGGCAATAGGCAAAGTAGGAAACGCAGCTTGCCAATTGCATATTGCCAATAGCCAATTGATTATTTTACCTTTTGCGTATCCAGGTTTCCGGATTCAGGTTCCGGTTTTCCTGCATCAGCAGAAATTCAATTTCGCCATTGCCTTCATCATTGGCGGCAGCGCGGCCCAGTACGGTACCACCGGCGATCTTCTGATCTTTCGATACGCTTACAGAGGAGAGGTTACTATATACGGTAAAGTATTTTCCATGACGAACCAGCACGCTCCAGTTGCCGTCGATATCAAATATGCGCGACACCTCGCCTTCAAATACGGCTCTTACCACTGCTCCCGGGTCTGTGGCCAGGGTTATACCGGGGTTGTTTCCACGCAATTTGGTGCCTTCAATAGAATAGGTACCAAAATGGATCTTCACATTGCCTTTTTCAACTGGCCAGGGTAATTTGCCTTTATTACTTTCGAAGCTGCCGCTGATTCGGAAACCTTCAGGTGTTGCTTCAAGTACGCTCTCGGCAGCCGGTTTTTTGGGGGCTTCTTTTTTAGGCTCCGCTTTGGCCACAGGCGCCGTAGCGGCGGGTGTGGGGGCGGGTGAAGTACCGGCAGTTGCTTTTTCTCTTTCGGCCTTTTCTGCAGCAGCTTTCCTGGCGGCTTCTGCCGCGGCGGCTTTGCGTGCATTTTCTGCCGCTTCTGCTGCTTCGCGGGCTCTTGCTTCTGCCAAGGCTTTTTCGCGTGCGATCCGGATCTCCCGGTCAATGGCAGACTTAATGGCTGACTTCAGTTTTTTATCCGCTCTTTGTTTGGCGGTCAGCTCTTTGGAGATCTCTTTTTCCCTGGCCTTGAGCTTGCTCAGGATCTCATTCTTTTCTTTTTTCTCTTCTACCAGCTCAACCTTCTGTTTTTCCTGCTTCTGCAGTACGGCATCCTTTTCTTTACGCGTATTTTCCAGGCTTGCAATTTTTTCATGCAGCACCACCTGGGTGTTCTTGATGGTAGCTGCCTGCTCTTCGCGGTAGAGGCGATAAGCGCGCAGGTACTGCACCCGGCGCAAGGCGTCGTTAAAACTCGATGCTGAGAATATGAAGTTCAGGAAATCGTAGTTACTTCGATTTTTATAAGCATATACAATGCTCTTGGCATATTGCTGCTTCAGCGTGTCCAGTTCCTGCTTATACCGTTCGATCTCATTTTTAGATTTAGAGATAGTGCCCTCGATGATATTTATCTGCTGATTGATGTTATTGATAGCCTGTTCCCGCAGGCGCAGTTTTTTCTGCACCATCGACAACTGCAATAAACCCGCTTTGGTGTTCTTTTTGGTTGTCTTCAGCGTATTGCGCAGGTCATCAATTTCCCGCTGTATTTCAGCCTGCTTTTTTTTCAGCTCCTCACTGCTGCCTGGTTGTTGTTGCGCAAAGAGGGCAACGGAAACTGCCATGGCCATAAAACAGGTAAACATCCTTTTCAGCATACTGAAAGATTTTTAAGTGTTAACAGGTTTGGGCAGGGTAATTGGGTCTGTTTTGCCGGTTTCTCCAGGGTTGAATGTACTTTTTATAACGCTTATTTACGCTTATAATTTTTCGGGATCGTGAACGGAAAACTTAAATCGACGTTAAAGTCAAATTGTTTGAATTCCATCACTATATCCAGCTTCGACTTCTCCGACACCGTAATTTTACGATAGGTTGAGAACCGAATCCCGTTTTTACTCTGATAATTGCCATACGTCAGGTAGGCGGTCCGGGCCCTGATGGCGTCCACATCGTCGAGCTTGCTGTTCTGCAGGGTGTAATCGTCTCTATTTACCGTAAGCAGGTGCTTGAACAGCACGCCTAAACTGATGAGTGAAATGGTTCGCTCATCTTTCTTATACGAATTTATATTACTATCGAGAAAAATAGGATTACCGATGATCAGATTTTGCAGGTCGGTGAAATTCATAGGCATTTTTGTTACTTCCTGCAGAGATCCTACTGACCGCATTTGTACCGTTTTGTTAAGCTTGTTGATCACTTTCACGCTATCAGGCGTAACCAGCACCCTGAATGCATCGAAGCCCAGTGCAGCATTGATGTTGATCCACATAATGCTGTCTTTCTTAATTCGTACAAAGGCGTTAAAGTCGTTCTTCTTGCCATCACTGCCTTCAAAATCTACTTTGATCTTGGCCGAGAATGTTTGAAAATCTATATGGTTCTTACCAATGTTATCCCAAACCTGTTTAATATAAAGCATGGAATCGGCACGATGATCAACTACCGGGATCACCTGAGCTGTATCTTTCTTGGCAATCGCTGTTTGAATTGTTTTTGTAGATCTGCAACTGCTGGTTGCAGCCATTACCAGGGCAATAATTCCAATGCCTGCGAAATATTTCATGTATTACGATTTACCGGTATGACCAAATCCGCCATCGTGGCGTTTGGTTACCGAAATTGATTTAACGGGTTTCCATTTTACACGTTCTACCTCGTGTACCACCATTTGAGCAATACGATCGCCTGGGTGAATGGTTTGGGGCTCCTGGGATAAATTTATCAGAATAATTTTAACCTCGCCGCGATAATCGGCATCTATGGTGCCGGGGCTGTTCAAACAGGTAAGTCCCTGTTTGATGGCCAATCCGCTGCGCGGGCGGATCTGCGCTTCGTAACCAGCAGGCAGTTCAATGAACAAACCGGTAGGCACTAAAAACCGTTCCAGGGGATTTAATACAATGGGCGCCTCCAGGAAAGCGCGTATATCCATACCGGCAGCCATTTCCGTAGCATATTCGGGCAACGGATTATTTGACTCGTTAATGATCCTGACTTTTACTTTCGACATGGCGCAAAAATAATGTGATAATGTGATAATTCGATAATGTGATAATTCCTCCATGTTCGGCTTTCCTGCTACTCTTAATCTCACGCGCCAGCACTCACAAAACCCTGTATTCCATTGTCACATTATCAAATTATCGAATTATCAAATTACTTAAGTGGGGCTAACAGAACAGTTGCGTAGGCTACAAGCCCCTCCTCTCTTCCCACAAACCCCATGGTTTCAGTGGTAGTGGCTTTTACGGATACATCCTGCCCGGTAATCTCCAGGATACCGGCAATAATAGTGCGCATCTGCTCTGAGTATTTCTTGATCTTGGGCGCTTCGAGGCAAATGGATGAATCTACATTTATTACCCGGTAGTTGCGGGCTTTGATCAATTCATAACATTTCTGTAACAGTATCTTGCTGTCAATGTCTTTGTAAGCCGGATCGGTATTGGGGAAATGCATACCGATATCGCCCAGGGCAAGAGCACCCAGCAATGCATCGCAAATTGCGTGTAACAATACATCGGCATCGCTGTGGCCCAGCGCGCCTTTATGATGGGGAATTTTAACACCGCCTATCCAAAGATCCCTGCCTTCTGTTAACTGATGAAAATCTATTCCGAAACCAATCCTCATAATTTAATAATGTGATAATATGATAATTCGATAATAAAAAAGCGCCCTGCTGTGCAGGACGCTTCAAATATATTCATTTCTACTTTTATGTGGTCTGTTTCAAATGCGCGAACGTCATTATCACATTATCACATTAGCAAATTATCAAATTATTCAACAGTTCCAATATCGTCGAGGTCGAAGATGAGGCCGAAACGCAGGGTGTTCGACAATGGGTTGCGGTTAACCCCTGAACCCGAAGGCACGAGGTAAGAGAAATTCAAACCAAACACATTGTATTTAACACCTAAACCAACGGTGAAATATTTACGGTTGCCTTTGTTCTTATCCTCATAAAAATAACCGGCGCGCACAAAGAACTGATCGTTATAAGCATATTCGGCACCCAGTGACAGCTGGAACTCTTTCATTTCTTCTTTGAAACCACCGGGCGCATCGCCAAATGAGCTGAACCAGCTGTTCACTACCGATTTGTTGCGGTAATCAGCTACCAGGCCAGAATCCACGCTTGGATCGTTTGTCCATTTTGGAGGCGTAGGCACCAGCAGTTTGTGCAGGTCGAGGCCAAATGTGATCTTATTAGCTTCATCAAAAGCTTTAGTGTAGGTAGTACCTAAGCTTAAGTTAGCAGGAATATAATCTTTCTGTGTTGCATCGTTCGTATAACCGATCTTCATACCGAGGTTGGTGAGGGTAGCGCCAAAATTCCAGCCACTGCCATCTTCGCCCACGCCTGTATAGAAGAAAGACAGGTCACCGGCTACTGCATTACCTGGTTTATAAGTAGTACCGGTTTGCGCCAGGTTACCGGCCAGGTTAGAGTGAATATAACGCAGTGCAACGCCCAGACCTATTTTATCTGATAATTTACGGGTATAACCGAAGTCGATACCGAATTCGCGCGGACGCCCGGAACCATAATCATTACCGCTTCCGTCGGTAAACTGGATATTACCCAGGCTGAAATAGCGAACAGAACCCGCGAGTGCCGCTTCCTCATCCAGTTTATAATAACCACTTAATGCCAGCAGATACACATCATTTAAGCCCAGGTCTTTTAACCAGGGCGTATATGTTAACCCTACGCTGAAGTTCTTTTGTGCAAAAGGTACTTTTGCGAGGTTCCAGAACGGAGAATTCGCATCGGCCGATGTAGCCACTCCCAAATCACCCATACCACCGGCACGGGCATCCGGAGAAATCCGTAAAAAAGGTACGGCGGTAGTTACCACATTTATGGTATCAGTTTGTGCTTTTACGGAAATTCCACCCAACAGCAGGAAGGCACCTACAGTTAGTTTTAAGATGTTTCGTTTCATTTTTTGAATTGTCTTTAAGGATCAGACCGCTCCAACGTTTTTCTCAATAGCAGTTTGGTATAATGAACTTACCCTTGCTTTTATATCAAAGCCTGTTGATGCGGAACAATAATGGTTTTGGGTAAAATTTCCTGTCGATAGATTGGCTAATATATGTTCAAAAATTGGGACTATAATATAAACAACTTTTCCAGCTTTTCCGCTGCTTTTCCGTCAGCTGTTTGTACCCTTAAGCGGTAAAGATACACACCGCGACCGATTTTATCACCATATTCATCTCTACCATTCCATTCCACGTCACTCGAACGGTTTCCGGGCGAAAATATTGTTTTTCGCAATGTTTTTACCAGCTTTCCTGTAATCGTATATACCTGAATATGTATAACTAATTCTTCCCCAGGCCTGTTATGCTCAAACCAGAAGGTCGTACGGGTGGTAAAGGGGTTAGGGTAGTTCAGTACATGATCCAGGGCAAAATGCTGGTCATTAACTACCCTGAAATCGAGTGTAGCCTCGCCCGAGTTATTGGCTACATCCCAGGCTTTTATGCTTAGGGTATGCATCCCAGGTGCCAATGCCGGCAGCTGAAAACGCACCGTTCCCTGGCGATAATTATTCAGGTCGCTTTCATAGAACTCATTCAACACATATTCATTTTTTTGATCATTGTCAAGTGTGGCTACCAGGTTGTGCCCAATGCCCGTACCGAGGATATTTATACCCGATGAATCGGCCAGTTTCAGCAGCAGTACAGGCCGTTCGTTTGTTATGCTGCCATTTACAAACTTTTCATCATTCAAATAAGCTTTTATAGCCGGCCCCTGCAAGTCGTTTACACCGTTTCCTGAACCACCAATGATCACGTTGGTCAATACCCCATTGCCATCTTTACTGCCATTGTCGGTATAGTAACTGATCTTGCCATTCCCATACTGGTAGCTGATGTCTTTCGGTACAATAAAACTGAAAGAAAAGCGGCCATTGTTCACTGTGGCCTTGCCTTTAAACAGGATATTCTTCTGTACCTGAACGGGCACCGGCAAACTGGCGGCATCATTGCCGAGGGTATTTACCGATTGCACTTTGTCAAAAATGGTGGGATATATAGTACCATTAAAATCGTTCAGGATGTTGCCGGCATTGTCCTGCACCGTTCCGCTGATGGTGTATTCCGACAAGGCTTTCAGGGTATCGGGCGTACTGCCGGTTGCCTGTCCGTTTATGGCTGTGGTCTTTACCTGGTAAGCGGGAAAGGCAAGGGTCATGGCCGGGTCGCCCAACAGTGTAAATTTACGGTTGTTGACCACATCGGTTAAAAAGTTATAAGTCACATTTTTGGCGTGGCGAACCGCTTCTCCCAGCGTACGGTAACTGCTATCGGACTTTTTTTGAAAAGCCGTTTTCAGGTAATTTTCATTCATTACCCGGTTACTGAAAGCAAATACCAGC
The DNA here is from genome assembly GCF_017356035.1 of Longitalea luteola. Taxonomy (GTDB): domain Bacteria; phylum Bacteroidota; class Bacteroidia; order Chitinophagales; family Chitinophagaceae; genus Niastella; species Niastella luteola. The sequence continues at coordinate 927,687 of NZ_JAFIQX010000002.1, read as the reverse complement.
CGGGTGGTAGTCATAAGCGCAATGGCGCCGGTCTTTTCGCGCAGCAACAGGTTTTCGCCAATGGAGCTTACCAGCGGATTGTCGTATGGCGCTACATCACAGGTGGCGGTAACAAACAAAGGCAGTTTGGCGGCATTGTTAAAACTGTTGATAATGTCCTGGTCAAGCACTACTTCTTCAGCCAGCCGGCGATAGCCGCCATGGCCGGTATAGTTCCATACCAGGGTGCCGTTATAAATTTTATTGTTGATGGCCTGGTTCACCGCCGGGTAACGGCTGCCTGCTGAATGGCTTTCCTGCGGAAATGCATCGAGGTAAATCTTATCGAGATTCTGCTGCGGTGCTGCGGCATTTACTGCCTGTGCCATGAGTTCCGCATCCTGCAGGTGCAAATTGTTATCCTCATCATCGGCCACGAACGTGCATTCATTGCGCCAGGGGCCAAGGCTTTTAACATCGTTGTAGGCGATGATCTTGTCTACTATTGCCTGGGCTTCGCGTTCGTTTTTAGCCGGAATGCGGCCAATACCGATATCCAGTAAATAGGTACCGGTTCCATTGATATCGTCATCATCGTTCAGCAGGCCAAAAAAGTCGTCGGAGGTATAGGTTGCCAGCGGATCGAGCGATACTGGGCTTTCCCAGGCCGGAACCAGGTTGGTATTGTTGCTGATGCGGGCCCTGTAATCGAAAGAAGCATCGCCAAAAAGCAACAGGTATTTGGGCGCTTTTGCAGAATCGCCTCCTGCCCGGTCGTAAAACATTTTAACGAGGTCACGCAGGGCGGCCGGATCGGGTGAACCGCCCGAAAATTCGTTGTACACCTGGTTTACGGTTACCACCAGGGTGTTCAACTTATCGCGCTGCTGGTGAAACCCGGCCAGCCGGTTTGCCTCTGCCAGCAGGCTGGGATGGGTGATGATGATGTATTGGGGTATGCTGCTTCCGTGCAAATTCTGATTGGGCACGGCACCAACTGCCCCTGGTATCAAAAAGCCGGCGGTACCGAAAGCAATGTATTCATGCAGGCGGCTGCACTCGTTGATGAACCGCCATTCGCTGCCATTCATAGAGCCCTGCATCCGAACCGGTTCCAGCGCATTGGTGACATCCCATACCTGCATACCGGCAGGCGCATTTTTAATGACGAACTGGCCTACATTGCCCGCGCCTACGCTGTTCCAGTCGCGAAAGGCCAGTTGGTTAATGCCGGTCATACTCAGATCAATGCGGGCTACTATTTCGAACCAATCGAGCCACCCCTGGCTGCCAGCGCTTCCGGGCGTATAATCGAACCGGACAGATAGCGGCGACTGACTGGTGCTGAAACCAGCCGATGACTGCGCTGCCATGGCAAATGCATCGTAAGATCCGGTCCCGGTGGCAGGCACTGCAAACTGAATAGCCTGCTGGTTGTTAACACTTACCGTAAACCTGCTGGCAGTACCGAAAGAGCGGGCCACACACGCTGCTGTGATCGTGGCCGGTTCTGCCAGCACATTGGGCATGTTCACTGTGTAGGTGCGGGTCAGCGTTTTACCGGCATTGCCGGAGAATTCTTCCCCATACCATTGCCGGCCGCTGCTAAGGAAATTCACGGTGTCCAGTTCATAGAACCAGTGTTGCGTGGCCCGGGTAATGGTGGTATTGGGCGAAGCGGTTATCCCGGCAGTGGCTAATCTTTTGCCATTTGGCCTGATGGTAAGATAGTAGTAAGCTGTGTCGCTATATATATTCCTTTGATGCCGAAAGGTTTTATTGGCTGAATCCTTCATCCAGGCATGGGCGCCCGGTGCATAGAACAACAGGTAATCCGATCCGTTCAAGCGGCCATCGCCGCCGTCTTCTACCCAAATGGCATTTTGAACCAGGTCGTCGGGTACGGTGTTGACCGGTTTTTCGGGGAGCATTTGTCCGCCGTTGCCATACAATTGTATGTTCGAAGAAGGCAGGTCTGCTGTATTTATGCCCAGGGAACTGAGAAAAGGGAGGTCAATTTTGTAGATGCCGGAAGCAGTTGTACTTATTTTATACCAATTACCCATCGCCAATACCGAATTGGCCGTATATGTACGTTGAGACAGGACCGGCATACAGGTTATGGCCAGTATGCCTGCCATCATAAGGCGGATAACAGGTTCGCTACGCATCCGTTCAAAAATAATTCATTTTAAACCATGTTAGCGGAAGGAAACTGGTACCCGGTAAAAAAATAATCCACTTCCCTGCGTGCCCGGCTCAATTATTGAATGTGGGAATACACGGTCAAAAAGCCCGGCGCGGTTTGACAATTTAACTAAGCCGAAACAGCCTGTAATACAGGTTCTTTTACTAAAAACAGGTATATTCGCCGTCCCCACGATCTTTGTGGAAAAGCAATATCAAAGCCGTACAATATTTGCATGTTAATAGCGTTTAACCAAATTGAACTAAAGGCAAAAGTCATCAAAATGAATTTGAAAAACCTATTTATCGTATTATCCTGCGCAGCCGCAGTTACTGCGTGTAAGTCCAACAAGAAGGAGAAATCTGACGTTACTGGTTGGAATTACAATGATAAAAACATGGGTGGATACCAGGTATCCCGGGAGAAAGAACAACGTACCGGTCCCGGACTGGTGTTTGTTCAGGGTGGTACCTTCACCATGGGCGCCACTGAAGAGGATGTTATGGGCGACTGGAATAACATTCCTACCCGCAAAACTGTAAACTCGTTCTACATCGACCGTACTGAGGTTGCCAATATTCACTACCGTGAATATTTGTACTGGGTAAATACGGTTTTTGATGGTGATGAATATAAAGATGTAAGATTAGGTGCATTGCCCGATACCCTGGTATGGCGCAGTGAGCTGGCTTACAACGAGCCTTTGGTTGAATACTACTTCCGCCACCCTTCCTATAATTATTACCCGGTTGTGGGTGTAACCTGGAGACAGGCACATGACTTTTGTTTATGGCGCAGTGACCGCGTAAACGAGAAAGCTTTATACGACAAAGGCTTCATCAATAAAACCGCTCTTAAAAACCTGCAGGGTCAGGGTCAGGAGTCGTTCAATACCAAAGCTTACCTGCTTGGTTTAACTACGCCTACGCCTGGCAACCAGGTTCGTTCTAAAAAGAACCCTTTAAAGAACCCGAACGGTACGCCAAGAACTACGGTAACTTTCGAAGACGGTATTTTGTTACCGAACTACCGCCTCCCGACAGAAGCTGAGTGGGAATATGCAGCGATGGGTTTGGTTGGTCAAAACCCCAACCCCAGCCGCAAAGAAGGCAAACGTGGTGAGGAGTTGATCACGAACAAACAAGTATACGCCTGGACACAGAACGTAAACGGTTTACGCGACAGCCGCCGCGGCGCATGGCAAGGTACTTTCCTGGCTAACTTCAAACGTGGTAACGGTGACAACATGGGTGTGGCCGGTGGTTTGAACGACCGCGCTGTATACACTGCACCGGTAACTTCATTCTATCCTAACTCATTCGGTTTATATAATATGTCAGGTAACGTGAGCGAGTGGACCGGCGATATTTATCGTCCGCTGACACCCACCGATGCTGATGATGTATCACCCTATCGTGGTAACCGCTATCAAAATGTTTACCGTAACAAAGACGGTGAATTTGAAAAAGACAGCCTGGGCCGCGTTAAAACAGTTAATGTAACTGACGAGGAAAGCAAAAACCGCCGTAACTATCAAAAAGGTAATGTGATCAACTACCTTGATGGTGACTCAATGATCACGGGTGTTGCCTACGGTACTACAGATGTTGCTGAAAACCTGAAAACCGGCCGTGGTTATGGTGTTAGCACCCTCATCAGCGATAAATCAAGAGTGATCAAAGGTGGTAGCTGGAATGACCGTCCTTACTGGTTGAGCCCCGGTACCCGTCGTTACCTGGAAGAAGATCAGGGAAGCTCTACTGTAGGTTTCCGTTGTGCAATGGATCGCCTGGGTAGCCCTGAAGGTAATGGCCGCAAGACCGGTATCAATTACCCCTCAAGACGCCAGAATACCAGAAAACGATAATTGGTTCTTCAAATTCTATATAAACCCCGATGGTTTCCATCGGGGTTTTTGTTTATGTTTTTTGTTTGTGGTTGCGAACCATAAACCACAAACCATAAACTCCCTGTTTGTGGGGCAAGCGTTGTCACTTAAATTTGCTATATGACGATCCAACAACTCTACGATATATATCTAAAGTATCCTTCGGTACAAACCGATACCCGGAAACTACAGGCGGGAGACATTTTTTTTGCGTTAAAAGGTCCCAACTTCAACGGCAATCAATTTGCTGCCGCTGCTCTGGCCGCAGGATCGGCTTATGCTGTTGTTGACGAGCCACCGGCCAGTGCCGACAGCCGGATCATTGTTGTAGACGATGTACTTACCACCCTGCAGCAGCTGGCAAAATATCATCGCCAGCAATTCAATATTCCCTTCATTGCCATTACCGGCAGCAATGGTAAAACCACCACCAAAGAACTGGTGCACGCCGTTCTTTCGACCAGCTACAAGACCTATACAACACAGGGTAACCTGAATAATCATATCGGCATTCCCCTTACTATTTTATCGGTTAAAAACGACGCTGAAATGGCCGTGATCGAAATGGGTGCCAATCACCTGCGTGAAATAGCCAGTTATTGCGAATACACCCTGCCTACCCATGGCATTATTACCAACTGCGGCAAAGCACACCTGGAAGGTTTTGGCAGTATTGAAGGGGTACGCAAAGGCAAAGGTGAATTATACGATTACCTGCGCGCCCATGAGGGCACCGCATTCGTAATGTGGGATTATGATTACCTGCAAACCATGAGCAAGGGCATAGCTACCATTGTTAAATATGGTACTGCAGCAGCGGCAGACATAACCGGTACCGTTCAACAAAGCGAACCGTTCCTGGCTGTGGCCATCAATAAAGGCGCAGATCTGCCGGTCATCAAAACGCAACTGGTAGGCGCTTATAATCTGCCGAATGTACTGGTAGCAGTAACTGCCGGTAAATTCTTCAAAGTGCCCGATGAAAAGATAAAAGCGGCCATTGAGCATTACACGCCGTCGAACAGCCGCTCGCAGCTGATAGAAAAGAATGGCAATAAATTCATTTTGGATGCTTACAACGCGAACCCCACCAGTATGAAAGCCGCCATTGAGAATTTTGCCGGCATTCATGCGAGCAACAAAGTACTGATGCTGGGCGGCATGGCCGAACTGGGCCAGGAAAGCCTGCAGGAGCACCAGGCCATCATCGACCTCATTAAACAACATTCATGGAAAGCGGTTGTACTGGTGGGTGGTGATTTTTTAAAACTCGAACATCCTTTCATCAAAATGGCCAATTCCGCCGAAGCTGCTGCGTGGTTCAACAGTCAACAATTCAATGATACCTATTTTTTGATCAAGGGATCCCGCAGCATGCAGATGGAAAAGGTATTAGCCCAGTAAGCAGTTGGCAATTTACATTGGCAATTTGCAGTTTGCAGTTGGCAACGCCACTCCAGTATCAATCGTCATCGGCCGTTTCACAGCTTCCCCCAATAAAATCGGCGTTAGCCCATTCACCATTCACCATTGACCATTCACCATTCAAAACGTATGTTCTAATTTCAACAGCTGCACCTGCTGCAACAATTGCTGCTGGCGGGATTCTTTTTCCTGTTGCCACGAGTTATGTAATTCCTGTAGGGCTAACTTTTCTTCTTCGTGACAATTGGCGCTATAACCCGACTGCAACAACGAAATGGCGATGCATTGATCATTAAAATCGCCCAGGCGGGAAGCCATATCGCTCAAAGCTTTTTCACTCTGCCAACCACTTACCGGGAATGGAATACCCCAATCGTTCTCGAAAATGCGAATGTTATAGATAAGGTCCTTTATTTCCTTGCGCATAGTATGCAGATCATCTTCCTGCTCTGCAGCCAGTAGTATAATATGAATGGCTGCTACTTTCTGATGGACGAATTGTATAATGGTTTCATTGCGCAGTTGACGCGGCAACTCTTTCAAAAGATTGTTCACCATTTTTTTGAAGCGCATTTCTTCAATGGCCCTAACCGTTTCCTCTTTATAAGTAAACAATTGCTGTTTCCAGCGGCTGATACAAACAGGTAATTCGGCTGCAACCGGCAAGGCATGCAGTTCTACCAAAAATAGTTGCAGGTCTCTAACTTTACCACAATGGTGATACAGGGATCGTAGTTTAGAGGGCACCTGGAGGTTGCCGGCATCTTTTTCCAATTGCAGCAGGCGTAAAAAGGCCCTAAGTCTTTTGTAGTCGACACGCAGGTCATGAATATCTTCCTGGTCAAAAGAGCCGGGCAGGCGATCACTATGCCATTCGATACGATCGGTGTGCCTGACGATCACTTCTTCCAGCGCCTGCCGTTTCATATTCTTTTTCACTAAAAGTTACAATTTTCCTGCCTGTTCTTAAAATACAAACGGGTTGGAGAACCAACCCGTTTACCAGCTCAATTTTTAAAACTTTTTATTATGAAAAAGAATCAGTAATAAAGTTACTTTTCTAAAATAAAATATGCTATGATGACAGGCATTCAAAAGAATGATTATCGTCACTGCGACAAACGAGGTGTGCCACACTTTGAAGTGTGGTACACATAACTAACAATTTTCGAGTGCCTGGCGAATATCGTTAATGATATCTTCCGCATGCTCGAGGCCAACCGAAATACGTATTAAACCAGGCGTAATGTTAACTGCCAGCCGTTCTTCCTCGGTGAGTTTGGCATGTGTGGTGCTGGCCGGGTGTGAGGCAATACTTTTGGTATCGCCCAGGTTGGCGGTGAGTGATAACATTTTTAAATTATCAAGGAACTTGCGGCCGCTCTGTAAACCGCCCGCGAGCTCAAAACAAACGATTCCACCGCCATTCTTCATTTGCTTCAACGCAATCCGGTGCTGGGGATGGCTGGCGAGGAAAGGATACTTCAGCCATTTGATCTTTGGATGTCCTTCCAGTGCTTTGGCGAGCAGTAAAGCATTATTGCCATGACGTTCCATACGCACATCCAGGGTTTCGAGGCTCTTGCTCAGCACCCAGGCGTTAAAGGCCGATAAAGCCGGACCTGTACTGCGGCAGAATAAATAAATATCGTGGATGAGGGACTTCTTACCTACAATAACGCCGCCGAGTACACGTCCCTGCCCATCGATCCATTTGGTGGCGGAATGCACTACCAGATCGGCGCCAAAATCAATGGGACGCTGATTTACCGGGGTAGCAAAACAATTGTCGACATTCAAAATAAGGTTGTGTTTTTTAGCAATGGCCGACACGGCTTCCAGGTCTACGATCTCCAGACCGGGATTGGTAGGCGTTTCAACGTAGATCATTTTGGTGTTGGGCCGAATCGCTTTTTCCCATTCCTCCGGTTTGTCGGCCGGCACGTAGGTGTATTCAATACCAAATTTGGGCAGGTATTTGGTGATCACGGTATGGGTGCTGCCAAAAATGGCATTACATGACAGCAGGTGATCACCTTTTTTCAGCAGTGCCATGAACGAAGCAAAGATGGCGCTCATGCCCGATGCGGTGGCATAACCAGCCTCAGCGCCTTCCAGGGCACACATTCTGTCGATAAACTCCTGTACGGTAGGATTGCTGAAACGGCTGTAAATATTATCATCGGTTTCATCGGCAAAAGCCGCCCGCATTTCTTCGGCATTATCGAAGCAGAAACTGCTGGTGAGGAACATGGGTGAAGAATGTTCCATTTCGTTGGTACGATCGGTATGAATGCGTATTGCTTTGGTTATGGGATGCATGAAAATGTTTATGGTTTGTTGTTTATAGTTGTAGTTACCGTACACCGGAAGCCCTTTCAGGTTACAAGTTGCAGGTTACCGGTTACTGGTTTCCAGGGGCCGGTTTTTGCCGGGGCAGCGTTCTGAACGGCGATATACGCCGTCGCTCAAGGCTGTGGCGTACAAGTGTGCGACGCAACAGGCGCCGATAGTAGCACTTAAGCCGGCTCCAAAATAATCGTTCTTTCCGACCTCTGGCTTCCGACTTCCGACCTCCGACGTCTTACTGCTGACTTCCGACTTCCGATTTCTGATTCACCCTTACTTCCCATTTCAGGTCGCCACCGGCGCGACGCAGGGTTTCGGCCACGGAGCAGTATTTATCCATCGACAGCTCGCAGGCGCGCCTGGCTTTATCGGGATCAATATTGCCGGTAAGCTCAAAAACAATGGTCACATCCTTCCAGAGCGACGGCTCTTTGCCGGCTTCCCGCTCTCCTTCTATTTTCATGCTGAAACCTTCTACGGTCTGACGTTGCTTTTTTAGTATACTTACGATATCTATACCGCTGCACCCTCCCAGTCCCATCAACAGCATTTGCATGGGGCGAACGCCGAAATTGGTTCCTCCGCCCTCCAGGCTGGTATCTATACGTACCGTATGGCCATTAGCATCTTTCGCTTCAAATCCATAGTCACCTTCGACCCTTTCCAATTCAATTTTTATCATGGTAAAGATTTTTGCAAATGTAATTCATGCAGGCATTTACTTTGCACCCTTAATTATAGCCAGGGGCCAATGAAGCAATTTGAATATAATCAACCTTTCAAACTCGAAAACGGGCAACAACTGCCTTCATTAACCATTGCATATCATACTTATGGAACGTTAAATGCCGAAAAAAACAATGTGATCTGGGTATGTCATGCACTTACTGCCAACTCCGATGCCGCCGACTGGTGGAAGGGAGTGGTGGGTACCGGCTGTGTAATTAACCCCGAAAACTACTTTATTGTTTGCGCCAACATTCTGGGTTCATGTTACGGCACCACAGGGCCATTGAGTATCAATCCCAAAACGGGAAAAGTTTGGGGGCACCAATTTCCGCTGATCACCATTCGCGATATGGTAAATGCACATATTCTGCTGCGCCGGCATTTGGGCATTCAATCCATTCACCTGTTGATGGGCGGCAGCATGGGCGGTTACCAGGCGATGGAATGGAGCCTGATGGAGCCTGCGGTGATCAAGAATCTGTTTTTGCTGGCCACTTCTCCCACCGAAAGCGCCTGGGGTATTGCGGTGCATGCCACCCAACGGCTGGCCATTGAGGCCGATTGCACCTGGCAGCAGGATACGCCCGAAGCGGGACAAAGAGGGTTGAAAGCCGCCCGGGCCATCGGCATGCTTACCTACCGCAACTACGGCATTATGGTGCAGAAACAAACTGATGCCGACGCCGAAAAACTGAACGATTACAAAGCAGCTTCCTACATCAATTACCAGGGTGATAAACTGGTGAAGCGTTTTAATGCATACAGCTACTGGCTGCTTACAAAAGCGCTGGATACCCATCATATTGGCCGCGGCCGCGGCGGTAATGCAGAAGCGGTGCTGAAAAGTATTAAACAAAGGACTTTACTGATCGGTATTTCCAGCGACATACTTTGTCCGCTCGAAGAACAACGCCATATGCAGCAACACCTGCCCGACTGCACGCTGGTAGAAATTGATTCAGCGTATGGGCATGACGGTTTTATGGTGGAGGTGACGAAGATCGGCGAGGTGCTTAAAGCATGGCTAGCCGGTTAGATGGCTGCCCGTTAAGGGCCAACCCAATTGGCGCTTGCAAGCACAACCGAAGTATCGATCTGCCGGAGGGGAATGTTCCAGTATTTGCGGAGCAAAAGCTCTTTTTCATCATGCGAAACCAGCCGGAAACCATGTTTTTTATAAAAGCTGATAGCCCAGTCCGCATCAGCCCAGGTACCTATCAAAATGGGTGTTGATACCAATGTTGACAGGTGTTGAAGCAGCTTTCCCCCGATACCATTTTTCCTTGCAGCCGTGCGAACATAGGCGTGTCGAATTAAATTAACGTCCCCCTTATCCTGGATGCCCATTACAGCAATCATTTTTCCGCCCTCGACGTAACACCAAAATTTAACACCATCGTTAACCTGAGCCTGCAATTCGTCAAGAGACATATAAGGCTCATGCCATCTATCTGCCGGAATAACTCCCTTATATGCGGACGCACCGTCATTAATGATCTCCTGAACAATCAAAAGGTCGCTGTTATTTACAGGGATTATCATTGCTTCACTCGTATTTTTTTAAAAATACAAATAAATAAGCAATCGGATCCAGCAGATACAGTTTATAAATGATCTATCGGAAGATGTGTAATAACATTCCCCTTTTCGTCTAGCGGTATGAATGTATTCCAGGATATCTCCCAAATATTTCCTTCAAGATCCTGCATTAAAAAACAATATCCACCGAATGGCGGCGCTTCGGGCTCCTTTAAAATTTTGACTCCTCTACTCTTAAACAACGCATATAACTCTTCCACCTTTTCTTTTGAATCTACCATATACGCCAAAACGAAGGACCGAAAGCCATTTCCAGCTGCCGGCACTTTTGCAAATTCTGCGAGCTCTTTGCGCCCGTACAGGCTTAATAAAAACCCATTTAATTTAAAGAAGATAATGTCTTTGTTTTCGGCAACCGGTTTCCAACCGAATTTTTCGATATAAAAATTACGCATTGCCTGCAGATCTTGTGCGCCTAGCGTAATTACACTGAGTCTTTGTTCCATCGTATGTAAATTTTTATATTTTTCCGAATGTTTACACGAACACAATCCGATCAGGGATACAAATAAAATTGTTCTGCAGATCATTTTTGCCTGCAAATTAACCCCTGTTAACAGGCCAAGCTTTGGAAAAATGCGACAACTTTATAATTGCGATGGAACAAGGCCAGCGTATTTTTTTATGTCATTGCATAAATGGGCGTGATCATAATAGCCACATTCGTAGGCTATTTCAAGCAAACTTTTTTGGAAATGGTATTTCTTTATACTTTGCAACGCAAACTCGTACCGGACAAAATTGATGAATGCCTTGGGAGTTAAACCCACCTGTTGTTTGAAATTCCGTTCCAACTGCCTTTTACTGATATAGTGGCTCCTGGCCAATGAATCAACGGTGACCAGTCCCTTCCTGTTTTTGATGCTTGTGACAATGGGCATTATAGTTTGCCGCGGTGCGCTCATTCGCAGTAGATAGAACCGGTTGAGATAATTTACAAGATCTTTTCTTATGCAGCTGATATCGGGAACCAGTTGTTTCTGGAATTCAATAGTGGTGTTTGTGAGCTCATGCAAGGAATCATAATTATAAAAATAGGCAAAGGCACCCGCTTTAAATCGAATACCTATTATACTGGTATTGCATGGATGCTTAATTTTTTTGAACCGGGTCATTGTGCCAACCAAACCGGCCGTACCGCTTTTGATCACGAGATCGCTTTCTGTATGAAGATCTTCACCCAGGTTGATGAGAATATCTACACAACCATCGGGCATTATTCTGGCAGCGGGTGTTTCAGATAGGCTCGTCACCTGCCAGTAGGCCTCGATAAAAGGAGCCAGTTGGGGATGTGGTTGAAATTGCGCGTAGTGCATTTTTCTTCTGCTAAAGTAAACTTTTTTACACTCGTTCCTTTACCATAAAATTAATGTGCCAATCACGCCAAAAAGAACCCATCTGCTCCCCTGCCCGTTACAACCAATAAATACTATCTTTGGGCAGTGAAAAAGCTGCTGACCTTTTTATTACTCATCGTTACCATAGCGGGGGCCATCATTCCCTGTTGTATGGCCGATGAATGCGATAATAAAACCAGCGCCTCGCATCAGCCGCATCCAACGGATAACGAAGAAAAAGGCAACTGCTCGCCTTTTTTTGCCTGCGGCACCTGCGCCCATGCCGTTGAGATCATTTCACGGGTAAGTATAACGCTGCCAGAATATGCGGTACGAACAACTTATTATCATTTCTATGTAGAGAAATTATCCAGTTATCATCCTTCTCTCTTCCAGCCTCCCCGCGTCGGTTAACATCGACCTATCCACACCTTTATTAATCACATACTACAGGAAGATGAAGTACCTATTGACAGGCATTATCCTGTGCTGCCTTATTGTTGCGGCACAGGCTCAATATACATTTAAGGCAACGATCAGGGGCGGTGAAGAAAAAATGCCACTCCCCGGCGCTACTATTCTTTGGAAAGAACAAAACAGATCCGTTCTGGCCGACAGCAATGGCGTGGCCCTTATTACCGGGATTACTGCCGGACGTCAAACTTTTCTTATTACGTATATCGGCTTTGAAGAAAGAACGGTTAGCTACACATTTCCGTTATCAGATACGGCTACCATTGACATTGAGCTGGAGCAACACGAAGAAGAACATGAGGAGGAAGTGGTGGTAACAGCCACGCGGATCAGCAGGACCATTGCCAACATCCCCACCCGGGTAGAAGTTATTTCAGGGGAAGAACTGGCTGAAAAAGCCAACATGAAACCCGGTGATATCAGAATGCTGTTAACGGAAAGCACCGGCATTCAAACACAGCAGACATCAGCCACATCTTTCAATGCCGGCATCCGCATCCAGGGACTTGACGGCCGGTATACACAAATGCTGCGTGATGGTTACCCGTTGTATGCAGGCTTTTCCGGCGGCCTTTCTATTTTGCAAATAGCGCCGCTCGATCTGAAACAGGTGGAAGTTATCAAAGGATCGGCCTCTACCTTATATGGTGGCGGCGCCATTGCGGGATTGGTAAACCTGGTATCAAAAACGCCCGGTGAAAAACGAGCGCTTAATTTCCTGGCTAACGGTACAAACGCCGGCGGCCTTGATGTAAGCGGCTTTTACAGTGAACGGTACGGTAAGGTTGGCCTGACATTTTTTGCATCGCGTAACAGCAATAAAGCGTATGACCCTGCAGACATTGGCCTCACTGCTATTCCCAAATATGAACGATACACGGTAAATCCTCGGTTATTCCTCTATGGAAAAAAAACAACTGCTGATGCAGGCATCACCTATATCACCGAAGACCGTACCGGGGGCAGCATGAATTATATCAGGAACGGTGAAAGCGGATTTTTTGAGAAGAACAATACAGACCGCATCATTACTCAATTCGGCGTTGCGCACAGATTGAATAACAATACCACGCTTCAATTCAAGAACAGCTACAGTCGTTTCGACCGGGTGATCACTATACCTGGTTACCAGTTCGACGCCCTGCAACAATCTTCTTTTTCTGAACTCACCTGGAACAGAAAAGGAGAAAAAGCCGACTGGGTAATTGGCGCCAATGTATTGACCGATGGCTTAAATGAAGTGGAACATAACTCTGGCCCTTCCCGGGATTATCACTACAATACATTTGGCATTTTTATACAGAATGCCTGGACTGTTTCTGATAAACTTGTCCTGGAAAGCGGTTTAAGGGGTGATTACGTAAATGAATATGGGTTTGAGTTGCTGCCAAGGGTTTCGGCTATGATCAAAGTATTGCCGAACCTTACCACCCGCATTGGCGGCGGCTTTGGCTATAAAACACCCACCATCTTTACAGAAGAAGCAGAGCGAATGCATTTTAAAGCCTTGTTACCAATTGACATCAATAGATCAAAAAATGAACGCTCCATCGGCGGTAACTGGGACATTAATTACCGTACTCACATCGGGGACCTGGGCGTTAGCTTCAATCATCTGTTCTTTTATACCCGGTTGAATAATCCACTGGTGATCACTGTGGGTGCGGGCGGCGCTTCCACTTTTGTAAACTCAACGGGCCATCTCGATACCAGGGGAATGGAAACCAACCTGCGGTTGTTATATGGCGATTTCAAATTATTCCTCGGGTATACGTATACGGATGCGAATACGCATTTTAACAACAAACTGGAATGGATGCCGTTAACTGCCCGGCACCGGCTGAACAATGTGCTGATGTACGAAAAAGATGAAAAATGGAAATTGGGACTGGAAGCGTATTATTTCAGCAGGCAACGATTGAATGATGGCAGTTTGGGTAAATCCTATTGGATAACCGGATTTATGGCGGAAAGGGTTTGGGAGAAATTTTCCATTTACATCAATTTTGAAAACTTCACAGACACGCGCCAGTCAAGGTTTGATGCTATTTATACCGGCAGTATTGATAATCCCCTCTTCAGGGATATCTATGCGCCGGTGGAGGGATTTATTATGAATGGTGGGATGAAGATCAGGTTGTAAGAAAAATAACCCCGCTGAAAGGCGGGGTTCACTATTAAGATATGTATAGATCGATTACGGTATCGGTCTAGAAATAACCGACTACTTCAACAAGCCATCAACCGTAAACGCCACATAATATAAGCCACCGATGGTTGGCCCGCCCGCATATTGAATGTAACGGTTGTTCAACAGGTTGGCGCCGCCTGCTTTGATGCTTGCATTTACTTTTGGAATGCGATAGGTTACCTGGGCATCGAGCGTATTGTATGAAGAAATAGTACCTGTTACCAGCGGGCTTTCCCACAGGAAGGCATCCTGCCATCTCCACACGATATTGAACCCAACATTTTTAAATACTTCGCGGTTACCAAATGAAAGATTGGTGGTCCATTTTGGCGTATTGAATCCTGTTACGAAAATATCGTCGGTCTTATTCGATCTCATCTGGTTGAAATTCACATTCCCCGCAATGGTATATTTTTTATAAATATTATAGGTGATGCCCAACGCAGCGCCGTAGTTGTAATAAATATTCTTTGCATTCGTATACACGCGGTAACGTTCCTGCCCCTGGCTGGCCGCATTAGCTCCACTGGCCGTAGTAGCATCGCGGTTGCGGTCGAGCATGGCGATCACTGCCGCATCGGAACCTACGGTTTCTCCCCTGGGAACATATACCTGCACCTGACCCAGGAAACCGTCGTATTGGTTGGTATAAGCGTCCACATCAATGATCACTTTATTATTCAGGAGAATACTTTTATAACCGATCTCAAATGAAGTGATCCTTTCCGGACGCGCCCTGGGCAGGTTGGCCACTACCAGCAGGTCCCGATTAGCCAACGCGGCTGCGTCGGTATTGCCTGCAGCACTTACCGCTGCATTGAAATTAATTACCGAGCTCTGGGTATAACTATTTTCAAGATAGCCCAATCCCTCATTGATATAGGATAAACTACCAACGCGTTTTACCCGCCCATTATTTACATATGATAATGCTTCAAACAGCGCGGGAAAACGGAATCCCTGCTGATAGGTAAAGCGGAAATTATGCCGTTGACTGGCCGTATATACAGCCGCCAGGCGTGGCGTAAACTTGGGATCAAACTCCGGATTGTAATCGTAGCGCAGGGAGCCAAATAATTTCAACTTCTCGTTGAAGAAGGTTTTGGTAACCTGTGCAAAGGCGCCGAACTTTTTATAATATACATTGCTGCCAAAATCATTGCTATCCGGCACTTTACCATCTACCATCACCGGCTTATTCCTTTCCTCGATCGGCCGGCCGAAATCAACGAAATTGTTGCCATCGGGAATGACCTCGTAGATACGTGCATCACCACCTACCAGCAGATCGATCACCTTCACATATTTCGACAGGTCCCATTGCCCTTCGGTATGGTACATGCGACTCTTTTGGATCAGGGCAGAACCACCAGTGGCTGGTGCATCAGGAATAGTGCCTGATCTTATATCCCAGTTGTTGATCCCGATGATGGTATTTTTCAATTGATCAAACTCAGGTGTGCCGGGCTCAACACGGCCAGCATCGGCTTTATCCCGTGCAAATTGATTGGCAGCGGCCAGGTTAGCAGAGGTTAGGCCGCCATTGAGGTTGGCATATTCTGTAAGCGCATTTTTATATTTTGTAGCCCAGGCATTGCTGGAACCGCCACTCGCGAGGTCGAGATTGTCGGCCAACGGTTTAACATTGTAGGAATTGCCGGTGTTCTCAATGGATACATAACTGCGCACTACATAATTGGTACCTTTCAATTCCAAATGATGATTCTGCACTTTTACATCATCGAGGCGGATCTTATTTCCCCGCTGAAATACGCCATCCATTTGCCCGAAACGATAGGAATACGAGAGCTCGGCATTTTCAGTAATGCGGTAATGCGCAGCAGCATCTACTTTTAAATTGCTCACTTTTGGACTTACCAGGTCAGTCTCCCAATAGCCCGTGCGCACTACCCGTAAAGTTTGATTAGGTTTGCCATCAATGGTAAGACCACTAATGGATGATGTGTTACTTCCAGCCAGCGCATCGTCGCCATACCTGTTCCAGCCGTCAAATGCTATATTATTAGCGCCATCGAGTGAAGGGAAGTTAGGGTTTGCGCTTTTGAGGTTGTTAGGGTTTTGATCGAGCCGGGTATTGGAACGCCAGTCGACGCCCTGCATATAACCCACATTCACTTTGAAAGCAAACTTATTATTAAAGGCTTTTGCATACCGGATGGCCGACTCCGTTAAAACAGCTGCGCTATGATCCCTATTATCCACATGATTTACCCCTGTTTTGTGATAAATGCTCAATCCCTGGGAATTAAACGGATTTTTAGTAAGCAGGTTAGCCATGCCGTTAATGGCATTCATACCATATAAAGCGGAGGCGGCGCCGGGTGTGATTTCAACGCTTTGGATATCCAGTTCCGTGGGACCGATCGCATTGCCCAACGGCACACCCAGGGTAGCAGCCTGCATATCTACCCCATCAACCAACTGCATAAAACGGAAATTATTAGGAATATTGAAGCCGCGGGTATTCGGCACTTTGAACGTTAAACTGGAAGTTGTCATTTGTACGCCTTTTACATTTTCGAGCGCATCGTAAAAATTAGGTGCAGGCGTTTCGCGAATGGCGCGGATATCGAGTTTTTCAATAGCCACCGGTGATTTAAGAATGTTTTCCGGAACCCGGGAAGCTGTTACCACCACTTCGTTCCCCAGTACCGTTTGGGTAACCATGGCCACCTGTAATTTGGAGCCCAGGCTTTTTACTTCCAATTCCTGTGGTTTAAATCCAACGGAAGAAAAGACCAGCGTAAATGGTAATTTTTGTTTGGTGCGTAAGATAAAGCTGCCAGCGTTGTCGGTGATCGTGCCGGTTACCGATCCTTTGATCTGCACACTTACATCGGGCAAAGGCTCGTTCTTCTCCTGGTTTATAACGGTTCCTGAGATCTCAATGAGGGCTACTGCCTGGGAAAAGGATAGCGAGCGTATCAAAAGAGCGGCGGCTACCAATACGCCGTATTTCATGCTCCTGCTCTTACTTAGCTGACTGAATAGGCCAATGTATAGCGGTACACCTGCCCAACGTGAAGGATTTGCAGTCTTCATATTCGTTCATTTAATTTTGGAATAGCCTATCGTTTTAATAGACTATATGCTTATAATAAATCCCGGCACTGTTCTTTGTCCGGGTGTTGAAAACATTTAATCTATTGTTTTAATAGACTAATAAGACATTTAAAAACCCGGCCAAGAACTACCGGGATCCAAACAAACGCAAATGTAGTCGATTAAATTAATAGACTAATTAAATATTTAAAATCCCGGTCAAATTTTTGCCGGGATATATTAAATATATTTATCAAAAGATCTTTACAATGATCCTCAGGCTCCAGAATATTACCAATAACCCCAATAAGATCAGCGATGTCTTACGGGGTAATTTTCCAGCCAGTTTTGCAGCTAATGGCGCAGCCAGCAAACCGCCTATTACTAACGCCACGATCACCTGCCAATGCTCCAGCCCCATCAATGTAAAAAATGTAAATGCGCTGGCCAATGTAACAAAGAACTCGGTAAGGCTTACGGACCCTATTACAAAGCGCGGGCTGCGGCCTTTGGTTATTAATGTAGTGGTTACTATGGGTCCCCAGCCACCGCCGCCAAATGAATCGAGGAAACCGCCTATACCGGCCAGCCAGCCGTAGTGTTTGAATTTCTTCTTTATCTTCTCGTTCTTGAATGCATTCCAAAGTATACGTAAACCCAGCAGCATGGTATAGCAGGCTACCACAGGTCTTACATAATCTGCATTCAATCCGACCTTTGTTAACTTATACAATAAATAAGCCCCCAGCACCGCACCGAGCACGCCGGGAATCACCAATGCCTTGAAGAGCTTCTTGTTTACGTTCCCAAATTTGTAGTGACTGTAACCTGAAGCGCCGCTGGCGAACATTTCTGCCGTGTGAATACTACCACTCATGGCAGCCGGGCTTACCCCTGCTGATAAGAGAATGGTAGCGCTGGTTACCCCATAACCCATTCCCAATGCACCGTCTACTACCTGCGCCAGGAAACCGGCCAGCAGCATCCAGTGGAAATTCTTATCCAGCTGTTGATACCATTTTACCGTATCGTCGGCTATGCGTTGAAAGGGCAAATAGGAGAATATAAAATGGCCTATAAGCATCAGGCCGAAGGCAACCAGAGAGTAGGTAGCAATTTTGCGCCAGCGTCTTTCCCTTTCTACATTATCTTTTTCAACAAGTATGCGGGTGAGCTCATTCAGGCGTTTTACCTTGTATTCAAAATTTCCATTGAGTTTGTTCCTTACTGCATGCAGGTTATTGATCATGTCGTCCAGTTCATTCGGTAACGCATGGTTCAATACCTCTTTGATCCGTTTGGCAGCAGTAGGCGATTTGCCATTGGTTGAAATAGCGATCTTCAGATTTCCTTTTTGCACAATTGAGCTCAGGTAAAAATCACATTGCTCGGGCGTGTCAGCTACATTTACAAGGATCTTTCTTTCCTTGGCAGCGGCACGAATGGCCTGACTTGATTCTTTTTCGTTAACCGCAATTACAACCAGGTCTTTATTTTCCAGATCGGCTTCCTGGAAAGCGCGTTCATGGAGGGTAACGTTGGGATGATGTTTCGCCAACCTGCGTACTTCATCGGAAATGCTTTTAGCAACAACAGTGACCGGAGCTGCAGGTGAATTCCCCAGCAGCGCAGATAATTTTTCCAGGCCTACTTTACCTCCGCCTACCAGTAATACTTTCAATTCTTCCAGTTTTAAAAAAACGGGAAATAAAAGATTGCCCTGGTCGGCGGAAGCGACAGCTGTTTGTTTTACCGGTATCTTTTGTTCTGTTGACATGCCCGTCAGCATTAATTTAAATCGTTACCAACTTTTCCCGAACTGCAAAATCTCCAAAGGTTTCACCCGACTGCCTGTTCCTGCTGTATTTTTCGAACAGTTCATCCAGCTCCTTTAAAATGGCAGGTTCGTCAATATTCTCTTTATACTTTTTATTTAAACGGAAACCTTCCCGATCGCCCCCCAAATGTAAGTTATAACGGCCATACGCAGTGCCAACAAAGCCGATCTCTGCTGCATACGGTCTTCCGCACCCGTTCGGGCAACCGGTCATCCGCATCGAGATCTCATCATTTTCCAAACCATGTTTTGCCAGTATAGGTTCAATTTTCGTGATGAGCGATGGCAGGTAACGTTGTGCTTCCGCCAACGCCAATGAACAGGTGTTGAAGGCTACGCAGGCAATGGCGCTTTTACGTACCGCACCTGCATTATCAGTATGTGCAATAATGCCGAAATCCTCTAATATTTTTTCTATTTCCTTCTTGTCTTTCTGGGCAATGTCACTCAGGATCAGGTTCTGGTTACAGGTGAACCGGAAATTCACTTTCCCTGTTTTTGCGACTTCCAGCATAGCCGTTTTTAATGCTACTTTTTCATCATCGGTTATGCGGCCACTTTCAACAAATACCGTGTAATACCATTTACCTTCATGGTTCTTATGCCAGCCGTAATCATCAGCCCGGCGGGTAAAGGTAAAGGGCTTAGGCTCTTCCAGCTTGAACCCACAACGTTTTTCCAGTTCTTCCCTGAAAGCCTCGATCCCCATTTTGTCGAGGGTATACTTCAACCTCGACAGCTTACGATCACTGCGGTTTCCGTAATCACGCTGAATCGTGATCACTTCCAATACCGCTTTCAATGTATTTTGTTCTCCACGCACAAAACCAAGCATTGACCCCAGCCGTGGATACGTTTGTGCGTTTCCATGGGTAGCACCCAGACCACCGCCGGCCGCCAGGTTAAAACCGATCAATTTGTCATTCTCAACAATGGCGATCAGGCCCAGATCATTGGCAAATACATCCACATCGTTGTTCGGCGGAATGGCAATGGCCACTTTGAATTTGCGGGGCAGGTACCGGTTTTGGTACAATGGATCTTTCTCTACTTCTTCTTTTTCCTTGGTATCTAGCAATGGCTTTTCATCGAGCCATATTTCATAATAGCCTTTTGATTTCGGCAAACCCATCTGGCTTATCTTATCTGCATAAGCAAAGATCTCTTCGTGGATAGGCGAAAACTTGGGGTGAGCCGCACAAATTACGTTACGGTTCACATCACCGCAAGCGGAAATAGAATCGAGGTGAATGGTATTGAAAGCCTTGATGGTTGGTTTTACATGTGATTTTAAAATACCATGCAGCTGAATCGTCTGGCGGGTAGTGATCTTTATCACCCCGGTTGAATGTTCGCCGGCAATATTATGCAAACCAACGTATTGCTCACCGGTCATAAAACCACCCGGCAACCGCAACCGGAGCATGTATGAATACAGCCACTCGAGCTTTTTGGCGCTGCGCTCTTCGCGGCGATCGCGGTCGTCCTGCTGATACATGCCATGGAATTTGATCAGCGCCTGATCGTCTTCACGCACTGCACCGGTTAACTCGTCGTGCAGGCTCTCTTTTAATGTACCGCGCAAGCCATCGCTGGCCATTTTTATTCTTTCAGTAGAAGATAGATTCTTATTATCGTTTGTACTCATCTCTAAAAGTTACAGGTTTCAAGTTGCAGGTTACAGGGCTTTAACGCTTAGCTCTCTAACCAATTTTTTTATTTTGCCAATTACAAATGCTCATTGCATCAATAAACATCTTTCAGGTAGCGGCCCTCTTCTTTCAGTTGGTTCAGATACTCAACTGCCTGGGCGCTTGTTTTGCTTCCGAAGCGTTCAATGATCTGTAACAGGGTATTTTCAACATCCACACTCATGGGTTCTTTCGCTCCGCAGATGTACACATATGCACCATTTTGTAACCACTCATAAAATGCTTTGGCGTTTTCGAGCATTTTATGCTGTACATATATTTTTGATTTCTGGTCTCTTGAGAAGGCTACGTTCACTTTGGTTAACACGCCGGTTTGCATCCAGTTCTGAATTTCTGTTTGATACAGAAAGTCGGTAGTAAAATGCTGATCGCCAAAGAACAGCCAGTTACGACCGGTAGCACCAACTGCATCGCGTTCAGCAATAAACGATCTGAAGGGAGCAATACCTGTACCGGGTCCGATCATGATCACATCTTTCTCGGGCGCCGGCAACCGGAATTGATTGTTCTTATGCACATAAAATTCCAGCGGGCTGTCAACAGGCAGATCCGCCAGGAAGTTAGAGCACAGGCCATGTTTTACTTCGCCGTTCACTTTAAAATTATCCCTTGCTACAGTTACATGCACTTCACCGCTATGCGCCTCAGGCGATGACGATATTGAATACAGCCGCGGCGTGATCGGTTCAAGAATGCCAATCACTTCTTCAAACTGCGCAGCATTATTTACCGGATATATTTTCAACAAATCCAGCAGGCTGATCTTTGTTTCAGGAATATCCTGTTTTACAATGGCAGCATACTGCTTCACCACGCGCTCGGGTAAATAAGCAATGTTCACTTTCTTCTTCAGTAACTCAAGAACGGTATGCGACTCATTGCGGTAAGACAATGTTTTCCTCGCGTCCACACCGGTTAATGCAATAATAGCATCTACAGCAGCCGGTGCATTTTCCGGAACAATTCCGATTGAATCACCGGGTTGGTATTCCAGCTCGTCTGCTACGATCTCGATATGATGAGTTGCTTTGTTAGAACCTCTGTCGTTCAGGTTTATATTGGTAATGATGTTACCAGTGTATACTTTTTTACCGGTTGGCTTTTTGGCCACTACGGCGCCAACACTGGCAGTACCATTGCTGCTGGTGGTCGTAGTTAATGAATGCAACACCTGCGAGAACCAGCCTTCGGCATCGCCCTGGTAATCTGTATCGCATTTGATCAATGGAGCAATGCGTTGCCCGCCGAGTTTTTGCAATTGCTGGTCTACATCCTCGCCGGCTTTGCAGAACAGGGGATAGGAAGTATCGCCCAGTGCAAGCACACCGAACTTAATTTGCGGCAACTTGAATCCATTCTGATGTATGTGGTCGTAAAATTTCTTGGCAGTAGCAGGTGGCTCCCCTTCGCCCTGGGTGCTGATAATGGTAAAGAAGTATTCTTCCTTGGCCAGATCATTCAGGCGATATTGATCAAGGCTAACCACTTTCGCCTGGATACCGCTTTTCTTTGCTTTGGCAGCCAGGTCGGTAGCCAGCTTTTTAGAGTTACCGGTTTCAGTACCATAAGCTATGGTAATCTTGGATACAGCAGGTTTACTTTCAGCAGGCGCAGCTACCGGTGCAGTCGCTGTTGCGGGCGCTGCAGCAGTCGCTGTTGTTGATGCCAATGACGGCTGGTCGTGGCAATTCATTAACACGCCGGCCAGGAATCCATTCATCCAAACCAGTTCTTCTTTGGTAGAAGACCTTACTAAATCCTGTAACAATTTCAGTTTATGCTCTGCTAACATGTTTATTTACTTTTTCCGCATTTTCAGTATCGGATGTTGTTGTAATCAGTTTTGCGAGGGGTTTGAAATAATGGGCTGCACTATTGCTGTTCTCGATCCATTTGAACGACTCATGCAAAGCCACTACTTTACCTATGATCACCAGCGAAGGGGAAACAAATGTTTTTCCCCGAAGCTGATCATCGTATTTATATAGATTGGTTACGTGCACGTTCTGCAATGGCGTGGTTGCCTGCTCAACTACTGCAAGCAATTTATCACTGCCAATATTATTCTTAACCAGGTTATCCACTACATGGTCAAGTGTTTCAGATGACATGTAGAACACCAGGGTATCATTTGTTTCAGCCAGTTCTTTCCAGTAATTATCTGTTACTATATCGAGCTTGTAGCTGGTTAAAAACCTAACTGACGTAGTGAACCCTCTGGCCGTTAACGGAATGCCTGCATAGGCAGCAGCACCAAGGGCCGCCGTTACGCCAGGAATAATTTCATAAGGGATGTTATGCTGAACCAGGGTTTGCAATTCGTCGAGGATGTTCGAGAACATCGTTGCGTCGCCACCCTTTAGCCGTACCACCAGCTTACCCTTCGAAGCATAGTGCACCATCAGTTCATTAATAGTGTATTGTGGCGTGCTCGAACCGCGGCTGCATTGTTTTCCTACGAAAACAATCTCGGCCGCGCTGTTCACATATTGTTGTAATATGAGGTCGCTTACCAGGCGGTCGGCCAAAACCACTTCGGCCTGCTGCAGGTAGCGCACCGTTTTAACCGTTACCAGTTCCGGATCACCGGGCCCGGCAGCAGCCAGTATTACTTTACCATATGTTGGGTTCGTTTGCATGTAACTGTTCACTATTTATATAAACCATCAATTGATAAATACCGCTCACCGGTATCATAATTGAATGTTAACACGCGGGCGCCTTTAGGGATCTCGGTTAATTTTTTCGCTACTGCCGCCAACGCTGCACCGGTTGAAATACCGGCCAGGATCCCCTCTTCTTTCGCAAGTCTTTGTGCGTATACGAAAGACTCGTCTTTACCCACCTGTACCGTTCCATCCAGCAATTTAGTATTCAGGATACTGGGAATGAAACCAGCACCCAGTCCCTGCAAAGGATGCGGACCGGGAGCCCCACCGCTGATCACGGCTGATAATTCAGGCTCCACAGCGTATACTTTCAGGTTAGGGAACTTTTCTTTCAGCACTTCTGCAACACCTGTGATATGGCCACCGGTTCCTACGCCGGTGATCAGGTAATCGATGCCATCGGGAAAACTTTCCAGAATCTCTTTGGCGGTAGTTTCGCGGTGCACTTTTACATTCGCTTCATTATCGAACTGTTGGGGCATCCAGCTATTGGGCGTTTTTTCAACCAGCTCTTTTGCTTTTTCAATGGCACCCTTCATGCCTTTCTCGCGCGGCGTTAATTCGAATGTGGCGCCGTACAACTCCATCAGCTGTCTTCTTTCCACGCTCATCGATTCTGGCATAACCAGGATGAGTTTGTAACCTTTCACAGCCGCCACCATGGCCAACCCTATACCGGTGTTACCCGATGTAGGTTCAATGATCACACTGTTTCTATTCAAAATGCCTTTTTGCTCTGCATCTTCGATCATTGATAATGCAATACGATCTTTGATGCTGTTGCCCGGATTGTTGCGCTCGAGCTTGATCCAGACCTCATGGCTATCGCCATACAGCCTGTTGATCTTTACATGCGGCGTTTGGCCGATCGTTTCAAGAATATTACCGGCTCTCATTCGCTGGTTGTTTTGGTTGGGTTTTATATTGTTTACCTGTTTTTCTTCCGTAATCATATTAATCTGTTTTGTGTTGCCAGGCGTGCGACACTTTAAAAGTGTGGTGTGGCACACCTTGTTTTAAATAACAAAATTCAGGGGTTCAGGAAACGGATTCTTGTCCCGGACCTTCACTTCACTTTTATGATACACGACCGAGAACGAGGGCACACTGTTCGTTAGCCAAACGTTACCGCCAATGATACTGTCCTTTCCAATAACCGTAGTACCACCTAAAATGGTAGCCCCCGAATAAATGGTCACATTATCTTCAATAGTCGGGTGGCGTTTTGCCACGTTATCTTTAGATACGCTTAATGCGCCCAGGGTTACCCCCTGGTATATTTTTACATTATTACCAATATCTGTGGTCTCACCTATCACTATGCCTGTGCCATGATCAATGCAAAAGGCTTCGCCAATGCGTGCGCCGGGATGAATATCAACCCCCGTTTTGCTATGCGCATATTCGGTAAACAATCTTGGCAGGATCTCAACGCCCTGCTCCCATAACTGGTGCGATAAGCGATATACGGCCGTGGCATAAAACCCGGGATAAGCTACCAGCACCTCTTCTACCGAACGGGCGGCAGGGTCAAACTGCAACAGCGCCTCTGCATCTTTTATCAATTTTGCATACAGGGCAGGAATGGCCGCAAAGAACGTTTCCGTAATGTGCACTGCTTTCTCTTCCTTATGCACCACATCGTACGCCAGGCTCGATAGATGGCTCTTCAATAAATTAAGCTCTCTTTCCAGGTCGCTTACCTGCTGGTGCTTTTTATTGGGCAAAAACAAGAAGTTAAATGCCTGATCAATGAACTGCTCTGCCAATTCCTTATCAGGAAATGACCTATCCACTTTTTTATGCTGTGTAAATAAATGCTGTATAAATTCACTCGTACTCATGCTATTCATTGTTCAAGGTTAAACAATCTTGTTACTGCTCAACTATTGAATCATACAGGCGCCTACAGTTACATGGCTTGTTTCGTCTATCAGGATCGCACCACCGTTCTCGCGCAGTTCGCTGTACGAATCGTAAGGAACCGGCGAAGCTGTTTTTATTTTTACTTTTATTACGTCGTTCAATGCTGCGGATGTAGCTTCTGTCTTTTGCAGCGTATTTACATCCAGCCTGTATTCAATTTCTTTCACCACGCTTCTTACTACCCGGCTGTTGATCTGCAGTAGATACTTGTTGCCGGTTACCAGTGGTTTATTATCCATCCAGCATAATACCACATCCAGCTCCTGGGTTGTTTTAGGCAGGTCATCGCTTTTTGCAATAACATCGCCGCGGCTGATATCAATATCATCTTCAAGGTGAAGGATGGCGCTTTGCGGTGCAAACACTTCGTCCACTTCCTTTCCGTTGTGCTCAATGGCCTTGATCGTGCTGGTTTGTCCCGAAGGCAGCACTGTGATGGCATCGCCTTTACGATAAATTCCACTGATCACCTTACCTGCATAACCACGATAGTCGTGCAGATCGTCTGTTTGCGGACGAATAACATACTGCACAGGGAAACGCGGGTTGGTGAGGTTAATATCTTTGTCTACTTCTACTGATTCCAGGAAGTGCAGTAAAGAAGCGCCTTCAAACCAGCTCATTTTTGGTGACTTTTCAACGATGTTATCACCAAACACGGCGCTGATCGGAATATAGGTAACATCTTTCAGGCCCAGCGATTTTGCCACTTCGGCATAATCGATCACAATGTTGTTATAAACATCCTGTGAGTAATCAACCAGGTCCATTTTATTAATGGCCACCACTACGTGGGGAATGTTCAATAAAGAAGTGATGATGGAGTGGCGGCGGGTTTGCTCCACTACTCCGTTACGGGCATCGATCAGGATAATGGCCAGATCGGCTGTAGAAGCACCTGTGACCATGTTGCGGGTATATTGAATATGACCAGGCGCGTCGGCAATGATGAATTTGCGTTTGGGCGTAGAAAAGTATTTGTATGCCACGTCGATCGTAATGCCCTGCTCCCTTTCGGCACGCAAGCCATCTGTTAACAAGGCCAGATCGATCTCTCCCTGCTCTTTGTTCTTACTTTGTTTCTCAATAGCAGCCAGCTGGTCGATCATAATGCTTTTGCTATCGTATAATAAACGGCCTATCAGGGTACTCTTACCATCATCTACACTGCCTGCTGTTATAAATCTTAATAAATCCATCTTAATAATTTTGAGATTTTGGGATCTTGCGATTTTGGGATTCAATTAAATCTCTAAATCCCGAAATCAGTAAATCAAAAATCAGAAATCAGAAGTATCCGTTTTTCTTTCTGTCTTCCATCGCTGCTTCCGAAACCTTGTCATCGATTCGGGTTTCACCACGTTCGCTTGTCTTGGTAGCAGTGATCTCGCTGATGATATCGTCGATGTTCGAAGCATGTGATTCCACAGCTGCGGTACAGGTCATATCGCCTACCGTACGGTAACGCACTTTTTTGCGCAACACTTTATCGGTAGGATCGAGTTTTATAAAATCGCTTACAGCTACCAGTTGTCCTTCGTGATCGATCACATCGCGTTCGTGCGAGAAATAAATGGAAGGCAGTTCTATCTTTTCACGGCGGATATAATTCCATACATCCAGTTCCGTCCAGTTACTGATCGGGAATACCCGAACGTTCTCACCTTTGGAAATTCTGCCGTTGTAGGTATTCCACAATTCGGGACGTTGCAGCTTCGGATCCCATTGACCGAATTCATCCCGTACAGAAAATATGCGTTCTTTGGCTCTTGCTTTCTCTTCATCACGGCGGGCGCCACCAATGCAGGCATCAAACTTGAACTCTTCGATGGTATCGAGCAGGGTGTACGTTTGCAAAGCATTACGGCTGGCGAACTTTCCCTTGGGTTCAGTAAGGTGTTTTGCTTTTATGGTATCTTCTACATTACGCACGATCAATTTTTCGCCAATGGTCTTTGCCAGTTCGTCGCGGTATGCCAGCGCTTCTGGGAAGTTGTGGCCGGTATCGATGTGCACCAACGGGAAGGGAAATTTACCGGGACGAAATGCTTTCAGTGCCAATTGCACGAGGGTAATGGAGTCTTTTCCACCGGAAAATAACAAAGCCGGTCTTTCGAATTGCCCTGCTACTTCGCGGAAGATATGAATAGCTTCCGATTCCAAATGATCCAAATAATCTAAACTATACTTACTCATATTTCTGTTTTCAGGAATTCAGTTAATAATTATTTATGAATATGCAGGCCACATTCCTTTTTAGCCGCATCTTCCCACCACCAGCGGCCGGCCCTGAAATCTTCGCCAGGCCGAACGGCACGTGTACAGGGTGCGCATCCAATACTTACAAAACCACGGTCGTGCAGTGGATTGTAAGGTACATTATTGTCATCGATGTATTTCTTAACCTGCTCAGTGGTCCAGTGCAGGATCGGATTGTATTTAATGATCTGATTGGTTTCGTCCCACTCAATCACGCTCAGGTCTTTTCTGTCGGGTGAATGTTCAGCGCGCAAACCGGTGATCCAGACCGCATTTCCGGCCAATGCTCTTTTCAGCGGTTCTACTTTTCGAATAAAACAGCATTGTTTGCGGTTCTCCACCGATTCATAAAATGCATTCGGTCCTTTATCGGTCACATACTCTTCCAGTAAACGATAATCGGGG
This sequence comes from Longitalea luteola, assembly GCF_017356035.1. Classification (GTDB taxonomy): domain Bacteria; phylum Bacteroidota; class Bacteroidia; order Chitinophagales; family Chitinophagaceae; genus Niastella; species Niastella luteola. The sequence goes on along the minus strand of NZ_JAFIQX010000002.1, from coordinate 899,657 downwards.
TAGTACGCTGTTATATGGGTGTTATACTTTTCGTTCGTGTTGTTCCAGACAGAATAGGTTTCTGCAAATAACCGCCCCGTATCGAGAGTAAAAATATTTACAGGGAGCTGGTGGTTCAGGATCTCATGGGCAATTACCTGGTCTTCATAACTGAAGCTGGTTGAAAAAGTGACCTGGCCGGGAAATTGCTCTGTGAGCAATTTTATAAATTCGTGAATATTTAGTCTATCTGATTGGTGGGTTAAATCTGTCAAGTGTGCCTGTAATGTTGAGCTCATATGGATTATCATTCAAATTTCATTCATTCATTAATCTGGAACCTGGAAAGCAATGATGGTCAAGCGAGTAGTGCAGGTGGTTAACAACAACAGTACTTGTTGCAACAGGAGATGTACATTATTTGTATGGCGTGGGAACGAAACATAATAAGTCTACTCAATTTGTAGATCAAAGATAATACAGAAAGACGGTTCTCAAAAAATTTTTTCTACCAATCGAGTGGACTAAACGGCTATTTAACAAAAAGCCCTACAAACAATTGTTTGTTTGTGACGTTTGAACAGGCGCCATTTTTAATTGTTGATTCAGCACTTATTATTCATGCAAAATAAAGCTAATGACTGTTTGGTTAACCATTGCACCGTGCTGGGTATCAAATTCATCTGCCGGGCCGGCACCAGGCTGACAGCCCTTTTTTGTCTACCAGTACCGGTTAGGCCGCCAGGACCCCTGAAGGGCCTTTTTTGCCAGCCGGTCTGCCTGTATTGCAGGTTAAAAAGGATTGTTTATGAAGATATTAGGCCAAATTGGCTGTTTTTTTATGTAGCACGGTATTTGGTTTGTCACAAAGACTTAAATTGCCAACTCAAATAACAGAAAAGTACTATGAATCTTGGAAAAGAATTTGAAAAATACGCGGTACACCACAGAGGTATTTCAAGCAATACCCTGCACAGTTACCAACAGCACCAGGTTACCAACCTAACTCCCAATATTATTGAAGAACGTCCCATGAATATTGCAGTCATGGACGTTTACAGCCGGTTAATGATGGACCGTATTATTTTCCTGGGCTATCCGATCAATGACGAAGTGGCTAATATCGTAACTGCACAAATGTTGTTTCTCGAAAGCACCGATCGTACGCGCGACATCCAGATGTACATCAATTCTCCCGGTGGCAGCGTGTATTCCGGTTTAGGTGTGTATGATACCATGAATTACATTACGCCCGACGTTTCTACCATTTGCATAGGTATGGCTGCTTCTATGGCTGCTGTATTACTGTGTGCAGGAACAAAAGGCAAACGTACTGCCTTAAAGCACAGCCGGGTAATGATGCACCAGCCCAGTGGCGCTATTGGCGGTCAGGCCAGCGATATCGAGATCACTGTAGCCGAGATCAAAAAGATCAAAAAGAACCTGTACGACGCTATCTCTTTCCATACCGGCAAATCGGTGAAGCAGGTTGAAAAAGACTGCGACCGCGACTACTGGTTAACTTCTGAAGAAGCCAAAGAATATGGCCTCGTTGATGAAGTGTTACTGATCAATCCGCGTAAAGAGAAAAAAGACTAAGCGAACGTTTCGACTATCCGCAAAGGCCTTGTTTCGTGCTCCGTGCTAAAGCTTTGGCGCAAGCGACGGAAGCCCCAAAGGCGCAGCGGACAACAGGGATCGCTCAATATCTTTGAACAATATTGTGATTTACATTCAAATCAAATAAATTATCATGCAGATATATTCTAATCACTTGTTTCAGCCATTTCGCATGGATGATGAAGATGAACCAAAGGAAAACGGAGAAAAAGAAAAAAATCAGGAATTCGGTGTACTGGCCAAGAAAATGGAAAAGTTCTTTTTTGAAAAAAGAGCTGTGTATCTGTGGGGGGTTGTTGAAGACAAATCGGCCAGAGACATTGTAACCCGTTTGTTACTGCTCGATAACGATAAACCTGGCGAAGAGATCAAATTCTTTATCAACAGCCCGGGTGGTGTAGTTACCAGTGGTATGGTCATTTACGATACCATGCGGATGTTAAAAAGCCCCGTTAGTACCATTTGTATGGGGCTGGCTGCATCGATGGGCTCCATCTTACTGAGCGCCGGCGCAAAAGGCAAACGTTATATCTTCCCGCACGGTGAAGTGATGATACACCAACCCAGTTTGGGAGGCTATATGCAGGGGGTAAGTGCCGACCTGGAGATTCAAGCCAAACAAACCAAAAGGACCAAGGAAATGGGTGCACGCATTCTTGCAGAAAATTGCGGTAAGAAATTTGAGCAGATCATGAAAGATTTCGATCGCGATTACTGGATGGATGCTAAAGAAGCCATTGAATATGGCATTGTAGATCAGCAAGTTGAAAAGTTATAAATACAGGTTAACCTTTAAAAGTCCCAAATTCCCTGTACTAATATTCTGGAAAAGGAGTTTGGGATTTTTTATTGGGATTTGGACTTGCATTTAGATACCTTTGTAAGCGATTTTATACTAAACATGGCTAAAACAACACTACACTGTTCTTTTTGCGGACGCAGCCGCGATGAAGTAAAGATTCTTATTGCCGGGCAGGAAGGACATATTTGTGAAAATTGCGTTGAGCATGCACGCGAGATCATTGAACAGGAACTGATGATCCGCCATGAAAGTACACCGCCTTCCACTTCGTTCAAACTGAACGTTAAGAAGCCGGTGGAAGTAAAAAGATTCCTGGATGAATATGTGATCGGTCAGGATGAAGCTAAAAAAGTATTAGCAGTGGCCGTTTACAATCACTATAAACGCCTTCAGCAAAAACCGTCGGACAACGAGGTAGATATTGAAAAAAGCAATATTGTGATGGTAGGTGAAACGGGTACCGGTAAAACGCTGCTGGCGAAAACCATTGCCCGGTTACTGAATGTGCCATTCGCCATCGTAGATGCTACCGTATTTACTGAAGCCGGTTATGTGGGTGAAGACGTGGAAAGCATTTTAACACGCCTTTTACAGGTATGTAATTATGATGTAGCCGCGGCTGAAAGAGGCATCGTGTACATAGATGAAATTGATAAGATTGCCCGTAAAGGCGATAATCCATCCATCACCCGCGATGTTAGCGGTGAAGGCGTTCAACAGGGATTACTGAAGTTGCTGGAAGGTACCGATGTACTGGTTCCACCCCAGGGCGGCCGTAAACACCCTGAACAAAAGCTGATAAAGATCAATACACAAAATATTCTCTTTATTTGCGGCGGCGCTTTTGACGGTATTGATAAAGTGATTGCCCGCCGGGTAAACACCAATGCCATTGGTTTCAATGTGAACAAAGAGCTGCAGGAACACATGAAAAAGAACCTGCTGCAATACATTAATGCTACCGATCTGAAATCGTTCGGCCTCATCCCTGAGTTACTGGGCCGTTTGCCGGTGGTAACACATCTGAATCCGCTCGATAAATCGACCCTCCGTTCTATTTTAACAGAGCCCAAGAACGCATTGGTGAAACAATACCGCAAGTTGTTCGAACTGGAAGGTATTCAGCTGACCATTGACGATGATGTATTGAACTTCATGGTTGATAAGGCCGTTGAATTCAAGCTGGGCGCCCGTGGCTTACGCAGCATTTGCGAAAGCATTTTAACCGACGCCATGTTTGAATTGCCATCCAGCAAACAAACCGTTTTCCATTTAAACCTGGAATATGCGCAGAAGAATTTCGACAAGAGCAAGATGAGCCTGTTGAAGGTTGCGTAAAAAGGCGGAACACCTAACGCTTAACGCGGAACGCCTAAAGCTAAATAAAAACGGTTATGTTTCTGATTTGCATAAATAGTGAGTAATATTGAAAAACGTCAGCCACCAAACTGACGTTTTTTATTACCGTAATTGTCTTCTCAAAATATTTTGTTATGCAGGAACTAGTAAACAAATTAATGGCTGAAGGATTAACTGAGCAACAAGCTTATAAAGCCATTGAGATCATCAAGAATTTTGCAAAGGACAAATTCCCCATTTTCGGCGGCGCCATAGACAAGCTGTTCGATAAATACGGCCCGAAAGATGAAGATGATATTATGCCGTAATTCTATTATGAGTTGTCGGTCAATGCAGGCAACCTGAGTTTGTGCTTTCCTTGAGCTGCAATAAAAAACCCCGACTTACGGTCGGGGCTGTCATGACAAGCAACCTTGAGCAGTATTCAACTATTACGCTCTTAACACTTCCCTGGCAATGACAATCTTCTGAATTTCTGATGTGCCTTCGCCAATGGTGCATAATTTACTATCGCGATAATATTTTTCTACAGGAAAATCTTTTGTGTAACCATAACCGCCGAAGATCTGTACAGCTTCGGTAGCCACTTTCACTGCCACCTCGCTGGCATAATACTTCGCCATTGCAGCTTCCTTACTCATCGTTTCACCGCGCATCTTAAGATCACATGCTTGCAGGGTCAGCAGTTCCGCAGCGGCAATTTCAGTGGCCATATCGGCCAACTTAAATGAAATACCCTGAAAGCCGGCAATAGGTTGATCGAACTGGTGACGCTCTTTCGCGTATTGAATAGAGGCTTCATACGCCCCTTTGGCAATACCCAACGCCAGTGCGGCTATGGATATTCGCCCCCCATCGAGCACTTTCAGTGATTGTTTAAAGCCATCACCAAAACTACCCAGCCGGTTGGCATCGGGGATGCGGCAATTATCAAAGATCATTTCAGCAGTTTCACTGGCACGCATACCCAGTTTATTCTCCTTCTTACCTGCTTTAAAACCGGGAGTGCTTCGTTCTACTACAAATGCGGTTGCATTATTCTTTGCACGCGGTTCACCCGTGCGGGCAATGACGACGGCCACATCGGCGCTTTTGCCATGGGTGATCCAGCATTTGGTCCCATTCAGGATCCAGTGATCGCCATCTTTCACGGCTGTCGTTTTCATATTGGCAGCATCGCTTCCCGTATTCGGTTCCGTTAAGCCCCATGCTCCCAACCATTCGCCGGAAGCGAGCTTCGGCAAATACGTTTTCTTCTGCTGCTCATTGCCAAAACTTAACAAATGACCGGTACAAAGAGAATTGTGCGCCGCCAGGCTTAACCCGATGGAACCACATACCTTGGCAATTTCCTGTATAATGGCTACATACTCATAATAGGATAAGCCGGCGCCGCCGTACGTTTCAGGAACAAGTACGCCCATTAAGCCCAATTTTCCCATCTCTTTGAACACATGGATGGGGAATTCCTGTGATTCGTCCCATTCCATCACATATGGCTTTATGTGCTGCAGCGCAAAATCGCGGGTTGACTGTGCAACCTGATCAGTAAGCTCAGAGGTTTGAAAATTCATACTTAAATATACCTGAATTAACTGGCAAGATTCGTTAAAGGCTTATGCAATATAGGAGCTTTTTTTCACAATACTAACATTTGTTAGTATTTTTTTGAAAAGATTATTATTTAACAACCATACACTTATGCTGCAGTTTTTTCCTTACTCACAAAAAATCAGACCACGTTAATCCACAGCTACATAGGCTGCAATTTTCTGATACAGCTCGGGCGTAATGAGCACAATTTGTTGCAGTTCCTCAGGAGAATGAAAAGCACCATGTTGCTGACGGTATTGCACAATGGCATTGGCAATGTTCCACCGGATGTAAGGATGTTGTTTCAGGGCATGCACGTCGGCCGTGTTGATATTGATCTTTTGCAACGCTACCCGCGAACATTGTAAACGAGGTCTTATTAATTGAAAAGTAGAATCAGGCAGTCCAAACGTCTCCCCTACCTGCTGAATGGAATAAAAGCCGCCCAGCTTTTCCCTGAAATGAACAATGCGGCTGGCCAGTTTACTGCCGATACCCGGTAGGGAAATAAAAGCCATCGTGTCGGCTTCATTGATATCAATGATGGGTGCAGCTGCTTTGACATAGTTTGCCCGTGGTTCTTCTTTACCGGAATTTTCTACTGGCGGCGCGATTTGAACATAGGGCATCAATCGTTCAACGTCTGCTTTTTTTAACCCATATACCTTTTGCAGGTCAGCCGCATGTTTGAAATGGCCGCCTTTGGCTCTATACCGGAGTATCGTGTTGATGGTTCGGTCACGAATGCCCAGCTTTTTCCAGCCGGCAGCATCCAGTGTATTGGGATCAAACGGAAAAAGCGTTGCAACCACCTGGTCGTTCACCGGTTCATCATACATACGCTGATCTTTTGAAGAAAGCCGGGCCAGCTCTTTCTGCATGGTTGAACGATGTGTTCTGTGCAATGCAAGCGCTTCGGCGGTTACTTCGGTGTTTATAGACGGCGAATTAAAGAATCGCGGGAGGATGCTGCAAATGCCAATTCCGGTGAGTAGCAAATAAATGCCAATGCGTTCTTTCTTTGTGAAAGTGAAATAATCTTTCCAGTTGGTATCCATAATCAATGTTGTGCTTTGACAATGATCGATCCTGCTGCTGCTAATTATTGCCTTTCACGAAGCGGTTCTTTTATCTTTTCTACAATTTTTCACCATGTAGATAAAAAAACGCTTGGTTTTTAATACCTAAATATAAGTATTTGAATCCATAAACGTTACACATATAGTCGTAGCTGGCTCCCTTAAGCCCTTTCACCCTTATGAAGTATCATCATTTACTTGAAAAACAGGTTGAAATCCTGTCAGCCCAACACCGGTATGACCCGTCTATACAGCAATTCCTGCAACTGATCGATCAATCGTATAAAAATCTTGAAAGCGAACAAAAGCATGCAGAGCATGCTTTTCAGGCCTGTGAAAAAGAATACCAGGATATATTGCATAACCTGCAGCTTCAGAATAATATTTTCAGCCAGTCGGTGCAGCAATTGAAAGCTGCCATCTTAAAGCACGAACCGCAGGCAGCGGCCATTATTGAAAGAGAAGACAATGTGCTGATCAACATCATTTCCTATCTGGAAAAACAGATTCAGAAAACAAAAGAAACGGAAGCTGAACTCATCAGGGCGAAAGAACAGGCGGAAGATGGCGCCCGCGCCAAAAGCGATTTTCTCTCGGTGATGAGTCATGAGATCCGCACACCGTTAAACGCCATAATTGGCATTGCTCATCTCCTGTTGCAGGAACAGTTGCTTCCCAATCAGCTGGAAAATCTGAAGGCACTGAATATTTCGGCCGAAAACCTGCTTCGCCTGATCAATGACATTCTTGACTTTGCTAAAATAGAAGAAGGGAAGATCGTGCTGGCCGAAAAAAATATCAACCTGCAGGAACTTGCCATGAACATTAAAACAGCTCACCAGATACGGGCAGCCGAACGCGGCAATACGATCAATATGGTGATCGATAACGCCCTTCCGCCTTATGTGCTTGGCGATGAAGTGCGGCTTGGACAGATCTTGCATAACCTCGTTTCCAATGCCGTGAAATTTACCCGCAATGGCGTTATCACGCTACAGATCACCCTGCAGCAAATGCAGCACGATGAAGCAACTATTTTGTTCTCTGTAACCGATACCGGCGTTGGTATTGACAAAGAAAAGCAAACGCTCATCTTCGACCGGTTCACCCAGGCCAATGTTGATATTGCGCGGGAATTTGGCGGATCGGGCCTGGGACTGGCCATTGTTAAGCGGCTGGCCGCATTGCATAACAGTGATATCCACCTGAACAGCGAAGTAGGCCGTGGATCTACTTTCTTTTTTACCATAAATTTCAAAGCCGGTAAACCGGAAGCACAAGCCAGACAGGCAATCAGTGGAAAGAGTGACCTGTCGGGCATAAAAGTATTATTGGTAGAAGATGTGGAGTTCAACATCATGGTTGCGAAAAAAATGATCACCAACTGGAATGGCGCGGTAGACATTGCGGAAAATGGCGCTATTGCCGTGAATAAACTGCGGCAGGCCAGCTACGATATTGTGCTCATGGATCTGCAAATGCCGGTCATGGATGGGTATAATGCCACCCAGCACATCAGGAATTTCAATGAAGCTGTTCCCATTATTGCGTTAACTGCTTCCGCATCGGCTGACATCCTGCAGAGGACGCGCGAGTTTGGGATGACCGACTATCTTGCCAAACCATTCAAGCCGGGCGAGTTGTATGAGATGATCTCGAAGTATAGTCGTCAGCAGTTGACCAGTTAACTATTTAATAAGTTGATAGAGTTGATATAGTTCATAAAGTCAAGTGGCCAGTGCCGACGAAGCTTCGCTTGTCGGGTCTGACGACTCTGACGAGTGTCAGACTCCGTCAGATATGCCGACCGCAAGCGTCGGCATGGGGAAATACAGGGGTAGTAAATAGTCGGTGGGTTTCAATTGAAGCCCTACTAGCTACTAGCCACTTGCCGCTGGCTCGAAGATCAAACCTTAATGACTAAGCCATCATACGCCAGGTGAATCCCATCAGGCAGCTCTGCTTCCACTTCGGCATGCAGGCCCATTTGATGGCTGATATGAGTAAGGTAACATTGCTGTACCTGCAAGGCCTTGGCCACTTCAATACTTTCGCCCAGGGAGTAATGCGAAATGTGTTTTTCCTTTCGCAGGGCATTCAACACCAGCACTTCCGTGCCCTTTATTTTTTCCAGCTCATGCTCTTCAATGCGGTTGGCATCGGTAATATAGGTGAACCGGCCAAATCTGAAGCCCAGCACCGGCATTTTTAAGTGCCATACCAGGATGGGTGTTACAGGAATATCACCGGCCATAAAAGGTTCCAGTCCGATCGTGTTCAGTTGAATATCCGGAACGCCGGGGTATTTCGATTCATAAAATGCATAGGGAAATTCGCGAATGATCACTTCCTGCGTCATATCACTGGCGAACACCTGCATGGGTTGTTGCGAGAAGAAATTAAATGCCCGAACATCATCCAGCCCGGCTACATGATCTTTATGAGCATGGGTATAGATGATAGCGTCCAGATGTCTCACTTTCGACCGCAGCATCTGGTACCTGAAATCGGGACCGGAATCAACGACCAGGGTGGTGCTTTTCGATTGCACCATTATACTGGAACGAAGCCGGTTGTCTTTTTTATCGGTTGATGAACAAACAGGACATTCACAGGCGATCATGGGTACTCCGGCGCTGGTACCGGTCCCTAAAAAAGTAATGGTTAATGAAGGATAGCTCACGCGGTAAAAGTACTAAAGAAGAACGAAGTATGAAGTAGCAAGACGAAGGTTATGGTTGATTTCGGGTTATAAGGTATACAATTAATACGCTTCTTACGTATTATCTTGTACGTCCTACTTCTTGTTTTCCGCCTGCACCAATGCATGTCTTTCCAGCACCTCTTCATACGTTTTGCGTACCTCGGGCGAGAACAGGTCTGGATTCACATTGAGTTGCGGGATCAGATCGATCAGTGTACTGATACGGCCTTCGAGCTGGAGGAATTTGTTGAGTACAACTACTTTCTTTTGTTCCAAAATGCAATATCCGCTTTGAAAATTACCCCGCTCATAGCGCAGCACATATTCCGCCTCATCGAGAATCGCTTCAATCTTGTCTAATGTCGACTGTGTAAATTTCATAGTCTGGATGTAGATGACTTAAAATGTTTCGCAAAGTTACTATTCACAATTTTAGTGCTGGAAATCAAGCACACAACTTTTCCACACTAAAACGCTGAGAGTTATAGATTCCAGCCAAAAAAAGCGTTAAAAATGCCTTTTTTAGCACAAAACCCGTTTCTAATCCAATTCCAGCCTTGCCATTCCAATAACTGTTGCCCACTGGCTGCTGACACCGCTCCGCTAAAGCTTCGGGCGGGCAGGCATTGTCTTTATTTATTGGTCATTTTAATGATCGGCACTATCATCTCTTCTAAACTAACGCCGCCATGCTGAAAAGTGTTGCGATAATAGTTCACATAATAGTTGTAATTGTTGGGATAGCAGAGGTACATATCTTCCCGCGCAAAAATGTACGACGAATTCACCGTTGGCACCGGTAATCCTGCTTCTTTGGGATCACGGAAAGCCAGTACATCCTTGGGTTCATAATTGAGGTTGCGGCCATGTTTATACCGCAGGTTGGTAGTTGTTTGTTTGTCGCCAATGACCTTGGCCGGCGTTTTTACGCGTACCGTGCCGTGGTCAGTAGCCAGAATCAGATTGAGCTTTTTATCGGAAATTTTCTTCAGGGCCTGGTGCAGGGGGGAATGCTCGAACCAGCTCCTTGTCACACTGCGATAGCTGGTTTCATCACCGGCCAGCTCTTTCAGCACTTCCATTTCGGTACGGGCATGGCTGAGCATATCAACGAAGTTGTAAACAATAATGTTCAGGTCGTTCCCCAGCAGGTTATGCATATTGTTCACGAGGTCCTGCCCAGCCTGGTTGTTCAATATTTTTGTATAGGAGAATTTGATATCCTCGCGACGCAGCCGTTTCAACATAGCCCGGAAAAATTCCTCTTCATGTAAATTCTTTCCGCCCTCTTCATCATCATTTTTCCATTGTTGGGGAAAATGCTTCTCAATATCAACGGGCAGTAATCCGCTGAAGATGGCATTGCGAGCGTACTGGGTGGCGGTAGGCAGAATACTGTAAAAGCTGTCTTCTTCCAGTATGCGAAAACTTTCTGCAAAGATGGGTTGAATGGCCCGCCATTGGTCGAACCGCAGGTTATCAATCAAAATAAAAAAAGTTGGCGTTCCTTTCTCGATATGGGGCAGCACTTTAAATTTAATGAGGTTATGCGACATTACCGGTCCGTCATCGCTTTTGGGATTTACCCATCGTGCATAATTTTTTGAAACGAATTTAAAGAATTCGGTGTTGGCCTCGTTCTTTTGGGTTTGAAACACCTCCTGCATTTCGGGGCTGTCGCTTTTTTCCATTTCCAGTTCCCAATACACCAGCTTTTTGTAGATATCCATCCATTCATTGTAATCGGGATTGCTGTTCAGCGCCATGAACAAATTGCGAAACTGCTGCTGGTAAGCCGTAGTGGTCTTTTCTGCCACCAGCCGTTTGTTGTCGATGATCTTTTTAAGACTTAACAGCACCTGGTTAGGGTTCACCGGTTTTATGAGGTAATCGGTGATCTGGCTGCCAATGGCATCATCCATCAGGTTTTCCGTTTCGTTCTTGGTGATCATCACCACCGGAATCTGAGAATTGATCTCTTTTATTTTTGAAAGGGTTTCCAACCCGGTAATGCCCGGCATGGTTTCATCGAGCAATACCACATCCAGTGGGTTTTCCTTCACAAAATCCACTGCATCGAACCCATTGGTAAGTGCCGTAACTTCGTATCCCTTATTTTGTAAAAACAGTATCTGTGATTGTAAACTTTCTATTTCATCGTCGACCCAAAGTATTTTTCCTAATGGCATTTTTATGTTTTAAGTTCTAAGTTTTAAGTTCTAAGTTTTTCTCTGACCTCCGACTTCAGACTTCAGACTTCTGACTTCCGACTTCCGTCACCAAGCTAACCAAATTTAATTTATCCCGTTAGCCTTTGTACTTTTGCCCGCTGCTTTTGGCAGCAATTTTAACAAAAAAGCAGGCAGCGAATGACAAACCGCATCAGAAAGATCATCAATGACCCCGTTTACGGTTTTATTACCATTGACGATCCGCTTGTATTTCAGGTAATTTCCCATCCCTGGTACCAACGTTTGCGCCGGATTCATCAAATGGCCTTTGCGCAGCTGGTTTATCCGGGAGCAGTACATACCCGCCTGCATCACTCACTGGGTGCTTACCATCTGATGTATAATGCGCTGACTGAACTGAAAAATAAAGGAGTGGAAATTACTCCTGAAGAAGAAACGGCTGCTAAAATTGCGATCCTTTTACACGATATTGGTCACGGGCCATTCTCACATGCCCTTGAAAATGTGCTGATCAATAACACGCATCATGAAACGATCAGTATCCTGATCATGCGCGTACTCAATGAACAAATGAAGGGTCAACTGCACAAAGCCATTGACATTTTTACCAATAATTATACCAAGCCATTTCTGCACCAGCTCATCAGCGGCCAGCTCGATGTAGATCGTATGGATTACCTTACCCGCGATAGTTTTTATACCGGCGTTTCGGAAGGGGTTATCGGTTATGATCGCATTTTAAAAATGCTCACCGTGAACAACGGCGATCTGATGGTAGAGGAAAAAGGCATTTACAGCATAGAAAAATTCCTGGTAGCCCGCCGGCTGATGTACTGGCAGGTTTATTTGCATAAAACAGTATTGGGCGCCGAAAAAACTCTGGTGAAGATCATACAACGGGCCAAAGCGCTGATCGAACAGGGACAAGTAGTACAGGCGGCCTCACCCACCTTCGATTTCTTTCTGAAAAACGCTACCAGCGCTTCTTTCATCGAACAACACCTCTCGGGCTTTTGCCAGCTCGACGATTTCGATGTACTGGCCACAATTAAAAATTGGGTTTTTCATCCTGACACGGTATTGAGCACCCTCTGCCGCTGTCTGATAGAACGCCGTTTACTAAAAGTTAAATTGCAGGCGGAGCCCTTCGATCTGGATTGGATTAATTCACTGCGGAATAACATTTGCCAACAATTAAATATTGGGGAAGCCGATTGCGAGTACCTTATTTTTACCGGGGAAGCTGAAAACACTACTTATAACCCTACGGAAGAACGCATTCAAATTTTATTTAAGAATGGAACGGTAACAGATATATCAAAAGTTGACAATGCATTGATCCATCAGGCATTAGCAACCCCTGTGAAAAAATATTACATTTGTTACTACAATTGTAAACAGTTGAGTTGATCGATATGTTAACACCATTCTGTTGGCACACCCCGATCGAATTACAATAGTTTCAATATGGTGTAGCTTTGGCAAACTATTTTGATTTACATAAGAGTTTTTACATATTTGACTTTTGACCTAACGACTATTCTATGCAATTTACCGCAGCACAAATAGCTATGATTATCAATGGCAAAGTAGAGGGAAATCCTGACACTTTGGTGCATTCATTTGGAAAGATTGAGGAAGCGCAGGCCGGACAGCTCTCTTTTTTAGCCAATCCCAAATACGAAGAATACCTGTATCGTACAAAAGCTTCCCTGGTTATCGTAAATGCCTCTCAGGAATTGAAAGAACCTGTTGAAGCAACGCTCATCAGGGTAGCCGACGCTTATTCTGCTTTTGCAACCCTGCTTACAAAATACCAGGAGATGGCGACCCAGAAATTAACGGGCATTCAGGAACCTGCTTATATCAGCAAATCGGCCACAATCGGTCAACAGGTTTTTATCGGCGCTTTTGCTTATCTCGGTGAAAATGTCGTATTGGGGAACAACGTAAAGATCTTCCCGAATGTATTCCTGGGCGATAACGTTAAGATCAATGACAATACCATTGTACATCCCGGCGTAAAGATTTACCATGACTGCGTGATCGGCAGGAATGTAACCATACATGCAGGTACTGTAATAGGAAGCGATGGATTTGGTTTCGCTCCCCAGGCTGATGGCAGTTTCAAAAAAGTACCACAGATCGGGAATGTGGTGGTAGAAGATTTTGTTGAAATTGGTGCTAATGCAACCATCGACCGGGCAACCATCGGTTCTACCATTATAAAGTCAGGCGCCAAACTCGATAACCTCATTCAGGTAGCCCATAATGTTGAAGTGGGTAACAATACAGTGATCGCTGCCCAGGCTGGTGTAAGCGGCAGTACCAAGATCGGGAACAACGTTATGATCGGTGGACAGGCGGGCATTGTTGGTCATATCCAGATTGCCGATGGCAGCAAGATCAATGCGCAAAGCGGGGTAAGTAAATCGATAAAAACGCCCAATGCAGCAGTTACCGGCAGCCCGGCATTTGAATATACCAGTGCACTGCGCAGCCAGGCGGTTAGCCGCAAACTGCCCGATCTGGAGAAGAGAATTAAGGAACTGGAACAATTGGTGAAGCAATTACTTACCGAAAAAGTTTCCTAATAAAAACAATAAGTTACAGGTTACAGGATAACCTGCAACTGCCAACAACTTATAACGGGTTGACGGGGTAAACACCGTCAACCCTGTTTGTTTTAAATGCGCTCACCAATCAATGGAAACATAACCGAATTACCCGTATTGACATGAAGTAGGAAACCATTAGAAGTTGAAAAAAATAGGTTGTTCGAGTGGCACAACGCAGGAGGCCTGTCCGGCGATGATTAAAGTCATGATAATAAAGTGAATAGCCTTACGGTAATGAGCAGCGTTTGACCCTGTTTTCCGCAAAAAGCGGCAACCGTTCAGCGCAATTTCCCGCTGAATTGTAAGTACGTCATCTTCAGGGCCTTTTCGTCTTTGAGGAATCCCTATCTTTGCGCCACTCTTTATAAATAAAAGGAATGAACAATAATTTTAATCCCGATAAACAACATACCCTGCAGTCGGCTGTGAGTATTTCCGGAACCGGATTACATACTGGCGTTAATGTGGATATGACCCTGAAACCAGCCAATCCCGGTTTTGGATTTCAGTTTCAACGCATTGACCTTCCCGGACAACCGGTGATCAAAGCTGATTGTGACCTGGTTACCGATACTTCCCGTGGTACCACACTGCAGGAAGGCGACGCCAAGGTATGTACAGTGGAGCACATCCTGGCTGCGCTGGTTGGTATGGGAGTAGATAATTGCCTTATCGAACTGAACGGCCCTGAAATTCCGATTGCTGATGGTAGTTCCGCCCCATTTGTTGAGATCATTGAAGAGGCCGGGGTACTGGAACAGGATGCAGCCAAAGCCTGGTACAGCATCGATACCAATATCACCCATTACGATGAAAAGAAAAGGGTTGAAATGACAGCCCTTCCCGCTACCGATTATAAAGTAACTACCCTGATAGATTTTAACAGTCCGGTTTTGGGCACCCAACATGCAGGTCTAAAGACCATGCGTGACTTTAAAGAAGAGATTGCCCCTTGCCGCACTTTCTGCTTCCTGCACGAACTGGAGATGCTGCTCGAGCACAACCTTATCAAAGGCGGCGACATCAACAACGCCATTGTGGTGGTTGACAAACCGGTTACCCAGGAGGAAATGGACCGGCTGGCCAAAGTGTTCGGCCGCAAGAAAATTGAAGTGAAGAATGAAGGGTACCTGAACAACCTGGAACTGCGTTTTCCGAATGAACCGGCCCGTCATAAAACACTGGATGTGATAGGTGATCTGGCGCTGATCGGTTATCCCATAAAGGCGCATATCATTGCCAACCGGCCTGGCCACAGCACCAACGTTGATTTTGCCCGCAAGATCAAACAATACATAAAGAAAAATAAGCATGTAAAGGATGTTCCGGTATACGACCCTACGTTACCGCCGGTGTACAGCCTGCAGCAGATCGAAAAAACGCTGCCGCATCGCTTTCCTTTTCTGTTGGTTGATAAGATCATTGAACTTACCGATAGACATATTGTTGGTATTAAGAATGTGACGTATAACGAACCGTTCTTTGCGGGTCATTTTCCCGGCAATCCGGTAATGCCTGGCGTACTGCAGGTGGAGGCACTGGCCCAAACCGGTGGCATCCTTTGTATCAACGCTATGCCTCCCGGAGAGTACGATACCTACTTTTTGAAGATCGATAATTGTAAATTCAAGCAAAAAGTTGTTCCCGGAGATACTATGATACTGAAAATGGAGTTAATGGCTCCTATACGGCGCGGTATTTGCGAAATGCGGGGAACGGTATATGTTGGCAATAAGATTGCGACCGAAGCCGACCTCATGGCGCAGCTGGTAAAACGATAAATAATTGGTTATTATACCCAAAAAGGGTAATGAGCAATAAAATATATCAGTCCGTAGGGGTTTATTGAGCTAGTTTTGTCTATTTTAGCAGATTAATTAACATCAAACGTCAATCCATCCATAAACACAGTTTAGGTGATGATCACCAGCAAAATCCCACCGGGGATGGGATGTCTGTAACGCCTATGAATGAATATCCTGCTACAACCCTTAAGAATGTTAATAAAATGATTCATCCGCATACTTATATACATCCCAACGCCAAGCTGGCCACCAATGTAAAGGTTGATCCTTTTACGGTGATTCACCAGAACGTGGAAATCGGAGAAGGTACCTGGATTGGCAGTAATGTCACAATCATGGAAGGCGCCCGCATTGGCAAAAACTGCCGCATTTTCCCGGGAGCTGTTATTTCTGCCATGCCACAAGACCTGAAATTCGAAGGGGAAGATACGATCACTGAAATTGGTGATAATACAACCATTCGGGAGTTTGTAACCA
The DNA here is from genome assembly GCF_017356035.1 of Longitalea luteola. GTDB lineage: Bacteria > Bacteroidota > Bacteroidia > Chitinophagales > Chitinophagaceae > Niastella > Niastella luteola. The sequence continues at coordinate 883,429 of NZ_JAFIQX010000002.1, read as the reverse complement.
TTCACCGTGGAACCAAGGACAGGTGGAAGACCCAGGTTGGTAAAAATTGTATGATAATGGCTTACAGCCACGTTGCCCACGATTGTATCATTGGCAACAATGTGATCCTAAGTAATAACTCACAGGTAGCTGGCCACGTTATGCTGGGCGACTGGGTTATTCTGGGAGGCATGTGCGCTGTGCACCAGTTCACCAAAGTGGGGTCGCATGCCTTTGTAAGCGGTGGGTCTTTAGTTGGTAAAGATATTCCCCCTTATATTAAAGCCGGCCGTCAGCCATTGAGCTATGCCGGTGTGAATTCAGTTGGTTTGAAAAGACGCGGGTTCACCGTCGATAAGATCAACCATATTCTTGATATTTATCGGGTTATTTATAACAAAGGCTTGAACACCAGCCAGGCGCTCGAGCATCTGGAAGAAGAGTTCCCGGCAACCGACGAGCGGGATGAAATTGTAACCTTCATTCGCGAAAGCGGTCGCGGCATCATTAAACGCTATTCAAAAAATAGTGTGGATGAAGATATCGCTGATTAATGCCGGCAAACGCTTTAACCGCGACTGGATCTTCCGAAACATTTCTCAGGAGTTTATTTCAGGCACCGCCTACGCCATTACCGGTCCAAACGGCTCGGGTAAATCTACCTTGCTTCAGGTGATCGGTGGCGCTATGATGATGAGTGAGGGAAAGGTGAAGTATACGATCGACAGTCGACAATCTACTACCGGCAATCATCGGCAATTGGAGCCTCGCCATCAACAACCGGCTGCTTTTAATGAGCCGGCTAAAGAAATAGACGTAGACAAAGCTTATCAGTATATTTCTATTGCTGCTCCCTACCTTGAGCTTATTGAAGAAATGACCGCGCTTGAATTTCTGCAGTTCCATCAACAATTCAAGCCTTTTCTGCCCAATACCCGCATTAGCGATATCATCAGTACAATTGGGTTAACCGCCGCCGCCAACAAACAGATCCGCTTTTATTCAAGCGGTATGAAACAGCGGGTAAAGCTGGCACAGGCTATTTTCAGCGATGTGCCCTGTATCCTGCTCGATGAACCCTGCACCAATCTCGATACCGCCGGTATCGACCTCTATCACCAGCTAATACGTACCTACGCCAATAACCGCCTCATCATTGTAAGCTCAAACGACGAGCAGGAGTATTCTTTTTGCCAGGAGAAGCTTAGTATCACCGATTACAAGAAATGAGTGGATCGTGAATCGGCAGACGGCAGACGTGAAACGGAAACGACAGTCGACAATCGATAATCGTCAATCGTGAGTCGGCATTCCTGAATCGGGAGACGGCAGACGTCAATCGTCAAACGGCAGACGTGAAACGGCAAACGATAGTCAACAATCGATAATCGGCAATCGTGAGTCGGCAGAGGGCAGATGTGAAACGGCAATCGATAGTCAACAATCGATAATCGGCAATCGTGAGTCGGCAATCGTGAGTCGGCAGACGGCAATTGGCAATTGGCAATTCGCCTGCGCCAGGGCTACGGCGAACAAGGCGGCAATCGGGAATGAATCTCGGGCTGCACAAGGTCAGATATTGATCCCAGATTTAGCGAGCTACTCACCATTCACCATTCAGCACTCATCCTAAACTTTGAACTGAGAACTAAAAACTTTGAACTGTATTTGCGTTCAGCGTTTCTGCACATACACATGATTCCCTATGCCAAAATGGGCTTTATCTTTCGGGTAGAAATAAAAGGCCCGCCGCATGGTGGTGCCATTGTTAAACCGGAATTCAATAGAATATCCATTCAGGCTATATGAGCCGGCTTCATCTTTCTTTGAGTAGGCCGAGGTGGCAATACTGTAATCGGTATAATTGGTGCCTACGCCCACACTGGTTAAAGCAAAGCGGCCGAAAGTATTAAATAAAATATTTTTGCTGGAAACGGTTCTCACATTACCACCCATTACTGAACTACCCATGCTGGCAATATTGGTAAAGGCGCCCTCTATCTTTTCATTGCCTGCTGCCGGTCTTGCCCAGAACCAGTTCTTCTCCCATCTTTCCGATTTATTCCTGGCCGGCCAGTTAACGGAGATGGCATTGCCGCTTAATTTCCAGGTGCCCCATTTCTTGGGCTCCCGTTGTTTGGAAACGGCTACATTGAACTCATAAGGACTCGCCACCGGGTTGCTGTAAATGCTACCGTCATTCAATAATAGATAAGGCGTGTATTCGCTGATAACGGAACCGCCTACCCCATAGCTGTATTCCAGGTTAATGACAATACCTTTTATATCTGTGGCCTTCAATCCTTTTACCGGCCCCGTTACATGATCAGCACTGGCTATGGTATTCCGGGGCGCAGGCGTTTTCTCCGCAGGGGCTGGCACCACAGGCGGCACTACGGGCACGGCATTGCTTTTCGCTATATCGGTGAGGCCGTTGGATTCAAAAGCGCCTTCCTGTTTGGCCATTTTGCCAAAATGCATGGCGGCCGTTTTCATACAATTGGTATAATGTCTTATATCGGGTGAACTGAACAGTTTGGCCAGCCTGAACTGCTGGCTATTGGTGCGGTAGGCCATATATGCTACATACCATATTTTACCGTTTTTGTCACTTACCTTACCGGAATAAGAAGAGAGGGTGCTGTAACTGATATTCTTTTTGTCTTTACTTTTTGGGGCAGAAAATCCTGAGCCATGCATGTTCTTTTCAATGGAACCGGAAAACCACTCATCGAAACTCCGGCCATCAGCCCTTTCGAGCGGCATTATCTCGTAGGAGAACTCTTTATTTTCATCGCTGAAGACAGCCGTAGGTTTAAAGATGTAGCGTCCTTTATTTTCTTCCATTTTCCAACCTAACATAGGCTGAATGGAACTTTGTGCAAACGTAGCGGGAATACCCAAACCCATGATCAGGACAACAACCAGGAGCGTATTTTTCATAGTAGGCTATTTACAGGCACTGGTAAGTCAATTTTCGGGCCACAGAAACGAAAGGCGGTTGGTGTAGCCGAAAACTTTCTCACATGTTCAAAACTTTTCCATACCAAAGTTTTGAACATGTATAGGCGCCTGTAAATAATCCGGGATCTAACCTGTACCGCCCAGCGGTGGCGGATAACCCGCACTGACCGGTGCCAGAAAATGCGCTGCAGCCGTTAGAAGCGTTTAGTTGCTGGCAGAAGCAGGTGATTCAGCCGATGCTTTAGGTGCGTAGGCGGCATTGCCTATACCAAAGTGCGTGCTGCCCTGCAGGTAAAAATAGAAGATGCGGCGAATAACAGTTCCGTTATTAAAACGCAGCTCCATGGAATAATCATTGAGCGTATAAGTACCCGCTTCATTAAATTTCTTGAACTCTGAGGCAGGCACAGCTGCATTACCGTTATCACCGCCGGTTAAAGTGAACTGGCCATCTTTATTGAAGAATATATTTTTAGAGGCATAAGCATTCCCTGCACTTTTTACGCTGCCATTTTCGGTACCGGTTACGGTCATGAATGATCCTTCCAGCTTTTCTTCTCTTGCAGCGGGTGTTGCCCAGAACCAGTTCTTAAACCATTTCTCGGTTTCTTTAGTAGCCGTCCATTCAACCGTGAAAATGTTGTTCTTCAATTTCCAGGTACCCCATTTCTGCGGTTCTTTTTGTTTTGACTGTGCTACATCGAGGCTGTATGGACTCAGAACAGGATCGCCATAAATACTACCATCGTTCAAAACGAGGTAAGGCCTGTAATTGCGCACCATTTTGCCATCGGCATTGGTGGTATAATCCAGGTGAATAAGAATACCATTTATTTCCTGTGATCTAAGGCCATTTTCAACCATGTCGGCCTGCGCGGCTGAAGTCTTATTGTCCTGTTTGTTATGTGCATGCGATCCTTTTGTTTGCTTGCTTGCTACAGTTACAGAAGCATCATGCCTGGCCAGGTTGCCAATATGATCGGCAACAGGACGCATGTGGGATGCATAATATTTAACATCGGGAGAGCTGATCACGCGGGCCAGGCGGTTTTCGCCGCTGCCCAACTGATAAGCAACATATGTTACATACCAGGGTTTACCTTTTTTATCAGTAAGCTCCGTAGAAAATGAAATGATCGTTTGATTGGTGGTAATGTTTTTCTTGCCGCCTGCAGGTAAGTTAAAGCCCGACTCCTTTACATCTTTATCGATAGCGCTTTTGAACCATTCTTCAATTGTTTGCCCCTCCCCTTTTTCAACGGGCATTATTTCATACAGAAATTCCTTGGTATCACCGGATACTTTACCCGGTTTAAAGATATAACTGCCGCTCTTTTCATCCATGTCCCAGCCTGAAATAGGAGGAACCTGCGATTGGGCAATAGTAATTTTATTAACCAGGATACAGAGTACTATCAACAAATAGGGCCTTGTCTTCATAACAGGTATTTGAATCCAATTAGCAACTTTTAAGCCATAGAAAACGCGAAAAACGCTCATTTATTACGAAAATCCGCGTTTTCTTGTCAATCAAAGGCCTGCAATTGTTAATTGGGGGATATACAAAATTAATCGGAAACTCGTTAAAGTCAAATGTCTTGCGGATATATTAACGGAAATAATTAATATTTAGTGTAAAAGCGACACTTGAATATCATGATCCATTGAATGTCAACATAATGTTGCATTACAATTATAAATATTTTTAACCGCATGCAACCATCTCAGCGCTGGCTTGCAATGAGCAGATTAAGGTCGGTATATTTCAGATCGAAGCGTTGACTTAAATGAAAATTGGTGAGAGCGCCTTTAAATAAATAGATCCCACTTCTCAGGTGTACTTTATGCCATACGAGGTTCTCGAAACCACCTTCTTCACCCGCTTCCAGTAATAAAGGCATTAATACGTTACTGATAGCCTGCGAAGCAGTTCGCGCAAATCCCGACGGAATATTAGGCACGCAGTAATGAATTACCCCATATTTCATAAATATCGGTTGTTCATGACTGGTGATCTCTGACGTTTCAAAACAACCACCGCGGTCGATACTAACATCAATGATCACACTACCGGGGCGCATGTTGCTTATCATTTCCTCGGTAACGACTACCGGGGTGCGGCCGCTGGCAGAGCTCAGGGCGCCTACAGCCACTTCACAGGTCTTGAGTTGTTTGGCCAGAATGCGAGGCTCTATGACTGATGTCCACATACGCTGGCCGATATTATTCTGTAACCGCTTAAGCCGGTATACACTATTGTCAAATACTTTTACCGAAGCGCCCAATGCCAGGGCAGCACGGGCAGCAAACTCACCCACAATACCGGCGCCCAGGATAATTACCTTGGTTGGCGGAATACCCGATATACCACCCAATAGCACACCCTTCCCATGATTAGCCGAACTAAGGTATTGCGCAGCAATAAGCATAACGGCACTGCCGGCTATTTCACTCATGCTGCGTACAATGGGTAAACTATCGCTATCGTCCTTCAGGTTTTCGAATGAAATGGCGGTAATGCGCTTTTCCATCATCTTTTGAAGGAATTCCGCCTTCATGGCCGACAAATGGATGGGGGAGATAATAACCTGGTTAAACTGCAGATGAGGCAGGTCATCTTCGACCACAGGAGCGCTTTTTACCAGTATGGGGGCTTTATATACGGCCGCTTTATCATATACTATTTTAGCACCGGCCTCGCTGTAATCGCGGTCCCGAAAATGGGCAGCCTCGCCGGCATTGTGCTCGATTACTACATTATGTCCGTTGCTGACCAGTACCCCTACTGCATCGGGCGTGAGCGCAATGCGGTTTTCCTGAAAGGCGGTCTCCTTGGGAATTCCAATATGCAACTGTGCCCCTTTGGGTTTAATATCCAGAGTTTCCTGCAGTGTTTCGTAACTAAATGAAGTGCTGATAATCGGCTTTTGCTGGGACATGTAGCAAGTAAATGATTTTACCCCCATTATCGGGGCCACAATTTACAAATTAAATTGGAAGTCTGCCCTATAAGTGAGGCTTAAAGGCAGGAAGTGTGGCTTCTTAGCGAGCATGTGGTACAAGAATCAGGATGCAGAATGCAAAAAGAACCCTGAATTTTCCCTACACCCGATTTTAATCCCGATTTCCACCTCCTTACCTCTTACCTGTTTTCTCTGCCTTTAATCTACTAAAATCTTTATATTTCGGGTATCCTTGTCTACCACGTTTATCTCTACCCTGGCCGTATCGTCGGGTAAAATCGCTTCTGCACGGCCAGGCCATTCTACCAGGCAGATATCGCCTGAATATAGGCAATCCTCCACCCCTGCCCGCACCGCTTCTTCCTCATCTTTTAGCCGGTACAGGTCTATATGAAAAAGCCTGCCGCCCGGATACTGGTATTCATTAATTATAGAAAAAGTAGGACTTCCCACAGTGCTGGTAACCCCTTTCTCATCGCAAAGGGCGTGAATAAGGGTTGTTTTGCCGGCGCCCATATCGCCATAAAAGGCAATGACCTTACGCCCATCAACAAGTTCCCAAAACCGGCGCGCTGTTTGCCTGATCGTATCTAATGTAGATTGCAGTTGCATAAAGACGCAAAGATAATATCATAGGGCGGAACGACATATTTAAGTTAAAATTGCAACCCGGTGGACATATTATTCCTCTCAGGCCGGGTACATTAGCGCATTGAGCGGTAAATTTGCAAACACTCAACCCCATGGATGTACATGAAAAAAGTGAATTGGAAAGTAGACGGAATGACCTGTTCAAATTGCGCGCTGACCGTGCAGCAATACCTCACCAGCGAAGGCATGGAAAACGTAAAGGTAAACCTGATGGGGGGTGAAGTGAGTTTCGATATCAATAGCAAAAATGAACAACAGCTCCTCGAAGGCATAGAATCGCTCGGCTATACCGTCCAAACCGACGGATCACAGCCTGCCAAACAAGGCAAAAGGTTATTTACTTCGCACAAACAGCGCTTCCTGTTCTGCCTGGTATTTACGCTGCCCCTGATGCTGCATATGCTCGATAAATGGGTTCATATACATTGGCTCATGAATCCCTGGGTACAGCTGGGCCTTTGTTTACCTGTTTTTGTGGTGGGTATGGACTTTTTCGGCCGCAGTGCGATTAAAAGCATCCGCAACCGCATGCCCAACATGAATGTGCTGATAGCGATTGGCGCTACCGCCGCCTTCGTTTACAGCCTTACCGGCGCCCTGCTGAACCTGGGACCGCAATTCCTGTTTTTTGAGACCACGGCCTCCATCATAACCCTGGTATTCCTGGGTAATTTTCTCGAAGACGCTTCCATTCAATCAACGCAACGGGCATTGAACAGCCTGGCCAGATCGCAAAAAGTAATGGCCAATATGATTGCCTTTGACGAAAACCACCAGGAGATCATTTTCCCTATAGAAAACACCCATCTGCGCAGCGGTGACCTTATTTTGATTAAAAGCGGAGAACAGGTACCGGCTGATTGTAAAATATTGACCGGCGATGCAACTGTAAACGAATCCATCATTACCGGTGAAAGCCTGCCCATCACAAAAAAAGGAAAAGACAAACTTATAGGTGGGAGTATTATCATAGATGGAATCGTAAGAGCCCAGGTCACTTCCGAATCGAAAGATTCCGTACTGGCCAATATCATCAACCTCGTTAAACAGGCACAAAGCGAAAAGCCGCCCGTACAACAACTGGCCGATAAGATCAGTGCCATCTTTGTACCAGTAGTGCTGGCCATAGCCGTAATAGCCTTTATTGCGAACTATCTCCTGCTGCACGACTTTACCATGGCCTTTATGCGATGCATAGCTATCCTGGTGATTGCCTGCCCCTGCGCCATGGGATTGGCAACGCCTGCGGCTATTGCGGTTGGACTGGGCCGGGCGGCCAGGAACGGTGTTCTCTTTCGCAATGCCAAAAGCCTTGAATTATTCAGGACCATTAAACAGGTAGTGTTTGATAAAACAGGCACCCTCACGACCGGCCGGTTCGAACTGGCGAATTACGAAGTGGTTTCAGCAGTTGTGAATCCTGATGAATTCAAACATATTGCCTTCTCATTGGAAAAATATTCCAATCACCCCATCGCTCAATGTATAACAGCCAGCTGGAAACGAAAAGACGCTATCCGTTGGACAAAAGTAGAAGAGAAAAAAGGCATCGGGATGATAGCAACCACTGCTTCCGGCGACCGCTACGTTGCCGGTTCGTTTGAAACGGCGATGGCCTTAACCACCGACGATTCGCACAACGTTTATATTCTTAAGAACGATCAGTTACTGGGCTGGATAGACGTAAAAGATGAAGTACGGCCCGAAGCCATCTCCATTGTGCAATACCTGCGCCATCGCAATGTTCGCACTGTTCTCCTGAGCGGCGACCGCTTGAGCAAATGCCGCCAGTTGGCCAACTTGCTAGGCATTGATGAAGTAATAGCAGAAAAAAAGCCGGAAGAAAAACTGGCCGTTATTGAGGATCTCACCCTGCAGGGACCAACTGCCATGGTAGGGGATGGAATCAATGATGCACCGGCACTGGCAAAAGCCACCATTGGTATTTCATTGAGCGAAGCATCGCAAATCGCTGTGCAAACTGCTGATGTAGTATTGATGAACAGTGGCATCAGGAATCTGCCGCTTGCACTCGGTTTGGGCCGGCATACCTTTCTCACCATCAAACAGAATCTTTTCTGGGCGTTTATTTATAATATCGTTGCTATTCCTGTAGCTGCCTTCGGATTGTTAACACCCACCTTCGGTGCGTTGGTAATGGGGTTGAGTGATGTGGTGTTGGCGGTTAATTCTGTCCGGCTGTTTGTTAAGAAGGTAGCTTGACGTGTAAGGTGCTTAACCAACGACAACCGATTCACCAATTACAGAATGAATATCCACCACACACTGAAACAATACTGGGGCTACGATTCCTTCCGGCCACTGCAGGAAGAGATCGTAAAGTCTGTGCTGGCTGGCAAGGATACCCTCGCGCTCATGGCTACGGGTGGTGGAAAATCAATTTGCTTCCAGGTGCCGGCCATGGCGCAGGAAGGCTTATGCCTTGTGATCAGTCCCTTAATTGCTTTGATGAAAGACCAGGTAGACAACCTGCGTAAAAAAGGTATTACCGCATTTGCGATCTATTCGGGCATGGGTCGCAAAGAAGTGATCAATATTTTGAAACTTGCCACAAACAGTAATTGTAAATTTTTGTACGTTTCACCCGAACGGTTAGAAACAAAATTATTCCAGGAATTTCTGCCTGCTCTTGACATCAATCTCATTGCCGTTGATGAAGCACATTGTATCTCTCAATGGGGTTACGATTTCAGACCGCCTTACCTGCGCATTGCTGCCTTACGCGAGGAATTACCTCGCATTCCCATACTCGCGCTTACCGCCTCGGCCACACCGATCGTACAAAAGGACATTTGTGATAAACTGCAATTTAAAGATCATGCTGTATTCAGCCGCTCGTTTGAACGGCCCAACCTGTCATACAGTGTGTTCACGGTGGATTCAAAGATCAACAAGATCACAGAGATCTTACAAAAGGTGAATGGAAGCAGTCTCGTTTACTGTAAAACCCGCAAGCGCACCAAGGAGTTCAGCGATCTGCTCAACATGCATGGCATCAAGGCAGATTTTTATCATGCTGGTTTGCCACAGGAAGTCCGGATGCGCAAGCAGGCCGACTGGATCAATAATTCAGTGCGCACCATCGTTTGCACCAACGCTTTCGGCATGGGCATCGACAAACCCGATGTACGGGTAGTGATTCATGCCGACGTACCGGATTGCCTTGAAAACTATTACCAGGAAGCAGGACGCGCCGGCCGCGATGAAAAAAAATCATATGCAGTATTATTGTACGATAGTAAAGAACTGCACGAACTGCAATTGCTGCCTGATATCCGCTTTCCTTCGCTGGAAAGTATCAGGCAGGTATACGAAGCATTGATGAACTACCTGCAAATACCCGGCGGTTCAGGTGAAGGCAATTATTACAATTTCGATTTCACTGACTTTATAAAGAAGTTCCAACTGGATGTACATCTTGCCATTTATGCCATTAAAGCCCTTGAGCAGGAAGGCTGGGTGTCTTATGCAGAACAGATCTTTTTACCCGCCCGCATCCAGTTCATAACGGGTAAATCATGGCTGTACCAGTTTGAAAAAGATCACCCCAAACTGGAGCCGCTGATAAAAACACTGCTAAGAACCTACGAAGGTATTTTCGACATGCCGGTAAATATTCACGAAAAAAGCATTGCCCGGTTGCTGCGCCAGGAAGAAGCCGACATCATCCTCGATCTGAAAAGACTGCATGGCAATGGCATCATTGAATATATTCCCCGGAAGGACAGTCCCCAGTTATATGTAATGTTGAACCGGGTAAAAGCAGCTACCCTGCGTATCGATATGACCGGTTATGAAAAAAGAAAGCAACAGTTCATCGAGCGCATTCACCGGATGATAAAATATATTAGTGACGGCGCCACTTGCCGCAGTCAATATATTGCTGCTTATTTTGGTGACCAGCAAACAAATGCCTGTGGCATTTGCGATGTTTGTCTGCAACGGAAAAGCCATGGCCTTTCCAACACGGAATTCGAAAAGATTTCCCAATCAATTTTTACACTTATTAATCAGCAGCCGGTGGCCAGTGAGCTATTACCCCAACAATTGCCCGGGATAAAAAAAGAGAAGCTGTACAAGGTGCTCGACTTCTTACAAAGTGAGAACAGGATCTATGTAGATAAAGAGGGCTTGGTAAGACCTGCTTAGAATTACGACCTGCCAGGCGGGCCTTGACTTACTCAACGTTCAAGAAACCAACGTCCACCTAACAGGTCGTTCATTCCATTTGCTGATTGCAAATTGTCAATTGGTTTTCTTTGCAGGTTTAGCGCCAATCTGCGACATCATGGTATTGGGCGATTGAATATTGTGGTGTTCAATGATCTGACCTGCATCATTCAATTTGAATATGTCCACATCCTTCAATTTGTACGATTTGTTGGTAGCCTTCATTCCCATAAAATCATTTTTGAATGTGCCAGACCAATCACCCCAAACCATCACCCAGTCGCCATCAGCCACATAGGTAAGGTTTTCACCTTTGTTATCAGGAAAGGCATTCACCCATCCTTTCACCATGTTCATGATGCTGTCCTTTCCTCTGGTAGGGGGCATACTGCCATCACCATACTCCACAGCATCAGGCGCAACATCCTTAAAAGCCTGGTCTACATTTCTCGATATCATGGCTTCCATACTGGCCTGAACCACTTTTTTGTTGCGTTCTTCCTTGTTATCAGCGTTGGCAGCCATGGCAGTATCTGTACCTGCACCTTCTGCTCCTTCCCTGCCGGATTGTGTGGTATTGGTATCACAAGCGGTAAAAACAGCTGCTGTAACTGCAAGCAATAAAAACACCTTCTTCATACTTATTGTTTTAGGTTAAAAAATCAGGTTCCCGGGCATTCGAAGCGCCTGTGGTTGGGAACAGTTAACAATAGATGATAGGGTTTGATTGCTGCAAATCAGCCTTATTAAAACCAGCTGTTCGATTTTCTGCGAGACGAACTCTTGCCACCCAGGCCCAATGCTCCCAGCAAACTACGGGTTATAACATTGGCGGCAGTACGTCCTATTTGTTTGGTAACCGGGCTTTCCAACACCTTTTCCAGTGTTGACTTTTCTTCCTTCTGGGATGTTCTGGAAGCTTTGCTGGTTTTCTTTTCTTCTTCCTGTTGGGCGGAACGCTGGGCTGCTTCTTCCAGTTTGGCCGTTAATATTTCGCAAGCGCTTTCGCGATCGTCGGTTTCAGCATACTTTTTTACCAGCTTCGATTGATTCACCAGGTTATCTATTTCTGTTTCAGACAACACATCCATGCGCGAACGGGGCGGCACAAGCATGGTATGCACCAATGGAGTTGGAATACCTTTTTCGTTCAGGGCTGTAACGAGCGCCTCGCCTATCCCCAGCTGGGTCAGCAATTCATCTGTTTTATAATATTCCGTCTCGGGATAGTTCTCAGCAGCCTGTTTAATGGTCTTTCTATCAGCTGCCGTGAAAGCACGTAAGGCATGCTGTACTTTCAACCCCAACTGGCTTAATATAGCGGCCGGAACATCCTGCGGGTTCTGCGTACAAAAGAAAATACCTACGCCTTTTGACCGTATCAGTTTTATAACTGTTTCTATTTGTTGTAACAAAGCATCGGTTGCTTCCTGAAACACGAGGTGCGCTTCGTCGATGAACAGTACCAGTTTGGGTTTGTCAATATCACCGGCTTCAGGTAAGGTAGCATACAGTTCCGCCAGCATTTGCAACATGAAGGTTGAAAAGAGCTTGGGACGATTCTGCATATCTGTTACCCGCAGCACATTGATAATGCCACGGCCATCATCAGCAATACGCATGAGATCGTCAATCTCAAAAGAAGGTTCGCCAAAGAACTGATCGGCGCCCTGTTGCTGCAATTCAATTACCTTACGCAAAATAGTGCCGGTGCTGGTAGTAGCGATCTTTCCGTATGTCTGTTCTATTTCTTTCTTGCCTTCGTTGCTTATGTATTGTATTACTTTGGTAAAATCCTTCAGATCGAGCAGGGGCATTTTATGATCGTCGCAATATTTGAAGATCAATGAAACGATGCCCTCCTGGGTATTGTTGAGATCGAGGATCTTGGATAAAAGGATGGGACCGAACTCACTTACAGTAGCCCGCAGGCGAACGCCTTTTTCATTGCTCAACGTCATCAGCTCTACGGGAAAACCAGCGGGTTTATAGTCGCCGCCGATCTTCGACAGGCGTTCTTTGATATTACTATTTTCGGTGCCCGCAGCCGCTATGCCACTCAGGTCGCCTTTGATATCCATCAGTAACACCGGTACACTGGCATCGCTCAGTGCTTCTGAGATCAGTTGCAGGGTCTTGGTTTTACCGGTACCGGTTGCCCCGGCGATCAAACCATGCCGGTTCATGGTTCTCAAAGGAATGCTTATAACAGCTTCTGTTGCCACTTCTCTCGCCAATACTGCTGTACCTATGCGAAAAGATTCTCCTTTAAATGTATAATTATCGTTTATTAACTGAACAAATGCATCTTTATTAGGCATATTTGAATTTTATGGCAGAAAGATACAGGTTTACCCGGAATCGACAAGCCCTGGCCAGCCACAGATGATCTTTTTCCTGAAAGTGTGGCCCCATCGAAAATAGACGCATATAACCCTGAAAATAAAGGAATTAACAGGGACCGGTTATTTGTTTGCCGTTTACCGGGCGCCGGTTTTGTCCGGGTCTTGCTGCAGGCATGAAGAACGCTCATAAATTTTCTAACAAATAAAAAGAGCCGCCTGCCAGGCGGCAAACGACTCTTGATATTTTGTAAGTAGGTGACGCCATTTTCAGGGCCAGCTATTGAGCGTATACGGGGAAAGCATTATCTCTTTAGCATATTATCACAACTTGTCCCGCTTTGCAGGATTACCACATTGACCCTAGATGTCCTCTTCCCTTTCCAGCATCAAAATAGCACTTTGCGGAACGATGTAATACTTGTCATTTTCGTACAGCACTTCAGTAGCCCCGCTTAATAAAAAGATCGCCAGATCGCCTTCTTTAGCCTGTAACGGAACATATTTAACCTGTTCTTCGCTGCTTTTCCAGGATTCATCTTCTACCGGCAGCGGAATGGCGTAACCAGGGCCGGTTTTAATTACATAACCCTGTTGCACTTTTTCCCGTTCCCCTACGCCGGGCGGCAGGTACAAGCCGGTTTCTGTACGTTCATTTGGTTTAGCTGGGCGGATCAGTACTCTGTCACCAATGACAATAAGTTTCTTGAATTTGTTATCAGTTGTCAAACGCATATGACCATAATTAAAGATGTAAAATTAACCAATTAACTGTTCATACTGTTTATTTGCCTTTCAACCTGTTAACAGGGATTATTAACAAAAAATTACACGGTTATTGCCGGTTATAGCAAATGATTTAACTTTATTTACACTATCGAACTAAATCTACATCACAATGGAAGGAAAGAAACCCAAAATTTTATTATGCGAGGACGACCAGAACCTGGGAATGGTGTTGAAGAATTACCTGGAATTGAATGATTTTGATGTGACGCTGGAACGTGACGGTCGCCTTGGCCTCGCCGCTTTTCAACGCGAAAGATTTGATCTTTGCCTGCTGGATATAATGATGCCCCATATGGATGGGTTCACCCTGGCGGAAGAGATCCGTGATGTGGATCCCGATATCCCATTATTTTTCCTCAGCGCCAAAACCATGAAGGAAGATATCATTCAGGGTTATAAACTCGGCGCCGATGATTACATTACCAAGCCTTTTGACAGCGAGGTACTGTTGCTGAAAATAAAAGCTATTTTGAAAAGGAATGAAGAAGTGAATAAAGAACAGGAGAACAAGGAATACGACCTGGGCGATTATCACTTCAACCCCAAATTACGCGAACTGAGCCACAGCGGTAAAACACAAACATTATCGCCCAAGGAAAACGAGTTGTTGAAGATGCTCTGCGAGCATATGAACGACCTGTTACCCCGTGAGCAGGCCCTCAAAAAGATCTGGGGCAGCGATACGTATTTCAATGGCCGCAGTATGGATGTGTATATTGCCAAACTACGCAAATACCTGAAAGACGATGACAGCATTGAGATCGTGAACATTCACGGTAATGGCTTCCGCCTGGTAGTTCCGGTGGCGTAACCCTCAGAACCGTTTACAGTTTTACATCATACCGTTTTAATAAAAAAGCTGTGTATTTCAATACACAGCTTTTTCATTATCGTGAATCGTCAATCGACAATCGGCAATCAATCGACAATCGTGAATCGACAATCGTGAACAGCTCGCGAACTTTAAGATTAACAACCTATCTTGCAAACCCGAAATTTTTCAGCCTTCAGCCTTCAGCCTTCAGCCTTCAGCCTTCAGCCTTCAAACAACAAATTGGCTCCTCCGGCTCCGGGTGCTATTCTGCCCAAATGAGCATACGCTTTATGGGTTGCCTCACGGCCACGCGGTGTGCGTTTTAAAAAGCCCTCCTGAATCAAAAAAGGCTCATACACTTCTTCCAACGTGCCGGTTTCTTCACCTACGGCCGTAGCAATCGTGGTAATGCCAACGGGTCCGCCCTTGAACTTATCAACGATGGTAAGCAGGATGCGGTTATCCATTTCATCCAGTCCATGCTCATCAACATTCAATGCCTTTAAACCATGTTGCGTTATGCCCAGGTCAATAACGCCATTTCCCAATACCTGCGCAAAATCGCGCATGCGGCGCAAGAGGCCATTGGCAATACGTGGCGTGCCGCGGCTGCGCCGCGCAATTTCAGCGGCTGCATCAGACGTTATTTTTGTGCCCAGAATGCCGGCTGAACGCTGGATGATCTTCTGCAATGTATCGGCCGTATAGTATTCGAGGCGAGATTTAATTCCAAAGCGCGATAATAACGGAGCAGTCAGCAATCCGCTGCGGGTGGTAGCTCCAATTAAAGTAAAAGGGTTCAACGTTAGTTGTATGCTGCGGGCATTGGGACCGCTATCGATCATAATATCGATACGGTAATCTTCCATAGCCGCATACAGATATTCTTCTACCACCGTGCTCAGGCGGTGTATCTCATCAATAAACAACACATCCCGCGGCTCCAGGTTCGTAAGCAACCCTGCCAGGTCGCCGGGCTTTTCAATGACCGGTCCGCTCGTTTCCTTGATATTTACTCCCAGCTCATTGGCTACGATGCGGCTCAGGGTGGTTTTACCCAAGCCGGGCGGGCCATGGAACAGGATATGATCCAGGGCTTCATCACGCATTTTAGCCGCTTTGATGAATACGGTCAGGTTCTCGATGATCTGTCCCTGCCCCGAGAAATCGTTTATTTCCTGGGGCCGGATATTATTCTCAAACTCTTTATCCGCTGCACTCAGCGACTCTCTGTTGTTATTTAAATTCGGATTGGCCATCTGTTATACACCTATTTGTAAAACTACACAAATGTAAGCGAGTTAACCAGGCAAACACAAAATTCACTAACTTAATAGCAACCAACCAGCGGTTCCGAATAAAAATCATATATGATCACTTACACTTATACCATTAAAATGACCAGATTATGAAAATTGGCATTATTGGCTCCGGCGCTGTTGGCCAGAAACTGGGCACCGCCTTTTTAACGGAAGGACATGAAGTTATGCTGGGCACACGTAACCCTGGTAAAGAAGAGGTAAAGAAATGGAAGAAAGACAATCCCAAAGGGCTATGCAGTACGTTTGGCGTAACCGCCCAATTTGGCGAGATCCTGGTACTCGCTGTTGCCGGCTCGGTTGCAGAATCGGCCATCAAATTATCGGGCACTTCTCATTTCAATAACAAAGTACTTATCGATGCCACCAACCCCATAGCTGCTGCCCCACCCAAAGACGGAGTACTCTCCCTCTTTACCGACTCTAATGAATCCCTGATGGAAAAGCTGCAGCAGCTGCTGCCGGAAGCCAGAATGGTAAAAGCGTTTAACACTGTAGGTAATGCACAAATGTATAAGCCAACGGTGAAAGGCGGTCCACCAACCATGTTCATTTGCGGTAATGATGCAAATGCGAAGCGGACTGTAACGGAAATATTAACCGCTTTTGGCTGGGAAACAGCCGATATGGGCAAGGCCGTAGCAGCCCGCGCCATCGAGCCTTTATGCATCCTCTGGTGCATTCCGGGATTCAGGGAAAACCAATGGACACATGCATTTAAGCTGTTGAAAGTTTAAAGGCCAAAAGTTTATAGTTCACAGTTAAAAACATAGTGAATAAGGCTAACTTTGGGTATGAACTTCGAAATCTTTCAACAAAGCCTTACGACCAATACGCCGCCTGCCAACAGCAATGTATACCTTCAATCATTGTGGCATGATGCCAAAGGCGACTGGGAACATGCCCATACATTAATACAGGATGTGCCTGATAAATCAGCCGCCTGGATCCATGCATATCTGCACCGCAAGGAAGGTGATGTTTGGAATGCCAATTACTGGTACACAAAAGCCGGTAAACGCATGCCCGGTTATACCCTCGATCAGGAATGGGAAGAACTGGTGAAAGCTATGCTGTAGGCATACGCTTTATTCGTGAACTCTTTCAATTTTGCAGATGTAGCAACATGCCTGTGCATTGCGGGCATGAAGATAGGCTACTTCCGGTCGCTGAATAAATATACGGGTTATCAGTTCATCCACATCATCGTCGCCAACCAATTGCGTAAAGATCATCTGCTGATCATGACTGTACCCTATAAGTGATAATGGAAAACTTTTTTTATTAGCTTTTATCTCAGGCGGAAAACGATGAATGTCTGCATATGGTTCCACTTCTTCCTTATTGATAAAGACCGGACCCGGTTGGTTATAGGCATTATCAATCTCAAAGGGACTGTGGCTGATCAACAGCCTTCTGTCAATTCCTTTTTTAAATGGTTTAAGCGATACTCTGCAAGGCCCTGACCCTGTAGCCACCTGTTCAATAGCAGGATGATCAAATGCATCTTTGCCGGTTGATCTGATCTGGGCGGCATACTCCTTTGACAACGGCACAATTTTAAATTTCATATTGCTGTACATTTTGAAACACAAAATTGCCAGGATCAATTGTACACGTCAACCCGTTTATTGCTATAAATGCCGGCTTCAATGAATCATTTAAGATACCTGTTCAATTGCAGAATAAGATCGGGATCGGGACAATTGGCTAAGTATTTCTCTCTTTCTGAAAATTTACAAACGCCTGGATAATCACCTTCTTTCAATTCCATATCAAGAATGATCTGGCAGTGCAGATGCGGCGGCCAGTGTCCGTTTTCATGCAATTCCCCGAAATGGCCAATGGTTTGCCCAACAGAAATGTATTGACCCGCAGCTATTGATTGAATGTCGCGAAGACTTAAATGCCCGTACAATGTATAAAACGGGAAACCATCTAATTGATGCAGCAGAATTAACGTTGCACCATAATCGCCAAACGGCGCATTAAAAGCAAAGCTATGCACCATGCCGCCCATAAAAGCATATACAGGTGTACCGGCGAGGCCCCAGATATCGACGCCTAAATGCAGGCGGCGGGGTTCTTCACCCGCTTGTGCGCCATCAAATACGGGGCTTATGCTATAAATGGTTCTGTGTTCGGCATAACCGCCTATGCCATACCGGGAGTTGGTCGATCTCAGTTTCTGCCGGATATATTCACTGAAAACATGCTCATTGCCCAGCGTTTCAGGCGTCAGTTCTTTATTCTGCGCAGTGAAATCCATTGGTAATAAGCGATCTGTCTCCGGCACGAAATCAACTACGCGGTGAAAACTAAACTGATATTTTCGGATGATATTTTCAAAACTGGCTGGCTCCACGAAAAGGGGAATTATAATACACTAATAATCAGGCTTCTGATTCAATTAACTTTTTATCAGAAAATGCTGTATGCTAAGATACGATCATCTCCTTAATAATCAATCAGTAACAGGTGCTTTGATACAGACAAATACGTAGCAGCGCTGAACTTTTCAACACAAATTACAAAATGGCATAATTTCTGACTAAATAAATTAAAACAATGCAGGGTATGGATACGTGGATGATTATATTTTATTTAATACTGGCTGTCACGATTGTGTCCTATACCATTCTGATGAATTACAAAAAGGATCGGAATGAGTATATGGAAACCGGTGACCAGGATGATGTGAAAAAGTGACAAAAATCCATTATTCGAATACATGGGAAACCATCACTTCTTCAGTTGACATTATCTCACTGTAATTGATCTCAACATCACTGATCAATTTTTCTTCCAGCATATTCGCCATAGTTTCAAAGTACAGGATAACGTCTGCACGGAGATTTCGTTTCAGCCATCTGAAGCCGCCGGGTAAGCGGTTTAAAACTTCGCGGTCTTCGAGGTACTCAATGTTATGTATATCCGTAGGCGTAAGTCCCAGTTGCTGCAACTTCGTAAGCAATAAATTAATTGGCGCATTGGTAACTGGGCAATGTTCCTGTGCCAGCTCCGTCCACTCACCGATACCTGTATGTGCGTAGGTAACTATCTCTTCTTTCGTCAATTGAGTGGTTGCCTGTAATAAATGTCCGCAATTGCAGGCGCCATGATGTCCCCAGGCATAATAATTGCCCTTAACCAGGCCGGCGGCAGCTGTTCGCAGACCTTCGATCAACGCTGAATTTGGATGTGCCATATTGCTAATTTCCTAATAAAACAGCTAAGGAAAAAGATTAGTTCATATAAATCACAAGAACCAAATCACAAACACCAATCACAAGAACCAAATCACAAGAACCAAAAAACAAACTCGAATCCAAAAATCCCACGGGAAATGCTGGAGCAATTTGGACTTGATACCTGATATTTTTAATTTCTTTGCTTCCTAGGTCTTGTGATTTGGCATTTGGCCAGGAAATGGTTAAAAATCAGCGTGAAAGGAAATTCTAGTGGAATCGTTAAATGAAAATCGAGGCAAAATATTACCCTTTACCGGGCGTTGTACATTTTTAATAAGCTAAATTAATCGCCTTGGAGACACGTATCATCCTGCTAATGGGCCTGCTGTTTGGTGGCTTCTTTCAACTTTCAACGCAGGCTCAAACCATTACCGGTGCCTGGAAAGGCAAGATCGGTTCGGCCAATGCCGAGTTAAAACTCATTAAAAAAGGCGATAGCCTGCTGGGCACATCTTACTACTATACATCGCGTAGCAATTATATTCGTTATGCAGTTAAAGGCTATTTCGATCCCAACAACAACAGCGTAGTATGGTGGGATGACGCCATATTGGAAGACCGCCTGTCGGGTAAAATTTTTGGCGGAGATAAAGAAGCCTTATTATCAGTGGCTGATTTTAATTGCCCGGGTGAAAAGACCATGCGCCTCGATGGTGAGAGTACCAAACGCGATAACAAAAACAAAACCACCGGCACGGTGGCGCTGCAAAAAATTCCTTCCGCAGGCTTTCATGATGAATGGGATTTTGTATTAGAGAACTATATCTATGGAGCCAATGATCCTGACATCATCGACAGCATAGCCCGGCTGCATTTGGTAAGCAATGAGGTAACTGAAGAAAAAGAAACCACCCTGGAAAGCGCTATTGTAAAACCGGTTCAAAAGGACGACCGGTCCATAGCTGTTACTGCGCCTCCGATGGTTGAGAAGAAAAAACCAGCTCCGGTTCCGGCCACCACGGCAGAGCAAAAATATTCCAGCCGCGAAAAGAAACTGGCTACAGTAATTCCTATTGCCGGCGATAGCATTGAATTGCGGTTCTACGATAATGCAGTGGTAGATGGCGATTCCATTGCAGTTTTCCTGAACGACAAAATGGTATTTGAACATGTTCGGTTGAACAACAAACCCTATACGCTGAAACTATCGGTAAATGATCTGTTGGAAGATAATGAGATGGTGATGGTCGCCGAAAACCTGGGAACTATTCCGCCTAATACGTCCACGATGGTTTGTATGATCGATGGTAAACGTTTTGAAGTGCGTTTGGAAAGTACGGAGAACAGCAGTGCGCTGATCAGATTTATAAAACAAAGGAAGAAACGATAGGCTATAAATATAAGGAGCCTCCGGTATACCAGAGACTCCTAATATTTATTTTTGTGAATCATCGATCGTGACGTGCCAATTGATTAAACAACCACATTCACCATCTTGCCCTTCACATAAATGATTCTTTTGTGCGGCTTGCCTTCCATCCATTTCTTCACCACATCGTTCTCCAACACGATCTTCTCTACTTCTTCCTGCTGTGCATCCATTTGTATTTCAATGGTTGTACGTAATTTTCCATTTACCGAAACAGGATATTCCTTGCTGCTTTCTACAAGATAGATCTCATTCAGCTTTGGGAACTCAGCATCCAGGATGCAGCTGTCGTTACCCAGCAAATGCCATAACTCTTCACTGATATGGGGCGCATAAGGCGTAAGTAAGATCAGTAATTTTTCGAGTATCTCTTTTTTATGGCATTTCAATTCGATCAACTCATTTACACACACCATGAATCCGCTCACACTGGTATTAAACGAAAAACGTTCTGTATCTTCTTCAATCTTCTTGATGGTCTTGTGCAGCACTTTTAATTCAGCCGGAGTGGCTTTTCCTTCGGTCCATACTTTTCCTTTCACCTCGTCATAAAATAAACGCCACAACTTTTTCAGGAAGCGATGCACCCCTTCAATGCCTTTGGTTTCCCAGGGCTTGCTTTGCTCTACAGGGCCCAAGAACATTTCATACATGCGGAAAGTATCGGCTCCATATTTATTTACTACATCATCCGGGTTAACGGTATTATACAGGCGCTTACTCATTTTCTCTATTTCAGTTCCGCAAATGTATTTGCCATCTTCCAGAATGAATTCAGCCGTTTCATATTCAGTGCGCCACTTTTTGAACGCTGGTATATCCAGCTCTACACCATCAACAATATTAACATCTACGTGTATGGCATCGGTTGAATACTGATCTTTCAACCCGTAGGATACGAATTTATTAGCGCCATGGATCCTGTACACGAACCGGCTGCTGCCCTGGATCATTCCCTGGTTCACGAGTTTTTTATACGGCTCGTCATGGCCGATATGCCCCAGATCAAACAGGACTTTAGTCCACATACGGCTGTACAACAAATGGCCAACAGCATGTTCTGTTCCTCCAATGTACAGGTCAACCTGCCCCCAGTAATCGCTGGCTTTACGGCTGCAGAACTCGCCGTCATTTTTCGGATCCATATAGCGCAGAAAATACCAGCTGCTGCCGGCATAACCTGGCATCGTATTCGTTTCCAGGTCACGCGAGGTCCATTCGGCAATATTAGCCAGGGGTCCCTCCCCTTCCGGTCCCGGTTTATAACTATCCACATGGGGTAATTCCAGTGGCAATTCGTTTTCTGATAACGGGTAGGCAATGCCATTTTTCCAGGTTATGGGGAATGGTTCGCCCCAATAGCGTTGCCGGCTGAAAGCCGCATCCCGCATTTTATAATTCACCTTGCGAACGCCAATGCCCATTTCTTCCACTTTTTTAATTACCACTTCCATGGCATCGCGCATTACCATACCATTCAGAAAATCGGAATTCTCCAGTTTGGCATCCTTTGTTGCATTGGCTTCATTGCCGTCGTAATGGCTGCCAATGATATTGGTAATGGGAATATTGAAATGCTGTGCGAATTTATGATCCCGTTCATCGCCACAGGGAACAGCCATGATGGCGCCGGTTCCATAACCCGCCAGCACATACTCACTGATCCATACCGGGATCTCGCGGCCATTGAACGGATTCAATGCATAGGCCCCCGTAAAGACGCCGGTGATCTTTTTCTCCGCCATCCGCTCGCGCTCACTGCGGCTTTTTACGTAAGCGATATAATCTTCCACCGCCTGTTTTTGGTCAGGGGTGGTAATGGATGTTATCAGGTCATGTTCAGGGGCAATTACCATGAAGTCAACCCCGAAAATGGTATCCGGTCTTGTTGTATAAACTGTCAATTGCTCATCGCCGGGGCCTTTCAGTTTGAAACTGATCTCTGCGCCATAACTTTTTCCGATCCAATTGGTTTGCATTTCCTTCATCGACTCGCTGAAATCGATGCGGTCAAGGCCTTCCAGTAACCGGTCGGCGTATTCTGTAATGCGTAAGTACCATTGCCGTAATTTCTTTTTCACCACGGGGTAGCCGCCTCTTTCGCTTACGCCATTGATCACTTCGTCGTTCGCCAGCACCGTACCCAGTGCTTCGCACCAGTTCACTTCGCCATAACCGCAGTAGGCAAGTCGGTATTCCATCAAAATATCCTGCTGCTCTTTTTCTGAAAAAGAACCCCATTCTGCTGCAGTGAATACCCGTTTGCCGGTTTTGGCGATCTGGTATTTGTCATGCGGGATCTCATGCCCGGCATTCCCTTCCTTTTCAAAGATGCTGATCAGGCTATCGATGGGAACGGCCTTTTTTTCCTGGCGGTTGTACCAGCTATTGAACAATTGAAGGAAGATCCATTGGGTCCATTTATAGTAGGAGGGGTCGCTGGTCCGGATCTCGCGGTCCCAGTCGTAGCAGAATCCAATATTATCGAGCTGACGGCGGAACGTTTTTATGTTCTGGTCGGTGCTCACGGCCGGATGCACGCCATGATCGATGGCGTATTGTTCAGCCGGCAATCCAAAGGCATCGTACCCCATGGGGTGTAGTACGTTGAAGCCTTTCAAACGTTTGAACCGGCTGTAAATATCACTGGCGATATAGCCCAGCGGATGGCCCACGTGCAAGCCGGCTCCGCTTGGGTAAGGGAACATATCCAGTACGTAAAACTTGGGTTTCGGGGAATCATTGCTCACTTTATAGGAGCCTGACGCATTCCACTGTGCCTGCCATTTTTTTTCAATATCCCGGAAGTTGTATTCCATATCTTAATCCTTAGTTCTTAGTTTATAGTTTCAAGGTTCATGGTTCAAAGTTATCGGGCTGCCTCATTACGGATCCCTGGCCTCATCAGGGCCCTGTTGCCGCAAAACTTTTCTGCCTTTTTGCCGCTTTTTGGGGCTGCCTTCTTTTTGCCTCACTGTGCCGGTACTTTTAAACGCTGATTCCGTTCTTATTGAGAATCAAACGTTGAGGAAACGTTAAAAAGTAATTCACGCCTGAAATTTTTATGTCAATTCGATCGTTAAGAAGGATGTCAAAAATACGGATAATAACCGTTTTACCGGGATAAAACCGTTATTTTTGCCGCTCTTTTAGAGGCATTATTATCCCTTCAAAAAATAAAATTTCATGGCGCAATTCGGAAAAGCATCGGCCAAGCGTTCCAAACCATCTTACTTCATGGCCATTTTAGGGGTTACCATTGTACTCTTTTTTGTAGGTGTTTTCGGATGGCTGTTACTTAATGCCAGCCGGTATACCGAAGAGCTTAAAGAAGACATCAAGCTGCAGGTATACCTGCGCAGAAGCGCTACCCAGGCTGATGTGGATTCGCTGATGCAATACATCAAATCGCGTCCCTACACCAAAACCATTGAATTCATCGATAAAGAAACGGCCAAAAAACAGTGGATGGAAAAAGGGGAAACCGATTTCCAGGAACTGCTGGATGAAAACCCGTTGCCCGCATCCATCGACTTCAACCTGAAGAACAGTTATGTGCAGAAAGACACTATCGCCGCCATAACAGCCGACCTGGAACAACGGCAGCTGGTTGTAGAAAGTGTTAAATACCCCGCTTTCGTGGTGGAAAAAATGGGTTCGTCGGTTCGGGTCGGACTGATCGTTTTCGCAGCGCTGGCCGCCCTGTTCTGCATCTTATCGATCATACTTATCGATAATACCATCCGGTTGGCCATGTACAGCAACCGGTTTTTGATAAAAACCATGCAAATGGTGGGCGCTACCCGTGGTTTCATTGCCCGGCCGCTGAACATGCGGGCCGTATTGAACGGCGCCATTGCTGCCCTGGTAGCCATTTTTCTGATCTACGGATTGATGTTGCTGTCGGAGTATTTTCTGCCCTACCTGCGCGACCTGCGCGATAATAGCAAGGTGGCCATCCTGTTCATCTTCCTGATCGTACTGGGCATCAGCATTACCCTGTTCAGTACCTACCGCAGCGTGGTAAAATACCTGAAAATGAAACTCGACGACCTGTATTAAACGTCAAACGCTTGCCCGTCCCGAAAAACAGCTTTAAGCCTCACGCCTTTAGCTTTGAGCGTTAAAATTACCTATATTGCGCACCTAATAATTGGCCCAATGAAGGAAACAAAAAAACAAACCACTCCTGCTACCAGCCTGTTCACCAAAGACAACTATATCTGGATGATCGCAGGAATTATCCTTGTAGCCATCGGCATTATTCTGATGGCGGGTGGTAAAAGTGATGACCCCAACGTTTTCAAGGAAAATGAAGTATACAGCGTTCGTCGCATCACGATTGCCCCGATTCTGATTTTACTGGGCCTCGGCATTGAAGTGTATGCCATTTTCAAGAAGCCGAAGGCAAGTTGATAATTAATACGTTTTCAATTATAAGTTATACAAACTTATTAAAAGCGATGCCTAGTCAGTATCGCTTCTTTTATTTATATACTTTTTAATTACCGGTAAGTTACCAAGTCATTAACTTGCCCACTCGTTAACCTGCCGGCAGGCAGGCTTTTGAATTGATCAATAATCCAACTAATGAACACGTTACACGCAATTATTATAGCAATCATCGAAGGTCTTACCGAATTCCTGCCTATTTCATCAACCGGTCATATGGCTATTGCCTCCGCCATTATGGGCGCTCATGGCGATTTTGCCAAACTGTTTGAGATCGTGATCCAGTTCGGCGCCATTTTATCGGTCGTTGTACTTTACTGGCGAAAATTCTTCGACTTTAAAAAGATCTCATTTTATATAAAACTTGTCATTGCTATCATCCCTGCCCTGGTTTTTGGCGCCCTGTTCAAAAAACATATCGATGCCATGCTGGAAAAACCGATGATCATTGCTTTGATCATGCTACTGGGAGGTGTTGTGCTGCTGTTTGTTGACAAATGGTTTCAAAAGCCTGCGATCGATAAGGAAGAGCAGGTCTCCAATAAAACAGCTTTCATCATTGGCTGTTACCAGGTTTTGTCTATCCTGCTTCCAGGTTTAAGCCGGAGCGCCGCCACCATTATCGGCGGTATGCAACAAAAATTAAGCAGACGGCTGGCAGCTGAATTCTCGTTCTTTCTGGCCGTACCAACCATGATGGCGGCTACTGTCAAGAGCCTGTACGATATATATAGAGAACAGCCCGAATTGATGAACACTGATAACTTAAGCACGCTATTACTGGGCTGCGCTGTTGCTTTTGTTGTAGCCATACTGGCCATCCGCTTCTTCATTGGCTTTTTGCAGAAATATGGCTTCCGTTTATTCGGCTGGTACCGGATCATCGTTGGATTGGTATTATTGATCCTGTTCTATACCGGTGTAATTGGAAGTTAACCTTTCGTGCTTTACAGGTTTCAAATTGCAGCTTACAGGCATTCGTTGAACTTGTAACCCGTAACTTGTACCTTTATCCTATCTCCAAGACTCATAACCTTAACCAAAGCTTCTACAATGCAGATAGCTTCCAGAAAAGTAATTAACGCCTGGTGTATGTACGACTGGGCTAACTCAGCGTACAACCTGGTCATTACCTCCACCATATTTCCTGCTTATTATGAAGCCATCACTAAAAACAGGTTGCCGGATAATGAAGTGGAATTCCTGGGAAGAAAGTATGTAAATACCGCCTTATATAATTACGCCCTGGGATCGGCATTTATAATTGTTGCATTCATTTCCCCGATACTAACATCTATAGCTGATTATCGCGGCAACAAGCGCAATTTTATGCGTTTTTTCTGCACCCTCGGTGCCATCTTCTGTTCGCTGCTTTATTTCTTTGCACCACAGCCAAATGCTGACGGAACCACTACATTAAGCGCCAGAAGCCTTGACATTGGTATCTTCTGCATGGTCATTTCCTGTATTGGTTTCTGGGCCAGCCTGGTGTTCTATAATTCCTTCCTGCCCGACCTGGTGCCGCATCGCCTGCGTGACCGCATCAGTGCCCGCGGTTATACCTGGGGCTATATCGGCAGCGTTATTTTACAGATCCTATGCTTTATTGTGGTGTTCTTTCCAACATCCTTCGGGTTTAACACACTATATGAAAGAAATTATATGCCTGCCCGTGTTTCGTTTGTGCTGGTAGGTTTGTGGTGGTTCGGCTTTGCACAGATCCCTTTCCGCTACCTGCCCATCAGTACAGTTAAAGAACGGCATGAACGAAAAAATGTATTTACCAACGGTTTCCTCGAACTCAGGAAAGTGTGGAGCCAGTTGAAGCATATGCCTGTACTCAAACTGTTCCTTGTGTCGTTCTTTTGGTACAGCGCCGGCATACAAACTGTTTTCCTGGCAGCAACCCAGTTTGGGGCCAAGGAACTGCACCTGCCTACCGATAAACTCATCATCACTATTATGATCATTCAGCTGGTGGCTATTCCGGGTGCTATTTTCATCTCGAGAGCGTCTGAACGGTTTGGGAATATTCAAACCCTGATGGCTGTTGTACTCGTTTGGATAGGCGCCTGTATTGGTGCTTACTTCACTTATACGGATATACAATTTTATATTTTGGGCGCTATTGTCGGACTCGTGATGGGAGGCATACAATCGCTTAGCCGTTCCACTTACTCCAACCTGATGCCCGATACAAAAGACACAGCTTCGTTCTTTAGCTTTTATGATGTTACGGAGAAAATCGCCCTGGTGATGGGCATGTTCACATTTGCGTATATAGAAGAACGCACCATTAAGTTCGGTGGCATGCGTAATTCGGTATTGGCCCTGATGGTATTTTTTATGTTGGGCTTTGTGTGGCTCGGATTAACTATGAGGAAGGTAAAACGTTTAAACCTGAACGTGCCTCTCGGCAGGGACGCGCTTAACGCAGAACGCTAAAGGCTTAAAGCGGAAAACAAAATCCGCCAAGAACGGCATCCGGCCGAATGCTTTTTTGTACTTTACGCTTAGCTTAAGGATTAGCTCTTTAATGTATTCACGATTAATAAATCATTACATAATTATCACCATGCAATTATACTCGATAAATACAGGATACTTCCGGCTAGATGGCGGCGCCATGTTTGGCGTGGTACCCAAATCTATTTGGAATAAACTGAATCCTGCCGATGAAAACAACCTTTGCAACTGGGCTATGCGCAGTATGCTCATTCAGGAGGAGAACCGGCTGATATTGATTGATAATGGCATTGGTGATAAACAGGATGATAAATTCATGCGTCACTATTATTTGAATGGTGATGATTCGCTGAACAAGTCCCTCGCAAAATATGGCTTTCATGCTGATGATATAACTGATGTATTTCTAACCCATCTGCATTTTGATCATTGCGGTGGCAGCATCATCAGGTCGGGTGATAAGTTGGTCCCTGCCTTTAAAAATGCAACATACTGGAGCAACCTCAGGCATTGGGAGGCCGCCACGCAGCCTAATGACCGGGAAAAAGCTTCTTTCTTAAAAGAAAATATATTACCTATACAGGAAAGCGGTCAATTGAAATTTGTAGAGCCTACAGATGGCGTTGAATTTTCAGATTCCATGAAGGTACGTTTTGCTTATGGACACACGGAGGCCATGATGTTGCCGCAGATCAATTACAAAGGACATACCGTTGTATATGCAGCAGACCTGTTTCCTGCTGTAGCGCACCTGCCTATTCCGTATGTAATGGCGTACGACATGTTCCCACTCACTACACTGCAGGAGAAAAAACAATTTCTAACAGAAGCAGTGGCGAACAATTACATCTTATTTTTTGAACATGATCCTGTTAATGAATGTTGTTCGTTGCAACAAACCGATAGAGGTATCAGGCATAAAGAAGTGTTTAAGCTGGATGCGTTGTAATTAAGCTCGCCTGTATCAGGTGACTAACTGATTGATTGTTTACATCTAATATTAACTACCCTATAAATGGTTGTCAATCCTATATCATAAACATTCATGACCCGGCCTGTAAATTCAATCTATATTATTGCTGCATGTTAAATGCGTTGCTCAACGCAGTTAAAACCCAGTCTTTTACCTGCATCATTTGATTAAGAATTCATTACCTACAAATTATTTTAACACCGAAACAACCCCATCTCGCAAAAGATAACTTGGGCTGCTGTTCGGGCGGATGCATTTTTATATGAACTCATTCTAAATGTAATACCCAAACGTAGAAAAATCACTTATTGATCAGGGTTAACGTTAGTGTTTAAACAACGACAAAACAAGTCGATGTTCCCTTAAATTTCAATTTCGCTTTTGGCGCTTTTGACGCTATTGTCGTTTTGATCGAAAAACAGGTCTTACTTACACAAAACGAATATATTTTTATTTATATATTATTTTATTACAATTTTTTCAATTCTAAGATTCGTTTTGATCGGGTTTGATGAAAAAATGCATTTTTAAATTTTAAGTTTTTTTGAGATCGCTAATCATTAAAAACCGGTTTTTCTAAATTTCTACTTAGCCGATCATAGCAACCACGTATTTATTTTTTTCGGGATCATTCGAGATGCAGAAACAGACATTTTCTGATTTCGTCTTTTTACGATTGCAAAGGTTTTGAGTTTGCCCACTTAAACCGGTGCCACCAATTGAAAAGCGATCTCAGTTTCAGTACCCTTCGACTCTTTGTAATTGATTTATTGAATAAGCCCGGTGCACAGGACAGGCTTCGCCGGTTAATCAGTTTCCGGTGCAAACGGGCAAGTCCAATTTTTAATTGACTGGTTTGCAATATATTCGGGGGCCGGTCTTGGCGTAGCGGTTGAATCAGCTGCCCGGTGTAAGCGGTTATTCCGCATTTTTAAATCACTGGTTTGCAATTTAATGGCATTGAGTGGGCGGTTAGGCCGACGGGTGCAGTGTGTGGATGAGTTGCCGACAAGCCACAAAATGCGATTTTGCGCGCTAGCCAGTTGCCGAAAAATGAGGGAGCCATTATTTAAGTGATTCGGCCCGGTGTATGCCGGCGTGGATGAGTTGCCACGTCAAAGAATGTGGTTATACGGAATCGCCAATTACCAGACAAAAGGGGGTGATTCCAGTAGATTCTTAAAACGTTTTAACAAATTGCCACTTAATTACCGGATCGGTGAGACTTTGAGAATTTAAACCTGTAAATAACTAATCGAAAGGCGCATATATGCAAGCAACGGATAATGTTGATTGACTTTTAATTATTTACACGGCACCAAGGAACAACGCGAGGTTATTATCGGCTGCTTCCGGAGACTCGCAAATAGTGCAGGTAGCCCCGGTTGATCCTATCAATCTACAAGTTGCCAACCGGCAATTACCTTACAGGCTCACCAGGGAAGTGAGCGGATAGCGCAGATTGCGATAACTGATCATGTCTATCTTTACGCTGCCAACCGAAATCGGGCTTTCGATGCGCACCGGAATATGGTTTCTGTCATCACTCACCCAAACAGTCATTTTCTCACCCCCTTCAAAAATGGTCCCTTTGATCAGAAGCGGTTTGAATTTGATGGCTTTGAACTTTCCGTACTTGGTCTTGATGGTTTCCTTACCCAGGTACCGGATATACATCTCATACACCTCATTATCGAGGAACATGGAAAAATTGATCCTGTCGCCTACCTTGTATTTATTAAAATCAATATTCCGGGAATAGTAAACGGCACTCAATACATCCTGCACACATTCAGGAACTTTATATACTCCCTGGTTGGTCACGGCCGAGTTAGTGGTTTTATTGAACGTTACATTCTCATATTTTTTATAGCCACCCTCGTATACATTGCGAATAAACCGGTATGGCTGTAAGGTAGCCGTATCAATATAAGTTTCGTATTTATCCCGAACCTTGAAAAAGTTATCGTAAAAGCTATAGGTTTTACCGTCCCCTACAATATGATATACCGGTTTACCGGCCATCTTCTCCAGGGTAGTGTTAAAAGTGGCTTCGCCGGCCCCAAAATAGGCGCCCACGACCGTATAAAACACCTTCAGGGTGATCATTTCGCCATTCGAAAAAGCGGAATTACGGATATTGCAAAAGCCGTCCCCTGCTTTTAGCGGAAAATACATGATCAGAAACAGAAGGAAGACAAGTGGTCGGTTTAATTTCATGTAACGCTATCAATTAATCCATTTAATAAGGTTGACGTCCGGGCCAGTGTATTATTTTCTACTATTGAATAATTTAATGCCCAAAATTAGCAAACTCCCGATTAATGCGGGTATCACCAGGTTGATGATCCATATAGCCAGGGAGGTAGCCAGAATTCCAGTAATATTGTTATCAAAAATTTGTACCACTTCAATGCCCACCTTCCATCGAACCCCCAGATCTGTGATCACCGCAATACTCGGTACTATAGATAAAACAAGAAAAATAACACTTACAGCACCCACAACCTGGGCAGCAGTTACATGCACATCAAATACATCGAACAGCAGGTAATATTGCCCCATAAAAACGCTGTACCTCAACACAGATAAAGACAATATCCTGAATAAGATGGTTGCGTTAAGACTATCTAAAACCCGTACATAAGACACAGGCTTTCGTAATCGTGGGATCTTTTCCACCCATCTCACAAGGCCCGCCAAACGAAAATAAAACAGTGTTAAAATTACAGCGGCAACTATTGCAATATATAACACCAATTTCATCCAAAGCCCTGCAAACGTATGAAGCAATTCTGTATTCCCATAAGCCTGTAAATATAAAATTCCGCCAATTCCTGCCCACCAGGTTACCAGCAGCTGCCCCATACTGCATACAATAGTAAGTGAAATTGCCTGTATTCGCTTGCCTTCATCAAGATATAATATTCGGCCTACGTATTCGCCGATGCGGTTAGGTGTAAAAAATCCCAAGGTGGTTCCTGTAAATACCGCTTTGGCAGACTGCATAAATGAAAGGTCCTGAACCCGCCTGATCACCAGCTGCCACTTACGCGATTCCAACCCCCAGTTGACCAGCATAAGCGCCATTGCCAAAAAAACTTTCCACCATTCGGCACCTGATAATACCTGCCAGGCGTGCTGTAATGAGGTCTTCCAGTTGTTCTGCCGTAATAATTGCTGGTAAATTGACCAGGCGAGCAGGCAAAACACCAGCGGCCCAATCACGTAGTTGAGAAGAATTTTGATATTTTTGTTCGACGTCACCAAAATATGTTCACAAAGTAATCCAATCCCAACGCTCCTTGCAAACACCTTCAAAAATAATTCTTGGTATTGATCCCGGTACCTTATTCATGGGATACAGCATTATAGTGGTATCGCCGCAAAAACTAAAACTCATGGAGATGAGCACGCTAAAGCTAAGTGCACGTAAAGAACATTATGAACGGCTGCAGCTTATTCATCAAAAGGTGAGTGACCTTATTAAGCAATATAAACCCGCCAGCTTTGCCATCGAAGCACCTTTTTTTGGAAAGAACGTACAAAGTATGCTGAAACTGGGACGCGCGCAGGGCGTGGCCATTGCTGCTGCCATGAACGCCGGCGTGGAAGTTTTTGAATATTCTCCTAAAAAAATAAAGCAGTCTATTACGGGCAATGGTAATGCTGCTAAAGAACAGGTTTGGCAAATGCTGCAACGCATCCTTTCCATTCAGAATAACACAGATCTTAAATACCTCGATGCTTCAGATGCCCTGGCCGTAGCGGTTTGCCATCATTTTCAGGATAATTCGCTGCAGAAGATCACCAATAAAAAATTAAAAGGCTGGGAGGATTTTATTGCGAAAAATCCTGACAGAATAACCAACAGGCAATAGACAATTCAATACAATAATCAATACGCAATTGGTGCTTCGTAAAACCTGCTAACTTTTTAACTCAGCTACTATTTTCTCCTGCGCGGCTTTTAACTGCTCAGCGGAAAGCTTCAGTTTTCCGCGTGTAAAATTAAGATCATTTATTCCGTTAATGGGCACGAGGTGCAAATGTGCATGTGGCACTTCCAGGCCAACTACAGCCAGTCCGCACCGGTTGCACGGAAACACTTTTTCAATGGCCTTGGCTATTGGTTTCGCAAATACGAGCATGCGGGCCAGGTAGTCATCCGGCACATCAAAGAACTTATCTATCTCCAGTTTCGGTATCACCAGCACATGCCCTTCCACCAAAGGAAAAATATCAAGGAATGCAAAAAACTGTTCATCTTCTGCAATCTTATAGGCCGGTATTTCACCAGCAATGATCTTTGAAAATATTGTCATACGCCCGGTTATTTATATATAATATAAATGTAGGTAAATCGCAGCACCAGCCTTATGAAAATAGTAATGAAGTATCCGGGAATCGGGGAAACAGCACCGTTGTTAAACGGTGATCTCTTCAATTTTAAATTTGAGCAAACCGGCAGGAACCTGAACTTCCGCCACGTCGCCAACAACTTTACCAAGCAGACCCTGACCTATGGGCGAGGTCACCGAGATCTTTCCTTGTTTCAGATCAGCTTCTTTTTCAGAAACTATAGTGTAGGTAATCCTTTTCTTGTTGGCAAGATTGAGGATAGTAACTTTTGTAAGAATTGATACTTTACTGGTATCTACATTTTCTGTATCCAGTATACGAACGCTGGCAATATCGCTTTCCAGCTTCTTTATTTTAGCTTCAAGTATGCCCTGGGCTTCCTTGGCGGCATCGTACTCGGCATTTTCCTTCAAATCACCTTTTTCCCGTGCTTCTGCAATTGCCCTGGCCGCAGCCGGACGATCGACTGTGCGCATCCGAAGCAGTTCTTCTTTCATTTGCTCAAGCGTTTCCTTTGTAACGTAAAGAACACTACTCATAAAAACCTCCTTTTTTAACCAGATATAATTGGCTTCTACTATAAACAGAAAAAAAGAACAACGCCTCAGGGCTGAAGCGTTGCACTACTGTTATAAAACAAAAATAAAGTTTTTTTCAGAATCATTAAGTTCCCCGTTCGATTTTTTAACAGGAATCATGCTCTTTGTTGGCAACCATAGGCTGTTGATAATTATCAGTAGGTTGAAGCTGCCTGTAAATCTGTCTTAATCTGCCTTTAATGGGCTTACAATGGGTTTCCAATAAGCCGCTTTTAACAAACTTACACAAAGCCGGGAACTGCTCCCACGGGATTAGAATTTCATTAAAGCAAAGCATTATATGCCAAGTTTCTCTAATACAACGCTGGCCATTTTATGAAATGCTTCATGGCTGTAACCGGCGGTATGGGGTGTTATGAGCACGTTGGGCTGATGCAAAAGCCAATCGAGCTCCTTTTTTTCGGCTTCAGAATAGGTTTCCAGCTTTTCATTTTCCAATACATCCAGTCCGGCCCCCGCAATTTTGCCATTTTGCAGGGCTCTAATGATGGCGCCAGTCTCCTGTACCTTTCCGCGTGACGTATTCAGGAAAAATGGCTTACGTTCGAGAGCGTCGAAAAAGGCGTCATTGGCGTAATGAAATGTATCGTCAGTCAATGGCAGGTGCATACTTATCACGTCGGCATAGCGCGCAATCTGTTCGGGATTGGCCTCCCGTACATACCCCTTTGCAAAGTCATATTTAAATTTATCATGGGCCAGTACCGTAACATCAAAAGGCGCCAGCAACCGGGCAAAAGCGCTACCGGTATTGCCATAGCCAATGATACCTACCGTTTTACCGGTAAGCTCTATGCCGCGATTGGCATCGCGGATCCATTTGCCTTCCCTGATCTCCTGCATGCTGCTGCTCATCTTGTTCATGAGGTTCAACAACATGCCCAGGGCATGCTCGGCAACGGCATTGCGGTTGCCCTCAGGACTGCTTACACATTTAATTCCCTTGCTTTCCGCATATGCCACATCTATTAATTCCATACCACTGCCCAGCCGGCCAATCCATCTGAGCCGGGTCGCCTTGTCGAGTAACGTTTTATCGATCTTTATGCGGGTGGTAACAATCAAACCTTCTGCTTCATGAATAGTGTTTAAGAGCTCTTCATAGCTAACCGCGGGAACATATTCTACGATAAACTCTTTCTTTTGTAACTGTTCTATAAGCCAGTCGTGCACTTTGGCGGTAATAATGACTTTCTTCATCTTCCTTCTTTTCCAGTATCGGGGTAATTACAATTTATTTCATGGTAAAAGTAAGCCGGGCAAAATCATTCACCGTCAATTGTTCGGCCCTTTTGTCGAATATGGTATCTGTTAATGCTTCGGGTGTGTATAAACTTTTCACTGCATTACGTAGTGTCTTACGCCGCTGGTTAAAAGCCGTTTTCACCAATACAAAGAACTGCCGTTCACTTTTCATTTCCGGAACTGTTTGTTTGGGTGTTAACCGGATCACCGCGCTTTTAACTTTCGGGGGCGGATTGAACGCATTCTCATGCACTTCAAACAAATATTCCACCTCATAAAACGCCTGTACCAATACGCTCAGGATGCCATACACCTTATTGCCTTCCCTGGCCACCACCCGCTGTGCTACTTCCTTCTGGAACATACCGATCACGGTTTGTACACTGCCTTTCCACTCCAACACTTTAAATAGAATTTGGGAAGAAATGTTATAGGGAAAATTTCCGACGAGTGTAAAGGGCTCGCTGAATGGCTGATCAACGGTGAGAAAATCCTGGTGAATGATCTTTGATTGCAAAGCAGGGTACTGCTGCAGTAACCAGTTCACTTTCTCCTCGTCCACCTCAACGCATTTGAAGTCAATGCCAGAAAGGTCAAGTAAATATTTGGTGAGGGCACCGCCGCCCGGCCCCACTTCCAGCAGCCGCTCAAATGGATGCTCCTGTAACGCCTGTACTATTTTACGACATACATTCTCGTCCTTAAGAAAATGCTGTCCCAGCGATTTTTTTAGTGTGTACACATGGCAAAAATACGGAAATCAACAGGCAATAGACAATACTGGCAAACTGCCAGCGCTTCCCGCTCCTCTGAACCGCGCGAAATCGCTGCAGGCAGGCCCAAAAGGCCTGTTCTGCAACAGTCAATGCTTTTTGCCTGCCAGCAGGCAGGTTGCCAATTAAAAAAGAGGCAGGGTTGCATCATTCATGAATGAAAAACAACCGGACCTCTTTTGATCCGCATGAAACTTAAACCTTAGTTCAACCTTTATTCTTTTCAGCCGGTCCTCTTTGAATTAAAAGGCCGGGGCTTTTTTACTATTTTTATCGGGAATAACTGTTGTTGCACATAACGGGCATATGACCATTGTTCGCCCATAGTGCTATTCTTCATTAATGTGGTTGGCGCCGTTTGCCCCCTTTGGGGCAATGCAACGTCATCAGGTATTATTTGTGAATGGAGGATATCATCAGCCAGCTTGTTACTCGTAAGCACACCATCTACCAGCTTATTGGTTGTTAAAATATCACTCGCCAGCCTATCTGCTGAATTAGAGCCATCGGTTACCGTGCCGCGAGTAACAGTATTATCGATAACCTGCGGAGTTATACGTTGTGCATGCATGTGATCATAACACACTGTTGTGATCAACACAGCGAGTAGGGTGTTTTTCATAAATACGGATTCTTCGCAAGCTATAAACGATTGTTTGTAAAAATTATTGGTGGTGCTGCGCTAAAATAAACCCTTATCGTTTCACCTTACCTGCCTTGAATGGGATAACAACCTAATACATGCATAAATGCTCCGACTAACCGGTGGCTTGTAAAAATCCACAGCAACCTTAATAGTATCTTAATCAGCACCTTTTTTCAACAAAAGGATCATTGGGTATAAGTAATTACATATCAATCAAATAGGACATGCACAAACCGCGGCTGACTGCATCAGCCAACCGGTATATGGGCCAGCTCGTGGCGGCCGATATTGCCGGCAGCATAAAAATCACACCTTGAACATTATATCGTAAATTAGCCGCTTCAATAGTAAACTCACAATGAACGCACAACAACAAAAACCTATAATAGGCATCTCGATCGGCGATTTGAACGGTATCGGGGCTGAACTGATCATAAAGACCCTGAACGATCACCGCCTGCTCGAGCTTTGTACCCCCGTCATTTTCGCCTCCAATAAAGTGATCAATTTTTATCGCAAATCAGTACCTGATATCAATTTCAGCTATCAAAGCATTAAGGAACTGAACCGCGTTAACTTTAAACAGATCAATATTTTCAATTGCTGGGAAGAAGAAGTGGGTATAACCCCCGGACAGCTCTCTGATGTAGGTGGTAAGTATGCCATCAAATCATTGACCACTGCTGTACAGGCCTTGAAAGAAGGTAAAATTCATGGATTGGTTACAGCGCCGATCCATAAAAAGAACACCCACAGCAACGAATTCAACTACACTGGTCATACGCCTTACCTGAAACATGTTTTTGGTGTACAGGATGTTGCCATGCTGATGGTGGCGGGCAACTTCAGAGTGGGTGTATTGAGCGAACACGTTCCGGTAAGCGAAGCTGCTAAATATGTTACCCGCGACAACATTCTTTCAAAACTCAGCATCATCAACAATTCACTCATAAAAGATTTTGGCATTGATAAACCCAAAGTGGCTGTGCTGGGCCTCAATCCCCATGCCGGCGACGAAGGTTTGATTGGCCGGGAAGAAGAAGAGATCATTAAACCAGCCATTAAAGACGCACGTCATTTTATGCTGGCGATGGGACCCTATAGCGCCGATGGATTTTTTGCCCGCAGGCAATATGAAAAATTCGATGCCGTACTGGCCATGTATCACGACCAGGGATTGATACCCTTTAAATCGCTGGCTATTGGTGAAGGGGTGAACTATACTGCCGGCTTACCAGCAGTTCGCACATCGCCCGATCATGGTACCGCTTTTGATATTGCAGGAAAAAATAAAGCAGACCATTCCTCTTTTCTAACGGCTATATTCGAGTGCATCGATATCATTAACCGCCGCAGTGGTTATGTTGAAAGCCATCGCAATCCCGTGAAGAAAGTAACGCCGGCTATTCTGGCCAATGTAGAAGATGAAAAGATCGAGGAAGATAACACCAACGAATGAACTGAATTGAGCACATAAACAAAGATCCTCCTGTATGATCGGGAGGATCTTTTATTTAGATAGGACAAGTAGGCTAAGGTTTAAGAAATAGTTTGGCCTTGTAAGGCTGACCCCATGAGCCGGGGCACTATCCCACATAAGCTAAGGTTTAAGAAATAAGATGCCAGTCATTGCAACTATTTCAGCAAAAGCATAGGCCAAGGTTTATGAAATGTGTTAGCAGGCATAGCCTCCCCTTTGTAGGGGCACTCATTTCATGCGAAGCATAAGTTAAGGTTCAGCAAAAAGGTCACACATCAGAGCAAGACAACCGTAAGGTAAGGTGTAAAAAATATCGTTGTATAGCCATGCAGCTATATTATGTATATGCTGGTATGCCCGAATGCATGCCGCGATAGAAACAATATATTTAGCTAAGAATTAGTGTTGCGTTTGTCGTCTTTCCTCACCAGGTCGTTTCGTAATACAACAGCTATGGTTCCGGAAGAAAATAAATAACCGGCAGGTAAATTGGTTAATCGCAGGAATAAAGACATGTTTTCAGTTTTCGGGTGTAATCTTCACAATTAATGTGCGCATATATAACGCATGTATTGAATATATTATTTCTCTTACGGGTAATAAAGATTTGTATCTACCCATCAAAATATTGATTATCACCTAAGTGAAATTATAAAAAAGAAACCTGTCTAAATACAGCATCAATGAAATGCTGCAACATCCATGTTGTACACCATTACTAACTAACGTTACTTAAAGATCTCATTACCGATGCCTTTATTGATAATGTAGTTGGTGTAGGCTATCTGGATCTTACCCTTTTGATTGGCGGCTGCCGCATTTGTTTTTGGCTGCTGCTCGCCGGCATCGTAATCAAATGCAAGTCCTTTAGGCAGTTTATAATCTTTGGTAGCAAATAAAAAAGTAATGAAATCGGGCAGGCCGCGGCTGGTATACTTGCCGTATTGCATTTCCATTTCGTAGGTGCCGTTCTCCCGGGTAGTGATTATAGCTTTTTTCACCAGGGCATCTTTTTCATCTATATACAGGGTAGAAACTACCACGTCGCTTTTTTCATCCAATGGCAGCAACTTTACAATGGCAACCGGGGCGCCACTGGTAGTGCCTTTTCCGGCCGGAACAGCTGTATAGTTATCCCCTTCAAAAAGAGCTGCCAGATTAATATTACCACCACCCTTGGGTACAATAGAGATCCCGTCCTGCTTTTTGATCTTGAACTTATCAGGTTTCTTATAATAGATCGTCACCTTCGACTCAGGTACTTTCATGAAAGAGACGTCTGTTTTCATAACGCCTTCAGCCTGGTAGTCCTTCACGAGCGCCAGCCTATCCTTGACTTTTTTTATAAGCTCATGAGCATCCTGTGCCCGGCTTACCAATCCAGACAATAAAAACAGCATCAG
The DNA here is from genome assembly GCF_017356035.1 of Longitalea luteola. Lineage (GTDB taxonomy): Bacteria > Bacteroidota > Bacteroidia > Chitinophagales > Chitinophagaceae > Niastella > Niastella luteola. The sequence goes on along the minus strand of NZ_JAFIQX010000002.1, from coordinate 844,398 downwards.
TAAACAGCCGGGAACAACTGATTTCATCCTGAAGATATTCATGATGCAAATTTAACACTCGCTGTTCTGCCGGTTACATTTTTAACGAAGCCTTACAGAAAACTATCTGCCTCGCGGTAGGCTTTGATCAATGCCAGCTCGCCCTCCCGCCCTTTTTGAAAGTTTCCGTGCTCCATCCCTAAAATGCCTTTAAATCCTTTGCTATGAATATGTTTGAAAATATTCCTGTAGTTCATTTCACCGGTTCCGGGTTCTTTTCGGCCGGGATTATCGCCTATCTGCAGGTAACCTATCTCATCCCAGGATTTATTAAGGTTGTTAATGATATCGCCTTCATTGCGCTGCATATGGTACATATCGAACAACATCTTGCACGAAGGGCTGTTCACCGCTTTACAGATCATATAAGCCTGAGCGGAGTGACGCAGGAACAGGTCGGGATTGTCGCTCAACATTTCAAGCACCATTACCAGACCATGCGGTTCCAGAATGGCACTCGCTTTTCGTAAAGCGGTAATTACATTGGCTGTCTGGTAATCGTAAGGCAATGATCTGTCAAAATTCCCTGGTACCACCGTCATCCATTTGGCCCCGCAGCGTTTGGCCACTTCCACCGCTGTTTTGCAATCGTTGAGCATTTTATCGATCCATTCCTGCTTGCCGGTGGTGAGAGTGGTATTCCAGTGCCAGTTATCTGACGTTATCACGAATACGCCCATGTTCATGCCCAGCTTTTGTAATGTTTCTCCTATTTTCTTTTGTTGTTCCGCCGTACGCTTCATCATGCCATTGTCTTCAATAGACCGGAAGCCCTGATCGTAGCCAAATTTTATCTGGTCAATAATATCGTTGCCCGCATGGTTCCTGAACATACCGTCATGAAAAGCATAATTTAAATTGAAAGGCTTGTTGGCATCAGCTACTGCTGGCCGGTAGCCCGGGGTACCAGCACTTATGCGGGAAGCAGTAAATAAAGAAGCGCCGGCCAGGGCAGATTGCTGCAGAAAGGATCGTCTTTTCATATAGTGCCGTTTTTTTAAAATTATGGATAATAATAGTAAGCGATCAACTTCACCCGCTGTAAAACAAAAAATAAACAGGTGCATAATGGTTTAGGGTTCTGTCATCGCTGTACGACTTATAAGAGAGCATGGGTAAGAAACAAATAAAGGGTATTTCATATATGGAAGGTTATATCAAACTTGCATAAAGCTAAACTTATTAAGCATTTTTTCTTTGGCCGAATGAGCCAGGCAGTTGCAACCAAACGCAGGCTGATCGCGTCATTCGCAGGTGTGCGGTTTCAGTCCGGTAAAAACGTTTTCAGAACTTAATCCGGGTTTTGATGTAGTTCAAATGTTTTAATTTCTTAATTTCCACTTTCTCACCAAAAGAACAGCCTTGTGAAATCAGTATTCATAATTTCTTTTTTGTTTGCGATTGTCAGTGCCATGGCCCAATCCAGTACGTCAACCGAATTCATACCCTACGATCAAAACATACCAGGCAGCACCGTAAATTTTAATATGGTTCCTGTACAGGCTGGCAGTTTTACGATGGGTAGTCCGGCCGCTGAACCAGGCCGCAAGCCCGCAGAAGGACCTGCCAAAAAGGTCAAACTCGATGCTTTCTGGATGGGCGCCAAAGAAGTGACCTATGATGAATTTTTGTTGTTCTTCAACGATGAAAATACACCGCGTGATTCTGAAGTAGATGCAGTTACCCGCCCTACGCCGCAGTACATCGATCTCAGCTGGGGCATGGGCAAACAGGGCGGATTTCCGGTTAACAGTATGTCGCAATATACAGCTATGATGTATTGCCGCTGGTTGTATAAAAAGACCGGTATCTTTTACCGGCTGCCAACCGAAGCAGAATGGGAATACGCCTGCCGCGCCGGCAGCACCAGCGCTTATTATTTTGGCGATGATTTAAAGCAATTGAAAGAATATGCCTGGTTCGCCGATAACAGCAATAAGAAATACCAGAAAACAGGGCAGAAAAAAGCGAATGCCTGGGGCTTATATGATATGCTGGGCAACGTAAGTGAATGGACGCTGGATGAGTACCGGGAAGATTATTTTTCAGCGCTTACCGATACGGCCCATAACCCGATGGTAGCGCCTACTGTTACTTATCCCCGGGCTGTACGTGGGGGTGGGTACCTTGATAAACCTGATGCGCTGCGTTGTGCCAGCCGTGTGCCATCAGATCCTTCTTGGAATAAACGCGATCCCCAGATGCCCAAAAGCAAATGGTGGTTAACCGATGCCATGGCCGTTGGCTTCCGGGTGGTTCGTCCGCTGAAGGCGCCAACAGCTGAAGAAGCAGAGGCGTTTTATGCAAAATATTGCCATGAGTAACCTGCGTTACCGGGTCAATCTGATATAGGGTTCCTGATTTTGTTATACTAAAACTGATGCAAATGAGCACTGAACAATCTAACAACCTTGCCGCTTCGCGCCGCCGATTTGTAAAACAATCTACCTGGCTGGCCGGAGGAATACTCGCAGCCCCATTTATTACAAAAGCCAACTATTTTTCCGGAGCAGATGATACCATAAAAGTAGCACTGATCGGTTGCGGCGGCCGGGGAACCGGCGCTGCTTTGCAGGCTTTGCTGAGTAAACAAAACGTAAAGCTGGTGGCTATGGCCGATGCTTTTCGCGATAATCTCGACCGCAGCTATAAACGCTTAACCTCACCCGAAACTGCCAAAAACAACCCAGGCATAAATTTAACCGAGCGCATTGATGTTCCTGAAGAAAGAAAATTTACCGGTTTCGACGCCTACCAGAAAGCTATTCCTCTTGCAGATGTTGTGATTCTTGCAACACCGCCCGGCTTTCGTCCCATTCACTTCGAGGAGGCCATTAAACAAAACAAACACGTATTTATGGAAAAGCCGGTGGCCACCGACCCCGCCGGTGTAAAAAAGGTGCTGGATGCCGCCGAAACTGCGAAACAAAAAAAATTAAATGTAGTGGTAGGTTTGCAACGCCATTACCAGAACTCATACCGCGAATTATTCAAACGCAAAAAGCTGATTGGCGATATTACCTCGGCACAGGCCTGGTGGAATAACGATGGGGTTTGGGTACGTAAACGCCAGTATGCACAAACCGAAATGGAATACCAGATGCGCAACTGGTACTATTTTGTATGGTTATGCGGCGATCATATTTGCGAACAACATATTCATAATATTGATGTAGTGAACTGGTTCAAGGAAGGTTACCCAGTAAAAGCCCAGGGCATGGGTGGCCGCCAGGTTCGCAAGGGCAAAGACCATGGTGAAATATTCGATCATCATTATGTAGAATTCACCTATGCCGATGGTTCTGTGTTGAACAGCCAGTGCCGCCATATACCTGGAACCATGAGCAAGGTTGATGAACTGCTTATTGGCACCAAAGGAAAGATCCAGTGCGGTGAAGGCAGCATCACCGATTATAAAGGAAAAGTACTGTTCCAGTTTGATAAACAAAGTGAGAACAATCCATATCAAACCGAACATGATGAGTTGTTTGCGGCTATAGCCAAAGGTGAATTCAAATTCGCTGATGCAGAAATGGGCGCTAAAAGCACCATGACCTCCATTCTTGGCCGTATGGCCACCTACACCGGCCAGGTGGTAGAATGGGATAAAGCATTGAACTCGGGGCTGGACCTGCAACCCAAGGCATATGACTTCAATGCTATGCCGCCGGTATTACCAAATGACGAAGGGTACTACCCCGTTCCCATCCCGGGAGTAACCAAGTATGGTTTCTAAGCGGAAGGAAAAATTAATTGAGCCTGAAAGAACTACACCACCATGTATTCTTTCGGGCTTTATTTTTCTACGGCTGCTTACAATCGTTAAAAATTTTACTATCTTCCGCGTATTGGCAGCCAGCTTCGCTGCCTCCGGCCCGTTTAGTAGCAAAAATGTATTCCCAGGCTAACGTTCAACCAATCATAGTAGGCAGGCAATGGCTGCCTGTGAGATCATTCCAGCGCTGGAGCCCTTAAGATAACATATTGATTTTGCCAAAAACAGCGACCCACAGCCGGGCACCCGGGCGGGCATCCGGCCCAAAGAAAAATTAAATAATTTTAGATGAAAGGTGTTTCGCTTTTCAAGTGGTTTAAGAACGTATCCATTGCCAAAAAGTTATACTTCACGGTAGGCATCATGGCTACCCTGATAGCTATTGAATTAGGGGCGCTGGTGTTTTCCATTCATACCCTTTCCTCGGTACGGGCATATGTAAGCGGTGAAGGTCTTTGGTCAAAAGCACAGAAAGACGCCATGTACCAGTTACTGCGTTACAGCCGTACACACGACGAAGCCGATTATGAGAAATTTAAAGAATTTATGAAAGTGCCCAGGGGCGATCATAAGACCCTGGTTGAACTAAGCAAGAAGAATCCCAATATGGATACCGCCCGCCAGGGCTTTATTGAAGGCCGCAATCACAAAGATGATGTAGACGGCATGATCACCCTGTTCACCCGCTTCAATAGCATTTCATATATCAATAAAGCCATCAAGGCATGGACAGCAGCCGATCCGCTGGTGGCCGAGTTCATTCCAATTGGCGAGCAATTGCACAAAGAGATCAACTCTGGCAATCCTTCACAGGAAAATATCAACAGGATCATTCAGGCGGTAGACCCTTTAAATGCCCGCCTTACAAAACTGGAAGATGAATTTTCTTACGTGTTAGGTGAAGGATCGCGGTGGCTTGAAAACCTGGTGCTGAAATTATTATTTGCTATTGCCCTCACCGTTGAAGTAACCGGTTTAACACTGGCTATCGTGGTTAGCCGCAATATTCAAAAAGGCCTGAACGAAATTCTGCAATCGGCCAAAGCGGTTGCCAAAAATGATTTTACCCGCAAGGCACAGGCATTTTCAAAAGATGAGATCGGCATACTGGCCAATAATTTCAACACCATGGCCGAGGAACTTGCCCGCAGCATCAGCGTCATTGAGCAGGCACAACAGAAATTCAAAGGGTTGCTTGAATCGGCGCCCGATGCTATCGTGATCGTGAGTGAAAAAGGGATCATTCACCTGGTGAATAATCAATGTGAAAATATTTTCGGCTACCATAAAAATGAACTGATCGGCTGTAACGTGGAATTATTATTACCTGAACGGTTTCGTACAGGGCCGCTTGAGAACCAGAAACTGTTTTATGATAACCCCGGCGTTCGCTCCACAGGCGTAGGCCTTGAGTTGTTAGGCCGCCGGAAGAACGGCGAAGAGTTCCCGGTGGAATTAAGTATCAGTCCGCTGGAAACAGAAGAAGGCGTGCTGATAACGACCGCCATTCGCGACATTTCAGAAAAAAAGCGATTGGAGAAAGAGATCAGGGAAGCGAATATTACGCTGGAGAAAAAAGTACAACAACGTACGGCTGAATTGGAGATCAAGAACAAAGAACTGGAACAATTCGCTTATGTGGCTTCCCACGATCTGCAGGAACCCCTGCGCACCACTTCCAGCTTTGTAGAATTGCTTCGCAAACAATACCGTGGTAAGATCGATGAAAATGCCGACAAATACATCGACTATGTTATCCAGGCATCCGACAGAATGAAAACACTGATCAAAGACCTGCTTGATTATTCACGCATTGGCCGCGAAAAACAATTTGAACCGGTTGACTGTAGCGTAGCACTTGCCGAAGTACTGGCCGACCTGGCCGAAGTGATCAAAGAGAACAAGGCAGAGATCACCGCAGGTGACCTGCCGGTGGTGAACGCGTTTCGAACAGAATTAAAACTGCTGTTCCAAAACCTCATCAGTAATTCCATTAAATTTCAAAAACCGGGCATCGCCCCCCGTATTGAGATAGCTACCACCAAAGAAAACGGGCACTGGCATTTTCAATTCCGCGACAATGGCATAGGTATAGAAAAACAGTACCAGCAACGCATATTCATCATTTTTCAACGCCTGCACAACCGCTCGTTGTATGAAGGATCGGGCATTGGGCTGGCGCACTGCAAAAAAATTGTTGAGCTGCACGGCGGCACGATCTGGGTAGAGTCGGAAGCCGGCAAAGGCAGCACTTTCCATTTTACGTTGGCTGACTGAAACGAAGTCGGAAGTAGGAAGCATGAACACCTACCTCTACTTCTTACCTCGTTCACGATAGAACGTCCTTCCTTCTGAAGATCACAACGGCAGCAGTTACAAAACCAACAATATGAACCATTAGGATAACTGCCGAACGAAGTATGCCTGGCAGGTTTTGAATGCTGCCCGGCACGGCGCTATTGCCCGTGGTTGCCTGAATATCAAAAAAACCTTTCCACCCCAACATGTGTGAAGTGAACAAATAAGGTTTCATCGATAAGAACAGAGGCAGGTCCATGGTCGTGAGAATGGTACAAACGATCACAATGCTCATTGCCGCCACTATGGGACCAATTGAATTCTCGGCAAACAGCGAAAGAAAAAATGACAGGGCGGCTACCGTTGTCATGGCAATAGCGGCAAATGCAAACGCCGCCAGGTAACGCCAGAACACATCCGACTGCGGTATCTGAATGATCACCTGGCTTTGAAAGACCATGAGGTCGCCCGAGCCAAATACCAACAGGGAAAACATTAATGACAGGATGGCCATCCAGATCAATAACAACAAGGTGTAAATGGTAGCAGCCAAAAATTTACTGATCAATAAGGTGCTGCGGCTGATGGGTTTGCTGATCAACAAACGCAAGGTGCCCATATTGGCTTCACCAGCGATCATATCGCCGCCCACCAGCGCAATCAGCAAAGGCACATGAATAAGCAGGGTTTGCAGAATGAAATAACACACAAAGTAACCGTTCAGGATCTTACCTTCCACATTAAACCGTTCAATACTTTGTAACAGAAAACCAATATAGGTATAACCATCCAGGTACAGCGCAAGCTGAATCAAAATAACTATAGCAGCAATGGCAATAAATGCGATATAGGTACGGGGCCGTTTAAATATTTTGAACAGCTCAATTTGTAAAAGTGTCCACATGCCGGTTTTCGGTTGTTAATGACAGAAAATAAGATTCCAGGGAGTTTTGCGGTTGCAGCGCCATAATGTTAGCGCCGGCGCTTACCAGTTCAGCCGTTAATTCCGGAACCTGCGGTTTATTCACTTGCAGCTGTATGATATTATTATGCTGCTCCTGCAGGCAACTGCTCCAGCGGCTGTTTCGCAACCAGGTCACTACCTCCTGCGGATTGGTGACTTCCAAATGCACCATTGTGCGTGCGGGATCAACCAGTTCGGCAACAGTTCCTTCCATTATTTTTTTGCCCTTGTCAATAATGAGCATGCGGTTGGCTATCAATTCAATTTCATGCAACAGGTGCGATGATACCAGTATTGTCTTACCGAGGTGGCGGCTCAAATGTAAAATAAGATTACGGATGTCGGCTATACCCTGGGGATCCAGGCCATTCGTTGGCTCATCGAGTATAATGAGTTGCGGATCGTGTATGAGGGCAATGGCTATTCCCAGGCGTTGTTTCATCCCCTGCGAAAAGGTGCGCACTTTACTGTGCGCCCGCTCGGTAAGCCCTACCTGTTCCAACTGGTCCTTTAATTTCTTTTCGGTGACCGGCACACCGCTCATTTTTGCAAACAGGGAAAGATTTTCATAAGCCGTGAGGTATTTATACAGATCAGGCTTTTCAATAACAGCCCCGATTTGCTGCAACACCTCTTTACGATGAGCATATAAATTTTTCCCGAACAGTTCAATGGTTCCTGATGTGGGTGTTATGAGTGTGAGCAACATGCGGATGGTGGTTGATTTTCCTGCCCCGTTCTGGCCCAGGAAACCATAGATATCACCCCTGTTCACCGTGAATGAGATATCATTCACGGCTTTCACCTCGCGATATTCCTTGCTTAAATTATTAACCTGTATGATCGCAGACATATCCTATTAAAATGTACAAATTACAACCCGAAATGGTTCGGCACTGAAAATTATTCGCACAGAACGATTATTAAGATCGATTTAACCAAAATATATTTTTATGAACCGCTCCTTGCAAAAGACAAAACCGTTAGTTACATTTGTAAGGTTCCTCTACATCCTCTGATAATTCCGTAATACCGAAATTCCAAAAACCTACATAAGCCGCTGACTATTTGAATGATAGCAGAGTTCAGCATAAAAGTCGCCGGTTTAATATCTTCACGAAATCTGCCATTTTCGTATAAATACTTCCAATTCCTACGTAAGCTCCACATAATTCGTAAAACCCTCCCCAGATCGTTTTGTATCCTTTAAACAATGCTTTTGCCTTTGAATACCCTTGAGGGATCACCGCATCCATCATCGGCGTATTTATTTATTAATCGCTGAAACTTAAACAATGAAGCGCATATTTTGCCTATTGGTAGTAACCTGCCTGTTGGGCACCGCCAACCAGGCGCAGGTTACTGAAAACTTCAACTCCAGGAACGGGGTCGCCCTCTCGCAATTGAAAGGATACCTGCAAAATCATTGCTGGACATTGCCGGATCTGGACATAACCGGCGCCAACACTCAAACCAATGGCTGGCTGGTACCAAAATCAACCATTACAGCCAACCAACATACCGGTGTTTATACACCCGTCCTGGATGTGGCCGATAAGATCAAAATTTCTTTCACCTATCAATTCGACAAGGCCTTTGAAAAAGGCACCCGCAGATGGGTCAAAATTTATTTAACCGATCCCAATAACATTGTCGTAAAACAACTTGACAGCCTGAGCTGCACGCAGATCACTCCAGGTTCTTTATACAACTACGAAAGAACTTTCACGCTTTCACAACCCGGCATTTATAAAGTATATCTCAACTACCAGGGTACGGGCGGCACCAGTCGCATCGCCATAGATGAGTTTGCAGTTTCCGCACCATTACATTATGCAGATGGATGCAATACCTCACCCGTAGCTGTCAATGATCATATAACCGGACTACCCGATCATACAGCCACTGGTATGGTTACCGTGAATGACGCAGATGCCGACAGCGACCATATCAATGCATACCTGATAGCCACTTCACCGGATGGCAAGGTGGAACTTCGGGGTGACGGCAGCTTCACGTTTACGCCCAATGCTGATTTTACCGGAAATACCACCTCGTTCACTTATAAAGTGTGCGACAATGGCTATGGACGCCTATGTTCAGAAAACGCTACAGTTAAACTGATCTTCCCTGATGAACCGATAAGCCTGAATGATTTTGCGGGCCTGTACAACGACGGCGGACAGGTGCTGCTGAAATGGGCAACCGGTTATGAATTCAACAGCAACAGGTTCGAAATTGAAAGAAGCATCGATGGGCGCAAATGGCAAACTGCCGGAACAGTGAAAGCCCAGGGCAGATCAACGGAAAGAAACATCTACTCATTTTACGACGAAGTAGGCAAGAACACTGCACTTAAAAAAGACCTATATTATCGCCTGAAGCAGTATGATAACATGGGCAAAGTGGCCACGAGCAGGTTACTGGTAGTACGCGTGTTAAACACCCCTGCCGTGAAAATGGTGAGCGTTACGCCTAACCCCGCAAAAAACGATATTTCCGTTACCACCCAATTAAATGAAAGCAGCTATGTTGCATTGAAGATCTTAAACGCCAATGGGGCCATTGTGATGAACAAAACCTCAAAAGCAGATGCGGGCGCACATAACTTTATCATGGAAGGAAGCAGCAACCTGCAACCCGGCGCCTACACGCTCGACGTTACGGTAAACAGTAAAGAGCGAATGATGGTAAAGCTGATCAAGGAATAATATTGTAGTTTCACAGGTATAAACACCCCTGCCTTACAAAAGGTGGGGGTTATTTATTTTTTTACGCCCAGATAGGCCTGCAGATTCTTTACATATTCTTCAAAAGCAGCGATACCCGCTGATGTTATTTTACACATGGTTTGCGGGTAATTATCTTTGAACTGCTTTACAACTTCAATATAGCCGGCCTCTTTTAATTTATTGATCTGCACACTCAGATTGCCGGCGGTTGCATTCGTTTTTTCCCGGATAAAAGTAAACTCGGCCTCCTTCACACTAATAAGAAGTGAAACAACTGCCAACCGCAGCTGGGAATGTAATATGGGATCCAGATCTTTAAACTCCATTGCAATTGCTTTCAAACCTATTAATTAAAACAACCTGACACCTGCTAAAGGTTCGATCTTTTAAATTTCTACAGCCCCTGGGCTACCAGAAATAATGAAATTTTACCAGAAAAAAATTGTCCACGCATTTGCAAATAAACGCGTGGACGATCCCGCTTATTTGCAGGAAGCCAACGTTTTTTCAACCTGATCCCTGCCCCAGTTAGGTGCTATGGTTGATGCAGGTTTAAACGCTTCATATTTCTTCTTAGCTTCTTCGAGCAGGGGTTTCGCACTGTTGCAGCCGCCGCCAAACTGTTCAGGTGTATTGCGTAAATTCTGACCCTGCAGGTAATACGGCCTTGGATTGGTTGGATCCTGCTTTTTGGCATTGTCCAGTTCCTGCTGTATCGTTGCGCCATACTGCTGCCAGCGCTGTTGCGGATTTACCAGCATACGCAAAGTGGCGATCATCGATTTTACACAGCTTATTTCAGAGTTATTCGGCTGCAGGCCATCGGCTTTGTCCAGTAATTGTGCTGCTTTACCGGCTAAGGCGTCATTATTGCTCATATCGTTCTTCATGAACGCATAAATGACCTGGCTCAATGATGCATAGTAATACGGCAGCCATTGATTTTTTTCGGCGTCGCCAATACGTTCAAAGGCAGCCGATGCGGCCAGCATATCATCGGCGGTTTTGGCCGAATCCATTTGTGTAATGGTGGTGGTCATTGCTTTAGTGAACTTTTCGCTTTGTGCAATCCCCTGCGAAGCTATAGCAAGCGACAGCAGTACAAAGAACATTTTTGTCATGATGGTTAATTTTTATTTGTTAGCATTATAAATTACTGTTGATCACATCATCACTTCTGTCAACACCAAAGCTCAGGAAACACCCCAGGAAAAAGAATCGCCGGGCAGTGGGCAGAATAGGATCTTTTCTCAAACCATTGTAAGAATAATTATAACCAAATACCTGGTCGCTGCCTAATACATTATTGACGGAAAAGACCCATACTACAAATTTCCTGGCTTTTGTATTGCCAATGGTTGGCAGATAGTTTACGCTAATACTGAGGTTATTGTAGGCAATGGTTTTTCCCTGGTCGGCAATCTGGTACTTGCCGCTGCTGTTGTTGTACCGGATATTGTAATAAGGACGGCCAGTGGCGAATGTATAGGAACCGTTAAACTGCGTTTTCCATTTGGCGACAAACTTTTTCACTACCAGGTTGGCGGTATGGTTGGCAGCAAAATTTGGCTGAATGGCGTAAGGATAATTCAGGTAATCCCGTTTGGTATCCAGGTATGAATAAGAGATCCAGTAGTCAACTTCCTTAAAAGTTTTACGATCGCGCCAGAACAGCTCTATGCCTTTGGCATCGCCAAAGCCGCCATTACCGATGCTGTCAATCATACCGTTATTATTGTTTCCGTAGGTCTTTATCAGGTCATGGTATTTCTTGTAAAACGCTTCAATACGTAAGGTGTAATCTTTACTTATCTTTTGGTAGTTGGCAATATAATGCGTTGCTTTTGTGTATAACAGGTCGTTATAGGCATACCCACGCAGGAAATAATCCTTTTCCGGTTTTTGATAAAAAATGCCATAGGCCAGCGATGCCTGCGCTTTATTACCTACCTTATAGGCCAGTGACACGCGGGGCACCAAATTTGATTTTTCGAGTAGGGAGCTATGCTCAAAACGGCCACCGAGTTTAGCTGCCAGGTCGTTGGTCACATAAAGGTCTGCTTCAGCAAACGCAGCTTTGAAGTGATCGTCGGCGGTTGAAATATCGTTCGTTGCATATTCGTTTAAAAAAATATTTTTATCGGTAAAGTACATATACTCGCCGCCAAAGCGAATGGCGCTTAAACCATACAGTCGCCTTTCCAGCACGGTTTTAATTTGGGCAAGATCTCCATTCGTTTTCAGCTGAAAGCTTTTGGTGTCATATGGTTCAACTGATAGCATCACGGGCGCATTGTACTGGTCCTGCAGTTCGTTGCCGATCTTATCGGTATTGGTGCTATAGGAGGCGCCCATGTACAAATGCCATTTATTGGTCAGCTTTTCTTTCCACGACAAATTCCCATATATATTGAAGTTGGTAAGTCTAAAAGCATTTTTCAGATCAATGGAATCAATATCAGGCCTGCGCAAACCGAGCTTATTAAAGTTGAAGTACCCATAAAATTTCAGCATACCGGTTTTAGATGTCTTTATGCGGAAATTCACTTCGCCGTTGTGAAAGGCAGGGATCTTGAAATTGTCAGGACGTTGTTTAACAGCTGCGAAGTAGGCAATCAGGTTTACATAGCTGTAATTGACGCCCCAGCTCGCATTCTTTTTTTTCGACAACTGCTGAAAGCCGGCATTCAGTCCAACCGTTGAAATACCTACACTGGCTGAAGATTGCTCGGGCAGGTCAACCGATTCCAGAATCAGGGCCGAAGAAAGCGCCTGACCGTATAAGGCAGAATACCCGCCTGCGCTGAAAACGGTTCCTTTAAATATAAAAGGAGAAAAGCGGCCGCGTTGGGCGATGTCAGGCACACTGCTGAAAAAGAAATTGTTTACCAGGGTTCCGTCTATAAATACTTTTGTTTCCTGGGCTGTACCTCCGCGCACAAATAAACCTTCGCTCTCGCCTACCTGCTGGGCGCCTGGTAATGTTCGTATGGCGCCGGTAACATCGGCATTAGCGCTGGCAGTGGTTACAATATCAATGGGGTTTAAAACAGTGGCGCGTTTGGTATCACTTGCCTCAAAGGAACCGGCCGTGATGGTAACAGCGGTTAATTCATTGGGCTCCTGCTTTAACACGATGTCAAGCTGCATGGCAGCGCCTGAGATAGTTAGTTTTTGTTCCTGTATTTTGTAGCCGATGGAAGTCGTCAGGATTATCTGCTCGCCCTTTTCGGTTGTTTTAAAGTGATAGGCGCCTAAAGAGTCGGTAGTGGCGCCATCATAGGTATCTTTAATGGTAATACTGGCTCCCTGTATCGGGCGCCCTCTGTTGTCTTTCACTTTCCCTGAAACGACAGTTTGTGATGAACCGGCGAGGAAGGATAAGAGTAAAACCAGTAATGGCAAAAGCGGTAGCATGGTGTAGATTTGCACCCAAACGTAAACTGGTTTAATTTATAAACCAAATTACTTTTAAGAACTTTTCCACATTCGTCCAAAATCAGGAAAAACCAGCAATTTGTTTATAAGTGATTGACTGCCATACTTTTGAGTCGTTTTTCCATTTATATATAATTGGCAACAATTTATTGGGATTTGATTACTAGCCTATTTTGATAATTAATTGATACTAATATATTATCCGTAAACCACTTAAGTGGTTCCATGTAAAATATCGATGTGGCTTTTGCGTTGTACGATTGGCGAAAAAGCGCTAACTATCGCCTTTAAATGTTATATCCGTATTGAAAACTATGAAAAGGATCGGAACTCCTTTACAGGCATCTATTCTTTTAGATGCAATTAGCTGCCCGATTACCCTAGCAGGTAATTATGCACTGCAAGTACCATTACCCGCCATGGTGCAGGAAACACCTTCCTGTATAGCCAAACTGCTACCCTTTCTTACATTTTCCTTTTTCACTACTGTTTTATCGGATATGATCATCTGGTCAAAATCATTAGTGGCTGAAGTATTAGTGTTCACCTTTAAACCTTTGATAGAAAACAATAAACTGTAGACAGATCTTAAGACAATGGATACGATAACTATAGATATTAACTTAAAAACCTGTGGCCAATGCAATCAAAAGTAAAAACGTAAATACAATTTGATTATAAGGTTATAATTAAAGAAGCAGAGCGAGGCCTGTTTCATAATTAATGACTGAATTTAATTTTGAAAACTTTCATGTGTAAATCCGGAACCTATGAACTTAAAATTCTACCCAATGAGAGCGTTGCTCTTAGCCTTATTGCTATTGGGCTTTAAGGCGCGTACGCAGGCACAAGCAGTGCTGGATTTTGTTAAAACGATGGAGAATTTCTCTACGGGAGGCGATGGTACTACCGCCATGGTTGGTAACGTTTTGATATATACCATCACCGTAAGGAACCTTACTTCACAAAACTTTGTCGCATCCCGGCTATACGATAACGTACCCGCGGGTGTAAGGTATGTACCAGGCTCCACTACTTTAAATGGTGCAGCAATAGCTGACAATAGTGGTGTTATGCCTTTTGCAGGAAGCGGCCGGTACATTAATTCGCCCACGTACGGTTCGGGCATTCTGGCGCCTAATGCAACAGCCACGATCAGGTTTAGGGTGATCGTAACCGCCAATGGAGGAAGGATCTTCAACAATGCCACCATTGAAGCCACCCAGAACATGGTGGCTACCATTCAGGCTACGAATACGGTGTATACCGACATTACGGAAGACGATGCCTGTAATGTGGTTTATCAGGTGACCCCTGTTGATGGTGCCAGTAATAGTACCACGTACAGTTATTTGAGAATTGTAAATACCGATGATGGTACAGGTGGGCCTATCCTTGCCCAGGGGCCTGGTGGTTTTGGTGCTCCCCCGCAGGCTGACGCATTTACCAAAGCCAGAATTAAACGGCCTACAGATCCTCCAGGCGGAGAGAGAGTACAATTACTGAACGGTTCTGCCGCCATAGCCTATGACAGGGATAGCAACAGGATCTATTTTGTTAATAATAGCAGTGATCCCCAACCACCGCTTTGTTATTATGATCTGGACACTGATACCATTTACAGATATACAGGCTATCAATTGGAAACAAATACCAATGACGGCTGGAATATAAACCGTATGGGTAAGGGCTCTGATGGCTATTTCTACGCGCTGACCTCTAATGCCCGGGATCTTATCCGGTTCAGGATCCTACCCGGAAACATTCCGGAGATCGTGCGGCTGGGGCAATTGAACAATGCGTCGACAAACGGCAGCAGAAACGTAAGGGACGAAGCTGGTGGAGACCTCTTTGCCGATGGCTCTGGTAAATTGTACCTGATCGCCAACAGCAGTAACATGTACAAGATCAACCCCACTACCCGGGTTGCCACCTTTATGGGCCGGGTAAACCCATTCCCCGGTACTTCGCAGTCATTGGCGATAGATGCGAATGGTAATGTATACATCAATGGAGCATATCATGATGTATACAGGCTCGATCTGCAAACAATGGAGGCAACGAGGATCAATTCATCTAACACCGATGTGTATACCAGTGGTGATTACACCGCTTGTGGTTTCCCTGTACTGGCAAGCTCGATCATTGCCGACAAAACATACCGGAACATCAATGGCAGCAGCACAGTGGTTGGCGGCGACACGGTTGAATATATCATTACCGTAACCAACATCGGTAACATCAATGCGGCGGGCGTATACATGTATGATTATATTCCACCCAGCACAACCTATCTGGCCAATACCACCCGTTTAAATGGCACGTTTGTTCCTGATGTGAGTGGCACTATGCCGTTTGCAGTTTCGGGCGGAAGACTCGTTAATAGTGTGGGTGAAGACCCTGGCATTGTAAGACCAGGTGGTGTAAACGCCGCCGTGGTAACATTCCGGGTAGTTACCGAACCCAACAGACAGGTTTGTAACCAGTCAAGGATCACCCTGTATGATGCAGATGGCAACGTAATGTTTGTTAACTCAAGCGATCCCGGCAATATCGGTCAAACGCCTACCTGCTTCTATTCAGATGGTGTATTGCCTTTAACAAACCTGAAATTCAAAGGCAGTCTCAATGAGGACAAGTCTGTGTTGAACTGGACCATGAACGGCGATGAAAATGTTGCTTATTATGAAGTAGAATTCTCCAGTAATGGAACAGCGTTCGGTACTATCGGCAAAGTAGCAGGCAAGGGTAATAATCAATCGGCCAACGCCTACCAGTATACTGATGCAGAACATACTTTTGCTACCGTTAGGTACTATCGCCTGAAGGTTGTACAAAAAGGTGGCAGCTATAGCTATTCAGGTATTATCAGGTTAAATGCCAAGGAACTGGATGTTGAAGCGGTGCCGAATCCTTTCGACCGGAATATCAATGTGCAGGTGCGGTTAAAATCGGCTGAGACTGTTCGCATCCGCCTCGTAGATTTCTCCGGCAGAGAAGTGTACACAACAACCGAAAAGCTGAGTGTCGGCAGCCATTCGATCAGCATTAATCTGCCGGCTGGTCTTGTGAAAGGCATTTATGTGCTGGATGTGAAAGCTGGCAATGAACAGATCTTCCAGAAGAAAATGATCAAGAACTAATCGAGATTCCGGAAGATTGAATAATAAAAAGAGTCCGAAAGTGGCTTTCCCTGAAAGCCGCTTTCGGACTTCTTCTTTTAATACATTTTCATCTCCAACCCACCTCAGGTACGGGATACATACTAAAAAACCCTCCCGTAGAAACGGGAGGGCGTTGTTGATCGTACCCTTTAAATAAAATCTTTATATTGACCCCGGGGACGCAAGCGCACAAGCACAAGCTATCCTGGTTCGGGCAAAATGTTAATTATACAATGTAGCCTTAAAAAAGCCCTCCCGTAGAAACGGGACGGTGTTGTTGATCGTACCCTTTAAAATAAACTGTTTATCGAAGATGCAAGATCGAGGGTGCAGCCATAAGCCTTATTTTCAATTCCGCCTGCATTGG
The DNA here is from genome assembly GCF_017356035.1 of Longitalea luteola. Classification (GTDB taxonomy): domain Bacteria; phylum Bacteroidota; class Bacteroidia; order Chitinophagales; family Chitinophagaceae; genus Niastella; species Niastella luteola. The sequence goes on along the minus strand of NZ_JAFIQX010000002.1, from coordinate 827,621 downwards.
CTCAGCACCTTGATGCTTGCTACTTGTAATCCGTTTCTTGTGATTTTGACGCTAGCCCTGTTCGTCGCCAGTTATGACTTGCCTTAAGATGATTGAATTTCGGTTGAGGTATTCTGATAGGAATGGAGTGAATTTTAGAAAAAACCCTCCCGTAGAAACGGGACGGCGTTGTTGATCGTACCCTTTAAAATAAACACTTTAATCTCTTTCCTTAAGGGACAATTATCCATCAGGGTACTTTATACATACATAACACTTATTACACCATTTGAATGTGGATTGTTGCATCATGCACTACATTTCATCCCCGTTTTAAACTGCTTCAAATGCTATACTTTATTGATTTACAATCCCTCCTTATTACCCTATTTGTCAATGCCAACAACCTGCACACTACTTTAATACGTAACTCACTTACCCCTGGTTGGGTATGCGCAACCGGCTTTATAAAGCCATTAGTTGCATACCGGCAACTGCATTGTTGCATTTAGCTATATCAGAAAAAAATAAATTAGTGTTTACATTGCCGTTACTGGCAGTTATTACGGGCCCTTGCGTTACCGGTAGTTGATGAATGGCACCGGCGTTAGCAGTAAAAGAAGACAAACATGCAGATATTACAAGAATCAGCGCTACAATCAGTTCACATATAACCGAATTAACCCCACATATGTGTTTCAAAAGGTACATGCTTGGCACAGATACATTTTAAGGGACCGGAATACAGTAATTCACAGGAGAATTGGTAAAAGATCAGGTAGTTTTCACGGAACATTGGGGAAATAATAACATCAGGAGTAACAGGTACGGTTCTAAAAGGAGATTGGGTGAGATTGACCAGCTTCACTGATCAGGTACAAATATCTAAACTGAATTTTGATTGTGCAATAGTAATATTACTTTTTTGCAATTTTTTTTACACCGGGGAAAACGCGAACCTCAATGTGCTAATGTGATGATTTGCTAATGTGATAATGCCTTTTGAGCGAAGCGTTTGGCGCCTGCCTGCTGCGTCTTCGCGAAGCAAGCCGGCAGGCCGGTTTTGCGTTCGGCGTTTAGCGTTCGGCGTTTAGCGTTTTGCGTTCAGCGTTCCGCATAAAAAAAGCCACCCCGAAACCGGGATGGCTACCATATCGTTTAAGAAAGTATGTTATGCTTTGTATTGAGGTATCAGGGTGTTGGCCAGATTAACCATCTTCTTAATACCATCATCGGGTAAGTTACCTTTTTTGAATTCACCCAGTACTTCAGGCAGCTTGTTCTCCATTTCCATCAGGAAGTGCTCTTCAAACTCTTTCATTCTCTTAACAGGCACTTCACGCAGCAAACCTTGTGTACCCAGGTAAATGATCGCTACCTGTTTTTCAACAGGGAATGGTGTGTATTGAGTTTGTTTCAGGATCTCCACGTTACGGGCACCTTTATCAAGTACCAGTTTCGTAGCAGCATCCAGGTCACCACCGAATTTAGAGAAGGCTTCCATTTCACGGTACAGGGCCTGGTCGAGCTTCAGCGTACCGGCCACTTTCTTCATTGATTTGATCTGCGCATTACCACCCACGCGGCTTACGGAGATACCTACGTTGATGGCCGGGCGAATACCTGCGTTGAACAGGTTCGATTCCAGGAATATCTGGCCATCGGTGATCGAGATCACGTTTGTAGGAATGTAGGCAGATACGTCACCGGCCTGTGTTTCAATGATCGGCAAGGCAGTCAGTGAACCGCCGCCTTTAACCAGGTGCTTTATTGAGTCGGGCAAATCGTTCATGTTCTTTGCCACAGAATCATCGTTGATCACTTTCGCAGCACGCTCGAGCAAACGGCTGTGCAGGTAGAATACATCACCAGGGTAAGCCTCACGACCGGGCGGACGACGAAGCAACAATGACACTTCACGATAAGCTACGGCCTGTTTCGACAGGTCATCATAAATGATCAGGGCAGGACGTCCGGTATCACGGAAGTACTCACCAATGGCAGCTCCGGCGAATGGCGCATAGAACTGTAACGGAGCCGGATCAGAAGCCGACGCAGCTACGATGGTTGTATAAGCCATAGCGCCATTGTCTTCCAGGGTCTTCATCACACCGGCAATAGTTGATGCTTTCTGACCAATGGCAACATATATACAATAAACCGGTTTGCCGGCTGCATAAAATTCTTTCTGGTTGATGATGGTATCAACAGCGATGGCTGTTTTACCAGTCTGGCGGTCGCCGATGATCAGCTCACGTTGTCCGCGGCCGATGGGGATCATGGCGTCGATCGCTTTCAAACCTGTTTGCAGGGGTTCTTTTACCGGCTCACGATAAATAACACCAGGGGCTTTACGCTCCAGGGGCATTTCGAATCTATCGCCGGCGATGGGCCCTTTTCCATCTATGGGTTCACCCAATGTATTTACCACGCGGCCCAGCATGCCTTCGCCTACGTTAATAGAAGCGATCTTGCCGGTACGGCGTACTTTAGCGCCTTCTTTAATATCACCGCTTTCACCCATCAATACCACACCCACATTATCCTCTTCGAGGTTAAGGGCAATTGCACGTACACCATTCTCAAACTCAACCAGTTCACCAGAACGTACGTTATTCAAACCGTACACGCGGGCGATACCGTCACCCACCTGCAGTACAGTACCCACTTCCTCCAGGTCGGCAGCTGCGTTAAAGTTGCTCAATTGCTGACGCAATATCGCAGATATCTCATCGGGTTTAATCTCTACCATATATAACCGTTTATAGTTTTTTATTAGTTAGTGGCTAGTGGTGAGCAGCAGTAGGAACAGCCCTACTCGCTACCTGTTATTTACTACTAGCGAATTTTATAAATAAAGTCATTATTCATGAATTGCGATTTGATCTTGTTCAGATCATACGCAATGCTGGCATCTACCAGCTGATCGCCTATTTCCAGTACAAAACCACCAATGATATCTTCATCAACCGTTGCTTTCAGGTCGATATTATTCATGCTGGTCTGTTTTTGCACCTGACCAATGATCTGCTTTTTCACATCCTCGGTAATAGGAACAGCGGTGGTAAGCTTAACGGTATGAATACCTTTTTGCTGTTTATACTGATCGATAAAAGAAACAATGATCTCGGGCAGGTTCGATTCACGGCCTTTATTGATCAATAAGCGGTTAAAACCGGCAGTGAGTTCGCTGATCTTGCCTTTGGTAACCGCTTCAACAATAGCTCCTTTTTTATCGGCTTTTACAACCGGGCTCCGCAGCAGCACTAAAAAGTCGCGACTTTCCTTGCAAAGCGATTGCAAAAACAGCATATCGTTATACACTGATTCTACCTGGTTCTTTTCGTTTGCCAGGTCGATCAAACTTTTTGCATAGCGTGCCGCTAAACGTGGATTGGGCATAAACTTAATGTGATAATTTGCTAATGTGGCAATTTGATAATGACCCTAATATCTGGTCTCCTAACAATCAGCACATTTCGCTATTATTATAACTGTTTTTATACTCACCTGTGAAACTCGTAATGTGCCAAACGAAAGATGATTCATTATAACATTATCGAATTATCACATTATCTAATTGAGTTTTACTTCTTCAGCCAGTTGCTTGATGTACTTTTCCTGCTGAGATTTATCAGTCAGCTCACGACGCAACACTTTCTCTGCTACCTCAATTACCAGCGTACCAACCTGATTCTTAACATCAGTTAAAGCAGCCATCTTTTGCTGTTGAATAGCCGCATTGGCATCAGCAATGATCTTATTGGCTTCAACCTTTGCCTGCTCCTTGGCTTCTGCAATGATCCTGTCCTTTGTGTCACGAGCCTCTTTCAGCAATTGCGCTCTTTCTTCACGGGCTTTGGCAAGCAATGCTTCATTCTCACTTTTCAATTGCGCCATTTCAGCTTTTACCCTTTCAGCTGTAGCCAGTGAATCGGCAATACCGGTTTCACGCTCTTTCAGTGATTTCAAAATCGGCTTCCAGGCAAATTTTCTCAGGATGATCAGCAGGATCAAAAATGCGATAAAGTTCCACACCAATAAGCCTAAATCCGGGGTAAGTAATTCCATTTTAAATTAATATTTATGGTATTGTATTGCTTTTTCAGAGAAAAATACTGCATTCGCCGCCCTTTGCATTGAATGCAGTACTGTTTTTACGTGCGCACCTACTAGCGGAATACAGCCAGCAGACCGGCAACAGCAGCCAGAAGGGCAACACCTTCTACGAGGGCCGCAGCCAGGATCATGGTAGCACGAATGTCGTTGGTAGCTTCTGGTTGACGGGCAATAGATTCAACAGCGCCTTTACCAATTTGACCGATACCGATACCGGCACCAATCGCAGCAAGGCTAGCGCCAATTGCACCATAACCGGGCTGAACTTCCAACAGAATAGTCATCAAATTCATGATACTTGTGTTTATAATTAAAAAAGCCGTTAGTTTAAATTACTGCCGGTTCATCGTGACCATGTGCATCATGATGTTCATGTCCGCCCTCAAATGCCTGCCCGATAAATACCGCTGTTAAATTGGCGAAAATATACGCCTGTAAGAAAGCCACCAGGATCTCAATCACATAGATAAATACGGCCAGCAGAATGAAGAAAGGCGAAGTTCCCCAACCCAGCGCTGTGTTCATGGCGCCGAAAATGAATATCAAACAAATGAACGCTAATATGATTACGTGCCCCGAGATCATATTCGCAAAAAGACGAATGATCAGGGCAAAGGGTTTGGTGAAAATACCCAGAATTTCAACCGGGATCAAAATGGGCTTTACACCACCGGGTACAGGCGGATTAAAAATATGCGCCCAGAAATGTTTGTTCGTGCTGAAAAGGATCACCACAAAAGAGATCAAACCCAGCATGGCGGTAAAGGAAATATTACCGGTAACGTTCGCTGATCCCGGGATCAGACCGATCAGGTTATTAATAAGTATAAAGAAGAATACGGTCAGCAGCAAAGGCATGTACCTTTCGTACTTGTGACCGAGGTTAGCTTTACCTACATCGTCTCTTACAAAGGTGATGATGGGCTCAATCGCATTTTGAAAACCTTTGGGTGCACTCGTTTGCCCAATGCCTTTTTTGTATTTTTTCGCAATGCTGGTCATCAACAATACCAGTAATATAACTGATATCAGCATTTGTGTAGCATTACGCGTTAATGAGAAATCATACACTTTAGTAGTTAGGCTGGGTACACCATTCGCATCCAAAGCATAGATCTTATCATTTTTAAAAAGCGGCTTACCCTGTGCATCTTTCATCTCCGCCACCTCTTTGTGTTCCTTCAGATATTCTTCGGTGATCAACACATATCCTTCATGTGGTTTCTTGCCATGATGAAAAGCAGAAGACATAAAGGCAGAAAGACCTTTTTCCGGAGAATATAATATAACTGGTAAAGGAATAGAGACCGGATGATGGCCAATATTCATAAAATGATACTCGTGACCATCAGAAACGTGTTCTATAATGAGTTTGGCAGGATTTAAAGTTTCTTTTTCTTCTTTGCCACCATGAGCTTCATTTACGGGTTCATCCCCGTGATGTTGGGCAACCAGTAAAAGAGGAGAAATTACTAAACTCAGGCTGAAAACCGCTACCAATAAGGATTTGACGCTTCTGACCAGCATACCTGTTTTTAAATTTTGCGCAAAGATAAGCAGGCGCAAGTCAAAAACGAACGGATAATCAAAGTATTTATTCTATAGTATTCTGCACAGCCTTCAACGTCATATTAATATTTAACATATGTATTGATTTTGGCCATTTAACCGACTAAATCCAGGCAAAAAACAGTATTCTTTACTTATTTGCTTTTATTAAAAGTCATCTGCTCAGGCATTTCCATCGGCGCCAGCCGATTTGTTCAACCGACTTTCGCATGAAAATTAATTACATATATCATGTTAACCCAAAAGATTAGTGAGTTACGCCGTAAATAGTGGAAAAAATCAACTTTAGGGCACCGTGACGTGCTTTTCAAACTGCATCTGATGCAATTTGTAATAAAAACCCTGGTGGGCGATCAGTTCCTCATGGGTGCCCATTTCTTTTATTTCCCCTTTATCCAGCACAATGATCTTGCTGGCCTTGCGAATGGTAGATAAACGGTGAGCGATCACAATCGAAGTGCGGCCCGCAATGAGCTTATCGATGGCCTTTTGTATAAGCAGCTCACTTTCAGTATCTACTGAAGAAGTTGCTTCGTCTAGTATTAATATAGAAGGATTGTACAGCAGGGCCCGGATGAAAGACAACAGCTGGCGCTGCCCCAATGACAGGCTGCCCCCTCTTTCCATCACATTGTAATCGTAACCGCCCGGCAGCTGCATGATGAAATCATGCATATCGATCATTTTGGCAGCCGCAATTACCTGCTCTTTTGTTATAGCCGGGTTGCGTAACGTGATATTATCCATCACCGATCCTGAAAACAGGAACACATCCTGTAACACCACGCCTACACTTTTGCGCAGGGCGTCCAGCCTGTACTCTTCAATTTTTACATCATCTATTTTAATTGCGCCATGTTGTATATGATATAACCGGTTCAACAGACTGATAATAGAGGTTTTACCGCTACCTGTATGCCCTACTATGGCTATAGTATCGCCGGGATTTACAGTGAAAGTAAGATCTTTCAACACATAGCGATCGCCTACATAGGCAAAGGAAACATTTTCAAAAGTGATCTTCCCTTTTACGAGGTCTGGTGCATAACTGCCTTCCGTTTTTATTACATCCTCATTATCCAGCACCTTGAACACCCGGTCGCTGGCCACCATTCCCATTTGCAATACATTGAACTTATCGGCAATTACCCGCAGCGGCCTGAACAGCAGGTTCAAACACAGGAAAAACGAGAACATTTTACCGATCAGCGCACGGCCTTCTTCCTCGGGTAAATTCATGGCATGGGTGGCTGCCCACCATACCATTAAACCGGTGCCCACTGCCAGCACAATTTCCACTACCGGAAAAAATACCGAATAAGCGAAGATGGCATTGATATTGGCGTTCCGGTGCTCTTTATTAATGGTCCTGAACTTGTTGAACTCTTTATCCTCTGCAGCAAAGGCCTGCACAATGGCCATACCGGTAATATGCTCCTGCACAAACGCATTCAGATGCGCCACGGCATTTCGCACCCTGATGAAAGATTTATTTACGCTTTCCTTAAATAACCAGGTAGCTACCAATAAGATGGGAAATGAAGCCAGACTGATAAGCGTGAGCCGCCAGTCTACTGCAAACATAAAGACCAGCACAGCAATGATCGATAACAGATCGGCAATAATGGGGATCAATCCATCGGAAAAGATATCATTGATGGCTTCAATATCGTTGATGGTGCGCGTGGTTAACGTTCCTATGGGTGTGGTATCAAACTGCGATAGATTTAATCTGAGTATTTTGCGGTATACATTCACCCGCAGGTCCTTAACTACCGTCTGCCCTAACCAGGCCGTTAAATAGGAGAAATAAAACCGGAAGGCAGTTTCCAGCAATAAGAGCCCGATCTGAATGACGGTGATCCAGATGATCACTTCTTCCATGGAAATCTTTACAGCAGCATCACCGGTAACACCCTGGTGTACATAATCATTGATCGTAACCTGAATAAGCCAGGGACGTATGGGAGAAACAACGGCCAGCAGGATAGCCATTATAACCGAAAGGATGAATTTCGTTTTATAGGGCCTGGCGTACTGAAATACCCGCTTCAGTAAACTCAAATCAAATATGATCTTCCCCGTACTTTTTCCTGCCATAACGAGTTTGCAAAAATAGGCAATATTAGTTTGTGGTTTGCTGTTTGTGGTTTGTTGTTATCACAAACCACAAACTAATTATTCTCCCATCGCTTTACGATAAGCTTTAATAAAAATAGCGCCGAGGTTCTTATATGGAGGAATATAATCGTCGAACTTTTCCTTGGCATCACCGGTAGCAAACTTCTTTGTCTTTAATTCACGCCACATACTTATCCAGTCAATATTCTTACCCACTAATAACCGGTCATTGATCGCCTGAATGATCGGTTCATTAACGGTCTTCGTTCCTACCTGTTTTGAAGAAATGATATGTGCATCGGGACATGCCGTCAACACTTCGTTCAGGTTATTATAACCACCGCACGAACCCAGCACTACTATGCGCGCACTGGCCGGCAATTTACGCAGGGTGGTTTGCAGGTGATAGCTATGGCCGCGATGCACCACAACAGAGGGCGTTAAATTGCGCTCCTGCAGATATTCGATCAGTTTATTCTGCGCTTTATCATCTGGATCATCTTCACCATACAATGGCTTGTTGGCAAAGATCACCACCGGTTTGCCTTTGGTTGAAGTGATGGTCACCCATTCAGGCCTTCTTTCATCAATACGCCATCCGGGCCTGCCCCGGAACATGGCCATGAAATTGATATAGGAGTTTTGACCGTCTTTATCGTCATCGCCATAAAAGAAAACCTGCTGTACAACCCGGCCGCTATCGTCGGTCAGGTTATTGTAGTCTTTACCATAAATGGAAGGAATGCCCAGTAAGGCGCTGAGGTCAACTTTTTTCGTAGTATCCGCCGATTCAAACAAAATGCGCAACAGGTTATAAATGACCTGACCTCTTTTGTTATTCTCCTGTACATTTTTCGTATAGCTAACGTTCACTTCATTGAGGATAAAAGCAGCCAGCTCTTTGTTTTTATCCATGATGCTGCTGTAAGAATCGGCTACGTCTACCGCATCCTCCAGATCATTGGTCTTACGGGGTTTCTCCAATCCTATTACAAATGCTTTCATCATGGTCTCTGCATTCTGCTTGTCCATTCTGTTCAGAAAATCATCCAGCTCGTTATAACCGGCGGCCATTTTAATGAACTTCCTGAAATAATCGCCATGTACGCTCATGATCAGACTGTCGCTCCGCGGGTTGGCCATCCGTTGAAAAATACGCGGATATACACCATTTACATAACTGGATGTATAAATTTCGTCTTCACCCAATACTGCCAGATAATATAATTCCTGCGCTGTTAAACCATCGAGGCGGCGAAAACGAACGTTGGGATTGGCCACGCTGTGCAAGGCATTTATTTCGCGGATAAAATATTCTCTTGCCTTACGCGACATCATCTCCGTGAGGGCCTGCATCTGGTTGGCCGTATCATTGTAGGGAGGCAATGAACGCTGTACGTATTCTATCCTGGTCTTTACCAGCAGTTTGAAATAGCTGAGGTCGTTTCCCTTGACACTGTCAATAGCTTCCAGGGTTATTTTATTGCGCATCAGGTTGTCGAGGAAAGGAAAATACAACTGACCGCTTTTACTGGTGGCAATGCGCGCCACCAATTGCACCGCCGAATCACTGTGATGCCTGATGCGGCTTCCGAGCGCATTATTAGCCTGTGCGTAATCGTACACCCGCCCAACATCGTAGCTAAGGGCAACTTTTATCAAGCTATCGGCAAAATAGGCGTTGGGATTCTTGACAAGTTCAGGCATTATCTGATCCGGATGCATGGTCAGGTACTTACGCATCAGCATAATGCGCGCACCGGCCATACCCGGGTTATCATTTAAATACTTACTCAACGCATCAACGAGGATCTTTGCCACTCCATAATGATTGGCATCTATGACAGGAGCGAAACTTTTGCGCTGCTTGTCCAGCGACATGCACTCGTCAAATGCCTTGATGAGGGCCGGCGCCAGGGAAGCAGGAAAATCCCGGCGATTTACATTGGCCAGATAACCCTGCAGCAGAAAGTCAATGCTGCGCAGGTATTTGATCTTGCTATTACTGTTCAGGGTAGAATCCAGTTCAATCTGGTTCTGCAGTTCATCCACACCACGGGTCAGCGCATCCATTACATGGAGGCTGATGGTGGTATCGGCTGAGATCTTACCCTGGTTATTTAACTGATTGATCTTTTTTTGCTGCTTATCGATATTGCCGTGCCATAACTCACGTTCCATGGGCACTTTTATAGAATAAGAAGTCTGCGCAAGGCCCGTTTGCCAGGCCAGTAGACAGATAACAATGAAATGTATATGTATCCTCATAATATGCTGCACATCTGTATGGAATAGAGCAAAAATATGACCAAAGGGTTGTATAAGACAGTTTGAATTTCCCACCTTTAATGACCGCGATGAAATCCGCCATTTTGTCCTTACCCTGTACAAATGGGTTAGAATGGTCTGAAACTGCTGCCTGCCAGGTCCCCATAGCCGGCCGGGTTGACCCGGGACTCTATTATAAAACTTTAATTACAGGCGTAAGGTAGTCAGAAATCTGACATCTGAGGTCTGAAATCCGAAGTCGGAAGCCTGAAATCTGAAGTCGGAAGTCTGAAGTCCGATGTCTGAAGTCTGAAATCGGAAGATCGTCTGACCTCTGACCTCCGACCTCCAGTTCCCACCTCGAGCCTCCGACCTCCGAATTCTGACCTCCGACTTCCGACCTCGAGCCTTTGACCTCTGACCTCCGGCTTCCGAACTTCGGGCCTCCGACGCTCCGACTTCCGACCTCCGACGTCCGACCTCCCGGCCTCCGTTTTTTGGCTCAAACCTTGTTTCCTCCACCAATCTCCAAAACTGCAGTTGCAAACCGTTGTGCTCAGAGCTTTTAGCAAGCTTGCACCGGATGTTCTTTCCCCTTTTCAACCTTATCAAACTGTGAACATATTTCCCCGCCAACCTGTTAATCATTTAGTTAACAGGGTCGATATATTAAGAAATTGTGAACTCAATATTATCATTTACAGGAAAGCCCCAATTCAAGTAGGTTTGCCAAAATTTTTGTTAATGAATGCTAAAGGCAAGATCCTGATTGCAGACGACGAGCCTGATATAGTGGAAATTATCCGGTATAATCTTACTAAAGAGGGATACGAGATAGTAACAGCTAATAATGGGGATGATGCCATTCAAAAAGCGAAGTTGAGTCAGCCCGACCTGATCATCCTCGATATCATGATGCCCCGCAAAAACGGGGTTGAAGTATGCGAAATTTTACGCGCCCAGCCGGCCTTCAAAGATACGGTCATTGTTTTCCTCACCGCCCTCAGCGATGAAAGCTCCCATGTAAAGGGCCTTGAAACGGGCGCTGATGATTATATCAGCAAACCCGTTAGCCCCAAGATCCTTGTTAGCCGCATTCATGCCATCTTCCGCCGCATCAACAAAGAACCGGAAGAAAAGGTGATCAAGATCGACAACCTGGAAATTGACCCGGTTAAATTTGAAGCGAAGGTCGACAGCAAAGCGGTCGTATTAGCAAAAAAAGAATTCGAACTGCTTTACCTGCTGGCCTCAAAACCCGGACGTGTTTTCCTGCGCAATGAGATCCTCAATCAAATTTGGGGTAATGATGTAATTGTGGGCGACCGCACTATCGATGTACATATTAGAAAGATCCGTCAAAAGCTCGGTATCGATTGTATCACCACCGTTAAAGGAGTAGGCTACAAATTCACCATGTGACAATGTGATAATGGGATAATGTGATAACTAGCAAATTTGCTAATTTCACTTATATTGGTCTTTCATTATCGCATTAGCTGGTTAGCTAATTATCACATTGGTTTTTTATGTCTTCAGCAAAGAACCTTACACCCCGGCAGTTAGCTGCATTCACAGCAGGCATCTTAGCTATTCCCATAGCCATTGGCATTCTCATTCTCACCCTTAACTGGCAGATAGGCCTGGCCTCGCTCATTGTGATCTTTGCCGGTGGTTACTGGTTGATCCTGGTTACCATGGAAAGGTTTATCTATCGCAAGATCAAACTGATCTATAAGCTCATTTATCAAACCAAGGCCACCAAAAAAGAAGAGATGTATTTCAAGTACATCCTGCCGCAAAAAAGCATCGATGAAGTGCGGGCCGATGTGGAAGAATGGGGCGAGCGCCGCATGCGCGAAATTGAGTTGTTACGCCAGAATGAAGCCTACCGCAAAGAGTTCCTACAAAACCTGGCCCATGAGTTCAAGACCCCCATATTCGCCATCCAGGGTTATGTAGATACCCTGCTCGGGGGCGCCATGGAAGAAGAAGCCATTCGCAAAAGATTTCTGGAGAATACGGCGAAAAATGTGGACCGCCTGGTGAACCTCATGAACGACCTGGATGAAATTTCCCGGCTCGAAAGGGGCGAACAATTACTCGCAAAGCAAAACTTCATTATCCAGGACCTCATTCGGGAAATTTACGATTCGCTCTCCATTAAAACCCAGGCAAAGAACATTCGCACACTTATCAAAAAAGGCTGCGAAGCGCCGATCACCGTATTCGCCGACAAAGAAAAGATCAAACAGGTTTTGATCAACCTCGTTGAAAACGCCACCAAATATGGCAAACACAACGGCCATATTACAGCCAGCATATACGACACCGACGATCAGCATGTGCTGGTTGAGATCAGCGACGATGGCATTGGAATCGAAGAAGAACACCTCCCCCGCATATTTGAACGCTTCTACCGAACCGACACAGCCCGCAGCCGCGATAAGGGCGGAACCGGTCTGGGCCTCGCCATCTGCAAACACATTATTGAAGCACACGGTCAAAGCATTCATGTACGCAGTACCCCCGATGTAGGCACTACTATCGGGTTTACAGTGGAATCGAAGAGGGACTGATTTCCCTCTGACCACTCGCACTTCCTACTTGCCTTTATTAACACTCCCAACTGTCAACCTGTTAATTGTAAACTTACCCGTTAATAAATAGAATTCTTTAATTGCCGCGATTTCACCTTCGCCGGGGCGCTCATTCTCCCATTCCCGCCGTTTCTTTGTGCAAATCCTAATATCCCTGACTATGAAAAACCTGAAGAAGACGGTTACCCTATCCGTTTTTATATTCATGGCCTATTTCGGGCAGGCCCAATGCAGCAACGCTGTTACTACGCTATCCTATGATACTACGGTGAATGCCCTGGGCAACTCCCTTTATACATTCACCTTCCCCAAATTTAACCCTGCGCTGGGAACATTGACTGACGTGAAGATCAAAACCAAGGTTACCCTGGTGTATAATTTCAGTCTGGAAAACGGCGAATCTAATCCGGTGACCAACTACCGGGTGCGGGTTTTCCGGGATGATGAGGTCAGCAGTACGTCTTTGTTATCACCTTTAACAAATTCTTACCAGAAACAATACGGATATTACTCCCTCGCTGGCTCAGATGGTAATCCGGGTACCGGACCCGATTATACTTCACAGGGCCCTTTATACGTTATGAATCAACAAAACATAGCGTATACTGTTTATAATACGGCTGATTTTATGGGAACAGGCAATGTTATGTTCGATTATACAACATCCACCTATTCCGCAGCCCAGGGCAGTATCAACAATATACTGGATGGTTCTGCAGAAGATGCAGTGAATTTTGAGATCACATATACGTATTGCCCCCAGATAATTCTGGCAGCAGACATCATCTCATTTTCAGCAAACAGGCTGGGTGAGTCTGCAATTGACATTAAATGGATCACTAAAAACGAAAAAAACAACCACAATTATGAATTACAGAAAAGTAGTGATGGGAAATTTTTTGGAAGCGTTGCTCGGTTTACTACAACGACCGGTTCGCAAACCGGCTCCTATAGTTATTCGTACCAGGTTCAACCAACAGATCACAGCAAAACCCTTTTATTCAGGATCAAGCAAATAGAAGCTGACGGCACAACGAAATATTCACCCGTTCAGGCGGTGCGGCTAGCAGCTAATGCCAACGAACAGACCAGAATATATCCTAACCCTGCCAAAGGCGCCACCAGTGTTCTTTTTCACAATACAAAGCGAGGCAACTGGGAAGTGAGTGTTTATACGGTAAGCGGACAATTATTAAAGCGCTATCTTTTTAACAATGCCCTCACCGGTAAGATCAATACCGGTAATGAATTTGGAAAAGGTATCTATATGATAAGGGCAGTTAACAAGGGCTCGTCAGAGAAATTTGTTCAACAGCTCATCATTCAATAACGAATAGCAAATACTCAATAATGAATGTTGAGGTAGGTCAGGGTACAACCGGCTTACTTCAACATTTTTTTTAGCGATCATTCAATGGACCTTTCTCTTCAAATTTCCGGTTAAAATATACCAGCGAAAAAAGGGTAGTAACCGCACCGATCCCTGAAAATATCACCACAGCAGTTGGATAAAATTCCGTCCAGGTCAATTGTAGACCAGCCAGCTCCTTCGTTAACATCACCGACATACTGCCCAGGTATCCCCACGCATCGGCGATGTAAATAAGGAAACCTACATTGCCTGCTATTTTGAACGTCGCGATCAGTCTTTCGAAATAGATACAGTTAAAAGGGATATACCCCATATACAACCCAAGGCCGGCCAGTTGCATCCACAGGGCGCCGGGAATAGCGCCTGTTAAAAAAAGCGCTGATGAAATACCGGCGGTTAAAAAGCCGGCCACGATCACCCAGTGGATCAAACGGAACGCCTTAATATTCTTCCGGATGATGACCAGCAGGCTCATTACCACCAACACCACAACAGAAGTGATGGTCTCCGTTTTGGTAAAGATGGCCGGCCGTTGGCCATAGCCCAACTCGTTCCACATATTCGCCATAAAATTGTCGCGTATGTCGCGCATGATGCTCAGGAACAAATAAGTGATCACCACGGCCACCACTCCACCACCAAAAAGCCGTAAAAAGTTTTTCCGGTCGTGCCGGGTCATCGGAAGCCTAATGCTTCTTTCCTGGATATCGTCGGCATCTGGCTGCGGCACTCTTTCTAACAGGAACATAAAAACGATGAGCGGTAAGGCAAACACCAACCCGGTGGCAAAGCCAAGCCATTGTTCGGGCACCTGCCAGCTGTCGCGTAACCAAACGGCAACCGACCGGCTGAAACCACCGGCAAATACAAAGCTGATGGCCATGGCAGCTCCTATAAAATCCGTAGCCCGGCGGCCTTCGGCATAACTGAAAATGATTCCCCACATGAACCCCAGCATAAAGCCATTGCCGAATAAGAACAGCATACCCCAGGGGGCCGGCGACAGAGCAAAGAGCAGCAAACAAAGCCATGCAATGCCAATGAGCACAGCACTGGTTTTCCAACGGCCCAACCGTTTCAATTCAGCAATGAATTTGATCCCGTAGAATTTGCTGGCCATATAGCCCAGTCCCTGGCTGATGATCAATAGGGTTTGATACTTGATGCCCCAGAAGGATTGTCCGTCGAAAGTGGCTACGGTAAACGCTTTGCGATAGGCAAAAATGCACGCGTACGTTAAAAATGCTACGGTAGCTGCGTATAAAGCTACGGTTAGCTGCCTTGTTGAAAAGCGGGCGGCAACGGGCGTTTTTGTTGACAAAACGGAGCAGTTTTAAGTAAATGTGATGAACACGATTCTATTGTAAAATAAGTAAATAAAGGCAATGACGGCCAGGTTGCGGGAATATGCCGGTACAAAAAGCGCCCACTTTACGGTAGCGCTAAAAAAAAGGGCGAAACTTAAAAAAGCTCCGCCGGTCAACATTAAGAAACTGCTACGATTGTTATTTATGTATAACACACAGCAATAAAACGGCCTCTAAGATACAGCCGTTATATTACCGCATTCTTACGACAGTGTGAACAAATGGTTACGCCTGAACCTGACTCGTATTGCGTTCAGCGTTTTGCGTTCAGCGTTCAGCGTTCAGCGTTTTGCGTTCAGCGTTCAGCGTTCAGCGTTTTGCGTTTTGCGTTTTGCGTTTTGCGTTTTGCGTTTTGCGTTCAGCGTTTTGCGTTCAGCCTTCAGCGTTTTGCGTTCAGCGTTTTGCGTTTTTGCGTTTTGCGTTCAGCGTAACAATTCCTTTACATAAGCCTAACGGCGGCTTAATAATGCTATAACAATGCGGTCATATATATATGGGAATTTTGATAAACCCAAACTCAATGGAAAAACGAGCAGTAGATGTAGTTGTTATATCCGATGTACACCTGGGTACATACGGATGCCGTGCAAAGGAGCTGGTTGCATACCTCAAAAGTATTCTGCCCAATATTCTTATCCTTAACGGTGACATCATTGATGGGTGGCAATTCTCTAAACGTTATTTCCCATCTTCCCATATGGCGGTAATCAAAGAAGTGTTGAACCTGATCATGAAGGGTACACGCGTTTTTTATATTACCGGTAATCACGATGAATTACTCCGCCGCTACAGCGATTTCCAGCTTAGTCATTTAACCCTCACCGATAAGCTGGTGCTTGAAATAGACAATAAAATGCACTGGATATTCCATGGTGATGTATTTGACAATACCACGAGGGGTGGCGCCAGGATACTGGCCAAACTGGGCAGCAATGGTTATGGCGCCCTGATCCTCTTTAACCGGCTCGTAAACTTTGTACTGAAAGCTTTCGGCCGTGAAAAGCTGTCGATCTCGAAAAAGGTAATGGCCGGCGTAAACAAAATGGCCAAGATCGATGACTTTGAGCACATCGCAGCCGAACTGGCCATTGAAAAGAAATACGATTATGTGATCTGCGGACATATTCACCAGCCACAGAAAAGAGTGATAGAAACCGAAAAAGGTAAGGTCACCTACCTCAACTCAGGCGACTGGGTGGAACATTTAACCGCCCTGGAATACCGGCAGAATGAATGGAGAATATTTGAATATAACGAAAAGGATTTCCCACAAACGGCAATAGACATCCCGGCAAAGGTAAATGTGCTTACAGACGAGATCAGTTTTTATATTAATTCATTAGCAATATAAAATCTCCGGCCATCGATAGCGTACGCTGAAGTTTAACAGAAGTAGCAGCGCAGACCCGATGAGAAGGAACCATACAACATGAAGATATTTTACGCCATTCAGGCTACCGGCAATGGACATATAAGCCGTGCCATGGAATTGTTGCCTTATTTACAAAAATATGGCACCGTTGACATTTTTTTGAGCGGAGCCAACAGTACATTACCCCTGAATGCCCCCATCAAATACCGCAGCAAAGGGCTGAGCCTTTTTTATACCTGCGACGGCAGGCTCGATTACTGGAAGATCGTTCGCCGCGTTGCTCCTTTACGGGTAATGAAAGAAGTGCGCGACCTGCCGGTTGAGAAATATGACCTGGTGATCAACGATTTTGAATGCATTACCTCTTTAGCCTGCGCGCGTAAAAAAGTGCCTTCGGTAAACTTCGGCCACCAGGCCAGCTTTGTATCTGACAAAACACCGCGGCCCGACAAGCCCAGCAAAGCCGGCGAATGGATTCTGCAGAACTACGCCCGTGCCACCAATTACATCGGCCTGCATTTTGAAAGCTATGACAACTTTATCTTCTCCCCGGTTATTAAAGAAGAGATCTTAAAAGCCGAGGTGAGCAATAAAGGCCATATAACCGTTTACCTCCCCTCCTACTGCGATAAAGAATTAATAGCGCTTTTAAAGCCTTTTAAAGACCACCGCTTCGAGGTGTTCTCCCGCCAGGCCGTAAAACCGTATACCATCGATCATATGACCTTCTACCCGGTTGATGCAAAGGATTTCAACCGCAGCCTGATCAGCTGTTTTGGCATTGTATGCGGTGCCGGTTTCGAAACGCCTGCCGAGGCGCTGTACCTGAAAAAGAAAATGATCGCTATCCCCATTCAGGGCCAATACGAACAACAATGTAATGCGGCTGCGCTTAAAAAAATAGGCATCACCACCCTCGATAAACTGGATGATGATTTCACCGACACCTTCAATAACTGGGTGAATGATCCGCTAACGCCCACGGTGCAATACCGGTATTCCACAGAAGCCATCATAAACATATTGATGTATCGCTGCACCAATCTCAAATCACAACTGGACATACCGTATCCCGATCTGATCTTTAATTAGCCAACATTCGTTCTTCCGTTTCCCGTGCCACCGCTTCCAATAAGGGTGGCACTTTTTGTATTTATACAGGTTCGGCAACAAAAAAGCCGTCACGATAGAAATCGAACGGCGTCAGTCACATGAGAGAAAATAAAACTCTCACTTTATAGAGAATCTTAGTATTTTATAATGAGATTATTTTAAGCAGGATATTCTGGTAATCGCTTTCTTGGGAGGATAAGATGCTTAAAGATACTTCCGGCAACTTAAAGATTCATAATTTTTTATAGAATTTTACGTTTTTCTTACAATTTTCCAAAAAATACCCAATTACATTTAATTATTTCTATCATACGCACTAATCCATTTGCAAACATTCATTCACTATTTTTATAACATATCTTTTTTTGAAAAGCCGCCCGTTCCGAAACAGCGGAACGGAACGGCTGCAATAACTGCATCTGTTAAGTACATGAACGGTATTGAAAAATGGAATCACCGCAAGGTACAAGAACACTATTAGCGGGCCGTTACAGCAGTGTTACCAAAAGGTAAAACCCAAATCACAAATCGCAAAAGCCAGACAAGAACCAAATAACAAAGGTCAAATTACAAGCAGTCAACATTGCTTCAGGCTGGTGATTTAGTTGGATTTTTTGGGTCTTGAGATTCCGGTTCTTAAAATTTTGCTTCCTGTGATTTCGGTTCCTGAGATTTAATATGATGTAATTGTTAAGTTTTCGTATATTAATGGTGGAAAATGATACTGTGAAAAGGTACGCTACCATATTGATCCTGCTGATATCCTTAGTTGTTCGTCCAACAACCGGACTTGGCCAGGCCATTCAATTTGATTTTTGCGGCGAAATGATCAGTTTTGATTTTGAGAAGAACATCGTTCCCAATGCACCCGACCTGTCAACAGCAGCCGCCATTATCAGCTTCTACAAGCGACTCGATAGTGAAGATTACGATCCCATAATAAATGCCCTGCTGGCATATAAAAACAAATTCAAACCCGACGACTGGCTATATTACCAGCTCATCCGCAAATCGGCACAACAAATAAGTCCGAAGGAGAACGATTATCACCGGTATACTTTGTACAAATGGTATTTTTTATCGCGGTCCGGTTACGATGCCCTGCTGGCCACCTCAGGCAATTACCTGTTGTTCTATATCCGCTGTGATGAGAATATTTATAATATTCCCACCCGGGAGGTCAATGACAAACAATATGTTTGTTTGAATTACCACGACTACGGCAATAATATCGACTTTCTGAAGAACAGATTTGCAGTGATCGATCTGCCTGTTCGCGGGGCTCAAAACAATTTTTCTTACAGGATCACCCACCTGCCCGAATTCAGGGCGACTGACTATAAAGAAAAGGACCTCCGCTATAATTATAATGACTTTGAGTACTCTTTTAAAATCAAGCTCAATACACAAATTCAAACACTGTTCACGAATTACCCGGTGGTTGATTATGCCCTGTATCTGAATATTCCGCTGAGTAAGGAAACCTATTATAGCCTCATCCCTTTATTGAAGAAACAAGTAAAGCGGATGAATGTTAAAAACGGGGTTGATTACCTGTTGCGGTTTACCCGTTATGCGTTCCTGTTTGAACCTGATACTGAAATTTACGGCGGGGAAAAAAGATTGTCACCCGAACAAACGCTGTTATACGACCAAAGCGACTGTGAAGATCGCGTAGCCTTGTTCTATTGCCTGGTAAAAGAGATCTATGATCTGCCAATGATCGTGCTGTCGTACCCGAAGCATGTAACAATAGCGGTGCAGTTCGACAAACCGTACGGCAAACCGATCATCTATAACGGGCAAAAATATTCTATCTGCGAGCCTAGTCCGCAAAGAACTGATCTCCGGATCGGACAGCTGCTCCCTGAATTATCCCGCGAATCGTACCAGATCACTTACGTGTACAATCCCCGGCAAAAATAATGCTGCTGCTGGCCATTATGGCTTTACCTGCGCCTTTAACATTGCCCGGGCTGAATCATTCATATTGGTGAAAAATGTTTCCCCATTTATAACATAGGCAAAATACCGGCAGGTATCTGCAGTAGCCGCATAAATTGTTTTATACACCTCTCCATTCCTGAAGAAAAACAGTTTAAAGTCATTACCACAAACGCCATGCGTTACGGGCATTACTTCTACATTACGGCGGATCTGCTCAATAAAATGTGTATCGGTGATCAACGAACGCGAATAGATCTTTAGGTTGGCGGGGTCTGCAAAATGTAACAGTTCGATACTATCGGTTTTGGAAAGGTCAATACGCGGGGGTGGCGCAGTATGCGTAGTATCAGCAGCAGCTGGCTTTTTTTCGCCATCAGCGCCTGCATTACAGGCAACCAGGGCGATCAGGACAACAGAAAAAAATGTCAGGTATGCGCTTCGCATAGTAAATAATTAGGGTTGAAAAATACAAAAACCCGCTCTTTTGAACGGGTTTTTGTACAAACAAAAGAGTTCTTTATTAGTAATTATTTGTTTTGGGCGAGAAGCTTGTCCAGCCGGTTAACCAGTTGGTTGTACCAACAGCACCTCTGAATGTAACAGTTTCAAAGAATGAATCCATGTCGGTAAAGCTTGCGCCGGTAAGAGCAGGTGAACCTGTTTCAGGCGTTAGATCAGGATTGGCAATGGTGAACGGACTTTTCAGTTTGATATCAGCAGGGTTGGTATAAGTAACAGAACCTTCTGATTCAGCTTTGGCCTGCACGGCAGCACTTGTCATAACACCTGCTGAAGTGCTCAGGTAAGGATTTGCAACAGCGTGTACCAGGTTATTTTTAAATGCAGAAAGATTGTCTTTATAAGCGGTTACGGTTGCATCAGATTCTACTACAAAACCGCCCTGGTTATAACCCATGATGATGGAGTTACGCAAAGAAAAACGGGTAGCTCTTCTAAAGCGGTTGCCATATTTATGACGTACGTTGGTAGAAGCGTTGTTAGGTCCAACAAAAGTGAAATTCGACAGGTTCGGACGGGTGAAAGGCTCCAGCAGTCCGCTGTTACCGTCGTTATCGCACTCAATACCATTGTTGTCATCGCCGTTATCCACTGTATTAGGATCTTTGATCACTACACCGTACTGGATCTTTCCGGTAAAGCCGAAGTCAAAGTCAAAATCATCATCAGAGCAGGCGTAAGAGATCAGGCGTTTTCCGTTTACAGTACCGCCAAAGAACTCATAACCATCGTCGTTTCCATAAGAAACCTGGATGTTCTCCAGGGTAGTTCCGCTACCTACACCACCCAGCGTTAAGCCGTTGATCTCACTACCGGGGAAGGCAGCAATACCGGCAAATTCAATTCTAACATATTTTAAGGAACCGGAATTATCGGCATCATTAGAACCACCGTAAGGACGGTCGAGACCTCCTTCAATTACCGGTGTAGCAGTACGGTTGGTTTTTGCTTTACCCAACAGCACAATACCACCCCAGTCGCCAGGAGCGCGTTGGCCGGCAGGTTTTTCAGAAGTGAATACGATTGGTTTTTCGGCAGTACCATTCGCGATCAGTTTACCACCTCTTTCAACGCATAAAGCGGCTTTAACTGAATCATCACCTACAATTACAGTACCAGGCTCAATAGTGAGGGTAATACCGTCCGGTACATATACATATCCTTTTAATGTCCACTTTTTGTCAGCGGTCAACGTTCTGTTTTCGGTTAGGGTTCCCTGAAGCGTAGTGTTTGGAGGAGGTGTTCCACCGTCTTCATCATCATCGTCAGACTTTGAGCATCCTGTAGCAACCAGAAGAGCGGCTACTGCAAACATGGTCAGGAATTTTTTGTGCATCATAAAAATTATTTCGTGTTTAATTTGTGCAAAAGTCAGCCCCCTGCATTAAGGGAATATTAACTATCAGTTAAGCCAATATTATGTTTGGCAATTAAAAGTTATACGAAAAGCTCACACCAATGCTTGAACCAAAACGGCTGCTGGCCCATACACGGTCTTCGCTGGCTTTGTAAGAACGTTTTGAAATTTTATCGGTATCAATCCTGTAGTTCTGGTAAAAGATAGATTTCTGATTCAACAGGTCCGCTATATTCAGTTTGATCTCGCCCTTGTTGCGCAGCACCTTTTGGCTCAACTGAATATCGATAACCGTTCTGCCATTCTCATAAATATCGGGTAAGCCTTTGGGATCGTTACCTACCGCTTCAATACGATGACCAATTCTGTTCACCAACAAACTGGCAGAAGTACGTCCAGCACCGGCATATGTTAAACCGGCATTGATCACATAGGGTGATTGTCCCTGCATAGGCCTGTCCTTATCAGCAACGGCTACATCCAGACCATCAACGTTTACGTTTGATTTAATGATGGCAGCATTGGCAAACACAAACAGGTCTTCAAGCCATTCCTGTTTTCCTAAAAAGCTTAACCGCTTTTTGATCTCGGCTTCTATACCATAGTTCAACGCATACTTTGCATTGTAGTATTCAAACACCAGGTTCAGCGGATTGGAACCGGGGTCAACCCGTAACTCAATCGGTTTGTTGAAATGTTTAACAAACACTGAACCCGAGATCACTTCACCGTTCGAAGGATATGTTTCAAAGCGCAGATCTACATTGGTGTTCTGGCTTCTTTCGAGTTTGGTATTACCTCTCACCTGTACGTTGCGTACGAAATCATAGAATGAGAAGTTGGCAATTTCCCTGAACTCAGGACGGCTTACCGTACGGCTGGCCGAAAAACGCAGGTTCGTGCGGGGCGTTATTGAATAGGTAAGGTTCGCAGAAGGCAGGATGTCGAGGTAGTTCTTATCAGCCTTCACTTTCATGCCTGAGAAATCAGATGTATTTACTGTAAATCCAAAATTCTCAACACGAACACCCCATACCAGGCGGAACTTATCGTTCAGTCGGTTATCGAACATAACATAACCGGCATTCAACAATGAGTTCGCATCGTATTTATCAGTGGTATTGGTAATTTCCTCCAGGGCAAGTCCTTCAGTATTCATATTGGCATCCTGGAAAATATATTTAACCGGCATGGTTAAATAACCTTCGTTGAAGTTGGTTCCAGGTGCTCTGTTGTACCGGAAAATGCGGGCATTGAACTCGCGGAATTTGTATTGTGTCAACAAGCCGAATTTAACGGTGCTTGCATCGTCGCCAAACAAACGGAATGGTGTGGAATAGTTAACATTGGCGCCTGTTGCATGTTCTTCGAGGTTGGCAAAGAAACGATAGGTATCTCTCAACACCACTTCATAAGGAACATCTGCTTTATTGGCATTGGATGAATCTTTAATAAAAGGCGCGAATTTATAATCAGGATTGTCACGCAGGGTCAATGCATAGTTCAGGTTCCAGGTAAGCTTTGATTTGTTCTTCATCGAATGCTCACCTTCCAGCTGGGTGCTGTATAATGTTTTTACAACAGTTTCACCCCCCTGGGCATAGATCGATGCAAAACCACTGTAGTATTGAATACCGTTCCTGATCATATTTGAGTTTTCAAATAAACGGTTGAACAGGTTCTTGAAAGCGATCTTGGTGTTTCCTTTTTTATAGGAAAGGTTCAATAACGCGCCCAGGCTCGTAGAGAATTTATACGTAGAATCAGTGTAATTATAAGCAGCACCGCTCACTTGTGAGAACTGGTTGTCGAATTCCTGTCTGGAACCTTCTACCATCGATTGGCTATTGCGGTAAGTAAGCGAAAGAATTGAACCCAGTACGCCTGAGTTCTTCAGGTCGAACCGTTTGCCCCAGCTCAGTTGATAGCTTTGGTTGGGTAATGCATTGGCATTATAGCGGTCGCCGTACGTATTCTTCATTAATTTTGAATACTCAGCGCGTTGTTCAAAAGTAGAACCCTGAAATCTTCCTCTTGAAGGAAAATTATCGGGCAATTTGCGGCTGCCGTCATCAAAACCGAGATAATCGGTGGCGGCTACATAACCGGGGTTGAAATCTTTAAAAGTAGAGATCGTATTATAACTGGCGCCTGCACCCAGCGTTAGAAAATTGCGGCTGGGAACATCCTTTGTTGATACCTGTACAACACCACCTGCAAAATCACCTGGCAGATCGGGATTGGCAGTCTTATAGATCATGATATTATCTATCAGGTTCGAAGGAATGATATCGAACGAGAAGGCTCTTCTATCAGGCTCCGTGCTGGGCAGCATGGCATTATTAATAGTAGCCACATTGTATCTGTCGATCAAACCACGCACTATCACAAACTTATTGTCCTGGATAGATGTACCGCTTACCCTTTTTAATACTTCCCCGGTATTTTTATCGGGTGATCTTTTAATGGATTCGGCAGAAATACCATCAGAAATGCTGGCATTGTTCTTCTGCATGTTCAACAGGGCGAAATCGGATTCCCGCCTTGCCGATACGCTAACTACCACCGCTTTCAGCTCTTTACTGGCAGCCTGCATCACAATGTTCAGCTCCTGCAAACCATTTGCTTCAACCGCTACATCAGTAACCGTTTTATTATTATAACCAACAGAAGTTAATGTAAGGGTATATTTACCAGGATTCAGTTTTATTAAGAAACGCCCCTCCACATCGGTTGCAACACCACCGGTTGCATTGTTATCGATCTTAATGGATACTCCATTAAGCGGCTCATTCTTTTCATTCACAACTTTACCGGCAATCTTACCGGTTTGGGCATACGTAAATGTTACAGTGAGCAGACTAATAATTGTAAGAACAAGAATTTTACGCACAAATAGTGGGTTTATTTGCCGCAAAAGTATCCAGGAGGTGTTATCGCTATGTTACTCCTGTGTTAAGGAATTATTAACTGACCCGCATCAGGGGCCTTCTGAAGGCCTTAATGTTAAGCAAACGTTACGCGAATGTTTCGGCAACGTTACGCGAATATTAATTCGCTGAAATTCAACCAACTTTAAAAAAACTGGCACAATAATGATGGCAATGTGGTTGTAAGAGACTGGTTAAGTGGCTCTTAAAACTTGAATTGAAGCCTGGCCGTAAAAATATTATCCTTTTTATCGCCCGTATAACCGGCTAAGGAAGTGGATTCATTGGTGATAAAGTCATACCATAACATCAGGCGTACATTTTCATTCACTATATAATTGTAGCCGACAGTTACGGTAGAATATTTAATATCGGTTGCATTCAAATTATTGCCGCTCTCACCAATTTCCCGGCCTTTCACTTCAATGTTCGGATCGTACCAATCGTATTTAATACCAACCTGGTGTTGTTTGGTAAAATTCTGCAGGAAATAAATAAACGCGCCATCGAATTGACGAACATAATAAGGCTCATCCAACAAAGCAGTAGGTGTTTCACTGGTACCGGCGGAAGCAGTCTGGGTACCCCTCCAGTACTCAAGCCGCAGTTCGGTAGCAAGTCCGTCTTTAGGTTTCCACTTTAACTGCATATCGGCCCCATAATACTGGCGGGGAGCTTTGCGGCCAAGGTTGTCATCAGATGAATCTACAAGAAAGTGTTTACCATTGTGGCCATTGGCTATTTCATACGTATATTTTGTATTTTGAAACAGTCCACCATTTAAATAAGAAAGACCGCCAGAGATAAAGAAATCTTTGCTTAGCGGGTAAGGCCGCCAGGCGGCGCGGGCGATAAAATCTTTGTAAGAATCATATTCACTGGTGGCCGTTAAACCCTGGCCATTGAAAACGCCCGCGTCTACTTTCAGGTTGCGCAACGGATGATCCTTGCGGCGGGGCTCAAAGGAGATCATGGCACCCAGGTCGCGTTCATTTCTCATTAATATCTGTGACATCCGGCCACGTTCGGGCGTTTCGCGGTCGCCGGAGCTCAGGTTCACTTCGTAACCAAAGGGCCGGGCAAACATCCCGGTAGTAAGATTAAGCACATGCCACTTGTTTTCAAATACACGCCCCCAGAAATCACGGATAACCACGCCTCGTTCCGTACCATCAAACTGGAACGCAAAATAGAGTGAGATCTCTTCATTACTATTCATTCGCACATAATCCAACCGCACGCGGCCGCGCCGAAGCATGAACCGGCTGTTGGCTTTCGGCGCAAAGTCGCCCCCATTCCAGCTGTCGGCGCCTTTTTGTTGCGCAACCTGGAACTGGGGTTGCAGATAACCCGTAAAATATATTCTATCGAATTTCTTATACATCTGTAAAATACCTCTCCCCACATTGGTAGTGGTGTCGATCATTTGGGTTAAGAACTGAGCTTGCAACACACACGAACTTCCAAGGAAAAAAAGCAGAATGAAAAGCTTACGTAAACCAGAAAACAACTTTAAACGTGGAAGAGACATTATACCGGTTTTTTGGGGAGGCAATATTAAGCAATTATTATATTATGATTATTTCTTCAAAACCAGGGCCACCGGCATACGGTAAATCAGCAAATACTGGTATAATATTTTTATTAAGAAAAGCAGAAATAAAGCGCACTTACATCAGCGGCCATAGTCATTAGGGAATCAATTGATTATTTAGCATTTGGTAATCAACCCATTAAACAATTCGAGCAGCATTTCGCGCCCAATATTATCTTTGTGTTAAGTAATTATTACCGAGGCGCCCTTTTTTTTATCCTATAGTATTAGTTCTATTTTTGCGACAAATTTTTAGGTAAATGGGCTTAAACTCAATAATGAAGATTTTCATGCCGAAGGATAGGATATTCTACTCCTTATTTGAACAGGTTGCCCAAACTGTGGCTAAAATGGGTAAGGTGATGAAGGAAGTAGTTACAGAACCGGACTTCGACAAAAGGGCTGCTTTGATTGCCCAAATTGAGGACCTGGAGCATGTAAATGACGATTACACCCATAAGATCTTTACTGAGCTCGGCAGAAATTTCATTACACCCTTCGACCGTGAAGACATTCACTACCTGGCCAGCGCCCTGGATGATATTGCAGACTATATTTTCGCTTCTGCCAAAAAGATCAATTTCTACAAAGTAAATCCCAACGATCAGGGCATTCAAAAAATGGCCGATCTCATTGATCAGGGTTGCGAGCAAATTAAAAATGCCGTACTGCAGCTGCGCGATATGCGCGATATGCGCCAGATTACCGATGCCCTGGTAAAAGTAAACAGCATTGAGAACCAGGCAGATGATATTTTCGATCTAAGCATTGACCGGTTGTTCGAAACCGAACCCGATGCCAAAGAGGTTATCAAAAAGCGGGAAATTTATCAGGTAATGGAAATAGTAACCGATAAATGCGAAGATGCCGGTAATGTGATCGAATCTATCATTATTAAATACGCGTAACTGACAGGACCTGTTTATTACCTAACCGCGCTGCAATGTTTACATTAATAGTTATTATCATCATACTCGGACTGGCTTTCGATTTGATCAATGGTTTTCATGACGCTGCCAACTCCATAGCTACCGTTGTTTCCACCAAAGTGCTCACCCCTTTTCAGGCGGTTGTATGGGCAGCCGTTTTCAATTTTGCAGCCTTCTGGATCTTCGATCTTAAAGTAGCCAACACCGTTGCCAAAACCGTACACAGCGACTCCATTAATTTATATGTGATCTTTGCGGGCCTCATAGCCGCTATCGCCTGGAACCTGCTTACCTGGTGGTTTGGCATTCCTTCCAGCTCATCGCATACCCTCATTGGTGGTTTTGCAGGCGCTGCGGTGGCACACGCCGGCAGCTTCGATGTTATTAACCAGAAAGTAATTTTTGATACCGTCAAATTTATTGTCCTGGCGCCCTTTATTGGTATGTTCATCGCATTTTTGATCACGGTGCTCATCGTGAACCTCTGCCGGAAGGCCAATCCTTATCATGCAGATAAATGGTTCCGGCGGTTGCAGTTGGTATCCTCTGCCGCCTTCAGCCTCGGGCACGGGGGTAGCGATTCGCAAAAAGTGATCGGTATTATCACCGCATCCATGGTCGTATTTGGCGCCTGGTGTGTAAAAAATGGTGTACCAATACCTGACTGGGCACTGATAATAGAAAAAGTAGATGCGAACGGCAAAACCAGTTATGGACATGTGCCGCAATGGATCCCCATCACCTGCTATGTTTGTATTGCCCTTGGTACCATGATGGGTGGCTGGCGTATCGTAAAGACCATGGGTACCAAGATCACCAAGGTAACTCCGCTTGAAGGCGTAGCCGCAGAAACAGCCGGCGCTGTAACCTTATATGGCGTTTCACAGGGACTGGGTATTCCGGTAAGTACAACGCACACGATTGCAGGTTCCATTATGGGTGTGGGTATGACCAAACGCTTATCTGCAGTGCGCTGGGGCATCTCCATCAACCTGCTGTGGGCATGGATCCTTACCATTCCGGTTAGTGGCTTATTTGCCGCCCTGGTTTATTTTGTTCTGAAATTCATCAATCCTGCTGCGCATTAATATACCGAAATACGAAGCAGGAAGTATGAAATAGAAACAACCCGAATTCATACTTCCTGCTTCATATATCAACATTCCTCTTCCGCTGCCGTCGTTCCTCGTACTTCTTACCTCCTGTTTTCCCTGTTGCCAACTGAACAGGATTGCCATACGAAAACATCCGGTTCAAGCCCCTGCTTTCTACATTGGTTTTGATATTCCAACCGTTTCTTATTACTTTGGCATGATTTAACGCACCCATATAAACTTAGTAAATAATTGATGACATGAAAGGGATCATATTAGCCGGAGGTTCCGGAACTCGATTGCACCCAATAACTTACGCTATCAGTAAACAGATCATGCCTATCTATGACAAACCCATGATCTATTATCCGCTGTCTACATTAATGCTTGCCGGCATCCGGGATATTCTCATTATTTCCACTCCCCATGATCTTCCCCAGTTTAAAAGATTATTGAACGACGGTTCACAACTTGGTTTACGCTTTACCTATGCCGAGCAGGCGGTTCCCAATGGCCTGGCCCAGGCATTCGTAATTGGCGCCGATTTCATTGGAAATGACAGTGTGGCGCTTGTGCTTGGTGATAATATCTTCTATGGCGTAGGCCTGGGCGAACAACTTTCCAAAAACAATGATCCGGATGGTGGTATAGTATATGCTTATCATGTCAGCGATCCCGAACGATATGGTGTAGTTGAATTTGACAAGAACAACAAGGTTATTTCCATAGAAGAGAAACCCGCCGATCCAAAGAGCAGTTATGCTGTGCCCGGACTGTATTTTTATGATAATGACGTGGTAGCCATTGCCCGGGACCTGAAACCCAGCCCCCGCGGCGAATATGAAATTACAGACGTAAATAAAGAATATCTTCGCAGGGGAAAATTAAAAGTTTCCATTCTCGACCGGGGTACCGCCTGGTTAGATACGGGCACTTTCGATTCCCTGATGCAGGCCTCTCAATTCGTACAGGTAATTGAACAACGGCAAGGCATAAAAATAGCTTGTATAGAAGAGATCGCTTACCGGAAAGGCTTTATTACAAAAGAACAGCTGATCACCATAGCTCAACCCCTGTTGAAAAGCGGATACGGACAATATCTTATGAATGTGCTGAAAGACCAATAAACAACAGGCAATAGACAACAGGCAGTCAACAATCAATAGACAAAAAATTAATTGCCCATTGCCAATTGCCAATTGATTTTTACACGTTCACGATCTAAAATAAAACGATACAATGAGCAAAATTCTGGTTACAGGCGGATGTGGTTATATTGGATCCCATACCATAGTTGACCTGATAGAAAATGGCTTTGAAGTTGTTTCAGTAGATGATAATTCCCGGTCAACTCCTCGCATTTTAGAAGGTATTGAAAAAATTACCGGTAAAAAAGTAAAGAACTATAAGGTAGATCTATGCGATTTTGATGATACCTATGCGATCTTTCAGGAAAATACCGACATCACAGGTATTATCCATTTTGCAGCTTATAAAGCAGTAGGCGAATCGGTTGAACAGCCATTGATGTATTTTGAGAACAACATGTTTTCACTGATCAACCTGTTGAAATGTGTGGCAGAATTCAATATTCCGCATTTTGTTTTCTCTTCCTCCTGTACAGTGTATGGCAATCCCGATAAAATACCTGTAACAGAAGCCACACCGCCGAAACCGGCGGAATCGCCATATGGGTATACCAAACAAATGGGCGAACAGATCATCAATGAATTTTCGAAAGCCAATCCAACCAAATGTATCCTGTTGCGCTATTTTAATCCGGTAGGCGCCCATCCGTCCATCCTGATCGGTGAGCTGCCTATAGGCAAACCGGCCAACCTGGTACCTGTGATTACGCAAACAGCCATTGGCAAAATACCGGTAATGCAGGTGCATGGCAATGATTATCCCACACGCGACGGCTCCTGCATTCGCGATTATATCCACGTAAGCGATATTGCCCATGCCCATACGCTTGCCATCAAATATCTGCAGGAAGGAAAAAGCACCCAACGCTGCGAAGTGTTTAACCTCGGTAGCGGCAATGGTGTATCGGTGCTGGAAGCCATCAAGGCTTTTGAAAAAGTGAGCAATGTAAAACTCAACTATGTCATAGGCCCGCGCCGCCCCGGTGATGTTATTGCCATCTATGCCAATAATGACCATGCCCGCCAGGCCCTGGGGTGGGACTGCAAATATTCGCTGGAAGATATGATGACCACCGCCTGGAAATGGGAACAGCGACTGAAAGCAGATGCCAATTTTTACCAAAGCAAACCGGCTGATCTGAATTGATAAGGCTGGTGAATACAGGCTCAATGAACGATGGTGTGATTCATTGAGCCATTTGCGTTTTTTTACCTTACTTTGCACCACCAAATTTTTAACATGCTGAAAGAAATACAGGTAACCGGACAAAAAGATACCCGCAGTGGTTTTGGCGATGGTATTGTGGAAGCAGCCCGTAAGAATCCGAATGTAGTAGCCCTAACAGCCGACCTGGCTGGTTCTATGAAACTGAACCAGTTCATGAAGGAGTTTCCCGAGCGTTACGTTCAGGTAGGTATTGCCGAGGCCAATATGATGGGTATTGCAGCCGGTTTAACGATTGGAGGAAAAATTCCTTACACGACCACCTTTGCCAACTTCTCTACCGGCCGCGTATATGACCAGATCCGTCAGTCAATTGCCTACTCTGGCAAAAATGTGAAGATCTGTGCTTCCCACGCCGGTTTAACCCTGGGTGAAGATGGTGCTACCCACCAGATACTGGAAGATATTGGCTTAATGAAAATGCTGCCCGGAATGACAGTGATCGTACCATGCGATTACAACCAAACCAAAGCAGCTACCATTGCCGTAGCAGAATATGTAGGTCCCGTTTACCTGCGTTTTGGCCGCCCGTCCTGGCCTATTTTCACAGCAGCCGATCAAAAATTTGAAATAGGTAAAGCCCAGTTCTTCAGCGAAGGAAAAGACGTTTCTATTTTCGCCTGCGGCCACATGGTATGGAAGGCGATTGAAGCCGGTCGCATCCTGGAAGATAAAGGGCTGAGCGTTGAAGTGGTGAACATTCACACTATTAAACCACTCGATACCGAAGCGATCCTGAGATCCATCCGTAAGACGCGCTGTGCGGTTACTGTGGAAGAACATAATATCATCGGCGGATTAGGCGATGCCATTGCACAAACAGCTGCCAAAAGCTTCCCCATTCCCATTGAGTACATTGGCACCAATGATACGTTTGGTGAAAGCGGCACGCCTACCCAGTTGCTGAAAAAATATGGTCTCGATACACAGAACATCGTAGAAGCAGCACATAAAGTAATTGCCAGAAAAGGCTAGTCTGTTGTGAATGGTCAATGGTGAATGGTGAATATGGTTCATCATTCACCATTGTTTTTTTATGTTACCTTGCATTTTCCAAAATACACCCTTTCGCCTTTCGCGTTCAGCGTTCCACAAACAACCTGCTCTTCGATTTGATGAAACTCAATTCGTCATTATCAAAATATTTGATCACATATTGTGGCCTGTTTGTGTTTGCTTTTATTCCTTTCTTTCCCCTGATATATTGAGGGACCAGCACGATGGCTGCCAGTACCGGACCGGTTAAAGCAAAACAGAGTACCGGTTTATAACCCCAGATTGAAATAGCAAAAGTGGAAAGAAACGCAGCCACAAGCAGGTACAGCAATATACCCGGCACCCAGGAGATCAAAAAGAACATGAGGAGAACACGGATATTATTTACATAAATATTCACCCGTTTATTGGATCTCTGCACAAAGTCAGACGTTTTAATATGATTACAATAGCCCTGAATACGGTCGGCAGCCACCCCTTTTTCTTTTAAATAGGTTTCAAAAGAAAAGATCTTTCCATGCTCACTTTCGCTCTGTAAGCCGCCTCCTTTACTCAGGATCTGATTTACAAATTGCTGGTAAGCAGCTTCCGCTTCCTTGTTCAAAGAAGTGTTATTATCAAACACAGTTTGTACAGATCGAGGGGTTTCCATTATAAAAATTTTCAGGATGGGAAATTGGGCGACGAATACGGAATACCGGTTATTTTTTAAAGCCGGAGCTGATCATGCTTTTGACGAGGAAAAAGTAGATGCATGCTACAAAAGCAATACCTCCCCCTATGATAAAACGCAGTACATTTATCCAGCTCCATAACGAATAGCCAAACAATGAACATAGTGTGGCGGTAAGCACGAAAAGAATTACCGAGGCGCCTGCAAGCCCCAGGATCAGGATCCTCAACAGGGAAAAACTACTGTTTTTTTTCTCACTCATAAGGTTTGGATGTTTCAGGTACAGCCAGCTATAAATTCTTCATTGCAATGCTAGTAATTAAGGGCCGTATTTCAAATAGCCGGGGCGCTTTAACGCCCTTTTTGCAGTTTTCTGCCACATACATAATTCTGTTTTAATGTATCGCATAAAACAGTGATTTATACGTGATCACTAATATATTTGTTGGAAGTTTAAACTATAACCGTTGAACGGGTTCCAATATTTATTCACAGAAAAAGCTAACCTATGGCGGTGACCATGCAAGACAGCGAATTGCTGACGCAATTTCGCGATCCGGCCACTAAAGAAAAGGCCTATACGGCTATTATCCGAAAATACCAGGAAAGACTATACTGGCATATCCGCCGTATGGTAGTGGAACACGAAGATGCGAACGATGTATTACAGAATGTTTTTATAAGGGTCTGGAACGGACTGGAAAACTTCCGCGAAGACTCCCAGTTATACACCTGGCTGTACCGCATCGCTACCAACGAATGCCTCACGTACCTGGAACAACAGAAAAAAAAGAGCTCCGTTTCGCTCGGTGATGTGGAAAGCGGACTCGAAAACAAGATCAAGGCCGATAAACATTTTGATCCGAATAAACTCGAGTGGAAACTGCAATTGGCTATTCAACAATTGCCTGAAAAGCAGCGCGTTGTGTTTACCCTGCGGTACTATGACGAAATGCCCTACGAAGAAATGAGCCAGGTGCTGGAAACTTCTGAAGGAGCGCTGAAAGCCTCTTATCACCATGCGGTCAAAAAAATTGAGGATTACATCCTGAATCATTAAACTTTAATTAACAAATTAAGTCTCAGTTGGTGCAAAATGGAAAACAGGAACATCATATTGAAAGAATTGAGGGAGATCAGTCCGGCTGTTGCTGACATTACCCCCCAGGCGCCCTACGTTGTGCCTGCCGGGTATTTTGAAGGGCTGGCTGACAGGCTTTTGCAACTGGCCAAGGCTGCCAGTACCCCTGTTTTGCCACAAACAACCAATCCTTACCAGGTTCCGCAAGGATATTTTGAAGGGTTTGCAAACACTATGCTGCAGCTGGTAAAAGAAGAAGAAACAGCTCTTTCACCCGCTTTACAACAGGCTAACAGCAATCCCTACCGGGTTCCGCAAGGATATTTTGCAGGGTTTGCAAACACTATGTTGCAGCTGGTAAAAGAAGAAGCAGCAGCTCTTTCACCCGCTTTACAACAGGCTAACAGCAATCCCTACCAGGTTCCGCAAGGATATTTTGAAGGGTTTGCAAGCACTATGCTGCAGCGCGTAAGGGAAGCAGCTCTTCCCGTTGAAACAACCGATGCTGATAACGCAAGCGATGAACTGGAAGTATTATCGCCCCTGTTGAGTCAGATAGGTAAACAAATGCCTTTCAGCACCCCGGCCGGTTATTTCGACGAGCTGGGAGAAAATGCAGTAGCAGGTGCACAGGCCATTGAATTTGTGAACGGCGAATTGGAGAACCTGTCGCCCCTGATGAAAGGCTTAAACAGAATACAGGTATATGAAGCACCGGCAGGTTATTTTGAACAATTGCCTGGCCAGGTATTAAAAGCGGTTAAAGCACAGCAGCCAGCCAAAGTTGTTTCCATGCGCTTTACCCGCCGTGTATTACGGTATGCCGCAGCCGCAGTAATGGCTGGTTTGATCATTACTGCAGGTTGGTTGTACCTGGGCAATGGTAATAAAACAACAGATAAAGCAGCCCCCGCTGTGGCTGCCCAACTCGATAATATCAGCGATGAAATGCTGGAGAAGTACCTCGAGAACCAAACCCCTGCTCCGTCAGAAACAGTAATAGCGGCTACAACCGCTGCAGATGAAATTGATGCGAGTGATATGAAAGACATGCTGGCCGATGTAACAGACGAAGACCTGCAGCAGTATCTCGAAAAATACAGCACTGTAAAAGACATTCAAACGAACTAAACCATGAAAAAATTTTTACTCATAATAGGTATAGTGATAGGCGCATCTTTTTCATCCTTTGCACAGGATGAAAAAGAGAGAGGCAACGGGAGCCGAATCGAGGCGTTGAAGATCGCGTATCTCACTAAAAAATTAAACCTGAGCACGGATGAGGCGCAACGGTTCTGGCCCATCTATAACGAGTATATGAACGAGATCAGGAAAACAAGAATAGATGCTCGTGCGAACAAGGAAGCAGAAATTCCTACTGAAGAAAAACTCTTGAATATTCGTAAGAAGTACAATGGGGAATTCAATAAGGCCCTGTCTTCTGAAAAAGTAAATACATTTTTCAAGGCCGAAAAAGAATTCGGAACTGTGTTGCAAAAGGAGCTGATGGAACGCCGGATGCAACGCATCGAGAACCGGAAAGCTTTAAGGCCCTAAGGCATTAAACTAGGTGTTTTTCATAGGTTAGCAATGGCCGGCTCTTTCCAGGGCAGGCCTCTTTTTTTTAATTGGCAATAGACAATGGGCATTAAGCAAAGCGCCTTTGCCACTTGCTTATTGCTTATTTATTTAAAACTCCCACGTAGGATTTTGTACATCATGATAGAACAGGAACTTCCATTTTTCCTGCTCGCCTTTCTCCCACCATTCCTGCCGAAGCTCCATACATTTCTTGCCATCATAATCATATTTGGCAATAAAGCGGCTGCGCATTTGTTGTAACTGTGGCGCATCATCGCCGCCAAAGAAAACGGTTTCACCGCCGTCAACGATCCAGTACACCTGGTGAAATTTACTGTGCGCTCCCGTGACCTCATATTTAATGTACCCGTCAATGACCCCGTTGCCATCGAGCCATTCTACCTGTGGGGCATTCTTTAAGCAATCCAGTTCTTCGGGTATATAAGAGGGAAATCCTTTCTCATACACGTACTCCATTTCTTTTTTCTGGATGTAATACCGGGCCTGTGGAAAGCTGAGCGTTCGTTCTGGGCCTGATCCTATAGCCACTCCGCCGGCATGATCTTTATGCAAATGCGTCATCAATACTTTGGTGATCTCACCGGGATTGATGCCATTATCCATTAAATTCTGGTGTAATTGTAAGCGGCCATGTTCATTGGTAAATCCCAGTCCGGTATCGAGCAACAGAACATCTTCTGAAGTAACAACAACAAAGGGTTGAATTTCTACCAGCAGGCTGCCCACCGGCCGTTGCTGCAGATCATCGGTACCTGTATCGAAAGGAACAAATTGTTTCGTTTTATCTATCGTGAACGTGCCTTCACTCAGGGGAATAACTTTCATGTTCTTGCTTGTTTAAAAACATATATGGCTCGCTTCCATTTCAATTAGCACATTAGCTGATTAGCACATTAGCCAATTATCTTAACACCATTTGCCTGTCTGCATCCAGCCGGACCAGAATGAACAGCATCGTAGAGAATGAGATCAGCGAGGTACCGCCATAACTTATGAACGGCAACGGAATACCGATCACCGGGGCCAGACCAATGGTCATACAAATGTTGATAGCAATATGGAAAAAGAAAACAGAGGCTACGCCATATGCATAACACCTGCTGAACACACTTCGTTGCCTTTCCGCAATATTCACTATCCGCAGCAGTAAAAAGATATAGATACCCAGCACGGCCACGCAGCCTATAAAGCCAAAGCCTTCGCCGATGGTACAAAAAATAAAATCGGTACGCTGCTCTGGAACAAAATCAAAGCGGGTTTGTGTCCCCTTCAAAAAACCACGTCCGGCAAAGCCGCCACTACCAATAGCGATCTTGCTTTGCCGTACGTTATAGTCGGTATCTTTTTTCACAGTCACCGGCTCATCGCCTTCTACGGTATTCAGTTTGGCGTACGGGTTCTCGCGGCCTATCAGCGAGAAGACGCGTTCAACCTGGTGCTTCTGCAACACTTTTGTAAATATAAAGGGCACGGCAAACCGCTGTACGCCTACGCAGCATGCCCATACCACCGCAACGATGATCACCAGTTCACGGCGCTGCCTGGTGAACCTCCAGCCAAAATAAATGGTAAGAATAGCGATGGCAGTTAATATAACGGCCAGCACGTTCTTATCTAACAACAAAGTGGCTACCACCAATACGGCCAGTGAAAAACCAACGATCAGGTACCCGGCAGGTAACCCTTCGCGGAACATCACCAGGAAGAAAGCCAGGAACACCAGGGCCAACCCGGTTTCTTTCTGTGCAACGGTGATCAATGCCGGCAGCATGAGAATGCCAGCCGCCATAAGGTGCGAGCTGGTTTTGGTAAAATCCGTTTCTACCCGCGACAGGTATTTCGCCAGCGCCAGGCACACAAACAACTTCATCAGTTCGGCTGGTTGCAAATTGAAACCGCCTAACTTGATGATGGATTCTGTACCCTTTACATTGGTATGAAAAGGAAATACCAGCAGCAATAGCAGTATACCGAACGCATACCAGATATTGGCCGTGGCCGTAAAGAATTTACTATCGGTGAGCAGAATAAATAAACCAAGTAATAAGGATGCTGCAAAAAAGATCAACTGCTTGCTATAATCTGTTTTGAAGTTCAGAAAACTGCGCAGCACGTCATCTCCTTCGCGATAAGTTACAGAGAATATACTCAGCAACCCGATCGCAACCAGGAGCAAATACAGCCAGATCAGGGTTGTATCAACCCCTTTTGAGATGGTAGGATTACGCTGGTTGTTCATGGATTACTTTTATCGGTCGTTGATCGTTTTGCATATAAATTCTAATTGATCTTCTGTTCTTACCTATTTCAAAACGGAAGCAGCAGGTAACGGAGCCGTTCTTTTTACCCCATTATGAGTAGGTAAATACTTCCTGATATAAGCGCTGTCCTTGGTAAGGTTAAACCATTTCCACGCCCTGGTAGAATCTGTTATAAATTGTACCCGTGGCAGATAGTCAGGCATAACGTTGGCCTCTGAGATCCGTTTCACTTCTGCCATCCGTTCCGTTCTTATGGAATCGGTAAGGTATTTCTCCATTATCAGTGACGCAATTGGTGCTGCCCAGGTAGCACCATACCCTGCGTTCTCTACTACCACTGCCACGCAGATCTTGGGATCTTCGCGGGGTGCAAAGCACACGAACATAGAGTTATCTTTCAACTGGATCACTTTGCCGTCGAGCCCCCGTTTGTTTTCGGCGGTACCTGTTTTTGCGCAAATATTAATACCCGGTATCTTGGCCACACGGGCGGTACCATGGTCAACCACGTCCTGCATACCCTGTTGCACAATGTCATAAACATCGTCGGGAATATGCGTTAAGACCTCATGCTTTTGCCGGTATTTTCTCAGCACCGTATCCTTCTCTGTTTCGTTTTCGATATTCTTGACAAAATGCGGAATATAGTAATACCCTCTGTTGGCAACTATAGCCATGGCGTTTGCCATCTGCAAGGGAGTAACGGTTAACTTATCCTGGCCAATACCCAGGGTGACCATCGTACAGGAGTTCCAGGAGCGACGATATTCTTTATCGTATTGGGTTGTATCGGGCACGTTACCGCCATCCTCACTGGGCAGGTCGATACCAATTTTATGCCCCATACCAAACGCATGCATATATTGTGTCCACTTTACTAATCCCGTGCGGGCACTGTGGTATGCGGGGTTATCTACTGTTTTCCTGAAAATATCGGAAAAGAAAGAGTTACATGAATGGGCTATTGATAAGCGCAGGTTCGACGAGTGGCCCGACCAATGTTCAAGACAACCCACTTTACGGGCACAGCCGTAGTAAGCACCTGTACACCCGATACCGCTTGCCGGTGTGATCACCCCTTCATCCAATGCGATCAATGCACCTATTGGTTTATAGGTTGAACCCGGCGGATACTGTCCTTTAATGGCCCGGTTCAATAACGGCGCCGAAACATCCAGCACCATTTTGGTATAGTTCTTTTGCTTATCGGGACCCGTTAACGAGTTGGGATCGAAATTGGGGCCTGAAGCCATGGCAAGAATGCCCCCGGTCTTGGGGTCGAGCGCTACCACGGAGCCTACTTTACCACTGATCAGTTTTTCAGCCAGCTCCTGCAGTTCAATATCAATATAAGTATGCAGGTTACGGCCACGAACAGCAGGGGTATCGAAGCGGCCTTTTTCGTAATTACCCACCAGGCGGTTCTTGTTGTCTTTCAACAGGAACTCCACCCCGCGCTGGCCCATCAGCACTCTTTCATAATAAGCCTCCAGACCGTTACGGCCAACATAGTCGCCCATATGGTAAAAGCCCCCCGAGCGTTTGATGATGTTGGAATCAGCCTCGCCAATATAGCCCATAATATGGGCTGCCGAATTGTAAGGATAGATCCGTACCGGACGTTCCACCAGGGCGAAACCCGGGAACTTCCAGATGTTCTCATCCAGGCGGGCCTGTAATTGCGGTTCTAACAGGTCTTCGAATATGGAAGGCCGATAAGGCCCGTTCTTTATACGTGCCTCCAGAATACGTTTTTTGAATTCCGCAGTGTCGATACCGAGTATTTCACATAAACCGAATGTATCCGTTTTCCGCGCCTCGTTGGGTACTACCACCAGGTCATACATGATGGTATTATTTAATATGGGCCGGTTCTTACGGTCATAAATGATTCCGCGGTCAGGATATTTTACCTTGGCAAACACCGCGTTATCCATAGCCAGTTGTTTGTACTTGCCCTGAATGACCTGAAGGTTGAATAACTGAACTATAATAACGAGGAAGAGTCCAAGGAATATCAGGCGAATTATATTACTTCTTGACTGATTAAATACAGACATAGGACTTAAAGTACATTACAGCACTAATTACCAAAGAAAAAATGAATAATTTATTGTAGACGAAGTTAAATCTTTTTTGCGCCGCGGGGCGGCAGGCCTAGGCTGTATTCGTCCGGAATTTCTCTTTCCGGAAGAACAGCAGTTCGGTAATAAGTATTAACATCAAACTGATGCCAGATGTTGCCAGCACTTTTCCTAAAAAGAACAGGAATGATCCAAATTGCAGCCATTCAAGCAATACGAGATAGGTGTGATGCAGCAGGGTTAACACAAGCACATATACAGCATAAGGGGCCCATCCCATACTTACCGGGGATGGAGATCGATAGTTCTGCTCGGCGCCTTCCTGGGGTATAAGAATATTTACGACAAAGGCCCGCAGGTAAGCGATGAGGGTGCAGGCCGCAGCATGCAAACCGGGCGTTTGGGTGAAATAATCCAAGGTAAGGCCAAATAAAAAGCTTACGAGCATCAGGCTCATTCTACCCATGCTGAAGGGCAGCCAGAGTACATACAGGTAATAAATATACGGTACTACAAACTCGTGCAGGGGTCGAATCTGGAACAGTACATAATACTGTACCAGAATAAACAATACATACCGGATCATATTTCGTACCAGGTCACTCATTGGTTTATTTTATTGGTTTCTTCTTCCAGCTTGGCCTGCTCGTCTTTCATCAGATTTTCAACAACCATTACATACTGCACATTAAAGAAGTTGGTAGCCGGTTTTAACCGTAATGTATAAAAGCTGCTCGTTTTATCGTCAATTATATCCATTACAGTGCCAACAAGTATGCCCTGCGGAAAACGGTAAGAAGCATATTGACTGGTAACCACTGAATCGCCTTTTGCCACCTGGGCGCTTTTAGGAATGTTCTTGAGGGTTACA
Source organism: Longitalea luteola (assembly GCF_017356035.1). GTDB lineage: Bacteria > Bacteroidota > Bacteroidia > Chitinophagales > Chitinophagaceae > Niastella > Niastella luteola. Next base: position 787,430 of record NZ_JAFIQX010000002.1, on the reverse strand, counting down.
TATAACGGACTGTTTCCATCCCAAAACACCTGCCCGGTCTCCCCGGTTTTTTTAAGACTGGCGTAAACTTTCGACTGGCGATGTAACAGACTCATTACCACGGCATAATTGCTGCTGGTATTGATCACTACACCTACTACCCCCGATGGGCTGATGACCCCCATATTCCGATGAATGCCCTGTTTTTCGCCCCTGTTGATGGTAAGGGTGTTATTGGGCAGGCTAACGGTGTTGTTAACCACCCGGGCGCTGCGGTACAGGTATTTGCGATAATGCCCCAGCGTATCATATGGGATGGTGTCCTGTACTAATTTTTGCGTTGTATCGGGGCGTTCAAAGTTGGTAAGCAGCCTGTTACGTAATTCCTCGTTTTCCTTGGCGAGGGCGTCGTTGGTCTTTTTCAGGTGAAAGTAATAGGTAATGTTGTTATATCTGCCACCTATGCTGCCCGTTAATTCATTGGCTACGCCTGAAAAAACAGCTTCATGGAACTTGTTATAGTGAAAAAGGATGTACAGGGCCGCAATCTGCAGCACCACGAAGAATACAAAATTGAAGTACCTCCTGATGAAGAGAAAAATATTACGCACCTGCAGAAAATTTTGAATTCAAAATCCGGTCTGGTTATCTATACAGGATTTTACAATATAGAAAGAAAATACAACCAACTACCGCATTACAAATGGATAGCGGTCATAGTTCTTCAGTGCCAGGCCGGTACCGCGTACAACACTTTTTAACGGATCGTCAGCCACGTGCACAGGTAATTTGATTTTTTGGCTTAAGCGTTTATCCAGTCCGCGCAGCAGGGCTCCGCCGCCGGTAAGGTATAAACCGCGCCTGTAAATATCAGCAGCCAACTCGGGCGGGGTCATTTCAAGCGCTTTCAGGATCGCTTCTTCGATCTTAAAGATGCTTTTATCGAGCGCTTCGGCTATTTCCTGGTAGCTAACCATGATCTGCTTGGGGATACCGGTTACCAGGTCACGACCGTTTACAGGGATATCATCGGGTGGGTTATCCAGGTCTTTCATGGCCGCACCAATGTTTATTTTTATCTGCTCGGCAGTACGTTCACCGATCAGCAAGCTATGATAGCGGCGCAGGGCTTCCATAATGTCGGCGGTAAATTCATCACCGGCGATACGGATACTCTGATCACAAACGATCCCGGCCAGGGCGATCACGGTGATTCCCGTTGTACCGCCACCGATGTCAATGATCATGTTACCAACCGGCTCTTCTACGTCGATGCCAATACCAAGGGCTGCTGCCATGGGCTCGTGCAACAGGTAAACCTCTTTGGCGCCGGCTTGCTCGGCACTATCGCGTACCGCTCTTTTTTCAACCTCTGTAATGCTGGAAGGGATACAGATCATCATCCGCCAGCTTGGGGGGAACAAAGGCTTCTTGGGATAGATCATTTTGATCATTTCCCGGATCATTAATTCAGCCGCGTTAAAATCGGCGATCACTCCGTCCTTCAGGGGGCGCACCGTGCGGATGCTCTCATGGGTCTTTTCATGCATCATCAAAGCCCGTTTCCCTACCGCCAGAACCGTTTTGGGGTTATTACGGTCCAGCGCAACAATACTCGGTTCATTCACCACTACTTCGTCATTATGTATGATTAGGGTATTGGCAGTGCCCAGATCGATGGCAATCTCCTGGGTGAAAAAGTTGAATAAGCCCATTTAGAAGGTCAGATTTTGGATTGAATATAATGCATGCAAAATTGAAGCAAATAATTCGAATTAACAAAGCACAACCTTTACAGGATCAAGTATTTTTTTTCTGGTACAAAATTCGCTTATCGTTGCTACTATTATCCGCTACAGTTCTGGCGCGGAAGGCTGTGTATTGCTATTCTGAATTATATCTTATCCTGCATTTTTGTACCTCGTTGTACCGCACAAACACGCGGGAAAAGTTATGAAACTAACGTTATACCGAAACGTTAATTGTTGGCTATACTTTAAATAGTTTACAACCTGCTTTTTCATACTGGTTGATCATATCATTTTCCCGGAAAACCACCTTAAGTTACCGACCACTTTTTTACTAACTTACTTATTTCCGCCGTATAATTTACATGCTGTCGCCATGCGTATTATTACCCGAACCGTGTGGATTTTGTCATTGGTAAGCTGCTTCGCAGATATTGCCAGTGAAATGCTGTATCCCGTGATACCACTGTATTTGCAGCAGATCGGCTTCAGCGTGGTATGGATCGGATTGCTGGAAGGTGTGGCCGGCTTTACTGCCGGCATCAGCAAAGGTTACTTCGGGAAACTTAGCGATGAAAAAGGCCTGCGCCTGCCGTTTGTGAAAACCGGTTATTTCTTCAGCGCCCTCTCCAAGCCAATGATGGCTGTGCCAATAACTATCGGCTCCATCAAATTGTGGATATTTTTCGCGCGCACCCTCGACCGCCTGGGCAAAGGCATACGTACAGCAGCCCGCGATGCGCTTTTATCAAAAGAAGCAACCCGCGAAACCAAGGCCAGGATCTTTGGCTTTCATCGTGGCCTTGATACGTTCGGCGCGGTACTGGGACCTGCTTTTGCCCTTGCCTGGCTGTATTATCATCCGGGCAGTTACACGAACATTTTTTACCTGGCTTTTATTCCCGGATCGATCTCGGTTTTACTCATCTTTTTATTGCGCGAAAAGAAACAGCCCGTCAGCACCATGGCCGCCGGCCATTTCTTTTCCTATTTCTCTTACTGGAAAATAGCCACGCAGGGATATAAGCGATTGGTGGCTGCGCTTACCCTGTTTGCGATCGCCAACAGCTCTGATGTTTTCCTGCTCTTAAAAGCCAGAGAGATCAGTAAAAACGACAACACCGCCATCTTTGCCTATATCCTCTACAACGTAGTGTATGCTGCCAGCGCCTACCCTATGGGTATACTGGCCGATAAACTGGGTAAGAAAAAAGTATTCCTGGCCGGAATCGCCCTGTTTGCCTTAGTGTATGGCGGGTTTGCATTTATTGATTCCACACCCATGGTGTATATGTTGTTTGTATTGTACGGCCTGTATGCAGCCGCCACTGAGGGTATTGCCAAAGCATGGATCTCAAATATAGCCCATGATCAAAATACCGCCACCGCCATCGGGTTTTACACTTCTATGGAAAGCGTGAGCAGCCTGCTCGCCAGCTTTATGGCTGGGGCCTTATGGAGTATTGTTGGAAGTGGGTTCGTGTTCTTCTTTTCGGCCTTCTTAACCCTTGTTGTTATATCATTTATGGGGAGGATTCGGGAGAAATGAGTTACAGGTTTCAAGTTACAGGTTACAAGGATCCCTGAAACTTGTAACCTGTAACCTGGAACGCGCTTCTATCCCACAAATCCCAGTCGCTTTTCCATTTCCGGACTAAGCACCGGCAATTTTTTTCTTTCGATCAGGAAACTGGTCAGGCGGGCTATTTCAGCGAAAATATAATGTTTGTCAAGGGCTCCTTTCAGATAATCGCGGCCGGTGCTGCCACCGGTGCCTATACGGGTGCCTATCATACGATGTACCATGTTCATGTGCCGGTATCGCCAGGTACTCAATTGTTCGTCTATTTCCAGCAAGGCATTCAGCAGCTGAAATGGCAACTGCAGAATAGGATATCCCCGGTATAACATAATAAACAGCGCTGCGCGGCTCGCCCGGGGCGATAGATGCCGCTCGGCCGCTCCCTGGCCGCCCTGGGGGGAGTGGGATTCATCTGAAAACACCAGATCAAAGTATTGCACATTGGTTTGCTCGGCTTCTGCAAGTCCGCCAGAGTAGATATTACGGTAATCGGTCCAGAAAGGTGACCGGCCGCCTTCCCACTCCTCCAACGCCGGAACGGTTGTAACCGCTTTGAAATTCCGCCAGTTATCTGTTTCCTCAAAGAAAGGCATCCGTTCAAGCCAGGCATTGAGCAGTTCGATGAATGACTTTTCGCTTTCCACTTTACGGATGACATCGATCTGTTCCTGCCGCAACTGGGATATATAATACTCCTGGCCATGGCGATGCTGGTATTTCAGGCCCAGCTTTGCTTCAACCAGTTTGAACTGCCAGCTCTGGAAACCCGATGCCGGGCGCAACATATCCCTGAAATCGAGGAAATCCATAGGCGTCATGGTTTCCATGATATCGATCTGATGCACCGCTACCTTCAAAATGGTTACCATGCGGTTTAACCGATGCACCACCGTTTGCAGTTCGGGCGAATTATCGTTGACGGGGTTTTGCATGATGCCCGCCACCGAGTCAATTTCATAAAGCAATTGCTTAAACCACAGTTCGTATGCCTGATGAATGATAATGAACAACATTTCATCATGGGCATGTTGCTGCAGCAGATCGCTTTCTAATGTTTGTGCATTGAGTATTTTCTCTAATTGCAGATAATCACTGTAGTGTACTTGTTTTTGCATCAAAACAATTTTTAGGCATTCCTACTGACGCTTAACGCTGAACGCTAAATACACCTTATTTCCGGGTCTTGCGTTCCGCGTTCGGCGTTGAGCGTTCTGCGTTTTATTCAAATTCAAACCCGATATCCTGGCGGAAATACATGCCCTCGAATGACAGCTGGTGCAGCACTTCCTTTGATTTAACCACGGCTGAGCTAACTGTGTTACCATAAGAAGTTACCGCCAGTACGCGGCCGCCACTGGTAACAACCTTGCCATCTTTTTCGGCAGTGCCTGCATGAAAGATCAGGCTGTCGGCTGGCAGTGGTTTATTCAAACCTTCAATAACAAATCCTTTTTCATAGTTGCCGGGATAACCGCCACTCACGGCCATTACGGTACAGGCATACCGTTTTTCCTGTTCGATCTTGCTATTTTTAAGTGTACCGTTGCCGGCGGCAGTGAACAGTTCCACCAGGTCGTTTTTCAGGCGGGGCATTACGACTTCGGTCTCCGGGTCGCCCATGCGGCAATTATATTCAATAACATACGGTTCTTCGCCCACCTTAATAAGGCCGAAGAATATGAACCCGGTGTAATCAATGCCTTCTTTCTCCAACCCGCGAACCGTAGGTTTTATTACCCGCTCTTCTACTTTTTGCATAAAGGCGGCATCGGCAAACGGAACGGGACTTACCGCGCCCATACCGCCGGTGTTCAGTCCGGTATCGCCCATGCCGATCCGTTTATAATCCTTAGCTTCGGGCAGTATCACATAATCGCTGCCATTGGTAAGCACAAACACACTGAGTTCGATCCCATTTAAAAACTCCTCTACCACCACTTTCCTGCTGGCTTCACCAAACTTGCTGTGTTGCAGCATCAGTTCGTATTCGGCAACCGCTTCAATATGCGACTGGCAAATGAGCACCCCTTTGCCGGCAGCCAAACCATCGGCCTTTAATACAATAGGTAATGCATGTTGCTGCAAATACGGTATACCTTCTTCATAGTTCCTTTCATCAAACTCGCGGTAGGCGGCGGTTGGAATGCCATGCCGCATCATGAATTTTTTAGCAAAGGCCTTGCTGCCTTCGAGTTGGGCGCCATATTGCGAAGGACCGATCACCAGCACTTTGCGGCCCAGCTGTTCGTCTTTCTTAAAGAAATCGGTTACGCCTTTCACCAGTGGTTCCTCGGGCCCTACCACCAATAAGGTAATTTCCTTGTCCAGTACAAATTGTTTGATAGCACCAAAATCGGTGATCGATAAATTTACATTGGTACCATACTGCGACGTTCCGGCGTTACCCGGCGCAATAAACAGCTGATCACATTGTTTGCTTTGTGCAAGCTTCCAGGCCAGAGCATGTTCACGGCCACCAGAACCTAAGAGTAAAATATTCATGATTAATAAGTGAAGTAGTTTTGCCGCGGCGAATTTCGGTATTCAGGGGGGATTAATGAATTTTAATTCTATACGTACAAAATAAACCGGATGTATCGGGCTGCTTTACCTCCTGGTTACCTCTTGTTTACCTCGCCATTTCACAATATATTGATTTGCAATAGCGCATAAATTATGGCTTTACCTCCTGGTTACCTTTTCTTTACCCCTGTCTTAGGTATTCTTCGGGTATTCTTTACCTCCTCTTCTCCTTTTCATTACCTCCGGGTTACTTTTTCATCTCCCCTGGTTCTGGTTGCCTGTTGGTTAGGGTAATATTGCCTTTACCTTTTCATCTCCTTTTGGTAACCTAAGGGGTAAAGGAAAGGTAAACCTAACCAAACCCTGACCAAACCACAACCAAACCACAACCTAACGGAAGTACAGCTGCGCAGATCCAAAGAAATTGGGCAATAAAAGCTCTTAAGAAAATGCTAAAATTGGCTAAACCACCGAACATTCTCTTTTTAGCCATATAAAATTAATCGCTATTTTGGGCCGTTAAATACTGCTCACGATTGCTTGATTAAAAACAAAAATTACATGTTTGTATGGCTCAGACTGCTACAATTAACCCCGATGTAATCGCTAACGAAGTAAATGTGCCTTCAAAAGGGCATCCCAAAGGCTTGGGCGTTTTATTTGCCACCGAAATGTGGGAACGGTTCAACTTCTACGGGATGCGAACCGTACTGGCGCTGTTTCTGTCCCAGGCCCTTTTGATGGGAGAGGAAAGCGCTTCCATTATTTATGGTGGCTATCTGGGCCTCTGTTACCTCACCCCTATGCTGGGCGGTTATATTTCCGACAAATACCTGGGCAACCGGAACTGTATCTTATTAGGTGGTGCTATTCTGGCTATCGGTCAGCTCGTGCTTTTTGCCAGCGCCAGTGTCTTTGGGTCGAACCTCGAAACAGCAAAGACCCTCATGTGGACCTCCCTGGGTTTACAGATCTTCGGGAACGGTTTCTTTAAACCGAACATCTCTTCCATGGTGGGTCAGCTGTACCCAAAACATGAAAAAAGCAAACTAGATTCAGCGTTCACTATCTTTTATATGGGTATCAACCTCGGCGCGATCCTCGGCCAGTTTATTTGTCCGCTGGTGGGCGACGTGGTGCATACCGTTAAACAATCTGATGGCACCGCAAAGGTGATCCGTGACCTTACTGCCTTCAAATGGGGATTCCTGGCGGCCAGTATTGCCATGATGCTGGGCACCATCATCTTCTTCTTTCTGAAAAATAAATACGTAGTTACGCCAACGGGTGAACCTATTGGCGCCAGACCCGACAAAAACGCTGTTCATGAAGGTGAAGCCTCCCAGGCCAAATTCAGCACTACGTCGGTAGTATTGCTTTTCGGCTTACTGGTGATCTTCTATTTTTCTATTCAATACTTATCATGGGATAGCATAAAGTATCCGCTGGTGAGCACGGAAGGTGGTTCAACCATCGGCGCTTATTTCAAGGCGCTCGGCCTGTCGCCTATTAAAACTTATGTATATCCTTTTATATACGCAGCCGGGTTAAGTCTGGCCATCTTTATCTTAACCGATAAATCGCTTACCAGGGTTGAAACCCAACGGATATTGGTACTATACGTGGTTGCATTCTTTGTGATCTTCTTTTGGTCGGCTTTTGAACAGAGCGGCTCCTCGCTTACCTTCATTGCCGACAAACAAACCGACACGCGTATTTTTGGCTGGGCAATGCCGCCAAGTATGGTACAAATCTTCAACGGCTTGTTTGTGGTGTTATTCGCCATCCCTTTCAGCATCATGTGGCTGAAACTACAGCGCAGAGGGCTGGAACCAATTTCTACGGTCAAACAGTCCATTGGTCTTTTACTGATCGGATTGGGTTATTTTATTATCGCCACCCAGGTGAAGGGACTACAAACTTCTGACAAGATCGGCATCATCTGGCTGATCATTTTATACCTGCTGCATACCTGGGGTGAATTGTGTTTATCACCCATTGGTTTATCGCTGGTTGCCAAACTGGCGCCCAAACGTTTTGGTTCTTTATTGATGGGTGTTTGGTTCCTGGGCAACGCGGCCGGTTATGCATTGACCGGAACGCTGGGCGCCCTGTTACCACCGACTGGCGACAAATACGAAACAGCTGCTGAAAAAGGCATCAATTTACAGGGCATTCTCGATAAAACCATTCAGCCTACCAGTGAACAACTGGCATTTTTGGCTGAGAAAAAGATCCCGGTTACTTACCCTACTTTTGCCGGGTTTACCATTCATAACCTGTATGAATTCTTCATGGTATTTGTAATTCTTTGCGGTGCGGCCGCCGCCCTGTTATATGCGTTAACGCCGTTGCTGAAGAAGATGATGCATGGGGTTAGGTAAAGTTGACTAGTTGATAAGTTGACTGGTTGATAAGGGAATCACAAGCTTAAAAGCCTGCGACTGTTCGCATACTTTAAAAAATTTAAATAGTTGATAAATACGAAAAGTCATCCGGATGATCCGGATGACTTTTCTATAAGTAAGTATTTCTAATTATCGGGACTTTGCCATTGTGCGTGAGTTTTGAAATTGCCAACTGGTTAACTCACCAACTGCGCATTGCGCCCTAGTTCATTTTAAACGGAACGATCATTTCGAATACCGGAATATTTACATCAAACGAAGTTTTATTCAGCAGGTTCTCCATCAGGTAGGTGCCATGCATTTTACCCATTTCGCTGCGCAGGTTGCAACCACTTACATATTGATAACGTTCGCCAGGTTGCAGCGTGGGTTGAACACCTACCACGCCTTCTCCTTCCACCTCGCGGTTGGTGCCATTGCTGTCGATGATATACCAGTGACGGCGATGCAGTTTAACCGGAAAGTTATTGTGGTTTTCAATAGTTATCCGATAGGCAAACATATATTCTCCCGATACAGGGTTGGAATAATCGGGCTGGTAAAACGTTTCGACACTTATTTCAATGCCTTCGGAAATCTTTGAAACCATTACGCTATCAGTTTGGAATTTAAAGATAGTCAAAAATAAAAGCCAGCCATAGCAATTATTCACGTTTTAATATGAATTGTGGGGTTTATAGCTAATTTTGCCCCGGATTTATTCACATCGGCCAGAAATTAATATCATAATATGGAACTTTTGCGATAACCAATTCATTATTAACATGTAATAATTTCATGGTTATTGCGACCAGTTAGCATGGCTTTAATTGTAAAAACAAAAACTAAATACACATGAAAATTGCAGTGGCTAAAGGCGACGGCATAGGACCCGAGATCATGAGTGCCGTTTTAAAAATTTTTGATGCCAATAAAGTGCCCCTTGAATACGAAATGGTAGATATGGGCAAATGGGTATTCGATAAAGGTTTTTCTAATGGTATGACGCCCGAAGCCCAGCAAACCATTGAGCGGCTCGGTATATTGTTCAAAGGCCCCATGGAAACGCCTAAAGGCAAGGGTGTTAAAAGCGTAAACGTTACTGCCCGCAAAACCTGGAATACCTACGCCAACAAACGCGTTTTTCAAACCCTGCACGGTGTTGATACGGTTTTCTCAAAAGCAGGCATTCCCATCGACATTACAGTAGTTCGTGAAAATATTGAAGATACATACGGTGGCATTGAACATATGCTTACACACGACGTGGCATTGAGCCGCCGCTTCATTACCCGCCCGGGTAGTTTACAGGTGATCAGGTATGCATTTGAAATGGCCCGCCAGAAGAATGCCCGCCGCATAACCTGTGGTCATAAGGCAAACATCATGAAAATTACCGATGGACTGTTCCTGGAATGTTTTTATGAAGTAGCGAAAGAATATCCTGAATTAAAAGCAGATGATATCATCGTTGATGACCTGTGTATGAAACTGGTTACCCGCCCCGATACCTTTGATGTGGTGGTGTTGACCAACCTGCAGGGCGACATCGTATCTGACCTCTGTGCGGGCCTGGTAGGCGGATTGGGATTTGCGCCCAGCGCCAACATCGGCGATCACATTTGTATTTTCGAAGCGGTGCATGGTACGGCGCCAGATATCGCCGGTAAAAACATTGCCAACCCGACCGCATTGTTATTAAGTGGCTTTGCTATGCTTCGTCACCTGGGCCTTACAGAAAATGCAGCTGTGATCGAAAATGCACTGCTGTATACGCTAGAGCAGGGCATACACACCGGTGATTTCGGCGATAAAACCAAGCCAAGCCTTAATACCACCCAGTTTGCCGATGCCATCATCAGCAACTTTGGTAAAACGCCTGAGCTGAACGCCAAGGAATTATTAGCCAATAAACCGGGCACGCCTACACCTTTGAAGCTTGAAAGGAATACCATGCTGGAGTCGAAAGAAATTGAGAATGAAAAGATCATCGGTGTTGATATGTTCATTGAAAGTAATGAGCAGCCAGACGCTATTGCTAAAAAATGCCAGCGTCATGCGGGCGTGAAATTCAACCTCATTAACATCAGCAACCGGGGTACCCAGGTATGGCCTACCGGATCTGTTTACACGAACCTGGTGAACCAATACAATGTGCGTTTCGAAAGCATTGATAATTATCCGCTGAACCAGCAGGATGTAATAGGCCTGTATGTTAGTTTAAGTGGTGACTTCAAGATCGCTTCTCTTGAATTACTGAACATGTGGGGTGATAAGAAATCGTATAGTTCTGCGGCCGGACAGTAATCAATAGGCAACAGGCAATAGACAATACACAACAGACAAAGGACAACAGGCAATTGACAATAAGCAAAAGGATCGCGACATTAGAAATGTGGCGATCCTTTTGCATTATATAAAGCCTATAAAAAAACTTAACTTAAAATATTATAATCATCCATAGAAAAAACAGGAGTACCATACCTGAGACAGAGAGCAATAATGATCTTTGTGCACTTTGCTTTTTATTTATATTATCTTCTTTATTACTGACTCTTAGCAATTTTAAGGAGATCACCATATACATTACCAAAAAGCCGAATAACACAAGCATGATCAGCGTGAAGATCACGCCTAAATAAAAAAGAAAAATCTCGAACATGTGTAGGGATTAGGGTTTACGATATTGTCAATTGTCCATTGCTTATTGCCTATTGACTCAGCCCGCTTTCTTACTATTCTTATATCCATTCTTCAACAACCACTGCATTACTTTCTCGCGCTGATCGCCCTGGATGATTATTTCCCCATCCTTGGCCGAACCGCCGGTGCCGCAATAATTCTTCAGCTTTTTGCCCAGGTCTTCCAGGTCATCAGTGGTACCAATAAAACCGGTGATCAATGTAACTGCTTTACCAGCGCGTTGTTTGGTATCTAACCATACCCGCAATTTCTGGTGCTCGGGCGCCAGGGTTTGCACAGCGTTCTGCTCTTCTTCAAATTTGAAATTCGGATCGGTACTGTATACGAAACCCCGGTTATCAGATTTATTCTTTTTGCTCATCGCTTCATTACTTTTTTGAGTTGGTCAGTGGTCAGTGGTCAATGGTCAATGGTCAATGGTGAATGGTGAATGGTCAATGGTGAATAGCTCAAAATTTGAAGTTAATAACTGAGGCGCTGCACAATTATCATATCGATCGCCTTCGCAATTGCCATTAAACAATCACAGCCTTAAGACTTAGATCCAAGCTCGCCGCCTGGTGAATAAGCGCCCCAACACTTACATAATCTACGCCGGTGGCGGCAAAATCGGTAATATTATCCAGCGTAATGCCGCCGCTGGCTTCTGTTTCAAACCGATTGTTTATTATTTTCAAAGCCTGTGAAAGCATCTCCGGCGTAAAGTTATCCAGCATAATGCGGTCTACCTTACCAAACGCTACTACTTTCTTTACATCATCGAGGCTGCGGGTTTCCACTTCAATTTTCAGCCCGGGCTTAACCTCCTTTACATAGGTATAAGCTCTTTCAATGGCCTTCTCCAACCCGCCGCAATAATCGATGTGGTTATCTTTCAGCATGATCATATCGTACAACCCCATGCGGTGGTTATGGCCGCCGCCGATGCGTACAGCTTCTTTTTCGAGTAAACGAAAACCGGGCGTTGTTTTACGGGTATCCAGCAAACGGGTGGCATATCCTTTTAGCCGGTCGGTATAAGAACGGGTAAGGGTGGCAATACCGCTCATCCGCTGCATACAGTTCAACACCAGCCGTTCGCATTGCAGTATGGTATGAATGGAAGCGATCACTTCAAAAGCGTTTTCACCTGCTTCCATATAATCGCCGTCTTTTTTAAAAGCGATAAAACGGGCGGAAGGCTCCTTGTATCTGAAAATAGCATCAGCCACCTGCATACCGGCTATGGTGCCTGACTGCTTGATCTTTAACACAGCTTTACCTTTTGCATCTGCAGGAATAACTGACAGGGTTGAATGATCGCCATCGCCGATATCTTCCTGCAAGGCAGATTCAATTAAATGATGGAGCTGTTCATTGAATGTAAGCATACCACAAAGGTAATCAATTGGCAATGCCCGACCGCCTGAAAGTCGTTCGGGCGCGGCAATACGCAATGGGCAAAAAATCACTTAGGCACCAGGTTTACCCGGTACCTCACACATAAGACGTTTTTCCCTGGCCTGTTGCTGATTGCCAATGGTCTGATGCCTGTTGATCCTACTCCATGATCTCAAATCCGAGCTCCTGAACAACCTGCTGGTCGCCCTTTTGCTTCATAAAGAATTTTGTGCGGAAGTTGCCATTTTTGGTTTGCAGTAAACCGATGCAGAACTGGGAACCATTTTGCTCCCCTTTATGTTTCACTACGAAGTTCTTTACAGTGTTGTTGGCAAAAAAGTCTTTTAAGATCATTTCAGCCTGGCTTTTGCTGTAATTGTCGCTTTTACCCGGCAGAGAAAGATCCACCCGGTTATCAAAATACTTAGATAATTGGGTGGCGTTGCCGGTTTTCATAGCAGCTACTACGTCGTCAATAGAATAAAGGGGTGAAAATGACACCAGGACCAGCGAAATGGCTGCTATCGCAAATCCCAGATACTTTTTCATAAATGTGCAATTTTTACTTTTCACCGCTAAATTCGCTAAAAATATGCCAAAGTAAGAATGCTGCCAAAAATTAGTACTACCGCAGCATTGCATTACCTTTGCAGCTTTCTGTAACAAACCAAACACAATCACTACGTTATATGCAAACTAATAAGACCATATTGGTCATCATGGACGGTTGGGGCCTCGGAAAGGTTAAATCTTCAGATGCTATTCAAAACGCCAATACTCCTTTTGTAAGCTCTCTTTACGCAAAATATCCTAACACAACCTTAACTACCTGCGGCGAATTGGTAGGGCTACCCGATGGCCAAATGGGCAACAGCGAAGTAGGCCACCTGAACCTGGGCGCAGGCCGCATTGTGTACCAGGAATTACAACGGATCAATGTAGCTGTACGCGATGGTTCTTTCTTCAAAAATGAAGTGTTGTTAAATGCCATCCGCTACAGCAAAGACAATAAAAAACCTTTGCACCTGATTGGACTGGTGAGCGATGGGGGCGTGCACTCACATACCAATCACCTGAAAGCACTGGTAACTTTATGCGCCAAAGAAGGCGTACAGGATGTGTTCATCCATGCTTTTACCGATGGCCGCGATACGGATCCCAAAAGCGGCCTGGGTTATGTGACCGACTTACAACGACACCTCAACGAAACCACCGGTAAAATTGCTTCTGTAAGCGGCCGCTATTATGCCATGGACCGCGATAAACGTTGGGAACGCGTAAAGCTTGCCTATGATGCATTGGTGAATGGGATCGGCGAAAAAGCTACCGATGCCCTGAAAGCTATTGAACAATCGTATGCGGCTAACGTTACCGATGAATTTATAAAGCCAACTATTATTTCTGGCGCCGATCAAAAACCGCTGGCTACCATCCAGGAGGGCGATGCAGTCATTTGCTTTAATTTCCGTACCGACCGCTGCCGCGAGATCACCCAGGTGCTTTCGCAAACCGATATGCCCGATTTCGGCATGAAAAAATTGTCGCTGAACTATACGACCATGACCGAATACGACAAGACGTTCAAAAACGTAGGAGTGGTTTTTGAGAACGACAACCTGAACAATACGCTTGGTGAGATCCTGGCCAATAATGGCAAGAAACAAATACGTATAGCCGAAACCGAGAAGTACCCCCACGTATCTTTCTTTTTCAGCGGGGGTCGCGAAACCCCGTTTGACGGGGAACGCCGCTTATTGATCCCTTCCCCGAAAGTAGCTACCTACGATCTGAAACCAGAGATGAGCGCCGTTGAAGTAACCGATGCTATTGTTCCGGAAATTGAAAAAGAAACCGCTGAATTCATTTGCCTGAACTTCGCCAATGCCGATATGGTGGGCCATACCGGTGTTTTCTCTGCTGCTATCAAAGCCGTTGAAACAGTTGACAAATGCGTTGAGCGGGTTGTTACTGCTGCGCTCGAACATGGCTATACGATCTTCCTGACTGCCGATCATGGTAACGCTGATTACCTCATCAATGAAGACGGTACACCCAATACAGCACATACCATGAACCTTGTGCCATTGTTCATCATAGATAAAAACTTTAAAGGAACCATAAAACCCGGCAAGCTGGGTGATATTGCACCAACCATCCTTTCCATGATGGGGCTGCCCATTCCTCCTGAAATGACGGGCGAAGTCTTGATTTAAAGACAGGCGCTGTTATCCGAGCCTGCTTTAATTTCAGGTTTATATGGTTATAACAAAGCAAAGTAAGAGGCAGGAAGCAAGAAGTATGATGTTTTGTAAAATGATTATAAACGTTTGATTTAAACAAGAAATGGGGAGAAGAAAGTCAGATCTTTTTACTCCCTATTTCTTACACCCGGGATTGTATTTCCTACTTCATACTTCCTTCGTACTTCCTACTTCATGTTTCACCCCCTCAGCATCCCCAACCGGCTCCGTCTGCGGTATAAAAGACCTTTCATCCTTATCATAATCATAGGCCCAGCGATGCACTTCCGGGATCTCCCCTTCCCAGTTGCCATGGGGTGGTAATATTGGTGTAGTCCATTCCAGGGTATTGGCCTGCCACGGGTTCATGGTGCCTACCCTTCTTCCCTTGAATATGGAATAAAAGAAGTTGAATACAAAAAGCAGCTGAATGGCAAAAACAATTATTGATGCAATGGTGATAAACTTATTTACGCCGTCAAAATGATTGAATGAATTCCATTGGCTATAGTCGAAGTAACGCCGTGGCACACCTGCAAGCCCTAAATAATGCATGGGCCAGAAGATGCAATAGGCGCCCACCAGTGTTATCCAAAAGTGAATATAAGATAATGTTGCGTTCATATGCCGGCCAAACATTTTCGGGAACCAGTGATAGATCCCGGCAAACATGCCGAACATGGCTGCCACACCCATTACCAGGTGAAAATGCGCAATAACGAAGTAGGTATCATGTACATGTATATCAATCGTTGAATTCCCAAGCCAGATGCCGGTAAGACCACCGGAAATAAACATGCTTACAAACCCGATGGCAAACAACATGGCCGGGGTAAAGCGAATATTTCCCCGCCATAATGTAGCCAGCCAGTTAAAGACCTTTATAGCAGATGGAATAGCGATAAGCAGGGTCAGCAGCACGAACACAGAACCCAGGAAAGGATTCATTCCCGACACGAACATGTGATGCGCCCATACCAGGAACGATAATATGGCAATGGCAAACAGGGAGCCTACCATTGCTGAATAGCCAAAGATCGGTTTCCGCGCATTGACGCTGATCACTTCCGATGCAATACCCATGGCTGGTAGTATCACAATATACACTTCCGGATGCCCCAGGAACCAGAACAGGTGCTGGTATAAGATGGCGTTGCCCCCTTCATTTGGTAAAGCCTGTCCGGTATTGGCTATAAAGATCTCATTCAGGTAAAAGCTGGTGCCCATATGCCGGTCGAAAAGTAAGAGGATAAAAGCCGATAATAGAACGGGGAATGCCAACAGGCCTAAAACAGCAGTAAAGAACAATGACCACACCGTTAATGGCAGGCGGATCATCGTCATGCCTTTGGTACGCAGGTTCAAAATAGTGGAAATATAATTAATGCCGCCAAGCAAAGTACTTACAACAAATAAGCCGAGCGAGATAAGCCAATAGTCCATTCCCTGGCGTGAACCGGGCTGTGCATCGCCGAGGGCGCTCAGGGGTGGATAGGCGGTCCAGCCACCGCTGGCCGGACCCGTTTGCAAAAACAGCGAGCTCAGCATCACTACGCTGGCTGCAAAAAAGAACCAGTAAGACAGCATGTTCAATAAAGGCGACGCCATATCGCGGGCGCCGCATTGCAGCGGAATAAGCAGGTTGGCAAAGGTGCCGCTCAGGCCGGCCGTCAATACAAAAAAGATCATGATGGTACCGTGCATGGTTACCAGGGCGTAATAGAACTCTGCACTGATCGTGCCACCGGCGGCCCAGTGGCCAAACAGCGTTTCTAATATAGGATATTGTTCGCCGGAAAATGCAAGCTGTATCCGGAACAGGACCGAAAAGGCGGCCCCGATAATAGCCCATATCATGCCAGTGATCAAAAATTGCCGTGCTATCATTTTATGGTCCTGGCTGAAAATGTATTTAGTCCAGAACGATTGTGCATGCTCAGCGTGCCCGTGTCCATTGTGAACGTCTATCAATGCGGCCTCGCCTGTATGCCGCTCTACCTCATGTGCCATAATTCAAGTTTATTTAGTAGAATATTTTTCTCGAAAAGAGCTACCGTGAAATCTTATATTCTTGAGGGAAAAACCAGTTTCCAGATGTATGTGGCACGATTAGTAAAACCGGTATCTGGTAAGCAGCAAAACTTACGCCACTGAACTATAACTCAAACAAACAACCGAATCAAACTAACGATGGTTTCAACTTTATTATCAAATACGGGAAGCACTCCTGTGTTCAAACCGAAGCTCCCGTATAGGCTGACTTAAGTTAAGTGTCGGGTTATGCCCTGTGGCCGGAAAAGGACCGGCAGACCCGCTTTATGTATAATCGAATGAAATTCATAACGAATCAGGCGGTAAACAATGTAAAAGTGCGTTCCGGCGGGCATTGGGGAGGTTAAAGTTCTTATCGAAAGGCAGTAATTTTTTATAAATAGCGCAGCAATTACATCAAAATTTTGTCTAAATTACAGGGCAACCAAACGGTTAATATGACCGACGACGCCATTTTACAAGGCTGTTTACGTAACGACACAACTGCCCAGCGGGAACTGTACCACCGGTATAGTCCCAAGATGTTGTCTGTTTGTTACAGGTTCGCCCACCACCGGGAAGATGCTGAAGATATGTTACAGGAAGGATTTATCAAGGTGTTTTCGCAGATACACACCTTCCAGAACAAAGGAGCATTTGAGGGTTGGATACGGCGGATCATAGTTCATACCTGTATCAACCATCTCAAAAAGAACAAGAAGTTCAACGAAAGCGTCGATATCATTCATGCAACCAGCATCCAGGTGCGCGAAGAATCAGTGCCGTCGATAGTGCAGGCAAAACAGGTGGTAGAATGCATTCGCATCCTGCCAATAGGGTACCGTACCGTACTTAACCTGTATGCTATCGAAGGTTATTCGCATAAGGAAATTGCCGAAATGCTGGATATCGAAGAAAGTACCAGCCGTTCGCAATATACCCGGGCCAAACAAATGCTTGAAGACATACTGGTGAAGAAGAAAATTATCATGCGGCCCAAAGAAAAGATCAATTGGTTAGGTGTAGCAGCAGGGAGATAAACCAAAACATCATACCGAACTGATACTATACAACCCTATGAAAAACATCCCGTACAAACACAAATGATATGGAGCGAGGTTTTTACAACGAGGATATTGAAGAACTGCTGAAAGAAAAAGCTGACCAGTATAAAATGTATCCTTCTGACAAGGTGTGGAAAGGTATACACCGTTCGCTGCACCCCAACAGAAAGTGGTATTGGTTTAGTTTAATTCTTTTCCTGTCTGCCGTTGGCTATTATACCTTCATTGAATTTATCACACCATCAACAGCCGACCGGGCTATTACTGGCAACAACGCTTCCACTCCTGCGAATGCAACAACTGAAACAGCTGAATCAACACCGAAAGCTGTTATCGTACCATTTGGCAATCCGAAACAGAGCGCTACAGACAACAACAATACGAATCAACGGAACTTTGTGCTCAACCCTGATCGCAGCGAGGCCGCAGTGATCAATATGGAACGGCCGGAGATCGCCGCTGTTACCGCTGCCCCGGATGTGGCCAGTCATCATCCCGTTGCCTACAATAACCAGGCAATGGTCTACAACCTGCATGACTGGCAGGCTAAAAAATTATCGGAACCCGAAGCCACTGCTGAACAATACGAAGGCAGCCAGGAGCCAACCGTTGCGCCGTCCGCTGCCCAGGTGCCTGCCCCTGCCTCTTTAGCGGGCGCCAGCGCTATTGATGCATCGAAGCTGGAAGCCAATACACAGGACGCCCGGGAAGATAACAAGCGCGTAAACTGGCTGGCACATAATGCCGTTTATGAACTGGCCGTACCTAAAACAAGGCGGCATAGCTGGCAGCTGACCTTTTCACCCACTATGAACTACCGTACATTAAAAGGACGTAACTATCCTTCTGATGTTAAAACGCTGCCACTCGCTCCCATCATAACCGGTGATCCCGAAAAACTGGTGAACCATAAACCAGCCCTTGGCTTTGAAGTGGGTTCAAACATACTGTATACCGTGAACAAGACCTTTACGCTGAAGGCAGGATTGCAGTTCAACTACATCCGTTACGATATTCAGGCGTATAGCTCTTATGCATATGAACCGGCTACGTTTGCCCTCAACTCTAATTATGGCATTGTTACCGGGCAACTGACGTCCTACACCCGCTACCGCAATTTTGGGGGAGATGCCGTGGAGAATTTGCACAACCAGTACTTCCAGTTGTCGGCTCCAATAGGGCTTGAAGTAAACCTGCTGGGGAATGATAAGATTCAGGTGGGCATTGGCGGAACCATTCAGCCTACTTATTTGCTGAACCGGAACACCTATCTCATAACCGCCGATTACAAATACGCCACCGAACCAAGCCTGGTAAGAAGATGGAACATAAATACCAGCACCGAAGCATTCATCTCTTATAAGACCGGCGACCTGAAATGGCAGGTAGGTCCGCAAGTACGATACCAATTATTATCGAGTTATATCAAGGAATACCCTATCCGCGAGCACCTGTTTGAATACGGTATCAAGATAGGCGTAACCAAAACTATCCGCTAGGCTTCGAAGTGTATTACTTCAACAAAGTGGGTCGCTGTCAAAGGTGACCCACTTTGCATTCTTCAACTTTAG
Source organism: Longitalea luteola (assembly GCF_017356035.1). Taxonomy (GTDB): domain Bacteria; phylum Bacteroidota; class Bacteroidia; order Chitinophagales; family Chitinophagaceae; genus Niastella; species Niastella luteola. The sequence continues at coordinate 768,222 of NZ_JAFIQX010000002.1, read as the reverse complement.
GATCTCTCATTTTGCCATTTTGAGATCGCAAGATTTTGAGATTTCGAGATTTAAAAATTCAGACATTTGGCAATCTATTGGGCGGCTGAACATAAGAAAATCTCAAAATCTCAAAATCTCAAAATCTCAAAATCTCGAAATCAGAAATCAGAAATCGGGAATCGTACTTTTCGCTATCATTCGCCCACAATATCGGAATTCAATAATTTTACTTGATGAAGCTATATTTAATGTTTCCGGCCCTTTTTATGCTGGCCGTAGCCTGTAAACAAAGCCCCAAACCAGCCGAAGGCACCGAGCAATTGATGGAGGACACCCTGGCCAACAGCCAGTACTTACCGGTGGCCGATTTCATTCAGATGGATATTGCCCGGGTAGATTCTTTTTCAGGGGGTATTTTGCGTAAAGTGAGTATCGGGGGTAAAAAAGATTCAACCTATATCCGGTTACCGGAATTTCATAAGCTGGCCAGCCAGTTCCTGATCCCGGAACTGGATTCCGCTTCGTTCCAGGAACATTTCAAAGAACATTCCCTGATGGATGAAACCACCCAGATGCTGAATTTCATCTATTCGCCCAAACAGCCTGCCGGCAGTTTACAGAATGTAATGGTGTACCTGAAGCCCAGCCTGACCACCGACAAAGTGAACCGCATTTATATGGAAAGGGAATTTAACAGCGGCGATACGGCCATTTCTCAAAAACTGACCTGGAAAATGCAGGCATACTACTATATTGTGACCATCCGGCAACCAAAGGACGGGCCGGCTGTTACTTCTATGGAAAAAGTGATCTGGGATCCGCAGTACTTTGGGGAGTAGGCAGTGAGCAGTTGGCAATTGGCGGGTCGAACAGCTAACCGGAAACTGCTAACTTGAATGGTGGTATGTAACAGCTAATGAGGTTGCCAGAACAGTAGTAGACTTTATGACATCACAGGAATTTCAACTTATTGCACCTACTTTACCGGTTGAGCCCGGTATCTACAAATATTTCGATTCGGGGGACACGCTGCTGTACGTAGGCAAGGCGAAGAACCTCCGCAAGCGGGTGAGCTCGTACTTTACCAAAACGTTCACCTCTTACAAGACACATGAGCTGGTTCAGCGTATAAAGCGTATAGAGTTCACTATTGTGCCAAGTGAACAAGATGCCTTTTTGCTGGAGAATTCGCTTATAAAACAGTTTCAGCCGCGTTTTAACATCAATCTGAAAGATGATAAAACCTATCCCTATATTGTTATCAAGAAAGAGAATTTCCCCCGCGTATTCCTCACCCGCCGCAAGATCAACGACGGCTCCGAATACCTGGGCCCTTTTACCTCGGTAGCCAAAGTGCGTGAGCTGCTCGATTTTGTGAAGGCCAATATTCAGCTGCGTACCTGCAAGCTGAACCTTACGCCCGGCAATATTGCCAAAGGCAAATTCAAAGTGTGCCTTGAATATCACCTGGGCAATTGCAAAGGCCCCTGTGAAAGCCTGCAAACCGAAGAGAACTATGCCGAGGGATTGCAGCAATTGCGCAATATCCTGAAAGGCAACCTGGGTCCGGTTATACAACATTTTAAAAAAGAAATGCGCGAGGCCGCCGAGAACCTGGCTTTTGAAAAAGCGGAGATACTGCGCAAAAAGATCGAACACCTGGAACAATACCAGGCCCGGTCGGTGATCGTAAGCAGGCATCTTGGCAATGCCGATGTGTTTTCCATTCTGCGCGATGGCGATACCGCCTATGTCACTTACCTGATGATGCAGAATGGCACCATCGTTCAAACCCATACTTCACAATGGGAAACCCACCTGGATGAGCCCATTGAAGAAATATTGTCATTCGCGATTGCGCAATTGCGTACGACATTCAACAGCCTGTCGCCCGAGATCATTGTTCCTTTTGATATTGAATATGATGAACCGGAGATCATAGTCACCGTACCTAAGGCCGGTGATAAAAAGAAGCTGCTCGATATGGCAGCCATGAACGTGAATTATTTCAAGGAAGAGATCCGGCAACGGAAAATGCTGAAGCTCGATGGCAAGGATGATTCAATAAAACATAAAGTGCTGGAGCAATTGCAGCGCGATCTGCAGCTGCCGGCTGTTCCGCTGCATATTGAATGTTTCGATAACTCCAACTTCCAGGGCAGCTACCCGGTATCGGCCATGGTCTGCTTTAAGGAAGGTGTGCCCAGCAAAAAAGATTACCGGCACTTCAATGTAAAAACCGTGGAGGGCATCAATGATTTTGCTACCATGAAAGAAGTGGTTACCCGGCGTTATAAACGGTTGCAACTGGAGCAGCAGCCTTTTCCCCAACTGGTGATCATCGATGGTGGTAAAGGACAGCTCGGCGCCGCACTGGAAGGCATAAACGAACTTGGGTTACAGGGACAAATGACGGTTGTTGGTCTTGCAAAGAATGAAGAGGAAATCTTTTTCCCCGGCGACAAAGAATCGGTAAAGCTGCCGTACAACAGCGATAGCCTGAAACTGATCCGTTCTATTCGCGATGAGGTGCACCGGTTTGGTATTACTTTTCACCGCAAAAAACGCAGCCAGGGCACTTTTAAAAATGAGCTGGAACAGATCAAGGGCATCGGCAAGAATACCGCTGAACAACTGCTGAAGGAGTTCAAGTCGGTAAAACGGGTAAAGGAGCTAAGTCTCGAAGAATTATCGGCCGCTGTTGGCACCGCTAAAGCTACATTGATAAAGAATTACTTCAATACGCAGAACGCTTAACGCAAATACAGTTTAAAGTTTACAGTTCTCAGTTCACAGTTTAATGCTGAAGGCTTAACGCAAATACAGTTCAAAGTTTAAAGTTCTCAGTTCATAGTTTAATGCTGAAGGCTTAACGCAAATACAGTTCAAAGTTTAAAGTTTTCAGTTCATAGTTTAATGCTGAAGGCTTAACGCCGAACGCTTAACGCAAATACAGTTCAAAGTTTACAGTTCACAGCTCAAAGTTTATAATTCTCAGTTAACAGTTTAATGCTCTCGCAAAGCCCTGCGCCTTTGGCCTTTGGCCTTTAGCCTTGCGCCTTTAGCTGCGTTGGGGATGGTTCAACGGCTTGTGCAACCGTTTCTTACGAAAATATTACAGGTGAATGATCATGGTGAGTGGGTAGCTTCGGTTATACGCCCTGGCAAGCAGGTATAAAAAGAAAAAGGGGCCCGGATAGACATCCAGCCCCGTTTTTAAAATCCAATATCCTATGAAAAACCATTGTAAAAATAGTGAATCGTCGTCACAAAACAATACCTACATGTGGGTATTTTTAAAAAAATTATTGATATAATGTTTATACAGCGACTTCTTTTTAAAAGTGTATTACAGCCGTTTAAAACAAGAAACTAAAAAGGGTATCGTAAAAATACGATACCCTTTTCGTTATAGTTATATACTATTTTCTAGTATGACCAAAGGTCCTGCTCGTAGTTGAAGATCCGCTCTTTCATGTTTTCGCCTTCTAACAGGGCGAGGATAGGATCTTTCACGTACGATTTGATGAATTCATCGTTGGGGTTGTTAACCGTAGATTTGATAATACGGCTCGCAAACATGCGGCTTTCGAACAATTCTTCCCAACTCATACGGGCGCCAAAGTTTTTACCATTGTACACCTCGTGTTTAGCAAAGATCGGTCTCAGATCGGGATAGTATACCCAGAAGATAGGCGTTACATCGCGGAAAGAGCCATCACTTTCATTCATAATGGTCTTAAGCGGGGCGATTCCAAGAATACGCACCTGCATACGCGAAGATTCTTTATCGAATACCCAGTCTTCCTTGATCCAGAATCTTTCTATTTTATCAGGATTGAATTCATCCACGATGGTGGTATCACGCATCAAACCTTTAGAACCGTCGGGGTCGTTCCTTAAGTCAGGAACAGAGATCACTTTGGGAACACCTACCAGGCCTTTAACGATCTCGCTGAAAGGCAAAGGAGTGGTAAACCGGTCATCTTCAGGAGAGAAAGCAGTGATGCTATCGTTTTTAATAGCGTTCAGCAGAATGTAAATGAACCGTTGGTTACCCAGGTCGCCTTCAGCTTTATAAACGAAAGGCAGGTTCATTTTTTCATGTACATCTATTTCACGCCATACACGTTGCATATACACGGCATCATCTTCCCGTATGTGTTCGTATGCTAAAGGAATCCGGTCTTTCACCAGGTTACGCTCGATGGCGTTGTCATTACGCAGCGATTTTTTGATCGGCGGAATGTCCAACTTGGCCTCAACGGGCGTAGGTTTTACGGTATCTACCGGCGGAGGAGCAACTGCGGCAGTAGGTTGGTTCCTGCTGCGATTGGCAGTACTTTTCTTGGCGGTAGTCCGCTTTGTGGCTTTCCGGACAGGTTTCTTAGCCTGAGCATCCACTGCTTCTGCAGTAAAGGTCAGCGCAACCAGCAACAAACACAATTTTATGATACGGTTCTTCATTTGTTCCCTGTTTTTATAATGTTTTTACTTAAGGCTGAATTGCATGCCCGGGATCTCGCGTTTACGGCCATCAGGTCCTACAACCGTGAGGGCGTCGATGAAAATCCTTGTACCAGGACCAGACCTTTGAACCAGGCTGGCAGCCTGACCACTCCAGCGGTTGCCTTCGTTTACGGCTTCTGTGTACAATTGAACAGGACCACCTACAGCACCTAATCTGTAGCTTACTACTTTAAATGGTGCTTCGAAATCACTGTCTTCCAGTTTAGCAATTACAGCGCCAATTGCTTTAAATTCAGCTGAAGAAATACTTCCGCCTTTTTTAGAACCAACGAAACCAGTTGGCGGAGGCAGGTATTTTAAGCGCATGGGGAACTCGAAGTTCTTACCATTTGCATTTACTACAATTTTCGACATGCCGGGTCTGCTGGGCTTTGCAATGTAGCGGTCGCCACCAACTTTAGAGATAGAACCATCGGCAAAACTTACCCTTGTTTTTTCGGCACCTACGCTACCACCAGAGATGGTCAGCGGGTTATCAACACCAATATACAGTACGTTCATTTTCTCGAGGAACACAGAAGCTCCTGAAGGAACACCTACGGTATATTTAACTACTTTGTTTACTTTTTCAACGGTACCATCGGGTTTGTTGAACTCGATAGCAACATTTACTGAATGCTCACCGGTTCCGCTGGCAGTTGTCTTATACAAAGCAGTTCCTTCTGCCGTTAATGGCATTGACTGGCCATTGATAGAGATCCGTGGTTTAGCAGCTTCGCTGAAGGCGCCAACACCGGCAGTGATCTCGATGTTATCGCCAGGCATCGCGTATGATGTGTTAGCTTGGGCAATAGCCTGGAATTTGTTGTAAACTATTTTTACTTCACCGATTTTTGAGTGTAAATAGTCAACGATCTGGGCTTCAGAGTTCTTAACGTCGTTCTGGAACTTGCTCAGGATCGTTAAAGCGGCAATAGCAGGCGTCATGTGGAAATAGCTTTGCGTCCAGCCATTTACATCATTGCCGTATTTATTACCAGTCTTAGACTTGGGCACATTCAGATCGATCGGCAGTGACTTCTGATAGAAAGAAACCTTTTCATCATTACCTAACAGGCCGATCAGTTGTTTTTTGTAATCAGCCAGTTTGCCATATAATTCCTTGCCTTTACCTTTTTGGTCCATGAGGCGGGTAGCAGCGTCCAGGTTATCAGCATTGATCTCCTTTACGCCATGGCTTTCATGGGTACCGGCTTCTTTTTCCATTTCTGCTTTCAGCTGTTCAATATAATTGTACAGGTCGGCAGATAATTTTTTTGCTTCCTCGGCCTTAGGCGCCCAGGCTTCAGCCTGTGCAGCGGTTTGAGGATCTTTTAATTTAGCGGCAAACGACTCGTAAGTCAGTTTGTTCTTATCACTAATTAAATCGTTCGATTTTGCAATACTACTATTTACAGTTACGAAGGCGTTGAGGATCTCTGATGATACGTTCAGTGCCAGCAGGGCTGTCAGCACCAAGTACATCATATTGATCATCTTCTGCCTAGGCTCTTTAGGTAAAGCCATGGGTTAGGTTTTTCTAGTTTAAACAATTTGTTTCACTAATTCTGATTGTATTCACGGGTAACAGGATATGGACTACCGCCTGATTAACGACCCTGCATGGCAGTGAGCATGTTACCATAGATGGTATTCAGGTGGCTCAGGTTACCTGCCAGTTTAGAGATCTGTTCGTGCGCTTTCTTAGCATCGTCTACGCTACCTTGCATGGTTTGAGAAGCCTGCACCAGGTTGCCGTAGAAGCTGTTCATCGCTTTCAGGTGGTTGTTTGTATCCTGTAATTCCAGTTCGTAAATAGCGTTCAGAGAACCTAAGTTTTTGGTCAGAACCTGTACTTGCTCGTGGAACTGTTTAGTGCTGTCAGCAGCTGAATTAAAGCTGGAAACTGTAGAAGCAGCGCCCTGGTAAACGTTTTTCATTTGATCCAAAGCCTGTGTAACTTCTTTAGTTTTTGCAGTATAGTCGCTGGTAGTTTTAACTACATCAGAAACATCAGCTATATTATTAACAGTAGAACCTAATTTTTTGAATCCTTCGCTCAAACGGCTCAGGTTAGCAGGTGTAATGTCAGCTTCCTGGAACATTTCATCCATTTTAGCAACAGCGGGATTGCCTGAGGAGGAGGCGCCACCGGCTAATTTTGGTAATGCTTCAGCGATAGCATGCATTTCAGATCCGGGAGGGGGTAAGAATGCATATACAACGAAAATTACTGCTTCCGTAATAAGACCTGCCGTTAAGAAGAAATCAGCGAGGGGCTGGTGCGTAATTTTTTGCCAGGCACCGAAGATCACGACAGCAGCACCCATACATACGATTACGTTTACCAGTCTTTCAGTAGATTTAGAAACTCCAGCCATAACTTTAATTTTTAATTTTTAGAAAACGGGTTTTCAATAGGGTTGAGAGAATAAAATACCAGTTTGATTTTGTTGTCAAATCAATCTCCAATAAAACGGATTAGCCGTTAAAAAATTTTACGCTTAAATAATTTTTAACGTTTCTTCTGCATAGCCGGTAAATCAATTACACAGCGGAAGCCGATGTAAGACTTAGCCGTATCCATGTATTCATAACTACGGGTGCTCGTTTGAAGGAAGAAGCCTACATCTTTCCAGCTGCCACCACGGATCACCTTACGTTTCATACGGGGAGGTGCATCATCATGGGCATCGAAACGAATGTCAGGGTTCATATCGTGTTGGAAGTTGTAAGAACCTTCGTAGAACAGAGAAGAGGTCCACTCTGATACGTTACCCGACATGCAATACAAACCAAAATCGTTTGGCCAGTAAGCATCGGCGCGGGCAGTATAGAAAGCGCCATCTTCAGGGTAGTTACCACGGCCAGGTTTGAAGTTGGCCAGTAAACAACCTTTTCTGTTTCTCAGATAATAGTTACCCCAGGGGAACATTGATTGAGAACGGCCGCCACGGGCTGCATATTCCCACTCAGCTTCTGTTGGTAAACGGAAATCTGACTCGGTAGGTTTCTTTTTTGATTCCAGGAAAGAATTCAGGTAGTGAGTTCTCCATTCGCAGAAGGCACTGGCCTGTTTCCAGTTCACACCTACTACTGGGTAGTTGCCGAAGGCCGGGTGAACGAAATACCGTTTGGTCATGGGCTCGTTATAAGAATAACTGAAGTCACGGATCCAAACCAGGGTATCAGGATAAATAGGCACATTCTTCTTTACGATGAACTGAGAGCGGGGCCGGCCAGCATTTTCTCTTTTGGAAGCTTCTTTCAGCTCAAATATTTCTGAATGGTATATTAACTTGGAAGGATCGATCTCTTTTTTGCCGAAAACGCGGTTCTCAGGCGACAGGATCAACTGGTCGATCTTCTCGATAGTTGACTTATCGTCCCATTTAATGGTTTTGGCCTTTTTCCAGTCAATCTGGAAAGTGCCATCTACTTCTTTACCATATTGAAGCAGTGTGGCGCCGATAGAGTCGCGTACCCAATTCACAAACTGACGATACTCGTTGTTTGTGATCTCGGTAGCGTCCATCCAGAAGCCATTAATGGATATTTGCTTGTTACGGGCAGTATAAGCATAGTTTACATCCTCATCACTGGGCCCCATGTGGAAGGTGCCTGGTGGAACGTACACCATGCCCGGAGGCCTGGTCATGCTGTATTTAGCCGCCGCTGACACGCCATGTAACTGGCCATCATTGGGCACGCCTTTCGAGGATTTGCCTATTTTGCCACAACCGGTAGCGATCATGGCCACCAGTGCTGTTAAGGCGGATAGGTTCTTCATTTTCATAATATTAAAGGGTATTGGGCAAAAATAATGTTTTACCGACTTCATCACAAGAATAGAATTTATTTTTTAAAACTGCAATTACGTGATATAAGCTTTCATGTAAACGATACCGGAAATTGGATTATTGTATCGCCAAATTCTTAAATTTTTACACATTTCCCAGAAGACGGATCAGGTCATTCACATTATTTACAGGCGCGCTACACTGGTAGTTTTTACATAAGTAAATCTGCGTATCAGGGGATGCTGGTTTATTCGTTAGTAAGGGGAAATCATCATTTGCGGCCGGGGCAGACTGAACCACTCGGAACGGGATAAAATTCCGCAAAAGCGCGCGTCTTACGGCTTCTACTTCTTTTCCAACAATGGCTATTTCTGCAATTCCCCCTACATTAGAAAGTATCATGGTCGCCCATACGCCAAATGAACCCGGATAGCGGTGTACAGCCTGTTGCAGCCCTGCACACATTTTTATGGCCCTTTCTTTCCAAACGGTTATGTCAAATACAACGCCTATATACTGCAAATTAAAAGCCATTATTGCATTTCCGGAGGGAATTGCGCCATCGTACACTTCTTTTTTACGCACAATTACATCCTGCTGAGCCTTGTTTGTATAGAAGAAAAAGCCGGTATCATCCTCGCTGAACTGCTCTATTACCCATTCTGTTAGTGATTTTGCCTTATACAGATAGTCTGTGTTCCCCGTAATTTCCTGCAAATGGATCAGCGCCTGAATTAGGTACGCATAATCGTCTAAAAAGGCTGGGTATCTTGCAATTTCTTTTTTATATGTGTGAAAAAAATCCAGCCCATTCCGGGAAAACCTGTCCCATAAAAAATCCATATTCTCCCGCGCTACCTGTAGATATTGCGGGTCGCCAAAGGCGCTGTACGCTTTGCTGAAGGCGGTGTTCATGAGCGCATTCCATCCCAGCAGGATCTTATCATCCAGCAGGGGCCGCACGCGGCCCGCGCGGCGCTGCAACAGCTTTTCGCGGCAGCGCTGCAGCAACTCCTGCAGCTGCTCTTCGTCTATATTCTGATCCCTGGCGAACGCATCCAGCGGTTTACGGATGTTCAGAATATTCGTATGCTCCCAGTTGCCGTCCTCCGTTACATCGTAAAATGAACAGAAAAGCGCGGCATCCTGCTGCAAGACCTCTTCCACTTCGGCTTTTGACCAAACATAGAACCTGCCTTCTACCCCCTCACTGTCGGCATCGAGGGCTGAATAAAACCCGGCCTCCCCCCGCCCCTTTCCACCAGTGGGGACAGGCTCTCCGTTGAAGGCGGAGTTTTTAGCGTATAATTCCCTTTGTACAAAAGCCAGCGTTTGCTCCATCGCCTGTTTGTACAACGGCTTTTGGGTCAACTGCCATGCATCACAGAGCACAGAAACCAGGAGGGCATTATCATATAACATTTTTTCAAAGTGCGGCACCAGCCATTCCCGGTCGGTTGAATACCGGGCAAAGCCACCGCCCAGGTGATCGTATAACCCACCCTGTATCATTTTATCGAGGCTCAGGCAGGCCTGTTGTAACGCCTGCTCGTTTTTAGTGAGGTGATAGTAGCACAGCAGGTACCCAATTGTGAAAGTTTGTGGAAATTTAGGGGCATTACCGAATCCTCCCTCCTGTTTATCGGCCGTGCTCATGATGTTGTTGAACATGGTATCGGCTTTCTCCCTCGAAAACAGGCTGGCCGGATCAAGATCACCTTCCACCGCCTGCTGCCCGAACGCATTGCTCTGATTGATATAGCCGGTTAAATTGGTGGCCTGGGCATCGATCTCGTTCCGTTTCTCGGTCCAGGCGCCGGCAACGCCTAACAGCACATCTTTCCAGGAAGGCCGGTTGTAGATGGCCCGGGGTGGGAAATAAGTACCGCCGTAGAAGGGACGGCCGTCGGGCGTGAGAAAAATGTTCAGTGGCCAGCCGCCGCTGCCGGTCATGGCCTGTACGGCGTCCATATATATATGGTCAAGATCGGGCCGCTCTTCCCGGTCGATCTTGATATTCACAAAATGCTCGTTCATGAGGGCAGCTGTTTCCTCATCTTCAAAACTCTCTTTTTCCATGACATGGCACCAGTGGCAGGCTGCATAGCCAATGCTTACCAGCAAAGGTTTGTCCTCTGTTTTGGCTTTATTGATCGCTTCATCGCCCCAGGGGAACCAGTCGACCGGGTTATGCGCATGCTGTAACAGGTAGGGACTTGTTTCCTGCGCCAGCTTATTGGTATGTTTTGCCATGTTATAAAGGTAGAAGGTTTCACTTTACGCCGAACGCTTAATGCAAAACGCTTAACGCTTAATTCTGAACGCTTGCCGTCAGCTCAGTTGTAGGGCGGGGAATAAATGCAAATAATAAGCCGCGTGGAAAGGCAATGAGACAAAAAGGTAACAAGGCAAAGAGGCACAAAGGCAAAGATTTGCCGCGCATGGGCTTTGCCCCCTGCTGACTGCTGATTGCCGAACGCGGACTGCCGCCTCGTGGTCTGCCGATTGACGACTCACGATAGCTCGCTACGCGTAGCCGATTGCCGATTGACGATTGACGACTCACGATTGCTCACTGCCGCGTAGCGGTTTGCGGATTGCCGATTGCGGATTGCCGACTCACGACAAACCGGGCCATCCAAGAAAGCAAATCAGCCAAATCTGGTATAAACTTTACTTTTTCTTGGTATAAGCTGCCAGGTACTGTTCCAGGGCTGCCACCATAGATGGCGCCTGTGGTTGCGGCGCTTTAATGTCGAGGGTTAAACCAGCCTCCTCCACCGCGCGGGAAGTATTGCTTCCGAAAGCGCCGATGCGGGTGCCGTTCTGTTGATAAGAAGGAAGATTGTCGAACAGGCTTTTCACACCGCTGGGGGTGAAAAAGCAAATAATATCGTATTCGGTCTTTGTGAGCAGGTCCTTTACATCATTGCTGATGGTCCGGTACATAAAAGGAGTTGCAAATTCGCAATTATTGGCCTTGAGCCAGCTTACGATCTCATTATCCTGCTGGTTCTCAGAACATGGATACAGGAACTTTTCGTTCTCCTTGTGTTTGTTGATCACATCAAACATGCTCTTGTTGGTGCCATCGGCGCCATAAAAAACCTTGCGTTTGCGATACAGGATAAATTTTTGCAGGTACAGGGCAACGGCTTCCGTAATACAGAAGTACTTCGTGTCCTGCGAAATGCTGATCTTCATTTCCTCGCAAATGCGGAAGAAATGGTCAATAGCGTTGCGGCTGGTAAAAACAACGGCTGTGTAATTTGCTATTTCTATCTTTTGCTTGCGGAATTCTTTGGCGGGAATACCCTCCAGGCGTATGAATGGATGGAAATCCAATTCAACACTGTACTTTCTGGCAAGTTCAAAGTACGGTGATTTATCGGTTTCCGGCCTGGGTTGAGTAATCAGGATTTTTTTAATGGTTTGAGTAGCCATTGCTGCTACATTTTTAGCCCCGTTTTTAACCATAATAGCTACGTATGGATTTGCAAAGTTAATAACTTCTTTCCACAAAAATCAATAACACCTTGTAAATCAATAAAAGGGGTGCTATTTCGAAGGCGCAAAGGTAAATAAAAAAATGGAATCTTGAGAGTTTAATCTCATTTCTTACTGGCCTATACGCTATTATAAACCGATAAATAAATAATATCACGATAAAGCAGTAAGTTAAAGTAATTAGAACCGTTAAAAAAGCGCCCTTGGCGAAGGCCATAAACAGCAGCGCAGGCAATAAATAGATGCCCATCATCTTGTTTACAAGGAAAACAATAAAGATATACGTATCGGTGGCCAGCCTGATATTGAACATCCAGCCGATCATCTTCAGGATGATGAACTTGCCCATATAGATTGCCGTAAGCAGCAAACAGCAATAGAACAGCAATAACCACCGGTTCATACCGGGCACTATATTATAATAGTCCGCCACAAAACTCAGGAACAGCCCAGCAGAAATAATGAATAATATATTAAGTAAAAGTGATGGCAGCGGCGATTGAAGCACCTGGTCGCGGATCTGTTGCTGCCGCATGGTAACCCTGAAAAATAAGGTATTCAGGTTATCGAGGTACTTCATGAAGGCAATTCGAATAAAGCCAAAGTAGAACAACAAGGCGCACAGAAAGTAAAACATACTTTCGTCATGACTTTCTTTTTTCAACTGTTCCGTGATCTTTACCGCACGGCCGTAAAAATTGAAATAAGGATGGTTGCGTAAAGCGTTTTGAAATCCTTCCAGTGTGGGCTTCGGCTCGGGCAGCGGCGGTCCTTTCAAAACGGAAGCAACGGGTATAACCGAATCGGGTCGCGATTGAACGGGTTGTCTTACCGGCCTGGCGCTATCGATGGAATCGGGTTTCGGTGCAACCGCAATTGTCGTATCGGTTACGATTTTGGCGGCAGTATCTTTTTTAATGCCGGGCGTGTCGCGCTTTTTGATAACCGTATCACGATGTTCCCGAACATGAGGAATAGTATCCTTTCCGCCTTGCGCAAGCGATGACACTATCAGTAAGCAACAGCAAAAAAGGAGTAGTATCAGTTTCTTCACAGGGAACATTTGGGTTTGCAAAAATATTGTAGTGCCGGCATTGACTGAAAAGAATTTAATGGCTTAAAAATAATTAACGTACCCGATATGGATCTTTGATTGCCGCATATTGAATTTGGCATCATCCCGCTTTCCCACCGCATACGACAAATTAAAAATACCGGCCTTCGTCTCGAACGCCATTCCAAACCCCGTACCCCAGTAATAATTACTCGACCGCGCATAAACGGAAGCGTTTTTCGACCAGCCGCCATCGATAAAATAAGACAAATATGAATTACGCCCCACCAGGTAGCGGTACTCCAGCGTGCCTATTGCGTATTGAGATGCAAAAATGCTTTCTTCATCAAAACCACGCAATAATTTATATCCACCAATTTGAAATAATTCGTTCCGGAATATGGCCGGACTTTGAAACCAGCCTCCGTTGACGGCCGTTTTCAGGGTGGAAACCCGCGTTAATTTGAAATAATGTGCCAGCGAACCTTTCAGCCGGAACTGATAGCTGTTCAATTGCACCGTATCGTACAGGCTGTTGAAATCGAAATCAGGGTCCCTTTCGTCTTTTAATCCCACAATGACCGTATTCTTTTTGATCTTTTTAGAACCAGCGGTTATGGTCAGCTGCCATTCGTTGCCGGTACGCGGGTTGAAACGGTAATCGGTATTGAACCACTCATAATTCACACCCAGGTTCACCGAACGGATGTCTGCCTGTTCAGGCAGGGTGTGGGAACTCTTTATAAACAGGGTGTCTACCGTTAATACGTTGGTTTGAAAACTTTGAATGAACACACTGCCGCCCTGGCTCGATGAAATGGAATACTGCGCTCCCGCCATCATATTTATGTTAACGAACGACGAATCCTTTTTGAATAAGTTGAAACTGGCATTCACGCCAAAGGGCGAACCGAACAGATAAGGCTGCTGGAAGGACAGATCGAGCCGGGGTGATTTTACCTGGATCTGTTGCCAGTTAATACCAATGCTTTCTCCATTCCCAAGGGAGTTACGCAGATTGATATTCGCCTCCCCCGTTACCTGCAGTTTATTGTTTTCAGTCTGGGTGCTTTGCGGCAACAGGCCAACCAGTACATTGATCTGGCTGCTGCGTTTGGGCGCCAGGTAAACGTTCAGGATGGAGCCTGTTCCCAGCAGGGTTACATCCCAGGGCTGCAACTCCTGCACATAAGCCAGATCGTTGAGCTTTTTGCTCACGGTCTGCAATCGTTCCTTCTTATAAAAGCTGCCGTTCATGATGCCCAGGTAGCGTTGCAGAAAGCTGGTGGAGATCCTGGCCGTTCCCATATTACGGATGCTGTCTATCTTATACAGCGGGCCTTTGTCGATGCGAAGGCGGGCTTCCAGCTGCTGGTTAATCATGGTAATACTGTCGATGTTGATCCTGGCAAACGGATAACCATTGTTCTCCAGGTAATCGAGCAGTTTCTGCTGGGCGGACTGCACCTGGTCAAAACTTATGGCCTGGTTATTCTTTCCGCCCGGATGCCAGTTGATGGCATCGAGTAATTTTCTGCCGGCTGAATCGACCTGCAATTTCGCAAATTGAAACGGCTCGCCCACATATAAGTAACAGCTGGCGTTCACAGAATCATAATATACCGAGTCTACCGAAGCGGCCGGATACCCTTTTGTTTGCAGCAGGGAAGGCAGTTTGCTGACATACTCCTCCGCCAGCCCTTTATTCCTGAAATCGGCCTGTAAACGCAGCGTAGCATACAGGAAAATAGAATCTTTATCAATCCCGTTTATTTGCAGGCGATATTGCGCCTGCAGCAAAAAAGGGCAGATCAGCCATGTAAGGGTCAATAGGCCAGAGACGACAGGCAGGCTGCGCCGCATTTTCCGCCAGCGTCGAAGCCCGCACACCTCAATAAGCAATGCAAACCGGCTGCAACACGGAGAAGCGTCAAAATACTTGTAACATGACACTATCTTTGCCATACTGACCCCATACAATTAATTAAACTGTAATATTCGATAAAAAATACGGAATACGATGGCAGGCATTTATTTACATATCCCTTTTTGCAGGCAGGCCTGTCATTACTGTAATTTTCACTTCTCCACCTCATTGCGGTTAAAGAACGAATTTGTAGAGGCTTTATTGAAAGAGATCAGCCTGCAGCGCAATTATCTGCCCGCCGGCTCCGGGCCCGTGAACACCATCTATTTTGGCGGCGGAACCCCTTCCCTGCTTACGATTGAAGAACTTACGAGCATTCTGCAAAGCCTGCGGCAGCATTTTCAAATTGCCGCCGATGCCGAGATCACCCTGGAAGCCAATCCCGATGATCTTTCCGAACAAAAGCTTGTTGACTGGAAACAGACCGGCATTAACCGGTTAAGTATAGGCGTACAATCCTTCTTTGAAGAGGACCTGCAATGGATGAACCGGGCGCATACTGCGCAACAGGCAACAGACAATTTGCAATTGGCAAAGAAATACTTTGATAATATTACGATTGACCTCATTTACGGCACGCCCACCCTGCCCGATGACAAATGGCATAGCAATGTGCAACAGGCCATTGCCCTGGGCATTCCCCATATTTCCTGTTATGCGCTTACTGTAGAACCCGGAACCGCCCTGGACTCCATGATCACCAAACGTAAGATAGCAGATGTAAGTACCGAGGACCAGGCGCGGCAATTTCTGCTCCTGATGGATTGGATGCAGGCGGCCGGCTATGAACATTATGAGATCTCGAACTTTGCCCTGCCCGGCCAGCGCAGCCGTCATAACAGTTCCTACTGGCAGGGTGCTGCCTACCTGGGATTAGGCCCATCCGCCCATTCATTCAATGGCGAATCCCGGCAATGGAACATCGCCAACAATGCCTTGTATATCAAATCTATTAAAGAAGATAAAGTGCCATTTGAAGTGGAAATGCTTACCGATACCCAACGGTTAAACGAATATATTATGACCTCCCTGCGCACCGTGGAAGGGTTGAACCTTGAGTACGTCACCAACCGGTTTGGCGAAACAGCTGCCGGTAAATTAAAACAGGAAGCCAGGCAGTTCCTTGATTCGGGTAAAATGCAATTGAATAATAACTATTTCCAACTTACCAAAGAAGGGAAACTGTTTGCAGATGGCATTGCGGCCTGGCTGTTTAACGCCCCCTGATCCGCAATGACCGCCCAACGGTGACAGTCGTCAATGATTGCTCCGGGTCTTCTTTTTGCGAAGTCATAGGCATAAAAAATGCGCTCCAACGGAACGCATTAGTGATAATCAATGCTTTATAAAGATTTTTAAACCGAATGATGGTCTTTCTTCAGGTATTTGATCACCTCATTGATGGCCACAATGCCTCCTAATACCAACAGGGCAGTAACTCCATATATTCCTAATGAGAAAGGCATAAAAGCAAATGTGATGATTTGATAATGTAATGATTTGATAATGGAAAACAACCGTATTCCAATAACATGATCTTATTCGTCGTAAAAAACCGAAAATTATTACAACTGGCTCCAGTTATTTATTAGACCAATGTTTGCTCTACAAGATTAAAGCCTTTGCGGGGTTTAACATTTTCCCAAAGAATGCGGTAAATGGTTTCGGCTATCGGCATTTCTGCCCCGATTTGTTTATTAACCAGGTAAATACATTTACTGGCATTATAGCCCTCAGCCACCATGTTCATTTCCAACTGCGTAGCTTTTACCGAATAGCCTTTACCGATCATGTTTCCAAACGTACGGTTACGGCTATGCAATGAATAACAGGTTACCAGCAGATCGCCCAGGTAAACGGACGCAGCATAGTTTTGCGTTTGGCGGTGTGTTATGGGGTCTTCGCCTTCATGTACTCCCACTTCAATATGTTTAATGCCGATCTTTTTCAAAAAGCCGGCCATTTCATCGGCGCAATTGGCGATCAGCACACTGAGGAAATTATCACCGTATTCGAGGCCATGCGCTATACCCGCGCCCAACGCGTAAATGTTCTTCAACACAGCCGCATACTGCACGCCATACACATCACTGTTAACGATGGTATTGAGGTATTCGGTACTGAAGCAGGCAGCAATTTTCTCTGCCATTACTACATCTATGCCCGAAAATGTGAGGTAAGATAATTTTTCGGAAGCCACTTCCTCGGCGTGGCAGGGTCCCATTACAGTAAAATAATCGGATAAAGGCAGGCTGAATTTTTCTTTCAGGTAATCGTTCAGCAATAAGTTGTTGTCGGGCAAAATACCTTTTACAGCAGAGATCACTTTTTTGCCTTCAAATGCATTTGCAGGCAGGCCTTTCAGTGAAGCAGTTACATAGGCCGATGGAACCGCGATGAGGATGCAGTCACTCGCTGCAATGGTGGCAGCAATATCGGTAAACAGGTTCAACAGATTGGTATCAAAATAAACCGAACTTAAATAGCCGGGATTATGATGCCGGTGTTGCAGGTGATTTACAATTTCTTCAGATCGTACACACCAGTTTATGGTTCTTTTATTGTCTGTACAGATTTTTGCCAATGCCGTAGCCCAGCTGCCA
Source organism: Longitalea luteola (assembly GCF_017356035.1). GTDB lineage: Bacteria > Bacteroidota > Bacteroidia > Chitinophagales > Chitinophagaceae > Niastella > Niastella luteola. The sequence continues at coordinate 750,840 of NZ_JAFIQX010000002.1, read as the reverse complement.
CTACCAATAATTCCCAGTTGCATGTAATTCTTTGTTTGCCCAAAAATAGGAATAAAGGCAAAGAGGCATAAAAAAAGTATGAAGCAGGAAAATGCCTGAATTACTTTTTAACTTCGAATAACTTATCCTTCGGCACTACTTTTACTTTTGTACCTTCTTTTAATGTTTTGCTGATAATATTATAGGGCGCTACTACAATTTCATCGCCTGCCTTCAGCCCTTCGGTAATTTCAATGTAGTTGATGTCCTGGATACCGGTTTTCACAACTGCTTTTTTTACGGTGCCGTCTGGTTTCAAAACGAATACTACTTCATCGAGATCAGTAGCAGTTGATTTGCTCTCATCCTCCGTATTGTTGCCGTTGTTTTTATCCTTGTCTTTATTTTCACCGACAACATTATCAGTTCCTTTTTCCCGGGTGCTAACAGCATTGATAGCCGCAGCCAGAACATTTGCTTTTGTTCTGGTTTGAATATCGGCACTGGCATTCATCCCGGGGCGGAAAGGGAAACGCCTGGGCCGTTCAGGATCGATGAGATCTTTATAAGAATCGCGCAGCAACCTGATATGCACTTTATAATTTGTTACATCGTTTGATGTGGAAGCAGCCGCTGCGCTGCTGGCCGTGGTATTACTGCTGGCGATCTGGGTAACAATGCCTTTAAATTTCCGGTTATTATAGGCATCTACTTCTACCAGGGCAGAATCGCCCATTTTTACTTTTGGAATATCATTCTCGCCCACTTCTACCTGTACTTCAATAATGCTCATATCGGCAATACGCATCATTTCGGTACCCGCCATCATGGAGTTACCCACTACCCTTTCACCGGCTTTAACATTCAATAAAGACACCACTCCACTCATAGGTGATAACACGGCCGTTCGGCTAAGGTCTTTGTTCGCTCTTTCGAGACTGGCCCTGGAACTGGCGATGCCGGCTTCGCCGCTTCGAATGCTCTGCAAAGCCGCGTTATAATTGGCCTGTGCCGTTTGTAAAGCGTTTTGCGCCTGTTCAAATTCTGCATCGGAAATTATCTTATCAGCCTTCAACTGCTTTTGCCGTTCAAAAGTTCTTTTTGCCAGTTGCAGCGCAGACTCAAGACTTTCCAGCTGTGCTTTGCTGTTATCAACCAACGCCTGCTGACGGCTTACTTCCGCCGCAGCCTGGTTACGCTGGGTAGAATAAATATCTGCATAGATCTTTGCCAGGACCTGTCCCCTGCGAACACTATCCCCTTCCTTTACCTGCAGGTCTACAATTTCACCTGAAATATCAGGACTGACCTTAACTTCTATTTCAGGATACACTTTGCCACTGGCATTTACGGTTTCGGTTATATTGCGGAGCTGCACCTTTTCTGTGGCCACTTTCAAACCTTCCTCCTTCCCTATTACACCGGCGCTCTTAAGGCCCACCAGCATGATCACCAATGCCCCAAGCCCAAGAATGACCCACAATAATTTTTTCTTCTTCATAATGAATGGTTGTCGCGGTTTAGAATCTCATGAACTATTATAAAGTGTGCCACACTTAGTTTACAATGCCAGCGATAAGTGCGGCACACCTTACCCTGACGAGAATGTTATAATTTAATGCCCTGCCCTTTATAAAACTCCAGCACCTTCATTTTGAAAACATAATCAAACTGGGCGGAAGCCATATCAAATTTAGCACGGGTTAAATTGGCCTGACTGATAATAAGATCAAATGTACTGAGTAAGCCCAGCTCGTTCCTTTTTTTTGCTACATCGTATGATCTTTGGGTAACATCCAGGGTCAGTTTGGTTGCATTGAATTTTTCCAGTGCAGCGGTCGCGCTATAATAGGCTTTATAAATATCGTTCTTTAAGGTTTGGTCGGCCAGTGACCTGGTGAGCTCTGCATTTTTAATATCGAGTTTCGACCGTTGATAATTAAAGCGGGCAGCTCCACCGCTTATGATGGGCACTGAAATACTAAGCCCCAGGCTTTGGCGGAAGTTGTTATTCATTTGAACGCCCCAGCCATCCCAGCGTTCACCAAATGTTTTTTTACCCTGGGTTACCTGAATATCGGGAGTAAGCACGGGATACTCTGCTCCTGATAAACGCACCACATCGCCATTGGGTGTAAAGCCTTTTAAGTTAAAGCCGGTTACTTTTCTATCAGCGCTAGAAAAGTTGGTACCGAGTGATCCGCCCACTGAAATAGTGGGGTACATGGCGGCACGGCTGGCCCGCAAGGCAGCTTCCAGCGATCGCAATCGTAATTGAATGGCCTTTTGCGCAGGCTGGTTCTGCATGGCGATCTGGAAAACCGTTTCAGGTTGCAATTGTAAAATAGGCTCTACGGGTATCTCTTCAACCGGAGGTGTAGCAATGTCGAATAATTTACCGGCATCTATATTCAGCACCTGTTTTAACTGCAGCAGGTTTTGATCGGCCGTAGCCCTTGCCGAGATATAATTGGCACTGTCGGTAGCATACTGTCCCTCAAGTGTAAGCGCATCGAGTTCCGGTGAAGCACCGGCAGCTACTCTTTTACGTGCTACCTCCAGTTGTTCCTTGGTTTGCTGCATTTGCACGCTGGAGATCTTAATTTGTTGCCGCGCCAGCAATACCTGTAAATAGTAAGTAGCAACGTTCAGGGCTACATCATTTTTGATCTTCTCCACATCCATTCTGGCTGCATCGGTATTCAAACTGGCAGAGATGATATTATTCTTGATGCGATGCCAGTTAAATACAGTGACACCTGCGCTTAAATTATATCCCTGGTATAATAACTGGTTACTGGTAAACTGGTTAGTGGTAGGGTCAATTGACCGGCCCCATTGCAAGCCGGTATTGGTGCTGAAATCGGCGCTGGGGTATTTCGACCAGCGGGATTGCTTTTCCCCTATTTCAGCCACTTCGGCCTGAACCATTGTTTGCTGAACCGAGATGTTGTTGGCCAGTGCATATTCAACACAACGCCGCAGATCCCAGTCATCCTGCGCCAATACACCCAATGAAAGGCAGCCTGTGAAAAGAGGAATTAATAATAAGACCTTACTATTTTTCATCTGAAAATATTATTTGTTCTTTAGCCAGATGCCGGCACCCGACACAGCCCGGATCAGACGGCACTACCATCCCGATCGCGGGACAGGTGTTTTATCTTCCAAAAGTAATTGTAATGACAGGCGAATAAGCTTGTTTTTGATAAACGGTCAGTTAAAATAATGAATAAACACATGTTACAAAAAGGGAAAAACAGCAATTACCGGATGCTGAGGAATTGATCGTCAGCATACGGTTTTAACGCCATATCTTTTTATAGATATGCGGGCTCCCATGTCATTATTCACTTTTATGCTACCGGCTTTTGGCAAAAGCCTGCTCAAAATCGGCGATCAGGTAATCCGGGTCTTCCAGTCCGACATAAAACCGGATCATCTTATGCACCCGGTTACCGGCATCGAAATGCTCCGGTTTTATGGAAGCGCATCGCGGAATGGCCAGGCTTTCATGACCACCCCAGCTTACAGCCATAAGTATGTGTCGCAAAGATTCGCAGAAGGTTACAATCTGTTGCATTTTTTCTGCCTTCATTACGATGGTGAACAGGCCACAGGCGCCGGCCATTTGTTCACGGGCCAGCTCATATTGGGGAAATGAGGGATCAAAAGGGAAGATCACTTCTTCTACCTGGGGGTGTTTTTTCAGGTAGTCAACCACTTTAGCCGTAGTGCCGGAAATGCGTTCGAGCCGAACGGGCAGCGTACGCAGACCGCGGATCAGCAGCCAGGCATTAAAAGGAGTAATGCCATTTCCCATATTTAACAGCTCATTGTCGAAGATCTTTTTCATCATCTGGCGGGTGCCGGTTAATACGCCTGCTACCACATCGCTATGCCCGCCTATATATTTGGTGGCCGATTGCAATACCATATCAATACCCATGACCACCGGCTTTTGGTACAGGGGTGTGCAATAGCTGTTATCACAAATTGTTATAATATCTTCAGCCCGGGCCAGGTCGGCAACAGCCCGCAGATCCTGCAAGGCGAAATCCCAGCTATTGGGCGATTCGAGGTAAATGATCCTGGTATTGGGAAGGATGGCCCTTTCGAAATTTTCAATGTGGGTACCATCTACATACGTAGTGGAAATGCCAAACCGGGGCAGGATATTATCGAACATTCTTTGTGCCCAGGTATATGGATTGCGCACCGATACAATATGGTCACCTGATTGCACATTCGAAAATACAGAAGCGAAAATAGCGGAGGCGCCGCTGTTGAATACCAAGCAGTCTTCGGCTTCATCCAAAGCAGCCAGCTTCTGGCGCAGGATATCAACGGTTGGATTTAAACCGCGGCTATACAGATAGGTACTGAACTCGTCCTCGAACACCTTACGCAGATCTTCCACCTTCTTAAAGGCAAAATTGCTGGTTTGCATAATGGGCGGAGAGATAGCGCGGAAATACTGCTCCCGGTCTTCACCTAATTCATTTAATATGTACGAAAGATCGTTCATTTGATCAGTTTGGTTGAGGAGATTTCTTGAATATGCGTAATACAAAATAGAGTACAAAGAATACAGCGAATACCAAAGCGCTTACCCACGCCGCCTTTGGTGTATTGATCGCAATACTGGTGCCTACAAACAGGTACGATGCTATAAAGATCAGAGGCAGCAACGGGTACAACTTCATGCGATAACTATCTTTTATATCCTCCCCGACGGCCCTTTTACGCAAAATAAAAATGGTGCCGGCTGAGGTGGCCATACCAATGGAATCTAAAAATATAGTGTGATCGAGGATCTCATCAAATGTTTTACCATAAAACAGGGTGATGAGGCACAACGTCGTAAATGCACTGAGTGACACGACAATGACATTTCTTCTTGCGCTCACTTTCTTAAAGATTGCCGGTAGTACGCCCTCATCGCTCATTGCATACATAACACGCGGGTTACTCATCAACAATACATTTACATAGGCCAGCACAGACAGGAACAACAGTACCGATAGAATGGTGAAACCTTTATCGCCAAACAATTTACCGGCAAGAATAGCAGCAATAGATTGTGCTTCTTTCAAATTCCCGAAGCCTATTACCTTATAATAGGTGTAATTAATTGTAATATACAGCAACATTATTATAGCAATGCCAAAAAATATCCCTTTTGGCAAAATTTTTGACGGATTTTGAACTTCTCCGCCAAAATTTATCGTTTGTTGGTAGCCGCCATACGTAAAACTCACGGCTACCAGGCAGGCGCCGAAGGCTTTCAGGGTGTTCATGAGGCCGGGCGCTTCCAAACTGGCTGGGGTAACCGCAGTTGCATAATCGCCGGTAAACAAGGCACTGATGAGAAAAACAACCACCCCGATCTTGATGACCGTAAGCACATTCTGGGTACGGGCGCTCATTTTAAGGCCCATCAGGTTCACGCTGTAAAAAAGGATCACTGCTATGGTGGAAATAAGGAGCTTGATGGAATTGATATTGGTACTTCCTTTAAACAATACATTGGCCAGGTACTCTGACCCTATCAAAGCCACCCCGGCCAGGGAAGCGGCATTCGATACAAGGATGATGCAATTAATGGCAAAAGCAATGGAAGGGTGATAGCAATAGGAAAAGATCTTGTAATAGCCCCCTGTGACCGGGTACCTGGAACCAATTTCAGCATAGGTCAATGCTCCGCATAAAGCTACCAGCCCGCCGGTGATCCAGGCAATAAAGAACATGTCTGCCGAGCCCGCCTGACGGGCTACATTTACCGGGGTACGAAATATGCCCATGCCTATTACCAGGCTGACGACGATCATGGTGAGATCGAATAAATTTAACCGGGACGACTTCATTAATGAAAGTTAATAATATTTGCATTTACCTTTAGGGTTAATTCACGCATAGAGAATGAAAACTTCGCTCCTTATCTTTTTAGCAGCTTTAGCAAGTGTATCGCTGCGAGCGCAGCATGATCAGCCACAAGACACCGTCCGCACCTTGCAGGAGGTGGTGGTGAAGGCCTATGAACAAAACCGCCAGTTAAAAGAAGTATCAGCCGCCGTTAATGTTATCAATACAGCCCAGCTGGGGCGATATAACAATACCAGTTTCTTACCTGCCCTCAATGCCACGCCAGGCGTGCATATGGAAGAAAGATCACCCGGAAGCTACCGGTTAAATATACGCGGCAGTACCCTGCGGTCGCCCTTTGGCGTTCGGAATGTAAAAGTATACTGGAACGGTATCCCCTTCACCGATCCGGGCGGCAACACCTACCTGAACCAGCTCAGTTATTTCAACGTAAATTCCATAGAAGTGCTCAAGGGACCGGCCAGTAGTTTATATGGTGCAGGTACCGGTGGAGCGGTGCTGATCAACAGCCAGGCAAACAACGAACCGGCTGGCATAAACCTGCATTATTCAACAGGCAGCTATAATTTACAAAACATCAATGCCCAGGTCACACTGGGTGACAGCGATCATACTAACACATTTGGTTATGCCCGCTTATCCAGTGATGGGTACCGCGATCAAACGCGCATGCGGCGCGATGTGGCTACCTGGGAAACGCGGTATAAGGTCAGCGCGAAACAAGAACTGGCAGCTTCCGTATTATATGGCGATCTGTATTACCAAACACCGGGCGGATTAACAGCCGCTCAATTCAGGGAGAATCCGAAATCAGCACGGCCTGCTGCAGGCGCTTTTCCAAGCGCCCGGGATGCCAACGCAGCCATTTACCAAAAAACATTTCTGGCGGGTTTTACCCACCAGTACCGGTTTACTGAGCACCTTCAGAACACATCAGTCGTTTATGGCGCTTTTTCCAACATAAAGAATCCTGCCATTCGCAACTATGAAAGAAGAAGTGAACCCCATTTTGGCGGCCGTACCATGTTTACATGGAACCGGCAGTGGCGACAGACCAGCCTACAGATCTCCTTTGGCGGTGAAGGACAACGAGGATTCTTTAACACCAAAACATTCGGTAATGTGGGCGGGCAACCCGATACCGTGCAAACCGATGATGATATAGACAACTATATTTATTCGGGCTTTGTACAGGGTGATCTGCAGTTACCCGGCGATTGGTCGGTGAGTGCGGGGGTCAGCATCAACAAAACATCCATCACCATTACCCGGCTGACCGGCCCTGAGACAGGTAAACTGACAGCCAGCTTCAATAGTGAATGGGCGCCGCGTTTCGCCGTTTCCAAAAAGATCATACCCGGTTTGAATATGTATGCCAGTGTATCGCGTGGTTTTTCTCCCCCGGGATCGGCTGAAATATTGCCTTCTACCAGCATCATCAATACGAGTCTGCAGGCTGAGCATGGTGTAAATTATGAAGCGGGTGTTAAAAGCAGCTGGTTACAACAACGCCTATACGTAGAAGTGAATGCATTTTATTACCAGTTACGAAATGCTATTGTACAGCGCCGCGATGCCAGCGGCGCCGATTATTTTGCCAATGCCGGCAGCACCCGGCAACGGGGTATTGAATCGCAGGCCAGCTACCAGCTGTTGCCCAACAGTAACCGGTTTGTTGGCACTGCGCGGCTTTGGGCCAGTCATACCTGGCATCATTTCCGGTATCAGGATTACAAGGTGATCACGAACGAATATTCCGGGAATAAACTGCCTGGGGTTCCTGTGCACTCAGTGGCTGCCGGTTTGGATATTGCTACCAGGCCGGGCTGGTATATTAACCTTACCTGGTTTTACAGCGATCCTATTGCCCTGAATGATGCCAATACCGATATGGCAACTTCTTATAACCTAGCCGGTGGCCGCACAGGCTGGCGCATGCCGTTAAGCAAAATGACCATGCTGGATCTTTTTGCGGGTGTCGACAACGTGTTTGACGTTACCTATAGCCTGGGAAATGATATCAATGCGGCCGGCGGCCGGTATTACAATGCGGCGCCGGGTGTTAATTACTTTGGCGGGCTTTCCTTTCAATACAGGTTTTAATGTATCAATAGATTGATTAACAGTTAACAGCCGGCACAAGCTTCTTTCCACACCGCTGCTGAAAAAATTATATTGACAGAACAGGAACAGCACCTATTTTTGCCGCGTAATTGGTTTCCCGATGGTACGTACCGTCGGGAATGAAAAGGGAAACCGGTGAGAATCCGGTGCTATCCCCGTAGCTGTAAGTTCTTTCGTAAATCGTCGATCATGGATCCCCGCTCTATCGGGGGCAGGCAGTCAATGAATTGTTTATTGTCGACTGTCGATTGCCGGCTTACGAATGCTGCGTACCCACGCCACTGTCCCGCATGAAGCGGATGGGAAGGCATCCAGCATAGAACGAGCCAGAAGACCTGCCAGTTGCCATTTTTACATCAACGAGCTTTCGGGTGAAAAGCCGGGATGAAATCAGTCTTTCCTCACAAGACCATTTCATTTCTGTTTGTATTTCATTATTCCGAAGGTTCATAGTTAATCAAAACAAAACTATGACCATGTTAAAAAGGTTACTCACGTTTTCCATTCTAGGCCTTGGTTACCAGGCGTTCGCCCAGGATTCAGTCAGCACAAAGCAACTGGGAGAAGTTATTGTCACAGCCAACAAACTGGCGCAAAAGCAATCTACAACCGGCAAGGTGATCACAGTTATCACTAAAGAGCAGCTTGAAAAAAGCAGCGGACGAACCGTAGGACAACTGTTAAATGAGCAGGCAGGTGTTTCGGTAAATGGTTCATTAAACAATATAGGCACGAATCAAAGTGTGTACGTACGGGGGGCGGCAACGGGCAGGATCCTCATACTGTTAGATGGGATTCCGGTATACGACCCATCCCTTTCAGGCAATGAATTTGACCTGAACCTGCTGTCGATACATGATGTTGAACGTATTGAAATAGCCCGCGGTGCACAATCTACCATGTATGGCAGCGATGCCGTCGCGGGCGTTATCAATATTATAACTGTTAAACAGGACGTAAGCAAGCCAATAAATGTAAAGGCAACACTCAGCGGCGGCAGTTATAATACTTTCAGGGGAAACATACAGTTATATGGAAAAGCCGGAAAGGTTTCCTATAGTGCGAAGTATAGCAAATTAACTTCCGACGGATTTTCAACAGCCTATGACAGTAGTCATAACAACGGGTTTGATAAAGATGGTTTTAATTCAGATGTTGCCAGCGCTTCCATGCAATTCCAGGCAACGGCCAATTTGTTGTTCAAAGGATATATTCAATACAGCCGCAACAAAACAGACATCGACGATGGAGCATTTGTTGATGAGAAAGATTATACACTTACGAATAAAAATGTGTTTACCGGTGCGGGATTCAATTATCGCAAGAACAATGTAAACATTACCGGCAACTATGCGTACAATGATTTTACGCGTAATCAATTAAATGATAGTACTGATGTGCCCGGGTTCACCACTTTTGCCAATTTTGATTTTTATGGCCGGTCACACTTTATTGAAGCCTATGCCAATATCAGCCTTGGCAGCGGCTTTACCTGGTTGCAGGGAGCAGATTACCGGTTCAGCAGCATGAACAGCCAATCGCTTTCCATCAGCCCGTACGGCGCATACCCCGAAAATTTCAATGATACATCGCACAGCCAGGCGTCGTTATACTCATCTTTATTTTATAACGGCCGCGATGAAAAACTGAATATTGAACTGGGCGGCCGCATGAATGTGCATTCAAAGTATGGCAGCAATTATACGTACACCTTCAATCCGTCCTACAATTTCACCAAACAGTTCAGGGTATTCGGAAGTTTTGCTACCGCCTTCAAAGCGCCTACGCTGTACCAGCTGTATTCATCTTATGGCTTGTCGACCCTGGAACCGGAACGTTCGACCACCTTCGAAGCAGGCGCTCAATTTTCCAGGAACAATAGCAGTGTTCGAATTGTATACTTTGACCGCCATATTAAAGATGGTATTGACTTCGATTATATCAATTATAAGTATTTTAATTCGGCGAAGCAAAATGTGCAGGGCATGGAGCTGGAAGCCAGCATCAAACCGGTAAATGCCTTGACCATAATGCTGAATTATACGTATCTCGATCCGAAAGAACAGATCCAGAGCCGGGAAACATTTAAAGATACAGCCTACCACTATTTGCTGAGAAGACCAAAACATAACCTGAATATAACCGCAGGTTACCAGTTCAATAATGGCTTGTACATAAGTGCCAATGGAAAATATGTAAGCAAACGTTATGATGTGGGTGGCTACCAAATGCCTGATCTTATATTGGATGGTTATTTTTTACTGGGCGCCTATGCAGAATACAAATTTCCTAAACACTTAAAAGTATTTGCAGACGCCCGCAATATCACCGATAAACAATTTTTCGACATAAGGGGATATAATTCCATGCCGTTCCTGTTAACGGCCGGTTTTATTTTCAATTGGTAAATAATGCCTGAGCGATCCGCAGCCGGCGGGTCGCTCAGGTTCCATAACAGGAATCAGCTTTAAAGCTCCGCATCCTTACGATTTAAACACAAACCATTGCACCAATCAACACTGGCGTATGTGTAAACATGAGCAAAAAACCTGTCCGCGCTGCCAGGCGCCCTTTGAATGTAAAGTGGGTGATGTAATGCATTGCCAGTGTTATGGCATTAATCTCACTTCAGAGGAAAGATCATTTACTGAAGAACGTTATACCGATTGCCTTTGCCGCAATTGCCTGCTCGAATTAAAACAACGGTATACATTATTTAAAGAGAAATATTTCACTAATGGTACAAGATGAAGGGCCTCAGGCCGCCTCCGCACAACGCGATGCGTTTAAGCCCGGTTTGATATTTATAACCGGCGGCGCCCGCAGTGGCAAGAGCCGCTATGCGCAGGAACTGGCGCTGCAGTTAAGCAATGATCCGGTTTACCTGGCTACTGCCCGGCATTGGGACGAAGATTTTAAAAAACGAATCCAACGACACCAGGCCGAAAGGGATGAACGGTGGACAAGCATTGAGGAAGAAAAAAACATCAGCAGGCTGTCATTATCAGGAAAGGTGGTGGTCATGGACTGCGTTACATTATGGATCACCAATTTTTTTACTGATACCAGGTATGATGTTGATGCCAGTTTAACATTATGCAAAGCGGAAATAGATCAGCTGGATACTGCCAACAATACCTTTATCATTATCAGCAATGAATTGGGCATGGGCATGCATGCAGATACTGCGACCGGCAGAAAATTTACCGATCTGCAAGGCTGGATGAATCAGTATATTGCACAGAAGGCCGATAAAGTTATTTTTATGGTGAGTGGGATACCTGTTACAATTAAAACGCCCAACCCGTAAGGGAGCAACAGGATCGTTGTTAAAAGACAATAAATAGTATGATGAAAAAAACACACGATCAGGCTGATACATTAAACGATCAATTCAACCGCTTTAGGGGGCCGGGGGGCGCGGCTGCGCGGGCATATATGAACTGGAGCGGAGGAAAAGATTCGTCGATTTGTTTACATTATATGCAGCAGGACAAACGCTACCAGGTCGATTGCCTGTTGACGAGTGTGAATGCAGCGCATGACCGCATATCCATGCACGGTGTCAGGCGTTCTTTGCTGGAAGCGCAGGCGGCATCTATCGGGTTGCCTTTACAAACCATTGAGCTGCCAGAGCAGCCAGGTATGCAGGAATACGAACAGGCAATGTTAAATAAAGTGACCGCTTTAAAAAAAGATGGCTACAGCCATGCGGTGTTCGGCGATATTTTTCTGGAAGACCTGAAACGGTACCGGGAGGAAAAACTGGCCGAGGTTAATATGCAGGCTGTGTTCCCATTATGGAAAATTTCTACTACCCGGCTGATGAATGAGTTTCTGCAGCTGGGTTTTAAAGCCATCATTGTTTGTGTGAACACAAAATTCCTGGATAAAAGTTTTTGTGGCCGCCTGATCGATGAATCATTGGTGCGTGATCTGCCGGCGCATATAGACGTATGTGGTGAAAACGGAGAATACCATTCTTTTGTGTTTGATGGTCCCATTTTTAAAACACCGATACCATTTACTAAAGGCGAAATGGTATATCGCACTTACCAGGCACCGCAAACCACATCCGATACCTGCAACCCGATGAATGAGGCATCATCCTATGGGTTCTATTTTTGTGACTTGTTACCTTAGATACAAATGTTCAAGTTCCAATCGTCAATCGAGAATCGTCAGTCGTCAATCGTGAATCTTTAACGCCAATTTTACCTACTTTCATTTACATCACATTTAATATGACAGCGACCAATACATTAACCTTACGACAAAAGATACAACATGCCATAGACAATAAAACCAAACCGCTGGGTGCGTTGGGCCGGCTGGAAGACATTGCCCTGCAGGTGGGTCTTATTCAGCGAACAACAAAACCGGTGATCCAACAGCCGCACATCGTTGTATTTGCGGGTGATCATGGCATTGCGAAAACCGGTTTGGTGAACGCATATCCACAGGAAGTGACTGCCCAGATGGTGTTGAACTTTGTGCATGGTGGGGCAGCGATCAACGTATTCTGCCGCCAACACCAATTGACGTTGAAAGTAGTGGATGCAGGCGTAAACTTTGATTTCACGGCCGTTGATCTTATTCAGGCCAAGATCGGCTATGGAACAAAGAATTACCTTGAAGAAGCAGCCATGACAATGACAGAAGCCAGGCAGGCGATTGAAAAAGGCAGAACCATTGTGCAGCAGGTGGCGGCAGCTGGTTGTAATTGCATAGGTTTCGGCGAGATGGGGATTGGCAATACTTCTTCAGCCACGCTGATCATGAGCGCCATTACCGGATTACCGGTTGTTGAATTCACGGGCCGGGGCGCCGGATTGAACAATGAGCAATTGCAAAATAAGATCGACACCTTGCAACAGGTATATGAAAAACATGCATTACATGCGTTAAATGAACAGCCCATGGAGTTGTTGTCGCGGGTAGGCGGATTTGAGATCGCCATGATGACGGGCGCTTACCTGGAAGCCGTTCAACAACGGATGATCGTAGTAGTGGATGGCTTTATCACCACGGCAGCGCTGCTGATTGCCAATGCCATCTTTTTGTCAGAAAAACAAGAAACTACTGTTCCCGGTTGGACTACATTAACGGATCATTGTATTTTTGCCCATACCAGTCACGAAGCAGGACATGAAAAGATCTTAAGACATCTGGGCGTTGTGCCCTTGTTGAACCTGTCGATGCGGCTCGGCGAAGGAACAGGCGCAGCATTGGCTATGCCGATGATACAATCTGCGGTCAACTTCCTGAATGAAATGGCAAGCTTCGAGAGTGCGGGAGTAAGTAACGCAGAACGCGAAACACAGAACGCATAACGCGGAACGCAGAAAGCTAAATGCAGAACGCATAACCTTTCGGCAGGCAGGCAGGCGCTGAACGCCGTGTTCGGCATTAAACAGCAACCATGAAAAAAGAGCTACGGATATTTTTTACCGCCATGATGTTCCTGACGCGGTTACCTGTACCGCGGTTTACCGATCATTCCCCTGATTACCTGGAACGTTCGGTAAAGTATTTTCCGTTGGTTGGCTGGATCGTCGCCGCCATCAGTGGCATCACTTTCCTGGTGTTCAATAAGTACATCGGGGAAGACATTGCGATCGCAGCATCTATCATTGCCGGCATCTTGACAACCGGTGCATTTCATGAAGATGGATTTGCAGATGTATGTGACGCATTCGGCGGGGGCTGGACAAAAGAAAAGATCCTGCTGATCATGAAAGACAGCCGGCTTGGTTCATATGGTGTCATTGGCATGATGGCTATCCTGTTCTGTAAATTCCTGTTATTAAAAGAGCTGCCCAAATTCACGCCTGATCTGCAGACGCCCTCCCTGAACCTATTTTACAATTACCGTTATTTTTTACTGACGCTGCTCGCTGCCCATTCTTTAAGCCGGTTCATGCCTGTACTGGTTATGCGCTTTTATGATTATGTGACTGATCCCGATGGCAGTAAATCGAAGCCCATAGCCACCCGTAAACCAGGTTTGCCGGCGATGGCGGTATCAGCTATTACAGCTTTGGCACCGTTTGTTTTTATGAGCTGGCATTTTTTGCTGGCGATTATACCAGTAGTATATGCGACGTTCAGTCTCGCCAAATACTTTAAAAAATGGATCGGTGGATATACGGGCGATTGCCTCGGGGCGATCCAGCAGGTGAGTGAGCTTTGTTTTTACTTAGGTATGATCATTATCTGGCGGTATATTATATAGGTTTCACTTTTCAGGTTCGAGGAATATGCAAAGGGAAATTCCCGGTACTCATTCGGTCTGTTAACTTCTAAACTATTAACTTGCCGCCATGTCAATTTACCTTATACGACATACCACACCACTGATTGAAAGGGGTCTTTGTTATGGGCAACTGGATATAGACGTAACAGCTTCTTTTAAAACGGAGGCTGAGCAGATACAGCAGGTGCTGCCGGCCGGGATCGAGCAGGTTTATAGCAGTCCGCTCATCCGTTGCCACAAGCTCGCCAGCTATTTATTTCCCAACAGCACGATTCAGTTAGAACCTGACCTGATGGAGCTGGCTTGTGGGGAATGGGAAGGGATACATTGGGATGCCATTCCGGCCGAGGTGATCGATCCGTGGATGAAGGATTTTGTAAATGTTTGTATCCCGGGCGGGGAAAGCTATTTACAGATGCATAGCAGAGTTACGCAATGTTTTTCCAGGATCATCGAAGGGCCCAAGCCGGTGGCGATCGTGACGCATGGCGGCGTAATCAGGAGTATTCTGGCGCATATTACGCAAACGCCGCTCGCAGATTCCTTTGGCGTTTTTAAGATCAGTTATGGTTGTGTTATGCAGCTGGAGGCCACGGCGACCGGGTTGAAATTTGAAACCTTACATCAGGTGACTACCGAAAAGGAGCAGCATAAGCCGAGTAACTTCAAAAAGTAGGTCATTTCGTAGGCAGATTTGGGCAAAAAGCGCTTTTCGGGCTTATTTTTTCGTTAATATCGCATTAATTATCAGGGCTGAGGAGATTTGGCAATTTTAATGTAAATTTGCCGCCCGCTTCCCCAAGCCGGAAGCCGGCCTGGTAAGTTCTTAGTAATATGGTCTCGTAGTACAATGGATAGTACGCAAGTCTCCGGAACTTGATATCCCAGTTCGATTCTGGGCGAGACCACTCTCACATGTTCATTTTGAAGTAACGAAAGTTTAGAAGCCCCGTGTAAAGAGATTTATTCGGGGTTTTTGTTTTTTGAGTGTGATGAACAGCTCTTGTAATCACCAGTCTTTTTCAATAATAAATAGTTAGTTCAACTTCAAGTTTTGCGGGTTCAAAAAAAAGAATTGTTCATGCAATTGGTAGTATGCTCAATTAACAGGACCAGATGGTTCATGCAATGGGGAACACCACCAGAAAAATATCAGAATTGTTTGGGCTTCTTTTTCTGGCTTGCCAGTGTTGCAATTTCGTCTATCCGCTTTTGCCGCGTCTCGGGGCGTTTCGCAAGCACAAGCCATTGCAGCATCCCTTTTCTTGCAGACTTGCTTAAACTTTGAAAATAGTCTTTTGAACCTTGCTTTTTTTTGAACGCCTGCTCCAGATCTTTGGGTATTTTCAGCTCTTCAACGATGTCTAAAATCGTCCATGAACCATTTTTCTTTGCCATTTCAATACTTTGGAGCCCTGCTTCAGTCATAAGTCCGTTATCAATCAGGCGTTGAACTTTTTCTTTATTGATCTTCGACCAGGTGCTTCTGGCTTTTCGCCTGCTGAAAAACTGGTGTGATGTTTCTTCATCTATCCTGATCTTCTTACTGTCTATCCAACCGAAGCAAAGGGCAACATCTACTGCATCGCTCCAGGTGATTGATTTCCTTTTTGAGCTTTTGGTATAAAAAACAAGCCATACAGATTGTTTTGAAAGATGGTTCTTCTCTAACCATTTTCGCCAGTCTGCAACGCTTTTAGGATAGAATACTTCTACTTCTTGCATCTCATTTTTATTTAATGCATAAAATTTATAAACGGCACAGCCAACTGTCCTGGTTACAAATTTAAAATCGGCTTATGACAGCCTTATGTCAGGAGCACGGAAATAATTAGTAGTAATAATCTACCGGGTGGTTAACCCGCTGGTTCTACGGTCAGGTTATGAATGAAGTTGGCGCTTTATTATATGTAACAGGTGTTAATTACGGTGAAGTAGCTGAATATTCAATTAAAAAAAATTGCAGGGTAAGATACCCTGCAATCTTAAAGCGCCATGTTAACTTTTATGCTGAAATAATATCTTTCAAGTACAGGTTAACTACAATCCGCTTTAATGTCTTAATTAAGTGCTTCCGGCGTTTCGGCTGCTTCTGCGGCACCTTCTTCAGCAAACAAATTTTCACCTGCTGATTCTTTCGCCGGCTTGGCAGCTTTCTTGCTCGATTTGTCGAGGATCTTTTCCAGGGCACTGATAGCTTCCTGAACAGGTTTCAATTTACCCATCAGTTCCGCTTCCTCTTCTTTCAATTTTTTTAATGCATCTGTAACCGGATTTTCCTTTGCAATGGTTTCTTTGGCCATAAGATTGATTTTGTTTTTTATTGAAAAGACGTTCTGAATTACCTGCCTGTAAATTTCTGGAAACGGGTCGCTAAAATACATTCTAATTTGATATCGTCATACACCAAAGCCCTACTATTTTGCCAATTTTTTTAGCATATTCCTTTTAAAAATCGAGATCATTTGTTTCTTATTCACATTTTGAATTGACCACAAATTCAAATTAATGGAAATTAATATGTTATAATAAACGACTTCCAGATGTTATCAAACAGCACAATAAAAAATAAAGCCCCGCCAATGGCGGGGCCTGATCTCCCATAATATCAACTGCGTTTTCTTACAATCTATCGGCGAAATACTTCATCGCCTGTTGCATAAATTGCGCAAACTCTGGCTGGGGTTTTCCCTCTATCATCGTATATCTTTCATCGGCTACATACAGGTCACCCAATCCTGCATACGCGGCGGCCTGGTTGTCGGTTATACCGGCCGTTCCCCAGAATTCCCGGATCAGCTCGTAATGCACCGCTATTTCTTTTTGAACCAGCTCACTGGTCGGATCTTCATGGCGAAGTGATAAAAGCGTCTGCCAATTGAGGCTTGCTGCCTGTTTAAGCGCTTTGTATTCCTGTTTGGTCTTTTTCAGCAAATGATCTCTTGCGCGATCCACCGCATCTCCCCAATGTTCTTTTGCCAGCTGGCGCCAGTTCTCAACGGTTTCAGGAGGAAGGCCTTCGTATAGTTCTTCGGGTCGTAGCATAACATTGCTTTTTAGTTGATCAATTGTTTTGTCGATCGTAATCAATAAGGTGGTTATGCGCTGTTGCTTTTGTTGTAAAGCGGCTTTATGGTTTTGCAAAGCTTTTACCGGATCAAATTCGGGATCATCGAGAATATCAGCAATTTCCTTGAGCGGCAGATCCAGCTCCTTGTAAAAAAGGATCTGCTGCAATCTCAATAATTCTGCCCGCCCGTATAACCGGTAATTCTTTTCTGTGCGCACAGATGGCTTTAACAAACCGATCTGGTCATAAAGGTGAAGTGTCCGGACACTCACCCCGGCCAGCGCTGCCAGCTTTTTAACCGAGTACTGTTCCACTGCTTATTGATTGTTGAAAACAAATGTAGGGTATGACGTAAGGTAAGGGTCAAATATATTTTCAACTTTTTTCTGCACCCTGAAAAAATTTCACCAGTTGAAATGTCCAACCCAACGATCGTGTTGCCTAACCGGCCGGTTTTATGTTGGCGCGGCATGCAGACAGGAATATCTTTACTGTCGATTTTCATGGCTGCTCAGTCACATGAGCAATTGGCCCCCCGGCTGTCGGGTGGGCCAACTTATATATATGATGTGTTTCAAAATTACCTAAAGTAAGTACCTGTCTCTTCAATCAATGACTCCATCAATTGTTTGGCTTTTCTATGCTTCAATACAGGCGCAATTTGTCCGCCCCAGAACAACACCATGTCCCATTTCTGCTGTTCGAGCGCTGCTATTCTCAATGATGACATGAATGTAGTTTGTAACGGGAATGGTAAGAACTGGTTTTCTTTACCAGTCAACTCTCTTGCAATTCTGCTGGTAATACCCCGGCCCAGTCTGCCCGTAAAAGCTCTTGACAGGGTCGTATATTTTGCTTCGGGAGAGAACAGCATCTGCCGGTGTATGGGCAATGCGTTTGATTCGTCTGTAGCGAGAAAAGCGGTTCCGATCTGTGCGGCATCAGCGCCCAGCGTTAATGCTGCTGCCACACCACGGCCGTTGGCAATACCGCCTGCTGCAATGATGGGCGTTTTTACTTTCTCTTTTATCAACTGCACCAACACAAAAGTTCCGGTAGTAGATGTTTCTGCCGATGTGAGAAATGATGGCCGGTGGCCACCAGCTTCAAAGCCGGAAGCTATGATCATATCAACACCGGTTTGCTCAAGGGCGATTGCTTCATCGAGGGTAGTTGCAGCACCTATCGTTTTGGTACCCACCTTACGGAACTGTTCCAGCACATCCGATGGCAGCGTACCAAACATAAAACTGAACACCCTGGGGCGTATATCCAGTATAACCTGCAACTGGTTTTGAAAGCGGGACGCAAATGGCGGCGGCTTCTCAGGCAATGGAATACCCGCCTCATCAAAATAAGGTTTGAATATGCGGCTTACCTGCGCATACTGCTCATCGGTTACAGTTCCACCCGGTGCATCTGTATCCGATACCCACAGGTTTAGATTGTAAGGCTTATTGGTAGCCGCTGCAATTTGTTTATTAAGCTCATAGATCTCCTGTGCACTTAGGGTATAAGCACCGTAACCGCCCAATCCACCTGCATTCGAGACCGTGGCCACCAATTCAACCGAGGAAAGCCCACCTCCAAAGGGGCCCTGTAATATCGGATATTCAATGCCTAACAGTTCTGTTGCTTTTGTGTTGTACCACATGGTGTTTGGTTTATTTGTTTACGTCGCTGATCAATTTATTTACGATGAGCCATCTACTATCGATCTTGTGAAAAGATAAAAACTCGTGGTAGTTGAACTCATACATTTGTACGGCCACCTCGGCCATGGCAATTGAATTCACCACTTTAATGTTCAGGATCTCTCCGTTGAATGGCTTTCCGGAATCCCTGGGGCTTTGCCGGTGTTGAACACCGTCCAGGTAAACGGCCAGTGTTTTCGCATAGGGTCGCCCTTTCACATCGCCAAAAAGCAAGGTACCTGAATGATATACCTGGAGTAACTTATTCAAATCGCCTTCATAGATACCTTTGAGGTAATGTTCTTTCAGCACATAGGCGATGGCTGCTGAATCAGTCTGTGGCATTTGCTGCGTTTGCATATTGTTTCCGTTTTGTGCTTTGTTGTCCTGCAGGGCGCAAGACAACAAAGCTATTAATAACATATTTATCATACCGGTTCAAATGATGACCGGGCGCCAATCCTCTTTTGCCCGATTTACGAAGGGGCTCTAATTATAATAATAGTTTGCTTTTTCATTATGTTATTTTTTGTTTGCCGTTATACCTTGCTCACGTAATACCGACACCTGTTCCCCTGCGTATCCCCAGTTATCGGTATCTACTTCCTCTATTGAAATATGGGTAAGATGTGGGTCCTTGTTCAGTACGTTGGTGAGCACATCGGTTACCTCTTTAATGATCTGTCGTTTTTGTTCACGGGTGACGCCTTCACGCGTCAATTCAATTTTTACGAATGGCATAAAATGTCTTTAAGATGAACTAAATTAAGCA
The DNA here is from genome assembly GCF_017356035.1 of Longitalea luteola. Taxonomy (GTDB): domain Bacteria; phylum Bacteroidota; class Bacteroidia; order Chitinophagales; family Chitinophagaceae; genus Niastella; species Niastella luteola. Next base: position 731,059 of record NZ_JAFIQX010000002.1, on the reverse strand, counting down.
GCTATAGCAGTGATGTTTACCTTCAGGTCAAAATCATTGTAAATGAGCGTATCGCCCAGATTGCTAAAGAAGTTGCCGGAGCGGAATCTGATGCCGTATTTGGTACGGTCTATCACTATTTTACCCGAAGCGGTCAAGGTATCCCCTTTAATTTCCACACGCGCATCGAAAGCGATAGGATGTGTAATGCCCTTAATGGTCAGGTTACCTTCAACCCGGTTATTGTTCACTGTGGTTATTTCGAAGCTGGCTTCGGGATACTGATCAATAGAAAAGAAGTCGTCTGAAGCCAGGTGGCCGGCAAACTGGGCATTGGTAGCCGGATCCGTTACATCCAGAATTTTAATGGAAGTAGTGTCAATTATGAATTGTCCAGCGGCTAATTTACCATCCTTCACAGAAAGTGTACCCTTTTTTAGGGCGATGGTTCCAAAGTGGGAGCCGGTAACTTTCCGGCCTGTCCAATCGATATTGCTTTGAGCAACGGCGATGTTGAAGTTTTGATCTTTCATTTCTTTGCGTTTAGTTTACAACACAAAGATGAGCTGGAATGCGCGGGTGATCGCGTGATGTACATCACTATTGGTAATTTGTGATGTAGATCACATTTCAGGAGTTATACAGGCGGCTGAGGGTTTCCCGGGAAACACCCAGGTAAGCAGCTATTAATTGTTTGGGAACAATATTATAAAGTTCCGGGTACTGGGCCATCAGTTCTTCATACCGGTGCTTAACATCGTTATTCATCATACTCAACAATCTTTTTTGCGACGCCACATATCCTTTATTTGTGCGCCACCGAAAGAAGTGTTCTACCTGGTGCACCTCGCGGCATATCTCTTCCCGATCGGCATTGCTAAGGCGAAGCACCTCGGCATCTGTTACACAATCGACGCCAACTGTAGCTTTTGCCCCACTGTACAATGCATTAAAATCAGAAGCCCACCAGGTTGGCATGGCAAACTGAAGGATGTACATTTTTATATCATCGTTTATATAAAAGGTTTTAAGGCAACCACTCACTACAAAATATTCATGATTCACCTTATCACCTGCAGTAATAATGGTTTGTCCTTTTTTAAAGGATTGTAATTCGAAACGGTCAAAAAAATTGTCAAACTCCTCATCAGTCAGTGCAGCAATCTTCGCTACATGTTCTTTCAGGATCTGTTTTGGGTCCATGACTGTTCTTTTCAGTGAATACAAAGAAAGTGATTTCTTCCAAATACTCCATTCAACGGTGTCATGGCTTTTCGCACACCTTCTTATTTGATCATTATATCTTTCTTAACAACATTCCCGCTTGTTACATTCGGTTCGTCCGGCTGGTTACCGCCCACCGCTATTTGTATTTTTCCATGCAAAGGTAAGCGCTGTCCATTGGCATCAACATACGTCAGGTCTTCAGGTGTTAAAGTAAAATTAACCAGTTTGCTCTCTGCAGGCTTCAATGTTATCCGGTTGAAACCTTTTAATGATTTCAGTGGTGTGACCAACGAAGTATTCCGGTTCACCAGGTACAATTGCACGACTTCGTCGCCCGCTTTCTTTCCGGTATTTGTAACGCGTACCGAAACTTTAATAGCTTTTCCACTTTCAGCAGCGGCTGGCGCTGTTAACTGATCATAACGGAATGTTGTATAACTCAGTCCATACCCAAAACCATACAATGGTTTGCCGGTAAAATACCGGTAGGTCCTGTTCTTCATCGAGTAATCTTCAAATGCCGGCAGGTCATTATCGCCTTTGTAAAAGGTAACCGGTAACCGGCCTGATGGATTATAATCTCCGAACAATACATCTGCCAGGGCCGTGCCCGCCGACTGGCCGCCATACCAGGCATTTACAATTGCAGGAATATTCTCCGATTCCCAGGGCGTAGCGATAGCACTGCCTGTCATCATAACAAAAACAACGGGTTTGCCGGTAGCCTGTAATGCCTTCATTAATTCCGTTTGCACAGCAGGCAGCAGAATGGTGGTTCTATCGCCACCGCGGAAACCCGGATCACTTACTTTCATTTCTTCGCCTTCTAATTGCGGTGAAATGCCGCCGGCAACAATGAATACATCTGCATCGCTCGTCCTTTTTACCAATACATTAAAATCTGTTACGGAAGGCTGGCCCGTATTCATTTTCATAGTTGCCTTGCCTTCTCCCTGCCAGTATTCCACTACCAGGCGATACACGGAATCTTTGCGAGTGGTAAGTGTGTATGAAGCAATATCCCGCGGCTTTCTTGTCCACGAGTTAAAGATCGTTTTGTCATTGATGATAAACCTGAATCCATCGTCGGCTTCAAATTCGAAGGTGATGGTACCATCAGCTGTTGCTTTATAATCGGTTATATAGCGGGCAGAAAAACTGTATGCTTTTAAATTTTCAACCACTGCTTCGCCTTCCTGCCAGTTATGGTCTATACGTTGTTCAAATAAGGTGGCAACCGGTTCTCCGCTCAGCTCCCTGTTGTTGTAATAGGTTGCTTTGAACCCCTGTTTCCCTTCTATGGAGCAAGCATTGCTTATATCTGTATATTCAAGAATGTTTTTGTTAGTATAATTGATCGCTTTTTCATACACCACCTGCGTGGTGGAGCCGGCTTTCTCTTTTATTCCCTGTAACAGGGTCACCAGCTTAGAAGGTGTTCCATTATAGTTACCCAGGGGGGAAATTACATTGTTGGCATTTGGTCCAAGCACAACAATTTTCTGCAGTCCCTTTTTCAGCGGCAGGGTATTGTTCTGATTCTTCAGCAAAACGATCGATTCATGCGCCATATCGAGGGCATGTTTTGCATGGGCGGCTGCTTCCAGGGTGCTTTCCGGCGTTTGTGCATATTTCACCATCGATACGGGATCGAACATACCGAGCCGGAACCGGATCATGAACAGCCGTTTTACTGAAACCTCAATTTGCTGTTCTGTTATCTTTTTGTCCTTTACGGCCTGCACGAGTGCTTTGTAGGCATCTGTGCCGCAATCGAGGTCAGTTCCATGCAATACTGCATCAGCAGAAGCGGAGGCGGCATCAGGATGCGTTTTATGGTTTTTAAAGAAATCGTCAATGGCCCAGCAGTCGGACGTCACATAACCGGAAAAGCTCCATTGATTGCGTAGAATATCGGTCATCAACAGATCGCTGGCGCAACAGGGCTGTTTGCGAAAGGCGTTATAGGCGCACATGACGCCGGCTACTTTGGAATCAACTACCAGTTTCTTAAAAGCCGGCAAATAGGTATCCCAGAGATCATAGGCACTCACATCTGCATTGAACACATGGCGTTCGGGTTCAGGACCGCTGTGCACGGCATAGTGTTTTGCGCAGGCTGCTGCTTTCAGGTATTTAGGATCATTGCCCTGCAGGCCACGCACGAATGCATCGCCCAGCATAGCGGTGAGGTAAGGATCTTCGCCATATGTCTCCTGTCCGCGGCCCCAGCGCGGATCACGGAAGATATTGATGTTCGGTGTCCAGTAGGTAAGCCCGAGGTAGCGGGCATTTGTTTTTCCGGCAGCTACTGCTTTATTAAAGATCACCCTGCCTTCCATAGCCGAAAAATCAGCCATTTTAAAAAGCGCCGCCGTATCGAATGTGGCCGCCATGGCAATGGCCTGTGGATACACTGTTACATTGTAGGGCGTTCTTGCAACGCCATGCAATGTTTCATTCCACCAGTCATAGGCAGGAATGCCTAACCGCGGAATAGCGGGTGACGCATTGAGCATTTGCGATACTTTTTCTTCGAGGGTCATTCTGCCCACCAGGTCATTGACCCGTTCTTCGAAGGAAAGATCAACGTTTTGGAAAGGGAATTTCCAGTTCTGTGCCTGCACACAGGGAGTGATCAGCAGGCAAACCAACACCAAAGGACAAAGAAGATATTGTCTGATTTTCATATGCAAGCGGCTTTATGGCAACCGCAAAATAACTTTTTATGCGCATAACTGCCTGCTCAAAAAAGGTATACAAATTGGGCAAAAAGGTGTAAAAATGTTCAACCCAAGCCAATTTTCCCAACAGGACGTTTATTTTATTAAGACAACTGTTCCCTTTTCAATTACCGGCTTCGCGCCTTCCAGCTCAAAGCTACAGGACCAAACATACACCCCGGCATTCGGCAGATTGGTATTTACCCTTCCATCCCATCCTTGTGCAGGATTTGAGGTATTAAAAACCATCTGACCATACCGGTTGAATACACGAAACTGGTACTTTTTTATTTTTCCGTAAATAACCGGTTTCAGGATATCATTTTTGCCATTGTTATCGGGCGTAAAAGCGTTGGGCATATAGATGCCCCTGGGCGGACAGGTTTTGGTAAGTAAATTCAATGAGTCGCGAACCGTACAACCGTTCATATCTTTTGCCTGCAACCAGTAAAGTCCTGGTTGATTAATTGTGATAGATGGATTTGTAGAGTGATCGCTCCATAAAAACGACAAACATTCTTTTATGGGTTTCAGTTGCAGATTTTCATAGGAGCAAATAATTGTATCAACGGGCAAAATATGATTATCGGGAGCAAAAAGCGAAACCAGGACAGTGTCGGAAAACGAACGTCCACATTTATCTTCCGCCGTAACATAATACTTTCCGGGAGCAGATACGGTCAATTGCGGCTGCGTGGATTTATCCTGCCATACATAATTATTATAGGTAGCCGTTGCCCTGAGGGTCGTATTTCCATCCGGACAAATAAAAACCTGTGGCTCCAGGTCGAGGGGAACAGGTGCAGTATATTCTATTCTAATGATATTACTCGCATTCCGATCGGGCAAATCGCATACACCCGTTGACATCATGATACATTGCACATGATCATTTTCCTGCAAAACAGCCGGCTGGTATGTATTCGAATTGGCGCTAACATCCACACCATTTAGTTTCCATTGGTATTTAGGGTTGAGCAGCTGATTGGGATTCGTTGCAGTAAATGTTACCTGTTCGCCGGGACATATGCTGGTAGCAGTGGCAGTTATCTCAATAGCTGCTTTTTTTCCCAACTCAACTGTAAAAGGAAGACTAACATCAGGACAACATTTGTAATGTGCAATTACGGTATAATTCCCAGGCACATTGGGCGTAAACACGGGACTTATTTTATAGGTAAATTTCTGCACACGGTGATTTTCGCTATCAGCTATATACATGATGTTATTTTCCGAAATAAAAATACCTATTGGGAAATACAACCGGTTAACTCCAAATCCATATCCCTCACGTCCAATCACAGGTATTTCATTAACACCCATATTTTTTATAACAACACCAAGGGCATAGTCAAGCGTATACACATCTCCCTTACAATCCACACTGACGTCCAAAGGAAATCCGCTTGTGAAAGATACTACTGCAACAGTGGTGCCTGTTGAAGCGCCAGGCCCCCATTTTTGTACACGTTTATTATTGGTATCACATATGTAAATATTACCTGCCGCATCTACATAGATTCCAGATGGCCCATCCAGGTTGGCAGGTCCTGTGCCTGCACTGAAATTACCAGCGACAACCACACCGTTTGGTGACCCAGGTGCATATTTTCTTATGACATTATTAAGTTGATCCGAAACGTAAAGACTACCACCAGCATCAATAAATAGATCGGTAGGAGCGCGCAATTCTCCATTAGCGCCTGCTACCGTGACTCCCTGAGTAGCCCCCGGCGCAAACTTTTGCACCCTGTTGTTGTTTTGATCTGCCACATAAATATTTCCCTGCGCGTCGAGACACACGCTGGTTGGCCTATCAAATTGATCAGGTGCATTTCCTGCGCCATTGCCGCCGGCAACAGTGGTGCCGGAAGAAGCGCCTGGCAACCATTTTTGTACCCGGTTATTATCAGTATCAGGAATATAAATAACGCCGGCCGCATCTACATAAATTCTGTCAGGATGACTCAACTGATCAGCTCGGGCGCCTTGCCTGTTGCCTCCGGCGACTGTAGTGCCCGTATCATTAAGGATCGCTTTCTGTCCGGCCACTTTATTCCCGGCATATATCCAGGTTATCGAATCAGGAACAATAGTACTATTTAACCGTAATTGACTACCGACACATGAACTTCCTGACAAGGAAATTTGATTGGTATTACATTGTGCGTGGGAAAATAATGAAATACATATACAGGTTGCCACGAGCAACAAGATTGAAAGGGGCTTTAGGAGCATTTTTGGTTCACCAATTAAAGTGAACAAATGTAATCAAACGCAATTGTGGATCAAAGCGATTGCAGTAACACCAAACACCATAGGCTATACGATTGCACGCTGATTGTCAAAATCAACACGAATATTGGGAAAATCAACTCACTTATCGACCAAAGTAATTTTTCAAAATTTTAATCGAATAGTTCAAATAGCTTACCCGGCGTCAATGCCGAAGCCTGATCATACGCTATTTGGCATTTCCCAAATTCAATTAAAGCCATTTCTAAATCATTGTGAACTGATTTTCAAAAGCCCGGAATTTTTAGTCAAAAATATTTGTCTGCCTAAAGTTTTAGGCATAATATTGCCTAAGACTTTAGGCAAAAACAAGATCATGAAAAAGTTAACCGCTGCTGAAGAGCAGATCATGCAAACACTCTGGAGCCTCGGTGAGGGTGGATTTATGAAAGATATCCTGGAACACCTCGCCGATACAAAGCCTCATTATAATACTGTGGGCACTTTATTAAAAATACTGGTGGAGAAAAAGTTTGTGGGTATTAAGAATCCCAATCGCAACAATTTCTATTTTCCGCTGATCTCAAAAGAAGAATATTCTGCCAGTGGTATCAAAGCCATTACCGAAAATTATTTCCAGGGCTCATATACTAAAGTTGTGTCGTTCCTGGTAGATAAAAAAGAAATGTCGATCGAAGACCTCGAATTCTTATTGAAACAACTTAAAAAGAAAGGCCATGAATAGCCAAACGATCTTGCTGTATGTATTGAAATCTTTTTTCATCTCGGGCATCTTCCTCGGCTATTACTGGATAGCCTTACGAAATAAAAGCTTCAATTATTATAACCGGTTTTACCTGTTGTTGAGCATCGCCTGTAGTATAGTCATGCCCTTCTTTAATTTCAACTGGTTTGCCATTGACCAACAAGACCTGCCCGTATCCATCGAATCGCTCAACTTTATTTCAATCCAGACGGCAGATACACATGCAAAAACCGTTTCCTGGCAGGACATTGCCTTTTATACAGCCGGCAGTATAAGCCTTTTCCTGCTTGTAATGTTCCTGTTTAATATCATAAAAGTATATCAGCTGAAAAGGCGATCAGTGATCGTTAAAATGAACAAGGTTGATTTCATTTATACCAATCTCGATCACGCGCCTTTCTCTTTTTTGAGTAATCTTTTCTGGAAGGAATCCATTTCGCTCGACGAAGAGTTCGGCCGGAAGATCTTCAAACATGAGATCACGCATATTGAGCAGAAGCATACCCTCGATATTCTTTTTTGCCAGCTCATCAATGCCATTTTCTGGATGAACCCATTCAACTGGCTCATTCAAAAAGAGCTGAAGGCCATTCATGAATTCATAGCCGATAAAGAAGCCGTTGGTAACAATGATGTAGAAGAGTTTGCGAAGCTGCTGTTACAGGCACATTACGGGAAACATTTCCTGAACCCAACTCATGCTTTCTATTATTCATCTATTAAACGCAGATTATTTATGTTAACAAGAACAAACAAAACGCGGTTCAGCCATGTGCGTAAATTGCTGGTATTTCCGGTTAGCCTGCTTGCAGTAGTTTCTTTGTCGGTTTCTACCATTGAAAGCAAAGCCACTACTATTCTTGCGCCGATCGTTCACGAAGCACCTATCACGCTTTTTACGCCAAAAACGATTACACTTATTCCCGCAACAGCAAAGAAGCAACCGGTAAAACGTGTACAAAAGAACGACACCACACCTGCGCCAAAAGCGAAAGATCAGGTCCCGGAATCAAACACCGGTTTAGCTATCAAAAGTAAACATCCGATTGCTGTTTTAGCAAACAGATTTTACATTGCCGTTGAACCAAAAGACAGTACAAAAGCTGCATTTCCAGAAAATATCCTGTATTATATCAACAATTTACCCGCCTCTGTGGAGCATGTAAAAAATCTGAAACCTGAAGAGATCAAATCAATTAGTGTTTGGAAAGATAAGGAGGCCGTTAAAAAATTCGGGGCAGCCGGCGAAAACGGTGTTATAGAAATATTTACCAAGGTAACTCCATAACGAAGTAATTTAAAAATGAAAATGGGTCCGGCGGCAACCGGCCCCATTTGTTTTTGTGTTCTTCCAGAATTAGCAATGTCCGGGGGTACGGATCAGGGTTAACTTATTTTATGTACATATAAGTTGTCATAATAAATGTAACCATCAGTGCTCGATTGCCAGTAGGTTTGGCTTCCTCCTCGGAATGTATGGAAGCTCACCTGCCTGATCAGGCGTTTTGAATCATTGGTAGTCCACCGGATAGCACGGTCAAGCACCACTGTTCCATCAATAACAATTTGCACATGGCCATCTGTATTACTTCCGGTATTGCTCTTGATGTACATATGCACATGATACGTTTGGCCCTTGTTCAGGCTACCGCTTGAAGGATAGGATTTTCCAAATGTATCGCCAAACTCTCCAGGCTGGTCTCTATAATAAACATAGGGTTGAAAGAAAACACGGCCGGCATCTGTCTGATACCACATTAACCGCAAGCTGCCACCATTACCATCCCAGCCCGGATCGCCACCCGTATTACCATCTCCTACCAGGAAGCCAAAGCCTATTTTGCCACCGCGGCTAAAATCGAACTGACTGTGGAATCTTACATCATAATCCAGTTCATAGGCGCTGCCATCGGAAACATCGATATTACCAATAACACCGCCGGCGCCTGATAAAGCATTCTTCAATAATTTAATACGGCAGGTTCCACCGGAGATCCAGGTACGGGTATCATTCCAGCCACTGATGTTGCCAAAATCCGCCGCAGCGGCTGAACTGGTGTATACACCATCGGCGTAGTTGTTCCAGTTCACCGAAAAAGTACTGAGGATCGCTTCGGTATTTACCGTTGAATTGGCTGATTGCTCTTGTTGGTCGTTGGCTTCAATGCCCGCTTTTTTACAACCGGTCACCAGCAACCCAGCTGTTAAGGCCAAAAGACCTGCTTTGAGTAGGTTTTGCATTTTTTTCAATTTTTAAATTTGACAAAAGCGTTTATATCATAAATAATGTTCTTATGATCAGCCGGCGTTAAACCGGTAGTTAATACCTTTTGTCCCTTGCGCATACACGCTTGGGTGAACACTTCCGTTATGGCGAAAGTTTTTTACCTATTTGCTGCGGCTGAAATAAAAAATAGCAATTGTGTTTACCGGCTACTGTGGTAACAGGTGGAGTTACACTGTCTGTTTGGGCTGATGAAAAAGGGAGTATATACAGGCATGACAGGTTAACCAAAGACAATCGTTTTTGACGCATATGGCAGCAGTTTGGTTAGTTATGCCAGCAAAAATGCGAAGAAAACGGAGTGTTGTCCAAAATACGGGGTACGTCAAAACTGCTACAACCGAAAATTTATTTAATGACTATCAGCCAGTTGCAACTAAACCGAAAAAAACAGCCACGCACAACCGGTTTTTCGGCTCGGCTCAGGACTCCTTCGCCGCTATCCGGTGATGGACATTAAATAATCATATAAACTGGTTTCGTTACTCGTTAATCCCAGTTTTTTGCGCAGGCGGTAACGCCCGGTTTCCACTCCTCGAATGGAAATGCTCATCAGGTGTGCGATCTCTTTAGTGGTTAAATTCAGTCGCAGGTAAGCCGCCAGTTTTAATTCTGTAGGCGTGAGGTCGGGCCATTGCTCTTTTAGTTTCTTTATAAAATTGGAGTGCACCTGGTCAAAATGCTCGGTGAATTGTTCCCATTCCCGGGTAACATCCAGTTCGCTGTCGATCAGGCGAATGATCTTTTGCAATTCTTTTGATCCGGCCTTTAATTCTTCATTGTTCTTAAAACCGTTCAGATCGTCTTTTATCTTTGAAAAGATCTCCATTTTTCGAACGAGGTTCATTGCCGTGGAAGCCAGTTGGGAATTTTTATATTCAATATCCGCCTGCAGCTTTTCATTCTTTAACTGGATGATCTCTTTTTCCCGTTTACCCATTTGCAGTTCGTGCAATATCTGCAATTGCTTTTGTTCTTCTGCATACCGTTGCTGTTGTTGCAACAGCTTCAACGCTTCCTGTTTCCGGTATTTCCATTGCTGCCGTTTGTAGAACAGGAACAGCAAGGCAAATAATATAATTCCGTATAAGATATAGGCCCACCAGCTGCGGTACCAGGGTGGTAGAATTGTGAACGAAAAGCTGGCTACCGGCGATTCATTATCAATATTGTTCCTGCTTTTAACGCGAAAGACATATTTCCCCGGTGGCAGGTTCGTGTATTCCTTTTCTGTTTTGCGGCTCCAATCACTCCACTCTGTGTCAAAGCCTTCCAGGAAATAACTATAGGCGGTGTTATGCTGCTGTCCATAAATCATTGCACTGCATTCAAAATGCAGGGAATTGGAAGCATAGGCAATGGGTGGTGTGGAAGGCTGGATTGCCGTACCGCGATAGCCGCCGAAGATGAGGTCTTCCTTTTTCGCAGCCACCTGTACCAGTCTGATAAGTGTGGTTAAAGGATGCCTGCTTTTTTTGTATTGTGCATAATTGAGGTGAAAGAATCCTTTCTCAGCAGCTATCAACACGTTATTGCTGTCGATTATATTGATGTGCTCAAAGCCATTGCTCGTGATCCTGTCTTCCAGCTCAGGGATATAAACGATGCGGTAACCATCGTTTATCTTTTCGGCCACTCCTACTCTTTTGCGGCTGCAAAACCAGATATTGCCTGCCTGGTCATCTTTAAGATAATCTATGGGTATATCGCCAAACAGCTTTTTAAAATAGACCGAAGGTTTAAAATCATTGATGGCATCATCAAATTCAAACACGCCATTATCGGTGGTCAACACCATCCGGCCGGCGATGCGATAAAGGTGGTTATGGTTTAAGGAGAGGATCTTCTTTTTGTCAATATAATTCGTTACAACCGGTTGGTTCATTTGGTTGAACGACACCATATATAATCCCTTATACGGATGGATGGCCCAGATAATATTCTTATTCTTTACCACAAAACGCGCCGATTCAAACCGCACCGCCACATTATGGTTGGTGATGCGGCTACCCGTGTAATTATAAAAATTGAGGCCGTCATACGTCCCCGCCATGATCACTGAACTGCGTACACTATCGTATAATGGAATAAAGATCCAGAAACCACTTTTGCTGTCGAAAACCGTCGCTTTATTATCACTGATGAGAAAAGCACCCAGGCTATGCCCCATGAATAAGTCGCCATTTACCTTCGATAAATTCCATACCTGCCCTTTTGAATTTTCAACCAGGGAAAAAGAGCTTTTTGCATAACTGATGTCGGCGCCGGTATTGGGCAGATCGGTTTTATACAACCCGGTGGCCAGCCCCAGGTATAATTTGTTATTGTGAATAATGGAAGTATAACCCGTACTGTGGTCGCCCTGTTCTGGAAAAATATTTTTGATCGCATTGTTATAGGTGATTAGGTCGATGCCATTATCCAGGCCCAGCCAAAGGTTCCGGTCCTTATCTATGAAAAGGCTGTGTACATTGTTATTTTGAATGCCCTCGTTTTTAGTAAGCCGCTGAATGAATTTTCCCTGCCGGTCAATGATGACAACACCGCCGAGGTTGGTATTCAATGCGATCTTGTCGGGCGATAAAAGGCAGGCGCCAAAAACGTTATTCGCAGCAATATCTTTTATATCAGGCGTTACAAAGGGCGAAATAACATCGCCTTTCAGGATAAATAATCCATGCGATATCGAGGTGAGCAACAGGCTGTCGTTACCAAGATCGGTCACTGATCTTATTTGAATACCTGCAGGAAGCGTTCCCGTTCTTATGCGTGGTAACCATTGTCCATTTTTATAATACACGAGGCCGTTATCATATTCATAGGCCAGCAGCTCTTTCCTGGCATACCCCAGGAACCGCCAGTGCATACTATTGTAAGCTTTTATAGTGCCATTAAAGTATTCGAATATCTTTCTGTAGGCGTGAAAGAATATGCGGTCCTGTACTATCTGGATCGTCCATACGTCAGCAAAATCATTATCTGCTTTTAACTGTTTGCTTAATGAAGTATAAACCAGCTCACCCTGTTGATCAGGATAGAAATAACCAAACTCCTGCTGACCGCCTACATATACTCTGTCATCTTTATCTATGGCCAGGGAGCGGACTATAGTGGCATTGGGCATCCGGTAGGTACGCCAGAAAGTGCCGTCAAAAGTTAACAGCCCATTATTATTAGCGAAATACATAATGCCGCGGCTGTCCTGTGCTATCTTCCAGTTCTGCTGGCCGGCATTGTAATCCTGCCTGAAATAATTTGTAATATTCGGAATACCGATCGTATTCTGGGCATATGCGATCTGCCCAAGGCACAGTATTGTCCATAACACCAGCAATTTTCTCATCTTGAAGGCAGGCCTTTTAGTAATAAAAATAATAAGTTTAATGCAACGGGCAATCTGGTTTAGCTGCCAGTAATAATTTAGGATCCGAAAAAACAATAATGCCCTATATTTCATTATTTATTTGAAATATAGTTCCATGCGCTTCCTAAAGATCATATTCAGAATTATAACTCTGGTGTTGTTGATGCTACTGGCTTTCGGCATCTGGTGGGTGTGGCGGGCGCTTCCCATAATCAGCGGTTTTGGCGCCAAGAACATGGCCTCGGCCGTTTACCTGCAACATCGTGATCCGGCCAGTGTATTACGCGAAGAACTGGCCTTTTTCCCGGTCTCATTAGGCAGATTTACGGTCAGCAAAGAAGACTCATCGGTTACAGGTTCTGTATGGGGGCTTGCCAAACGAAAAGCTATATACAGAGCTGGTGTCGGCTGCACCTTGGTGAATGATCTTACAGAAACAGCTATCAGGCAACAGCGATTTGATTTACCGGCTCTTCCCGCCCTTAACCGGGACACTATTTCCTGGCCTTATGGCGACAAGATCGCAGACAGCGTGCCAGCCGGTGTAGATACAGCCGCCCTGCGTCGGGCCATGGATCATGTTATGCAGGCAACCACCAAAAAAGGGAAACCGGGTTTAACGCGGGCTTTCCTGGTTGTATATGATGGAAAAATCATTGGCGAGCAGTATGCCCCGGGTTTTAACAAGAATTCCGTAATGATCGGCTGGTCAATGAGTAAGAGCTTAACCGCTGCCGTTATAGGCGTGCTTACCAAAGCAGGGAAGTTAGATCCTGAAGCACCAGCCCCGGTGCCTGAATGGAAGAATACCCCCAAGGAAAAGATCACCCTGAAACAATTGTTACAACAAACTTCCGGACTGGATTTTACGGAAGATTATGGGTCTCCGAGCGAGGCCACTGATATGTTGTTCAAACGGGGCGACATGGGCGCTTTTACCGCCATGCTGCCTTTGAAATTTCAACCAGGGACTATTTTCAATTATTCCAGCGGCAACGCCAATATTCTCAGTCGCATCATCCGCCACACAGTGGGCGACTCGGCGTATGCTGCATTCCCCTACCAGGCCTTGTTCCATAAAATAAATATGTATTCACTGTTGCTGGAACCCGATGCTTCCGGCACTTATATCGGGTCCTCCTACAGTTATGCCACCGCCCGGGATTTCGCCCGTTTTGGCTTACTATATTACAACCATGGAAAATGGAACGGGGAACAGCTGTTACCGGAAAACTGGGTAAAAGAAACGGTTACACCGGCGGCTGCCAATAAACAACAACGCTATGGCTATCAATTCTGGCTCAATGGCGCCCATGATAAAGATCCGGGTAAACGCTGGTTTCCGGATGCACCGGCCGATATGTTCTTTGCTGACGGTTTTGGCGGACAGAACATTTTCATCATCCCTTCGAAAAAACTGATCGTCGTTCGGCTGGGTGTAAATAATATTAATGAAAATCAGTATCTGAAGGAGGTGATCCGGGCCGTCCCATAATTGTTTGAATTTTGCAAGTTTTTGTTTGAATCGTATAAACAGCCGGCCGAAGCACCGTCGTAATTTTACAAGGAAAGGCTGTTCTTCCGCCTTTGTAATCATTACATTTATTTAAATTTACTATATGGCAAAGACTGAAACGCTGGAAGATTTTTACCGCCATAAAATGAACTGGCTGCCGGAAAATCTTAAAAAAGATATCGGCCATTTCAATGTATTTAAAGTAGAGGATTGTGTAGGCCCGGGTAAAACCCCGGTTGCCTATACGAGGCGCGATTATTATAAGATCTCCCTGATGCAGGGTTCTTACATATATCATTATGCCGACAAAAGCATTGAAGTATCGGGTTCAACGCTCATTTTTTTCAACCCCAATGTGCCTTATACTTTTGAGCCGTTAACAGATAATGCCAGGGGATATTTTTGCATTTTCAGGGAAGAGTTTTTTACGGAACGCATTCGCGGTGGTATTAAAGACCTGCCCATGTTCATTCCGGGAAACAAACCCAGTTATTCACTCAATAAAACGCAGGACGCTTTTGTTGGCCAGATCTTCGAAAAAATGGTTGATGAAATAAAGTCGGACTATGTATACAAGTACGATCTCATTCGCAACTATATTATGGAGATGATCCATTATGCATTGAAAATGCAGCCAACCGAAACCCTGTATCAGCATTCAGATGCCAATGCGCGCATTACCGCTGTATTTACTGAACTGCTCGAGCGGCAGTTTCCCATTGAATCACCCACGCAGCGTTTCACCCTGCGTTCGGCCCGTGATTTTGCAGAAAAACTGGCTGTACACGTGAATCATCTTAACCGTGCGATACGCATCACTACTGGTAAAACAACTACTGAACATATTTTTGACCGGCTCATCAGCGAGGCAAAAGTATTGTTGAAGCACACGAACTGGAATATTTCGGAGATCGGTTATTGCCTGGGCTTTGAAGAACCGGCCCACTTCAATCATTTTTTCAAGAAACAAACAAACATGACGCCTAGTGCTTTTAGAAATTAGATTTCTTTCTTTTGAGGAATAAATAATTTTGAAGCAGGTGACGTGGTAATAGGAACAGGAAGTAAGAAGAAGGAATTACGAGGTAAGAAAACTCCAATTTTCTTACCTCGTAATTTTTTTTTACACCTATTCTTCGTACCTCTTACCTGTCACCTGTCTCGCCTGCCTGTTTTCTTTCTTACTTTACACCCCAGAATTCATACTTCTTAGGTCTTACTTCACGCGTTTCTTACATACCCCTCCGTTACTGTAAAAAACAAACAATCTAACTATCACGCACATTGTTTGAATTATACAATTATCTGTTTGAAAGCCGTAACAATAGAGGCGCATAGCCGGTATATCTTTGTGTCATCAGTTCATGAACGATATAAAACCTTACAAAATCAAAACAATTAAAAAGAATCAAAATGAAAAATAAGATCTGGTTCATTACAGGCGCATCCAAAGGTTTGGGCCTCGCACTGGTAAAACAATTATTACAGCAAGGCTACCGCGTAGCTGCAACTTCACGCAACCTGCAAGACCTGACAAAAGCAGTAGGTAACAAGAGCGACGCATTCCTGCCTCTAGCTGTTGATCTCAAAAATGAAAAAAGTGTTGAGAAAGGCATTCACGAGACCATTGCACATTTTGGCGCGATTGACGTTGTAGTGAATAATGCCGGTTATGGTTTAACTGGCAGTCTCGAAGAATTATCTGATGAAGAAGTAAGGCAGAATTTCGACATCAATGTATTTGGTGTATTGAACGTAATACGTAAAGTGTTGCCTTATATGCGCAAACAGAAAAGCGGCCATTTCTTTAACATCGCTTCCATTGGCGGCTTCACCGGATCGTTCCCAGGCTTTGGCAGTTACATTTCCACCAAGTTTGCCATGCATGGATTCTCTGAATCACTGGCAGCTGAAGTAAAACCGTTTGGAATTACTGTTTCTATTGTATCTCCCGGCTACTTCAGAACAGATTTCCTGGACGCTTCTTCGCTTGCGGTTCCAAAAAATGAGATCGCTGATTACAAACTGGTTCGCGAAGCACAACATGCGCATCAAAACGATATCAATCATAACCAGCCCGGTGATCCGGTTAAGGCGGCGGCGGTAATGATTGAAGTTGCCGAACAAAAACAACCACCGTTACATGTTTTCCTGGGCAGGGATGCGTATCAACTTGCGGAAGCCAAGATCAAAGCCGTTCAGCACGATATGGCTGCGATAAAAGAACTGGCCACCTCCACTGATCATGATCAATAGTAATGTTATCACATAAGAAAAGGCAGTCTCTTAATTGAAGGCTGCCTTTTTCCGTTTAACTAAGCTTGCAATACAAAGTTTACTGTTCGGCAGGAACACAGCACTTATTACAACAGTTGATGTGTGTCTTTCAAAATGCCCATTACAAAAATGCTTTGCGTGTGGCTGATCCCTTTGATCATGCTTAATTTATGCAAGTAAAAATCATGGTAGCTCTCCATGTCTTTTGAAACAATTTTCAGCATAAAATCAAACTGGCCGGAAATATTATAACATTCCAGCACTTCCGGAAAATCGGTCACGGCATCAATAAAAACTTTTGCCACTTTACGGTTGTGCTCTTTCAAGGAGATATAACATATTACCATGATGCCCTTATGCACTTTACGGTGGTCGATCAGGGTGGCATATTGTTTAATTACCCCATTCGCCTCCATGCGTTTTATGCGTTCATGTACCGGTGTTGCGCTCAAGTGAATACTGGCCGCTATTTCCCGCACCGTAAGTTTTGCATTTTGTTGCAGCAGCCGGAGAATGGCAAAATCCTTTTCATCGAGCGTGATGGTGTTGGCCGCTTGTTCTTTTTTCGTTTGCATTGGCATAAGAAAATCATTTACTTGTTCTGTTGCACGTGGCGAAATTACTCATTTGTTCTAAATTAATAATTCTTAACCGTACAAGTAAACATATAAATAGTTTTGCATAGAACAAAGCAGGCTCCGATGCGAAGAAAACAGATCATACTTATTGTAGCCTCAACAGCTATATTTTTTGAAGCGCTGGATATTGCCATCCTCAACCTGGCCATCCCCTTAATGCAGCAGCAATTTCAGCTTGATGCAGAGACCATTCAGTGGGTGCAAACGGTTTATGTGCTTTTCTATGGTGGCTTCCTCGTCATTGGGGGAAAGTTATGCGATACCCTTGGCCGGAAAAATATATTTATGGCAGGCGCCTGTCTTTTCTTGTTTACTTCTTTAGGCGCCGGCCTGTCGGGAAATTTTGTTTTGCTCACTTCGTTCAGGGCGTTGCAGGGACTGGCTGCGGCAATGGTAATGCCCTCCGCATTGTCGATCATTACCAATACATTTACAGACCCGGCAGAACGTAACCGGTCAATCAGCATCTTCAGTTCATTTGCCGCCATTGGTTCGGGTTGCGGTCTGGCGCTGGGCGGCATTGTGGCTACTTATTTAGGCTGGCAATGGATCTTTTTTATTAATGTGCCTGTAATAGCAGTGGCGCTGGTGCTGGCTTACCGGTATATCGACAAAGATGTAACTGACAAACATCAACAGTTTCCCGATATCATCTCCAGCATGCTGCTTACGTTGATGATCGTACTAATCTCCTATGTTGTGCACAATTTGCCCGGCTTTTCAAAAAACTACAGTTCTTTATTTTTATGTACAGCAACGATCGCGGCAGCCTGGTATTTATTCATGCGCCGCGAACGTTCCCGTAAACAACCATTGATCGACTTTACTATTTTTAAAAGTACCGGCACGCTTACAGGTAACGTGATCACGATCTTACTAGGCGCTTTCTTTTTAAGTTACCTGTTCCTGCTGTCACTGGTGTTACAGCACAATATGCATTTTACCGCAGCGCGTGCCGGCTTGCTGTTGTTTCCTTTCAGTATATGTTCATTCCTCGTATCGCGTTATGTGGTGCCTGCTCTTTTTAAAAAAATGACGGTGCTGCAAACCGGCATCCTGGGCATGTGCCTGATGCTTTCCGGCGCGCTGTTGTTAATGGCAGCCCTTTTATTTGATCATAACTTACTCCTGATCCTATTATCAATTGCCTGTGTTACGGGCAGTGGCATGTCGGTTTGTTATCCCAGTTTAACGGCCCTGGCCATTCGCGACATTCCCGACGCTCAGCAAGGTGTAGCAGCAGGTATCTGCACCACTTCGTATTTTATTGGCGCCGGCCTTGGCCTCTCGCTGCTCGCATTGGGGATGCAGTTATTAACGGCATCAGATACCGTAGATCATATCCCTGTATTACTGGTGGGTTGTTTTGCGTTACCCGGTGTGATCTGGTTGTTATGGGTTAGAAAGAGAATACCATCAGGCGCCCTGAAGGCGGAGCACGGAAAATAATCGATTCAAAAGACAAATTCTAGCAAGGATTTTGCATATATGAGAGCGCCGTCCTGTCAGCGACAGGTTGCGCCCCTCAAAAATCACTAATATGAAAAAGATCTGTTTATCTGTTGCTTTCCTTTGCCTGGTTTCTGTGTCCATGGCACAGTTAAAAGGAAGCGTTTCGTGCCCCCCTTTTGAAGTAGACATCCTCGATGGAAAAGTGAATGGTTTTAAAGCGAATACGATTGCCGGCCAGATAAAAAGCAAATGGCCCTGTTTCACCAGCACCACTACCGATAGCGCCAAATGCGGCGAAGGCGTCTTTTACAAAGACAAAGGCATTTCGTTCTATACCGGTAGAGATTATGTGGAAATTACGGAAGGTTTTAAGGGAAAACTCAGCGTACCATTACTCGGAGCAGCCCGCGGTAGCTTATTTAAAACTTTGGGCAATCCGAAATTAAAAGATGCCTCGTGGGACGCTTACCAAACTTCCTATGGCGCGCTGGTTTTACATTTCAATAAAGCAAATAAAGTGCGGTTGATACAGTTCAGCACCAATGGAACGGAAACCCTCAGACTCTGCGAGTAAATCGATTCTTCAGTAACTACGTTTTATAAGAAAATAAAGTAAAATGTATGTATGAAATTTAGAGATTTTGAGATTCACCGGAAAATCAAACCTGAGCAAATCTCAAGATCTCTAAATCTCAAAACCAGAAATTGCTATTTCAAACACTCAGTACCCTCAGGAATTGCTGTTTATAATTCCGGCCAATAGGCAATGAAATAGTTTGCACATTCACTTCTTCGTTGTTATAGCTTACGATCTTATCGACCGATACGATATACGATTTATGGATACGCACGAATTTGTTCTCCGGTAATTTCTCTTCCATATAACCAATGCGTTGATACGTGATCACACTGCGGCCGGGCGTTACAATTTTTACATAGTCTTTAATGCTTTCAATATAGATGATCTCGTTCAGAAAGATCTTCACCAGTTCCTTATTCACTTTAAAGTACATATACGCCTTCTCAAACGCTTCTTCTTTATTTTCGACGGCCGCCGGTTGTTTTAGTACATTGTACTGATGATATTTTGAAATGGATTTGAGGAAGCGCTCAAACGATACCGGCTTCACCAGGTAATCCAGTACATCGAGCTCGAAGCCTTCTACCGCAAACTCTCGGTAAGCGGTTGTCAGAATGATCCGCGGCCGTTCCTGCAGGGATTTAATTAATTCCAACCCGTTCATTCGCGGCATCTGGATGTCGAGGAAAAGTATATTGACCGGATATTTCTGAATAAAAGCGAATGCCTCCAGGGCATTGCCACACTGGCCGGTGATCTCCAGGTCATCCATTTTTTCTATATAAGATGCCAACAGCTCCCTGGCAGGAGGTTCATCATCTACTATGAGACACTGTATTTTCACGTCAGCATTTTTTAATTTTAAGGATCGTCAGGAACGACTGGCCTTCACTCATACATTTGAATTCATGCCGGTCAGGATAAATTATTTCAAGTCGCTTTTTTACATTCTCCATACCTATGCCTTTGTAAACAGCATGTCCGTTCAATGCATCAGACACCCGGCTGTTCTCTATTTTTACGGTCAACCAGTTGTCTTTTACCGACAGATCCACCCTGATCCAGCTGTTGCCCACATCATTACTAACACCGTGTTTAAAACTGTTCTCAACCAAAGGCAAGATCAACAACGGCGGAATGGTGAACTGATCAACTGAATCGAAGCAGTTAACGGAAACATCCAGCCGCTCACCATACCTTATCTTTTCCAGCTCTATATAATTGTGAATGTATTCCAGTTCCTTACTCACGGGTATAAATTCCTGCCGGCTATCATATAACATATAACTTAACAAAGACGATAACCGGTATATGAGATCAGATGTTCGCGGACTGTTTTTCAGCGACAGCGAATAAATGTTATTCAGGGTATTAAAAATAAAATGTGGTTGTACCTGGTTCTTCAACAATTCCAGCTGCGCTACCGCTTTATCGCGCTGCAGTTCCTGGGCCAGCCGCTGCTGTTCGTACCAGGCCCGCAGAAAATAGAACATCGTATACAGCGCTACGATAAGATAAATATTAACTCCTTCAATAAGGAGCTTTGGCGGAAACAGGAAAGGCTGGTTCCAATGGCTATTGTAATAAGTAGGGTACGTATAATAATAATTGAAGGCGCGCCGTGCAACGGTAAAAAGTATGACACTTACAAGAAACCAGATGCGGAAACCGGTCAGTCTTTTCTTTAACAGGTATTTCTTAATAAGAACCTCGATGGTGAACCAGGTTGCCAGCGCGGCAATGGGAACTATTACGCAGGCATTTATAAAATAGCGGTAATATTCGTTAGAGATAGTAGCCTGCCCTATCCACTCGTACAAAAAGTAAAGCAGCCAAAACAAAACACTTAGCCTTACATTGCTCTTGTTGTAGTTCATACCCCCGGAATTCACTTCTAAATTACCTTATAATCAACAAACTACATTGAATTCTTAGACAAACGACCGATTGGCACCACAAACGGCGGCAGCACCCGGTTTCCGGTTGGCGGCCGGCAGTTGGCCAGCCGCTCACTACCCGTTCCTGTTTGCCGGGGAAAGCATTGCAGATAAACCATTTATACAGAGCAGAAAATAAAAAACCACCCTGTTGCGCAGGATGGTTTCAATATCAGTATTCAAATAGTTCTTTAAACAAGTGCGTCGAACAGCACTTCCACCGGATGCAATGCATGTCGGCCTGTACCATCCTTTACCTGGTGACGGCAACTGGTGCCGGGGGCAGCAATGATCACCTCTTCCGGCTGTTTACGAACGGCGGGGAACAAGACCAGCTCCCCAATCTTCATCGACAGGTCATAATGCTCTTTTTCAAAACCGAATGACCCGGCCATTCCGCAACAGCCAGACGGTATGGTTTCCACGGTATAATTCACCGGCAATGTCATCACCTTTGCCGAATAGCTGGTAGATGACAATGATTTTTGCTGGCAATGGCCATGTAACTGTATCACTTTTTTCTCCGTGGTGAACTGCTCCTTGCGAATGGCGCCTTTCTCTATTTCACGGGTTAAAAATTCTTCGATTGTAAATACATGTTTGCTCAATTCTCTTGCAGCATCGAGGTGCTCATCGGTAGCCAGGTCAATGTATTCATCGCGGAAAGTGAGAATTGCCGATGGTTCAATACCAATGAGCGGCGTTTCTTCCGATATAAGCGGATATAAAAGTCCAATATTCTTATTGACGATCTCTTTTGCTTTACGCAACAGTCCTTTCGATAACCAGGTCCTTCCGCTTTCCAAATGTTGCGGAATAACTACATCATAACCCAGCTTCTCTAATAATTGAATGGCTTTGATGCCAATCTCGGTGTCATTATAATTGGTAAACTCATCACAGAAGAGATACACTTTTCTGGCGCCTTTACCATTGGTCGATCTGGCGGCTTTGGCGTTCTTCTTATACCAGCTTAGCAAGGTTGATTTGTACATCGTGGGCATGGAACGGTCAACCGCAAAACCTGAAAACCTTTTTATCAGTTTGCCAATAACCGGATTGGTAACGGCAAAATTGTACAGGCCCGGAGCAATAGCGCCCAGCTTGGACGATCTGGCGAAGCCCGCAATTAATTTGGCGCGGAAAGGCACGCCATTGGCATCGTAATAATGTTGCAGGAACTCTGCTTTCAGCTTGGCCACATCCACATTCGACGGGCATTCTGATTTACAGCCTTTACAGCTCAGGCACAGGTCCATCACCTCATAGATCTCTTCATGATCGAACCGGTTCACTTTATCGGAACGGGTTAGGAATTCACGCAGCACATTGGCCCTTGCCCGCGTAGTATCCTTTTCATTGCGGGTAGCCATAAAGGAAGGACACATGGTACCACCCGACAAATGCGTTTTTCGGCAGTCACCCGAGCCGTTACATTGCTCGGCATGTTGCAATACATCCTGGTTATGATACCGGAATATCGTATTGAAGGTTGGCGTTTTTTGACCCGGCGTATACCGCAAAAAGCTGTTCATGGATGGGGTATCCACGATCTTGTTGGGATTGAAAATATTTTTCGGGTCCCACGTATATTTGATCTGCTTTAATAACTGGTAGTTCTTTTCACCCACCATTTGCGGAATGAATTCGCCGCGTAACCGGCCATCGCCGTGCTCACCGCTCAATGAACCGTTGTATTTTTTAACGAGGGTTGCAATTTCTTCTGCAATGGTGCGGAACAGTTTATTGCCTTCTTCCGTCTTGAGGTTAATGATCGGTCTTAAATGTATCTCACCCGATCCGGCATGCGCATAGTGCACTGAGTACAGGCCGTATTTCCTGAGGATCTCATTAAAATCGCGGATATAAGCCGGCAGGTCGTTTACGTCAACGGCGGTATCTTCAATAACCGGCACTGCTTTTTCATCGCCCGGCAAATTGCCCAGCAATCCCAAACCGGCTTTACGTAATGTCCATATTTTTTTAGTATCGGTGCCAAAGAGCAATGGGAAATGATAACCCAAACCGGCAGCCCGCATTTCGGCTTCCACCTTACCGGCGATCTCGATGACCTCTTCGCGGGTATTCCGGCCAAACTCCACTACGAGGATCGCGCCGGGGTCACCCTGCACAAAAAAGCGGTTCTTGCTTTGCTCGATATTATCCTTTGTGCATTCAAGAATATAGTGATCGATCAGTTCACTGGCGCTGGGGCTGTATTTCATTGCGATCAAATTAGCGCGCAACGATTCATCAATTGTGTTGAAATGCACGCACAACAAGCCCGTTTCTTTAGGCGGCAGCGGCACTACATTCAGTTTTATTTCTGTAATGAAGGCCAGGGTTCCTTCGGAACCGGCGATCAGACTGCAGAAATTGAAATCTGGGCCACCTGCAGTGAATGGCGCCATTTCCAGCAACATATCCACCGCATAGCCGGTGTTCCTTCTTTCAACACTTTGTTTGGGAAACTCTTTCCTGATCTCCACCTGGTTCTCATAGTTGCTCAACAGGCTGCGCACCGTTTTATAAATAGTTGCTTCCAGGGTATTGCCTTCACATTTTTTGTGAAATTCATCAATACTCATGGCAGAAAATACAGCTTCGGAACCATCGCTCAGCAATGCCTTCACTTCCAGCAAATGTTCGCGCGTGCTGCGGTACACAACCGAATTGGACCCGCAGGAGTTATTACCCACCATACCGCCGATCATCGCCCGGTTGGCAGTAGAGGTCTCCGGACCAAAATACAGTCCGTGCGGCTTCAGGAACATGTTCAACTCATCGCGGATAACGCCCGGTTGAACGCGCACCCATTTTTCAGCGGTATTTAGTTCCAGTATTTGCGTAAAATGTTTGGAAACGTCCACTACGATACCGTTACCAACTACCTGTCCGGCCAGCGAAGTGCCTGCTGTTCGCGGTATCAGTGACGTTTTATGCGTGTGCGCAAATGTGATGAGTTTCTTTATATCATCTACATTTTTGGGTATGGCTACAGCCAGGGGCATTTCGCGATAGGCTGAGGCATCAGTAGCATACAGAACCCGCATTGTTTTGTCGAAATACAAGTCTCCTTCCAGGTCCTTAGCCAACTGCTGTAAAGAATTGTTCATGAATCTTCTCCTTTGATTGGGGCCGCGCCAGCGGCGGGCAAATTTACTTGCTTTACGGGTGGTTTGGTGCAACCGGGCAAAATATTAGATATTTTTCAAAAATTATCTCCTTGGTGTTCAACAGATTAAGAAAAAATCCAAGCTGTGTCTGCTAAAATTTTTCATCAAAATGCAGGAAAAGCTGCTTTATGAAGCTGAACATCCGCAACGAGGCCAGGCTACGTAACCCTGTCTTCACCCGCACCACTCCCTCCATAAAAACGCCAACCAGGGCATTTTGGTTTGACGGATCTTCATGGCGGCGGCCTGCCTTCAAATGTCATGATGCAACAATCTGCTTTTTTTCCTTGTCAGCTGGAAACACAGCCATGTAACCTTATATAACAACCGAAACCGGCTATTAAGACCGCTTAATTTTTAAAAAACACTAATATGATGTTGGTAAAAATTAATTTTTTCTAAAACCCGGTCTTACATACACGACATTGCCTAACTTGTAAACCCAATAACCACAGGCGTCTACAAAGGGAAAAAAGGGAGCTGGGATTACAGAATGTTTCAGTCACAACCAAACTGCTAATGGTAAAACACACGATCCTTTTAGTATTCTTTGCGGCTTTGCTGATGTCGGTGAAGGCCCAAAATAACCTGACTGCTTCAGCGGCTTCACCTGTCATTGTAAATGCCGGCGATGTTTACAACCCGTTTATTGAAAGACAATCGCGCCTGTATAACGGCATAGAACACCTGGGTTATTCCATCAGAATAAAAGGCCATGCTTATTTTCTGCAAAAAGAGCTGGCAAGAGGTACCATTGTATACGATGAGCTTGTATTTACCAATGTGCCCATGTTATATGACCTTTTTAAAGGCCAGGTGGTTGTTAACCACTTCAATGGTTTTTCCAAGGTTGCACTGATCTCTGCCAAGGTAAAAGAATTCACCATCCACAACCATCACTTTATTCGGCTGGATAGTTCGACCGGATCTCCATTGATCACCGGGTTTTATGATGAAGTGTATACCGGCCGGTCGAAAGTACTGGTCAAAAGAGAAAAATTCATCGAAGAAACGATCAAAGATGAACTGGAGCGGGAATTCATCAGCCTGGATATGATCTTCATTCAGCAAGGCGACACGTACTATCACATTAGAAATAAAAAAGGGCTTTTAGCCGTCCTGAAAGATAAAGCCCCTGCAGTAAAACAGTACCTCCGCAAAAACAGGATCAAATACCGAAAAGGTCCTGAAAATGCAATTGTAAAAGCTACTGCTTATTATGATTCGTTAAACAAGTAACATGAGAAAACTGCCGCTGCTTATAGTATCTAACCTCATCTTATTACTGGTTTGTGTTTCCCTGCAGGCCCAGCCAGGCGCCAAAAGCGTACGCCTTGAACTGAAAGATGCACCCATCGATAGCCTGGTTGCCGAGCTGGAATCACAAACCGGCTATCATTTCTATTACGATCCCGTACAATTCGACAGCCTGCGCATCAGTGTCTCGGCTTCCAATGTATCGCTCAGGAAAGTGCTGGAACTGGTATTTGCCAATTCGGAGTATCATTTCGCCATACCCGAAAAACAGGCTTATGTATTGCTCACCAAAGGAGCTACTATAAAAACAACATTGCCCCCGGGCTTCTTTTCCGGTTCAACGGCCGATAGCACCCAGGGGCCACTGGCTGCCTATGGCGATAAAAAGAAAACCCGCATAGATGCTTCCATAGAAAATAAATTATTTGAGATCGGGCCGCGGAATAGTAATCCAGGTGCTGGTTCGGTAGCCCTGGCTGGTTATGTGCGGAATGTCAAGACCGGCGAACCGGTTGCAGGCGCCATCATTACCCTGGCCAATGCTGCAACGAGCGTGGCTACAGATCAATATGGTTATTACTCTATCACCCTGCCAAAAGGCAGGCACCTGCTTACCATCCAGGGCATCGGTATGAAAGATACCCGGCGCCAGGTAATGGTGTATGCAACCGGCAATTTTGATATCGACATGGATGAGCGCGTTACTTCCCTGAAAGAAGTGATCGTCTCTGCGCAAAAACTGGCCAATGTGCGCAACGTTCAACTGGGCACCAACCGCTTAACCATCAAAGCCATTAAACAGGTGCCTACTGCTTTTGGCGAAGCCGACATCCTCAAAGCCGTGCTTATGCTGCCAGGCGTGAAAACAGTTGGCGAAGCAAGCACCGGTTTTAATGTACGGGGCGGTTCTGCCGACCAAAACCTGATCCTCTTCAACGATGCTACCATTTACAACCCAACGCATTTTTTTGGTTTCTTCTCTGCCTTCAACCCCGAAGTGGTAAAAGAAGTGGAACTGTACAAAAGCAGTGTACCCGCCAAATATGGTGGACGGCTTTCCTCGGTGCTCGACATCAGCAGCCGAGAAGGCAACAAGAAAAATTTTGCAGGCGTAGCCGGTATTGGTTTGCTTACCAGCCGCATCACCCTGGAAGGACCGATCAAAAAAGATAAGACCTCTTTTATCTTCGGAGCACGAGGCACCTATGCCAATTGGTTGCTGCAATTCTTACCAGATGAATATGAGCACAGCCGGGCTGCTTTTTATGATCTGAACCTGAACATCAGCCACCAGTTCAATAAAAAGAACAACCTGTACATAACTGCTTACATGAGCAAAGACCGGTTCAATTTGAACAGCGATACTACTTATAGTTACAGCAACCGCAACCTCTCCGTTAAATGGAAACATACCTTCTCCAATAAACTCACGATGGTGCTGACAGGTGGTTATGATCATTATGATTATAGCATCGGCAGCGACAAGGACAGCCTGTTTGCGTACAAAATGAAATTCGACATCAACCAGTTCAATTTTAAATCAGATTTCAACTGGTACATCAATGCCAATCATACGGTTGATTTTGGTGTTAGCAGTATCCGCTATCTGTTGCATCCCGGCACTTACGAACCCAACGGTAAACAATCCCTGATTGTAAAGGACGATATGGAAGCAGAACATGCATTGGAAAGCGCTGCCTACATCAGTGAAAAATGGAATATCACCGATGCATTGTCGCTGCAGGCGGGCCTTCGCTATTCCATTTATAATGTCATGGGCCCCAAGATCGTAAACGAATATGCACCCGGCATGCCCATTACGGAAGATAACCTGCTGCAAACAAAAACCTATGACAGGAACAAGTTCATTCATACCTATCATGGACCTGAATACAGGCTGGCGGTCCGTTACAGCCTTAATCAAAGCCTGTCGTTAAAAGCCGGGTATAATTCATTGCGGCAATATATTCATATGTTATCGAACACCACGGCTATATCGCCCACTGACATCTGGAAACTCAGCGATCCCAACATAAAACCACAGACCGGTGACCAGCTTTCCTTTGGCATATACAAAAATTTCAAATCAAATACTATTGAAACTTCCGCCGAAGTATATTATAAGAAAATAAAGAATTACCTGGATTTCAAAAGCGGTGCCCAGCTGTTATTGAACCATCATATTGAAACCGATGTGATGAGCACGAGAGGAAAAGCCTATGGAGTTGAATTACTGGTAAGAAAACAAAACGGCAAATTAAACGGCTGGATCAGTTATACCTGGTCGAGGATCTTGCTACGGATGAATGATTCCACCGCCGGGGAGGTGATCAATAATGGCGATTATTATCCTGCCAGTTACGACAAACCGCATGACATTACGTTGGTGGGCAATTACCGGTTCAGCCACCGCTTTAGTGTTTCGATGAATGTTACCTATAGTACCGGCCGGCCTATTACATTGCCTATCGGGCGTATCTTTTATGCCAACTCCTGGCGCGCCCTGTATGCCGACCGAAATGCGTATCGCATTCCTGACTATTTCCGCACTGATCTGGCAATGAATATCGAGGGCAACCATAAAGTGCATCAAAAAACACATAACTCCTGGACGATCGGCATATACAATCTTACGGGCAGAAGAAACCCCTACTCTGTTTATTATGTGTCGGAAAACGGCGCTATCAACGGATACAAACTGTCGATCTTCGGAAATGCGATACCCTACGTAAACTTTAATATCAGGTTTTAAACCATAATACATGAGAAAGATTGTATACTGTTGTTTACTGCTCGTGCTGCTGTGCTGCAAAGACAGGTATGAACCTCCGGTAAAAGCGCCGGAAAGCGGCTACCTGGTCATTGAAGGCTATATAAGCGCAGATGGACCTGCTGAAATACGGCTTACCCGTTCCATTCCATTAGACGATACGGCCAGGCTCATCAATGAAACCCTGGCTAAAGTAGAGTTGCAGGGACGCGATAACAGTACTTTTAACCTTACTGAAAATGGCCAGGGAATATACAGATACAACCGGCAAACGCTTAACCCGGCCCAGCAATACCGGTTATACATTAAAACAAGGGCAGGAAAAGAATATGCATCGGAATATGTGAAGGTAAAGATCGCTCCGCTGATCGATAAAGTAGACTGGATTAGAGACAATGCAGGCGGCCTTCAGATCTCCATAGCCACCCACGACCCTAACAATAGTACCTGGTATTATCGCTGGACAACAGAAGAAACCTGGGAATATCATTCTTCCTATTATACCAGCCTTGATTTTAAAAGAGACTCTGTTACAAAAGAGATCATAGGTATTCAGTGGCGTTACCCCGATATGTCGACTGAAAGACGATGGTATATCTGCTGGTCGAACCAAAACGCTACTAACCTTATTCTGGGCTCCTCTGCCAAACTGAGCATTGACAGTATACATAAGCCATTAGTGTACATACCAGTAAATGATATAAAACTGAGTGTATTGTACAGTTTGAACGTAAAACAATATGCACTCAGCAAGGAAGAATATGAATTCCTGGAGAAGATGAGGAAAAATTCAGAAGAGACCGGCAATATTTTCGGTCGCCAGCCGGCCGACCTTAAAGGAAATATACGTTGTTTAAGTGATCCCAAAGAACCAGTGATCGGGTTTATCGGCATTGCCAACCGCCAGGAAAAAAGAATTTGGATACACCGCAGCGAAGTACCCGACTGGCGCTATATTCTCTCTTGCGAAACCCATATTGTACCTGTTGATTCCGCAGCATATTATTCCATGTACATGCCTGTTTCGCCCTACGAATACGATGCAACGGGTATAGTAAAATACCTGGCCGTTTCCCCCAACTGCGTGGATTGCAGACTACGCGGCGGCGTTATAGCTAAACCGTCCTTCTGGCCATAATAAAACCATTTGCCTGTTATAACAGCTTTGTTTACATGAAAAATGTCAAGTATTTAAATAGAGTAACTCAATTGATGCTGGCTATTTCTTTATTAGTTATAAAGCGATCCAGTGCCCAGGATGTTTTTGCTGCCATACCCGAACGGTTCAAGCAGTATAACAGCCGGTACCAGACCGAAAAACTGTATGTGCATACAGACAGGAATTTTTACCTGGCCGGCGAGTTGATGTGGTTCAAGGTCTATAACGTTGATGGTTCGCAACATAAACCCGCTGACCTAAGCAAGATCGCTTATGTTGAAATTCTTGACCGGGACAATAAACCGGTGATGCAAGCCAAAATTGGGCTCAGCAAAGGGAAAGGGAACGGTTCATTCTTTTTACCGGTGTCTATTAATTCAGGAAATTATAAAGTGCGTGCTTATACCAACTGGATGAAGAACTTTCCGGCCAGTCTGTATTTTGAAAAACCGGTCACTATTGTAAATACCTTAAAAACGTTAACTACGCCGGCTGCTGATACAACCATCGGTTATCATGCAGCTTTCTTTCCTGAAGGCGGTAACCTCGTAAAAGATATTACCAGTAAAGTCGCCTTTCAGCTGACTGACAGGTACGGGAAAGGCGTTGATTGTAAAGGCATCATTTTGTCGGCCAACAATGATACGCTGCTTTCCTTTCAATCGCTCAAATTCGGCATGGGGCATTTTATGTATACCCCCACCAGCAGCCGGGCCGACAGAGCTTTGATCACCCTGCCTGATGGCCGCACGATTAACGAATATTTACCGGCTGCTAACGATCAGGGGTATGTCATGCAGGTACATGAAGCAGGCGCCGATAACATTACAATAACCGTTACCAGCAAAAATATACCTGAGCAATCTGTATTTCTGTTTGTACATAGCAGACAGGTTATGCAGGTGGCTGAAAAAAGATCACCCGTTAACGGAGTAACCAGTTTCTCGATCGATAGATCAAAACTGGCGGAAGGCATTTCAACCTTTACTGTTTTTAATGGACAACAGCAGCCCGTATGTGAACGCCTGTACTTCAGGCAGCCGCGACAGGAGCTATTGATCACAGCCACCGGCAAAGGCGCTAAATATGGAACCCGCAAACGGGTAGGGCTTGACATTGGCACACAACTGTCCAAAACACAGGCCGGCACGCCCGCCAACCTGTCCCTGGCTGTTTACAGGGTCGATTCACTGCAAAGCATCAATCCTAACTCCATCTTCAGTTATTTGTGGCTCACCTCTGAATTAAAGGGACCCATCGAATCACCGGGCTATTATTTCACGACTGATGCACCTGAAGTAAAAGAAGCGGCCGACAATCTGATGCTTGTGCATGGCTGGAGAAAATTCAACTGGGAGCCTATACTCGCTGACAGCCGTGCGGCTTTTGAATATGCGCCGGAGTTTGATGGGCATATTATCAGTTGCCAGCTGAAGTATCCCGCAGGCGCTGATCCTACCGATTTGAGCGCCTGGTTATCTATACCGGGTGTTCCATTACAATTCTATAATGCCAAAATAGATAGTTCAGGTAAAACATACTTTGATGTAAGGGATTATTACGGGCAGAATGAGATCATTATACAAACGGATGCCGTTGACAGTTCTTACCGCGTTGATGTATTGAATCCTTTTTCGGAAAAATACAGTGACGTGCGGCTGCCGCCCTTCTCATTACCAGCTGCGAGGCAATATATGCTCAATGAACAAAGCATCGGCATGCAGGTGGTTAACACCTATGATGCTAATAAACTCAGTCACTTTGCCATGCCCGATATTGATACGATGCCTTTTTATGGCAAACCGTTCAAGGTATACAAACTCGATGATTATGTACGCTTTACTACTATGGAAGAAGTGTTACGGGAATATGTACCTGAAGTTGCTGTACGCCGCTATGGCGGACAGCTGCATTTGAAAGTATTTGATTTTGACGCCCATGATTTTTACCCAACCGATCCATTGATCTTACTGGATGGTGTTAAAGTTGACAATACGATCCTGATGGGTTACGATCCATTAAAAGTAAAAAGGCTGGAAGTGATCACGAACAAATACATTAAAGGAGAATTCATGTATCATGGCATTGTGAACTTCAACACCTATCATGGCGACATGCAGGAACTGAAGCTCGATGCCAAAGCGGTGATCCTGGACTATGAAGGGCTGCAGTTAAAACGTGAGTTCTATTCACCAGTATATAAAACCGATCAACAGGCTTCTAGTCGTTTACCCGATTTCAGAAATCTTTTATACTGGTCGCCCGATATACAAACAGGTGCTGATGGTAAGGCAGCTGTGGAATTTTATACCTCTGATATAAAAGGAACCTATGTGGCGGTTTTACAGGGCATAGATGATGCAGGTTATGCTGGCAGTTACTTTATGACATTTGATGTTGCCGATAAATAATCACCAGGCACATAAAGTATAGGGTACGGATCGGTACATAAGAGGCGAAGGAATCCCCCAAACCTAAACATACATCTAAAAGTTAGCCATATGAAACCGTCTTTAGTGTTATCGTTTTTTGAAACTAAAAACATAATAAAGCGCGCCAAAAAATCTTTTATATATCCGTTCTTTGATTGATGACAAAGGCAGCTTCTACAAGCGCTTCCATTTTTTCGTAAAAATAAATATGATCATTCCGTTGCTGGCCTTCCTGGGAAATACTGCGGCTGCTGCTTACAATTTCAACCATCCAGTTCCATAACGTTTGCCGTACTTCCTGTAAATGATAACTCTCAAAAAATGTTTCGATTGCCAGCCGGGGATTCTTTATTTCTTCTTCACTTAGCCGAAGTGGTTGATTATGCCAATCAGGGTGATGATTAAGAGACCGCATAACATTATGAGTTATAAAGGTGAAGGAAAATCATTTAATTGTGTAAGCTGGCATACAAACAGCCATACTCACTAAGGCAATCCCCTGATAATGCTTAAACGAAGATAAATAATTTTTTAATATGATGTACTATACCCCAGCCGAAAAATTAAAAAAAAATTTCATCTTAACCCTCTAATTCTACCACCATTGGCTGCTAACCACCAGATATTAAAAACCTTTGGCGCAAATTTGCGCCATTTCAGGAACGAAAAAGGCTTGAGTCAACGCGACTTGTATGCGCTTTGTAATATTGACAATGCCGAAATAAGCAGAATGGAGAACGGCGAGGTGAATGTTACACTTAATACGCTGGCTCAGTTGGCTGAAGCTTTGGATATTCCTGCTTTTATGCTCTTAAAACAGTAATAGCCTGCATGGCACGAGCAAATAAAAATCCCCCTGCTATGCAGGGGGACCAGGTAATTTAACACCTGTGAAGGATGTTTGCACTGGCTTTTCATAGATATTGACGTATGATAACCTTTTCTTTCAGGTCCTGTAACATTGCTGTTTCGTTCATAAGATACCGTTTTAAAAACGGGGCCCTGTTTCGAGGCTACTGGATCCTTCTGATCCAAAAATACCTTTCATATCAGCAGCAGCATAATGCGGCTATCAGTCAATTTAAAAAATGATTAATATGTTTACAGGCTATTAAGGGTTTCCTGTAATTGTAAGAGTAATAGCTTGTGCGGTTGTGGTATAAGGTTATACCGCTTTTTTCATCAGATTTTCAACAGCCCATTGCTGCACTTTTGGAAATGCAATATTGAACCAGGCTGTATATTTTTGGGGATGAGATAAGAGGGTAGCCTGTATTTCGTCGAGGCTTTTATAACAGTAGTCCTTTACTTCCATGGGGTCGGGCGACATTCGGCCTTCATACATACCTACAAACACATGATCAAATTCATGCTCTGTTAAGCCGTGCTCGAATTCGGCCAGGTACACAAAATCAAAAATCTTTTCCAGGATCGTAGAAAATCCCATTTCCTCGTATAACCGGCGTGTGGCTGCCTCCAGGGTATCTTCACCCGGCGTTGGATGGCTGCAGCAGGTATTGGTCCATAAGCCTGCGCTATGGTACTTGCCCATAGCCCGTTGCTGCAACAGCATTTCACCTTTACTGTTAAAGATAAAAACGCTGAAAGCACGGTGTAAAACGGCTTTACGATGTGCCTCCATTTTTTCCATTACTCCAACAGGCTCATCCTTTTCATTCACCAATATGACGTCAGTTACTTTGCTCATAGTACAAAGTTGCTAAATAATCATGGTGTTACCATGACTGCCATTCAAAATGTGTCATTAAACAGGCTAACCGAAAACAGCCAGCTATATCAAACCTATTGAATAAATGAATTCAAGGCTTAAAGGGAGGTATAAGGAAAATACAACTTAAGGCAACAATTCATTTCTGGTACAGAGTATTCCCTGTCTGCTTCCAACTAAAAAAGGGCGGTTTAATGCCGCTCGATCTGCGTCTTCAACAGCTTACGGGCAAAGTGAATACGGCTTTTTATGGTACCCAAAGGTTCCCCGAGCATATCGGCAATTTCATGGTATTTAAAACCGTCGAAATACAACAGGAAGGGGTTTCTGAAGATCTGCGGCAGATTATGAATGGCCTCCTGGATATCCTTCAACCGCAAATTTGATTCAGCATTATTAGCAACTACGCTCTGGGTCTGGTTAATCAGAAAATCATTAGGAGTACTATCGAAGATAGTATTCTGTTTAACTTTTCTCCGGTAATTGTTAATAAAGATATTGCGCATGATAGTATATAGCCACGCCTTGATATTTGTGCCTACACTATACTTGTCCTTGTTGGCCAATGCACGAAACAGCGTTTCCTGAAACAGGTCTTTCGCAGCCTCAGAGTCTCTCGTCAACGTTATTGCAAACGGCTTTAAAAACTCCGCATTGTTCACCAGCATTTGATTGAATTCCACCGTCGACATAAAAAAGTTGTTTAAATAATTACACTGCAAATTTAAACACAATTCACTTAAGGGAAAAATCCGGGCGCTTAATAATTCTATAAAATATTAAACCAGCCCGCCTCCGAAAAGGCTTTTAGCGCCTCTGCCGCCACCACCCGATTGGCGAAAACTGGCGTCAGACGCAGGGTAAGACACTACACCATCGATCGTCCCCTATTCGAATGACGATTAATAGGCAGAAATATTTGTTAAGAAAATCAAAATTTGGCCAGGAGGGATATATTAAAAAAAGTCTAAAGTGCTGCTATAAATTCCAGCACTTCAGCCAGAGACCGTTTCAGGAGAACACCAGCCGGCAGTTTTTTTGGGTTGCAGTTGGTTAACTGGCCCGAAACAATGATCTGCACCTTGGGCGCATGCTGCCTCATCTGGTTGAGGAATCTTTCGAAGTTAAAATTTCCGGCGATGCAGGTAAGGTGGGTATAAAGATAATCGGGTTGCTTACAGCCGGTTATAAAATTAAGGTCGTGAAATGGTACATTCGCGCCCAGGTAAATGACCTGTACGCCCCTGCTTTTCAGGAGGTAATAGGTGTACAGCAGGCCCAGTTCATGGTATTCGCCCTCAGGTAAGAAAAGGATCACTTTTTTATTGACCGTAACATGTGACACCACGCTTTCGATACCTACGATCAGCTTTTGCCTGATAATATTGGTAACCACATGTTCCTGACACGGATGAATATGGCTGGCCTGCCATAAAATGCCAATTTTATCGAGAAACGGAAAAATGAGGAAACTGATGGCTTTATCGATCCCTTTTGCCATAATGTAATTATCCAGCACATCTTCAAACTTCTCCAGGTCAAGGTCGATCATATATTGCAACAGGTCGTTCACCAGCCGTTCCTGCTGGGCCTGCGCATGAGAAAGCGACACAATTTTCTCCCGTACTTCCTGGGAGCTCATCTTGTCTATATGGGAAATTTTATACCCGTATTTATTGAGAAGGGCAATATTCAATACTATTTTCAACTCTTCATTCGTGTAATAGCGGATATTAGTTGAAGTACGTTGCGGGCGCAGAAAAGAATAGCGTTGTTCCCATATCCGAATCGTATGGGCTTTGATACCAGAAAGATTTTCCAGGTCCTTTATGGTAAACGCATTCATATACAGTTAACTACAAAGTGCAATGTCAAATTGTTTAAACATTCCCAAAGAATGCTTAAACCAAAGTACGACTTTTTTGGAGACGCAATTTAAGGAAAGGATTTACAGGCGATTACGTGAGATCAAGAGGTTGGTTACAGCGATTGAAAAACAGCTTCTTATAACATAGGATTCAACAGTAGTCCGCTATCGAGAAGGGATTGTACCGGCTCCATGATCTTGTTGCCGGCCGACTGAAGTGTATTGAGGTGGCGAAAATGATGACAATCTGTACCTAACAGATTTACATAACGTTTATTCATGAGGTAGTGGGCCAGTTGCAGGGAGGCTTTTCCATAATAGCCGGCGAGCGACAAAATGTTCAATTGAAAGTAGCAACCTGCATCTTTCAACTCATCATAATACCTTTTATCGCTCATAAAATACAAATACCGTTCAGGATGCGCCAGCACAGGCTGGTACCCTTTCATTTGCATCGTGAACAGCTTATCTTTAAAATTCAGTGGCGTAGTTACAAAGGAGAATTCAACCAATACCCAGTTCTCATGCAGGGTAAGTAAAGGTTTATCGTTTTCCAGTAATTCATCAAAATGTTCATCCAGGAAGTACTCGGCCGCTGGTTTTAGGGGAACAGCTGCATTGTTTTGCTGCATGGCCAGCTGCAATTCCTGATGCGCAGCACCAATTGTATTTGCGTCATTCTTATACATATCCCACAGAATATGTGGGGTGGTAATAAATTTCCGGTACCCCAGTTCCTGCAAACCGGCGATCAGCTGCAGCGACGTCTCTGCATCTGGCGATCCGTCATCGATGCCAGGTAATAAATGCGAATGCATATCGGTACCTAACGCACTCAGATCAACGGGAACCTTTTTCTTTTTCTTAAAAATGGAGAACATGTGGCTGCTGATTAATATGATACCGGAAATATAAACTATGCCCCAGCAACATACTGTTGCGAAAACTCTTCATATACTTTTTCTATTCCTTCACGTAAACCTATCCTTGCTTTCCAGCCAAGCTTATGCAATTTTTGAACATCCATCAATTTGCGTGGCGTTCCATCGGGTTTCGACAGGTCATGCTCAATATTGCCGGTATAACCTACCACTTCTTTAACTAATAAAGCAAGTTCTTTGATCATTATATCCTCCCCTGTTCCAACATTCACCAGCCCTGCTTCGTCATATTGTTGCATTAGAAAAAAGCAGGCATCGGCCAGGTCATCGGCATGCAGGAACTCACGCCGCGGCGTACCAGTACCCCACATCACAACCGCCGGTTCATTTTTCAGTTTTGCTTCATGGAACTTCCTGATAAGCGCCGGCAAAACATGGGAAGTTTCCAGGCTGTAATTGTCATTGGGACCATACAGGTTGGTAGGCATTACAGAAATGAAATTACAACCATACTGCGCACGATACGCATCGCACATCTTTATGCCGGCGATTTTAGCAATTGCATATGGTTCGTTCGTTGGCTCCA
The DNA here is from genome assembly GCF_017356035.1 of Longitalea luteola. Taxonomy (GTDB): domain Bacteria; phylum Bacteroidota; class Bacteroidia; order Chitinophagales; family Chitinophagaceae; genus Niastella; species Niastella luteola. The sequence goes on along the minus strand of NZ_JAFIQX010000002.1, from coordinate 694,224 downwards.
GTTCGCCGGTGAGCAGGTATTCCTCTTTCAGCGGTTGGGGCGCCAGTTTTGGGTAGATACAAGAGGAGCCGAGGAACATGAGCTTTTTAACACCATTCAACCAGGAGGTATGAACGATATTGGACTGCATCATTATGTTATCATATATAAATTCACCCCGGTATACATTATTAGCCAGAATGCCGCCTACTTTAGCAGCTGCCAAAAAAACATAGTCCGGCTTTTCCTGGCTCATGAATTCATTTACCGCCTGCTGATTGCGCAGGTCCAGCTCAGCCGATGTGCGCAACAATAAATTATTAAAACCTTCCCGTTGCAATTTGCGAACAAGGGCCGAGCCCACCATGCCCCGGTGGCCGGCTACGTATATTTTATCTGTTTTATTCACGCTGGCTCTGAATGTAGTTTATAATAACGTATAATAAGTTTCTTTGTTTGAACTATTCAAACTGGTTACGCACATAATAACCGGATTGCTGCAGTAATCGTTCTTTTTTAAACAGCTCCACATCATTGGCCACCATTTCCTTAACCAGTGCGGGCAGATCATATTTTGGTTTCCAGCCCAGTTGGTTTTGTGCCTTTGAAGGATCACCGATCAACAGATCTACTTCGGTAGGCCGGTAATATTTCTTATCTACAGCAATTACTTCCTTACCGATCTCGAGCCTGAAGTCTGCGTTTCTGCAGGCTTTCACTATGCCAACTTCATTGTCATTTTTTCCTTTGAATTCTATTTCAACGCCAACTTCGGCAAAGGCCATGCGTACAAAATCCCGAACTGGAGTGGTTACTCCAGTAGCAATAACATAATCTTCCGGTTTTTCCTGTTGTAATATCAACCACATGGCTTCCACATAATCTTTTGCATGACCCCAGTCACGTTGTGCATCGAGGTTACCCAGGTAAATTTTGTCTTGTAAGCCCAGGGCGATCTTAGCTACACCACGGGTGATCTTACGGGTTACAAACGTTTCACCGCGTAAAGGAGATTCGTGATTGAATAAGATGCCATTTACGGCATACATATTATAGGCTTCGCGGTAATTCACCGTGATCCAGTAAGCATATAACTTGGCAACTGCATACGGAGATCGGGGATAGAACGGTGTTCTTTCAGATTGTGGTACTTCCTGTACCAAACCATACAGTTCGGAGGTAGAAGCCTGGTATACTTTCGTTTTTTGAGTTAAGCCTAACAAACGAACAGCTTCCAGGATGCGCAGTGTACCTATTCCGTCGGCATTGGCTGTATACTCAGGTGTTTCGAAACTCACATGTACATGGCTCATAGCCGCGAGGTTATAAATTTCGTCGGGCTGTGTTTCCTGAATAATGCGGATAAGGTTGGTTGAATCGGTCAGGTCGCCATAATGTAATTTAAATTTTACATTATTCTCATGAGGATCCTGGTATAAATGGTCAATTCGTTCTGTATTAAATAGAGAACTTCTGCGTTTGATACCATGAACAATGTATCCTTTTTTTAGTAACAGGTCGGTTAAGTATGCGCCATCCTGTCCGGTTACACCTGTAACCAATGCTACTTTTGCCATATGCTAGTTGGGTTAAATTGTAAAACTTTTCTTATTGGCTTTAACCAAATAGTAAAAAAAAATGGTTTAAGATCGTTCAGCTTCCAGGCCATTAGATCTTCTTTATTGGCCCTTAGCCTGTTTTTTAAGGATGCGTTGCTCATACCCCCTGCGCGCATTTTAACCAGCACTTCGGGAATATACTGTACGCGGGCATTGTACTTCAGCAACACTCTCAACATTAACTCATAATCCGCTGCAGAACGTAAGGTTGTATTAAACAGTCCGCATTTTTCATAGATCTGCCGCCGCACAAAAAAGGTTGGATGGGGTGGCATCCAACCATAATACAAATATCTCTTCTTATAACTACCCGCTTTCCACGTTCGGGTAATTACGTCTAAATTATTAGATTTTACATACTGCAGGTCACCATATACAGCCTCCACGTAAGGATCTTCAAAAGCTGCCGCTACTTTTGCAAGGATAGTTGACCCCGTATAAAAATCGTCTGAATTTAAAATACCAATTATGTCACCAGTTGCCAGCTGCACCCCTTTATTCATGGCATCATAAATGCCATTATCTTTTTCTGAGATCACTTTGGAAACGTGCTTATACTCTCCCACAATTTTCAATGTGTCATCTTTCGAAGATCCATCTACTATGATGTGTTCAATAAATGGATATTGTTGCGCTGCAACACATGCCAAAGTATCCTTTATTGTATTCGCGCTATTATAAGTAGCCGTAATTATTGAGATCTTCATTCAGTTTCACTTATTACCCTCTGACGAACCGCTATAGCTGGGTTGCCCTGATATATTGTGTACGGCTCCAGATTTTTTGTAGCCACTGACAAAGCACTTAAAACAGCATGTGTTTTACAATGTATACCGGGACAAACCATCGACTGGGCCCCTATCCAAACTCCATCTTCCAATTCAATGCCCTTGACCATCAGATCAAAAGTTTTCTTCGAGTAGTTATGATTTCCGGTTAATAACATGGCGCCTTGTGAAATGCAAACATGTTTACCAATTTTGACGTCGGCAAGATTATCAATCCATACTTTCTCGCCAATCCAGGTATAATCACCGATCGATAACTTCCACGGATATTTAATGTTTATTGCCGGTTTCAAAACTACGCCTTTGCCAATTTTGGCGCCAAATAATTGCAACCAAAATTTTTTAATTCGTGAACCGGCAATGAGGGGATTAATAAAAAATACAATATTAATAAAATACCACAAGATCTGCTTTATTTTACCCGCCCCTATCTCGCGTTTATACCAATCGTTGTTATATAGTGAATGATCTACTGATGACATATTAATTTAAAATAATCATTTGATCACATTTACGCTATTTGCCATATTCAATTTCGAGAAAAGGGCGATCTGTGAATTCGTAATAGCCTCCAGGGAGAAACGTTCTTTAATAAATTGCCTGGCCCTGGAACCGGTTTCAGCAATTTTTTGCGCGTCCCACTGGCTGGTTGCTTCCAGTGCTGCCTGGATACTATTTAGATCGGTGTTGACCTTTACACCAAGCTGCTGTGAAAAAACCTCAGGTAAATTACACCCCTCCGTAATAATAGGCACAAGGCCGAAACTCATGGCTTCCAGTAATGAAGTAGGCAGGCCTTCACTGAAAGAAGGAAGCACATAAAAAGTAGATCGTTTAAATAGTTGATCTTTCTTTTCATCGTAAATACTGCCAATATACTTCATGTTAGAGGACTGAAGTAATAGGGTGTTCAGCTTGTCCAATTCGCCTTCGTCCGGACCTGCTATTACAAATTCAACCTCAGGTTTATTATTCAATCCGGATTGTAACCAGGCCGTAGCCAGCGCAACCAAATTCTTTTTATGGTGCAGGCGGGACAAAAAAAGGTACCGCAGCGGTTTGCGTCTTCCCTGAAAATCGGGAGGTGCATCATCATAGCGAACACCGTTGGGAATAAACTGGATCAATGAGGGCTTAAAGAATTGCCGTAAGTTAACACTTTCAGGCATTGACACCGCTTTAATACAATCGGCGTGGTTAGCCAGTCTTTTTTCGATCAAATGCAGATATAATGCTTTCTTTATTCTTTTTTGTTGTAAAGGCCAGGGCTCAAGCATTCCATGCGGCACATAGATCCATTTGAAACCTTGCTTTTTCAGGCCAGCTCCCCAGCGGGTGGCGTAACTCCATGCACCATGGGTCACAATAATATCCTCTTCCGGGTCCAATTTTCGATTGGCCATTTCCTGTTTCAACCCGGTTAAAGACAATGAAGTGAGCGGAACATTGACCACATCAGGTATTGCATTGAATGGCTTTTCAGGATACCACAATTCAGTAATTATGTTCTTATTCGCCAGCAAGCACGCATTGGCCGTTACAGCGTGCCAAATGCCATAGTTGATCTGCTCGACAGAATCGACAATGTTAATGACTCGCATGTTCTACCTTTCTTTTAGAAATGTAACGAAGTACCCAGATCGGTACAAGCATATAAACTGCCTGATCTACAATTTGTGGCAGATAACCTCTTGATATCCACTGAAATGTCAAAAGCGGAATTATAATATAAGCTGCAAGTGCCAATCTATCAGAGAACCGGATAGTATCGCCAAAACGACGTAACAATAATCCCCAGAAAAAGTGGCCAAAAATGATCCCAAGCCATCCAAACGCCATATAAAAGGCTGAAACACTTAAAGTAGCTTCTCCACTTTTTGATGCCCACCAGGCATCATAGGCCTTCACTGTAGTAACAAGTTGAGGCGGTGGATAGAACTTATCCTTATCTGGCATTATTGTACGGGGAATCATACGAATAAAAACATAACCGAACATGGTAAGCCCATAATCATGTTTTGCTTCCTTATATGGACTGTCGTACAATTTATATACTGCCATGTCGGGAAGCGCTCCACGAGTTTGATAAAAAAACAGCTCATAATTAAATTCAAATGGGTTGTACAATAAATCGTCATATGAGCGCAAGATCAGTCGATGCCTGTTTACGGTAGAAAACATAACACCATAGAAGAATATAACTGCTAAGCCAATACCTATTACTATTTTTTTTGCGTCTATTTTTGATTTATATAAGAAAACAAACAGAATACCAAACAGAGTTAACATGATCCGGTATCTGAATCCCAATAATGAAAAAAGAAAAAAAGATGCAAGAATCCAAAATATTAACCTTTTCCACGGTACATCGTATAAATAAGCCAGGATAATAATGCAGATCAATGAATCGGTAAAGTTCTGCAAATAATAGCTGGCCCCACCTGCTCCCATGCCCAATATTGCATCTCCCATAAACACCTGTCCAATATTAGCACCTCCAAGAGCGAGATTCACCAGAACTATACCATAACATACGTAAAACATTATGTTAATTACAAAAACGGGATTCTCAATCTCCCGCGTTGCAGGACTATTCCATTTTTTATTAGTGTTACTCCCTTTGATCCAATAACCAATTATGAATGAAAGGACCGCCACACTATTGAAGAAAAAGCCGAGACCGTAGTAATTAGAAATGTCAGTTCCAATAATTACAGTTTTGTTATTGCTATAAAAGAAAAAGGGGCTTATCAGAACATAAATAATATAAACGATAAGCGTCCAGATGTAAGGGAGATGCCGCCCCCAGCCTCCTCTGGCAAAGCCGATCCTGATACCTACGAAAAAAATAACTGCAAGTATAGCTGCCAGTTGCACTACGTTTTTATTCAGCAACTCAACAAATGTCATACTGTGTTCCGGCTATTGTAGTTAAAAGAGTTTTTTACTGTAAACGTCAACTGATTGCATATTGCATTAAAACGAAATGAGCAGTTGATGGACCCAAAAGGATATTGGAACTATAAAGTATAACAAAAGTCCCCTGGTGCAATCAATGCCGGCTCATATTCATAGCCTTTTTGATCAAGTTGTTGGTTGGCTCATCATTAAACCAGGCGCGAAACAACAAAATATTACCTTCATTTAGACAATTTATCAGGTTTCTTAAATCATCCTTTTCACTTCCCTTTAATCCGTCTGCAACATTTAATACCCAAAAAGCCTGCGGATAAATTGATTTAACATCTTCTTTGACTAAAACAGCACCTGATCGCATTTCCTCGTACGGTGCTGTATAGCCATAATATAATGCGCTTTCATGTTCGGGGATCAACAAAACATCAGGGAACTTTTCGCTCACTTTTTTAAAAACGGTATAATCCATTGGCAGTCCCGTTTGCGGATCTACGTTTGAATCAACATAAAATATCGTACAACCCCATCGTTTCCGCGCATAATTAATCTTCCTTATCAGGTTAGCAGCAGGATCTTTTACAATAACATGATCAATCCATCCGCCCTTAAAAATCACTGAGTCGGGTCGTAAACAGAGACCTGTTTTAAATCCTGCTTTCCTGAAAACTGCGAAATACTCATCAGCCAGCGACTCTATTTCAGGGGCCATTTTACCAACGAGGTCAGGCGAGCCAATATAGGATAAAGGATGTGGAAACTCCTGCCCTTCAATATCCCATGTAATCATTCCCTGGGCATCCATTTTTTTCAAATAACCCACACTCCTGTTGGCATATTCCATTAACCACTTCCTCAATTCCTTTATTCCCTCCCCTTTTGTTAAAGAGATGTTCTTTAAAGGGGTCACTGTCCAGTTGCGTGGATTCTGGCTGTTCTTATTACCGTTATAGGAGGCCAGGAATAATGAGCCTATAGGACGTCGGTCGGGCCATTTAATTTTAAAAGGATGTGCTTTCTGATAGCTACTGAAGGTTTTTGATGCAATGTTTTTCAGTTGCACACCTGGTTTACAAAATTTTAAAGCAATAGTAAAACTGTATGTTTTTCCAGGTGATAACCGTATTTCTGATTGTGGATCAAAATCCTGCATACCCACGTAAGGATGACTCCCTGTCCAAAGCCTGTAAAGGGTGCCGTTGGTATTATTCTCTTCCAGCAATCCTACATATACCTTTTTGGATACATCCTGGTTCTCAACAACTAGCTTATAGGTATCCATATCTGCGGTAATTACAGCAGGTGCTTTTATATTATTTGCATAATAGGGGTAGGATTGCAAAAAATTCTTAGGCCTTTGGCCAAAATTCAATGCAAGGGGACAAATACTTACACCACTAAACACATCGGCTGAAGAATTCGTTAACGAGATGTCCAGGTATAAAGTATCCTGAACCTGGCGATATCGTGTTGTTAAGCCCACGCCATTAAAATAGCAAGAAAACTGTTTCTTCTCATTATCCCATCGATTGCCACCTGCTATAGACCATTGGACTTTACTGGTGCCATTTTTTTGTATGAACTTCGAACTTTCAACATTCAATGGCCTTCCTATATTATTATCCAAATTAATTAACACGTTATTATTGTATCGTAATTGAACAACACCCCAGGGTTCTCTGTAAGAGACCTGTAATCCCTGACCAGTTGTTTTACAACATAAGAAAATCAACAATAGAAAATACCAATACTTCTTGAGATAGTTTAATGCCATTCGTTCCTTAATCATTTAAAAGCTGTTACTATGAGTTGAAATCTGCCACTGCCAAGTAAAATGGGTTATTGGGTACTCCTGTAAATGTCAAACACTTTTTTTGCGTTATAATCAGATGATAGTTCCTGCTTCAAACTCGCGCTATTGCTTATTATTCTTTCCCTGCTTTGTTTATCTTTTACCAGCTTTTGCATAGCTGCTGAAAAACCAGGAATATCATCTGCTTCTACTAAAATAGCAGAATACTGATCAATCAGTTTATCTGTTGCGGCGCCCACCGATTTACTGCAAATGATTGCAGTTTCCGAAGCCACCGCTTCGTTAATAACTAAACCCCAACCGTCGTACCGGCTTGCAAAAACAAATATATCTGCCAGGCTAAACCAATAAGGAATCATGTGTTTTTCCTGGAATCCTAAAAAATGTATTCTATGATCATTATTACACAATGCTTTAAGATCATCCTTTTGTTCACCATCACCCATGATCAGCAGGCATACATTTAATGAATCAGGCAACTGTAAAAAAGCCCTGATTATTGTATCCATACCTTTTCGATGAATTAAAGAACCCGAGGTTAGCAACACAGTTCCGCTCCCGGGTTTATATTGCTGTACCAGCTTTTCAAAAATAGCTTGTTGCAGGTTTTCTTTAGCAAACAACCGGCTGTTAATATTGTACGGAATATTATGGATATCTTTTTTATAGCCATATTTCCGGTAACCATCTACTGCCTGTTTACCAATAGCCAGTAAAAAATGCGTATACCGCATAACAGGAAACAGCATTATCTTTTTAATCAAAAACAAAAAAGGGCTTTTAACGGGAAACACCGGTTCTGACCAAAAAGATACTTTCTTCTTTTTCCTATAACTGATATATAAAGCCAGTATAACATTGGGCGACCAATACGTGCCATTCACCAGAACATAATCCGCATCATCTTTCCGCAAAAGGGAAATGATCTTACGGCTAAAATGAAAGGATGGAACTCTTTTTTGCATCCATATAGCAAACCGGCTGTTCTTTAAAACAACGACTGAGTATCCCTTTCCGGTAGTGGAAAGCTGCCATTGCCTATCTGCCTCCCTGACGGTAAAATAAATAACCCGAAGTTCAAAACATTCTTTCAACGCCTCGATAAAATCCAACTGATAAGGCGTTGGCATATTGGTATAAAAAGAAAGAACAGGTTTGCGTTCCAATAGTAATAATTTTAAACGGGCAACTATTAATGCCTGAATTCTTTAACGAATTCAGCTACTTTTTCTCTATGTACGTCCCAGGTATATTGCAACGCCGTTTGCCTGGCTTCATAGCGCATTTGCTGAAACGTAGCATTATCCATATTCCGAAAGCTGGTTATAGCCTGGGCAATAGCATCGCTGTTCCTGACAGGAATCAAATAACCATTAATTCCATCTTTAATCACCTCGGTGGCGTTTGTATGTGGCGTGGTGATCACTGGCAGGCCTGCACCCATTGCTTCAACAGTTACTAATCCAAAACCTTCCAGCACACTGGGAAAAACCAGCACATCGTAATTTCCATATAGTTTAAACAATTCATGCTGGCTAATTCCTGATTTATAATTGTAAAAACTTTTATATGACTGAAAGGCTTTACCGCTGCCGTGTATATTGCCAATAATATGCAATTCCACATCTTTTCTGTTGAATTGCTTCATAGCCTCCATCAGATATTTAATCCCTTTACGTTGGGTTATCCTTCCGGCATACAGTAACCGCAAAGGCCGGTTGGTAATAGATTCACTTTCTTTTGAAAAGTGAATGGATGTTGCGTCAAAACCGAGGGGAATTACAGTTATCTTTTCAGCTTCAACGCCTTCCTGCACTAAGGTTTTCTTTAAAAATGAAGAAATAGCAATTACTTTTTTTGCAATTAGCGGTTCTTCGATCAACCGCTCTTCATAGTATGCAGGAAAAGATACGAAGTCGATGCTGTCTGCCCACTCGGGGTGCAGGCGCGACTCTTCCTGCAGTAGTCGCTTTGCAAAAGGAACATGAGCGATAGTCATTTCGCATATGCTTTTCCGGTCTAACTGGTTAGCAACCTGCAGGCATTTATGGCAACTTCCCTGAAATCCCCAGAAAACATCAAAAGAATGCTTTGAAAGCTTACTCGCCAGGTCTCTGTCGAATGATATGTCGCGTTTATAAACTAATTCATTTACTCCCTGTGTGTTACCTTTTAGTTTTCTAAAGAATTGCTCTTTAATTTCATATTTCCATGCAGCTTTCACATGTTGTCCGCCCAGACCCTTTAAAAATCTACGCGACAAAAATGACCAGCCAAAATTCTGTATCAAATTCTGGAAACCGATATTGGTTATATAACTGCTTGTATAAAACTTTTTCAGGTATCCAAGGTCATAAAGCGCTTTAGCTACATAATAAGAATGCTGTTTACCTGAATGAGAAACAATGATCTGTTTTTGCTCCAAGTTGATTTTTTTAAGACAAACTGTTCTTTAACTTTTTTCCGATAGTCAGTCACCGTAAGAACAAGACCATTTAAGACACATTCATGTTAGCTGCTTTTAAAAAGGCAGTCACATTGCGCTCCCATCCTGCATACGAGGAATAACCTTTCCAGTCGGGATCTATTGTATTAGACATCAGGCTGTTCATACCCTTAATTATTGCATCTCTTGAATCAGGCGCAACAGCTTCACCAAGCCGGAATTTGCGTACAACCTGTAATAACGGACTTTCAGCAGAAGAAGCCAGAACAGGTTTTTTTGCTGCTGCAGCCAGATTAAGTACACCACTTTGTGAGAAAAAAGTAGAAGAGTAAGTTAATGAAACGAAATCGCAACCGTAAAAATAGTCCGGCACCTGTTCATCTGCTATAAAATCTGAAAAAAAATAACACCGATCTATGACGCCAAGCTCTTTTGCAAGGTTCTTATAAAATTCAACCGGACGATCAACCTGAGACTGTGTGCTGCCTGCAATAACAAGAAAAGCCTGCTTTACATACTTTAAAGATTGAATTAAAAGATCAATGTTTTTATTATCACGGATGAATCCAAAGCAAAGAAAAACGAACTGATCACTTGTAACGCCCCAATCTTTGCGAATGCGCTCGTATGAGCGTTTGGGTGGCAATAAATCGTATATACCTACCGGCACCTCAATTATTTGTATATGAGCGGGCAAGTTGGCTTCAGGTGGAGGAGGAGAATGCACCAGGCCAACATGAATAAACGAGTAACCACATTTTACAGACCACTGATGCCACCAGGCCGGGCCTACCTGGTAATTCCTTACCGGATCATGCAAATTGGCGACGCAAATTGAGTTACTGACACGCATAGCTTTTCGGATAGCCCAAGCCCATAGCGGAGCAAAATATTCACGATATGAATCCAGTAACACAACTTTCGGGCGGTTGCGCAGTATTTGTATAGATAGCGTTAAGTAATTCATTAAAAATGCCCACACAAATAAGAGCTTCCTGATAAACGAAGGCATCTGCGCTGAAGGCGAGCTCTCATATAAAATGCGTTTTACCGGAAAAGGTATTGGGCGATCGCCAAGAAACCGTGGCGGAACCAAACATACAACACTGTGACCTAACTGACAACAACTTTTTGCCTGATAATATACATGCTCCGCAAGACCTCCATTACTAACCGGACAAAAGATAATAATCAGTGGTTTTTTAACGGTATCCATAATAATTAAGCTATGCCAGAAGCAACTGCCGTAATGTTTACGCAGGCATCATCAGGTGAATAATTTCCATAAATCTTATAGTTATAAGCCTGCAAAAGGTCTATGATACTTTGCCCTCGTTCAGAAAAATAATGAATTTCCAGGCTAATCAAAAGAGGGCGGGAATCATTGGCAAGCACCACAGGAAGCACTTCATATTCCGCTCCTTCTATATCCAGTTTCAACCAGCATCCTGCTGGCACCTCAGGTTTGCAACATTCCATGGGATAAGGCGATGGCTCTCGACTTACCTTACCAGCATACGACAATGATGGATGATAATAAAGCGTTTCTTCTTCTGACCAGAGTGCCTTCCCTATTACTTTCGCTTTAATTCCATTAAACTGTAAATTTTTATTCAGCTGTACCAGATTTTCTTTATCTGGTTCATAACAGATAACTGGCAGTTCAGGAAAATAAGAATGACTTATTAAGGAGAACATGCCAATATTCGCGCCGCCATCGACAATAGCTGTTGGTCTTGAGGGAAGCGTTGTAGGCAGCTGATATTCGCCCTGTACCATTTCACCGGCAATCAGGTAATCAGCTATATTCCCTTTCCTCATATGAAACGTAACCACTTTCTTTTGGATTTTGATTCGCAGTGGAATTTGACCTCCTACTGCAAAACGTGAGATAGCTCTGATGCAAGCTGCTCTTAACCCACGCCGATAATCGCCCATGCGCATCAAAGCAGAGCAAAGAAAAGCCGTATAAATATTTTTCAGGCCAACGCCATGTCGAAAGGCATTGGATAATGATTGCATGGAAGATTTAATTGCACTCATGGGTATACTAATGGGTTTCCACTCCCTGTTTTAGATAGTAAAGAGATTAAATAAGAAAAGGATCAAAGTTAAGCTGATACTGAAGGTTCTTATTGCGCTCGCCTACCTTTCGGGCAGGCGAACCAGCTACAATGGAATATGGCTCAACATTCTTTGTTACTACTGCACCGGCCGCAATTACAGCTCCTTCGCCTATAGTAACGCCGGGCAGAATTATTGCCCGATAGGCGATCCATACATGGTCTCCTATTATTACCGTACCTCCCTGGTCAGCAAAACTGGTAGATTGTGGATCATGACCTAAAGTAAGAATGGAAGCTTCCGGACCTATAGATACGTCATTACCTATTCTGATTTCATAATGTCGCCCATCAAAAAGACATCCAAAATTGATAACATTACGATCCCCTAAAAAAACCTTGCGTCCATTAAGAAATCTGCAACCCAATTGTACAGAGGAGCCGCCTAACCTTCCAAGATAAAAGCTCAAAAAACGTTTTCTCAGAAACCGTGAAGGAAAACGCCCTATCCAATTGTTATATGCATAAGAAAGTACTGAGCCGGCAAAAAGACGAAGATTCATACGTTTTAAATAAGTTTTTAAATAGAATACTTCGTTATTCCCATACCCTTTTAAGGTAAAATATGGATGAGTTCTTTTCCATTGCAATATTTCGCCTTTGCAAGGCCTTAGTTTGCAATGCCAGCCTTTCCTGAATACATAACTTGATCTTATCAGCAAGATCCTTTGCATCGCCATCACGGACTGTAACACCAGCTCCGAATTCCTTCATAGCCCATTCCAGCCACGTATTTTCGGTTACTATCATGGGAATACCTGCACACGCAGCTTCAACTGCAACACCTGAAAGCCTGTTGAAGTAAACTTTTCGGCGATAAGGCAAAACAACAAAATGGGCGCTTTGCAAATATGACCGGTATTCCTCTTCATTTAGCACCCGTTCTATTAATGTTACCTGTGCTGCATTTCGCAATTCATCTTTTATTGGTACAGGCTGTCCATTATAGTCGATCGTTGGGGTTGCCCATTGAATGACAAATCGTGCTTCTAAATCAGGGTTATTCTTTAACAGCTGTATTATAGCTTCCTGTAAAAGATCAATGCCTTTATCTATAAAAGATACTCCGAGGATCACAAACGTAGGGATGTCTGATTTACTGGCAGAAGTGCTCAGCGGGTTGGCAGCTTGCAGTCCTGCAACCGGGCTTGGGAAAACCCGGAATGGTACACCGGAAAGCGTCTGATATTCATTACAGGTTATATGGCTATCCCCTGCAAGGATCACCTTACCGGCTGCCACTTGTTTTCTAAACCCGCGCAACACAAATTTTATCAGATTGGCTGTTCTTTTAAAATGAAAACGGGTATATGATTCATCATAGATCGCCTCACTTGTTAACTGAAAAAGTACAAGCCGCCCGAAGTCACGGCCAAGGCGCTCTCCGCAAAGTTTACGCCATGCCATCAAATTATGAATTCGCACGGCAGGGAGCAAAATGCAATCTACAGGGCCGGTTTTACGAAGCAATTTTCTCGTTTCACGCCACACCCTGAAGTTGTGAGCAAATACTGAAAAATATCGTCGCCACGCCTGCTTATGATCATAAATACCCGACCAGTTATTGCGGCTATAAGTTGGAATGGCATTGAACTCTGCCTGAATGTTCTTATCTACATGCAGGTTACTGGCTACCAATACTTCAGCACCAGCTTCCAGATGAATAGCGCGTATTGCTTTTATCCAGCTATAAAAATGACCCTTGTAATCTAAAAGCCCCTCCTCACAAATCAGCAACCGCTTCCCTTTTAAAGAAATGGAATCCTGTTGAGAGCTCTCCCGTAATGAGTCCGTCTCCATCGGCATCTGCTTTCCCTCCCTCCGGTTTAATTTTCAATAATGTGAACACGCGGATGCGGAACAATGAACTTTCCACCGGCTTTTAAATAGCTTGCATATTTCTGGCGGAAGAAATCCAAAAAGTTCCATGACAATAAAAGATAATAATCGGGTTGTACCATTACAGAACTTTCTTCCACTATTGGAATATGTGTGCCTGGAGTGAGTTTTCCGATTTTAAACTGGTTCACTTCCGTTGCCAATTCTACAAGGTCGGGACCAATGTTACAATAATTCAATAAAGTGCTTCCTTTCAAAGGAGCGCCCAATGCATATACTTTCTTGCGCTGCTTTTTAAGTACACGTAACAGGTTTACAAGATCATCGCGGTTTGCTTCTACCTGTTTTGTAAAGTTGATATAGGTGTCCATCCTGTTCAAGCCAAACTTTTCCTCTGCCTTAATGGCTTCCGCAACAGTGGGCGAAGTTGGATGTATACAGTTCTCCAAACCTACGCCCAAAACAAACGAACCGCCATGAACATCATAATAGTCTACATCCAATAAGCGCATGCCATGTTGTTCAAAAGCCCGCTTCAAAGGAGTAATAGCATGCATCATGGTGTGCTCGTGATAAAAATGATCGAACTCAAATTTCTCGAGCACATCTTTCATATAAACGCATTGTGTAAGGAACACCGTTTTTTCAGTCATTACGCTGCGCAAGCCTTTTATAAAATCATGCAGATCGGGCACATGATAGAATACCGCCGTAGCAGTAATAAGATCCGGTTGTATATTTAAATGCTTAATTGCTTCTGCTGTCTTACTGTTCCAGAAAGTTTCGCAAACTGTAATGCCGTTTGCCCGGCACAGCTTTCCGGTTTTACTGCCGGGGTCAACACCCAGCACACGCATCCCTTTTTCACGGAAGATACTTAGCAGAGTGCCATCATTGGCGCCAATGTCAATTACCAACGAATTTTTTTCAATGCCATACCTGAACACCGTGCGTTCAACCATGGTTTTAAAATGGGAAACCACAGGCATGTTCACACCTGTGATGTATGGATGGTTTGAAAACATAAACTCCATGGAGGGGAACTCCTCGAGTTGCACTTGCCAGCAATCAGTACATACCAGCATGGCAAAAGGAAATTTTAATTCTCGGTCTTTTTCAGATTCTGCGGGAAAATGATTACCGTTAGGTTGATCCCCCAAATCAATGAACCGTTTCAATGATGCAGAACCGCAGTTCATGCATTTGGTATTCTTCATATTTTCTTTATTTGCTTTTATTTATTTTCCACCATTCACAGGTTTCCTTTAATCTTTCCTGAAAGTTCTTTTCAGGATGCCAGTTACATTCTTTTTGTAATCTTGTTATATCAGCTATCACAACGTCGATTTTCTCATTTGCGGTATCAGGTCCATCAAAAGTCACAAGGTCACTGCAATCGTACTGATACGCTATCTGAGAGATCACATCTCGTATTGAAACAGGATTACCACTGGCAATATTGACCGGCCCAACGGCTTCGCTTAACAAAGCATGCACTAACGCAGATCCTACATCATCAACGAATAAAAAGTCACGTCGGGACAACCCGGCATCAAAACTAATGTGTTCGCCACGCAACAATCGCAAACATGTTTTAGGTATCAATCTGCGCGGATCCTCGCCGGGCCCGAATGGATTGAATAGGCGGGTCCAAATCCATGATATCGATTCCTGCTCAAAATAGCGCTTTAAAGCCCAATAGAGTCCTAATTTACTGCCGCCATATAATCCCAACGGGATCAGTGGCGTGGTAAATTCATTTAAAGGTTCTGAGCCTGCCCAGTCATATTCGGCGCTTGTACCAAGAACCAGGCAACGCTTTCCTCCATATTTAATAAAGTGTTGTGCAATATTGATACTGGCCGATAACCAGGTAAGGTTTGTATGATCTTTCCAATAAGTACCATGCTCGGCACACCAGGCAAGATGAAGTAGGTGGGACGGACAGATATTGGCAATTAACGTCTCTGCTTCTTCCTTGTTCAAAATGTCAGCCTTATGCCAGGTAACATTTCCAACAGCTTCCGGCTGACGCCTGTTATATACGGCGTGTATTTCAATGCCATCACGTTTTGATAAAGCGTTTACAGTCGCCTTACCAACAAACCCACTGGCCCCTGTTACAAGTATTCGCATCATAGCTTTAGATCAGGCGCGTTTCGGTCGCGGTCAGAAAGTATAGGTTCCTGAATGGGCCAATTAATTCCTACCGCCGGGTCGTTCCATCGCAGGGTGCCTGCAGCCTCAGGTTTATAAATACCTTCAATCAGATATCCAATGGTTGTATTGTCCTGCAATGTTACAAACCCATGTGCACAACCGGCAGGTATATAAATGGATTTGCCACAGCCTGCCGGTAATTCAACTGCCTCCCAGGAAAGGTAAGTAGGTGAACCAGGACGAAGATCAACCATAACATCATATACAGCGCCGCTGATACAGCTCACCAGTTTGGCCTGCCCGTGTGGTTGTATCTGATAGTGCATTCCGCGTAATGTGCCCCTTAAGGTATTATATGAATGGTGTGAACTGACGGGCTTAAAGGAAATGCCAGCTTTTTCAATCTCGTCAAGTTCCCAAAATACTTCAAATGCTCCACGCACATCTCGAAATACCCGGTCGATAAATAAACCGCTGCCTTCAATCTTTAATGGTAAAAAATCCATATTGAACGTTATATCTGCTTTCCATTTTAACGGCCCGAAACATATTGGTAGCCCATTTCAGTAACTAACTTTGTGTAAGCCTCGCCTGAAGTACGTGCACCAAATGCAACATGATTGTCCGGAGAACCCTTCATTTTACGACGTATCTTTTTATAAAGAATCCAGGCTTTGATCAAAGTCTTATTAGTTTGCGATAAAAGCTGAATATATGGATGGTTTGAAGGTAGTCCCTTCAAATTTCTTTTTGCGCAAAAATCAAGATGTTGTTGTACAGATGCTGCCAGCGCAATTCTTGTGGCAGACTTTATACCTTTCAGATGGTCCTGCAACTGATCGCCGGTAATTGTTAAAAAATTAGTCCAATCGTCGGCCCGATGCTTTTCACTGGTACCGGATGCAGTTATTTTATGCAGATCGTGCTCTCGATAAAAAACAATGCAGCCTGGCGTATGTACCGGTTGTGCACCCGCCAGCAGAATACGTACAAAATATTCACTGTCTTCTGATGGCATGAGGTCAGTGCGGTATATGCCGGCTTTATCAAGAATAGACCTTCTGAATAAACAGTTTTGAAAAACAAGTGACCATCCGGCTAAGAACCATTCCAGCATGGGCCTGGTTGCCGGTACGGGGTCTGCCTGTAAAACTGCGTCGGTAAACTGAATCGTTTTGTTTTTAATCAGGCAATGTACCCACGGACTGTAGGCAAAATCAGCTCCTGTCTTATTCAGCGCATTGAATTGAATTTCCAGCTTATTGCGACTTGCCAGATCATCACTATCCATAAATTGAATGAACTGCCCTTTCGCTGCTTTCAAACCTGCATTTCGTGCAGCGCCCGGTCCCTGGTTAGTCTGACGGATCAACTTCACTTTGTCGCCAAATGAAGCAACCACCTCTACAGAATTATCTGTAGAGCCATCGTCTACCACAATAATTTCATCCGGCGGTAACGATTGACTGAGCATATTCTCGATGGTTTCCCCTACGATCGTTGCCCGGTTATAAGAAGGAATGATAACAGATATTGCTGCCATGTACTGGTCTTAAATAATTAATCGGTTACGCTGTTTTGTGTTCAGCCATAACCTTTTTACCCTTGCGAATACCTCTTAGTATCACATATTTCGCCAAAGGCTTTGGTGCGTAAGCTATAATGAGCCAGAAAAGTACAGCTACATATTTTGTTTTGCCAGCCGCTTTTTGAATTTCCTTGGACCGCCACCAGTTGTTATGCAGTTCCTTTACGGAAAGGCGCCTGGCAGGCTTCTTATCAGAAAAACGGTCTGCAATCATTAACATTTCTATATTTCGTCGGCTATACGGATATTTAAATACCTTATCACCAGAATATTTAATAAATAGTTCTTCCGTCAGTTGTGCTGTTGTAAGAATATTATTTGCCTGATTGTATAGCCACGTCGAATCAAGTCGAAATCCATGAAAGCGATTGTTCGCATGTATCCTGTAAAAACCAAGCGGTTCTGTTACAGCTGTTACTTTTCCAGGCATGGCTGCATAACTACACAAATAAAGGTCAGCGCATAAGCGATATTCCTCCTCAGGCATCGGCATACATTGATCAAGCACCCATCTGGGGAATATGTTACCGCTGGTAGGAGGCCAGCTGTAACCGCCGTTTTCTGCTATTTCAGTTATTACATGTCCGTCAGACAGCGCATTTGAGGGCACTTTATAACCCAACATCTTTCCGGCTTCATCAACTGCATGCAATGAGCTATGAATTTTGGCAATTTTATCCCGCATGTGTAAAGAAGCCCTTTCAACTGCGTCTTCTTTAAGCCAGTCGTCTGCATCTACAAACCATATCCAATCGCCGGATGAAGCTTGAAAACCTGCATTGAATGCAGATGCCTGGCCTCCATTGGCCTTAGGAACTACAATAACCTGTTCTTTATACTGATTTATTACAGAAAGCGAATTGTCTGTTGAGCCATCATCCACAACAATTACTTCATGCACCGGAACAGTTTGCTGCAAAGCACTTTCAATGGCCTGTTTCACAAAACAACCGTAATTATAATTGTTGATTATAATACTAATCCTGTATTTAGGATGCATAATTGATTAATAAAATACAATCACATGAACCAGCGCCATATTACCGACTATACCAAATGAGCCGGAATAAACCAGTCATGTATCTAGTATTTTGCTTGTAAGATGGGGCCTTTAGTTAGCAGATGCGTTACCCGTTTTGGTAAGCTTCTTATTCCATAGTTATAGTAGAACCCTGAATAATCCCAATAATAAAACAGTCTTTTAGACAATGGCACCTGTTTAATATTCTTTAAAAAAACCTGGTGCCACTCTTTATGAAAATGCTTAAAATCCCCCTGCAGACCTGACTTCGAATTGCCATGAAAACGATAATAAGATAAAACTTCAGGGATGTATGTAAATGTATAGCCGGCACGCGCAATTCGTAACCACAAATCATAATCCATTGCCAGATTATACTGCTCATTTAGTGAACCTATAGTGTCAAAAACCTGCTTTTTGATAAATACAGAAGGTTGGGGTGGATTACAATCCCGGTCACAACTCCAGTACTTTAGTAATCTGTCTAATGTACAGTTGCCTCCGTAGTGATTCCGGTAATTGCGTTCTTCATTGCCCTCATAAAAAAAAACCGCATCGCCATGCAAAACGTCAAAGGGCTGCTTATTCCATGCTTTCGCTACTAATTCCAGTGTGCCAGCTTCATACCAGTCGTCGCTGTTTAACCAGGCGACGATATCCCCGGTTGCCCTTTTAAGTCCCTTATTTAAGGCATCACTTTGACCTTTATCTGACTCACTTACCCAATAAGCTAAATGTTTTTCGTATTTTTTTATAATTGCAGGACTATCATCCTTACTGCCCCCATCTATAATAATATATTCAAGATTCGGATAATTCTGCTGAATTACAGATAAAATAGTTTTTTCAAGATATTGGGCCTGGTTATAGGAAGGTGTGATAACGGTGATCCTGGGATACATAAATTCAATCAATTATTGATCAGGCTGACGGAAAGCCTGTTTTTTAATTTTTTCGGCAACATTTTTATTATAGTTAGTGGAATCTTCTTAAGCCATGACTTCCGGCTCCACTCCTCTTTTTTTATCTTCAAAATGTGTTCCTCTCGTTCAATGACATATGCACATGGAATCTTGGAAAAGAATTGATACCCTGCTTCTTCTAATTCTTTATCATATTCTTTGTACAAGGAATGAAGATCTGGCCTGTCTTTCAGTTGAAAACGATTGTAATAATGAAGAGGTAACTCATTTGAATGTAACCTGAAAGAACTGAAATGAAAAAACCTTAATTCATCTTTATCGTTTACAATATGCTTATTTCCTTTCTGTTGCAGATACCGTTCATGCAAATTCCATGGGGCCATATTATATCCCCGGTGCTGCAACACATAAACTTTATCAAAGAAAATCGGAACTAGATTTATATATAACTGATCCACAAATATGCCTTCGTCAACACGAGAATATCCCTGTTCATACGTACGTTCTTTCCACCAGTTCAAAAAACGTAGGGTTTCATCAGTTTTTACCACGGCAATAAAGCCAAGATTGTAAATGCCATAATTTAAAAAATTGTTCTCACCGGGTTGCTTTCCATCTAGCGGAATAGGTGTATAAATGTGTGGCGTAAGTACAATATTGTTACTCTCAAGCGCGATCTCCATTTCATTTAACCGGCCATACACTTTGATATCCGGATCAAAATATACTGCTTTGCAAAATCCGCGTTCCATGAACAGGTATTCGATAACCCGTGGTTTGACGCAGGTGTTCAATTCAATAATATTGTATTTATGAACAAGTGTATGTAAGCCAGGCTCCAATAAGTTCAGCGGCAATACTTCAAAGGGCATGGCATCATAATCTACCTTTTTATCTTTTACATCAACAAGAAAGATCAAAAATTGATGTTCGGGATAATGCGTCTTTAATGAATTTCCCAGTAGTAGTGCCTGGGCCAGGTAATTATTGGAACAAATAGTAAAAAAAACCATCCCCTTATCGTTCTTTTTGAAGTTTTAAAATGATCGAAAAAAATAAAAGTCTTATTCTGACTCCTAAACTTAATGGGACATTCTTCTGAAAGATCATCCTTCTAAAATAAGTCCTGAATTGTACAAACTCATTAAAGTAAAGTGTATTCTTAAAGTAGGCAGCAATATTGTAAATCCTGTCTTTTGAAAAAATCGTGTCTTCAGTTACACTGCTTTTTCCTCCGCCATAATAATGTGCAACAATTATGTTGAGATAAGCGAATTTATACCTGGAAAAGCAACGTAAATTAAAATCCCAGTCAGCACATATTTTATACCGATCGTTATAAAGTCCAATTTCCTTGAACACCTTCCGCTGATAAAAAATAGCCTGATGACATATGTTTTGTGAAAGTAGTTTTCTCAAATTAAATTCTCCTGCATAAATCTCGTTATGCCTGGCCCATCCAGTATCACCGTCGAGCTTTACATTACCGTAAATTACAGCACTATCGGTTTCTTTCGCTTTCTGAAATACCTGAGATAAAGTATCGTTTGAAAATAACGCATCATCGCTTCCAAGAAAGTATAACCAGTCGCCTTTAGACAACCTGATTCCTTTATTCATGGCATCATAAGTTCCTTTATCCTGCTCAGAGATAAATCGGATGCGGCTATCTTTTATCTGATATTCTTTAAGGATCTGTAGGGTGCCGTCATTCGAGATCCCATCAATTACCAATACTTCAAATTCAGCAAAGGTTTGCATCAAAACGCTATCGAGCGCTTCACGAACCGTAGCTGCTGAATTAAATGTTGGAATAATTATACTGAAAAAGGGCGTCTTAAGCACGTAGATTATGCGGTTAAAATCATTTTGTTATGGTCTAAGCTCAATCGACCTTTTGTCTTACAAAAACAGCGTCAGCCTGAAGTATTTTATTATCCGTTGGAGCTGTTAGCTGATCAATACTTCCGACATATTCATAGCCCCGCTGAATAAAGTAGTTATAAATTTCACCAAAAAGCGGTTGGCCGTTATATAATGGGTAAAAGCTGGTTTCAATTATACAAACATCCGCCTGTTCCATAATCTTCGGCCCCCCATTTAATACATGCATTTCATAACCCTGAACATCTACTTTAACTAAAAGCGGCCTGGCAAGATCACCTTTAAATACTTCATCAAAAATCCGAATAGAAACTTTTTCAGGCTCCGCTTTTACTGCGTATTGAAAATTAGATTTATGCAGTTCCAACATTTCCAGCAATGATGAAGAGGGTGAATACTCATTTCTATAAATATTCTTTTCTTCATTTGTATCTCCCAGCCCGAAATTGTAAATCTTTATTTTGGAACTGTCTTGAAAATTATACTTCAATTTATTGAAGTCTTCCTGCAACGGCTCAAAACAATGAATTTCAGCGTCGGGAAAAACTATTGATATTTTTCGTGTAAACTGGCCTTCGTTTGCACCAACATCAATAATTGTTTTAAAATTATACTTCTTTAACCATTCAAATTTTCTGGCTTCAGAAAAATAATCGATCTCATCATTTCCGTGTAACTTTTCAGGCTGCTTAGAATTTCTATTAAATCTAACTATGTCAACGCCAAAGAAATTAACAAATCCTTTTATGATCTTTTTCATACTATATAGTAGATCAAATTAATCTAAATGTTTTACGTACAGTTCCGTCAGGCTAATTGCGTTATCCGGCGTGCTAATGACTCTTTTGAAAAGATGATAATGCTCGCCAGCACAATTAATAACTTCAATTTGCGGGTTACTTTTATCAAATGCAACAAAAAACGAATTTTTTGTTTTTTTGTAAACCTGGGCATTCCACACAATTCGTTATAAACTCTCCAAATTCTTTGAAAAATTATCTCTTTATCTTTTATACTGTTTTCAGAATGGTTATAATGCTTTAATAGCATTTTACCATGCGACTGCCAAACCTTATGCATTTTTTCATCAGTCCAATTAGTTCTTCCAACAGAAGTGGCCAAAAACCGGTAGCTTGAAAAAATGCGATTTAACCCTAAAATATTAAACCTGCGCGCAAGTGCCAGTTGCCAATCCCAATCTTCAGAAATGATCTCCTTATCAAACGTATAATTAATTGCTTTGAAATGCTCTAATGAAATGGTAGCTGCCTGGATAAAAAAATAGAAATCACGCACTACCTCCTGAAAAATATTACCCGAAGGAGGTAAAAAATCAGCGCCACGATAATGCTTAAACATGGAAGGTATGAGCACATTACCATCTTTATCTATCATTTGGGTATCTCCATATACCATTGCATATGAGCTATCCAATTCCTCAAATGCCTGTACCTGCTTTAGCAATTTATCATCCGTCCAAAGATCATCTGATATCATTACCAGGTATTTGCCGGTAGCCGCTGCCATTATATCCATTAACCCCGCATGTACACCCTTATTAACCGGCCTTTTGATAAACAGGCATGGATAATTGTTCTGTTTGATCCAATCTTCAATTAACTGCGCCGAATTGTCGCTTGAACAATCGTCAATGATAATATGCTGTATGTTCGGGTATTGTTGGCGTTTAACACATTCTAAAGCTTCAACGACATATTTTCCCGTATTGTA
This sequence comes from Longitalea luteola, assembly GCF_017356035.1. GTDB lineage: Bacteria > Bacteroidota > Bacteroidia > Chitinophagales > Chitinophagaceae > Niastella > Niastella luteola. Next base: position 671,397 of record NZ_JAFIQX010000002.1, on the reverse strand, counting down.
AGAAAGGGTTCCAACTGTAACAAGAGGCCATGGTTTTAGATCCATACTACGAATCAATAACTATTAACGATCTCAATGACTTGTTCAACCTCCATGTTAGTTATCACTGGAGATATTGGCAATGAAATAATATTCCTATGTATTTTTTCCGATAAAGGAAATGATTTACCTATCCAATAATTTTGATATGCTTTTTGCTTGTGCGGCGGAATCGGATAATGTATTACAGTTTGTACATTATTTTTTGTAAGATAATCCTGAAAAGCATCCCGGTTTTCTGTTCGTACTGTAAATAAATGCCAGACATGTTGGTCCGGATCATTAACCGTGGGTAAAACCACTTTCGGATTCGTTATTTCTTTTAAATAACGGGCAGCAATTTGTTGGCGTACTTTGTTGTCATCATCAAGCATAGACAGTTTTTCCAGCAAAAAAGCAGCTTGCAGCTCATCAAGCCGGCTATTCACACCCTGAAATAAGTTTTCATACTTTTTATGTGAACCGTAATTGCGTAATGCTTTTATAGTATTGGCCAAGGCATCATCATTGGTAGTTATTGCACCACCATCGCCTAAAGCCCCCAGGTTTTTACCAGGATAAAAACTAAACCCGCTTGCATTCCCTAAACTACCAGATCGTTTGCCCTTATAGATTGCCCCATGAGATTGAGCCGAATCTTCAACTACCAATAAATTATGCTGTTGCGCAATGCTATTGATAGCATCCATCTCACACAGCTGCCCATACAGGTGCACTGGTAATATAGCTTTTGTTTTACTGGTAATGCTCTTTTCTATTAAAAGCGGATCGATAAGGCAGGTAGTTTCTTCAGGCTCCACAAGTACTGGTACTAGACCTGCCTTTGAGATTGCCAGTATCGAGGCAATATAAGTATTTGCCGGAACCAATATTTCATCCCCGGCTTTAATAAGGCCCAATTCCTTATAGGCTTCGAAAATAAGGATCAATGCGTCCAAACCATTAGCCACTCCAATGCAATGTCTGGTTCCGCAATATAAAGCAAACGCTTTTTCGAATTCTTCTACTTTGCTACCGAGAATAAACCAGCCTTTTTCCAATATATCACGAAGGTTTGACTCAAATGCCTGTTGATGCCTGAGATTAACTTTCTTTAAATCAAGAAAAGGTATCATTTTATTATTCATTTATCAATTCTGCAACACCAAAGCCTGTTTCCCCATTATTATTTCCGTTGTAAAACATATACGTTTTGCCTTGTGCGCTAATTACAGCAGGATAACAGATCATTTCGGCATCCCAACCGGAAGAAGATACATCTATCCCTATCTCGTTGTCTTTCCTGGTCCACAATCTTCCATCTTCCGATTCCGCAAATCCGATCCGATACGACCTCGAGCTTCTTCTTATTGAATAATATAACTGATATATGTTGTCCGCCTTTTTATAAATAAAGGGTCTTCCAAAACCGAATTCATCTTTTTCCAGTTTAAATACGGGTTCACTTTCAACATTCCACTTCTTTCCATCTTCCGACTCGCCGTATTTTAACTGATAAACGGGCATGAACTTATTTTTATGCACCTCTCCTTCCACATGCTTCCATCCCATGCCGGCAACATACCACATCTTAAATTTCCCGTCTTCATAAATGACAGTTGGTGCAGATCGCAAGTCCAACTCGGTGTCTGTTCTTTCAAGAACCGGTACTGATGAATAACGTTTAAAAAGATGGTGATCATCACCGATAGCTAAACCGCTGAGGATAGAATATGGAGTTCGGCTATGGCGTTGGTAGCCTGCGTAATAAAGATATATGTTGTCATTGTACTCAATTACTGACGATACATTAACACCACAATCATCAAAAGCACCGGGCTGACCGATGTCAATTATAAACTCGTGAGGATTATTAACGATTTCAGTGGGATTATTGGCATCTACATCCACATAAGTAATCCTTCCATACCTTTCTGCACATGTGGTAGCGAAATATACTCTGATTATTCCCTGGTCCTTAAGATAAAAAGGAGTTGGAAGGATTGCATAGAGCTGATTCCACCAAAGATTCTTTTCCGGGGCATAAACCAAGCCTAGTTTTTTCCACTTCATAATTTAGCAATTCCAAATCTTTCATAAGTAGATTTCTCGTCAGCATAATTTGGAGTGCCTTTCATAAGAGCTCCATCTTTTACAGGTCGCACTATATGAACCGCGGAACCAATAAGGCAATCATTTCCAATGGAAAGGTTATTGCCCATGGTCGAATTTACGCCCATAAAATTGGCATTGCCGATAGTGCAGAATCCAGAAACAACTACATGCGAGGAAATAAAATTATGAGAACCGATTACGGAATGATGACCAATATGGTTACCGCTCCAGAAAACATTATCATTTCCAATTTTCACAAACGGCTGTATGGTATTATCTTCAAAAATGAAACAATTATCACCTATTTCCACATTCCTCCATACAAAACTCCTGCTACTTATATAACTGGCAAGCGTATAACCTTTTTGCTTTGATTCATTATAAAACTGTATCCTGTTCCTGTTCATATTATTATAAACAAGGGCTATATGCATGGCATGCTCGGTAGGTGGATATTTGTGTTCTACCTCTTCGAAGGCAACTACCGGCAGATCAAACAATGTTTCTTTTTTCAAAAACTCTCTGCTCACTGTAAATGCCACTACTTCATATTCGGAATCATAGGTAAAATACTCATACGCTATTTCAGCAAACGCACTATCGCCAAACAAGATTAGTTTCTTTGTTTTATTCATATTTTTTAGATTTTTTGAATCAGCAGGTCTTCGCGCCGGTTATACATTGGCAAAGTGTCAGGTTGTGGCAATAAGTAAGCTTCAAATCCAAATCCCCTATAACGCTGAATAATACCCATTAGCACGCCATCATCGATATGAGTGGGTTCAGGTTGCAGATGTTTAACTTCCGGTAAAGTATCAGTGTTGGTAAACGCTTTGTGATAAGCTATCCCGGTTTCAGTTGAAAAGAAACGTTTCCGTTTTGATATGTTAGGAATATCTCCAATCAATAATTTGCCGCCAGGTTTTAACAAGGATACCGCTACATCAAGAAACTTAAAGATGCAGGTATTATAAAATACGTAATGAAAAATGCTGTATCCTATGATATATTTCACCTTATTCTGATACTCGTTTACCAAAGCCGGAACATCGTCTGGGAAATATCCCGGGTATTTTTCAATATATTTTTCAGAAGGAAGATGATCTAACATTTCCTGAGAGTCAACCAGTAAAGCCTTTAAATTCGCTTTCTGACAAAGATTCAATATCATAAATGGCAACTCACTGCAGCCTGGACCAATATCTAATAATATGCCTTGCTCATTATCCTTATCCGGTTCAATATTCAGCTTATGCACAATATCTAAAAATATAGCGTCTTCCTTGTCTTTTCTATAACTATCGGGAAAACCTATTTTTTGATATTTTGATAACGAATCTTCCGTGGCCAGCTTTTTAAAATCTTCAAACGATAAATTTTTAAACCGCTCAAAATCGGACTGTTGACTCATACATTTATTTTAAAATCAGGTGCATAGTTTCTCTTAACGTATTGCGCCCGCCGAACCCTTCTTTAAACCTGAAAAGGCCGCCATTAATCGTTCGCCCTCCATCCGTATTGGATGTTCCCAGATTTAAAAATGTATATCCGTGGTTACAACCCCATTGTATAATTTCATCTATAACGGCATTTAATGGCCTGAACTCCTGGTATAATTCATCAGATGCAATATATTGGGCGTGCAATACCATGTTATTGGTTACAAAAACAATAATACCAGCTATGAGATTCGAATCTTTAAAAGCTGCAAACAGTTTTATTTTGTCATGACCAACTTTATTGAGCAATACAACAAAGTCGTTATAAGAATGAGTAGGTTTTGTGTTATGCTTTTTTAAGAGATTTTGTTCCAGCACAGTCCAATAAGATTTAAAATCCTCACTTAATTGAACTGAAACATTCTGGCGGCTTTTTTTTACGCTGCGCTTTGTTGAATCGTCATACAAAGATTGAACCTGCTCATAACCACCCAAACGAACAGCCGTTTCGAGTTCTCGCGATTTAATAGTAAAACCATGATACCACAAAGCATAATCTATTTCGTCGCAAAGCTTCCGGTGAAAAATACGAAAGGGGTTACGAATAATGATTTCCTGCACTCCCTGTGCTCTTGCTTCTGTTACAAGCTTGTCTACCATTTCCACAGCCTCCTCCATCCCTATCTCTTCATTGATTACAAACCCTCCGTATGTCGAACGCATATGCGAATGCAATATCCGTTTACCTTCTCTTTCATAAAGAGAACAGGGAATTACCGCAGCTACTTTGTTTTTCTTGAAAAAAAGGAAGGAACAGTCATCCTGCTTATTCAAAGGATTATGATCAAAGAACTGTCTACTGTGTAAAAACGTTCCATTGATAGAATTTTCAACCAGTTCGTTCCAGGCTGGCGCATGCTCATCACTATATCGTGTTATTACAAGCTTCATTCTTAAAAATATTATACTCTCTAATGTAATCGGATTCTTCGAACCATTCAGATGCAAGACAAAGCAACACTGCATTATGTGAGAACTGTATTTCGCGCCAGGTATACGGCGGCAGGTACAATCCAACATGGGGTTGATCAAGAACAAACACATGTTTTTTTCCGTCCTGGCACTCTACCGTAAATCGAATATTGCCACTGACTGCAAATATGATCTGTCGCAACTTTTTATGCGCGTGATATCCCCTTTTTACATTTTGAGGTGTATAATAGGTCCAGTAGACTCGTTTAATTTCAAAAGGTATATCCTTTTGTATTTCAGATATGGTAATGTAGCCAATAGACGGATCCCCTATTGATTTTAAAGATACGAGGTGAGGCTCCTGTTCAAAACGCAGTTCATCCATGAAAGCAGGTTGTTAGTTAAATATTTGTTGTACAGACCATTCAAATTTTGGATGTATAATACCAGGATATTTATGAAAGCTGGCGCCCTGCCGGCTTAAACCATCCTCAATATCTAAACTTAAAATGTTATCATATTTAAATGCAACATACCGCTGATTTATGCCGAACGTAATGTTGAAATAATAACGCGTAGTATTTAACAGGTTTTTCGGTATTTGGAACTGTACTTTGAATGTGCCCTGGTTCACTTTGTCCCCATTTCCTACGAGCGTGCCCACATGGCATACATGAGCTGCTTCCGCATCAAAAATATCCCAGGTCACATCGAGGTCTACATTTTTCATTTTATTTTCGAATTGCAGCTCTACTATTATATCTTCATTAGATTTAATAGGATCTGTTGTCGTTTTTCCTTTAGCATAAGCTGCAATTTTTCTAATACTGATCTTGTCATTACCGGGAGCATCTTCGTTTGTCCAGGAAGATTCACGGATTGATGTGATACCGGAATTCAGATATTCTTCTACTATATTAGCCACATCGCCATTTAATTGCAACTGACCGTTTTTTAACAGTATGCCATGACTGCATAACTGTTTAATTGCAGCCATGTTATGACTTACAAACAAAACGGTACGTCCGTCTTTATTACTCACATCTTTCATTTTCCCAAGGCATTTTTTCTGAAATTCAGAATCTCCTACTGCCAGCACTTCGTCAACAATAAGAATTTCCGACTCCAGGTGGGCTGCTACACCAAATGCCAGCCGAACATACATTCCGGATGAATATCTTTTTACCGGGGTATCAATATACCTTTCAACACCGGCAAAATCAACAATCTCATCAAACTTTCTTTTTATTTCCTGCTTGCGCATACCCAATATCGCTCCATTCAGAAAAATGTTCTCTCTGCCTGTAAGCTCAGGATGAAAGCCGGTGCCTACTTCGAGCAAACTGGCAATACGGCCTTTTATTTTTACAACGCCTGTAGTGGGTGTAGTTACACGGCTCAGGATCTTTAACAAAGTGCTTTTGCCAGCACCATTTCGGCCAATGATACCCACGGCTGATCCCCGCTCTATCTCAAAATTGATGTCTTTCAGGCTCCAAACAATATTGCTGTTACCACCTTTGGTTCGCTCATTAACTTCTCCGATCTTCAAAAAAGGATCCTCCTTTCCCCGCAATAACGCCCACCACCGTTCAATGTCTCTTGATAAGGTTCCGGTTGAAAATTCGCCCAGTTGATATGCTTTGGATAGTTTCTCTATTTTGATTGCTTTTTCCATGCTTACATTGCTATCTAGACAGTATCGACAAAGTTTTTCTCTGTTTTATTGAAAATTATTAATCCTGCTAAAACCACTATTATAGAAAAGCAAACACTATAATAGAAATAACCCGGATAAAAATGACCGGTACCCAAAAAACCATAGCGAAAAGCCTCAATTAAACCACTTAACGGGTTCAAAGCTATAATTTCTTTAAATTGTTGTGGAGCAGCAGACAATGGGTAAATAACAGGAGTGGCGTACATGGCCAGCTGAATGCCAAAAGTTATTAGAAAAGCAAGATCCCGATATTTAGTCGTAAGGGCGGTAACTATCAAGCCAAACCCTAACCCTTGCAACGCCAGCAGCAATACAATTACCGGGAAAAGCAGTAAGTATTCATTGGGATGCACGTTTTCGCCTTTGATAATATACCATACCATTACGAGTATGAAAAGTAACAATTGTACGCCAAACTTAACGAGATTAGACATGACGATGCTCAACGGCATAATAAGCCTTGGGAAATATACTTTCCCAAAAATATTGGCATTATCCCTGAAAACAGTGCTTGTCTTTGTAAGACATTCCGCAAAATAATTCCATGCCACTGTGCCTGTGAGGTAAAACAAGGGGGCAGGAGCGTCCTCTGTACTTATACCCGCCAACCTCGAAAATATTAACGTATAAATGATCGTTGTGAAGATCGGTTGTATAAAAAACCATAAAGGCCCAAAAATCGTTTGCTTATAAAACGATATGAAATCGCGCCGAACCAACAATATTAAAAGATCCCTGTAATTCCATACATCTTTCAGGTGAAGATTAAAGATGTTGGTATGTGGCTTTATTTCCAGGTCCCAGTGCTGCTTCTCCTTATGCCCGTTCTCTTTAATATTAATCTGCTTTGTGGTCAATTCCATCTGTTTTGTAAAGCTTTAAAAAATGCGCTGCATCCTTTCCTAATAATTCAATTTACTACTCGATCTCCTTTATCCTTTTGAAGACCGAAACATTCTGTTAAAGAATTTTTTTACCTTACCCGACCCATTACTACTCTGTTCATAATACCCATTACTATGTCCGTAGCCATATCCATATCCATAACCTCCATAATTACCATAACTGTAATAGTGCGACGAGGTTTTGATATCATTTACCAATAAGCCAATCCTGGGCAGTTTGTTATTACGGTACAATTCGTCGATAAAATGCACCTGCTTTTTCAGTGTATAACCCATACGCACGATGTATAACGTACTGTCAGCATATTGGCTGAGCGTAAAGGCATCGCTCACAAGACCTACCGGAGCTGTATCAACAATGACTACATCAAACGTCTGTTTTACATATTTAAACAATTCCACTATCTTTTCATTCAAAAGAATTTCGGATGGATTAGGTGGAATTGGTCCACAAGGAATCACATACAAGTTATCAATTCCAGGCACAGGCTGAGGCAGCGATTCTACAGGAATGTCGGATACAAGAAAATTGCTGATACCTTTGCTGCGCGACAATTCCAGATTCTTGGTAATTTTCGGTTTCCGGATATCCATTTCAAGTACAACTGTTTTTTTACCCGCGAGCGCCATTACAGCACCTGTATTCACACTGATAAACGATTTGCCTTCGCCACTGAACGTACTAGTTACCAATATTACCGGATGGCTGTTATTACCTACCATGTACTGAATATTGGAACGTATCATCCGGAATTGTTCAGTTACAACATCCCTTTTATTATTACGAACCAATAAAGCAGCCTTATCATCCGAATGACCTATCTCGCCAAAAATGGGGGCATCCGTGATTTTTGTGATATCCGGGCGGCCGCTTATTTTATCATTCAATAACTCCCTGATGTAAATGAAGCCGACAGGGATCAGCAATCCCAGAAAAACAGCTAACATTTTTACATTCTTGGGATTTGGTAACACTGGCGTATTACTTCCTATTGCTGCATCTACTACCTGTGAATTGGAAACAGTAGCCGCCAGCGAAATAGCGGTTTCTTCCCGCTTCTGTAAAAGGTACAAATAAAGGTTCTGTTTAATTCCCTGTTGCCTGGTGATCTCCAATAATTCCTTTTCTTTAATTGGAACAGTGCCAATTCGGGAATTATATAGCTGATTTTTTTGCCTTAAGGCATTAATTTTTAATTCTCCTGTCGCTTTTAGATTTTTCAGATTTTCGGCTATATCGGCCCTGAGTTTTTCCAGCTGTCCTTCCGCCAATTTAACTGAAGGGTTTTGGGCTGTAGTGGTTTTTAGCAATGATTCCCGCTTCAGTTGTAACTCATTATACTGCTCAAGCGAGGTCTGCAAGGTCACATCCTCGATTCCCAGAGCAGGAACAACCACAAACTGGTTCTTTTGATTTGTCAGATACTCCTGCAGGTAACCGATGATATGCTGTTGAACTTCAAGTTCAGAAAGATCTTTTTCTGTTTCAGATTCTTTATTAAGATACAATTCAGATTGGGCGTCGAGGTTTACAACCTGGTTGCGTCGTTTATACTGTTGCAGATCCTTTTCAACATCTCCCAATTCGCGGGTGATGAGGTTCAACCGCTCATTTACAAATGAAACTGTGCGGGCGGCAGTTTGATTTTTATCCTCGATATTTTGCTTACTGTACTCTTCCATCAACTGGTTTAATATATCTTTTGCCAGTAGCGGATGACTGCTCAAATAAGTTAACGATAAAATATTGGATTGATCTTTAATAGCCGCAACGCCTAACCCGCCCAATACATCAAAGGCTGCACTTTCCAGCGGCTGCCAGCTAATAATGTGCTCTTTATATTGAAGGTCCTTAAAAAGACTATCATTTTTTACAATTATAAAAGTACCTGCCCCCTGTTGAAAAGGCTGGCCAAACCGGTACTTCTTTTCAGCTGCATTGGCGAAGTGGAATTCCTGATCGTTTAAGATATTAATATTGAAACTAACTGGTGTTAACGAATCTGCGAGGTGTACAATTTGAAGAGAAACAGGCCCCGCGGGATAATTCAATGTAGTTTTAATATTACCCTTTACATAATATTTTTTTTGCAGGCCAAGTGAAGCAGCAACTCTTTTTGCCAATGTTAGAGATTTAAGAATCTCTATCTCATTAGTTACATTACCACGGCCACCTGTAAAATAAACCTCATCAAAATCCTTATCGGACGCACCAGATGATTTATCTGTTTTTATAAGCATCGTTGCCCGTGCGCTATACAAGGGTGTTGAATAACGTATATACACATATGCCACTATGAGCGCAATGCCCACAGAAATAATCAATAATGGCAGGTAGCGCACATAGCGCATCAAAAAATCCTTTACCGATATTTTTACACTTTGGTTTTCCGGTGTGTTCATTGCAGGTGTTTAATAATGAAAGTTACCTTTGAACTTTTTTAAAATTCCGTACTTACTCCCTGAAGACATTATATACAAGAGCAGCGACAGACACAATGCTGGCTATTGCAGACAGGATAGTAAGGTTGCGAACTAGCTGCTGTTCTGTTCCTGTTTGTTTCCTTTTGTTTGCCTGAACCATAACCACATCATTCTGTTGCAGGTTAAAATAGGGCGACTGAAATATTTTGGGGTCTTTCAAATTAATATAACCAAACTCTCTTTTCCCTTCTTTTTCCCGTATCACAAGGATATTGTCTCTCCTTCCATACAAAGTAAGATCTCCTGCCAACCCAATCAGTTCAAGAATGGTAAGCTTTTCTTCGGGAATGGAATAGGGACCCGGTTTGTTCACTTCGCCCAGCACATTTACATGGAAATTCAGGAATCGTATATCCGTATATGGATTTGTGAGATACACTTTCAACTTTGCATCCATTGTATCCATAAGCTGCTTTTTGGTTAATCCTTCTACATGCAGCTCACCTAACGTTTGAAAGCGGATATTACCTTGCTGGTCAACCAGGTACCCGGGAACACCGCCGCCGGTTTTTGTAACCTGCTGGTTAAAGATGGCCGTTGCTTCCGGATTGTCACTATACACATAAATGCTTAACAGATCTCCTTTCTGAATGGCTATCTCTTTAGCGGGCACTTCCAGGTTAGGCGGAATATTAAGGTTTCCATCGAGGTACTTCAGCTCTTCCCTGGCTTTTTTAGTACTCGTGCATGAACCCATGAACAATACAACTACTATGAAAATACAAGCCTGTATGAAACGTGATACGGGCAGTTGCAACATATTGATAGAGTATTAATGACTGGTTATTAAAATTCCTTACGAGCAAGAACAGAAAACTTTACAAACGCCGAAGCAACCTCGCAGGGTTACCGGCATAAATACCTTTTTCTTGTATATCTTTTGTCACCACCGCTCCGGCCCCGATCACAACTCCATCACAAATCGAAACCGGTAACAGCGTAGCATTGGATCCTATTGAAACCCCATTCCCTATAATAGTCTTCTTCCACGCATTCCTGTCTCCCGCAGGTCCTCCACCCGAAAACACATCATTAATAAACATCACTCCATGACCAATAAAACAGTCTTCGCCAATGGTTACTCCGTCACAAATAAAACTGTGCGATTGCACCCGGGTACGGTTCCCGACAATTGCATTGGATTGTATTTCAACAAAAGGTCCAATAAAGCAATTGTCGCCTATGCTGCAGTCATACAGGTTAACCGGTTGCACCACTTTCACATCTTTCCCGAAAACAACATCCCTTATTTGCGATGTCAATAAAGTAGGTTGGTTCATATATGAACAGCAGTGCTGTAAATTTTTTCAATTATGGAAACCGTTTTTAGCCCATCCCATGCGCTGGTAGTCATGGATCCGTTGTTATGCAGCACATCCAGAAGATTATCATACACCTTATCGTGATTACTCATAGAACCCTGGTATGTACCATATTGATTGGCAATATTACCTACCGGTAAGTTTTCTATTTTATAATCCTGGATATGCTGATACTCCAGTTCATTTAAATATTGACCGCCAATCTTCACCGTGCCTTTCTCGCCGAAAATGGTCAGTGAGCCTTCCATATTTTTCCCGTAGCTGTTCACCGTATAATTGATCGTGCCCATGGCACCATTGGCAAATTGCAACAGCACGGCCCCGGTATCTTCAAACTCGATGATCCCCTGGTGCGCATAATTGTGCATCATCGACCGCACCTGAATTATATCGCCCAACATCCAATACAAGAGATCAATAAAATGACTGAATTGCGTGAAAAGCGTTCCGCCATCCATTTTCAAACTGCCTTTCCAGGAGTTGGCATAATAATCTGCACCACGATTCCAGAAACAATTCAGCTGTACACTATAAATCTTTCCAAGCCTTCCTTCATCCAAGACTCTTTTCACAGCTTCCACCGGTGGGTTATACCGGTTCTGTTTTATAATGAACAAACGTTTACCGGCTTTGTCTGCAGCTTTGATCATAGATTCACAATCCGCAACGCGTAAGGCCATTGGCTTTTCACATAACACATGCGATCCCGCCTCTAACGCCTTTATACTATGTTCTGCATGCAACCCGTTTGGCGAACAAACTGAGACTACATCTAATCCGGCCTCCCTTTTCAACAGTTCTTCTATCGTGTAATACGCAGTTGCATCATATTGCCGTGCCAGCTCATCGGCCCTTTCCTTTACTACGTCACAAACTGCCGCGAGTACCCCTCTGTTGGTAATATGTGCAGCATGTCGTTGAGCAATTCTTCCACAACCTATAATGGCAAACCGTATTTTCTTCATACAATTGAATTCCTAACGCATCGCTTATTTGTCAAGAACTACAATTTTTGATTTATCAATATAGGCTGAAAGAACAAATCCTATACTTTCTATAACGACTTCAACTTTTTTGTGCAGTACTTTTTTTATGGTGCCTTCCTTACCCATTAATATGCCGCCCTGCACCATTACTTTATTTCCGGCTTTGATGTCTAAAGAACGCACCTCTACATCATGATGGTCATTCAGAAATTTCTTGATCGTCAGGATTTCTTTTTCCTTAATGATTGCCGGTTTGCCCAACCAGTAAATGAAGTTCACCACCCCGTTCGTCATACGAACAGGCGTTTTTTCTTCTTCATTCACCTTCACAAATACATAGGATTTAAACAGGGGCTCATCAATCAGCTTAATGCGATCGCTCCATTTGCGATGCACTTTGTTGAGCGGGCAATAACTTTCAATTCCTTTTTCTTCCAATAGCTTATGCACCTTCTTTTCCCAGCGGGGCCGGGTATAAACAGCAAACCATTTTTTAGATGTTGCAGGCATAAAATATTAAAAGACCAGGTTTAACAAAACGACATTTCAACTGTAATATTCACAAGAACCCTGAAAAATTTCCGGTTAAAACCGGGCATAGCTTCGCCTCGTCAGTCCCAGCACTTTTTCTGTAACTGATTGACTAAAAACTACTTAAGCCAAGTTCGCTTACCAAAGGGCACAAAAATAAAAGGGCATAAGTGAGCCACTTCAATGAAGTACTCCTTATACCCTTCCACTATTGAATATATTTAGTGTAACAATTAGCTCGTCCACAGGAATTCTTTCCATGTTTTTATTCTAAAGCATGGAAGTTTTAACCATTCGGTACTTCCATTGGCAAAAGCCTGTAAATGCTACCTGAACGGGTGCAAATATAGGTGTTTTTTAATGTGTATAAACATGTGCATAAAATCTTAAACTCTTATTTTTCAATTAAAAATGCCCTTTTCTCAGTCCCAACCATTTATCAATAATCGAAAAAACACATTAAAGAGGGGAATCCTATATTTTTACCGTACTCGCCAGCAAATGCCGCAAGGTAAATAATCATTTCAATAAACAGCTTTTCGCACGCCGCAAAACCAGGTATTATTTATTAACCTAATAAATCGATTCTAGCCGCCCTGCATCCATCCAATCAGCCCGGTATGCAAAGGGACTTCTTCATTGGTATCAAAAGCTTGTTTACAGGCTTGTTTACCTGTATTTTGATGCCAAAAACGCCCGCGAATTATCAAATATTGTAATTGTGTAAAAGCTATCGCCTGTTCGTAAAAAGCCGCAAACCCGTTACAGCTACTGAATTGCCGGCTTTGCTTGCTGGCTGTTGTTTACTGTTTACAGGTTCCTTATCTTTCCTCTTAAATGTAATTCCTTGCAAAAACGCTTCTATTCCCTTGATGTTTTCCGGGGCGCTACGGTTGCTTTTATGATCCTGGTAAATAACCCCGGAAGCTGGTCGAACCTGTATGCACCGTTGGCCCATGCACCATGGCATGGCTGCACGCCTACCGACCTGGTTTTTCCTTTCTTCTTATTTGCTGTCGGCAATGCCCTGGCTTTCGTTATGCCCCGGCTCGAAGCGGCGGGAACGGCCGCCTTTCTTAAAAAAGTGATCACCCGCTCCCTGCTTATCTTCCTCATTGGTTTTTTTCTGAACTGGTCGCCTTTCGTGCGCTGGAACAATGAGCAGCTTGTTTTCAAAGCCTGGGAATATGCAGATGCAAACAATAATATTATCGGCATCCGTATCATGGGAGTGTTGCAACGTATTGCCCTGAGTTATTTATTCGCCTCGCTGATCATCTATTTCTTTAAAATAAGAGGCGCTTTTGTCGCTGCCTTTGTATTGTTACTCGCTTACTGGATGCTGTGTTTATTTTTAGGCAACCCCGCCGATCCTTACAGCCTGAACGGATACTTCGGCGTGCAGGTGGATAAAGACATCCTGGGTGCCCCCCACATGTATCATGGTGAAGGAGTAGCATTCGATCCTGAAGGAATCACCAGTACCATCACTTCCATTGTGCAGGTGATCTTTGGCTATTTCGTAGGCTATTATATTCAACAGAAGGGAAAGAATTTCGATATGCTTTCTCATTTATTCGTAGCCGGCTGCTTATTGATCTTTACCGGTTATGCCTGGGATATGGTTTTTCCGATCAACAAGAAAATATGGACAAGCTCCTACGTGTTGCATACGACCGGGCTGGCCATACTGGTCCTTTCATTATGTATCTTCCTGATCGAATTTAAAGAAGCGAAAGGTGCCTGGAGCCGCTTTTTTGATGTGTTTGGCAAAAATGCCCTGTTCATATTTTTCCTCAGCGGATTTTTACCCCGGGTCATTGCCCTGTTTCGCTGGGTTGATCATATTGATGAAGAAGGCAAAAAAGTATATACCAGTGCACTGCCCTGGTTCTACCAACATATTTGCAAACCCATTTCTCCCAACCTGAAAAACGGTTCCTTACTCTACGCCATTTGTATGATTGCCTTTTACTGGATGATCGTGTACTTTATGGACAAGAAGAAGATCTATATCAAAGTGTAGTATAACAATATTCTATAGAACTATTTTCCTTAGCAACCTGAACACCAGGCAAACCGCCATGAACAGCGCAGACAGGATCACTATGGAAAACTTTGTGGTGGCCATATCATAAGCCAGCAAGACCGACCAGCGCGTAGCTGTTCCCTGCAGACTTTTCAGCATGGCAATATTCTCAATAACATCACAAATACCAGCAACTATTAACAGATAGGTAAAGAATTTACCGGTACGCATCAATATTTCATGACCGCTTAACCGGCCGAAATAAACACAGGCAACCGATAAACCTGAAGTATATAAGAGTATAAACAGAAAATCAATATAAATGCCAATGATGGCATGCTTCAGTTTGCCGTGGGTTTCCCATTCCTGAATAACCCTTTCTGCAACGGAAAGCTCCTTGGCAAGCTCAAACCGAACGATTTCATCCGTCGCCAAAGGCTGCATATACCATTTAGAGGCGATTATAAAAAAGCAATTAATGGCCAACAATACCCAAAACCAGCGTTGTAAATTGGTGGGAGTTGCAAACGAAAGTTGTTTCATTGCTGCATGTGTTTTGTTCACAGGCAATACTGCATTTGGTAAGAACTGCCTGTTTGAAATAGCAGGGCAGGATTCAGGAGAGGACCAGGTTTACTTACGATTAAACCTGCGTAAACAATCAACCCGTTTGATCTTTAATTTACTGTGATTTGCTATCTTACTAAAGTAATACATTTCAGGGAATTGAAAAAAACCTGATTTTCGGCATGAAAAAGTTGTTGCAACGTTTGTTAAAGAGACCTGTTACCTGGCTGGCTGAACGGTTTTCAGCCTCGCCGCGAAAAGATAAGATCTTTGCCTCTTTAACAGCGCTTCTACAAAACATTAGGAATAAAAAAAGCTGTGGCATTATCATTCCGTTCGACCTTTCCAGCGGCAAATTCGTTATTCTTTCCGATGAACATAAAGGAGCCGGTGATCTGGCAGATGATTTCAAACTGGCGGAAAAGAATTACCTGAATGCCCTTGACTATTATTACAACAACGGATTCCATCTCATCAACCTTGGGGACTGTGAAGAGTTATGGGAGAACAAACCTGAGACTGTGATGGAAAAGAACAAAGCGGGCTTTCAGGCTGAGTTACGCTTTTTACAACAGCACCGTTATTACCGCATATTCGGCAACCACGACCTGCAATGGAAATTTGACATACCGCGCAACCGTTATCTGAAACCAGTATTTGGCGATCAGCTGGCGGTGTATGAGGGATTGTTACTTACAACTACCTATAATAACCGGACGTATTCAATTCTATGTACACATGGCCACCAGGGCGATCAGCGGAGCGATGGCAATGCTTTCAGCACCTGGTTCGTTGCTGCCATCTGGACGCCATTGCAACGCTTTCTTGAGATCAGCATTAATTCAACATCCGACTCTTTTGAGCTGGTTGATAAACACAACATCATGATGTATGAATGGAGCGCCACCCAAAAAGACCTGCTGTTCATTTCCGGCCACACGCATAAACCGGTTTTTGCTTCACTCGACCATATAGAAAGGCTGAACAAACAACTGGAAAAAGCCAGAAAGCTGGATGATAAAGCGGCAGTTGAAAGTATAACGGCGGAGCTGGAAAAAAGAAAGGTCGAATATGCCGGCAAGCAATTTCATAAAACGATGGTGATCCCTTCCTACTTCAATAGCGGATGCTGTTGTTTTGCCGACGGCGATATTACAGGAATAGAAATTGAGGGGGATAGTATCAGGCTGGTAAAATGGGAAGAAGAAAACGGGCAATCTCGCCGGATCATTTTGGAGCAAAGCCCGCTTTCCTATGTGTTCGAAAAAATATCAACTACTTAATGGTTATAAAATGACAATGCCGTCCCGTTTTAACAGGGACGGACATCTATCATTATTCACCGTCCAATTGGTTCTTTACTTTCCATTTCTTTGGTTCAGTTCCATCCATTTTTACAATTTTGGGCGAGAACTTACCTACGATATCAACCAGCGCCGACTGGCTTTTCATCACTACTTCAATATCCTTGTAAGCGTGCGGCGCTTCATCGAGGCCGCCACCCAGCAATTTTACGCCCGAACGCTGCAGCTGCTCTTTCAATTCTTTATGCGTAATCGAATTCAATGCTTTGGTTCGGCTCATTTTTCTTCCTGCGCCATGTGATGCGGAAGAAACAGAAGCTGGCTGTCCCTTTCCTTTTACAATAAAGCCAGGAGCGGTCATTGATCCGGGAATGATCCCCAATACATCTTTTCCGGCGGGCGTTGCGCCTTTACGATGAACGATCAGTTCCTTTACTTTTCCATCATTATCCACCATCATTTCCTTCCATGCAAAATTGTGGTGATTTTCAACCATAGTGATAGGACTTTCGCCTATCGCTTTTGCAATTTTATTATGAATAACATGATGGCAGGCAGATGCATAATCACCAGCCAGGTTCATGGCCATCCAGTATTCTATCCCTTCCGGTTCATCTAATTGCAGCCAGGCCAGGTTGGCGGCATCACCGGGTAACCGTCTTTTTTCTCTTGCGATCCTGGTATAGTGATTCGCGATATTCGCGCCCAATGCTCTTGACCCGGAATGCGTTAACAATCCGATGTACAACCCTGCATCGATACCCAGTATAACATCTTTCTCTGTTACTTCAACCAATCCGAATTCAGCGAAATGGTTTCCTGATCCGCTCGAACCTAATTGTTTCCAGGCTCTTGTTTGCAGTCCTTTCAGCAAAGGCAGCTCATCAAATTCTTTCCGTTCCATCACTTCATGATCGGCAGCGTCTTCAAAAACAGCGCCGCTTCCAAAAAGGGTTGCTTCATTGAGCTCGCGTGTAAAGAAATGTTCCCGCCGCACCAATTCTTTTGGATTGATGGGAAAAACACTCAAACACATCCGGCAACCAATATCTACGCCTACACCATAAGGTATTACCGCATTTTCTGTCGCCAGTACGCCCCCAATCGGTAATCCGTAGCCGGCATGTGCATCGGGCATTAATGCCCCCGCCACGCTAATAGGCAAACGGGCTGCCTGTTTCATTTGATGCATAGCCCCTTCTTCAATAAATTCACCTCCGAATATATTGAATGGGATCCCTGTATCATTCAAAGCAATTTCTTCTCCGGGTTCTGCTGATTTTTTAGGTATCAGTTGTTGGGCTATCAGGCCCAGCACTGCATCATTTTCATACTCCACAGGAGCACTTAAGATCTTTTTCAATAACTCCATCACATCCTCCTTTTTCTCATGCTTATAGTTCTTTTCCATTACGTTCATAGCAATGCTTATCACCGGTCCTTCGGGATAACCTATTGCCCGCAACTCTTTTCCTGTTATTTTTAATTTCGCCATAGTTTGTTTTATTAGCTCACGCCGAGATTAAACTCAATTTCAACACGCTCCATTTGTGTTATATGCCGTTTGGCGTGTTGAATTAAAAAGTAGATGAAATGATAAACGTCCATCTTACCCAAATTATTTACGCTCATCATAGTTTTATGCAACACGCCTTCACCTTGCTGTAATGTTAACAGTAACCCATAGCATTGCTTCAATTGTCGTTCCAGCTCGTGCCGGATCTCGGCAACCGGCATTCTGCCGCGGGGCTCCATGTGACCCCGCCGGCTCCATGCAAACGATCTCTGCTGGCCTATCACCTTTAATCTTTCCCAGTCAAGGTCATAGTCGATCAACATGCCTGAAAAATCTTCTTTCTTTGATCTTTCCAATGCTTTTCTGGTTCCCTTACTGATCAACATTAACAAATAATGGTTCGTTAACGAAATATGTTCCAGTATTTTATGAATGCTCCATCCCTTATTGTCCGGCGCATATTGTAATAGCTCATTATCGATGTTAAACCATTTGAATAATTCATCAAAGGTTTGGTTCAACTCTGTTTCAATTCTATTGATCACTTCTGTCATCATACGTTATAGCTTTACGGTTTCTTATTACAGCTTAAGCGAATGGAAATAAAAGCAGCCCCGCCAACCGGGGACTGCTTTACTTCTCAAGGCTATACAACTGATGATCCATCGTACACTTCTATGTACAGTTTATATTTCGGCGCTTATCAAAGCCTGGTCATTTCTGGGACACAAGGATCTGCTTCAGCTGATCAATCAGTACACCGTTGCCATTCACACTGATATTACTGATCTTGTCAGCGATCTTTTCAACATATTCCATTTCCTTCAATTTCCACAGCATCGCATTTTCTTCCATCAGCCTGGCAGTATTCAACAGGCTGCGGGTGCTGGCTGTTTCTTCACGCCGCATGATGATGTTGGCCTGGGCTTTCTTTTCGGCTATCAACACCTGGTTCATGATCTCCTTCACATCGCCGGGCAGAATAATATCACGAATACCAAAACCACTCACTTCCACACCCAGTGCTTCTGTGCTTGCCTTTACAGCTTCCAGAATAAAGGGCGTAATACTTTCTTTCTTCTCCAACAGTTCATCAAATGGCAGTGTACCCACATACTCCCGCAGGGCGAGCTGAAACACCATGTACAGCTGGTAACTGAAGTCCTTGTTCTGCAACATGGCCTTTTCAATATCGGTTACCCTGTACTGTGCCCAGGCATTGATCCGCAGCGCGGCCTTATCTTTGGTCAGGATTTCCTGACCGTTGATCTCCGCCTATAATTATTTTAAACGTATCCAAAGACCGGGATCCCCGGATAAGCATTTCATTGAACCACTTTATTGGCACAGGATGAGCTGGCAAAAGCATAGGGTTTCGCTTTGAACTCGAATCCCATTCCCATGATATAACCCATGGCTTCCTTCAACGCATCATTACTTTTAAAGTTGTGGTTGGTATTGATGTCGGCATGCACCTCCATGTCTACATTATAAATAGTAAACAGGCCACATAACGCGTACGCTATCTCAATACTTTTCGAAACCTCCATCAGCATACGTTGTTTAATGTTCATCTTTAGCTGGCTGGTTTCGTTGTGGATGTACATGAAACCACCTTTCCCTTTACGGATGAACACAATTACCGTTGCAAATTCTGTTTCTTTTCCCTTAACCTGGCTATCGGTACCAATACACACTTTCAGTGTATGCCCCATCTCTTTTTCACGAACCAGTACGGTCCTTACTTCATCTTCAATGGGTCTTTTGATCTTAGTACCATCCAGCCGCCTCCAACGATGCTGCTCCATGACTTACCTCCATTCTGTGTATTTTAGTTTTCAATCAAATTGCGTCTGAAACCAATCACTTCTACCCTGCCCCCCGGCTGTTCTTTTTCATGTGGGTTAGCTATGTCTGCAATGGTCATTGGTGTATTTACTTTGGTTTTAAATCCAAGATGTTCACTTAACCGTTGCGCTTTAGCCACACTTAATTTTCCAAACTCATATTTTGCTATCAACCTTCCTTTTCGCATCAGGGCGCTATCTACCAGCGTGAGCGAATTATTGAAGGTGCATATGAGTTGTACATTCAGAAAATCAGCCAGTAAACCGTCAGAGATATTCAGCAGGTTCGATACCGCTGAACCGGAATTATGTTTGCGATCCATGATTATATTCTCTGCATCTTCAATAATCACCACCGTATTGGGATTATCAATGAGCAATTCAATAAACTCAGGGTTCATCAGGTTGCCTGCTACTGTAGGCGAAAGGAACAAAACCCGTTTCTTTATCTTTCCTATCAGGTAGCGCAGATAGGTTGTTTTTCCGGTACCTGGCAACCCGTGCAGCAACACAATTCCTTTATCATTCTTCTTATTGAGCCGTTGCCTGATGATCTCATCCGTTTCTTTAAAGTCGTCTTCATAGAAAAGATCCAGGTCAAGTTTTGTCCGTTTGATCTCCATTGGCTTTAACTCAAGCCCGTCGCTGCTTTGTGCGATCAAATTGATCTCAAGCGGCTGACGTCTTTGCCGTTCTTTGTATTGGGCAGCTAATTCAGTTATAGCTGTCACCAACTCAGGGCATAAGCCATCATGCAGAATATCACAATAATTCGTTGTGATCTCAATCAGGCAATTCTCTTCAAAAACAATTACCGTTCTACCGAACTGATATTGCCGGTCTTTTCTTTTATACCAGCGAAACTTATGTATGTTCTTAATCCGCACTTCGTACTTTACCTTTAACGCGTTGAACAGTTTTTCGCCGTCGATCTGACCTATGTAACTCAAACTTGGCAACCGGTTATAATAGTACAGGTATAATATTTTCACATCCAGAAAGCGGTCATCAAATACATTATTGGCATTGATGGCCTTCTGCGTAAATAAATTGTCCATATTTTTCCTTAAATAGTTAATAAATGCATGATTCCTGTAACAAGAAAGATTCACTAACTATTTCATTACACGAGTACGCATAACCGTTTATTTAGTAGTCTGTATGAGGCTCGAACTCATCCACCTGGTTCGAAAGACCAATAGTCAGGTTTAATGGTCAATGAATGTTTTTTGGAAAAGCATCCGCTACGCCTTTGCGGCTCAGCGAAGCGAAGCCTGCCGGCGGACGCTTATTTCCCTCCTTTTTGAACTCGTATCTTTAATCACTTTTATCTGATCTGAAATGCTGCCGGGTGCCGTGCTTCTATTGGATCTTCCTGCTTTTGCCTGTTCTTTCTGTTCGCTTTCACTTTGTTGTCGAATAAAGCAGCAATGAACCTGATCACAAATACACTCATTAATAATTTCATCATCTACCTTCCTTTTTCTTCATTGTTGAAGTTTATGTTATTAAGCAGCCGGGCACTGCGATAGAATAAAAAAGCCCGGTCGTTTTTGTCGACCGGGCCATTTATTCGATGCCTGTTTATTACAGTTTCGTTTAAACACAACCTGGTCGTATTCGTATATGCTTCTCTTTTCTGCTGCCGTCAAAACACACAACTCCTTTCGCGTTCGCACACGTATTCCACTGTAGCCTTGAACTATCTAACTTCATTCGTCGTATGTTCTGCATCGGTATCGGCATCAATTCTTTTATACTTATTTAAATGTTGTTAGTAAAAATGGGCATGACACCACTGGTCTGTTAATTTTTTTAAACAGCGGCCAAATAAAAAACCCCGCAATTCCTTGCGGGGCCTGTGTTATATTGAATTCGTTTATTCAACTTATTCTTCAGCGTAACACGCCCCGCAAACAGTAAAGTCACCAATCGGACTCCAACCGTATTGTGCCTCTATGTTTAAATGTTTGCGATTCATGTTTGTTGATTTGTTTATGCAAAGGTGTTAATATTTTTTCAATTACACCAAATAATTTGGAAAGTTTTTTTAAAAATATTTTTTCACGCGCTGATTGCGTGCACCTGTTTTCGGTTATACATCAGGATTAATTGAAGACAATGATGCGGTAGTCAATGCGGCTTTTCTCTGGCAAAGGCTTATATGTTGCCCGGTTTATACAAATTGTTCTTTATGGCATAGATGATAATACCGGCGGTATTTTTCACTTCCATTTTCTCCATGATCTTTAACCGCAATCCTTCCACGGTACGTACACTCAGAAAGATCTTTTCGGCAATTTGTTTGCTGGTGAGCCCATTACATATATCGGCAATGATATCGATCTCCCGTTCATTGAACTCGGGCTTCTGTTTTTGCTTATAGGGGTTGAACTTACTTTTGGCTACCATCTGGGCCAGCTTGTTCGAAGTGTGTCGGCAATAATAGGGTTGTTGCTGGTATACCGACTTGATGGCTTCTATGATCTCATTCTTGTCTGCATTTTTCAACAGGTAGCCGCGGGCCCCGGCTTCCAGCATATCGATGATCAGATCTTCCTCATCGAACATGGTCAATGCGATTATACCTACGTGGGGGTAGTTTTCGGTAAGATGCCGGGTGGCGGCAGCCCCGTCCATAACAGGCATCTTTACGTCACTGATCACAATATCAGGCTCCTGTGATATTACCTGTTCTATCAATTCTTTTCCATTGGCTGCTTCAGCCACCAATAGAATATCCTGTTGCTTCTGCAACATTGCCCGTAATCCGTCGCGAAAAATCTCATGATCGTCGGCAATAGCAACCTTTATATTGCCCAATGTTTTCATATAAACACCTGGTTCTGGTCAAAGTGGAATTTCAATCGTATAGGTGGTGCCTTTTCCCGGCTCAGACTGACAGGTAAGCTCACCCCCCATTACCTCGGTCCTGCTCTGCAAGTTACGAAGTCCGAGGCCCGGATTGTCTTTTACTTTGGCAAAATAATCAAAACCTTTCCCATTATCGGCCGTCATCAGCAAAAGACGGTTGCCCTCTGTTACCATTTTAATAATCAACAGGGAGGCCTGGGCGTGTTTTATGGTATTGTGAAGAATTTCCTGTATGATGCGGTAAATGTTGATCTCCTTATGCTGGTTCAGGTGGATGTCCTGCTCACATATAAACCTTATTTCTAATCCATAGGTATCGCGGTTATTCTCAATAAATTCGGTAATGGCCTTTTGAAGCCCTTTGCGCACCAGCGTATTGGGCATGAGGTTATTCGAGATCTCGCGCAATTTCCGAATGATGCTATCGAGATGAGTGCTCGATTTGCGGATCATTTCCTCATCGTCAGGGTCGGTAGTATTGAGGCTGTTGATCTGAAGTTTAACGGCAGACAGGAGGGGACCCAGTTCATCATGCAGATCAGACGCTATACGCCGGCGCTCTTTCTCCAATGTATCAATTTCAGCCTGTATCTTTTCCTTGTGCAGTTTCAGGCTGCGGCGCTGATAGCGTATAATGGTTATAATAAAATAAAGTAAGGTTATACCCACTACACCTACTACTATCAAAAGAGACTGGTAAAGTTCTTTTTCCTGGGTATCCATATAACTGCTACTGCATACAAAAGATTAACCAATAAATTTGAATATACATTTATAGCCTGTAATCCGCGTCTGAATTCCCTGCTGGTATTGTGCATGAATAATGAGATGCCGGTCGATGACCATACTACAAAGAACGAATAAAAAATTATAACGCCTAAACAAATCCAGAATTTCGGGTTCTTATAAATACTGGAGCGCTCATGAACCACCATTTTGTTGAATGTACTTACACTGAAGAAGATCAGCGCAAATGAATATACGATGAAAAAATACAAATTATCCTTCACAAAGCCTGTAAATATCACATTGGTTACAACCCATATTATAAAGAATATACCGGCGATCGTAATGAAGGTCGACTTCTTCCTGTTAAACAGCCCCCAGTTGTGAAACAGCCATGTAAAGAAGAAGAAATCCAGATAGGAAAAAGTATTCAGCAAGACAGTGAACAACTTGGGGTGCCCGGTTTCCATCAGGATCCGGTGTATTATCTCAATAACCAAAGCTGCAATAGCATCAAAAATGAAGGGATAGTAAGACGGATCTATCCTTCGAAATCTTACTATCCCGATTATTACAGCAATACCGATGCTTAAACTTAAAATAAATCGTACGGTAGTAGCATCCATTGTTTGACAAAAAAATCTCAGTCATTTAATTTCGAAAACCATTCCACTATGGCTCCAGGCCATCACAGGGCGGGTTACACTGGCCATATTCCAAACCGCCATTCTCACCACCAGCCTGTGCTGCAAGGGCGCCTTTTTTATCTCTAATGTATACGTTATTACCTGCTGAATCAACACCTACTATCATTATTCGCAATGCTTTTTTCTTTTCAGGACCGGGTTTAATTCCATAATAGAACTTGAGCCCTACCACCTTCGGGTTTTGAAAGAATTCAACGATGGAAGCTTTGTTGAATGTTTCGCTATCCGGTATGAACAGGTCAGGAAACGATCTTTTAAGGCTGTCGCGGGTATTTCTGAAATCCTTCTCATAAATGTCGATGCTCATCACCGGAATAAAATGATTTTTTCTGCCCAGCGCAGACGTGTCTTCCGGAACGCTGATGCATACCAGGTCTTTTCCTGGTTCTTCATTTTTACAGGAACCGATGAACATGGCGCATGCAAAGAACAACAGTACATAAGGGTTAATGAATAGAGCGTTTTTAAGGTTGGTTGCCATAAATAAAATTTTGGTTAAACGGGTGGCTAAAGGTATTCGTTAATGCCTGTGCCAAAATCCGTAGAACTACTTAATTTAACTATGGCTACTACCTGTATATTTTGGTACTTTAACGCTTGCCTGTCAAGGCAATAAATAGCAACTTTGGCTCAACGATCACCCCTCCAGGTAACAGTAGAGAAACCAGTCACGATAGAGAAGCATTCGGCCCAATTGACCATTTATAACTTTTAATTCTAATGTCATGAGACAGCAACACTCCTTCAAAAGCAATTCTAATCATGCGTCCGATAAGGACATTGCCCCCGAATCTTTTCAAATGATAATGGCCGATTCAGTGGAAGTAATGGAATATTATTACAGAGGAAAAATTCAGGAACTGGAACAGTCCCTTGCTCAACTTAATCTACTGGAGAATGCGCGCGAAATTGCAAGCCTTTGCAAAAACATTGTGCGCACCAAAGAAGTACTGCAAAACATTATTACCAATAAAAGGACGCAGGCTTCTATTAATCCTTAATCAAATAACCTGCCCTGAACACCTGGACGTCTGAAGCTGGAGGTATCCACATCCAGCTCTTCCGTGTTCATGCCATATAGTTTACCGTATTTGCGATATTGCTGTGCTATGATCTCAGCAATATCGCCTTCGCCACGCATACGTACGCCCCATCGAGAATCATTCACCTGGCCATTATGGCTTTGCTCTATCATGTGCCATACTTTATCGGCCCGGTCGGGAAAATTTTTATAGAGCCAGTCGTGGAATAATAACTTAACAGAACCGTTCAGCCTGACGAAAGTATATGCAGTAGATCTGGCTCCGTGCTCTTTGGCCGCTTTCATGATCCTTTGCATCTCATGCTCATTGAGGCCGGGTATCATGGGACCCATCATCACACCCACGGGGATACCTTCCTGGCTCAATTCCTGGATCAGCTTCAATCGCTGCATTGCCGTAGTGGTTCGTGGCTCCATTACCCGTCGCAGATCTTCATTCAATGAGGTGATGGTGACCAGTACGGAAACCAGTTTCTTTCTGGCCATTTCTTTTAAAACGTCTAGATCCCGCACCATGCCGCCATTTTTACTGATAATACCTACCGGCTGGTTAAATTCCCTGCACACTTCCAGTAAAGACCTGGTCAACCGGTATTTTTGTTCGGCCGGCTGATAACAGTCGGTATTTCCGCTTAAACTGATAGGAACACATTCCCATTTGGGATTCATCAGGAATTTACGCAGCAACTGCGATGCATTGGTCTTTACAATGATCTTTCTTTCAAAATCAAGACCTGCACTATAACCCCAATACTCATGGGTATTGCGGGCATAACAATATATGCAGCCATGCTCACAGCCTGTATAGGGGTTCATGCTATACCACATGCCTACATCTGGACTGGTTACTTTATTCACCAAGGTTTTGGCTTCCTGTTCAATGTATTGAGTGGGTTCCTGCTTTTCCGACCAGTCATCGATACCCTCCACATGCTCCTGCACATGCTGGTCTTTCAAAAAACGATTCCTGGTATTCAGCTGGGCGCCGCGGCCTTTTTTGTATTGTTCATTTTCCTGCATCTTTCGCGGCGCAATCCGGTAGCTGTCCTGTTTTATCTCTTTCATTGCTGTATTTTAACTTTTACCCATATTCACACTCACTTCACGGGTGATGTTCGCTTCAAATGCCCGTACGACGCTCCTGCCCGCCAATGCGGGTCAGGAGGTGGTCATTTTTTTGAAAGACTGAAACAACACCACTTCAAGCATGGACTATACAAATAACTCCCCTTGTTTTGTCGTAACGGGTAAATTCATAAAATCAAAACGTTTTGCTATTTGCCATGATCTGTCGCCCAACCGGCGTTTCAGCAATAACATATTATCGGCGATAAAAGAACCGGTAAACTGGCGGTGTGAATATTCAAGCCAGCCTTTTTCATATTGCCAGGGTAATAGCTTGCGGCCGATCACTACATAAGGCTCATCAATAAAATGCGGCTTGTGCTCATTATCCAGTTTCATAAGCCGTTGATCGGCGCGGATTTCTCGAACCAGGTTATTAACAGGGACCTTGGTGGTAACATTAATGAAAAGGGTATGCGAAGGAAAACTTCCGTAATCTTTTAATGATACCTTAAATGGCTGAAATCCCATGCCTATCACGTTCAGCCGGTTTATGATCCGCTCTTCCATCATTTCAAGTTGCGTAAACCGTACCAGCGCAATATGCGGCTTACTGATCAGGGCAGCCGTATTTTTATACTTTTCACTAAATTCAGTTCTCACTTTAGCGATCTTGTTCCTCAATTCTTCATGCGGATTCAATATCAACATGTATTCGTTGATCCTGCAACCGGGTATAGACTGAATATTGATTTTCATAACTTAATTTTTGGATTGAATAATGATCAGGCCACTTCGCTGTAGGATTTATGGTTAGCTGGTAAAAAGCGGAACACAGTTATAGTTTTGCTGGTAGCATACGGATGGTCACGGCCTAATAACACCAGTTCAGTTGCCATGAAGCGGGCCCTGAATGTTTTGCGGGAATACACGGGCATTGCCTGCTGATAAACCGGCTCAGGCAGTTCATTGGCCAGGACTATATTCGGGATACGCTCAAAGCTATTCGCTGCCATGGCCTGTACATGACCGTCGAGCGTTTTCAATTGGGTGGCCAGTTGCTGTAACGCCTGCGGATGCTGAATACGCAGGTATATGCTGTGTTGCGGAAAGCCGCTATAATTATTAAGTGTTATGTCAAAACTGCTAAACTGACTGCAGATCCGCTGGATCCAGCGGATCAATGTTTCCTCCATACCTTCTCCTGCATAAAAACCCGCCACCTTTATATACGGAAAGGAGTTTGCCGTTTCTACACCATAATTCGTCAGGAACCGCTGTTTCTCCGCCATAATCTTTTCGTACACAGGAGCATCGGGATAAATGACCAACCGGTACTCGCGGTGACTGCTGCTATTCCAGTCAAAAGGCGTGTTTTTAGCTAACCTGGTATTCATAAAACATTTTTTATTGGATCATAAATTTAGTATAAATTTACTAAATAATTTAGTACATCAAAAATTAAATTATATGGAGGGGGAATATTTTAATGAAACATCGTACCGGGGAACCAAAAAGTTCTCGCAACAGGATGTTAAAACCGCCGATGCTACGGGCTTTGGCGCTGCGGCTGATGATTATATGGAACGGGGCATTGATCTGAATGAACAATTGATCCACAATAAACCGGCTACATTCTTCATGCGGATCCGCGGCGATGCCATGACGGGCGCGGGTATCTATGATGGTGATACCATAATAGTAGACCGCAGCTTGAAAGCTGAAAGCGGTAAGGTGGTAGTTGCATCACTCAATGGGGAAATGCTGATCCGGCGGCTCGAAAAAACTTTCAACAAAGTGAGACTACTCGCCGAATCGCCAAAACATGCAACCATTGAAGTAGATGCATCCTGTGATTCCCTGGGTATCTGGGGTGTTGTTACCTACAGCATTCATTCCTTGTAAAAACTTCGCTGTTATTCAAGCATAAACTGATTAAACCATTCCATTAAGCCATCCTATTGTTATTGAGCCCCGGCGTCCCGGGCAGGACAGTCGGGGCTCCAAATCCGAAACGCATTTCTATGGTACTTTAAGAATTGGAAAAAACACTTGTTATGAAAGCAATTGTTGATTGCAACAGTTTCTACTGCTCCTGTGAACGGCTGTTCAGGCCCGATCTGCAGCATAAACCAGTAGTGGTTTTAAGCAATAACGATGGTTGTATCGTTTCCAGAAGCGACGAGGCGAAAGCTGCCGGCGTGGGTATGGCCGTACCTTATTTTGAGGCCAAACCGCTGATCCAGCAACATAACATTTCCGCTTTTTCTTCCAACTACAATTTATATGGCGATATGAGCTGGCGGGTAATGGAAACCCTCCGGCATTTGCTGGGCGATGCCAGTAAAGTAGAAGTGTATTCTGTTGACGAAGCTTTTATAGACCTCGGCCATGTGCCTTTGGAAGCTCTTTATGATACAGCCATGAACATCCGTAAAACCGTTGAACAATGGACCGGCATATCCGTATCTATCGGCGTGGCGCCTACAAAAACACTGGCCAAACTGGCCAATTACCTGGCCAAGAAAAACAAAGAGGCCACCCGGTGTGTAAAAGTGCTGGCTACCCGGGAAGAACAGGTGATCGCCATGAAACAGACCAGGGTTAACAATGTATGGGGTGTTGGCTGGGCGTATGAAAAAAAACTGATCGATCTCGGCATTACCAGCGCATGGGAATTAAGCGCCATGCCCGAAGAATGGGCCTATACCAACCTGGGCGGAATTGTTGGCGCCCGGTTGATCAGGGAATTGAATGGCCTGCCATCGCGGGAAATGGAAAAGCCGCTCGTTAATAAAAAGATGATCGCCACCACCCGCATGTTCGGTCAACCGGTTACCGATCTCAATGATATTAAAGAAGCGATCGCCACCTATACTTCTAGGGCAGCCGAAAAGCTGCGCCGGCAACATAGCGCTGCTAAAGTGATCAGTGTATTCATTGTTCCGCGCGAACAGAACTATGAAGTAAGCTTCAGGCGGGGCGCTACTGTTAGCTCACATGTTACCCTGCCGGCGGCTACCAGCAGTACACCGGAGTTAATTAAACCGGCGGTGCAACTGGTTGAATCTTTATATGAACAGGGAAAAGTGTATAAAAAGGCGGGCGTTATGCTGGCCGGACTCGAGCCCGACGCTTCTATCCAGGGAAATCTGTTTACGCCCGGCCCGCAGAAATACCAACGCCTCCTGATGGATATGATGGATAATATCAATTTTAGTATGCGCGATGACGTGTTGAAGTTTGCGGCTTCCGGATTAGCCCGTAACTGGAAAATGCGCCAGGAGTTACGCAGCAAGCGATATACCACCCGTTGGGAAGAATTGTACGAAGTAAGCTGAATCAACAGACAACAGGCTCGAGGTGGCCGCACTTTGAAAGTTTGGCACACCTTAATCAAAAAAAGTTATCTGCGACCCGGCTGCCTGGCCTTCTGCCGCAATAAAATGCGGTTGCGGTAACTGTAAGCCACAAGCGGCATTCAGCTTATCGGTTAAGTAAGTGATCAGTTCCGGTGAATACAGCTCATCGTCCATATGCACAAAAAAATAGAGTTCCTGCAAACCCTGTTCTATCCAGGTTACGATGCGGGCTATCCATGCATCCAGCCGCGGATGGTCGGTGGGGTGCAGGCTGTTGGCCACAAAACGAACGAATGCTTTGGGAATGGTGAGGTGCATATGTGCACAATCCCTTCTGCCAGCCGTATCGGTTATAACAGCGCCTGTTTTGAGCAGATACAACGTATTGAATAACTCCTTGCGCACAGCGTCCTGTGCAAACCAGTCAGGATGACGCAGCTCCAGAAAAAAGGTTACCTCTTTCGGCAATGATCTTAAAAAACTGAACAGCTCTTCTTTACGGTTCGGTCCAAATGAATCACTCAACTGCATGAACACCGGCCCTAAATGTTCTTTGAACGCTTTTATTCCACGCAAAAATTCCGTGAGCATGCCTTCCTTACCCCGCAGGCCGCCCTGGTGGGTAACTCCCTGGAACAGCTTGGGACAGAATATAAAATCACGGCCATTGGCTTTATCAGCCCATTTGGCAATGGCGGATTCATCGTATATTTTATAATGCGTGGCATTCAACTCAATGCCATTGAAATGCTGTACATAATTGGCCAGAAAATCTTTTTCCCGGGCCTTCGCGGGATAAATTTTTCCGATCCACCCTGGTACCCCCCATAGCGGGCAGCCAATATGAATTTTTACCGGGTCTTTTTTAATCCCGCCTAATACCTTTTGATTGCCTGGAGGCTCGGGCGGCAAAGCAAAATCTACTGTATTTAGTTCACTTTCAGGCAGTTTTCCAAACTTCATATTCAGTTAAGTTAACGAGTTAACCAGTTTACAAGTTAACGAGTTGAGAGCATTTTTTGCCTGGTCAACCTGTGAACTAATCAACTTTTCAACTTTTTGCTTCATCTTTAAAATATAACTATCCGCTGGTCGTCTCACCCAGGTATAATACATGAAGGAGACGCTGACGATAGCACCCGGCATGACGGCAGACAGGAAACGCAATATTACGCAGGTCATTACCGACTATAGCAAACGCCTCATGGGCTTTATCCGCAAACGGGTAAATAATGAGGCCGATGCAGAAGACATCTTGCAGGATGTGTTTTACCAGTTTATTGGTAACACGCAGCCTATTGAGCAAATGACTGCCTGGCTGTTTACAGTAGCCAGGAATAAGATCATCGACCGGCAACGAAAAAAACGTCCCGAGGCGCTGGAAGACCTGTTTGGTGAAGAAGAAGGCGAGGAAAGCGGACTTAACTGGAGTGAATTTTTGTTCGATGCCAGCGACAACCCGGAAAAAGACTACCTGCGAAATCTTTTCTGGGAGGAATTGAACAATGCGCTGAATGAATTACCAGCAGAACAAAAGCAGGTTTTTATATTGAATGAACTGGAAGGAGTACCATTTAAGGAAATTGCCGAACAAACCGGCGAAACGGTGAATACGCTGCTGAGCCGCAAACGCTACGCAGTTTTACACCTGCGCAGCCGGCTGAGTGCGTTGAAAGAAGAATTATTAAATTATTAAACAACGTGTAACATGAAACGAAGATTCTGGTTTGGCAAAGCTGTTATGATCCTGGTATTCTGTACAGCTTTTGTCATGTTGTTCAGCTTTATAATAATGAGCATCTGGAATGCCATATTACCCGAAGTACTGGGTGTAAAAACCATTACCTTCTGGCAGGCATTGGGAATACTGGTATTATCAAAAATATTGTTCAGTGGTTTTGGTGGCTTTCACCATAAGAAAGAGCAGTTCAAAAACCGCTTCCGGCAAAATATGATGGAAAAATGGGAGCACATGACGCCTGAAGAAAAACAAAAGTTCAAAAACGAATGGAAGAGCCGTTGCGGCGGCTGGGGCCGGTTTTATGACAGAAGCTCAGCTACTGAACAACCGGATGAGAATAAGTAAACCTATACGTTATGGAAGTGCTTGTTTTTAAAACCAATCTTCGATTTAAAAAGCAGATCACCGCTGTAACACCACATATCAATAACCTGCGGGGAATTGCAAAGTGGAATGTTGACCTGGATGATAGAGACAGGATCCTCCGTATTGAATCCAATGAATTGAGTCCACGTTCCGTGGAAGCGACCCTGCAGCGGGCGGGTTATTTTTGTGAGGAACTGCAATAATTCCTTTTAAAATTCCCGGTTATAGCTTACAATCGTAGTAACTTCATAAGAATACGCTAAACGCTAAATGACGAACGCTTGACGCAAATAGTGTATTTGTGCGTTCCGCATTAGGGTGCGCGTTTGTTTAAATAGCTGCTTATGAAATTACTATCATTGATCTGCATGCTGTTGTCCTTTCATGGCTTCGCCCAGCGTCCCAATGTCTTATATATCATGAGCGATGATCATGATGCGCAGGCAATAAGCGCTTATGATAAAAGCCTGCTGCAAACGCCTTCACTGGATCGGATAGCGCAGGAAGGTATCCGGTTTACCCGCTGTTTTGTGGGTAACTCTATTTGCAGTCCGGCCCGGGCTACCTTACTAACCGGACAGCATTCCCATAAAA
This sequence comes from Longitalea luteola, assembly GCF_017356035.1. Lineage (GTDB taxonomy): Bacteria > Bacteroidota > Bacteroidia > Chitinophagales > Chitinophagaceae > Niastella > Niastella luteola. The sequence goes on along the minus strand of NZ_JAFIQX010000002.1, from coordinate 639,165 downwards.
ACGGGGTAAGAGATAATTATACGCGGTTCGACAGCAGCCAGTTGACCATGCCCAAGATCTTACAACAGGCCGGTTATGAAACGGCAGTGATCGGTAAATGGCATTTGCACTCTTACCCTGCTGGTTTCGATTACTGGAAAATATTACCTGGTCAGGGTCTTTATTTTGATCCACGCTTTATTAATATGCAGGGCGATACCATTACCCTGAATGGTTATGCGACGGATGTAACCACCAATGAGGCCATAACGTGGCTCAGGCAACGCAATAACAGCAAGCCATTTGTATTATTGTTACACTACAAAGCGCCTCACCGCAATTTCAACCCATCCTTGAAATTTTTGGAGCAATACCATAAGAAAACATTTCCCGAGCCTGCTACTTTGTATACTGATACCGCCGGTCGCGGCAGCGCCTGGCATATTCAAACCATGAGTATCCTGCGTAATATGAAATTATGCAGCGACCTCAAAGTTGATCCGGCTTATTTACAGGGCGATGCAGACAATCAGCCTGACGAGGGAGAAATTGCCTACTACCACGCTATGATGAACCGGATACCCGAACCCGACCGCAGCCGGATCAAGACCATCTATGCCGAACGGGGCAAACAATTACAACAGTTGCGCCCGCGGGGCAATGAGTTGTTAAAACTGAAATACCAATGGTATATGCAGGACTACCTCGCCTGTGTGGCTTCCATTGATGAGAATGTGGGCAGGCTGCTGAATTACCTCGATGGATCGGGCCTCACGAAGAACACCGCTGTTATATACACCAGTGACCAGGGATTTTACCTGGGCGAAAACGGTTGGTTCGACAAACGGTTCATGTACGATGTAAGTATGCAAACCCCACTCCTGATGCGCTGGCCCCAACAGATCAGGCCGGCCACTACCAGTACTATGCTGGCGCAGAATATTGATTTTGCACCTACCATCCTGCATATAACAGGAACGCCGATCCCGGCAGCGATGCAGGGCAAAAGCCTGGTACCGGTGATCACCGGTAAAAAACCCGATCTCAAACGCCCTTATCTATATTATCATTATTACGAATATCCGCAGGATCATACCGTATTACCGCACCTGGGCATAAGAGGCGACCGGTATAAACTGATCTATTTTTATACAGTAAACGAATGGGAATTGTACGACCTGCATACAGACCCCCGGGAACAAAAGAACCTGATCCGTTCTGCCAAACACCAGTCGCTGGTGAACCGGTTAAAAAAAGAATTGCAAAAATTACGGGATGAGTACGATGATCATGAACCGGCCGGTGAATTAAATTAATTATTGATACCTGCGCGACAGGTCATATAAGATCTTTCTATCATCGTTGGTTAAAGACCGTATCAGCAGCGTATCCTGCGGAACAAAATGCAATTTAAAGGAGCGGATGGCCGCCAGGGTATCGGTAACATTATAACCAATGATGCGCAATGCCTGGGTCGCATTAAAGTATTCCGGTACTACTACTGCTGTGGTATCGTACCATAACCCAAAACCACGTTGTGCCAGTGTATACCAGGGAAAATAAGCGCTCGGGTCTACTTTCCTGCCGGGTGCTATATCTGCATGACCAATAAAATTGGCCGTTGGAATGGAATAGCTTTTCTTCAATGTATCCAACAACTTTATCAAACTCGTGATCTGTGATTCGGGGAATGGTTCGCTTCCATTATTATCCAGTTCGATACCAATGCTGCTGCTGTTGATATCAGAAAAGTTGCCCCACCTGCTTACACCCGCCTGCCAGGCGCGCAGGTAATCGTTCAGCATATGATGTATGGTGCCATCTTTACATATAACATAATGTGCGCTTACCTTTGTACGTTGCAGTGTAAACGTTTTCAGCGTCTGCTCACAGGAGTTCTGGGCCGTATGGTGGATGATCACAAAATTCGGCCGGCGCAGATCGAAGTTGGTAGTAGCTGCCACATATGCCGGCATGATGGCTGAATCAAGATAGAGTCTGTTGGGAAAGGGCCGCAGGTTTTTGGCATATTGTTTTGCCTGCTTCTTATATAGCTTATTGGTTTTGGCGTAGGGATTATGCGCACAACTGAATACGAATGCTGAAATTGTTAGTGCAAATAACAATGAACCTGCAAATACACGCATAGTGAACGGTTTTATTTACAATGCCTGCAAAGTAGGGAAGAATTGATAAGCAAAAAAAATCCTCCCCGGTGTGGGAAGGATTTTCTTATTATTGAAGCTACACTTATTTCGGACTTCCACCGCCTATTCCACCACCCTGACCATCGGCTGCACGTTTGTTTTCTTCTTCCAGGCTGGTCTTGCGTTGACGGGCCGCTTTCACCTGACTGTTACCAAAGCGGTAAGTGAAGTTCAGTTTCAACTGGCGGCTTTCAAAATTACCGCTGGCCAATGTATGCTGACCGGCAAAATCGCTCGTTCCTCTCCATTTCAGGGTTCTGAAAAGATCGCTTACAGATGCTTTAACTGTTCCATTGCCCTTTAACACAGTTTTTGATATTCCACCATCTATACTCCAGATCTTACTGCTCTTGATCGTTCCCTGCCAGATGGAGGGAGAAGAATAAAAACCGCTCATTTCACCCGTCCAGCCTTTGCCCAAGCGGAAGGTTTGTTGTGCAAAGAAGGTAAAGGCATACACATCGAGGTCAACTTTACGGTCAACGCCCAGATCAGCCTTGTAATGTGAATAGTAAGCATTCAGGTTACCAAAGATGCTATACCATTTATACTGGAACGGATAGCTGATATTCAGGCTCACGATATCCTGCGTTGCCAGGTTTTTCTGGGTGACGAAAGATTTTGATTTTTCAGTCACATCAACCAGTTGCGAGAAGATATCTTTTACATGGCTATAGTTCAAGGTAGTATTCAAGCGGTATTTATAGGTATGGGTGATACCAAAGCTATTGGTGTACTGCGGCCTTAGTTCGGTATTTCCTTTTTGGTAAGTATACTCATCGAGCTTGAATTCAAAAGGATTCAGGTTTTGGTAGTTAGGCCTGTCGATACGCCGGCTGAACGTAAAGCTGAACTGGTTCATCGGGTTTTTATTGAACGTAATGGCTGCACTTGGAAACACATTCGTATAATCGCGGGTAAACGTTGAATCGTATTCAACATACTCAGTCCCATTCCAGGCAAACCCCTGGGAACGGCCGGTGGCATGCGTATGCTCAACCCGCACACCAGCCTGGATCATAAACCCTTTGAACTGCCTGTTGTAATTGATATACCCTGCATTGATGTTCTCCTTATAAAGGAAGTTATTACTACGCGAAGTATCCAGTGTTTCGTTCCTTAAAATAATATCATCTACATCGTACCGGTCAAAATCATTGCTGCTTTCAACAAAAGATATTTTACCGCCCAGGCCCAAACGTCCTTTTTTGAAATTCTGTTCATAATCCACTTTAGCGCTGTATATATCTATATCTGTTGGCGCATACATGTGATATATCCGGTTGTAGGTAGGGTTATCATTCGGATCAGAGTAGAAGTTAGGCTGAAACTGATCGCTTTTATTGCGGTAAGCGCCATAGTCTGCATCTATATTCAGCTCATGACCGGAAGAATCGGCATACCGGTAATTCAGGTTGCCATTAATGTTATTCTTAATATTCTTATTTGTATTATCGGCCACCAGGATCCTGTCGAGCTGTTTCGTTGGCATATAAGAGATATCGGTACGGCTATAGTTATTAAGGTCCATGTCAGAGAAAGAACCGTTGGCCATAATGCCTATTGTACTTCTCTTATTAATGAAATAATCCATACCTGCCTTGAAATTGTGGCTCCTGTTGTCGATATTCAACTTTGACCTTTGATCGAACAACGTATCCAGAACCTCACGGCGTAAATTGATATTGTTCTCATTGGTATTGTCACTATAGCTGTAATTACCAAACAGGTTAACATTCTTATTGCGGTGGTTCAATGAAATGCCGCCGTTGTATTTTGGTGTAATACCCTGGTTGTAACCCGCATTTACCGAGCCATTGGTTCCAAACGACTTATTCTTTTTCAGCCTGATATTGATGATCCCGGCATTACCGGCTGCTTCGTATTTGGCTGAAGGGTTGGTTATGATCTCGATGGCTTCAACGGATGAAGACTGCAGTGTTTTGAGATAATCCGACAGGTCTTTTCCGGTCAGCGGTGTCGGGCGCCCGTCTATATATACCTGAACTCCGCTTTTACCGCTTAACGTAAGGTTATCGTCTTTATCAACTACTACGCCGGGTGCTTTGCGCAACAGTTCCAGGGCATCCTGGCCTACTGAATTAATAGTTCCTTCTACATTTAAAATGGTTTTATCGGCCTTCACTTCAACCATGGGTTTGCGGGCGGCTACAACCACTTCTTTCAGCTGACCGGCAGCTTTGGTGAGCGCCACATCCGGTGCTGTAACATCAGCAGTGCCACTTACATCAAACGCTCTTGAATTTTTTGCAATATGACCAGTGTAGGATACAGCTACAAAATAAGTTCCCGCAGTAATTCCGGTAAATGAATATTGACCTGCTGTATTCGTAGCAGCCAGTTTCACCAATGCTGAGTCTTTTATTTTCTTAAGTGCTACAGTTGCTCCCGATAAGGCCTTTCCCTGATCATCTTTAACATTACCTGTAACCTGTTGTGCTTTGGTCATAGCTGCACAAAACAACATAGGCAATGCTAACAAAATCAACTTTTTCATGAATAAAATATTTGCAGTTTAGTCGGCAAAAGTATTTGTGTGTTACAGTATGTTGCTACCGTCTACACAAACGGTAAATAATTACTATTAACGGTTGCGTTATAACATAGCAACGTTATAATTTGTTGTTGTAATATTTTTCTATTTATCAGGTAGAATAATAAATGTTTCATCATTAAAGCAAAAAATCGTTTATCCCTCCCATTACTTACAATTGTTTGTTTGCATCACTGATCTTTACATGAGCATGTTTGTTGCAGAGTCTTCTTCATTATATGTTTATTTTATCTCCTGCATTTCACCACCCCGAAAGTTTGGTTTCACATGCATAAATCCGCAGTTCACACACATGGATGCATAACATAAAAGACTACCTGTTAGTTTTGAGTATCGTTAGTTCGAACACCACAGCTTGTTCATTAACAGAGCGCAGGAGATCAGGGATAACAGATCCCATTGCCAGGGAGCCCCGGTAGCATAATATCCTTGTTGGTTGCAGGCGATTGCCAGCAGGCCTTGTGATCGTCGTTGTAACCAGATGAAAACCCAAACCGGAAAAAAGATGAGGCCCCTCTGATCCACAGGCATAGAAAAATAAGTATGGCAAGGAGTGACCGGGCTGGTCACTCCCCTGCGCTTGTCCCCAAGCCCCTTTTTGCCTTTATGCCTTTTTATTTACTAACTTTGTTAGCATTATGAAACGCTCAGGCACTGCTGATCTCCCTTTGCACTATGGCGCCGTTCCGCCATGGCTGGCTGAACGTATGGCCAAACTCGGCCTGGCCATCACGGAGGTAGTGCTCATGGAATACGGAAAAGCCGACTGGATCAGGCGAATGAGCGACCCCTGGTGGTTCCAAAGCCTCGGCGCTGTAATGGGTATGGACTGGCATTCTTCAGGCATTACCACTTCAGTATTAGGTGCATTAAAGAAGGCCATCAATCCGCATGCAAAAGAACTGGGTATTTATATCTGTGGCGGAAAAGGCAAACATTCCCGCCAGGTGCCCAATGAGTTAATGGCCATTGGTGAACAGACCGGCCTCGATGCGCGGCAACTGGTTCACGCCAGCAAGCTGAGCGCCAAAGTCGATAACACCGCCATCCAGGATGGTTTTCAATTATACCTGCATAACTTTATTGTGAGTAATGAAGGACAATGGGCAGTGATACAACAGGGGATGAATGACAACACCGGCACGGCGCGGCGTTATCACTGGCACTCCCAGCAGTTGCAGTCATTCGTCAATGAACCGCACACGGCCATCTGTGGTTTGCAATCATCCAGTATTCTCAACCTGGTCGATAAAGAAGCAGCGCCTGCCCGTTCAGGCATATTGACCTTATCCAAAGAATCGCCCAACGAACTCTTATCAGAAATACAACAACTTGTACTACCAGCCCACCACGATGTGCGCGCGAAGGATGTTGACCTGAAAAGACTGGGCGCCATGTTGTGGTTAACGCATGAAAAAAGTCCGGCTGATTTTGAAGAATTATTATTGCTGGAAGGTATGGGGCCCCGCACGCTGCAATCACTGGCGCTGGTAAGCGAAGTCGTTCATGGAACGAATACCCGGTTCAAAGACCCGGCCCGGTTTGCGTTTGCACATGGTGGTAAGGACGGACATCCGTTCCCTGTTCCCACCAAAGTATACGATGAAACCATTCATACATTACACACTGCTGTACAGAAAGCGAAGATCGGCCAAAGCGATAAACTGCAGGCTATAAAGAAATTGACGGAACTGGCGCAAAAAGCAGAAGAGAATTTCATCCCCAACGATAATTTCGAGCAGCTCATTGAAAAGGAACGTAACGAGTCATGGCGTTATGGCGGCAGAACGGTAATGGGCAAAGCACAACCACCAACGAGAAAGGCGTCGAAGGGTGTGCAGTTGAGGTTGTTTTAAGAGCACTCTACCTTTACGCTTTATTCCCCCTTGGCCTTCCCTTATTTGAGTTGCCCTGCGGTTTACCATGATTATAATACCTTCTTTTTCCACCGCCATTATTTTTTTGGCGAAGCTGCGGTTTATACTCAGGTGTGCTGCCGAACTCCTCCGGCACCGCCGCCTTTTCTACTTCCTTGCCGATCAGTTTTTCAATGATGGCGAATTTATTCTGTTCCGCCTGGCTTACGAGGGTGAAGGCCATACCGTCTGCTTCGGCCCTGGCCGTACGGCCGATGCGGTGTACATAATCTTCTGCATCGCGTGGCACGTCGTAATTAATGACCAGGTCGATGGTATCGATGTCGATACCACGGCTCAAGATATCGGTTGCCACCAGTATGGGTATACGTCCGCTGGTAAATCCATTCAAAACGTCTTCCCGTTGCGCCTGTTCAAGGTCGCTGTGTATTTCGGCGATCTGAAAACGGGCCCGTTGCAATTCACGCACCAATGATTTTACACTTTGCTTGCGGCTGCAAAAGACAAGGGCGCTTTTGAACGGAACATTTTTGAGGATATCCTTTAACAGCGGTAGTTTTTGCGGTTCATACACTATAAAGGCTTTCTGCACGATCTTTTCCGGCGGCTTTGAAATGGCAATATTGATCTCAGCCGGATTGGTGAGGATCTTCCTTGCCAGTTGCCTGATCTTTTCGGGCATGGTAGCCGAAAACAACAAGGTTTGCCGTTTGGCAGGCAGGGCTGCTATGATCTTATTGATATCATCTGAAAAGCCCATATCGAGCATACGGTCGGCTTCATCCAGCACCAGGAACTGTAATTGTTTAAATTGTACATATCCCATGTTCAGGTGGGCGATCATGCGGCCGGGTGTGCAAATAACAATGTCGGTACCGGTTTGCAGCGCCTTTTTCTCGGCCACAAAATTACTTCCATCATTTCCGCCGTACACGGCAATTGAACTGAGATTGGTAAAGTACGCAAGTCCTTCCAGGTGTTGGGCAATTTGTATCGCCAACTCACGGGTAGGCACAATCACCAGCGCACCCACCTGCCCTTCAATGCGGTGGCTGAGCAGGCGATGGATAAGGGGCAGCAGAAAAGCGGCCGTTTTTCCGGTACCGGTTTGTGCAGAGGCTATAATATCTTTTCCAGCCAGGATGGGTGGTATTACCTGCTCCTGTACCGGAGTAGCATTCTCGTAATTGGAGGCTTCTATGCCTTCTAATAGATCAGGGTGAAAACCGAATTCTGTAAAGCGCAAGATGAAATGGTATTTAGGTGTTTGCGGAGCATGGTCCAGCAGATAAAATTATATAATGGCAAATATAATGGAATTTGGACATGTAAATCAATAATGTACACCCAGCCCTCCCGGGCACACCCTTTGCCATATTAACAATAAAACATTTATATGGAAAAAAGAGTCTTAGGGATGGTCCTTGCACTGCTTGGTATTGTGGGACTTATACTGGCGGGCGTTAACTTTATGAACGGTGGCGCCAATACACATAACATTAAGCAAATCATTCTATATGGTGTTTTAGGCGCTATTTTTTTCTTTGCCGGTATTGGTCTTATCCGCAATACCCGCGACAAGGCAACATAACAGATTGTGGAATTGGGTACACAGCTACCACTTCTTTTTCTACTGTTAAACATTCTGTAATAAATAGTCGATCAGTATGCCTGAAGGGCCCAGCATTGTCATTCTCAAAGAAGCCGTACAGTCTTTTGTAGGGAAAAAGATCCTGTCTGCAACCGGCAATAGTAAAATCGATAAAGAAGCCCTCGTAAACCAGAAAGTAACCGACTTCAAAAGCTGGGGCAAACATTTCCTGATCTGTTTGCCTAAGAAAACCCTGCGCGTGCACTTTCTCCTTTTTGGTTCTTACAGCATTAACGAAGAAACGAAAAAAGTACCCCGGCTTCACCTGCACTTTAGTAACGGCGACCTGTACCTGTATGCCTGTGCCATCAGGGAACTGGATGCAGACCCTGAGGAAGTATATGACTGGAGCGGTGACGTGCTCAATGAAAGCTGGGATGAAAAAAAAGCAAAAAAGAAATTAAAAGCCCAACCTGATCAACTGGTCGTAGATGCCTTACTCGATCAAAACATTTTTGCAGGCGTTGGCAACATTATTAAAAATGAAGTATTGTTCCGGATCCGCGTTCATCCTGAGAACGCCGTTGGCGCCCTTCCGCCGCGCAAGCTTACCGAACTGATCAGGGAAGCCTGTAATTACAGTTACGACTTCCTGGAATGGAAAAAAGCATTTGTGCTGAAAAAGCATTGGCTCATCCATACCAAAAAGACCTGTCCGCGATGTAATATTCCCGCCATTAAAAAGACCCTGGGCAAAACCAACCGGCGCACCTTCTATTGTGAGAATTGCCAGGTGCTTTATGGCAAACCAGTCAAACCTGCAAAGAAGAAAACCAGGAAGAAGTGCCAGAAAGTATAACCTCCTGAACGTTCTGCCTGGCTTTCTGCGCTGAACAATAACTAGATTATATTCCGATACTTACATGTTTCTGCGGTACTGTCCACCTACTTCAAACAAGGCATGGGTTATTTGCCCCAGGGAACAATACTTAACGGTTTCCATCAACTCCTCAAAAATATTTCCATTGTTGATGGCCACTTTCTTTAACCGGTTCAACATCTCCGCCGACCTGCTTTCATTCCGTTTCCAGAATGCGTGCAGGTTCTGGATCTGTTGTTCTTTTTCTTCCGTAGTACTGCGAATTACTTCGCCTGGCAAAACGGTGGGACTTCCTTTCTTATTCAGGAAAGCATTCACCCCTATGATGGGTAATTCACCACTGTGCTTGAGGCTTTCGTAATATAAACTTTCTTCCTGGATCTTGTTACGTTGATACATCCGCTCCATGGCGCCGAGCACTCCGCCGCGCTCTGTAATACGGTCGAACTCTGCCAGCACGGCTTCTTCCACCAGGTCGGTCAATTCTTCAATTAAAAATGAGCCCTGGATAAAATTTTCCGTTTTGGCGCTGCCCAGTTCACGGTTGATGATCAGCTGTATGGCCATAGCGCGACGAACACTTTCTTCTGTCGGTGTTGTTATGGCTTCATCGTAGGCATTTGTATGCAAACTGTTACAGTTGTCGTAAATAGCGTATAAGGCCTGCAGGGTGGTTCTGATGTCATTGAAATCAATTTCCTGTGCATGTAAGCTGCGCCCTGAAGTTTGAATATGATATTTCAGTTTCTGGCTGCGGTCATTGCCTTTGTATTTGTACTTCATGGCCTTTGACCAGATGCGCCGCGCCACGCGGCCAATCACGCTGTACTCTGCATCCATGCCATTGCTGAAGAAGAATGAAAGGTTCGGTGCAAACTCATCAATATGCATGCCCCTGCTCAGGTAATATTCCACATACGTAAAGCCATTCGCCAGCGTAAATGCCAGCTGGGTAATGGGGTTGGCGCCAGCTTCGGCAATATGATAGCCGCTGATGCTCACACTGTAAAAGTTGCGAACCTTCTGTTGTATAAAATATTCCTGCACATCGCCCATCAATTTGAGGGCGAATTCGGTGCTGAAGATACAGGTATTCTGCGCCTGGTCTTCTTTCAGGATATCTGCCTGCACCGTACCACGCACCTGGGACAGGGCTTCTGCCTTAATTTTCTCGTAGATCCCTGCCGGTAATACTTCTTCACCCGATACACCTAATAACTTCAAACCCAATCCATCATTGCCATCGGGCAGCCGCTCGGGTGCAGCCGGATTATAATAGGCAGGCCTGGGTAAATGTTTAAATTTGGCTGCTATTTTATCATTCACCATTGACCATACACCATTCGCTTCGATCCATTTTTCGCATTGCTGATCAATAGCTGCATTCATAAAGAACGCCAGTATAATGGGGGCCGGACCATTAATGGTCATGCTCACAGAAGTCTTGGGATCGCAGAGGTCAAAGCCGCTGTATAATTTTTTTGCATCATCCACCGTTGCAACGCTTACACCGCTGTTTCCCACCTTGCCATAAATATCAGGCCGGTGAGCGGGGTCTTCACCATACAGGGTTACACTGTCGAAGGCAGTAGACAATCGCCGCGCAGGCTGATCGAGCGATACATAGTGAAAGCGTTTATTGGTGCGTTCCGGACCGCCTTCACCGGCAAACATCCTTGTTGGGTCTTCGCCTTCGCGCTTTAACGGGAAAACGCCTGCCGTAAAGGGATATTCGCCGGGAAGGTTTTCCTGCAACTGCCATCTTAAAATATCGCCCCAGTCGTTGTATTTAGGCAATACCACCCTGGGTATCCGGGTGCCACTAAGTGATCGCGTGCTCATAGGTTGTTTGAACACCTTATCGCGCACCTGGTATTCAAAGAAGTCGGCTTTGTATTTAGCAGACAATGCAGGCCACTGTTCAATGAGTTTTCTGCATTCGGGATGTAATTTCTCCCGCAGGTTCTTTTCGATGGCGATCAATTCATCAAGGGCCGCTGCTGATAAAGAACATCCCGCCTTCACGGTACCGTGCACCTGGTACAGCTGCGAAGCTAGGGCGCATTGTTCCTGCACCCATGAATCATACACCCGGTTGTTCTCTGCGATCTCTGACAGGTAGCGCACGCGTTTGGGTGGAATGATCTGCGATTTGGTAGTGGTATCATTAAGATGGGCATGCACTTCCACCTTTCCGAATTCAACACCTGTTTTTGTTTTGATGGTGACCATCAGTTTTTCAAACAGCTCATTGATACCGGTGTCATTGAATTGGGCGGCAATGGTACCGATCACGGGCAGTTCATCATCTTTGGCCGTCCATAAGCCATGGCTGCGTTTAAACTGCTTCCTGACATCATGCAAGGCATCCAGCGCACCACTTTTATCGAATTTGTTTATAGCGATCACATCGGCATAGTCGAGCATGTTGATCTTTTCGAGCTGTGAGGCAGCGCCGTATTCTGGCGTCATCACATACAGGCTCACATCGCAATAGTCGAGGATGCTAACATCGCTTTGTCCGACCCCCGCCGATTCCAGGATGATCAGGTCGAATGCAGCTTCTTTACATACATCGATCGCGTCCTGCACATGTTCACTTAATGCCACATCGCTGTCACGGGTAGCCAGTGAGCGCATATATGCCCGGGGCGAGTGAATGCTGTTCATGCGAATGCGGTCGCCCAGCAAAGCGCCACCTGTTTTCTTTTTGGAAGGATCAACAGAGATAACAGCAATGGTCTTTTCGGGAAATGCATTGAGGTAGCGCCGTACGATCTCATCGGTAACAGATGATTTTCCGGCGCCGCCGGTGCCGGTAATGCCTAATACGGGAAGGCCGGCTTTGGAACTGGCAGCCGGTTTTGCGCCCTTGCCATTCACATTATTTTCCGCATTGGAAATAGCGCGGGAGATCTTTCTGATATCTTTCCACTCACCCAGTTTTAATCCATTTTTAAAATGGGTGGGGTCGCCATTGACAGAAAAATCACATTGCTGTATCACCTCCTCAATCATCCCTTCCAAACCCAGTCGCCGGCCATCGTCGGGACTATAAATACGGGTGATACCATAATTATGCAGCTCATTGATCTCCTGGGGCAGAATGGTGCCGCCGCCACCGCCGAATATCTTAATATGCCCACAACCGTTCTCATCCAGCAGGTCTTTCATGTATTTAAAGAATTCAACATGCCCTCCCTGGTAGCTGGTAACGGCAATGCCCTGGGCATCTTCTTCAATGGCACATTCAACGATCTCCGCTACTGACCGGTTATGACCCAAATGAATGATCTCGGCCCCTTTCGATTGTAGAATGCGCCGCATAATATTAATAGCTGCATCATGACCATCAAACAGGGAAGCAGCCGTAACTATCCTTACTTTATTAACTGGCGTATAACTCATATTTACAAGCATTTCAAAATCGGCCCTAAAGTTAGGTCAAAAAAGCTAATGCCCGTTAGCATTATGCTGTACTTCCCATCAACCAGCCTTTTCCTGCATAAAACAGATAACGAAATGCAAAAGTTCCGGGAACGATTCCGGAATTTTTCGTTTGGTTTGCAGTGAAAATGAAATAGTTTCGGCCAACAAAAAATTATACTGGTAAAATGAAGCTTATACGTTTTGGAAAATCAGGACAGGAAAAGCCTGGTATTGAATTACCCGATGGAAAAAGAATTGACACCAGCGCTTTTGGCGAAGACTATACCGAGCAATTTTTTACAAATGATGGTATAACCCGTTTAGCCGCGTGGTTGAAAACAAACCAGTCAACTTGTCCGGCAGTAGATCCTGGTGAACGTTTGGGTGCTCCTTTGGCCCGTCCTTCAAAGATCGTTTGCATTGGCTTAAACTATATTGACCACGCCAAAGAAAGTAACATGGCCGTGCCTACCGAGCCGGTGGTGTTCTTTAAGTCCACTACGGCGATATGCGGCCCCAACGATCAGCTGGTGATCCCTAAGAACAGTACCAAAACCGATTGGGAAGTGGAGCTGGCCGTGGTGATCGGTAAAAAAGCTTCTTATGTAGAAGAAAAAGATGCCAATGATTACATTGCTGGTTATATGCTGCACAACGATTACAGCGAACGTGCTTTTCAGTTGGAGCGTAATGGCCAGTGGGTGAAAGGTAAAAGCTGCGATACGTTTGCACCGCTGGGTCCGTGGCTGGTAACCAAAGATGAGATTGCCGATATCAACAACGTACGGCTGTGGCTGAATGTGAACGGTAAAAAGATGCAGGACGGCAATTCAGGCAACCTTATATATAAAATTCCTTTCCTCATATCGTACCTCAGCCAGTTCATGACCCTGCTCCCGGGCGATATTATCAGCACCGGTACACCTGCCGGCGTTGGATTGGGCCAAAAACCTGAACCTGTGTATTTAAAGCCAGGGGATATTGTTGAGTTGGGTATCGATGGTTTAGGCTCCAGCAAACAGGTAGCTGTAGCATATAAATAGTTTATTGTTTATAGTTTATGGTTTGTGGTTCTTTAAATTCTTAGTCCCTTACAAATTGCAGCAGACTGAATTCTTTCGAATCGTTTTACCAATTAATGAGGTCGAAAAACATACAGCCAGCCCGAAATGGAACAACCATAAACCATAAACCAAAAACCAGAAACATGAAAAGGTATTGTCTTGCCCTGGATCTCAAAGATGATCCAGCATTAATTGCAGAATACGAGCGCCATCATAATGAAGTCTGGCCCGAGATCGTAGAAAGCATTCGATCGTCTGGCATTCATGTGCTGGATATCTATCGCACGGGCAACCGGCTGTTCATGATCATTGAGGCCAATGACCAGTTCTCTTTTGCAGAAAAAGCAAAGGCCGATGCCGCCAATCCTAAAGTACAGGAATGGGAAACGCTGATGTGGAAATTCCAGCAGGCACTTCCCTGGGCCAAACCAGGTGAAAAATGGGTATTGATGGAAAAGATCTTTAGCCTCCCCCAAACCCCCTCCTCCGGAGGGGGAGCCTAGCCACACCCTAATTAATGGGGAGCTTCAAAAATTGATAACACTATATGCCTTGCGTATATGAAAATGATAAAAAATTATTTTGATGATGCCGACTCTTCCCCATCCGGGGGAGGCCGGGAGGGGGGCGCTGTGATCGACTCACACGTTCACTTCTGGAAATACGACAGGAAAACCTACGACTGGATAGATAAATCCATGAAGACCTTACAGCAGGATTATCTGCCCGAACACCTGTCGATGGTTGTTAAAAGAAATAATATTGACGGCGTAGTAGCAGTACAGGCTACGCAAACAGAAATGGAAACCCATTTCCTGGTTGAACTGGCCAAAACGCATCCGATTATCAAAGGCGTCGTTGGCTGGATCGACCTGCAGGCCGATAACATCCGGGAACGCCTGCAATATTTTTCACAGTATCCCATCATCAAAGGCTATCGCCATGTGGTACAGGGCGAGCCCCTCGATTTTCTGGCCAGGCCAAATTTCCGCCGGGGCGTTGCCGCTTTACAGGCATACAACTACCGGTACGATATTCTCATCTTCCATCACCAGCTGCAACCGGCCATTGATTTTGTGCGGGCATTCCCCGATCAACCATTTGTGATCGATCATTGCGCCAAACCCGACATCCGTCACAAGAACATCGATGAATGGAAAAGGCAGATGAATGAAATAGCCCGGTTCCCGAATGTGTGCTGCAAACTGTCGGGCCTGTTCACAGAAGCGAACTGGAAAGAATGGAGTGCGGCTGATTTTTATCCGTACCTCGATGTAGTGTTTGAAGCATTTGGCCCGAACCGGTTATTATTCGGCAGCGACTGGCCGGTAATGTTGCTCAGCGGCATTTATATACAATGGAAAAGTTTGCTGGAGAAATACATGGAGAACTTTTCACCGGAAGACAGGGAAAAAGTATTTGGCATCAATGCCGTTCAATTCTATAATTTATAACTAACATGGATTTACATCTTACCAACAAAGTATTTATTGTAACCGGAGGTGCCAAAGGGATTGGTGCTGCCATCAGCAGTGCCATCGCTGCTGAAGGTGGTATTGTAGTAATTGCAGGAAGAAAGGCCGAGGACAACCAGGCCAGGGTAGATGAAATTATAAAAGCAAAAGGAAAAGCTGCTCATATTGCAGTAGAGCTGGCAGAAGCCGCTGCCTGTAAAGAAGTAATCGATTTTACGATGAAAGAATTCGGTCGCATCGACGGCCTCATCAATAATGCAGGCGTGAATGACGGCGTTGGTTTGGAAAGCGGTTCACCAGAAAAATTCTTTCAGTCGCTGCAAAAGAACCTGAGCCATTTTTATAACCTGGCGCATTATGCATTGCCCCACCTGAAAGTAACAAAGGGCAATATTATCAATATTGGCTCCAAGGTAGCCGATACCGGCCAGGGCAACACATCGGGTTATGCCGCTTCAAAAGGCGCTATCAATGCATTGACCCGCGAATGGGCGGTTGAATTATTGCCTTACTCCATCCGGGTAAATACCGTGATCCCTGCCGAAGTATGGACGCCGCTGTACGAGAACTGGATCAATACGCTGCCTAACCCCAAAGAAAAGCTGGCGCAGATCGTTTCCAAAATACCGTTCGAAAAACGATTCACTACTTCTGAAGAGATCGCCGACATGACGGTATTCCTGCTCAGCGACCGCTCGAGCCATACTACCGGACAGATCATTTACGTTGATGGTGGCTACACGCACCTTGACCGGTCACTGACCTGATAGATCATCAGCCCCTGAACCTTCAGTTGGGGGCTCACCATATATTCTAAACCAAACAATCATAAATTTCCGATTGCATGGCCCTACCATCATCATCCAGTAGTTCCTCCCTGAAAACAGAACAGGTTAAGGGATATTTGTTCCCTTTTATTCTTGTCACCAGCCTGTTTTTCTTTTGGGGCTTCGTGCACAACCTCGACCCGGTACTGATACCGCATTTGAGAAAAGCATTTACCTTAAACTTTTTGCAATCATCCCTGGTTGACTTTTCCGTATTCATTGCTTATTTCGTTATGGCCCTGCCTGCAGGGTTCATTATGCGCAAGTATGGATATAAATCAGGAATAATATTGGGCCTGCTGTTGTTTGGACTTGGCTCCCTGTTATTTATACCGGCAGCCAATACACGGGCATATATCCTGTTCCTGGGCGCTTTGTTTATTATAGCCAGTGGATTGACTTTCCTGGAAACCGCTGCCAACCCATACGCAGCCTTGCTGGGACCCAAAGAATCATCTACCCAACGGTTAAACCTGGCGCAGTCATTCAACGGATTGGCAGTGGTGCTGGCGCCAATAATCGGCGGCAAATTCATTTTATCGGGTACCAACTTAACCGATGCACAAAAAGCGGCTATGACGCCAGAGGCGCTCGATGCCTATCTGGCCGGCGAAGCAGCTACCGTAAAAGGCCCTTATTTGATCTTAGGTCTCATCATACTGGCAGTGGCATTGATCTTTGCATTTACAAAGCTGCCCGAAATAAAAGAGGAAGCAGAAGGCGGTAAACAATCCAGTTTTGCCAATGCTTTCCGTCATAAACACCTTATATGGGCGGTGGTAGCGCAGTTCTTTTACGTAGGCGCACAGGTTTGTGTTACCAGTTTCTTTATCAATATAGCAGTAAAGGCTGCCCATATCGATGAAAAAATGGCTGCCAACTACCTGGGCCTCGGTTATGGCATCGCCTTCATGGTGGGCCGGTTTGCAGGCACTTTCTTTATGAAATACATCAGCCCAAATAAACTGCTGGCCATTTATTCCCTTATCAACATTGTATTATCTGCTATCGCTATTGTAAGCACTGGCATGATAACCGTATATGCATTGATCGGCGTCGGGTTCTTTATGTCGATCATGTTCCCAACGATCTTCTCACTGGGTATCCAGGGCCTGGGCGTCGACACCAAAATCGGTTCAAGCCTTATCATCATGTCTATCGTAGGCGGTGCATTAATACCACTTGCCATGGGCGGTATTGCCGATATGACCCATAACATTCAAAACGGGTATATCATTCCATTGATCTGTTTCATCGTTATATTCTACTTTGGCTGGAAGGGGTATAAAATAAAGCAGGCATAAAAAGGTACAAATAACATTAAAAACTATAAATCATAACGGCCACTCCCATAAGGTTTGGCCGTTAATATGTAACTTGCAACTTATGTTTCGACTCGATAACAAAACAGCCATCATCACCGGTGGCGGAAGCGGTATAGGAAAAGCCATTGCCACCGTATTTGCCAAACAAGGCGCTGCTGTAAATATCCTGGATATGGACGAACAGGGCGCTACCAACGTAGTAAAAGAAATTACAGCAGCAGGCGGTAAAGCGCAATTCTTCAAATGCGATGTATCAAAGCAGGCCGACGTGAAACAGATCGTTGACGGCATTGCAGCCAAAGGTTCCATTGACATCCTTATCAATAACGCCGGTATAGCACATATCGGCACGGCAGAAACAACAGCCGAAACCGACTTCGACCGGCTGGTGAATGTGAATGTAAAAGGTGTTTATAACTGTTTGCATGCAGTACTGCCGCACATGAAACAAAATGGCGGCTCTGTTATCAATATGGCTTCCATCGCCTCACTGGTGGGTATACCCGACAGGTTCGCATACTCTATGACAAAAGGCGCCGTAGTGGGCATGACATTGTCCGTTGCCAAGGATTACCTGAAATACAATATCCGCTGCAACTGTATTTCTCCGGCCCGGGTGCATACCCCGTTTGTGGACGGTTTCCTGGCAAAGAACTATCCGGGCAAAGAAGCCGAGATGTTCGATAAACTGTCCAAAACGCAGCCGATCGGCCGCATGGGCAAACCCGAAGAGATCGGCTACCTGGCTTTGTACCTCTGCTCGAACGAAGCCTCCTTTATTACCGGCTGCGATTATCCAATTGATGGCGGCTTTACCAGGCTGAACAACTAAGCAATAGTTTATCAATATTTTGTTATGCGTTCCGATCGGAGCGCATTTTTTTTATGATCAGGCCAGCCAGATTGTTTACCTCTTCTTTACCTCCTGGTTACCCCATTGCTTCACAAGGGGCTGATTTTCAACAGCAGTAAAATAATTTCTTTACCCCCTGGTTACCTCTTCTTTACCTCCTGCTCAGGTATTCTTTAGCTTTTCTTTACCTCCGCTTAACCCCCGGTTCTCCTTTTCATTACCCGCGGTTACCTGTTCTTTTGCTCTTCCTTTGGTTGTCTTTATGTTAGAATGATATTTCCTTTACCGATTCATTTCCTTTTTGTTACCTAAGGGGTAAAGAAAAGGTAAACCTAACCAAACCACAACCAAACGACAACCAAACCACAACCTGGCGGAAGTATAGTACGTAAAACCAAACTTCCAAAGGCCCTTTTATTTAATACCGGCTTTTTGATTACAAAGCCACTGTAAGCGTGCACTTCTTTTTACAGGCGCCAACGGCATTTATAACCAAAACCAGCTAATTTATTTTGATCAACAGCATTTTCATAGTCCGAATTGTCTTATTTTGTGGTAACTCAAAGCTATTGCACCACGGATGAAACGAGCTGCTGCCATATTGCTGCTTCTCATCTTTCTGTTTAACTGGTTTGGATATCGGTTGCTCTCCGATTATCTGCAACACCGGGCCGATACCCATCTGGAAGCCCAACTCGATCGGCAGCAATACAATGAAGCCAGTCTCCTGGAAATTCGCATTCCGCTCAACATGCCTTACCAGAACATTACTTCTGATTTCGAACGGTACGATGGCGAAATTGAATTCAACGGTATTCACTACAAATATGTAAAACGCAAAGTCGAAAAAGGTGAACTGGTACTGCTCTGTTTACCTAATGAGAACAGAATGCGGCTGCAGAGCGCCCGTGATGAATTCTTTAAGCTGGTGAACGACCTGCAACAACATGATCCTAATCAATCAACACCGTCAGTTGCTATCAAAAACCCGGTAACCGAATACTGGGAACAACAAAATAACTGGCAACTGGAAGCACTGGGACTGCAACAACACCCGTTTACCGGCTATGCCATGATTATGCCTTCATCTCCCCTCATAACTACGCCCGCACAGCCACCCGAGTGTTAATAAGTAGCTATTGGTTATTATGGAAGCGTTATAGCTAACCATCCATCAATTTGATTTCTTATTAATCGAAGCAATCTCATGCGTGTTTTATTGTTTGCCATTATAGTGGCAGGAGTTACCTCCTGTGCACAACGTGCTGCCGATTACGAGCAGGTACTTCATGATCCTGTTCTGTATAGCAAGATTACCGGTAAGCTCACCGACGTTATTACCTACGATATTTTTACGCCGCCTGTAGCCAGTCGCATTTATGCCTATGCCCACCTGGCCGCATTTGAAGTAATTGCCCATGGCGATAGCAGTTATACTTCACTGAACGGGCAGTTAAAAGGGTTTGACTATCCGCCGCCACCAACGGCCGGTAAAAAGATCGACTTCCCGTACGCCGCCCTCATGGCATTTATGGAAGTGGGTAGAACCCTCACCTTTTCAAAAGACCAGACCGATAAAATCGTGGACTCGCTTCAACTGATGGCAAAGCAGCATGGCATGCCTGCGGATAGAATGCAACACTCCGAAGATTATGGCGTGGCTGTTGCCAAAGCCGTACTGGCCTGGAGTAAAAAAGACAATTATGCTCAAACCCGTTCTGCCGCCAAATACACAGTGCCTAATGAAGATGGCAAATGGATCCCCACACCCCCGGGTTATTTCCAGGCGGTAGAACCACAGTGGCGCACCATCCGCACCATTGCACTCGACAGCTGCAACCAATATCCTCCGCCCCCACCCTGTGCTTTCGGCAAAGACGCCAGTTGCGAATTTTATAAAATGGCCAAACAGGTGCAGGACACGGTCATGAACTTAACCGAAGAACAAAAAGCGATCGCCAGTTTCTGGGATTGCAATGGTTTT
Source organism: Longitalea luteola (assembly GCF_017356035.1). GTDB lineage: Bacteria > Bacteroidota > Bacteroidia > Chitinophagales > Chitinophagaceae > Niastella > Niastella luteola. The sequence continues at coordinate 619,099 of NZ_JAFIQX010000002.1, read as the reverse complement.
AAGCTGAATGTGGTGGGCCATACCATGTATGCGACCAAAGCCATGACCCCCGGCGGTCACTGGATGGGCATTACAGGCATCATCAGCCAGAATAAGAAGGCCGATTTCAATAAAACAGTATACACGTATGCAACCGTATCCTTTGCCGTTATGGATGCTTTTATTGCGTGCTGGGATGCCAAGTATACATTTAACCTGGTTCGCCCTGAAACAGTGATCAACAATTACATCGATCCCAACTGGAAACCCTATTTACAAACGCCCCCTTTTCCTGAATATACCAGCGGCCACTCGATCATTTCTACCGCCGCAGCCACTGTTCTCGAGCACATTTATGGCAAACAAACCCCTTTCAGGGATAGTACTGAACGCGCCTGGGGTTTTACCGACCGGAATTTTGACTCGCCCAGGCATGCCGCCGATGAAGCGGGCATGAGCCGCTTTTATGGAGGCATTCACTATCGCCCTTCCATATTTGTAGCCCGTGACCAGGGGGAGAAAGTGGGCAATTGCATTCTGTCGAAGCTGCACATGCGCAAAGAACAACTGGCCAGTAAATAAGTATTGTTAACAACAGGTGTCACACATTCTCACACGCTGAAAGCAGGGTGACACAAGTAAGACCAAAACAACTCATTATGAAAAAGATCCTTTTCGCTTCTGCGCTATATCTGCTGTTCGCCAACCAGGCACAATCACAAGGTTGTGTGGCCATCAGAAGCACCGGTGGCTTCTGCACCCGCGACCAGGCTGCCAGCCACGACGCCTCCAAATGGATGTTGTCTGTAAGCAACCGCTACTTTAAATCGTTCCGTCATTTTGTAGGCACCGAAGAACAAAAGCACCGCACCGAACAAGGCACTGAAGTGATCAATTATTCCTACACATTAAACCTTACGCTTACCCGCAACCTGAACAAATACTGGTCGCTTGCGCTGGATGTACCCATTATTTCCAATGTCCGTTCATCCATGTATGAGCACGGCGGCAATAACGGCGGAGAAGGCGCCCGGCACTACACCCGTTCATTCGGCATCGGCGACATCCGCATTTCAGCCTATCGCTGGCTCCTCGATCCAACGCTTATGCCTAAAGGAAATATTCAGGTTGGCCTGGGACTAAAGCTGCCCACCGGTGATTACCGGTACCAGGATTTCTTCGTTAAAAATGATACTACAAGAGTGTTGGGACCCGTTGACCAGTCGATACAGCTGGGTGATGGCGGTACCGGCTTCACTACCGAAATAAATGCTTTCTACAATTTCACCCGGCAATTCGGCGTGTATGGTAACTTTTTTTATCTCTTCAACCCGCGTGAACAAAACGGGGTATCCACTGCCCGTGGGGGAACGCCTTCTGCCGATGCCATTAAATACGGCACCAGCGTCATGAGCGTGCCTGATCAGTTTATGATCCGCGCAGGCGCCAGTTTTACGGTTGACCAACTTACCATTTCTGCCGGGGTTCGCGAAGAATGCCAGCCATCAGAAGACCTGATCGGTGGCAGTAAAGGCTTCCGCCGGCCCGGTTATATCATTTCTATAGAACCAGGCCTTAATTACCAGTTTAAAAAAGCCACTCTCTATGCCTATGCTCCATTTGCGGTTAAACGCAACCGTACGCAAAGTGTTGCCGATAAATTAAGAACCAGGGCAACGGGGGTGTATGCCCAGGGCGATGCGGCTTTTGCCGATTACCTGGTGAATATTGGCTGCTCATTCAGATTTTAAATATTCATAAAGTGCGCAACACCTTCCGCGCTTCGTTTCTGATGTGTTGCACACTTAACTAATCAACTGTTTATGTCAAAATCCCGGAAGGCCTGTTTACAATACTGCCTGTCGCTGTTTGCGCTGCTGGCAGCGCTATTGCCTGCTTCGGCCCAAACAGAGATCGACGGCATTATGATGACGAAAAATAATTTCTGCGTAGGACCCATGTATGGCTATAGCAGCTGGAAAAACTATTGGGAAGGAACGCGTAAACGCGAAAACCTGAACCTTGGCAGGATCTCCACGCAAATGTTCAGTATAATGGGTAACTACGGCGTTAGTAATAAACTGAATATCCTCTTTGCTGTTCCATACGTGAAAACAAAAGCCTCGGCAGGTACATTGCATGGTGTTGAAGGCATTCAGGATGGTTCACTTTGGGTAAAATGGATGCCCATCGAAAGAAATATCGGCAAAGGCAATCTCACTGCATACGGTATTGCCGGTGTATCGGCGCCGCTCAGCAATTACGTGGCAGACTATCTGCCCCTGTCATTAGGACTTCGCAGTAAATCCCTGTCATTGCGGATCATGGGCGATTACCAGTGGGGAAAGGTCTTTGTCACGGCATCCGGCACCTACATTTTCAGAGACAATATCAAAATTGACCGGGATGCCTACTACACTACCGAAATGCATTATACCAATAAAGTGTCCATGCCCGACGCCTTATCGTTCAACCTGCGTACGGGATATCGATATAATAACCTGATCGCCGAGGCCGTGCTCGACAACTGGACCACCCTGGGCGGTTTCGACATCACCCGCAACAACATGCCCTTTCCCAGTAACAGGATGAACGCCACCAGGCTTGGTGTGAACATGAAATATGAACTACAGGCGCCACGCGGCCTCTCTGTCATCGCCGCCGGAAATTATGTGATAGCCGGCCGCAATGTAGGACAAGCCACTACCATAAACGGCGGACTGTTTTACATCATCAATTTTAATCGTAAGCAACAGGCAGCTGCATCGCCTGAAAAATCACAACCATGAAGAGGATATTATACATATTGATTCCGCTGCTGATTACTATTGCTGTTGTCATTCCTTTTGCCTGTTCAAAGAACGAAGCAGGCCGCACGGATGATCTGCCTGCGCTGCAACCAGACAAAAGCGATCTGGATGCCGGCAGCTGGAGACCTGTCTTGCTCACATCTGCCAATGAAATTCCCGTAGCAACACCCGTAGCCACTACTACACCGGAATACATTGCCCAGTTAAATGAGATCAAAAGCTGGCAGGCATCCCTGACCGATAATGAAAAGCATCTTGTAAAATACTGGAGCGCCGGCGCCATACTGCGCTGGAATGAAATATTACGCGAGCTGGTGGCCAAACACAATCTGCCGCCTTACCAGAACGACGACGGCAGTTATCCTGTCCCTAATGCCAATAACCCGCTCGCTTACCCGCAATTTCCGTTTGCCAATCCGCCCTATGCAGCACGTGCGTATGCCTATGTGAGCGCAGCGCAATACGATGCGCTGGTAGCTGCGCACTACTATAAAAAATTGTTCAACCGGCCGGCGCCTTATAAAGTAGATGCCGCCATCAATACATTAGTACCGCAAACAGACCTTCCATCCTATCCTTCAGAAGATGCAGTTGTCGTAGGCGCTGCTGTGGAAATGCTGAAGCTGTTATTCCCCGGCGACCAGGACTTCATTCAGCAAAAAGCCGAAGAACATAAACGGGCGCGGATCATTGGCGGTGCCAATGTGCGCAGCGATATAGAGGCCGGTGAAGCACTGGGTAAAGCCGTAGCGCAAAAGTTTGTTGCGCGTGCCCGCACCGACCGCGCAGGTGCGGCCGGCGGCACGCAGGTTGACTGGACGAAACTGGAAACCGATTGCATAGCCCGGGGCGAAATACCCTGGTACAGCCTGGAACTGCCCAGGCGCCCGCCCATGCTGCCCATGTACGGAAAAGTAAAGGCCTTTCTGTTTGATTCCTTAACGGCCATATCATTGCGCCCGGGTCCGCCACCGTTAACCGGCAGCGCTAAAATGAAAGAGGAAACCGATGAAATACTACAGCTGGTCAATGATGATTCCCGGGAAAATTACCGAATTGTGCACTTCTGGGCCGATGGCGTAGGTACTTCTACCCCTGCAGGCCACTGGAACGCCATCGCTGCAGAAGATTTTATTAAACAGCATTACAGCGAAGTGCGCTGGGCCCGCAATATGGCCTTGTTGAATATGGCGTTAATGGATGCAGCTATCATTTGCTGGGACGCCAAATTCCATTACTTCAACCCACGCCCATCGCAAATGAATCCTAAAATTAAAACACTGACCGGTGTGCCTAATTTCCCAGCCTACATTTCAGGTCACTCTACATTCAGCGGGGCCGCTGCCACGGTGCTGTCGCATCTTGTTCCGGAGCGGTCAGCAGCCTACGATGCCATGGCAAGGGAAGCTTCCCTGTCGAGGATGCTTGCTGGCATACATTACCGTTCAGATTGTGAAATGGGACTGGAGTGTGGCAGAAATGTTGGCAATTATGCCGTTCAACGGGCTAAGACCGATGGCGCCGGTAACTAATACACGAACGAAACAATAATACGACCAATCTTTTTTCGAGAACATAAATAGAAGTAGAACACCGTCCCGATTCTTCCGGACGGTTTTTTATTTATTACATTTGATTCTGGAATAACCCCTGGTAATTAAATGTAGTAAGGATGAAAAAAATGTTCCTGTGTTTGCTGGTTAGCTTTCAGCTCGTATATACGATTGCCCAACCGCCAGCAACACCTGATAAAATTTATGGCGATTTATTCCGAGATGTGCAGTTAAGTAAAGTGTTCCCTGATGGAAAGACCTTTGTTGACTGTGTACCCAAAAGGAATCCAAAGAACATTGTGGCCGATTATCATCAACAGAAGGGCACGGCCAAATTCGATCTGAAACAATTCGTACAGGAGAATTTCGAAATGCCGCCCCCGCCGCCCCAGTTCAATTATATTCAACAGGAAAAAGATGTTACCAAACACATCAAAAACCTGTGGAGCGTATTACGGCGTGAGCCCGATACCGTTGTAATAGGAAGCTCATTACTGGCATTGCCCAACCCTTATATTGTTCCCGGCGGCCGCTTCCGTGAAATATACTACTGGGATTCTTATTTCACCATGCTGGGCCTGATGGCCAGCGGCGAGGGAGAAATGATCGAGAACATGGTAAAGAACTTTGCCTGGATGATCGATATCTACGGGCACATTCCCAACGGTAACAGATCGTACTATGTCAGCCGGTCGCAACCGCCTTTCTTTGCTTTAATGGTTGAATTGCTGGCCGAAATAAAAAGCGATTCGGTGTATCTAACGTATATGCCCGCCCTCGAAAAGGAATATGAGTTCTGGATGAATGGCGCCGCTACCTTAAAAACGGGCCAGGCCACCAAACGGGTTGTTAAGGTCAATGACAGCACGGTGCTGAACCGCTACTGGGACGATTACCCGTTTCCCCGCCAGGAAAGTTATAAGGAAGACGTAGAAACGGCCCAACGGTCGGGCAGGAATAAACAGGTTATGTACATCAACCTGCGCGCAGCTGCAGAGAGTGGTATCGACTTCAGCAGCCGCTGGTTCAGGGATAAGAAAAAACTGGCCACTATCCAGGTTACCGATATGGTACCTGTTGACCTGAACAGCTTATTATATGCGCTGGAAAATATACTGGCAAAAGCCAAATTCATGGCGCATGATGCCAAGGCTGCTGCCGACTATACCCGCAAAGCTGAAAGAAGAAGAGCGGCTATTGATAAATACTGCTGGAACAAAAAGCTGAAATATTATACCGATTATAATTTCAGGAACCGCAATACGTCTGAAGTGGTTACACCGGCAGGCATGTATCCCTTTTGTTTATTTACCACCAACCTCGATTATATGAGCTTGCTGGCACGGCAGGCGGCCGAACAGGTAAGAACGAAGCTGCTGCAGCCAGGTGGCGTTACCGCATCGCCGTTCAACACCGGTGAGCAATGGGATGCGCCCAATGGTTGGGCGCCGCTGGAATGGATGACCATTTGGGGACTCGATCGCTGCGGCCAACGCGAGCTGGCCCGCGATATTGCTGAACGCTGGATAAAACTGAATGTGGATGTGTATAAAAGGACCGGCAAGCTCATGGAAAAATACAATGTAGTTGACCTGAACCTCGAAGCCGGTGGCGGCGAGTATCCCGGCCAGGATGGTTTCGGCTGGACGAACGGGGTGCTGCTGGCGCTCATTAATAAATACGGAGCACCAAAATAATCGGATGCCATTCCCTGTATTTCATTATCACATTATCACATTAGCTAATTATCACATTAGCTTATTACTTTTGTGCAAATTTTTAACATGGTTAAATGGATCTCCGGAAGTTTGCTGATCACCGTTGCCCTCGCTGCGTGCTCACCCAATAATGTTACCGTAGACAACAGTATTAAAAAATATTTCGACCAAAATAAAGTCACCGGCTGTTTTGGCCTGTTCGATAACGGCCAGGGAAGATTCACCATTTACAACCTGCCCCGGTTCAGCGACAGTGCCTACACCCCTGCTTCTACCTTTAAGATCGTAAACTCCCTGATCGGACTGGAAGAAGGTGTTGTAAACGATACCAATACCGTGATAAAATGGGACAGTGTCGTTCGCAGTCGCACTGAATGCAATCGCGACATGACCATGTGGGATGCCTTTCGCATTTCCTGTCCGCCATGGTACCAGCAACTGGCCCGGCGTATTGGTCAGCCCAAAATGCAACACTGGCTCGATACCCTTGGCTATGCCCGCAAACGCGACACCTTCAAAATAACAAACAACCTCGATACATTCTGGCTCGACAACAGCGCCAAAGTAACTGCCGATGAACAGCTAGGCCTGGTAAAGAAATTGTACTTCGATCAGCTGCCTTTTCAGAAAAGAACCCAACGTACCGTACGCAGCATGATGCTGTGGGAAAACAATTCCAACTACCGGCTCAGTTATAAAACCGGCTGGAACACGACCGACAAAGGCAATCAGCTCGGCTGGCTCATTGGCTGGATCGAAGAAAATAAACACCCTTACTTTTTTGTGCTGCAGGTAGAATCGCCCGACAAAAACGTCGATTTTGCATCCATCCGGATAAACATGCTGAAAGCGATCCTGAAGGATTATGGCTTTTTTGAGGGAAAAAAATAACCATCGATTAGCTAATGTGATAATTTGCTAATGTGCTAATGCACCTGTTTCGGGCAGGCCGATTAATGGCTTAATGCCTGAAATGTCATAATAAATAATCGGTCCAGGCCCGCCTGCTTACACTATGGCGGGCTTTGTCTTTTACGATACCTTGAATTTGTCATTAATACGATGTATTTTAACGAACAATTATGCGCGTTAATACTTAAATTTAGCCGGATACGATTTTGGTTTAAATTTTGCATTCATTGAAAACCTGATTGGCACATTAGCTAATTAGCAAATTATCACATTGAATTTTCGTTTTCAACACATAGAATACCTCATCGCCCTGGCCACTATTCCGCTGCTGGTTGTTTTGTATTTACAACTCATGCAATGGAAAAAGAATACCATTAAAAAGATCGGGGATCAGCGGCTGGTAGAAGCCCTGATCGCCAATTATTCGCCCACAAATTTTTTACTGAAATTCCTGTTCTTTGCCCTGGCGCTGGCGGCCATTATAGCAGCATCTGCGAACCTGCAAAAGCCCGGCGAAATGGATAATGTGCAACGCAAAGGCGTAGATGTAGTGATAGCCATGGATGTAAGTAAAAGTATGCTTGCCGAAGATATAACACCCAACCGCCTCGAAAGGGCCCGGCAGCTCGTGTACAAGTTAATGGACCAGCTACCGAACGACCGGGTAGGACTGGTATTATTCGCAGGAAGGGCTTATCTGCAAATGCCCCTTACAACAGACCATGGCGCTGCCCGCATGTATATTCAGCAGGCAGGTCCGGAGGTAGTACCCACCCAGGGCACCGTTATTTCAGAAGCATTACGCGCCGGTAATTCGGCATTCAATAGCAAGGAAAGAAAATTTAAATCAATAGTATTGATCACCGATGGTGAAGACCACGATCCGCAGGCTGTTCCCCTGGCAAAACAACTGGCCGAAGACGGTGTTATGATCAATACGATTGGTATTGGCTCGGCACAGGGCGCGCCTATTATGGACCCTGCCACCAATGAATACAAAAAAGATGAAACCGGCAATACGGTAATTTCAAAATTGAATGAACAGGTATTGCAACAACTGGCCGGCGCTACCAAAGGCGTGTATGTCAAGATGAATGATGTAGACGCTACTGTGAATGCCATTACCAAACAGCTGAGCACGATTGAATCAACATCACTGGATGATAACGCATTCAGGGATTACAAAAGCTATTTTCAATGGTTTCTGGCCATTGCCTTTGCACTCCTGCTGATAGAATTCTTTTTACCTGAACGGAAATTAAAAGCAGCTTGAAAAAATCAGTTCACATATCGCTGATGTCTTTGTTCTTCGTACTGCCTGTATTACTACAGGCACAGGAGGAGAACGGTGCTATCCGTGAAGGCAATAAACTGTATAAAGAAGGCAAATACGACAAGGCCCTGCCTGCCTACCAGAAAGCAGTAGCACAGAATCCCAAGAGCGCCACAGCCCGCTATAACCTCGCCAACGCGCGTTACCGTACCGGCAATTTGGCTGATGCTGAAAAGTCGTATGATGAATTGCTCGACAACACCACTGATAACAGCTATAAAGTAAAAGGCTATTATAACAAGGGCGTAACCTTCAGCAAGCAGAAAAAACTGCTGGAAAGCATCGAGGCCTACAAGACTGCTTTGAAGATCGATCCTACCGATGACGATACCCGGTTCAATCTGCAAAAAGCATTGTCAGAACTGAGGAAACAAAACCAGTCGCAGGATCAGAAACAACAGCAACAGCAAAAACAGCAACAAAAACAAAGGCCGCAGAACAAACTCGATAAGAGAAAGATCGAACAATACCTGAAATCGCTTGAACAAAAAGAACAGGAAGTTCAGCGAAAAATACAACAAAACCGCTCCCGCTCGGTATCGCAACCTGAAAAAGATTGGTAAAATACCCCCAGCCTGCTAAAGGGGGAGATGTTAAGGATCCACTGCAAGTGATCGGGCTTGCTTTAAGCAGCGGCGAAACATCGGGATTTCAGTTTAATTACCTGTCTACCACCCTTCTCTGCCTCCAGGCAGGCAGGTTAAGCCTTCAGCATTAAGCCTTCAGCCTTTAGCCTTCAGCATTAAGCTTTTCTAAACGAGCCGGTATTTATTTGCCGTTTTACGTTTGCCGTTTCACGATTTCGTAATTTTGCAAACCTTTCAGTTTGCATACATTATGCAGGCTAAAATCTAAAACCTGAATTAATAAAATGCAGCTTTACTGCGACTCATTAACTGAATATAAACGACTGGCAACCCGTGAAGTACGAATTGGGGATCTGCTGTTGGGAAACTTCAACCCTATCCGCGTACAAACGATGACCACGACCGATACTATGGATACCATCGGTACGGTTGAACAAAGTATCCGTTGTATTGAAGCCGGGGCCGAACTGGTTCGCATTACGGCGCCCAGTAAAAAAGAAGCTGAAAATTTACTGAATATAAAGAATGAGCTGCACCGCAGAGGTTATAAGACCCCGCTGATAGCAGATATTCATTTTACGCCCAATGCTGCCGAGATCGCAGCCCGCATCATTGAAAAAGTGCGCGTGAACCCGGGCAATTACGTTGATAAAAAGAAGTTTGAACAGATCGATTACACGGATGTGGAATATGCCGAAGAAATTGACCGCATCCGGGAACGTTTTACGCCTCTCGTGAAGATCTGTAAAGAATATGGTACCGCCATGCGCATAGGCACCAATCACGGTTCGCTCAGCGATCGCATCATGAGCCGCTATGGCGATACACCGATGGGCATGGTAGAAAGCGCCATGGAATTCCTGCGTATTGCACGTGATGAAAGTTATCACAATATCGTATTGAGCATGAAAGCCAGCAATCCGCAGGTAATGGTACAGGCATACCGCTTGCTGGTAAACGTAATGATGGATGAATTTGGCGAATGTTATCCCCTGCACCTGGGTGTAACAGAAGCCGGCGATGGCGAAGATGGTAGAATAAAATCAGCCATTGGTATCGGATCTTTACTGGAAGATGGCCTTGGCGATACCATTCGCGTATCGTTGACCGAAGACCCGGAATTTGAAATTCCGGTTTGCCGTGACCTGGTGAAGCGATATAAAAACCGGCAATCGGCCATTAACAATAAGCCATTGACTATACCTGCAATCACTAAAGTGCCCTACTCGCCTTTTGAATATACCAGGCGAAATACAAATACTGTATCAAACATCGGCGGCAAGCAGGTGCCGGTTGTAGTGGCCGACTTTATGAAAGCAGCTGCCATTCGTCATGAAGACCTGCAGGCCATTGGTTACACCTATAACACCGAAACAGATAAATTCACTATTGCCGACGCAGCCGCTGATTATTTATACACCGGCAAAAAGATACTCGACTTTGCGTTACCTGGCACCCTGAAGGTGATCTGCGATTATGCAAGCTGGTTAACTGCGCCGGATAAGGAAAAATATTATCCATTATTTCAATCTACTGAATACCTGCAACTGACCGATCATTCGGGCATGCTGAACTTCGTGGCAGCCGATGTAAACGAACCGGCATGCCAGGAATTGTTACAGAAGATTCGCACCGATAGCACCGTTGTGTTGTGTTTGTATTCTACAAACCCCCATGCGATGCCATCGGTACGGCGCTATATCATTGAACTGATGAACCAGGGTATACACTGCCCGGTAATACTGGCTGTGGAGAGCCATGATACGACCATCGATGAACAGCTGATCCATTTCTCCACCGATAGCGGCGCGCTGCTGCTCGATGGGATGGGCGATGGCATCTGGCTGATGAATGAACCCGAAAAGATCATGAACCAGAAAGTGAGTGGCCGTACCTACCTGGAAACAAAGAACAATCACCAGTTCATCAACAACACCTCTTTTTCTATTCTACAGGCTACCCGTACGCGTATTTCCAAAACAGAATATATTTCGTGCCCGTCGTGCGGACGAACCCTGTTCGACCTGCAGGAGACCACCGCGAAGATCCGTTCGGTGACCCATCACCTGAAAGGTGTGAAGATCGCCATCATGGGTTGTATTGTGAATGGACCGGGCGAAATGGCCGATGCCGATTTTGGCTATGTGGGCAGCGGTGTGGGCAAGATCACCTTGTATAAAGGAAAAGAAATTGTGAAACGCAATGTCGACAGCGCCATTGCTGTGGAAGAATTGATTAATTTGTTGAAGGAAAACAACGCCTGGGTAGAAAAGCCAATGTGATAATGGAAAACAGCCGATTGACGTTTGACGATTCACGATTGACGAAGGAAAATTCCTAATATAGCCAGGCATACAAAATAACATTAGTCTTGAACAGAATCGATAGACTGCACGCCATTCTTACCCATCTGCAAAGTAAAAAAAGAGTTACTGCGCAGGAGGTGGCCGATCGTTTTAACATCAGCTTACGTACGGTGTACCGCGATGTTAAAGCATTGGAAGAAAGCGGCGTGCCGGTCATCGGCGAAGCGGGCAGCGGTTATACCATAATGGAAGGTTACCGCCTGCCGCCAGTCATGTTCACCCAGGAAGAAGCCTCTGCCCTGCTGCTCGGCGCCAAACTCACCGAACACCTGTCAGACGAATCGATTAAAAAGCATTTTAATGCCGCACTGTATAAGATCAAAGCGGTGCTCCGCAGTTCCGATAAGGAACATATGGACCAGTTGAATGATAATATTGCGGTTATGTCGCGCCTGCCGGCAGATGATTCTGCAGGCCGCTACCTCATGGATCTGCAAAAAGCACTGGGTGATAAAAGAGAGATCCGCATCCGGTATCAGTCCGGCAAGGATGCAGTGACCGAGCGGAATATTGAACCCATTGGATTATGCCACTACGGACAGGCCTGGCACCTCATCGGCTGGTGCAAGCTGCGTAACAACTACCGCGACTTCAGGGTAAGCCGCATAAAACAACTGCAAATTCTCGATAATACATTTGAACCAGATACCCATCCTTCTTTAAAGGAATACATGGAAAGTATGATCAACAGTTCCGAGCTACAGGAAGTGGTCATACGGTTCGATAAAACCGCCGCCCGTTACCTGGGCAATCAGAAATATTATTATGGGTATGTACGGGAAGAAGTAACAGAAGAATATGTACGGATGTTCTTTTTAACAGCCCATATGGAATACCTGGGCCGCTGGCTGTTGATGTATACCCATTATGTCACTATTGAATCGCCCGAAGCGCTGTGCACTGTCATGAAAGACCTCACTGAGGAAGCCCGTCTGCATTATCTTCCTGTAAATGCCTAACGTTTAACGCCGGCTCGCGGCTTCCAAAAATTTTTTCACTTTTTTCTGCCTCCTGCTGACATACTGTTGTCACACCCTGCCTGTTACTTTGGTCTTATAATCTTCATTTTAAATTATAAGCAGATGATACGCACCATTCATGATTTTCTCGACCGTTGGAAAGAAGAGACCGAAGCCACGCTGAAAATATTCAGCAGCCTTACCGATGAATCCCTGCAGGTTGCCATTCCCGGTGGGCGTACGCTGGGCCGGCTCGCCAATCATATTACTGAAACGGTTACCGAACTGCCCAGCAAACTTGGTTTGCCGATCAGGGAAGTACATGCTGATTATAACACTGTAGAAGAGCTGGTAACACATTATAAAAAATACGCTGATCAACTGGTAGGTGTCATTATCAGCAATTGGGACGACAGCGATCTGAGCAATGAAAACAATCTTTACGGCGATCCCTGGAAGAACGGGTTTTCCCTTTGGGTATTACTGGTACATCAGTCCCACCACCGTGCCCAGATGACTGTTCTGATGCGTATGGCCGGCCTCAAAGTGCCCGGCATCTATGGGCCCACGAAAGAAGAATGGGAAGCATGGGGAGAGGTGCCATTACCGTGAGGGTTTCGGGATTTGGGGATTTCGGGATTTCGGGATTTATGGGAAAATTCAATATTTTAAAAATCTCAAATCCCAAAATCTCAAAATCAGAAATTGCCTTCATACTCCCTGCTTCTTACTTTATCCCCCTGGAATCCCGTTTCATAAATTTTCTGTCCTGAACATTCCGTGTCAATCGTTACTATTCAGGTACAGCGTGGTTATTCATTCACTTTAAAAGTAATTTGTATGCACATAAAAACTTTTCCGCCTTTAAGGGTTTTAAGCAGTGTACATCAAACTACCATTTCTCAACTTCATGAGTTTGGTCCGGTTATGGCAGAATTATATGCAGTGGCTGGCCGTAAAAGTTTTATCAATGGCCCGCTGCACTGGATCTATTATGGAATGGATGGAAATCCCGATACGGTATTCACCCTGGAGATCGCAATTCCTATCAGAAAGGTGATCCAATCAACAAGGTTCGAGGTGAGGGAACTCGGCTTTTTTAAAGCCATTACATTTCCGCATGAAGGCCCCTGGGAACAATTGCCCGGCAGTCATGCACAGATCATGGAACGGCTGAACGAACATAAGATCCCGGTATCCAATGAATGCCGGGAAGTATTTCTGAATATTAACTTTGCGGAGCCCGAAAAAAATATGACAGAAATTCAAATAGGAGTATTGCCAGGAAAAACACCCAACAGACCGGCACAAAAGAAGCGTTTGGTACCCGTTTACATCTAAAGCTTAACGCAAGACGCAGCATGCTCAACGCAAATAAAACTATTGCGTTGAACATGCTGCATTAAGTCATTTGTATTTTGTTTTCCATTACCACATTAGCTAATTATCACATTATTTTTACGCCATCCTCAACCTGCGTCACATACACTTCAGGCGTTTTTTTGAATAATCCATTAAAAGCCGATCGTATCTTGTTGGTAAATGTCTCTACCGCATCTGCCTGCACAATATTGATGGTACAACCGCCAAAACCGCCACCCATCATCCGGGCGCCGGCCACACCGGTAATATGCTGGGCACATTCCACCAGGAAATCGAGCTCGGTACAGCTAACCGAATATTTTTTGCTCAATCCCTCATGCGTTGCAAACATCATTTTACCAAAAGTGGCCAGGTCATTTTTTGAAAGCGCCTCACAACCGGTAAGCAATCTTTCTTTTTCATAAACCACATAAGAACAACGGTCAAACACCACGGGCGGTAATTCCTGCTGATGTTGCAGCAATTGCGCCGGTTCCACATCCCGCAGGGAATTGATGCCGGGGTAATGCTTTTTCAAAATGGCAATACCTTCTTCACATTGCCTGCGGCGCACATTGTATTCGCTGCCGGCCAGTGAGTGGCTTACCATGCTGTTGACCAACACGATCTTGTAGCCCGGAAAATCAAACGGAATATATTCATACTCCAGGCTGCGGCAATCGAGCTTCATTACATGACCCTTTTTGCCATGCAGGCTCGCGAACTGATCCATGATACCACATTGCAGACCAACAAACGTATGTTCGGTTTTCTGACCAATAAAAGCCAGGTCCATCCGGCTCAGTCCAAGCTGGAATAATTCATTCAGGGCAAAACCAAATCCTGAGCATAAGGCTGCGGAGGAGCTCATGCCGGCGCCAACAGGGATATCGCCATCGATCATCACATCAACGCCGCTGATCTTTTTTCCGCCCTGTTGAATATGATAAGTTACGCCCAGCAAATAATTCATCCAGCCCTTGTGCGGCTCAGTAACATCTATAGAAAATGAATATGATTCGTTGAACTGATTGGCGAAAACATTAATGGTGTTGGTATTGTTGGGAGCAATGGCCACATAGATCCTTTTATCTACGGCCCCTGGTAAAACAAAACCATTATTATAATCGGTATGCTCACCAATAAGATTGACCCTTCCCGGCGCACCAACGATTATGGGTTCTTTATTAAAACGTTCACGGAAAGCCTGTTGCAGTTTTTTGATCATGCTACTATCGTTAGATGAATTAATTTTAAAAAATTTTCTTTGTACCTAAATTGAAACTATGAGCTTTAGTGTTTCCCGCAGCACCCGGAACGGGTTATCATTTGTCAGGCTGCAAGATAATGCAACAAATACAATCATCACCATTCTCCCTGAATACGGGGCGCTATTACACGCATTTGAGATCCCGGTGAATGGGGAACACCTGAATATCATTGACAATTATGCTACCCGGGAACAACTGGAACAAGAGCTGGCTATTTCCTATAAAGGCAGCAAATTATCGCCATTCGTTTGCCGGCTGCACAATGGGAAATATACGTTCGACGAGGAGGATTTCGAATTTCCTGAAAAGTTTCACGATGGTCATTCCATTCACGGATTATTGTACAACAGACCTTTTAAGATCACCAATGAGTTTGCCGACGAAATGCAGGCGAACGTTACGCTGCGGTACCACTTCCGGCGCGAAAATCCGGGTTACCCCTATGAGTATATGTGCGAAGTGCGGTACACCCTGTTGCCCCGGCAGATCCTGCAGGTAGAAACCACCATCCTGAACATGGATATGTTATCCATTCCCCTGGCAGATGGATGGCATCCTTATTTTCAACTGGGCGGAAGTATTAACGATTACGAGTTCCAGATAAGCGCCGACACCATGGTAGAATTTGACGAAAAACTCATTCCTACCGGAAAACTGGTTCCTGATATTCGCTTTTTAGAAGGCGACCGCATCGGCGACCGGCTTATCGATAACTGTTTTGTGGTGAAGCCAATAGCGCAACGCCCTTGTGCGGTACTGCTCAACCCAGCCAATAACGCTTATATTGCCATATTTACGAACAATCATTATCCCTATTTACAGGTGTACACACCGCTGCACCGGAAAAGTATTGCCATCGAGAATCTCAGCGGCGCACCCGATTGCTTTAACAATGAAATCGGCCTGCTTATACTGGAGCCAAGCCGTTCACAAACTTTTACGGTTTGGTATCAGGCCGGAGTGGCTGAAAACGATTAACTTGCCTAAAATAACCCGTAATGAAGAAGTATTTTAAATATGTCCTGACTGTAGCGATCAGTATTTTTTTTATCAGCTGTTATGAAGTAAATGAAGAAATTGAGATCAAGGCCGATGGCAGTGGCACCTATGTTACCAAAATGGATATGGGCCAGCTGATTGAAATGATGCAAACCTTTGCCGGCGAAGAAGAATTGAAAAAAGACGGGCTTGACAGGGTCCTTGACACCACCATTCTTTTTAAATCGATACTCGATTCAGCCAAAGATGTTACTGCAGAACAAAAAGCATTGTTGAAAGATGCGAAAATGAAAATGCAAATGAATATCAAGGAAAAGATATTCAAAATGGACATGAATTTTCCCTATAAAGACCTGAACAGCCTGCAGCAGTTAATGGCAGGTAAAGCCGGCAGCGGTGCAGGCATGAGCAACGCGCTGAAAAACATGTTCGGCAAAAAAGAAGGGGAAGCAGATCAGGCTGCACCTAAAAGTCCTGACATGAGCGATATTGCCAGCATTTATGACGTTACCATCAAAAATGGCTTTATTGAAAAAAAGGTGAATGCAGAAAAATTCAAAGAGTTTAAAGAACGTCCCGAAATGGCGCAGTTGAAACAGGTGACCAGCTCAGGAATGGAGATCTTGTATACCACCACCATTAAATTACCACGTGCCGCAAAAAAGACCGATAACCCCATCATCAAATTATCGGATGATAAAAAGACAGTGACTATGAAGTACAACCTGCTCGAGTTACTGGAAACACCTGAGAAATTCGCTTACACAATACAATATTAGGAAGCGGCATAACACTGAATTAATAAGCATTTTTAACCAGGTTTGAGGTTTCGGAACCCAATAATATGCAAACTGATTTTCTCGTTATCGGCTCCGGTATTGCCGGATTAACTTTCGCACTCAAGGCTGCTCAACGTTTTCCAGATAAAAAAGTACTGGTCATCACCAAAACGCAGGCTGATGAAACCAATACAAAATATGCGCAGGGCGGAATTGCCGGTGTAATTGATTTTGAAAAAGACAGCTTCGATAAACATATTGAAGATACGCTGATCGCCGGCGACGGCCTGTGCAATAAACAGGTAGTTGAAATTGTGGTGAAAGAAGGCGTTGACCGCATCCAGGAATTGATTGAGTGGGGCGCCCGCTTCGACAAAGAATCTGATGGCGATTACAAGCTTGGTAAGGAAGGCGGCCACAGTGAATTCCGCATTTTACATCACAAGGATATTACCGGAAAGGAAATGGAAAGGGCCCTGCTGGAAGCAGCCCAAAGCTATGCGAATATCGAGATCGTAAAACACTGTTTTGTGGTTGACCTGTTAACGCAGCACCACCTCGGCTACCTGGTTACAAAATCAACACCGCACATCGAGTGCTATGGCGTGTATGTACTGAACCGGGAGAACAATAAGATAGAAAAGATCCTGTCGAAAATAACGGTGCTGGCCAGTGGCGGTAACGGTCAGGTATATCGATCCACCACCAACCCCAATATTGCTACCGGCGATGGCATTGCGATGGTATACCGTGCGAAAGGTCGTATCGAGAACATGGAATTCATCCAGTTTCACCCTACGGCCTTGTACGAACCGGGTGTACGCGGACAATCATTCCTTATCTCTGAAGCTGTACGCGGCGATGGCGGCATCCTGCGCAACAAGAACGGCGAAGCCTTTATGGAACGGTACGATCCGCGTAAGGACCTCGCGCCCCGTGATATTGTTGCCCGCGCTATAGACAGTGAAATGAAGATCACCGGTACCGAACATGTGTACCTCGACGTTACCCACATACCTACCGATAAATTCATTGAGCATTTTCCCAACATTTATGAGAAATGCCGGTCGATCGGAATTGACGTGGCCACCCAGTACATACCGGTGGCGCCAGCCGCACACTATAGCTGCGGCGGTATCAAGACCGATGAATGGGGACGCACTTCTATAAAACATTTATATGCTGCCGGTGAATGCGCCAGTACCGGTTTGCATGGCGCCAACCGCCTGGCGAGCAATTCCCTGCTGGAAGCGATGGTATTTGCACATCGATGCTTTATCGACGCAGCAGAAAAAATAAAATCCCCGTCTCCCATCGGGGGAGGCTCGGAGGGAGTTGCTGAACTCGTTCCCGACTGGAAAGCTACCGGCACTACGCAGCCGAAAGAAATGATCCTTATTACCCAAAGCCTGAAAGAACTGCAACAGGTGATGAGCGATTATGTTGGTATCGTGCGTACCAACATCCGGTTGGAAAGGGCGGCCAAACGCCTGGATCTGTTATGGGAAGAAACAGAAGCCCTGTATCAAACCACTGCCGTATCGCCTCAGCTCTGTGAGCTGCGCAATATGATCACCGTTGGCTACCTGATCGTCAAATGCGCCCAGTTCCGCAAAGAAAGCCGTGGACTGCATTTCAACACCGACTACCCATACAAGAGCACGCTGGTGCAGAACATAGTTTTATAAAAACGAGTGCGGGTAGTTGAGGCCATGTAAAATGAGTACCGTTAATGATGAACAATTCACAAAACAATATTACTAATATCTCCTCCCCCACTGGTGGAGGCAGGGAGGGCGCCCGGGAGATGCAGGGCATGATCTTCGCCGCCGGTTTAGGCACCCGCTTCAAACCCTGGACCGACAAACATCCCAAGGCCCTGGCCATGGTAAACGGCAAGAGTTTATTGCAACGCAATATTGAATTCCTGCAGCAATATGGTATTTCTGATATCGTGGTGAATGTGCATCATTTTGCCGACCAGATCATTGCCGCCCTCGAAAAGAACCAGGGCTGGGGCAGCAACATTACCATCAGTGATGAAACCGATATGCTGCTCGAAACAGGCGGCGGCATTAAAAAAGCAGAACCGCTTTTTACAGCAGATACCATTGTAGTGATCAATGTTGACATCCTGACCGACCTTGATCTGGGTAAGCTCATTGCCTTTCATCAGCAACAGCAGCCCTTATCAACCATTGCCATAACCGATCGCATCACCTCCCGGTATTTCCTGTTCGACGAAAACAATACCCTCTGCGGCTGGCGCAATACCAAAACAGGCGAAGAACGGATTGCCCGCTCCGCCACCACATACATTCCCAAAGCATTCAGTGGCATTCACCTCATCAGTAAGAAATTATTATCGCTCGTTCAACGCCAGGGCAAATTCTCCATCGTAGATACCTACCTGGAACTGGCCCCCAGCCATATCATTAAAGGCTTCGACCATAGCGGCTCCCGGTTTATCGATGTGGGCAAACCCGATTCGGTAGCTGAAGCCGAATTGTTGTTCAGCAAATAAACATAACAACGGTGGGCATTGCGAGTGCCTGACACCACGCTCGATTGGGGAAAATTTAACTGCGTTTTTTTGCATCCCGGCATGAGTTTATTACGTTATTTTTACTGACCTAATAACACTATGCAATCAATAATCGACGGTATCAACAAGCTCTATACGGAATGGAGCGGCTCAGCCTGTGAAAGAATAGAAATCCTGCCTCAATCCGGGTCAGACAGACGCTATTTTCGCATCCATGACAAAAAAGGAACCTGTATCGCCACCCATGGCCATAACGTTCCTGAGAACGAAACCTTTATTTATTTTTCCCAACACTTTTATAACCAGCAGCTTCCCGTTCCTGAGATCTATGCATTGGGCGATGATAAGACGATCTACCTGCAGGAGGACCTGGGCGATGTGTCGTTATTGAACCGCCTGGAAGCAGAAGGCTTTACCGATGGTATATATAACTTGTTTAAAAGCAGTCTGCACCAGCTGGCTTTATTGCAGATCAAAGGCCATGTAGGGCTCGATTATACCCGCTGCCTTACCAACCAGGAATTTGGCAAACAGGCTATCATGGCCGACCTCCTGTATTTCAAATATTATTTCCTCGATGCGTTGCGTAAACCTTACGACAAGCAAAAGCTGATCGACGATTTTGAGGCATTGAGCACCTATCTCACGCATACTGAGTATAAATACTTCATGTTCCGCGACTTCCAAAGCCGCAACATCCTCGTATCGCCCGATAACACGGTGCATTTTATCGATTACCAGGGCGGCATGCAGGGCGCGCCCCAATACGATGTGGCCAGTATGATCTGGCAGGCACGCGCCAACCTGCCCGACGACTGGAAGGAAAGACTGCTTGACGATTATATTGATTCTTTTGAACAGATCGTCACCGAACAGGTTAACCGCGACCTGTTTAAAAGCCAGTATAACGGCTATGTGCTCATACGGTTATTGCAGGTGTTGGGGGCTTACGGCTTCCGGGGACTGTTCGAGCGCAAGGCGCAGTTCCTCACCAGCATTCCGCAAGCGCTGAAGAACCTGCGCGCCTTTATCAGCGACCATAACCTGGGCATAGCTGTTCCTGAATTCAACAAGGTGTTACAGGTTTGTGTAAGTGATGAGATCATTGAACGCTTCACGCCATTGACCGCCGATGACGAAACGCCGTTGACCGTAAAAGTGCAAAGCTTTTCTTTTAAAAAAGGCATTCCTCCCGATCCTTCGGGCAACGGGGGCGGCTACGTATTCGACTGCCGGGGTATTTTAAATCCCGGGCGCCTGGATCATTTTAAATCCCAGACCGGCCGAGACAAAGGCGTAAAGGATTTCCTGGAGCAGCAGACCCGCATGACGGAATTTTTGAACAGCGTATTCGACATCGTAGATATCACCGTAGAAGATTATATCCGCCGTGGCTTCGAAAGCCTGAGCGTAAGCTTTGGCTGCACCGGCGGCCAGCACCGCAGCGTGTATGCAGCCGATGCCCTGGCCCGCCACCTGCGTAACAAATTCAAAGTGAAGGTAGAGCTCAAACATGTAGAGCAGGAATCAAAGAACTGGATAAATCAATAGACAATGGGCAATGGGCAAAAGCAAGAGGCAATAGACAAAAGGCAAAAAGCAATAGGCAATAAACAAAAGGCAAGGAAAGCAAAAGGCCCAAAAGGCAGAAAGGCAATAGCGCCGGGTGAAAATATCGGGTGGGGTAAGTTTTGTTATTAATTTCAAAATTCGCGAGCCACTCACGACTGACGATTCACGATTGCCGACTGATGATTGACGATTGACGACTGACGATTGCCGATTCACCATTCACCATTGACCATTGACTATTTGACTATTCACCATTGACCGTGCTAACTGGCAACTTAGCGCTATCTTTGCAGCCCATGTATTATATTGTTTACGGTTTATTGTACCTCGTTTCGTTACTGCCGCTACGTGTATTGTATATTTTATCCGATGGCTTTTATCTATTGGTTTACCGCCTGTTGGGCTATCGCCGTAAAGTGGTGCTCAATAACCTGCAGCTGGTATTCCCTGAAAAAAGCCTGGCCGAACGTAAAAAGATCGCCTCCAGGTTCTACCATAATTTTATCGACTCCATCATCGAAAGCCTGAAAATGGTTTCCGCCAGCGATACCTATATTCAAAAACGGGTAAGCGGCAATTGGGAAGTGTTAAATGATCTGTATAAAACCGGCCGCAGTTGCCAGATCCATTTAGGCCATACCTTTAACTGGGAATGGGCCAACCTCGCAGGCGCCAAAGAAATGCATTATACCTTCCTGGGGGTTTATATGCCTATTAAGAATAAAATATTCGACCGGTTATTCAGAAAACTTCGATCAAAATCAGGTTCGGTATTACTGCCCGCCACCGATATGCGTCATGCTATGATTCCCTGGCGCAACCGGCAATATTGCATCGGACTGGTAGCCGATCAGGCGCCTGCCAACCCCGAGAAAAGCTTCTGGCTGAACTTTTTCGGCAAACCAACGCCCTTTGTTACCGGTCCCGAGACCGGCGCCCGCGCGGGGAATATCCCCGTTGTATTTGCCAATATTGAAAAACCGCGCCGGGGATATTACAAGGTAGTATTTACGCTGGCGGAAATGGAACCCGGTTCACTTGAACGCGGCGAACTTACCCTGCGTTATGCACGTTACCTCGAAAATGTGATCAAACAACAACCCGATATGTGGTTGTGGAGCCACCGCCGCTGGAAACGGGAATGGAAAGAAGAATACAGAAAACATTGGGTAGGTGAACAGTAACGCGCCTACTTCCTCATTCCCATACACTCCTGAAGATTATACCTGCATCCGTTGCCCATTATTACGGCAACAGGCCTGTCAGGCATGGCAAATAGTGTTCTCACATTCATGTTTACAGCACAGCCTGCCGCCATTTGGCAGGAACCGAACGACCACGCTCTTAATCCTGATCAATTTCTTGCCTGGGGACATAGCAATAACCATAACGGACAAGGGTAAATGAACTATTTTAGATTGCAGGATATAATTGAAAATCCTAATTTTGAATAAGGGCCGGAAAAGCAGAACCGGACCCAATTAGTCGGTGCACAAATCAACCTTACCAGTATCCCCCGAATAGGAACTACAGTGTTTTCTACCCTACCCTTTTCCTCACCATAAACCCTTAACCATTATGCTAAAGACTAATGCCAGCGTGGCGATTGTAGATGACCACATTCTGCTACGCAACGGACTTGCAAATCTTCTCCGGGGGCTTGAAACCTATGCCATTCTATTTGAAGCCAGTAGTGGAAGAGATCTAATCAAACAATTACAACCCAGGTATTTGCCCGATGCTGTACTGAACGAGATCAAACGGCCTGAGCTCGATGGGTATGAAACAGCCCTTTGGTTGAAACGTACTTACCCCGGCATCAAGATCCTGGCTCTTTCCATGTATGACAACGAGAGCTCCATCATCCGGATGATGAAGAACGGCGCCAAGGGTTATGTGTTGAAAGACATTGACCCCACAGCATTTCGCCGCACACTTGATTACCTCATGCGCAAAGGATATTTTTATTCTGAACTTATCACTGGCAAGCTCATTCGTGCCGTTAGCCAGTTAGCTGAGCCAGGTGATCCCATGAAATGCCTCGTTCCGTTGAATGTACGGGAGATAGAATTCCTGAAACTGGTTTGCACTGAAATGACTTATAAGGAAATAGCGGAGAAAATGTTCCTCAGCGCCCGCACGATAGATGGCTACCGGGATGCCCTGTTTGAAAAATTGAATGTAAAAAGCCGCGTGGGCCTTGTTTTATTTGCTATCAAGAATAACATTGTGAACGTGTAATAAGCAGTAATAAGTGACTGGTAGCTGTGAAAGACAAAAACCTATAAGGTTTTAGTTAATGCTAAGCCTTATAGGTTTGTCCATTGTTTTGCTGCATTGAAGATGCGGAAGGCCGATCATATACAGGATAACTGCACTAAAGGACCCTACCCGCCACTAGCTACTTATCACCAGCTAGTTCAACACACTGCTATCTTTCACGACCTCAATACCCTGCTGCACCCTGATGGCATTAAAGCCACCCAATACATTGCGCAGGTTATGAATGCCCTGCCGTTTCATTAAGGAGGCTGCGATCACGCTTCGATAGCCGCTGCCGCAATACAGGTATAAATTCTGGTGCTCTTCGATATTGGCCATGGAACCGGGATCGGTCATTTCATTCAAAGGGATGTTCACAGCGCCGCGCACATGCCCATCGGCAAACTCTGCTTCACGCCGAACGTCAACCGCTACGAGGTGATCGTCATAAGGCAGATCCATCGCCAGTTCATCTACTTCAACGTCAATGATCAGGTCGATCTCTTCACCGGCCTGCTGCCAGGCTTCTACCCCGCCAGACAGGTAACCATGGATCTGGGAAAAACCTACCCGCGCCAACCGGATCACACTTTCTTTTTCTTCTCCTGCTTCCGTTACCAGGATGATGGGTTTATCAAACGGTAATAAACTACCGGCCCATTCAGCGAAACGTCCTTCCAGACCAATGCTTATAGAACCCGGCACAAACTGTTTGGTGAAATCGCCGGCTTTACGGGTATCGAGAATGATGGTATCATCCTGCTGCATCCATTGTTTGAAATCAGCTACACTCAACGGTGCGAGGGCAGTTTCCATTATCTTTTCGAGGCTGTCGTAGCCTTCTTTATTGATCCTTGCATTTATTGGAAAATAAGTAGGCGCTGCCGGCAGATCGGCTGTAACGGCCTTTATAAACTCCTCGCGGGTCTGTGGCTGCAGTGCATAGTTGTTTTGCTTTTCCTGGCCGATAGTGCTGCTGGTAGCCGGTCCGAGATTCTTACCGCAATTACTGCCAGGGCCATGGGCAGGGTATACAATAACGTCATCGGGCAGGCCAGCTATTTTATTGTTCAACGAATCGAACAACAGGCTGGCCAGTTCTTCCTTGCCCAGATCGCCGCTGCTGAGATCGGGCCTGCCTACTTCACCCACAAACAAGGTATCGCCGGTAAACACAGCATGTGGTTTACCTGTTTCATCGCGCAGCAGGTAGCAGGTGCTTTCAATCGTATGCCCAGGCGTATGTATTACTTCAATAGTGGCTTTGCCTAATGGAAAGCTTTCACCGTCTTTGGCCAGGTGAATGGGAAACCGGGTTTCGGTATTTGGTCCGTAAACGATGGGGGCGCCGGTAGCTTTTTGCAGGTCGAGGTGACCGCTTACAAAATCGGCGTGAAAATGGGTTTCGAAGATATATTTGATGGCTGCATTCCGTTCGCTCGCAAGCTGTAGGTATCCGTCAATATCCCTGAGGGGGTCCACGATAGCCGCAACTCCGTCACTTTCAATATAATAAGCTGCTTCGCTCAAGCAGCTGGTGTACAATTGCTTAATAAACATGTAGTCTGAATTTCAGGCAAAAGTACACCATAACAAGTTAACCCGTAGCTGGTATGGCTACAGGTTAACTGTTTAAACAAATTTGTGTCGTCTCCGTCTTATCAGATGTTGAGGTCGTCCACGCATTTCATAATATGAGCTACCCGTGAACTGTTGACAGAATAGTAAATAAATTTACCATCCCGGTCAGTTTTCACGATGCCTGCTCTACGTAAAATAGCGAGGTGTTGGGATGCAACGGACTGTTCCAACCGCAGACGTACATAGATCTCCGTCACGGTAAGACGCTTGTTCTCATCGATCAGTTTGACGATCTGTTGACGCAGCTTGTGGTTCAAGGCACGAAGTATCATCGCTGCCTTTTTCAGGTTCAGGAAGTCAACTTTTACCGATTCACCATCCCCACCATCTGCATTTAAGACCATGGAGTAATTGGTTGTTACGTTCATGTGCACATCAGAGCTTTTAAGATATTTAATAGGATAACGCTAAAGATCAAATTTACAAGAAAATTGATATGCTAGGGATGAAAGGAGGATAAAAGTTTCATTTGGTCATTTTTTGATATAAGTGTAAAATTCTTTTAGATAAACGGGCTCAGCATACGCCAAGTTGGCAAAATTCCGGCTTAAATGCAAGCTGGACGCCAATTTAGCAAGTGATTTAGCAATATCTGGATTTTCATCAATAAATAGAACGTTAGGATACCTGCTTACATTTTTCCATTTATTACTGCCATTTCCAAAGCATATCAACGAACGATCATTTAATTCATCGCCAAAGGATAATTCGTCAAGTATCATTGCTTTAGGCGCTATGATCTCCTGTAATGCCTCATCATAAACAGCAGTGAATACTTCCATACGACGCGCATCGATCATTGGGCAAAAACACAGTGGCCCGGGCATATGTGCAGCTTTACTACCCAGTTGAGTGATGGCGGCGTGTGCCATTACCTGTAATGTATTAATTGTTATGAGTGGTATTTGTAAAGCAAAGCACAAACCTTTGGCCGTTGCCATGCCTACGCGTAAACCGGTATACGAGCCCGGACCGGCCGTTACAGCAACGGCCTGCAGCTGCTGCATGGTAACGCCCTGCTTCAGTAATAAAGCGTTTATAGCCGTTTGTATCCAGCCTGCATGATCCTTCTGATTATCATTTACAAGCACATTTATAACTTCACCATCTTTCGATAAACATACACTGGCCTGATCAGTGGCTGTGTCAATACATAAAATCATGATTCTCGTCGCTATATTGTTTTGTTCCTGGTTTTGTGTTTTTGATCCTAATGGCGGCAAACGTAAAACGACAAACGCTGTAGTCTCATACCTCGCCATCGTTCTCATATCATTTACTATCTCGAGCCTTAACTGACCAACTTATCAACTTCCATAACTTGTCAATTGATCAACCTGCCACCTTCCTGCTGCCCGCTTCCTGAACAAGCAATGCCGCTGGTTTATAACGGTCATCAACACGGCTTAATTCAGTTAACAGTTCAGCAATGCGTGACAATCCTATTTTTTCGCTCCACTCAAACGGGCCATACGGATAACTGGTACCGAGTTTCATGGCAATATCGATCTCTTCGCGGGTGCTTACCTTACTTTCCAGTGTATAATATGCTTCATTGATAATGGCAGCCAGTACCCGTGCGGTGATCATACCCGGAATATCGGGCGCCAGGATATATTTCCATTGCAGCTGATCAAAAATTTCCTTTATGGTCGCTTCGGTCACTGTGGCTGGCATCGCTATCTCAGTTACCGGCCGCTGCAGCATACCCGGCCAGGCATTGATGCGAACCACATCAGCACCGATACTTTTTGTTGACCAGCTGACGGCATTCACGAGTACCGGTTTGGGCTGCAGCCTTTTCAAATGCTGCGTTCTTTCGGCATCCATTTCAAACAGCAGGTCCATATATACATCGGCTTCCACCACAGTCAGGGACCGCATGGAATCGACCCATACCACGTTTACTGACTCCGGCAATTTCCGGGTTAGTATTTCCTGTTTTAATACGTCATCGGCTAAAATGGCCACTGTCATGGGCTTCTGAATTTATCCGCAAAGAAAACCTATTATCGTGAATGGTGAATGGGCAAAGGGGAATAACCGTTGCCTTTTTGCCTTTCCTTGTCTATTGTCTATTGCTTATTGTCAATTGCCTATTGCCTATTGATTTATCTTTGGCGCATGCAAAAAACCATAATCACTACCAATCAGGCGCCAGCACCTATTGGCCCTTATAGCCAGGCAGTACAGGCCGGCAATCTGTTATTTATTTCCGGACAGGTTCCCATCAACCCTGCTACAGGCACGGTGGAGGCCACGGATGTTGCCGGTGAAACCGAGCAGGTTATGAAAAATCTGAACGCAGTATTGACCCAGGCCGGCTATGATTTCAGTCATGTAGTTAAAACCACCATTTTCCTAAGCGATATGTCGCTCTTCAACGCCGTTAACGAAGTGTATGGAAAATACTTTACGGGCAATTACCCGGCCCGCGAAACCGTTGCGGTAAAAGGACTGCCCCGAAATGTGAATGTTGAAATAAGTATGATCGCTGCGAAATAACCGTTTTGCCCCCAGATATACAAATGAGTCAAAGGGGGGAAGCAACCCGTTTGACTCATTTGATATGAGTTTATTTCAATCCATTTACAGGTACAACGATACGATCAGCTTAGGTAATCCAACGGCCACGCCAACGCCATATAACAGGTCGAGCCAGCAAAAATGACCCACTGCACCCAGGTGAATTAACCCCACTACCGGGAAGCCTATCAATTCACGAACAGATTGGTGTCGTTTTCTTTTAATGCCTGCCGGACCCGAGAGCCCCCCAAATAAAAAATCCGGGACGCTTTTTACCAGGCATCCCCGGACCTGTATTTTCACTCGTTACTTATTAACCGGTTAACTTGTAACCGGCTTTAGCACCCCCAGCTCCTTCCCTATCCTGGCAAAGGCAGCAATGGCTTTATCAAGATGGTGCTGTTCATGGGCAGCGCTCAATTGCACCCTGATGCGGGCCTGTCCCTTGGCTACCACAGGATAAAAGAAGCCGATAACATAAATGCCCTCATCCAGCAGGCGGGCAGCAAAGTTCTGGGCTACAACCGCATCATACAGCATGATGGGCACTATGGGGTGATCACCCGGCTTGATGTCAAAACCGGCTTCGGTCATTTTATTGCGGAAATAGCGGGTATTATATTCGAGCTTATCGCGCAGTTCGGTGGTTTCGCTCAACAGGTCGAGCACCGCAATAGAAGCGCCTACAATGCCGGGCGCCAGGGTATTTGAGAACAAATAGGGCCGCGACCGCTGGCGTAACATATCAATCACTTCTTTACGGCCGCTGGTAAAACCACCAGAAGCACCACCGAGGGCCTTGCCCAGGGTTCCGGTAATGATATCTATCTTACCCATTACCCCGCGGTATTCATGCGTTCCGCGCCCTGTCTTACCTAAAAAGCCGCTGGAATGGCTTTCATCGATCATGATAGCGGCATCGTATTTTTCAGCCAGCGCAACAATGGCATCCAGCTGGGCAATGGTGCCATCCATACTGAATGAACCGTCTGTAACGATAATGCGGCTGCGGGCCGATTGAGACTCTTTCAGTTTCTCCTCCAGGTCGGCCATATTATTATGCTTATAACGGAACCGCTGGGCCTTACATAAACGCACCCCATCGATAATGGAGGCATGGTTCAACTCATCGGAAATAATAGCATCCTGTTCATTATACAAAGGTTCAAACACCCCGCCATTGGCGTCAAAAGCAGCTACATACAGGATCGTGTCTTCAGTACCCAAAAAGGCAGAGATCTTTTCTTCCAGTTCTTTATGAATATCCTGGGTACCGCAAATGAAGCGTACACTGCTCATGCCGTAGCCCCGGAAGTCGACATATTTTTTGGCAGCTTCAATTACTTTAGGATGCGATGAAAGGCCCAGGTAATTATTGGCGCAGAAATTAAGTACCTTTTTGCCATTCACCGTGATCTCGGCGCCCTGCGGCGATTCGATGATCCGCTCTATTTTATATAAACCGGCAGCTTTGATCTCAGCCAGCTCAGTGGCCAGGCGTTTTACTAGTTTTTCGTTCATGGAGCATGTAGTTTTTTGTATTGGCACAAATGTAATAATAGTCAATGTGATGTGATAATGATAATGTTTTTAACCGCTTCATCCGGTGATTTTCCCCGCCCGTCCGTATTTTTTTCAGCCCATTACCACTCCCTGTTTAAACAGCAAGAGCATAACCTGTTCAGATCGTATTACTTAATTTTCGCATTTGCTAAAAATCAAATACGACCACCTGTCAATTCTAACTTTTTATTTAAAAAACTGTAACAAATTCCCAATAACTTCGTCTTATAATACAAAACGATACGTTATGTGGAAGAAAAACTTTATCCGTTCAACCCTAATACTATTGGTGGCTTTGGCTGGTATATTCGTTTTCGCCACAACCCATACTTCAAAGAAGCCGGTTAACCGCGACTGTTTGCCTTCAACCAAAGAATGCTGTAACAGTAACAACAATCAGTTCCAGAGCGATTTCATTATCTGGGAATCCCTCAGCCGGGCAATAGCGGCAAACGCCCAATTCTAACATTATGACAAACAAAATTTCTCTATAAAGAGGTCATTTCATGGCCTCTTTTTATTTTTATTGAAATTCATTGTAACATTTTTGCCCGTGGTTCGTACCACTACCGTACAAACAGTATAACAGACAGGTTCTGCTTATGACCGAAAAAGAATATAATCAATGCGTAGCTGAGTATGCGGACAACGTGTACCGGTTCATCCTTAAAAACCTTCGTCATGAAGAGGATGCCCGGGATGTTGTTCAGGCGGCATTTGAAAAAATGTGGCGGAACAGATCGGATGTAGAAAATGCCAAATGCAAAAGTTACCTGTTCACGGTTGCTTATAACCAAATGATAGACCATCTGCGTAAAGCCAAACGGGTTCATTTACGCGATGAATTCAAAGAGGAAGCACAGGTGTATGATAAACCGGTGTACAACACCCGTAAGGTCCTGGAAGAAGCATTGAGCCGGTTAAACGAAACGCAACGCGCGCTGGTCTTGCTGAAGGATTATGAAGGATATTCCTATGAAGAGATCGGACAAATTACCGGCCTCAATGAAAGCCAGGTAAAAGTGTATCTTCACCGGGCACGAATTCAATTAAAGAACTATCTGGTAAAACCTGAAAATGTCATTTAACTGTTATTATATCAGAACAGATGATTTTGCGGCCTATGGCGGCGGCCAGGGAGAAGTTATCACCCGTGATAACTATGAGAGCTGGTTTGTGATGTATGTAGATGATGAATTGAGTGCAGCTGATCGCCAGGCGGTAGATTACTTCGTGCAACAAAACCCCGATCTTGAAGAAGAGCTGGTCATGTTGCAACAGTCGGTCTTACGGTCAGATGAACATATCGTCTTCGACCAGAAAGAAATGCTGTTCAGGCATTCGGCCGCCCAGGGATTCGTGAATGAGGCGAATTGTGAAGAATTCTTTGTGCTGTATGGCGATGATGAGTTAACAAATGAAGAAAAAGACCTTGTAGAACAGTTCGTATACAAACATCCGCAGTACCAGGCAGAATTTGAATTGATACAACAGGTGAAGCTGGTGCCCGATAAAACGCTCAGTTTCCCCGATAAAACCTATTTATACCGGTCAGAAGAAGAGGATTCAAAAGTAGTGGCCATTCCCTGGTGGCGGATCTCCGCAGCAGCCATTGCCTTCCTGATCATTGGCAGCCTGGCCTGGTACATTTCTATCAAGAACAACGGCGTTGAAATTGCTGGCAGGGAAAAGGAAACAAAACCATCGGGGCATGTAACTACGCCGCTTAAAGGGAATCTACAACAGGATACAAATTCGGATGCAACGCCGAATGCTTTGAATAACAACCCCGTTGAAGTTGAAAAAGAAGTTGATCCTGCTGCCATGGCCAATAAGCGCCCGGAAGAACATATAGCCATACCAAAGCCGGTCGTAAAAAAAATTACGGAGCGCAGTAACATTCAGCAACCATCATACGTAAAACAGGAAAGCACACAGCAACCGGTGAAGGATCCTGAAAATATCGATATCGCCTTAAAGGCAAAACCGGTTGATGTAGCTGTTGACAACACGGATGAGCAGCCGGTAATCAAAAGCACAGTTATTAAAAGAACGATCAGTGAACCATTAGCAGTTAATTCCCTTTCTGAAAAAGCTGTTGAAGAAACTGATCAGTCACCAACGTATGTTTTGAATACGTCGATAAATAAAACACCGCTGCGCGGTTTCTTCCGAAAAGTATCACGGGTAGTTGACAAGGTTACCAACCCCGATGATGATGGCAGAGGCGGCATACGCATTGCCAACCTTGAAATAGCAGTAAAATAATACCAGTAAATAGTTAAAAAAACCAAGATGAAACAGGTAATTATACTCCTGATAGGGATTAGTATGTCCTTGACCGGCCTGGCCCAAACCGATTCCACGAAAACGGAAAGCGATACCATTCGCGTAGGCGGCATGATCATCATCAAAAAACGCGATCGCGATAAAAACAACGACAATGAAACGAAAACGAACCACCGCAAAAAACCTTCCCGTTTAAGCACCAACTGGTGGATCGTTGATATCGGTTTCGCCAATTATAATGATCAAACCGATTATAAAAGTGCCGAAATGCAAAACGCCGTTGATGGTTTTGCCCCGGGACTCGATAAAGATGATTTTAAATTACGAACCGGCAAATCAGTGAACGTGAACATCTGGGCATTCATGCAAAAGCTGAATGTAATAAAAGGGGTCGTGAACCTTAAATACGGATTGGGTATTGAGCTGAATAACTACCGCTTTCGCGAACCGATCCTTTTCTCGACCAATCCAACGCGGGTAACCTATGACCTTTCGCGCAGTTATGAGAAAAATAAACTGGCCGCCGATTATGTCACCGTTCCCCTGATGCTGAACTTTAATTTTACGCCACACCGCAAAAGAGGATTTGGCCTGAGTGTGGGCGCCAGTGGTGGTTACCTGTATTCGAGCCGCCAGAAAACCATTACCAACACAGATGGCAAGCATAAAGAACGTGATGACTTTGATCTACGTCCGTGGAAACTCTCCTACATTGGGGAACTGAACCTGGGCCCGGTAAAATTATACGGATCATACGCCGCCAAAAGTATGTTTGAAAGAGGCCCCGATCAACGACCTTATAATCTCGGATTACGCTTAAGCAACTGGTAGCAGTATTGAGTATACATAGCCATGAATGTAAACCGGTAGTAAAAGCTACCGGTTTATTTATTTTGTGATTGTTTAACGCTTATATACGATCAACTGATTTTCAATGGCATTTTTTTTGCGATCTCATCTGTGAGCAAAAAATTGTTAAAGCCAATTCCCCAAAAAAATAATTCAGGGCCGGCAACGTTTTCCTTTGTGGACTATTCCATTATCCACATTGGAAGATCAATACAATTTTTGTTCATAATTTTAAACCCATTAATCACTTGCTTGGTCTTTACGCTTAAAACCAGGTTTACTTATGAAATTGAAGTGGCTCTTTGCAGGCCTTATAATCTTTTCTGTAACAGGATTGGCGGCCTTTAAAACCATCGAACGTAGGGTAGTTAAGAAGAATTTATTCCGAACGAAGCCTGTAGGCGATGTGTATGTAGTTGTAGATAAATCTGATTATGAACTGCAGGTATTTGATGCAGAAGGATGGTATGCTACTTATCCCGTTGTATTTGGCAGCAAGGACCTCTCTGATAAACTTATGGAAGGGGATCGCCGCACCCCGGAAGGCAGCTTCAGGATCATCTACAAGAAACCTCACCACAAATGGCATAAAATGCTGATGCTCGACTTTCCCACCCAGGAAAGCTGGAGCAAATTCAAGGAACGTAAAGCAAAAGGTTTAATACCAAGAAACGCCAAAATCGGTGGCGGCATTGCTATCCACGGCACCTGGCCTAATGATAACCTGGTGGTTGATGATTATACCAACTGGACCAACGGCTGTGTATCAGTAAAAAATGAAGACCTCGATGAGCTGGATGAACTTTTACCGGTTGGTTCCCGGGTCATCATTAAACGTTGAACCACTTCACCGATATCTATTTCACATTTGCCGGTATAAGGTGACAATAAGTGAAACCGGCAAAGGAATTTTACGTATCCTAAGATAGTACTATTACTGACTTCTGCTGTATTTTTCAGACCGCAGCAACGTTCAGGCATCTTTAATTGTCTTGTTAATATTTATTAACAGGCATTCACCAACCTGTTTACAATTTGAAGCGTATATTGCATGAACATAAATCCCGCTTTTTGTGGGAGCTTCCCGCATGTCGGGATTCAAACTTGTGAGACAAAACAATCCATACAAGTACATTGGCTTCAGAAAACGGTCAATGTATCCGTCTCTATGAAGACCCCACAATCTCCAGCCAGTGGGGTTTTCTCTTTTAATCTCAAACATATTGCTACTATAAAAGAACAACCGTGCCACGGTCCCGAAACGCCTGTCTGCCTGTACAGACAATCTAAAGGAACATGGCACGGTTAACGCTTTTAAGTATAGCTTACCAGGTCTTGTTAATAGCCGGCGTTCTGATAAAGATTGAAATTCTTATCCATTATATACTGCGGCAACGGCAACCGGCTGTGATGCTCTCTGAATCCATTAGTGAACAAAACATCCATCGCTGCACTCCATTTCACCAGTTTGGCAAAACGTTGTCCTTCCCGGTACATTTCATTCTTCCATGTCAGGCGCACGGTATCCATGGCCTCGCTATTATTCGCAAACGTTACTGCCGACCCTCCGCGGCGGGTACGCAACAGGTTTATATTGGTAGCATCAGGCTGGCCCAGATATACCCGCGCCTCTGCATTTATCAGCAATACTTCCGCATAGCGGGCTACCGGGTTAAAATTCCTAACACCATCTTCAGTAAAAAAAGTATTGTAAACCGAGGCGATACCCGTTTTCATATTCCAGATGATCTCTGCATTATCAGCATTCACAAAAATTTCGTTTGCAGGCACCAGTGAATAAGTGGCGGCTGCGATCAGCTCATCAGTCAATTGTTTTGCCCTGCCAAAATCACCCTGCGCCATAGCAATACGCGCCAGTAACAGTTTGCAGGCATTGCCATTAATTCGGAAATGATCGGCGCCTGTGAACCTGTTCGGCAAAATACCCATCACTTCAGTAAGATCATTCTTAATGAACTGCCAGGTTTCGGTCAATGCCGTACGCGGCAGGTTCTGATCGGTAATGGTTGTTTGTAAAGGCAATGCTCCATAGTAGGTGGCCAACTCGAAATAAACAAAGGCGCGTAATCCTTTTGCCTGGGCAATCAGGTTATTCGCCTCAGCCGCAGGCAGGTTCAGCGCGGGTACATGTAAGATGAGTCTGTTCAGGTTACTGATATAACCATAACCAGATTGCCATAAGCTGGTTGTATAAGTGTTGGTGGGATAGATAAGAAAATTATCGAGGCTGCAAAAACTGCTCATTGTGCTGCACTCGGCATCATCACTCAACATGCCATCCATTAAAGTTTGCAGTTGATGCCAGTTACCTATCTGGGTATACAAATTGTCAAGGAATTGTTGGGCATTGGCCTTGTCGGTGAAAGGCGCTGCCAGGTGATTCAATGTATAACCTATCAAAGACGTAACCTGAACAGTGCTGTTGCTGGTGACCACCACTTCAAATGGAATAGCGGTTCTGTCATCTCCGCTGATGATGCCATCACCGTTGGTATCCTGGAAAATGAAATCGCCCGGGGCCGTATTAGGTATATGAGGCAGGCTGCTTACCTGAGCAGCGTTTTGAAAAATACCTAACGGTTTGAAAGCAACCGGCGATCCATTAATAAAAGCAGGTTCGCAATAGTTATACTTATCATCTTTTTTCACGATCAGGTAATAGGTACCGGCCGTTAACCCGTTAAAAGTTATTTTACCGCCCGCATTTGTTTTACCGGTAAAAACAGGTTGATCGTTGATGTAAGCATCGCGGCTAAAGTAGAGGGCAACATCGGCATCCGCCACTGTTTTGCCCAGGGTATCAGTAGCTGACCACAGGGTTCCATCCCTTACGGTGATCTCTGCAGCGCCAGGCTTTTTACAAAGCACATCAGAAATAGTATAAATGATGTGTTTACCGCTATCTACATTATTACTTGCTATTTCAATACCATTGATCATTACCTTATCGCCATCGATGGTAACCACCAGTTGTTTTCCGCTCAAAGTAGTGAGCTTTTTACCTTGCGTAAGATCAACCAGTTTAATAATGCCTTTAACTATATGATCTTTTATTTCGGTTTCTGTCAAACCATTAGCCGCAACGCGGGCATTGGGATCATATTTCGTTATCGCCCCATTGGTGGGCGCAAATACAGTCAGGCCGTTACTCACTTCAGCGTCGGTAAAGGGAACTTCCTTTAAAGAAGCACCAAATACATTGAGGCTGCCTGACTGAGATAAATAATCCTGTAATGCCTTCACCTCGGCATTAACCGGTGGAGCTTCGTCTCCGTTCTTATCTTTTTTTGAACAGGCCAACGCCAGCGTGAGTATAGCGCATAACGCAAGGAGCTGATTTCTTAGCATAGGTTCGAATTATTATGATTGGTTTTTGATTGTATGTGTATATGTGCTGATGGAATGCGGAAATAAGTGGAGGGTCTTGGTGTGTGGCAAAAGTATAACATGGGTTCAGCACCTGCAATACTGTAAAAGGGTATTTTATCCTGAATTAGTCACAGATCAGGATAAACAGAAAAAGATTTTGGCTGAAAAAATAATAAGCTCATCCCAACGCAGGCGGGATGAGCTTATTAAATATTATAAAATATTATAACCGGTTACAGTCTTCCTTTGGCAATTTCATCAACAACGCCCGGATCGAGCAAGGTAGTGGTATCACCCAGTTTATCGAGCTCACCTTCCGCGATCTTTCGTAAGATCCTGCGCATGATCTTGCCGCTTCGGGTTTTTGGCAGGCCACTGACGAATTGAATTTTATCGGGTTTGGCGATTGCGCCAATGATGCGTGAAACCGTTTGGGTGATATCCTGACGGGCCAGCGCTTCATCGCCATGCGCTCCCTGGTAGATCACAAATGCATAAATACCCTGCCCTTTGATGTCGTGCGGATATCCTACTACAGCACTTTCCACCACACCTGCATGCATATTGATGGCATTCTCCACTTCAGCTGTACCAATGCGGTGGCCGCTTACATTCAATACGTCATCAACCCGGCCGGTTATACGATAATCACCCACTTCGTCGCGCAGGCAACCATCACCGGTAAAGTATAAATTCTCGTACGTAGCAAAATAGTTCAGGCGGCAACGTTCATGATCGCCGTAAGTAGTGCGCAGCATGCCCGGCCAGGGAAATTTGATGCACAGGTTACCACTTACCGAATTACCGGTTATTTCTTTGCCATTCTCATCTACCAGGATCGGTTGAATGCCCGGTAGAGGCAGGGTGGCATGAGCCGGCTTGGCCGGCGTTACACCCGCTAAATTGGAAATGAGGATACCACCTGTTTCAGTTTGCCACCAGGTATCTACAATCGGACATTTTTTCTTTCCGATATGTTCATCGTACCAATGCCATGCTTCTTCATTGATGGGCTCTCCCACCGTTCCCAGTACTTTCAATGAGTCGAGGCTGTGACCTTTCACAGGATCGAGGCCAAAACCCATCAGCGACCGGATGGCTGTTGGCGCAGTATACAATACATTGACCTTGTATTTATCTACGATATCCCAGAACCGGCCTGCATTGGGCCAGGTAGGAATGCCTTCAAACATCAGGGAGGTGGCGCCGGCACTTAACGGACCATATACAATATAACTGTGACCGGTTATCCAGCCAATATCAGCTGTACAAAAATGCACATCGCCCGGCTGATACTGGAACACGTTCACAAAACTATAATTGGTATACACCATATAGCCGCCGCAGGTATGCACCACCCCTTTGGGTTTACCTGTTGAGCCGGAAGTGTATAAGATAAAGAGCATGTCCTCTGCATCCATTTCTTCTGCTGTACAATCAGGATTACCCTGGGTTTCAACGATCCTGATCTCATCTTCCCACCACACATCGCGGCCCTTGATCATAGATACCGGCGTGCGCGTTCTGGTCAATACGATCACCCGTTTTACAAACGGGCATTGTACAAGAGCATCATCGATCACAGATTTCAGCGGTATTTCTTTATTACCCCTGAAAGCGCCGTCGCAGGTAATTACAAACCCGGCTTTCGCATCCTGCAGCCGGTCAGCAATACTTTGCGCGCTAAAACCGCCAAAGACGACGGAATGTATAGCACCGATCCGGGCACAGGCGAGCACGGCAATAGCCAGTTCGGGTACCATACCCATATATATACAAACGCGGTCGCCTTTTTTTACGCCGTTGTTCTTAAGAACGTTGGCAAACTGGCAAACCTTGGCGTGCAGATCGCGATACGTTAAAACGCGGTGATGTTCTTCAGGATCGTTCGACTCCCATATAATGGCAGGCGTATTGCCTAATTTTTCCAGGTGACGATCGAGGCAGTTCTCAGTAATGTTCAGTTTGCCACCGGCAAACCATTTAATTGTTGGCGTTTTAAAATCCCACTCAAGTACTTTATCCCATTTTTTTCTCCAATGAAAGGTAGAGGCTACAGCGTCCCAGAACGCTTCCGGCTCATTAACGCTTTTTTCGTACGCGGCTTTGTATTGGTCTGCTGATTTTATCTGGTAAGGATATGACATAACAATCAGTTTAAATCCCTTTTAAATTTTGGGCCGTTAAAATACGAATAAAAAGGCACAAGGTGCAAGTACCAGGGCATAAGATGATAAACTTTGTGCACTAAACCTCATGTGCCTTATATCTTGTATTGTGAGCCTTGAGCCTTGTGCTTAATCACGCATTCGTTTGCGCAATCAATACCTGATCCTGAAACTTGTGTCTTGCGTCTTGAAAGTTGTGCCTTATATTTATAGCTTAAACAACGAGAAAACCGCTTCCCATATATGACGAAAGCTTCGAGCTCCAAAACTATCTGGCAGGTCATTGCTGCCTCTTCAGTAGGAACCTTAATTGAATGGTACGATTTTTACATTTTCGGTAGCCTGGCCACTGTTATCGCAAGCCAGTTCTTTCCAAAGACAAATCCCACAGCCGCACTGCTTTCAACATTGGCCACCTTCGCAGCAGGCTTTATTGTTCGCCCCTTTGGTGCATTGGTATTTGGCCGTTTAGGCGACCTGATCGGTAGGAAATATACTTTTCTGCTGACACTGATCCTCATGGGTGGTTCTACATTCGCCATTGGCCTTGTACCAGGGTATGCCACCATTGGCTTTGCGGCACCGCTGCTGGTATTGTTGCTTCGCCTGCTGCAGGGGCTTGCCCTCGGCGGCGAATATGGCGGTGCAGCTACTTATGTTGCAGAGCATGCACCGGCCAACAAACGCGGTTACTATACCAGCTGGATCCAAACCACCGCTACGCTGGGCTTATTTCTTTCGTTGGGTGTGATCCTGATCACCCGGCATTACCTGGCGGCAGACCTCAACACTTCCATTCAACGCTTTAACGACTGGGGATGGCGCATTCCTTTCTGGGTATCCATACTGCTGGTAGGCGTATCGATATACATTCGTTTACGGATGAACGAATCGCCGCTGTTCGCCAAATTAAAAACAGAAGGCAGGGTGTCGACCAACCCGCTTAAAGAAAGTTTTGGCAATAAAACGAATCTGAAAATGGTGCTGCTGGCGCTGTTCGGCGCGACCATGGGCCAGGGAGTAGTGTGGTACACCGGGCAGTTCTATGCGCAGTCTTTCCTCGAGAATGTTTGCAATATTGATTTCGATCAGTCGCGTACCATTCTTATCTGGGGCATTTTACTGGCTACTCCATTCTTTGTGGTCTTCGGCGGGTGGAGTGATAAAATAGGCCGTAAATGGATCATGCTGGTGGGTATGCTGCTGGCTATTTGTACCTATCAGCCCATTTTCAAACAATTCGTGGCATTAACCGAGCCAACCGGAAGAACCGAACTGGCGAGTCATAGAAAATTACTGGAAGAGAAAACGATCGTTAGCGAAAAGAACCCGGCCGATTCTATTCGCCTGGTAACTTCCGAAGTGCATTACAGCGACGGTGCTGTATTTAAAGAAATAAAAGCAGATACCCTTTTTGCCAATACGGCCCTGGCCGGGGCGGCCCATAGTTCCATCAAGTATAAGGACAAAAAACTGGATACCGGCAGTTACCGCAAACTGGTGGCGCTGATATTCGTATTGATACTATATGTGACGATGGTATATGGCCCCATCGCCGCCTTCCTGGTGGAGCTTTTCCCGACCCGCATCCGGTACACCTCCATGTCGCTTCCATACCATATCGGCAACGGTGTGTTCGGGGGATTGACCCCTTTTATCGCCACGCTGCTCACCACTATTTATGTGACTGACAAATTATCAGGATTGTGGTATACCATTATTGTGGCTGCCGTATGTTTATTTATCGGCGCTATTTACATTTCTAACCGCATCGATCCCGATGTTAACGATTAAATAATATTAAAAAGAACAACATGAATCAGTTAAAAAGATGGCTGGGAATTGTGTGGATCATCCTTGGCCCGGTTACTATATATTACCTCATAAAAACGGCTGCTGAAGAAATAGCTAAAAAACCTGTTTTAGATACTAAAATTCAATGGGCTGTATTTATCATCATATTTATCCCCATCGCCATTGGCCTGGTTATTTTCGGCTATTATGCGCTTAAGGGCGAATATGATCACCTGCCGGAAAACTCTAAAGAAATTTAAAGGAAATTAATAGTCAACAATATTTGATCCTGCTTGTAAAACATTTCGTCCGGGCGTTTTTTTATATAGTTTGCGTGTAGATATATAAGCGGTTTTGATTATTGGTTTTAATTGCCTAATTTTTGTGGCCTTTACTGGCAATTGTTAATAAAATTTAACGTTTGTCACCTGAAGCCTGAAACCTTATTTTTGCATCGTTACTCATAATCATGGATAAAGCAATACAAAAAGAATATACTGTATCTGTTGCGAAAAAGATCGTGGCCATTGCCATGATGCTTTTGCTGCTCTGGATCACCGGTATAAACTTTTTGTATATGTCGAAAGAGATGAGTAAAGTACCCATTACCTGTATTAATGGAGGTTGTGACGAAGAGACCGAGGGAGGGTGCAATACTAATCCTGCCGGTCCTGATGAAAAGTCGCCCGATGCGCCCTTAACTTTCTCAGAAGAATATTTGCATCCATATCACACTCCGGTAAATCCGGACTGGATCAACTGGCTATACGAACATAAAGTTCACGAAGCTGAAAAACTCTGCATTTATCATCCGGAATCCTTTTCACCTCCTCCGGAAGCCTGACATTTTCCCCATTCTGATCAGTCATTTTTATTCTTCCTGCCATGCGGGAATACGATTGCTTTGTTGATATGAAATGTACATCTGGCTAAAAAAGCATTTGTTTCCAGGTGCATCCTTGAATTCAACCGGGTATCTTATTGTCAAACCGGGCAAGCCATGTGCTTCTCATAAAAACGTTTTTAATATGGTTAAAAAAGTAAAACAATACGCAGGCGCGTTAGGAAAAGATTTGCCTTCGTCGATAGTAGTATTTCTGGTAGCGCTCCCCCTCTGTTTGGGTATAGCATTGGCATCGGGGGCTCCGTTGTTCTCTGGCATTATTGCCGGTATGGTGGGCGGTATTGTTATCGGTTCTCTAAGTGGATCGCAATTAAGTGTGAGCGGACCAGCAGCCGGTTTAACAGCTATTGTAATTGTAGCCATTGGTAAACTGCAGGTGTTCGAAGCATTCCTGCTGGCCGTTGTGCTGGGCGGCGTATTCCAGATCATTTTAGGTATAATTAAAGCCGGTATTCTCGGTGATTATATTCCTTCCAGTGTAATTAAAGGGATGCTGGCAGCCATTGGGTTGATCCTGATCCTGAAACAATTTCCCCACCTGGTGGGTTACGATGCTGATTACGTAGGTGATGAAAGCTTTCAGCAGGCCGATGGCGGCAACACCTTCAGCAGTTTGTTTGGCGCTTTTAGTCATTTGATACCAGCCGCTCTCATCATTGGCGTCGTTTCGCTGGTGATCATGGTTGTTTGGGAAAAATATGTTGCTCCCAAAGCCAGGATCCTGCAACTTATGCCCGCTCCGTTG
Source organism: Longitalea luteola (assembly GCF_017356035.1). GTDB lineage: Bacteria > Bacteroidota > Bacteroidia > Chitinophagales > Chitinophagaceae > Niastella > Niastella luteola. The sequence goes on along the minus strand of NZ_JAFIQX010000002.1, from coordinate 578,223 downwards.
ATCGTGGTAGTGGTAGCAGTTATCATCAATGAAACCTTAAGGTCTTCAGCCCCCGATATGGTGATCAAAGACTCCCACCTGGTGAAAATTCCGGTGGCTGATTCTGTACAGGGATTCCTGTCGTTCTTTACATTCCCTGATTTCAGCCATATAACGAATCCGGTGGTGTGGACTACAGCATTAACCCTTGCCATTGTAGCCAGTCTGGAAACCTTATTGAATATTGAAGCGGCTGATGACCTGGATCCTTATCAACGCGTTACTCCTACCAACCGCGAATTAATGGCCCAGGGCGCTGGTAATATGGTGTCAGGTTTTATTGGCGGTTTACCACTTACCTCAGTGGTGGTGCGTACATCGGCCAATATCAATGCCGGGGCAAAAACCAAAATGTCTACCATTTTCCATGGTTTTTTCCTGCTGGGTTCTGTAGCCTTTATCCCATCCCTGCTCAACCTTATACCGTTGTCGGCACTGGCTGCCATCCTGATCTATACAGGTTTCAAGCTGGCTAAGCCTTCGCTGTTCATAAGCTTTTATAAAAAAGGCTGGGATGTGTTCTTACCCTTTGCCATTACCATAGCAGCTATCCTGCTCACCGACCTGCTGAAAGGTATTTTAGTAGGCTGCGTGGTAGGTATGTTCTTTGTTATTCGCAGTAACTTTAAATCGGCCGTTCTGGTGGTAAATGACGCCAACAGGTATTTGTTCCGTTTACGTAAGGATGTATCCTTTTTAAATAAACCCATCATTAAGAACAGGCTCGAAAAAGTACCTGAAAATTCCTCAGTGCTCATCGATGCAACCAGGGCCGATTTCATTGACAGGGACATCATCGAGGTTATTGAAGACTTCTTAAAACACGCCCCGTTGAAAGGCATTTCGGTAGAATTAAGAAAAAGTAATCACAAGGATCAGGGTTTTGCAGCCAACGGTACTAACATTGTAGCGCATGCGAAACCGGTGATTGCAGAAAAAGAAATGGCCGAAGTGTAATACAGACGCCGGTGCCATCGCGGGCCGATCGCGAAAACCGACCCCATTAAAAAAAGGTTGTTTAATTTTATTAAGTCTAAAAGATCGATCATGCAATCATACGAAAAGTTATTATTGGAGAATAAAGCCTGGGCATCAGAGAAGGTCAGCGAAGACCCTGAGTATTTCAAGCGGTTAGCCGACATTCAAACACCTGAGTTTTTATGGATCGGTTGTAGCGACAGCCGCGTACCGGCCAATGAAATTACAGGTACACAACCAGGCGAGATCTTTGTTCATCGCAATGTTGCCAATATGGTGGTGAACACCGATGTGAATTTGCTGAGCGTGCTCGACTATGCCGTAAATCACCTGAAAATAAAACACGTGATCGTTTGCGGCCATTACGGTTGTGGCGGCGTTAAAGCAGCTACCACCCAGAGCGATTTCAAACCAGTGCTGAACATGTGGCTGCGGAATATCAAGGATGTATACCGCCTGCACCGCGAAGAACTGGACTCCATTAAAGATACCGAAAAACGTACCGACAGACTTGTAGAACTGAATGTTCGGGAGCAGGTAAATAACCTGGCCAAAACATCCATCATTCAACGTGCCTGGAAACAAAATAACCAGCCAGACCTGCACGGTTGGGTGTACGGGTTAAAAGACGGCATTATTAAACCGGTATTTGAAATGAAGGCCGGCACTCATATTGATCCGTTGTATGAGTTCGACAATTTATTATGATCGTACTCATCTTTAATTACGATAACGCAGAAGTCCTTCCAACCCGGGAGGGCTTTTGTTTTATACGATCTTCTTCATTTGCTGACCTTGCAATGCGCCGGGCATAGCCACATCCTGGTGCACCGGCTTTTTTACCAACCGCAAAAGCACCATGAGCACAAAAATGCCGATCGCCGATAACACCGCCGGCATAAAACCCAACAACGGCACTGCTACTGCCGTATAGATCATCAATGCAATATGGTAGGGATTCCTGCTACCGATCACTTCCCTGATCTCCTTTCTTTTTATCATGCCATTCGCTACGTAAAACAGTATACCGCCTATACATGCCATGGGTACCTGCTCGAGGTAAGTGGCTAAAAACGCCGCCATTAATAATTTGAAAGCAAATTTGGCAATACCCGCCAAAGGCGACACCGCCCCCACTTTAATATTTACGGCCGTTCTTGCCAATGCACCTGTATGCGGAAATCCATTGAATAAGGGTGTTACAATATTTACCATGCCCTGGCCCCATAACTCTTTATTGGGGTTGAATGGTATGCCCTTGTTATTGGCCAGCCTGTCGGCCATGCGGGAACATAATAAACTCTCAATAGCTGCCACAATAAAGACGGCCAGCACATAATACACCAGGTCGAATATGACCTGTGCCGTTATAGCCGGCAGCTGCGGTGTGGTGAACACTAAAAAATCAGTAGGTATGGCCCCGTATTTATCTTTGATGAGGATAAGACCATTGTCCTTCCATAAAGTGCCGCCCATCAGCCAGCCAATGCCCAAAGCGATCAGCGGCGCCGGAACAAAAGCCGAGAACTTTATTAACGTTTTACATATTGCAAACGTAAACGCCGCCAGCGCAAAAGCATACCAGTTGGCAGTGGGCATATGGGCAATCGTTCTTTCGACCTGCTGCAACAGGCCATATCCCATTCTTTCTTTAAACCCGAATATTTCGCCCAGCTGTGAAAATGCAATTACAATGGAAATACCAATAGTAAAACCAACGACAATCGAATGCGGCACCAACGCCACTATACGGCCAAATTTTACAACGCCGCAGATCATCAGTAAAGCGCCTGCCAGAATGGATACCAGCACCAGGAAACTGTGATTATACGTAGCCATTAGCCCGCCAATAACCGGAATAAAAGCAGCTGTAGGACCATATACCTGGTATTTGGAGCCGCCAAACAAAGCCCCCAACAAACCGGCTACCGCTCCCCCAACGATACCCTGTTCGGGCCGAAGGCCTGAAGCCATGGCAAACCCCATAGCCAGCGGAATGGCAACCATGGCCACGATCAGTCCTGCCGTGAGGTCTTTAACGATGTTCAGTTTTTTGTTTCCTTTTACCAGGTCTTCATATCGACCGTCAAACGGGTTCAAATAAAAAGCGATCCGGCTGAATACACCAGCAGTATTTGGAGCTTCCTGTTTATATACATGGGATGTAAGGTTTGTGGATGGTGAAATGCCCGGGCGGCTGAAACTACGTAAGGGCGGAGATGGAAACGCTTTCTCAGACGTCATGGACTGGCGCCACTCCCAATTATAATGCTTCATAATAACAGTAATTTATTATTGCAGTGAAACAATTGATGAAGAAAAAACAGCGTATGTTCACTTACAATTCGGGAGGCTGGTCAATAAGCGCGCAATGTCCTTTGAGGCAAAGGCCCGATTTATGAAAGTATTTTATCTGGCTGGATATGAAATTTAACAGGAAAGGACAATCGTAGCTATGGGGATGTTTATCAAATTTGTTTTTCTTGAACTCTTTCTCCGATTTGTTGTCTTCTTCCGATTCAGGTTCTTCACACACCATAAAAGTGGCCACCTCAGTTAGATCAGATAACTGAATCAGATTACTGTAACCAGCAAAGAGCAGTAACGCAGCTATGACTAATAAATATCGCATTTGAGTAAGTATTACTCAATACGGATTCAATGAAGCCCTTTATCATGCTCTTTTTAAATATAAACAAGAAAGCTCAATGCGTAACCCATTGTGTAAGAAATAACCTGTAATTAGTTCAACAGCTTATACATGCGAAAAACGTAAATTACATACGGAAAGGACTTCAGCCCATCCGCATATAACAAATTATTCATGTCGACGCTGCCAGTAAAAAATACGATTGCATCCTGCCTGCATGCCTTGCTCTTCATTTACCTGCTGGCCTGCCAGCAACCAGCCGCTAAAAACACCCATGTAGTAGCCAACGCATCACCGGCTGACAGCAGCTGGATGATGCTGCCTTTTGTAAAGATCGATTCAGTAAATCCCGTCCTTGAACCCGGCACGGGAACATTTATTTGTCCTGTACGCAAACAGCCTGTCAGGTGGGAAGAAAAAGATGTGTTCAATCCGGCCGCCATTGTAAAAGACGGGAAAGTCTTCCTGCTGTACCGGGCAGAGGATCTTATTGGAAAACATGCCGGCACTTCACGTATCGGATTGGCCGAAAGCACCGACGGATTGCATTTCACGCGGTTTGCCCGGCCGGTTCTTTTTCCGGCCCCGGATGAACAGAAAAAATATGAATGGGAAGGTGGTTGTGAAGATCCACGGGTCGTGCAGGACAGCAGCGGTACATATATTATGACCTACACCGCGTACGATGGAAAAACAGCCCGTCTTATGGTTGCTTCTTCAAAAGATCTGAAGCAATGGACCAAACACGGACCTGCATTTGCGAAAGCGTTTAATGGCAAATACCTCAATATTTGGTCAAAGTCGGGCGCCATTGTTTCAAAATATGAAAACGGAAATATCATTGCATGCAAGATCAATGGTAAATACTGGATGTACTGGGGCGATGTAAATATTTGGGCGGCAACATCCGACGATCTCATTAACTGGGCGCCCGTATTATCTGCTCCGGGTGAAAAACCGGCCATTACCCTGCGCCATTATGCCAAAGACATACCCGAAATAAAAACCGTGTTCGGCCCAAGGCCCAAAAAATTTGATAGCGACCTGGTAGAACCCGGTCCGCCGGCGATGCTGACAGACAAAGGCATCCTGCTGTTATACAACAGCAGGAACATTCCAGCCATTGGCGACAGCAGCTTACCGGAAGGCACGTATACAGCATCACAGATCCTGATGAATAAAAATGATCCTACGCAGGTTTTACAACGAATGGATAACTGGTTCATTCAACCTGAGAAATCATACGAAGTAACAGGGCAGGTAAACAGGGTTTGTTTTATTGAAGGCCTGGTATTCTTCAAAAACAAATGGCTGTTGTATTATGGCACGGCCGACTCCAAAATAGCCGTTTGCCGATTAGCCAATTAGCTAATGTGCGTTATATTTGTATCCATCTGGTTCCAATACCGGGTTTAGCACATTAATTATGTCAATTGAAGTAAAAAATCTCACCAAAATATATGGTGAGCAAAAAGCGATCGATAACATAACCTTTACCGTAAACAAAGGCGAGATCGTTGGCTTTTTGGGCCCCAATGGCGCCGGTAAATCCACTACTATGAAGATCATCACTGGCTATCTGCAGCCAGATGAAGGCGAAGCCGTTGTATCGGGTATCCCGGTAAAACAACAACCGCTCAACGCCAAAGCCACCATAGGTTATTTGCCTGAAGCCAATCCCCTGTATTACGATCAGTACGTACGTGAATACCTCGATTTTGTGGCTGACGTGCACAAACTGCCCGCCAAAACTAAAAAAGAGCGTATTGAAGCCGTGATCCAGACCGTGGGGTTGAGCCTGGAAAGTAAAAAGAAGATCGGCCAGCTGTCGAAAGGTTACAAACAGCGTGTAGGACTGGCAGCTGCCCTCATACACGACCCCGGAGTTTTGATCCTGGATGAACCTACTACCGGTTTAGATCCCAACCAGATCATCGAGATACGGGAAGTGATAAAAACGCTGGGGCAGAATAAAACGGTGCTCTTTTCTTCGCACATCTTACAGGAAGTAGAAGCCATTTGCGACCGCGTGATCATTATTAACCGCGGCAGGCTGGTGGCCAATGATAAATTAAGCAACCTGCGCCAGCAGGTCGACAGCAATAACCTGCTGCGGGTAACTTTTAAAGAACCACTGGAGGCCGCCTGGCTCGAAAGATTGAGTAGCGTACAATCTGCCAACAAGATCAGCACACACGAATGGGAACTGGTTTGCCGTGACGCCACCGAAGCCAAACGGCAGTTGCTGGAGCTGGCTTTGCAGCACAATCTCAATATCGTTTCATTGCAATCGGGCGGACAAAGCCTGGAGGATGTATTCCGAAGTTTAACAGGTAAAAATTTTGATTAACAGGCATTTTATGTAACTGTTGTTACTGTTCGAACCGGTTTCGCCTACTCCACTAAAAATAAGGCTGCGATAAGAATATTCTAACGCAAACTTTGTTTCTTTGCACGTCCTTCGAGCCTTCGACCGCCAACAAGTGGAAACAGGTTCTGCTCAGGAACTTAACTGAAAAACCGAGCATTTAAATTCAAAAAACTAATACCAATCATGAGTTACATTGCAGACATTCATGCACGCCAGATCTTAGACAGTCGCGGCAATCCCACTGTGGAAGTAGATGTAGTTACCGATAACGGATTCTTGGGAAGAGCAGCCGTTCCCAGCGGCGCTTCTACCGGTAAACACGAAGCGGTTGAGCTGCGCGACGGTGATAAAAAGACCTACATGGGAAAAGGCGTTTTACAGGCAGTAAAAAATGTAAACGAAGTGATCGCCGACCAACTGATTGGTATTGAAGTAGTAAAACAAGCGTACATCGACGATCTGCTGATCAAGATCGACGGCACCGAAAACAAAGCCAAACTGGGCGCCAATGCTACCCTGGCTGTATCTATGGCCGTAGCCAAAGCCGCTGCTGAAGAAAGCAACCTGCCTTTGTACCGCTACCTGGGCGGCGTGAATGCCACGGTATTACCCATGCCCCTGATGAACATCCTGAACGGTGGCGTACATGCCGATAACAAAATTGATTTCCAGGAATTTATGATAGTTCCCATTGGTGCTCCTTCTTTCAGTGAAGGCTTGCGCTGGGGCGTTGAAATATTCCACCATCTGAAATCCATTCTGAAAAAGAAAGGCTACAGCACCAACGTAGGTGATGAAGGTGGTTATGCGCCTGATATCCAAAGCAATGAAGAAGCTATTGAAACCGTATTGCAGGCCATCGAAGCTGCCGGTTACAAAGCAGGCGAACAAATTGGCATTGCCATGGATGCCGCCAGCACCGAAATGTTCGACGAAGCGAAGAAAACATACAAATTCTATAAGAGCTCAGGCAAAACCATCAGCAGCGATGAAATGGTAGCCTATTGGGCAGACTGGGTGAAGAAATACCCCATCGTTTCTATCGAAGATGGGATGGCCGAAGACGATTGGGATGGCTGGAAAAAGCTGACCGAATCAGTTGGCAGCAAATGCCAGCTCGTAGGCGACGACCTGTTCGTAACCAACGTAAAACGCCTGCAGGATGGTATCAACAAAGGAATCGGGAACAGCATCCTTATTAAGGTGAACCAGATCGGAACCGTGACCGAGACCATCAATGCCGTTCAACTGGCCCAAACCAATGGCTACACCTCTATCATGAGCCACCGCAGCGGTGAAACCGAAGATACGACCATCGCTGACCTGGCGGTAGCCCTGAACTGCGGACAGATCAAGACCGGTTCTGCCAGCCGTACCGACCGTTTGGCAAAGTACAACCAGTTGATCCGTATCGAAGAAATGCTGGGCGCAAACGCTGTTTATCCTAAAGGAAGAATTAAATTTGGTAAATAAGATGTAGTTGCAGGTTGCAGGTTACAAGTTACAGGGGATCATAGCGTTCCTCTTAGCTTGTAACCTGAGGATCTGTAACCTGTAATGGGTGCCGGATCCTGAACCTTGTAACTTGAAACCTGTAACTTGAAACTCTTCAAAAACATACCCTCCTGGCTTAAGAACAAGTACTTCCTCACCCTGCTGGTGTTTTCAGTATGGTTGTTGTTCTTCGACGACCGTGATATAATCACTACCCACTTCAAGCACCGCCAGGAACTCAGGCAGTTGGAGCATAGCCGGGATTACTACCTGCAGCAGATCGATACCACCAAAAAAGAGCTGGACGATCTGAAGCAGAATGCCGAAATGCTCGAAAAATATGCCCGCGAAAAGTACTGGATGAAGAAGGACAATGAAGATTTGTTCATATTACCTGAATAAGTTGTTTTGGCGCCTGCTATTGTATCATTCACCGGCTTTTTTTATCTTTCCACCGAATTAGCTCTCTCCCATCCAATTTCCTGCACAATAAGAGAAACCTAATATCGTTTTATTACACGGACGGACTCCGAAATTGACTCTTTCGGAAATTTAAAGGACATAAATGGTTTGCCTATGACTATTCTCTTTACACCGGAGGACCTTTTACGCTATTTGTACAAAGAAACCTCGCCGGCAATGAATGCCGCTATTGAAGCCGCATTGGAGGAAGACTGGACGCTTCGCGAAAAATTAGAAGTATTAAAAGCCTCTGCCCGTAACCTGGATAAGATCGTAGAATCTCCCAGAACAGAAGTTATTATGAACGTTTTGCAATACGCCCGTGAATCGGCAATTGCAACTGCTTAAAGCTTCCGGCAGAGCCCGTGGCCGCAATAATGTAATAATCATTGGGCTACATTAATCCACTCCCTTAATTTCGCAGTCATTCTAAGTGAAAGAATGACCAGAAAACAACGTTACCAGTTTGTAATTGACTACTTTTTGCATCATGCACCCGATGCGGAAACCGAATTGCTGTACGATAATCCCTACCAGCTGTTGGTGGCAGTGATCCTTTCGGCTCAATGCACCGATAAGCGGGTAAATATGACTACACCGGCTATTTTTGAAAAATATCCGGACGCGGACAGTTTGTCAAAAGCCAGTTTTGACGAACTGTTCCCGTTAATAAAGAGCATCTCATACCCCAACAACAAAACAAAACACCTGATAGGGATGGCCAAAATGCTGCAGGAGCAGTTTAATGGCCAGGTTCCCCTCACGGTTGAAGAGCTTGTTACCCTGCCCGGCGTGGGCAGAAAAACAGCTAATGTCATTACCTCGGTAGTCGACCAGCAACCCAATATGGCCGTTGATACCCATGTCTTCCGCGTATCGGCCCGCATTGGTTTAACCATCGGCGCCAAAACCCCGCTGGCCACCGAAAAACAACTCATTCAACACATTCCGCGCGAATTGATCCATATTGCCCATCACTGGCTCATTCTGCATGGCCGCTATGTTTGTGTAGCCCGAAATCCTAAATGCGACATTTGCGGCATTAAACCAGCCTGTAAATACTTTGCTAAGCTTAAAGGTAAAGCGGGTTGAGTTGAGCAGTTAGCAGCCTATGATAATCGACAGGCGCTACTGTAGACGTTTTTCTACACTCTTCCAAGAAGCCTATTGATATGCAATTACCAGCCGCCCATGGCACCAGATTTTGACATATAAGCCATGAGCCATCGGATTTTTTATGCTTTACAGATACATAGTATGCATTATATGCTTGTTCATTATTGTTTTCCTATGCCGCTGCACATCGTCAGCCGATAACAGTCCTGCGTATAGAAGTCCTGATGGTTACAATCTGAACAAACCTTTCTTATTGAAATTACCTGTAGAGCTCGATGAAATTTCAGGCGTGGCCTTTTATTCAAAGGATACCAGCGTTTTTGCCATTGGCGACGAATTCGGCTGGTTGTATAAAATACCATTGACCGTTGGAAAACCGATACGTAAATGGAAGTTCTCGAGCGAAGGAGATTATGAAGACCTGGTAATGGTTGATAAAGTGTTTTATGTGTTGCAAAGCAATGGCAATATCACTGCCTTTACTTTCGATGACCATAACAAGATCCTTACCCAGCAACAGAACTTCCCTGCTTCGGGTAACGAATTTGAGATCCTGTACTACAACCCGAAAATATTTAAGCTCGTTATGCTTTGCAAGGACTGTGAAACAGATAAGAAGAAAGCCCTCACCGCCTTCTATTTTAACCTGCTTCATAAACAGTTCGACGACTCATCTTCCATTAACGTAACGGCCATCGCCAACATGATTGGAGAAGAAAAGATAAAGTTTAAACCCTCTGCCGCAGCTATACACCCGATCACCAATGAACTGTACATTGTATCGTCAGTAAACAAACTGCTGGTGATAACCGATCAAAAAGGAAATGTAAAACAAACCTTTGTCCTTGATCCCGCTTTATTCAAACAACCGGAAGGAATTACTTTTACCCCGGAAGGAGATATGATCATCTCCAATGAAGCGGCTGACCGCGGTGTAGCGAACCTCTTATTTTATAAATATAACAAGAAAGTGAAACCATGAAGTATTTGTTTGCCCTTTATATGGTATTTGCTGGTCATGCATTATTTGCTCAAACAGATGATTCAGTTACTGCACGGATTATTTTGATTGGAGATGGTGGCGCATTGGTCAACGGCAAACACCCGGTTGCTTCTGCCGTGAGAAACCACCTGCGACCCGATAAAAAGACCACCATTGTATACCTGGGCGACAATTTATACCGGCATGGACTGCCCGACGAAGGAGCTGTAGACTATGTATTGTCAAGAACAGTGCTCGATTCGCAAATGGCGGTAGCCGCCAATACCGATGCACAGGTATACATGATACCAGGCAACCACGACTGGTCGAATGGTGGAGCCGATGGCTGGGAAAGCCTGTTACGGCAGGAAGCCTATGTAAACCTAATGAAAGAGAACCGCGTTTCATTTGTTCCCAGTGAAGGTTGCCCTGGACCGGTAGAAGTGCCCATCACCAAAGATGTGGTCATGATCGTATTCGATAGCCAGTGGTTCTTACATCATCACGACAAACCCGGCATTGAGTGGGATTGTGAGTGTAAAACAGAAAGCGAATTCAAGATCCAGCTGTCGGAGCTACTCAGCAAGAACCGGAACAAACTCATCATCATGGCCTGCCATCATCCTTTTATGAGCAATGGTATCCATGGTGGCTACTTTGGCATTAAACAACATATCTTTCCCTTCACCGACCTGCGCAAGAAACTGTATATACCCCTGCCTGTAATAGGATCTATTTATCCCATCAGCAGAAGCGTATTCGGCAGTCCGCAGGATATCAGCTATCCCGCCTACACCAATATGGTGAATACCATCCGGGCAGAAACAAAACTATATCCCAATGTCATTTATGCGGCCGGCCATGATCATAGCCTGCAATTGCTCAGGGATAGCAGCCATTATTATATTGTCAGTGGATCAGGTTGCCAGACCAGCAGGGTAGAAAACAGCAAGAACTCCCTGTTCACAGCAGCAGAACTGGGTTTCGCCGTACTGGAAGTATCAACAAACAAAAATGTACGAGCCAAATTCTATACGGTGAATGTTGATTCGGCCATTGCCCGCGAAACCTTTTCAAAGAACATAATCGATTTCTCCAAAATTCCCGAACTGGCAAAAGACACGGCTAAGGTGAAGATCCCGCCGTATACAGACTATCATGCAGCGCCGGCCAGCGATCAGTACAAAGACGCCTCCAGCTTGAAGCGGTTGATCCTCGGCAACAATTACCGCAAAGTATGGTCAACACCGGTGAAACTGAAAGTTTTCCGCCTCAAAGAAGAACACGGCGGCTTCACCATAAAAAGCATGGGCGGCGGTAAACAAACCAAATCATTGACGCTCGAAGACAAGGACGGTAAGAACTGGACGTTACGAACCATCGATAAAGATCCGGAACTCGCCTTGCCCGAAAACCTGCGCAATACCATGGCTTCTGAAATTGTTCAGGACATGATCTCGGCTGCGCATCCGTATGCACCCTTATCCGTTGCATCACTGGCCAATTCACTTAAAATTGCGCATCCTACACCAACCTTCTACCTGGTGCCTGATGACCTCGACTTTGGCCCCTACCGCACCCTGTTTGCCAATAAAGTTTGTATGCTCGAGCAAAAAGACGCTTCCTGGGATGAAACCGATACCAAGAGCTCCATCACCGTATTCAATGAATTGATCGAAGACAACGACAAACGCGTATTACAAAAAGAAGTATTAAAAGCACGCCTGCTCGACATCCTTACTGCCGACTGGGACCGCCACATGGATCAATGGAAATGGGGCATCAGGGATACCGGCCGTGGCAAATTATATTATCCAATTCCCAAAGACCGCGACCAGGCCTTCTTTAAAGCAGATGGCCTGCTGATAACTTATATTTCGCGCAAACGCCTGCCATTCCTGAAAGGATTGAAATACAAAATTCCCGATGTGAACCATTTATCAGTGGTTGCAAAAGATTTTGACCGCCTGTTCCTGAACGATCTCGACAGAAAAGAATGGGATTCCATAACCACCGTTTTCCGGAGGCAACTGCCCGATACCGCCATTGTAAATGCGGTTAAACAAATGCCGCCGGAGATCTATGCCATCAATGGGCAGAAAACCATCGACAAGCTCATCAGCCGGCGCAACGTGCTGGAAAAAGCATCCTTGAAATATTATGACTTCCTGGCCAAGCAGGTAACCGTACTCGGTAGTAACAAGACCGAATTGTTTAAAGTGTACAACCAGGGCGATAGTGTTCGTGTACAGGTATTGACCCATGAAGGAAAGGATTCGGGATTTGTAATGTATGATCGCGTGTTCGATCCTGAACGAACAAAAGAGATCAGGTTATTTGGCTTCCGGGGCAACGACAAATTCGACATATCGGCCAACAGCCCCAACAAGTCATTCCTTCGAATCATTGGCGGCAAAGGCGATGACACCTTCCATATAAATGGCAATATCAAAAACTATGTGTACGACCTCAGCAAGGAAAAGAATTTCCTTACAAAAGGCAAAAATACGAAGCCGCGTTTCAGCACCGATACCAAGGTGAACGACTATGATTTTGATGAATATAAATTCAACATCTTCCACTTCCCCCGCATAAACATAGGCTGGAATGCCGACGACGGATTTATGTTCGGCTTTGGCCTGTGGTACCGGCGTTATGGGTGGCGTAAAAACCCGTATTCTTCTGAACAGCGGTTCTCAGCACTGTTCGCTGCCGCCCAACGCGCCTATCAATTCCGGTATCGCGGTTTGTTTGTTGACGTATTCCCTAAATATGACCTCGTGATCAATGCAGAAATGAAGGACCCTGCACTGAACAATTTCTTTGGCTTTGGGAATGAGACCAAGATCAACGAAGATTCAACCATCCGGTATTACCGCGCCCGGTTCAAAAATATAGAAGCAGATCTGCTGTTCAGAAAAAAGATCGCAGGTGTATTAAGTGTATTTGCCGGCCCCTCTTATTACCGCTACTGGAACAAACCGGTTAACAACAAAGACTATATCCTGGGTAAACCATCATTGATAGGCCTGGACTCCAATGCTGTTTACTCGGTTAAGTCTTACGCAGGCGGTAAAGCAGGCGTATGGATAAATAACCTGAACGATGAGTTGTTCCCAACGCGTGGTATCAGCTGGTTAACAACTTTCACCCATTTGCAGGGCCTCACCGATAACAGCCATCCGTTGACAAAACTGGAATCAGACATGCAGGTGTATGCCAGCATGAGCTTTCCGGCAAGATGGGTAACAGTATTACGGGTTGGCGCCGGTCGCATCTTCAGCGACAGCCTTGAATATTTTCAGGCTTTAACCCTGGGGGCGAATAATTATTTGCGGGGGTTCAGAAAGAATCGTTTTTCAGGACATGGCCTGGCATATGCCAGTCTTGAATTCAGAGTAAAACTTTTCGAAAGTAAATCATATGTTTTTCCGGGCCAGGTTGGGTTGGTTGCCTTTAATGATGTTGGCCGCGTTTGGTTAAAAGGGGAAAACAGCCGCAAATGGCATTATGCCTATGGCGGAGGCTTTTACTATGTACCTTATAATATGGTGCTCGTATCTGCCACCGTTGCCTTATCACGTGAAGAAAGCCTCGTGAATTTTACGATAGGCACAAAATTGAACTTAACATTTTAATTCTGTTGGTATGTCAACCTACAATGCCCTTATAATTGATGCAGAGAGTTATGTAAAAGAATTGTTTAAACAACACCATAATACGAACCTGGTCTTTCACAACCTCGACCATACGCAAAAAGTAGTGGAGCGGGTATACGAAATTTCGGCACATTATAAAATACCCGACAAAGAACTGCTTGAACTGTCATTGGCCGCCTGGTTCCATGATACCGGTCATTTGATGACCGACCCGGCAGATCATGAGGAAAAAAGCGTGGCCCTGATGGAAGCATTCATGCGTAATAAAACAGATGATGAAGAGCTGATCAACAAAATAGCCGCCCTGATCCGCATGACCCGCTTTCCGCCGGCACCGCAAACATTACAGGAAATGATCATCTGCGATGCAGACACCTATCATTTCGGCCTGCCGGATTTCAAGCAGACCAATAAAGCCATGAAGAAAGAACTGATCCTGCGGAATATGAACACCATGGTGCTCGACTGGGAAAAGAACAGCCTTGAGCTGCTTGAAAGGCATCAGTTCTACACCACTTACTGTATTGGCTTATTGCAAAAAGGGAAAGAAAAGAACATAAAAAAACTGAATAAAAAAATAAACAAGGTTGAAGGTTTGAATGTGAGTGAAACCCTGCTGATACCAGGCGAAGAAGAAGATGAAGCTGCCATAAAACGTAAGAACTCACTCGTATCAAGAGGTATACAAACCATGTTGCGGTTAACATCAGAAAATCATGTTGAGCTCAGTAATATGGCCGACGGGAAAGCCAGTATCCTCATCAGTGTTAACGCCATTATCATTTCGGTAATACTTTCCGTATTGATCCGCCGCATAGAAGTGGATACACATTTAACCTTGCCTACCTTCATTTTCCTGGCTTCTTCGCTGGCCACTATCATTATTGCCATCATGGCTACGCGCCCTAAAGTATCGCAGGGTAATTTCAGCCGCGAAGATATTCTTAACAAATCCACCAACCTGCTGTTCTTCGGCAACTTTTATAAAACCAAGGTGAACGAATACCAGTGGGCCATGAACACCATGATGCGCGATCCGGATTATTTGTACAGTTCATTAATAATGGACATTCATCAATTGGGCGTTGTGCTGGCCCGTAAATACAAACTCATCAGGCTTGCATACACCGTATTTATGATAGGCCTGTTTATTTCGGTCATCGCATTTATGATCGCTATCCTGGTACATCAACCGCAGCAACCCGTAATTAATTCGAACGTATCGCCGTACAGCTAAAGAATATGAGTGCATTGGCAAATATAAACGTCAGACAGGGCTTCATCAGCAAATACCGCACAAAGCAGGTATTGGTGATCGCCCTGTTATGGACACTCATTGATACGGGGGTATATTTGTTTAGATTCTTTGATGATTACATCGACAATGCAGAACTTCCCTACGCCATGCAGGCGTGGGTAGTAATGATACTAAGGTTCGTCCTGATCTTCTTTATCTGCCTGGCCATGGCCTGGCTGCTCATCTACCAGTTAAAGCACTTTATCAGGAACCTTCCCTTATGGCTAAGCCTGCTGTTAAAAAGTATTATCCTGGTCATAGCGGCCTTCCTGCTTAATTTTATCTTACACTTCACCTATATCTGGTTAATTGAGAAAAAGACGCTGACGCCCGAGCTTGGCATCTCCTACTACAGGATCTTTCAAACCTCGTTGTTCGTTAGTCAAATGTTCCGCTGGCTGATCGTTTTTCTGATCACCATTCTGCTGATTGAAGTCAATGAAAAATATTCACCAGGCGTCTTTTTCGACATCCTCGCCGGCCGGTACATAACGCCCAAAATAGAAAAGCGTACCGTTATGTTCATCGACCTGGTTGATTCAACAGCTATAGCAGAGCAGCTGGGTCATAAAAAATACTTCCGGTTCATTCGCGACTTCATATACTTCATCTCCGTCGCCTTACTGGAGAACGACGGTCAGATATACCAGTATGTAGGCGACGAAGTTGTGGTGTCGTGGATCGTAAAGAAGCCAAACGCCAACCGGAAATGTTTGCAGGCATTGCTGGATTGCAAAAGAATGTTACAACGGAACAAGAACTACTTCAGAAAACAATATGGCATAGTGCCCGAATTCAGGGCAGGTATTCATACCGGCGAAATAACCATTGGCGAAATAGGTGTTATAAAAAAAGACCTGGCTATGAGTGGCGATACCATGAATACCGCTGCCAGGCTGCGTTCCGCTACCAGTGAGCTGAACCAGACAGTGATCATATCGAAAGACTTTGCTGCACAAACCAATTTAAAGAATTGGGAACCTATCAGCCTGGGCCTGGTTGACCTTAAAGGCAAGGAATCAGCCATGGAATTATATGCATTGAAATTATAAAAAGCTCCCGCTAACGCCTGTTGCTGATTTTCCCCATCGTAAATCAGGACCTGCCATTTTTACATCGCATAAAAATTGCTTATAATATTATAAATACTATTATATGAACCAGATAAAATATTTACTAGCGATCGCTGGCAGTGTGGTTTTGGTTATTGCAGGTTGCCACGAGATCAATCATCAAAGCGTTATCGCGTTCAATAATGTGGCAGAAGAGGGGCCGGCCGTGGATACGGTGCCAAAAAAAGGCGATACCAGCTGGCGCAGATCTGACACATCCATGCGCAGGACAGATACCAGTTGGCGCAGATCTGATACCTCCATGCGCAGATCAGATACCAGCTGGCGCAGATCTGATACCTCCATGCGCAGGACAGATACCAGCTGGCGTAGAAGATCAGATACAGCCATGGGCAGATCGGATGCTGCTGCCTATAACAGGTACATTGACCTCAGAACAGGGCAGCCCGTTGAATTATATTATGATGCAAAGACAAGAAGGACCTATTCTGCCACAACCAATGAACCCATTGACTTCTATGTAAACTCAACTACAGGCGATACTGTATATGGACGTGGCAGGTATATAGTAAATAATTATATAATGAGAGGTGCAGATGGTATGTATAAGCTGGATGAAAGCAGGATCAGGATCAGCAAAGACGAAATAAAGATCAAGGACGGCACTAAGAAATTCAAGATGGAAGAGGGCAAAATGAAAATGAAGGATGATAAACAAAAGGCCAGGTCAGTAAGAGATACAACAACAAGGATGAGAACAAATGATACCATGAGAAATCAGTAACCGCGCTTCTCAAATAATTGAGACCTGAACGTTAAACGCAAATACACAAACGGTATTGCCAATTGAGACAGCAGCGCCAATCATGTTTTGTTTACATATAGCGATCCCTTCCAAATAACATGGAAGGGATCTTCATTTAATGAACAGTTAATCCCTTACGATAGGCTGTTGTCGTTTTTCCCCATTATTAATATGCGTACAGCCATTTTTCTGTGGCGCACAATTATTGCTTATAGTGTTGTAAATCCTAGTATGAAAAAGTTGAAACAATTATTGGCAATTACGGGCAGTGCGTTGATCATTGCAAGCTGCCAGGACGCCGACAATCAGAGTGATGTTACTGAAGATACATTGGCAACACAAGAATCAGTTGATACTACACACAAACCAAATACGCAATACGTTGACCTGAAAACAGGACAACCAGTTGATCTATATTACAATCCCCGGAAAAAGAGAACCTATTCAGAAAGCACCAACGAACCTGTTGACCTGTACGTGAACGTTGCAACCGGTGATACCATTTACGGTCAGGGCAGGTATGTTGTGAACGGTTACATTGTCAAAACAGAAGATGGCACATATAAACTGGACAACAAGAAGATCAAGATCGATGGAGATGAGATCAAAATCAAGGAAGGAGATAAGAAGTTTAAAATGGAAGATGGCGAAATGAAGATCAAGGATGGAGATGTAAAAGCGAAAGCAGATGAAGATGGAACTAAGCTGAAGACAGAGGATATGAAGATGAAAAAAGAATAACCACCCTATTCTTCCGCTATGCGGGCAGTGCCAATCTGGTTTTGTTTATATAAAACAGGAGTGCCACAATTTTTAAATGTGGCACTCTTTATTTTTTTATTAAGACATTTATATCAATTCACCCGGCCCAGCATTTCCTGCAACTTCATTACCAGTTCAGTTTTGGTAATGGGCACACCCATGATCTTGTTATACCCTTTCGCATCAACGAAATACTGATCGCGGATGATCTTTATCAGCTGGCCGTTATTGATCTCCGGTATCAACACCTGGTCAAAGTTCTTCAGTATAGTGCCCAGGTTCTTTGGGAAGGGACGCACATAACGTAAATGAGCATGGCTCACTGCATATCCCTGTTGCTGCAGTTCGGCCACCGCACTCTTAATAGCACCATAGGTACTACCCCAGCCAAGCACCAGGATCTTGCCGGTTTCAGGACCACTGTCCAACGTTTGCTCAGGAATATAATCAGCGATCTTGTCAACCTTTTCCTGTCTGATCTTCACCATCAGCTGGTGGTTCTCGGGATCATAACTTACGTTACCGGTATTGTTTTGTTTTTCCAAACCACCAATGCGGTGTTCAAGTCCTGGTATACCGGGAATAGCCCAGGGACGTACCAGTTTTTCATCGCGCAGGTATGGTTGGAATTTTTCTTCCCCATGGCCCAATTCAGTTTTGAACTTTACCACGATCGGCGGCAGGTCATCACTTTTTGGAAAACGCCACGGTTCGGCGCCATTGGCAATATAACCATCGCTCAGGAAGATAACCGGCGTCATATGCTGTACGGCAATACGCACGGCTTCATACACTGCACTGAAGCAATCACTGGGCGTACTGGCCGAAACGATCGGCATGGGACATTCGCCATTACGGCCATAGTAAGCCTGTAACAGATCGCTTTGTTCTGTTTTGGTAGGCAAACCCGTGGAAGGTCCGCCGCGTTGAATATCGCAGATCACCAGCGGTATTTCGAGCATCACGGCAAGCCCCATGGCTTCGCCCTTCAATGCCATGCCCGGACCGGAAGTAGTGGTAACACCCAGGGCGCCACCATAGGCAGCACCAATTGCCGAGGCTATACCGGCAATTTCATCTTCGGCCTGAAAGGTTTTTACGCCAAAGCCTTTATGCCTGCTCAGCTCATGCAGAATATCTGAAGCCGGTGTAATGGGATAAGAACCCAGGAATAAAGGCAATCCGCTTTTTTGCGAAGCCGCTATCAAACCGTAGGCTACTGCCTGGTTACCCATTATGGAACGGTATTCACCGGATTCCATGCGGGCTTTATCAACTTTATAGCGGGTGGTGAACGTTTCTGTAGTATCACCGAAATTGTAACCGGCCTGTAAGGCTTTCACATTGCTATCGAGGATCTCGGCTTTCTTTCCAAATTTGTCTTTCAGGAACTGGATGGTATTCTCCATATCGCGGTTATACATCCAGTACAGGAAGCCAAGCACGAACATATTCTTGGCGCGGTCTTTTTCCTTCGTGCCCATGGTGATATCTTTCAGGGCCTCGCGGGTCATTTTGGTTACATCCATTTTAATGACCTCATAGTTCTCGAGGCTGCCGTCTTCCAGCGGATTCACACCATCGGGGTAATTGGCCAACCGCAGGTTCTTGGCATCAAAACCATCGGTATTGGCTATTATTTTACCGCCCTTTTTCAGGGCTTTCAGGTTCGACTTTAAAGCGGCGGCGTTCATAGCTACCAACACATCACATTCATCACCCGGCGTAAATACCCGGTCGCTCGAAAAGCGCAATTGGTAACCACTTACACCAGGCAGGGTACCCTGGGGGGCACGTATTTCGGCCGGAAAATCAGGGAAAGTGGCAAGGTCAATGCCCAGCAATGCAGTATTGTTAGTAAACTGAGTGCCGGTTAACTGCATCCCGTCTCCGGAATCACCGGCAAATTTGATCACTACATCCTGCAGGACCTGTTCTTTACGAATCATTGGACTGTTGTTCTAGTTAATTTGCAAAATTAGTATAAGTTAAGACAGAATGTTGACTTAATTGCTCCTGCTGAACTGGGATACGAACATTGTGTACCTGCGAATGCCGGCCCGACGGAGGTTTGGCCGGCATTTACGATAAGCGGAAAATGATGTAGCTGTTTGATTTTCTGAGCTTTCCATGATTGACTGCGTTGGAAAGCATTGTCATTCCGGGGCTTTTCCACATTCATGTTTTACCAGGCGCATCTATAACATTAACTTTTCAAGTAACCAGCCTTCAGCCCTGTGCCTTCAGCTTTAAGCCTTCAGCCTTCAGCTTTTTTTTGCAGCACCACCCGTACTGTGACCACCAATTGCCCGGTATGCCGCATGGTGTGTTCTGCCGCATGAAAAAGCAAACCAAGCACCGTGGAAGGCAATTGCTGGCGGCCTACGCCTCGTGGTTCCGTTAAAGTAGATTCATCAATAGCTTTCAGTGCTTCTATGGAAGCGGTGATCTGCGCATCGAGGGTGTTCAGGAGAGCGGCTACGGTATTATCTGCTGAAGTTTCAGTTTCTGCTTTGAGGTACTGGAGTTGTTGGGCAGTCAATGCCCGGCCGCCGGCATAGGTAAACAACCGGTCAAGGACGCCCGCGATATGCTTTAAATGAAAACCGGGCGAAGCCACCCCTGCCGGACGTTGCCATAACAGCGCATCCGGAAAATCCTTCATCAATTCATGGATCTCTTCCTGCGCCTGCAATAATGCATGGGCTACCGGTTGTACCAATGCAGGGATTCCGGCCAATGGCCCGCGCAGCCATACTTCTGGTAACATAGTTTGAGATTTTAAAATTTTTGGATTTCGGGATTTTGGGATTTATCGAAATTTCAAAGCAGCACAAATCTCAAAACCTGCCTGCCCGCAGGCAGGTATCTAAATCTCGAAATCAGAAATTGTATTAGTAAGGTTTCAGCGCCTGGTATATCGCTTCATGAACCTTAGGCCGTATACTCATGCGCAGGAATTTGTTTACGTCCGGACTGTTCACCCGGTTACTCAGGAAAACAAATATCAGGTTATTCTTTGGGTCAACCCAGAAACAGGTTCCCGTAAAACCGGTATGACCAAAAGTTAACGGTGACGCAGAAGCGCAGGGATATGGTTCTGTCCGTTTCGCATTGTCCCTTTCAGGTTTATCAAAACCCAGTCCCCGGCGGCTGATGGCACTATGGTACTGATTAAAGTATTCTACAGTGGAACGGCTAAAGAAGTTTTGTCCGTTCAATACGCCGCCATTCAATAACATCTGCGCCAGCACCGCCACTTCATAGGCATTGCTGAACAACCCGGCATGACCGGCCACACCACCGAACATGGCAGCACCAGGATCGTGCACATAGCCATGGATCAGTTGATTCCGGAACTCTTTTTCTCTTTCCGTAGGCGCAATATACTCGAGCGGAAAACGGAAAGCCGGATTAAAACCGGTAGCAGCAAGATCCAGCTTATCGTAAAATGTTTTCTTTACATACTGATCCAGCGGCATATGGGTAACGGCTTCCACTATCTTACCCAGAAAAATATAATCGTTATCACTATAGATATATTTTCCATGCGGCCCCAGCTCACTTTTCAGGATGCGGGTCATCATTGTATCTTCCCAATTATTACGGATGTATAAATTCGCAGCTACGGGAACGGAGAAGTCTTCCTGCGGCGATGTCCTATACAACGTAGACAATGGCATATTGCCGTTCGTATTATCCAGCGTTTCGCGGTAAAAAGGAATGAACGCTTTCAACCCCGCCTGATGTAATAAAATATCCCATAACTTCAACCCCGCTTTATTAGTACCACGTACCACAGGCAGGTAATCACCCAGTGTTTTCTGCAGTTCCAGTTTGCCTTCATCGTATAATTTCATTACCGACAAAGTAGTGGCCATGATCTTGGTTACCGATGCCAGGTCGTACATCGTTTCAGGATAAACCGGCTCGGTACTGTCGTACGTTAGATAACCGAACGCTTTTTCATAAGCGATCTTTCCATCTTTGGCTACGAGCACCACGGCGCCCGGAATGGCCTTTTGCCTGATAGCATCATTTACGATGGAATCAATAGCAGTATTCAATTTGGCAGCATCAAAACCAAGCTGGGTGGGCGCTACAGCCGGCAGCAGTCTTTTGGCAATAATGCCGGCGCCATATTGATACGAAGGACAAACCGTTACCGGTAATTTACCACTTGCCAGAAAACGGCCATGCAGCAGATCTGAAGCGGTAGCCTGGGTAATGTCATCATCTTCATAAGCGGCTATCAGCACCGGTGAGTTGCAAAAATTCTTGATGGAATATGGATTGCCAAATACAAAGGTGATCGTTTTTTGCTGCGCCTGAATGCCGTTTATCAATGCTACCGCCGCATTGCTGATGCCGAAATTTTTGGCCGGATAACGCGACATCTTGTGAACACCAATGACCACAACGTCATATTTTTTTTTCAATTGTTCCAGCAGCGGCGCTACTTCAGTACTGTCTTTTTTATAATCAAAATAGAACACGCCCGCATTGTAATCCCTGCGCATCTGTTCAGCAAAAACATTATCCTGCGTTAAACCAACGCCCACATAGGCAATACTCCGTCCTTTGAAGAGCGGGAAAATAGCTGGTTCTTCATTGCGTAACAGGGTAAGCGCATTTTTGGCAATGGCACGGCGTATGGTGGCTACTTTGCTGTTGAGATCGGCCACCAGATTGGCCGTATCTACCGGCAGCCAGTTAGCCAGGCCATACTGGTATTTGGCATATAACACTTTTCTTACCCTTTCATTGATATCGCGCCAGCTGAGCTTTCCCTTTCTGATAGCCCGGCGTGTTTTCTTAATGCTGCCGGGAATATCGCCAGGCAAACACAACATGTCGTTACCTGCTATCAGCGCTTCGCGTGAAGCTTCGCCATCAGGGAAATATTTGGCCACGCCTTTCATTTCCAGGGCATCGGTAAACGTGAGACCGTTATAATTGAGCTCCTTGCGCAGCAGTTGCGTAACACTGTTATAGGAAATGGACGTGGGCTTATTCGCCGTATTATCAATAACAGGTACTGATAAATGGGCTACCATTACACTGCCCACACCGGCCCTGAACAGCTGGTTAAAAGGATACAGTTCCAGCGAATCGAGTTGGTTCCTCGTTTTGTTGATGACCGGCAGATCATGGTGTGAATCAACATCCACATCGCCATGACCGGGGAAATGTTTGGCACAGGCCATTACACCCACATCCTGCATACCTTTCATGTACGCAATTCCATATTCGGCCACCTTGTATTTATCTTCCCCGAATGACCGGTCGTTGATCACGGGGTTGTTCGGATTATTATTTACATCCACCACGGGTGCATAATTCACCTGAATGCCTATGCGTTTACATTGCTCACCAACAGCCCGGCCATATTCATAGATCAATGACTGATCCTGCACGGCGCCCATCATCATTTGCCGCGGAAGCCCCTGTACGCTGTCCATTCGCATACCAACGCCGTTCTCGGCATCGATGGTCACCAGCAAAGGGGTTTTGGCAATCGCCTGCAGATGGTTGAGGACGGTGGCCTGCCTGATGGGACCACCCTGAAAAAGACAAAGCCCGCCAATATTGTATTTGTGAATGGCTTCGGCTACCTCTTTTTCGTAAAATTTGATCTTACCGCCAGCTTCGATCGACGACACCCGTACGATCATCAACTGGGCTATTTTCTGGGCTTTCGATAAAGAATTGAAAACACTGTCGACCCAACGATCGGCGGCAGGGTTACCGGATGATCGCTGTGCTACAACCTGGACATTAACCAAACCGATCAATAAAACAAAACCAAAGGTTCTTAACGTATTCCTCATTTACAAGATGTGATTTTAATAAGGCAGAATGAACATCAAATTTACTGTTAATAAGGGGTTTGAACCATTAAAATTCTTCTAATGTTGCATGCGTTTTTGTGCTGGTGAAAGCCTCAAAACCGTCGTATTTACTGTACTTTATAGTAAATGTTCATTCACTCAAATAATCTTACATTTGCCAACTCAAAATCAGGAGTAGCTTTTGGCGGATATCATTCAATTATTACCCGACAACATTGCCAATCAGATCGCGGCCGGAGAAGTTATCCAGCGGCCCGCCAGCGCCGTAAAGGAGTTGCTGGAAAATGCGGTTGATGCCGGCGCCACTGAAATAAAATTGATCATCCAGGATGCTGGTAAGTCACTGGTACAGGTAATTGATAACGGTAAAGGCATGAGTGAAACGGATGCCCGCATGAGTTTTGAGCGCCATGCTACTTCCAAGATCCGCAACATCGACGACCTCTTCCACATTCGCACCATGGGTTTCAGGGGCGAAGCCCTGGCATCCATAGCCGCTGTTGCCCAGGTAGAATTAAAAACCAAACGCGCTGAAGACGAAACAGGCACCTGCATCGAAATAGAGAACAGCACGGTGAAAAAGCAGGAGCCCGTGGCCGCCGCCAATGGCACCAGCATAGCCATGAAGAACCTGTTCTTCAATGTGCCCGCCCGCCGTAATTTCTTAAAAAGCAATGCCGCAGAAATGCGGCATATTGTGGATGAGTTCATCCGTGTGGCCCTGTCGTTCCCCGGTATCTTTTTTTCGCTCACCAGCGGCGGTCAACAGGTCTTTCACCTCGAAAAAGGCAGCCTTAAACAACGCATAGTACAGGTACTGGGCCAGCATTATAATGCGCGGCTGGTAACCGTACAGGAAAAGACCGACTACCTGAACATTTACGGGTTCGTAGGCAAACCCGATACCGCCAAAAAAACCAGGGGTGACCAGTATTTTTTCGTGAACAACCGGTTCATTCGCAGCGCCTATCTGAATCATGCAGTAATGAGCGCCTTCAAGGAAATGATCCCGGCCGACAGCTTCCCGCTGTATGTCCTGTTCATTGACCTCGACCCCACGCAGGTTGATATCAATGTGCATCCTACCAAACAGGAGATCAAATTTGAAGATGAAAAGATCGTGTATGCCTTTGTTCAGGCGGCAGTAAAACATGCCCTGGCGCAATTCAGTATAACACCCACTTTGGAGTTTGATCTTGATCCGGATATCCAGAAACTGGATGCCGTAAATAAACCATTTACCGAAGACAAGCAGGAAGCCGCCCGCTCTTCAGACCTCTATAAAAACTTTTCGCAAAAAGGCCAGGCACATTTTATTCAACCCACCGATAAAACGGAACTGAAGCACTGGAAAGACTTTTTTGAACCAGGCAATGACCAATCGGCAGTCGGCAACCGGCAATCGGCAATGGAAAACTCGTCCCAGGGCTTTGCCGGTAACAATGGCCAGCGAGAAGAAAAGTTTGAGTCTCTGATCGATCAATTAAAAAAGAAAGCGGATGTATCTGAGGGCTTTTCCGCACTCGCCACCCGCCATTTACCACTCACCATAGACGACAATGCGCTTCTTTTCCAGCTGCATGGCACCTGGATAGTGGCGCCCACCTCAAAAGGTTTTATGCTCATTCATCAGCAACTGGCGCATGAGCGTATTTTATACGAACGTTTTGCCGCGGCAGCTAATGGTAAAAACATTGCTGCCCAGCGCAGTCTGTTCCCGGTTACATTGCAGTTGTCGGCTTCAGATGCGGTATTGCTGCAGGAATTGACCGCCGACCTGAACCAGTTGGGATATCTTATTGAACCATTTGGCGCCAATGCTTTTGTAATACAGGGCACCCCCGCCGATGTTTCGGCAGGTAATGAAAAACTGGCTATAGAAAGTATACTGGAACAGTTCAAACATTTCAGCAGCGACCTTAAATTCTCCCGCCGGGAGAAGCTGATCCGCTCGCTGGCCTGGCAACAGGCCATCAAGCCGAATACACTGCTGACCCTGGATGAAATGCGCGGCCTCACTACCGACCTCTTCAAATGCGCACAGCCCAATGTTACGGCAGGAGGCAATCCAACCTATATCGAATTCAAAAAAGATTACCTGGAGCAATTATTTAAGCGATAATGCAGATTGTCCTTTAGACAGTTTCCGCTTTTGATCTTCCCAGATGTTATACCGCAGGTAGAACTGAAGGCTTTTATTCTTATCGAAGGTATAGGGAGAAGAAGGCGTTACCTGAAAGCTCACATAATTATTGAAGGCCTGGCTATACTGCAAGCCTACTGTAAACCGGCTCCAGTAGTAGCTCATATCGAGTAATAACCGCACTTCATTGCCGTTCAACTTGCTGGAAAGCCAGTCATTCTTAAAACGGGCAAAATGATTTTCGATCACATATTCCTGTGGCGGTCCTATCGGGCTAAACCGCTTTTCAACCTTCTGATGATTGGCTACCCCGCTTAACAGCGATGAGAATTGTAACCCGGTTCCCATGTAAAAATTCCTGAGCGGACTATGATAAACTGTAAGCGGCAGATTAAAATAATACAGCTTACGCGCATGAATGGAGGTGGTCTGTTCTATGAGATTCGGTCCTGCCTGGATCATTTTCTGATCCTGGAACAAAAGCAGCGGTTTTATGAACTGAGGTGCCGAAAACTGGAATCCAGCCTGCACATATGTCTTTCTATTGAAATGATATTGAAAATGCGGTGATGGAATATAATCAGAAATCGTATTCACGCCGGCATTCCTGTTATATGCCAGCGCGGTTTGATCGCCTACCGGAAATCCCAACGGTAATGATAACCCTATGGCAAATGTCTTGTCCTCATGCACATGTGGCGACCGGCTCGATTTGCGGTGGCCCGATCTGTTTTTAGCCGCCAGTTCAGGGAACAGGTCAGCCCGGGTATAATAAGTGAATTCGCGGGTAAGTACGCCGGAAGGCGATAGTACGGTGGCACCCGTGTAATTAATGTCATAAGTGACCGGCGATTCCTGTAAGCCCGAACCGGTGGATGACCGGGAAGGAAAAGACAATTGCGGCGTATACGCATTCCGGTTGCCTCGCGCATCGCTGCCCGGCCTGTTTGAGCTGGATAGATCGCCGGTTCGCTTTTGTACGGGCGTTTTGCCTTTTTTATTGATAACCTTATTACTGCTTGTATTAGCTGCTACCGCATTATCTTCCGGTGCTGCCGGTTGATGGGCATCCCCCTTAAAATTTACGGTACTACGGTTATTGGTTCTACGATCATTAGCAGTTCTTCTATCGTTATTATTGCTTGTTTCAGGAGTGTAGATTTTATTTCGATCAGGGGCAATTTTGTTGTTATTATTCGTTGGTTTCTCTGCCAGGTCGGGGCCGTTATCATTCGCTGGTAACAACCGGCTGTTAATGTCATCAGTTCCGCTACTTCGGGCTTTTTCAGCCACGGTTGCCGGAACATTTTTACCGGTAGTATTGGTAACAGCCGCATCGTTTTGCGACGGAGTGGCCGATGGCATAGCGGGATTGTTACCGGCGCCGGCTGGTTCACGGCTGTTGTCAGCGGCAGCACCATTGCCGTCCCTATCGGTATTGGATGCATACGCTGCACCGGGCAGGTTTTTCGGGGTGGTTGAACCTGTTGAATTGTTAGCGGTTGCCGAACCATCGGGTTGGCCACTATTTTTTTCGGTTAACGCAACGGAAGGTGCTTTTTTGTTGTTAACGGTTTTAATAGTACCGGCAACCCCTTCGCTGCGTTGTTCCCTGGTAAGCAGTTGTTTGCCGCCAAAAAATGTTCCCACCACTACGGCCACAAACAGGGAGCCGGCGATCCACCAGCGGTATGACCCACCGGAACCGCCTCCACCTCGTGGCATATTTTTGTCGAGCAGCGCCTTCATTTGCTGCCAGTTTTTGTCGGGGTCGTCAGGTGGCGGAAGCTGCACCAGTTTCTCCGCTAAGTGTTTTTCGTATGGATGTTTAAAGTTCATCTCACTTACACTTGCAACGTTTGTAATAGTTTTTGCAATTGTTTACGGGCCTCGCTCAGGTGCCATTTGCTGGTACCTTCACTAATGCCCAATAGGTTAGCTATTTCCCGGTGATTATATCCTTCTACTACATACAGGTTGAACACCGTTTGCGTAGCCGGTGATAATTTCTGTACCAGTAATAAAACTTCATGGGAAGACATTCGTTGTATTGCATCAGCATCAATGGCTGGTTCATCTACTTTTTCCAGTTCAATATGCGTATGGAATTTGCTGCGCTGCCGAATGAAATCTATGGCTGAATTGATGATGATGGTTCTCACCCAGGTATACAATGACGCCTTGCCCGTGTCATAAGTATGGATGTTTTTGAAGACCTTCAAAAAGCCGTTATGCAATACTTCGATCGCATCTTCCTGGTTACGGGTGTATCGCAGGCAAATAGATGCCATAGGTCCATAAAACTTCTTATACAAGCGTTCCTGGGCCTTGCGGTTGTTATTGATACAACCGGTTATGAGTTCTATATCAGTAGCATTGGTGGACAATCAAGCCTGATATTTGGTGTTCTGAAGCCGTACTTTTTTAAACCTGGGTTGTTCTTTGAATGCTTATTTTCTCTTTAGTTTAATGGCCAATTGCCAGTTGCTAGTAATAATACGGGGTATGATAGCGCTACGGTTGGGGAAAGAAAAGAGAAAATTTAAAAACATTGTTAATACCGGTTCCGGATGCCGTTCAGGAATGCCTCAACCTGCCGGCGGATGGTTCCTGCGTTACCCGTGTGATTGTTGATCAGGACCGAGAAGATCAGCAGCTTGTTCTTTTTCGTATAGATATATCCGCTCAATGCAACAACGCCCGACAAGGTACCGGTCTTGGCAAATATATAATTACTATCTTGTTTGTACAAATTACTCAAAGTACCCTTGCCGCCGGTAGGCAGTATCGCCTGCAGCCTTTTCATGCCGAATTCCTGCTGCATTTTTTGTAACAGCACCACGAAGTCATTGGGCGTAAACAGGTTATAACGGCTTAACCCACTACCATCGGCCCAGCGGGGCGTTTGTGGCAGATCACTGAGATCGGTTTTCAGAAGGGTATCTATGATCTTCCGGTTATTCATTTCACCCAGCTTTACCTGGCTCACCATCAACAGCGATTGTTCTGCAAAGAAATTATCGCTGCGGTACATCATGGGTTGCAACAGGGAGTCGGTAGGATGCGAATTGATCTTATTCAATTGTGCAGGCAGGCTCTTCAGGTCAGGCAGATAGTTGATCTGTTTCCGGATCGTGTCGGGCAGCAGCTCGATGGCTGATTGTACACCATGCGTAACAAACGGTACATCCTGTTCTTTTTTCTTTTCCTTGCCTTCAGTGATCATAAACACGTTCTCGTCACGGTTACGCTGTACAAAAAAAGCTTTTCGGCTAACCCCCGCGTTGAAGCGAACCTTCCAGTTTATTTCAGGAAGGGAATAAATAAACGGCGTAGCGGGTTGATCGGGCAGTGCACCACCGGCCGCATCGTCACTCATCTCCTGCACCCAGTGAATGATATTCCCATACACTGGCAAAGGACTGCGCTCAACCATGTAATTATCGTTATAGTCGTTCCATGACCAGCCGGCCCCCAGGGCATTGTCTTTCCAGTTGACATCTGTTAAGTAAACCGATTTATTTGTCTTTTGCAGAAAATCGATGACCGGGTTCTTTTTGAAATCGGGATGCAGCAGCGTGGGATCGCCGGTGCCAACCAGGTATACCGCCGTATCGTTTTCCCAGTACTGAATGCCGGGTAAGCTGTCGCCCAGGTATTTCATGGCTGCATAACAGCTGAAGAGTTTCGTATTCGAAGCGGGTACAAAATACTTTTTCGCGTTATGGGTATACAGATATTTGTTGCTGGAAGGATCGAACAGGCTGATGCCTACATGTGCGTGTTGAATAGTGGAATCAAGGAACAGCCGGGTGTTGGCTGCTTTTCCGATCTGGCGCTGGGTTGAACAGGAAGCAAAAACAAGCAGCAGGCCGCCAACTGCCAACCGCAGGCCCTTTACAGGAATAGTATTTATAAGGGAACGGAAAGGGAATCTTTTGCTTTTGCTCATGCTGAAATATAAACATTTTAATTAGCAAATGGGCAAATTTGAAAATGTGTAAATTATCTCTTTACCATCGGAACTGTATTCCATTATCATGTTATCACATGGGTTTCTCCTTGCCCCGCACCCATAAATCTCCTTGATTATCGGAACTGTATTCCATTATCACATTATCAAATTATCATATTATCACATTAGTATTATTCCCGTTCCTGCGCCCGTAACCACCTTTCCGGAATTTCATTACTGCTGGCCAGCAGGTAATCTTTGTAAGAACAGGCAATGTATTTCTTGTCGGGCAATTGCATCCACCAGCGGCCGGTCTTTTTACTTTGTAAAAAAACCGTTTCTATTTCAGCAAATGCCATGTGAAATTCATTGAAGGCGTCTTTTTCTTCGAGGCGGGCTTCCCGCAGGCTGCGGTTATATCCATCAACCAGGTACCACAGCATATGGCTGATCTGTTTGGCCGTAAGATCGTCTTTATCCCGGTCGGGCGCATAGCCGTAAATGCCGACGGTATTGATGGTAGGGCTCAGTCCGGCATATTGCATCAGAACACAGGCTTCCTCACCGGTAAGCCCGTTAGGCGTAATCAGGTTGGAAGGCGCAAAGGCATGCGCGATCGCCGAAATATCGAAGCTGAAAAGTTGCGAATTGCGGATCACCGGTTCCATTTCCTCGATATTCTCTTTCACATGCCCTACCCTGAAACAGTCGAACCGCAATTTATCCATCGTTTCCAGCATGTGCGGATGTACATAATAGCTCTGGAAACCGATATGATTATAATGTTTAATAAAATTCGGTTCGCCGGTAAGCATTTCCATCAAAAAGTTCTCCGACCGGTTCCTCGATTCCATACTGAGGTCAATCAGCGAATCCACACAGGTAGCTTCAATGATCTGGTGTTTGCTTGTATAGGAATGATATTGCGCCAGCGTAAGGTCGTGGGAGCCACCCAGCACAACAACAGTTTTGCCGATAGCGGTCAGTTCGGCCAGCACCGTCTTCAGTGCCGCATAGGTGTCGTTCAAAGCTGCGCCGGGAATGATATTGCCGATATCAACCAGGTTAACATCCGAATGCCACTGGTATAAGGCATAGAACTGCCGGCGGATGGCATCGGGCGCCGAAATTCGGCCCGGCAGCAGCTGGTAATTTCCCCGCACTTCATTACATCCCACCAGTACAATGTCTGCCGACTGCAGGTCGGGCAATTCCTCATCTTCATAAACCACGATCCTTTTTCCGATCTGCCCGTCCTTGTAGCCCTCATCTTCGGCTAACATGTACCGGTTAACGGGCTGCAAAAAATCTGCGATATATAATGAGTCCGACATACGGTGCAAGATAAAAGAATAAGAAACAAGGTTGTAACAGAAAAACAGGAAAAGCTGAACAGATAGAGCGGTGACGAACAGTTGTTACAGGTTACAGGTCGCAGGTTACAAGGGAAAACGGCAAGTCGATAACCAGCAAACAGCCCCGGAACATGTAACCTGGAACCTGCAACCTCTAAAAGGGTAGAACTTTGACCTGTAGACTTTGAATGCAGAACTATTATCTTTGCGCCATGGATGAACTGTTACAACAAATAGCGGCCTATAAGCAGGAAATTGAGAATCAGCCGGCTAACGGCGCTGATGCGCTGGAGGCTTATCGTATAAAATTCCTGGGAACAAAGGGCATCGTCAAGAACCTGTTCACTGAAATGAGGAATGTGCCGGCCGATAAAAAGAAAGAATTCGGTTTGATCCTGAATGAATTCAAACAGCTTGCCGAAGCCAAATACGACAATTGGAAACAGCAGCTCGAAGGGTCGGGCGGCGCTGCAGCAGCTGCTATTGATGTAACCCTGCCCGGCGACCCCTTACCGCTGGGTACCCGCCATCCCATCAACCTGTTCCTGAACCATGTGATCAGCATTTTCAACCGCCTGGGCTTTTCGGTAGCGGAAGGTCCTGAAATTGAAGACGACTGGCACAACTTTACGGCATTGAACCTTCCTGAGCATCACCCCGCGCGTGATATGCAGGATACTTTTTATATTCAGCAGAATCCCGACTGGCTGTTGCGCACCCACACCAGCAACACCCAGATCAGGGCTATGGAGAAAGAGCAGTTACCGATCCGCATTATATGCCCTGGTCGTGTTTACCGGAACGAAACCATCAGCGCCCGCAGCCATTGCTTCTTTCACCAGATCGAAGGGTTGTATATCGATGAGAACGTATCTTTTGCCGACCTGAAGCAAACCCTGTATTTCTTTGTGCAGGAAATGTATGGCAAGGATGTAAAAGTACGCTTCCGCCCCTCCTATTTCCCGTTCACCGAACCCAGCGCCGAAATGGACATCAGTTGCCAGTTGTGCGGCGGCGAAGGTTGTGCCGTGTGCAAACGTACCGGCTGGCTCGAAATATTAGGTTGCGGCATGGTGCACCCGAAAGTGCTGGAGAACTGTAATATCGACCCTGAAAAATATTCCGGCTTTGCGTTCGGTATGGGTATTGAACGGCCCGCCCTGCTCAAATACGGCATCAATGACATCAGGTTGTTCAGTGAGAACGACGTGCGATTCCTGCGACAATTTACCAGCGCAATATAAACCAACAGGCAATAAGCAACAGGCGATAGACAAGTGTACCTGCCTACAGGTGAACCTGCAATGGTTCCTGTATTATTTGCCAATTGCACATTGCCATTGCCAATTAATCAATATGGTAGAAACTATTTGCATATGCGGTGCAGGCACTATGGGCAGCAGCATTGCCCAGGCAGCAGCCCAGCATCACTTTCACGTTATATTATACGATGTAAGTAAAGGCATGCTTGATAAAGCCAGAGTGGCTATTGATAGCAACGTGCAAACCCTGGTGCAGAAGAACAAGATCACTGCACAGGCAGGCACCGAGATCCTCGATCGCATTCAATTCGTTTCAGATATCAATGACTGCCTGGCCGACCTGGTTATTGAAGCCATTGTTGAAAAGCCCGAAGTAAAAGTGAGCCTGTTCAATCAGCTGGCCCAGGTAAACCACTCGGAAGCGGTTTTTGCAACCAATACCTCCTCTTTATCGGTCACCGCAATTGCCAAACAGGTAAGAAATCCTGAACGGGTGGCCGGCATGCACTTTTTTAACCCCGCTACCATCATGAAACTGGTTGAAGTGGTAGCCACGCCTATGACCAATCAGCAAACCATTGATACCATTGTTGAAACCGCCCGGCGAATGGACAAAACCACGGTCCACTGCCAGGACGCACCGGGCTTTATTGTAAATCATGTAGCACGGCCTTATTACCTCGAAGCGCTGCGGCTTGCAGAACAGGGAGTAACCGATTTTCAAACCATCGATACCCTCCTGGAAGCATCCGGTTTTAAGATGGGGCCCTTCCGCCTGATGGACCTTATTGGCAATGATATCAATTACGCCGTCAGCTGCCAGGTGTACGATGCCCTGGACAAACCCGCCCGCCTGCAGCCGTCCCCAATTCAGCACGAAAGAGTAGAAAAAGGGGAACTCGGCCGCAAAACCGGCAAAGGTTATTACGAATATTAATTCATAGTACATTTTAGCACAGGCAATACTTGTTTATACGCACCCGTTTTGTGAGAGAAAGGTTATCTTCGTGCCCTGTTAATTATAACACTTGTTACCCAAAATACTCGTTACAGGCGGTTCCGGCTTTATAGGCGCATACATCATAAAAGAACTGGTGGAAAAAGGCTATGCTGTGCGGGCAATCCGGCACAGTAAAGGAACTCCTTTTTTTATTCCTGCTCATATCAATGATAAAGTGGAATGGGTGCCCGGCGATATACTCGACGTAGTATCGCTGGATGAAGCCATGAAAGGCATAGATGCGGTTATACATGCCGCAGCCAAAGTTTCGTTTAACGACAGTGAAAGAAGGACGATCTACAAGCTGAATATAGAAGGCACTGCAAATGTGGTGAACATGGCGCTAGAAAATAATGTCCGGCGTTTTGTGCACATCAGCTCGGTGGCCGCCATCGGCCGTACCCTTACCGGCGAAACCATAACAGAAGAAAAGAAATGGCAGCCCGGAAAATGGCACACGACCTATGCCATCAGTAAACACCACGCCGAACTGGAAGTGTGGCGCGGTGCAGCAGAGGGGCTGGATATGGTGATTGTAAATCCTAGCACGGTACTCGGCTATGGCGATTGGAACATGTCGAGCTGTGCCATCTTCAAAAGTGTTTACAAAGAATTTCCCTGGTTCACCAAAGGCATCAATGGATTTGTTGCAGTGACCGATGTGGCCAGAGCCACTGTATTGCTGATGGAAAGCAACCATTCGCAGGAAAGGTTTATTGTTAACGGTGACAACTGGACGTTTCAACAACTATTCAACACCATTGCCGACGGCTTTGGCAAGCAGCATCCGCATAAAGAAGCAAGCCGGATGATGGGCAGCTTTGCCTGGCGTTGGGAAAAATTAAAATCCATGTTATCGGGTAAAAAACCATTACTTACCCGTGAAAGCGCCCGCGTAGCCCAAAGTATTACCTACTTCGATAACAGCAAGATCCTCAAAGCCCTCCCCGGATTCTCCTTCACTCCCCTCGAAAAAGCCATTCAGAAAGACTGCCAGCAATACCTGGCCAATCTGCAACCACTATAACTGGCAAAAAACTTGTTATACATGCCATGGGCAGTTAAGATGTTAAAGAAATTTAACCCGGAACAAAGTATTGAATGAAACCCTTTTAATACTTTCATTGCCGGCAAAACGTTTTAATGAGGGCTAACCGCTTGCATATAATGAATTATAGCTATTTATGCAGCCGGCTTAGCAAAAACAACATAAGGATCAACGTAAAAGTCCGGCTAAAAACAATATCGCATGTAATGAGCCATAGCAAATTCCATGCGATACAACAATATAAAATATCGCATGAAAAATTTAATCGTCCTGTTGTTAACCGTAACCTGTTATTCCCTTTCAATAGCACAGGAAAGATCATTTTCCGTATTCGGCAAAGTGATCGACGCCCAATCGAAACAACCATTGCCCGGCGCTTCCGCCTATTGTCAGAATACCACCCAGGGAACTGTTTCCAACAACCAGGGCTTGTTTTACATGCGCCTGCCTAACGGTGGGTACGACCTGATAGTAACCTATACCGGTTTTGAAAAGAAAGTGATCCGCATTTCAGATAACCAGGCAACTGCCGACACGCTGCTGATAGAACTGGCCAAGGCGGATCAGTCATTATCAGAAGTAGCCGTGGTGGCCAGCACCGCAGACCCGGACGGACTGGCGAAATACGGCAAGTTCTTCAACCAGAATTTTATTGGTAATACCGGTTTTGCCAGCCAGTGCTCGATCCAAAACCCCGAAGTATTACGTTTCTTCTATAGCAAAAAAAGAAATCGTTTAAAGATCACCGCCCGTGAAGACCTCATCATTAACAATTATTCCCTTGGCTATAAGATAAGGTACCAGCTCGATTCTTTCACCTACGACTACAGCACCAACATTACCCAATACACCGGCTCGCCGTTGTTTCAGGAAATGGACAGCACCGAAGAAGTAAAAGCACAATGGCAAAAGAACAGGGCGCGCACTTACCTGGGCTCCCGCCTGCATTTTATGCGAGCGTTTTACGACAGTACCCTTACCGACGAAGGATTTATTGTGGAAAAACTGAACCCCGATTCACAGAATGTAAAAGGTACGTTTATAACGGACCTGTATAACGAGCAGGAGTATCTGGCGGACAGTGGTAATGTGGAAATAGGCTGGACGGGGCAGTACCGGATCAGTTATGAAAGGGTTCGCCCCGACAAACAATTCCTGGAAGAATACAAACTACCACCCACCACCCGCTTTCAGATAACGGTACTGGACGTAGCCAATGGTTTTGTTATTGAAGAGAACGGTTATTTCTATGAACAATATGATGTCATCAATACCGGATACTGGGCCTGGAAAAAACTCGCCGAGCTGCTTCCTTACGATTACATATATGAGTAACCGGTACTTCACATACGCTCTTTAATAAAACCTTTGCATTTTAAAATACCCGCCTAATAGCTTTTTTTATACCTTCAACGGAATTCCGATAGCCGCTAACTGAATCCGGCTATCGGAAAACCATTCGCTTATGGGGACCCTTGCCATCATAGTAGTTATACTCGCTATGATCATCAAACGTTTTAACGCATGCCTGTTGCTTCTTACCGGTTTAATAACTGTTTGTACTTCTTTTGCCCAGGAAAATAATTTCATTCATTACGATGTAAAGGACGGGCTGGCGGGTTCGACCGTGTATGACCTTTGCCAGGACAAGGACGGATTCATCTGGTTTGCTACCGAAGCCGGTATCAGCCGCTTTGATGGTACCAATTTCAAAAACTTTACCACCAGCGATGGCTTGCCGGAAACAGAAATATTAAGACTGTTTGCCGACTCAAAGGGAAGGATTTGGATGGCGCCCTTTAAGAACAGTATCTGCTATTATTATAATGGCAGGATCCACAACCAGGAAAACGATACGGTGCTTAAAAAGATCCACCTCACATCTGTAGTTTTCGCATTTTATGAAAGCGCCGATCATTATATCGGATTCCTTTCAGATAAAGGAGTGACTATCCTTTCACCCGCCAATGACGTAAAAGTGTATAGGAACAGCGCGGATAAGAATCAAACCGTGTTCAGACCCAACCCCAAAGGCCGGGGTTTTCAATTGAATGTAGATGATGACTGTTTCATTATCAGCGATGGAAACATAACGAAAGTACCCTGTACGTCCGCCGCCAAAGATGTGGTATGGGCGCCCAACCTGCTGAAAGCCCGCAAATCGTTGAACCCAACCAGCGAAAACTATACCGCGGCAGTTGATAATTTGTTGTTTACAAATACCTGGAGCGGTACATGGATGGTAGACACCACCACCTTCGATCACTTTGAAGAACATTTCCTGAAAGGTAAAAAGATCAGCCATTCACTCATAGATGGTGAAAAGAATATCTGGTTCGCTACCCTGGGCGAAGGCGTTTATAAACTGGCCTCCCGGGAATTTAAAACCTATTGTTTTAGAGAGAATGGCAACTCGGAGATCTTTTCGCTCACCCAAATTAAGGATAAGTTGTATGCCGGCGCCGCTTTCGGCAGGGTATACACAAAACAGGGCGCCGTCATTGATACCCTGAATGTAAATGCTGAATTTGAACGATTGACCGTTAATGCCAATTCGATCAACCGGGTAACATGCCTGAAACCGATAGAAAACGGCAACCTGTTGATTGGCTCCGACGGACTTTTAATCAAAAAAACGCCGGCAAGGAATATCAGCTGCTTTCGCACCTATGCCTTAAAATCAATTGATGCGCTGGACAACGGTTTACTGTTGGTGGGCACAGCCAGAAGGACCGTGCTCGTTGATCCGGCTGAATTGCAGGTACGGGATACCATCTGGGATCAGCGTACCACCAGTGTTTGCTATCATGATAACGAATACTACGTGGGAACAATAAACGGATTATACACCATTAGCAAAGACAAACAGGTTCGTTACCTGGGCGATCAGTTTCCCGAACTACGGCAACGCATCAGTTATTTTGCCCCGTCGGCCGATGGGCGGCTCTGGATCGCTACGTATGGGGCCGGTATCGTTTGTATGAAAGACCGCCGGCTGATCAATCGAATAACTACCCGCGAAGGCCTTTCAAGTGATATCTGCAGGACCCTGTTCCTTAATAACCATTTTTTGTGGGCGGGTACCGATAAAGGACTTAATAAAATAAATATCAGTCAAACCCCCTATCCCGTAACCACCTACAGCACTTCCGACGGGTTGCCTACAGACATTATCAATGCGGTACATGTTGATGGCAATACCATTTATGTAGGCTCACCGGCAGGACTTACTTATTTTGACGAAACCAAAGTAGCCAATCATTCAAAATGTAACTTGCGGTTACTCAGTGTTACGGTAGGTAATAAACCACAGCCATTGCAGGATAGTTACAGCCTGCGTTATCTCGAGAACAGTTTAAAGATCTCGTATGCAGGCATTTCCTTTAAATCAGGCGGCGGTATCTGGTACCGCTACCGGCTGAAGGGTTTGACCGATACCTGGGATTCCACCGTTCAAACCGTGCTGGAATATCCATCCATTCCACCCGGTAATTACGAATTTGAACTGATTGCCATAAACAAGAAAGGCATCATCAGTAACCCGGTAAACATCGCTTTTGTTATAGAAGCGCCTTTCTGGCAAACGCTGCCCTTCCAGGTATTGATCATTGCACTGGCGATCTTCATTACCTGGATCCTGGTGTCCTGGCGCTTCCGCCTGCTTCATAAGGAAGAACAGGAAAGAACATCCCTGCAACAAAAACTGAATGAACTGGAACAAATGGCTTTGCGGGCGCAAATGAACCCGCATTTTATTTTTAACTGCCTCAACAGTATTCAAAATTTTATAATAACAAACGACCTTGAATCATCGAACTGGTACCTTACAGAATTTGCCCACCTGATCAGGCAAACGCTCGATAATTCGGAAAAGGGCACCATCTCCCTTACTAACGAAATAAAATACCTGAAAAGATACCTCGAGCTCGAAATGATGCGCTTTGGGCATTCATTCAGTTATACCATTGACATCGACGCGGAAATAGAACCCGATATGGCCCATATTCCCACCATGATCTTACAACCGTACATCGAGAACAGCATCCGGCACGGCATCCGGTATAAAGAGAACGGCGGTGGCCGTATAGATATAAAATTTCAGAAAAGCAATGAGGGATTCGTATGTATTATCGAGGATAATGGCATCGGACGTAAAAAAGCCCATGCGTATAAATCACAAATGCATGTTGAGTACCAATCGAAAGGCATGTCGCTGACCGCCGAAAGAATAAACATTTTAAATCGTCAGTTAATTGAACCCATAACCATTGAAATAAACGAT
The DNA here is from genome assembly GCF_017356035.1 of Longitalea luteola. GTDB lineage: Bacteria > Bacteroidota > Bacteroidia > Chitinophagales > Chitinophagaceae > Niastella > Niastella luteola. Next base: position 539,638 of record NZ_JAFIQX010000002.1, on the reverse strand, counting down.
TTGACCAATGAAAAAGACCAGGCCACAGGCACAAGAGTTACTATCCGGTTTCCCCATCCCATTACTTTAAAACCTGTGAAAAAATGATACGCACCATCATTATCGACGATGAGCCCAATAACATTGAAGCGCTCAAACAGCTTTTACAGAAATACTGTCCGCTTATAGAACTGGCCGGTGTAGCTGAAAATATCCGAACGGGGCAGGCGCTTATCCTGAATACACAACCCGACCTGGTATTCCTCGACATTGAAATGCCGTTCGGTAATGCTTTTGAATTGCTGAATAACCTGTCGCCGGTGAACTTTGAGATCATTTTTGTTACAGCGTTCGATAATTACGCCATCAATGCCATAAAATATTCCGCCCTGGACTACTTATTAAAACCGGTTAATATAAAAGAGCTGCAGGCGGCTGTACAAAAAGCAGTTGAGCGTATTAAGACCAAAAATATTACCAGTAAAATTGATGCGTTGTTATTTAACCTGTCGGTAAGTAAACCTGTTTTACAAAAAGTGGCGCTGCCAACCCTCGATGGGCTGGTTTTTGTAAACATCAATGAGCTGGTGTGGCTCGAGGCAAGAGGCAGTTATACGTTTGTGTATATGCAGGATCAGCAAAAAATAATGGTGTCACGTACATTAAAAGAATTTGAAGACATATTACCCTTTGAAAACTTTAGCCGGGTGCATCAATCTTATATCATCAACCACTCTTTCATCAAAAAATATAACCGAGGTCGCGGCGGAACCATTGAGATGGAAGATGGAACCACCATAGAAGTATCTATGCGTAAAAAGGATGAGTTTCTTTCCAAATTCAAATAGGAGTAAGCGATTTCTGATTTCGGGATTTCGGGATCTCGGGATTTCGGGATCTCGAGATTTTGGAATTTTGGATTTTGCGATCCGGGGATTTTGAGATTTATCGGAGTGTTCGAATTTGAACAATCGCAAATCTCAAAATCCTGAAATCAGAAATCATTATTTAATGGCTTTTATTTTTTCCCAGATCTCCGGTATTCGTTTCACCCAAACCAGTTCTCTTCTTTTAACGCTTGCATCTTCAGCCGGCGTTCCAAAATAAACTTTACCGCCTTCCAGGGAAGAAGGCACCCCGCTTTGGGCAAGTAGTACCGCATTATCGCCGATAGTAAGTGTTTTTGAAACCCCTACCTGTCCCCACAAAATAACTCCGTTACCAAGCGTTGTAGCGCCCGCTATGCCAACCTGTGCAGCCAGCAAACAGTTTGTACCTAAAACAGTATCATGGCCAATGTGAACCATATTATCGAGTTTGCTGCCACGGCCAATGCGTGTATCATGCGATACCCCGCGATCGATGGTGCAACCTGCCCCGATCTCCACATCATTTTCAATTACTACGCGGCCACAACTCTCCATTTTCTTATACCACACCTCGCGGTCCTTTTTGGAATTATAGTAGAAAGCGTCGGACCCGATCACTGTTCCGGATTGTATGATGACGTTATCGCCTATAATACAATAATCTAAAATGGTAACATTGGGGCCAATGAAACAGTTCTTGCCGATACTTACTTCATGGCCGATATAAACGTTAGGCGCTATATATGTTCCTTCGCCAATCACAGCCGAATCGCTCACCGGTTTATCGGCGGGCCTGAAAGGGCGGAAGTGACGCACAATGGTTTGATATGCATCGAACGGTTTATCAACGATCAGCAATGCTTTTCCTTCCGGACAATCTGTTTTTTGGTTAATGATGATAAAAGTGGCTGCCGATTGCAAACACTTGTCGTAATATTTGGGATGATCTGCAAATACGAGGTCACCGGGTTCTACTTTATGGATCTCATTTATACCTGTAGCTATTCCTTCTGTATTGCCTGTAAGCTCAGCGCCTATCAAATTGGCTATCCATTTTACCGAAACGGGAGCAGGAAATTTCATATCCTATGAATTTTCGCAAAAGTAACGCACGTTACGCACACCCGCCGGGTAATTATTGCCATCAGTTTCATGTTTTCTGATATATTAACTGGCCCAGGCAAGCATAAGCATCGTGATTTTTCTATGACCGATCCGTTTATTACTCATCCGGCATCAACTTACCTGCTTCAACAAGCCGTTATCTTATTGAATGAAAGCCATCACCGGCATTATTTATCCTTTTCACCGATCTTTTTGCCAAAAAATGAAAGACTGTTACCGGCTTAATGAATGGATTTTTTTACTGCGCTGTTTGAATAGTTCTGTTGTTTATAAAAGTTGCAAATAACAACGTGTTATATTATCTCTTACAGATCGTATAGCTTACAAGCCGCTGCCAGCGCATGTTTCAGCAAGTGAAAAAATAGTGAGCAGTCTTGTAGATAGCATGAAAGAGTTATAAATTTGTGTTCAGCATTGCACTTAACGATGAATTACGGCTTCGCTTTTCCCCATTACATAAAAAAAATGTGAATAAAATTTATTAGAAAATTTTTTTAGATAGAAAAAATTATTTTTAATATTGTGGAGGGAAATTTATTTCCCGGTACTTACTAACCCATCCACATAATGAATCTCCCGGCTCACCGGGAGATTTTCTTTTGTATGCATCACTATTTTATAATCTACAAACCATACCAGGTACTATCGCAGTTCACTTCTGAAGAAGGAAAACAAACATTGAAAGCATTCTTTAATGTACCAACTGATGTATATCCTGTTGGCAGGTTAGATCATGACAGTGAAGGATTACTCTTGCTCACCAATGATGCCTCACTCAATCACCGGCTGTTGAATCCAACTTTTGCCCATGAGCGGGAATACTGGGTACAGGTAGATGGTGAGATACATGAAAAATCATTGCAGCAATTGCGAACAGGGGTATCAATAACCATTAACGGTAAAAAATATCGCACCAGGCCATGTAAAGCAACGCGTTTTGCTAACACACCGGCCGTTCCGGATCGTCATCCACCCATTCGATTTCGTAAAGACATTCCAACCAGCTGGATAAAACTGGTATTAACGGAAGGAAAGAACCGGCAGGTAAGAAAAATGACTGCTCAAACCGGGTTCCCTACCCTGCGTTTGATCCGTTACCGCATTGGTAACATTACGTTGGAAGGTTTATTACCAGGCGATATGCGGGAAATGAATAAAAACGACATCTATACCCGCTTATTTGGGTAAAGCGAAAGCCGCGCCTTGAGCCTTCAGCCTTTAGCCTTTTGCCTTTTGCCTTCAGCTTTGCGCCTTCAGCCTTTAGCTTGAGCCTTTTGCCTTCAGCCCTTGCGCCTTGATTCTTGTGCCTTGTGCCTTTATTTCATTACCTTGCTAAAAAAAGGTACGTTATGTTGAAATCAATGACCGGCTTTGGAAGAAGTGAACAAACCGTGGGAGATAAGACCTTCCTGGTTGACATTAAATCACTGAATGGAAAACAGTTTGAACTATCATTAAAAATTCCGGCTTTTTTAAAGCCATTCGAATTCGATATACGAACGTTATTATCTAAAAAGTTGGGAAGGGGAACCATTGATTGTACCATCAGCCTTAAGGAAAGTGGCGCCGCAAAACCGGTAAGCATCAATACCGACCTGGCAAAAGCCTATTATCAGCCCATCGCCGAGTTATCGCAGGCCCTGAACCTCGATCCCTCACATATCTTAAGCACCCTCATTAAATTACCAGAGGTGATCACCCCTACCGGCGAAACCCTCAGTGATGAAGAATGGGAGATGTTCAAGAAAGTTATTGAAGCGGCTATCGATAACCTCACCACTCACCGGCTGGAAGAGGGAAAGATCATGGAAGGCGACCTCCTGTTGCGCATAAGCAATATTCAAAAACAACAGGAGATCATTGCTACCCTGGAACCGTTACGCAAGCAAAAGATCAGGGAAGGATTGACCAAGGTGCTGGAAGAAAATGTGGGAAAAGAAAACTACGATCCCAACCGACTCGAACAGGAATTGATTTACTACATCGAAAAAATTGACCTCAGCGAAGAACAGGTGCGGTTGAAGACCCACTGCGAATACTTCAAGAACATCCTGAACGAGCCTGAAGAAGGAAAAGGTAAAAAATTATCATTTGTGTTGCAGGAAATAGGCCGTGAGATCAATACCACCGGCGCCAAAGCCTACGACTCCTCCATCCAGAAATGTGTGGTACTAATGAAAGATGAGCTGGAAAAAGCAAAAGAACAAGTGCTGAATGTTTTGTAAATCACGGAACGATTAAGCGCAATTGATGCATTAAGCGATAAAACGGCAGGAAACCGGTTACCGGTTACCAGTTACCGGGTAACCGGCCACCGGTAACCGGTAACACCAGACAACAAACCATAAATTGTTTCGTTCCTATCTTTGTACAAAATAGCATTCCCTTGAACAGAAGTATCCTTAATTATATCTCCTGCTTCCTTATACTTATTTCGTACCTCGTTCTACCGGGTTGTGGTACTGTAGATGTTTTTGAAAAGAACGTCACCATTCCCGGACAATCCTGGAACAGTAGCTTTAAACCCGAAATAGCATTCAATATAGAACCCAAAGACACCACATCCCGGTTCAATATTTTTATTGTCATCCGGCATACCGATGCGTATCGTTACAAGAATATCTGGATCAATGTTCATACCGAAAGCCCCAAAGGAGTTATCAATAACCAGCCGCTTAACCTGCAACTGGCAACCGACGAAAAAGGCTGGCTGGCCAGTGGTATGGATGATATTTTTGAACACCGGATCCTTATTACCCCGCCAAATTCTCCCGAACGGCTAAGCGCAGGCATCTATCGCTTCAAGCTGGAAAACATCATGCGGGAAGACCCCTTGAAAAACGTCATGAATGTAGGCATCCGCCTGGAAAAAGCATTATAGGCATTCATTATGTTGGCTCATGGACATATTTACTAAAAAGCGACTCGCCATTGCCAGTGTTGTTTACTGGCTGTTGCTGGCTTACATAGTAGTAGCGCTGGTATGGTGGTTCATTGCCCTCGAAAATCAGAACCACCGCATGGCCGATTATAAATTCAGCGAGCTGAAACTCGACGACCCTGCCTTTCAGTCGAAATACCAGGCCATTGCCGATGAAATGCGCATCAAAGACGTTCAATACATCGGCGAAGGCGCTACCTTCCTGGTCGTAATATTAATTGCTTCCATATTTGTTTACCAGGCCGTACGGCGACAGATCCGATTGCAATCGCAGCAGGAAAACTTCATGATGGCCATAACGCACGAATTGAAAACACCCATCGCAGTGGCCAAGCTTAACCTCGAAACCCTTTTGAAATATTCCCTGTCAGACGATAAGAAACTGAAAATGCTGCAGGCCACCCTGCAGGAAACCAACCGGCTGAACACCCTGGTAAGCAACATCCTCGTTTCTTCACAACTTGAAGGCGGCCGTTACCGCATGGCAAAAGAAGAGCTCGAACTGAGCGATCTCGTAAAAACGACCGTCAGCGAATTCAGGAACCGGTTTCCCGAACGGCATTGGCAATGTGAGATAGATTCTGAAATAGATATTAACGGTGACCCCTTACTGTTACAGATACTGGTGAACAACCTGATAGAAAACGCCATTAAATACGCCCCTAAAGAAAGTCCCATCACCATAAAGCTGCTGCAAAAGGGCAAGACCATCAATTTTCAGGTGATCGATGAAGGGCCCGGCATACCCGACAATGAAAAGAGACAGATATTCGAAAAATTCTACCGCATAGGCAACGAAACTACGCGCACCGCCAAAGGCACCGGCCTGGGACTGTACCTTTGTAAAAAGATTGTAGAAGATCACGATGGACACATCAGGGTGACCGATAATTTACCAAGAGGCAGTAATTTTATGGTAAGTTTTACCGTAAAACATACCCATGAGCAATAAACCATCGATATTACTGGTTGAAGACGAAGAAAACCTGCACGAAGCACTCAAGCTGAACCTTGAACTGGAAGGGTATGAAATAACGTCCGCCTTTACCGGCAGTGAAGCCCTGCACAAAATACAAAGCGAATACTTTGATCTCATCATACTCGACGTGATGCTGCCCGATGTTGACGGCATCAGCATAACCGAAACCATCCGCGTTCAAAACAACCAGGTGCCCATTCTCATCCTCAGCGCCAAAAACACCAGCTCCGACAGGGTACTGGGTTTAAAAAAAGGTGCCGATGATTATCTTACCAAACCCTTCAATCTTGAAGAGTTGTTACTGCGGGTGCAGAAACTGATTGAAAAGAATAAAAAGATGCAGGACAAGGATACGGTGGGCGACACCTATCAGTTTGGCGGGCACACCATTGATTTCAATGCCCAGGAAGCAGTCACCAAAGAAGGCCAACGCATTCAGCTCAGTAAAAAAGAAGCTATGCTGCTGAAGCTGTTATTCGAGAACAAGAATGATGTAGTGCCCCGGGAAAAAATATTACAAACAGTATGGGGTTACAATGTGTATCCTACTACCCGCACCATCGACAACTTCATATTGAACTTTCGAAAATATTTCGAACACGACAGTCGTAATCCCCGTTATTTTCACTCGGTGCGTGGCGTAGGCTATAAATACACAGAATAACAGTTGTTTACAACTACCAATTCAGCTGCACTGACAGGTTTTAACAGTTTTTGGGTAGGTTTTTTTACAGGCGCCATTGCATTTGTGACATTTTACTGCCATATTTGAAACCGTCAATACGGCTATGCCATGAACAAACCCCTCATTAAAGACCTGCAGGAGCTGGTAGCTGCAAATATCATTACGTCAGATACTGCTTCCCGGATCACCGACTATTACCAGGCAAGAAGAGATTCCACCACCAACAAGTTCAACATTGTGCTGGGGATCCTGGGCGCCATACTGGTTGGCTCAGGTATTATCCTGTTGGTAGCGCATAACTGGGATCAACTGCACCGCATAACCAAAACAATGCTGGCCTTTTTGCCGCTGGCAATTGCCCACGCAATTTGTATATACGCCCTGATACGCAAAAAAGAAAGCAGGGTCTGGCAGGAAGGCAGCGCTTCTTTTTTATTTTGTACAATACCTGCTACCATTGCCATGGTGAGCCAGGTGTATAATATCGAGGGAAGCCTGAGCGGTTTTCTGCTCACCTGGCTATTACTAACCATCCCGCTGGTTTATCTCCATGCCTCTTCCATCGTTTCCCTACTCATCATCGCTATCTCAACCTGGTACGCCGCCGAAAGCGGATACAATCAATTGTTCTCATCCAGGATCACGCATTACCCGTATATGTATGGGATTATTCTATTGTGCCTGCTTCCCTGGTACTATAAACTGGCAGCCGCGAACAAAAACAGCAATTTCTATCATTTGCATAACTGGTTTCTAACACTGTCATTATGCATTACGCTGGGTGCTTATTCAGGGTCAAATGATGATATGAACTGGATATTTGCCGGCTATATGTCTTTGTTTGGACTCTATTATGTGCTGGGCAACACGCGCTATTTCCGTGACAATAAATTAATGGCCAATCCCTTTCGTACGCTGGGCATACTTGGTATACTGGTAATACTCATCACCTGGAGCTTTACGTATTTATGGGCTGATCTGTCGCGTAGCGGTTACAGCCGCTTCGCCGGTTCGCCATTATCCTTTGCCACTATTCTCATGCTTATAACAAGTGCATGGTTAATGATCCGCAACGCCCCGGAAACAGGCGAAAAGTTTGATCCCACTACCTACAGCGCCTGTTTTTTTTGCATCCTCGCCCTTTTATTACCCGAAAGCGCACAGACCGGTGCATTCCTGGTAAACGGCTGGATCATCCTTATATCGGTATTCTTTATACGAAAGGGCAGTTTGCAAAACCACCTGGGAATACTAAACTTCGGATTGGTCATACTTGCCCTGCTGGCCATATTCCGTTTCTTCGACACCAGCATACCTTTTATCTGGCGTGGAATATTTTTTGTGGCCGCAGGCGTTGGTTTCTTCGCCGCTAATTACCTGTTGCTCAAAAAAAGAAGAACACTCACCGAAAACACCCATGTATGAACTGGAGCCTGAAAATATTACTACCGGTTTTTATAATTGTTGCACTTGCCCAATGGCTGGTGCCTGCTCAAATGATCTGGGAGCGGGAAGTAATACTGAAAAAAGGAAAAATTTACCGGTTTCTGACGGCACCCGTAGACCCAAACAATCCATTTATCGGGAAGTACATTACCCTGAATATTAAAGAAGGGGCAGCCAGAGTAGATCGCACATTCCCGACAAAACACGACCAACCTGTTTATGTGCTGTTAACTGTAGATAACGCCGGTTTTGCCAAAATAAAAAGTGTTTCCTTAATAGAACCATCAAAAGAAGAAGCATATGTAAAAGCAAAGGTGAACTGGATCCTGAATACTGATCATGAAGAGCCGTTGGCAAACATCGATTATCCGTTCGATGAATATTATATGGAAGAGCATAAAGCGCCAAAAGCGGAGCTTGCCTACCAGCAGGCAACCAGGGATTCAACTTCAAGAACTTATGTGCAGGTAAAGATCTATAAAGGAAACGCGGTGATTGAAGATGTATTTATAAATGATAAACCCCTAACTTCTTATTTCAAGTAGTTGCAGTAATACGCCTTCCGTTTTACCCATCAGGCTTTCCATACTGCTCACCGACTGTCCCGGTGTATACAATGCCCATTCACATTCGTCGAGGATTGCCGAAAAGTGGCGGATGGTTTCAGCCGGCACCTGTTTCTCCCTCAGTAATTGCGTAATATGGTACTTGTTCAACCGCGATGGCAATACCTGCCAGTTAGTAGCCACCACCTTCCAGAGCGCGTCCTGCACTTCACGATAAAAGGCCTGTTGCTGATGGTTTTGCAAAGCCTGTCGGGCCCCGGTCAGTAATTCAGAAATTATCTTTTCAGGCGATGGTGCTTCCTCGACAGGAGCCGGCGGCGTTGCTTTGGCAATGGCTTTCTTCTTTGCCTTTCGCAAGGAAATAACCTGGTAGGTTATGCTCGCTATAATAACCAGCACAACGCCTGCAAACCAGAAGTAATGAGGCTTAATGGATGAAATTTGATGAGAGGGCGCCACCAGGCCGGTATCTGCTCTTTGCAGTCCCGGTAAAACATGCAGCGTAATCGAATCGCTGGTTGCGGTCTTATATTTATTGTCAGCCGGATCATAATACGGCAGGTGAACAGCAGGAATGATGTAATCGCCGGTGTCAGGCGCCGCAAATGAATATTCAAACGTTTTGGAACCGCTTAATGGGAAAACATATTTATTGACGTTTTCCTTTACGGCCGGTTCTGCAGTATCTACTCCTTTCGGCCATTTAATGGCAGGCGGCGTAAGCAACGACAGGTTACCACTACCGCTGATAACTACCTGTATTTTTACCAGGTCACCCTGGTGAATGGGAGCATCGGGAACATTCACTGTGAGGGTGAACTGTCCAACGGCGCCGCCAAAATCAGCCGGTTGATTGGCCGTAGGTAATGGTTTTACGGTTATGGTCTTCGGTTCTGTACGTAAAATAGTACGGTGATTGATGGCGGAAGGGAATAGCGGCCGGGTGTTGCGGTTAAACAGCGATCCGTCTCTTTTACCAGCCGGGTCATCTGTTTTTATAAAGTGAACAACACTTTCTATTTCAGCCGGGTCAAGGGTATACACACCTTCCTGCAAAGGGAACAACTGCACTTTACGCACCAGGTTGGTATAATAGGAACGGCCGTTCAGCCTTTCAATGTCTGGCCGGCCATCATAGGCATCAACCATTTCCATTACACTGAACCCGGTTAGTGAAGGCCGTTTCACTACCTGCGAATTGGCATTCAACCGCGAATATGCTTTATAAACCACCATTAATGGTTCACCAACATAACAGGTGGTTTTGCTGGTCTCAACCCGCAGGAACAGATTCTTTTCTATTTTATCTTTTATATCATCGCCCGGATACAAAACAGATTCTTCTTCCGTATCAATATCATCAGGATCGATATTATGCATACCGGGAACGCCCGGTTTAACGGCGATCTTCACAGCGTTGGAATGCATTGGCTTCCCATCGATTATAGCGGTAGCACCAGGAATAGTGAATTTTCCTTTGCGGGTCGACAACAACACAATTATTTTTGAATAAGTGTAGAGCCCCTGGCCATAACGCGCTGAATTGTAATCAAAAACGTCGGCCACTTCAAAATCCTTGAACCGCGGCACCTTGAACTGACGGATGTTGCTTGCTCCCTCGACAATATACTGCACCTGGAAGGTTTGGCGAACGGAAATGGTAGACTCGCTGAGTAGCGTATAAAATTTTACCTGCGCCTTTAATGGCCCGGTAACCAGGCAGCCAAACAGCCCCCATAAAATGATATGTAGAAATTTCCTGATGCTTGCGCTTTTTGGATCAGCAATGATTATGACAGTAACAAATATAAATTTTGCCGGTTTAGGGTGGTCAGCATCCGGACGTTAAAGGAGCGTTAAACCAACAGGCAATGGATAATAGGCAATACGCAAGGTTAAATGGCAACAGAAAGGAATAAACTCATTGCCTTAATATATAACAGGGAATGTCAATTACAAATCGCTAGTTGCCAATTGTCTGTATATTTTCCTCCTGTTACGGTTTGTCTATTGCCTTTTGTTTGTTGCCTTTGGTCTATTGCCCTTTGTCTACTGACTAAAGATCGCCCAGTTGCGGCCGCAATATGATCTCTTCCACACAGGCCTGGGGCGACAACTGTGCAGCCATATACACCATTTTCGCAATATCATTGGCTTCCATTATACGTTTTGCACTTACACCACTGCCTTCCCAGGAATCAGTGTAGGCAGCGCCGGGATAAACCGCCGTGACCTTAATACCAAACGGCTTCATTTCTTCCCGAAGATTGGTTGAAAAACCCGCCAGAGCATATTTGCTGATGCTGTAAGCACCACCATTTGGATAAGCCTTCAACGAAGCAATGGAGCACATGTTAAAGATGTGACCGCTTTTTTGTGCGATCATCCGATCGATCACCGAACGGGTTACATGATAGGCGCTGTAGAGGTTTACTGCCATCATGTGCTCCAGGGTACCATCGGGCTCATTGTATACACTTCCCGGGTCGAATAAACCAGCATTATTTACCAGCACGTCTACAGGCAGATCGAGGCTTAGTATCCATTTGCCAAAATCCTGCGCCTGCTCTTTTATGGAAAGATCAAATGCTTTCGCTTTGACCCTGATCGCAGGGTATTGGGTCATAAATTCCTGCACAGCATTATACAAAGCCACTTCGTTACGGGAAGTGAGCACCAGGTCATGGCCATTCTGTGCAAATAGATGAGCAATAGCTTTGCCTAATCCTCTTGATGCACCGGTGATTATAACATTCATAATTGCTAAATTAATTAAAAACAGGTCAGGGCAAAACACGATACTTAGTAACTTGCGTCATGAAGTACCAGCATATCTTTTTTGACCTCGATCATACCTTGTGGGATTTCGAAACCAATAGCCGCCAAACCCTGGAAGATCTGTATCTCTCCTATAATTTAGCATCGAAAGGCGTTCATAGTTTTGAATTGTTCTACCAGGGCTATTTTTTGCACAATGAAAAACTGTGGGACCGGTTCAGAAAAGGATTTATCAAAATAGACGACCTGCGCTGGAAGCGAATGTGGCTGACGCTGCTCGATTTTAAGATAGGCGATCAAAACCTTGCCATGGATATGGCCAAACGTTTCCTAGACCTTTTACCTACGCGTAAGACGCTGTTCCCGCATACGGTTGAAATACTAACCTACCTCACGAATAAAGGATACAAGCTGCACCTGATCACCAACGGTTTTGAACAAGTACAGCATTTCAAATTAAAAAATGCCGGTATCGACAGCTATTTCGGCGAAGTGATCACTTCGGAAGGAAGTACGTTCATAAAACCCAACAAGGAAATATTTCAATATGCATTTGAAAAAACAAATGCATTACCCGAAACAAGTATTATGATCGGTGATAATATAGAAGCAGACATCCAGGGAGCCATTAATGCGGGCATTGATCAGGTGTATATGAATCATTTGAACATTGCCCCTTCCATACAACCTACTTATACCGTGTATTCATTGAAAGAATTGCAGAATATATTTTAAAAACAAAGTGTGCCACGCTTAAAAACTGTGGCACACTTCACTTATTTTGAGTTTTGACAATTCGCTTCTTATAACGAGCCCAGTACGGTTACACCACCTTTCACCACCTCATTTAACTTTACATTGATCTTCGAATTGAGGGGTAATAACAGATCTACCCGGCTACCGAATTTAATAAAACCCAGTTCACCGCATTGCTCCACTTTTTGCCCCACGCTCAGGTAGTTTACAATACGTTTGGCCAATGCACCGGCAATTTGTTTTACTAAGATTTCTCCCTTTGGATGACGGATCACCACAGAGTGACGCTCATTTTCGGTTGATGATTTCGGATGCCAGGCTACCAGGTATTTACCTTTGTGATATTGATTATATACTACTTCACCGGTAATGGGGTTACGGTTTTGGTGCACGTTGGCCGGACTCATGAATATAGACACCTGCAATCTTTTATCCTTGAAATACTCTTCGTCATACACTTCTTCAATAACCACTACCTTGCCATCGGCCGGCGCAATGATCAGGTTGCTGCCCAGCATCAGCTTGCGGCGGGGAACCCGGAAAAAAGAGATCATAAACAACAATAAACCCAACGTAACGATAAAGATCAGCCAGCTAACCCAGCTCAGGTAAGGGCTGATGAAAGAAAATGATGCCAGGTTAATAACAGCAAACAATATCGCGCTGATCAATATACTCCTGTAGCCTTCTCTATGAATGGTCATTTAAAAATTTTAAGGGGTTAAAATTACAAAATAGTATCGCATCAAGGTATTTCTTTATTTGGCCGCAGCGGCAACGCCAAATTTATTCCACTGTTTATTGGCAAACTCCAGGAAGGCATCCGGCGCATCAGCAAACTTTTTTTCCACTTCTTTATCGCCGCCCAGTTTTTGCGATCCTTTCACTACAGTGGTAGTTCCCTGTATGAGGTACAGGTCCTTGCCTTCATAAAAAACCACCTTTTTTTCATCGGGACCCGGTTCGGACTTACAGCCTTTAGCCAGTGCAAAGCCTACCTCGGCAATATCATCGCTATCAAGATCGGTAATGGTTAAAGAATTACTAAAAAAATTGCACCGTACATCCCAGGCGCATTCATTCACCACTTCACTGATCTTCCATACTTCCTTAAACGAATCGCCTGTTTTAATAAAATGATACGCATACAATCGTGCGCCCCGGGTAGCATCGTACACACTCGACCAGTATACGCCCGTTTGGGTAAGGATGACAATATTCTCCCCCCGTTTATCTTTCCATCGTTTGCCCTCCTTGATATGGCCTTTGTATAATTTCTTGCTGATCATGCCGGCATGAAAATCCAGCAGGGGTACCGGTTTTTCATCGGGCGAGGCGGTACAGCTTAATAATGTAGTTAACAGGATAATGATCAGTAGTTGGTGTTTCATTTGAGTGCCAGTTGAATATATAACCAAACAAATGGGATTGCTAACAGTAATGAATCAAACCGGTCTAAAAATCCGCCATGCCCCGGCATGATATGCCCACTGTCCTTTACATTGGCCATCCGTTTCAATTTACTTTCAGCCAGATCACCTGCCGTACCCACCACAGCAGCAATAGCGGCAATGGCGATCCAGTGTATAACAAAATAGCCATTGGCCGGCGGAATAAAGTACCCCAGTAACGCAATCACTACAACGCATAGTATGGCACCACCAACAGTTCCTTCCCAGGTTTTCTTGGGAGAAATGGAAGAAAACGGCGTTTTTCCTATCAATGACCCTACAATATAGGCCATGGTATCGTTGATCCAGATAGAGAAAATAAGGCCACATGGGATCACTTTCCCCCAGTTGTCGAGCGACAACAAAATATTTTCTTTATCCGGCGGGATGAACGAGGTTCGCAGGTCCATCATTAAACCCCAGGATAAAGAGATATACAGCAGGCCTATGGCAGAATAACCAATGTTCTTCGGTTTTATTTCCCGCGCAAATAACAATTCAATGATGGGTAAAATGAAAATGAACAACAAACCCAGGAACCAGCCGATCTCATGCAAGGGTATTCCGAATAGTTGAAACCGGTCATTGGTGAAATACAACATGATGCACCAGCCTGCCAATTTCACGCCATATTTGTGAAAAGGCGTAATTGTCGTATAGTCAGGATCAATTAATCCCACCAGTTTCTGGAATTCTGTCCAGCAACCAAAATGAATAATGCTGAATAGTATAAAAAAGCTCCAGTGGTTCCATAGTAAGCCAACAAGCATCACTACAACAAATACCACCGCAGTAAGCGACCTGGTCTTTAATGTTTTTACATTGAGCGCCATAGGCGAAAGCAAATAGTTTTTAAGCCGTGAACTGATTGGTAGGCGTCAGCTCATCAGTATTGTACTCTTTGGAATAGGTAACCGTAGATTGTTTGTTAAAATACCAAAGGATGGCCCAAACGACAATGCCACTTGCAATAGCAGCCAGCACTGGTGTTTCCGGATTTTTATCAATATACTTCGGGGCATAGGAGGCCGCGATCACCTGTACGGCATTATTAACGAAATGGGCGATCATGCTTGTATAAATACTTCCGCTATACCAGTAAAAGGCGCCCAGCACTATACCCAGGAACATCCTTGGCAGGAATCCCATGAACTGCAGGTGAAGCGATGAAAATAATATGGCTGTTATAATAATTCCAACCCAGGCATTGCGGCTGGCATGGATAAGAATCCGCTGCAGCGCGCCCCTGAAACATAGTTCTTCCCCAATGGCCGGCAATAAGGCAATGATAAAAACATTCACTACGATATCAAGCGTATTATTAACCTTCAGAAAAGCAGCCATTTGCTGGGCAGCCTGCTGCTCCATTTTAGTCAGTGCTTCAGGTAAAGGGATCGCTTCATTCAGCTTGCCCAACCAGAATACAAATGGCATGGCCAGTAAAATGCCTACGACGGCCAATATGTACATATTCGCTTTCTCAGCCCGCCTGAAACCCAAAAAATAACCATAATTCCCTGTAAATGTAATTCTTGCGTATAAGTAAGCGGGTAGTATGAACAGCAGGATCGAAGAAAGTGCCTGCACCCACTTGGTAACGCTCATGATATGAGGGTCCTTCCAGTTAACCGTATCGAGCGAGGTGATGCTGATGCCATTGGTCGTGTATATGACCAGTGATAATACCCCGATCAAAAGATACGCCGAACAAAAAAGCCCCACGAATATCCCTAATTGTGACAGGGGTGATTTTATACGTAAATGACCTCTCATAGGCTGGTATAAACAAAGATTAGTGTGTAAATTTGCTGCCGCGCAAATCCTTGTAAAAGTTGCAAGATAAGGATAAATGATGCGCAACGCATTGGTTAAGATAGCGTATTATCAACGTTGTGTTTTAGTTTTAAATTATAAATCAGTCTGGTATAACAGACACCGAATTAACATAATTGATCATGGTTCAAATTGCTAACATATTGCTCCCTGATTTCCCACTGCTTCTGGCACCAATGGAGGATGTTAGCGACCCGCCATTCCGTTTCGTTTGTAAACAGAATGGGGCCGATCTGATGTACAGCGAATTCATTTCCAGCGAAGGATTGATCCGCGATGCTATCAAAAGCAAACAAAAGCTCGACTTTAACGAATTTGAACGTCCCTTTGGTATTCAGATCTTTGGTGGCGACGAAGAAGCTATGGCCCTGAGTGCCAGGATCGTAGATACCGTTCAACCCGATCTGGTGGATATTAATTTCGGCTGCCCCGTAAAAAAAGTGGTTAGCAAGGGCGCCGGTGCTGCCGTTCTCAAAGATGTTGATGCCATGGTGCGGTTAACGGCCGCTGTGGTGAAATCAACTTCGCTGCCGGTTACGGTAAAAACCCGCCTCGGCTGGGACGATAACAGCAAGAACATCCAGGAAGTGGCTGAGCGCCTGCAGGATGTAGGTATTAAAGCCCTCACGATTCATGGCCGCACCCGTGCGCAGTTGTACAAAGGAGAAGCCGATTGGACCCTCATTGCTGCGGTAAAGAACAATCCCCGCATTAAGATACCCATATTTGGGAATGGCGATATCGATTCCCCGCAAAAAGCGCTGGAATATAAGAACCGCTATGGTGTAGATGGTGTTATGATCGGTCGAGCCGCGATCGGTTATCCCTGGATCTTCCGGGAGATCAAACATTATTTACAAACGGGCACCATGTTGCCACTCCCTACTGTAGAAGAACGCGTGGAAGTTTGCCGTACCCATGCCCATAAATCGGTTGAATGGAAAGGTGAGGTGCTGGGCATTCTTGAAATGCGCCGCCATTATGCCAATTACCTGAAAGGACTATCCCACGTTAAAGAATACCGTACCCGGCTGGTAACTGTGAAAACCTTACAGGAAGTTGATGAGATCCTGAACGAGGTGAAAGAGAAATTTACCGGCATCACATTGGAAAGACAGGTTATACCATTGTCGGAAGACCAGTTACCTGCCTGCGCCTGTTAAGCAACGGTCTATTTAATTCAGCATATATGCTACACGTTTTCATGTCCTGTGTTAAAAAATTAACCATGGCAGCCATTATCTGTTTGGCAATAGTTGCGGGAACTATTGCATTGACCGGCTGCCCGGCCGAGGGGGAGAACAGGAAAAAGAAAACAGCTACTACCAACGCGCTTATCAATATTGACAGCAGCAGTCTCATCAATCACCTCGCTTATTTATCTTCTGCCGACATGGCCGGCCGGGAAACAGGAACACCCGGCAACCAGCTGGCGCGTGAATACATTGTAAAGATCTTTGACTCGCTTCAGCTAGGCAAGGCCGGTGATTCCTACCTGCAAACCTTTCCAATAGGTAATGACAGCAGTAACCAGGGAACCAATATTATAGGGGTTATAAAAGGAGATCAGTATAAAAACAATTATATAGTCATTACAGCGCATTATGATCACCTGGGTACCCGTAGTGGCGATATTTATTACGGCGCAGATGATAATGCATCGGGTACCGCTGCCCTGCTGGCCATGGCCCGCTATTTCAAAGAACATCCACCAAAACACTCGATACTTTTCGTGGCATTCGATGCAGAAGAAAAAGGATTACTTGGTTCAAAATATTTTGTTTCCCATGCGCCCATCCCGTTATCGGCTATAATTGCAAATGTGAATATGGATATGGTAAGCCGCAACGACAGCAACGAGATCTACGCTTCCGGCACCAAACATTATCCCTTTTTAAAAAAGTATGTTGATAGTGTTCAGGTATACACCCCTGTGCATATTCTATTTGGCCATGATGGTGAAAAAACCGGTATCCATGACTGGACGAACCAGTCGGACCATTTTCCGTTTCATCAAAATCAAATTCCCTACTTGTATTTTGGCGTGGAAGACCATGCCGATTACCATCGCCCGGGCGATACTTTCGACAAAGTGAATAAAAGCTTTTATTACCAGGTGTGCACGATGATCACCGCGGTGGCATCGTTGTTAGATCGTGCTGACATGTTGCAACAAACAGGTACAGGGCAATAGGCAGTGGAAAATATTATAATCACTGCCTACTGACCATTGCCTTACTTCTGCTGACTGCTATTGCCTATTGCTTATTGCCTTTATAACTTCCTCACTCAGCGGTGAAATGGACGGATCGAAATAATGCGTTAAGATCCCCTGTTCATTGACGAGGTATTTTGAAAAATTCCAGGTAGGCGGCTGTTCATTCCATCCATTCTTCGATTTAGTGGTAAGCCACCGGAAAATATTGTTCTGTTCATTCGATTGTACCACCACACTTTTTTTAGCCAATGGAAATGTAACACCAAAATTGACTTTGCAGAACTGAGCGATATCCGCATCGCTGCCTTTTTCCTGCTCTTTAAAATCATTGGCGGGAAAAGCAATCACTTCCAGCTGGTTTTTGTACTGTTGATACAATTTTTGCAGATCTTCATATTGATTCGTATAGCCGCAATCACTGGCCGTATTTACCAATAACAGTTTCTTGCCCTGATAGGTTTTTAGCGGGAGATTGCTGCCATTATTCAGTGAAACGCTGAGTTCATAAATTGACTCAGCAGGAGGCACATTTTTAATGTTGGTTACAATTTTCATATTCTTGCCCGTCAATTTTGTAAATGCTATCAATAATGGATACACAAGTTTTAATATTCTTTGTTTGCCAGTCATATACTTTTCATTGTTACTATATCGGAACGAGCCTGTAACACATTCGCAAAAATAGTGCGCCTATTTTATGATCCATTTAAATAGTTTCAATCGACCTTTAAATGGCGGATACTTGATAGCCGGATCGAACCAGGTAGGTGTTTTCATCACTGCCTTCACATTGCTGAACAGATCGAAACTGAATTTGCCATGATACTTTCCTATTCCGCTGTTGCCACGCCCGCCAAAAGGCAGATGATGATTGGTAAAATGCCAGCTTGAATTATTTACACACCCCCCGCCAAAAGCAATTGCCTGCAACCATTCCTGTTCCTTTTTTGCATTGGAAGTATAGATATAAAACGATAACGGATCACGATTGTTTTCAATAATGGCTTTTGCTTCTTCAAAAGAAGTAAAAGAGAGTACGGGTAATAACGGGCCAAAAATTTCCTCTTTCATTAGTGGAGTATCGGTTGGAACATTTTCAAGAATGGTAGGCTCGATGTATAACTGGCTGATATCATGACGCCCGCCAAACACAATGGTTCCCTGGCTTAAATAAGCCGTAAGCCGCCTGAACTGCCGCTCATTGATGATTTTTCCATAATTGTAGCAGCTAGCCGGGTCATTGGTATAAAAAGAACCGATCGCATCTTTCAATGCAGCAACCAGTTCATCTTTGCGGGAAGCATGCACCAGGATATAATCGGGGGCAATGCACATTTGGCCCGCATTGGAAAATTTAGTGACTGCAATCCGGCGGGCAGCCACCGGGATATTGGCATCGCTTTCTACCACGCAGGGACTTTTACCCCCCAGTTCCAGCGTCACCGGCGTCAATTGCGCCGCCGCCAGTTGATAAATGCTTCTGCCAACCTGGGTGCTGCCAGTATAAAACACATGATTGAACCGGAAGCTGTTCATCATTGCCGGCACTACCTGGGCGCCATCGCCTTCAACATATACAATGTATTCATCTGCATATGTTTCTTTGATAATGGTGGCCATTATTTCGGCAGTGGCAGGCGCCAGCTCAGATGGTTTCAATACTACACAGTTGCCCGCAGCTATGGCCCCTACCAATGGCGTAAAAAGCAACTGGAACGGATAATTCCAGGGACTGATTATCAATACAACCCCCAACGGCTCCCGCAACATATAACTGGATGAAGGCAGGTTAACGAGATTGGTGTTCACCTTCTCAGCCTGCATCCATTTGCCCAGCTTACGCAATGCCCTGTTCAACTCGGCCATTACCACCCCCAATTCGGTAACCCAGCTTTCTTCGGCACTCTTTTTCAGGTCGCTGTATAAAGCAGCATATAAAGCTTGTTCATACTTTATTATGGCTGCTTTCAGCAATTGCAATTGCTGTTTACGGAAGAGAAGCGTACGGGTAGCCCCGCTTTCATAAAAAGCCCGCAAGCCCTGCAATTTTTGGGGGAGCATCTCCAGGTTCATATATGTTAACAATTACAAATAATTATGAATGACAAATACCAAATTACAAATCATGAATAACTAATACATCTCAAACAATAAAACGCTTGCAACGAACAGAAACAACAAAACCCAATTGCTGCAGTGATTGAAAGCATTTAAAATGTACACCCAATTTCCCTGTTCCAATTTATAATGGTTTTAGGAAATGACCCAAATCACAAACTTCAAACCGCAGGGAATAAGTTACAAAAAAATAGCACACGCTGGCTGTTGTATCTTAGCCCCGGATCTAATGCCCATTAACATTTGAACCGGTGTTGAATTTTGTGATTTGAATGCCGATAGCTTTCGTGATTGTAACCGGTTCAGGGCCGGGGACCAGGGCTTATTTCGAGCGGCAATGGTTGCGCCTGCGGCCGCGCTTGTTGTAAGATCATATAACACGCTTCTATGAGCGTTTCCATCTTTTCATAAAAATACAAATGATTGCTTCGTTCAAGAGGCTCACTGGATATGCTGCCAGAGCTTGTTAACACCTCTACGGTCCAGTTCCATAACATTTCGCGGGTATCATTTAAATGATAACATTCAAAAAAATCTTTGAGCACCAATAACGGATCCTTCATTTCTTCTTCTGTTAAACGCAGCGGTTGATTACACCACTGCAATTGGTGGTTACAGGTTCGCATAAATAAAATTTAATACTGATAAATAAATTTTACACACATGCATAGTGAACGGATCTTAATGTAAAACATCGCAAATAGTTATTAGCATACACCCTTGCCGTTTTAGGAAAAAACGTATCATACAAGTAGAAAACTGATAACCGCCTGAAAAAATGAATTATACTCATTATGAGCAGCTTCAGTTAAACTACATGATGATGCGGTTGCAGGACTTGCGCAACCGGTGCCAATAAATTTAATTTGAGTAAACGCGTGATGTGTGTAAGTAGTTTTGGGAACTGTAACGGTGACCTATATCCCTTCCCACCACTAAGCTATCCAATTCTTTTGGTTTTCCAAATTATTTCCACCACTTTTTCTCTTATTTTCCAACTATTCCCTTTTAGCAACCGGGCAATAGAAATGATTACAAAATAATGTAATTACCGCTTCCTTTGCGTAAACCATACTGCACCGCCGAATAACACTACCACTATTATTACAAGCAGTGCAATATTCACTTTGCCGCCCTTGTTCTTATTGTCATATAACCCTTCCATTGCTGCTTTATCGGTCGCTTTGCTCAAAGAATATTCAAGTTCATCTGCTTTATTGAAACTGATAAAGAACGCATCGGCCTCATCGGGCAGCACATGGTCCTTTAAACTTTCATACTCATACTTAAGCCTGAATTTTTTGGATCCATAATCGCACTGCATCCGCATTTTGAAAGCTGAGCAGGAAATATCTTCCATCGACTGGTCTGCCTCCCACTCTTCCGGCACATTGATCGTTATTTCTTCCTGGTATTTGGCCGGATAGTCAATGGCAAAAGGCATTGTGCGCTTTATATCCTTTGGCTTCCGTAAAACACCGTTAATAACGTAGGGTGAAAAATAAACTTTCTTCAGCCCCTTTTCCAGTTTCCACAGGTTCTGAATAGAATAATATTCACAAGTGATGAACTTTCCGGTTGAATCATTATCTGTATATGTTAAACTATCCGAGTCTATCTCCTCATAGTAACGGGCATAATACTCGCGGAATCTTTTCTTCATTTCCCCGCGGCTGTTGCTATTGAACTGTTCCCTGATGTCGTCTGCATAGGATCCGGTATATTCTGTCTGTACCATTAAGCGTGCATTGCCCGACATATCAGGTATATTGAATTGTTCCTTCACATTCACCATGCCTTTATTTTGTAGCGGGATCGCGGTTAGCATAGTAGTGGTATCACTGATGACCAGTCCGCAATGATAATCAGGATAAGAGATGGCATCTATTCTTCCCCGCGGATAAGCGATCGTGGGGTCGAACCAGTAATACCGGCCGTTATACAATACCCTCACGGTAACATGATCGAACGACTGCGGCGATGGCAACCATTGCACGATCGTTTTTTTATAATTCGTATTGATCATGACCGGGTTGGCTTCAATGCCCATGGCCCGCAAGAGCGTACATAGCAGGTAGGACTTGTCTTTACAATCGCCAAAGCGCTGCGCGAAAATTTTATCGGGACGGTTCGGCCGGTGCGAGTTCTGCCCCATTTCAATGCCGAGGTAGCGTACATCGTCCTGCACAAAATGCAGGGCGGCCAAGATCCTTTGTTCAGCAGAGCTATGGGCCGTTTCTATTTCCCTGATCTTCTTTTGTAACCCGGCCGATAACTTTCCATCGAAGGGAAACAAGGTGAGCGCCCAGTCATTTACTTCTTTCCAGCTTTTGTATTCGCTTACCATGATCATGGGATACGGATCATACCAGGAAGGCGTATGATCCTGCTCCTGCAGCGCCTTCACCTGGTGCAGCCTCCATTCATAACAGGTTTCATTACCTGTTTTTTTCATCTCATACTTTACGTCTGTCAAACTGTTTTTTATCTGCACTTCGCGGCCATCAGGCACCAGCAGTTTATAATACTGGTTGTACACCGGAACGGAGAAACCGGTTTCGAACAGTCCGGAGAATTTTCCTTTGAACACCGGGTTCCAGCCCTTGATGGTATAGCTGTACTCGATGATATCACCTTTGCGAACATCTTCCAGAAAAAGCACTGCCGAGAGAGAACCATCGTACAGGTTCATATCGAGCTCTTCTTCCTGTTGAATGACCTTTATCTTGCCGGCTTGCAGTTTATTGATCGATTCTTTGCCGCGGATGATCCTGATAGCATGAAAGACCAGTTGGTTATAGGAGGGATCGAAATTAACGTTGATCTGCGAGCTGTTCTGCACGCCTGACTCTGACAGGATCCGGTAAGCTGTTTTTACATACACCGATCGTTGTTGTATAGACACCTGCTTTTCGAGCACCAGGTTCACATAACCGTTTTCCGCTTCATCATCCAATTTGGTATTACTGTAATCGAAAGACGTAGGAGTGATCCAGGCAGGTTCTTTTTGGATCTGGGGCCGCACAGTTTGCGCCACAACAACAAAATGCGAAAAACAGCTCCAGATCAAGATCAGGCTTACAAGTTGCTTCATGTTAGGGGTTATGATCTGCCACAAAATAGAAAAATTTCCAGGCATTTGGAAGCAGTTACCGGTTGCCGGTTGCTACCGGAATCAAGCTGGGTTTAATACTCATCATTGTTGGGGATTTCTGCCGCAATTCTTAAGGCCCCGTTAGATCAGAAAAAGCGATAAAATAAATACTACCAGCAAAGTTATCAGCCCCATAAACAACGAAGCCACCGTGTACACCTGTAACATGGAACGCATGTCCAGGCCAGAGAACTTGGCAATTACCCAAAAATAAGCGTCATTGGCATGGGACAGCATCATGGAACCGCCGCCCATCGACAATACGGCCAGTAATTTGCCCATGTCAGAATCGAGGCCCAGCGAAGGCAATAAGGGCTGAATTATTGATGCTGCCGTAATAATGGCAACGGTAGATGAACCCTGGGCTGTTTTTAATACAGCTGTTAACAGAAAAGGAAAAAAGATGCCCAACGCCTGCAGGTTAACTGCCTTGCTTACATGTTCGCCTACGTGCGTAGCGGCCAGTATAGCGCCAAAAGCGCCGCCGGCGCCAATTATAACCAGGATGCCACCGGCTTTTTCCGCCGCTTCCTGCAACAGTTTACTCACCACACTCTTCTTCCAAGATTGTACCGCCAGAAAAGCCAGCCCAATACCAATGGCCAATGCTATTACCGGATCGCCGACCACCATAAAAGCAGTCATCCACGCAGGCACTGACTGGCCTGCTTCAATACCAATGAACGATTTGATACCAATTAACAGAATGGGTACTATTACCGGTAGAAATGAAAGGAACACGGAAGGCATCGGCTTGCTAAGGTCTACCACCGGAGTTTCGGTTGGTTCTTCATTCCTGAATTTTTTTCCCGCATACCGCGCCCAGCCATAACCTACCAGTGTGGCCGGAATGGCTACACCCATACCTACCAGGATCAGTTTTCCAAAATCAACACCAATGGTAGAAGCGGCCGCAGCAGCACCCGGATGGGGTGGAATTAAACAGTGTACCGAATACAAACCGGTAGCCAGGGAAACCGACATGATGATAACAGAAATGCCCGTTCGCCTGCACAACGATTTGTTCAGCCCGCTCAAAACGATATAGCCCGAATCGCAAAAGATGGGAAGCCCTACAATAAACCCGGTGATGCTCATGGCCAGCGGTGCATGCTTTTCGCCGATCCTTTTTAAAATATAAGTAGCCATCACCTTGGTGCTGCCGGTATGTTCCAGTACAACGCCGAGGGCAGTCCCCAGCACAATAATAAAACCAAGCGATTGCATGATATGGCCAAAGCCCTGCTTAGTTACATTAATGATTGTAGCTACCGGCATTTGTACACCCAGGCCAACCACAAAGCAGGCGATCAGCAGGGCAAAAAAAGCATGGACCCGGAACACCGCGGTAAGCAGTATAATGATACCAATACCCAATCCCAAAAAGATCATTACCTGTGCAAACGAAGCTGTCATATCACAATCGTTAGGGTGAATGATCTAAGATAAGAAATCTCAGGAACCAAATCACAAGAACCAGTTGGCAAGGATCAAAATACAGATCCACAAAGCAAATACAAATGTCAATGCCAAACCTGGAAACCCATTACGAATTGCCAGGCCGCGTCGGCATGTAAATGCATACGTATCTCGTCCTGATTCGAATAGAAATCGTCTGCAGGTCATTCAGTACCTTCGCCCAGGGTAATGTTTGGTTGGTTAACTTTGACGATCTAAAAGGAGCAAGATGAACGATGAACATTATATGCAACTGGCGCTGAAAGAGGCCCGGCGCGCATACGACGATGGTGAAGTGCCGGTAGGCGCTGTAGTGGTTTTGAATAACCGCATTATCGCGCGCGGCCATAACCAGGTAGAACGGCTGAACGATCCTACTGCACATGCAGAGATCATTGCCCTCACTTCGGCATTTAATTACCTGGGCAGCAAGTACCTGCCCGAGGCTTCCATATATATTACTGTAGAACCCTGCCTCATGTGTGCAGGCGCCCTCTACTGGAGCAAGATCAGCAGGATCGTTTGGGGCGCCGATGACGAAAAGAACGGACACAAACGCATTACCGAATCTAACTGGCCCTTCCATCCTAAAACAGAGGTCACCAAAGGCATTTTGAAAGATGAATGTGCCGAATTGATGAAAAGTTTTTTCAGAAGCAAAAGATAACTTAAATAAATCTCAAATTGCAAATATCAAGAACCAAACCAATCACAAAGAACCATCATAAATAACAAGAAATAAGAACAAATTACAAGAACCAAAACTCCTGGAATAATCTTTCTGTCGGGATTCTGGTTCCTGGAATTTGACTCTCGTAATTTGCCTTTTGTTATTTGGTTCTTAAAACCTGGTAGTTGGAATTTTTTATTGATCCCACCACACGCGCCCGTTCAGATCATCTTTGCCACTTAAGCCCGGTTGTGCCGAAATGGCCAGGCGGTAATTTTCACCATTGATATTTTGTTCTTTTAAAGGATATGCCTGTCGCCTGGGAATGGGGGTGCCGCCATTGTTAGGGGCAGGTGTTAACACGGGGTACCCTGTTCTTCTCCATTCGGCCCAGGCTTCGTACCCATTCATATATAAATGCAGCCAGCGCTGGTAGGCAATTTTTCTAATGGCATCAGCCGGGTTGTATGCCACTTCCGGCTGCGCCAGGTAAGCCGCCAATCCGGTGGTATCGCCTCTGTCAGTGGAGGAGTAAGGAACTCTTTCCACCTGTTTATCTGTATTGTCCCGGTAAGCCTGGAAGCTGATCCGGTTCCATTGCCGTATCGAAGCTTCGATGGCCGCTATATAATTCGCCTGCGCTTCTGCATCACCGCCAGCCAACCAACCCAGCTTGTTTGCCTCGGCAATGGCCAGTAATACCTGGGCATATGTAGTTATATAAGTAGGCGCATTTTGCGTGCGCACATGAACACCAATAAATGAAACCGAGGCATTCGGTATAGTACCCACTGCGTTACCATCCAGGCCGTATGGAACACCATTATAGTCGCCGCTGGCATTGACATAGGCAAAAATTTTAAGCCGCGGATCATTCAACGGTTTCATATAGTCGACGATGGTCTTGCTGGCCCAATACCAGGGACGGTTCTGCACATTCACCACATAATACCAGTAATTCTGGTTAGCCGCTTCGGCCAGGTGCACGTATACAGCGTTCTGGCTGTTATCGGTAAATACACCGCCGTTCAATGCGTCTGCAAACTCCAGTTTGCCTTTCCCGGCATCTGCTTTTGACAGGCGAAGGGCCATCAGCAAACGCATTGAATTGGCGAAACGTTTCCAGTGCTGCATATTACCGCCATATAAGATATCGCCGGTAACGGCATTGCCATTATCTATCTGCGCGGCTGCTTCTTTCAGCTCCTTCATCAGATCGTAATAAATATCTTTTTGCGGATCGTAGGCTGGTGAAAAATTTTCCTTTCCCTTCAAAGCATTAAAATAGGGAATATTGCCCCAGCGATCGGTCATATGCCAGAACAAATAAGCCCTTACTATTCTGGCCACGGCTTTCTGATTATTGGCAGAACCTTCAATGATGTTGAACTGCTGCGCATTCAGGATCGTTTGTAAATTTTCCAGCGCCTCGGTATAAATGGAGTAAAAATCAAAGTTCACCACTGTATACCGCGAAGCATCGGTATATGGCTTTTCCGACCAGTGCTGCACGTACAAAAGACCGGTAGGCGCCTCTATGATACCGGGCAACTGGTTAAGGGCATAAGTTAACAGTTGTGCATTGGACGCCCGGGTAGGCACACTGGGATCAACGTTTATATCATCACTGAACTTCGTACAGCCGGTTACCGTCACCAGTAATGTAACGGGCAATATTATGGAGAGTAATTTTTTCATGATCGTGATTTTAGAAGGAAACATTGAGGTTAACACCAAATGACCGGGTGGTAGCCAGCTGACCGGTTTCCAGCCAGTTGAGGGAGGAAGCGCCGGTTGCCAGCTCTGCCGGATTCAATCCTTTCGGCGCCTTCTGCCAGATCATAAACGGGTTCCTGGTAATAAAGGCCAGGTTAATGCTTTTCACCGGAAGCTTTGCCATATTTGCCTTTGTAAAAGTGTAGCCTACCCGTATTTCACGCATCCGGATATAGGATGCGTCAAACAACCATTCTTCATAGATCCTGGTGCCGATTACATTGCGATAATAATTCCTGGCATTCACAAAAACGGTCACCTCCTGTTTTGAAGCATTGGAGATGCCGGTAATTTTTATGCCGCCGCCATCCGCTAAAGGATCACGAATATTCTTACCATTTTCATTCATAGCAGCCGTTTCTGCCGCCTGCCCGCTTTTAACAGCCAGCATTTTTGTCCAGCTGAAAAACTGTCCACCACTTTGAAAATCGATTATTGCACTCAGGTCAAAGTTCTTCCAGGTAACTGTATTTTGCCAGCCGCCGGTAAACTTTGGCAATACCGTTCCAAAATTATGATTGGTAACGTACATGGGCATGTTGCTGGCATCGAGTAATATTTTTCCGGTAGCCGAATCCCTCATGTAGGCATTACCTACCAGGGAGCCGAACGATTGGTTTACATTCGCCAGCAGGAACATATCTACGCTCGAATACCGGTTCTGATCAAGTATCAGGGAATTGATACCCGGATATAACTCTTTGATTTTATTTTTGTTCCTGGCAATATTAAAGCTGCTTGTCCAATTGAGGTTCGCCATTCTAAGTGGTGTGCCGCTTACGGTTAATTCAATTCCCCGGTTTTGGATATTACCTGCATTGATCACATATTTTGAGAAGCCGCTTACGCCAGACACATCCAGGTTCATTACCGCATTTTCATTTTGCTGGTAATACCAGGTAAAGCTGAAGCCAATGCGGTCCTGTAAAAACCGCATATCCAAACCAGCTTCGTAGGCGGTACCTAATGAGGGTTTAAGATCAGGATTTCGCAAGGTATCAGGAACATACATGGGAAAATTGGTACCATAAGGTTCGCGCAGTGCAAACGAGTTGGTGGTTTGATAAATATCTATGTCTGAACCCGCCTGGGCAAAACTGGCCCTTAGCTTACCATAGGAAATGGGTGCTAGTTTCAACAGCTCACTGAAGACGACACTGGCCGAAGCAGATGGATACAAATAGGCATTATTATTTTCAGGCAATGCCGATGAAATATCTCTTCTCAAACTGACATCAATAAAATAAATATTATCAAGTCCCAATGTAATGGCGCCATAGGCGCTTCTTACTTCTTTTCGCCTTAAGACATTGCTTACGCGCGGACGGTCGAGCGAATTGGCAATATTATAAAAGCCGGGAGAAACAAAACCACCTACGGTTTCCTGCCGCAAATAGCTGTACCGCTGGGTCATTATATTGCCACCCAGATTAGCGCCGAGGGATATACGGCCAAATTCCTTATTATATTGGGCCAGAAATTCATAATTCATTTCTTTCGACTCATACTTGCCGATCCAGAATGAAGGAACGCCACGGCCACCTTCGGCATTCCTGCCATCGAGGTTTTGAACAAAACCATCCTGGCGTACAAAACCATTCACCTTTAAACCCGGCAGAATGGTATACGATACGCCTATATTGCCAAAGAAACGATCGCGGGCGTCATGGAAAGTATTCTCATAAGCATCGAAATAAGGATTGTTCCAGTCGATGGGACTGGTTCTGCCGGTATATACACCCTGGCTATTGGGAGCGCCGACGTTCCATTGGTAAAAAGTGCCATCGGCGTACTTATACTGTTTTAATTTATTCATATCGAGGTTGCGCTGAAACCACTGGTTCATGTTGCGCGAACCAAGGCTTTGATAACCCTGTGCCGGCCGCTGTCCCTTGTTATTTGCATAATTTAAACTGGTGCTTATGACGAGACTGGGCGTAACGTTTAATGAACCATTGAAAGAAAGATTGTTTCGTTTTAACCAGGTGTTCGGTTCAATGCCCTTGATATCGGTATTGTTGTAAGATAAACGGAAGGAGGTGTTTTGTCCGCCCCCTGCAAATGATATACTGTTGTTCCAGGTATGGCCGGTTTCAAAATAATCTTTGATATTATCGGGCTGCGGTACGAAGGGGGTTTCCTTTCCAAAATCCGGATCACCCGGATAAAAGCTGAACTGGTGCCTTACGGGTGTGCCATCCATTTTCGGCCCCCAGCTTTCATCCCATTCGCCATCCACATACTTTGTAGGCACCCCATTAATATTTATTGTAGGGAAGTTTAAAGTGGAACCGGCGCCATATATGTTCTGCAGGGGCATAAAATTGCCGGCCTTTTCTATTGAATAAGCACTGCTGAAATTTACCACCGGTTTTTGCGTATTTTTTCCTTTACGGGTGGTGATCAATATAACGCCAAACTGCCCACGCAACCCATAGAGCGCAGAAGCAGCAGGTCCTTTCAACACGTTGATAGATTCAATATCATCCGGATTGATATCCTGCGCCAGGTTACCGTAATCGCGGCCGTTCCGTCCTGCATAATTTGAATTTGAAATAGGCGTGTTGTCAACTACGATCAAAGGTTCTCCACCGCCGGTTAAAAAATTAGTTCCCCGGATTTGAATTTTCTGGGTACCACCCATGCTGGCGCCTGAAGACCCGGAAAGCTGCACGCCGGCAATTTTTCCGCCCAGGCTGCCGATCACATTCTGTTCCTTGGCGATCGTAAGATTGTCGCCCTTGATCTCCTGCGTTGAATAACCAACAGATCTTTCTTTACGGGTAATACCCAGGGCAGTAACGATCACTTCTTCCAGTTTACCGGAACCGCCTTTCAGCGCGACCGTTACCTCCAGTGACTCATCGTCCTTTATGGTAATATCCCTGATCTGTGTGGTAAACCCCACTGCCGATATTTGCAGTTTGTATTTCCCCGCTTTTAAACCACTTAAGACAAATTCGCCGTTTTCATTGGCAGCTGTTCCTTTGTCTGTGCCAACCACCTGCACAGAGGCGTTGGCAAGCGGTGCACCGTTCTCATCCGTAACACGGCCCCGTATGCCACCATCGAAAGGCATTTTTTCTGCAAGGGTCATCACTGCAGCCTGATCATTTTTGCGGATCTTTTTAATAATGATATTGCTGTTAACCTGGTCGTATTTCAAGCCGGTATGTTGCAGCAGGTGTTGCAGAATGTTTGATACAGGTGCATTGCTGGCAGAGTAGTTGATATTTTCGAATTCAGCCACATCTGCCGTGCGGTATGTAAAGGCCAGCCGGGTAATTGATTCTATTTTCTTGAAGGCCTGTTTTAAGGTGGCGTTTTTCAGGTCAAGGGAAATGATGATCTTACTAAGATCCTGCCGGTTGCCCGACCGCGCCATGCCTGTTGCACTAACAACGAGTAACAGGACGAGGATTGAAGTTCTCATGAGCAGCGCCTGCTTGTTCGCAAGGGAATACCAGGGAGGCGTATATGTTTTTATATACATAGGAATAGTTTTGGTTTGGTATTAGAGAGTGATGTGTATACTTAAATAGACGAAGTACCCAACACAAAGTCCTATTCGAATGATAAGTTTTTAGAAAAAAAAATCCGGAAGCATGATAAGAACAAGCGCACTTGTTCTTATCATGCTTCCGGACACCGGTAGTAACCGGCTCTAACGCTATCTTAATTTTCTCATGTAACTCACATAGCCTTGTGAGCGTTGTGCCTCGTTGCCTTTTATACTACTGATCCCACCATAAGCGTTTGGTAACATCCGTTATCCCTGGTGGCACATTGGCGCCGTTGCGGCTGGTTTCTACACTGGGGTATACCATGCGGCGAACGAAATTTCCCGCCACTGCATTTAACGGCAAGGTGAAATCCTTGTACTGATAATTATACCGCCGGGCATCGTTCCAGCTTTCAGGATTCAGGAATAAGGCCTTGTATTTCTCCCTGAATATATGGTCAAGGGTAAGGTTTGCCTCGCCTACAGCAACAGATGAATGGTTAACATATGCATTCCGATTGGCAGGCGTTACCCCCATTTTATTCATATTCGCATTGATCCCTTCCAGGAAGGCCGTATATGCCCTTGGTTTATCGTTGGCCCTGAAGGCCGCTTCTGCCTCAATGAACTTTAACTCATCGTAGGTAATGATAAACAGGGGTGAATTGGAACTGGAATAGAACCCGGTAAGATTGATATAGGTTTCCTCAAAGCTCACGCCAGACCCCGTGCGTCCTTTACCGTTAGGCGTGCCGCGGTAATCGCCGTACTTGGTTGTATCGGTCATTAACGGAAGCCGCGGATCGAAGATGCCGTAGGTCTTACCATTCATGGCATCGATGAACTGCTCCGACAACCAGCCGTCGAGCAGCAGGTTTCTGTTATTCAGCGCAACCTGGTTCCACGGATTACGCACATCCCAAGTCGCAACAGAAGCATCGTGTGCCGTTGAAGTATACGCTTCAGCCAGTTCCCCGAAAATCGCATTGGTATTGTACTCACCGGTTTTACTCAACTGGTTCAACAGCCGGGCCTTCATGGCATGGGCAGTTCGTATCCAGGCGCTTGCATTGCCTTTATGGATCAGGTCAGGGCTTTTTGCGGTGCCGCTTTCACCAGGTATTGGATAAGGCGTGGTTTCCTTCAACGCGATAATACCCTCATCGAGCAGCTTCAGGCAGCTTTGAAAAAGGTTCTGCGCGTTATCATATTCCGGCGTTAATGTGGCAAGGTCAAAGGCGGTCGTATACGGTGCATCGCCCCACAGGCTGTGAATAAACTGCAGGTTCATAGCCATTAATACCTTCGCAACTCCGCGATAATGCATGGCCCCTTTTTCAGCAGCCATTTTTTCCAGGTCGTATATATCGGTCATGTTATCGTAAAGCGATGTCCATGTAACGCTTGCATCCACATCTTCATACGTATCCAGGGGCGATGCCGTGTTTGATGAAGCCAGGTATTGAACATAATACGAAGTAATATTGGTCGACACCCGATATACATTCAATGCTGTATTCTCTGTAGTCCGGGTGAGCAATCCATTGATAGTCGCCTTGTTCGGCTGATTTGGATTCGTATTTACATCTAGGTATTTCTTACAGGAAGATATTGACAGGATCGATAAAACTAAACAGGTATAATATAACAGGCTTCTCATGTTGCTCCGATTTAAAAGTTAATGTTTACACTGAACAGGTATGAGCGAAGCGCCGGATAGGTAAACCCGGTAAAACCATCTGCATTGCTTTCTACGCTGGAGCTGCTGGTCTCAGGATCAAATCCGCTGTAATTGGTAAACAATAAAAGATTATTACCGGTAAACGTAACCGAGGCGCCCTGGATGGGGGTTCCTTTAAAGAATTTGGTGGGAACCGCATAACTGAGATTTACATTACGCAGCCGCACCCAGCTGGCATCTTCAATGAAGTTCTCCGTTACTCCGCGATGTATATTGCGGTAAAAGCCCTGGCCGTAATCCCTGCCGGTACCGTTCATTTTACCCATGCCCAGATAAACTTCCTGGGTATTGGGTGTGCCATTTGCCAACACGCCGTCAAAGACCTTGGTCTCGGTTCTGTTCTCAGTGTATTTGGCAATACCGAATGCGCTCATGAAATTGCCTAACTGATTGTACCGGTCCTGCCCCTGTTGGGTTTCCCATAAAAATGACAGGGAGATATTTTTCCAACTGAATGTATTCGTAATGCCCCCTATCCAGTTTGGTTGAGAGTTACCCAGTAAACGTTGCCTGGTATCTCTTACCGGGAAGCCGGCATTGCTTCCTGAGGTAGCAATTACCACCGGCAGACTTTTATCTAACGATACGCCATCGTCGTTCTTGGTACCGTAATACCGCTGGTAAGAAGTTCCATACATATTGCCAACGGCTGAACCGGGCACATATTTCAGCGTAGCATTGGAACTGGAATAGCCGAAATGCGAGCCCACTACAATTTCGGTAAGCCCCTCACGAATGCTCACCACTTTGTTCCTGTTACGGGTAAAATTCAGGGTAACATCCCAGTTGAAATTTTTTGTTTTAAGCGCTGTTCCGTTGAGCACCACTTCTATACCTTTATTTTCAATTTCACCGGCATTAATTATATAACTGGTAAAACCGGTGGTGGGTGATAAGCTGACCGGAATGATCTGGTCGCGGCTGTTTAATTTATACCAGCTGAAATCAACGCCGATCCGGTTGAATAATTTCAATTCAATACCGGCTTCAACGGTGGAAGTGCGTTCGGGTTTCAGTGTAGCATCACCTACCTGGTCGCTGCGTGTCCACATGATCTGCCCGCTCGAGGTAAGCGTAGTGGAACTATAATACCTGCTGAGCTCATAAGGATCCGTATCCTTACCTACTTCTGCAATGGACACCCGTAATTTTCCGAAATTAACCCAGCCTGGCATAGTCAGATGATCTGAAAATACATACGATAAACTGGCAGAAGGATAAAAGAATGAATTGTTAGCCACAGGTAACGTAGATGACCACTCGTTACGGCCGGTAATATTCAGGAATAAATAATTATTCCAGCCCAGGGTAAGATCGCCGTAGGCGCTTACAATGCGGTACTGTTCGTCTGCCTGATTGTTGGTGCGTACCTTGGCATTATTCAGCGTTAACATATCAGGAATATCCAGCTCGGTACCTGAGGCGGTAAGGCGGCTGTATTTGCGGTCGCGCACTTCATTACCAACACGCAGCACCGTGTTCAGCTTGCCAAACCATTCATGCTTGAAACTCGCCATCACATTGGAGTTCAGGATTCGGTTGCCGATCCGGTATTCATGTACAAAACCCTGTCCGTTATCGCCGAAAACCTGTTCGCCCACCAGGCCTTTGGGACCGGGCGCTGCATGGCGGCGAAAATCGGAATAATAATCCATTCCCAATTTATAATCTACATCGAACCATTTAAAAGGGGAGTAGGTAAGTGCTACGTTTCCGATGATGCGATTCACATTGTCTCTAAATTTGTTGGTGGCAGTACCATATACGGGATTGTCGTTGCCATACGCATTTTGCGTACCATCGGGTTTTATATAATCCATTACGTTCCACCGGGGCGACCAGTAAGTTAAACTTTCATTGTACCGGTCTGCATTTACGCGGTATCCCCCGGAATTGATGAAGTACAAGCCGGGGCTCATTCGCAATTTATCGCTGAACCTGAACTGACCACTCAGGCGGGCAGAGATATTCTTGTAATCCGAATTAGGCAGAACACCATTTTGTTTGAAGTAAGAGACCGAAGAGCTGAGCAGCGCTTTATCGGTTCCACCTGACATATTGATGCTGGTACGGAACTGGTTGCCGGTCTTATACCCCTGTTTGTAATGGTGATAAATTTGATCAGGATGGGTAGGATCGATGGCTTTCGCTTTTTCTACGGTTGGTCCCCAGCTCGGCCAGAAGCTTTTCGGATCGTATTCAGGTACAAATGAAGTAGCGCCTACATAACCCTGGCTGAACTTCTTTTGTACTTCCGGAAACTTATTCACTTCATCGACACCATAGGTAGTGGTAAAGTTCACGCGCATTTTACCTGCTTTGGCCGTTTTGGTGGTGATCACCACCACACCGTTGGAACCCGCCTGTCCATACAACGCCGTAGCGGCGCCGCCTTTCAGGATCGACATGGACTCAATATCATCCGGATTGATATCCGAAGCGCGGTTCGATAATCCGCGTAATGAGCCGGCATCGTTTATAGCAGTGGTGCTGTTATCGATCAGGATGCCGTCAATGACAAACAGCGGCTGATTGTTCTTGTTGGGCGCCAGGGATTTGATACCCCGGATAATGATCCTGGTTCCCTGCCCCGGGGCGCCGCCGCCACTATTGATCTGTACACCGGCCACTTTGCCTCGCAGGGCATTCAATACGTTTGTTTGCCGGGTATTCGACAGGTCTTCGCCTTTGATCTCCTGTGTTGAATAGCCCAGCGATCTTTTTTCGCGTTTAATGCCAAGGGCGGTTACTACCACTTCATCGAGTCTGTTATTGCCGGCGGCCATTTCTATGTGCACTTCTGCTACTGCATTATCTTTTACCGTTACCTCTCTTATGTTTGTTTGAAAGCCGACAGCTGATACCTGCAGGCGGTAGTTGCCTGCTTTTATACCTGTTAACACAAATTCACCTTTTGTATCGGCAGCCGTACCTATGTCAGTTCCTATCAGTAGAATGGAGGCATTGGGCAATGGCGCACCGGTTTCATCGGTTATCCGGCCACGTATACCACCATCGAATGCTACAGCCTCAGGAATGGTTATGTGAGCGGGCTGCTCATTCTTTATAACCTTTTTAATGATAATGTTGCTGTTAACCTGCTCGTATTTTAACCCGGTGTTTTGTAACAGGTCCTGCAGGACAACAGTTACAGATGTATTGTTAGCAGAATAATTGATACGGTCATGTGCAGCTACATCAACCGTACGGTAAGTAAAGGCCAGTTGAGTAAGCGATTCTATTCTTTTGAAAGCCTGCTTTAGTGTGGCGTTCTTCAGGTCGATGGAGATCATCATCTTTTTCAGATCCTGCGCACTCCCCGACCCGGCCATCAGCAGTCCGCTAAAGGTGAGCAGCATAGCCAGGATAGAAATTCTCATAATGAACGCTTTGTTTCTCATAAGCGAATACCAGGGGCGGTATCCTGCAGAAATACATGACGTACTATGCCTGTACGTTTTTACATACAAATTCATAGCTTTGAATTGTTTTAAGTAATTCTTAGAACGGGATTATTTTCAACATGTGGGAACCGCTTCCAGGTCGCAACTGGGGCGGTTCTTTTTTGGTATTTTCTATGGAGGTGTAAAACTTATAATGGTCATAGCAGTTTAGTTTTGGTATTAATATTTTATTATTCAATGACGTACATGTTGCTTATCAGCTGTAACCTGGTGTCGGTTAAATTACACAACACCTGTAGCGCCGGCTCGATGCCTATCTCCCGCCGGAAGGAGGTGGATATCCTTTCCATGGCCACGGCTTCATTCTCCAAACGAATGTTCACATCATAGATCCTTTCAAGGTCGGCCACGATATCGCTGATGGTTTCATCATCATACACCAGGTTGCCCTGTTGCCACGACGCCACTTCATTCACCGCTAATTTTTTTTGTACAACCGGTTTATTGCTATTACTTACTTTCACCTGTTGGCCCTGGGTAAGCGTGGCCACTTCTGTTTTATCATAATGCACCCGCACTTTTCCGCGGCTTACCGAAACAATGATATTCTCCCGCCCAGGGTACGCTTTAATATTAAATGCCGTGCCTAACACCATCGTGGTCACTTTGCCGGTATGGATCACAAAAGGTATTTTATCAGCATGTTTCACATCGAAATACGCTTCGCCCGTAAGGAACACTTCTCTTTTTCCGGCAGCGAATTGATTTGGATATTCCAGTGTGCTGGCAGCATTCAACCATACCTGGGTGCTATCTGGCAACAACATGTATTTATATTCTGAGCGGCCGGTCATTTTTTTAGCCAGCACCGCTTTTGCGTTACCGGTGTTTTGTTGGTCGAACGGGTAAATCAGCCAGGCAAGCCCCGCGAGTATTATCATTAAACACGCAACCATAACAACAACTGCCCGCTTTTTTGGAGGCCGTTTATCGGCGACGGCCTGCTCCTCCCAGGCCGGTTGCGGGATGATCAGGTTGCCGCTTTCATCTACATAAGTAAGGGAAGGGTCCGGGGGGCGGGTTTCTTCATACGCTTTCTGTATCAATTCCCTTATTAATTCATTATGGGAAGCTTCGTTGATATAGGAAAAGAATTCCTCAAATTCTTTTCTCGAACAGGTATTGTTCAGGTATTGCCTGAATAGATATTTTATCCTTTCTTCCATTGTAGAAATGGTTGTACCTATACAATGTAGACGAAGCAACCGGAAAAGATTCCTATCCGGAATAACAATTTTTTAAAAAAGAAATAAAAAAAGCCGGGCGCTTTTGAGCAGGAACAGCCTGATAAAATGGAGGGCGGTTGATAACTGGTTTTTCACCGTATGTTTCGAAATGGCAAGGTGGTCGGCTATTTCCTGGTAATTCAGGCCTTTTTCGCGATTCAGGTGATAGATCAGTTTACGTTGAGGAGGTAATTGTGCTACCGCTTTTTGAATGATCTGGTTATACTCCCGTGCAGCTACCTTGTCCTCGGTTTCATTGAGTTCGCCGGGCTGGTTCTTCCAAATGGCGTCTTTCAACCGGTTATCGGCGGCAGCCTTCCGTAAAAAATCGATCACTTTATTTTCTGTAAGCCGGTATAACCAGGCTTCTACATTATGAATGGAGTGAATGTGGTTCCGTTGCTCCCATAATTTCAAAAACACTTCCTGGATAATATCCCGTGCATACTGGTTAGAGCGGGTAAGTTTCAATACCAGGGTATGTAACCGGTATTCGTGTTTTTTGAAAATATCAGCAAAGAGCAGTTCCAATGATTGCTCATTTTCGTAATTATTCTTATTTGAAATAAGATCATTCATTCGTGAATCATGTGACAAATGTGATGATGTGATAATTCGATAATTTGACAGTTCTTCATTTTCCGGCGTCGCTACAAACGCGAAGCGCACGCGCAAACACGCTCAAAACCTGTATTCCATTATCAAATTTTTACATTAGCTAAGTATCAAATTATTTAAGTTTCCTGAGCTTTACATTCTTGAACCAGATGCCGCCGCCGTGGTCCTGGAAAGCGATATGCCCTTTTTTGGCCAGTCCAAACGCTTTGGCGGCCGACCATTTACCTTCTGCTTTCAGCTTTTGCCAGTCAGGCGTCCACAGATCATACTCAACCACTTTCTTCCCGTTTAACCAGTGCTCAACATGAGCGCCGTTTACGAGAATGGTGGTGTGATTGTATTCGCCGGCCGGTTTTGCGGCAATTTCCAGTGGTGGATACATGGCATAGTCTGCGCCGCTTTTTTGCCATGCTTCCAGTTTATGGGGATAACCTTCATCATCTATTAACTGGTATTCCGGCCCCGTTACATGGCTGGGGCCACTGGTTTCCTGCACGCGGTAAATAATGCCGCTGTTGGCGCCTTTATCTACCTTCCAATCTACCGAAAGTTCAAAATTATCGTACTGATCAATGGTCATCAGGTCGGCCCGTTGTGTAACGTCCTTTGCTTTGCAGTAGAGCTGTCCGTTTGTGACTTCCCAGCTATCGAAGGGTTTATTACCGTAGCCGCGCCAGCCGTCGGTATTCTGGCCGTTAAATAAGAGCACCCAGCCCGCTCTTTTCTCTGCTGCAGTAAGTACATTGTCTTTTTCCTGTTCGGGCTGAAATGCCCCTGAAAAAGCGCTGGACAGTATGGTTGCAAAAAACAGCATCAATTTTTTTGTCGTAATGGTATTCAACATTTTGATTGATTTGATAAGGATCAACAGGGCTCACCTGCTTTCTAAAATACTATAAAATTGCCATAATCAGACGCAAAATTTTCTGTTTCGTAAAGAGAATGAATTGGTTAATCAACCATTGACCTGTACTTTTGTTACCGTTTGAAAGAACAACCATAAATCTTCAACAATTAAAATTTTAGTGTTATGGCATTTACACTACCGGCGCTTCCTTATGCACCCGATGCACTGGAACCGCATATTGACGCACAGACGATGCAGATTCATCATGGCAAACATCACCAGGCTTATGTAGATAACCTGAACAAAGCTATTGCGGGTACTCCCCATGAAAATAAATCGCTGGAAGAGTTGATAAAAGCTGCCGGCACTATCAGCCCGGCCGTTCGTAACAATGGCGGTGGCCACTGGAACCACTCTTTCTTCTGGGAACTACTGGCTCCCAACGCTGGTGGACAGCCTACAGGCGCTCTGGCAGCAGCCATCAACGATGTTTTTGGTTCTTTCGATAGCTTTAAGGAAAAGTTCAATACGGCCGGTGCTACCCGTTTTGGTAGCGGCTGGGCATGGCTGATCATCAACAATGGTACGCTCCAGATCACCTCTACGCCCAACCAGGATAATCCCCTGATGGATGTGGCTGAAGTGAAAGGTACGCCGCTGTTAGGTGTTGACGTTTGGGAACATGCCTACTACCTGAAATACCAGAACCGCCGTCCCGAATACATGAATGCTATCTGGAACGTGATCAACTGGAATAAAGTAGCTGAAAATTTTGCAAAAGCCGCCAAGTAATCAGCTAACCAATAATAGCCAATCCCGGTTCTGCCGGGATTCTTTTTTTTAACCTTTCAAATTATAGCCCAATGAAATGTACCTTGTTTAGTACGATGTTTGCCGTGGTATGCTTTGCCGCCTGTTCGCCCGGCGTTCAAAAGAAAGTAAAAGTGATGTCGAGCGGAAAAATCCAGGTTGATGAAGCTACTAAAACAGTTACCCTTACCCCGGGAACCCAACACAACGAAGCTGACCTGGTGCTTACCGAAAAAGATAAAGGCATTACCGTAAAAAGCCCCGAAGGCGACCAGACTTTTGAAGTTCCTGATGCCGGGGTTTATATTCTGAATTTAAAGACCGATACCCTCATTGGTAACCTGGTGAACTTTGGCGATGGTGGCGCGCCTACCTCTATCAGTACTGAACAGTTGGAACATATCATTGACAGTACCCAGCAGCTCATCAATGGGCAAAATGCCAGTGATGAAAAAAAGACCTATTTCATTGTACCCAAGACCATCAAGAAACTTACTACTAACACGAACGCGCAGTTGATCAACCCTTACAAAAACATTCCTTATTCGGTAGATGTAGATAAAGATGGTAAAGCCCCTGAGATCTACAAATTCTTTACGGCCAAACAAAAAAGAGAGTCGCTGAATGAGTTAATTGAGCGAATGAAGAAATAGAGGTTTGAAGTCGGAGGGCTGAGGTCCGATGTTTCGAATACAAGAATGCCGAAATAAGAGCTATTTCGGCATTTACTTTTTAGGTTCGAATAAGTTCTGGCCTTCGATTTCCGGCTACCGGCTACGGCACCGGATCATAACCATGACCGCCCCAGGGATGGCAGCGGCAAAGCCGTTTAACGGTGAGCCATAGTCCCTTAAATACGCCATGCTTTTTCAGCGCTATGACAGCATATTGTGAACAGGTAGGTGTGAAGCGGCATTTGGGCCCCAGTATCGGCGAAATGATCCATTGATAAAGTTTGATCAATGCAATGAATGGGAGACTCAATATGCGAAGCAACAGTTTCATTCAATTGATTAATTTTTCAGCTTTACTTCACTACGACACGGCATTCACGGTTTGCAGGAGTTTCTTCAACACCACGTCCACCTTTTCTTTTATGAGGGTGAATTCCGGCAGTTCTTTACCGGTATAGATCAGAAATAACGCCAGTTGTTGCTGTTTTGTTTGCAAAGCCTGTTCCAGGGGCGCTTTTTGCAGGCGCCAGGCTTCGCGCATCAACCGCTTGATGCGATTACGGTCGACAGCCCTTTTAAAATTGCGGCTGCTTACACTGAAGCCGGCCTGTAGTGGAACCGGTAGCAACTGATCGACCAGTTTATATTGTACCCTGATGGGAAATGCAGCCACAGCGCGGCCCTCACTGAACAACTGCTCAATGATCTTGCGGCGCTTCAGCCGTTCAGTTTTGTTTAAAGTAAACTTCTTCACCATCGGATTATCCCAAAAATAAAAATAGCCCCGGTAAAACCGGGACTATTACGTATTTAAACTGTTACCCATTGCCAGTGGCGTGGTAAACAGGTTTATTTTAATTTTCTTTCGTCGGAAACAGTCAGTTTCTTACGACCTTTTTTGCGACGACTGGCCAGTACTTTACGGCCATTGGCATCCTGCATACGTTTACGGAAACCATGAACGGTTTTGCGACGACGGCGGTGCGGCTGAAATGTACGTTTCATAATTAATTTCTTTTTTTATATCCGCCGAAGCCTTGGCCCAAGGCGGACTCGATTCTTTTTTGAAATATGATCCGGGAGAAGCGGATCAGGTTCCAGTTTTCGCAGACGGGTCACCATACCCGCCCCGCCATAAGCGGATGAAAGGACCGCAAAGGTATGGAATGATCATTTAACAATGAAACGGTACACGCAAAAATGTTTCAATAATTATCATCCGCTACGGGTATATTACTATCCAGGTCAACATGATTGGACCGCACCGGTTCACCAAAGAATATACTGGCATGGTTATCAAAGTCTTCTGTTGAATCGGTAGTATAAAAGACCCTATGACCGTTCTTGCTGCAACGCGTTTCGAGATCTGTATGCCGCTGCAGGTAATCTTCCAGGCTGTTGGCAACAATTTCACCCTGCGATACCACATTTACACCTGCCGGCAAAAACTGCAAAATCTTGTCACGCAGCAGCGGATAGTGAGTGCAGGCCAGCAGCAGGGTATCTATATCCTTATCGGCCGACATGATAT
This sequence comes from Longitalea luteola, assembly GCF_017356035.1. GTDB lineage: Bacteria > Bacteroidota > Bacteroidia > Chitinophagales > Chitinophagaceae > Niastella > Niastella luteola. The sequence goes on along the minus strand of NZ_JAFIQX010000002.1, from coordinate 498,423 downwards.
GCTGCACATGCTTTTTTACAAAATAATCGGCGCCTGGCTGGTCATGTTCATTGTTCTCGACAATGGGCACCCACATGGGACAGGCTTCCTGATATACTTTGATATCGGGAAAGAATTTTTCTATCTCGATGAGATACGAACCTGATTGAACGGTGCCATTGGTGGCCAGTATGCCTATTTTGCGCGAACTGGTAAAACTTCCTATGATCTCTGTAGTAGGCCGTATAACGCCTAAAACCCTGTTATCGGGCGCAATATGCGGCAGGTCGTTCTGTTGTATGGTGCGCAATGCTTTTGCTGAAGCGGTATTACAGGCCAGTATCACCAGTGGGCAGCCCTGTTGAAAGAACCACTCCACACATTGCAATGTGTACCGGTACACTGTATCGAAGGAACGGTTGCCATAAGGGGCCCGGGCATTGTCGCCCAGGTAAATATAATCGTACCGGGGTAACTTTTTTACGATCTCCTTCATTACCGTTAATCCACCATAGCCTGAATCGAATATGCCAATTGGCTGCGTAGTAACCATAATACAAATATACCCACTAAGTCACTAAAAACCCCCTAACCCCCTGAAGGGGGAACAATGAACTCCCGTTGCATCCTGAGGCAGACATGCCCGTCGCCCGCTAACACGGGAACTAATACGGCTAACCCCCTGAACCACCCGTGAACTCCCCTAACCCGCTGAAGGGGATTAAAACCACCGGCCACCTGAAGGTGGAACAAGAATTTCCCGTAGCCGCCCCAGCGGCTTACCCCCATTAAGGGATGGGGGCAAAAAAAAGCCGTCCCGCGTTAGACGGAACGGCTAATAATTTATAACTGTTACACCCCGTTCAGGGGCTGAGGCGTTTACGGTTTTGCGCCAGTTTTAGGTGCGGCCGCAGGGGCAGTACCAGGTGTTGGCAATTTGATATTCAGCTTTTTGGCAACCATCGGCAGAATATCATCACCCGGAGGAGCTACCAACAGGGCTTCTTTTTCAAAGATATAACCATAACCATTTTCTTTGGCTACAGCCTGTACAGCATCATAAGCCTTCTTGTTGATAGGGCCCAGCAATTCCTGCTGACGTTGCTGTAATTGTTGTTGAATGCGCTCTTCTTCACCGCTTAATTCCTGACTCATCTTGGTCAACTCGTTTTTCTTTACGGTTTTAACAGAAGCTGAGTAAGTGCTAGAATCTTTGTTAAATTTTTCGTAAGCGGCGTAAAATGCGTTTTGTTTTTCAGTAGCGCTTTGAATTAACGCATTGCGCAATTCCTGCAGGGAAGAGTCGGCTTTCCTTGTTTCGGGCATTACGCTCACCAGCTCCTGAGAGCTGATATACCCTATTTTAGATTGTGCATTTACTTCACCAGCCGCTACCAGGCACAGGGCGAACAACGTTACGGAAAAAAACTTTTTCATTGAATTTCAATTTTGTTTGGCACACCCTGAGCCCTTGATCGGTTGCTTTAGGGTGGACGGTTATTTTTGTTTTTAAGTTGAAAAAAACCTGCTACTGGTTGCTTTCTTCTTTTGGTCTTATGTTTTATTTAACGCCTAATTCTTTTAAAATATCCTCACTACGATCCAGTTTAGGGTCGGCAAAGATAACGGTAATTCCTTCACTTTTATCCAAAATAAAATCCAGTGAACGGTTAACTGCCAGCTTTTGAATGGCGTTGTAAACCTTGTCCTGTATGGGTTTTACCAGCTCCTGCCGCTTTTTAAACAGATCACCTTCAAAACCAAAGCGTTTGCGCTGCAGGTCACGTACTTCCTTCTCTCTTACAAACAGTTCGTCTTCTCTTTTTTTCTTTAATTCGGGGCTCAGCATTACCTGTTCTGCCTCAAAATCCTTATACATTTTATCCAGGGCACTCTGCTTGCTGTCAACTTCTTTTTGCCACTGTTCGCTGAACTGATCCAGCTTCTTCTGCGCTTCTTTATACTCCGGTAATTTATCCAGAATGTATTTGGTGTCAACAATGGCATACCGCTGGGCCTGTGAAGCAACCGCCAGCACCATCAGACAGGCAATAACTAGTATCTTTTTCATGGTAAAATTCCTCCTAAGGTTTTATCGTGAATGGTCAATGGCCAATCGTCATAGTCAATGGTCAATGGTGAATAGTCAATAACCGGATCGTTAAAGCTAATGTCCCACACTTACGCCTCCTGATCTTTCTGCCTTTTTGCCTCGTTACCTTTTTGCCTTTTGTCTATTGTCTTTTTCTATTGTCTATTGGTTTATTCAGGTTCGTAACCTAACATAAAGGTAAAGCGGGTTGCATCGCGTAACCGGCCACCCTGGGTGATCCGGTCAAAGCCCACACCGTAGTCAAACCCAAGCAAACCGAACATCGGCAGGAAGAAACGCATACCTACACCGGCACTTCTACGCAGGCGGAAAGGATCGTATGTTTTATAATCGTACCATCCGTTGGCGGCTTCAAACCAAACCATACCAAAAATGGTGCTGCTTGGGTTGGTTGTGAAAGGATACCGCAATTCAAGGGTGTACTTATTGAAAATGGTAAAGAACTGGCTGGCATTCTGCTGATCGGGATTGATCTTGGGATCAGAGTACTCATACACGGGGTAACCGCGATGCGCAATGATATCGTAACCCAGGATAAAGCTACCGTTTGCCAAACCGGCGTCACCCACCTGAAAACGTTCGAATGGTGAATAATTCAGTTTGTTGTTATACCGGCCCATAAAACCATACTTGGCTGCAGCCCGCAATACAAACTGGCGGCTTCTGTCGGCGCCCATAGCACGGCCGATAGGAATGAACCACTCGGCATTCATTCGCCATTTATGGAATTCAGGTAATTTATAACTATCCAGGTCGGTAGTATTGTTCCTGAATAATGAATAAGGTGGTGTGAACTGTCCGCTCAGTAAAAAGTTAGAACCGCTGGTGGGGAATATAGGGTTCGGACCAGCAGAATTACGGTTCAACGCAATCTTCACACTCAGGTTGTTGGAAGTACCATTGTTGAAGTCAGCAGTGAACAAACGATAATTCGTCAGTTTATACTGCGTATAACTGAGTGAATACACCAGGGTAAAGAAGTCATCGGGCCATTTCAACTGTTTACCCATTGAAATGCTGGCGCCGAAGTTTTTCAGCCTGTTGCTATCGCTGAAGAAATATCTTCCGCTGGCATCGATACCGCCGGTACGGAATACGCTCTTGTATAAGCTAAAGGTCAATGAGTTCCTTTTCTTACCACCTAACCAGGGCTCGGTAAATGAGAAGTTGTATGACTGATACGCACGGCCGTTCGATTGCACGCGCATGCTCAGCTTTTGTCCGTCACCGGTAGGTAAAGGATCCCATGCCTTTTTGTTGAAAATATTTTTAATAGAGAAGTTGTTGAACGAAACGCCGAGCGTACCGGTTAAACCGATACCACCACCCCAACCGGCGCTAAGCTCCAGCTGGTCTGAAGATTTTTCTTCAACGGTATAATGTATATCCACTGTTCCATCTTCCGGATTGGGAACAGGGTTAATGCCGATCTTTTCCTGGTTAAAGAAATTCAGCTGCGCAATTTCACGCTGAGAACGGATCAAGTCCTGACGGCTGAATTTTTCGCCGGGCAGTGTACGCAGCTCGCGACGGATAACGTGCTCTTTCGTTTTTTCGTTACCGGAAATGGTTACGTTCTTGATAGTAGCCTGCGGACCCTCTGTTAAACGGATCTCAAAATCGATGGTATCATTATATACCGCCGTTTCTACCGGTTCAATTCGGAAGAACAGGTAACCATCATCCATGTACAGGCTGCTGATATCGCCACCTTCCTGTGACATTTGTTTACCCAGTTTCTTGTTCAGGATCTCCAGGTTATACACATCCCCTTTTGCAATACCTAATAACATGGTAAGCACCGAATCTGAGTATTTGGTATTTCCTTTCCAGGTAACGTTACCAAAATAGTAGCGATGACCTTCATCTACTTTAATATCCAGTTTCAGGTTTCCTTTCTTGTTATAATACTGGGTATCGCTGACAATGGCCGCATCGCGGTAACCTAGCGAGTTATAATATTCCAGTACTTTCTCTTTATCTTCTTCGTATTTCTTGGCGTTGAATTTGGCCGAGCTGAACAATTTAAAACGGAAGTAAGGATCGAGGAATTCCTTCGTACGGGTAAGCGACAAAAAGCCGGCCTGGCTCAGATACTCTTTGAAAGAAGGCTGTTTTGTTTCACCATATGAACTTGAATCCCTGGTAGGAAACAACGTGATCTTGGTCATCTCCTTGGTACCCTTCAATTGCTTTTTCAATCGTTGTTCTCTCACCTCGTTATTACCAAAAAAGCTTACGTTATCAATACGTACTTTATGGCCTTTTTCCACACGCAGGTTCAGGATAACCGAATTCGGCAAAGCCGGATCCTGGATCTCGTCTATCTGAACCTGTGCGCTTTGAAAACCTTTTTCGGTATAATATTTTTTAATGGCTTCTTCTGCAGTTCGTTTGGTGTTCTCGGTTACCACCCGGCCGATCACCAGCCCTGTTTTTGGCTTCAGTTCGTCCTGGTCGGCTTTACGTACCCCTATGATATTGTATTTGGAAAGAGCAGGTCTTTCAAAAACCTGTATCTCAATAAATAGTTTATTGCCTTCAAGTTTGGTAAAGTAGATCTGTGCGTTTGAAAACAGGCGCTGGTTCCACAGGTTGGTAAGCGCCTTACTAAAATTATCGCCCCCCGGTATCATTACTTTATCGCCCACATTTATGCCCGCGATGGAAACAAGCAGCTGCTGATCGTACCGTTTAGTACCGGTAACAGTGATACCGCCGATAATATATTCTCTGGGTGATTTTGAGTTGAGGATGTTCTCTAATTCCGGATCGATAGACGTAGGAACTGTGTCGGAAACTACCTGGGCATGGAGTGAGCCGACTGTTAAACATGCAAATACCAGTAAAAAAATACTTAAAGTACGCGAACGCTGCATTCCGGGGAGTTTAAAGTGGAGCAAATTAAGGGGGATTTGTTAAAAGGGTTTGTTAAAAAGGACACGAATCGACGGATTCATAAAATCTTCATGAACAATTCGTAATTATCCGTTTATCTGTTCCTTTTGTACCTGCTCACCGGTCTTTCCAAACCGTCTTTCGCGCCTTTGAAAGTCGAGGATGGCTTCATACAGGTTCTCCTTCCGGAAATCGGGCCAACGAACATTGGTGAAATACAATTCTGCATAAGCTAATTGGTATAATAAAAAGTTACTGATGCGGTACTCACCGCTGGTGCGAATCATTAATTCCGGATCGGGAAAATTACTGGTAGCCAGGTATTGCTGCAGGGTGTTTTGGGTGATGGCCGCAGGATCAATTTTGCCGGCTTTTACATCTTCGGCAATAAGCTGAACGGCCTGTACCAGTTCCCAACGGCTGCTGTAACTGAGGGCCATTACCAGGTTCAAACCGGTATTCTGGCTGGTTATCTGCAGTGATTCGTTCAGTTCCTTTTGTGCATATTCGGGCAACATTTTTACGTCGCCTATCACATGCAGTTTAATGTTGTTCTTATTGAGTGTTTCTGTTTCCTTGCGAATGGTTTCTACCAACAGCTCTATGAGGCCGGTGACTTCGTATTGCGGACGATCCCAGTTTTCGGTAGAGAACGCATACAGGGTAAGGTATTCAACGCCCAGCTCGGCGCAGCCTTCTACAATGTTGCGCACACTTTCCACGCCATGAAAATGGCCGTAGAGGCGATCCTGCCCCTTTTCTTTAGCCCAGCGGCCATTCCCGTCCATAATAATTGCTATATGGCGAGGTAGTCGTTGAAGGTCAATTTGCTCCCGTAGGCTCTGCATACCCTTTTTTTGAAGGGCACAAAGGTACTAAAAACAAGTTTATGGTTGGTGGTTTATGGTTTGCCGTTAAATTCCGGAATGCAAACGGCCCGAATGCTATTCGGGCCGTTTGCCATCTAAATAGTATGTTTTATAATTAGCTGTTAATCAGTAACGAATTTAGTTCGCAGAAGGACAACGATAGGAAGTAAGGTTAAATGACAAAGTAATTTCGGCTAACACATAGGCATCCTTTTGTTTCGAGTAACCGCGCTGCCGGCCTTCAATGCCAATGATATCACCTGTTTCATAGGAGCGGTCCTGTAATAACTGGGCCGCAGATGGCGTACCATCGGGTAAGGGCGGAAATTTATCGGAGCCCACATAGGTTTTGCTCACGTCATCGAGATAATCGGTAGTGGTATAGCGGTACACCACTTCAAAGCCCAGGTTCATGCGTTCGTTCAGCGCATATTTAACCCCTACGCCAATTGGAATGCAAAAGGCCATGGTGTTATAAGGTTTCCGGTCGGGATAAGCCGCCGTGCCCTGGCCCTCGGTACCGAGTGGGCGCAGAAAATATTTATCGCCATTCAGATAGGCGAAGGGATCGTAGCTGAAAATGCCGGCGCCCACGGTTACATATGGGGTCCAGTTGTAATATGGATCGGCAGGAACAAATTTAAAGAAGTTGAAATCACCTTGCAGGGTGAGCTCGAATATATTGGAATTGAAGCTCAGGTTGCGTCTGCGTTGGTATTCGTTCTGGGTATTGTATACATCTGAATAACCCAGGCGGGCATAATGCGCTGCTACTCGCAAGGCTGTATAATTACCGAATTGTTTACGAAAGAATACTCCGAATGCGGGCTTGGGCCTGTTGAGCTTTGATCTTGTGTTCAGGTCGCCAAAATAATGTCCTGCCCCGGCCGATATCCCGAACTCACCTTGCTGAACAATACTTTCATATTGGGCGGTAACCTTTTGCACACTTAGTACGGAAATAAACAGGAGTGCTGTTACAACCAATTTCTTCATAATTCGCAATTTAAACATTAAGAACCGGAATAGCCGGTTATTTTCTTTTGTATTAAAATGTTAATTCCTGGTATCCAAGCCCCATGATAATTTGTTACGCAGGGTTTGCAGGAAATTATTTTCATTCAACCGTACCAGGCTCAGGGTAAAGGATTCGCGACGCACTGCCAGTTGTACTTTTTTATCTACGAGTTCTTTGCGCGAATCGAGCGCGCAAATAAAATGATCGGTTCGCCCTTCTATTTCAAATGAAATAATATTATCATCTGGCACTATAATGGGCCGAACGTTCAGGTTATGCGGGGCTACGGGGGTAATAACGAAACTGGAAGATTCAGGAAAAACCACAGGACCATTACAGCTTAACGAATAACCGGTTGAACCGGTTGGTGTTGCTACGATCACGCCATCAGCCCAATATGTATTTAAAAATTCACCATTGAGGTATGTGTGAATCTTTATCATGGGTGACGTATCCGTTTTATGGATAGCAAATTCATTTAATCCGTACGGAACATCGCCGAATAATGGTTTACTGGCATCCAGATGAATTAACGATCGCTTGTCGATTAGTATTGTGCGCTTCACCAGTGATTGTACCGCAATGTGCAATTCTTTACTGCCTATGCTGGCCAGAAAACCTAAACGGCCAAAATTGATGCCTAATATTGGGATATTCTTATTGCGAACCAGGGTAACGGTATCCAGCAGGGTGCCATCGCCACCCAGGCTTATTAAAAAATCGATCGATTCTGTGAGGTCGCTTGAGTCGGTGAAAACGGTGGTTTTCTCGGAGAAACGAACCGAGCTCTGGATCATCTCAAAGAAAGGTTTGTATATAACCGGCTGAATGTTTTCCCTGGCCAGCTCATCGAGCAATTGCTGCACTTTACCATACTGGTCATCATCTATAACCCGGCTATAAATAGCTACCTTCATACTATGCGGTTAAAATTTACCTGTCGGTTAAAAATCGTTCTTAATGTGTAAAAATAATCCGTTTTGTCCTAATTGGTTGAAGCTGTAATCGAGCCGCAGAATGAAGTCATAGAATGTTACAATATCTACCCCAGCGCCATAAGTATACAAGATGCGGTTCGTGAGGGAATTGTTGGTAAAGTTCTTATTATAGGAATACCCTGCATCGCCAAACACCCGGGCGTAAATGCGGAATGGTATCCGGTCATGCGATTTCGATTTAATATATGTGGGAACGCTAAACTTCAGGAACTGATGCCGGAAACTATGACGGGATAAAAATCCTGCCGCCCCGTCAATTACATAATCTTCCAGTCCGCGCAGGTACATATCGCCGTAACCAAACATCCGCTGGTTAATATAAGGCTGACTGAAGGGGAACCGCAGAGTACCCAGCAACTGCCAGCTGAAAAAATCTTTCTTACTTAGCTGAAAACCCTTGGTAGCTTTTCCCACTACCTGCCACATGTTCATTTCCTTGTTGAATCCTCTTTTCGTAATGCTTCCTTCCGCCAGCACACCGGTAAGCGGGAAAGGTTTGTAATCAACATTCACATAGCTTACGTTATAGGTTAATTCGGGAAAACTGATACGATTGCGTTGATAACCGTAGTATTTCGGGTTCAGCTCGTTAATGCGCGGGTCAACCGACTGGTGGGTATACGACAATGAAACGGAATGCACGGTTCGCAAGCCCGGGCGGTAAGTATAATCAATATGGCCCGACCATTGTTTAATGCCCTCGTTCAGCGAATCGACAAAGCGTTGCTGATTGTCGATGGTTGCATAATTGATCTCACGGTTGAACGAATACGAAAAACCTACGCGGTAACCATGTTTAAGGGTTTTATCGGCATAGGGTTGATCGTACTGAAATTGTATTTGCTGCGTATAACCGGTGATCAGCCAGAGTTTCAGCTTGTCGTTGCGGCCGGTGAAATTGTTGTAGGTGAACTTAAAACCATAGTTCACGCGATCGAGCCCATAACCCTGCTTGGCCCACTCATTCAAATTGCGGTCAACCGGTTTCAGGTAAGGGATGGGGAAAATATACCACCTTTCTTTCACCTGGATGTTAATATCAACTATATATCCCCGAAAGGATTTAAGGGATACGATCACCTCATTGAACAGCGTGGTGTTCATCAACTGCTGGCGGGAGATCTCAAATGCTTTTACCAGGTCGGGAAGGTAAATGGAGTCACCCGGTTTAAAGGGCAGCTCGCGGGTAATAATGTAAGGTTTGGTCCTTTTATTTCCTTCGATGATGATTTCGCCTACAACAAAAGGCGTAGAGTAGTTGTTACTATATTCAGATGCGACAAAACTGGTGGATTGCAAAGAATCCACAGGGGAGGGTTGGGCATACGCAAGTGCCACGCAACACAACAAATTCGCTAGTATGCAGTAAAATTTCTTTCCCATTCACATGCCCCGGCAAGCAGTTGCTTGTGTTTACAAATTTTAAAAATAAAACTGGCCGATATCCTGATGTTGTGCTAGATATTCAGATAATTCATCAAATGGTCGTAATTGTTCCGCAGCTCGTTCTCGTATAGTTCTTCGCCAAAATAATATTTCACGTTGTATTCGTATCGCTGAAACGTGGCAACAATATCAGAAATCTCGAATTTATTGATTTTTATGGCTACAAAAAAGGAACTGGTGTTATTATCCCAATAACTGTTTAACTGGGTTATTTGGGCATCATTGGTCTCTACCAGTTTGCTTAGTTCGGAGAATGAGAAATTGCGTTGCTCCATTTCCAGCACGATCAACCCGCCGGGCTCGCTGGCCCCTGTGGTTTTACCCAGTTCTTTTAACAGGTCGATGGCGGCAATACAGCCGACAAATTCATTTTCCTTGTCTACAACCGGTACGAGGGAAAGATTATAATCATTCAACATTTGTACCGCCTCAATAAAATGGGTGTTGGCGTGTACAGCTACCTTTGAAAAGTGAGTATCAAGAGATTGGAGTGTTGCGCGTTCGTCGCTGTTCATCAGGTCGTCTTCAAATACCAGGCCAAGGTATTTATCTTCTTTTACCACTGGCAGTTGCATAACATGGAACTCCGACATCAGGTCCATCGCCTGAATAACCGTATCGCTCAAATTGAGTTTGGGAATCGAACCTGATATTAAAAGTTTGTTCAGCAACTGATCAGAGTTTACCTATTATATAGTGTTATACGTAAAAAACCTGTGCCCGGTTTGTACCAAAACCAAACCAAATAAATAATTCAATAGGTATAAACCTTATTAAATTTTCCAGGTAATTACCTAACCAAATATAATAATTTATGACGACTGCATTCAGGCAACCGCTGCAGGCTCATTCAATTTTGTCAAAAATTTATGGAGTATCCGATTGAACTCATCAGGTACTTCCATCATTGGCGCATGGCCGCATTTATCGATAAAATGCAGCTCGCTGTTTGGAATTAACCGATGAAACTCCCGGCCTACAAACGGCGGGGTAATGGCATCATTATTACCCCAGATCAATAACGTGGGTTGTTTGATTTGATTGATATCTTCGCCCAGATTATTGCGGATGGCGCTTTTCGCCAGTGCAATTATTTTTATGGCTTTCAGACGGTTATTTACGATTTCGTACACCTCATCTACCAGTTCTTTGGTAGCGATCTTGGGGTCGTAAAAGGTTAACTCCGTTTTCTTCTTTATATAGTCGTAATCTCCTCGCTTGGGATAAGTGTCGCCCATACCGTTCTCAAATAAACCCGAGCTGCCGGTTAAAATGAGCGATTTAATGCGCTCGGGTTGTTTCAGCACATGTAAAATGGCTACGTGTCCGCCCAGCGAATTACCCAGCAGATGTACATTCTGGAAATCGTGGAACTCAATAAATTTATGTACGAACTTCTGCAGGCCTCCTACTGATGTATGCAAGAGGTCCATATCAAGCAATGGGAGAATGGGAACCACTACTTTATTATGGTTCTTGAAGTAATTGATCAAATCACCAAAGTTGCTGAGGGCGCCGAATAACCCATGCAGAAGTATCAGCGGTTCGCCTTCGCCTTCTTCAATATACTTGAATTTATCCACTTGTTTGATCGTATAATTCATCAGCTATGTCTGTTCAAGTCAGTCAATTAATCGCTAAAATAAACGTTTTACTGCAAATAATACATCCTTGCAGTTTTTCCACATTCAATTTTAATGTAAGCTACTGATTTTTTCACGGTTTTGCATATCACCCCTTTGGTGTGGCTAACCGGTCAAAAAAATTGCTTAGCTCTGTAAACATATTCTTAAAAGCCGGGATCAGTTTGCCGAAGCCATCTATTACCCAGGGGCCTAAGGGCTGTAACCAGGGCCAGGTAACCGAATTGGCAAGGGACTCATCGCTGATCAGCTTAACTTTTTGTACAAAGAACAGGACTACACTGAGTGTAAACATATACAAAATAGTGTACAAAATAATCCCCCCTATTTTGTTTGCCCACCCCATCATAGCCATTTCAACCGTTGATTCCAGTAAGCTGGCTGCCCATCGCACCAATATCACTACGCCTATAAAAACCACTGCAAATGAAATGAATGGCAACCACTTCGCAGATATATTAACGGAATCTTTTAAATAATCTGCTACAACAACCGATAATTTCATTGCAGCCGCTATGCCTGCAATAAACGCAAAAATGGAGAATACTGCAACAATAAGTCCACGCCGTAATCCTTTGATAACGGCCATAACCAGAAATATTAGAACTAATATATCTATGATCATAATGCTGAGGTCGGAAGCCTGAAGCCTGAGGTCTGATTTCTGATTTCGGGATTTCGAGATTTAGAGATTTCGAGATTTTCCTATGTGCGGCACGCACTAAAAATCTCAAGAAGCCCTCTCTCATTTCTGACTTCAGACCTCCGACTTCTGATTTCTGATTTCGAGATTTCGGGATTTCGGGAATTCGGGATTTCGAGACTTTCCTATGTGCGGCATGCACTAAAGATCAAGACGCCCTCTCCTACTTCGGATTTCAGACTTCAGACCTCCCACTTCCGATTTCTGATTTCTGATTTCTGATTTCGAGATTTCGGGATTTCGGGATTTCGAGATTTTCCTATGTGCGGCACGCACTAAAAATCTCAAGAAGCCCTCTCTGATTTCTGACTTCAGACCTCCGACTTCCGATTTCTGATTTTTATTTAGCCAGCAACTCTTTCACTACAGCGCTAATAGCCTTCCCATCGGCTTGGCCTGCCAGTTGTTTGGTGGCTACGCCCATTACCTTACCCATATCGGCGGGTGAACTGGCGCCGGTTTGCGTTATAATGCCGGCAATAACCGCCTTCAACTCTTCCCCGCTTAACTGCTTGGGCAGAAATTTCTCGATCACCTCAATTTCTTCCTGCTCTTTTTGTGCCAGGTCGGCGCGGTTCTGCTGCTGGTAGATCTCGAGTGAATCCTTACGCTGTTTTACCAGCTTTTGCAATAATTTAATCTCGTCTTCTTCTTTGATCTCGCCGGCTGCTCCTTCCGATGTTTTGGCCAGTAGGATAGCGGCTTTGATGGCACGCAAACTACGTAACGCTTTTTCATCTTTGGCCAGCATGGCTGTTTTCAGCTCGGCCGTGATCTTTTGTTCTAAACTCATACAGCGGCTATTTTGGATTATAATTTATTTTCCTTCAATTGAATGTCACGGAAACGGTTATAAAAATCCTTGGCAAAATTCTTCATCATATCCACCAGTTCTGTCTGGTGCGTAGCCCGGTTAAAGCTATCGGCCATGGTCATCATGGTTTGATAATAAAAGTCAGCCATTTCATCTACCATCATGTCCTTGGTCCACAGGTCCATACGCAGGGCCGATTTATCCGCGGCGTCCCAAAAAGCCAGCATCATGGCCCTGGCCTTCTGGGCCTGGTCGGCGGTGCTGTCGGTAGCTTTCCATAATATTTGGTTGGGAATATTTTTTTCGTCCAGCGCTACCTCAATAGTTATAGTAGATTGCCTCATTTTATTTTGATTATCAGTTTTTTATATTTTGGAACCGCAAAAGTACACCGATTTTTAATAGTTTTTTGTACCTGTATAGTGGTTAGCATCGGGTAATTGAAAATTAAACCGGTTGGGGCCGTCGAATGTTAAATCATATAAACGTTTTTCACAATACAGGTGTTTATTAGTTCCCCGGACTAAAAAAAGGGCCAACCCGTTGGTAAATACAAGTTTATTTGATAATTTGGTGAAATCGCTTCAAAATCTTCCAATTTTAAAAAACCTTTACCTTATTTGTTTTCCTGTATCCATGAATTGACTTTCGATCAACGCTAATCTATCTATTAAGGTTTATTTGCAGCCTGAAAAGCACAGAAGGAAGTTGTGTGGTTACCTCTTCACCGTTACATTTTGAGTGGCTTATCTCCTAGACCGGATAAATTATTTCTTCTATTATCAATCCGTGCCTTTCCAACCTGTTGCACCGTTGGAGGCATGGCCAAAATAATTAACCTGTGGAAAAACCAATCCTTTATAGATAAGGCCTTTAACAAAGGCCTTTTCTTTTTGTTAACTTACTTTGTTACTTTTGTTTACTTTATATTTATAGAATGAATAGTACTAAAGAAATGGAATATAATACTACCAGAAACCATCTGGTAATGCGTGAATATGGAAGGCATATTCAAAAAATGATTGAATACCTGGTGACGATCGAAGATCAGGAAACCCGCCAACGCAATGCTTATGCTGTGATTGAACTGATGGGCTTTCTGAACCCCCATTTAAAAAATGTAGAAGATTTCAGACATAAACTGTGGGATCACCTGTTCCTGATCTCTGATTTTAAACTGGCGGTGGATTCGCCCTACCCCATTCCTACCCGGGAAACGTTAAAATCAAGGCCTGGACCACTGCCCTATCCCAAGCGCTATCCCAAATTTTCGCACCTGGGTAAAAACCTGGAGCTGGTTATAAATAAAGCCCTGAAAGAAGAAGTGAGCGAAAAAAGACAGGGTTTTGCCAATGCCATTGCCTATTATATGAAGCTGGCTTACAATAACTGGCATAAAGAAACCGTACACGACGATGCCATCCAGGGCGAACTGACCAATATTACCGATGGCCAGCTCACCTTCACCAATACACCGTATGTGCGGCAGCATCGCCCCAACGAGAGCCGCGAACGTGAGCGTGACCGCGGAGGCTATGGCGATTACCGGAATAAACGCGGCCAGAAATTCCAGGGCCGTGGCGGACGTGATAACCGCGATGGCGGCGGCGGACGCGATAATCGCAACGACCGCGGCGGCAAGTTTAAGAAGCGCTATAAATAGAAGTCGGAGGTCCGAGGCCTGAAGTCGGAAATCTGAAATACCGAAATCAGAAATCGAATATCGGAGAGGGCTTCTTGAGATTTTTGGTGCGTGCCGCACATAGGAAAATCTCAAAATCCCGAAATCCCGAAATCAGAAATCGAATATCGGAGAGGGCTTCTTGACATTTTTAGTGCATGCTGCACATAGGAAAATCTCAAAATCCCGAAATCCCTAAATCAGAAATCGAATATCGGAGAGGGCTTCTTGACATTTTTAGTGCATGCTGCACATAGGAAAATCTCAAAATCCCGAAATCAGAAATTGATTTCAAAAGCCCAGCGATCGGGCCTAAGGATAAAAGAATAAAGAATAAATAAAACCCTGACAGTAAAACCTATTGTCGGGGTTTTATATTTGCACCTTAAATAACGGGCTACCCATCGAGGGTCATAAAAACCAGCACAAGTATCTATGAATTCCTTTGAAGTCATCGGCGGTAAAAAATTAAAAGGTGAAATAGTTCCGCAGGGCGCCAAGAACGAAGCATTGCAGATCATCAGTGCCGTATTACTTACGCCCCAGAAGATCACCATCACCAATATTCCCGACATTTTAGATGTAAACCTGCTCATTGAACTGCTGGGCGAAATGAATGTAAAGATCGAACGCCCGCAACGCGATACCTGCATCTTTCAGGCCGATGATGTAAATGTAGATTACCTGCGCAGTGACGCCTATAAACAAAAAAGCGGTCGCCTGCGGGGCTCCGTTATGCTGGCCGGCCCCATGCTGGCCCGGTTCAGAAAAGCCTATATTCCCAAACCCGGTGGCGATAAAATTGGCCGCCGCCGGCTCGATACCCATATCATAGGGTTCGAAAAACTGGGCGCCTCCTTTAACTACCTGCCCGAAGATGGCTTTTTTGAACTTCAGGCTCCCAACCTGAAAGGCACTTACCTCATGCTCGATGAACCTTCCGTTACCGGAACCGCCAACATCGTTATGGCAGCGGTTATGGCCGAAGGTGTTACCACCATTTATAACGCCGCCTGCGAACCGTATATCCAGCAGTTGTGCAAAATGCTCAACCGCATGGGCGCCAGGATCAGCGGTATTGGCAGCAACCTGCTCACGATTGAAGGCGTACCCGCTTTACAGGGCACCGAACACCGGATGTTACCTGATATGATAGAGATCGGTTCTTTTATCGGACTGGCCGCCATGACGCAAAGCGACATCACCATTAAAAATGCCGGCATTGAACACCTGGGCATTATTCCCGATAAATTCAGGCAGTTGGGCATTCAGTTACAATTTGAAGGCGACGATATTCATGTGCCGGCGCAGGAAGTATACGAAATTCAGACTTTCCTCGATGGCTCGGTGCTCACTATTTACGATCACCCCTGGCCGGGTTTTACCCCCGACCTGCTGAGTATTGTGCTGGTAGTAGCTACCCAGGCGCGTGGCAGTGTGCTCATCCATCAAAAGATGTTCGAAAGCCGTTTGTTCTTTGTAGATAAGCTGCTTGATATGGGTGCGCAGATCATTTTGTGCGACCCCCATCGCGCCGCTGTAATTGGCCTCGGCCGCGAGCAAAAACTGCGGGGAATACAGATGAGCAGCCCCGATATCAGGGCCGGTGTATCGCTGCTGATCGCAGCCCTGAGCGCCGATGGTAAAAGCGTGATCCAGAATATTGAGCAGATAGACCGCGGTTACCAGTATATTGATAAACGCCTGCAACAGCTGGGCGCAGATATAAAACGGATATAAGAATTGGTTAGCAGGTTGCAGCTTGCCTCGATGCGTAACCTGTAACAAAATAATAAACTATAAATTCGTACATGCCCTTTCAACCCAACAACAAGATCATCATTATAACCGCTCCCTCAGGCGCCGGTAAAACCTCTATTACCCATTTCCTGTTGAAGAAGTTTCCCCAGTTGTCTTTTTCCATATCTGCAGCCACCCGTAAAAGAAGGGAGAATGAAACAGAAGGGAAAGATTATTATTTTATGGCTGAAGAAGAATTTAACCAGAAGATCCAGCACAATGAGTTTGTAGAATGGGAAATGGTGTATGAAGGCAAAAAATATGGTACGCTCAAATCGGAACTCGAACGCATCTGGAACAACCAGCAGGTACCCGTACTGGATATTGATGTAAAAGGCGCGATTCACGTACAGCAGCAATACCCCGGCACTACCCTGTCGATATTTGTTGATCCGCCTTCTGTAGACGAATTAAAACGCCGTTTAAGTTCCAGGGGCACCGAAACCGAGGAAAGCCTGCAGCAAAGGATCAACAAGGCCTCCTACGAAATATCGTTCAAACACCACTTTACGGCAATAATCCTGAACGACAACCTCGAGCGGGCCTGCCAACATGCCCAGCAGGTAGTTCAACAGTTCCTGGAGTCATGAACCGGCAAACACACAATTCCCTTAAAAGACAGATAAGTTCCTGAGTGCCTGCTCCGGCCCTGGCAGGCCGGAAACCTGGAACCTGCAATGGTGTTACCGTACCTGGTATCCGGAACCCTGAAACCGGTAACAGGCATTGATTCTTGCGCTTTTTTTATATTTTCGTAACCCGAACTATGGATTTTCTTACCATTATAGGCATTTGCATTGGCATAGCCTTTTTGTTGGTCGCCTATTTCGCTGGTATCGAGGTAGCTTTTACCTCAGCTAACCGGCTGAATATCGAATTGAAAAAGAAGCAGGGCGCCAGCAGTGGTATACTGTTATCAAACCTGTTCGACAATCCCTCGCGTTTCATAGGCACCAATGTAGTAGGTTTCAGCTTTTTTCTCACCATCGTCATATTATTAGGGTCTGAGTTCTGGAATGAGGTGCTGAACTGGTACAAGATGGACTTTTCCAGTCGTTCATTCATCACCTTTTTCCGGCTGATCATAGAAATTATTCTTTCTTGGCTCATCATCATCCTGCTGGGCGAGTGTATCCCAAAAGCCATTTTCAAGGCTAAAAGCGATTCCCTGCTTTCCTTTTCGGCCCGTGTAGGCCTGCTGGGTTTCTTCGACTCGTTATTTTACTGGATAGCCGCCGCCTTCGTAAAGCTGTCGATCTTTATTCTGAATGTGATCTTTGATATGCGCATCGACAAGCGCAAGGAACCTTTTTCACGCAGCGACCTCGATCATTTCTTTCAGCAGACCAGCGAGTACGACAGCGACGGCGCCGACATGAATACGGAGCTGTTCGAAAACGCCCTGTCGTTACCCAAGATCAAGGTACGTGAATGCCTGGTGCCCCGTAAGGAAATTGAAGCTATTGAGTTGAATACCACGGTAGAGGACGCCCGCAAAAAGTTTATTTCAACCAAGTTGAGCAAACTCATTGTATATGGTGGCAATATCGACCAGATCCTCGGTTATATTCACCAGCTCGATCTGTTTAAACAGCCGGACCATATCAAGGAGATCCTGCTGCCCATTCCCGCCATCCCCGAAAGTATGAGCGCCACCGACCTCATCAATAAATTCACCCGCGAACGCAAAAGTATTGCCTGGGTAGTAGATGAATTTGGCGGCACAGCCGGCGTTGTTACCATGGAAGACCTGCTGGAAGAGATCTTCGGGGAAATTAAGGACGAGTACGACGTGGAAGAGTTTGAAGAGAAAATGATCTCTGAAGACGAGTACATTTTATCGGGCCGCCTCGAGCTGGATTATTTGATAGAAAAATACAAACTGGAGTTTCCCGAGAACGACTCGGAGACCCTCTCAGGCTTTATCATTCACCAGCACGAAACCATACCCCGCCTGAAGGAACGTATTATCATTGGTAATTATGAATTCGAGATCCTGAATGTGAGCGATACCCGCATTGAAATGGTGCGGCTCAAAATCCTGAAATAGCAATAAAATTCCGCAAATAAATCATTCTCAATCACCTGCTGCCCGCTTTCGATTTCAAACCCTTAACAAGCTTTCTGTGAATTCCAATCTGATAAGCCTTAAATTTGCCCCGCTTTTACTATTTTTCAGACTTTATGCGATCCTATGGCGATGACCTTTTTAGAAAGAAGGAGTAATGACAGCGAGATGACCTTTATCGATCATCTTGAGGAACTACGCTGGCATATAATGCGTTCTGTGCTGGCGATTTTGATAGCGGCGATAGTTATTTTTATCAATATCGACTGGGTATTTGATAATGTTGTAATGGGGCCTGTGCGCAATAATTTTGTTTCGTACCGGCTGCTGTGTGATTTTAGTCATTTCCTGCATATTGGCGATGCGCTTTGTATGCCGCCAATTCCCCCGGGCTATAAACTGCTGGGTAATACGGTTAGCGGTCCGTTTATGTCGGCCATTCAGATCGGCATCATCGGCGGTTTTATATTTGCCTTTCCTTACATCTTCTGGGAATTCTGGAAATTCGTGAAACCGGCTTTATCGCCCAAGGAGTTAAAGTATTCCCGGAACGCCATATTCTTTGTTTCACTATGCTTTTTCCTGGGGGCTGCCTTCGGCTATTTTGTGCTCGGTCCTTTTACTTTTAACTTCCTGGCCAACTTTACCTTGGGCAAATCGCAGTTGTATGAATACAAGCCGGCCCTGGGCGACTATATCGATAACCTGGTAAATATCATTTTAGGCTGCGGTATCGCCTTTGAACTGCCTGTTCTGTCATACGTGCTTACCAAGGTGGGTTTAATTACACCGCAATTCCTGACCACTTATCGCAAATACGCTTATGTGGCCATCCTGATGGTGGCGGCCATTATTACTCCCTCGCCCGACTGGACCAGCCAGATGATCGTATTCCTGCCGCTGGTCTTCCTGTATGAGTTAAGCATCATCGTTTCAAAACGTGTATTTAAAAAAGAACAGGAAGAAGAGGATAACTGGCAATAAGAATCCGGAACAATCGTATAAATAGTTAATATAATCAATATATGTTCGATCTCTCAAGACCAATAGCCATCGGCAGCGATCACGCCGGGTTTGAGTATAAAGAGGCTATTGTAAAATGGTTAACGGAAAAAGGCTACCAGGTTAGCGACAAAGGCGTTGACGCCAATAAATCGGTTGACTATCCCGATTACGCCCATCCCGTTGCCGAATCAGTAGAAAAAGGCGAAGCCGCTTTTGGTATTTTATTATGCGGAAGCGCCAACGGTGTTTGCATTACCGCCAATAAACACCAGGGCATTCGGGCCGGTTTGTCATTTGAAACGGAAGTGGCCAGGTTGATCCGCCAGCATAATGACGCCAATGTCATTTGTATTCCCGCCCGCTTTGTGTCGCTGGAATATGCCAAACAAATGCTCGACATCTTTATAACCACGCCATTCGAAGGTGGGCGTCACCAGACGAGAGTAAATAAGATCTCCTGCAATTAATGCATCATATAACGGCCCCGCAACAACGGGGCCGTCTTGTTTACCGAAAGTGCTGTGCATAAAAAAACCCCGACAGTATTGCCGGGGTCTGTTACAGCAATTAAATAAGTTACCAACCTAATACATAAGCAAAAATGAGCGGCGCTACAATGGTAGCATCACTTTCAACAATGTATTTTGGCGTATTGATATCCAGTTTGCCCCAGGTGATCTTCTCGTTGGGAACAGCGCCGGAATAAGAACCGTAAGAAGTCGTAGAATCAGAGATCTGGCAGAAATAATTCCAGAAAGGAACATCATGCCATTCCAGGTCCTGGTACATCATGGGCACCACGCAAATGGGGAAATCACCGGCGATACCGCCACCGATCTGGAAGAAGCCAACGCCTTTGCCCGCACTGTTGTTACGGTACCAGTCGGCCAGCCATACCATGTACTCGATACCGCTCTTCATGGTAGTAGCCTTGATCTCATTTTTAATTACATAAGAAGCGAAGATGTTGCCGAGTGTGCTGTCTTCCCAGCCACCTACAACAATGGGCAGGTTCTTTTCAGCAGCAGCGATCATCCAGCTGTCTTTGGTATTGATCTGGTAATTCTTTTCCATTACCTTACTCAGTAACAGCTTATACATAAACTCATGCGGAAAATACCGCTCGCCTTTGGCATCGGCATCTTTCCACAGTTTTACAATGTTATGCTGAATGCTGCGAAAAGCCTCTTCTTCCGGAATGCAGGTATCGGTAACGCGGTTCAGCCCCTGCTCCAGCAACTCCCATTCCTGTTGAGGGGTAAGATCACGGTAGTTGGGAATACGTTTATAGTGATCATGAGCCACGAGGTTCATGATATCTTCTTCGAGATTGGCGCCGGTGCAGCTGATAATATGCACTTTGTCCTGACGGATCATTTCGGCCAGTGACACACCCAGTTCGGCAGTACTCATAGCACCTGCCAGCGTAACCATCATCTTTCCACCTTCCAGTAAATGGGTTTCATATCCTTTGGCGGCATCTACCAGCGCAGCTGCATTGAAATGCCGGTAATGATGCTGTATAAATTGCGAAATGGGACCTTTACTCATGATAGTTTTTTATGTGGCGGCAAAGGTAGGGAATCAATTGGCAATAGACAATGGACAATTGGCAAAATGCCAACCTGAAACACTTACAGGTTATAAGGTTCAGCTTACTGGTGTATATTTCAAACCTAAGGACAAAGATCAAAGTGCCTCAAACCATGGCACCTGGAACTTCACTTCGCGAGGCCTGAGTCAAAACCCGGTAACCGGCAACCGTTACCAACAATGAAGGCCCCCGAAAAATCGGGAGCCTTTTCTTTCCAACTAAAACCAACTATAAGAAAAAAACTTAATTATCGATTTGTTTCTTCTCTTTTTTAAATGTGTCCCAGCCATAATTCCCATTCGACTTCAGGATGATCTTATGATCGCTGTCCTCTAAAGTCAGGTAATACACATTCTCGTTATGATTGGCTATTTCAAAGAGATCAGTGATCCAGTATTTACTGTAATTTTTCTTTACGTCGGTGAGCAGGTTCATGGGCAGCTGGCCCGATACAATATTACGCGTTACACCCAACAGCGTTCCGTCAAGCGAATAATACGCATGTACCACCTGTTCATTCAAGGTAAAACTCGCTTTTACGAATTCTTTTGAACGAACCCATTGCACATGCTGTGCGCCAGTAAAATCTTTTTGGAAAGACTTAATGATCTTGTCACTTACTTCTTCATTACCGTTGGCAAATGCACTGCTGATGGCGGTTATAAGAATAAACACGCCAAGGAGAATTTTGTTTTTCATGATGCTAATTTTTGCTTTTGATTTCAATTAATACCAGGCAATATGATGCACCCTGGCTATATGGATGCCAGCCTGGTTGATGTTATTTTTAAATTATCTTTCTAAGAGGTATGAATTATAGGTAGCTGCTTTCGGGAAATTATTACAGGTACCGGAAGGATCTTTTTGGGAGCTTAAGTTTCCCCGGTCTTAGGCATTGTGCACCCCTGGTTACACAATGCAATAAACGAAGCAAAATACTTTTTCATGGCTATACTTTTTAATGCTGACTGACCCGTTGCTTTATTGATTAGTCGACACAAAAGTAAAAGAGGTTACACAGGTATCACGAAAATTATGATTAATGGTACATTACGTTAAACGAGGTTAAACAAAACGCCATTCCGATTGTTACAGATATCAGCGAAATGCACTCTGGTAAAGGGTTGCAGTCAATTCTTTAAATATTTCCTAAAACAAGGTTAACTGATCGTTAAAAAGGAATTGTGGAAATTAATGGACGAACAGGATTGTATTTTATTCATTCTTTTTTGCTGTTTTATTACGCAAACCGGCCATAAAACATTATATTGTCATTATAACAATCAACATTCTTGAATTACCTGGCGCACGCATATTTATCCTTTAATCAACCGGCTGTTCTGGCCGGAAACCTCTTCAGTGATTTTGTGAAGGGGAAGCAGGTGAATCAGTATCCTGAAGAGATACGGAAGGGCATTTTGCTGCACCGAGCCATTGATTCCTTCACCGATGAACATCCTGCTACGCGGGAAGCCAAGATCATCTTCAAGCCTTATTACCGTTTATACAGCGCTGCTTTTATTGATGTAAGCTATGATCATTTTCTGGCTAACGACTGGCAGCAATTTACCGACGACTCCTTACAGGAATTCTCACAACAGGTATATGTTTCGCTGGACAAATACCTGGATGTTTTTCCCGAACCGTTCAGGCAGCTGTTCCCTTACATGAAACAATACAACTGGCTGTACAATTATCGCAACAGGTCGGGCATTGAGCGCAGCTTTGCAGGCGTCGTGCACCGGTCGCAGTATTTAACAGACAGCCAAACAGCTTTTAAATTGTTTGAAGACAATTATCATAAGCTGGAGCAGTACTATGCAGATTTCTTCCCTGCACTGCATAAGTTCACCCGCACTACATTAGAAAGAATGTAAGCGAGGGGTTAAAATCTTTTTAAAAAGTTATTCACGCCGCAGGAATTTTTCTTTCCCAATCGTTTAATGAATACAAAGTGTTAGCAGGGAATCCTGTTAACTTTTATTTTTGCCGATTATTTACGAATGCAGGGAATGCAGCATCGTTTTCCCATGGAATACACCGGGCAATACAACGCATTACCTGCATTAAGCCGTCTTAAAACCTAAATATTACGAAGATGAAGCAGTTGGTGGTTTTAATTGTTGGATTAACCGTGTTTTGTGCGACCGTAGATGCTCAGTTTAAAGCGCCGGCCCTGGATAAATCACCGATGGACCTCAGTTATTTTCCGGCCAATTTTCCCGTTCTGAAGATCCAGAACAAAGCCACCGAACCCCTGTTGGCCCGGGTATTGTACAGCAGGCCACAAAAAAATGGCCGGACTGTATTTGGCGACCTGATCGAATATGGACAGATCTGGCGGCTGGGCGCCAACGAATGCACTGAGATTGAATTGTATAAAGATGTAAAAATTGATAATGCGCGCCTGAAAAAGGGCCGTTACAGCATCTACGCCATTCCTTATCAGGATAAATGGACGCTGATCTTTAACAGAGAAACCGATATTTGGGGCGCTTTTCAATACGACGATAAAAAGGACGTGTTGCGTACAGATGTGAAACTGGAAAAACAACAGGAACCAATCGAGGCTTTTACCCTGCTTTTCGATAAAACAGATTCCGGCGCCAATATGATCATGGCCTGGGACAATGTAAAAGCCACATTGCCGATCACCTTTATAAAATAACATCATGTTTCAAACCAGGCCGTTTATTAAGCTTTGCTGTTTAGTTTGGATTTTAGCCATTGTAACGGGTTGTGATCACAATGCTACTTCTGGAAGTAACACCGTAACAATTAATCCCAACGTAACTACCACCAAACCTACTGAAAAGGATCCGCAGCCTGGCCTGGATAAATCACCAATGGATATGGCCTATTATCCGGTCGATTATCCTAAATTGAAAATGTCGGGCAGTGTGAACGAGCCGCCTGTAGCCCGCGTCGTATACAGCAGGCCGCAAAAAAATCATCGTTCAATTTTTGGTGACATAATAAAGTATGGTTCCCAATGGCGCCTGGGCGCAAATGAAGCGTCGGAGATCGAATTCTTCAGGGACGTGATCATCACAGAGAAGAAAGTACAAAAAGGCCGTTACGTTATTTACTGCATTCCCCAGGAAAATACCTGGACGGTTGTATTGAACAGCGATCTGTACACCTGGGGCCTGAAGATCGATACTACAAAAGACGAATATAAATTCACCATCCCCATAGAAAAGACCCGTTTCCCTTACGAGCTGTTCACCATGGAATTTGAAAAGGCCGGTAAAGGCATGCAGCTGGTCATGGAATGGGACAGTATCAAGGCAACCTTACCAATCACCTGGTAAAAAATTCGGGATTTCTGATTTCTGGATTTCTGATATTTGGATTTCCCGATTTCGCGATTCGGAGGGTTCAAATCCCGGCAAATCTTAACATCCTGCAATCCCGAAATCTCAAAATCTCCGAAATGTTGATGTTTATCGGGAAGCTCAAACCTGAGCAAATCTCAAAATCCCGCAATCTCGAAATCAGAAATTGTTTTATCTTGTTGGTATGTGTGGTATTGCTGGTATTATAACCAATCAGACAGCGCTGTTATCCGTTCAACACCTGAAGAAAATGACCGGGGCGCTCGCCCATCGGGGTCCCGACGGAGAGGCCACCTGGATCAATACCAACCACACCACCGGCTTTGGCCACCGCCGTTTGTCCATCATTGATCTTGGCCCTGCCGGCGCCCAGCCCATGCATTATCTCAACCGGTATACGATCATCCACAACGGAGAAATTTACAATTACCCGGAAATAAAAGCATCCCTGCAGCAAAAGGGATATGTTTTTCACAGCCAGTCAGATACCGAAGTGATCCTGGCGGCTTATGATTGCTATAAAGCCAACTGCCTGCAGTATTTCGATGGCATGTTCGCTTTTGCCATTTGGGACGAACAGGAACAAACCCTGTTCGCGGCCCGGGACCGGTTTGGGGAAAAGCCTTTTTATTATTACTTCGACGGCGATCAGTTTGTATTCGCCAGTGAAATGAAAGCCCTTTGGGCCATAGGTATTGAAAAGCAGCTCAATGAAAAAATGCTTTTTAATTATTTCACCCTCGGTTATACGCAGAACCCTGCCAACGGGGAAGAAACATTTTACAACGGCATCAATAAATTGCCTGCCCGCTCCTATATCCAGTATCATTTACGGGAAGGCCGGTTAACAAGATCGTTGTATTGGAACATCGACGTTGATTTCAGAGATGAAACAATTACCGACCAGCAGGCAATAGCCCGGTTCAATGAACTGTTCGGCGAATCGGTAAAAAGGAGGTTGCGAAGCGATGTTCCTGTTGGCACTTCGTTGAGCGGAGGCCTGGATAGTTCGTGTGTGCTGGCCGCCATTCAATCGCTGGCCCCCCGGCCTTACAAAACATTTTCAGCTGTATTTCCCGGGTTCAAACAGGATGAATCAACCTGGATCAAAAAAGTAGCCGGTCATTACAACGCACCCAATTTTACAGTTCAACCCGATGCCGACCGGGTGATCGGTGATTTTGAAAAAATATGTTATCACCAGGAAGAACCATTTCAGTCGGCCAGTGTGGCAGCACAATTCCATGTTTATGAACTGGCCCGTCAACAGCAGGTTACCGTATTACTTGATGGCCAGGGCGCCGATGAAATACTGGCCGGTTATCATAAATACTATCACTGGTACTGGCAACAATTGTTCAGGGAAAACAAGAAAAGCCTGCAGCATGAATTACGTAATGCCCGTCAGCATGGTATAACCGCACCCTGGAGTTTAAAAAACAAACTAGCAGCAGCTTTGCCCGCTTATGCCGGCTGGTTCCTGCGAAAGCAAAGAGCCCGTCAGCAATTGCAGGTAGCCGATCTTGATCCCGCATTTATTCATGAACATGGGGAATCGTATTACGATATTGCCCATTTTGATGACCTGAACAATATACTTTATTACAACACTTTTGTGAACGGACTTGAAGAGCTGTTGCGTTATGCCGACAGGAATGCCATGGCCTTCGGCATTGAAGTGCGGCTGCCCTTTTTGCAACATGAGCTGGTACAACTCCTGTTTTCCTTACCTGCCGGTCTCAAAATAAGGGATGGTTATACAAAGTGGTTATTGCGAAAAAGCATGGAAGAAAAACTGCCGGCCAGCCTGGCATGGCGAACCGATAAGATAGGATTTGAACCACCACAGCAGCAATGGATGCACGATGCGCGGTTGCAGGAATACATCATTGAATCGAAGCGAAAACTTTGTAAGCAGGGTATACTGAAAGAACAGGCCCTGCATAAAAAAATTCAGCCGCTTGAGGCCCATGCGGCTGACAATTATGACTGGCGCTACCTTGTAGCCGGACAGTTACTGTGCTGAAACTTATAAAAACACCTCGGGAGCTTTGCCTTGTCTGACCCCGGCAAGGCCCTCGAGGTGGCTTAACTACCTTAGCTTATACTTTTCTGTATTTTTCAGTCAACTGGCTGTTGCCATCGGTATCTACCTTCAGCGTGTACCAATGAGTGTTATCCTCCAGCTTAATATAATAAGCGATCAAACCACCGTGGCTCACTTCAGTTACACCGAATAATTTTTTACGGGGATTTTCTTTATTGATCTTATTCAGGATATATAATGGGAGTAATTGCGGGTTGTAGTAGCGAATGGAGCTGATCATGTTCCCCTCCTTGTCGTAATTTACTTTTGCCCTGATGCCGCCGCTTACAAAGCTAACTGCATAATACTTGGGAAATTCTTCCCAGCGCACTTCCTGTACGCCGTTAAAAGTTTCATTGAATGCTTTTAAGACTTTCTCGTTCGGATTAAAAGGATCGAATGCAAAGGCGCTTCCTGTAACCAGCGCGGCGAATACAATGGCTATCACTTTTTTCATGGCTTTTACTTTTTAATGCGTGATTGATGAACCAAAAGTATAGCGGATAAGAGGTCAAGTCAAGATAATTAGTACCGGCGGAGAGCTCATGACAAGAACTACGAACATTTTCGCACATTTATGGCAGATCAGCATTTGGCTCCATGCAAGCAAAAGCAGGCCAGTACAGCGTTTGCAGAATGTTTCACTTAATTTCAAGTTGTGGGTTAAGCTTCTGTTAAACTGGAAATAAGGAGGAAAGGCTTAAGGCGAAAGGCAAAAG
Organism: Longitalea luteola; assembly: GCF_017356035.1. GTDB lineage: Bacteria > Bacteroidota > Bacteroidia > Chitinophagales > Chitinophagaceae > Niastella > Niastella luteola. The sequence continues at coordinate 471,651 of NZ_JAFIQX010000002.1, read as the reverse complement.
GCGAAACGCTGAAGGCGAAGGCTGAAGGCTCAAGGCTGAACGCTGAAGGCAAAAGGCTGAGGGCTGAAGGCACAAGGGTGAGGAATTTGGGCCTCGTGCCCTTAAAAGCTTGTAAATTGTGCCTTCATTTTACGCATATTTGCACATATCAATGGCCATACATCAAAGCACGCAAGTTAGAGATCCACTTCGGCCAAATAACAATTAAACAAACTACAGATGAAACCAGGAACCAAATGCATTCATGCCGGCGCTGAACCTGATCCATCCACCGGAGCAATTATGACACCCATTTACCAGACTTCCACTTTTGTGCAAGCTGCACCCGGTAAACATAAAGGATTTGAATATGCCCGCTCGCAGAACCCGACACGGTTTGCGCTTGAAGAAGCCCTGGCTGTAATTGAAAATGGAAAATACGGGCTCGCCTTCAGCAGTGGCGTGGCCGCCACCGACGCCGTTCTCAAATTATTACAGCCTGGTGATGAGGTTATTGCAGCCAACGATATGTATGGCGGCACCTACCGGCTCTTCACCAAAGTGTTCGAAAAGTTCGGCATCCGCTTTCATTATATAAACATGCAGCAGGCCGAAAACATACAGTCTTATGTCAATAAGCAAACAAAACTTATCTGGACTGAAACGCCTACCAACCCCCTGATCAATATCGTAGATATTGCGGCCGTAGCAGCCATTGCCAAAGCAAATAACATACTACTGTGTGTCGATAACACTTTCGCTTCTCCTTACCTGCAAAACCCACTCGACCTCGGCGCTGATATCGTAATGCATTCGGCGACGAAATACCTGGGCGGCCACAGCGATGTTATCCAGGGTGCGCTTGTTATGAACGACCAGGCCCTCCGCGACCAGTTATACTTTATTCAAAAAAGCTGCGGTGCAGTACCCGGTCCCATGGATTGCTTCCTCGTATTGCGTGGTATAAAGACTTTGCATGTTCGCATGCAAAGGCATTGTGAGAACGGCGAACAGATAGCGCATTTCCTGCGCAATCATCCTAAAGTAGGACATGTTTACTGGTGCGGATTCAATGACCATCCGGGTTATACCGTTGCCAAAAAACAAATGCGGGGCTTTGGCGGCATGATCAGCTTTACATTAAAAGACGATAGTGTTGAAACGGCGATGAAATTATTATCCTCCACCAAAGTGTTTTCCCTGGCGGAAAGCCTCGGCGGGGTGGAATCGCTGATCAATCACCCGGCAACCATGACACATGCTTCCATACCGCGGGAAGAACGCATCCGGAACGGTTTGAGCGATTCGCTGATCCGTCTGAGCGTAGGTATCGAAGATGCGGAGGATCTCATAGATGATCTGAAAGCAGCAATCGGATAATGGAATATTTTTAAACGTTGATCTAACAATGAAGCAGCCATCTTTAAAGGATTTTTTGAACCGCAAAACGGAGGAATATAACCAGCCTTCGTTCATAAAAGATGATCCTGTTTCAATACCCCATTTATTTTCAAAACAGCAGGACATTGAGATCGCCGGTTTCTTTGCCGCAGTTTTTGCCTGGGGTAACCGCACCATAATAATTAAAAAGTCGAACGAACTGATGCAGGCGATGGACATGGCGCCGCATCAGTTCGTATTGCAACACAATGATAACGACCTGAAAAAACTGCTGTCGTTCAAACACCGCACTTTCAATACAACCGATCTGCTTTATTTTATCGAATTCTTAAGATCCCATTATACAAAACACGCCAGCCTGGAAACCGCGTTTACCCTTGGCATGGAAAAAAACGATGCGACCATAGAAAACGGGTTAGCCCGCTTTCACCATTACTTTTTTTCCTTGGAAGATGTACCGGCGCGTACCCGCAAGCATATTGCAACGCCTGAAAAGAACTCAACCTGCAAACGGCTGAATATGTTCTTACGCTGGATGGTGCGCCGTGATAATAATGGTGTTGATTTTGGCATCTGGAAAACGATCGCGCCCGCACAGCTTATCTGCCCCATCGACTTACACGTAGCCCGCGTTGCCAAACGCTTTAACCTCTTGCCCAGAAAACAGATCGACTGGCAGGCAGCCGTTGAGCTTACAATTCACCTGCGCAAGCTGGATCCTGACGATCCCGTTAAATATGATTTTGCCTTGTTCGGACTGGGGGTGGTAGAGAAATTCTGATCATTTCTTATTGAACTTGCGCAAATTGTAAATAAAGGACAGCAGGAAATATTGCTGCAACACCTCTGTTTGCCGGTCTTCGATATAAGTTTGCGTAATACTGCGCGATACGCCTGCATTCTGGCGCAGGATATCGTACACCGCCAGCCGTAATATCGCCTGCTGCTTCTTAAATAACTGGCAATTCGCCGCAGCACTCCACATCGTAACACTTTTGTTGAATCCCGGCGCAATCTGGCTGTTATAACTGTATTGCAGGTTATTCTCCAGGATCAGCCATTGCGGTTTATTCCAGAAAGCACTTAACCCAAAGGTCTTTGTATTGAACGAAGCAGCCTGTACCGATTCTGACGAATAACTCGTTTTATTGAACCGGATATTGAACGAAGGCATAATGCTTAAGTGTTGTTTATACATAAAATTCAACCCGACTGACTGCGATAAACTATACGCATTGGAAGTAACACTCACCCTGTTGACGAAAGTATTATTCCGGTTATAGTAGCCATTGCTGCCCAGGTTCACCCGCAGCAGCATATCCCTTCTCTTCAAAGTAAGGCTGTACTGCAGGTTGCCCGACATACCAATATTTCCATTTACATTCACCGGCTGGCTGAACTGTTTACCCACATCATCGAACCAGTTCTCATAAATGATCTGGTTTTGGGTGGTGTTCAAACTCAAACCTGTAAACCAGTAGTTATTGCCTTTCGATTCGCGCACCTGCACATTTACGTTATGGTAGAACGAAGGGCGCAGATCAGGATTCCCCAATTGTACATATAGCGGATTGCTGTTATCGGGTACCGGTTGCAATTGTTGAATGGATGGCTGCTGGCTGCGGCCATTATAAAAAATGGCTACATTGCCGGTCTTGCTGAAGTTGTAACCGATGTTTGCAGAGGGCGTTATGTTCACGTATTGCTGTTGCAATAATTCTCCGGTTGTAATCGTGTAATTATCCTGCCTTAAGAACTGGATGCCTGTTCCTATGGACGCCCGGTACTGGTTTTTATTGAACGTAATGCTCACATCAGGCGTGTGGGTTTCATTTAAGTTACGGAAGGCATTGGTAAAGGCCGTGTCTTCGAGGTCGTATTTACCTGTTGTAGCGTTGAACCGGTGGGTGATCTTATCAGAAAAGCTGTTGTTGCGGGCATAATTATACCTGAAAATAGCATTGAGATATTGGTTCAGCGGCTCTGCATAGGTTGCCGTCAGTGTTAATCCCTTGCCCCAGTTGGTGGTATTACTCCGTTGATTAACCACATCTATGCTATCGGGTATGCCATTTTTGTAAAAATCATTCTGGCCTATATTATCGTTAAGCGATGCCTGATCACTGTAGTTGTAGGTTACACCAAGTGTTAATCCGCGGCCCTGTTTCCTGAAACGATGACTAAAGAAAAACTCGGTGCTGATATTTTTGCCATCGCCTTTTGTGCTGTAGGTGTTGCCACTGGTATTGATCAGCTGGCCGCTCTTTCCGATCGACTCGGCCAGCTTGCTGTTAATGGCATTACTCGTGTTCGTGTTAACGTATGAGTTAATATGAATTTCCGTAAGCGTATCAATGGTATAATTGGCGTTGAGCGAAAGCCGGTGATTGTCATAGTCGTTAACGCTGTTATTATCGGCATTGTAAAAGAAAGTAGTATCAGGCAACCTGTTCTCCCGTTGGCTTTTTGAAACGTTATCAGTATGGCTGTTGTTATAAAAATAACTGCCGTTCAGTTTAAGCTGCCGCCCGATATTCTCGCTGAAGTTTAAACCTCCGGAAGCAGCCCGCGTAAGGCCGCCCCCACCTCCGTCGAGCGTACTGCGGCTGTTGGAAATATCAAAGTCGCCGCCTGAAATACTCCCTCTGTTGGTATTATTGGCATTACCGATAAGACTGAATTGTTTGGCGCCATTGAAAAAATTCACCATGGCCGATCCCTCATACCGTTCATTGGTGCCATAACCGGCACTCAGCCGGCCAAACCAACCTCTTTGCGCCTCTTTCCGCAACGTAAGATTTATAGCCAGGTCTTCATTACCATTAGAGGTCTTGTTGAAACGGGCCTCGCGGCTTTTATTGTCTACCACCTGCAGTTTATCAATAACATCTTTAGGCAGGTTCTTGAGCGCAACTTTGGGATCGCCGCCAAAGAACTCCCTTCCGTCTACCATAATCTTCGACACTTTTTTTCCATTGATGGTGACGTTGCCATCCTTATCAACGTCCACTCCCGGCAATTGCTTCAGCAGGTCTTCAACCATCGCATTGGGTATGGTCTTAAAGGAAGAGACATTGAACTCGAGGGTATCGGGTTTTACCGAAACGGGCGGCCGCAGCGCGGTAACAGTCACCGCTTTCAATTCATTGTATGCTTCCACCATTTTGATGGTATCCAGCAGCAATTCCTTTTTATCCCCAGCCAGGGTTATTAACCGGGAAACAACTTCATAGCCCCTGTGTGTAATAACGATGGTACAATGGGTATTTAACGGAACATTTGTAACGGTAAAATCGCCCTTGCGGGTAGTTAAAGCATAATTCACCAAAGAGGAATCGGAACTAAGATAAACGGCCACTGAAGTAGATTCAAGTGAACGGCGGGTTAATGAGTCTATAACCGTACCTTTAACAGTACCATAACGTGTACGCTGTGCCTGAACACAGGTACTTATCAACAGTAAGCATACAGTTATCCCAGCACTCCAACGCATATCCGGAGAATAAGGTTAAAATGTTTGTGAAGTGAGGGTCATTGTTGCTAAAATACACCATTCGCTCCTGGTGCATTCCATTGTAAAAGTAATCAATTGAGGCCACATGAATTAGCGGCCGTTAAATATTTATTCGGGTGACTTTTGAAGGAAATGAACAGCTGGATCTTTTTTAATATGCAATGAATTTATTTACATAGTTATGCAATTATCCACGGAAAATATTCCATTTGTACAGGAACAATTGAGTGGCGATTTTAACCTTCCTGTCACAAATAATGAACAGCAGCTGACCGATGCGCTCGCGGCGGCTGTAAACCAGTTAATTCAAACTGATTTTGCACGGCTTATCAACATCTTATACCGGATAGATATTTCTGAAAAAACCCTTAAAGAAACCCTTGAAAAGCACGCCGGTGAGGATGCCGGGGTGTTAATTGCCCGCCTCATTATAGAGCGGCAGCTGCAAAAATTAAAAATGAGGGCCCAATTCAAACCGCCGCAGAACATTCCGGATGACGATAAATGGTGAATAATTCCTAAGTTCGCTACATGAACCTGATAGAGGTAGCCAATTTGAAGCAGGCCCGTGCGTTTGTTGACCTGCCAAAACGACTATATAAAGACGATCCGCACTGGATTTGCCCATTGGATAGTGATGTGGAAGCAATATTCGACCCTTCCCGTAATGTTTTTTTTTCGCATGGCATTTGTAACCGCTGGCTGTTGACCGATAAGAATGGCCAGATAATTGGCAGGATAGCCGCCTTCATAAATTACGAAAAATCACATAAGAACCCGCAGCCAACCGGCGGGGTAGGCTTTTTTGAATGTATTCAGGACGAAAAAGCCGCTTTTTTGTTGTTCGATACAGCCAAATCCTGGCTGAAAAACAAGGGTATGGAAGCCATGGATGGCCCCATTAATTTTGGCGAAAATGACAAATACTGGGGGCTGCTGATCCATGGATTTAAACCCCCAAGCCTGGGCATGAACTACAACCCGCCTTACTACAAGGATTTTTTCGAAGCCTACGGTTTTACCAAACTATACGACCAGTTTACCAATTTTTTAGACGCCACCACCCCGCTGCCCGAACGGTTCACGAAGATCGCCGATTGGGTTATGAAGAAACCGGGCTACGAGTTCCGGCATTTTGACAAATCAAAATTCGATCAGTTTGCAGCCGATTTCAGGGAGATCTACAACGATGCATGGAGCGACTTCGAGAACTTCACCCCCATTGAAATGGGCACCATTAAGGAATCTTTCCGGCAAATGAAGGCCATTATGGATGAAAGGATCATCTGGTTTGCCTATTATAAAAACGAGCCTATTGCCGTTGTGCTTTGCTTGCCCGATGTAAACCAGGTATTGAAACACGTTCATGGCAAACTAAACCTTTGGGGTAAGCTAAAATTCTTCTGGTATTCAAAAACAATGACCGTTGACCGGCTCCGCATCATTATCATGGGCTGTAAGAAAAGATTTCAAAACCATGGCATTGAATCGGCGCTCATTCGCTGTTTACAACTGGAGGTATTGCCCCGCAATACAATCACCGGCGTGGAGCTGGCCTGGGTGGGCGACTTTAACGACAAAATGATTGCCCTGCATGAAGCCACCGGCGCCAAGCAGGACAAGATACACCGAACTTACAGGTATATATTCAGTTAACTGGTTAACTTGTCAACTGGTTAACTCGTCAACTGGTTAACTTTTAAACATAAGGTCCTTCACCTTCTCTTTGTCTTCTTTTTCTTTTTTAAGATCGAACATGGTTCCAAAGACCCTGTCCCAGATCGTGGTGCTTACACCATACCCTTTATTCTCATCTTTATAGTGATGGAGGTGATGGTTGCGCCAAAGTGGTTTCATCCATTTAAAAGGCGGGTTCCAGGCATGAATGGCGTAATGCATGCTGCCGTAGAGTAAGTAGCCGAGAATAAAACCGGGAAAGAACATAAACACGTTTGCACGCATAACCAGGTACATCAGGAAAAATATGGCCGAAGCCATAATAATGCTGGGTACCGGCGGCAGGAACAACCGTTGCTTGTCACGGGGATAATGGTGGTGATTGCCATGCATGGTGTACACAAACTTTTGTACCCGCGGATTTTCACTTACCCAATGATACAGGAAGCGGTGGGCTATATATTCAAAGAAAGTCCAGAAGAGCAGCGCCCCAATAAACGTAAGGGTAATACGCAAAGGCGAAAAACCTAAAGTATTACGGCTGTAGTACAGCATGTAAATGATCACCGGAATATACATACCCCAAATAACAAGCGGGTGTGTCTTGGTGAGCATTTCCAAATATTGGTTCTGAAATAACCTCGCTTGTCCCTTATTATGTATCTTCTCAAATTTCATAACCCAGTAGTTAAAGGCAAAATTACATAGTTTCTTCAAAAATATCGTCCGTTACACCATTCTCTTTCAACAACCGGTAATGTTTACCCAATGACACCCGCAACGAATACTGGCGGTAAGGCAGATCGTATTTTTCTGCATATTTTTTTAACAATCCGGTTACTTCAGGATAATATATATGATTCACATTCGGGAAAAGATGATGCGCCACATGATAGTTAAAGCAACCCATGAAAAACCGGATGAACCAGCTGTCATTTGAAACATCGTTGGTGGTATATAACATATGCATCATCCAGTTATGCGGCAGGCTGTTGTTCCCATCGGGCAATGGGAACTCAGAACTGGTGTTGGCGTGCGGACTTAACAACACCATCAGTGAAAATACACTGGCTGTTAACAGCATTAAAGCAAACCCGGTTATTACCTGCAACCAGGAAACAGGTAATGCCAGTTTGGGCAATACAATTAAATAAAACAGGAAAACTGCTTTGAATGCAAACAACTTTACATATTCAACCGACGGTATGGTCACCAGTTTCCAGATCGTTTTTTTCTTATTGAAAAAGTCCTTAAAATCCCGTACCAGCAGCCAGTTAAACAGGTATAACGGATACAGCACGGGCAAATAAATGTGTTGATACCGGTGAATACGCAAGGTTTTACCCGTAGGAAATATACGCGCCAGTTTACTTTGTTCAATATCGGTATCCCATCCGTTCACATTAGGATAATTATGATGGAAACGGATATGCCGCTGCCGCCATACATAACTGTTCGCGCCCATGAGATCGAACAGGTACACATACCATTGATTCAATTTTTTGCTGTGGAAGATGGTGCCATGCACTGCATCATGAATAATGTTTAAAAATATCATGACCAGTAAAACACCTAGTAAGAAATAGCCGGTGAAAAAGATACTACGCTGGCTGCCGAAAGCCAGTATAGCTATATACACTAGGAAATACAGGGCGGGGAACAAAACAGCTTTAAGCATGATACTGCCCCGTCGTTGAGGTTCCAATTGCTGCACAAGGTTACTCACATCCTGCCGCAATTGATGAAAAATGGCTTCATCGCCGCTTTTCGCATAGCGTGGTTTGGTTACCTTTTCCATTGGTAATCGCTTTTAGATCAAATCCTTTCTTAATTAATTACTTGCCGAGGGTACCGTTTAGTAGGAAAAGTTGATGCATCGCTTATAACAACCTTTGTGATTTAAAAAGGTTCAATAAAAATCTAGAAAACCGTGGAATAAATATTTTTCTAATAAATGAAACAAAACAGCCCTTATTTTATCAACTCATTGACGTAAGTCAACACATATCTTTTTTCTCGCAGGTACTCGATCAATAGGGGTAACTGGTGATAGAACTTATCGGTACGGGCAGGATGCGTTCCTAAATGCAATAATAATATAAATCCGTTTAAGCCGGCAGCATTTCGCTGCTCATAATTGATTATTGAATCTAATATGGAAGCGCTGCTGCGGTAGTTCTTCATATCAGGGGTTGTATAATCGGCATTGCTGTAGGTACCGGGTGTGAAGTTTACAAGCTGTATCCCCAGTTGTTTCGACCAGGCAGCTATAGTATCATTATACCATTCGAAGGGTGGCAGAAAAACGGAGGCATTTTTCCGGCTAATGCCATGGGCTTCCATGGCTTTGTAATTACGGTTCAGATCGTCGTTGAATTGTTCTTTCGTGACAAGCAGACTGTCACGTTTTTTCCAGTCGCAGTACAACAGGTGTGCATCGGAGTGAGGTCCCAGGTAATGACCCTGCTTTTTCAACTCCCTGATCACTCGTTTAAATGCCGGGTTGCGGTAAAAGCGGCCGGTAAAGAAGAACGAGGCTTTGATATTTTGCTGTTGCAGCAATTGGGCAATATAACCGGCACCATCGCCATATTCATCGCCGGTAAATACCAGCGCCAGTTTTTTTTTACCCGTGTCGCCACGGATGATAGCGCCCTGCTCATAGGTTAACTGCTTTGACTCTGCTGTATGCTGGCCTCGTTGCCCGCCCGCTTCTTTTGCAGCCAGCAGATATATAAGCGAGGCGGTGCCATCCATGGTAGGCTCGTTGGTTGAATAGTCGCCATAATCATCATGATACACTACCAGGTCGCTTTGAAAATCGGCATATTCATCGGGTTCATTCAAAGTAATACCTATGAGGTTTTTGTAAATATTTCCATAAACAGGCCCGTCTACCAATCCGCCGTCTATGGGATAATGGCCCAAATGCGTAAAAGCAGAATGCGGATCGGCGGGCGTGTCGCCCCCTGCGGGTAAACCATACACCATACTTGTACCCCAGGGATTGCAGCCAAAGAGCCAGTCAAAATTGGCCTGCTCCAGTTCACTGTAAACTGTTTCTCCGGTAAGCTGGCGGTACCAATAACATTGAATGGCAAAAGAGGTGGTTAAGTTGTTGCTGCACCAGATAAAGGGTATTCCCCGGTAAAAAGCATTCTTTTTAGCCTTTTGCCATACCCGTTCAATGCCCTGCCTGTAATAACCCATTAATTGTTTTTTCTCTTTTCTGCCAACCTGCCTGGCCAGTTCATAATGTCCTGCATTGATAAACGGGTACCACTGGTAATGCCTCGCCGTATCCCTGCCCAGCCAGGGTGTAACCGTTTCCTGTTGTGCATAGGCATAGGCTGCTGACAATTGCTTTTTATAAGCCGTATTCATTGAATAAATAGAAGCGCCAGCCAGCTCCATATCGTCTGTCCAGTTATCTTCTTCATAAAAATAAGGCGACCTGCCGGGGGCGGTCTGACAAACACCGGGCTTTGCCACGCCCAGTTCCCAGGCCGAAAGGGCCTTACTTTGTAAAAGGGTATCCCGAAAAAGCACAGCACCCAGAGCAAATGCGCTGGCAAATTTTCCCGCCGTGGAAGCTACTCCGGTCGACCGGTTCTTATACCTGCCAAAACCCTGCGGCTGCCCTGTGCAGAAATATACCGGCCGTTCATAACCCCGGCCATAAAAGCTGTCTTGTTTGGGTATACGCATTCCCTGGTGATCGCGGTCATCGGCGATCTGATTAAACAACCAGTCTTTGCGGGGATGCATTTTCAATAACCAGTTCAATCCCCACCGGGCTTCATCCAACACATCGGCTTGCTTATTTTGCCCAGGCAACCCATTGGCGAGGTGGGCATCGCCGAAGACGCCGGGAAAATCGCGGCCGGCGGCCAGCAAATGCCACGTGGCATTGGCGGAAGTTGTTACGTATTGCAGGTAATCGGAGGCATCGTGCCAGCCTCCGCTGGCATCGATACGTGTGCTATCGGGCATGGGACCGTACAGGGTGTAACCGTCATGGGTATGGCAACTGTCTTTCAAAAACGGATTGAATCCGCTGCGCTGCTGGCGCATATACCGCAAACAGAAATCAGCAGTTCCCTTATATACATCAGCGCCAATGGTAAATTCCGGCGAAGAAACGTCACCTGCTTTAATAACATACCGGCCCGGCCGGGTAAAGGCCGTAAAGTTCAACCGGTAAGTTGCTGTAAATGGACCGTATACTCCAAATGGCCTGCCGGCTCTGCCTGTATACACTGTTTTTCCGCTGGTGATGTCAATTACCGAAAAATCGGTTATGGCGTTCTTGTCTTTACTGCACCATACGGCTACCTTAGGACTGCCTGGTTGATAGCCCAGTAAATTAATGCGCACCCAGCTCTTCTGCCCGGTTTGCGCTGCCGTGTAAAATGCAGTTATGTTCAATAGTAAAATAATGATCAACGGAAATGTATTCTTCTTCACGCAACTATTTTAATTCCTGTAATCAAATTGAAAAGCGCTCAGATCAGGCGCCTGTTTTCTTTTCCTGCCGAGCTCATACTGATAAATAATATTACCCACCTCCTTGAAGAAAGGATAGCCGGTTTCTTCATATTCGTATTTGTCGTCGTTCAAAACGCCGTCGCTGTTTACATAGATGTTGCCGCTTAACATGAACTCGACCTTATTCCTGAAGTCAACGATGTAAGCAACATCGGTAAGGAAGCCATAAGACCAGCCGGTTTTGTTGAACACCCTGATGTAAGGAGGGATTTTACTTCGCCACGCTTTGAACATAAAGAACTTGGTGTAGCTGTCGAAGAATTCGGTTGTGTCGTAACGTGGATAGTCGCTTTCCGAAGGTAACTGGCTCATATACCGGTGCAGGAATTTATAATCATCGGGTTGTAGCCGAAAACGTTTTGCTTCCGGCACGGCATCCGGGAACAGGGCCGCCAGCAGTACCTGCTGCATATCTTCCAGTGGAAAATTGTTATGCGTGGTAAAATCAAAAGGAGCATTTATTAAACTGTCCTGCCGGTTATAATGCGCCCTGCCGATCATTATTTTCTTCTTAAAGTTGAAGGGCACGGGGCTGAATGCAGGCAGTTGTGCATACACCAAACTATCGCCCTGCATAAAGCGGATGGGGTTGGTATGGCGGTTCTCATCTTCGTTCATAGCCACAAACCGGCGGGTGATGCGTGTATCGCGATAGCCCATCTCCCACAACCGTTCATTCAATCGTTGCTGGCCTACAAACTCGTATAAGCGGTTATAGGCATCGTTATCACTCACCAGGAAGATCTTTTTCACATAATGCGCTACCGATGGCAGGTAGTTTTGGGCCGTGCTGTCGTACCGCACTTTGGTTTGCCGGCGGTAAGCGCTGTCGGTAAACATAGCCGTATATTTATTCAACCCCGGAATACCTAAGGTATTTATTTTTTCCAGGGCCAATAAGGCGGTCGGCAATTTGACCATCGAAGCCGGGTTAAAGTATTCATGGCGGTTTACCCGGAAATAATAATTGGTAAAATGGGGCCTGTTCTTTTTATCGCGGTCGATCTTAGTATAGATAAGCTGGTAATGAAAGGTATCCGGCTGGTTCAGGATATCCTTTAAGAAGGGCGAGGCGTGCTGCCGGATCAACTGTTCGAGCCATTTATCCGTTTTGCTTTGTGCCAATGCTACACAGATGCTTGTCAACAATACCGTTAATAACACAGCTTGTTTCATGGGCAAAAGTTACAAACAAATAACACGGAACAGTAATTTTTTATACCGCAAAAAACGGCAATTCGCAATGGGCGCTGGGCAGTTGGCGCCACCCCAATTTCCAGCTGTCTTCCTGCGTTCTATTTCTCGCTTTATCCACTTATGACCTATCAACCTTATCAACTTTGTCATCCTTGTTAACTCTATCAACTTTTCAATTACATTGCATGCTCTAAAATACTGCCATACATGAAACTTGTTTCTTATCTCAGCGAAAGCCAGGACCGCGTAGCCATACTGGTAGACGGATTATTATACGATGCCGAAGTTCTACATCCCGATCTGCCCCAGAATATGAGTATGTTTTTAAATTACTGGGAAGATGCGTATTCGATGGCGCTGGGTGGAGAAATGATGATCAGGGAAGGCAAAATTCCTAAGAGCAAGGGCTTTGCGTACGACAGCGCTACGATCCTTGCCCCGGTTCCTTTCCCCAGCTCCTGCCGCGATGGCTATGCATTCAGGCAACATGTGGAAGCGGCCCGTCGCAACCGGAAAGCACCCATGATCCCGGAATTTGATCAATACCCCATATTTTATTTTACCAATCACCATAGCATCCAGGGACCGGGCAACGTACAATGTATGCCGGATCATTTTGAAAAGCTCGATTTTGAGCTGGAAGTGGCCATTGTGGTTTGCAAACATGGCCGCAACATCAGGGCCGAAGATGCCGATGAATATATCGGCGGACTGATGATCATGAACGACCTGAGCGCACGCCGCCTGCAAATGGAAGAAATGCTGCTGAACCTGGGGCCTGCCAAGGGAAAAGATTTTTCTACCGTTATAGGTCCGTGGCTGGTAACCTTAGATGAATTAAAACAGTTTGAAGTGCCCGCGCAGGAAGGCCACACCGGTAAAAATTTTAATCTGCGGATGCAATGCCGGGTGAATGGTAAACAGGTGAGCGATGGTAATATGAAAGATATGAACTGGACCTTTGCCGAGATCATTGAAAGGGCATCGTATGGCGTTGACCTTTATCCCGGCGATGTAATAGGCAGCGGCACTGTAGGAACCGGTTGCTTCCTCGAATTGAACGGTACCGGTAAACTGAATGATCCCAATTACCAGGAACAATGGCTGCAGCCTGGCGATGTAGTAGAATTGGAAATTGACGGATTGGGCATCTTAAGCAATACGATCGTTGCCGAGGAAGACGATTTTTCCATCCTGGCCAGGAAGAAATCGGTGTAGGTGGAAATGATTGTTTTCCATTAGCACAACCTGTCCCGCTTTGCGGGATCAGCACATTAGCAAATTAGCAGATTAGTATTCCATGATCATCGATTTAAAAGATATAACAACGGTTCAGCGTCAGAACTACCTGCAGCATGCCATTGCACCGCGGCCCATTTGTTTTGCCAGCACCATTGACAAAGCGGGTGCGGTGAACCTGAGCCCATTCAGTTTTTTTAATCTTTTTTCCTCCAACCCGCCCATCGTTATTTTTTCACCTGCACGCAGGGTACGTGATAATACCACCAAACATACATTACAAAATGTGATAGAAGTGCCGGAGGTGGTGATCAATATTGTGGACTACGATATGGTGTACCAGGCCAGCCTCTCGAGCTGTGAGTTCCCCAAAGAAGTGAATGAATTTGTAAAGGCCGGGTTCACCGCCGAACCAGCCACCCTCGTACAACCGCCAATGGTAAAAGAGAGCAAGGTGAAGATGGAGTGCCGCGTGCTTGAAATAAAAACCCTGGGCACAGAAGGTGGCGCAGGCAACCTGGTCATTTGTGAAGTATTGCGTATGCATATCGCCGATGAGATCCTGAACGAAAACAGGCTCATCGATCAGCGCAAACTGCACCACGTCGCCCGCCTGGGTGGCGACTGGTATTGCAAGGTGGATGAAAACAATCTTTTCCAGGTTGAAAAACCCAACACTCAGTTGGGAATTGGTATCGACGCCCTTCCGGCGCCCATCAGGAACAGCCGCATACTTACGGGCAATAACCTGGCCCAGCTGGGCAATGTGCATGAAATGCCGGTTATTGATCCGTCTTTCGACGATGCACAGCTAAAGAACATCTTTCAATATTATTCGCTCAACCCGGCCGATATGGAAACCGAATTGCATACGTATGCTCAAAAGCTGTTAAGCGATGGCAAAGTGCGGGAAGCCTGGCAGGTGCTGCTGGCGCTGGACTAATGTTACAGGTTACAGGTTTCAGGTTTCAGGGGCCTCCGCTTTTTCGGCGGGTTGTGCATTTCGGGGAATCTGAAACCGGAAACCTGTAACTTGCCACCCCGGTTGGTTGTGTGCCGGGTAACAAGTACCTTTGCAGCCGCATTTGCAATTATATGAGCACACAACATTTGTCTGAACAGGAAATCATCCGACGCGAAAAATTACAGGAATTACAAAAGCTGGGTATCGATCCTTACCCTGCGCCATTGTATCCCGTTAACATAACTGCAGCCCACATAAAGTCAAATTACAAGGGTGAAGAAAATAAAGCCGATTTTGCCGATGTATGCCTGGCCGGCCGTATCATGAGCATCCGTGACATGGGTAAAGCTTCCTTTGCCAAATTACAGGACAGCACCGGCAGCATTCAGTTATACATAAAACGCGACGATATATGCCCCGGCGAAGACAAAATGCTGTATGACAAAGTTTGGAAACACCTCACCGATATTGGCGACATTATTGGCGTGAAAGGCTATGTTTTCACCACCAAAACCGGTGAAACATCTGTGCATGTAACTGAGCTCACCTTCCTTACCAAATCGTTGAAACCATTACCGATCGTAAAGGAAAAAGAAGGCGAGACCTTCGACGCCGTAACAGATCCCGAATTCCGCTACCGCCAGCGTTATGTTGACCTCATCATCAACCCACAGGTGAAAGATACGTTTACAAAACGCAGCAAGCTGATCAATACTATCCGAGATTTCCTGAATGATCAGGGCGCTCTGGAGGTAGATACACCGGTATTGCAATCCATTCCCGGTGGCGCCGCCGCGCGGCCGTTCGTGACGCATCACAATGCGCTGGATGTACCTTTTTATTTACGTATTGCCAATGAGCTGTACCTGAAGCGCCTGATCGTAGGCGGGTTTGACTGGGTATATGAGTTCAGCCGCAACTTCCGTAATGAAGGTATGGACCGCACGCATAATCCTGAATTTACCGTGCTGGAATGGTACACCGCCTACAAGGATTATTTCTGGATGATGGAGATCACCGAACAATTGTTCGAAAAAATAGCCGTGGCTTTACATGGCACCACAACCGTGCAGGTAGGTGATAAAGAAATTAATTTTAAAGCGCCCTTCAAGCGCATCAGCATCTACGATGCCATTAAAGAACATACAGGCATCGACGTAAGTAACCTGGATGAAGCCGGATTAAGAGATGTATGTAAAAAGCTGCATATCCATACTGAAGCCAGCATGGGTAAAGGAAAACTGATCGATGAGCTGTTCGGTTCAAAATGTGAAGCGCACTATGTGCAACCGACGTTCATCATCGATTATCCCATCGAAATGAGTCCGCTCACCAAAAAGCATCGCAGTAAAGCCGGATTGGTAGAACGTTTTGAATTAATGGTAAACGGAAAAGAGATCGCCAATGCCTATAGTGAATTGAACGACCCCATCGATCAACGCGAGCGTTTTGAAGAACAGGCTGAATTGCTGAAACGCGGTGATGATGAGGCCATGTATATAGATAACGATTTTCTGCGTGCGCTCGAATATGGTATGCCGCCTACATCAGGGATCGGGATCGGTATAGACCGCCTGGTGATGTTGATGACCAATCAACCCAGCATCCAGGATGTATTGCTGTTCCCGCAAATGCGGCCTGAAAAAACAGCTGAGTAAACACTCATTTCTCTTATAATAAGTATTTGAAAAAACCAAAACGATACAGTGATGTATCATTTTGGTTTTTTTTATTTCCCTTCCATGGACAATTCTTTCCCATACCGGGACATACTTACCATACAACTACATTTTTCTTTATAAGTAATACTATTGTTATAGAGCTTATTACATACTTGCACTTAGTTGGCAACTTAATTGTGACCATTTGGCTGTGCAAAAATCCGAAATATGAAAACCTTCTACATCTTATGCACTTGTCTGGTGCTAAGTATGCAACAAACGGTAGCTCAATCCGTCGTACTGGACTGGGCAACCAGCCTCTTAACAGGTTGGCTTAACGGAGGAACCACTGGTACCGCCAATAACATTGGAAGCTCACTGGTTAATGCGCAGATTAATATCAGTAACAGCCGTGCAGGCTCTTATGCCTATTCCTCGCCCAAAGTAAGCAACGAATATGTAAGTGCATTGGGCTCCAATGCTGATAATCTGTTTGTGGGTGTTGACTGGGACAGCGAATCAGACTATGCAGATATAACCATTGCTTTCAATGCACCGGTAACAAATGTTCGGTTTAATGTGGCGGATATTGATATGGACTGGTTGGTTTTTCATCTAAATGTTGATGAGATCGTTGTAACGGGCACCAGTAGTACCAATACTACCGTCAACCCAACTATTACAAAGCTGGTAGCCAGCTCCGATATTGTCAGGATCTCAGGTAACAGGGCCTATGCAGCCACGCTTTTGCAGGGAGGCGGAAACAGCGCTTCCAATGCAGCGGATCAAAATGGAACAGTGGTAGTTGATTTTGGCAATACCCTGTTGAACCAGGTAAGAATCCGTTACCGGAACAACAGTGCTTCCATATCTAACCCCACGGCTCAATACATTGTCCTGGGTAATATTAGTTTTCAACCCGCCATCGTTCTACCACTTACCTTAACTTCATTTAATGGCTCCCTTAACAATAATACAGTAAAGCTTAACTGGTCAACAGCGCAGGAAGAGAACCTCGGGCAATTTGTTGTAGAAAAAAGCGTGAATGGGATCGACTGGTTAACTCTTACTACCGTGCAGGCTGCTGGCAACAGCAACAGCACCAGGGAATACAATGCTGTTGACGACAACGCATTTTCAGTAAATTATTACCGCCTGAAACAAGTGGATATGTCTGGCAATTATTCCTATTCGCAAACCATCCGCATCAGAAGCACCGCAAACGAAAAATCAACCATCAGGGCATATCCAAATCCTGCTGCCAACACAGCTACCATTACCATCAACAGTGAAAACAAACTGGCTGCACATATAAAACTATACAACCAGTTCGGTTTGCAGCTGCAGCATCTCCAGCGGCCGCTGATTGCAGGCTCAAATAATATTCCTGTACCTGGCATACAGGCGCTGCCCTCCGGTACTTATATTATAACCGTAGAAGACGCAACAGGCAAAAAAATTGGAACCACACAACTCATAAAACAGTAAGCTGCTTTTTAGCCATGACTAGTACCTCCGGAACGTCCCGATGTGCCGGGACGTTCTTTTTTGCTTTTACAAAAAGAGATCGGGCATAAGTTTGCCACCGGGGTTCACGGCATAATGATCAAGATCGGTAATACCCTGCTGCACCAGTATATCTTCATCAATAAAGAAATTGCCGGTGCATTCCGAAGCGGGGCGCTGCAGAATATAATAGGCCGCATCAGCTACTATTGCAGGCTTCCGGCTGCGTTGCACCATCACATCGCCTCCTACAATGTTCTGAATGGCAGCAGTGGCAATGGTGGTTTTGGGCCAGAGGGCATTTACGCCTATCCGGTGTGGTTTTAATTCTTCAGCCAGTCCCAGCACGATCATGCTCATGCCGAACTTGCTGATCGTGTAAGCCAGGAAGCGGCCAAACCATTCGGGATTTAAATTCAGCGGTGGCGACAAGTTCAAAATATGGGCATTACCACTTTGTTTTAATGCCGGTAAACATGCTTTGCTCATAAAAAAGGTACCGCGGACATTTATATCATGCATCAGGTCCCAGCGTTTAGGCTCCATTTGTTCTGTGGGCATCAGGTTAATGGCGCTGGCATTATTCACGAGGATATCCAGGCCGCCCAATTGCTCCACGGTTGTTTTTACGATCTGCTCTATACTTTCTTCAAAACGAATATCGCCCTGAATCGGAACCACCCGGGCTGCACCGGCTTTGGTAATTTCTTCCGCTGCTGTATAAATGGTTCCTTCAAGCCTGGGATGAGGTTCAGCCGTTTTGCCAACGATGGCAATTTCAGCGCCATCTGCTGCTAAACGCATAGCAATCGCTTTTCCTATGCCCCGAGAACCACCTGTAATGAGTACTTTCTTTCCCTTGAACTGCATAGTATTTTCGTTTTTTCGAGTGAATCAATTTGTGATGTGACTTACAAGTTATTCTAATTCAGCGTCAAATAGAAACTCAAAGTATAAGCACCTGGAACATTACGTAGTTTTACTATTTCACAGGTAATTTCTGAAATGTATAAATCAAGCGTTTGTTCGCTTGCAATTCAACTATTTTAACAATATGTTTGTAATCGTCAAGTTTGACTGATTCATAAGAACACCAATATCCAAACGAAAACCTGATCCAACAATCCAAGAAAAATCAACCAAGATCCTGAAAGACCAACCCGCTGCAGGCGGGATATCCAAGATCCAAAGAAAGACCAGGTAAAACCAATGTTCCTGAAAACCGTAATCGTTCCTGAATCATTCAATCAAGACAAACAAAAATCCAGATCCGCTTAATCCAGGCATCCTTTGAAAATGATTTAAAATTTGTACCTCCTGATGAACCCTGTTCCTTCTTGGTAAGGTTTAGTACAAACTTTTTAAACAGTCCCGGAATACCTCCGGGATTGTTTCTTTTTATACATGTCTCATCGCCTGGCTTCAAATGGGACTCATCGAAAAAAGAAGGTGAGCCCCGGAACGGAACCCACCTTTATCAACTTGTTAACTGTTAACCTTAATGTGCGTCGGTTACGATCACCGGCTTCTTCTTGAACTTCTGCAAATAGATCACCGGAATAGCTGCCAGTACAAACAGACCGATCAGCATATACATATGATCGTATGTTACCAGCATGGTTTGCCTGATAATATTTCCTTCCATCATCAGGTTGCTTTTCTGCTGGGCCTCCAGGAGGGTAGCGCCCTTACCCATTAACATTTGGACCTGTCCCTCATTACGTTGAACATAGGCAGGGTTATAGGGATTCAAATTTGCCAGCAGCGCAGTGCGTACTTCGGCCGATTTTACGTGTATAAGCGTGGTAAGAATGGCCACGCCGAATGAACCGCCTAACTGCCGCATCATGTTGTTTAAGCCAGTACCCTGACCAATCTGTTTTCCCTGCAGCCCCTGTACCGCCAATGTGGTCAATGGTACAAATAAAATGGCCATACCAATACCGCGAATGATCAGCGGCCAGAAGAAATCGCCGGTGCCTGATTCAAGCGTGCTGTTGGATAACATCCAGCAGAATACAAAGAACAGGATGAATCCGCCGGTTGCCATGTACTGTGCAGGCACTCCTTTCTTCAGCATGGCGCCCACAAACGGCATCATCAGAATGGTTGCCAGGCCGCCAGGCAACAAGATCAACCCGGTTTGCAGGGCGGTAAAATGGAGCAGGTTCTGACAAAATACCGGGAAAATAAATACGGATCCGTATAAAGCAAAGCCAAGCGCAAACGAAGTGATAATACCAATGGCAAAGCTCCGGTCTTTCAAGATCCGAAAATCAACCACCGGATGGTCTATGCTCAGTTCACGCCATATAAACCCGACCACAGCCAATATTGTAGTAAAGGTAAGTACAGTAATGTAAGGAGTCTCGAACCAGTCTTCTGTTTCGCCTTTTTCCAACACCACCTGCAAACTGCCCACGCCTATGGCCAGTAACAGGATCCCCCACCAGTCGATCGGTTTTCCCTTGGCGAACATCGGCGACTCGCGCACAAACATCGACACCAGGAATGCGGCAATTGCGCCTACAGGAATATTTACATAGAAGATATATCTCCAGTTGGTATTGTCAACAATGTAACCGCCGATGGTAGGACCGAGTGTAGGACCAACTACCGCCCCCAAGCCAAACAGGGCCGTAGCCATGCCTATTTCTTCGCGCGGCCAGGTTTCCATTAAAATGGCCTGGGCTGTTGACAACAAACCCCCGCCAGCCAAACCCTGCAATAACCGGTATAGGATCAACTCTGTGAGTGAACTTGCCTGTCCGCATAAATACGAGGCAGCTGTAAAGATGAGAATGGAAGCCAGAAAGTAATTCTTTCTCCCAAACCGATCGCCCAACCAGCCCGACATTGGCAATATGATTACGTTGGCCACCGCATAACCTGTTACCAGCCAGCCCGCATCTTCCAGGGTGGCACCCAGGTTACCCATGATCTCGGGCAGGGCCACGTTCACAATGGTCGTATCGATCAACTCCAGCAAAGAAGCCATGATCACGGTAATGGTAATGATCCATTTCCTAAATCCTTGTTCTGCCATTCTTAAAATTTTTATGCTAAACGCTGAACGCTTGCTTCGTTTAGGCGCTATGCGCCGACTAGCTCGCCGGAATGTTGAACGCCAAATGCTTAACGCAACCTCCAACCCGGCAAACATCTATGGGTTTGAGCCTTCAGCCTTTGGCTTTGAGCCTTCAGCCTTTGGCATTCAGCGCCTGCCTGCCGGCAGGCAGATGCTGCGTTTTGCGGTTCTGCGTTTTGCGTTGAGCGTTCCGCGTTTTGCGTTGAGCGTTTAGCCCTTTTATGATTTTTTGGTATCAACTACCACTTTGGCACTCATACCCGGACGTAACCGGTTTACAAATTCAGTATCTGCTTTATCCAGTTTAATACGAACCGGGATGCGTTGCACTACTTTTACGAAGTTACCGGTAGCGTTATCGGGCGGCAGTAATGAAAATCTGGCGCCGGTAGCACCAGCGAATGATTCTACAGTGCCGTTTATCGGATGGTCGGCAAATGCATCAACATTAATATGTACAGCCTGGCCCACTTTGATATTTTCAATCTGCGTTTCTTTAAAATTGGCGGTCAAATACAATCCATTGTCATTAACAATAGAGAAAAGGGATTGACCCGCCTGAACCAGTTGCCCGGGCTGAATGGTTTTCTTTGAAACAATACCATCTGTAGGAGCAGTGATAACAGTATAGCTTAACTGCAATTTGGCATAATCGATATCTGCCTGGCGCAAGCCGATGTTTGAAGCAGTGGCCTGAACCTGCTGCCGGTTGGTGCTTACTTTCTCGGTTACGACCGGAACCTGCGTTTCAGCAGCACGCAATGCAGCTTCCGCCGCATCTTTCTCTGCCTTGGCCGCATCGAACTGCGCTTTGGTGATGGCGTGATCCTCATACAAAGCTTCATAGCGTTTGAAGTCTTCGGTCGCTTTCCAAACGCGTACTTTGGCAGTTTCAATATTCGCCTGTGCCGTAGCAATACCGGTTCTGGCTTCTGCTACCGCATACTGAGATACATTCACTGATTGTTTCGCAACAGCCAGGGCAGCTTCCGCCTGTTTCAGTTTGATCTGGAAATCGCGGTCATCGAGCACTACCAGCGTATCACCCGCTTTTACAAACTGGTTATCGGAAAATCGGATCTCTTTGATATAGCCGCTTACTCGTGTTACTACCGGACTAATATCGGCATCGATCTGTGCATTGTCTGTTTCTTCATGGCTTTTACCATAAATATATTCTTTGGCAGTGAATGCCAGGGCGCCTATTAATACCAGCCCCAGGATGATCGGGAAAATGATCTTTTTTCCTTTACTCTTTTTTGCTTCGCTCATACAATATCTCTTTAATGCTTTTTTAAATGGTTAGGGTTGAATATGTCCGGTTGTTTTCAAAAGGGTATAATAAGCGGCGGTAGCATCAGCTTTGGCCAGCTCCAGGTTCAACCGAGATTCATACAACAGGGTTTGTGCATCTATCCGGTCAGTAGTTGTAGCCAGGTTGTTCCTGAACTTAGATTCGGTTATCCGTTCATTTTCCGTTGCCTGTACCACCGCATCGTTCAGCACTTTAATTTTTTCCAAAGCCTGCTGATACTGGGTGTAGGTTTTATTTACATCCATTTTCACGCGGTCGGTAAGCAGGTCGCGCGTTGTCGCCACTTCCTGTTTTTGCAAATTTGCTTCTGTTAATTTGTTCCTGTTCTTAAAAAAACCGGTAATGTCCCAGCTTGCGTTTACTCCTACTACAAATGGCGCCAGATAAGTAGCTCCTTTCGGGAAAAGGGCTTTTGTGGGATTGATATAATACAGGTTGCCCCCAACGCCTACTGTAGGTAATTTTTCATCATGCACCTTTTTGATGTTCACATCGGCCAGTTTATCCTGGTAATTCAGCGAACTGAATTCCTTTCTATCTTGCAGGGCCTGCTTCATATACACTTCCGGTCTTTCAGTCATATCCAGCTTATAAACTACGTCCTGTACCTGTACGGTTGTACTGTCTGGCAGACCCAGCAAGATATTCAGGTTATAATTCACCACTTTGCGGTTATTCTCTAATTCAATTTGTTGCAGTTGGATGTTCGAACGCTGCAGCTGAAAGCGCAATACATCGTTCTTTGTTGCCAGTCCCTGGCTTTCAAACTTTTTGATCTCCGTTAATTTCTGATCTACATCCTGCAGGTTCTGCGCTACTATTTTTTGATTCTGTTGAATTTTATAGAAGTTGATGTAAGCATTGATGACATTGTACACAATTTCATCTTTGTTGGCTTCCGCATCGAGCTTGCTGCTTTGGATCAGCAGGTTGGCCGACTCCCTTGCATAGCGGTAGCGGTGGCCTGCAATAATGGGCTGGTTAATGCTCAGGGTAGCCTGGTACAATGTATTATCGAAAGGAAATTTCATGCTCTTCGGATCTGAACCATCCGATGCAGGCAGGGCAAAGCTGCGCTGCAACATCAGGGCATGGCTGTAACCTGCGCTCACTTTCGCAGTGGGCAGCGATTCATCTTTCGCCTGCTCCAGTTGTGATACGGCCTGTTCAATTTTATTCTGTGACAGCTGCAATTGTTTGCTATTCTGTACGCCCAGGCTAACGGCTTCTTCCAGACTGATGGTTCTGGTCTGTGCTTCCGCAGAAAAAATGGTTAGTAATAAGGCTAATCCCGAGATTATTTTCTTTTTCAGGTTCATGCGATCTATATATTAAATGTTATTCTTCATTTTTGATATCCAGGTGCGCCCGCATCATTTGTTTCAAATGTGTTTTTAACCGGGGAGCGATCTTTTTACGAAAAGTAGGTTCATCCGTTTCGTCTACTTTCAGCAGACGGCAATACAAACTTTTTGAATTCACTATCTGGGTAAGCGTGCCAAACATGCTGGCCATGGTAAACTCAATATCCACTTTGCGAAAAACTTTCTTCTTCTGCCCGTCTGTAATGACCTTTTTTATCTGCTCCAGGTTACGCAGCTTGATATTGATGATAAGCTCCTTTATTTCGGTTGACCTGGTTTGATTGTATTGTTGCGACATGATACAATGGAACCGGTAATTGTTCATTATCTTTTCTACGTAAAAGTCAACCACACGGTCTACTTTATCCCAGGGCGTAAGGGTTTGATCCTTGCTTAATTCCTCCAATATACCCAGGGTATAGCCGGCCCTGTCTTCGATCAATGCTTCCAGTAGCTTTTCCTTTGAACCGAAGTAATAAGAGATCATGGCAAGATTAACGTTAGCGAGTTGCGCAATATCCCGCACAGAAGTTCCATCAAATCCATTTTCGGCAAACAGTTGCTCGGCAACTGACAGGATGTGTGTCCTTTTATCAACTTTTTCCGTGAGTGACATATAAGATCTTACTTTTGGAGACCCAAAATTAAACAAACGTTTAAATTAAACAAACGTTTAAGTAATTTGCGGCGAAGCTAAAATATTACAGCGGCAGTAAAACGGTGTGCGATCAGCCAGGTGCTGTTGGTAGGACAAATCACGGTTAGTGAATTGATTTCAAAGCAGATCAGTTGAAAAACAACATGGAAGATCAGTCGATAAAAGCACAGCGAAAGAAAAGGTTCCAATAACAATTAAATAACAAAAAAAAGATCGCCCTCAACCGGTTAACCATTGTTCTGGATAGAAATTTCAAAACATCGGCACGCAGAAAGACGACACTCATCATAGCGAAATTGCCAGTCAGCCCGGCAACGGGAAACTGGTAGCCGGCAGTTGGCAACAGCCTAACTAACAACCGTAAGGTACTCGGTAACATTGCTGAAATGCCCGCCCGGTCGGTGCTGAAACATTATTACCCCTGGTTTTAAAATCCTCAAAAATTTTAATGTAAATCACATAATAAACAATACGTATTATCGTTTCAATGATGTTTATTCAAGTTCCGGTTGACTGCATGCGATTTTCTATAACCTGGTTCCAGGGATCGATATGGAAGAAAGGATGTAAGAAGCTGAACTTAGGTTATAATTTCAGTCACTTAGTTCTCATTTAATAATATCAGGGTATGAACCGGCTTCTCTAAGCCGGTTTTCTTTTTATATTGACCATTCAGCTCATTCAGGGGCGGAAGTCATTCAGCTGCTAACACTCCGGTTTAAAAAATTGCCGCCCTTGAAAAAGGGCGGCCTTTTTGCCCTATGCACTATTTAACCCCTATTAGAGACTTTTGAAAAAATATCTTTATTGACTGCTGAAAACAGCTGGCAAATATTCACTGAGTTATTAAAGTAAATTATACCTGGCAAGAGCAGCCTGTTGTATAACACCGTCTGCTTTTATTTTCTTAATAAATGGGGAATAAATTTTGAAAGTCTCAAGGGCAGAGAGCAAAAAGAAATTGGCCAGGGTATAATCGGGTAACAGGAACAGGTTCGTTGCCGTTTTCATAGTCAAAGGATTTCGTAAGCAGCAGCGATGTGTTAACAATGGCTGCCTTATGTGCTCAAAGATATTTAACCAACCAATACAACACAATAGCATTATTACTTAGGACCATTCGTACGTACATGTCACCGTTAGTTGATGAATTTACCAGTGTGTACAAACACGTGATACAGCCCGAGCTCCGCGGCCATTTGCCTGAATGGCCCATTTAATAAACCTGTAATTGCAATTAGCCCAGGCATTAACGTTGCATATAAAACTTGTATTAAAGAATAATCCCTTTTAACCATAAACATTCCCGTTAAAGATCCCAACGACAATAAGCATAGTATTTAATGATCCACTATATTAAAGGGTCATTAAAAAACCCGTCTGCTCAACAGACGGGTTAATTGTTCGTATAACATATATCGTTGCCATGACGCTTCGCCATGCTGCTGTACTACGATAACAGTTATTAACAAATATTAATAACTGCTCTAGGCAAGGTCCATGTAAGGTTTGTTCTGCAGAATGTTTTCTATCTCCTGCAGTACTTCCGGCGTTAATAAAGGCAGCACAGCAGTTGCTTTCAGGTTTTCGTGCAATTGCCCGGTTTTAGTAGCGCCCAGTATGGCAGTGGTAACATTCGGGTTTTTAATAGTCCATGCAATGGCCAGGGCCGCTAAAGAAACATCTAATTTCCCGGCCAGGGCCGCCAGTTGTTTTACCTTTTTTATTTTTTCTTCCTGGATCCACCTGTCCTTTAACCAGCCGAAACCGGCAATGGCCAAACGCGACTCCTCCGGAATACCCTCGTTGTATTTACCCGTGAGGAAACCGGCCGCCAGCGGGCTCCAGATGGTTGTACCTAACCCTACGTTCTGAAACACGGGCAGGTAATCCATTTCCATCTTGTAGCGCTCGAACATATTGTACTGCGGCTGCTCCATCGTGGGCCCGATGAGGCAATACTGTTGCGCTACCCGGTGCGCTTCCATGATCTCGGCGCCACTCCATTGACTGGTTCCCCAATACAGTATTTTGCCTTGTTGTATAAGATTGTGCATTGTCCAAACCACTTCTTCAATAGGAACGGATGGGTCGGGCCTATGACAGAAATAAAGGTCCAGGTAATCGAGCTGCAGCCGCTCCAGCGCCTCGTGGCAGGCTTCTACCATATGTTTTCTGCTCAGCCCGGTTTGATTGGGCTTGGCAGCCTTGCCGCGCGTACCAAAGAACACTTTCGATGACACGACGTACGAACTGCGGTCCCAGTTCTTTTTCTGTAATACCCGCCCCATCATTTTCTCACTTTCGCCGCCGGCGTAGCCTTCCGCATTATCAAAAAAATTAATACCCGCATCGTAGGATATACCCATCAATGCATCTGCTATACTATCGTCAATTTGTTTGTGAAAGGTTACCCAGCTGCCAAAGGAAAGAACACTCAACTGTAATCCTGATCGTCCAAGTCTTCTATATTCCATATAGTTTTGTTTAGACATCAAATGTAAGGGATGTAGCACAGAAATGGGCAGTGGGCAGTGGGCAATGGGCAGCCGGTACGCTACTGCGGCATACCATTGCTGGGCACCAGCATGGGCCCTGAGCTCTTATAGAAGGTGTATGAGGTAAGATCCTGGGCGGCCCGTAGACCGTCTTTTGCAAATATTATCTTATCGCGCTGGTATACATGGGCCGGTTTATCGGTGTAGAATTCCTTTTTATCCTGGTCCCACCACAGTTCCTGGGTGCGCAGTGTATCCCCATTTTTGAGACTTTGCACCAGCACACTGTCGCGCAGCAGCACCTTGTGATCATACTCCACATACTTCGCATAGCGGGCGTCTACAGTACTTTCTATAACGGTACTGTCATCGTAAAAATCAACATGCAACGTGCGGGGAAATTCAAAATAATTAGAATCAGGCACCAGCACCCTTAGCATATACGGCGAAGTAAGTTTTGCCTTCGTGATGCCCGACTGGCTCAGGTAGCTTTCCACATTTTTAGCTTCTTCTATGGCTTTTTTCTTCTGAAAAAGGGCATCTACTGCCGCCTGATCGTTCTCACAGGAAGTAAGCACAAAAAAACAACCCATCAACAGGGCTACGGCAAAAAAATGATATGTCTTACGGCTTCTTCGCATATATAACCTGCTATCAACTCCTTCTGTCACCCATTATTGTGTTCGCTGATAGCATAGAGACCTTTGAAAATGAGGTCAGGGTCTGCAAATATCCTGTTTTTCAAATGATACACAAAATAGGGCGCATCCCCCCCGGTTAACACCACGTTAAAGTTCCCATACCGTTCTGCATAGGCATCGATCATGCCATCGATCTCTTTGGCCATTCCTAAAATTACACCACTGAGTATATTGGTACGGGTGTCATACCCTATCAGGGGCAGGTTCCAGTCTTTTTCAACCAGCGGCAGTTTGGCTGTAAACATCTTAAGCGATTTGAACCGCATTTCCATGCCCGGGGAAATGCCCCCACCCAGAAATTCTTTGTATTTATTAACGAAGTTATAAGTGATGGCGCTGCCCAGGCCGATGATGAGGTTATTATGATCGGGAAAAAGATCAACGGCGGCCGACATGAGCGCCAGGCGATCGGCGCCGATATCCTGGGGTTTACCCACCGGTGTTGTGATGGGGATCTTTGACTGATGTGATAATTTATGGAATCGCGAAGCTGCAGCCAGCAACTGCTCCAGGTCGGGGTTATGATTTACAACAGAAGAAAGAATTGATTTGGCAGGTTTATATTTTTCTATCAGGTGTTTGATGGTGTCATTGCTATCATTTTCCAGTACCAGCACTTCCTGTAATTCCCTGTTCTTAAAAACGGCGCATTTCAACCGGGTATTGCCGAAATCAAAGCATAGCGTTGTTGCCAAACTGAATGTATTTTAACGTTTTCCTGGATAAAATAGCGGATGAAGAAATGCGATTTTTTTGTTTCTGCCAAAAAAGATTGTAGAAGGACTAATGCGTACCATACTGACCTGCCCGGCCAACGCACCTGCGGCACATCTGGTTCCGCAGCTAAGGGCATCGGTCCACTTGAAAATTACTTGTCAATATCAAAATCGAAGGCTGATAAATTCCTGAAATGCCCGTTCAGTTTTACCTTTTCTTTCAGTTGTTCCATTTCCAGCAACATGGGCAGTACTTTTTGCAAATGCCTTTTCATATATTCCTGCCGTTGCAGCTCTTTCATAAGCCCCAACAGCTCATATTCCTCCTCAAGCGAAAGGCCGGCATGATGCCCAACATCATAGGTCTTCAGTTCTTCGTCGGGTTTCTTAAAATCTTTACTGATATTCAGCAGGCGATGCATTTGTTTTACCCCGCTCACCACTTTTTGCATCAGTTCGCGGTTGCCGGCATCATCGTTCTCGGGATAATTCACAATGGCGCCGCTGTACAATTTATCAGGCACCTGTTTTATCACTTCCAGGATGCGAAAAATGCGCAATCCCCGGGTTTTAATGTCCATTTCGCCATTTTCATACGTTTGAACAATGTCGCTTACCTCCACCAGGGTGCCCAGTTCCTGCAGGCGGTTGTTTACGACAGACGGAATGCCAAAAGACTTTTTGCCTTCGAAACATTCAGTTATCAATTGTTTATAGCGTGGCTCAAAAATGTGGAGATGTACCTTCTCACCCGGGAAAACGACAATGCTCAGGGGGAAAATCGGAATAAAATTAGTCATAGTAAATACACGTTTTGCAATCTAACACAATGTTTTTAAACCTGTAAAATATATTCCACATTCAGCTACATTTGCAGGGCATTATTGCATTACTTAATAACACTGTATCTAAATAAAAGTTATGAAAATTTCGGGATTTATTATTATACGAAATGCTGTAATTAATGATTATCCCGTAACAGAAGCTATACGTTCTGTACTACCACTGGTTGATGAAATGATCGTGAGTATCGGTGACAGTGAAGATGATACCGTGGGATTGATCCGGGCTATTGCTTCTGACAAGATCCGCATCGTACACTCGGTGTGGGACCCTGCCTTACGTAAGGGCGGGCAGGTACTGGCGGTTGAAACCGATAAAGCGTTTGCACATGTTTCGCCCGATGCCGACTGGGCATTTTACATTCAGGCCGATGAGGTTGTGCATGAAAAATATTACCCTGCCATTCTGGAAGCCGCCAGAAAATACAAAGATCAAAAAGAAGTAGAAGGCCTGCTGTTCAAATACACCCATTTTTACGGTACGTATAATTATGTGGGTGATAGCCGCCGCTGGTACAATCGCGAGATCCGCATAATTCGAAACGATAAAACCATTCGTTCCTATAAAGACGCACAGGGCTTTCGTAAAGATGGCCGCAAGCTGAACGTGAAATTGATAGACGCCCACATCTATCATTACGGCTGGGTGAAAAGCCCGAAGCAAATGTTGCAGAAGCAAAAGAACATTGGAAAATTCTGGCGTAGCGACGAAGAATGGGAACAGTTCCTCACCGAATCTGATTTCTGGGATTTCAACAATGAATTCGATTCGCTGGCGAAATTCAACGAAACGCATCCGGCAGTAATGCAGGACAGGATCACTAAACAGAACTGGAAAATAGAGTTGGATATCAGCCGCAAACGCTTCTCCTTTAAGAACCGTATACTGTATTACATAGAAAAAGCAACCGGCAAACGCCTGTTCGATTACAGGAATTACAAAATATTAAGATAATCCCGTACCGGTTGAACCAACGCCACAATAAAAAAAATTCAATGAGTCCGATTACAGCAGTAATCATCACACATAACGAAGCCCGGAATATTCAACGATGCCTGGCATCACTGAAAACAGTAGCCGATGAGATAATCGTGGTTGATTCTTTTTCAACAGATGGTACGGTGGCTATTTGCCAACAGGAAGGCGCTATTGTAAAACAACAGGCCTGGCTCGGCTTCGGCCCACAAAAGAACGCGGGCATTCAATTGGCCAGTCATGAATATATTCTTTCCCTTGATGCCGATGAAGCCCTGGACGATGAGCTGCAGGCTGCTATCCTGGCCGCTAAGAACCAGGGGCTGCGGGGCATGTATGATTTTACCCGCTTGAATTATTATTATGGCAAATTCCTGCGCCATGGCGTTGAATACCCCGATTATAAGATCAGGTTATTCCCTAAAAGCAAAGTGCAGTGGAATGATGAGCTGGTGCATGAGACCCTGCTGCTGCCGCCGGACGTACCCCAAAACCGGTTAAAAGGGCATCTGTTGCACTACACTTATTTCACTATTCAGGAACATGTTGCCAAGGCAAACAAATACACCAGCCTGGGCGCTGAATTAAATTATAAAAAAGGGAAAAAGGCAAGCTGGGGGAAGATCATATTCGGACCACTGGCCACCTTTTTGCAGGCATATATCTTCAAGCTGGGCTTTTTAGATGGCGGACACGGATTTATTGTAGCAGCTTTTCACGCTTATGGCGCTTTTATGAAATACACCAAACTATGGCAGCTGCATAATGAAAAGAAATAACCGCCGCCCAACCCTTAAACAACCGATAAGCAAATGAAACCAACACCATCCAGCACATTACTCATAGCCACTTACAACTGGCCCCAGGCATTGGAGCAAACATTACTGAGCGTACAACGCCAGGTGCTGCTTCCCGATGAAGTAATTATTGCCGACGATGGTTCAAAGGATGAAACACGGGCGCTGATCACCAGGTTCCAGGAAAATTTTCCGGTTCCGTTACATCATGTATGGCAGCCCGATGATGGTTTCAGGCTCGGCCAGATCCGTAATAAAGCCATTGCAAGCGCCACCCGCGATTACCTCATTCAAATCGACGGTGATCTGATCCTGCATCCATCATTTGTGAAAGATCACTTGACAGCTGCACGCCCGGGGCATTTTATTGGTGGCAGCCGTGTGCTGCTCAGTGAGGAACTGTCGAAACAGCTGTTGAAAAGCAATGATCAACAGATCTCATTATTTCATAAAGGCGTACGCAACAAGCTCAATGCCCTGCATGCGCCGGCGCTTGCCCGCTTTATTGAATTGTTCAAAAAAGAAAAGGGATTGTATAATTTACGGGGTTGTAATATGTCGTTCTGGCGGGAAGATCTTATCCTGGTGAATGGCTACAACGAGGAGATCACCGGCTGGGGGCGGGAAGATACCGAACTCGTAATTCGGTTATATAACAGGGGTATAAAACGCGTATATTTTAAATTGCAGGGAATTGTATACCATCTTTATCATAAGGAGTATGACCGCACCAGTGTTTTGAAAAACGATACGGTGGTACAACAGGCCATAGAAAGCAATTCGATCTGGTGTAATACCGGTATCGCTCAATATTTGTAATAGCTATAGAACATGCATATCCAGGCCTCCGTCAACTGGCAGCAGTTGCTGGAACAAATACAAACAGGATCGCAGAAAGCCATTTCCCGGTGTATATCACTGGTAGAAAATGAAGTGCCGGGATTTGACCGTTTCCTGGCCGCCTTGCCCGTTCATCAGCATACGCAGATCATTGGTATTACAGGCCCGCCGGGCGCAGGCAAAAGCACCCTTACCGATGCCCTCATAGGTGAACTGGTAGCAGCACAAAAGAAAGTGGCGGTGCTGTGCGTTGATCCCTCCTCTCCCTTCAATATGGGCGCCCTGCTGGGCGATCGCATCCGAATGAGCGAATGGTACAGTCATCCGAATGTGTTCATCCGCTCGCTGGCTACCAGGGGTTCATTGGGTGGATTGCATCCCAAAATCATTGAGCTCACGGAAGTACTAAAAGCGGCGCCATTTGACCATATAATCATTGAAACCGTTGGGGTTGGACAAAGCGAAGTGGAAATTGCCGGCCTTGCTGATGTTACCGTGGTGGTGCTGGTGCCTGAAGCCGGTGACGAAGTGCAAACCATGAAAGCCGGTCTTATGGAAATTGCCGATATTTTTGTGGTGAATAAAGCCGACCGGCCCGATGCCGATACGTTTTACCGAAACCTGAAATTAATGTTGCAGCCGGCATTTCATGCTGCAGCACTGGACATTCCGGTCATAAAAACCATCGCTTCGCAAAAACAGGGCGTTCATGAGCTTTTTGAAGCAATATTGAACGGATTGAAGCATGTGCAAACAACCGAAAAGAAATTCAGGTTACTGGCCGATAAAGCTTATTATCTGCTGCAGAAACACCGCATGAAGGACATACGTAAAGAGGAGCTGCTGGCGGCTATTCAAAAAGAAAATATCACCAACGTTTATTCGTTTATAACCAGGTTCTATTAAAATCCGTTCGAACAAGTTATGCATATTTTGTATTGCACTTTTGGTAACCGTTTCCAGAATCATTTACAGGCTGCGTTCTCAGCGATGTCGTTTTTACAGCAGCCGAATGAAATAAAATCGATTAACGTTATCACCGATGCGGCGCCCTTCTATAAACATTTGGCGAATCATGTGAACATTATTCCGGTTACACCGGAGAAAATAAAAGAATGGAAAGGACCGCACGATTTCTTCTGGCGGGTTAAGATAAAGGCCATTCAACATATTGCCAGTATGTATGCCGGCGAACCGGTCATGTATTGCGATACAGATACTTTCCTATATAACAATATCACTACTTTAAAAGCCGAACTGCTGGGCGGAAAAGCGTATATGCACGAAGATGAAGGCGCTTTATCAACGCTTACCGATAAAACCAGTAAAAGAACCTGGCGGGCGCTCAAAGGAAAAACGTTCGCCAATATTGTAATGAAGCCCACTGACCATATGTGGAATGCCGGCGTGGTGTCGAGCCCCAATAATAAGGGCGGAAAAGATATTGACCTCGCGTTGCAGATATGCGACGAAATGTGCGCCGGCGGCGTGCCTTTCAGGCTGGTTGAACAATACTCGCTGTCTCTGGCCCTGCACCATACGTATACCCTGGGCGATGCCACGCCCTGGATCGCCCACTACTGGCGGAACAAGGAAGACTGGAACCCCTTCATCCTGGAATGGATTGCCGAACAACAATTCAAAGGCTATAATTTCGACGAAATGCTGTTTAATTTCTCCCAGCTGGATCTGGGACAGGTTCCGGTTATCATTAAAAGAAAATACACCGCTGTAAAATGGCACCGGGCCGTTGACTGGCTGTTTCCGCCTACTAACCATAAATATGTGAAGCGTACTATGTAAGGCCGAAAGGGCTTCTCAAGCCTTCTCAGAAAAGACCATCAAATAATAAAATAGCAAAATACGTGTCTTACTGATTGTTCCTCCACCACCGGTACCCAATATAGCCCATGATCAGGAGCGGAGTGAGGCCGAGGTAAATGATGCCGGCATTCAGGGCTTTGGCAGGCTTTTCACCCAGTTGCTGGGCTGTTTTCGTGCAAATAGAGCACTGCGCCTGCAGATCGGCGGGCAATATACTTAGCAGTATCAAAAACAGGAACAGTATCAGGCATCCTCTTGTCATGGCATTTCAATTACCTGGCAAAAATACGACGAAAACCAATGCCGTGGTTCACTTACAAAACAGCTACCCGGCTTTCTCAACCAACACCCGTCAGCACTGAACAGCGGCAAATTGGTAAAGGCCAGCCGGGGCCAATTCATTCAAATTCTTTAATTATCTGAATGAATTGCCACCGGACATCGTAAAACAATCAGGCAGTCGCTTCTGTCGTTTCCGGATTGTCAAAGGCTTTCTCCCAGCTATCGATGTATACCACGGCCGTGGAAGAAGCCCGGTCGTGCCATTTGGCGCCAAATAAAAAGGAAAGTCCGTCAAAGGGAATGAGGCGGGCCAGTGTGCGCAGGAAAACCCGGCCGGGCGTTAGCGGCACACCGTCACTCACCACACATGACCTGGTGATCATTTTTCCAAAGGTTTGCCCGAAAACGGCTTCCGAGAAAAAGCAATACAACAGATAACTCCCACCGTAAATCAGTTGTATCAGCCACGCATCGTTATGCCCTGAATACATCCATTGGAACACCAACAGTGTTAACGGAAGTAAAAAAAGAGCATCGAGGATATAATGTAAGAACCGGTGGCCTGTAGAGGTGAATGCGACCATATCGTACTCCTGCAAATTCACCCGCTCTACCTGTTTTTGAGGTTTGTTACTGATCAGTAAGATCAGCAGAATGATGCTCAAAATATTAACGAACACAGTAACAAAGCTGTACCAGCTGGCGGTGTACAAATATTTGGCATAAGTGATCCGCGAATAGATCACCAATGGATAGTTGGCCACTGCTCCCGCCACATACATATACCGGAAAAGCGTATATGTTCTATCACGTAATTCCGGGTCTGTGCTGGTGAGGGCCATTAAACCCAAAATGAAAATAGCCAGTTCTATCAAAGCAGCCAGGGCTGTCCTGGTTACATTGAATAGGGTGGCGTAATCGCCGGAAACATCATTCTTTACCAGTAATTTGATGTAAGGGACTGTTTGTATGAAGGTGATCACTATAATGGCAAGGGTAAGCCATATAGTTATGAGGGTAGCTCTTTTCATAAGATCAACGGTTCAGTGGTCTACAAAATAGCAATTTTATTTTCTGTATCAAATAAAAAAGGGACCACCCGGCGGGTGATCCCTGATATATAAGGTCTTGAAAAATCAATTACGCTTCTGCTTTCATCGACTTCGCCTGCTTCTTTCTTTCTTCTTCATTGAGTATGGTCTTACGCATACGAATGAAGTTCGGCGTTACCTCAATACACTCATCCTGCTGAATATATTCCATACATTCTTCGAGGGTGAGCTGGATCTTCGGTGCAATGTTAGTTGCAGCATCGCTGCCACTGGCGCGCATGTTGGTGAGCTTTTTTCCTTCGGTAATTTGCACTACCAGGTCGCCTGGTTTAATGTGCTCACCAATGATCTGTCCGGCATAGATCTCTTCACCTGGATCTATAAAAAATGAACCTCTATCCTGCAGTTTATCGAGTGAGTAACCGGTTGACGTTCCATTCTCTTTAGCCAGCAACACACCGTTGTTACGACCGGGGATAGGGCCTTTCCAGGGTTTATATTCACTGAAGCGGTGGGCCATTACAGCTTCTCCTTGTGTGTTGGTCAACATTTGTGTACGCAAACCAATCAATCCACGTGAAGGAATTTCAAACTCCAGGTGTTGCATGTCACCTTTGGTTTCCATCACCAGCATCTCCCCTTTACGGCGGGTTACCAGGTCAATTACTTTTGAAGCAAATTCCTGAGGCACGTCTACTACCAGTACCTCATATGGTTCACATTTTTTACCATCGATCTCTTTTACGATCACCTGGGGCTGACCTACTGTTAATTCGTACCCTTCCCGACGCATGGTCTCGATCAATACGCCCAGGTGCAGGATACCACGTCCATATACCAGGAAGGCATCGCCGCCTTCGCTATCCACCACTCTCAATGCCAGGTTCTTTTCGGTTTCTTTCATCAGGCGGTCGCGCAGGTGACGGCTGGTAACGAATTTTCCATCTCTACCATAAAAAGGTGAGTTGTTGATGGAGAACGTCATGTTCATGGTAGGTTCGTCAACGCTGATCACCGGTAAGGCTTCGGGATTATCGAAATCGGCAATGGTATCGCCAATGTTAAATCCTTCAATACCTACTACAGCGCACAGGTCACCGGCCACTACTTCCGTTACCTTTTTCTTACCCATACCTTCAAACACATATAATTCCTTTACACGTGTCTTTTTTATGCTTCCATCGCCCTGTACCAATGAAATGGGCTGGTTTTCTTTGATAATGCCGCGTGACACTCTGCCAATGGCAATACGCCCCAGGAAAGAGGAATAATCCAGGGAAGTGATCTGCATTTGCAGGTTACCTTCGCTTGTGGTTGGTGGCGGTACGTGTTTAATGATACCATCCAGCAATGGCGTAATATCTTCGCAGGGAGTTAATGAATCGTTGAACCAGCCGTTCTTACCGCTACCGTAGTAGGTAGGGAAGTTCAGCTGCTCTTCGGTAGCATCGAGGTTGAAGAATAATTCGAATACAGCATCATGCACTTCATCGGGACGGCAGTTGGGTTTGTCAACTTTGTTGATGATCACAATAGGGCGCAGGTTTAACTGCAGCGCCTTCTGTAATACAAAGCGGGTTTGTGGCATAGGCCCTTCAAAGGCGTCAACCAGCAAACACACACCATCCGCCATTTTCAATACACGTTCTACCTCACCACCAAAGTCGGCGTGGCCGGGCGTATCAATTACGTTAATTTTTACGTCTTTGTACGTTACTGCCGCGTTCTTACTGAATATGGTGATACCTCTCTCTCTTTCCAGGTCATTACTGTCCATGATCAACTCACCAGTTTCCTGGTTGTCACGAAACACTTTGGTAGCGTGTAAGATTTTGTCTACCAGGGTAGTTTTTCCGTGGTCTACGTGGGCAATAATGGCGATATTTCTGATATCCATAAATTCCTTTTTCCTGACAGGAAATGTTTTTAAAATTCTTAATAATGAATGCCTTAAAAAGCTCTGTTTAGAGTAATGGCAAACGAGGCGCAAAGGTACGCTAAATCAATGGGCGGGGCAAGCAAAAGGAGAAACTTTATGTATAATTAATTAACGTTTATAATGGTTTATATGGGCTTTATAACACTTATAAACCCTGATGTCTTGAAACTGATGTAAATGACTGAAACCTAACCGAATAGCAGTCACTGAATTATATATTCGAGGTTACAGCCCCCAGGAACCGAAATTCAGGAACCACTAAAGCCAAATCCCAGGGACCAAATTGCAAGAACCAATTTACAAGAACCAAAAAAGCTCCAAAACCCAAAAGACCAATTTCCAAAGCCAAATCCCAGGGACCAAATCCCAGGGACCAAATTGCAAGAACCAATTTGCAAGAACCAAAAAAGCTCAAAAAGCCAAAAGCCCAATTCCAGGGACCAAATTACAAGAACCAAATTACAAGAACCAAAAAAGCTCCAAAAGCCAAAAGCCCAATTCCTAAAGCCAAATTCCAGGAACCAAATTGCAAGAACCAAAAAAGCTCCAAATGCCAAAAGCCCAATTTCCAAAGCAAAATCCCAGGAACCAAATTGCAAGAACCAATTTACAAGAACCAAAAAAGCTCCAAAAATCCAAAAGCCAAATTCCCAAAAGCCCAATTCCGGAACCGAAAAGCGGCCAAACCACAAACAAATTTAATTTTGTGATTTCTTTGGCTCTTACGATTTGTGATTTGGGATTTTCCCCTGGGTCTTGTGATTTTGTGATTTCTTTGAGTCTTGTGATTTGTGATTTGGGATTTTCCCCTGGGTCTTGTGATTTTGTGATTTCTTTGAGTCCTGCCATTTGTGATTTGTGATTTCTTTGGCTCTTGCGATTTGTGATTTGAGATTTCTTTGAGTCTTGTGATTTGTGATTTGGGATTTTCCCCTGGGTCTTGTGATTTGTGATTTTCCCTTGGGTCTTGTGATTTGTGATTTTCCCTTGGGTCTTTGCGATTTGTGATTTGAAATTTCTTTAAAAGAACCGGCGAATGATGCTGAGGATAACCGTTATCAGAACACTAAACACGATCATGGTGGTAATGGGAAAATAAAAGCGGAAATTCTCTTTTTCAATGCGGATATCGCCCGGCAGATGGCCGATCCAATGCAGTTTGTCGTGGAAGAAATAAATGATAAGTCCTATTACCACCACAGCGCCCCCAATGAGCATGATATACTTGCCGGTATCGGAATTCATAAAAAAGTAAATTTAATTACCCCTCAATGCTTTTACAGGTAATAAAAAGCTGTTAATTTCAACACCAAATTTACGGTATGCGTAAGATAAAATGGGCCCTGCTTATTCCGGCAATCTTGATCATTGTCTATTTGCTGGGGCCAAACCCCTCTACTCCCGTTTACTCCAGCGCTATGCCGGCGGTTCCGGCTGAACCGACAGCTCTGGTAAATTACATTCAGCAACAGGAAGCGGCTCACAAAATAAAACCCGATAATGAAGCCCGCATTGTATGGGCCAATGATTCATTAAAGAACAAGACCGAGTTTGCGTTGGTATACCTGCATGGCTTTACAGCTTCGCAGGGTGAAGGCGATCCGGTACACCGCGACCTCGCAAAAAAATTCGGTTGCAACTTATACTTGTCGCGCCTGGCTGAACATGGCATAGATACCACTGAGCCCATGGTTAATTTAACCGCTGATAAATACTGGGAATCGGCCAAGCAGGCTTATGCCATTGGAAAACAGTTAGGCAATAAAGTCATCCTGGTTGGTACTTCTACCGGGGGTACGCTGGCGCTGAAGCTGGCAGCAGAGTATCCTGAAATTCATGCGCTGATCTTAATGTCGCCCAATATTGCCATCAATGATCCTACCGCCTGGGTCTTGAACAACCCCTGGGGATTACAGATAGCGAGACTGGTAACCGGTTCAAAATATCTGGATTCAGAAGATAAACGGGAGGCTTACCGTAAATACTGGACCTATCATTATCGAATAGAGGCGGCCGTTAACCTGCAGGAATTGCTGGAAACCAGCATGCATAAAAAAACATTTGAAAGGGTCAGGCAGCCTACGCTGACCTTATATTACTACAAAGACCAGGTACACCAGGATAGTACGGTAAAAGTGAGCGCTATTAAAGAAATGTTCGCCCAGCTGGGAACGCCGGTTGATAAAAAGCGGGAAGTAGCCATGCCCAATACCGGTGACCACGTTATCGGTTCCTCCATCAGGTCTAATGATATACCGGGTGTTAAAAGGGAAACCGAACGTTTTATGACTGAAGTGCTGGGTTTAAAACCGCTATAGGCAATATGCTAATTTGCTATCCCGCAAAGCGGGACAGGTTGTGCTAATGAAATACCCCGGAAGAAATCGTTTCTCATACGAACAATATTTAAATCAAAATGGCTGGCTACCAATTGGTGACCAGCCATTCCTTTGATCGATTTTATTTCTGTTTACCACCTGTTATCTCTTCCATTGTTGTTCCTGTCGTTGTCGTACAGGTAGCCGCTCCTTTCGTTTCTGTTATTACGGCCATTGCGGTCGAATTTATCAGTTGAAGAAGATTTAACCACTACTTTACCGTTCCGGTTGATATCCACATTGATCAACTGGGCAGGTGAAACATACATGGTACTGTTATACATCACTTCTGTCCTTTTTCTAAAGCCTGATTGCTCTGTTTTATAAATGGTGATGGTGTGGTTACCCGGGCGAATATTGTCCATAACAAACGTATTATCCAGGTTGTACACCGTACCATCGATCTTGATCTGAACCTTCGTAACACGATAATTATTGGAGAAGGTTATTTTAGAGGCCTTGGGACCGGGAGCAGCAAAAGTGGTTATACTAAACAATACAGCGATAAGTGTAAAGATCTTTTTCATATACTGTTTCCTCCATTGTTTTGTTTGTATAATAGATGGTTTTAAATACAGGTTGTTTACTAAGGGAGTGTTAAAGGAACGCGGAGCGCTGAATGCCTAACGCTTAATGCTGAGC
Source organism: Longitalea luteola (assembly GCF_017356035.1). GTDB lineage: Bacteria > Bacteroidota > Bacteroidia > Chitinophagales > Chitinophagaceae > Niastella > Niastella luteola. The sequence goes on along the minus strand of NZ_JAFIQX010000002.1, from coordinate 432,053 downwards.
GCCGGCTCCAGTATAATGCGCCTGCCGCCATTGGGCAGGCAGGTTCCGCAGCAGTAAAAGGGTAGAAGTCATGGCAAAAAAAATGGCCCCGGGATTGGGGCCATTATTACATGGTATAGTGTTTAGCGTTTGTATCTGCCATCGCGGTCGTAGCCACGGTCATAATCACGGTCGCGTCCATAGTCTCTGTCCCGGCGGTCATTCCGGTCTAAACGCACATCAACATTTACCCTTTCATTGCGGTTGATATTAATATTCACCATTTCCCACGGTTTAACCATCATCGTGTTGCTGTAAACTCTTTGTGGACGTTTCCTGAACATTCCATAGTTATCTACTTTGTATACTTCGATGCGGTGACGGCCAGCGCGGATATTATCCATTACAAAACCATTCCGGTTGATGTTATATTGTTTACCGTCGATGAAGACCTGAATGAACTCATTGCTATTACTGCGAATGGTTACTTTGCTATTATTAGGGTAGGGATCGGCGGCAAAAACTGTTACACTGAACAGGATAGCGGCAAGCGTAAAGATCTTTTTCATATACTGTTTCCTCCATTTGTTTTATACAGTAATAGATAGGAAACAGCTTTCGTCGTTTACAAACGGTATGTTAAAGAACTAACGATCGTTATCCTGCAGCTTAACAACCCCTTCCCGTTTATACTTCATCACTTACTTTTATCGAATTCTTCCACGACCTCCATTTCGCCCTGGAATAGCTTCACTTTCATCCATTTTTTATCATCCTGCAGATTCACGATATACAGGGCGGGCTTGTCTTCTACGAGTATTTCCTGGATAACAAAGATCTTGTAGTCGTAGTAAACACTTTTTACCTGCGCACGAACAGTACGCGGCATCCGGTTCTCCTCATAATACTTCATAATAAAGCTGAGGTCGCCGCGGTTGTTATACACAATGCGATGCTGCACGCTGTCGCGGGTGAACACGGCCACACGGGTATCTTTGTTCTTGTGCCACACAACATCTGGTACATCGCCAAAGCGATTTACAAAATCGCGCATAGCGTTCACGTTAATGTCATTCAAATACTCGCTTTTCGGTTTCGTAGAAGATTTGGCTGGTGTAACATTAGCAGCAACCAGCGCATGGCCTGTTTGTTGGGAGTAGGCACACCCTGATAGTGCCACAAAGGATATACCTGTGGCGATCAATAATTTTTTCATAGCTATACTTTTACATGGGTTAAACAATCCTCCGCAATTTATTTGCTTACAGAGGCATTTATATTAAAATGGTATTGCTGCCTTTCACATGATAAGCTTCGTTTACATGCTTGAATAGTTGAAAGTAGTTCTGCTGCGTTCTTTTGCGGCTGATCCGCTCCTGTACAGCATTTGCAAAATGTTTCGCAACGTTACTTATTTGCGGTTAAGGTTATGTTAATTGGGAACTATGGAAAAGCATTATCGTAGCTGGATAACAAGGCGTACAAAAAACACTTATTGTTTTCGCTGCACAAACGTATAATGATTAATTATATTGGAAGGGCCTGAAAATTTTTTTACTACAAGTGGCTGAACATTGTTCGCCCAAAGCCATCGTGGCTGAAAGCTGCGCTACATCAAGAATTTTCATCGACTCGTCAAACAAATTCCGTGTGCCCGGCTACATTGGTTTGCTTTGTATGAGGAATTAAGTCACCCATTTTTTTAACCTAAAACACATATTTATGCAACGCAGCTTATTTACAACCGCCTGTACAGGGCTACTTACCGGCGCCATGATCCTTTTACAGGCATTCACTGCAAAAGCAGGCGGTGAGGGCTTTCAGATCTATCTTAATAATAAATTGATCCTCGAGCAGTCGGGCAGCCAGTTCACTTTACAAAGTCTGCCTTTGGATAAAGCCAATATAAACGATGAGCTGGTGGTCTATTATTACCACTGCCACGACAAAGGCAAAGCCAGGTCCATTGCCGTTAAGGACACTAAAGGAACCATTATTAAAGAATGGAAATTTGGTGATGCCAGTGGTCCCCGTTCTGGCATGAAGATCCCTGTAAGAGAGTTATTACAGCTTGAAAAAAGCTATGCGCACACCAGCATCAGCCTGGTCTATATTTCGCAACAACTGCCAAAAGGCCGCGCACTATCTGCTTTACAGTTCACCGGTAAAAGCACTACCTGGCGGCATCAACAGGAATCATGGCCGGTTTGGCAGGTAGGATTCGTAAAATAAAAATATCATCAAAGGTTCATTAAAATGCCACAAGCTGCAGACAACAGGCCGCAAGTCGTACAGTAAGTCTGTATTTACCTGAAGCTTATTGCCTGCAGCTTGCAGCTACATGCTGATCGTTATAACCCTAAACCTGTTCTGACAACAGCTCTTAAAACGTCTTTTTATATTCCTTCGTCACTTCCATTTCGCCCTCGCTCACCTGTACATGTTTAAAACTGGTTGCATCTTCCAGGTGCACGATGTACACCAGAGGCTTCAAGGGCTGGTGAACCTCTTCAACCAGCGTAATGGTATAATCATAATACTGGCTTTTTACGATTCCCCTTACCTCGCGCGGTAGATTCCTTTCGGCATACTGCTTTACGGTATAAACATAGCTGCCACGGCTATTGTATACAGTACGGCAAAAATTGTTCTTTTTATCAATATACTTCGCTACAAAGCCGGTCTCAACTTCCATCCAATTGGCATCATTAGCTGATGGGCTTCGCTTCAAAAAATCACGCATTACTTTAATAGGCACCCGGTTGATATTGCGTGCATTCATGTGTAACGAACTCATATTATCCGCTACAATGGGACGGCTGGCCTGTTGGGCAGTGGTGGGCCCGGCTGTTGCTGCAAACGCCAGGCAGGTTGCTATCAGTAACTTTTTCATGGCTGTATTTTTTTAAATATGCAATTGGACTTATAAAGACAAAGCAACTTAATTATTGCTCTGGTGTTTTTTTAAATTAGATAAACCCAGCAGCTTTTCGGCAATCGTTTAAAAAATGGCAATTGTGGCGTTCGGCTTGTAAAATGGTTGTTTGTCGAAATGCGGTGCTATCAGGAAAAGAAAAAACGCCGTGCGTGGGTAACAATAAAAACATAAACCAGGAACTGACTGGTTTTATCATACAAAAACCTTTCATGATCACCGGGGCTATTATCTTTGCCTTTTGTAACCTAGTAACATGCAGCGAAAGATCATATATCTTATTAATCCTATTTCCGGTACCAAAGGAAAATCTTCTTTGAAAGAGTTGATTGCCCGTGAAACCACTAAACGCCAGCTACCCTTTGAGATCCTGCCCACAACCGCTGATGGTAATTACGATTTCGTTAAAGACAAAATAGCAGCAGAACAGGTAACAGATGTGGTGATCTGTGGTGGCGATGGTACCGTAAACCAGGTGGTTCGCGATCTGGCTGCCACAGACGTACAGTTCGGTATAATTCCTATGGGCTCAGGCAATGGACTGGCGCTGGCTGCCGGTATTCCAAAAGCCAGTGCAAAAGCCCTGGAAGTTGTTTTTACCGGGAAGGCCATATTGACCGACGGTTTTATGGTGAATGATGATTTTGCCTGTATGCTGTGCGGACTGGGTTTTGATGCGCAGGTGGCTCATCAATTTGCCGATCAGCCTAAAAGAGGTCTTGGCACCTATGCCTCGCTTACTGCCCGCCATTTTTTTAGCGCCAGGCCCTACCCCTTTCGTATTACTGCCAATAAAATGGAGTTCAGTACAGAAGCTTTTTTCCTCAGCATAGCCAACAGCAACCAGTTCGGCAATAATTTCACTATTGCTCCGCAGGCCATTTTGAGTGATGGCTTGCTGGATGTTGTAATTGTAAAAAAGATCGCCAAACCCCTCTTGCTGTTAACGGTAATGCGCCAGGTACTGGCAGGCCGCATAAGGCGGATAGAGAACTCCATGAATTCGCCCGTCATTTATTTTCAAACCGATGAATTGTTTATCAGCAACCCGGCAGAAGCGCCCATTCATATTGATGGAGAACCCTGGGTGTGCCAACGGCAATTACACATAAAAGTATTACCGCGCTTTTTTAAACTGATACACGCTGCTAACGTATCGTGAGCGGATGTGAATTCCTGATCAGCTGTTTAAAAAACGTAAATGTGCGCTGGTTGCCCGAACTGCCCAGGGCATTGGCGATATCCTTCTTTTCACTTTTGGTCAAATGAAAATTCAAAGCGGCCCGGGCTTCCTGTTTTTCAGGAACGTATTGAAAGCAAAGATTGTAAAAGTAATTGCCCATCATGGAATGAGCCAGCCCCATGAGATCATTCTGATTATACTCCTGCATTTTGTACCAGTTGTATTCAAGTAACAACATGGGTTTGGTGGCAAGCTCGGTAATATTCGTTGACTCATAAGGATGTTCCCAGCCGCCGGTCTTACGGTCACGGATAGTGATCAGCACCACGCCGGCTGTGTTTTCCCGGATCCATTGCTGAAACACCTGTATGAACCGAAGCGCTGTTTCCTGGCCATAGTTATCGCGAATGCCTGCATCCATTACATCTATCACCGGGTCACTGGGTAGCCATACATTGGGCAATACGTAAGGAAAAGTGGCATTCATTCGCAGGGCAGTGAGCATACGAAGGTTCAGCGGATCCTGTTTGGCGAACAGGGCCTGGTAATCCACTGCATCCGGCTCGGCTTCTGTTATATGATTGCTGTCGTAGGCCGGCCGCATTAGAAAGCTCATGGGTTGGGTGCTAACAATCATTTTACGCCCATCGCGGGTAACCACCGAATTAAACAGCATCAGGGGTATGCGTGCATTTTTTTCATCATCATACCAGTCCTTCAATTGTTTGTTCAGCATGCCGCGCGTATTGGCATTCAGCTTCTGCTCAAATGCATAACCGCGGTCTTTTATATATTCGTACGGTCCTACTTTGAACCGCTGTGCCGGCGCCGCCAGGTCGCGGGCTACAAATGAGGTAAACAAGGGGTTGAGCAGATCATTTGAAATATCGTTGAGATACTGTTTATGCTGCACATTGATAGGTTTGCCTGCCGCCCTGGCCCTGCTCAGCTCACGGAAATAGGAAGCCCCCAGCATACCACCCGAAGCCCCGGTAATGAGCACCGTTTTATCCATTAGCTCGCCATTGGTCAAACTGTCGAGGTGTTGCAGCACGTTCATGGTAAAAGTTGCGCTGCGGTTGCCGCCGCCACTGGTAGTTATTACAAACATCAATGGCTTTGCTTCGGTTTGTTTCTTTTTCCAGTTCTCCAGGATGGAGATCATTTGTTGTTTGTCGTGCCGGATGCGTTCAGGCGAACAAAGCGACAACAAGGTTTCTGCGGTATATAATGGGCGTTGCTCTTTGTTCTTATAGTTCAGCCCGTAGGCTTTATTACTGGGATCGATTATTTCATAGCGGTATAACAGGTTCGTTACAAGGAACAATAGAATGAGGAACGGAATGCTCCAGCTTTGCAGAAAGTAAGAAAAGGCGCCGGAAACGGCGATCAGGATGGCAAAAAACAGGGTAATGCCTGCCGCAGCGGGCAGCTGGAACAAGGGATTATCGAGCCAGAAACCCAACAGGATAAGCCCGATAAAGGCAAGAAAAATGGAAACCACCGCAGCAAAGTGATGGCGGCTGAAAATGGTTTCTATGAATTCCCGGCTGTAATGCGATACGTCGCGCACTTTTTTCAGTTTGAACAGGGCGCTCAGATACCATTCTACCTTTATAAGCCGGCTATGATTGAGCCTGGTTTCGTCTTTTTTGAACTGGGCCTTAAACAATTGGGGGTTACTGATCACCGGCGTAAGGCGGCGGATAATATTTTTATCGGCTTTGAAAAAATAGAAGAGGGAAAAGACCACGATGACGATCAATCCGATCACAAACCCCACCACGAGCAGGGCAATTTCACCAAAGGTCATCAGCTCTTTATAACGCTCAAATGCCACTGCCTTTATAAAATAAAATATTAAAAAAACCAGTGGAATGACCCCGTTATTGATGCAGTATTTTAAGAATGGATTGGAAGTTGTGGCCAGGAACCGGAAATGACGGCTGAATAAAATGAAGGTGGTAATGTTCCAGCTCATGATAAAAACGCCGATGGCCATGCCCACAAACAGCGCGGCCAGCATACTCACATTTCCCAGGTATTCGGGGGCAAGGTACAGGGAATCTGCGCCGAACGTCTTCATAAAAGTACCATTCACCGTACTGAATAATACGAACCAGAAGATCAGCAGCACCTGAAATTTCTTAAAGTGCAGCATAACCAGCTGAACAGGAAAAGAACGATATAATCCTATCAAAAAAAGTTTCATACTAACCAGTGCATTAGAATAGTGTTGGACGCAGGAACCGGGTAAACCGGTCTCATCCCCAATTTACTATAAAACGAAAAGACAGTGCCAAGATTATGAAGGTTGCTTAAAAGATGTCTGCCGGGTGAGAAATAACATAGCGACCAGGCTCAGCACCAACAACATTCCGGTGATCTGGTGCAACTGCGCCATCCACTCGAACGTTCCCCAGCGATTGGGAATTATGCCGGTACTGGTTAACACGGAGAATATGCCCAATAAAACCTGTATGATCACCAGGATGAGGGGCCAGCGCCGGGCCTGATGGAACAGGCTGCTAGCAGGTTTGATGCGAAAAACTTTAACAGAATAGATTATTATCAGGATCAATAACGCATATGCGAGTCCCCGGTGAACGAAATGTATAGTGAGCTTATTTTCAAAAAAATTAAGCGTTACGGGCTTTTCTTTGAGTAATCCGTCGGGTATCCAGTGGCTGTTGATCGTTGGCCAGGTGGGCGCTGCCGTGGCAGCTTTATGTCCGGCCATCAGGGCGCCGAAGACCAATTGCACGAATAAAATAATGGTGAGTGCCCATGACCAGCGGTAGATCGACGGATAATTACCTGTTTTTTGAGCAGGGATCTTTATGCGCAGGCCGAGCCAGAAAGCATAGGCGATGAGGGCCAGGGCGAAAACAAAGTGCATGGCAAGGCGGGTGGGACGAACATACACGGCATCGCCAGTAAGGCCGCTGGCTACCATGATCCAGCCGATGGCGCCCTGTAAAGCACCCAGCAGAAAAAGGATCAGCAGCGGGGTCACCATATCCTTTTTAATGTATTTTTTTGCCAGCAGGTATACAAAACCTACTACAAATGCCACGGCGATCAGGCGGGCCCACAGGCGGTGAAACCATTCCCAGAAAAAGATGAATTTAAAATCAGTGAGGGTAAAGTCGGTATTGAGTAAGCGGTATTGAGGTGTTTGCTGGTATTTATTGAATTCTACCTGCCATTGTTGCTCGTTCAGGGGGGGCAATGCGCCGGTAACCACATTCCATTCGGTGATGGAAAGCCCCGAACCGGTGAGGCGGGTCACGCCGCCCAGGACCACCTGCACCAATAACATGATCACCCCTAAAAATATCCAGTTGGAGACTGCCCTGTTGGCACGTTGTTCAAGAGATATGGTATTCATCGCGCCGCAAAGGTAGAACAACAATGTGATAATGTGATAATTCGATAATTTGATAATGAAATGCCGTATTCCATTAGCACATTAGCTAATTAGCACATTGTTTATTGCGCCGAAGGCGCCCTGTATTCCATCATCACATCATCACATTATCAAATCATCACATTACTCATTGCGCCACCTTGATATACCCCCACCCTTCCTGTTGTCTGGAAACAATTTCGTAAATGGCGTCTGGCACAATGTCTACACCGGCAATCAACTGGGTTTTATCTACATTGTTCCGTTTCATGGTGGCCGCACAGACTTTGAAACTGGCTTTTTTATTACTGCTCAGTTCCTGGATGGCATCTGCAATGATCGATTTGTCTTTCAACACCATACCAAGGGCGTCGCTGTAAATAGCTACTTCCAGTTTGGCGTCGGGGCGGGTTTGCGATATACCCTTCAGCTGCCTGATAACTGTTTTGTGGGCAGCCGTGTCGCCGCTGGTGATGTCAAATATCACTTTGTAGGGAGCAGTTTGCGCAGCTTTATTGCCGGTAGTTTGCGCCATAGCCAGCACAGGTGAAAAAGCAATCACAAACAGTATTAAGAGATCCTTGTACATACAGAGAAATTTTTTATTCATTAAGGAAAGAACCGTTTCTTATTTGTTGTTCGTCTTCACAGACCGCTGAATGGGATCAAACGGACCAAACTTATGTTGCTGTTCTGAAAAACTATCAGCATATGGCCCGAAGGGATAATCAATGGGTTTGGTATTCTTCTTTGGCCAGTCCTTTGAAAGGTCTTTATACGGATGTGGTTGCGCATTAATAAATGCCGCCACATCCCAGGCCTGTTCGTCTGTCAATTGCGAATTGCCGTGCGAAACACCGTATGGCATATTGTCCTTTACATAACCGGCCATTCGCGATAACCGGTACAACCCGGCGCCGATATTGTAACTGGCAGGTCCCCACAACGGCGGGTACAGGTAACCGCTGCCAGTAACAGTATCCGGCATACCCGCGCCATTGGCGCCATGACAAAGCTGGCATTTTTCGATAAAAACTATTTTGCCTTTATCAGGATCAGCCGGGCGATCCATATATTTCAAAGCAGCAATACCAGATCCCAGTGGCTTTTTGCCTTTTGGCACGTTGGTGCCTAACCAGTGCATATACGCAACAATGGCCCGCATTTCCCGGCTATTGCTATCCAGCGCCTTGCCATTAAGGCTTCGTTCCAGGCAATCGTTTATCCGTTTTTCAATGGTTTCAATGGTACCGCTGCGGTCGCGGTATTTGGGATAGGTAGAAGATACAGCGCCATAATTATTTCCCCACGCTTTAGTGCCTGCAGCGAGGTGACAGTTCTGGCAATTCATCCCGTTTGAAATGTGTGCTACTTTTCCTTTCGGCCCCAGGTAAAAAGAGGTACGTGCAATAAGATCGCGGCCATAACGTATCTGATCACCCGCAGCCGTATGGGGAATAGCGGCCGTATCGGGCGCCTGCCACGGCATTTCCGGTTCATTTGCCGCCACCAGAGTGGCTTTTTGTTGTATACCACCCGGTTTAGGTTGAAAAACGTTCAGCCAAATGACGACAGGCGCACCAATCGCCAACATACCAATTACCAGTTTACGGTTCATAACAGCAGGCAGTATGCAGGTTAGCGTGCATACCGGATATAATACACCCGGTATGCAACGTGTAACCCGGTAAATAAGGGGTTTAAGAAAGGTAAGGCAGTTGACCTGTAAGGCGGCTCATCTAAGCTTGCACATAGTGAATGTGTTTTAACCTCTCAGGGCAGCCCACACTAACCCGCAAAGCAGTAAGTACAGCCTTTTTCCTGTGCACGGCCTAATGCCCATACACCGGAAGGAACGACCTGGATGTTTGGTAACACCCCGGCCAGCCATTCTTTCTTCACGGTTTCTGCATCCATATTCATTGCTTCTGCCGCCACTGCACTGTAAACGGTTATCGCCATATTGCACACGCAGAACATAACGCCGTTATCCTGCAATTGATTAATAGCAATGGGCACACTTCCAATGCCTGGTATTTTATAATCTTCTTTGGGTTTCCAGAACGGATTCATGGTAGCCGGTTGTTTCGTAACAGGATCATGTGCCTTGAACAACTCACCCATTTTGTATTTCGACCACAGATCGCTCTGCAGTGCATAAGGAATGGCATCGTGCCGAAGCACTACGACCACACTGCAATCCTTTTCAGGCGTTCCGGTGGCGGCATTCGTAAGCAAAAAAACTTTTGGCCATGCAAAGGGCATTAGTTCATGAGGTTGTGTAGCATCGAATACGATGCGATGTTTCCCTTTTATTTTATTGAACCAGGCTTCCACATCTGCAAATTCATTGTCGGGATGTTCAGGCGCTGCCTGCATCTGGAACGGAGTTAAAGAAACTGTACCTAAAGCAGCCGCACCAGCGGCCAGTTTACCTAAAAAGTCGCGGCGCGATTCAGCATTTACATTGTTGGTTTGCATATACAGCCAATTTTAGTGAAAGAAGAAGATGAAATAGTCTCAAATACATATTGAACCCATATCGTAGTTAATAGGGCAGACCGGTATGTACAGGTAAGGAAGTAAGGGCCGGTAACCTACCGGCACAGAACATGGACAACGCATTCATGGAGTAGCCCAATGCATCGCAACATTCCCTTGCGTTGGTACAAATGATAACCTCGATGTAAAAATCCCCGATTATGGTTATTCAGTAGGTAGGAGACGGCTGGGTACTGCAGGGGTTCTTGCAGTTATAATAATTGAGTGGATGAGGTTCACTAATGCAAAGCCGTAAAAGATGGGATCTCCGCTCGCCTGGTCTGTATATTAGAAGTACATTAAATCCTTATTAAAGATACTTATTCTATATATAAGCCACCAAATTAATGTGGCAATTTTTCACGCAGCAGACCATAAACCCAGGTGCCTGCAATGGCGCTTAACAGGGTAACAATGATCACCGTGGCGCCTGTACCTATCAATGCATACAGCGGCCCGGGGCATGCTCCGGTTAACGCCCAACCCGCGCCAAATAACAGTCCGCCATATATTTGTCCCTTATTGAATTGTTTTGGATGCAATTCAATAGGCTCGCCATATATTGTTTTCACTTTGAATTTTTTGATCAGCCATACCGAAATAATGCCTGTTACCACAGCGGTTCCAATGACCCCGTACATGTGAAAATTTTGCAGGCGGAACATTTCCTGGATGCGGAACCAGGACACTACTTCTGCTTTCACCAACAGTATTCCAAACAAGAATCCCGCCACCAGGTATTTTATCGAATGCCACCAGGGATGTTGTATACGCGATTCATTGATACATATTGTATCCAGTGAACGTACTTCAAAATCAGTATTGGTCTCTTTGACTGTTACAGGTTTTGATATGATGTCTCTTGTTTGCATGGGCTCAACTTTACAGGTTTAATACAACAGGAATAACCAGATTGGCAGTAACAAAACCACCGATCATAAAACAACAGGTAGCCACCAAAGATGGCCATTGCAGGTTCGACAGTCCCATGATGGCATGACCAGACGTACAGCCGCCGGCATACCGGGTTCCGAAGCCTACCAGGAAACCGCCTATTACCATCAATATAAAACCGCGTATGGTGAAGAGGGAAGGCCAGTTAAACAGATCGAGCGGCACCAGCGACGAATAGTTTTGAATATTATACTGTTGCAATTCGTCTTTTAGCTGCGGGTTTACGGCAATTGGTTCTCCATTATTTAACAAACCGGCAGCAAGCATGGCGCCCAGTACAATGCCGGCCACAAAAAACAGGTTCCAGCTTTCTTTTCGCCAGTTGTATTTAAAAAAAGGAATATTAGCCGGGATACAGGCTGCACAAAGATGCCGTAATGAAGACGACACCCCAAATGTTTTATTACCCATGATCAACAGAAGCGGAACAACCAGTCCGATCAACGGGCCCGCCACATACCAGGGCCAGGGTTGTTTTATCCATTCCCAAATTTGCATACTGACTAAATTTTGGTAAATATGGTGGTTTCATAAAAAAAGCTGTGCGACATAAATCACACAGCTATAAGTTAATGAAAATTTCCGGTCAGGTTTTTAACCTACAACATCGTGGTAGGACAAACATAGTCGGTTACCGGGAACTTACCTGATTCTTTCATGGCCTTAAATCCGCCTTTTACATCTATGAGATTGTCGAAGCCCCTGGCTTTTAAGATAGACGCAAAGATCATCGACCGGTAACCGCCTGCACAATGCACATACCAGGTCTTATCTTTATCCACCTGTTGCATGCTATCGTTTACAAAATCCAGACTGGCATTTACCGCCCCTTTAATATGCTCTGCATCGTACTCACTGTTTTTACGTACATCCAACACATTTATATCGGGGTTTGCTTCATAAATAGCAGCCAGCTCTTCGGCACTGACCGAAGTAATGGTATCAATTTCCTTACCTGCTTTTTTCCATGCCTCCAGCCCTCCGGCCAGGTAACCAATGGCATTATCATAACCAACGCGGGCCAGGCGGGTAACCACTTCTTCCTCGCGGCCTTCTTCGGCTATGATCAATATCGCTTGTTTGATATCGGGAATAAGCGCTCCTACCCAGGGCGCAAAATTGCCATCGATACCAATATTGATCGAATTGGGAATAAATCCTTTCGCAAACACCTGCGGATCGCGGGTATCCAGCATCAGGGCATTGGTCTCATTGGCAGCCGCTTCAAATGCTTCCACGCCCAGCGGATGCGTACCCTTTCTTATGACTTCCGTAATGCTCTCATAACCCTGTTTGTTCAGTTGTACATTCAGCGGAAAATATTGTGGCGGCGCTGTTAAGCCGGTGGTAACTTCTTTAATGAATTGTTCTTTGGTCATATCAGCGCGCAATGCATAATTGGTCTCTTTCTGATGTCCCAATGTATCGGTAGTTTCCTTACTCATGTTCTTACCGCAGGCGCTGCCGGCGCCATGCGCCGGATAAACGGTGACTGTATCGGGCAGGGGCATGATCTTGCTCCGCAATGAATCGTATAATAAACCAGCCAGGTCTTCCTGTGTAATATGATCGGCTTTTTGCGCCAGATCAGGACGGCCAACATCTCCGATAAACAAGGTATCGCCGCTGAACAGGGCCACTTCTTTGCCCTGCTCGTCTTTCAGCAGGTAACAGCTGCTTTCCATGGTATGGCCAGGGGTATGCAAAACTGTAAATGTCAATCTGCCAACTGTAAAAACTTCACCATCGCGCGCGATATGTGCATTGAACGACGGCGTGGCTGTTGGACCATATACAATGGTTGCCCCTGTAGCTTTTGCCAGATCGAGGTGCCCCGATACAAAATCAGCATGAAAGTGAGTTTCAAAAACATATTTTATAGTCGCGCCATTGCGTGCAGCTTTTTGTATATAGGAATCAATTTCCCGCAAAGGGTCAATCACCACAGCTTCGCCTTCACTTTCTATATAATACGCACCTTGTGCCAGGCAACCCGTATAAATTTGTTCTATCTTCATAACAATGCTGTTTAAATAATCAACGCAATTTCTGTTTTATGGTTTTAATAGAATATGACTTTTATCACAGAGCCTGTTAACAGTAAACAGGATCCTTATGTAAATAATAGTTCATGTACCAATATAAACAATCCTGTCGCCAGCACAAACCAGCCAAATCCTCTCTTCAATTGCTGCCCGGGAATTTTATCACTTAAAGCTGTGCCCATAAAAATGCCCCCTACGGCAATAGCGGTAAAGACCAGTAACTGCCCCCAGTTTATGGTATAATGCGACAGCGTACTGAAAAATCCAAAGAACGAACTGATAGCCATGATCGTCAATGAGGAGCCAACGGCTATTTTCATGGGCAGCCGGCTGATCAGCACCAGGGCCGGAATGATCAAAAATCCGCCACCTGCGCCCAGTAAACCGGTAATAGCGCCAATCAACAATCCCTGCAACAAAAGGCCGCGAGTTCGCTCTTTATACATAGCAGGCGCAGGCGCCGTCTCTGCCGACCTGATCATTGACACCGCAGCAACCAACATGAGCAGGGCGAACAGCACCATTAAAAAAATACCTTTTGTTATCACGAGGTCACCAATAGCAAATAAACGATCGGGGATCGCTGGCAGTATATACCGCCGTACTAAAAATACCGATAACAGGGAGGGAAGACCGAAAGAAACCACAACATGAAAGTCGATCAGTTTTTTGGAATATGCCCGGGCGCCGCCAACAAGGCTGCAGCTTCCTACAACAAATAATGAATAGGTAGTGGCCAACACCGGATGCACATGCAACAGGTATACAAATACCGGTACGGTGAGTATGGAACCCCCTCCACCTATTAAGCCTAACGATGCGCCAATTAATACGGCTGCTAAATAACCGGCTATTTCCATGTAAGTAAAAATTCAATAATGCAAAACACAAAGGTTTTAAATGATCATGCACAGTTAACCGGGTATGGCATCCTGATCATGCATCATTTCATGAAGGTGCGCTAAAATAAAAATGCCATAGGTGACGAAGGTCACAGTAAGGATGATTGTAGTCATAACGGATAGACTAATGGCCTTTGCGAACGGAGAAATATTTTCTAAGTTTTCGTTCTATCGATTAAGGTATGTTAAAATAACCGGGATAAAGATTCAACAGCTTTTAATACATACCGGTTACAATTGAATAATTTCAATGGCATTCCGGTGCAGCTTCACCTTGCCGAATTGTTCCATTTTTTTAAGCAGCCTCGATACTACTTCCCGGGAAGAATTCAATTCATTGGCAATTTCCTGGTGATTGAGGGCGATCAGATTGGTACCCATAGTATCCTGGTGTTTTTTCAGGTAGAACTCCAGCCGCTCATCCATACCGCGGAAGGCGATATGATCGATGGTGCTTAACAGTTCTTCGAACCGTGCGCGATAGGTTCCGATCACAAAATGATTCCAGCTTTTGTATTTACCCATCCACTCTTCCATAAAATGTAATGGAATAGCAATTATTTCAGTTTCCTTTACGGCCTTTGCCATAATGGCACTTCGTTTATGTTCTGCCGCACACACCATGGATAATGCGCATGCCTGACCTGGTTGCAAATAGTACATGAAAAACTCATTGCCATCGTCGTCTTCCCGGTAAATTTTTACCAGTCCGTTCAAGATCAACATGGTTGACCGGAAATATTGCCCGGTACGCATCAGTTGCTCCTCCGTTTTAAAAAAGCGGATCTCGCCCTGCTCCTGGATTTCACGTTGCAGTTCTTTTTCAAAAGCGGGGAATAGCCGGGGTATTGCGCTTATTTCCATATTGGGAATGTGATGTGTAAAAAAACAAAGTTGGTAAATAAAATTTAAATACAGCCATACCTTATTTTTGAGCCAAATAAAACCAATTGCTCAAAGTATTCTACCAAACCGAACTGCTTGAAGCTGGCTGCGATGAGGCTGGCCGCGGCTGTTTGGCTGGTCCGGTATTCGCTGCCGCCGTAATTCTGCCGGAAGGATTTTTTCACGAAAAGCTGAATGATTCCAAACAGGTGAATGAGGAAGACCGGTATGAATTAAGAAGTTTTATTGAAAAAAATGCCGTTTGTTACCAGGTGGCCATGGTAGATCATGAAGAAATTGACCGCATCAATATTCTGAACGCTTCTTTCAAGGCTATGCACCTGGCGATCGCCAAATTGCAAAAGAAAGCCCAGTTCCTCATTATCGACGGCAACAGATTCACCAAGTACAAGCGGGTGCCGCATCAATGTATCGTGCAGGGCGATGGGGAATATGCCTCTATTGCAGCTGCCAGCATACTGGCCAAAACCTATCGCGATGATTTTATGCGGAACCTCCACAGCGAATTCCCGCAATATAAATGGAATACCAACAAGGGCTATGGCACACCCGAGCACCGCAGGGCCATTGATGAGTTTGGCTTAACCCCCTACCACCGCCGTTCATTCCAGTGCACTTCGAACCAATTGCAACTGGATATGTAAGAAGAAATCTCAAATCGCAAGACCCAAGGAAATCTCAAATCTCAAATCACAAGGCCCAAGGGAAAATCTCAAATCACAAATCGCAAGACCCAAGGAAAATCTCAAAACTCAAATCGCAAGACCCAAGGGAAAATCTCAAATCACAAATCGCAAGACCCAAAGAAATCTCAAATCGCAAAGGTCCAAATAAATCACAAAATGAAGCTCCAAGAAAAAAGCCTCAATAATAGAGGTTTTTCGGATTTTGCGTTTTGAAGGTTCTAAATTGAATTTGGTGCTTCTCTGGCTCCTGAGATTTGCATTTTGGCTGCTTCTTTGGCCCTTGAAATTGCGTAATTGGGGCTTTTTTGGTTCTTGTAATTTGGTTCCTGGGGTTTGGCTTTAGGAATTTGGTTCCTGGAATTTCGCTTTCGGAATTGGGCTTTTGGCTTTTGGTGCTTTTTTGGTTCTTGTAATTTGGTTCCTGGGGTTTGGTTCTAGGGGTTTTGTATGTCAAAGCATTTCCGGGAAAAAATGCAATTTCCTTTCTTCCCATTCGCTTTTTAAAATACTGAAATAAATGCTGTCGCGCCGGCGGTTATCATGCATGAGCATATGGCTGCGCAAAACGCCTTCAGGCTTCATGCCTACTTTTAACAAGGCGGCTTTAGCCCGTTCATTCAGGTTATCGGTCTTTATTTCAACCCGCTCCATTTTCATCACTTCAAATGCAAAAGAAAGCAGGGCGAATTTTGCCTCGCGGTTTACGCCGGTGCCCATAAACGAAGTGCCAAGCCAGGTACTTCCTATTTCGAGCCGTTTGTCGTAAAAAGAAATGTTCAGGTAGCTGGTGCAGCCGCATATTTCATTGGAATGTTTGTCGATAACGACAAAAGGCATTCTTACTTCCTGCGCCCGTTCAGCCAGCAGTTTCTGCATCCAGTTGCTCAACTCCTGCTCTTTGCTGAGGTCATTGGTAAAATATTTCCATATCGACTGGTCTTTGGTCAGGGGCAACAGCAGGTCAAAGTCCTGTTGCGTCATCAATCGTAACAACACCCGCGGGGTTTCCAAAGTAAAATGGTCGGGAAAGAATTTCTGGTATTCAGTCTTGGTAGCAGTCATAATATTTGCAAGCGTTTCTTTTTGTATCGTTTAAGTGTATGTACCGGCGCGCTACGGTGTATTCATCAGCACAACCTGTCCCGCTTTGCGGGATTAGCAAATTAGCTAATCAGCACATTCATTTCCGGCGCATTTCATTTGCCCATTTGCTAATTTGCAAATTTGCCAATTAGCTTATTGTCACATTAGTTTCCCACTCCCCTGCTCCCTGGCGTATCAATACAGGTTCATCACCGGTGCAATCGATCACGGTAGAGGGCACCATGCCTCCAATGCCCCCATCAGCCACCACATCAACCAGCTTTTCAAAATTGTCGTGCATCAGTTCGGGATCGGTGTATTCTTCTACCATCGTGCCAGGCAAAGTAGTACTTAATATCGGATGTCCGAGCTCTTTTACAATGGTGCGTGCAATTAAATTATCGGGAATACGCAACCCGATCGTATTTTTTTTGCTTTGCAATATTTTAGGCACTTCCTTACTGGCCGGCAAAATAAACGTATAGGGACCCGGCAAATAATGTTTTAACATACGGTACATGGGCGTGCTGATGCTTTTTGTATAACGGCTCAGGTCACTCAAATCGTAACACACAAACGAAAGCTGCGCTTTTTGCGGATCAATGTTCTTGATGCGACAAATGCGCTCGATGGCCTTATGCTGAAA
Organism: Longitalea luteola; assembly: GCF_017356035.1. GTDB lineage: Bacteria > Bacteroidota > Bacteroidia > Chitinophagales > Chitinophagaceae > Niastella > Niastella luteola. Next base: position 414,784 of record NZ_JAFIQX010000002.1, on the reverse strand, counting down.
AATATCGCAGCCCAAACCATAAATGGTATCGGTGGGATATATAATTATTCCGCCTTTCGACAAAACATTTTTGATGGTTAAAATGTTTCGCGGTTGTGGATTTTCCGGATGAAGATGTAACAACATAACGGCAAATTATAGTTTTTAAGGTAAGACTCATAACCATAACGGCAAAATGTGCGCCCCGGTTACACATGTCATTATTTATATAAATGTTAAAGCCGTTTGTGTATTAGGAACTTCTTTATTCAGTGTACATGATTTTAATATTAAATTTGCGCAAACTTATTTCATGCAATTACAACCTGTTGACCGCGTTGACTCTATCAGCGCCGAAGATTTTCAGCAGCGTTACTATCTGCCACTGAAACCAGTTGTTCTTTCCAACCTGGCCAAAGAATGGCCGGCCTATACAAAGTGGAACTGGGCTTATTTTAAAGAAATAGTGGGTAGTAAGAAAGTAGGACTGTACAATAATATCAAAAGCGACGCCTATACGCCCATCAACACCGCCGATGATTACAAAACATTTGGCGAATACGTTGATATGATCAGTAAAGGCCCGGCCGGGTGGCGGATCTTCCTCTTCAATATATTTGACCATGCGCCGCAATTGACGCAGGATTTTACCTGGCCCGATCATTTAATGAAAGGCTTTGTAAAAAAATACCCCATGTTATTTGTGGGCGGCGCTACCAGCATCACCCATATGCACTTCGATATCGACATGTCGCACATCCTGCATACCCAGTTCGTCGGGCGCAAAAAAGTGTTGCTGTTCCCGTTCGAAGAGCAGCATAAATTATACAGAAAGCCATTTGAAGTATTAAGCCTGGCCGACTTTTCTAACTATAACCAGAATGGACGGCCCGATTATACCCAGTTCCCCGCATTGAAACTGGCCAAAGGATTTGAAGTGATCCTAAACCATGGCGATACACTGTTCATGCCTGCCGGTTACTGGCATCACATGGAATACCTGGATAGTGGCTTTGCCATGAGTTTGAGAGCTTTGCAATCCAGCATCGGCGGTAAGCTGAAAGGCGCCTGGAACTTGTTCGGTATGCGGAATATTGATACCCTCATGAAGAAAACCGCGCCCAAATGGTGGTATGAGTATAAAAAGACCAGTCTTTTGAAAGCGGCCGAAAAAGAAATGGAGTCAGCCGACTTCAAATAATGATGATGGATTTTTTAATTACGGTTTGATCCAACTTAAGAAATTCAAGTTGTGGCTCAGACATTAAAAAATTTTAAAAAAATTATTGATTTTTAACAAAACTGTCTTTATTTTTACCGCGCTATGTGCTGAATTAATATTCTCACCGGCACGCACTCTATACGTAATCCAATCTCCCGATTTCCAACCATCCAATTTCCGTTAACCCTCCAATTTCCAAATAAATAATGAAACTATAAATCACGTACGGATATTCATTTGTTCGTACTATATATTGTCCGCCACCCTTTATAATTATCTCTGTTACCGTGTTGCCGACCATTTGTGTTCAGAAACTGCAAAAGAAAAGATTGTACCAATAACTGAAACTAACTGCTCTTACTCCTGTATTAGCAGCCGTTATCACATTCATTATTCCTGGAAGGGGATCATCCTTGGTATGCAAAGGCCATCCGGTCTGCATGCACTGATGCACTGCCTTCTAACCATATAGCAGGTTTGTCCATCATCCATGAACCGTTTTTACTAAGAGTATATATAAAATATATAGAACAACATATTGCTTAACTTCTTTCTTTTTGTGGTTTCAGAGGTAAGCACAGGCCGGCGATATCCATCGCTGGCTCCTTTTTTTTAAGGCGCCACGCTAAATGTGCCACGCCTTAAAAGTGTGGCAGATTTTAGCATAAGGAATACAGTCATCTTTCGATAACAGCCATGCCTTTTTCAGACTGCCGCTTCTAAGATCTTTTTGCAAGAAACTGCTTACTAACTGCCACCAATGGCCTTTCTATATACATATAAACCAGGTAGCCTGCCACCACGGTAACTGAAAACAAAATAACGGCAAACAGGTAGGCATTGGCCGCCAGGTTCAGCCATTTCAGGCAGATGGCCGTTGCGCTTAACGTAAATGGATGGATCAGGTATAAAGAGTAAGACGAATTCCCTACTTCGAGCAATACCGTTTTCAAACGGGCGCTGCTTCCTTTAATAAATCCTTCCAGCTGTAAGAAACCGGTAAATACCATCAGCATGGGAACTCCCCATAACCAGCCCCTGTACTCTTGCTGCCGGGGCAATTCAAAAACCGTTTCTGCCACAAGCACTAGTGCTCCTGATATACACAAGCTTACGCCGAGGGCTGTATTGGGCCTGATGAGCTTTTTATGGAACAAATAAAAGACGCCCATACCATAAATGAACTCGAGGAATAAATTGCTAGTAAAAAATTGAAAGGTAGGACCCGGATAAGAAAACAGCAATCCGGCCATTACCAATACCAATAACAGCACCGAAGACAATTGCATCGCTTTGTAGGTGCCCCTGTATATATACAGGCCAAACAGTATATAGTACAGGAACTCATAGCTGAGTGTCCACCCGTTCGAATTAAGGTATCTTTTACCGTTGGGAACTAATGTGTAGGATGCCCAGATGCTGGTTTCGCCGCCTGAAGTATTAATGATCTCCGGTTTATAAAAAAATATTAGTAATCCGAGGGTGGTAGTAAGCCAGTACAGCGGAATGATCCTTCTTACCCGGTGCAGCATGAACTGCCCAAAATTCAACTGGCGGCCGATGGTTGACACACACATGATGTAACCGGAAATAATAAAGAACAGGTCTACCCCCGCCTCGCCAATGGTGAAACCTTTCAGGGCGTCATTCCCATACTGCGCGCCTTTGATAGCGATATGCAACAATACTACCAGTAACGCGGCAATGCCCCGCAGGATCTGAACAGACTCAATATTAGCATCATTCTTACGGGAACCGGAATGCTGCGGAGCTATTGTTTCTTTCATAGTTGGTTTGTCAGGGTACTGGTATTATTCCGGCGGACAAAAAGAAACCAGCGCGAAAACGATCTTATTCATGCTGAATATAAATGCTCGCGCTGGTATTACAGGTTATTGATTAAGCAATGGTCCAGGTTTCTTTACCCCTTAACAGTTTGTCAAGGTTTCCTTTACCCTTCGCCATCACATCTTCGATTTGCAATTGCATTACATCTTCATAACACGCCCGGTCTGTTTCATAGAACACGCCAAAGGGACGTGGTAAATGTCCTTCAACGCGCGGATCATCGAACATGCGCACCAGGATCTGTGCTTTGTAGAAATCTCTTTCATCATGCACCCACAGGTCTGAAGTGGAAGCACCATCATTCAGATCAACGATCACCGGCTTAAACCCATCGAGCTTGATACCTTTATCCTTGTTGGCGCCGAAGACCAGTGGTTTGCCATGCTCCAGGAAGAGGGTATTATCGGGTTTGCTTGCTTTCTCTGTAAAGATCTCAAAAGCGCCGTCATTAAAGATGTTACAGTTCTGATAGATCTCCAGGAAAGAAGCGCCTTTATGCCTGTGGCTTCTGATCAATGCTTCCTGTAAATGTTTCGGATCACGATCCATCGTACGGGCAATAAAGGTCGCATCTGCCCCCATGGCCAATGCCAATGGGTTGAACGGATGGTCAATGCTGCCGTATGGGGTCGACTTGGTTACTTTATTTTCTTCTGATGTGGGCGAATACTGTCCTTTCGTTAAGCCATAGATCTGGTTATTGAACAACATCACATTCACATCGAAATTGCGGCGCAGCAGGTGAATGGTATGGTTACCACCAATACTCAATCCATCGCCATCGCCGGTAACGATCCAGACACTCAGTTCGGGGCGGGTTGCCTTCAATCCGCTGGCAATCGCTGTTGCGCGGCCATGGATCGAGTGCATACCATAGGTATTCATATAATAAGGGAAGCGGCTGCTGCAGCCGATACCTGAAATGATCACAATATTCTCTTTGGGAATTCCCAAACCCGGCATGATCTTTTGCACCTGTGCCAAAATGGAATAATCCCCACAGCCAGGACACCAACGTACCTCCTGATCGGTGGCAAAATCTTTTGGTGTCAGAGCTGGCGCTGTAATTTCACTCATAGTTATAGAATTAATGCAAAATTATCGGAATAACCAACAAGGAACAAGCTTTATTGATTGCGGGAATTGTTAATATGACAATGGGCTGACCGTTGATCACACAGTAGCCGGTTTACGAGCAGAAATGTTGTTGAATTCGTACATTCAACACTTAAAACCGCCTAACATGCAAAGACTTATGGTTTGTATTTGCCTGTTCATTGCCATCCGGGTAACAGCACAAAACAAACAGCCTGTTACTGTTACAGATATGCTGAAAATAAGATCCATCGGCAATGTTACCCTCTCGCCCGATGGCAGCAAAGCAGCCTTTACAGTTACCACCATTGAAAATGATGGCGAAAGCAAACTGGATTATAAATATGTGACGCAGATCTGGATGGCGCCCACTGATGGCAACACGGCCCCCCGGCAATTGACCACCGCCAAAGAAAATGCTACGCAGCCGGCCTGGAGCCCCGACGGCAAACAGCTGGCCTTTACGCGTATGACAGATGGAAAAAACCAGGTATTCCTGCTTTCACTCGAAGGCGGCGAAGCCATGCAGCTGACCAAATATAAATATGGCGCCACTGCGCCCCGGTGGAGCCCCGATGGGAAACAGATCCTGTTTGCCAGCTATATACCGCTGAATGATCTTTTAAAAGATTCCATACTGAACCCTGCCAAAAAAATCCCCAACTGGCCCATTGAAAAACCAGGCTTCGACAATAATGAACAGTTGAAACCCACAACAGCCAAAGCCAACCCCGACGGCACGCTGGAAGAAGTAAGGGCTTACCTCAACAACAATGTGAATGATAAAAAAGCGCGGGTCATTAACAAGCTCAATTTCCAGGATGAGCTTAACATCAACGGCGATCTTGGCTTTATTCATTTCTTTATTACCGGCATTGGTTCCGGAGATGCGCCCAAACCGCTGACGCCCGGGTTTTATTCTTACGGTTCCGCCGAGTTTACGCCCGATGGCAAACAACTGGTTTTTTCAGCCCATATAGATTCATTGCAGCATCCCAACCGGTCGCAGGAAAATGAAATTTACATAGCCAATGCCGATGGGAGCGGATTGCGTAAGCTGCTGGGCAAAGAAAAAATGGTGTACACTTCACCCAAAGTTTCTCCATCGGGCAAATGGCTGGCCTTCCAGTTCTCCGACGAATCATGGGTAACGGTTCCCAAGCTGGCTATTATGCCACTAAATGGTTCAGAAAAAGATATGATCGTTATTCCCTTCGACCGTTCAAAAGGAAATTTTACCTGGAGTGCTGATGAGAAATACCTGTACTTCATAGCGCCCAGCAATGGCGGCATTCCCCTGTACCAGGTTAACATAAAGACCAAACAGGTTGAACAGTTAACTGATTATAATGCCGGCATCAGCAGCTTTGATGTAGCCAATAATAAACTGGTTTATGTAAAGACCGAAGTGGCCAATCCCTTTGAACTGTACCTGGCCGATGCCAACGCCAGGAATGCACGCCGCATCAGCGACTTCAACCATCACTGGGTGCAAAACAGAACGCTGTCATTTCCCGAAAAGAAAACCTTTACGAACGATAAGGGAATGACGGTGGAGTACTGGGTCATGAAACCTGCCAATTACCAGCCCGGCAAAAAATATCCCTTGTTGCTAGAGATCCATGGCGGACCTTCTGCCATGTGGGGTCCAGGTGAAAGCAGTATGTGGCATGAATACCAGTTCTTCTGTAATAAGGGCTATGGCGTGGTTTACTGCAACCCCCGCGGCAGTGGCGGTTATGGCGAAGCCTTTTTGCGCGCCAATATAAACGACTGGGGCAAAGGCCCCAGCAGCGATGTGTTAACGGCCCTGGACAAAACAGTGGCCGAAGGCTGGGCCGATACATCGAAACTCGCAGTTACCGGTGGCTCTTATGCCGGCTACCTGGTGGCGTGGATCATTGCCCATGACCACCGCTTTAAAGCAGCCTGTTCACAACGCGGGGTATATGATCTCAGTACGTTCTTTGGTGAAGGCAATGCCTGGCGGCTGGTGCCTAACTATTTTGGCGGCTATCCCTGGGAACCAACGGCCAAAGCCAACCTCGAACGGGAATCACCTATTTCTTATGTACACAACATAACCACACCCTATATTATATTCCACGGCGATAATGACCGGCGCACCGGCTTCGTAGAAAGCGAAATGATGTACCGCAGCCTGAAAGTATTAGGCCGCCCGGTGGAATATATACGGCATCCCAATGCTTCACATGAAATAACGCGTAGCGGCGACAACCGGCAACGGATTGATCAAATGTTGCGCACCTGGGAATTTTTTGAAAGGTGGATTAAATAAAACGCCTTATTTTTCAGGGATGTAATGGAAGCCCTCCTTCATGGGGCCATTGCTTAATAAATACATTTCATTGTGAATAATAAGCTAGTACTTTATGGGTTACCGGTATTGGTACTACTGGTAATCTTTTTCCCTTTGTTCCAGGTCAATTATGCTTACCTCGACGATTTTCACCAGTTGTGGTTTAATGAAAAAGGCGCTACCTATAATATCTGGTTCATCCACGGCCGGGTTTTAGGCGGTCTTTTAATGGATAAAGCATTTACCTCCATCAATACCATTGATGCCGTAAAACTTTACCGCATCTTTTCCGTATTGGGATGGGCGCTCGCTATTTGTGTTTATGTAAGCGTGGCCATTCAATGGGCGCGGTATAAGTTAATTGATAGCCGGCTGGTGCTCGTTAGTGCTGTATATCTTGCCTGCAGCCTTTCGGTAGCCATTGCCAACGGATGGGGCGGAACCTGTTTTGAGATCTGTCTGACGTTTATGGCGGGATTGTTGAGCGGACATCTGTTATACGCGCAATTGAAAAAGCACCATCGCTTCCTGGCCATTCCCATTCCCATGCAGTTGCTGGTATTGCTCCTAGGCGTTACCTCCCTGTTTACCTACCAGATAGGCATCGGCATGTTTTTAATTCCTTTCTTTCTTCATTTTAACAGCCGGAGATTTGAACGGCCAGATCATATTCTGCTCACCGGTATAATTAGTTTCCTTACCATCATAGCCATTTATTACCTGCTGTATAAGTTCCATTTAAAAATGGAAGGTATTGAGGAACCCGAGCGGGCAAATTTAACGTTCAACATACTGAAGAAAATTTCATTTTTCGTTGGCGTACCTACTGCCCAGGCCTTCAGCTTTAATTTCCTGTTCAATTTACATAGTATCATTTCACAGCTGTTTTACATCCTGGCCATTGCAGTATGGGTACTGCATGCATTTCTCACGCAACGTAAAAAGCCTGTCATAAACAAGATCATTTATATAGCGGGCACATTTGCCTTACTTATGCTCATCTACCTGCCGGTGATGGCAACCGTTGAAAACTATTCTTCTTACCGTTCTATGCTGGCATTGAACCTCGCCGTGATGTTAATGCTTACCAACATGATCATTGAATGGATCAAAAACAGTTCCGGGAAAAACGGGTTTGCCATTGGCGCCATGATCCTGTTTGCCGGGGTTGGATTTTATAATTTCCGCTATAATTTTTTACAGCCCGTACTCAAGGAATACCAGGTGGTAAGAACCTATATTGAAAAACATTACACCCCGGGAATTGCCAAAGTGTATTTTCTGCGGCCACCTGAAAGATTATACAAAGACCATTACGGCATTCATTATTACCGGGATGAGTTTGGTGTGCCCTTAACTTTCAAGGACTGGGTTCCTGTACCCTTTGTAAAGCAGGTCATCTATGAGATCACGCATGACAAAAGCATTGCGCAAAAAACAGAAGTGGTTATGTTTAACTATGACGATGCAACCTCTTTCAACAAGCAGGTAGCATTAAAAGAAGCCAATACAATGGCCATCGATGTGCCGGCGCTGTTCGAAAGCGAAAGGCAAGTCGACTAGTTGACGGGGTGTGCGACACTTTGAAAGTGTGGCACACCCCGTGCTTAGTATATTATTTAAGAAGAATATAAACACCTAATTGACCAACCCGGTTAAAATAATCGCGGTTATCATTTTTAGTGACATCAGCCAGGCCGGCATTGTAGCGGCCATAAAAGCCAAGCATATTGGTAACGCGGATACCGGCGCCAAATGAAAGACCGGCATCTACCTTTTTATAATGTTCATCCACTTCCGTTTTATCACCATCGTCTTTAACATTCGCTGATAATAAAAAGCCTAAATGCGGGCCAAACTCCAAATAAAAATCTTTTACCGGGTAAAACTGGAACATAATGGGAACCTGGATATAACTAAGCGCAAGGGTGAACTCGTCATTGCCAACCCTGTACTGCTGACCCTGTCCAGTATAAAGTAATTCAGGTTGAATAGCCCACCGGGAATTGAACCTGCTGTTTATAAATAAACCGAAGTGGCCGCTCAATCGATTATCACCATTAAAACCGGAGATATCTGCAATATTCAATCCGCCTTTTATGCCTGGGGTAACCCTTTGTGCCCCGGCGCCGGCGGCCAGGGTACAAAGCAAACCAAGGATCAAAACATACTTTTTCATGTTTGAAGGTATTTATTGCCCTTCCCGTTTTCAAAGCGTATGCCAAGTTACTGCCTGCCCGGAGACAGACCTGTTAATCAATTCAATAAATTACAGAAAAAGAAGTGAACGGATCAGTTCATTGACAGGTTTTGTACAACGCCCATATTCACCGTATTCAGTTGTTGCTGCTGCTTCAATACATACTCATTGAACCTGGGCATTACAGAATCAGGCAATGGTACTGATGGCGGAAACGTTTGTTGCAGCGGATTCACCTGTTTCCCGTTCTTCCAGAAACGATAACATACGTGCGGACCTGTAGCCAATCCTGTACTGCCAACATAGCCAATCACCTGGCCCTGCCGAACGGTTTGTCCTGCCCGCACCGCCTGTTTGCTCATGTGCAGGTATTGGGTCATGTACGTATCGTCGTGTTTGATCTTTACATAATTACCATTGTTATGCGTGAATTCCGACTCAATGACCATTCCATCGCCGGTGGCTATGATGGGTGTTCCTTCCGGTGCGGCATAATCAGTACCCAAATGGGTCTTCCATCTTTTTTGTACCGGATGAAAACGCCTCAATGAATAGCCGGATGTGATATGGCTGAATTTAATAGGCGCTTTTAAAAAAGATTTACGCAAACTTTTTCCCTTTTCATCGTAATAGTCGCCGGCATCTGATGAATCGGGCTTATAATAAAAGGCATAGAACTTCTGGCCGTTGTGTGAGAACACGGCCGATTGAATAGCGCCTGTTTCAACGGGCTCGTCTTTTATATATCGCTGCTCGTAGAGTACTTTGAAATAATCACCGTCGTGAATGCTGTAAAAATCTACAGTATACGCATACATATCTGCCAGCTTCATAGCCAGGGCAGGATCGGTTCCTGATTTTTGAAATGTTTCATACAACGATCCGTTGATGATGCCCGAAGCTGTTTCGAGCCGGGCTGTAACCTGCCTTTTACCGGTAACTACCGATACGGAATCGCGCAGGTCGTACATAACATAGTCAATAGCGTTAGGTTGATACACGAAATAACAAACCTTATGCGAAGTATCTTTTGTAGAGAAAACAGTGTACTGGGCGCCGGCTTTCATTTTACGTACATCATATACGTATTTCGATTTCTCCTGCAGTTTGGCAATAGTCTTGGTATCTATGTTGTATAATTCGAGGATAGAAGCCAGGTATTCATTTTTCTGAATAACACTTTCGGTTACATTAAAAGAATCCAGGGCAAGTCCAAACCGGCGGGGAACTATAACAGCAGAGTCTTTTTTTGCCTGCGGTGCTTTTTCGCCGGGTAAAGAAAGGTTCAAACTGCTCAATACAATTACCGCCACAATCAATATGGCCATAAGTGAAAAAGCAATGCCCCAATCTCTGTGTGTAAACATAGCTGTTTAATGCCGGTTTTGTCAAGCTGCTTTTTAGCGCAAAAACAATGCCCGGCGCTGTTTTAACGTATGACTTTTTTATTTCATTTTACTGTCAGGCAGTTACAATCGCAAATTAAGCGCGATATATGCCTTACCGGTATTTTGGCACGTGACCGGCTACGATCGTAAAAATACGGTTTACGTCCCTGCCTGTTCTCTTACCCAACAATAGCAGGGAACGTATTCAGTTTCTTACTTATTGACCGGTTTACGGTTTTTAAAAATGAATTAACAATGGCACCATTAGATCACATTTCTGCTGAATGGCAACAGGGAAAGTTCCATCAATTTCAAATGTTGACGGGCAAAGGGAATTCCTATGATGGTGATAAAAAAAATAGCCGCAAAGAACAGGTGAACCAGCGACGTATATAATCCACCACATAACAACCACACAAGATTGCAAAAGAACGACAGGCAACCGGTTGCGCCTTCTTTGGGAACAATGCTTTTGCCAAATGGCCATAAGACCACTCCTGCCAGTTTAAAACATTGTAAACCCCAGGGCAAACCGACAATTGTTATACATAAAAAGAACCCCCCTAATACATAACCAAGGGCGGCTGCCAGCCCGCCAAAGACGAGCCAAATGATATTACCCAGTAAATTCATAAGAAGCAGTTATTATGTTGGATGAATGGAATCTATTTTTTGGTAAAATAAGAAAAAAGATCTGTCAAAATCAATGGAGGTAGTACCCCTGAGTGCATTTAACCGGGAAGCATACCCTGAATTTATCCTGCTCATTTGTGTTTACATGGTTTAAAAGGGTTGCCATTATTCGTGCGTTGCTTTATTTTCTTATGGCAGCGGTTAATGCTGTGGTATGAAAATTTTAGTATTACGAAATATAAGATGTAACAGATGCCTGTTCTGCAATGGCATATTGGAAGTTCGGGTTTCCATTACAAAGAATGGAAAGAGGTATTTTATCCCAAAGGAGTACCGCAGCGTTTATGGCTCGATTACTATTGCCAGCATTTTAATACGATCGAGTTGAATGTTACCTTTTACCGCTTTCCGCAATTATCATTTTTAGTTAACTGGTATCAAAAAACACCTGCCCATTTTTCTTTTGCCGTAAAAGCGCCCCGCCTCATCACACATTATAAAAAATTCCACGACTGTAAATTACTACTGGACGATTTTTATAACACCATTCAAAAGGGGTTGCAGGAAAAGCTGGGATGTGTTCTTTTTCAATTACCGGCGCAGTTGGCGTATTCAGAAGAGCTGTTACAAAAGATCGTACAGCAACTGAGTCCTTCATTTATAAACGTAGTTGAGTTTCGTCATGTGAGCTGGTGGCAACCGCAGGTATATGAAGCGCTGTCGCGCCATCGCATTTGCTTTTGCAGCATCAGCCATCCCACACTACCCGATGAAGTAATTAACAATACAGATGTTATCTATTATCGCTTTCATGGTGTGCCGGATTTATATTACTCTGCTTATGATGAAAGTTTCCTGCAACAGGTGATCACTGCTATACAAACTGCTAAACAGGCGAAGCAGGCATTTGTCTATTTCAATAACACGGCAGCCACTTCAGCCATATACAATGCACGATTTGTACAGCAGCTGGTATCAAAATGATGCTATACATTTTTGCAACAATTTGCCTGACGTTTTTTACGCAGCCCCCGGTAATAAATTTTTGATCAGTAAAAAAACGCACTACATATAACCATGTAGCTAAGTCACTTGATTTATGCTAAGAAATTTGCAAGAAGAATTTTCTGAATTGTCTTTTTCACATTTTTAGTCGTTAATTTGCTGCGCATTTTTATACGAAGTCTTGGTTAAGGTTCTGAAAATTTTAATCCGTACAGCTATTTTCATTTTAATGGTACCCTGTGAATAATTATTGTGAAATTAAATCCCTTTGTATGAAAAGCCTGATACAATTACCTCAACCCGTACCATCCACTCAAACTGTAGTAACCGAACCTGTTCCTCTTCACCGGCTGATTGATCAACTAATGGTAGGCCTTTTACCACTTGTTACCGGTAAAAAGAGTTTTATTATTAATGACGTCGACCAAACATTCCAAGTTCAAGCCGATGAAAATTTGCTGGCCTATGTGCTGGGCAACCTGTTAAGCGGCGCCATCAATGGTACTGAAAATGTATGTATAAGAGTTGAGGCTGTCTGTAACAAAGAAGGAGTGCATGTGCGGGTTCGTAATAATGGCACTTATTTCTACAGTACTGTATCAAACGGATTTTCGCATGTTGTACAGGCTGCCCGGCAACTAGGCGGCAATATCAGCATCTACAATCAACACAACGAGGGAACCACCCTTACTTTCTCTATGGCCACACCGGTTAAAACCTTTTGCTAAAAAAGCATTGTTGTAAATAAAATAAAAAATCCCTCACGAAGCATCGGGAGGGATTCGTATTTAAACCTAACAGGATTAATAACGATTATTGTAGCTGTTGTTGCGGCTAAATGAACGTTTTTCGTTACCACCACCACGCTCTTCACGAGGACGAGCTTCGGCAACTTTGATCTCCCTGCCTTCTACTCTTCCGCCATCCAGTTCAGCGATTGCTTTTCTGGCAGCTTCATCGTTAGGCATTTCAACAAATCCAAATCCACGGCTTTTGCCAGTGAACTTATCGGTAATTACGCGGGCAGAACTTACTTCGCCGTATTCAGCAAAAAAGCCTTCCAAATCATCATCTGTTACGTTGAAACTTAAATTAGACACGTAAATGTTCATACTTCTAACTAAAATTGGTTAAAAATTAATAATGGATCTGAGGTAAAGCAGGGAGTAAAGGAAGACTAACAACTATTAGCAGAAATGCGTAGCGAGATATATCGTTCACTTACCATATGCTATTATCACTCAAATATGAATACAAAGATACTTTATTCGCATTGAATTACAATGGTTAAACAGCCCATTCGCACGTTAATTTATTTTAACGCACGTTTAATTGAACAAAAATATCATCGGCTGAAGTAAGATTACCTGAATCCATTATCTTGTATGTACAATTTAACCCAGCTAAAACACTATCTGCTATGTTTTTTAGAAAGAAAATTACGGTTGCCGGCACCCTGGCGGCGCTGGTAGTATTAGGTATTGCAGCCAGCGCCCCCGCCGAACCCACGTACAAAAACCTGAAGGTCCTGCCCAAAAATATCAGTCATGAGGAACTGGACAGCGTAATGCACCAGTTCAATCGTTCATTAGGTGTTAAATGCAGTTTTTGCCACGCCCCGAAAAAAGACAACCCGCGCAAGCTTGATTTCGCCAGCGATGACAAAGGCGAAAAAAACGTAGCCCGCGATATGATGCGGATGACCGACCGCATCAACAGAAAATACTTCAATTACAAAAAAGGCGACCAACATGCCATTCCGCCGGTAGGCTGCATGACCTGTCATAATGGAACGCCGCATCCCGAAGCAATGGCGCCAAAGGAAGAAAAGAAAGAAGAGAAGAAAACAGCGCCGGCTGCTCAGCAGAACAGCGGCCAATAAATCAGGGCACTTTCCCCGCCCGCCTATTTGCAATTTGACTACTTTTGCAACCTTATCTATCTGATATGAGTGCACAACAATTTGATTTTGGCATGATTGGCTTAGGCGTTATGGGTAGAAATTTTCTGCTCAACATGGCCGATCACGGATTTAAAGTAATCGGGTTCGACAAAGACAACCAGAAGACCTCCGCCCTGGAATCAGCTGCTACAGCAGGTACTACGGTAAAAGGTGTTGTTTCTTTACAGGAGATGATCAACGAGCTGGCTGTTCCCCGCAAGATCATGATGCTGGTACCCGCCGGTAAACCGGTTGATGATGTTATTGAAAGCCTGTTGCCGCTGGTTCAGCAGGGTGATATCATCATTGACGGCGGAAACAGTCATTATACCGATACCTTAAGACGTGTGGCTTATCTGCAGCAAAAAGGCATTCATTTCATGGGCATCGGCGTTTCGGGTGGTGAACAGGGCGCCCGTACCGGACCCAGCATCATGCCCGGAGGCGATCCCGAAGCATACCCGCATGTTCAACCCATGCTCGAAGCAGTGGCCGCCAAAGTGGATTCAATTCCCTGCGTGGCTCACCTCGGTAAAGGCGCTGCCGGTCACTATGTTAAAATGGTGCACAATGGTATTGAATATGCCATCATGCAGCTGATCAGTGAAAGCTACGATCTGTTGCATCGCGGCATTGGTTTGACCAATGATGAACTGCACGCTATTTTCGACAACTGGAACAAGGGCGACCTGCGCTCTTTTCTCATTGAAATTACCGCCGACATCTTTTTACAACCCGACGATAAAACGCCCAACCGCCTTGTTGATATGATCCTGGATAAGGCAGGGGCAAAAGGAACCGGTAAATGGACTTCCCAGGATGCTATGGATCTGGGGGTTGCCATTCCTACCATCGATATGGCAGTGACCATGCGCAATTTGTCGGCCATCAAAGCCGAACGCGTGCAGGCATCAGCACTCTATCCTGCTGCATCAACCGGTTTAATTGGTTTACCCAAAGAACAATTTATTCAGCAGGTGCACGATGCCCTGTTATTTGCCACCATCATCAGCTATGCGCAGGGTTTAGCCTTGCTGCACAAGGCAGGAACAGAGCTTGACATGCAAATTCCCATGCCGAAAGTAGTTAGCGTTTGGCGCGGCGGCTGTATCATCAGGTCGGTATTGCTCGAACTTTTTGGAAACGCCTATAAACTGAACCCTCAGCTGTCGAATTTGTTATTAGATGCTGAGGTAGCCAAAATATTGCAGGCCAAAGCTGCAGGTATCCGTGCAGTAGCAGCGCTGGCTGTTCAGCACAGCATTCCGGCCGGGGCATTGATGAGTGCATTAAGCTATTTCGATACATACCGTAGCAAACAATTGCCCATTAACCTGCTGCAGGCGCAACGTGATTATTTTGGCGCTCATACGTACCAACGTACGGACCAGGAAGGAAGTTTCCATACCGAGTGGGCAAAGAACTAAAAGGTACAAGGCTCAGGGCCCAGGAACCTAAATCATCAAAATGACCGAAGGGTTATTTGAAAGAATGTAAAAAGCTATTTCAATTCAGATTATGACAAACCATAAATGTCCGCCTGCCTCTTTGCTATTCATCTTTGGTGGCAGTGGCGATTTAAACCAGCGAAAACTTTCTCCCGCTTTATATAACCTGTTCATCGATAACTGGATGCCTGAAAAATTCCATATCGTTGGTATCGGCAGAACAGCCTATACAGACGAGAGCTTCAGGAAACATCTGCTCGATGGCATTCAACAGTTCTCCCGCCGCAAAGGCGATCAAAACGGCAAATGGCAGGAATTTCAAAAACATATCTCCTACCTGCCGATGGACGTAGGCAATGAAGCCGATTACCAAAAAATTGCCGACATCGTAAAACAAAAAGAACAGGAGTTCGGCGAGCATCCCAATGTGATCTTCTATATGTCGGTAGCCCCGCATCTGGTGCCACAGATCGCCAGCAAACTGGGACCGTTAAATATTTGTCATGACACCAAATGCACGCGTATCGTGGTTGAAAAACCATTTGGCCATGACCTGAAAAGCGCGCACGAATTGAACGAACTGCTCACCTCCATGTTCGATGAGACCCAGATCTACCGCATCGATCACTACCTGGGTAAAGAGACCGTTCAAAACATCCTGGCGCTGCGTTTTGCCAATGCCCTGTTTGAACCGATCTGGAACAGGAATTATATCGACCACATTCAGATAACCGCCGCCGAAACCGTTGGCCTTGAAAACCGCGGTGATTATTATGAACGCTCCGGCGCCCTGCGCGATATGGTGCAGAACCATATTTTACAGCTGTTGTGCATGATCGCTATGGAAGCCCCGGTATCGTTCGACGCCAACGAAATCCGGAATAAAAAAGTAGATGTATTGAACGCCATTCGCAAATACAGTAAGGAAGAAGTGCATAAATATGCGGTAAGAGGTCAGTATTCCGACGGATGGATGCAGGGCAAAAAAGTACCAGGCTACCGCAATGAAGATAAAATAAAGCCCAATTCACCTACCGATACTTTCGCTGCGGTGAAATTCTATATTGATAACTGGCGCTGGCAGGATGTGCCTTTTTATGTACGCACCGGCAAACGGTTACATGAAAAATCAACCATCATTACCATTCAGTTCAAACAGGCGCCCAGCTTCGCTTTTCCGCCCGAAGCAGCATTGACCTGGAGGCCCAACCGGCTTACCATCAGCATTCAACCGCAAATGGATATTCGCTTACGCTTCCAGGCAAAACGGCCGGGACAAACAATGACGTTGAACCCGGTTGATATGATCTTCAATTACAAGGATACATACGGCGATGATGATCCCGAAGCCTATGAAACCCTGTTGCTCGACGTTATGGAAGGCAACGCTACCCTGTTCATGCGCAGCGACCAGGTAGAAGCTGCGTGGAAAGTAGTAATGCCCATACAGGAAGCCTGGGAAAGCAGAGTCCCGGTAGACTTCCCGAACTATTCGCCCGACAGCTGGGGACCAGAAGATGCAGAAGCGCTCATTGCGCGCGATGGCCGCAACTGGATCACCTTACCCATAGCCCACCAGGGTGTTCAGGCAGGTGTCTGAGAATAGTTACAGGTTCCAAGTTGCAGGTTACACGGAACTTTACTTCAGCGGTTCAACTGCATTGAAAGCCCCTGAAACCTGGAACCTGTAACTTGTAACGCAAAAAAACTATTTCGAACCTGGAACTAAGAAGATAACATGCTCCATATATACAAGTCTCCCGAAGAAGTAAGCAAAGCCCTTGCAGCCTGGATCACCGAAACCATTGAAACCACCCTGCAGCAGCAGGACCGGTTCACCTGGGTGGTAACCGGTGGAAATTCGCCCAAACAGCTGTATGAATTACTGGCGGCTTCTCCTTTCAGGGAACGGATCGACTGGAGCAAAATGCATATTTTCTGGGGCGACGAACGGGCCGTGCCCCTTGCGGATAACCGCAACAATGCAAAAATGACCTTCGAACATTTGCTCGAGAAAGTGCCCATTGTGCGCGAGCAGGTGCATATTATGAACACGGAATTGCCGCCTGCCGAATCTGCGAAAGCCTACGAAGCCATCCTGCATAATTATTTCCCGGAAGCTGGCGCCAGCTTCGACCTGGTATTGAATGGCATGGGCGATGACGGCCATACTTTATCGCTCTTCCCGCACACACCCGTCATCCATGAACAACAAGCCTGGGTTCAATCATTTTACCTCGATGCTCAGCAAATGTACCGCATCACTTTAACGGCGCCCATTGTAAACAGGGCCCGTAAAGTGGCCTTCCTCACTTTTGGCGCTAATAAAGCAAATGCGCTTTATGAAGTAATAAAAGGAGCTCCCAACATAGATCAATATCCGTCTCAAATTATTCAGCCTGCCAGCGGTGAATTACACTGGTTTGTTGATGAAGCCGCTGCCGGCCGGTTACAACAGGCATAACCGCATAAATATCAATTGAATATGGTTGAAATTGGAGCCGCAAATGAACAATTAATGTTCTTTTTGCGGTGTTTGGATAAATTTTTGCCTTACTGCATAGGGGGAAAAGCCAAAAGAGTGTTTTAATTTTAGTTATCGAGATGTTAACACCCATGACTGACGCACATACCAGGTGTATGGACGAACGCTTGCCGGCTATAAATTGGCAAGCCATCCATCCTATTCCCCTGCCATTCCCTGCCAGCAGCTACTGTTCCTTTTACAGCCCCATTATTTACCAACAAAAAACAATGACAGCATGACGAAACTCGTAACTATCATTGTTCCGGTACATAATGAAAGGGATAATGTGGCCATTATGGCCAAAACCGTAAAGCGGATCTTTTCAGAGCTGCCTTACCGGTACAACCTGCTTTTTGTTGATGATGGAAGCAGCGACAGCACCTTGCAGGAGATCAAGAAGCTGGCTGCGGCCGATGAAAACCTCCGGTACATTTCGTTTTCCCGCAATTTCGGTCACCAGGCCGCTATCAAGGCGGGGTTAGACAAAGCAGAAGGCGATTGTGTTATTACCATGGATGGCGATATGCAACATCCGCCGCAACTGATTCCTCAATTGCTAAAAAAATGGGAAGAAGGTTATGATGTGGTATACACCGTTCGAAAGGAAGATAAAAAACTGCCTTTTCTTAAAAGAGCCACGTCGAACCTTTTTTACCGGGTGCTCAACTGGCTCAGTGACATACATCTTGAAAAAGGGACCGCCGATTTCAGATTATTGAACCGCAACGTGGTGAATGTGCTGAAGAACCTGCAGGAATTTGAACCCTTTTTCAGGGGCCTGGTAAAATGGGCCGGGTTTAAACAACTGCCTGTCGAATACCAGCCCGACCAGCGTAAATCGGGCGCTTCAAAATATACTTCCAAAAAAATGATCCGGTTTGCCCTGCAGGGCATAACCTCATTCAGCATACGGCCATTGTATGCAGCTACCTATATCGGCTTTACATTTGCCGCTTTATCAACGCTGTATATCCCGTATGCGCTGTATAGCTATTATTTTGGTTATACTATTTCCGGTTGGACATCGGTGATAGTCACCATCGTCTTTTTCGGCGGCCTGCAACTAATGATCCTGGGCATCATTGGTATTTACCTGGGCAAGCTGTTCATGCAAAACAAACATCGACCTGTTTACATTGTAAAAGAATCTAATATCCATGAGCCGTCAGAGATACATATTGATGAGTTTTGATGTAGAGGAATTTGATATGCCTTTGGAGTATGATCAAAACCTGTCCATCGAAGAACAAATGGAAACAGGCTTTAAGGGGCTGCAGGCTACCATGCCGGTAATCAGTAGTGCAGACGTATCCTGTACGTTCTTTACAACAGCCAATTTTGCCAACTGGTATCCCGACAGCATCCGGCAAATGGTGCGCAAACATGAAGTGGCATCACATACTTTCTATCATTCCCAATACAAAACGGAAGACCTGTTACACAGCAGGCTCACGCTGGAAGAAATTACCGGTGAACCCATATATGGACTAAGAATGCCGCGGCTGAAAAAAGTGCCCATGCAGGATGTTGTTGCGGCGGGGTATAGCTACGACTCATCGGTAAACCCAACCTGGATACCCGGGCGATACAACGACCTGTCACTTCCCCGAACGGTTTATTATGATAATAACATGCTGCGCGTACCGGCCACTGTGAGTCCGCGGCTGCGCATTCCCCTGTTCTGGCTGGCTTTTAAAAATATGCCTTATAGCGTATTTAAATACCTGGCGGTTCAGTCGCTGCGCAAAGACGGTTACCTGTGCCTGTATTTTCACCCCTGGGAGTTCACCGATATCTGGGAATTTCAAATACCGGGTTATGCAAAAAGATGGTCGGGCGAAAAATTGCAGCAACGTTTATACCGCCTCATTAAAGACCTGAAAACAGAAGGCGATTTCACCACTATGTGGCAAATGGTGGCCGAAACAAGATCATTGCCATCCCGGCCCCTGAACCAGGCTGAACACGCATCTAACAGTTTTAAGAAAACGCCTTTAGCTAAATAATGGCATTGTGGCTGCTATCAACTGAAAAAAGCGGTTACCATTTCATTGGTGAGCGTTCTTTCACCTTTTGTCCATATAGCATTTGGCGGTGGAAATTCGTTGCGGCAATAGCCGCCATGATTTTTGAAATCAAACACGGCATGGCAATAGCTATCAATGATAAGCGCGCACCGTTGCCAGTCCCTCGACCAGATGATCCTGATCGTTCCCTTCCGCTGATCGTCGGGTACTTCCTCAGCATTATAAATATGCAGGGCATCGAGGATATTTAATTTTCCTGTACCCGGCTCCACTTCAACCGCATAAAAATACCCGGTATCGGTATCGTCTTCAAACACGACCCCATAATTGCTTTCATCGATCATACATTCCACGAATGTATCTTCACCCGCAGTAAAAGCCTGCTCCCTCAATAAGTATCCGTTCATGTAAGAAAATTAAGCAGCAAAAGGATTTATCATTTCGCATCTACAGAATCATATACGATCACCTTGCTCCATAAATGTGAGTAATCTTCAACAAATTTTAGATGGATAGGATCTACCTGGTAGCTTTGCTGATCGGCGGCATTATCGAACATGGTAAACCAGGAAATAGCATATGAACGGTCAATTACTTCGCGGTTGGTATCTGCGGGTTGACCAATATGAAACGTTTTAATGGTCTTTACTTTCGATAATTTCTGCAGGCCTTCAATGAGTTTGGCGCGATCTTCCTTGCTGCCGGCATTCTTCAACCAGAAATAAACGTGATGTATGAACTTGTTTTCGATCATAGCGGAATCCCCTTTTTCTGCTAAGGTAACCAATCCGCCGGCAACCATCGCTTTTCCGGTATTGCTGATAAATTCACGTCTTGTTGACATATAATTGGTTTTGGTAAAGCTAATGAAAGTTTCGGCTCCGCCGTCAGCCGTTCACCGGATCTGCGGAAAGGCTATACCGGTGATCTTACGGTATACATCTACGGCATACAGATCGGTCATGCCGGCTATGAAATCAACCACTGACTGAATATCGTTGTACAGCTTTTTGGGATCGCCTGTAATTACAAATTGCTGTGATATGAGTTGAAGCAGTTTTTGCGATTTTGCCGATCCCGGATCGATGACCGCTGCAAAGAATTCCTGCAACAAACCGCCTATTACATTATAACCGGCAATTTCTATTTCCACCACCGACCGGTGATTATAAATATGCTCAATAGAGAACGCATCAATGGTCCTGATCAGTTGCTTTTCCGTTTCAGGCAAATAATCGATCAGCGATCTTTGTAAAGTTCCCTGCAATAATGCTTCTTCATTTTGCATGAACACGGTGGTAACCCGGTTCAACAGCAGGTTGATCAGTTTGGCACGTAAGAACTGTACCCGTTGGTTATCATCATTGATATCATTGAACACCTGCTCCACGCGGTCTCTGGCATCATATCCTTCTTCATTATTGAAAAATTCAAGGAACAGCTCTTTTATGGTATCGATAGAAATAATATTCAACCGGTGGGCGTCCTCAAAATCAATGATGCGGTAACAGATATCATCAGCCGCTTCTACCAGGTATACAAAAGGATGGCGGGCAAAGATATTTTTTGAATCGTCCAGTTGGGGTATGCCCAGCTCTTTGGCAATATGCCGGTACGTCTCAATCTCCGAATCAAAGAAGCCTGATTTTTTGGTTACCAGCTGCTGTTTATTAAAGCCGTTCAGCGAATCAGCGGGATATTTTATTATGGATGCCAGCGTGGTATAAGTTAAGCGGAAGCCACCCGGCGTTTTTTCATTGAAGCTGTGGGTAAGGGTCCTGAACGCATTGGCATTTCCCTCGAAAAACAAAAAATCGCGTTGCTGGTTCTCGCTTAGTAAGTCGGAAAACTGCCGCTTTGCCGCTCCTTCAAGATTCCGGAAAAAAGTTCGAATGGCATCTTCGCCGGAATGTCCGAACGGCGGATTGCCGATGTCGTGCGCCAGGCAGCCGGCTGCAATTACGGAAGGCAGCTCGTATTTGTAAAACTCCCTGAAATCATCATTTTCATGGGGATATTTTTGAGCAATGGCATCGCCTACGGCCTTTCCCAGCGAACGGCCAACAGAAGCCACTTCCAGGCTATGCGTTAGCCGGTTATGTACAAACACGGGCCCCGGCAAAGGAAACACCTGGGTCTTGTTTTGCAGCCGCCTGAAGGCAGAGGAAAAGATCAGCCGGTCATAATCGCGCAGGAAAGAGGTACGGATGGCATCGCTATAAGCCTTTTTATGTTCAGAACCGCTTCTTTTGGTACTGTAGAGTTGTTGCCATTTCATGGCGACAAAAATAACCGAAAAACAGCGAGCAATTTGATTACCGGGAGTCTTTTGCAAAGGACTGGGGCTGAAGCTGAACCCGCCAAATTTTGGTTTTAAAAACCTGTAATAATCGGGGCAAACCCTTAGAATTTTTACAAAACGGAACTGATTTTCGGCAAAAGCTGGAAAAATTGCATGGCAGATATTATATTCAATCTGAATATTGCATCAAATTTAAACCTATGCGTATCGTACCCCTCGTTAACAGCTTATTTACCGTATGTCTCCTGGCAGTAATTACCGCTCTGGTTATTATGATGACCCGGACAGGCTACAATGATAAAGTATCGCACACCTGTTTTATACTTATGTCTGCCGCCGGTTTCTTATTGCTGGCGCGTGCTGCCTTTCAATCAGACGAAGAGGGCGGAAAAGCAAAATAAAAAGGACACAAGCTCCAGGAAACAAGGCACAAGCAATCTTGCACCTTACCTCCTGCAACCTGTGCCTTGTATCTCTGCTAAAGCGGATACCTGTTATCGCCAATGAGCTTTGCAGCAATGCGGCGTTTGGCTTCCTTGCTGTTAAAAGGTTCAACCTTTGTAAAGCGTTTTAAACCGAGTAACATCATCCGTTGTTCATCGCCATCGGCGAAGGCGTTAATAGCGTCTTTACCGTGTTTGTTAATGATGTCGGCGGCATCGTATAACCAGGTCCTGGTTATATCCAGTTCGTAGGCAACAGCGGCTTCGCCTTTGCGTTCAGCCAGTTTCATTACCCGTAACAGGGCGCTTTCAGCCACGAAGGTTTGAATGGCCATATCGGCAATATGCATCAGGATCTCCTGTTCCTGCTCGATCTTCATCATCAGCTTTTGTACCGCAGCACCGGCTGTTAACAAAATGGCCTTTTTAAAATTGGCGATCAGTTTTTTCTCTTTGGCGAATGCTTCTTCATCGTCACCACTGCCAAAATCAGGAATGCTCATTAATTCTTTCTGCACGTTCATGGCAGCGGTCATGAGGTCAAGACGGCCTTTCATGGCGCGTTTCAACACCATATCAACGGTCAGCAGGCGGTTGATCTCGTTAGTACCTTCATAGATCCTGTTAATGCGGCTGTCGCGATAGGCTTTGGAGATCACGTACTCATCGCTGTAACCATTACCCCCATGGATTTGTACGCCTTCATCTACTATCAGGTCGAGCATTTCGCTGCCAAATACTTTCAACATCGCACATTCAATGGCATACTCTTCAGCACCGCCCAACACGGCTTCACTGAATGGTTTACCGGCCGACAGCAATTCATGCTCCTTATCGTCGATCCATTTGGCCGTGCGATACAGGGCGCTTTCGCATACCCACATTGAGATGGCCATTTCGGCCAGTTTATTTTTAATAGCCCCAAAGGAAGCAATGGCTGTTTTAAATTGTTCGCGGGTATTAGCGTATTGAATAGTGGTAGACGTTGCCCGTTTGGCGCCGCCCAACGCGGCCGCCGCTAATTTCAGGCGGCCGATGTTCAGGATATTAAAGGCAATCACATGGCCTCTGCCAACTTCGCCCAGCAGGTTCTCAATGGGCACTTTACAATCCTGGAAATAGAGCTGAACGGTAGAAGAGCCCTTGATGCCCATTTTATGTTCTTCTGCTCCCTGGGTAAAGCCTTCGAATCCTCTTTCCACGATAAAAGCAGAAAATTTATCGCCGTCGATTTTTGCGAATACAGTGTATACATCGGCAAATCCCCCGTTGGTGATCCAGCATTTTTGTCCGTTCAGGAGATAATATTTTCCATCGTCACTGAGTTTTGCCGTTGTTTTGGCGCCCAGCGCATCACTGCCACTGTTCGGTTCCGTTAGGCCGTATGCGCCTTTCCATTCACCGGTAGCCAGTTTGGGAATGTATTTCGCTTTTTGCTGTTCATTGCCGAAATACAGAATTGGCAATGTACCGATACCCATATGGGCAGAAACGGCTACCGAAAAAGAAAAACCACCCCCCAGTGCTTCACTTACCAGGTTAGAAGTGATAAAATCTTTACCCAAGCCACCATATTGTTCGGGAATGGACGCGCCCAGCAATCCCTGTTCACCGGCTTTTGTTACCAGCGAGGGCATGAGGCCGGGTTCCAGTTTATCGATGCGTTCGAGAATAGGTAACACTTCTGCGTCGAGGAACGAAGCGCACATGTCTTTTACCATCTGTTGTTCTTCGGAAAAATCTTCAGGGATGAAGGTCTCAAAGGGAGAGCTTTCTTTTATCAGCCATTCGCCACCTTTGAGTATATTATTTTGTTGTGTGGTGGTGCTCATATAACTGTGTTTATGTTGGGTAAATATTGTTGCAATCGTTATTTGGCGAATCGTGAATCGTATTACTTAGAACATAGAACTTATAACTTATTTCAGATTATCGTACACGATCTGCAAAACTTCGCGGCACACATCTATGCGATCGGGCGACACTCCTTCCAGGGCTTCATTCAGCGTTTCGTTGGCCAGTTCCATGGTTTGGTCCTGCAGCTTGAGCGCTTGTTTGGTCAAATAGATCAGGTTCATTCTGCGGTCCGATTCTGACGATACCCGTTTCACCAGCTGCAGTTTCTCCAGGTTGTCGACCAGCCGCGTAATACTGGGTTTATCGCGAAACGAAGCGTTGCATAATTCCTGCTGGCTGATACCATCCTGTTTCCACAAATGATATAACACGCTCCATTGTTCAATAGTTAAATTAAGATTGGCCGCATTGAACTTTTTTTGCAAACGCCGGGCTATGGCTGTCGATGCCTTTCCTGTGATAAAACTGTATAATTCGCCTCTCTTGAATTGGTTGTTTGACATATAGTTGTTTATACAACTATCCAAATCTAGGATTTTCCGGCGATTTTGACAAGTTTTGCGCGGGTAATTTTTTGTCCGAAACGACTTATGGGAAAGTCCTGTTACAGACAGTAACCCCCTTGTAAAAACATTGAAAAACTGTGTTCGGAAGATGAGGGTTGTTGAGGACCAAAGAGTTAGGATGAATTCTTCGCGAAAATCAGCGCATTTTTCATGAATTACCCCACCATTTTCACGAAAACAAGGTCATTTTTTATGCAATTCCACCCTTTTTTCACGAAAACATGGCTGTTTGCATGCAATTCCACATCTTTTTCGTGCAATTCAACCAACTTTTCGTGCAAATCCATACCTTTTTCGTGAAAACGAGACCTTTTCTTATGAAAACCGGTATTGTTTCACGAAAACAGGAACATTCTTCGCGAAAGAACTTCTTAGTTCATGAAATACATATCGCCTGTACCGTAAAAAGTTTTTATTCCGTAAAAACGAGTTCATTCTTCGGGGCAAATTTTCATTCCCGCTAATTGATCCATCTTGCTCCCGTGAATAGGTGTCGTTTGTCTCATAGGTGGGCAAACAGGTAATGCCATTAGAAACGCTTCACCGGAACAAAGGCGGTGCAACTGCTTGTTGGTATAACGCCGCTCACAAGCGCCTTGTGTCATTTCTGTCGCGGATGACGCTTCGTTTTGTATATCCATCCTGTCTATACGATAATCATGCCTGTACCGGCCCTTTCTTTCATAAACCAATGTGTTGGTTAATAATTATCTTGTAGCCAATTTGGAGCCGCATGCAAAAGGCCTTTCTACCATACCGCTCATCGCAAATACATTACTGCTGGTTTGGCAGCGGGCAAAAAATAATCTTTTGCCTGCATGGTTATGGTGAATCCAAAGAATCGTTCGGGGTATTGGAAAAAGCACTGCCCCCTGCGTACACCGTGATCGCTGTTGACCTGCCCTTCCATGGAGAAACCCGATGGCAGGAGGGGTTTCAATTTTCTACAAATGATCTGTTGGCTATTACGGAAGCATTACATGCGAAACACAGTACGGCAAACACCCGCCTAACCCTGCTTGGTTATAGCATGGGCGGACGGGTTGCATTGCAACTGCTGCAGCTTGTTCCCACAAAAATTGAAAAACTGGTATTACTGGCTCCCGATGGATTGAAAGTAAATTTCTGGTACTGGCTGGCCACACAAACCTATATCGGCAACCGCCTGTTTGCCTATACCATGAAACATCCCGCCTGGTTCTTTTCGCTGTTACAGGCCGGCAACCGGTTACAATTGATCAATCAAAGTGTGCTAAAGTTTACGCGCTACTATATTCATGATATCACCGTGCGCAGGTTGTTATATGAACGCTGGACGGGCATGCGCGCTATTAAACCCCAGCTGACATTGATAAAAAAACTAATTCATGCACACCGGCTGCCCGTTCGTTTATTGTATGGGCAATATGACCGCATCATCAGGCACGAACGGGGAGAAAAATTTCGAAAGGGTATTGAATCTTTCTGTACGTTGCATTTAATTCAGACCGGCCACCAGGTGTTACAGGAAAAACATGCTGATCAGATAATACAACTAATTCAATCGTAAAATCTATTTCCAAATCCAATTGAATGATGCCGCTTTTCTTCTTCCTGTTCTTTTTGCTAATGGTGGTATATGCAGTACTGATAGCCTATTATCATAGTGCATGGAATAAGCTGCCGCAATTTGCTTTATCAGAAAAGGAGGCATCAGTTCTCATCTCGGTCATCATTGCAGCCCGCAACGAGGAAAAGAACATTCCCCAGTTGTTACAGTCCTTACAGGATCAGCAATATCCCAAATCATTATACGAAGTGATTATTATCGACGATCATTCCACCGATAGTACCTGGACATTATTACAGGAGCATAGCTTTGCAGACCTTCCGCTTAAATCGCTTCAATTACAGGATCACATTGAGGAAAATAGGGTGATAGCTTCTTATAAGAAAAAGGCCATCGAGACCGGCATTCATGCTGCAGCCGGACAATTGATCGTAACCACCGATGCAGATTGCCGTTTTGATCCCCGCTGGCTGCAAACCATTGCAGCGTTCTACCAAAGCCATGAAGCCAAATTCATAGCAGCTCCCGTAACCTTTTATAACCAGTCTTCTTTATTATCTGTTTTTCAAAGCCTGGATTTTCTAACGCTGCAGGGCATCACAGCCGCATCGGTATACAAGCGGTTCCACAGTATGTGCAATGGCGCCAACCTCGCTTATGAGAAAGCGGCATTTTATGAAGTAAACGGCTTTAACGACATAGATGCCATTGCTTCCGGCGACGATATGCTGTTAATGCATAAGATCTTCAAACAATATCCGGATAAGGTCTACTACCTGAAGAACCGCCACGCCATCGTCACTACGGAGCCGGCTGCCAGTTGGAAGCAGTTCTTTCACCAGCGCATTCGCTGGGCCAGCAAAGCCGACAAGTATGACGATAAACGCATCTTCTGGGTATTACTGCTCGTATACCTGTTGAATGTATGTTTTCTGGTGGGCGCCATTGCAGCCTTCTGGAAAAGCATCTGGGGGTTTCTGGTGCTGCTGCTGTTACTGGCCAAAGTGTTGATCGAATTCCCGTTTGTAAATTCGGTCGCCATCTTTTTTGGTCAGCAAAAGTTAATGAAGTACTTTCCTTTTTTACAACCCCTGCATATTGGTTATACGATCATTGCAGGCTGGCTGGGCAAATTCGGGCATTATGACTGGAAGGGAAGACGCATAAAAAAATAACCGTTACAGGTTACAAGCTTCATGTTACAGGGAGCTTTTGAAACTTGTAACCTGCAACCTGTAACATGTAACAATATGAATTCTGCCACCACAAGAACAACCTGGCGGCGACTTAAACGAAACAAAGGCGCACTGATCGGTATTACTATTATCGTTCTGGCTATACTGGTAGCTGTATTTGCTTACCTGCTGGCGCCCGATGGTTCGCCCAATGCCAACAGAATGGTGGTGGAAATAGGCGGTCAGCAACCTGGCTATAGGCAGTTATTCCTTCAATTACCCCGGGAAAGAAAAATTGGCGCTGCCTCTTTTTTTGAGCGGCTTTTCTTTGGTGAGGAAGACAAATACCAGTACATCCCCATTCAAAGCTATCAACAACAAAAGGATAGTATCATCATTCAGCAATACATCGACGAAGGTATTACCGAAAGGGTGGCCTTCCCTGTTTCCAGAACCCGCTGGCAGGAAGGGACAGATTCCGGTACGTTCAAAGTCATCAGCAAAAAGTTCCGGCTGGGAACCGATAAGTACGGCCGTGATATTTTAAGCCGGCTGCTGGTAGGCGTTCGGGTAAGTCTGGGCGTTGGTTTGGTAACCGTACTTATTTCATTGAGTATAGGTGTGTTACTGGGTGCGCTGGCAGGTTATTTCAGGGGCCGGACCGATGATGCCATTATGTGGTTCATCAATGTGATCTGGAGCATACCTACCCTCCTGCTTGTTTTTGCCATCACATTAATATTGGGCAAAGGTTTTTGGCAGGTGTTTGTAGCCATCGGCCTCACCATGTGGGTGAGTGTGGCGCGCATCATTCGCGGCCAGGTCTTAAGTGTGCGTGAGCTGGAATATGTGGAAGCGGCCAAAGCACTGGGTTTTTCACATACCCGCATCATTATACGCCATGTGCTGCCCAATGTAATGGGGCCGGTTATGGTAGTAGCAGCTTCTAATTTTGCGTCGGCAATTGTGATCGAAGCGGGTTTAAGCTTTTTGGGCGTTGGCGTTCAACCCCCGCAGCCAAGCTGGGGATTAATGATCAAGGAAAACTACAATTTTATTATTACGCATAATCCTATGCTGGCCCTTGCGCCCGGATTTGCCATCATGTTACTGGTACTTGCATTCAATATGCTCGGTAATGGCTTGCGGGATGCCTTGCAGGTGAAGGAATAAAACCTGCCAGTTACCGGGTACCAGTTTCCGAACCCTTTTCGCTTGGCTCGCTACAGTTGTAAGCTTTGTACGACTGCGGTTTGCACTGCAACTGTAATTCCCGGCAACAGGTACCCGGTAACCGGTAACTGTTTTTATTTTGCCGAATAACGGTAGCTGCCTTTCCACTGATTGGTATTGCAGGTTTTGGATGTTACTGTAACATCTACCACGCAGCTTGTACCTGCCGGAGTATTCGTGATCGTAAAATTGTTAGAAGATAACGCATTCTCGAGTGTTGTCGTAAAATAAGTGGTTGAACTGCCACCTTCCGTTCTGGCAGTAACTGTTATGGAAGCGCCTGTGCCTGGCATGGCTTCGATATTTACGACTAAAGGAAAGGAAGTACCGGGGGCTGGAGGATCTATAGTTCCGTTAGCAGGAATAGTTATTACTTTTATTTCTGATTCTCCACATCTGTCATTTCCACCATCTTTTTTCTTTTTACAACCAACTGTTACCGTAAGCGCGAGTACGGAGGCCAAACCAAACAGGATAATTTTTTTCATAAGAGGTATAGATATTTGATAAAAAATACATTTTACTAACGCTACAGGCAAATGGTTGGTATACAGGTACCGCTAAAGATAGTGGCTACTGGGTAAAGACCTGAACATTACGGCTGAAGCTTTCTTCAAGGGAAATAAACGTTTCGGTGCGTTCAATTCCTTTTATCTTCTGTAACTCATCGTGCAACACAAAGCGTAATTGATTAATGTCTTTACAAACTATTTCAGCAAACATGCTGTAATTTCCTGTGGTGTAATTTAATCGTACAATTTCGGGGATGCGCTGCAGTTCTTTGGCTACTGAATCGTACAGGGAGCTTTTCTCAAGATATATGCCAATAAATGCAATGACATCATATCCGAGCGCTTTAAGGTCCACATTTAATTTTGTACCTTTGACAATACCCGCTTCCTGCAATTTTTTTATGCGTACATGGATAGTACCACCGGAAACAAAAAGCTTCTTACCCAGATCTGCATAGGAGATTTCTGCATTGTCCATCATCTCGTGGATTATCTGCAGGTCCAGTTTATCCAAATTCAATTTAGCTGCCATTTTTGCAATCGTTTTTTTACAAATTTCAACTAAGTGTGCAAATATTTATATATTGTCGAAACTTTCAAAATTTTTCTTGAATAATTTACAACAATACTGGCAATTTCTTTAATATTGCTATGAAATAGTTCTTTAAACAGCGAAATATACTGTGGGGTGATGGAACTTTGGCAGACATGCCCTCTTGTCTCGAGGGTGGGGAGTACTGGTTCGCCAGGAAGGACAAATTGCGCTTTTAGCGTGGCTAACAACCCCGTGGAGGTTCGAATCCTCCTCCTACAGCAGCTTTTTTTTTACACGTTTTATCTTGTGGAGTGATGGAACTTTGGCAGACATGCCCTCTTGTCTCGGGGGTGGGGAGTTCGGGATAAACGTGGTGTAATGCCGGTTTAAGCAATTAAGCCGACTGGGGTTGACCACCACAGAATTGCGCCATGGCTAACTGCCCCGTGGAGGTTCGAATCCTCCCTCTACAGCTTCAAATGCCGTCTTTGTATTGACAGCCAATACAGAGGCGGCATTTTAGTTTAAATGGCTTTCTGATCAACTTCTGTTGCCGCCTTTTTTCCATTCATTTTTCTCGCCTATTTTTGCCGCTTCATGGGTCAGAAAAAATTACAACGCTTTGCAGAAGTAAGCACGTTCTCCAATGTGCTGCAGTACCCCGAAAATATGCCGGGCAACTGGAAAAACTTTTTCCATAACAACAATCCCATCACGCTCGAACTGGCCTGTGGCAAAGGAGAGTACGCCGTAGGTTTGGGCCGGCTGTTCCCTCAACGCAATTTTCTGGGTGTTGACCTGAAAGGGAACCGCATTTGGGTAGGCGCCAAAAAAGCCCTGCAGGAAAACCTGAGCAATGTTGGCTTCCTGCGCACCCAGATCGATCGTATCGGCACTTATTTCGAACCTGGTGAAGTATCGGAGATCTGGCTTACGTTCCCGGATCCGCAGCTAAGGACCTCTAAAGCCCGGAAAAGACTCACCCACCCCAAATTCCTGCGCCTGTATCAACAAATAATGAAGCCGGGTGGTTATGTACACCTGAAAACCGATTCGCCGAGCCTGTACCGGTTCACCAAATGGGTGATCGACCTGTATGATCTGCCGCTGATCCAGGATATTGATGACGTATATGCCGAAGGACCGGTAAGCGAAGTATTGCAAATAAAAACGCATTACGAAAGCCTCGACATTGCGCAAAGCAACAGAGTGCATTATTTACAGTTCGTGCTGCCGGCAACGCCGTTGCCCGATAAAGAAAGTGCTTTAAAACTTTTATTGCTTGAAGAAGAAGCTGACCGAAGGAGTTGATTTCTATTATAACGAACAGGGATACATTGTGCTTACAGCCGAATATCACCTCGAAAGAGGCTATTGCTGCGGAAATGGATGCCGGCACTGCCCGTTTGAATATGTAAATGTTCCTGAGCCGCGTAAAACCCAGTTGCTCAATCAACATAAACAAGATGGCACCTCGCAAAAAAAACAGTAAACCTGCCAGGGAAAAGCTCACCACCGTAAATCCTTCGGGCCAGAAAGACCATTCGTTCTTTGAACTGGTGTTTGAAGTGGCCCGGCAGATCCCGAAAGGACGCGTTACTTCTTATGGGGCCATTGCTTCCTGCCTCGGCACCAAACTATCGGCACGGATGGTAGGCTGGGCCATGCATGCGGCTGATGCGGCCAAACCCAAAGTGCCCGCCCACCGCGTAGTTAACCGTAATGGCATGCTCACCGGCAAACATCATTTTAACCCGCCTTCGAAAATGGAAGCGCAGTTGAAGAAAGAAGGCGTGAAGGTTAAAAACGATGTCGTTGTCGATTTTAAGAAACTGTTCTGGGATCCGTCGACGGAATTGTGATAATTGGGAAACGGCAGTCGTCAATCGTCAATCATCAGTCGACAATCGTGAAACGGCAAACTACAAACCACAAACCACAAACCACAAATTACAAACGCTCCATTTTCACATTTACTAATTAGCCTTTTTGCCATTACCTATAACTCGACCATCGCCTTAATAACGCCCGTCTCCGGTTTCAGCCAGCTGGCAAATTCATTTTTTACATTGTCGAACAATACGCGGTGGGTAATATAAGTGGCAGGATTTACCAATCCCTTCTTCATGCTCTGGATCACCAGGTCAAAATCTTCTTTTGTGGCATTCCGGCTGCTCATCAATGTGGCTTCGCGCTTATGAAATTCAGGATGTGAAAAGCTGATCTCGTTCTTTTGCAATCCGACCAGCACATAGCGGGCGCCATGCGCCATATACTGAAAAGCATTGTTAATGGCTTTTAAACTTCCGGTGGCATCAATGACTACGGTTGGCATGTCGTTACTGGTGATCTCCTGCAAACGTTTCATCACATCATCTGCAGCGGCATTGATAGTATGGGCTACCTGCAGTTTTTCACGGCAGAAATTCAGACGTTGCTCATTAATATCCATGGCAATTACCTGTCCACCGGCGATGCGGGCAAATTCCATTATACCCAGACCGATCGGTCCGGCCCCGATCACCAGTACAAATTCACCAGGTTGTACACCTGCGCGGCGTACACCATGGGCGCCGATGGCCAATGGTTCTACCAGCGCCAGTTCATCAAAGCTCAATCCGTCGCCATGCAATAAAGAGTAAGATGGAACTACCAGGTATTCACGCATGCCGCCATCAACATGCACACCGCATACATTGATGCTGGTGCAGCAATTGGGTTTACCACTGCGGCAGGCAATACATTTTCCGCAGTTAAAATAGGGAATGATGGTAACGGCTTCGCCGGGCGTAAAGCCGGGTGCATCGCCCGATACATATTCTGCGGCCAGTTCATGCCCCAGGATGCGGGGATAATTGAAGAACGGCTGGGTACCTTCATACGCGTGCAGATCGGTGCCGCAAATACCTATACGTTTTATTTTAAGCAGCGATTGATTTTCCTTTACAACGGGTTGCTGGCCATTTTGATATTCCAACTGGCCCGGCGTGATACAAACTAATTGCTTCATATTTCGAATTTCTTATCGTAGTCAATGTTGTGAATGGTCAATGGTGAATAGTCAACCGTGAACCGTCAATCCTTGCCCGTCCGAAGCGTAAGCGAAGGCGGGGGCAATCGTCAATCATCAATCGTCAATCGTCAATCCGTCTTCGCAAGGCCGCGGATAAATCGGCAGACGGGAAACGGAAAACGCTGATATTCCGTGCGTCACTGCTCTTTATGGCCAATTTCTTACATCCTGCTTCCCCACTCCCACACCTTCCAACTCTTCCTTTTCAACTTATGAACTGAATAACTTATGAACTGAATAACTAAGAAACTTAATGTCAACGCCTCCCTTCCAACATAGTCACCTCTTCACTATTAAGATTCAGCAACACAATAATATTCGCCTTGCGCGGCGTGAAGATCAGCATGATCAACAAATGAAAGACGGCCAACGCAAAAAATGCATAATTGCTGGTCAGTATAAAACCGATGCCCGCCATTATACCTGGCGCTTCTATCATTGCCCACCACAAAATACAGGCAGTGCGGTATAAGGCCATCCTTTTCTCTCCTGGTTCAGGACTGTTCCTTGCCGCCAGCATCTTTTTCTTGAAGATCTGAAAACCCGCTACGAGGCACACCGTCGACAGCAAAATACAAACGGCCTGCAGGGTCCTTTGCTCCGATTCGTCAAAAGCAGGAAACCCTTCGCTTACCATGATCAGTGAAACGATATTAAATGCAAGCATTCCACTGAGTAAGGCAATATGAATGATCCTTAAGGTAGTAAAGGCGTTTTGCATGGTGAATGGTCAATAGTGAATGGTCAATGGTCAATGGTGAATGGTGAATGGCTAATACGGATGCAGCCTGCTGCTGGTTCAGTAACAGGTTGCCGGTACAATCCGTTCATTAATAGTAAGGACTGATCATCAAATACACCAGCACGCCGGTTACTGAAACATATAACCAAACCGGCCAGGTAATACGGGCCAGTTTAACGTGTTTCGTCCACTCGCCTGTTAACGCTCTGTAAGCAGTATATAATATGAAAGGAAGAATAATACCCGCTAAAGGAATATGGGTGCCAAGAATGATATAATAGAACGTTCTTTTACCACCGGTCAATGCTTTTTCTGCTTCGGTTACCACACCATTCTGGTCAATATCACCAAACCTGGTATCACCAGCCAGTAAGTGATGGCAGATGTAGGACACCAGGAAAATAACCGATAATACCAACGCTGAGACCATAATGCGCTTATGCAGCAGGTATTTTCTCTGCCTTACCACCACTAAGCCCGCCAGTAACAACAGGCTTACGAGCGAATTGATGATCGCATTCAGTTTCGCAAACACATGCACATCGAAACCCAGGTCAACTTCGAGCTTGATGCGGCTCAACAGCACCACAGCAGCAAATACCACAAATGAAAATACGAGGATCAGCCAGTTGGCCTGTTTATCGTTTTTTGCCAGAACAGGAGGAAGCATACTATTATAATTTGGGTTCTTTTGCAGGTCTTCGGGTGATCCATACAAACAATACTACAGCCACAATCACGGCAATATAAATAGGCCACAGGCCTTTTAACTGCGCCAAAACCGGCGAAGATTCGGTCTTGTCTTTTTCCAGCATCAGCAGGGTGATATCTTCTGCAAGCCGTGATAAGGCAGCTGTATCCAGTCCATCGTAATAACCTCTCACAATGCCTTTTCTATCAAGCACCACAAATTTTGAGGTATGAATAAAATTTGAATCAACCCCTTCTCCATCCTGCAGACCGAGCTTTACCTCGTTCAGCGCAAAGTCGTAGATGGCTTTTTTGGGACCCGTGAGCATCCACCATACATCAGGGTTTACGCCAAAATGATCGGCATATCTTTTCAGTGCAGCTACTGAATCCCGTTCAGGATCCACGCTGAACGATACAAAATGAACGAATGAAGTGTCTACTCTTTTGGTAACATCCTTCATTTTCAGGGCGTCTTGCAGGCCCTTCATATTTTTTGTAAGAAAGGGACAAATGGAAGGACAATGGGTGAAAAAGTAGTCGGCTACCACGATCTTACCTCGCAGGTCGTGTAATGATACGGATTGCCCCAACTGGTTTGTCAATTTGATATCTGCCACCTGGTGCCAGATGGTATCGCTTACTTTTTTTCCGTTCTTAACCGTTTCAATTACCTCATCGGGGTAATACCGCGGCGGCATATGAATGGCGTCGCGGCTTACTCCTTTTACAATAAAGTAGCTGAGGAGTGGTAATATTATTGCTATACACAGGGCTAATAATGCTTTCTGACTCACGATCTTTTTCTTTTGCTGCGCAAAGTTACCGCACGATGCAATGCCATGCAGCTTTTTATTTGAATATAACACATTTATGTATTTTCCATCTGAGGCTTCTCAAACCGTCTTGCCTGATGGTTTATAACACCCTGTCAATTAACCGGTTTGCAAAAAGCAAAGAACCATCCCGGCTCGCCGGGATGGTTCTTTTTTATATCACATTTAGCAGTAAGGTCGATTAATGCAATTTGCCAGGCTCCTGGGCTTCTTTATGCTCTTCACCATGGCCGTGTGGTTTAGGTGCAGGCGCTTTCTCTTTGCTGTGATCCAAATAATGCCTGTCGTAGGTATTACGCAGGTTTTTGTATGAATTTCCATCCCACAAAAAGGCGGTAATGAACCAGATGAACAGCAGGGCAGGAATAGAGATCGTCAGGATCATATTCCTGATCTCATGACGTAAGTGCATGAACTCAGCAATGATGAAAAATGCCTTAGCCAGTGTAAGTATGATAAATACGCCATTCAGTAAATACTTTACCAGCTCAGGATTTGAGAAAGTCATTGAATAATATCCGATAGCCAGGATCAGCTCGAATATAGTAATGTACAGAAGTATGCGAAAGGTTCTCCAGATGGCTTTTCTGTCGAAAGTATGCTGCTCGTCGTGAGCATGATGATGTTCTGCTGAATGTGCGTTTGCCATAATCACAATTTATATATAAATCAATAATCTATCTACAATGTCGGTCCTGCAGTTGAGTCGATCAACTAGAACAGGTAAAAACAGGTGAATACGAATACCCATACCAGGTCAACGAAGTGCCAGTACAAACCGGCCTTTTCGATCATCAGGTAGTGGCCTCTTCTGTCGAACACCCCTTTCCAGGTCATGATGAACATAATGATGTTTATCACTACGCCAGACAATACGTGGAAACCGTGGAAACCGGTGATGGTAAAGAAGAAGTTGGTAAAGTTGGTAGAAGCTTGTGTACCGTCGATGTTCACGAACGGATTAGAACCCCACCAGGCGCCCTGGTGATAGAGGTGCGTCCACTCCCATGCCTGACAGCCCAGGAAAGCAGCACCACCGAGGATCGTCCAGCCTAACCATTTCAATACGCCTTTTCTATCCATTTCATGGCCAGCGCCTACAGCCAGTACCATGGTTACCGAACTCATGATCAGAATAAAGGTCATCAAGCTTACGAAAGCCAGCGGAATATTCATTTCGCCAATGATCGGGAAAGACCTGAACACGTGGTTGGGGTCGGGCCATGAGTTGGCTGAAAACCGGATGGTACCGTACGAAATCAAGAATGCGCCAAAAGTAAAAGCATCACTCATCAAAAAATACCACATCATCAGCTTTCCATACTCCACTTTAAATGGGCTCTTTCCTCCTGACCACATGCTTTGATTAGCCGTTGCTACTTGTGCCATGTTGCTATTTTAATATTAGTAGTTCTGCAATTATAATTTAAACAAAAAGAACACAAACAAATAAACCCATAACAGGTCAACAAAATGCCAGTAGGTGCTCATTACTTCTACCGGTATTGAATTGTAATTCCTGATGCGCGCGCTGAATGCTTTGATGAACATCACGATCAATGCAATGATGCCACCCAACACGTGCACCGCGTGCAAGCCGAAAATAACATATAAGAACTGGCCTGCGCCGGTTGATCCTTTCATTTTGGTGCCCGCTTCCCACAACTGCGAAAACCCAATCAGCTGCATGCAGATAAAGGCCAATCCCAGGATCATGGTCACCGTTAACAGGCGGCGATATTGTTGCATACCGCGTTCTTTGAACGATTTCAGTGCCCATTGCATGGTAAAGCTGCTGATCAACATTACAGCTGTTGAATAATAAAAGATCTGCGGCATTTGCACGGTGGTGAAACCTGCCATGCTACCTTTTACGATATAGGCACTGGTTAAACCGGCAAACATCATGATGATGCTGCCTATGCCTATCCACAATGTGAACTTGTGGGGATGTATTTTTTTTCGTTGCGTACTCACTGCTTCGGTCATCACGGTTTTTTAATTTTATGTTTCGTCATTGTTAATCGGCAATCGCAGACCGGCAAACGGCAGACGTGAAACGGCAAACGCTCCTGCTTCGTGCTTCACTACATTTCGCTCACCTCCTGCCTTCAACTCGCCTGTTCTAACTTATTAACTTAATAACCAAATAACTTAAGAACTATCCCAGTTTATCTGCCAACAGCGCCAGTAAAACCACCGGCAGATAAATATAGCTGGTGAACATTACCCGGCGGGCCGCTTTTTTCTCCATTTCGCGATACAACCGGATACTTTGCCAAAGCATCAGCAGGTTAGCTGCCAATACGATCCAGAAGCTGATCATGCCGCTCATACCAACCAGGTAAGGCAATGTACCAACCGGTATCAATACCAGTGAGTAAATGATCGATTGAATGGCCGAATACTTTGTGGGCCCTTCAACAGACGGCATCAGCTTAAAGCCGGCATTCGAGTAATCTTTGTGCGCAATCCAGGCTATTGCCCAGAAGTGCGGGAATTGCCAGAAAAACTGGATGGCAAAGAGCACCCAACCGCCTGCACTTAACTCATCCTGGCCTGCTGCCCAGCCAATTAAACAGGGCAAAGCACCTGGTACAGCACCTAACAGTACTGATACTGCGCTTACTTTCTTTAACGGCGTATACATATAAGCATACACAAACCAGCTGAAGAGGGCCAGCCCGGCAGAAAGCCAGTTAAAGAAATAACCCAGGATGAATAGTCCGGCGGCAACGGCGATAACGGCAAATGCCCAGGCTTCAGCCGGTTGCATTCTTCCGGCGGCCACAGGTCGTTTGGAAGTGCGCATCATCATGGCATCGGTATCTTTCTCCACGATCTGGTTTACGGCATTGGCACTGCCGGTAACCAGCAGGCCGCCTATAAATAACAGGCAGATGTGCAGCCAGTCGTATTCTACGATTTTCGGCGCCAGCAGGTAACTGATAACAGCAGAGAACACGACCATGAAGCTGAGGCTGAACTTAATCAGCATCATATAATCCTTTACCTTACCGGCGATATTTAAAGAACTCTGTTGCTTCACGGTTATCTGCTGCATCTATTGTTAATAATTTAAGTGGTCAATGGTGACTGGTCAATGGTCAATAACGGATATTCAAAACCACTGTCCGTCCATAGCACGCTTTAGTGCTTGGATTCATTCGGACCGATCGGCTCGGTTTGCGGAATGAAATCGCGTCCATCCTTACTGTAGTCATAAGCCCAGCGATGAACTTCAGGTATTTCACCTTCCCAGTTACCGTGGCCGGGGTGAATTGGTGTAGTCCACTCCAGGGTGGTAGCATCCCAAGGATTCAGGGTGGTCACTTTTCTACCTTTCCAGATTGAGTAGAAGAAGTTGAACACGAACAGCAACTGCAACGCGAACACGATCATTGCCACCGTAGAGATGAACTTGTTCAGCTCACCGAACTGGTTGAATGATGACCAGTTGCTGTAATCGAGGTAACGGCGGGGCATACCAGCCAGACCTTCGTAGTGCATTGGCCAGAAGATCAGGTAAGCGCCGATCAGGGTACCCCAGAAGTGGATGTAGGCCATGGTGTTGTTCATGAAACGGCCATACATTTTGGGGAACCAGTGGTAAATACCGGCGAACATTCCGAAGAAGGCCGACACACCCATTACTATGTGAAAGTGCGCGATCACGAAATAGGTATCGTGCAGGTGAATATCCAGTGTTGAGTTACCGAGGAAGATACCAGTTAAACCACCAGAGATGAACAGGCTCACGAAACCTAACGCGAACAGCATACCCGGGGTAAACTTGAT
Source organism: Longitalea luteola (assembly GCF_017356035.1). Lineage (GTDB taxonomy): Bacteria > Bacteroidota > Bacteroidia > Chitinophagales > Chitinophagaceae > Niastella > Niastella luteola. The sequence goes on along the minus strand of NZ_JAFIQX010000002.1, from coordinate 375,839 downwards.
ATTTGATTTCCAGATGGTAGTTAACCAGTTGAACACTTTGATGGCGGAAGGTACCGCGATCAGCAGGGTCAGCAGTACGAATACAGAGCCCAGGAACGGGTTCAAACCGGTTACGAACATGTGGTGCGCCCAAACCAGGAAGGCAAGAATGGTGATGGCGAACAGGGAGCCCACCATGGCCATATAACCAAAGATCGGTTTGCGCGCGTTAACTGATAAGATCTCAGAGGCCATACCCATCGCAGGCAACAGGATGATGTACACCTCGGGGTGACCCAGGAACCAGAACAAGTGCTGGTACAGGATAGCGCTACCGCCCTCATTAGGTAATGCCTGGTTGGTAGCGGCAATATAAATATCTGACAGGTAGAAGCTGGTGCCGGCGTGACGATCGAACAGCAACAGGATAAAACCTGATAATAATACAGGAAAAGATAAGATACCTAACACCGCGGTAAAGAACAGGGCCCAGATGGTCAAAGGCAAACGGGTCATGCTCATACCTTTGGTACGCAGGTTCAATACGGTAGAAACATAGTTCAAACCACCGAGTAATGAAGATACCACGAACATGGCCATAGCCGTGATCCACAGGTCCATACCGGTTTTGGAACCGGGTGAAGCATCACCCAGGGCGCTCAATGGCGGATAGGCAGTCCAACCACCGCTGAACGGACCGGTTTGAATGAACAGGGAAGATAACATGACGATGCTACCGCCGAAGAAGAACCAGTACGACAGCATGTTCATCATGGGAGAAGCCATATCACGGGCGCCGCACTGCAGGGGAATGAGGAAGTTGGCGAAAGTACCGCTCAAACCACCCGTTAATACGAAGAACACCAGGATGGTACCGTGCATGGTAACCAGGGCATAATAACTTTCAGGGGTGATCTTACCACCTCTTGCCCAATTACCCAGAATATCTTCCAGCCAGGGGAAAGTCTGGTCGGGATATCCTAATTGCAAGCGGAACAGCACCGACATCAAACCACCGATGATCGCCCAGATCATACCAGTGATCAGAAATTGCTTTGCAATGATCTTGTGATCCTGGCTGAATATATATTTTGTTATGAACGACTGATGGTGATGATGCGCGCCATGCTCATCGTGATGCACTTCATGCGTTGTTATTACTTCTGCGTGACCGTGGCTCATTGTATCTTTTTTTGTAAGTCGTAATTAATCTGTTTCGGAATTTGACCTATTTGTGTGCTGCTACCAAATTTCCTTTGGGTACTACCACACCAGCGCCTGCTGCTGTAGTGTCTGCCGGCTGTGCAGCAGGTGCAGGTTGCGCACCAGGTGCATTGAGGGCAGGGTCACCCGCTTTTGTGGGCGCTTTGTAACCAGGTTGTTGTTTGGCCCGCCATAAAACAAACTCATCGCGGGTTACTACTTTAATAAGCCCCTTCATTGAATAGTGACCGTTACCACACATCTGATCGCAGGCAATTTCATATTCAAAATTGGGATTATTGGTAATTTTTTTCATTTCCTCTGTAGTGTACTTAGGCGTAAACCACATTGTAGTTGGCGTACCGGGAACGGCATCCATTTTCATCCGGAAGTGAGGCAGACCCACGTCATGGATCACATCGCGTGAATTGATGATCAGTTTCACCGGCTGATCCTTGATCAGGTACATAGCCGATGTTTGAATGATATCATCAAAACCGGTGGGGTCGGCTTTCAGGTTCTGAACACCATTGGGTGTTTGCATGGTAGAATCCTTCCATAAAAGACCCAGCATGTTGCCATCAGCCTCATCGATCATCCGGAAATATTTCTTTCCAAATACATTGTCTTTGCCCGGGTAGCGATAGATCCATCCGAACTGACGACCGGTAATTTCCACCTGCATAGCGTTAGCAGGCGCATCGCCGGTTATTTTGAACCAGTAATACAAACCAAAACCTACCAGGGTACACAGTGCAATAGCAGGAACGGTTGTCCACAAAACTTCGAGTTTGTTGTTGTGGGGATAATAGAATGCTCTTCTTTTATCGCTATACTGGTATTTATAAGCGAACCAGAACAATAAGATCTGCGTAATGAAAAACACAATACCGGTAATGAGCAATGTAATCTTCAGCATGGTATCGATGTTCTCACCGTGCTCGGAAGCTGATGGGTAGGGCATCAATGTTTTATGATACAACGCTTTGTTGCACCACCATACCCCGATCAGACCCAGCACCAGGAACACTACCATCAGGAATCCATTGATCTTGTTATTTTGTTCGAAGGACTTTTTTTCTCCTTTTAATACAGAGACATACTCACTCGCCTTGGCTATCTGAAATGTAATCAGAAACCCAAGCGCCAGAATAGCTAACAAAAATAATCCGGTAGTTGTCATGATCTTTCAATAATTTTTATACTATCGAAACTAAGTTCGTTGTTTTATTTAGTATCATACCCGAGTTGCCTGTTAGGTATGATGGATAATACTTTCTTTGATGAACGGATGGTTTTTGGGCACCAAAGGCGCTTTTGTTAACGCGTTTGCTACTGCATACATTATCAAACCTACAAACCCGGCAGCCACACCAAAGTCAAACAGGTTAAGGGTAACATGATCAGGGAACAGGCTGGCATGGATCATTTGATAGAAATCCAACCAGTGACCGAATATGATCAGGATTGCCATAAACGTAACCGTAGTATAGTTTCTTTTAGATCCCCGGCGCATTAATATCAATATAGGAGCCAGGAAGTTTATACAGAACATCAACCAGTAGAGGCCAGTGTACGGACCGCTGTGGTTTTTGCTGGTTACACGTGATTTGAAGTAAACAGTTTCTTCAGGAATGTTTGCATACCAGATAAGCATGTACTGTGCAAACCACAGGTATGTCCAGAAGATAGAGAAGGCAAACATGAACTTACCCAGGTCATGGATATGCTCTTCGTTGGCATACTCGAGGTAACCCTGATTTTTCAGGAACACCACGAACAGGGTGATCAGCGACATACCGCTTACGAACGTACTGGCGAAAGTGTACCAGCTGTACATGGTAGAATACCAGTGTGCATCGATACTCATTAACCAGAACCAGGGGGTAACGGACATTACTGTCAATGCAAACCATACGATGAAGATGGCAGCCCAAACGGTATTTTTAAAGATGTATCTGCGGCCAGCTTCGGGATCGCCCAGGGGCGCATTATCAGTTTCACGTGATAACTGGCGCATTTTGTAACCCAGCACAATCCACAAACCAATGGTGAGCAGGGTCCAGGTGATGTAAAATCCTTTATTCAAAAAGGCTGATTTGCCTTCCAGTATCTTGTCACCGTGCGGGTGCAGCCAGTGATAAATATGGGGGTCAACGGTCACCAGGCATATTAATACTATAAAGGCTATTATACCTAAGGGAATAACTGCAACAGAAATGGCTTCTGTAACGCGTCCGAAAGTCAGTTGCCAGCCGCCCATAGCCAGGGTAGTGGCGCAAAGGAAAAACATGGCAGCGTTGGTTACCAGCAAAAAGAAAACGCTGTTCTGTAACATGGTAGCCCAAAATCTTGCCGGATGCTCACCGGTTCCATATAAGAAAAAACCGATGATAACAGATAAAATGCCGACTCCCATCAAAGCCAAAGACCAGGTTCTGTATCGTGCGGGGATGGCGAAAACTTCTTTAATAGCCATTATCAGTAATTTATATGTTCTGTGTTCGTGTCAGTTATTTTTTAGTTGTATCTGCAGTTGATTGAGGGCCTGTGCCGGGGCCAGTACCCGGATCCTTTACAGCGGCTGCTGAATCGGCAGGTGCTGCCTTAGCTGCGGGTTGCTGTTTGCCACCACCCTGTTTAGATTTCACATAGTGAATGATCATCCAGCGTTGTGTGGTGCTCAGCTGAGAAGCATAACTTCCCATCTGTCCTCTACCATAAGTAACAGAATACATCATTTGCCCTTCAGGCATATTCTCGTATTTGGCCTGGCCAACCAGTTTGGCAGGAGCGGCTGCGTACGGTCCATTGCCTCCATTGTACAGGGGCCCATTACCGTCGAGCGCAGTACCATGGCAAATACCGCAGTTAACAAGATATAAACGTTCTGCTTCTTTCATCTGAACTGCATTCAATGCAGGCAAGGGATTAGCGATCTGCATAGCTGCTATGTAGTTGGCAGTATCGCCGGCTTTGTCGGCGGTCAGCGGGAAAGGCAGCAACTCATTGCGTTTGATAGTACCAGCTACCGGCAGGCGGTTATATTTAATACCCTGCTTTGCGAGTGTATCATAAGGAGCATATGTTTCCAACGCCCGGCTGTAACCCATATCAGGCATATACGTTTTGCCCGGACTTCTACGTACGTCACTGCAACTCCAAACTATCACAGACATCACTAAAACAGAAATAATTGATAATTTTTTCATCTTAAAGTATTCAGATATTATGCAGAAACAGTTTCGCTTTGACCTTCAACAAACAATTTTTGTTCTTTATCGTATCTACCTAACCACCAGCCGGTTTCGGCATTCTGTACATTCACTTCTGTGGCGCCAAGACCGGTGAGGAATGAACTAACTTCACTTTCGTTTGTCTTACTGGTTAATTCAATAACCATTACAAACTTATCATCGGTAGCACGCAGGTGGAAGTGATGCTTTTTTACAAAAGGTGCTAACTGGCACAGGTACATGAAAGTGATCACCATACCCACACAGGAGCACAATACAGTGAACTCGAAAGTGATGGGGATCCACGCCGGTAAGGCGAAATGCGGCTTGCCACCAACGTTCAACGGAAAATCTGCGGTAAATACCCATGTCATGAACGACAACATGGAGGTAGTACCAAAAATTGCGTATAAGAATCCGGCTGTATGCAGGCTGGTATCCCGTAATCCCATGGCTTTGTCTAAGCCGTGAATGGGAAAGGGGGTATACACATCATGCAGTTTATAACCTGATTTGCGTACTTTTTTAACGGCATCAAATAACGGCCCCTCATCATCAAAACAACCGACAACAAATTTTTTAACAGCCATATAAAGATTTTGATAGTTCTTATTTCTGAATTTCTGTGATTCTATAATTCCTTTCTATCTTAATTATTAATGATGATGATCGTGGTGTACATCATTATATAATTGTTCAGCACTTTCCTTTTCAATATGGTACATGTTCTTCTTGTAGCTTTCACCTGATTTCTTCAGGATGTGCTTGATCTCAGCCACCGCAATTACGGGGAAGAATTTAGAGAACAGGAAGTAGCAGGTGAAGAACAAACCGAACGTACCAAGATAGAAACCAATTTCCCAGATGGTGGGCGTGTAGTAAGTACTCCAGCTACTGGGCAGGTAGTCGCGGTAGATAGAGGTAACAATGATCACAAAACGCTCGAACCACATACCAATGTTTACGATCACCGACATGAAGAAGGTAACGACCAGGTTGCGGCGCAATTTGCGGAACCAGAAGATCTGTGGCGAGATCACGTTACAACCCATCATCAGCCAGTAACTCCAACCGTAGGGGCTGAACAGGTTCAACCTGTTTTGAGCGAATGCCCAGCCTTCATTGGGGTTTTGACCATACCATGATATGAACAGCTCGGTTAAGTAGGCAACACCTACAATTGAACCGGTCAATACAATTACTTTGTTCATTACCTCGATGTGCTCGATGGTAATATATTCTTCCAGGTTCAGCACTTTACGGCTGATCAACAGCAGCGTTTGCACCATCGCGAAACCCGAGAAGATGGCACCCGCAACGAAGTAAGGCGGGAAGATGGTGGTGTGCCAGCCTGGTATAACTGAAGTAGCGAAGTCGAAAGATACCACCGTGTGCACTGATAATACCAGCGGGGTACTCATACCGGCCAGTACCAACGACAAGCTTTCATGGCGTTGCCAGTGTTTGGTAGAACCGGTCCAGCCGAACGACAGGAAACCATACATAAATTTCCGCCATTTCAAACGGGCGCGGTCACGTACGGTAGCGAGGTCAGGGATAAGACCAGAGTACCAGAACAACAATGATACGGTGAAATATGTAGAGATCGCGAATACGTCCCACAAGAGCGGCGAGTTAAAGTTTACCCATAACGGACCGCGGGTATTGGCATAAGGCAGTACGAAGAAGGCCATCCATACGCGACCCATGTGCCAGATCGGGAACTGACCGGCGCACATTACCGCAAAGATGGTCATGGCTTCAGCAGCGCGGTTCACACCCGTTCTCCATCCCTGGCGGAACAGCAACAGGATCGCTGAGATCAGTGTACCGGCGTGACCGATACCCACCCACCATACGAAGTTGGTGATGTCCCAGCCCCAGCCTATCGTTTTATTGAGGTTCCACTGACCTACCCCATAGGTTACCTCCCGGTAAATTGAATACACACCAAAAAGTAACAAACCAACTGAGATAAGAAAACCGATCCACCAAAGGCGGGTTGGGTTTGCTTCAATAGGACGCACAATATCTTCCGTTACCTGGTGATAAGTCTTCTCATTTTCTACCAGCGGAGGTCTTACTTGCGATTCGTATCTTAATAATGCCATGTTATATGCTTTTAGCTATTTCCTTCCCGCCTTCGGCGGGAAAAATGTTAGCCGAGAAATTTTTATGTAAGTGGTGACTGGTCACCTTTCAAACTCTTGTTTAACCTATAACTTACTTATGTTCTGCGCCATGCTCAACAGCTGGTGTGTGTGTTGAACCGCTGACACTGGTTCCCAGTACACCTTCGTTACTGATGCCGCTCGCATTTCTCACTTTCGCCAGGTAGTTCACATTCGGCATAGTGTGAATGTCCTCCAGCGCGTGGTAAATACGGTTATCGTTCTCTTTGCGTGTTTTGAAAATGGCACTATCAGTATTGTTCACATTACCGAATACGATAGCATCGGCAGAACAAGCTTGCTGACAGGCAGTTTGGAAATCGCTATCCTGTAATGGACGGTTTGCTTTTTTAGCTTCCAGCTTACCAGCCTGTGCTCTTTGTACGCAGAATGAACATTTTTCCATTACACCGCGGCTGCGAACCGTAACATCCGGGTTCAGTACCATGCGGGTAAGATCGTCGTTCATCATCAGCACTACATCGTCCAGATTACCTTCGTCAACCAGCGGTTGTTGGTTGTTCGGGAAGCTGTCGGCGCCGGTATAATCGGCCCAGTTGAAACGACGTACTTTATAAGGACAGTTATTAGCGCAATAACGGGTACCGATACAGCGGTTGTAAGCCATCATGTTCAAACCTTCGCTGCTGTGGTGCGTTGCGGCCACCGGACATACGTTTTCGCACGGAGCGTTGTCGCAATGTTGGCACAGCATTGGCTGAAACACTGTTTGAATGCTTTCCGCATCATCGGGGTTGCCACTGAAGTAACGGTCGATGCGCAACCAGTGCATATCGTGATAACGCATTACTTCGTGTTTACCAACGATCGGTACGTTGTTTTCGATGTGACAGGCTACCACACAGGCACCACAACCAAAACAGCTGTTGAGGTCGATGCTCATGCCCCATTTAATACCCGGACGTTCGTACACGGGATACAGGGTGCCGTCTTTTTCGAATTTCTCAAGACCGCCGTAATTCTTCAGTTCAGCTGCTCTTTCGTTGCGGATGATCGCAGGCTCTTTCTGATATTCATGGAGGGTAACTTCACGGATAACACCATGACGACCTTCGTAGCTGTTATGGGTTTGCGCCTGGGCAATTTTATAAGTGCCGCCGGCTTTGCTTGCATCAGCCTGGCCGGTCCATTCAAAAGTAGAACCGTTAAAGCTGAGTAAAGGATAGGCATTTTTACCCAAAACACCGCCGTCGGCTGCTACTACAGCGCGGCCAACACCTTTGTCGCGGCCATAACCTACGGCTATAGCGATGGTGTTTTCCTGTGTACCGGGGATAATAATGATTGGCAGTTCAACCTGCTGGCCGCGAACTTTTACTCTGATAAGAGGTTTATCAACAGTAACCTCGTAGCGGTCGGCAGATCCTCTGTCGGCCAGATCGATCTCAAACATTTTCTTGGCCAGTACAGGAGAAATAACAGCGTAGTTATCCCAGCTTACGCGGGTGATTGGATCAGGCATTTCGAGCAACCAGGGGTTGTTTGCCTGTTTACCGGAACCAACACCTACTTTCTGGTAGATCACCACTTCATACTCACTGTTCTTCTTCATGGTGTTGGCTGCAGCAATAGCCTGCGCTACGGCAGCACCATTGAAGGCGGCGCCACCGGCATCAGCAGCGGTTGTTTCAATTACACCGTCCTGCAATGCTTTATTGAAAGTGTCCTGGCTGCCTAATTTGGCGATCCAGAAGTTCTTGAGGTAAATGTCCCAGCGGTTGGTGTTACCTGCCCAGTTCAGCAATGACTGCTCAAAAGGTCTTGAATCGAACAGCGGATTGATGGTGGGCTGGATAAGGCTTACATAACCGGCTTTGGGTTCAGCATCACCCCAGCTTTCGAGGAAGTGAGGAGCCGGCAATACATATTTACACAATTGAGTTGTTTCGTCTCTCCTGTCGTTGAAAGAAACAGACAGTTTAACGCCTTTCAACCCTTTTTTGAAACGTTCTGCGTCAAAATATTCGTAAGCAGGATTGGCGCCATAGATCAACAGGGCTCCTACGCGGCCAGCTTCCATATCCTGAACCAGGGATACCATTTCGCTATCAATACCCTGGTGCATCAGGATGGGAGCAGCCCAGCTGATGGTTGAACCATAAGCACCGATGGCGTCGTTGATGGCGTTTACAATGATCTGCACCTGGGTATTGTTGCTGCCGCTTATTACGAGGGCTTTGCCTTTGTTGGCAACCAGGTCTTTAGCCGCTTTTTCAATGCCTGCTTTCAGTTTACCAGTTACGCCTGCTGCACCCTGGCCGTTCACAGCGCTTAATAAAGCAGCTGCTACGATACCAGCTTCTGAAGGACGGTGAACAAAACGCTCGTCGGCAGAAGCACCGGTTGTGCTCATCATGCTTTCGAACTGGTAGTGTTTGCTCATGTCTAACTTCTTCTCGGTAACCTTACGGGTTTTGCTGTAGCCATGCTGGAATTCAACAGGGCTCAACCAGGTACACAGGAAGTCAGCACCAAGGCTCACTATAGTTTGTGCATTTTCGAAATTGTAAGAAGGGATAGCACGTTTTCCAAAAGTAGCTTCGTTGGCCAGTAACATACCGCTGTAAGAAACGGCATCGAACTGAACGTGCTTGCTGTTGGGATATTTAGCTAGGAATTCTGCGATAACCTGTTTGGTAGAAGGCGAATTGATGGTAGAGGTTAATAATACCAGCTGACCACCGCCGATGCCGGCCAACGCGCTTTTAATATCGCGGTCAATGGCCTCGTAACTGGTAGCCGTGTTATTGGCTATTGGATGACGTAAACGGGCTGTATCGTATAAATCGAGCACCGATGCCTGCATGCGGGCAGAAGAACCACCTTTGCTGAAATTTGACAGGGTATTACCTTCTAATTTGATAGGACGGCCATCGCGCACTTTGGCAACAACAGGAATTGCTTCACCGCCACTAACAAAGGTAGTAGCATAGTAATCTGCAACGCCAGGCACCATATCCTGAGGCTTGTTCACATAAGGGATCGCCTTTCTAACCTGAGTTTCGCAACTGGCTGCGGCAATTGCGGCCGCTGTACTAAAACCAAGATATTTCAAAAAGTCTCTACGGGAGGCAGGACTGGTCTCCAATCCTTTTTTATCTGCACTTTCAAACGGTAATTCTTCTTTGAATTCGTTCGAAATCGACTTTTCATAGGCCTCACTGTTATTGAGCTCTCCGAAACTCTGCCAGTACTTTTTATTAGCCATTTATCTTTTGATTTGAAAATTTGATAATTCGATAATTTGATAATGTAAGCATCGAACTTTATAAGGCCTGCATGATCAAATTTTAACTTATTTGGTTCTGGGTTTGAAAATCTGAAAATCGGGATCTGTTCTCATCTTCAAATTTTCACATCATCACATTAATAGTGACATTTCTGACACTCTAATCCACCGATATCATTTACAGTTACACTGTCTCTCTTACCCTCTTTGATCTCGTCGTGGTATTTTTTATAGATGCTATAGAACTTGTTGCCTTCTTCGCCTTTGCCACCAAAGTCAACTTTAGTTGTACGGTGACAGTTGATACACCAGCCCATGCTCAGGTCGGCAATTTGTTTCACTTCATCCATTTTTTGGATATCGCCATGGCAGGTTTGACATTGTACCTTACCGGCATTCACGTGTTGAGCGTGGCTGAAGTATACGTGATCGGGCAGGTTGTGAATTTTTACCCACTGAACTTCAGAGCCCTTGCCAGTATATGATTTGGTAGAAGGATTCCAACCCGCAGCTGCATAGATCTTTTGAATTTCTGCAGTTCCGTTTACTTCTGTACCATCTTCACGGAACAGTTTACCGGCACTGCCTGAATATTCGCTGATGGTCATGTGACAGTTCATACAAACATTCACTGAAGGAATATTGGCATGTTTGCCTTCCATAGCACCACCGTGGCAATATAAACAGCTGATCTGGTTTTGACCTGCGTGTACTTTATGTGAGTAGTAAATAGGTTGTTCAGGCTGATAGTTCGTGCTGCGGCCTAAACCAATTGCACCCTTCACTATGTAATAACCGCCCACTACAAAAAGGATCAGCGTTAAGATAGTGATGTAAGATTTGTTACGATAGAAAGGAATGGGCTCGTAAGAAGGAAGGCCTTCTTTTTCGTCGCTCAGCTTTTTAAGATTGCTGTTCACCTGCAGCATGATCAATGCAACGATGGCAAGGATCAGGGTCAGTACACCATACATGATAGAACTATCGCTGTCATCTATCTTCTGTGTACCAGGTGCACCCTGTGGAGCGCCCTGAGCTGCACCGGGAGGGCCTGCTTTAAATGTTTTCTCTACGTAGTCGATTACGGCATCGATCTCTTTCTCTGATAATGTTGGAAAGGCCGTCATTACCGCACCGCCAAACTTTTGCTTCAACCCTTGGGTATAGGGATCAGAAGCCATGAACTTAGCCGGATTATGAACCCAGTCGTAAAGTTTCTTACGATCAGTCCAGGGGCCACGTGTTGTTACTCCACCTAATGCCGGGCCGGTAAGATCTTTGAAAACAGCATGACAGGAAGCACAGTTATCCTGGAAAATCGCTCTACCATCCTGGGCTAAAATCTTATTTCCGAACGACAATAGTAAAAAGAACAATGCACTGAAGAGGGTTCGCTTAACGTTTGCTCTATGATCAATCATATTGTTGGATATGATGAAATTATGTGGAAAAATTTCCCGAATTGGGTGCAAAAATAAGTCAGGAAATTAACAAAATCACAACCTGTTTAAAATTTTTTTAATGCAGTCTGGGCGCGGGTTTCAGCCGATTTTACCCCCTTTGTTAAAACGGTTCAGTCAGAAATGTCATGCTTTTGTCAATCTGACAACTAACAATTTCAAGATGGATAAATTGACTTTTCTTCACCCCAAAATTTTCCTGCACTTTTGCGTTCATGTTTCAACGACTGAAACAAAAGTGGAACGTAAACGGCACACAGTTATTTTTAATACTGTGTGTTTTTGCTGTTACCGGCACAACCACTGCCTGGTTAACCCGGCAGGCGACTATGTGGTTACAACTTGACGCTTCCTCTTTTTGGTACTGGGCCGTTAAGATCGGTATCCTTCTCTTCGGTTACCAGATACTAATTCTTCTTTTCTCTATTCCTTTCGGACAATTCAATTTTTTCTGGAAGTATGAAAAGAAGATCCTTCAACGTATGAAACTGATCGGTAACAGTTCAACAGATAATGCTAACTCCCCGAATAAGAACTTAAACGTAGATATTAATAATATGCAGACCATTAACGTTGCCATCTTTGCATCGGGCGCAGGATCGAATGCGCAAAAGCTCATTGATTATTTCCGGCAACATACCCAAATTAAAATAGCATTAATTGTTTGCAACAAACCAGGCGCTGGCGTATTAACTATCGCAGAAAAAGAAAACATTCCTACCTTATTAATAGAGAAGGAACAGTTCTTTCGCGGCAATGCCTACGTCGACGAAATAAAACAACATAATGTTGATTTTATTGTACTCGCAGGTTTTTTATGGAAAGTTCCTGTTGCATTGATCCAGGCATTCCCCCAACGTATTATTAATATACATCCCGCTCTTTTACCCAATTATGGCGGCAAAGGAATGTATGGCCGCTTTGTTCATGAAGCAGTGATCGCTGCCAAAGAAAAAGAAAGTGGCATCAGCATTCACTATGTTGATGAACTATATGACCATGGGAAACTGATCTTCCAGGCACGCTGCGTTATCGATGAAAAAGACAATGCCGACAGCCTGGCGCAAAAAATTCACGCACTGGAACACGAGCATTATCCCCTCATTGTTGAAAAAGTGATCCGTGAACTGCAAAATCGCCGTTAAATAAATTGGCCGGTTTATGTTTATGTCATTTTCTTGCAGTAATATCACAATCTTAATTACACCAGCTTGATCCTAAAAGGGTACATACTTTTAATTTTACTGGTCTTCGGTTCGCTTGCAGGCCTTTGTCAGGTACAAATTCAGGTTAAAGGAAAAGTATTTGACATGACCCAGCAGATCCCGTTGGTATCGGTGAGTGTAATGAGCACGGGCGGCACCGGAACAACCACCGATTCATTAGGCCGGTATTCCCTGTATGTGCGGGATACCGACTCTATCTGGTTCTCTTATTTAGGCAAAGGCACGCCGAAATACCCGGTAGCATCTATACCCAACCAGCAGAACTTCGAAATTTCCCTGCATGTAAATGTTACTGAATTAAAGCCCATTATGGTAAAGCAACGGAACTACCATCTGGATTCTATTGCCAACCGCGAAGAATACGCCAAAGCGTTCAATTATAAAAAACCCGGCCTGGGCATTGTAACACCTACGACCCAAAACGCAGCCGTGGGCGTTGACCTCGACCAGCTCATTGATGTTTTCAACTTCCGCAAGAACCGGCGAATGGCAGCATTCAGAGACCGGCTGATCGAGGAAGAAAAAGAGAAATACATCGATCACCGCTTTAGCCGGCCTCTGGTAGTGCGGCTTACGGGGCTGCGCGGCGCCGAACTGGATACCTTTATGAAACGCTACCGGCCCGACCTCGTATTTATCGAAAGCGCCACCGACTACGAACTTCAATCTTACATAAAGCAGTGCTTCGAGAAGTACACCCGGTTGAAACAGATCATGGGTGAGCTTCAAAAACAAAATGAATAACCAGTTGCCAGTTACTGTCACCCGTTTCCGGAACCCTTTTTTCGTAATTAACGGCTAATGGTAATCAACTGTATTTACCTGTAACCCGCAGCCGGGAGCATGTAACTGTTATAAAGCGACAGGAATTTGTAACCGGTAACTTTTCCCTACGTTGATTTTTTTTCGATTATAGTACTATCTTCCATACCAAATATTTCATGCAATCATGAGAAAGCTCGCCAGCACAATTTCAGTTATCCTGTTTAGTATTACAGTCAGTTTTTGCCAGTCGAATCATTCAGATGCCGTTATTTATTCGCGCCACCCGGTACTTAGTATGGCAGCCACCCCCGAAGCCGGTGGATTTTCTTCAAAGCGGTTAACACGTATAGATACCGCCTTACAGGAATATGTTGACAAAGGCAGAATGAACGGAGCCGTAGCCATGATCGTGCATGACGGCAAGATCGTATATTATAAAAATTTCGGTTATAACGACATCGATACCAAAGCGCCATTGCAGAAAGATGCCATTTTCCGCATTGCCTCCCAAACAAAAGCCATTACCAGCGTAGCTGTAATGATGTTGTTTGAAGAAGGAAAATTCATGCTGGATGATCCTATCTCCAATTTTATCCCCGAGTTCAAAAACCCGAAGGTGATCGATAAATTCAATAGAGCCGACACAACTTATACAACCGTTCCCGCGAAAAGGGAGATCACCATCCGCGACCTGCTTACCCATACCAGCGGCCTTGGGTATGCACAGATCGGGTCGGCAGAAGCCAAAGCCCTTTATGCCAAAGCTGGCGTAGTTGGCGGAATTGGCGTGCCCAATTACATCCTGGCCGAAAAAATGAAGATCCTTGGCACCCTCCCGCTCTTTCACCAACCCGGAGAAAAATTCACGTATGGATTGAATACCGACGTGCTGGGTTACCTGGTAGAAGTAGCCTCGGGCATGAGCCTGAAAGATTTCTTTCATAAACGCATATTTGAGCCCCTGGGCATGAAAGACACTTACTTTTATTTACCGGCCGACAAACAAAAAAGGCTGGCCATGTTGTATACCGAAGACAGTACCACTAAAATGCCGGTAAAAATGAAAGAAAGAGTAAATGTGGTGAATGAAATGTTCCGCGATTATCCCAACATGAAAGGCACTTACTATTCAGGTGGAGCCGGTTTATCCTCTACCATCTATGATTATGCTATTTTCCTGCAAATGCTGTTGAATGGCGGCGAATACAATGGAAAGCGCCTGCTAAGCCATAACAGTGTGCGCATGATGACGATGAACCAGATCGGCGAGATCAGCCGCGGACCCAACAAGTTCGGATTGGGTTTTGGAATTACTACTGAACAAGGCAGCGCTGTATTGCCCACCCAGGAAGGCACTTTTGAATGGGGCGGCATGTTTGCCACCACTTATTGGGTTGATCCGAAAGAAAAACTCATCGGGTTACTTTACCGCAATATATGGCCCACCAGCTGGGGCAAACTCAGCAACCTGTACAAAGTACTGGTTTACCAGGCTATGAATTATTAATATCATAAACCTTACTGCTGCTACAGTGATCGTGCTAATTGACCATTTACTACGGCTACCCGTACTGTAAAGTGGGTGGCCATCACTGTTCAGATCTTGTAGCGTTTACACCTTACGCATTTTAGCGTAAATAAGTGACATACTTTAGGTACACGATAAATATATTAATGAAAAACTCATTGTATATTTCAGGTTGAAAATGTATGTTATGGATCAATTGAACCTCGGCATTGGAACCCGTTTACAACACCGGCAACATGGCCCCGGCGTTATAGTAGGTATCAGGTACGCAACCTACATCATCTCTTTTATTCACCATGGCATTAAAGAGATAGATAAAAACGACAGTCATCTGGAAGAGATCATTCCCGAAAATGTTACCGAAGAAATAGAAACGCACAGCGATGTTGAAAGATCGCTGTTAAAGATCCTGCGCCTGTGGGGCGGCTTCCAGGAGATCGTTCCCCTGGGCGATCGCTGGAAAGGCGGCACTATGATATTGCAACCAGCAGATAAAACGCAGAAAGGAAAAGATGTTCCCATCGATGTATTCTTTCACAAGATCGTGATGCTGCGCGACCGCCTGCGCGTACTTGAACAACAGATCAATGCGCATAAGCAATTGAGCGATGAAGATAAAGTGAACCTGCAGCAATACATCACCCGCATTTATGGTTCATTAACAACCTTTAATGTATTGTTCAGGAATAAAGAACAATGGTTTGTAGGGGAAAAAGGCGCTACTGCAGATTAATGGTGGCACAAGATTTTAACTGTTATGAAAAAAACAGTTATGGACAGATTAGAAATTAAAGGCAACTGGAATAAGTGGAAAGGAAAGATCAAGCAAGCCTTTGGGAATCTGACGGATGATGATATTAAATATGAAGAAGGGAAAGATGAAGAATGGCTGGGCCGTTTACAGGAAAAAACCGGCAAAACAAGGGACGATCTGGTTAAATGGCTGAAATCGCTTGATTAATCACTTATTCAACAATAGTAAAAGAAGGGGCTTTACGGCTCCTTCTTTTTTTTGTACAGATACAAAACCAACCAAAAGTACCTATCAGTTAAAATTTTTAATTTAATCGCGTTACTGCTGTTCGGCCCCGGCCTCGTGGCAAACTCTCAATTCTTAGCGTCAACCCTACAATGCCGGGTTTCCGCTCAGCCTGTGCAGGGATTTAATACCCTGGCCTGTTCGGCGTATCTCTTCTTTTACCAGAATCTTTGGTACGGCTGCTATCCTGATTAGACCCTGTGACCGGAGGCTGCGGATAAGCGTTGGCCGGATCGACATGATGTACGGCACTGGCTGAATCGGAGCTTTGCTGGTCATGCGCTGTTGTACTGTCATAGCCCTGCGCATCTTTTGATACGCCGTCGTCTTTCGATGCTCCGTCGTCAGCACAATACATCAACCCGCATAATCCCACCGCAATCAACATATGGAAGAAGTAATTAGTCCTTTTCATAAGATTTTCTCTTTCTGATACCTATTAAATAATCATTCCAGCCCTGTCCCATGGCGGGTTTAACCAGTTATTATGCTGTGGAATTTTGTCAACAGGCCGGCCTGGAACGAATGGCTTGTTCGATAGCTACGAGCTGCCCTGAATACAATAAATCAGTCGGTTACAAAAGCTTTTTATCATAGCTGCCTGCAAAAAAACGCAGTACAAAATGTAAAAATGGTTACCTAATTTTAAAAGACCATGAGAAAATTATTAACGGCCTTATTCCTGCTGGCAGGCATCGCCTGCATTGGCCAAACTAACTGCGACATACTTATTCGTAATGGCCGCATCATCGACGGCACAGGCAATTCCTGGTTTTATGGCGACGTAGCCGTACAAAGCGGGAAGATCATAGCTGTAGGTAAACTCGCCAATTTTTCTGCCCACAAGATCATTGATGCCAACAAGATGATCGTTGCCCCCGGTTTTATTGATGTGCACGGGCATATTGAAAGCGGCATCTTTCAATGGCCCACAGCCGATAATTATATTTATGACGGAGTAACCACCGTAATAACGGGCAACTGCGGCGGCTCATCGTCCAATTTACGAGAGTTCTTCCGTCGTATCGACAGCTTACATCCATCCATAAATGTAGCCTCGCTGATGGGCCATAACACCGTTCGTCAGCAGGTAATGCAACGCGACAACCGCCTGCCCACGCCCGCGGAACAACAACAAATGGAATCGATGATTGAAGAAGCCATGAAAGATGGCGCCGTGGGCATCAGTACCGGTCTTATTTATATTCCCGGCACTTTCGCCAATACCGAAGAAGTAGTGGGGCTGGCGAAAGCAGCTTCCAGATACAATGGCGTATATGCTTCCCATATTCGTAATGAAGAAAACAAGGCGGTAGATGCCATCAAAGAAGCGATCGATATTGGAAGATCGGCCAACATTCCCGTACAGATCTCGCACTTTAAGATAGGCGGTAAAGCCAATTGGGGCACCAGCGCGGTTACATTGGGGCTTGTTCAGCAAGCCCGGCAGGAAGGCTGGGATGTGACCATTGATCAATACCCTTACACAGCAAGCAGCACCAATTTAGGCGTGCGCCTGCCTGATTGGGCCTTTGCCGGTGGCAACGATTCCTTAAAAATGCGGCTGCATGACCCGGCTACAAGAGCCCGGATCAAAAAAGAAATGCTGGAGCAGCTGCGCAAATACAAATTTAAAAATTACAGTTACTGTGTGGTGGCCAACTATTCGGCCGACAGCAGTTATAACGGTAAAAGCATTACCGAGATCAATAAGCTGATGGGACGTAAGTCGAAAGCCGCGCAGGAAGCCGAAACCATTATGGATATGGTGGAGAAAGGCGGCGCCCAGATGGTATACCACAGCATGAATGAAGAAGATGTGAAATACATCATGCGCTATCCGTTTTGTATGACCGGGGCCGATGCCGGCGTTCCCGTACCTGGCAAAGGCATGCCGCATCCGCGTGGTTATGGCACCAATGCACGGGTGCTGGGCAAGTATGTGCGCGAAGAGAAGGTGATCACGCTGGAAGAAGCCATCCGGCGCATGACCTCGCTGGCAGCCCAGAAATTTCAACTTAAAGACCGTGGCCTGCTGAGAGAAGGCATGGCAGCCGATATTGTAATTTTTGATGATAAAACCGTAAGCGATCATGCCACCTTCGATAAGCCGCATCAGTATTCAACCGGTTTTCATTATGTGCTGGTGAATGGACAGCTGGTCGTGGAGAACACCAAGCACACGGGTACACGTAGTGGCGTGGCGCTGTATGGGCCGGCTTATACCCCCTAGCCCCCTAAACCCCTGAAGGGGAATAGTTGCCGGTCGCAGTTAACAGGGGTGTGTTACATGATAACATTTACTTGTTTCAGAGCTTGCCCGCTCTGAAGCGTTGCAGGGAAACAGTTGATTTCCATCAGAAGTTAAGTACGCAAAAGTGTCCCGGAAACCGGTAACTGGTAACCGGTAACACTTTTATGCTGCTTCACCCTTGAAACAAGAAACCTGAAACCTGTAAGCTGAAACGTGTAACTTTAAGCCCATGAAGCTGATCTTCTTTTTGCTGTTTCCCATATCATTGCTGGCCCAGCCATTTAGCGGGGAAGAGATCGCCCGCTGGCAGCAACAGGCAAAACAGGTAACTATTATCCGCGACAAATGGGGCATCCCGCACATCTATGGAAAAACCGATGCCGACTGCGTATTCGGGTTACTGTATGCGCAGTGTGAAGATGATTTCAAAAGAGTGGAAAATAATTACATCGACATATTGGGCAGAAGCGCCGAGATCAACGGTGAAAAAGCACTGTACAACGATCTGTATACGCGCCTGTTGATTGATTCTGCCGGAGCTAAAAGAGATTATATTAATTGCCCCGACTCGTTAAAAAAGCTACTGAATGCCTTTGCAGATGGCATTAATTATTACTTATATAAACACCCAACGGTAAAGCCGGCCTTACTTAAGCGCTTTGAGCCCTGGTTTCATTTAATGTGGACCGATGGCAGCATTGCCGCCATTCAAAGCGGCGGCTTATCTATCGATGAATTAAAGAACTTTTATACCAACGATACAACCACTACTGTTCGCATTAAAAAAGCGGAGGAAGAAGAAGCTACCGGTTCGAATGGATTTGCGCTGGCGCCGGCCCGTACGGCCTCCGGTAATGCCATTTTATACATCAACCCCCATGTGACATTTTATTTCCGGCCCGAAGTACATGTGGTCAGCGAAGAAGGACTGAACGCTTATGGCGCCGTTACGTGGGGACAGCTATTCGTATACCAGGGTTTCAATGAACATTGCGGCTGGATGCATACCTCGGGATACTCGGATGTAGCCGACCTGTATGCATTAAAGATCGCCAAAGGCACAGGCAGTAAATTATATTATCAGTACGAGTACAGGCAGGTGGGGTTGAAGCAGGTACCCATTACCCTCAATTATAAAGAGGGCGACAGTATTAAGACCAAAACCTTTAACACGTGGCATACACATTATGGTCCGGTGATGGGCAGCCGGGAGGGTCAATGGCTCAGTGTGAGGGCCAAAAACCGGTCTATGAAAGCTCTGATACAATCGTGGCAACGTACCAAGGCCACCGGGTTTGAATCGTTTAAAAAGAGTATGGAGTTGCTGTCGAATGCGTCGAATAACACGGTATTTGCCGATGACAAAGGAAATATTGCTTATTGGCACGGCAACTTTATCCCGCGCCGTGATTCAACGCTCGACTGGTCGCAACCTGTTGATGGCAGTTTGCGGTCGACCCAATGGCGAGGATACCATAAGTTGGCTGAAACCATTCACCTGTACAATCCTGCCAGTGGATTTATCCAGAACTGTAATTCCACTCCCTTTACAGCATCGGGCAGTAGTAGTCCGAAAAAAGAGAATTATCCCGCCTACATGGCCCCGGAGCCGGAAAATTTCCGGGGAATAACAGCGGCCCGCCTGCTGGAAAAAGCAAAAAGGTTCACGATCGATTCCATGATCGCCACCGGATATAATACCACGCTGGCGGCTTTTGAAGAGTTGATACCGGCATTGATAAACGGCTATGAAAAGAACCTCACAAAAACCGATTCTGTTTATATAAAGCTGGCAGAGCCCATCCGTGTGCTGAAGGCCTGGGACCTGAAGGCAGGCGTCAATTCCATGGCCACCACATTAGCCATTGGGTGGATGCAGCAATTAATGCCACTGATAAATGCCGTGCGGGTAAACGGGAAGGAAGTTGATCTGGTAACGCGGGTACATACGTATGCGACTTCGGCTTCAGCCGCTGAATTAGCCGGCACCTTGTTGACGGTAGTATATGAATTGAATGGCAAATACGGCACCTGGAAAACGAGCTGGGGAAGTATCAACCGGTATCAACGGTTGACCGGCAGGCTGCAGGAAACCTATGACGATAGCAAACCGAGTTTGCCTGTTGGCATGGCGGCATCTACCTGGGGATGCTTGCCATCGTTTGTAAGCCGTTACAATGCCGGCCATAAGATGCGATATGGCTACAATGGCAACAGTTTTGTGTGCGCCGTTGAATTTGGTAAGAAAATAAAAGCAAAGTCACTATTAACCGGCGGTGTAAGTGGCGATCCCGCTTCAAAGCATTTTAGTGATCAGGCAGAAATGTATACAAAGGGGATATTCAAGGAGGTGCTGTTTTATAAGGAAGATGTGATGAAAAATATGGAGAGGAAGTATCATCCGGGGGAGTAGGAAGCAAAAATTCCTCAAACTTCTTACTTCCTACTTCTTACATCACATTCCTAAGAAAACGTAGACCCGACTTAAGTAAATGCGTTTCTTACAACCGCAAACATCCCTACTTCTTATAATACGGCATATGCGTATCCTGGAACTTCTTCTGGGCATTTTCCCAGCTGTTCATCATCTGCGTACGCTCTTTGTTCACCGCATTATTGGTTTTGTTGAAGGCATTGATGCCATCATTGTATTCATTAACCGCTTTGTTGTATGCATCAACGTCCTGCTGCGTACGGCTACCGGCCGGTTTTGATTCAAATGACTTCTTTGCTTTATTGAAGTTCTCTTCCTTCAAATAAAAATCAGTGAGCCTGGGCACATCGGTCTCAGCCATTTTCTTGTAATACTTCAATACTTCCCGGCAGGTATTGGCCAAACTGGGATCATTGTTAAATGTCTTAAGGGTATCAAGGCCTTTCAAACCTTCATTGGCAAAGCGCAACAAAGCGCTGCGCGCCTGCTCTACATCATTCACTTTTTTATTGTTCATGGCAGCGACCATCAGGTTATCCTGCCAGTTGCATTTGAAGAAAATAAGGAACACTTCATTTACATAATCGTTCAACTTGCCTGCTATCTCCAGTTTGTTATCAAGCGCATCTTTAGTGCTATCGATTTGTACATGGTACTTCGCCGCAAAATCCATAGCTGTTTTATGCATTTTGGCAGAAGCTTCGGCTAGTTTTTCCGATACCTTCTCCTGCAACAATAAATAAGCTGACATGGCATCGTATGATTGTTCGGCTACCTCTTCCATATCAACGATCTTCTTATAATCTTCATTGAATACCCGGTAACATAAGGTCATGTAATCAATTGCTCCCTGGCGTAAGGTATTATCGCCTTTATATTTGGGCAGATCGGTCGCTTTGTATTTGCATTGATTGATAGTTTCCAGCACTTCGCCGCGCAATTTTTCTACCTTCCGTGCCCGGCGGCCATGCGCTGCTGCACTCAGGTATTGCATATACTTGGCATCCATACCACCGCGGGCATTATTAACAGCAGTCATATACTCGCCAGGCTGCTCAATGGCCTGCCCCTGCGTTGATTCAAGACTTATAACAGAAACAAGCAGAAGAACAAAGCGGCGTACATTTTTTTTCATAGCTAAGTTGTATTAAGGGTTGTTGGTTACTGACTACTTTTTCATAGTGGCAAGTACCTGAAAGGCTACTTTTACATATGCATCTGTTAACAGGTCTTCTGTCCATTCTTCGTCTAACTCACTATCATGCGCGCGTTGCTTTTGCCCCGTAGGAATTACCTTGTAAATCGGCTTCTGCGCATCGGGCTCCTGCAGCGCTGCTGCTTTTTGTTCTTTCTCTCGCCTTTTTTGCCAGGCTTCCTCTATTGACAGGGAAAGATCTTTTTTCTCTTTTGCTGCTTTTGATTGCTCGATGTACCGGTTAACATAATTAAAGTAAGCCGACTCAGCCATTTCTTTTTTTGCCACAGCTGCTGCCGCAGCTACGGGCAATGCTGGCAAAGGTTTATAATATTTGTTAGGCTCTATTACAGATGCCGGCAACACATATTTTTCATCGGCCTCTCTTTCAGGCGCTGCATCCGTGAGATCGGGCAAACTGATATCGGGCTTCACGCCCTGTGCCTGCGCAGTTGTTCCGTTTACCCGAAACAGTTTCGACGTGGTTAATTTTATATAACTGGCCGCTGTGCTTTTTCCATTGTACGTTTGCAGATCAATGGTGGTATCAATGGGTAATACGATTTGGGAAGTGGCTTTGCCATAGGTTGGTGAACCTACGATGAGAGCCCGGTTATAATCCTGCATAACAGCAGCCACCATTTCGGAAGCCGAAGCGCTGAATCCGTTCACCAGCAGAACCAATGGCCCATCGTAAATGGTTCCCAGCACACCGTCTTTTAAAGTATGCGCTTTAGGGGCTTTGGTCTTTAACTGCGCAACCGGACCTGCATCTATAAATATCCCCGACAATTCAATGGCTTCCTGTAAAGATCCCCCGCCATTGTATCGCAGGTCAATAATCAGTCCTTCAATATTTTCTTTCTTCAACTTGATGATCTCCCTGGCCACATCATTGGCACATCCGTTTATCCCCAGTGTACCTTCCCAATCTGAATAAAAGGCGGGCAGGGAAATAAACCCTATTTTACGGTCGCCCTGCAGCATAAAACTTTTTACTTTCTCTTCCTCCTCTTCTTCTTCCTCTTTATCTAAACGTTCTTTATGCAATGCTACCTGGCGAACGGTTCCATCTGCTTTCTTAACGGTGATGTTTACCGTGCTACCGCCCGTTGCCGCCAGCGCCTGCTCTACTTCTTCTACCCCGGCATCCGCTACATCAATCGGTTCTTTTTGCTCCCATTGGATGGATTGTATTTTGTCGCCTTTATTTAACCGGCCGCTTTGATAGGCTGAACTGCCGGGCTTCAGGTAATCGATCTGTGCATGACCGTCTTCGTCTTCGCTAAACGTTACTCCAAATTCCAATGGCTTCTTGCCCAGCTGGCTTTCAAAATTCTCTTTGGCGTCGGCAGAGAAATATGCGGTATGCGGGTCGTAAGTAGCTGCCAGGGCCTGGCAGTATAAATTGCCTATGATAAATTCCACCCCTTGCGGGCTTTGCAACACTCTTTTTACCGACCGTTTAATTGTTGTTCCTGCTTTTTTTCTTAAAGCGGGTTCCAGGCTGTCTATTGTTTTTTTTGATGGCAGTTTAGCCGGGTCGGTCAGTTCAGCGTATTCGAGTAAACCTGCCAGTACTGTAAGCTTCAACAGCTTCTGCATTTTTGCATGCATCGCCGGCACATCCGCCGGGCAGGTCGTGTCTTCTGCTACTGTATATTTTTCTTTGAGGGAGAAGTTGAACGGCTTTTTACAAATATTATCCAACATGGTATCTGCCTGTAAGAGCCGCTGTTTGTACGTGGTGATCAGTAGGTGAAGAAAGTTCGATCTTTTGTTTTTGATCTCATCGTCGAGCTGCAGCCGGTAAGCAGATAGTTTCTTCACATCATCCTGCGTAAAGAATATACGTTGTTCGTCTAAAGACTGCATCAGGTCGCGAAAAATGGCATCTGATCTTTCATCATCCAATGGGCGGGGCTGAATATGAAACTTTTCCACCATCCGGCTAACCAGGTAGGCATCGGTAACCGTTTTTTGAAGCGGTTGTGCTTTAAGAATATTACAACTGAACGCTACAAGGATCAGAGTTGCTAATAAACGCATATTACTAACCAGGGTTATTATTTTCGGCAGGGTGATTTCGGGTTACCGGTTACCAGATCTCTTTAAAATCAACGCGTGCTGTGCATTCCGGAAAGAAAAACTCGTGCAATTTGATGCCCTGCTTTTGATAGATTCCATATTTTGTATGCCGGTCTTTTAAGGCAGTAGCTGGTAACAATATTTCAACTATAAGGGCTGGTGGAAAATCAAGATACGGTTTAGTGATTTCGCCACAAACAATCAGAAAATCCGGTTGCAAAATTATATCATCGGCTACCCGGTAATCTAAAGGTTGGTAATCTGTACATTTATTACAAGCCCTCAAAGGCACACCGAAGACTCTCGATAAACTCGATGATATCCTTTGGTGTTTCGGCACAGGGGCCGGGCTCATTGCAATTGCAATTCCTCTGATCAACTCCCACTTCCCTTCCCAATGTATCCAATCATCATAAGTATAATGTGGCAATATAGTAGCTGCGTCACTCACGTATTTCTAATTTTCATAAAGATACAAATTTCGGCATGAATCCTAAATGCCTCACCGCCCTACAGCCCATTGATAATTAAGGCAATACAAGCCATTTGTTATTAATACCTTAGCAACCTTTTCACCGCTTCCGGCAACCGCGACTTCGCCAGGAAATTGTTTTCCAGCTCCAGGTTGAACGGAACAGGCGTATCGAGGGAAGCGCAGCGTACTACCGGCGCATCGAGCAACTCAAAACAATGTTCCCCTATCCAGGCAGCAACCTCACCGCCAATGCCGCCCGTCAACGTATCCTCATGTAGTACCAGCACCCGGCCGGTTCGGCTTACCGCAGCCCTGATGGCTTCATAATCGAGCGGCAACAAAGTTCGCAGGTCCAAAATGTCTATCGAAATTTCAGGATGCGCAGCGGCATATTCTTCTGCCCAAATTACCCCCTGTCCATACGTGATAATACTGATATCGTCACCCGAACGTACATGCCTCGCTTTGCCGATCTCCGTTTCATAATACCCGTCAGGCACATCTCCGCTCACACTTCGGTACAAGGCCTTATGCTCAAAGAACAACACCGGATTAGGATCATTGATCGCCGCTATCAACAGCCCTTTGGCATCGGCCGGCGTTGATGGATACACCACCTTTAACCCCGGCGTATGCACAAACCAGGCTTCATTGGTTTGGGAATGGAAAGGCCCTGCCCCTACCCCCGCGCCGCATGGCATTCGTATGACCACATTGGCCGGCTGCCCCCAACGGTAATGGATCTTTGCCAGGTTATTAACAATTTGCGTGAAACCCATTGTTACAAAATCGGCAAACTGCATTTCTATCATGCTTCTGAACCCCTGCAGGCTCAGGCCCAGCGAAGCGCCGATGATCGCGCTTTCGCACAGGGGCGTGTTGCGCACCCGCTCTTTACCAAATTCATCTAAAAAACCTTCGGTGATCTTGAATACGCCACCGTATTCGGCTATGTCCTGCCCCATCAGGATGAGGTCGTCATGGCGCTGCATGCTCTGCCGCAAGCCGTCTTTAATAGCATCAATAAAGCGATGGTTGGAAACAGAACCTACCGGCTCTTGAACCGCTACGCCAGACGGTGCATATACATCCTGCAACTCCCTGCCTGTATCAACCATCATCGGTTTGGCATTAAACCCTATGGTGCACTCAACATCAATATAATCTTTTAAATCCTGGTGAATGCTATCCATCACCTCCTGGCTAAGTACATGTTTCGATAGCAGGAACTTTTCAAAATTTTTGATGGGATCTTTCATCTCCCATACTTCAAATAAATATTGGGGAACGTATTTGGTGCCGCTGGCTTCTTCATGGCCACGCATGCGAAAGGTAGCACACTCAACCAGGTACGGCCGGTGGTTTTCGAGGCAGTATTTTTTTACTCCCTTAATAGTATCATACACGCTGAGGATATTATTACCGTCGATCTTTACGCCGTCAATGCCGTAACCGCGCGCTTTTTCAACCAGCGCCTCACAACGGTATTGCTCATGCACCGGTGTGCTGAGCGCATAGCCGTTATTTTCTATTACAAAGATCACAGGCAGGTCCCATACGGCGGCCACATTCACGGCTTCGTGAAAATCGCCTTCACTGGTGCCGCCTTCGCCGGTAAACACAACCACTACTTTATTTTCCTTGCGTAGTTTATGCGCGAGGGCTATACCATCTGCAATCCCTAACTGCGGACCAAGGTGTGAGATCATGCCACATATATGATGCTGTGCATTGCCAAAGTGAAAGCTGCGTTCACGCCCTTTACTATAACCGCTCTGATTGCCCTGCCATTGCATTAGCAGCTTATGCAGCGGCATATGCCGGCTGGTAAACACACCCAGGTTCCGATGCAGGGGCAGTATCCACTCGTCTTCATCCAGGGCCTGGGTAACGCCCACGGCAATGGCTTCCTGTCCTATTCCGCTAAACCATTTTGAAATTTTTCCCTGCCGCAGTAACACGAGCATTTTTTCTTCGATCATCCGGGGCAATAACAGGCTCCTGTAAAAATGAACCAGTTGGTCGTGCGTCAAATCTTTGCTATCGAAGTGCATACAATACGGTAATAAAATAGTGTACCATGAAGTTAACGCAAATCGAATATCCGTGGAGGGCGGCGTCTATTCTTTTTCATCCCTTTTTTCTTTATATAACAGCGAGGTAACAATCGACAGCAGCAGGCTGAAGAACAGCGCCCACCAGAACCCGTCAACGTGAAAGCCCTTGATGAACTTATCGGCCAGTAAGATAATGAGGGCATTGATCACAAATAGAAAAAGCCCTAACGTGACAACCGTAATAGGAAAGGTGATCAAAATAAGTATAGGCTTAACAATGGCATTCAAGATGGCCAGTACGATCGCCAGTACGATGGCGGTTGTGAACGCATCAATTTGCACCCCACTTAAAATATACGACAATCCAAATGCAACAATGGAGGTGACAATGATACGCATGAGAAAATTCATCAGAATAGAGATTTTGTGATAAATCAGGTGCGGTGGATAAAATGATGCTGCGCAAAGGAACTATGACAATTTCTGATTTAGAGGCCTGCCTGCTGCACCTTCGCGAAGCTTCGGCGGAGCAAGGCCGGCAGGCAGGTTCAGAGATTTTGAGATTTGCTCAGATTCAACCATTCCGACAAATCACACAATCTCAAAATCCCGAAATCTCGAAATAT
This sequence comes from Longitalea luteola, assembly GCF_017356035.1. Lineage (GTDB taxonomy): Bacteria > Bacteroidota > Bacteroidia > Chitinophagales > Chitinophagaceae > Niastella > Niastella luteola. Next base: position 348,853 of record NZ_JAFIQX010000002.1, on the reverse strand, counting down.
CTGTCTTAAGGCATTATCACCTAGATTACTACTAACTCATAAAAATCCTCCTTCACCAAATACTTATTCGCCAGCTCCTGCAGCTCTTTGGCCGTTATGTTCTTAATGATCTGCAGTCCGCGCTCAAAATAGCCTTCCTCTACATTGTTGAGGATCATATTTTTCCAGCGTCCGATAACCTGGAATGGCCCATCCAGATCGCCCAGGATGCTGCCGATCATCGAATTGCGCGTCATCATCAGTTCTTCGTCGTCTATCAACTCCTCGCGCAGCTGCTCCATTTCATAATAGATTTCCTTCACAGTATCTGCTGTGACATCGCGCCCTGCTTCGGTGCTCACCATCCAGCCGCTTTCGCTGGTAAAATTCAACAGGTAACTGTAAATACCATACGTATATCCTTTTTCCTCGCGGATATTCCCCATCAGGCGGGAACCAAAAAAGCCGCCAAGCACATTGTTCAGCACCAGTACTTTTTGAAAATCGGGATGCTGGCGGTTGGGGAAAGGCCGGGCAATGCGAATAGCGCTTTGCACCCCATTGGGATCGTTCAGGATTTCATGTTTTTTCTGTGCAGCCGGTTGTATGGGATGCTGTACAGTTGCGGCAAAACTCGTGGAACGCGGTTTCAACGGCAGGTTGCCAAAATGCTTTTCCAGCGTTTCAATAATATCTTTAGGCAGTTTTCCGGCCACGAAAATGACACAGCGGCCCTGTTTGTAATAATTGTTATAGAAATCCACCGCATCTTCGCGCTGTACGGCTGCATAATCGTCGAGTTGCATATACCTGCCGTAGGGGTGATTTTCGCCAAACAAATAAGCATCGATGAGGCGGCCGGCCACAAACTCGCATTTCTGCAGGTTTACTTTTAACCGCTGCTGCGCGTTCTGCACATAAATGTTCATTTCTTCCTGCGGAAACACCGAGTCCTGCACCAGTTCCGCCACCACAGGCAACAGCTCATTGATATGTTTTCCTAACGTGTGCAGGGTAAGCTCTGCTGTTTCATTATAACAGGTGCGGTTAAGGTAAGCGCCGTAATACTCAAAATGTTCGTTTATTTCAAAAGCATTGCGCTTACTGGTGCCGTTTTTAATTAAGAAATTGGTAGCGGCAGCCACTGCCTTTTTCTTTTCCCACCAGTTACCGGCATAAAAAACCCAGTTCACCATTAACGTATCTTCATTACCCAGGTCAAGGGCATACACTTCAACACCATTCGTGAGCGTATGTTTTTTGCAGGCCGGTAAATGTATATCGAATGCAACCGGATCTATTATTTTTGGAGCGATAGTTCTATTAAGCATAATTCTTTTTAGTCGTCTTTTAATCTTCAATTAATTCTCACTATAGTATTTCAGTGTACTGCTGTTGTTCGGATCGAAAATCTTCTGGCTGTATTTCAAAATATCATCACCGGTTACCGAAAAATATTTATCCCTGTCGGCATTGAACAGGTTCACATCGCCCAACAGTTCATAAAAAGCCAGGTTATTGGCCCTGGTAAGCACACTCATATCTTCAAAGGCGAGGGTTGCTTCGGTTTTGTTCTTTATTTTGGTAAGCTCTTTTTCGGTGATGCCGCCTTGTTTCAGTTTTTCAATTTCTTCGTTTATGGCGTTTTCGGCGTCTTCCATCTTTACACCTTTTACCAGCTTTCCTTCAACAGCCAGCAGGCCTTTATCAACCGTTCCGAAATGGTAGCATTCTATCTGGCTGAACAGCTGTTTTTCTTTTACCAGGCGCTGGTAAAGGCGGGAAGAACCACCTCCGCCTAACACTTCAGTTATGAGATCGGCTACATAATACCCATGATCGAGGCGGTTATCCATATGCCATACTTTATAAATGGCATCGAGCGGCACATTGGCTTTTACTTCCATAACGCGCGCTTCTTTTTGTGCCGGTTCATCGGGGATCTGACGAATGTATTTATCACCGGCAGGAATATCGCCAAACCATTTTTCAGCCAGTTGCCGTACCTGTTCGCCTTTTACGTGGCCGGCCACTACCAAAATGGCATTTACCGGGCGATAATGTTTGAAAAAGAAATTCTTAACATCCTGCAGGCTGGCATTTTCAATATGCGATAATTCTTTTCCGATGGTCATCCAGCGGTAAGGATGCTGCTTGTATGCCATTTCCCGCAACTTAAACCATACATCACCGTAGGGCTTGTTAATATAGTGCTCTTTAAACTCTTCAATAACCACCTTGCGCTGCACTTCCAGGCTTTTTTCACTGAACGCCAGCGACAACATGCGGTCGCTTTCCAGCCAGAATGCTGTTTCCAGGTTTTCAGCCGGCAGCTGAATATAATAGTTGGTTACATCGTTGCTGGTGTAGGCATTGTTTTCGCCACCCGCCATTTGCAGGGGCGTTTCAAAATCGTCGATATTTCCCGAGCCACCGAACATCAGGTGCTCGAACAGGTGGGCAAAGCCCGTTTTATTTGGATCCTCATCTTTAGCACCCACATCGTACATCACATTTAAAACTGCCATCGGAGTAGAATGATCTTCATGTACTATAACCCGTAACCCATTCGAAAGCGTGAATTTTTCAAATTGTATCATATTCCGTTTTTGCTTTTAAAATTAGGCCAGACCTGTAAGGTGGACGGTAGAGGGCTTCAATAGTCATTAGGTTAAAGTCCACCTGACAGGTCCACATCTCCAGATTAAATCCGGCCTGTGAGGAGCGCTTTAACAAACTGTAAAAGCAAACTCAGATGGCGCACCTTACAGGTCTGCCTGCCTCTGGCTACAAATTAACGACAAGTTGAGGTATTTGGTTGAAAGTGATTTGATAAAAGCAGATTACCGCCCGGTGAGGATGTTTTTAACCTTCATAGTAAGCACAACGGGCCCTTCCTTACGCAAAACCAGTATTTTAAGCTTTTCGCCGGGGGTTTGCATCAGGTTTTTATAGGTTTGAATATTATTACTGAAGTTATTAGCCACCGCCATGATCACATCGCCTGCTTTGAAGCCGGCCTGTTCAGCAGGCGATTCCGGCATGATATCCACCACCTGAATTTCCCCATCTACCACATACATCCCCAGGCCTGTATAGGAATAATCAAACGCCTCCTTGTAATGGGTATTGGGCATCATGTAAATATCTTTCTTTTCATAATTGATGATCAGGTTGAACCGGCGCAGCAGGTCATTTCCTATCAGTCCGGCCAGCGATGGGTAAGCGGTAACATTGTATTCATCATCGAAAATATAGGTAGGCACGTTCCTGAATTTATATGGCCCCACCTGCATTTGTTTTATAACACCCTGTTTCATAGGCGCTTTGCCGCCCAGCCCCTCGGCCTGGGTGGCATACCATTTCCGTTTGGGCTTAACAAAATTGCTGTCGCTCACAAAATCGGCCGACAGCAGCAGGCACATGCCGGCGCCCGTATCAAAATAAAACCGCGATGTCAGCTGCCGGTTGTCGCGGATGGTTGACTGCATAATGGGAATGGTGTTCAACAGGGGTTTCAGCAAAAAACCACCACGGGGGTATTTAATGGTTCCTTTTGTGTACACAGAGATCTTCAGGCTGTCATAATCAACGCCTACGATGTACCTCGACAAAAAACTCAATCCGATAATGCCATCTATTTTCTCGCCATAGGCGCTGGTCAAAACATCATAATCATTAATATGAAAATCCAGGTTCTCTACCGACAGGCCCGGCAGGTGCAGGCTTTGCCGGTAAGCAAAATATACCCGCCTCACCCCGGCAATACCCCGGATCGTGCGGTCACTTAATTTGGTTTCCACCTTCAAATGATCAGCAGTGGAAGAATCGATGGAAATACCGCCGCTGCCTGTATCGAGAATGAAATTGAGCGTATCAGGAAAATTGCTGAGCCGGGCTTTGAGGGTGATAATGCCCCCGGTAAGTAGTCGGAAAGGGAATTTGGCAATCAGCTTTGCAGGCGGCTGAATAAATTCTTCCTGGGCTTTTACAAAGCTTACTGACATCAAAAGCAGTAGTAACATGGGTATGGTCAACAATCGCATGGAAGCAGGTTTAAAAAAAATAGCTGGATCCCGAAGCCGTTCATTCGGTTTACGGGCCCGGAAGCGATCGGCGACCCATTTACCAAAAAACAACCATGGCTTTGGATATTCGGACTTCCGGCTGTTCGGGCTATACAGTTTCTCAGTCTGCATTTACCAGTCTTTTGGTTGCAGTTAGTAAGATAAAATATTTATGTGAAATTGGTAAACCATTGGTATAAAAACACATAAAGAGATGTTACCGCCTCCTCAAATACGGGTGCCGGTATATAAACGTGCATCCTATTTACCAATACGATTCGTTCTGAACCGATCGTTTAGTACTTTTGTTGCCACAATAAATTTTTATGCATCTGGATGAGCTCTACGCAAAGGCCCTGAATTTTGAAATGCTGACCATCGAGGAAGGAATGTACCTGTTTGAACATGCCCCATTGACAGAACTGATGTTTGTAGCCAATGAGTTGCGTAAAAAACAAGTTCCCCATGGAAAAGTTACCTGGCAAATAGACCGTAACGTTAACACCACCAACGTATGTATTGCCAATTGTAAGTTCTGCAACTTTTTTCGCATACCCGGCCACAAGGATGCATATATTACCGATATCGCCACCTATAAGAAGAAAATCGAAGAAACCATCCGCTGGGGTGGCGACCAGTTATTGCTTCAGGGAGGCCATCACCCAGAGCTGGGTTTACAGTTCTATGTTGACCTTTTCAGGCAATTAAAACAGCTGTACCCTACCATCAAGCTGCACACTTTAGGACCCCCTGAAATTGCCCATATTACCAAACTTGAAAAATCGACCCACCGGGAAGTGCTCACCGCCCTGAAAGAAGCCGGTATGGACAGCCTGCCGGGCGCAGGCGCTGAGATCCTGGTCGACCGGGTACGGCGCCTCATCTCCAAAGGAAAATGCGGCTCCCAGGAGTGGCTCGATATCATGCATGAAGCCCATAAACTGAATATTACCACTTCGGGCACCATGATGTTCGGCCACGTGGAAACGCTTCGCGAACGGTTTGAGCACCTGGTGAAGATCAGGGAAGTGCAGGCTAAAAAACCAGCCGAAGCCAAAGGTTTCCTGGCCTTCATACCGTGGACCTTCCAGGACGTGGATACCCTGCTGACAAAGATCCGTGGTGTACATAACCTAACCACGCCCGATGAATATATCCGCATGATAGCCATCAGCCGTATCATGCTCCCCAATGTCAAGAATATCCAGGCGTCCTGGCTCACTGTTGGTAAACAAACCGCACAAATTTGCCTGCATGCCGGCGCCAATGATTTTGGCAGCATCATGCTGGAAGAAAATGTGGTAAGCGCTGCCGGCGCTCCGCACCGGTTTACTTACAAAAGCATACAACAGGCCATTGCTGAAGCCGGGTTTGAACCGCAATTGCGCAACCAGCAGTATGAATGGCGTGATCTGCCGGTGCAAATAGAAGAGCAGGTGATTGATTATTAAAATCAAGGTAGTTTCAGGTTACAAGTTACATGTTTCAGGGCTTTCAAGGCAACATGCGCTCCCGCCCAAATTGCCCGAATCCTGTAACTTTTATCCTTTTTTGTAACCTGTAACCTGTAACCTGCAACCTGTAAGCCTCCCTATCTCATTGATCCTGACCAGCAGCCGCACAGGAAATGTAAAATCCTGTAGAAATACCCTTAATTATGGCAAAAAACAAGGGTTGGCGTTCAATACAAACTATATTTATCAGTTATATATCGGGTAGGTTTTGTATCCCTTAAATTCATGAAGAGTCCTGTTCGCAAACTGGTCAGAATTGCCATCGTGCTGCTTGCAGCTGTGCTCCTGTTTAACTTCTTCGGTTATTACTTAATTCATCTGTCGTCAAAACAGAATGAACAAATGGTAAAACTGGTGAACATAAGCGGGCAGCAGCAAACGTTTGGCCAGATCATTACCAAGGACGTCTTACTCCTTACCAAAGGCAACCTGCCGGAAACCGATCAACAAACCATCCGCGAACAACTTAAACATGCCACTGACTCTTTTATCGTTTGCAACCAGCTTTTACGTGATAAATTAAGGATCGTAAAGGATGAACCGGTGACTACCGACCTGCTGGAAATCACCCGCGACCTTACCAATGCCCAAACGCACTTCAAAGGCATTGTGGCTGTAGCACAGGAAGTATACCTGGCCGATAGCCAGCTGCTGGCCATCAACGGCTCCCTGTACAAACAGCAAATGTTGTACAGCGAAAGAAAATTCTTTCCATTGATGAACCAGGTGGTGCAACGGTACACCCGCGTGGTAACCGATAGAATTGAAGAATCGTCCACCATCAATACCGGTAAATTCATTTCGCTGATCGTTGCCCTCATCTGTCTTATCTTTCTGGTGATCGATCCGCTTTTACGCAGTAACAGAAAGAACTACGAAGCGCTGCAAATGGCCCGTAATGCCCTGCTGCGCGAAAAGAAATACCTCTCGTCCATCCTCAATTCACAAACAAACTATGTTGTCCGTATAGACCGCAACGGCAATTTCACCTATGCCAATCCGCAGTTCCTGAAAGTCTTTGGATATTCCGAAAATGAAGTGCTGGGTGTTCCGTTCTATACAACCATTCATCCCAAAGACCTGTACCGCTGCCAGGAAGTGGCCGACCAATGCTGGTTGAACCCGGGTACGGTGTATAAACTCCTGATCAAGAAATCTATCAGGCAAACAAATGATTTTCAGTGGACCGATTGGGAATTTATTGCCCTGCAGAATGAGGACGGGGTTTCGGAGATCCAGGGCATTGGCGTAAATGTAACGGAGAAAGTAATTGCCGAACAGGCCCTGCAGAACAGCGAACAAAAATTCCGCCTGCTGGCAGAACATGCCGAAGATATTATTTCGGTGAGCAGTCCCGAAGGTGTGTTCCAGTATGTGTCGCCGTCTGTTGAGAAGGCGCTGGGTTATTATCGCGAAGAAATGGAAGGCCATTCCATTACTGAATTCGTTCATCCGGAAGATGTACATGCTTTTACACCGCACAAAGGCAGTGTGGCCATGCACCGGGTCGATAACCTCACCCTGCGCTATCGCATCAGAACAAAAAGCAACGAATACATCTGGCTCGAAAGCATCTTAAAGCCGGTGAAGGAAAACAACCAGGTTGTAAAGATCATTACTACCTCCCGTAACATTACTGAACAGAAGAAGGCAGAAGCTGAGCGTGAACAGCTGCTGGCAGATGTAAAGCAGTCTGAAGAACTGTTGCGCACCATCATCAATTCTACGCCCGACTGGATCTTCATAAAGGATCCCAATCACCGCTTCCTGTTGATCAACCAGGCCTGTGCCGATTCGCTGCGCAAAACGCCCAAAGAAATTATTGGTAAAGACGACCTGGAAGTGGGCTTCCCCGTTGAATACGTAAAGGGTGATCCTTCGCGTGGCATCCGGGGTTTCTGGGCTGATGATGATGAAGTAGTGCGAAGCGGCAAAGTGATATACATTCCTGAAGAACCCAACTTTGCCAATGGCCAGTTAAATACCATGAGTACGGTAAAAGTGCCGCTGAAAGATCAGGATGGCAATGTGTGGGGCGTATTAGGTTTTGTACACAACATTACCCCGCTGAAAAAGGTAGAAGAAAACCTGCGCCGCAAAGACCAGCTCCTGCAGGCCGTAGCCGAAGCCACCCACCTGCTCATAAGTAATAACAACCTCGATCAGGCTATTGGCGAAGCTATTCAGCTGCTGGGCATGAAAATGCAGGTTGACAACCTGAACGTATATAAAAACGAATACGTGCTGGCAGACGATAAATGGTATACCAGCAGGTTGTGGGCCTGGGATAGCGCTACGGATGAATTGACTTACCGCAGCCCCGATTTTCAGAATAAAGAGATCAATATAAAATCGCCGCTTTTTCAAACCCTGGTAAACGAAGAAATATTCTGCAGCCACGTGCGTCAAATGCAGGACGCTGAATTGCGGGCTTTCTATGAAGGAACGGGTGTTAAAACTGCCGCGGTGCTGCCCGTGTTCACCATGCATTATTTCTGGGGCTTTGTAGCCTTCACCGATTGTACCCGGGAACGCGACTGGACAATCACCGAATTCAGCATTCTGCAATCATTTGCCGCTACCCTGGCTGCCGCCATTGAGCGCAAGCAAATGGAACAGGAGCTGGTAATGGCCAAAGACATGGCCGAATCGGCCAACCAGGCAAAAAGCGAATTTATGGCCAATATGAGCCATGAATTGCGCACTCCCATGAATGGCATCATCGGTTTTACCGATCTCGTGCTTACCACTACCCTGCAACATTCTCAGCGCGATTACCTGGAGAATGTAAAGAAATCAGCGTACGGGTTGCTCGATATTATCAATGACATCCTCGACTTCTCCAAACTGGAGGCCGGTAAACTGCGCATAGATAATACCACTTTCAGAATTGATGAACTGGTTGAGGAAAGCATCGATATTCTCACCGTAAAAGCTTATGAGAAGAAGCTTGAAATGGTTTGCCATATCGATCCGCTGTTGCCCAGCCGCGTCAGTGGTGATCCCGTTCGCATTCGGCAGATCTTTGTGAACCTGTTAGGCAATGCCATTAAGTTTACCCAGAAAGGTGAGATCTTCGTATCACTTAAAAAGGCCGGCAATATCTATGTAAAGGACAACAGGAAATTTATTGATATAGATCTGTCGGTACGTGATACCGGTATTGGTATATCCAAAGAAAAACTGGTAAAAATATTCGACAGCTTTACCCAGGCCGATTCTTCCACCACCCGTAAATATGGTGGCACAGGATTGGGCCTCACCATTTCAAAAAGCCTGGCCGAATTAATGGATGGCAGCTTACATGTTGAAAGCAAAGCGGGCCAGGGCAGCACATTCACGCTTCGGCTGCCCTTACAGATCGTAAATATAGAACCACAGATAACCGGTGCTTACCGGCCGCCCTTACAAAAAGTGCTGGTCATAGATGACAATGCGAGCAACTGCTGGCTCATGCAGGAGATCTTCCGTTATTTTGGCATCCCCTGCGAAACGGCCGCCAGCGGACAGGAGGCATTGACCATCCTGCAGCGGATACACCAGCGCGGCGAATCTCTCGACCTTATCTTAACAGACCACCAGATGCCTGAAATGGATGGCATACAACTGGTGCAGGAGATCAGAAAATCGGATACAGGTGCAGCACAGCCGGTGATCATGATGCTTTCTTCCATTGAAAAAAACATCGTTCAACGGCAGGCTGAAGAGCTGGGCATCCATAGCTTTTTGTCGAAGCCGGTTAAACTCTATGAATTGTATGCCATGCTTTCTGCCATGTTCACCACCGGCCAGCAACAACCGGCCAAGATCAGCCATATTCATACCATTGAAAAAATTACCGATGCTGCCACTATCATGGTAGTGGAAGACGAGCCCATCAATATGATGCTGATAACGGAAGTGCTGGGTAAAATGGGATTTGCCGTCATTAAAGCCACTAATGGCAAACAGGCGCTGGAATTATTACAGCAGAAGGACCCGCAGCTGATCTTTATGGATGTGAATATGCCTGAAATGGATGGATTTACCACCACCCGGCTCATCAGGCAGTTACCGGAACCTTACAGCCTCATTCCGGTCATTGCGCTCACCGCCGATGCTATGCAGGGCGATAAGGAGAAATGTATTGAAGCCGGCATGAATGATTACATCTCCAAACCATTCAAACTGGAAGAGATACAGGCCATACTGAAAAAGCGCATGCTATTAGTGTAACAACACAGATTCTGTTGGCTAAATTTTAACAGGCAGCCGGTAATTATTCAAGAACTACTGCGACTTATTATTTGTCTTAATTGTCGTAAATTCAGGAAATGAACAAACAGCAAACTTCAACGTCATTGATATTTTGTGTAGTGATGGATATCATCGGCTACGCAACGTACACCATTCCCTTCCTGGGCGAATTTGGTGATATCATTTGGGCGCCTATTTCTGCGCTCATTTTCTACCGCACTTTCGGTGGCTGGAAGGGCGCCTTTGGTGGCTTGTTCAACTTTGTGGAAGAGCTGATGCCGGGGCTTGATTTCATTCCCAGCTTTACCATTATGTGGTTTATGCAACGGTTCAAAAATCCGCAACAGCGGATCAGGACGATCAAAACAATTGGCCGTTAACCAACCACGAACCGGTAGCCCACGCCTTTGATGGTTATGATTTCCAGCAGGTCGTCTTCTTTTAGATAACTGCGCAATTTGGTTATGTAAACATCAAGGTTGCGGGAGTTAAAAAACGAGTCATTGCCCCAGAGCAGGTTCAGAATGTCTTTTCGGTCAATGATCCTGTCACGGTTCTCATATAATATCTTTAGCAATTCACTTTCCCTGAAAGATAGTTTACGCTCTTCATTGTAACCCGACAGCATTTGCCGGGTTACATGAAAGCTGTATTTACCGATGGTTAATATATCTTTCCCGTTCGCAACAGGCGCCCCTTGTTGTTTAAACCGCAATGCATTTTCAATACGCACAATCAATTCCTCCATGCTGAATGGCTTTCGAATGTAATCATTGCCGCCGATCGTAAAGCCTTTTACCAGGTCATCGGTCTGTGTTTTGGCGGTGAGGAAAATGATGGGCACAGCACTATTTATTTCACGTATTTCGCCTGCAATGGTAAAGCCGTCTTTATGAGGCAGCATAACATCCAGTACGCATACATCGGGGTTTATTTGCCGGAAAACAGATAAAACATTTGTGCCGTCACTTTCCATCACGACATCAAACTGACGGCTTTCCAGGCTTTCCTTTACAATTTTGCCCAGGAACAACTCATCTTCAACGTATAGAATTTTGGTTTTGCTCATGAAGCTGCAGGTAATTTTATAATGAACCGGCTTCCAATACCCGGTTTACTCTCCACATCGATACTGCCGGCATGCCGCTGAATAACATAGGCTACATAACTCAATCCCAACCCATAACCTTTCACATTGTGGGTATCACCCGCCGGCACCCGGAAGAATTTATCGAAGATCTTTTTATGGTATTCTGCAGGAATGCCTATGCCATTGTCGGTAACATGCAGCAGAATGCGGTCGTTGTCATCTTTCAACTCAATATGAATGGATGGATTTTCCCTGCTATACTTCAGCGCATTATCGAGCAGGTTGAACAACACGCTTGTAAGATGCAGCCGGTCGGCTTCCACCTCAAAGTGATAACCATTCAACTGCAGGTTTACCTGCGCCTTATATTTTTCAAACTGCAGTTTCATGGAGTTCACTACTTCTTTTACCAGCAAGGCCAGGTCAATGGTTTCTTCCTTTAGCTCAACCTGGTGCTTTTCAAACATCGACAGTTTCAACACTTTATCTACCAGAAAAGATAAGCGCTGCAATTCGTTTGAAGAAATAGCCAGGTATTCTTTTGTTTTCTCCGGATCATGTAATGCATCGAAGTTCCTTAAGGCTTCAATGGCCACGCTTACCGTTGCAATTGGCGTTTTCAGTTCATGCGTGATATTACTGATGAAATCATTTTTGATCTGGGTGAGTTTGCGTTGCTGCACGAGGCTGCGCAATAACAAACTGAATGAAAATACGGTAAGTGCTACCAGCAGCAGCGAGATCAATAGTTGCGACCACATTTTTCGGATCACAAAAGCGGTTGTATCTGCCATGTTCAACCTGTAGGTTACCGGATTTTTAAAACCAATGGTTATTTCATTATCCATTTCAAGCGGCGGTGGCGGTGGATAGATGCTATCGTTCCATACCGCCTTATGCCTGGTTATGGTAAATGGGACGGAAATTTTTTCTTCCTTCAATATCTGCGCATAACTAACAGTAAGATCATTGATATTTAAGCTATCCTGCAGCGAGTCTACCCTGCTCAATACTTTTACAATACCCGAGCCGGGACCATCTTTAAAAAAATGGATCTCTTGCACGGAATCGGCAGATGAACCCTGACGGATAAACTGCGTATTTTTTTCCGTTACCAAAACCCGCATCCGGTTCCTGGCGCCCAAAGTATCATTCATTCTTGTCCGGATCACGTCCAGCATTCCAATGGCGCGGCGGGGCGGCATCCTGAAGTGAACATTCGGATTAAAATTGGAATCCAGCTTTAGCTTTTCAACCCGTACGCGCTGTACTGCTTCGCGAAAAAAAATATTGGTACGAAAAGCGAGGTCTTTTTTTTCTTCCCGGAAAGTTTTCACGACCCAGTAAACCTGGAAACTTGCTACAGCTATAATAGCCAGCAGCATTAAAACTATCGGTAAATACAGGCGTTGACCGTTCATACGCTGCAAAAGTAGCCGTTTAATAGCGGCCGTGGTAGACCCATTAACCTTAATTAACATTAAACCAAGGTGCATTAACCTGTTACGGCTACAGGCTGCGATAGTTTTGAATAAATAAATGTATATGAAAGCAATATATTTCTTAGCCAGCGTATTCCTGATATTAAAGGCTCAGGCTCAGCAGCAAAGCGGACGGGTAGTATATGAATTTACCCGGCAAATTCAGCTAAGAGTAGCCGGTGGGTCAGGTGGAATGGAACAGTCACCGCCGCCGCCACGTGCCCATGTTATTAAACTGGAAGTCCTCTTCGGTAATGATCAGATGTTACGCCAGTCGCTGGTTGACAATACAATGAATGATTTTGCAGGCAATGAAAACGGCGCCAGCTTTCGCTCATTCGGCATGGGAGATGATGATATCACCTGGATCAATTTTGCAGAAGGCCGCAAAGTGGAACAAAGGGAATTTGCCGCCAGACTCTACCTCATTACCGACAGCATTCGAAAACAACACTGGAAACTCACAGGCGAATCGCGTAACATTCTGGGTTACACCTGCCAACAGGCAACTACCACCCGCGTCAGCAAACGTAGTACGATATCGATGGAAAATGGTGTTATGACCAAAAAAGACATCCCTGACACCAGCCGGGTTACCGTTTGGTTTACAACCGCTATACCAGTGCCCGCAGGCCCCGACTACCAGGGACAACTTCCCGGATTGATCTTACAAATTGATATCAACAACAATACTACATACAAAGCATTAGAAATTTCACAAAAAACAGACCTCGCGGCTATCAAAGAACCCAAAAAGGGAAAAAAACTATCAGCTGAACAATTTAAAAAAGAATGGGAAAAAGAAATGGAAGGAATGCAACGCAATGCGGGAGGAAGAAGGGTTATGCACATTGGTAATTAAACTTCAAACACTTCGCATACCCGGGTGCTTAAATCATTGCCACAATCATCATACATGGTGATGGCCATCATAAATTAATTGAAGAATTCATTCTATTTTCATAGTGGTTTTTCATAGGATATTGGATTAACACGGGGCTGGATTTCTATCCGGCCCTTTTTATATTTTCTTACGTTGTAGCGAATTTTCAATGCAACACTGCAAAAAACTTAGCGCAGATCAATAATTCTATAAACTGCATTTTCTGTGATCACCGTCATAGATTTTATGCTTTTAACATAGTATTTTCATTTCGGTTTTTCATAGGATATTGGATTAATACGGGGCTGGATTTCTATCCGGCCCTTCTTTAATTTATCAATCGCGCGAAAGGATCAAAGCATTGTACGGTCCCAGATTAATGGCAGCACTGAATGCAAGGCCATCTTTCTTACCTTCAAATGTTTCAGCTTCCAGCGCCGGCGTATCAGTAAACGATTCATCATATCCCTTCCAATCGCTGTTAAATCGTACCTTCCATACGCCTTCCTCAGGCACGCCGATCACATAATCTTTGTGCTCTTTATTGGCGAAATTCAACACCACGATCGTACTGTCTTTCGGACCGCCGTCATGCCAGCGATGAAAGGCAATTACCTTATCTTCATTATTCACATGAATGATCTTCGTATGTTCACCCGTAAGTCCTTTGGTTAAGCCATCGATATTGCGGCGTAAGCGAATACAATCGCGGTATAACCGCGCAATTCCCTTAAATGCCGAGAACTTTGACCAGTCGAGCGGTCTCGTATCATCAAATTCTGCGTCTTCAACAAACTCCTGTCCCTGGAATATCATGGGTATGCCGGCGCAGGTGAATATTAACACAGCGCCCAGCACCGATCTTTTTTTGGCGAACCAACCCTGGGAATCTCCCGGTGCTATCTCTTCCGGTACGCGTGCTTTTCCATTGGCCACATCGTCATGTGATTCGGTATAGATCACCCGTTGAAGCCAGTCGCCATTGAAATTATGCATTATGGCAAATTGTATCTTATCCATATCGCGATGCACGTCATCCGGCACTTTCAACACATCCCGTACACTAAATGTAAATCCAGGGTCCCATTGGGTATTAAACCCTTCACCGCCTTCTTCTTCTTTTTTGGTGATCCATTCATTGTCTTGCAAATCTTCTGCGATCATGATCTTCCATGGATAGCGTTTCTTCACTTCTTCATTGATCCATCGCATGAGCGTCCAGCCTTCCGGCAAATCGGCTTCCGGCAGGTTTTTGCCATGTACATTGCGAACAAATAACAAGGCATCTGTTCGCAGCCCGTCAATATGATAATCTTCGAGCCACATCAAAGCATTGTCGCGCAAATACTGCCTTACTTCCGGCCGTCCGTAATCGGGCCGCGTATGACCCCACGGCGTTTCTGCCCGCCAATCCTGGTAAAAATAAATGCCCCCGAGATCGTTCTCGCTCCAGCCATCAAACTGCCACAGATCGAGGTCTGAAGGACCGAAGTGATTGTACACTACATCGAGTATAACTGCTATGCCCAGCTCATGCGCTGCATTTATCAGTTCTTTGAATCCCTTGATGCCCCCATAATCCGATTCAATGGCAAACGGATGTGATAAGTTATATCCCCAGGAAAATCCACCCGGGAATTCAGTCGTTGGCATAATTTCAATGGCATTTACACCCAGGGCTTTTAAGTAGCCCAGACGCTGCCTGGCCGTTTCAAAAGTGCCGGGCTTGCCATCTTCCTTCACATTAAAAGTTCCAATATGCATTTCGTATATCACCAGTTCATTCCAGGGAGGCATTTGAAAATCCTGATCGGTCCATTCAAAATGCGGATCGGTTACGATGGAATTACCGGCTGAATTGGTTACCTCGCGGGCATATGGATCGTTGCGGTATAGCTCGCCTTTGTCGGTCAGTAAAATATATTTGTATTGATTACTTACTACAGCATCCGGAATATTCACTCCCCAGTACCCATTGCCTTCGTGCGTCATCGGGTGTTTGTTTTTCGACCAGTTATTAAAATCTCCGGTAACAAACACTTTTTTGGCATGCGGGGCCCAAACCCTGAAATAAACGCCATTCTCATGCGGGATAGAACCCATTCCTTGTATATTCACTTTAGCTGCTGGCGTTGCCAGGGTAGCGCTTTTTTTTGACATAATAGTACTGTTTGAGATTTTTCAATCGTACCTTATGCAATTTTGCTACCATGCCATACTGCAGTGATCACCAGGGTATATGCTATCTTTTAATGATATGTACGCCGCCCTTGTCGTTGGGTGCGCTTAAGCCATTCTTGGTAAGACTGTAGGTAAAGCTCAACAGGAAATAGCGTTGCAGGTTGGTTACGCGCTTGTCTTCGATATAATTTTGACTGGTGCTGCGGCTCACGCCAATATTCTGTTTCAACAGGTCAAAGACCGATAACTTAATTTCTCCGCGGTTAAAGCGAAGGAACTGTTTACTGATGAACACATTCCATAGTGGCACTTTTGCGTTGAAGCCACTGGCCCGCTGGCTGTTAATGGCGTAGGTAAATTCCGTATTGAAGAAAAAGCGGTTGGGAAGCTGCCAGTTAATTTCAGCACTGTATTGCTGGTTCAAATACTCGGTATTTAGCGACTGTTGTAACCCATATTGCGTGCGGTAGTAGTTCATTCCGGCAGATAAGGAGATGTCCAGTTTTTCGGTTGCATTGATATCGAACCGCACATCGGGACCAACAGTTAAGGTGCTGATCATATTTTCAGCTCCATTGATGTACGTTTTGTTCCTGGTATAACCTCCATAGGTATTCACATTTACCGTTCCTTTCAAAAACGGCAGTGGTAAACCCAGGTTAATTGACCCGGAAAGATCATAGGCGCCATCAACATTCACCGGCCGCGTGGTTTTTACGCCTACCGAATCAATCGTATCGGCATCAACGATCTTGTTATCTGTTCTGCGCAGGTTAAAAAAAGCAAACAGGTTACGATTCCTGAATGGGTTCACTGAAAAGAAGTTCAGTTGCACTGAATGTGTTAGCTCCTGTTGCAGATCGGCATTACCGGCTTTAATATTCAACGGGTTGCTGTTATCGGGTACCGGTTGCAACTGCGAAACCGTGGGCTGTTTGGTAGTGGTTGAATAATTCAACCGCAGATTACGGAATTTGGTGAAATTATATTGCAGGCGTGCGTTGGGCAACAGGGTCGGAAATGTTTTGCTGATAATTGAATCCATACCCTTTGTGAGAATATGCCCTTCCAGGCGGGCCTGCTGCCAGTTCATCCCCACCGATGCATTGAATTTTCTTTGCTGCATCCGCCAGCGCAAACCCGCTGAATAATAACCATACTCATTTTCATAGTTATTGGTAAGCCGGTCATTCAGCCTGTCGAACTTGCCACTTATGGTATCGTAATCATATGTCGTTTTATGCGCGGTACTTTTGCTGTTGCTCGTTGCTACACTGAATTCGAGCAACGATCTCTTGAAAACAGGTTCAGTATATACCAGCCGGGCCGTATAGCTGTTTAAGTCGCTGCTGCTTGTATTGTGCTGGCTGATGGAATCTGTTCTGATAACAGTACCGGCCGTATTGCGGTAAGTGTTGCTTGAACGCAGGCTGCCGTCTCCATCGCTTGCATTCATATTGTTCTGCAGGCTCAACGAAACTGTTCTGCCACCCCGCCGGAACTTTTTACGGAACAACAGATCATTTTTAAAATTATAGCCCCGGCTATTCGTTTCATTTTGGCTGGAACCGCTGCTGCCCGGAATTTGGGTAAGCGACCAGCTCTTGTAATCGCTCACCTCTTTATTATTTGTTTGCTGATAGCCCAAAGAGGGAGATATTTTTATTGAATGAAAGGAATCCAGTTGAATATCAGCACTCAGGTTTATTTTATGGCTGTTGTTCAGGTTATTTGCAAAGGCATTCTGGTTATAATAATATGATGAATCCGCAAGGTAGTACTGCCGGTGAATGTGGCTTTCGGTATTGGGATTATACCGGTTATAAAAATAGTTGCTCGTGAATTGGGTCTTGTTGCCAATAAGGTCATTATAATTAAACCCACCGCCCCAGATGGTCTTTATGCCATTGTTGTTATCATCATTGCTGTTGGGGCCATCATCCCTGATGCTTAGCTGAATACCGCCACCCCCGCCCTGTTGCATATTGCCCATGCCATTGTTGAAGCTCAGCATATCCATAAATGAAAAACCTTCGGCATTGGTGTTATTGCCCATACCTATTACCGAGAACTGGCGGGCGCCTTTAAATGAATTCACATTGAACTTTCCTTCGTACCGGTCGCTGGTGCCGCCGCCCGCCGTCACTTTTCCGAACATGCCTTTATTCTTGTCTTTTTTTAATTTCAGATTGATGGTCTTTTCACTATTACCATCATCAAAACCGGTAAGCTGTGCCTGATCGCTCATTTTATCATATACCTGCACTTTATCAACGGCATCGGCCGGCAGGTTGCGGGTGGCTATTTTGGGATCGTTACCAAAAAACTCCTTGCCGTCAACCAGCACCTTCTTTACTTCCTGACCTTGCGCGGTGACGGTTCCGTCTTTTTCTATTTTAATACCCGGCATTTTTTTCAGCAATTGTTCAACGGTAGCATTGGGTACGGTTTTAAAAGAGCCGGCATTGTATTGTACCGTATCGCCCATCAGTGTTACCGGGGGCGCTTCTGCCGTAACAGTCACTTCCTGTAATAGCCGGCTAACATCATTCATGATAATATTTCCCAGGTTAACCTGCTTATGTGAATCATCGATAGTAAAGAGTTTACTGGTATTATGATAGCTTACATGGGTTGTTAATAACCGGTATTCGCCATTGGGTAAACCGGTGATCTCAAACTGCCCTTTACTGTCTGTCATGGCAAAGGTTACTAAAGAGGAATCTTTTCGCTGTAATAAAGTAACCGTTGCAGCTACTACCGGCTGCTTTAAAAGGGTGTCATAGACAAGGCCTTTTACTATACCCTTTTGCTGGGTCCATGCCAATGAATATAAAAAACAGGAAAAAACCAGCAGGTAGCAATGCTTCATACAGTTTATATTTTCGCGATTGTAAGGTGGTTACGAAAATATTCTTACGTGCCGGCAATGCAGGTTAAGCAGCGTTGGTTTAATGTTAATGAAGGTTAATGTTTCTGCTGTAATTATTAAGGGTTTACCACAACCGGGTAAGAATTAAGGACCATCAGTTTGGCTATTTTATGAGATAATTATTAAATTAGTCCACAATAAAAAAACCGCTTTACCCGTTACAAATGGCGGCTTATTCTATTAATTCTTAACAATTCAATACCAATGAAAAAGAATCCAATGTACTACGATGTACACCGTGCGAAAATTCACAAGACCATCTACCGCCCTTCATCTAACGTTGTTCGATTTGTTAAAACTTTGTTAGCGGTAATCATGCTGGGCAATTCGCCTATCAGCACGCCTGCACCTGTAAGAAGAAAGTTACATTAAGATTCGGTTAGAATTTATTATAACGCATAGCACTTACCTCTGAAACCACAATTGTAAGTATGTGCTTAACCCTTTCCGATCCATCGGGAGGGGATTTTTTTTAGCTTCAAAACAGGTGTGCCACTTTTAAAGTGTGGCACACCTGTTTTTTAGTCCGATCATAATAACCGCGATCACGGCATTATGGTACCGCTGCGCCCACTATTGTTCCGCTCAATTTGTCGCTCTATGCTGCGCGGTAACCGGGGAGCGCCCTGCCGCTGTTGCTGACCGGTACCGGCCCGGTTAAGGTTATAAGTAAAGGTGAGCATAAAGTAACGGCGCAATACATTTACCCGGGTGTCCTGTATTTTACCATCGGTTACGGTACGTGAAATACTTTGGTTCTGATTCAACAGATCATTTACCGAGAATTTCAATTCACCATTCTTCTTTTTAAACAGTTGATACGCCAGGCTGCTATTCCACAAGGGAATACTTTGGTTAAAGCCATCGGCACGGCCCGTATTGATGTAGTAATCAAAATCGGTCGACAGTACCAGGTTCTTCAGGAAGGTGTAGCTGATATCGGCTGAATAGGTTTGGGTAAAGTATTCATTATTTTGATTCGACAACAAAGAATAGGTAGCCTTATTATAGGCAACACTGGCATTTAATCCCATGATCAGTGCATCTTTAATATTGAGGTTAATGCCGGCTGTTTGTGTAATAGTAAAGGTGTTGGTAATGTTTTGCTTTTGAAACAGGATATTCACATCGCGGTTATACGCAATAGAGTTGTTGAAATTCAGGCTGCTTCCTTTCAGTCTGCCCTGCAAAGGCAAACCGAATGTTATAAATGAAGAGGTGCTGTATGATCCGTTGAGGTTAACCGGAACGATATATTGTGAGGCTGATGGGAAAGTATCATAACCGGGGTATTTCTGCCTTATTTCAGGCCGCAGTGAGTCTATGCTGTTGGCAATTTTATTATGGGTATTGGTCAGGTTAATATTCACCGACAAAAATTTGAAGGTCACCGCATCAAACGTATTGTAATTGAGGTTTACGTTATGGGTAAACTCCTGTCTCAACGATGGATTACCGTTGGTTACTGATAAAATATTCGTTGCATCCGGAACTTCCTGTAATTGGTTTACAGATGGTTGATTGGTTCGGCCGCGGTAAAACAACCGCAAGGTCTTTGAGCGGCTGAACTGGTAGGTAAAATTGGCCGTAGGGAAAAGGTTGGTATATGATTGTTTTATCGTGGTATCGCCATACTGCGCGCGGTCGTTATAATTATTCAGGTCAGAATGCTCAACGGCTGCTCCTATCTGCCAGTTGTACATTTTATTCTGTACCCGGAAGTTGGCGCCCGCGCGATGCGCAATGAAATCGTTCTCAAAATAATTCGTCTGCGCCTTGTTCACGATATCATATTTAAGCGAACCGGTATTGAAATCAAAAGCATCGCGGTCGCTGGTGCTGTGCCGGTTGGTATACGCATAGTTAAGTTCTAAAAGCTTATTGGCGCCAATGGGTTCAGTATACGAAGTACTGATAACATTGTTCATTGACCTTGTTTTTTGAGACGACCTGAAATTCTGATTGATCGTCCCTGTTAAATTGCCCATAGCATCATAGGAGCGGAACGGCGATTCTGTGGTGCCATTTCCGTCACTATTATTTATGCTGTTGTTCAGGCCAATGGTTAATGTACGGCCGAGTTTATGAAACTTGCGGCGGTACAATAAGTTATTGTTCAGATTAATACCGTCGCGTATATTGGTATTGATGTTAGTGCCTTCATTGGCGAGAAAATCCACGGCGTTGACAGAGCGGGTAAACAAAGTATCGAAGCTATATGATTCAGAGTGTTGCAATACCAGGTTGGGCGTATACAACAGGGAGTTCATGGAGTCGATATAATATTCAAACCGCAGGTTGAACCGGTGATTCTGGTTTTTAGAGGTTGAAAACATATCTTCATTCTGAAAAATAACGGAGTCGGCTTTGATCGTTTGTTCAGTTAGGCTTTGCTGTTCCTTACGATTTTCACTGGTTGAAAAGAAATAGCTGCCGCTCACATCTACTTTACTGCCCCATTTGTCAATATAGTTAATACCGGCATTGGTAGCTTTGGTTATACCGTTATTGCCGCCGCCAGCACCACCGAAGCCCCCTCCGCCGCCAAAACCGCCGCCGCCAGTAAATCCACGGCCACCGCCGCCTCCCCGGCCGCCACCGCCAAAACCGCCACCTCCGCCACCGAAGCCGCCTCCGCGTGAACCAAAACCACCCATGTTGCCAACTATGTCGTTAAAAGAAAAAGAAGATCTGTTCAGGTTGTTTGAACCTGCCAGCACCGATATGCGGCGATCATTATCAAAACGGTTAAACATAGCGCTCGCCTGGTAACGTTCATTATCACCTGCACCAGCTACGAAGCGGCCGAAATAGCCTTTGCGTTTATCTTTCTTTAATTTGATGTTTATCGTTTTTGAACGGCTGCCGTCGTCGATCCGGGTGAATTTGGCCTGATCGCTCATATCATCGAATACCTGCACCGATTCGATCATATCGGAAGTGATGTTCTTGGTAGCCATTTTAGGATCGGTGCCAAAGAACTCCTTACCATCGACATACACTTTTTGCACATCTTCCCCCTGCGCTTTTACATTCCCGTCTTTATCTACCTGCACGCCCGGCAACTTTTTCAACAGGTCTTCAGCCGTTGAATTGGGTTTTGTTTTAAAGGCATCGGCCCTGAATTCAACCGTATCTTTCTTTACTGTTATCGGCGGCGCCTCCACGATCACCTCCTGCAGCATATTGTCTTTCTTGGACATGTAAACAGTGCCCAGCTGTATATTGGACGAATCGGCGCTAATATTGAACTTTATATATTTCGGTGTATAACCCTGATAGCTGATCATCAAACGATAACTACCGGCAGGAATGTTTTTTATTCTGAATTCGCCCCTGGCATCGGCGAGGGTATACGATACCACGGTGGTATCGGTAGCATGAAGTACGGTAACGGTGGCATCTACAAGATTGTCAACAAAAAGACTGTCGTATAACTTTCCCTGGATACTACCCGAGACATTTTGGGCGTAACCAACAGACACAAATACAAACGCTAACAAGAACAGGGTAAAAAACTTTTTCATGTATGGGTTTAATATTACAATATAACTTTTAGACGCCACCCTGCCGGCAAACTTGTGTAAACAAAGCGTGTGGTAAAAAGTTTCATCGTCAGGATAAGTTAACCTGCTTATTCCAAAAAAATATGCCACGATCAGCACATTTCAGTTGCTAATCGTGGCACTTTATTATTTACCGCAAAAACAGCATTTGGAATTACTCAATGAAAACCAGCCGCTTACTAACTAAACAGGTATTCCACATCCTCACGGGTAAGCGACTTAACAAATCCTTCATCATCAGTGATCAGGTCCTTGGCTAACAATCGTTTTTTATCCTGGAGCTGCAATATCTTGTCTTCAATGGTGTCTTTACAGATCATGCGATACGCAAAGATATTCTTCGTTTGTCCAATACGATGCGTACGGTCAATAGCCTGCTGCTCCACGGCCGGGTTCCACCAGGGATCAACGATGTACACATAGTCAGCAGCTGTAAGGTTCAAACCCACACCACCGGCTTTGAGCGAGATCAGGAATACACGGCAGTTGTCGTCGTTCTGAAAACGTTGAATAGCCCGTTCGCGGTCAATGGCCGAAGTACTTCCATCGAAATATTCAAAATCAACCTCCAGCTCTTTCAACTTTTCCTTGATGAGGGCCAGCATACCCAGGAACTGGGAGAACACCAGCGCTTTGTGGTTACTGATATTCTCAGTGATCTCACGGCCCAGCTCTTCCAGCTTTATGGAGTGATTGGGGAATTTTTCTGCTTCATTCAAAATGGCTGGTGAATCACAGATCTGCCGCAGTTTCATCAAACCCTGCAAAATGGTTAACTGTGACCGTTGAATGCCCTGCTGTTCGATGGTACCCATGATCTTATCGCGGAAATCATTGCGATAAGCATCGTATATCGCCTGCTGCTCCGGTTCCATTTCGCAGAAGAGGATGGTCTCAATTTTATCGGGCAGGTCTTTGGCCACCTGCTCTTTGGTACGGCGTAATATGAATGGATATAATAGTTTACGCAAATGGTCTTTACGGTCGGCCTCGCCAAACTTATCGATAGGAATGGCAAATTCCTGCCGGAAGAATTCAACACTGCCCAGCATGCCCGGATTGAGGAAGTTCATTTGGGCAAAAATGTCAAATGTATTGTTCTGCAGCGGGGTACCACTTAAACAGATCCTGTTCTTCGATTGCAATAAACAGGCAGCTTTGGTAACCTTGCTGGATGGGTTTTTGATCGCCTGCGATTCATCAAGCACCACATAATCGAATGGAATTTCGACCAGCAGTTTTATATCGCTGCGTAAGGTTCCATAAGTGGTAATAATGATCTCCGCATTCATGAACTGTTCCTTGCCACGCGTTCTTTCACCACCGTGATGGATATAATAGGTAAGCGTAGGCGTAAATTTCTTGATCTCATTTTCCCAGTTGAACATCAATGTGGTTGGACAAACAACCAGCGCCCGCAGCTTACCCTGACTGGTCCTGTAATAATTCAGATAAGATAAAGCCTGTACGGTTTTACCCAAACCCATGTCATCGGCCAGGATACCACCCCAGCCAATTTCACTGAGGTAATGCAACCAGTGATATCCATGTTCCTGGTAGGGACGCAGCACATTCTGCAGATGTTCAGGCAGGGGTATCTCTTTTATCTTGTTAAAGCTTTTCAGCTGTTCGTATTTCTCTTCAAGCCTTAATACCAGCTCTTCTTCACTGCGATTATCATACAGCTCGTCAATGACGCTCATGTGGTATTTCGACAGGCGCAACTGGTTCTGTTTGCCTTCGCCCACCCTGAACAGCAGTGAATATTTTTTGATCCATTCTTCCGGTAAAATACCCAGCGTTCCATCGTTCAGTTGTACGAACTGCTGCCGGTTGGCCAGCGCTTTCTTTACATCGGCAATGGTCACTTTCTGGTCGCCAAATACAATATCAACCCGCGCATCGAACCAGTCGGTATTGCTGCTGATATGGATCTTTGTTTGAGGACGCGCTGTATTAAAGCGGAAGTTCTTCAACGCATCAAATCCAAACACCGGGATCTTCATTTCCTTCATGGCGTCAACGAACAAAAAGAACCAGTTATTCTTCAGTACATCACTTCCTTTCAGCGCCAGCTGTTGGCCGCCCTCGGGTCTTATAAACCCTGAATGCAGGTTCTCCAGCTTTTTAATGAACTGTAATTCTTTTTCTTTATTCCGGTGAACGATCACAACTCTTTCCGTGTCGGGAATCACCAGCTCATCTTTGCCGCCAGGTTTGGTCTCAAATCCTTTATACGAGAACAGCGGTTGAAATACGAGATAATCACCTTTTTCCTGCAACACCACCCGTTTTTCCGGATCACCGTCCTTTACTTCGCTTACCAGCGATCCATCAAACTCCACATGGTAATCTTTGGTAAGTGGCAATACCATTTTACGCAATTGCTCAGGCCAGTCGGCTTTGGAATATACCAGCTTTCCTTTGCCGTGGAATTGTGTTACGAGGCCAACATCTTCAGGTTTATCCCACAGGAACAGGTTATCGTTATAGAAGAAAAGTAAACTGCTGTTGATGCTGTTTTCGCTGATGTTCACATGTTGTCCGTTCAGCTTTACCCAGCATTCAATTTCATAACTGTTCTTGCCGGCAATTACTTTGAAATAAGGCGTAATATAGTCGGTTACAATACCGGCGGTATGCAGGTTTTCTGTTTTAAAAACCTTTTTACCATTCAGGTAGTAAACAAACGGGTTCGAAGCAACATCTGCAAACAGTTTCTTCAATTTGGGATGCAGGTATTCCACCATCAGGGCCTTGGTCTCTTCAGGCAGGTCATCTTCTTCATGGTGAATGATGTTCTCCCATATTCCACTGAAGGGTGAATTGCGGTTAAGGTACTTGGTTACTTCCACATCCTGCATCTTGCGCAGCTGGGGCACCATTTGCCGGTCGTTTTCTGAATAAACGTCCAGGTTAATAAACTTGGACAGGTCGAGCTTTTCTACCTTGCCTGTGAACTGGGTGGCTTCCTCATTTACTTCACCGCTGATAGCATCAATGGAAAAACCGGGATAACTTTCGTAGTTGAAATTAAATACCACTCCCAACCGTTGGGTGAATTGGGTTGTTTTTTCCGGTTCTTCTACCGCTACGGTCTCAGTAACAGCAGGTACTTCGGCCACTACCGGTTTTGGTTTGGAGCGGGCAGCATCCTGTGGTGAAATGCGTTTAATGGAAGGATCCAGTACCCGCAAAAATGGTTTGCCGTCTTTATAGGTAAATTCAAACTTGCCGTCGAGGTTATCGCTTAGTGAATAACCATAGGCTTCCAGTAATTTATTCTTCTCTTTATCCCAGTTGCGAATGCTGTCGAAATAGTAAGGCCCGTAAGCGTTGAGCAATTGCAGAAATACGATCACCTTGGGCAAACACAGCGGATGCAGGCGATCTTCATAATTACAACTGGTGTCAAAATTTCTTTCTTCATTCTTGCGGATCACTACCTTCCAGGGAGTACCGTCTATGTTGACAGTAGCTTTCACTACTTCATCCTGGGCATATTCGATATCTGCACGTTGCGTGCGCAGGTATTTTTCAGCTTCGGTATATGTTTCGGGTGAACAGAGCAACCGCAGGGTCTTCAGGTCGATGAATTTCATCTTCAGTACGGTATGCTTCTGGTCATAATCCACTTTTTCGGTCTTCAGCATATTCTTATCCAGCATCTCCTGGAGTTGAATAAGCGCGGCCGCTTCGTGACGGCAAATATCGCCAAGGTTATACGGACATGCACAACGCACGGAGAGCGTACGTGCATCCTTAAACTTCTGTATGTTTACTTTATAATAAGTAGTATAACTATCATCCTTAACCCTGAACGTCACAGAATCAAGAAGTTCATCATAGTCCACCAGTTCTACATACCCGATGGCGTGTATCTTCTTTCCCCTACGGATCACTTCATCAGTTCCATTGGTGTACACATACTTAATAAGATGAGGTAGTGCCATGCTAATTTTTAAATTTCCAAATCCCTTGTAATAGCTGGCAGTTTCAATTTCCAGTTGGCAGTTTGCCATTTGCAATAAACCCTAAAATTGTAAATCCTGCTAATTCGCAAGCTGCTAAAAAATTCAACAGTTAACTGCCAACCGCCAACTGCCAATTGTTATCAAAAGGGCAATCTGCAAAAGTAAAGGAAAAAAGGTGAGCTTATAAAGAAAAAAACGATCTTAAACAAAATTAATCTCGTGACTTTGTGCACCGTTATTTCAGAAACATCCGGTTAACAGGCATTTATAAACAGATTATAAATTAATTTGTTCAGTTCTTCCTGCACAAGAGCTCCATTACTTGTCTTAGATCAACGCCTAAATAATTCAATAACCTGCAACAGACCTTGAAAAATGTGTTAAAATAGTATTATTTTCCTGAGGGGGCCCGGCTTTAACCAAAAACAGCTTTCGCTTTTCGCCGATTTTTCTGTTTTACAAATGGCTGTAATTTTTGATAAACAATTATTGGTACAGGCTTTGTCTAAGTATAACTTTGTTTGCACCTAAGCCTGAAAAATAAGTACAATGAACCTGTTCATGCGTTTATTGATCATTCTATTGTTCGCCTCCCTGTCTTCGGTAGGCCAGAAATTGAAAAAAGCCGATAAAGTTATGATTGCCAACCTGCAGGCGCACATCGCGTACCTGTCGGATGATAAACTGGAAGGCAGAAGGGCCGGCACTAACGGAGAAAAGCTGGCAAGCGAATACATCAGCAATGAATTTAAAAAGGCCGGTCTTGAACCAAAAGGTGAAAAGGGCTGGCTGCAGCCATTTGAGATCTATGATGGCAAACAGATCAACGCTTCTACCCTGTTGTTCATAAATGACCAGGAGCTCAAATTAACCGAGGAATATTTTCCTTTTGTGTTTTGTCCTGATGCCAGCCTTACAGCTGCTGCATCGCCTGCCGTAAAAGAGCAGGGCGTTCCCTGGTTCAATGACCTGAAAGATATTATAGAAGAGAATAAAGATAACCCGCATTTTGACCTCACCGCGGCTATAAAAACCATTGCCGGGAAAGCGCATGAGAAAGGTGCTACTGCTTTATTCGTATATAATAGCTCCGGAATTGCCGACAACCTTCAATTCGACGCCAAAGACAATTCCCGCCCGCTGGTGATACCGGTTATTTATTTAACCCAGAAGGCCAGCAAACAATATTTAACCGATGAGTCGGCCACGCTCGACATCCGTTTAAAGACAGTGATCAGCGATAAAAAAAGAACAGGCAACAATGTGATCGGTATCATTAATAACGGCGCTCCTACCACGATCATTTTCGGCGCGCATTATGACCACCTGGGTTTTGGTGAAGATGGCAATAGTATGCTGCGCACCGGGGAAAGGCAGATCCACAATGGCGCCGATGATAATGCCAGCGGAACAGCCGCCCTTATTGAACTGGCCAGGCTGCTGAAACTGTCGAAGAACAGGAATAACAATTATGTATTTATCGCCTTCTCTGGTGAAGAGCTGGGCCTTTTTGGCTCTAAATATTTTACAGAACACCCTACCATCAATCTGCAAACGGTGAACTACATGGTGAACATGGATATGGTAGGCCGCCTGAACGATACCAGTAAAACCATTACCATTGGCGGTTATGGCACTTCCCCCGCCTGGCCCGCCGTGTTCAGTGCGTTAAGCAAGCAGAAGTATTTTACGGCTAAATACGATTCCAGTGGTGTTGGGCCCAGCGATCACACGTCTTTTTATTTAAAGAATATTCCGGTGCTTTTCTTTTTTACCGGCCTGCACAGTGATTACCATAAGCCTACCGATGACGCCGATAAGATCAACTACACCGGCGAGCTTTTCGTCATAAAATACATTGAAAGCCTGGTAGCCCTTACCAATACCAAAGGCAAACTGGCCTTTCAGAAAACGCGCGAACCGGCTATGAGTACCGCCGCCCGTTTTAATGTTACCCTGGGTATTATGCCCGATTATACGTTTGCCGGCAGCGGTGTACGGGTAGATGGTGTTAGCGATGGACGGCCTGCGCAAAAAGCAGGTATTCAAACCGGGGATATAATTGTACAATTAGGTACCTACGACACTCATAACCTCGAAACCTACATGCAGGCTTTATCTAAGTTCCATAAGGGCGATAAAACCACCGTGAAGTATAAAAGAGGCGAAGAAATGAAAGAAGGCCCTGTTGAATTCTAAGTTTTATACCTTTATGGCAATATAATGGCATGAAACTTAAGCTCGACCTGGATGATCTGGCCAATGATTTTTTCGACAATACCCGTTTAGCCGGAATTGTGGCGCCGCTCAAAAGCTACCAGTTTTGCTGGCACCTGAACCATTTACTGCATTTTGATTTTCGCATTAACAACGATATAGAGATCCAGCTGCAGAAAAAAAAGCGACACTATTATTTCTCAGTTTTTGAATACCGCGAACCCTTAGGCAGCCTGGTACACTATTTATATAACAACCAGTACGACGGTGAATACCTGTTGCCCGAATTCAGGCATCTTGATTTTTTATGGCTGATGAAAGGCGATACCGTACCTGATGCATTCTTCCAACAGATATTAGCTTCCGTTAAAACCATTTCCGGCGTTCAGCTGGTGATGGAGCTAACGAATGAGAAGATCAAAAATAAAGGCCATTTGATATTTTAACACAGTCATTGAAAATAGGTAACTGTAGCCGGTTACCAGATACCGGTTACCGCGGAATGCAGTTAAAGGTTTCTCCGATTTAAGATTTACGAACTTTCGAAATCAGCAAATGCCGGAGTTAAATACAGTTGTTAGCCTCGATAGTAAGGCCCGGTAACTGGAAACCGGTACCCCTGGAACTTGTAACCCCGCTGTGCGGGGCAAGCTCTGAAACCTGTAACCAAACAAATAAACTTTCATCTATGTGGCAGGAACAAGATAATAAGCTCTACCGGAAGTTTGAATTTAAAAACTTTTCCGAAGCATTTGCCTTTATGACGCGGGTTGCGCTGGAGGCAGAAAAAATGGATCACCATCCATTATGGACCAACGTATGGAACCAGGTAGAAGTATGGTTAAGCACCCACAGCGCCGGCGATGTGGTTACCGATAAAGACCGGCAGCTGGCTAAAAAGATCGATGCCCTTGTTTGATCAAAATGCAATGCTGTTAACTGCAATAAAAAAGCCATCCGTTTTAGCGAGATGGCTTTTTATTATGTTTTGCGGCAGATGGTGTTCAGCCGTTCATGCTTGCTAAAAATTCATAATTGTCTTTCGTACCGCGCATCCGTTTCAGCAATTCGTTCATTGCTTCTTCGGTATTCATATCGGTAAGATACACACGCAATAGGTTCATGCGTTGCAATACATCACGTTCAAGTAACAGGTCGTCACGGCGGGTAGAAGATGCTACCAGGTCAATGGCAGGGAATACGCGCTTGTTGGCCAGGCGGCGATCCAGCTGCAATTCCATGTTACCGGTACCTTTGAACTCTTCAAAGATCACCTCATCCATTTTCGAACCGGTATCTATCAAAGCGGTAGCTAATATGGTGAGGGAGCCGCCATTCTCAATTTTACGGGCGGCGCCAAAGAATTGTTTAGGCTTTTGCATCGCGTTGGCTTCCACACCACCCGATAATACTTTACCAGAAGCAGGCGCAACAGTGTTATGGGCGCGTGCAAGGCGGGTAATAGAGTCTAACAGGATTACTACGTCATGTCCGCACTCTACCAGGCGTTTGGCTTTCTGCAGGGCGATGGTAGACACTTTTACGTGTTTTTCAGCCGGTTCATCGAAGGTAGATGCAATTACTTCAGCACGTACGCTGCGTTCCATATCAGTAACCTCCTCAGGACGCTCATCAACCAGCACGACCATCAGATAACACTCAGGGTGATTGGCGGCAATGGCGTTGGCCACTTCTTTCAGCAATACGGTTTTACCGGTCTTGGGCTGGGCTACGATCAACCCGCGTTGTCCCTTACCAATGGGCGTAAATAAGTCCATGATACGGGTGCTGTATTGATTCGATTGCGTGAACAGGTTCAGCTTCTCGTATGGGAACAGTGGCGTGAGGTAATCGAAAGGAACACGGTCACGCACTTCTTCCGGTTGTTTACCGTTGATGGTTTCTACTTTCAACAACGCGAAGTATTTTTCTCCTTCTTTTGGCGGACGAACAGCACCAAAGATGGTGTCGCCGGTTTTCAGGCCAAACAATTTTATCTGTGAAGGAGAAACATAAATATCGTCGGGAGAAGAAAGGTAGTTGTAATCTGAAGAGCGGAGGAAGCCATATCCGTCGGGCATCATTTCTAAAACCCCTTCGGCCATAATAACGCCGTCAAACTCAATATTAAAGGCAGATTCGCGACGGTGGGGATATGATTTTTGTTGCTGTTCTACGGAAGGTTGTGGTTCTGAGATCCGCTCGTGGTCCTGGGCAATCAGGGTGTTGGTTTCTTCGTCGTCGTCTTCTTCATCGCGTGACGTTATTACCGGAATATCATCTTCATCGCTGTCGTCATTCATTACCGGTAAGATGGGGGCCACTTCTTCCTCTTCTTCTGGTTCTGGTTTCTTGCGGCCTTTCTTGGGAGGAGCAGATTTTTCAATCACTTTCTTTTTGGGTGCTTCCTTCTTCATTTCTTTACGCGCTGGTTTCTCATCACCACTGACCACATCGGCTTCTTCTGTTGCGTTTGCAGTAGTTGTTTTTACTACTCTTTTACGTTTACCTTTATCTTCAGCTGTACCATTCTTTACTGCACTAGCCATCACAGCCTGCTTATCGAGGATTTTATATACTAGTTCCTGCTTATCTAATTTTTTTGCGTTGGGTATTTTTAACTGTTCAGCAATATCTAACAGTTCTGGAACGAGCATGTCGTTCAATTGCAAAATGTCATACATAAAATAACTTGTGAGTTAACACCTAATCAGACGAGCAAACTTTGTTCGTTGAAAATTCGTTTGAAATAAAATTGAAATGAGTTTATATGCGTGGAATGAGATTAACTGATGAGCTTTGTGAGTATCGGGTATGACTTATCAGCCCTATTCCAAACACAATAATACGCCAAATTTACAAAAAGCAAAAATTTTTGGGTTTGATCCCGCTTTTATGTCACTTTTTTAACCCCGATTGCATATATTCAGGGCTTATGGGCTACTTTTTTTGCCGGTTCAAGTCCTCTTTCTTTCTTTTCTCTTCGCTGCGGCACCTTTTAAATGATATGATCTACAACCAGGCTTATGGGAGAATATGCAAATTCGATTCCAGCCTATTTTGATTTGCAGCACAAATATTATAAAAAATTATTTACATAATGATCAACCGGTTGCCTTTGGGGCATAATTTTTATTAAACCTGGCACCCATCGTTGCATACATGCATTAAGACCAGCGGCAGCGACCTTTAGGAATGTGTGTAATTAACCGGCAAAGATCACCATGATTTACTCCATGCGTAAGGGCTTACTCTTATAAACCAGGCCGGTTGCCAACAGCAGTGGCACTATGATCAACCTGTACTTTTACTCAATGAAAGGCGTTCAGCCAGGTAAGTCGTCAGCCTGCTACGATCGGTTAACAAACGGCTAACCATAAAGGTTAATTACAGGGGTATCCATCAACAGGTATATACAGCCGTACGCTATGGTACCAGTTCAGAGAACAAAAGAACGTCGAAGTGCTGAAAAAAGAGATCCCTGTGCAAATAACGCACAGGGATCTCAATTAGTTTATTAAAAGAAAGCTAAAATGCCCAAAAGAGGGTTACCAGCTCACCTGGTTATAACCAGCGTTCACCAGTATGCACTACCAATTTTCCTTCTTCATAAAAGGGCAGCACATTGGCAATATCAGGCGTAAGGCAATACCTGATGTCTTTCTCCAGCCCGAAATTGGTGAGGCGTTGATAATGGGTTGCATTTTTTTCTTTTATGAAACCGTACATGTCGCTTTTTGCGTTCAGGTACAAAGTTTCAGCAATGCCTGAACTGTCGCAATTGATGTTAAAATGATCTTTTACCTGATGAATAACGGCGCCGGCAAATAACATATCTTCCATGTTCACCCTGTCTTTCCAGGCAGCACAACCCAGCAATACCGGTTGCTGTTGTTGTATAAGATAATCGCACACAGCCGACAGGTTCGGGAAAGATCCGGTGATGATATGCCCTGCGCCCCGCTCCAATGCCATGTGCAACAGTTTAGTGCCATTGGTAGTGGTTAATACCAGGGTTTTACCGCTGATGAATTCTTTTGAATATTCAAAGGGAGAATTGCCGTATTCAAGGCCTTCTGCAATCTTGCCGTCCCGTTCACCGGCAGTGATCGCTTCGATCTTTTTTCCCAGCTCAATGCACTTGGCTACACTGTCGACCGGGATTATACATTTGGCGCCATTGTGCAGGGCCGTGGCAATGGTCGATGTGGCGCGGAACACATCAATGATCACTACTATTGTATTGTTGATATCGTATAAATCCAGTAAGGCAGGAGACGGAGATGTGTATAGAGTCGGTTTGCTGTTTGACATAGTTAAATTAAACCGCAAAAATACTTAAATCAATTGGCAATGGAGAATTGGCAATTGGCAAAATTTTCATTGGGATACAGCCTTTCATTTGTCTCATTCCTGGACCATTGATTGGCTGTTATGTTTCAAGACCTGCGGCCAGCTTATCCAATGTGTATACTGCTTAACGCTTTAGCTGCTATTGTTTATTTTCCAGGAGATGCTTCCACTTGTTGCTTTCCGCATATTCTTTAATCACCTGGTTCCGGTGTTCCAACAGTTTTTCGAGGTAACCCGAGAGATAAATCCCGCTGAAAAATCTGCCTAGTCCGCCATACGGCGCTTCATAGTTGAAAATATCAATCATCAGTGTGCCGTTCTCTATCGCTTTGAAATGATGTTCGTGCTTCATCTTTTTGAAATCGCCTTTTTTCATCTCGTCGGTAAATGAAAAAGGTCTTTCCATGGCGGTTATCTGCACCTGTAACACCCTTGTTTTCATCAGGTGTTTGGCTTTCCAGGTCACGGTCTCGTTCAGGTTTATCAATCCCATGATGGTACCGGCTACGGCCTGTTCACGGTGATTGGCCATTGATTTCTTATGCAATTCTATGCTACGGCTCAGATCAAAAACCCTTTCAATAGGTGCGGCTATAAAGGTTGTCAAATGGATAATAGGCATACAGACATGTACATATTTAAAAACGTCTTCTCCAAGCAGCAAGAAATAAGCCAAGAGTATAAATACAGGGTACAGGTTTCAGGTTACATGTTACAAGGCTCATATAAGATAACCCGACAATATTTCTGCAACCCGTAATTGCTGCCCTGTAACCTGCAACCTGTAACTTGTAACTGGCCTCCCGGTTCAGCAGGGAACAACCAGCCAGCCTGTGACTTGATCTATACAAAAGGGAACTTTACTACTCTTGCCTTCAACAGTTTGTCGCGCACGCCGATATATATTTCAGTATCCAGCGCAGCATGCTTAACTTCCACATAGCCCATACCGATGGCTTTTTGCAGGCTGGGCGCCTGGGTGCCCGATGTAACAAATCCTATTTTGTTGCCTGCGGCATCTTTGATGTCGTAATGGTGGCGGGGAATGCCTTTGTCTACCATTTCAAAGCCGACCAGTTTACGGGCAACGCCGGCCGCTTTTTGTTTTTCCAGGATGGGGCGGGCTGTAAATTCTTTGGTGAATTTAGTGATCCAGCCAAGGCCGGCTTCCAGCGGCGAGGTAGTATCGTCGATGTCATTTCCATACAGGCAGAAGCCCATTTCAAGCCGTAAAGTATCACGGGCGCCCAAACCAATGGGCTTCAAACCCTGGGGACCACCCAGGTTGAAGATCGCATCCCATATTTTTTCGGCGTTGCCCTCTTTGTCTTCGAAGTAAATTTCAACGCCCCCTGCACCGGTATAACCGGTTGCACTGATCAGCACATTGTCAACCCCTGCAAATTTGCCTTTGGCAAACGTGTAATATTTTAAATTAAGTATATCTATATCGGTAAGCGGTTGCAGCATCTTGGTGGCGTTGGGACCCTGTATCGCCAGCAGGCAGGTCTTATCTGAAATGTTATGCATCTCTACGTTCTTAGTGTTGAATTTCGAGATCCAGTTCCAGTCCTTTTCAATGTTGCTGGCATTTACGACCAGCATGTACACTTTATTTTCCTCGATGCAATAGATCAGCAGGTCGTCAACGATACCACCCTGTTCGTTCGGCAGGCAGCTGTACTGGGCTTTGCCGGCAGTTAATTTGGAAGCGTCGTTGGAGGTGACGCGTTGAATAAGGTCCAGCGCATTTTCTCCTTTCAGAATGAACTCGCCCATATGGCTTACGTCAAACACGCCGGCATTGGTTCTAACCGCAGCGTGTTCATCATTTATGCCACTATAGGAAATGGGCATATTGTACCCGGCAAATTCAGCCATTTTGGCCCCAAGGGCTATGTGCTTTTGCGTAAAAGGCGTGTTCTTCATACAGTTTATGTAGTTTTTGTTTGGCGGCAAAAATAGGGAATCAGGCTGAACGCTTAATGCTTATCGCTGATCGCAGGTTTCCGAATTCCCTGCTCCATGTTTGCCATTTAGCTGTCCACAGTACTCGGTCCCCGTTCTGCGAATCTCCGCACAGGCGAAGCGTTCGGCGTTGAGCATTTTGCGTTTTGCAAAAAAAAGGGCCCTCAAAAGGGCCCCTGTTGTTCCAACTTCAACCCCGCCTGCTTCCGGCTACCGGATAACAGGGCGGCGGGGAGGTTATCAAGTATTTTTCATGTTGATCCTATCGGGCAATGCCATGTTTCCTCGAGGTGTGACGCTGGAGGCATCTGCCTTCTGCCCACGACCGAACGACGTTCACCGGGGCAGACATTGCTTATTTTTCCATCAGGCGTTTATTTTATAACTGGCGAACCGGCTTGAAAATAAAGTGGCAGGCTCATCTTCATTGGTACCGGCGCTGGCCGATGCAGCATTCACATTGACAGGCGTATCCTTTTTCTTCTCAGGCGCCTGCTTGCGATAGCGGTAACCGCCGGTGGTATCAACGACAGCTTCATTGTTCCTGCGGTTACGGCGCTCCCGTTTCAATTCCCGTTCATTGCGCTCTTCTGTATTGTCATCATTACTGCTTTCATCGTTCCTGTTTTCCCGCTCTTTATATTCGCCTCTTTGTAATGCTTCAGGGTCGAGTTTAGACACCTGCTTCGGGCCATCAGGCGTCATGATATATTCTTTTCCGGTTTCTACCCAATACGTGCGTTCCCAGGTATCTTCAATATCGATCCCACCGCGATGGTTGTACCGAACCTCAAACCAGTCGTATCTTGATACGCTTCTGTCGAGGATGAATCTTTTTCCAACGGGCACCTGTAAGATCAACAACACCTGTTGATTGCGCCAGCGTTCATTTTTACTGATCGAAAATCCCTTGGGCAGGTATAACATACTATCTACCTGGTAGGTTTGAAAACTGATCTTTTCTGCAATATTCCGGGCGATGACCGGATTCTTACCGCGGCTGAATTTAACTTTCGTCAGCTGGAAATTGTTGTCATTGCTTTTCACCACATCGATGCGAACCGTATTCAGCATTATGCTATCGAGGTTGGCCCCAAATAAAGGAGAATCGCCATCCCAGTCGAACCAGTCGTTACTGTAATAACGGTAGTTAATGTTACTGGTAGTTACATCCACGTACAGTTTATTGCTGGCGGGTTGCATGAGCGCAACATTCTCTTCAACAAAGTTCCTTGATTTAAAACTGCGGAGAATTGAACCGGTGAGCATGGCGGCGCTTACAATACCAACAAACCATAAAGTGCCGAATACATAACCGAGATAATGATTTTTGGAACGAACGCCCATAATGCGGCGGATAAGCCAGGTGATCAGGGCAACCACCGGCACACCCAGGAACAGCACTACTGACAACCAGGCCAGTGAATTTTGCCAGAAACCTTCCAGCAAAAACTCTTTGAACGACATAACCGGTACACCACCAAAAAGCAGTCCCATCAATGCGCCAAACAATGCCAGGGCTATCATACCCACTACAAACAGGAAGAAAGCTTTAAACAGTACGCCAATGATGTGAGCGATACCGCTGCCGGCACTGCGCGCCGTTGTGGATGCTTCTGTAGTAAAGGTTTTGACCCGCTCGCTCTGACTGAATTGTCTGGCGCGGTCGCCAAACTGCTGGGCGCTTTGTTTAACTTCGTTTCCCCAGTTCTGCGCTCTTGATCTGAAACTCTCCAGGTCTTCTTTTACGGTATCACGAATAGAGTTCAGATCAACCCGCTCCCCCCGCATTTCAAGTTTTTCAGCGGCTGTAACGGCAATGGGTACTGCAATCCATAAAACAATGTAGCTAACGAACAGCGTGCTGCCTAAAGAGCCTGTCACTACGCGTGGACCGATCCAGAAATCGATATCACCCCACCACCAGTTAAACGGACCGGACAATAACCCGATGATCAGCGGCAAAGCAAAGATCAGGCGGGGAACCCAGGTGCTGATATTGAAATAAGCTGCCAAACCACCACACACCCCCGCAATTACCTTGTCATCGCTGCTGCGGTATAATCTTTTCCTAATGTTCGATTGAATAGATTGCGAAGGAACGGCTACCCATAAGATCAGGTACACGAGCACCCCCGAACCGCCGGTGAAAAGCAGCACCACAAAAATGATGCGCATGATCACGGGATCGATGTTAAAGTAATTGGCCAAACCACTACATACACCCGCAATTATTTTATCGTCGGCATTGCGTACCAGTCGGCCGCGGGTTACATAGCTGGGTCCCTGGCTGCTTTGGGACTGCTGCCAAGAACTTTGCTGTTGACCAGTACTGCTTCCCGTTGTTTGGGCGCCGCCATTGCCGTTCGCGCCGGTCTCTGCTTCAAAATCTTCGGGGCGTCCCATACTGGCCATCACAGCCCGCACATCATCATCGGTAATGCAGGTAACCTCTTTCTTCAATCTTTCTGAGAACAATTCAGCAATACGGCTTTCGATGTCATTGATAATTTCATCCCGGCCTTCCTCATTTGAAAAATACCTTCGTAAACTTTCAATGTATTGCTTTAATATTTCGTAAGCAGTTTCCTCAATAGGAATAACCCTGCCCTGGAAATTTATATTTATAACCTTTTTCATGGTGAGTAGTGTTTGTTGGTTGAAGTTATTTGTTGGGTTGGGTCGTTTCAGTTGGATATGTGGTACTCTCTGTTGTGTTATTTGTATTGGCCGACGATGTCAGCGACTCCCTTTTACTGGCCAGTGTATTCACCGCATTGGCCAGTTCATTCCAGGTTGTCTCCAGTTCTTTAAAGAACTCTTCGCCTTTGGGCGTAAGCGAAAAGTATTTGCGGGGAGGGCCCGAATTACTTTCAACCCATCTATAGGTTAGCATTTCTGCATTCTTCAACCGGGTTAACAAGGGGTAAAGGGTACCCTCCAGGATCTGGAGATTGGCACCTCTCATTTCATCCACAATATCACTCGGGTAAGCTTCCCCGCGGCGAATGATTGAGAGAATGCAAAACTCCAGGATCCCTTTCCGCATCTGACTTTGGGTGTTCTCGATATTCATGGCTATTCTTTTTCAGACAGGCAAATGGCCTGTTCTATGTTGCTTTTATTTGAATTGTTATTTACTACCATTGGTTCTGCTTTAATGATCTGGTATAAACCTGATAATTGAAAAATATGCTCCAAAGGCGTGCTTGACCGTTGCCCTTTTATGGTTACGGCATTATCGGTTTCTGCAGCCATCAATACTAAAGTATTGCGATTATCTTTTTTGTTGGCCCAGTTATATTGTTTACCTCCGATGATCACCACCTGGTCAGGACTGCCCTTGGATTGTGTCCTGGTGAGCCCCAGTGTAAACAGGGCGACAAACATGGCTATGATAATTGCGATTGGCATGGCTGTTCGTGAAGCCGGGGCTTTATTCCCTTTCACAACACAAATATAGGGCGGTTTTTAGTACTATGCAACACATAGTACCATTTTAATTATGGTAATATTGAATGATTGCTAACTAGCTTAACCAATGATACTTGATTTACAAAGCATTACATCGAAGCTGGCTTCGGGCACAAGTTGTCATGATTGGATGAGTGGCTGAAAAATCCAGATGAATGGAGAAAAACTGGGCGAATACCTGCCCAAAAGCAAAACGGACAAGCAATCCGTTGGGAAATGCTTATCCGCTCAAATATTGTCATTCTCAAGGGCAGATTACCGCAGGGTGCACACATTTTGCACCTGCAGACGGCCATTGCCTTCTACTGTCAGGGAAAGTGATTTGCTTTGCTGATTTTGACCAGAGAAGGTGATTTTTACCTCATTAGTCCCAGGTTGCAATGGGATCCTGGTATATAATATAGTATGTGGCAAACTCTGCCAGTTGCGGGTATCGGCTTTTTCTGAAACGAAATTGAAGATCTGTATGGCCGCAGCCATAGCCTCCTTTTCATCCTTGTTCTTATCATCTTTTTTCGGCCGTGCAGCTGCTTCTGCCAGTTTTTTGATCGCCAGGCGACTGAGGGTTTTCGTCATATCTTTTAAAAACCGTTCCTTCAGGGTGGCAAAAGCCAGATCATTGATGTTTTCGGCTTTTTCAAAACTGTATTGCATATTGTTTACCGACACCGTACCACTGGTATAAAATACCGGTTGTTCAATATACTTGGGAAATGCTACCCGCAACGACCTGATGTCTGATGCTTTAATATCGTCCTTATTAAGACTACTGTTCAAAATGAACGGAACCTGCACCGCCCCGGTAGCATCGGTGAACATAAGATTGCCGATGGCGTCTTTGGTGAGCGAAAAGAAAAAATTCTGTTCCTGTTTAACGGGGGCGAGTCCGTTTTCCCAGAAGAGCACCAGTTCACCGCCGGCCTTGTTGGCAGTGGGTTGTAAAGTGGTATTAAGCAGCGTTGAATACCGTTGCACTTCATCCATAAAGCCATTGGCTGCAGCGGTTCGCAATACGTCCTGCTTTAATTGTTCGGGCAGGCTAACGCCATACCAGTTGTTATTATTCTTTAAGAATATATCAACTGCATTCCTGTACGAGATGAAAGCGTTGTTCACATCGCCGCTCTGCTCATATATGATACCCTGCAGCATGAGCGAAAAAGCATCATCTGAATACCGGTTATCCTTATTGCCGGTCTTGTCCTGCTGCGCATAACTGCGCAGGGAGATACGCCGGGCTTCTACCATCGCTTCATCGCTTTGGCCAAGCCCCAGGTAGTTCAGTGATTTATAATAATGCACCATGAACTTCTCAAAATCTTCCCCTTTGTACGTTTCCATCATGGGGTTCAGCAGCGTGCCTACTGCCACATCCCTTACTGAGGTACGGGCATCTTCAATAAAAAGATCGGCTTCGTTAAAGAACAGGTTGCTGCTATCGTATTGTTTCAGCAGATGGGCCATTTTTCCTTTTTCAAAAAGGTACAGCAGCCGGTTCCGCTTGCGCAGCAACAGCTTGTTCTGATCAATGGCCGTATACGCTTTATCGAACTGGTTGTTCACTACCTGATCGTAATAACTGCCAATGCGATTATTGTACGTGGCGCAGGAGCATAACAAGAGCATCGGACATACAACTGCCAATGCTCTTATCATATGTTTTGATGATAAAACCATGCCGGTGATAATTGCAGGTTATCTGCAGTTGAGTACAATTAATTTTTCACGAATTTGGCAATCTTCTTATCCCCTATCCAAACCACTTCATTGCTTTGAATGTTGGTCAGCTCCAGGTCAACCTGGTAATAAACCACTTTTTTGCGTTTTTGAGAATCAACGATGGAGTTGATGGAACCTTGCAGAATATAATCGGCGCCTTGTTCAAGGCCAAACTTTTTCATGCTCGAGGCAGAAGCATTGGTTTGCTGATCTGCTTTTTCGGCGCGCAGCTCATCTCTTTTTTTGCCGCCCTGTACCAGACGCACTCTTCCTGATTTAATAAAAGATTGTTCTACGTCCTTAACAAAGGTTTCGGCTTCAATGTGCTCATGGCTTTTGTTGGTAACAAAACCCACGATCACTACGGGTTTTTGTCCGCCATGCGCTTCCTGGTGATCGCCTAACCACCTTTCGCGTAAAACTGTTTCGATCATTTGTTCAGCTACCAGGCGCGAATCGGTATTGTTCCAGCGCCCGCTCAGGTCAACCTGTTCCTGGGGGTCAATACGGGTTACTTTATGCGAACAGGACAAACTCATACCGGCTACAACCAGGGCCATAACAGCCAGATAAACTCTTTTCATTTTGCTTATTTTAAAAGGGAAGAATTGATTAATGTAATGTTTTATTGATGCTTTTTATCGGCGCAAGATATTAATATGGAATCTACTTTGTATTCCATTTATACAATTATCGGTGGAATGTTAGAATTACCGGGTTAATAACCAGCCTACGGTAGCAGCGGTTGCGGCCAGTGGCACGAGGTTCCAGTAATTACGGTTCCAATACCGGCGATAGGGGTAGTAGCCATAACCACGCGAATACACAGGATAGTAACTACCATAACCACGTGAATAAACAGGATAGTAGTTGCTATAGGTACGTGGATAGTAATAGTCGAAGTCATTATAATACCAGCCGTAGCCATTCCGGGCTCTTTCCAGCCTTAATTCACGGCGGAAAGCGCGGCGTTGCTCACGGGCGGCCTGTCTGTCGGCCATCCAGTCAATGGCTTTGTATGTTTCCTGGGGAGTAGTGCCGTGCAAGCGGTTGATTGAATCGGCCATGCGGGCATATTTTACCTGGCTGATCATGTAATCGGGATTCTGGTCGGGTTCCAGGCTTGTTTGTGACATGCTCCCCGTAACTATCAGCAAAGCCAGGGGTAACAGTAACAAATTATAAAGTACATTTCTTTTCATTGATGTGGGTTTAAAGTGATATATTATTAACGAAAAACCTTATTCTTTAATTATTCCGGCGCCTGAGTGAATAACTAAATTTTGATGAGTCTAAAATACTCAGCAATCTGTTAAGCAGGGGTTAAATAAAAAGCCGGCATATAACCGGCTCTTTATCACTTCTTTATTTCTTTAGTCCAATTTCTCTTAGTCGCTCATCGAGATATTCACCAGCGGTTGCATCGGGAAAAGCTTTCGGGTGTTTGTCATCGATACAGCTTTCGAGACAGGCAAGGCTCATATCGCTTTTCGGATGCAGGAAGAAAGGTATGGAATATCTCGAAGTATTCCACATTTCCCTTGGGGGATTTACTACGCGGTGCGTCGTAGATTTCAGTTTGTTATTGGTAAGGCGTTGCAACATATCGCCCACGTTCACTACGATCTGCTCGGGCAGGGAAGTTACCGGCACCCATTCATTTTGTTTGGTCAGAATTTGTAATCCATCTGCTGATGCGCCTACCAGTAAGGTTATTAAATTGATGTCCTCATGTTGTTCGGCACGAATGGCTGATTTAGGTTCCTGCGTTATAGGCGGATAATGTATCGCCCGCAAAATGGAATTACCGTTATGAATATATTTATCGAAGTAATGTTCATCCAAACCAAGATACAGGGCTATGGCCTGCAATAACGCCTTACCTGATTTCTCAAATGCCCGGTATGCCCTGGTAAAGGTGGCATTGAAATTGGGCACATCACTTACCTGCACGTTATCGGGGTATTCGCTTTTTACGGGATCATTATCGTCGACGATCTGCCCAAACTGAAAGAACTCTTTCAGGTCGGGTGCATCACTCCCCTTTGCATGTTCTTTTCCAAAAGAAGTATAACCACGCTGACCGGCGAGGTCGGGTATTTCGTACTTCTTTTTAGTTTCGGCCGGAAGGGCAAAAAACTGTTGCACATATTTGTACAAGTCGGCAATGAGCTCATCGGGAATACCATGATTCTTTACTGCCACGAAACCAACTTCCTCATACGCTTTACCCAGTTGATTAACGAAAGCTTGCTTCAGCTGCGGATCGCCTGATAAAAAATCGGCGAGATTAACTACCGGTATTGCCATAAAATGTATTTAATTCGGTTTATACAATGAATTACCTGAAACTTCGAGGGACATACAATTTACAAAACAGTATCACCCCCACAAAATTTATGTGCAATTTCCGGCAAAAGCGGTAAAGCCTGTGATGAGTATTTTAATGGCCTTTCAACAAGGTGTTGGCGGCAGCCGAAACATTAAAACGTTTTGCGAACTATCGCACATTTATTTACCTGAACTTTTATTAACGGCCACCTCCTGTTCGTACGAAGTTATATCCATTATGGCATACCGTTTAACGCCATTTATCATTACTTCATCCAACACGTTTATGAGGTTCTGATAATTCGATTCAGGTGTTGGCTTAATCATCAACAAAAGCTCTTTGCGGTTACCTGGCTTCACCCGGTCGAGCGCAGCCTGTTTCTTCCTTACAATTTCTCCCAACCCTTCACGTATTGAATAATTGGTAATGCCATAGCAGCTGCCTTTAAGCGCATCGGTTAATTCACCATGGTAATAAAATACTTTGTCTTCTTTCAGCGGTATTACAGTTAGCGCATTGCTTAAGCCCACATTCGTAGAGTCTTTGCTGTCTTTTGGCATGATCAGGTCCGTTACCCTGGGGTCTGATATGGTGGTAGTAAAAATGAAAAATGTAATGAGCAAAAAACCAAGGTCAACCATGGGAGTTAAATCGACTCTGGTGCTTAATTTTTTACTTCTGCGCACACCGGGTTTGTCTCCGGTTGCACCGGGGATATTAATTTCAGACATAACTAATTGGTTTGATTATAAGACGCGGTGGCACAATTTTTCCATATATATTAAATATCAGTGAGCTAACTGATTAAGGTCAGGACAATAGGAAGAGCGCAATAGTACTTTTAATCATCAAAAAAGAAAAAGCATGAAAACACTGGTAGTTCCTACCGATTTTTCGTCTGTATCTGTCAATGCGCTCAATTATGCCGTTGACATGGCACAGGCCATTAATGCCGGTATAGTGTTACTGCACGTGTACAATGTACCGGTGACTTTTACAGATGTGCCTACGGCACC
Organism: Longitalea luteola; assembly: GCF_017356035.1. Classification (GTDB taxonomy): domain Bacteria; phylum Bacteroidota; class Bacteroidia; order Chitinophagales; family Chitinophagaceae; genus Niastella; species Niastella luteola. The sequence continues at coordinate 305,871 of NZ_JAFIQX010000002.1, read as the reverse complement.
TGTAAACACTGTATCAATTGAAGAACTAAAACGCACGGCTGAAGAGCGGCTGGAAGAAATAAAAAGAAACCTGGTAACGATTACTTCGGGCAGCATTCAGGTATATTCTGAAGCCCGGTTAGGCGAAACCGTTGAGGAACTGGAACAGCTCTGCCGCTCTGTTGAACCACTGGCCGTTGTTATGGGCAGTCATGGGGCTACAGGTCTTGAACGAATGATCATGGGCAGCACTACCATAACTGCTATGCGACAGTTAAAATGTCCGGTGATCGTGGTACCACCAGGCACAACTTACCATGGCATTAAGAAAATCGGCCTTGCCTGTGACTTTGAAAATGTAGTTCAAACCATACCGGTGACGTATATCAAGAATATAGTCAAGGAATTCGGCGCTGACCTGTATGTTTTAAATGTGCAGGATAAGGAAGATGAGGAACGCGAACTGGCCGAACATACCCTGGATACAACTTATCTCGACGCCACGCTGGATGATGTTAAACCAATTTATGTACCATTGACCGGTAAAGATGTGGTAGAGACTATAAATGTATTTGCCGAACATAACAACCTCGATCTGGTAATGGTAATTCCGAAGAAACACCGCTTCCTCGACCGGTTATTTCATAAAAGTCAAAGCCGTGAGTTGATTGACCACGCACATATACCCATTGTTTCTATCCATGAATAGATCTCAAAGCAAAACGGTGGTCCCCGAATAATCAGGGACCACCGTTATTTTATGCCTGTCAATATGTATTAGAACTCTGCATTCTTGGGCGTTCTTGGGAAAGCGATCACATCTCGAATGTTGGTCATCCCGGTTACAAACAATACCATGCGCTCAAAGCCCAGTCCGAACCCGGCATGGGGAACAGAACCAAAGCGGCGGGTATCGAGGTACCACCACATTTCTTCTACCGGAATATGCATTTCCTTCATACGCTCGGTCAATTTTTCCAGGCGTTCTTCCCTTTGAGAGCCGCCTACTATTTCACCAATACCGGGCGCCAGAATATCCATGGCCGCTACCGTTTTTCCATCTTCATTCTGCCGCATGTAAAATGCCTTGATCTCTTTGGGATAGTTCGTCACGATCACCGGTTTCTTGAAATGTTTTTCAACCAGGTAACGCTCATGCTCGCTTTGCATATCGATACCCCATTTCACTTCATACTGGAATTTCTTTTTCTTGTACGCCGGTGAATTGAGTAAGATGTCGATGGCTTCGGTATAGGTAATACGTTCGAAATCGTTGTTCAATACAAATTCCAGTTTTTCTATCAGGCCCATTTCGCTACGTTTGTCCTGCGGCAGTGCTTTTTCCTCTTCCGACAGGCGCTGCGCCAGGAACTCCAGGTCTTCTCGGTTATGCTCCATGGCATACCGGATAATATATTTAATGAACTCTTCGGCCAGGTTCATATTGTCTTCAATATCGTAGAACGCCATTTCCGGTTCAATCATCCAGAACTCGGCCAGGTGGCGGGCCGTGTTCGAGTTTTCGGCCCTGAAGGTGGGACCAAACGTGTAGATCTCGCTAAAGGCCATGGCAGCAAGCTCGCCTTCCAGCTGACCACTTACCGTGAGGTTGGTGCTGCGGCCAAAGAAATCTTCCTTGAAGTTGATGGAACCATCTTCGTTGCGGGGCGGATTGTCGAAAGGCAGCGTGGTTACCCGGAACATTTCACCTGCGCCTTCGGCATCACTGGCGGTAACGATGGGGGTATGCATGTACACAAAACCCTTTTCGTTGAAGAACCGGTGAATGGCAAATGCCAAAGCGTGGCGAACACGGAATACGGCGCCAAAGGTATTGGTGCGGAATCGCAGGTGGGCGATCTCGCGTAAAAACTCGAGACTGTGTTTTTTTGGTTGCAGCGGGAATTTCTCCGCATCGCTATCGCCTAATATTTCAAGGGATCTTGCTTTGATCTCCATCTTTTGACCCTTACCCAAAGAAGGTACGGCTTCCCCGGTCACCTTGAGCGAGGCGCCGGTGGTGATGCGTTTGAGGGTATTTTCGTCCAACATGCCCAGCTCCACTACTATCTGCAGATTATTATTGGTACTTCCGTCGTTCAGCGCTATAAACTGGTTGTTACGGAATGTACGTACCCAACCCATTACTGTTACTTCCTGACCGGTAGCCTCACTGGCCAGCAGATCTTTAACTTTTACCCGTTTGTTGAACATATCCTGTAATTTTTTAAGGTTTCCTGTGCGCTTTGGGCGCTACAGAAGGACGGCAAAGATAAGTATTGATGCAAAGTCAGGAGATGAAATAAAACGCATAAAAAATATTTGAAAGCTAATGAATGTTAGGTAGTGCCCGGCAAGTGGTAACTGGCAGCCGGCAAGTGGCAAACTGGTAACTCATTACAGCCCTGAAACCCGCCACTTGCAACCTGTAACCTGTATTTTTGCTTCCATGAAAATCGCCTTCTTTTCCACCCAATCATACGACCGGGAATATTTCACCCGCTACAATACCAGCCATGAGCTGGTTTTCCTGGAAGCGCCGTTGAATGAACAAACAGTTGCCCTGGCCACCGGCTGTACAGCGGTTTGTGCCTTTGTAAACGACAAATGCAATGCAACCGTCATTAAAGGTCTGGCAGCCGCAGGCATCCGGCTCATCGCCATGCGATCGGCCGGTTACAATAATGTTGATCTGTCGGCAGCAGCCGCCCATCAGATAAGCATAGTTCGCGTACCGGCCTATTCACCCCATGCCGTGGCAGAGCACGCAGTGGCATTGATCCTTACGCTGAACCGTAAAACACATAAAGCCTATAACCGCGTGCGGGAAGGCAATTTCTCGCTGGAAAAATTAACCGGTTTCGACCTGAATGGAAAGACCGTTGGGGTCATCGGCACCGGCAAAATAGGCCAGGTATTTTGTGAGATCATGCAGGGATTCGGTTGCCGCATCCTGGCATTTGACCTGGTAGCCAATAGAGAACTGGAAGCCAAAGGGGTCGATTACCTGCCGCTGACAAGATTATTACCACAATGCGATATCATTTCCCTGCATTGCCCTCTCACCGAACAGACCCGGCATATCATTAATGCCGACACTTTAGGCATGATGAAACCCGGCGTCATGCTCATCAATACCAGCCGCGGTGCTCTAATTGATACCGGCGCCGTGATCAGGGCTTTAAAAACGGGCGTTATCCGCTACCTGGGCATCGATGTATATGAACAGGAGGAGAAACTGTTCTTCCATAATTTGTCTGAAGAGATCATCCAGGACGACGACATCATGCGCTTGACGAGCTTTCCCAATGTACTTGTAACCAGCCACCAGGGTTTTTTTACCGATGAGGCCCTTACCCAGATAGCCCAAACCACCCTGCAGAATATCGCTGATTTCGAAGCAGGCAAACCGCTGGTAAATAAGGTTGTGTAACCTGCAACGAGGTGTTCACCGGTTCCTTTTTCTGCACCCGGGTAACAGTAACAAACGGTCCCAAAAAGCCGCCCCTATATTGGAAATGTCGTATTAACATTTATTATCTTAATTCCTTATTTTCGGTTGCTGAATAACCATCTTTTTACCTTAACGATATTGCCACATGAAAAAATTGGTTGCCTTGTGCGTCACCATATTTATTGCCTGCAGTGTTTCTCTCGGCCAGTCTTCCGCCATAACAATTACCAGTCCGGACAGATCCATACAGGTTACCTGCCGCCTCAATGAGGGGAAACCGACGTATTCGGTTCAATATAAAAACAGCGTAGTACTGGAACCTTCGCAGCTCGGACTCGCTCGTGCTGATGGCGATTTCTCAAAAGCGCTTACCCAAACCGGTATTACACCTGTTTCTACCGTTACAGACAAATACCGGCTTGTTACGGGCAAACGCCGGAACAATGTATACAGGGCCAACCGCCAGGTGATCCATTATAAAAATGCGGCCGGCGATCTGATGGATATTATCTGGCAGGTTAGTAATGATGGCGTTGCCTTTCGCTATTATTTTCCTGGCACGAAAACGGAACCTAAAAAAGTAGACACAGAATATACCTCCTTTCATTTACCGGCAACCGCCAAAGGCTGGCTGCAGCCCATGAGCGTAGCCAAAACTGGCTGGGAACAAGTGAATCCCTGTTACGAAGAATTTTATGAGAAAGGTATAACCGCAGGCACGCAGTCGCCGCTGAAAGCAGGCTGGGTATATCCTGCACTGTTTCAGTCGGCCGGTCAGTGGCTGCTGATCACGGAAGCCGATATGGATGGAAGCTGGTGCGCCACCAAGCTGGATAATGATTCGGCCAACAGCAACTATCGCATCGCTTTTCCCGATGGACGGGAGGTAATTCCCGGCGGTGGTTTAAAACCTCTGGCTCCCCTGCCCTGGTATTCGCCCTGGCGTATTATAACCATTGGCAGTCTGGCTACCATTATTGAATCAACGCTCGGCACCGACCTGGCCAAACCAACGGTTCCCAACCAGGATTTTTCATTTGCTAAAGCAGGCAAATCGGCCTGGAGCTGGGCTTTGCTGAAAGATGATTCCACCGTTTATTCGGTACAAAAGCGCTTTATTGATTATGCTGCCGATATGAACTGGCAGTATTGCTTAATTGATGCGGACTGGGATACAAAGATCGGTTACGACAGTATGCAGTTGCTGGTGAATTATGCCAAACAGAAAAATGTTGGCATCTGGTTATGGTATAATTCGGCAGGAAGCTGGAATACTACGCCTTACCATCCCCGTAATAAACTGCTCACACATGAAGACAGGGTGAAAGAATTCAGCCGGTTACAGAAAATGGGTGTGGCCGGCACCAAGATCGACTTCTTTGGCGGGGACGGTCAGTCGATGATCCGGTATTATCTCGACATTTTGCAGGATGCCGCTGCTCACCAATTGATGGTGAACTTTCACGGCGCCACGCTGCCCCGCGGGTGGCAGCGTACCTGGCCTAATTTAATGAGCGCAGAAGCCATTAAAGGGTTTGAATACATAACCTTTGGCCAGAAAGATGCCAATGAAGAACCTGCGCATGCCGCCATGCTGCCATTTACCCGTAATGCTTTTGACCCCATGGATTTTACGCCGATGTCTCTTTATAAAATTCCGCGGATAAACCGCCAAACGACGCCGGCCTTTGAACTGGCCCTGTCGGTCTTATTCCTGTCAGGTGCACAGCATTTTGCCGAAATTCCCGAAGGAATGGCCCATATGCCAGTGCATGTGAAAGATTTCCTGCGTAAGCTGCCCACCGCCTGGGATGATGTGAAATTCATTGATGGATTCCCCGGTGAATTCGTGGTCATAGCCCGCAAATCGGGTAACAAATGGTATATCGCCGGCATAAACGGAAGTTCTGGCGAAAAAACACTGACCCTTGATCCCGCTATTTTCAAAGCTAAAAAAGCCACCAGCCTGGTTAATAGCAGGGCCAACGTTTACATTGACCAGCAAATGATAACTGTTAAACCCGGTAAAAAGGAAACGGTCACCATGGCCGCCCATGATGGATTTGTAATGGTGCTGGAATAACTGAACAAATCGACGCTTCAGGTGTATAGGTGAGCCGTTCATCGCCAGTGCGATGGGTGGTTCACCTTATTACTTCAATATTTTACTCATATCGTAAATACCGGCCCGGTTAAATCGGTAAATTTGCGCTCTTGTTTAAACCCTTTTGCTTAGGTAAAAGGGTATTTTAGTAATGGTGAAGACGATACATATTGCATTAGTAGGAAATCCAAACAGCGGCAAAAGTTCCCTGTTCAATGTTTTAACCGGCCTGAACCAGAAAGTGGGCAACTTTCCGGGTGTAACGGTAGACAAAAAAGTAGGCGCCTGTCAATTGTCAGATAGCCTCAACGCCTCTATTATCGACCTGCCAGGTACATACAGTTTGTACCCGCGCCGTGAAGATGAATGGGTGGCTTACCGCGTTTTGATGCAGCAGGATAAAGATGTGGTGCCGCCTGAGATGGTTGTGCTAATTGCCGATGCCAGCAACCTGAAGCGTAACCTCCTGTTCGCTTCCCAGATCATTGACCTGAAAATTCCGGTGGTGGTAGGGTTAACCATGATGGATATCGCCCGCCACAAAGGCATTCAGATAGATGTAGCCGAATTGGAAAGAGAACTGGGCGTGCCGGTGATTCCCATCAATCCCCGTAAGAACAAAGGTATTCAGGCTTTAAAAAAAGCCATTGAACAAACCGCACTGGAGCTTTATAAAGCACCGGTACGTGATTTTATAAATAATGAGTCCCTGGCCCCTGCTGCCATCGGCAGTGTTAAAGAGCTGATCCCGCATTTGAGCGACTATAAAGCCATTCACTACCTCATCAACCATGAATCATTTTCCCTGAATGGCGGGCTGCAGGAGAAAATAGAATCCATTGAACAGGTTAATAATTTTAATCATACCAAAACGCAGGCGGAAGAGATCCTGCAACGGTATCAGCGTATTGGCGCCATTCTGAAACAATCGGTTTCGGAACCATCACCGCTGAAAAAGACCCTTTTCACCGAGAAGCTGGACAATGTATTTCTCCACCGGCGCTGGGGCTATCTGATTCTGTTGGTTGTAATGTTTTTGCTATTCCAAAGCATATTCTGGCTGGCAGATTATCCAATGACTTTAATTGACGTTGGTTTCGCCGAACTGAATCATTGGCTCGGCAAACAATTGCCGGCAAGCTGGTTGACCAACTTATTTGTTAATGGTATTATGGTTGGCGTAAGTAGTGTACTGGTATTTGTACCACAGATCATGATGCTGTTTGGTTTAATAACTATTCTGGAAGATACCGGCTATATGGCCCGCATCAGCTTTTTAACAGACAAACTGATGAGAAAATCGGGGTTGAACGGAAAAAGCGTCATGCCCATGATCAGCGGCTTTGCCTGTGCCGTACCAGCCATCATGAGCGCGCGCAATATTGAAAACAAAAAAGAAAGATTGCTAACCATACTGGTTACTCCGCTAATGAGTTGCAGCGCCCGACTTCCGGTGTACTCAATTTTAATTGGATTAGCCATTCCGAAAAAAATGTTTTTCGGTTTCCTGGGATTACAGGGCCTGGTGATGATGGGATTGTACCTGCTGGGACCTTTAGCATCGTTACTGGTATCCTACGTTGCTCGGTGGTTTATCAAGAGCAAAGAAAAAAGCTTTTTTATACTTGAACTTCCTGTATACCGGGCACCCCGCTGGAAGAATGTACTGGTTACAATGGTGAATAAGGCAAAGGTATTTGTATTTGATGCCGGTAAAATAATTATGGTCATCACTATTATTTTATGGGCGTTGAGTAGTTATGGTCCCCCTAAAAAAACGGAGCCTATAAAAGCCCATTTTAACGAACAAATAAGGCTGGAGTCCGATTCTACCCGGAAAGCTGAGCTAGGCCGCTTGCGGGATGCAGAGTTGCTGCAGCATTCATATGCAGGAATACTGGGACAAACAATTGAACCGGCCATCCGTTCGTTGGGTTACGACTGGAAAATAGGCATTGCATTGATCGCCTCTTTTGCAGCCCGAGAGGCGTTTGTAGGAACCATGGCAATTATATACAGTGTTGAAGGAGGGAAAGACGCTGATCAACGCACTGTAATGAAAAAAATGAGTACGGCCGTTCGCCCGGATGGTACTAAGGCATATACCACAGCAACCGGTATTTCCCTGATGATCTTTTATGCTTTTGCCATGCAATGTATGAGCACGCTGGCCATTGTCAAGCGGGAAACCCGCAGCTGGAAATGGCCGCTGATACAACTGTTCTATATGACCGGTCTGGCCTATATCGTTAGCTTTATTGCTTACCAACTGCTGAAATAGAAATTTTGATGTTGAGATTTTGCGATTTCGGCGATTTTAAGAGAATAGCGACTAAGCCGCTTTTCGGAGTGCGGCCTTAGAAAATCAAAAGATCTCAAAATCTCTAATCCAAAATAAAAAAGGGGCTCGCGAAAAAGCCCCTTCTGTTTTGTCCAATCCATGAAAAATAAACCGTCCTGATAATTACTTTATGCTATAGTTACAATGGCATTATTCGGTAGAATAGTAGATTTTACGTGTATTTCTTTGGCTGCGTTTGTACCAATGACTCCGTTAACCAACACATAACAAAATCAGGCTGTCAGCGCTGTTATACACATATATATGACCCCGTACTGCATAAAAAGTTTGTTATGAAAACCTTAAATGGGTATAGATGCAATGGTTACCAGATAGTGTCTGATTGAGAGAAGATGTAATGAGAGGAGGGATAAAATATATTGCTTATTCTAAAATTTCTTATTGTCCTACCAATTTACTTCGCTTTTCCAGCATAACGGTCGAACGCCAGACGCCATGCAGCTGGGCTATGCGCTCTCGATAACCAATATAACGGAAGCCACATTGCTCATGCAGGTGAATACTGGCGCGGTTTTCTTCATGGATCACGCTTAATAATGACCATATTCCATTACGCTCGCTGGCATCGATCAATTCAACCAGTAATGTTCTGCCGATCCCTTTGCGCTGGTGTTGCTGATGAACGTACACACTTACTTCTGCCACTCCCCTGTAACAGGTTCTTGTTGAAACAGGCGACAGCGCGGCCCAACCCACCGGTTGGTTATCAATTATTGCGATTATTCTTGAGTGTGGTAAATATTTCCTGTCAAACATTTCCCATCGGGGCACCTCCGTTTCGAAAGTAGCCATTCCTGAAGCAATGCCATGGCCATATATCTCCAGTACGGGACCGGCATGTTCCTGCAGCATTGGTAGCAGTGAGATCATATCACTAATTTAAAAAATCAGGCGGCTATTTTCATGCAAAAACGGCTGAGAATTTAGATACGGCTTAACCGTTCTGCCGCCAGGGCCAGAGTCTCTTCTTTTTTGCCAAAACAAAAACGAACCACTTTGTTATCAGTAGCATCCTGGTAAAAGGCAGAAACAGGGATAACCGCTACCCCGAATTCTTTCGTGATACGGATGGCGAATTCCTTATCACTTTCATCACTGATCCGGTCATATTGGGCGCAGATAAAATAACTGCCTTTGCTATCCAGCATGGTAAACCGGGTACTCTTCATCAACTGCAGAAAATAGTCGCGTTTTTGCTGCAAAAATGAACCGAGGGATAAATAAGACTCCTTATTCCGAAGAAAGGTAGCCAGCGCTACCTGTGACGGGGTATGACAGCTAAAGCAATTGAACTGGTGCACTTTCCGGAATTCACTGGTGAAAGCCGCAGGCGCAATACAATAGCCGAGCTTCCAGCCGGTGCAATGGTATACTTTTCCAAATGAAAAACATACAAAACTGCGCTGTGCCAGGTCGGGATATCGTAAGATGGACTGATGTTTTACATTATCAAAAACGATATGTTCATATACTTCGTCAGAAACAATGATAATATTGGTGTTTTGCACCAGGTTGCGCAGTTGCTGAATATCTTCTTCCCGCAGCACGGCGCCCGTGGGATTATGCGGTGAATTCAGCATGATCATCCTCGTTTTAGGCGTGATTGCCGCACGCACTTTTTCCCAGTCGATCCTGTAATCGGGAAACAGCAGATCGATGCGAACAGGAATGGCGCCGTTCACAATGATGTTAGGAATGTAACTATCATAACCGGGCTCAAAAACGATGACCTCATCGCCGGGTCGTAAAACAGTAGTAAGCGCTGTATAAATGGCATAGGTTCCGCCGGGAGTAATGGTTATTTCAGTTTCAGGATTGACCGCCGCGTTATACAAAAAAGCGATCTTTTCAGCAATGGCTTCCCGCAACGGCATCCAGCCCGGCATCGGCGAGTATTGATTATAACCCTTGTTCATGGCCTCCGTTACCAGCGCGGTCAATTCAGCACTCATGGGATAGTCGGGAAATCCCTGGCCCAGGTTTACGGCTTTAAACTCGGCTGCCAGGGCGCTCATTACGGTAAAAATGGTAGTCCCTACTTCAGGTAATTTCGATTGTATATGAAGATGGCTCAAGGTAAAATTTGAAATAGTGGCAAAAATTACTTCTTTCCTTTCAATTGTTCCCGTGCTTTTGCCGGCAGGCTTTCTACGATCAGGTCGTATGAATCATTGATCCATTCTTTCAGCATCGAATTGGATACTGTTCCATCCACTAAAATGGTATTCCAGTGTTTTTTATTCATATGATAGCCCGGTTGCACACAATCATAACGCTCTCGCAGTTCTATCGCTTTCTCCGGATCGCATTTAACATTAAACTGTAATGTATCGGAATCGAGCCCGCAAATTAAAAAAATTTTACCCCCGACCTTGTACACAAGCGTATCGGGTCCGAAAGGAAAAGTTTCTTCAACAGCGGGTTTTGATAAACAATATTCGCGAAGAGATTCAATGTCCATACCGCTTCACTTTAAGGATATAAAAATGTATCGCGTAATTAAATGTTATTGTTTGATCTCTATATTTTCGGCAGCAATGGGTTCTTCACCGGTCATGCGCAAATAAACCTGGGCTACGGTAACCACGTCCTTCTGACAATAGTTAACGATACGATCCAGGTCCTTGTCTTTCCAATACACCTGCCATACCATGCTGCCATCAATATCATCCTTAGGGGTGGGAACGCCCAGGGTGCAGGCCAGCAGGTTCAATGATGTAAACGTTTTATAGTCCCCGAAACGCCAAAGGTCCATGGTATCGAGGTGGCTTATTTCCCAGGGCTTTTTGCCACGGGTATTCAAAATAGCGGGTATTGGAATATTGTGAATGATCATTCGCCTGCACAGGAAGGGAAAGTCGAACTCTTTTCCGTTGTGGGCGCATAAACATTTATTGGCATCGGTTGCCCAGCGTTTCAGCATGTCGGCGAACTGCAACAACACTTCTTTCTCATCTTCCCCGCAAAATGATTTAATCACCAGTTTTTTTACCGGATGGTAGCCCTGGATAATGCCACAGCTGATACATACAATTTTTCCGAACTCCGAATAGATCCCTGCCCGGTTGTAAATGGTTTCTACCGTTTCTTCTTCTTTGTTTCGGATCAGGTAGGATGCTTTCAAATCCCACAGGGCTTTCCATTCGGTGGGCATTTTATCGTAGCAATCGTACTGCGGAACGGTTTCAATATCGAGGAAAAGAATATTGTTGAGTGTAACCATATTAATTTGAAAATGCCTTCCTGTCCTGCATTTTCAATTCAAATTAGCACTTTTATTATTAAAGATACTTGTCGCCCTTATTCCTTTTCACTTCTGCCACATACTCCTTGATCTCCTGCTCTTTTTCTCTTTTGCAGATGAGCAGAACATCATTGGTATCTACCACGATGAAGTCTTCCATCCCCTGCAGCAGCACCAGCTTGTTTTCCGGTGTTTGGATCATACAGCCCTGCGTATCGAATACGATAACGTTTCCGCCACCGTAAGCATTGCTCCTGTCGTCCTTCTCCAAATTCTCCCAGGCGCTGTTCCAGCTACCAAGGTCGCTCCAGCCAAACGAGGAAGGAATAACATACACATTATCGGCCTTTTCCATAATGCCAAAGTCGATGGAAATGTTCGTACAGAGAGGATATACGCGTTGTAAGGCCGCAATCTCCTCTGTGGTATTAAAATGTGTTCTTTCCGCTTCAAATACATCATACATTTCGGGCAGGTGTTTCTCAAAGGCAGCAAGAATGTTCTTTACCTGCCAAACGAAGATGCCGGCATTCCAGAGGAACTCACCGCTGGCAATAAAGGTTTTGGCCAGTTCCAGGTTCGGCTTTTCGGTGAAGGTCTTTACTTTATATACATTATCGCTTACGGCCTGCTGTTCATATTGAATATAGCCATACCCCGTATTGGGATAGGTTGGCTTTATGCCGAGCGTTACCAGCGCATTGTGCTCGCCAACAAAACCAAGCGCTTCCAGACAAACCTTATTAAAGGCAACCGGATCAAGGATCAGGTGATCCGACGGTGCTATGATCATTGAAGCCTGCGGATCGAGCTCATGCAGTTTATAGGAGATATAAGCAATACAAGGCGCTGTATTCTTGCGGGAAGGTTCGCCCAGGATATTTTGTAACGGCAATTGGGGCAATTGCTTTTTTACAATATTTATATATTCATTGGAAGTGACTACATAAATGTTTTCAGCCGGAATAAAGGCAGCAAACCGGTCATACGTAGCCTGGATGAGGGTTTTACCGGTATTCAGTATATCCAGGAACTGTTTAGGGTAATTTGTACGGCTCATAGGCCAGAAACGACTGCCTATTCCACCTGCCATTATTGCTACGTAAGTATGTTTGTTCATTTTTTATATTATTGTCCTTCGGCCAAGCCAGGAGATTAATTCGTTTATTGCTTAATGTGGCATTACTTACAACATTCTTTGTAAAGTTACAATCCTGTTGTATTATGCCATCTATATGAGCCCTTCCCTGATCAGGTCATGCAAATGAATGAACCCAAGATATGTTGAATCGCCGGCTATAACCACCAGTTGGTTGATATCAAATTTGCGCAGGCGATCCAGCGCTTCTACAGCCAATGCATCGGCTGTAATGGTTTTCGGATTAACCGTCATTATCTCTTTCGCTGTTACACTGTCTAAAGGGATGTTCTTTTCGAGCATGCGTCTTAGATCACCGTCGGTGATGATGCCCAGCAGGCGATTGTTTTCATCGGTAACGGCTGTTGTTCCCAGTCGTTTTTTTGAGATCTCAACAATTACCTCTTTGAGGGAAGCCGAAGCAGCCACGCGGGGTTTTTCGTTATTCACATAAAGGTCAGAAACGTGGAGGTACAATTTTTTTCCCAGCGTACCGCCGGGATGGAAGCGGGCAAAATCTTCGGAGGTAAAACCCCTGAGCTCCATCAACGACACGGCAATGGCATCACCCATAACCAGCTGGGCCGTTGTGCTGGATGTTGGCGCCAGGTTGTTGGGACAGGCTTCCTGCGACACAGTAGTATTTAAAACCATGTTCGACTGGCGCGCCAGGAATGAACCGGTATTACCCACCATACCAATAAGGATATTACCAAAGTTTTTAACCAGGGGCACCAATACCTTTATCTCAGGGCTTTCGCCGCTTTTGCTAATGACCATTACAACATCTTCCTGCTGGATCATGCCCAGATCGCCATGAATGGCATCTGCTGCATGTAGAAAAACAGCCGGCGTACCGGTGGAGTTAAATGTTGCAACCAGTTTCTGGGCAATCAAAGCACTTTTACCAATACCACTAATAACCAATCGCCCTCTGGTTTCATAAATAGCTTTCACAGCGCTCTCGAAATCGTCGTTGACCATGGTTTGCAACGATGCAATCGCCTCTGCCTCCAACCCAATGGTTCGAAGCGCAACAGATTTAATATCAATGGCAGACACTGTAGACATATTAAGGCGCAAACCTACTTGAAAATGTTAATTACACAAAGCTTTAAGCTATCTGAAGTAACATACGTTTGTTAAAATAGTTAAGAAACGTATCCGGCGCAGCTGCCAGGCAATTACAGCAGGATCGCCATGCATTATTTATCAGAAGCTTATACAAACAACAACAATTTTACGTTTATACAGTTAAGCTGTTTGCAGGTTACCCCGTTTTGTTAACAGCTTTGCTAAAATGCAGGCTGATCAACACTTAAACAGGTTTTTAAATATGAGGAATTGGGGATTAAAAGGTTGGCATAACAACAAAAATGAATTAAATTCGCATCCCTTTACAAGATGCCTGTTACATCTTTATCCTAATGGCCTGATTTAAACCCATTCAACCTGACGATTTGCTAAAGGGCAACTGAACCATTTATTGCTGTTTCAACATGGCAATAAGCAGGCAGGTAATTAAATTCTGAAACAATCTGTGCGAAGGAAACACTTTGAGCAATGTCAACCACATCTAAAAAAATACCGTCAAAAACGGCAAAAGTTCAGAAAGACAATACAGTAGCAAAGAAAAAAGTGGCGAACTCTTCTTCTACTATTTCCAGCGCTTCTTTACATCAGGCTCTCCAAGAGCAATTTGGATTCGACTCATTCAAAGGCAACCAGGAAGCCATCATCAAAAGTTTATTATCAGGAAAAGATACGTTTGTAATAAAGCCTACAGGTGGCGGCAAAAGCTTGTGCTATCAGCTGCCAGCCATCATCAGCGACGGCGTAGCTATCATTATCAGCCCATTGATCGCGTTAATGAAAAACCAGGTTGACCTGGTTCGCAGTTACAGCAGCAAAGATGATGTAGCGCATTTTCTTAACTCCACCTTAACAAAGAAGGAAATTCGCGAGGTACATGATGACCTGCTGAGCGGCCGCACCAAAATGTTATATGTAGCGCCTGAAACGCTCACCAAACAGGAAAACCTGGAATTCTTCTCTGACCTGAAGCTTTCGTTCTTTGCTGTTGACGAGGCGCATTGTATTTCAGAGTGGGGACATGATTTCCGTCCTGAATACAGGAGACTGCGGGAGATGATGACGCAGATCAATCCGGATATTCCGGTCATCGCGTTGACCGCTACAGCAACTCCAAAAGTGCAAAGCGATATTATCAAGAACCTGGGACTGAAAGAGCCCGAGATCTTCATCTCTTCTTTCAACCGCCCCAACCTGTATTACGAAATACAGCCCAAGATCAAGAAAGATCAAACGATCAAAAATATAGTGCGTTTCATTGTGCAAATGAAAGGTAAAAGCGGTATCATTTATACGTTGAACCGTAAGACAACCGAAGAGCTGGCCGACATGCTGATGGCCAATGGCATTAAAGCCGTTGCTTATCATGCCGGGCTCGACAGCAAGTTGCGCGCTGAACGCCAGGACCTTTTCTTAAATGAAGATGTTCAGGTGATCGTAGCAACGATCGCATTTGGAATGGGCATCGACAAACCCGATATCCGGTTTGTGATCCACTTTAATATTCCCAAAAGCATCGAGAACTATTACCAGGAAACCGGCCGTGCCGGTCGCGACGGACTGGAAGGAAAATGTATCTTATATTATTCGCATAAAGACGTATCGAAGCTCGAGCACCTGATGCGTGATAAACCGCTGAGCGAACGCGAGGTGGGCGCCCAGCTGATCAGCGAAACAGTAGCCTATGCCGAAAGTGGTGTATGCCGACGCAAAATCCTGATGAGTTACTTCGGCGAAGAATATACCGAGAAGAATTGCGGACAGTGTGACAACTGCCTGCATCCGAAAGAGCAGGTAGAAGCCAAAGACAATGTGGTGAAGGTATTGAAGGTGATCAAAGCGCTTGACGAACGGTTTGCTTCTGATTATGTGGTAAACATTATCATTGGGCGGTTAACCCCCAATATCACCATGTACCGTCATGAAGGGCTTGCAGAATTCGGTATTGGCAATGATCAGCCAGACCATTACTGGAATTCGCTGATCAGGCAAATGTTGCTCGAAGGTCTGTTGAGCAAGGATATTGAAGATTACGGTGTATTAAAGATAACCAAGGCAGGAGACGCCTTTGGCAAAAAACCCAAATCGTTCAGGATCGTATTGAACAATTTGTACGAAGAGGCCAATGCCGATGATGACGAAGGAGCAGAAGCAGCCACCGGCGCAGCAGCTGACGAAAAGCTGTTTGAAATGCTGAAGGAACTGCGCCAGAAAGAAGCAAAGCGGAAATCTTTGCCGCCGTTCGTGATCTTCCTGGAAACTTCATTGCAGGATATGGCAACCTTATACCCTACCACGCTCGAAGAACTGGAAAAATGCCAGGGCGTAAGTAAGGGCAAAGCCATTCGTTACGGTAAACCCTTTATTGAGCTGGTAGCCCGCTATGTAGCCGAGAATAACATTGTGCGTCCGGACGATTTTGTGATGAAAAGCGTGGTGAACAAGAGCGGTAATAAGGTGTACATCATTCAGCAGACAGATAAAAAGATCCCGCTCGAAGTAATTGCCAAGAACAAGGGATGGCGTATGGATGAAATGCTGGAAGAAATGGAAACCATTGCCGCCAGCGGCACCAAGCTGAACCTCGATTACGCCATTGCCGAAATGTTGGACGAGAATGAACAGGATGAAATAATTGATTATTTCAAAGGCTGCGAAACCTCGTCGCTGCAGGTAGCATTGGAAGAATTGTCTGAGCACAACTTCACCTGGGAGCAGTTGAAGATCATGCGTATCAAATTCCTGGCCCAGTACGGCATGTAATAGACTTACTTTAAAATGTATATAGAAATGTATGCCCGTTCAACAAACGGTAGCATACATTTTTATTTTATGGCCAACGCCGAATAGCCAACATTCATCGAACATTGGAGACCCTTAATCGAAATAAAGGGCATATTTACTTACTTGTTAATACTTTAGGCTACATAATCCCGTTTAAGAGTTAATGATGTAATGTAACTCCTGAACGTTAAATTTAATCCTAATGAAAACCATGATACTTATGGGCATTTCATGCCTGTTGCTGGCGGGAGTGTATGGTGTAATGAATAAGGAGAGTGTGGTCAGCAAAACATTATCTTTCAACTATGCCAATGGAGCGGTTTCGCCCATTGACGCGGAAGACCGGGATAACAAGATCGACGGATTACCTACTGATAGCTCTGAACATAAAACATCTGCTTCAACAACTTTGGATGACAGCCACTGGATTTATGATCCACTTTTTGAAAAGGCGGCCGAATCCGGGCTGATCACGGATAGCGAAATTGACCTGTCTACCGGGCCTAAGGCTGATCCGGAGACCATTAAAACTGCGCCCCAGGGAGAAGAAGAAAAGGTCACTGCGCCGGCGCCTGAAATTAAACAGCTGATATTGGAATTAGAGCCAGATAGCGGTACCGGGAAGGTTCCGGTAGAGACGATATAATTTGATCATCAGGACGAATCAACAATAAAGAGACTGCAATAAGGGCATGAATAATGAATAAGCCAATAGCAACCCGCCGATGGGGTTGCTTTTTTTTGTAAAAATTTGAAGGAAAAAGGAATTCTTTTTTACAAGTTTTTGCGAATTTGTTAGGAATATCCCCTATTTTTGCTGCCCGATTTAAACCACCGGGTGGAGAGTCGGCAAAACCAAAAAGGTTTGATGGTGCGGTAGCTCAGTCGGTAGAGCAAAGGACTGAAAATCCTTGTGTCGGCGGTTCGATCCCGCCCCACACCACGAGGCCTCTGATGTGAATCAGAGGCTTTTTTATTTTATCTGCATGGTGGATCTCCGCCCCAACGGAAATATTGAAGGTCCCCGGGATCATGATTGAAAAGTTGCGGGATTTAAGAGAAAGTAGTTTTTTTGTAGGAATAAAAAGACCTATGAACATTGCAGTGTGCCCATAAAGCAATGCACCTATAATAACCAAACATGGCTAAACTGTCTATTCTTGTTCCTGTTTACAACGAAGCCGCTACTGTTCATTTGATCCTCAACAAAATTGGCAAGGTTGATCTGATTAACAATATTGACAAAGAAGTAATACTCATAAACGACTGCTCAAATGATAATACGGAAGAGGTAGTGTTGAAGTACATTGAAAGTAATTCAGAGTTGACGATAAAATACATCAAACATCATGTTAATAAAGGAAAAGGAGCAGCATTACACACCGGCATTGCGCACGCAAATGGCGATTATATAATAATTCAGGACGCCGATCTGGAATATGATCCCAACGAATACAATATACTATTAAAACCCGTGGTTGACGAATTTGCCGATGTAGTGTATGGCAGCCGGTTTATGGGCGGCAGACCACATAGGATCTTATATTTCTGGCATACAATAGGCAACCGGTTCCTAACATTCTTATCGAACATGTTCACCAACCTGAATCTAACAGACATGGAAACATGTTATAAATTGTTCAGGGCCCCTATTATAAAATCGCTTACCCTAAAAGAACAAAGATTCGGGTTTGAGCCTGAGGTAACCAACAAAGTTTCCCGCATCCCTAACATAAGAATATACGAGGTGGGGATCTCCTATTATGGAAGAACATATGCTGAAGGAAAGAAAATAAAATGGAAGGATGGTTTCAGGGCAATTTTTTGTATCCTCAAATACGGACTGTTCAGGTTTTAAAAAGAACAAGGATCAAAAATGTATTGACCCTGCAACAGGCAGATCCACAAAAGCCATGTTTATGAAATAATCATCCGCACGCGGCGCATCAAGGAAATGGCACCATTACCAGTGGTTGCTGGTAATGATGCAATATCCAACTATGTAAATCGCCGAATTACATGATATAATAATACTTCTCCTGCCGCTTATCTTCCGGCAGATCCTGATCATGCAGCAGCTGCTTCAGGTCTTTTTCTATTGTTCTGGCAATTGCTGTCATAGGCGTGTCGGTTGGTTTATTCTCAAATGGATCCTGTAAGTGGATGGCCATCTTTTCTATCAGTAAGAAACAGGCGCTGATGGCTACTACCAAAGGCACTTCCAGGAAGCCAAAATAATCGATTACACCAAAAGGCAGCATGCAGATAAACAACAGCAGGGAAAAATGAATATATAAACTATAGGTGGCCGGAAATACGGTATTCTTTATGCGCTCACATTTTCCCATGTTATCGCAAAAACGGGTCAGGGTACGATCGATCTCAATTTGTTGATACCTGTTTATATATCCTTCTTCGAGTGCACGGCGCAGGTCGCGTGCCTGCTGGTCGAGCAAAGCCATGGGTACATTACTAAAACGGCTGCAATGCTCCAGGTCGCGGCGGCTTAAGAATTTATCCAGTTCCGCAGTTGGATTTAACCGGCGCAGGCTTTGTCCCAGCGCATAATTCCACGCCATTTGTCTGCGGATCATGCGCTGCCGCAACTGATGCACTTCATCCTCTTCATATTGACTTTCGGTAAAAGTGAGTAGCTGCCTCGCGAATGTACGTGAATCGTTCACGATAGCGCCCCATACCTGCCGGGCTTCCCACCAGCGATCATAGGCCTGGTTACTTCTAAAACCCAGCAGTAATGAAATAACGGTACCTAATATAGCCGGCACTGCCAGTGGAATACTGATGGGCACTACCAGGAACAATTCGTGTATAATGGCTATGGCCGTACTATACAACAGTATAATGAACAACTCAACCTTTACTTTTCCAAACACATAGCCGATCGGTATATTCTTTTTTAGTAACATCAATTGTTCGTTTAGCGTTCTTGATTAAACTACAAATGGAATTTAGCCAGTCATTATAGTGGTGTTCCCTGCAGCGAGTTGTAGGATCCTTCCTTTAACTGGTTGCATTCAGCATTTTCAGCAGTGCAATTGCTTCTTCTTCTACTGCTGTTATTTCGGGGAGGGTTATTACGCGGCGTTTTGATTTGAACTGTCTTAAGAGGGGAACCCTGCTTTTTTTGAACATAGTGTCGGGGTTCACACTGTCGGGATGTACCTGCCTGAATTCGTATTGATCGGGATAAACAATAAGGTCGATGTCATTTGCATCCACAAAATTCCTGAACACAGCAGGTGTATTGCCATATAAATGTTTAAAAACAATGGTATTCACCTGTTTCGGGTATTGTTGTTTTAACTGTTTGCAGTTATTCCTGAATGCATCTGTCAACAGATCGTGGTATGGCTGCCGTTGTTTCCTTATCAGGTCGTTCACAAAAAAGGGCATCTGAAACGCGTGGAACAAGGTGATATTCAGGACCTGCTCGCCCATTGTATGAATGGCCTTTTCTGCAAGATCAAAAGAAGCAGGTGAGAAATCGGTGGGTACCAATACATTGCGCATACTGTAATCATTAAGTTAACAATGAAGTTTACAGATGCAAAGCTTGTACAATGGGATTAGAAGCTCTTAAGAGGTCTTTAAGAAAGCATTAAAAAAGAAATAAGAATGGGATTAGAAAGTGGTTACACGCCTGAACTCAGCATGATCTCCACAGTTGTGCCCTTATCTTCCTCTGACTTTATTACCAATTCACCCTTATGCAGCCGTACAATATTACGCGCAAGGGGCAGCCCTATGCCATAGCCTTCAAATCGATTCGTATTAGAGGCGCGGTAAAATGGATCAAATACATATTTAAGCTCAGAGGCGGGAATACCAATGCCCTGGTCAATTATGCTTATCCTGATCTTTTGTTTGATTGCCTGCAGAGCGAGTTGTACCGGCCGGTCGTTGCTGTATTTGCAGGCATTCATAACAATATTGGTTATGGCCAGTTTCAATAAATGATAATTTCCTTCAACTGACAGTTCGTTCTCATTGAGCGGCAGTTCGCCAAAATGCAATTGGACCTGGTTATTCGGGTCCAGCTCGTCAACTGCCTGCTTTACTTCGCATAATAATTCATCCATTCTAACCAGGCTGCGGCGTTGTTTCTTGCCATCGAATCCGCTTTGGGCAAGGGCGAGCAGACTGCTGGTCAAATGATCTAGTTTACCGGCTTCGTTCAAGATCACCTGTAAACTTTGCCTGTATTCCTCATTGGTACGGGCTTTTTTCAGCGCAATATCGGCTTCACCCATAATGGTTGTGAGCGGGGTGCGCAATTCATGGGAGGCGTTGCTCACAAAATTATTCTGCGTTTCAAAAGCAGTTTGCAAACGGTCGAGCATGGTATTGAATGTATGCGCCAATTCCGTCATTTCATCCTTTCCCTTGTTGGTTTCCAGCCGCAGGTGAAGATTATGTGCGCTTATGTCCTGAACTTTGCTGATCAGCTGACGCAGCGGTTGAAAGGTTTTACGGCTGAAGAAAATACCAACCGTAAATACCAGTAATACGCCCACAATAAAGGTGGCGATCTTTGCCCGCGCCAGGGTTTCTAACAAGCGGTTTGCATACTCGTTTACGGCCGATTTTACGACCAGGTACTTTTGGCCATCATTATGATATAAGATCCCTGCATAATGTACTTTGTTCTTTTCTATATACACTGTTCTACCCTGTCCTTCAATAATACGCCAATAGAATGATTCCGGCAGCCCCGGCACCTTAGGTTCAATAGTATTGGCTACTGAATCCCAGGTGAGCAGGTACTCCTGCTCTTTCGGCAGCACTTCCAGGTACTGGCGCCGCAATTCGTGGTAGGTGACGGTAGATATTTTATCCTGCTCAAATCGCAGTTTCGCAGCTACCCTTACCCGTAATTCAAGGCGTTTCAAAAAATCGTTAGATGCAAACCGGCTTATGAAATAATAGGTGGTAAAGCTCAGGAACAGGATCAGGAGCGCCGTGAGCACGGTAAAAAGCAATGCGGTTTGAGTTTGGATCTTCAACGGTATTAGCTTTTTTTATCTTCTTTAAGAATATAACCCATGCCGATCATGGTATGGATCAGTTTGTGCGAAGGATCGGTATCAATTTTTTTGCGCAGGTAGTTCACATAAACATCCACTACATTGGTGCTCATATTAAAATCTATCCCCCATACATTTTCCAGCAGCTCCATGCGGGTCAGTACCCGGCCACGGTTCTGTAACATAAATTCAAGCAGGCGGTATTCTGTGGCAGTAAGGTTCACCGGATCGCCATTCAAAGTAGCTGCGCGGGTATTGGTATTCAGGGTAAGATTTCCTATTTGCAGCAGATCGCTCTGGCCATTATTCCCGGGTGTTTTCCGCCGTACCAGTGTTCTGATACGGGCTTCCAGCTCAGCAAACTGAAAGGGTTTAACCAGGTAATCATCGGCGCCGCTGTCGAGGCCGGCCACTATATTCTCTGTAGTGCCCAGGGCCGTTAACATAAGAATGGGCGTATCTATTTGCTGCCGGCGCAATTGCTTGCATAACTGCATGCCATTTACGCCTGGTAGCATAATATCGAGAATAATTACATCGAACTGGTTCTTACTGGCCATCTCATGGCCAATAAGACCATCCGGAGCAACGGTAACCTCATTTCCAGCCTCTTTCAGCCCTTTGTTAAGCATACCGGCCAATGCTGCCTCATCCTCAACGATAAGAATCTTCATCTGAATGTATTTGGTTGACCATGGCAAATCCTACCAAGAACCATGATCCTGTAAAAAAACAAAAATAACTATGAACGCCCATTTTCCACCCATTTGCAAGATTTCCACAAAAAAACAAATCCCCTCCTGAAAACAGGGAGGGGACGTTTTTTGTTGATCGGCTTATACTTAATTATTAATATTCATATTTCAAGGCAACCTCACCGTCGCTGGATGTTAACGGGTAGCCATCTGCATCATATGTATAACTGGTGGTATAGCTGAAATCGAAGTCTGTTCCCGGAAAATCATAAAAAGCTGTTAACAATTCATTCTTTGCATAGAATTCCAGGGTTTCACCCAGCCCGAGCACCCATTTGCTCATAGTAGGGAAACCCGGCTTTTTGGTACCATAAGTAAAGGACACAGTATATACTTCGTCGCCGTCGATGGTTATTTTATCCAGATTGCCTGTGTTGGTATAGGTAAGGTTGGCGGTCAATTCGGTTTCTGCCAATTTCATTTCCTGTTTGATGGTAGTCACCTGGTTATTCACAACAGTATAGGTAAACACATCGTCCTGCACGATGTCATCGGGCTCCCCGGCTACCTTATGCACCACTTTCAGGCTGCCGCTAACCGGTATGCCGTTGTTATAGGTATACATGTAGGTGCTGTAATCATTATGATCCCTTATCTCGATCCTGGTAATGTTACCAGCTGCGTCGAACGTAAGTGCAGTTGATTCAAGATTGTCGGTACTGTTGAATGATCTTAATTTATTGCCTTCGTAATTCAGGTTGTAAATGGTAGTAATGCCGTTCTCTGTTTTCGTTACTTTCTTCAACAGTTTTGTATTACCGCCGTTATCGCCTCCATTTGAATCCTTGTCCTTTTTACATGAACTTACAACCAACAAGGTCATTACACCGGCTAACCAGAAAATCTTTTTCATACTTGTAATTATGTGTTGTTAATGATGGGTGCTTCACCGGTTTGTTTGGCTATACGTTGCAGCGGTGAAGCGGCAGCAATATTAGCGCGGGAACAGGCAGCTACGAGCCATGAGTGGAGTGAAATGCAGAATAGGCTACATGAACTGTATAAACATGTTATCTCAATAAGATGAACGCCGCATATTGTTAAATAATATCAACTGCTTTTATAATAACGATGAATGTTTTTTAAGGAATCTTCCGCGTTCATTTACATATTCAATTTCTGCATGAATGACTGGTAAAGATGGGGTTATAGTAGATTTTACCTAATATCTTTGTACTACAATTAAGGCAACATGGCAATTCGCATCTTTATCACGGGGGGTACTTTCGACAAGGAATACAATGAGTTGAACGGGGAGCTGTATTTTAAAGACACCCACATGAATGAGCTGCTTACATTGGGAAGAAGCCGCTTACCTGTGAATATCAAGACGCTCATGATGATCGATAGCCTTGAGATGACTTCAGAACATCGTAACTATATTGCCGATGAATGCCGTCATTGTGAAGAAGATAAGATCGTTATTACGCATGGTACAGATACTATGGCAGAAACCGCCCGCGTACTGGCAAAAAAAGTTACCGGAAAAACCATTGTACTCACCGGCGCTATGATACCCATTAAATTTGGTAGCTCCGACGGTTTGTTCAATCTGGGCAGTGCACTCGCCTTCGTACAATCCCTGCCGCCAGGTGTGTATGTTGCCATGAATGGCCGCTATTTCAACTGGGATAATGTACGTAAAAACCGGCAGACCGGTATTTTCGAAGAATTGAAACAGGTCAGTACGAGCGCAGAATAGTGGTAATGGTTTGAAGGCGCGCTTTCATTACCTTCCTGTTTCTATCTCCCGTCATCAGGATTTTTTCGGAGGTAAACTAAAAGCTACGGCTTCATGTTCAAAATGACCTTTATGAGAACCATCGCAAAAAGGCTTGTTTTGCGACATACCACAACGGCAGATTGAAATTACTTCACGACCGCCCAGATCATACACATTGCCATTTTTATCTACAATCTCAAAATCACCTTCTACCCGTAATGAACCATTGCTGTTTACTGTAATCTTTGTTGTTGCCATTGATGAGAATAAATTTAGGCCGCAATATAAAGGAAAAAGCATACGTGGAAAGCTGGTATGGACCAGTAAACAAAACTTCATCAATAAACTGTGTCAATGACAGTTTCTTTTCCGTTAAAGACGAATTGATCGCCTGCCTTTTTATTCAACAGTGCCTTCGCCAATGGGGCGAGAGGAGAAAGATAAATTACCTGATTGCCATCAATAGTTTGTTTGCCTAAACCGGCGCCAATGAAGAAGACCATAGCAGCACATTCCACGCAGGCACCGGTAACAGCTGCCGGATAAACAACATCTGTTTTAACCGCGTTTAACAAGGCCAGCTCTTTTAGCTGCTGCGCCAGTTGTTTCGAGTGCATTTCTTTTTCCAGTTGGTTCATAGCCCTGGCCGTTTCATATTTATCACCCGCCGAACTTTTCTCTTCACTATTCGCCGCTTCCTGCGCATTTTCGATTATGGTCTTTGCAGCGGCTATGCGCTGCTCGATGAGGTGCTGCGCCGCCTGCTTAAGCCTGTTCTTAAAAGCTATTTTGTCTGTAGCTGTCACCCTGCTAAAATAAGCAAACCGGCCAATATCATGCTCTTATGCTGTTCCAGCACACAATTGTTAAAGTAATCTAAAAACAGCCGGTTTTACCCCCCAGGTGCTTATGCAAATGCAAATAAGAACGCATCCTGTTGGAAACAACTCTTTATGAACACCCTGAATAAGCTGATTGCCAGTTGCCTTTTGATCATGCTCGCCATGACGTTTATGTACTCAAAAAAGCCTTCGCCGCCTAACCTGCCGACAGCGCAGGCCCCTAAAAAAATACAGGTGGCCGTATTGCTCGATGTTAGCAACAGTATGGATGGATTGATCGGGCAGGCAAAAGCCCAATTATGGAACATGGTAAGCGTATTGGGAAAAGCGACCTGTAACGACGTTGCTCCTGAAATAGAATTGGCCCTTTATGAATATGGGCGCCCGGCCAATGACGCGCGCACTGGTTATGTAAAGCAGATCAACTATTTTACAAAAGACCTCGACGAAGTATCACGCAATTTGTTCAGGCTGACCACCAATGGCGGCGATGAATATTGCGGTCATGTGATCTATACATCCCTTACCAGCCTCGAGTGGGACAACAATCCGGATAACTACAAGGTTATCTTCATTGCCGGAAATGAGGATTTTCTGCAGGGTGATATCTCTTATACAAAGGCCTGTGCCGAAGCCAAAAAGAAAGGAGTGATCATTAACACCATTTATTGCGGCGACCGCAATCAGGGCATCAGGGAACACTGGAACCTGGGCAGTGAGTGTGGAACCGGCAGTTTTACCAACATCAATCAAAATGCCGAAATAGTTGATATTGCCACCCCTTACGACGATGAACTGTTTGCGTTGAACAACAGATTGAACAACACTTACATTGGCTACGGCCGTTCAGGAAAAGAAGCTTACTCGAAGCAGGCTGAGGTTGACAAACTCAACTACAGCATGAACAAATCGGCAGCCGCTAAACGCGTTGCGGTAAAAAGTAAAAAACAACTGTATGATAATTCCACCTGGGACCTGATAGATGCGAGTCAGAGCGACCCCGGCATTTTGGAGAAGGTTGAGTTAACTACCCTGCCCGATTCATTGAAAACTAAAAGCCGGGCCGAGATAAAACAGATCGTAACAACGAAAAGCCAGGAACGCACAACCATTCAAAAGGAGATCGCTGCGGTTTCAGCCAAAAGGGATGCTTTTATAGCCACTGAGAAAACACGCCGGTCAACAAAGACCAATGAGCCTACTCTGGAAAGTGAGATAGAAAAAATAATCAGGCAGCAGGCTAAAAAATACAACCTGGTGATTCAATAAAACATAGGACGGTTCTCGCTAAAAAAAACGGAGATAGTTACAAAAACCATCTCCGTTAATATTTTACATAACGCTGCTTTAGAAAGGCAGATCGTCGTCACCGGCAGAAGTGGTTTCAAATGTTCCCGGCATGTTATTATTATAGCCGGTATTTTCGGGCACTGCGCTACCCGCTTTTTTAGAAACCATTTTCCAGGCCTTTACATCAGTGTACCAGCGACCATTATATTCACGGCTTTCCACATCGAAGGAAACATCCACCATATCGCCGGTCTTGAAGCTGCCCATATCTATTTTATCGCCCCAAACAGCGATACATATTTTTTTAGGATAAGTGTCGCCGGTTTCCAGGATGAACTCCTGTTTTTTCCAGGTGCCATTTTTCCCCTGGCCAGATTGAACCGGTAAGAATTGTACAATTTTGCCGCTGATATCCATAATTAGTATTTTCTATTGTCGTCACCAAAGGTATGTTTACCATTTTCATTTTCTGAAAATGTTACTACCAATTTTTTAACAGTCGCCCTCCACATCCTCCTCGTCAAACTGATCTTTAAGACCCAGTTCTTTACAGGTGCACCATTCATTAAACGGACAGGAAGGCGGGTCGTAAGAGCAAAATTCAATGGTCTCGAAACCATTTTCAACAATGGCTACTTTCTTTTCAAGCACACTGATCAGCAGGCTGTATTTCTGGGGAATGGGTAATTTGTCGGGCATTTCTACTCCAATATTCCATGTAAACAACATTTTTTCAAAAGCCAGACTCACCGCTTCCATTTGCACGGCCGTTAATTTTTCCACCGGTGGAAACTGCTCTTTCTGCAAACCGCAGTAATAGCTGAAATCATGTTCCGGTTCATTTTCCAACCAGCGCTCAACCTCCTCAAAATAACGTTCAATAGCTTCCAGGTCATTTTCAGCGGATGCCGCTGAATACGTTTGTTCTTCCCGGCAGGCTTCGGCTATATCCGAAAGCAGGTGGTTAATATAGGACTGCATAGAATACATGTCAATTATGCGTGCATAATTGTTTTACTGAAAGATTGAAATAACAACCGTTTAAGTAGAAGGGTCTTAATTTTCCGGATGCGGCCCGAGGAAATATAATCAGCTATAAAGGATTGTACGATACCCTATACCGTTATATTCCGGAGTTATATATTATGCGGAAAGTTAATTAATTCCTGCAATAAAAAAAGCAGGAATTTGATATCCCTGCTTCGTTTGCATTTTTAAAATTATAGTAAGATCAGGCTGCCATTCTGTTGTATAGCTGATCGCCAATAGCTTCAGCTACCCGCGGTGGAATTTTAGAAGCGGCAGACCCCCCGTCGATGGCGGTTATTCGTTTTTGTACCGGATGCCATCCGAAGATGTACACAGGACTTCCGTTTACACTAACCCGGTATTGGGTTTCCCTGGTATAGGTTTGAAATGAAGTCGCTTTCACAAAAAACGGAATTTCATCTAACACCATTTCAAACTCTTCTGTCCTTGTCATTTGCTTTTTGGCTTTCATGAACCCTCCCTTTTAATGTAATTAAAAAGGGTAGTTTTCCAACAACTGTGCCGGAATAACCAGGTCATGCCAGGCACCAACACGCTCCTATTTCACATTTATCAGCCAGGATCCCGCTATAAATGCATTACCTGTTAAGCCCCAGGAAAATGGGTGAAAATTATAACGATTTGTGAAAACTGGTTAGGAACCCCGTTGAGCCCGCCCGGCTACACGTGTTGATTTGGCGGCGCCTTTACTGTTGCTTTTCCCTTTTGTGGGAATGGGGGATTGTTTGCCTGTACTGGGGTTGCCTTTCTTTTTGTCTTTGTTCTTATTCGTGTTAAACAGTGACATAAATTCAATTTTAATCTGTAAAGTTACAAAAGCGGCACAAAATCGAATTCCGCATCCCGAAAGTTTCAATATAACGAATTGTTCTGCATAAACGTATCTGGCCACTGACCTGTGAATAATATTTGGGAATCTTTTATAAAATAAAAAAGTCACCCTGCAACAGGTGACTTTCCATTTTTTTCATGGCCACATCTTCTACTGATTCTTAAAATTACACCGAATGCTGCCGCAGCAATTCCTTTTTATACGCTATATACTAACATACGTTATTTCATAACCAGCTGTAATTCAAATGCTAATCAATTCAGCCCCGACAAATATTCGGCAACACGTCACAAATTTACAATAAATTTCTTAAAGGGCCGCGCTTGTCAGAATTTTATTCAGAAATAACCTAATTTTACAGAAAATTCATCGGAATGGATGTTAGTTTAGACAATACCGACCTGCAAATACTGGAGCGTATGCAGGCCAATGCGCGGATTTCAAATGCCGATCTGGCCCGCGAACTAAACATGGCTCCGTCTGCCGTGCTGGAACGGGTGAAAAAACTGGAACAGAAAAAAGTGATCCAGGGGTATACGACCCAGATCAATCCGGCCACCATTCAGCAAAAACTGCTGGCATTTATTTTTATCCGTTCATCGGAAGGTTTTACCTGCAGCAGTAACACCGCCCAGGCATTAGCGGCTATACCTGAGGTGCAGGAAGTACATCACATCGCTGGTGAGGATTGTTACCTCATTAAAGTTCGTACCACTGATTCTTCTTCGCTGATGGCACTGATGCGCAATCAGCTTCAAAAGATCCCTAACATAGCATCCACGAAGACAACCATCGTGCTGGAAACCGTGAAAGAGCAACAACAATTGGTGATTCCTAAAATTTAACAGTATGTCCATTGATGCAAAAAGAAGCGCTTCTCCTGTAATGGTCGTAATTGCCTTCGCCACGGTGTACCTGGTATGGGGCTCAACTTATTTTTTCATACAACGCGCCGTTGAACATTTTCCACCCTTTATCCTGGGCGCCATCCGCTTTATCATTGCAGGTGGATTATTACTTGCCTGGGGCGCCATAAGAGGCGAAAAATTGTTTAACTGGTCGCACATTAAACCGGCCCTCGTCAGCGGTTTTCTAATGTTATTTATTGGTAACGGTGCCGTAATATGGGCCGAACAATCACTTGCCAGCTCACTGGTAGCGGTACTCGTTTCCTCGGCGCCCATCTGGTTCGTAGTGCTCGACAAACCGAAATGGAAAGAGAATCTTACCAGCCGTGCCACTGTTATGGGCCTGATTGTTGGATTCATTGGCGTGATCTTATTGTTCAGCGAACAGGCTACCAAAGCAATGGGCGCAGGCAACGGCCACCAGGTCATTGGTTTGATCGTACTGATCATTGGCGCCATGAGCTGGGCCGGAGGTTCATTATATAGCAAGTACAAGTCAACATCTACCTCCGCTACGGTAAATACTTCGTGGCAAATGCTGGCGGCGGGATTGGCGTTTTTGCCGGGTAGCTTTATTAATAATGAATGGAGCTCATTTCAGTTACAGGAGGTTACTGCCAGCTCCTGGTTTTCGCTGATCTACCTGATAACTATGGGTTCGCTGGCAGGTTTTAGTGCTTATGTATGGTTGTTGCAGGTGCGCCCCGCTACACAGGTAAGCACCTATGCCTATGTGAACCCCGTAGTGGCCGTTCTATTAGGCGTTTTCTTTGCCGGGGAACACATGACCATTTTGCAAATAGCCGGACTGGCAGTGATCCTCTTAAGTGTATTGTTGATAAACCTCGCTAAATACCGGAAAGAACAAAAATCAGGAACGGACGCACCTTCCCCTTCCGTAAAAGATAAAATGGTGATGTCGTCGAGGCAAAAAACAGTGAACGCTTAACGCTCAATACCAAAAGGCGAAAATAAAGGGTTAGATACAGGTATTCAACCGGCGGTTCGGTCTTCTACAGGAAGCAGGACCTGCCGGTTTTCCGTTTAATGTAAATGTTAATTCCGCCCAGGCAATTCCCCGGCACAGGTGGTATAATTTGAAAATAATAGGGCTTATTACTATTTTTATCGCTGTACCATATATTATCTTTTTTAACATTCATCCAGTACTGTACCTTAATTAATCTCTGATCTATGAAAAAAGGAATAAAAATCTTCTGGTGGGTCTTTTTTAGCGGAGTGCTTGCAGGTGTTCTGCTTATTGTTTCTGCCAATATCGGATTGCTAGGCAAAATGCCTTCCATTAAGGAGTTATCAAATCCAACCGCGCTTATTGCCAGCCAGGTGTATGCCGAAGACGGCAGCCTTATTGGTAAATATCTTATCGAGGACCGTATCAATGTTGATTTTAACGAGATCAGTCCGGAGGTAATGAATGCGCTGGTGGCTACAGAGGACGAACGTTTTTTCAAACATAATGGCATCGACGGCCGGTCACTGATGCGTTCCCTGGCTTCCTTCGGAACCAGCGGCGGCGCCAGTACAATTACCATGCAAACGGCTAAAAACCTTTTTACCGAAGGATGGAGCACGCGCAACATTGTTCTTCGTATCATCCAGAAGGTAAAGGAAGCTATTATAGCGGTAAAGCTCGAACGCAATTTCTCAAAAGAAGAGATCATCACCCTGTATTTAAATACAGTGGCTTTCAGTGACAATGTGTATGGCATTAGGAATGCAGCCTATACCTTTTTTCAAAAAGCGCCAGGTGATCTTTCTACCTCCGAAGCGGCTGTGCTGGTAGGTATGTTGAAAGGCAACCAGCTGTATAATCCTCGCAAGTTTCCCGAAAGATCAAAAGAAAGAAGGAATGTAGTGTTACAGCAAATGGTTCGCAATGGCTACCTGGATCAGGCAAAAGCCAGCGCCCTGGGCAAAGAACCGATAAAACTCAATTATAGAAAACTGAATGAAAACACCGGGCTGGCGCCTTATTTCCGCGGCGTTTTGGGAGAAGAATTGAAAAAGTGGTGCAAAGAACATGAGAACCCTGCTACCGGCAAGCCTTATAACTTATATAAAGACGGCTTGAAAATATATACCACCATCAATCCGCGCATGCAGCAATATGCTGAGGAAGCAGTTGCCAAACACATCAGCAAGATGCAGAAAATACTGGTGGCGCAAAAGAATATCAAAAATGGCGCTGTGTGGAAAGAGCATGAAAATGTGCTGGAAGCAGCCATGAAGCAAAGCGATCGCTGGAAGAACATGAAAAAAGAAGGCATTAGTGAAGATGAGATCCGCAAATCGTTTTTTGTAAAGACCGACATGAGCGTTTTTGCATGGAACGAAAAAAGGGAAATTGATACAGTGATGACGCCTTATGACAGTATTAAATATAGCCGGGCCATTCTACAGGCCGGTTTCATGGCAATGGACCCGCAAAGCGGCGCTGTCAAAGCGTGGGTAGGCGGCATCGATTTCAAAACATTCAAATTTGATCACGTAAATATTAACACCAAGCGCCAGGTTGGTAGTACCATCAAGCCGTTACTGTATGGGCTGGCTATCGAGAATGGCGGCTTCACCCCAAGCACTCCGGTTGAAGATGTACAGCAGAACTTTGAAGGATATGGTCCTGTGCCGGCCACAACCGCTTCCTGCTCCAATCAAACGGTGCCTATGGCCGAAGCACTCGCCCAATCACGCAACTGCGCCACGGCCTATATCATGAAACAATTAGGCAACAAAGGCAATGATGCAGCCGTACGGTTTGTTGAATTTTTGAAGAACGTGGGGGTTGAAACAGATATCGAACCGGTACCGGCCATTTGCCTGGGTAGCGGTGAAACATCGCTGTATGAAATGATGCATGCGTACAGCATGTTCCCATCCGGTGGTTTCTCGGTAAAACCGCTGTACATCACCCGCATCGAAGATAAAAACGGTAACACGCTGCAGTCGTTTACATCAGAACGTAAAGAAGTGATCAGCGCAGCTACTTCTTATAATGTTATTAACATGATGCAGGGCGTTATGAAATTCGGTACGGGCAGACGCGCTGCCAGCTACGGCATTAACACCGCGAATGTTGCCGGTAAAACCGGTACTACCAATGATAACAGTGATGCCTGGTTTATGGGTTACAGCCCGCAATTGCTGTGTGGCGTATGGACGGGTTGCGATGACCGTTTCATCCGTTTTAGCAGCACCGCTGTAGGCCAGGGTTCTTCCTTAGCCCTGCCCGTTTGGGCATATTTTTATGCAAGCTGTCTAAAAGATAAAACACTTGGGCTCGATAGCAAGATGGCTTTTGTAAAACCCGAAGGAGTGGTCACTGATTCACTACCCGACTGGACTAAAATGCGCCCGACCGGTCCGGAAGACAGTGTTGAAAACGTAGACGCTTCAAAAGCAAGTGAATACTAACCAATAATAAGATCACATAAGGAGGGCTGACTAAACATTTTTTAGTCGGCCCTTTTTCTTTTTACAGTTACTACCTTTATAAAAAACCACCAACGCGGATGAGCCTGACAGAGAAAATATTGTTTCTTTCATTCGGATTGCTGCTGATTATTTTCATTTCCGTTGGTTATTTAAATAAAGCGGATACGCTCAAACTGTTACGGGATCAATATGATGCGGCATTGGCAGGTGATGACAGGGAAGCCGCCATTGCAGCCGGGCAGGCTTACTACCGTTCTTTGCGCGGCGGCGAATTAACGCCTGAAGATGAAAGGATCATTCTTAAGGATGTGGCCCATTTACCTGAACCAGAGAACACAGCGGAAGACGGGCAATCGTAAGTATCCATACAGGTTATACCCATACTTAGGGAGTTGCGGGGCCAGGTAAGCCGTTCAGTTTCACGCCGCATCCGTTGTACGCATTGCCGTTGTATTTTAGTGCTACCTTGTATTCATACCAGTTATCGCTCATGCCGTCGCTGCAGAACTGTGGCGTAATGACTATTTGCATGGAATCATTTCCACGCAGTGTGTTGTAGATATATTGCCCGTTCTGTTGAACAGCCTCCACATAAGGGAATACGGTTGGCTGACTGCTATCTACCTGTAGAAAACTAATGTGTTTCTCTTTATCCATTTCCATCAGCCAGAACGGTTCATTACCCAGTGCAAAAAAATCAATGCCCTCCGCTTTCTTCTCCATCCAGGCGATATTATCAGCGCCAATGATTTTACGGCTGAGGTAACTGTTCTGGTACAGCGCTAACGGAGCGCCCGTCATACTTAATTCATTCAATCCTTTATTGGTTACTGCAAACTTTTTTGTAACCACATTATTTACCAGTAATTGCAGCTGATCGTTAGTGGTGAGCCAGCGGCCTTCCATTTCTACAGGCGCTTTATCTGTTCCATTAAATTCATCTTTCAGGTGAAAGCTATGGTCGGCTAAAAAAAGGATCTTACGGGCGATATCGCGGCAATCGGTACAGGGTATTGTACCAGTATAATAACCAGGAACGAAAGAAATAGGCGTATCCTGTTCATCTGTTTCAACGGTTGTGGTTGAAAACCCCGTGTCCGCTGGTGTTATGGTAATGGTAGGTGCGGGTATGCGTGCAGGTTCATTACAGGCTATAATAATCAGCATAAACAGGCCAAAACAGAATTTCATTGTCATTTATTTTTCCAGGGAACCCGCCATCATGCTATTCATAATTATATAGTTGCAAATAGCAGACGGTTTATACGGATAACGTTATGTCAACTATCCGTACAAAGAATGGGCCGTTGTTGAAAAAACGGAATTAATCTATAATAGTTTTTACAAGCTGATTAAATTGAAGAAGAGAGGATGGGTAGAATTTAAATATCGTTATTGTTTTAAAGTTTAAAGTAAGGGTACGGATCGTTGTAATTAGCCCTTCGGTAAATAAGGCCCATCCTGCTTAGCTTGCTTTGCCCTTGTGTTCCCAATACTCTTTAACAATTCTACCGTCTGACATCTGCCGGAGTCGTCGCGTAAATCGTTCGCCTTTAATTTGGCCGCTATCATCTTTACGGCCAAGCAGTAGTACAATGGCATCCCCCTCCTTATCGGTTTTAAATGCCAGATCGTAGTGATTGCAATGCGTTTCAATGAAAGAAGATGGTTGGTACTTCTTGCGTAAGATCTTTAAAACAGGTTCTTCCAGCTCCATAGTTTTGAATTTTAAACATGACCAAATGAGTTTTTAATTTTCATAGTTGGTGAGGGCCTGCTTCATTACCGTTATATAAGTAACCAATATGCGCGATGCATTAAATACGGTCAGTAGGAGTTGTTAGATTGTAATCACGTAGTTTGGGGAAGGTCTTAAAACAAAACTGCGCGGTCATTCTACAGGTAACAAAATCGCAGTTTTAATGGCTAAATATTAGGCTTTTTTAAAATTGTTAAAATAATAATGCCACTCTTGTCACAAGCAAAAAATGCACAGATTATGGTGGTACACTTAGAAAAACGTGGCATATGTTGTACATATAAGGGAGGGGATTTAGTGGATAAGGTGGGTAAATTACGATACACATAGAGGCCACTAAAAACGTATACTATTGAGGGCACGGAAAGGAATTGCTTTAAAAATTATAGCAGGTATGTTTTATAGATAAACGTAAGCGGATATCAACTGGTCTATTAAAGTTACAACTTTACTATTAAAAAAGCACGAGACCCCCCTGTTAAGTTTTAAGAGGGGGTTGGATTTTATCAAATATCAATTGCGGGCGTTGCTAATAATAGTATACTAATGCAGTTGCCATATCGTTTAATTTCAACTTTTGCCCATTACACCCGTTAAAAAATACGTACTTTAATCAACCATGGACTATCTGAAAAAGTATAAGAGCTTTTTGTACAGTTATTATTTAAGTTCCGGCGTGCGTATTACAGCAGGGGTGATCTTACCCGCCGTCATTTTCAGTTTTTTCGATATGCTGGCATATGGCGTGGCGGTATCGCTGGGCGCCATGTGCGTAAGCGGCACTGATAATCCCGGTCCTATTCACCACCGGCGCAATGGTATGCTTGTATGTTTATTGTTTTTAGTGGTGGTAGCATCGTTAACCAGTTTAACCGCCTCCTACCCTGTTTTGCTGGGCATTCTCATCACCGTTTTCTGTTTTGTTTTCTCGATGATCGGGGTGTATGGCAGCCGCGCCATTTCCATTGGGGTATCAGCGCTGCTGATCATGGTTTTGCAGATCGGCCATCCGGGCCAGGGTAAGGAAGTGCTCATTCAGGCAGCCTACATTTTATTAGGCGGTTTATGGTATACCGGTTTAAGTTTACTGCTCCACAAGTTTGCCCCTTATCGCCTCGCGCAACAGGCCCTGGGAGAATGCATTGCAGCCACAGCCAACTACATCCGCATCCGCGCACTGTTTTATGATACCAGCTCCGACTTCAATAAAGCTTACCGGCAAATGATAGAACAGCAGGTGATCGTTCACCAGGAGCAGGAACTGGTGCGCGAACTGTTGTTTAAAAGCCGGTATATCGTAAAGGAATCTACCAACACCGGCCGTACCCTGCTGTTCCTTTTCCGAAGCCTGGTTGATCTCTTCGAAAAGATCATAACCACCTATCACGACGATTATAAGGAGCTGCATGAGATGTTTGCCGATACCGAGATCATGAGCCGCTACCGGGAGCTTATTATGCTGCTGGCAGCCGAGCTGGATGATATCAGCATTGCCGTAAAAAGCGGCCGCCGGTCGCGGGAAACCAATACGCTGGCCAACGCCATCAAGGAAACCCGCCGGTATTATATTGAAATGCGGAATAAGAAAAGAACCCCCGAGACCCTGGAATACTTCATTGCTCTGCGGAATATCCTGAGCAATATTGAAGACATAGCCAACCGCATCCATAGTTTACATTTATACACTTCATACCGGCAAAAGGTCACCACCATTTCTGAATCTGATGACTTTGACAGGTTTGTACAGCGGCAGGACTTCAGCTTCAAGGTGCTTACCGATAACCTGAGCCTCCAATCCAACTACTTCAGGCATTCGCTGCGGGTGAGCCTGGCCACCCTGGCGGGCTATATTATTTCACAATACCTGCAGGTGGGCCATAACTACTGGATATTGCTCACTATAATTGTGATCCTGAAACCCAACTACAGCCTCACTAAAAAAAGGAACTTCGAAAGGTTGTTCGGGACCATAGCCGGCGCCGTTGCCGGACTGATCATTCTATATTTTATTAAAGACAAGACGGTGCTTTTTGTGATCATGTTGTTGCTGGCATTAGGTACCTACAGCCTGCTGCGCACCAACTATATGCTCAGCGTTATTTTCATGACGCCGTATGTGCTGCTGATCTTTCAATTGTTATACAATACACCCCTCAAGAATGTGCTTACCGACCGCCTCATCGATACCAGTATTGGCTCGGCTATTGCTTTTATAGCCAATTTGTTGCTGGTTCCTGTCTGGGAGCACGAACAGATCTCCGGCTATATTGCCACCGCCATTGAAAAGAATACCGCCTGGTTTAAAACCGTTGTCACCCATTTTATGGGGAAACCGGTGTTGCCTACAGAATACCGGGTAAGCCGCAAAGACGCATTTGTGGCCCTCGGTAATTTATCTGATGCCTTCACCCGCATGCTGGCAGAACCCAAATGGCAACAAAAGAATCTGACCTTGATTCACCAGTTTGTGGTGTATAACCACCTGCTTACTTCCCATATAGCCACCCTCTCACATTTCGGGCAACAATTTGCAGCCATCAATGCCACAAAAGATTTTATACCGGTGATCAATTACATTGAAACGGAATTGTGTGCAGCCAAAGCCATTATAAACGGTGAAGAAGCTCCTGCGGAATCGGCCCGGCCGGCGAACTGGCAGCAGATCGATAAAAGAGTGACCACTTTAATGTTAAACCGCCAGAAAGAATTGCAACAGGGTTTAACCGACACCGACACCCGCCATTTGCTGCTGCAGGTGAAATCAGTCACTGACGAATTCAGGATCATTCACGACGTCACTACCGATATAAAAAAGTCAAGCTTACAATTAAAGGAAGCGACCAGCTAAAACCAACGGCCTTTGCATGAGTTGTCAATCTCTTTTCCCCATTACATTCCATTACGGCTTTTCACCGGTTCAACCCCTGTATCAACAATTCATCAGTTGAAATCCACATTTTACTTTGTCAAAAGTATATATTTGATGATTCATTACTTATTGTGCTACGATCAACCCTTGGTTTTATCTTTTTGTGCCTGATTAGCCTGGTATGCCTGTCGCAGGAGGAAAGGCAATATGCCTTTGCACATTACAGTACCGATAAAGGCCTGGCGGGGCATGAAGTAAAATCCATTGTACAGGACAAAGCCGGTTATCTCTGGCTGGGCACTGCTACCGGCCTGCAGCGGTTTGACGGCACCCGCTTTATTACTTATTATCATCGCACGAACGATCCAACCAGTATTCCGGAGAATCACATCAACCAGCTTTTCCTCGATAAAAAGCACAATTTATGGCTACTCACCGTTTCCGGACAGGTAGGTATTTTCGATACCAAACATTTCCGGTTTAAGCCCGTAGCTGTTCAACCCAATAAAAAAAGTTCCCTTTTTACCGATAAAAAGTTCTACACAGACAGCCGGGGTAATCTGTATCTGCTCTGTTTCAGAAGTGAATTGCTGGTTTATAATGAAAAGGAAAACCGGTTCGTTCCCACCTCGCAGCTCTTACCGCTTCCACCCAAATGGCCCATCATTTCCTTTTGTGAAGAAGCCGGCACCGGCAAATATATTATTGGCACCGATTCAGGGCTGGTAGTTTATAACAGCCATACCAGCAAGCTCAGTTACAAAGATCATAATACGGAGCAGGAACCGTTGATAAAAGAATTGGGGCATGTGGGCTATGTGGCGCCCCTGCTGCTGGATTCAAAACACCGGCTTTGGTTCATAAGCTGGCATCCGAATGTGGGCACCCCCTCTATGTATTGTTATGATCTGTATCACGATACCATTGTGCTGAAGAAGTACAGCTTTCTTCCTTTAGTAAAAGAGTATCATGAGCCTGGTGGAATGATAGAGCAGAAAAGCGGCACCATCTGGATCAGGGGTACTAACCTTTTTGCCAGTTTCCTGGAAAAAGAAAAGAAATTCCAGCTGGTGCATAACGGGTATGTAAACGACCAAAGCATCGCCTATGAAATGGTGCATGACCTGAAAGAGGACCGGGAAAAGAATCTGTGGGTGGCTACGAGTAACAATGGGTTATACCAGTTCAATCCATCCCGGGAATATTTTTTAAATGTACGCCACATCAACCGCACGAAAAATAAACCTGGTGAAGGTTCTGTGCTCAGTTTCATGCCCGATCAGAATGGTACGGTGCTGATGGGCGCCTGGGGCAATGGTATTTACCGGTACGATTCTTCCTTTGCCAATGTACCGTTGAACATAAAAGGTATTAATGAAAACAATTCCCTCGTGGTTTGGACCATGGTGCAGGGGAACGATGGCCGCACGGTGTGGATGGGTACGCAGCCAGGAGGTTTGTACAAATATGACCGTATTACAAAAACGGCTACCTATTATGAAGTGCCTGCACTTGAAAAATCAACGGTCAGGCAAATTGCAGAAGACAGGAACGGGAACTTATGGATCGGTACGCATACCCGGGGGTTGTATAAATATACCAAAAAAGAAGCCGCTTATAATTTCAGCAGGAATGTTGAAAAATGTCAGGCGGTAGATGCCCGAACCATCAATGCACTTTGTTTTGATAAAGCCGGCAACCTGCTGGTGGCCACCAGCTCAAACGGCGTTTATGTCGTTGATGCCAACACCAACCAGACGCTGCATCATTTTACTACAGATGGACCGGCCAATCAACGGTTACAACATCTGGACGCTACGGCCATTTGTATTTATAGTGATACGGCTATCATTATTGGCGCTGGCGGCATCAACGTGTATAATCCCCAACAGCAAACCATTCAACCGATCCGCATCCCTTCCAGTTTGCCCAACGATGTAGCCGCCATTGAAAAGGACCGGAACGGCTATTTATGGATAACGCAAAGTACCGGGCTCTTCCGGTTATCGCCGAATAAGAAAAATATTTTCATCGTATTTGACCGGGTCGATGGTATCATGAACGATCAATTTGTTGTGGGTGCTTCAACCGGTTTACCCGACGGGCGGCTTTTATTTGGAAGTAAGAACCAGTTTATCGTTTTCGATCCCCACAAAATCGACCTGGTCGATTCATTGCCCAATGTAGCTATCGCCGGTTTCAAAGTGCATAATCAATCGCTGCTGGTTGATTCGCTGCTAAGCTTGAAGCTGATAGAACTGGCGCCTCATCAGAACGGCATAACCATTGAGCTGGCATCACTGGTGTTTCAGCCTACGTCCATTATTAAATACAAACTGGAAGGAATTGATAAGAACTGGAAGCGGGCCGATGTATTAAGCCAGGCTGTGTATCCGTATTTGCCGCCAGGAACGTATACTTTCCTGGCGCAATCTGAAAACAGCGAAGGCGTGGGAAACAATATCACGCGGCTTACGATAAAAATAAAACCACATTACTGGCAAACCTGGTGGTTCTTCGGTTTGATCGTTTTTGTGTGCCTCGGCATTTTTCTTTGGTTCGATAAATTGCGCCTGCAAAGAATAAAAGCTACTGAAAGTGTGCGTAACCGAATTGCTGCCAGCCTTACTGAAGATATGAGCAACTCGCTCAGCAGTATCAATATCACCAGCGAGCTGGCTAAAAGAAAAATAGATTCCGATACCGAACGTACCAGGGAATACATTGATCAGATCAGTGACAGCAGTAACCGTATGGTGCAGGCCATGTACGATATGGTGTGGAGCATCAATCCTGAAAACGATACGCTGCAACATACGGTTGACCGCATGAAGGCCTACGCCGCAGAAATGGAAACTATGTATTCCCCGTCCATCATCTTTCAGGTGGATGAGCAGGCCAAAGAGCTGCGCCTGACCATGGAAAACCGGTATGAAATGCTGAGCATTTATAAAGAAGCGGTGTACAATGCCGCCCGCCATGCACAGGCGAAATATATTGAGGTGAGTCTGCAATACAAGAGCCCTTCGCTTATCTTATGTGTTCGCGACGATGGAAGAGGATTTAATGTTGAACTGGTTGAATTGTCGCGCGGCTTAAGCGAAATGCGCCGCCGGGCCGGCACAATAAATGCCAAACTAACGCTGAAATCAGAAATCAACACCGGAACAACAGTGAGGCTTGTTATTGATCAGTAAGCAGTGCTACTCATTCGGGAATGCTTACCGTTTTGTATTCCATTAGCAAATTAACACATCAGCCAATCAGCACATTCGTCAATTAGCACATTGACTATTTCCCCATCCATTTTTTGAAATCAGTGACCTTTTCCCGGCTAACGATGGCTTCTTTATCCACGGCAGGTTTCAGATTCAGCAACAGGCGGTTGCCGAAATAATCGTGTATCTGGTCAATGCAGTTTACCGAAACATAAAATGCGCGGCTGATGCGGAAAAATTGGTTCGGATCAAGCATGTCTTCGAGGTCGTCCATGGTATAATCCACCACGAATTTGCGGTTGTCGTTTGTTTTGAAGAAGTTCAGCCGGCCATCGCTGTAGAAATAGGCGATCTCTTCTACATCAACACTTACTAATTTCTGGGCATGTTTAACCAGAAAGCGTTTGCGGTATTCTTTCGGTTGCAGCTTTTGCTGCAGTTCTTTTACCAGGTTATCAACATTCAGGGATGGCGTGTTTACCTCACTGCTGTAGAGCGATCTTAAGTTCTTCCATTTTTCCAGTGCGCCCTGCAGGTCTTCTTTCTGAATGGGCTTCAATAAATAATCTATGCTGTTCACTTTGAACGCCTTTAGGGCGTATTCATCGTAGGAGGTGGTAAAGATAACAGTGCTTTTAACTTCCACTTTATCGAAGATCTCAAAGCTTTGGCCGTCGGCCAGTTCAATATCCATGAGTATAAGGTCGGGCGTGGGGTTTGCCTGTAACCAGCTTACTGAGCTTCTGATACTGTCTGCGACCCCTACAACTTCTGCCGTTGCGTCAACACTGGCCAGGGTTTTCTGCAGCTTTTTCACCGCCAGTTCTTCATCTTCAATAATTAATACTTTCATGGAGTCCGTGGTTTTAGTTGAATATCCTGCAAATTACAAATAGCAGTTTGCATTCGCGGGCTGGCAGACATGAATTGCCGAATTGGAGGATGAATTGAGGCTAAAGGCACAAGGCTGAAGGCGGAAGGCAGAAGTCTAAAGGCGGAAGGCTAATGGCTAAAAGCAAAGCCTCGCGCGCGAAGCGCTACGTGGAAATAAGCGTTAAGCCTTAAGCGTTGAGCCTTAAGCTTATTTTGTTAAGCGTTGATCAGCGGCACAATGACGGCAAATTCCTTCCCATCGTCACGCACACTGATCTCTTCCTGTTTCATTAACCGGTATTTTTTAACGATGTTGCTCAATCCCACTTTGTTCGAGGTGACCATCCTGTCTTTCCGCTGCAGGTTATTACTTACGATCAGGCGGCCGCTGTTGGTGGTGAGTATGAGTATTTGCAAAGGTTTGTCCTTCAGGATCATATTATGTTTCACCGCATTTTCCACCAGCATTTGCAATGTCAGCGGTGGCAGCAAACAGGTTAAAAACCGATCTTCGATGGCCGTTTTCATATCCAGGCCATCGCCATAGCGCGTTTTCAACAAATGGAAATAGGAGTTTATAAAATCCATTTCGGCTTGCAGGGTAGTTAATCCGTCTTCATTGGTGCGCAACAGGTACCGGTATACCTTGCTCATTTCATCGAGGAACTTTTCGGCTTTAACCGGGTCATCGCTGATGAGTGAAGAAAGCGAATTAAGGCTGTTGAACAAAAAATGCGGGTTTACCTGCCCTTTCAATCCTTCCAGCTGGCTTTGCAGGTTTTCTTTTTTCAGCTGTTCTGCTTCATCTACCACTTCGCGCCAGCGCTCGAAAAAAGCAGCCCCTTCATTGAAACTGGTTGCCATGATATTACAAATGGCGCCCACGATCAGCGTCCAGGCATACTGGTTCAGGTTGATCTGGTAACCCATAAACCCGATATAATCGTAGACCCAGAAAATAATGCTCAGGCCGGTAGTCGTCAGTGCGATATGAATGCCCAGGCCGATGGCAATGCGTTTGAATGTCTGGCTGTATTTCGGAAATCGGTTGCGAAGCATCTCCGCTACCATACCGCAGCAGATATACACAAGGATCATAACACCCAGGGCGATGACAGTAGGGATCAGAAAATTCCTGACCGTTGTAAAATACTGGGTCCCAAATAAAACAACATTCAGTAATAGGGCAAAGGCTGGTAACAGGATCACCGCAATCACCCATTCCTTTCCCGAGTATGATAATGGTTTTATATCATCGGCATATGCCTCCATGCCCATCAGTTTGCGATTAAAGTACGACTGTTTTATACCCGCTTCAGGTAATTTGGCATCAATTGATGCATTTTTCGATGAAGTGTTTCCATCTGTGTGTCAATTGTGCTTTGCAGGTACAAATTACGGGAAATCGGGTAATGGGAAAACGCAGAACGCTTAATGATGAACGCTTAATGCAAAATCCAACACATAAATCGCAGCCATGGAACCCTGCAAGCCCGCCCAAAAGCTGATACAGGTAACCTGTACCCGGTAATTTGACAAAATGGCAAGGTGTGTACAGGAAACTCATCTAAGAGTTTGCCACTAAATCAAAATAAGTTTAATACAAATGCGGTGGAATTAGCCGCCGAAATAATTTGAAATGCTTTGCCCCCATAGCATCTTTGTGATGTTAACAGTTAACGCGTTCCAATTTCCTTGAAAGTTACCGGTCCGTCCTTTGAAAGCCAGTTTATCCAATAAATGTAAAGCCGTCCATTCCAAACCTATGAAACCCGTCCAAGTATCCTGATATTTGAAAGATCACTGTTTACCGAAGGATCCCTTAATTAAGTTATTACCCCGCTTTGTGCGGGGTTTTCTTTTTTGTGGACCACCGCATAAAACCATCTTGCTTTACGTAAATATGCTTATTTTTACTTATACCTTACGGTTGGGAGTAGTTTAGGTTCTCTGCCGATCAAAAAATGAACCGCGTTCTCCCAACCCGGCATCGCTGCTTCCCGCGCACCTTTTTTATGTATTGGTTAGGCCTCTAAACGTTGATCGTACCCGTGTTGTGATTTGCTAACATTTATTCAATCGCCAACTATTACATGAAACAAAAGTTAATGTGCATCCTGTTCATCGATGATGACGAACCAACCAACTTCTTAAATAAATTACTGGTTGAAGAATTGAATTGCGCCCATCGTGTTGAGGTAGTGACCAGTGGAAACGAAGCACTGGAGTATTTAACCGGTACCGGTTCTTTCAGCAACGGGAGAGAACACCCGCGGCCCGACCTGATCTTCCTGGATATTAACATGCCGGGTATGGATGGCTGGGAGTTCCTGCAGCATTATGAAAAGCTGCCGCCTAACCAGAAAGCGAATATTGTTATGGTAATGCTTACCACTTCCCTGAACCCGGACGATGAAAAAGCAGCCAGGGAAAATGCGGAGATAGCCGGTTTTGAAAATAAACCATTGGAACCCCAGGTGATAGAAAAAATACTAAGCCGGTTCTTCCCTGAATACTGTTAAGACCCGGTTCGATTGTTTGCTATGAAAGATCCCAATGAAATATTGCTTGAAAATGAAAAAGCATTCAAATCTCTATTTGAACATGCTACCATCAGCATTCTGGTAACCGACGAAAACGGAGATATTATCCTGGTAAATCCCAATGCTGAAAAGCTGTTTGGTTATACCAAGGAAGAACTGGCCGGCCGGTCTATTGAACTGTTAATTCCCGAGCCATTAAGAGATATTCACCGCCAATACCGCCAACAATACTTTAAAGCGCCCAAAGCCAGGCCCATGGGCCTGGGAAAAGACCTGTTTGCCCGCGATAAAAACGGGCGCACCTTCCCGGTAGAGATCAGCTTAGGCTATTACAAACTGGCCGATAAGAAAATGGCTGTTGCCTTTATCACCGATGTGAGTGAACGAAAAAAAGCGGAAGCCGTACTACGGTCGAGCGAGGAAACCACGCGGCTCATCATGAATTCGGCCCTCGATGCTATTGTATGTATAGATACCGAAGGGTGCATCACAGTATGGAACCCGCAAGCGGAAAAAACTTTTGGCTGGAAAGAAAGCGAAGTGAAAGGCCGCCGATTGTCGGAAACCATTATTCCACTGCAATACCGGGCTTTACATGAAGCGGGTTTGAAACGGTACTTATCCACAGGGCAGCATAACGTTTTAAACAAACTGATAGAAATTACAGCCCTGAACCGCCAGGGCAGGGAGTTTCCGGTTGAACTAACGATCATCCCGATGCGCCAGCAGGACAAAGATTTCTTTTGTGCCTTCATCCGGGATATTACCGAACGGCAGGAGGCGGAGCTGCGCCAAAAAGAATTTGCCGAAGACCTTAAACGAAAGAATATAGAGCTGGAACAATTTGCCTATGTGGCTTCACACGACCTGCAGGAGCCGCTGCGCACTGTTTCGGGTTTTGTAGAACTGCTGAAACGGCATTATAAAGACCACGCCGATGAAAATGTATCGAAGTATATTAATTATATAACCGATGCTTCAGACAGAATGCGGCGATTGGTGCAGGACCTGCTGGATTATTCGCGCCTGGGCCGTGAACGTATCCTGGAACCGATCGATTGCAACCTGGTGGTGCAGGAAGTACTGAGTGACCTTACCATCGCTATTCAGGAAAGCCATGCCGTTATTCATGTTGACACACTTCCGGTCGTTTCAGGTTATGCCACGGAAATGAAACAGCTTTTCCAGAACCTGATCAGCAACTCTATTAAATTCAGAAAACCGGGTGAACCCGCGGTTATCAAAATAGCGGCAACACCAAAAGACGATCACTGGCAATTCATGGTAAGTGACAATGGCATTGGCATCGAGGAAAAATACTACGACCGCATTTTTGTGATCTTTCAACGCTTACATACTAAAAACGAATACGAAGGCACCGGCATCGGACTGGCGCATTGTAAAAAGATAACCGAACTGCATAATGGAAGAATATGGGTTGAATCGGTTCCCGGCGAGGGCAGCACCTTTCATTTTACGATCAGGAAACGGAGTACAGACAGGTGGGATAAGGCTGGT
Organism: Longitalea luteola; assembly: GCF_017356035.1. GTDB lineage: Bacteria > Bacteroidota > Bacteroidia > Chitinophagales > Chitinophagaceae > Niastella > Niastella luteola. The sequence goes on along the minus strand of NZ_JAFIQX010000002.1, from coordinate 261,036 downwards.
CTGGGTAGTAAAAGTGATTAACCGGCAGCTTGCACGCCTGGATCACGGTCTTCTATCCTGTTTATTTCTTTAATTCAGCAATTACGTGTTTGATAAGCTCCGGCTCATAGCCTTTCTGTAACAAAAAATCGGTGGTTTTACCCATTTTTACAAACCCGTTCACTCCTTCGCCTGTCACTGAGTTCCATTTTTGTTCGGCCAGTTTGCGCAGGGTTCTCTTATAATCGGCCTCATCAATTTCTTTCAGGGCCCTGTTGATGCAATACGTACTTACCTGCTTTTGTTTCAGGGCATGGATGATCTTCACCCGCCCCCATTGCTTCATACGGAATTTGCCACCCGCAAATTGAATGGCAAAACGCTCTTCATTCAGGTAATCCTCTTCTATCAACTGCGCCAGCGATTCTTCCACCATCTGCTTCCGCAAGCCGAAAGAATACAGTTTCTCTTTCGCCTCTGCATGGCTTCGTTCCTGGTAGGCACAATAATGCCGCAGTTTTTGTAATGCCTGTTCCTTCGTTAATTGTTGCTTTCGCTCAAACATCGTCAATGGTCAATGGTGAATGGTCAATCGAAAAGTTACCGGTTGCCAGTTTCCGGTTTCCGGGATCTTATTGAAGGCTGACTTCATTTTGTCTTCCCTGGAAACCGGTAACCCCGCAACTGTAACCGTAGCATGTAACTTATGAACTATAAGACTACTCCTCTATTCTATCCAGACAACCATATTCATTTTTCAAAAGGTCATCATAGAAGTCGGCCTTTTTGAACAGGTTGTCGAACACTTTTACGCCACCTTCCTTAGTGATATCAAGATCGTACATAATGCACGACAGCACAATATTCTGGTTCTGGCAGCTCAATACCAGGTTGTTGGTACGATAGTTTTCCTGCAAAAGGAACTGGTAAAGCGGTTTTATTTTGAGTGCATCCTGGGGCAGCTGGCACAAATAGGCATCGCCTACCACAAAGAAATTTTCGGCATTGTAAGTGATCTTGATCTTGGCACTGCCTTCCCGCACTTCCCAGCGGTTCACCCCATCGCGGGCCAGCTTGATGTCTTTGCCCAGCTCTTTTAAAATATCTTCAATTGTTTTGGCAACACCTGTGGGCACCACCTCCTGTTCGGGCATTTTTGGCAATTTGACCTCGGTGCCGCAGGCGGGGCAATACTTCTCTGAATCGATATTCTCGGGTAATACCAGGTAATCGCAACTGTGGCAACGCGTACTGCTGATGCCTCTATGCGGTGCATACAACTGCAGCGCCTGTCGCAGGTAATTTACCGGTAAGGCAAAGCCCAGATTATCGCCACCCTGGATCTTGAACGAATTCACCCCAATCACTTCGCCACTGGTGTTTACGAGCGGACCTCCACTGTTCCCGGGGTTGATAGCAGCATCTATCTGAATGAACTTTAAGCCGTCGCGAATGCGGTCTACCTTTGAAATTACCCCCTGGGTGGCTGAATAATTAAACCCGTAAGGGTGACCGATGGCCACTACTTCATCGCCGTCTTTGAGCGCTTCATAGGTGCCGAGTCGGATGGCAGGTATCTCTACATTGGCCGGACTTTGTAAAAAAGCCAGGTCGTGTTTGCGATCGGTATACCATACACGCGCTAAAGTTTTGTCGAACGATTTTCCGGCAATTGTTACTTCTGCATTGTCCTGCACCACGTGATCATTGGTTACGATCACATCATATTCCTTTACATAAAAGCCGGTACCGGTACCGGTTTGTGTGGCTATTTGAATGATGGCGGGATGAAACTGCCCGATGATATCCTGAACCATTGATTAACATTTTGTAAGTATGGCGCACTTTCCCTTGCCTGACAAGTGAGGTTGCCACACTTTATAAGAATTAGTTTGAATCGAAATTTAAAGCAGCGATCTCCGTGCTGAAGCTGCTATTGAAAGTTACCAGGTTGTTGAACTTCAGGGTATCCATTCTGAAGATCAGCTTGGGGTATTTGGGTTGCCAGGCGGTAATGATCTCTTCAATCCGTTCGCGAATTGCTTCGGGGTTGAACTGATCGTGCTGCGCATCATAATAGGGTACAGTAAACCCAAGCGCTTCGAAATATGCCCGGTAGTTGATCTGCATGAACAGCAACACCAGGTCGCTGAGCGGTTTGGGTAAGCTGTAGGAATACTGGCTGAATGAAAGCGCATACTCCATAACATTATTGGCAATGTTCGGATAGTTGTTATCCCGGTACCATACCACATTTTGCGCCGCACCGTTGATGGCGTCTACTACCGTTTGGTGGTGTTGCGGTACAACAATGGCAAAAGTGTGTTTTGAGCGGAACAGGAATGGATATACTTCCTCTTTCGTTTTGCCGGCCAGTTTTTTAAACCCTTCGATCATGCCCAGGTTGCGCTCGATCGTTTGCTTTTCATCTTTGCGGTAATAGATCTCCACGATCTTTTCCAGCTCGTTCAGGAGTTTACCTTCGGGGCTTACCAGGTAATCGATGCGGAAGGCCAGGGACAACAGCAGGTAAGCAATTCCACCGGAAAATTTATCGGCGTCCAAGGTCACAATATAATCAAGCGTTTCCCTGATCCAGTTCATCATGAAATTATATTTCACTTCTTTTTCTGAATCGGGAAGGGCAACAATATGGTCTGTATCCACGGTTTGCAGGGCGGCAAATTCCTGTACTAGCAGGTCGTCGAGTTTATCGGCTTTAATGGCCAGTTCTTTCAAACCATAGTAGAGTTTATTGGGATTGGCGGCTTTTATGTCGCTGTCGAAACGCATGCACAACCGGTCGTTATCCAGGGCATACCGGCTGTAATAGAGGGTAAAGTTCATTTCGAGCAGGCGGCGCATAACGGGTACGCTGGGTTGCGGCATTTTGGCCAGGGTTATTTCGGCTTTCAGACTTTCGCTGTCAAATTCGCCGCGAACGATCTTCGAACCCTGAAAAACCTGAAAAGTACCACGGTCATTGCTGCGGTTCAGGATCACATTGCCCTGTTTATCGTCGGCCAGGTAATCAAAAAATGCCGCGATGCTTTCGGGGTAGGACTGCTGTTTGAAGAGGTTATCGGCATCCGTCCAACGGCGCACTTTTTCAACCGTTTTGTTGTTATCGGAATAGCGGCCAAAAGAGATATCCGGGTTCTCCGGTTTCTTTTTACTACGTCCGAAAAGTTTGTCAAACATATAAGGTTTTATTGTTTTTGAATTTCATGCTCTGGCTTAACGCTGAAATACGCTAAACGCTAATTGCTTAAGCTTAACGCCGAAATGCGCTAAACGCTAAATGCTTAAAGCTTAACGCTTGTTTCCTCGTAGGCGCTTCGCGCCAAAAGCTTTTGTATTTCGCTTCAGCGTTCGGCCTTTTCGCCTTTTGCCTTCAGCTTTTAGCCTTCAGCCTCAGCTTTAGGCCTTTTTGCCTTTTGCCTTCAGCTTTTAGCCTTCAGCCTTTAGCGTTCGGCGTCAAGCGTTCGGCTCCGCCTGCCGGCAGGCAGGCTTTCTTTAACGAACGCGCCACCTATATAAGTATAATTGTTATATGGGAAAACTGCCTTAACCACACCGGCCGTATAAATGTTGAATTGCCCGTTTTGCGGTAAAACGGTCGTAGCAGCCTGCTTGATGGTTTCCTACGGTTTGGAATGCAGTACCATTGAAATCAGCTTCCGGTACACATTTCAGGGACCTGTTTTTCAATACTGTTCCCAGGCAAGATAGGATATTTGTGGATTTCGTGTTTTAAAAAAAGCGGGTAATTTATTCAGTCAGAACCCTATATTTGCTCAAATCTTAATCAGTTATATGAAGTTTATCGTTTCATCTTCGGCTTTATTGAAACAATTACAACAGATTAGCGGGGTTATCAATGCCAATACGGTGCTGCCGATCCTGGAAGATTTCTTGTTTGACGTTCAAAAAAACCAATTATCGGTTGTTGCCACGGATCTGGAAACGGTAATGAAGATTCAGCTGGAAGTAGAAGCCAAAGAGACCGGTCGTGTTTGTATTCCTGCCAAGATACTGATGGATTCTCTAAAGAATATCCCAGAGCAACCGCTTACTTTCAATATCGACAAGAATTACGCTGTTGAAATAACCAGCGATAACGGTAAGTATAAAGTAATGGGTGAAAATCCCGATAACTTTCCTAAAGACCCGGTAGCCGATGACACGAATTCATTTACGGTTACATCGGCAGCGCTGGTAACGGCCATTAACAAAACGCTTTTTGCCGTTAGTAACGATGACCTGCGTCCTGCCATGACCGGCGTTTTCTTCGAAATGGACAAAAAAGGACTGCAGTTCGTAGCTACCGATGCCCACCGACTCGTGCGCTACAAACGTACTGATGTTAGCTGTCCCAAAACCGATTCACTCATCGTTCCTAAAAAACCGCTCACGCTGTTAAAAGCGGCCATGCCGGTAAATGAAGACGAGCTTACCATCAGCTATAACAGCAATCACTTGTTCGTAACTCATGGTACTACACAGCTAAGCTGCCGGCTTATCGATGCGCGGTTCCCGGATTATAAAGTAGTTATTCCGTCCGATAATCCATATAAATTAACGGTTAACCGTACCGATTTCCAGGGCGCATTACGCCGCGTGGGTATCTTCAGTAATAAAAGTACCAACCAGGTGGTATTGAGCATTAGTGGCAGCCAGTTACAACTGACAGCCCAGGATATTGACTTTTCTTTTGAAGGAAATGAGCGCATGAAATGCCAATATAATGGCGAAGACCTGCAGATCGCTTTTAATGCCAAATTCCTGATCGAAATGTTGGGTGCTACCGATACAGAAGATGTAACCGTTGAATTATCTACTTCTACCAAAGCCGGTATCATCAGGCCAGGTGACCAGGACGAAAATGAAGAATTGCTGATGTTGGTGATGCCATTAATGTTGAACACCTGATCGCTTATTTTATATATAGTTATTACATACAGCAGGAACCCGGCGAATGGCCGGGTTCTTCTGTTTTTATTCCCTTTCATTCTTTTCCCAGTCATTTAATTACTTACACAATACCTAAAATTCATATACGGACCTGTTGTATTTAATTGAATTGATGAGTAGGTTGACCACCGACTTAACCGGGATTTTCTACGTAAATTGTATGAAACGATGTACTGCCATGGAAGCTTTCATGCAATTTTGGGAGAATATTGTGCCCTGGCAACGGATGGCCATCCTGATGGGCGGAATGATCTTTTTCTGGCTGATCGAAGGATACTACCCCCTCTTTAAATTCAGCTGGAAGCGATATAAACATGCCGGGGTGAACCTGGTTTTTCTAGCAACCACCGTTATCCTGAATATTGTTCTCGGCGCTATTACCATCGTCGCCTGCAAATGGGTCACCGACCACAATTTCGGCTTACTGAATATTATCGAACTGCCGGTTTGGGCCGATATCATTTTGGCGCTGTTGTTTATGGACTTCTTTGCGCAATATGCCCCGCATTATATGATGCATAAGGTAAAATGGATGTGGAAATTCCATATGATCCATCACAGCGATACAAAAGTAGATGTTACTACCGGTACCCGCCACCATCCAGGCGAATGGATCTTCAGGGAATGTTTTACCATTATTGGCGTGTACCTGATCGGCCTTTCTATCGGTATGTATTTCCTGTACCGCAGCATGTCGGCCATTTTTACGCATTTCAATCATGCAAACATCCGGGTGCCCCTATGGCTCGATAAACCCATCAGCTGGATCTTTGTGTCGCCTAATATGCACAAGGTGCATCACCATTATAAACGCCCGTATACAGATACCAATTACGCAAATATCTTCTCCTTATGGGACCGCCTGTTCGGCACTTTTGCATATACCGATCCCAAACGACTAAAATACGGACTCGATGTTCTGGATGACAAAACCGACGAGAGTCTTTCCTATCAGCTGAAGTTACCGTTCAATAAGAATGTAAAAACAGACTATTAATTGTTTGTGGTTTGTAGTTTATGGTTTGTGGTTGCTTAAATTTCGGACTGCCCGACCAATGTCAACCTGCTGCAATATAAGAACCACAAACAACAAACCATAAACCATAAACTCATTATTTGTTGCCGCCCCCCGCAATAAAAGAGTCACAATAACCACAGGTTTGTGGTTTATTGTTTATAGTTTGTAGTTACTTAAATTTCGGACTCTCCGACCAATGTCAACCTGCTGTAATAGAAGAACCATAAACCATAAACCATAAACCATAAACTCATTATTTGTCGCCCCCCGCCACAAAAGAGTCACAATAACCACAGGTTTGTGGTTTATTGTTTATAGTTTGTAGTTGCTTAAATTTCGGACTCTCCGACCAATGTCAATCTGCTGTAATAGAAGAACCATAAACCATAAACTCATTATTTGTTGCCTCTCCCCGCAATAAAAGAGTCACAAACCACAAACCACAAACCATAAACTATAAACTATTATCTTTATCCCGATGAAAAAAATTGCAATGATCCCGGCCCGCTATGCGGCAACCCGGTTTCCTGCCAAACTGATGCAGTTACTGGGGAACAAGACAGTTATCCGCCACACTTATGACAATACTGTAGCCACAGGTTTATTCGATGAGGTTTGGGTGGTAACGGATAGTGAAATTATTTTTAATGAGATCGTATCTAACGGCGGCAAGGCCTGCATGAGCCGCCAGCAGCACGAAAGCGGCAGTGACCGTATAGCCGAAGCCGTAGCTGATATCGAAACAGACATTGTAGTGAATGTGCAGGGCGATGAACCATTTGTAAAGAAAGAACCGCTGCAGAAATTATTACAGGTATTTGAAGGGGAGGCCGGCCAGAAAGTACAGGTAGCTTCGCTGATGCAGGTATTGAAAGAGCCGCAATTCATTGCCGATCCCAACTACGTGAAAGTAGCGGTTGATAAAAACATGAACTCCCTCTTCTTCAGTCGTAGTATCATTCCTTATCCCCGCAATAATGAAGCGGTGATCACTTATTATGAACATATTGGTGTTTATGCCTTCCGCAAAGAAGCCCTGATGAGCTTCACTACCTGGCCCATGACCCCATTGGAAGCCGCTGAGAAAATCGAATGCCTCCGTTATCTAGAACATGGCATACCATTGAAGATGGTGGTAACGGAATATATGGGTGTTGAAATTGATACCCCTGAAGACCTGGAAAGAGCGGCGCGCCTGCTAAAATAACTATTTTTGGAGTGTGCCGCACATACCTGGCCGCGAAAAAAGAAGTGTGGCACACTTAATTTCAGTGCACACCTTCTAACTAAATTTAACCTACAACATGACGCAACCATTATGGGGCATTGACCTGGGCGGAACCAAGATCGAAGGAGCGATCGTTCCTTCATTGGATGATCCGAAACCCATACTCAGGACCCGCATCGATACGGAAGGCCATAAAGGGTACGATCACATCGTTAGCCAGATAGATAAACTGGTTCAAATGATGACACAACAATCGGGTTTGCAACCCAGCCGCATTGGCTTTGGTACACCCGGCGTGCTGGATCCCATTTTGCAAACCATGAAGAATTGCAACAGCACCGCTCTGAATGGCCGGCCTTTGCAAAAAGACCTCGAGGTTAAACTGGGCATTCCCTGTGTGCTGGCCAATGATGCCAATTGTTTCGCCCTGGCTGAAACGCATTGGGGTGTTATAAAAGAAAAAGCACCCGATGCCCGGATGGTGTTCGGTATCATTATGGGCACCGGCGTTGGTGGTGGCATTGTCATGAATGGCCATGTATGGAACGGTAAACACGGAATAGCCGGTGAGTGGGGACATAATTTCCTCGATGAGTCTGGCGGGCCTTGCTATTGCGGCAAGACCGGTTGCGTGGAAACGGTACTGTCAGGCCCAGGCCTGCAGCGGTATTATAAAAGTATTACCGGCTCTATGCTTTCTTTAAAAGATATATTAGCGCATGCCTTGCAGGGTAACGACCCGGCAGCTGTAAAGACCATCGACCGGCTGAATCATTATTTTGGAAAGGCCGTTTCTGTTATTACCAATATGCTCGATCCTGACGTAATTGTGGTAGGCGGCGGCGTGGGTAATATCGACAGCATTTATACAGCAGGAGTAGAATCGCTCCAAAAATTCATCTTCAACAACCGCGTTGATGTGCAGATATTAAAACCAAGCCTCGGCGACAGTGCCGGCGTCTTTGGCGCTGCTGCCCTGGTAGCGTGAAACGTTAAACGGCAAACGTGAAAGCGCTCGGGATGTTTGCAATTAATAACCGACCTTGCGTCGCCCAAGTTCCTTGCCGTTTGCCGTTTGCCGTTTGCCGTTTGCCGTTTGCCGTTAAGCCAGCACGGTGATCAACGACTTAATAATTGCACCCAGTTTCACCCCTTCCAGAATGCGGCTTTCAGAACCACCATGTTGCAAAATGGATTGCTCATGCGAAGTAATGCACATTTCGCATCCGTTGATGGATGAAATCACCAGGCTCACCAGCTCGAAGAACTCCTTGCCTAATACCGGATTCATCATAATGCTCATTTTTATACCAGCCGGTGTATTGGTATAATAGTCTTTCTTCGTGAAATGACGGAAACGGTAAAAAATATTGTTTGCGTTCATCAGTGATGTACATGAAACAATCTCTGCCAATTCCGCTTCACTGGCGCCTGCTTCTTGTGCCTGTGCACGGAATGCATCTTTCAGCAGATCGAACTTTTCATTTACCGCTACTGAATACGCCAGCAACAACGCTTCCTTTTTGTTCAGGTATTGCGTGTTGTTCAGTACATTGCTCACATTGATCTTCAGGTCCTTTATATACTTCGATTCTACCTGCAACAATTGCTGTGCAGTGGCAGAAGGATTATAATCGGATATTTGCAGATCATTCAACATATTGGTGAACGTCTCATTCTGTATTACTACCTGGCTCATCTTTTTCCTTTTGTTTTAAAATTAACGGAGCCGGCTAAAGCATCCTGCAATGTTGTAATGCCATCCGTTTTAGCCGGCCGGTATCGTTATCCAAGTATGCTGAAAAATTAATTCATGCTTAATTGGGTAGTCAGGGTTTCCTGACCTTTCTGCCAGTTACAGGGGCACAGTTCGTCTGTTTGCAAAGCATCCAGTACACGAACAACTTCCTGTACATTACGGCCTACATTCAGGTCATACACACTTACCCAACGTACAATACCTTGCGGGTCAATGATGAAAGTAGCACGGTAAGCGATCTTCTCTTCGTTATCCAAAATACCCAGCTCTTCAGCCAGTGATTTGGAAGTATCAGCCAGCATAGGGAATTTGAGGTCGCGCAAGTCGCTGTGATCTCTTCTCCAGGCAGCATGCACAAATTCTGAATCGGTTGAAGCACCGATCAAAATGGCATCTCTGTCGGTAAATTCGCTGTGTTTTTTGTTGAACTCTGCAATTTCAGTCGGACACACAAAAGTGAAATCTTTAGGCCACCAGAACATTACTGTCCATTTGCCTTTAGCCGTGGCGTACTCATTTGTGATATCAATAAATTCCTTGCCTTTCTCAATAGATACTACCGCTTTCTTCTTAAATGCCGGGAACTGGGTTCCAATTGACAACACTTTATTACTCATATTTTAGGTTTGTTTTTTACAATTCCGGTAAATGCTGCATCCACCTGACGCTGCACGTTAGGCGTTTGGCGTTCTCGTTATATGGCTGGAAGCAATCGATGCCCGTTACGGGCGCTTGAATGGATTGCAAAATTGCCGAAAAAACATATAGATTTTTATAGTATTAATCTATAAACTGATAGATTTTATCTATCCATTGTGCAAGAATAGCAAACGTTACGAGGTTACAATTTCTGGGTGATCTCACTGTCTGTATCGTATAACAAGATTCCTTCATTATTATCATTCAACTGCGCAATCATAGACCCTTCTTTATTCCATACAGCAGATTGACCGGCGCATTCGCCATCTTCACACATTCCCACACTATTGCTCATTAGAACCGTCATCTTATAAGTGCGCGCAATTTCACCTAAACGGACTGCTGCTTTTTCAACACCTGGAGCGGTTTTGGCCACACTGGCCAGATAGAGGTTCGCGCCGGTATTGCCGGCTTTTTCAGCATGTTCGGGAACTGAGATCTCATAACAGATAGCTAAAGCAATATGCGTATTGTCAATGATCAATCCCGGTAAGTTGATCCCGGGAACAAAGAATGGATCTTCATCAGCATGCAAATACATTTTTGAATTCACCTGCGGCGGATTACCCGGCTGAAACAACACCATACTGATGTGGATCCCGCTGCCGCCTTTCGTGGGCAGGCCAACCCCTATGATAAGGTGCTTTTCATCGCTGAGTCGTTGAAAAATAGCCAGGCGGTTGTCGGTTGCGGTTGTTGCCAGTTCTTTGGCCAGGGAAGGTTCGTAACCGGTCAACGACAATTCCGGAAATACGATCATCTCCGCGCCATTTGCGGCCGCCTGTTCTATAAATCGTACATGTTGATTAATGTTATATTCTATATCGCCGCGTACCGGTCTTGTTTGTGCCAGTGCTATTTTCATTTGGATAAGTTTTTATCTCTAAATACATTTTTAAGTTACGAAATTCACCTCTTTCGCTGATATCAAAAAAAATGATAGATTTAAAGGACCTTAAGCCATAATACCAAAACACGATTGTTGATGAAATCCCTGTTCGTATTGTTGATCGGCATGCTGCCTGTTTGTTTGCCGGCGCAAAATAAGCCAGCCTATAAAGAGCCCTTCCGGCCGCAATTTCATTTCACCCCGCACCACAACTGGATGAACGACCCGAACGGTTTGGTGTACCACAAAGGTGAATATCATCTTTTTTATCAATACAATCCGGTGGGCAATACCTGGGGACATATGAGCTGGGGACATGCGGTTAGTTCCGACCTGGTGCACTGGCAACACCTGCCGCTCGCCATTCCTGAAGACGATAAAAATATGATCTTTTCCGGCAGTTGTGTAGTTGATAAAAATAACACCAGCGGCTTTAGACAAAAACCGGGACAAACTCCGCTGATTGCTATTTATACGGCCCATATCATTCCCGATAAATCAAAACCCGACGACTACCTGCAGCATCAGCATATCGCTTACAGCCTCGACGATGGCCGTACCTGGACAAAATATGAAGGCAACCCGGTGCTTGACCTGAATAAAAAAGATTTCCGCGACCCAAAAGTGTTCTGGCACGAACCCACCAAAAAATGGATCATGGCCATTGTGTTGCCCCATGAACATATCGTTCAGTTTTACAGTTCTTCAAACCTGAGATCATGGGCGCATTTGAGCGATTTCGGTCCGGCCGGCGATACCAGCGCCATCTGGGAATGCCCCGATCTGTTGCAGGTACCCCTCACCGGGCAAGCGGGCAAACGCAAATGGGTGCTCATCAATTCGCAACAATATACCATGCAGTATTTCGTCGGTGAGTTCAATGGCATCCACTTTCAAAATGAAACACCAGCCGATACGATCCTTCGCCCCGATTATGGACCGGATTTTTATGCTGCTATTACTTATAACAACCTGCCCGTGGATCAGGACCCCGTTTTGCTGGGTTGGGTAAACAACTGGAAATATGGCGCATCGATCCCTACCTCGCCGTGGCGAAGCGCCCAATCGCTGCCTCGTACTTTACGGCTGAAAAAAACGGGCAATATCTGGACGCTGCTGCAAGAACCGGTGAAAGCTTTGCAGGGGTTACGAGGCGGGGTAGTGGAATGGAAAAACCAGCTCATTTCCGGTGATCTTACATTTCCGGCCAAAGGCCAGGTGATTGAACTGGATGCGGAGCTTATACCAGCCAAAGATGACATTTGTGGTGTGCGGCTGGCGGTGAAAGGTTCACAAGGTCTGATCATCGGCTACGATGCTGCGAAAGAGCAATTGTACATTGACCGGTCAAAAAGCAGCAATACCTACTTCAATAACGAGTTTGCGGCCCTGCTCCATTCGGCAGCCCGGGTTCCCCTGGAGGACGGCAAATTGCGGTTACACCTCTTTCTCGATAAAAGTATTGTAGAAGTGTTTGTCAATGACGGCACTACGGTGTTAACGGTGCAGCTGTTTCCCCCGTCTGGCGCCGACGGCATTGAATTTTTCAGCCAAAAAGGCGGCACCAGGATCACCACGGCCAAAGTGTGGCCAATGCGTTCTACCTGGAAATAACAAGAGCCCGCTCCTATTAACTGGCTAACTATCACCGGCAATATTCTGCTATACCGGGCGTTCAATAATTAGGCTCTACCGCTGCTTGCTACCAGCCACCAGCCGTTCCCTGGCCGGTACAATTTGTCAATTGTCTATTGCAAATTGCCTATTGATTCCGACCTTCGCACGGCTAAATCACAGTATCTGTTAAAAATCGTTTAGCGTAAGCATATGAAGTTCAGAAACTTTAAAATGGTCAGCTTTGTTATTTATGGCCGAGGCAGTTTTAACCAGCTCGATGAAATTTTAGCTCCACATAGAAAAGGCGATGCGCCGATGATCTTCTTGGTAGATCATTTTTTTGAACATGGCGCCGCTACCGGCGACGGCAAGCCGCTTATCAACCGCATTCCCCTGCGTGGTAAAGACAAAATAATCTTTGCCGATGTTACCTACGAACCAAAAACCACCCAGGTAGATAAACTGGCCAAACAGCTGAAAGATGAGTTCGGCACGGTGAGCGGGATCATCGGAATTGGCGGCGGTTCAACCCTCGACCTGGCAAAGGCCGTATCCCTGATGATGAACAACCCGGGTTCTTCAGCCGATTACCAGGGCTGGGACCTGGTTAAATTCCCCGGCGTATACAAAGCGGGCATTCCTACCCTCAGTGGAACCGGCGCCGAAGTTTCGCGGACAACCGTATTGACCGGTCCAACCCGCAAGCTGGGCATGAACTCCGACTTCACGCCTTTCGACCAGATCGTGCTCGATCCTGAATTAATAGCCAATGCACCGGTGAACCAACGCTTTTATACAGGTATGGACTGCTATATCCATTGCATTGAAAGTTTGCAGGGTACTTACCTCAATGAGTTCAGCAAATCGTATGGTGAAAAAGCTTTGAACCTTTGTCAGTATATATTTCTGGACAAGGACAAGTGGGACGAAGAATGCGATGATAAATTAATGATGGCTTCCTATGCCGGTGGTATGAGCATCGCTTATTCACAGGTGGGTGTTGCCCATGCGGTAAGTTATGGATTAAGCTATTTGCTGGGCACCAAACATGGCGTTGGTAATTGCATTGTGATGAATCACCTGGAACCTTACTATCCGGAAGGCGTGGCTGAATTCAAAAGAATGGTAGAAAAGAATAACATCGATATTCCCGTTGGTATCTGCAAAGGCTTAACCGATGAGCAGTTCGATACCATGATCAATGTGTCGCTGGGCATGAAACCGCTGTGGGAAAATGCCCTTGGCAAAGATTGGGAAAAGATCATGACACGCGAAAAACTGCGCGCACTGTACGAGAAACTGTAATTATTAGGTGTGGCACACTTACCCTTGCAAAACAAGTTGTGCCACACCTTTTAATAATAATAATAATATAACCGGGCTGCCAATGGTAGCATGCAAACGGAGCTGCATCTTGCAACTCCGTTTTTTTTATCCCACAGCTTCCTAAACGGGGAGATAAATAATGAAAGCTGTTATTGATGCACGTTATACTTTCAGCTTAAACATTTGCTGCCTGGTCACATTTTCAATGTCAGCGGAACGAGGACTGCCGCGGAGTTGCGGGTTTTGCGTTGGGTGGTAAGGGTTGAGCATTGGGCATAAAGCGTTTTTCCGTAAATTCACTTAAAACCTTTTTATATGAAAAAAATCGTATTGGGACTAAGCCTGCTGGTAGCTGTAATAACTTCGCGGGCACAGGAAAAATATGCGCCGGTAATTAAACAGGGTACCAAACTCGGTTATTCTGCAGCTGTTAATGGTCAAACCTTTGCCGTGTCTTTTTCCATTGATTCTTTGTCGGCAGACTATGTAAAAATTGGCTGGAATGTTGATGGTTACGGCAATGGCACCTGGGTAATGAGAAACAAATCGCTCGAAAGCGGCACCCGCGGCTTTTGGAGCCAGCCAAACCTGGGCGCAACCGAAGATCTGGCAGATGATCAAACGGTGATCCTGTTTTCTAAAGCGCAGTGGCAAACGCTTCAGAAGGAAAATCAAATAACTTTCGATCAGCAAACATTTACAGTTAAGAAGCCGGGTGAACAGCAACAGTTAAAACTCGATGGCAAGCTGGTAGATGCTTATTATCTCGAAAACGCCAATGGTTCTACCAAACTCTGGATCCTCAATAATGCAGCATCACCGGTATTGTTAAAAATAGAAGGAAATACCCTTGGCGCCGACCTCGCCATTAGCTCCGTGGAATAATTGATCCGGCAGGATTATTGACTACTAAACAACAGGTTTTTCAGCCAGTTGCCTGGCTGCCACCATTGTTTTTCAGTTTTTTTAGCCATTTTTGTTATATGAGTCCACAAAAATACCTGCGGTATTTGATGCTGCCATCTTTGTTCGGCACCGCCAGAACCAAGGAAATCCTGCAGGTAAATCCTACCATTATTCCGCAGCGCGAAGAAGCGAAAGATGTAAAAATATTCGTACATGAATACAATGCCACTTCCATCCAGGAATACGGGGTGGAAAGTGCTTCCGAATGTTTGCTTCGCCATGATGATGGTTTCGTGAGCTGGATCAATATTGATGGCCTCCGGAAAAATGATGTTGAAATCATTTGCAACAATTACGGTATTCACCCGCTGGTGATCGAGGATATATTGAGTATTAACCAGCGTCCGAAGATGGACGAAGTTGATAATATCCTTTTCTGCCTCCTGAACATGTTATATTTCAACGAGCAGAAAAAATCGGTTGAAACCGAACAGATCAGTATTATCCTCGGTAAAAATTTTGTGCTCTCTTTCCAGGAAGATGCTCACCGCGATGTGTTCCCGCCGATCAGGACAAGGCTTAAGATCAACAATGCCAAAATAAGGCAACGTGGCGCCGACTACCTGTGTTATTCCCTGCTGGATATGATCGTGGATAATTACTTTATCGTCATGGAAAAAGTGGGTGAGCAAATTGAAATTGTAGAAGAAGAGGTGATCCGCAGCAGCAATACCCGCTCACTCGCCCGCATTAACCAACTGCGTAAGGAACTTATTGTATTAAAAAGGAATTTCGCCCCGGTACGTGATCTGCTGAATGGTATTATCCGCAGTGAAAGCGAATTACTCGAAGACCGCCACACCAAATATTATAAAGATGTGTATGATCATATTGTACAGGCCTATGATCTGAGCGAAAACTATCGCGATATCATTATGAGCATGCAGGACCTGTATATAAATAATGTGAACCTGCGCATGAACGAAGTAATGAAGGTAATGGCCATCGTGACCTGCCTGCTGGCGCCTGCAACCGTTATTGGCGGGATCTTTGGAATGAACTTCGATCTTATCCCCTACATTCATAACCGTTGGGGATTTTTTATTGCGGTGGGTCTAATGCTGCTGATCCCGCTTTGGATGTTGTATGTTTTCAGAAGAAGAGGCTGGTTCTAACCGCAGGGAACATTTCGTTAACAATAAACCATCAAACCAATTACATCATGCCCTCCAATCGTCGACATTTTTTAAAACAACTGGGTGGACTCGCAGCCGGTTATGGCGTTGCTTCCACCGGCTTATCTTTTATTTCTCCCGATCAAAAAGATATTGAACCAGCCACAAAACCATTATTTTTTACTATTTCCCTGGCCCAATGGTCATTGCATAAAAAACTTTGGGCAAAAGAAATGGATAATCTCGATTTCCCCTCGGTTGCCAAAAATACCTTTGGCATCAGCGTAGTGGAATATGTGAACCAGTTCTTCAAAGACAAGGCAAAAGATGAAAAATACCTGGCCGAACTGCTGAAACGCTGTAAGGACAATGGGGTTAAAAATCACCTGATCATGTGCGATGGCGAGGGTGACCTGGGCCACCTCGACGCTGCCAAAAGAATGGAGGCGGTGGAAAACCATTACAAATGGGTGGATGCCGCTAAATTCCTGGGTTGTACCACCATCCGCGTAAACGCCTTCGGACAGGGCAGTGCCGAAGAAGTACAAAAAGCAGCCATAGAAGGCCTGAGCACGCTCGGCGAATATGCCGCCAAAACCGGCATTAATGTCATTGTGGAAAACCATGGCGGTTATACTTCCAATGGAGAATGGCTGGCCAATGTAATGAAAGGCGTTAACCGTAAAAATGTAGGTACGTTGCCGGATTTCGGTAATTTCTGTATCAAACGGGAAGGCGGTGCGTTATGGGGCGCCAAATGTATAGAAGAGTACGACCGTTATAAAGGTGTTGCCGAAATGATGCCTTTCGCCAAGGGTGTAAGCGCCAAAACGCACGACTTTGATGAAAATGGCAATTGTATTGAAACGGATTATGTGAAAATGCTGAAAGTAGTAAAAGATGCCGGATTCAAAGGTTATATGGGTATCGAATATGAAGGCGAAAAATTAAGTGAGGAAGAAGGCATTAAAAAAACCAAGGCTTTACTCGAACGTGTAGGAAAAGCGATTTAAGGATTTCTGATTTTGAGATTTATATTGAATTTTCGATTTTGAGATTTCTGATTTTGAGATTTATATTGAATTTTCGATTTTGAGATTTCGAGATTTAAAATCTCGAAATCCCAAAATCAGAAATCAGAAATCATCAATAGCTTGTTTCATCCAATTTTACCTTCCCTTTAAATGTCCAGAATACAAAGGACGTATAGGTAGCTACGAGCGGTGTGCCAATCAACGCAATGATCAATAATATCTTCATGGTCTTTTGCGATGCGGCCGCATTGTGCACCGTAATGCTGTTAGCCGGATTGTCTTTCGAATACAACAAATAAGGAAATACTTCCAGGGCCACCATTATCAGCAGCAGCGCAATAGTAACCGAAGAGCTGATAAAAGCAAAACGGTATTTACCAATTTTGAGCTGACGAGGAATATTGGCAATGGCCAGTACCATCAAAACCGGAATGACAAAGGAAGAAGGATGCGCTCTGAAAAAATCACCCAGATGCGGCACATATAATAAGGTATACAAAGTGGTGATCACAAAACTCAATACAAAGAAGATGATGAACTGGCGGGCCAGGATATACAATTTAGTGTACAACCTGTTCTCCGTTTTCATTACAAGATAAATGGCGCCATGCATCATAAACAGGGCAAGCGTTGTAATGGCCACCATGATAGAAAAGAAATTGAAGAACGATAACCAGTCACCATCGAATTCTTTCTGTTCATTCAAAGAAATGCCCAGCGCTACATTCCCCAGCATCAGTCCAAGCGATAACGAAATAATTATAGAAGCCACACAATACACCACATCCCAGGTCTTGCGCCATAATTTGCCAGGTTCTTTACTTCTGAATTCTATGGCCACGCCGCGGAAGATGAGGCCAACCAGGAAGATCATGAACGGAACATAAAAAGCGGAGAAAATAGCGGCATACGCTACCGGGAAACCGGCAAACAAAGCACCGCCGCCAATCACCAGCCACACTTCATTTCCATCCCATACCGGACCAATAGCATTCAAGGCAATACGCCGGCTGAGTTCTTTATTCAATAACAAATGTAAAGCGCCAGCGCCCAGATCGAACCCATCCAGGATGGCATAGCCACTTATAACAGCGCCAAATACCAGATACCACCAAACGTTATAATCGATACCTAAGAATGTTTCCATTGTTATAGTTTATGCAGCGTGTACAATTGATTTTAGGATGTTGGGTTTTGAGATGTTGAGATTGTGTTTAAGTCTCGAAGTCGCGCAATCGAAAAATCAGAAATCTATTGATGGTGGTCCATGATCGGGTTATCTCTTTTACTGCCTTCCTCTATATCTTCTTTTGTTCCATGATCTACCGGTCCATGCACAATTTTCTTATTCAGCAGGTAAAGGAACAGCACAAACAACAATGCATATACCATCATGAACAATACCAGGGAAAATATGATCTGGTTCGCCGTTACCGTTTTTGAAAGCGCATCAGAAGTTCTCAGCAAACCATACACCACCCAGGGCTGGCGGCCCATTTCGGCGGCAAACCATCCGGCCTGGTTGGCAATTTGTGGTGCAAGCACCGCCCATACGAAAACCCACATCAGCCAACGCTTTTCGAACAGTTTATTTTTATAGCTCAGCCAGGATGCATACACCGTTAAGGCGATCAGGAACATGCCGATGGCCACCATGATGTGATAGAACTGGAAAATAGCATTTACCTGGGTCGGCCTTTCCTCCGGTTTGAATGCATTCAATCCTTTCACCGGTTTATTGAAATCGCCCTGCGTCAAAAACGACAGGCCGCCGGGAACTTTTATGCCGGTTACTTCCTGTGTTTTATTATTCACATAACCCAGTAAAAACATATCGGCCACGGCCATCGAATCGTAATGGCCTTCAAGGGCAGCGAGTTTGGCCGGCTGGTATTTATATACAACATCGGCGCTGCGGTGGCCTGCAAACAGCTGCAGCAATGAAAATACAGTTGCGGCTACCAGTGCTATTTTGAAAGTAGGTTTAGCGATCTCGAGGTGTTTCTTTTTTAAGATATACCAGGCATTTACACTCAGCACGAGAAAGATCCCGGCGAGAAAAGCGCCTATCCACACATGTAACAGCCTGTCAACACTGGAAGGATTAAAGACCATGGCCCAGAAATCGGTGATCTCGGCACGTGCTTCCATGTCTTTGCCAACAATATGATAACCTGCAGGGGTTTGCTGCCACGAGTTGGCTACTACGATCCAGATGGCAGAGAACATTGAACCGAGGAACACCATGAGGGTAGAAAAGAAGTGCACCCGGGAGCTTACCCGGTTCCAGCCAAAAATGAGTATTCCCAAAAAGCCGGATTCCAGCGCAAAAGCAAAGATGCCTTCCGCCGCGAGGGCGCTGCCAAAGATATCACCCACATATTTTGAATAGGTAGCCCAATTGGTACCAAACTCGAATTCCATTATAATACCGGTGGCTACACCAATACCAAAGATCAGGGCAAAGATCTTGATCCAGAATCGGGTGGCCTGTTCGTATATCTTTTTACCCGTTTTCAGGTATAACCCTTCGAATACCACGAGCAATAAACCTAGACCAATACTTAAAGGCGGATAGATGTAGTGAAAGGCGATCGTAAAGGCAAATTGTAAACGCGCTAATATTTCAACGTCCATGTTGAGCGGTTTTAGTTTCAGTAGAATAGTATAATGTGTGCCACACTTCGCGGATGGCATTACTATGGCAAGATATCTCACCTGGTCAGGTTAAGCGAAAAGGCAGGCAACAGTCAGATCAAAAAAAAGCCGACGCGTCGGCATCGGCTTCGTTTATTATTTTCTTTTAAAGATAGGAACAGTACTGCAAGGTTCGCCATACATGATGCTCTTGGCTACCGGCATCAATTTTTTGGTGATGGCCAGGTAGGCAAATTCACGTATGGGAATATCGCCACAACCTTTAACGACTATTCTCTTATCAACAAAAGGTTCCGGATCGATGGCTTCAATACGTTGTAAAAAAACCTGTTGCCGGGCTGTGTTTTCATCGCCGAAAATAATTTCCCTGGCAACCGGTTGCAGATAAGAACCAACCAGCATATATGCCCACATGGGAATAATGGCATCTGCGGTACAGGTAACTGCTACGATCTTATTCTGGTAAATACTCCAATCCAAATTCTGTAAGGCTGTCCGGAATTCTTTTTCCTTCAGGATCAGCTCCATGAACAAATGCGGTTTCAGGTCGAAGACCGCGATCTCTTCAGCGGGATAATAGGTTTCCAGGTCAACTGTGACCAGTTGACTTTGCGCGACCTTATTTACAATTTCTTCACTCATAATACTCCTTTTCACTAAACGGTTACAAAGTTACTACGGAAAGTTGAAAAGTTGACAGGTTAACCGGTTGACAAGCAAAGACCGCTCATTTTGGACGCATTCTTTAAAAGAAAAGGGTTGACAAGCTTGGCTTGTCAACCCTATCAATATTATCAACTTATTAACTTTTCAACTTAAAGGCCAACTAGAAGAATTTGATCCTGTTATCCTTAATGTCAGCCGACTTCTTCATGATCTCGATCGCTCTGTAGCCGATCATAGTACCCATTTGTTGCTGCATAGCAGCCTGTTGCGCTTTTGCATCGAAGTTCGGATTCGGAACAGCAGAAATGTTGTCTACCTTGATCACAAATACGCCAATTTCACCTTTGATGGGAGGAGAAACTTTGGCCTGGTATTCTTTATTGAATGAAGCGCCCAACACTTTCAACTCGTTACCAACATTGGGTATAAAGTTGCTGTTGAAAACAACGCTGTCGGCTTTCAATACCTGTTGGCCGGTGGCCTGTGCTACAGCTTCGAGCGTAGCGGCATTGCCGATCTTTTTAATAATGTTCTCCGCTTTTTTATTGTTACGGATCTTGTATTCAACCAACGGACGGGCTTTTTCAACCGACATTGTTCCTTTTTCAGAAACAGCGGTAACGGCAGGCACCACATATTTATCACCTACCAGGTAGGGATGTTCGGCCACACTGCCTTTTTTAGCATCGTTAAATGCCCAGCGGATAATTTCGCGTGATTCCCCCAGTCCCATGATCATGAAATCACTTTCTTTAACCTCTGCGGGGAATTTATTAAGTTTCTTTTTATTGGCATTATCGTCAAATGCTTTCAGTGAACGGCTTTCGGCTGCAAACTGGGCTGCCATACCGCTGGCGCCATTTACGGTTTCATCGCTGGGAACAACCGGCCGGCTGAGGTAAGCAATTTTATAGGCAGTCTCGAATTTCTTTTGATTCAGTACTTCTATATAATGATATCCGCTGTAAGAAGCGTTTTCAACTTTCACTACTTTTTTATCACCAACGTTGCCATAGAAGATCACTTCAGCAAATTCCTTGCTCAGGTTCGAGAACTGCATGGAAGTGAATTCGTATTCACCTCCTTTATCCTTACTACCAGCGTCGTCGCTGAATTTAACTACCATGCTGTCGAAGCTGGCGCCGCCTTTGATAGCAGTTACAATGCTGTCGATCAGTTTCTTTGCAGCACTGTCGGTTCTCGTTTGACCCTGCTGATCGGCGATCTTGACCAGGATGTGACGGCATTTAACACTGTCGGGCATTGAGCGGCGGCCGATCATTTTTGCCAGTGTATAATTTGGACCATCCAGGTAGGGACCCATCATCTGGCCGTCGGCCAGTTGGCGAAGCGTATCGGCATTTGACATTTGCATGCGGCTGCTCAATACATAACCATCGAAGAATGGTGTTTCGCTGGAGTTGGTAGCCAGTACATTTTGAACCTCGGCAGGCGTGTTGGCTGCAGCCAGTGCATCTTTTTGAGCGGCTACAGTATTATATACAGCCTGGCTGTCGGCAGCGCTGGGGGCAGCATCAAAAGTTACATACACCAGGCTGCGCTCATTTTCCTGTTTGTAAAGTTCTTTGTATTTTTCAACATATTCTTTCACATCCTCGTCAGTTACTTTGATGGAAGAATCGGGGATGGAAGAATAGGGAACATTTACATACGATATAGAAGAACGCTGGCTGTTTTCAGCATTGGTCTTTTCGAGCAGCCATTTTGGAACGTACATGCTTTTTCCCAGGAGGGAAGTGAATTTTTCACGCTGACGGCTTTTTTCCAAGGCCGGAACAAATTCACCCCAAAAGCTGTTGTATTGAGGCGTGTTTTTTTTCAGTGAACGAATGGCCTGGTAAGCCATTTGTGCATTGTATACACCGGTTGAATCGGTGAACTGTTGTCTTAACATTTGGGGTGGGTTAGCACCATATAATATATCGCCCACTTCTTTATCAGAGATGGCGATGCCCAGTTTTGCGTATTCGTCAGCCATTAACGCGTCTTCAACAAACTCGTTCCAAAGGCTTTCACGGATCTGGTTGCGCAGCTGGTCATTTACGGGGTAGTTCTGCGCACGGTAGTTTTCTTCGGCCATTTTGTAGCGCTGCTCAAAATCGCGCACGTCGATACTGGTACCATTAACTTTTCCAAGGGTCGTATTGTTACCACGGAACAAACCTCCGCCTCCCCCTTGCAGGGCATCCTGTACAATAAAGGCGATAAGGGCTAATGCAATCGCACCAATGATGATCCACGCTGCTTTGTCGCGGATGGTTTGAATTACTGACATATTATAGGTATACCTCTTTTTATAAGGATGGCAAAAATAGGCGAAAAAAGTTTATGAACAAACTGTGGAAAACCACTCAAAACCAGCATCAAGTAAAGGTTTTGCCTGTTCACAGCCATGTGCACAACCACTATCTTTTTAATATACGTACCTGTCGTGGAACAGCGTCGTGAAAACAATGCTAACATCAAAAGGGTATAACGCTGAAAATATGTGGGTAACCCCGGTTTTTGCACATCGGTTTTAGTGGATAGTTCGCCAATAAGTTTTGATGAATAGTTTCCCCAACGGTGCGGTGTATAAAAACCCTTAGTTATTCGACCTCCATTAACACACTTTGTATGTTCACAGGCCGTTGTATTTTTCCCGGCGATTTTTATTCCACGGAAGTGGAAAACTGGCTAAAACCCTTGCCAGGTAACAATTGTTTAATGTTGATAGAAAGTGGAAAAACGTGGATAACCAGGTTGTTGTAACTTTACCAAATTTCTCGGCTTTCATTTTATCCACGAATCCACAGCCGTAATAATAATAGGTTATTTATAAAAAAATAGAATTAATATAAATACTATGGAAGATATCCACGTTGCTAACGCAAAAAAAAATGTGCCGAAGGCCGGGTTTCTCGACATTGAAATTGACCCCACCCTGGATTTGTTTCATGAAATTGAGCGTTTGAAAAAAGAAAAAAATGCCATCCTGCTCGCGCATTACTACCAGGAGCCGGATATTCAGGATGTGGCCGATTATATTGGGGATAGTTTGGGATTGGCGCAACACGCAGAGAAAACCAATGCGGATATCATTGTTTTTGCCGGTGTGCATTTCATGGCCGAAACGGCGAAAATCCTGAACCCGAACAAAAAAGTGCTGCTGCCCGACCTGAACGCTGGTTGCTCGCTGGCAGATAGCGCGCCGGCCGACCTGTTCAGAAAGTTCAAAGAACAGCATCCCGATCATATCGTGATTTCCTACATCAATTGCACGGCCGAGATCAAAGCCCTGAGCGATATCATCGTCACTTCGAGCAATGCTGAAAAAATAGTTGAAAGTGTTCCGCATGATCAAAAGATCATTTTTGCACCAGACAAAAACCTGGGTGCTTACCTTGTGAAGAAAACAGGCCGTGATATGGTGTTGTGGAACGGCGCCTGTATGGTGCACGAGATTTTCAGCCTCGAAAAGATCACAAAATTGAAAACACGCCACCCGAATGCTAAATTCATTGCCCACCCGGAATGTGAAGAAGCGGTTCTGCGGTTGGCCGATTATATCGGATCCACCACCGGTTTGTTGAAATACACCCAGCAAAGCGATGCGAAAGAATTCATTGTTGCCACCGAAACCGGTATTCTGCACCAGATGCAAAAGGCCTCGCCGGATAAAACCTTTATTCCTGCGCCGCCCAACAACAGCTGTGCCTGCAATGATTGTCCACACATGAAACTCAATACCCTGGAGAAGTTGTACCTGTGCATGGAATACGAAACACCGGAGATCCTGATGGACGAGGAATTGCGGAAAGCAGCCAGGAAACCAATTGACAGGATGCTGGAAATCAGCGCCAGATATGGTTTGTAAGGCAACGGCTTAACAACTTTTGCACTGTCCGTTGTTCAATCGGCAGTTGGCAATTGGCGAAAACCGCCAACTTCAAACAACCAACTAGCGTTTATGGAGGCTAGCGATTGATAGTGAGGCAAATAGGTAGTATAGATGGGGATAAACCTGTGTATAACCTATGAATAACACCCTATTTCGTAACAATGGATGTTAGGTTAAGGGTTTTCGGTGGCAATCGTTTTTATGAATTTGCAATAATTCTATATTTGCGGCATGGCAGAAGATCTGAGCATTGTGCAGGGCACAAAAGAAGAAAAGTACCAGTCAGTAATACCCCAGATAAAAGCATTGATCGAAGGCGAACCCGACCTGGTGGCAAACCTGGCCAATATCGTAGCAGCGCTGATGGAACAGTTTGGCTGGTTATGGGTTGGTTTTTACCTGGTGAAAGAAAACCAGTTGGTATTGGCTCCTTTTCAGGGACCCGTAGCCTGTACCCGCATCAAAAAAGGGAAAGGAGTTTGTGGAACCAGCTGGGAGAAAGCGAAAACCATCATTGTTCCGGACGTAGAGAAATTCCCCGGGCATATTGCCTGCAGCAGTAAGTCACGGTCAGAGATTGTGGTGCCAATAATCCGCGACAACAAGGTGATGGGTGTACTGGATGTCGACAGTGAGGAGTTAGCCGCTTTTGACGAGAGTGATAAAAAATTTTTGGAGGAGATCGTGGATCTCATCATTTTCGAATAGTAATCAATTGCTTCCCATATATGAAACGCAGAAACTTTATCCAGCTCGCAGCTACCACCACTTCAGCATTAGCTGCCGGCAACCTGGCTTTTGGCTCCACCGGTAAAGCACCAAAAAAGGAATTATACGAGTGGCGGGAATATGAGATCCGTTTTCGCGGAAGTCAGCCTGCTTTGCATACTTACCTGGAGAAAGCACTGATACCTGCTTTGAATAAATTCGGCGTTAAGAACGTAGGCGTTTTTAAAGAAACCGGTAAAAGCGAACCGCCGAAATTGTATGTGCTTATTGCCTATCCGTCGTTTGAAGACTACACCACCATCAATGATAAATTGAAGTCAGACAATGACTTTAAGCAGAACAGCGCCAGCTGGGATAAGATGCCGGCAGACAACCCGGTTTACAATCGTTATAATACTTCGTTATTGATTGCATTTGATGGATTGCCTGTCATGAAAGTTCCGGCGAAGGAAAAACGCATTTTTGAATTGAGAACATATGAAGGTTATAATGAAGATGCGGTAAAAAGAAAGATCAAGATGTTCAATGATGAAGAGTTCCCGATCTTCTACAGAACAAAACTGACTCCTGTATTTTTTGGTGAGGCCATAGCGGGACCCAATCTTCCCTGTCTAACGTATATGATCACTTTTAAAGATATGGAAGAGCGTGATAAGAATTGGGCGGCATTTGGTGCAGATGCCGATTGGAAGCGGGTTTTGGCAGATCCCCAATACGCTAATACGGTGTCAAACATTCGAAGAATATTCCTGGAACCACTCCCCTATTCACAGGTTTAATTTCTTTACTTTTTATTGGCGATAGGTTTTCTCGTAAGTTGATGAAAAAAAAGTAAATTACGAAAGGCGTAATAAGGAAAGGATAGTAGATATATATTTATGAATTATAATAAATAGGATCTATGCTATTTCTTGAATTTATATATTTTGTACTTAGTATAATCAGTACGGTTAACCGTAAGAAAATATACAGGTCTGACGAGAAGCCTACTATAGCGGAGATCTTTAAAAGCCGGAAGCAAAAAAAGATCTCCGCCAGTTAGCACACGTAAGATCATCTTCCCATATACACCATCAGTATTTGCACATCGCTTGGATTTACTCCACTGATGCGGCTTGCCTGGCCTAATGTTCGGGGTTTAATTTTTTTGAATTTCTGCATAGCTTCCGCCGACAAAGAATTGATACGATCGTAATCGAAATTATCCGGGATCAGCAGATCTTCCAGTTGATTCATTCTCTTTACCAGTTCCTTTTCTTTTTCGATATATACATTATATTTTATCTGAATATCAGCCTGCTCTATTATTTCTTCTGAAAAACCAGTCAACGCCTGTTTAATTCTGGGTAAACCGTTGATCATAGCTTCCAGTGTAATATTTGGGCGAAGCAGTACCTGAAGCGCTTTTTGTTTTTGGGGCAATGGCGCTGAATTATTTTCTGCGAGAAATCCATCTGCTTCAGCCGGCTCCAATGAAACTTCTTTCAGAATATCTTTTATTTTTTCGACACCGTCTTTTTTGTTGATCACTTTATCCATTCTTTCCTGGGATGCGAGTCCCAGCCGGTAGCTTAATTCCGTCAGCCGGAGGTCTGCATTATCCTGACGAAGGATCGTTCTGAATTCGGCGCGGCTGGTAAACATGCGGTAAGGTTCTTCCGTTCCTTTACTGATGAGATCATCGATCAAAACGCCGATGTAGGCATCGCTTCTTTTCAAAATAACCGCATCCAATTCTTTGGCTTTTTGATGGGCATTGATGCCGGCCATCAAACCCTGGCAGGCAGCTTCTTCATAACCCGTGGTTCCATTGATTTGTCCGGCGAAGAATAAATTCTGAATGAGTTTTGTTTCCAGCGAATGATTTAACTGTGTTGGTGGAAAGTAGTCGTATTCGATGGCATAGCCTGGACGGAACACGCGAACATTTTCAAAACCGGGCACCTGGCGAAGGGCAGCGATCTGCACTTCTTCGGGTAGAGAAGTGGAAAAACCATTTACATAAATTTCAACGGTGTTCCAGCCTTCGGGTTCAACAAAGAGCTGATGTCTTTCGCGTTCAGCGAACCGGTTGATCTTGTCTTCGATGCTGGGACAATACCGTGGACCGGTGCCTTCAATTCTACCAGCATACATAGGACTCCTGTCGAATCCTGTTTTCAGGATGTCGTGTACTTTCGGGCTAGTATAAGTGATCCAGCAGCTTCTCTGTTCAACTGGTTTTTTAGTATCGGTAAATGAGAAACCTACGATTTCTTCGTCGCCTTTTTGTTCTTCCATTTTGGAATAATCGAGACTGCGGCCATCGATTCGGGGAGGTGTTCCTGTTTTAAGGCGATCACTTTCGAAGCCGAGTTCAACCAATTGTTCAGTAATGCCGGTAGCGGCTTTTTCGGCTACGCGGCCACCACCGAATTGTTTTTCACCGATATGAATGATGCCGTTCAAGAAGGTACCGTTGGTGAGAACAACTGCTTTTGATCTTATTTCATGACCAAGGCCGGTGACCACACCACAGGCGCGGCCGTCTTTTATAATAAGTGAGCGGACCATGTCCTGGTAAAAATCTACGTTTGGAGTCCGTTCTAACAATTCCCGCCAGGTGGCTGCGAACAACATGCGATCATTTTGTGCGCGGGGGCTCCACATGGCCGGACCTTTGGACAGGTTGAGCATGCGAAACTGGATCATGCTGATATCGGTGACGATCCCGGAGTATCCACCCATAGCATCGATTTCTCGAACGATTTGACCTTTTGCAATACCGCCCATGGCCGGGTTGCAGCTCATTTGGGCAATGGTTTGCATATTCATGGTTACTAAAAGGACCTTTGAACCAAGGTTAGCGGCTGCTGCGGCTGCTTCACAACCGGCATGACCTGCCCCTACAACAATAATATCGTATTCTGGAAACATGGTGCAAAATTACAGGAAGGACGGCAAGGGGTAAAAAGAGAAAAATGCCGGTAAGGGTTTGTCCGGGAACTTTCGTGAGATTTTTTTCATCCAAATATGGATATTGTTATCCAAAAATGCTGGGTCTCGTACTTGGTTTGTCTATTTAATTCCTTGAGGGTAATGAAAGGTTCCAGATTTTTATTGGTGCCTTTTGTCAGGAGCTATCCTTTACTTTTATAATTGAATTCTGAGTTCTCTAAATCTGTCCTCTTTCCCTTCTTCTTCCTTTACCTTTTTTGAAGGGATCCCTTGTTTGCCTACTTCTTTCCTCTTTTCGTATTTCACTTCTTAAGGACCATTCTTTGAGTCGCTTGTTTTACTTTCCTTTGACAGGGTAAGTTTTGTTTGCTTACTTAATTCCTGTTCCCACAGTTCTCCTTTGCAAGGTTCTTTGTCATTCCTTATTTTCTTCAACTGCTATGGGGTACTTTTGTTTAATCATTGGTTTCCTCTTTTACTATTAACCTCCTTGTAAGGACCCTTCTTCGCTCCTTTTTTTCCTCGCCACCCCAATGAGAAAGTCTCTATTATCTACTTGGATTTCTCCTTCCTACCTTGCCCACCTGCTTGTGCTCGCTTTCCGTTTCTTATCCCAAAGGAACTGCCCTGTTTGCCCGCCGTACTTTACCATAGTTAGCCTTTGCTCTTTTTGGGAGGGAATTATGTTCACCTTTCATATATCATTTCTAATTAGGGTTTTGGTAGTGGGTGCCTGCTTCGCTATCTATAGCCGCCTTTCTCTTGCTTTCCCTTAGGGTGGCCCTGCCCTGTACGCCCTTCTATCTTTTTTACCCTTACGTATGAAGCTTTTTGTTTTATCTCACATGTCTACCTGAAGGTGGGTCTTGGTTGTCTACTTTATTAGGCTCATTTAGTATTTAGATTGATGAAGTTTTTCGCCTCGACCTTTACTTTTACAGGCTTACTCTAATTCGTCTACTCCTCCTGCTTTCGCCATGTTATACCTTTTAAAGCAGGCATCGTCATATTTTTAAACGCTTTATAAGGGCACTTTTATTTGAACACTTCTGTTGCCCTCTTCCTAATATAAAGGAACTCACAACGACTATTTTGTGCATGGAAGGACCTCTGCGGACAACAACGTTACTTTTCCGCACACCTTATTCCCTTCCCTTTGTATGTGAAACGCTTTCTGAAAGGACCCTTTCCAAAAGGACCGTTGCCCTACTTTTACCGCATTCTCATCATCCCTTTTGATATGTACTCTCTGTTTTAAGGATCTTTTCCTTACTTGTGGCCGGTCCAAGCCAACCCTTAGTCTGTCTTGATTCCTTTGGTATACTATCCTTTTTGGCTAGTATGCCTTATTGCCCTTCTTTTAATTCTGTTCTACAAGGACCCTTCCCCCTACTTTTACCCCATTCTCATCATCCCTTTTGATATGTACTTTCTGTTTTAAGGATCTTTTCCTTACTTGTAGCCGGTCCAAGCCAACCCTTAGTCTGTCTTGATTCCTTTGGTACGCTATCCCTTTTGGTATAGTATGCCTTATTGCCCTTCTTTAAATTCTGTTCTGCAAGGACCCGTTCCCCCTACTTTTTACCCCATTGTCATCATCCCTTTTGATTTGTACTCCCTGCTTTAAGGATCTTTTCCTTACTTGTAGCCGGTCCAAGCCAACCCTTGGTCTGTCTTAATTCCTTGGGTACACTATCCTTTTTGGCTAGTATGCCTTATTGCCCTCCTTTACACTCTCTTCTAAAAGGATCCTTTCGCCTTTTTTGTCCCAGTCTCATTACAGCGTTTCATTTGCACACCCCTTGTTCCCTTCCTTTTGTCTGGGAACGTCCTCCCAGAGGACCCTTGCCCCGATATTTCTGCTCCGATTTTCAACCTTTCAACCCTTATTTCCTCACTTCTCTGTGGAACCTCTCTTTAAAACGATCGTTCACAGCTTTGTGTTCCACGTGGAACCCTCAATGGGATTGACTTTGACAAGTGACCAGTGCTTTTTCGCATATTCTTTCCGCTTTGAAGTAGGCGTGCTTTTGGAGTGACCCCAGCAGATAGATGGTTTATCCACTTACTGTTCGATCGAGTACTATCGTTGACCTGTCTAATCCCTTTTGCAAGCATACCTTTTTTATCCTGGTTCATTTTTTCAACTGGGAGTGAGAGACCCATTTGGCTAAGAGTAATGCCCAACGTTAAGGGCCCGCTGCCTTCTCCTTACTCTCTACATTCTGAAAGCCATTTACTCCTTTCTTTAATTCACTGATGAGCCTATACGACATGGATAAGGTAGAGTCGAGCGTTCCTGTATGTAAGCTTACAAAAGGAGGTATCAAATAAGGTTGCAATGGGTTTTATTCGATTGATTTAAGGCTTAATTGTGTGATTAAGCTTTCCAGCCAGGCCACTGGGAAAAGGTTTAAGACGGAGATTCTTTTATATTAAAAGATGGGTTGATTCAGGGAGTAGTTTAAGTTGCTATTTACATAAGGTTGTGCAGGTGTACCCTTGATATGAAATAGAGGTAAGATTTAAGGGGAGAAATCCCGGGATTGCCTACTGAACAATTAGGACTCTCTCTGGTAAGGAAGTTATTACTAGGAGATAATTCACTTTTTCCATCCGGACAATGGGCCCTCTTTTAAAAAGGAAACATCCTTCTGTGGCCACAAAACGAATGGGTTGTCTGATCGGTTTTTAAGTTGTGGCCCTAAGGACTGTACTGCCAGGGAGCTATATTCAATTAAATTCACCTTACTATCTGGGCGCTGGTGATCGTTCAGAATGGATTGGTCACTCGTTGGCAGTAAAAAGCATCGTTATCGACGGGTTATTGAACTGAGAGTACATCGCCTGTCCTGCCAGGAGGCTGTGTTCAGTTATTATTAAGCATCCGCAATAAGAGTTGGTCCGAGGGAGGTTTTCCTTTGCAAGAGGAGGATTTACCGTGGAACTATCAAGGGAACTTCTATAAGGAAGTTATAATTCTTGCTTCGTCTGGACGTCAGTATTGGGTTCCAGGGTTGTGGTTCTGCTGGCCGTAAAAGGTAGTTTTACCGGGGGACTATTAAGGTGAGACCAACAGGACTCGACTTCTATAAGGATGTCATTAATTCACGCTCCATATGGACGTCATTTTTGGGTTCCAAGGACGTGGTTCAACTGGCCGTAAAAGGGAGTTTTACCTGGGGGGACTATTAAGGTGAGACTAAAAGACTTCCGTAGGGAAGCTATTAATAAGTTGGTTTCATTTTGCCATTTGGGCGCCGTAGACGGGTGAAGTAAGTTCTTTGGCAGTAAAGAGAGAGGTATCGGAGGTATTATTAAACTGGACTTCAACGGCTGTCCTGTCAGGAACCTATATTATTCTTCGTCTTTCCGTCCGGACACTATAGATGCGTTCAGGGAGGTGATTCTGCTGTGCTTGTAAAGTAGACTTTATTCAAGGGACAATTGAGCTGAGCTAACAGGCTGTTTTGTGAGGAAGCAATGGTAACTCATTAGCCATCTTTCTATCGGGCACCTGAGACCATGGTTCAGGGAAGGGCTCGTGCTGTAAACGGAGGGAGCTTACCCGGGCGTTTGTTCGACTGAAGCTGTAAAGGCTTTCCTGTATGAAAGTTCTGTTTACCAATAATTCATACTCTCGCCCTGACTTCTTAAGCGTGTTTCAAGGGGAAAGGTTCTGCATTGCAAAAGAAAAGTGCATGGGGATTGTTTAGTTGAGACTTGGGCTCTTACCTGGAGATTATTATTTACCATTGTATCCGGTGAATGGATTTTGGTTTCAGAAGAAGACATTGCAGTGGTGGCAAGTGGTGAGGGTTTATCCTCGGGATAGTATGGCGAGACTATGTGGGCTGTACCGTAAGGAAGCCAATCGCTAACTCATCTATTTTATCCGGACAATGGAGGCGGGTTTTAAAGAAGGAGATGCCTGCTGGTGGCGGTAAAGGAGAGGTTTCATGTTCTGGGTAGTTCAGGAGAGACTACAAAGGATATCCTGTAAGGAAGTCTTGTTGCTGATGATTAAACCATACCATCCGGAACACTGAAGCGATCGGTCTAATGGTAAGCGGGCAGTGTTATGCCTGCTTATTGAGAACCAGTGTACATTAAACCACAGGGAGTACACTGCCAATCCAATATTTTCAATGGTGGTTCCACTCTTTTATAAAATGCCTGTCTTTTTACCCAGCCCATGACAGCTGTATTTCAATTGAGCATCCGCCGTATTAAAAGATGATTGATCCGGGGGCAGTTTTATTTTGATGGAATGTAGAGGAGGCTGTAGTGTAGAATATGATTTCCCCAATCTAGATTTCAATAGGGTTAAAACATGGTGGAACTGTAAGAGTCGCTGTAAGGAATAGATTCCTTCCCCCAGATCTACAGAAGGTCGTATAAAAACTGATTCTTGAACTGGATAGTATCTAACCTTCCGCCTATTAGTTATCATTCAGGTAAATGTAATGTTTCACGTTCCACGTGGAACACCCTATTGAAGTTTAGACAAATAGTAGTGTAGATATTTATCCTCAGCCTTTCGCATTAAGTCTTCTTCTTTTTTGGTCTTGTCCTTATACCCACATAAATGCAGAGCGCCATGAAATATTACCCGAAGGAGTTCATGTTTGAAAGGAACTTTATAAGTGCGGGCATTGTCCTTAACCCGGTCAACACTTATATAAACTTCTCCTATTACCGCATTGTCATTTTCAGAGAGGTCGAAGGTGATAATATCCGTGTAATAATTGTGCTGTAGATGTTGTTTGTTGATCTCTAAAAGGTATTCATCTGAACAGAATATGTACCGAAGTTGTTCCAGTTTAGTCTTCTCCTTTTTAAAAATATCCCTAACAACTTCCTTCACCAGGGAACGGTGAGAAAAGGATACAGCCAACAAAAAGTGAAATTGAACAGGCGGAGTGTTAAGATTATGCATTTTTCGAAATTCGTAACTGTCATTAATAAATACAAAGCTACATTTGTTGTCTATTGAATTATGAAACGATTATCAGAAATAGAAACAGGAACTGTTGCCCGGATACTTTCTTTTGAAAATAATGACCTCTTTCTTAAACTAATGGAAATGGGTTGTGTTCCCGGTGAATTGGTTAAGGTAGAACAAATTGCCCCGCTGGGCGATCCCATCTCAATAATTGTTGCTGGCTATAACCTCAGTTTACGATTGAATGAAGCCGATAATATTTTTGTAGAGGAACTCGGATTTGTATAAAGCGGTTCCGGTTTTTACACCTCCCTCTATTCCTGTCTAATTTTACTACAGGCTCTCTTTCCGTCATCCTCATCAAACTTTGGTCTGCTTTGTATCCTCCTGAAGGATATTCTATTCCAGGATCCATCCTTTTATCCTTTCGCATAACCTACCATTCTGCGGTCACTTTGAACCGACCCATCTTCGTACCTGAACCGGAGCATCTTCGTCAATGTCTCGTACATGTGCCGTATATATCTCGTATATGTCTCGTATATAAGCCGTACCTATAAAAGAACGGGATATGTACGAAACATACACAACTTACGTATGACACAGGCAGGAGAAAAAGGCGAAGAAGGCCCGAAGCTGGTACGCTACCATTATACAGCCGTGGTGAGTGGGAGTATAATTGGTAAAGGCAGCTAAAGGAGAAGAAGACATGTTGAATCAGCCGCTGCACTGTCTTACCGGCCCTTCGCAATATTTTTTTCTGCATCGCCAATCCCATCTTTCATGCACTATGAATCTGTTTCTTTGCAGAAAATTATCCGTCGCAAGAAGCGATTAATTCAGGAACTTTAAAAAGGGGAACTGTTAGCATTTATGAAAGTTGGACTTTACTTCGGATCATTCAATCCTATTCATCATGGTCATTTGATCATTGCGAATTACATGTTGCAAAATTCTGATCTTGATCAGATCTGGCTGGTCGTATCTCCACAAAATCCTTTTAAACAATCGTCCAGTTTACTGAACTCCTACAACCGGCTGAACCTGGTTCAACTGGCCATTGAATCGGAACCGAAATTGAAGGCCAGTGATATTGAATTCCGCCTGCCGCAACCTTCCTACACGGTGAATACACTGGCGTATTTGCAGGAAAAATATCCTACCCACCAGTTTGCGATCATTATGGGCAGCGACAGTTTTGAAAATCTTTCCAGGTGGAAAAACTATGAGTTCATCCTGCAGCACTGCCCCATTTATGTGTACCGGCGGCCCGGTCACGATGTAGTGAATAATTTTAAAGAAGGCAGCATAACCATTCTCGATGCGCCGCTGCTGCAGATATCAGCCACGCATATCCGTAACAATATCCGGCAGGGAAAATCCATCCGTTACCTGGTGCCCGATAAAGTGCTCGAAGAAATAGAAAGAAATAATTACTATCGGTAACGCTTAAACGAAATTGTCGAGCGCACGCTGTTTTATATTATAAGTTGATTAAAGCAACTGCCGGTCTTAAAATTTTGGAATCTTTGTGGGCAGCTTCCCCAGTTCCCTGGAAAACAAAACACATGAGAAATTTTTGAACCTGATCATATTATGAAAAAAAATATTCTATCTTCATTGTTATTACTGATCGCCTGTTCCTTATCAGCCCAAAAGATCGATCATAAATTGCAGCGAAAGATCCAGGACCTGGTCAAAGACCTTTCCGGAGATATTGGCGTATATGTTAAAAACCTGCGCACCGGAAAGATCGCACAGGTGAATGCCGATTCAATATTCCCAACCGCCAGCATGGTGAAGGTTCCCATCTTAATAGGCATCCAGGATAAAATAGCCAAAGGAGAGCTCGAGTACCAACAGCAACTTGAATACAAAGATTCATTATACTATGCCGGTGAAGATATTCTGGGTTCATTCAAAAACGGTGAAAAAATCGGATTGCATAAAGTACTCATGTTGATGCTTACTACCAGCGACAATACCGCCAGCCTCTGGTTGCAAAGCCTGGCCGGAACCGGAACCCGCATCAATGAAATACTCGATTCCCTTGGCATGAAATATACCAGAGTGAATTCAAGAACGCCGGGCCGCGAAGCCAACAGGCAACAATATGGGTGGGGACAAACCACTCCACGTGAAATGGGCACCCTCATGGAAAAGATCTACCGCGGCGAAGTGATCAGCAAACAATCCTGTGAAAAAATGATCCGCCTGTTGGGAAGAAATTATAATGATGAACAGGCGATCGCCGAAATTCCACCGTACATATTTGTGGCCTCGAAGAATGGATGTGTTAATGCATCGCGCAGTGAAATATTGTTGGTGATGGCGCCACATGGTCCCTATATTTTTTCAGTAGAAACAAAAAACCTGAAAGACCAGCGTTGGGATAATTCAAATGAAGCCTGGGTGCTTACCCGCAAGCTATCGGCCCTATGCTGGAATTATTTTGAACCACGATCGCGCTGGAAACCATCATTATAAGTCGTCGAATGATGCAGTTTGCCTAACTTGTGAACTTTCGGATGTGATTTGAATACAATGGAATGATCCTTCTGCGCCATATACCTTTTTTGAAGGCGGTCTTTATTCATAGTGTTTCTGCCTTTGGCGGACCGCAAGGTCATTTTGGTATGGTGATGAAAACATTCGTTCATCGGCGCCACGATGTTACCGAACAGGAACTGCTGGAGTATAATTCATTCTGCCAGCTGTTGCCCGGCGCCTCTTCAACCCAGGTGTTAACCCTCATAGGTTATAAACGGGGTGGCATTCCGCTGGCCATATTAACGTTGCTTATCTGGATCTCTCCGGCCTGTATTTTAATGGGCGCCTTTTCTTTTCTGCTCGAGTTTTTCGACAGCAAGTCTGTGAGCAACGGGATCTTTAAATTCATTCAACCCATGGCGGTGGGTTTCCTCGCCTTTGCCGCTACCCGATCTTTCAAACTGGCTATACATAACAATATTACCCGTGTTATCATGGTGATAAGTACTATCACCACTTATTTCCTGTTCAAATCGCCGTGGATCTTTCCGGTATTGCTGGTGGCTGGCGGCTTTATAACCAACCTGAGCGATAAACGCATTCCTGAAAAAGCACAACCCGTAAAAAAAATTAAATGGGGTAACATCTGGCTATTTGCCATCATCTTTTTTGTAGCGGGGGTTGTGAGTGAAATGGCCAGAAAAAACGACTGGCCGAACCGCCGTCCGCTGAACCTGTTCGAAAATACTTACCGCTTTGGCAGCCTGGTCTTTGGTGGCGGACAGGTATTAATACCCATGATGTATGAACAGTATGTTGAACGTCCGAAGTCGCCGGTAGTTATTCGAAAAAACCTGAACAAGAAAGGCAATGTCATCAGCATCGAGCGTGATGATTTTTATACCGGCGCCGGAATTGTTCGAGCCATACCCGGACCTGTATTTTCCATTTCTTCTTTTATGGGCGGCATGGCCATGAAAGACAAAGGCACCCTTTGGCAAATACTCGGTTGTATCATAGGATCCATTGCCATTTTTTTACCAAGCGCCCTGCTGGTATTATTCTTTTTTCCCATCTGGCATAACCTGCAACGCTATGTAATAGTATACCGGGCGCTGGAAGGCATCAATGCTGTAGTCGTAGGTATTATGGTGGCCGGCACCATTTATATGATGCGCGATATTTCTGTGATCGGCTTCCGAACTGTTAGTATCATAAACCTTGCTGTTATCGTGGGTACCTGGCTACTGCTGAACTTTACGCGCATTCCCTCTCCTATCATTGTATTGATCTGTTTACTGCTCGGCTGGGCATTCCAGATGTAATGCTGAACGCTAAACGCAGAACGCCGAAGCCCAAAATCAAAGGCACTCCGCCTATTGGCAGCAGGCGCAAAACGCGGAAATCAGCGTTAAGCCTAGGCATTAAGCTGCTAATCTTATTTTGCCATTCCCGGCCATTTCAGTAAATTACAATAGACAACTTTCCCCTTCTATCCGCACTTTATACAATACTGATCAGTCTCCTGCTTCACGCGCAATAAAGCTGTTTGAATGTTATGAAGCGCATTTTACTATATTACCTGCTGCTTATTGTAAGTGCATTGCCATTGTATGCGCAAAAAGTAGTTTCTATAAAGGTAGACGCCACTATTAATCCGGCTTCGGCAGATTTTATTCGTCGCGCCATGGATGTGGCAAAAAAAGAACAGGCTGCCTGTTTACTTATTCATTTGAACACCCCCGGCGGATTATTGAAAAGTACCCGCTCTATTGTAAGCGACATTCTCGGATCACCGGTACCCGTTGTTGTTTATGTTTCACCAGGGGGCGCCCATGCAGGTTCTGCTGGCGTGTTTATCACTATGGCGGCTCATATAGCTGCAATGGCGCCGGGTACCAATATTGGCGCCGCTCACCCGGTAAGCAGTCAGGGTGAAATGGATACCATCCTGAGCGCAAAGGTTACCAATGATGCTATTGCCTTTATAAAATCCATTGCCGCCAAACGATCCCGCAATGCCGAGTGGGCAGCACAGGCAGTGCAAAACAGTGTATCGCTTACTGAATCGGAAGCGCTGGAATATAATGTCATTAACCTGGTAGCCTCTACTGAACAGGAGCTCCTGAACAGCATCGATGGGAGGCCCATCACCGTTAGTTCGGGCACGGTTACACTGCATACGAAGAATGCAGCCATCCGTTCGCTCGAAATGGGCTTGGGCGAAAAAATGCTGAATATCCTCAGTGATCCCAATGTCGCTTATATTTTATTTCTGCTGGGTTTGTACGGACTCATTTTTGAACTGTACAGTCCGGGTGCTATTTTCCCGGGTATCATCGGCGGCATTTGTATCATTCTCGCCTTGTACACGATGCATACCTTACCGGTAAATTATGCCGGTCTCGCCCTGATCGTTTTTGGCGTGATCTTATTTCTGCTTGAAATAAAAATTGTGAGTCACGGATTACTGGCCGTAGGCGGTGTCATATCCCTGTTGCTTGGTTCCATGATGCTCATTCGAACGGATGAAGCCTGGGCCATGGCCAGTTTGTCGTGGGCGGTGATCCTGACAGCGGTTGCTGTAAGTGCTCTCTTTTTCATGTTCGTGATAGGCATGGGATTAAAAGCACAGCGGGCAAAACCAGTGATCGGTTTTGAAGCCATGATAGGCGAAGTAGGTCACTCATTAAGTGAATTGAATCCCGGCGGTACCGTACGTATGCATGGGGAGATCTGGAAGGCCATTGCTGCCAGCGGGTTCATTCCCGAAGGAAAAAAAGTGATCGTGACAGGCATTTTAAATCTTACCCTGCAGGTAGAACAATACCATGATCCATCAGCATAAACCCGTTTTAATATGAACACATTACCTTTTTCTGCTTCAGCCATTGTCATAGTGATGTTCCTGATCTTTGTGCTTTCCAGCGCCATTCGAATTTTACGTGAATACGAGCGGGGCGTTGTATTCAGGTTAGGCCGCCTGGTTTCTGTTCGTGGGCCGGGTCTTATTTTATTAATACCGGTTATTGATAAGATGGTAAAAGTAAGCTTGCGTACAGTAGTAATGGATGTTCCGCCACAGGATATCATCACTGAGGATAACGTTTCCATAAAAGTAAATGCCGTGGTGTATTTCAGGGTGCTTCAACCTCAAAAAGCCATTGTAGAAGTGGAGAATTACCTGGTAGCCACTTCCCAGTTCTCACAAACAACGTTGCGCAGTGTACTGGGTCAGTCAGAGCTGGATGACCTGCTATCGCAGCGGGAAAAAATAAACCAGAAACTGCAGCAGATCATAGATACGCATACCGAACCCTGGGGCATTAAAGTATCGAACGTGGAAGTAAAGCAAATTGACCTGCCACAGGAAATGCAGCGGGCCATGGCCAAGCAGGCGGAAGCCGAACGCGAGCGCCGTTCGAAGGTCATTGCAGCTGAGGGCGAATTCCAGGCATCGCAACGGCTGGCCGATGCCGCCCGCATTTTGAGCGATCAACCCAGCGCCCTTACACTGCGCTACCTGCAAACATTGAGAGAAATTGCCACCGAAAATAACTCAACCACCATCTTCCCCGTACCCATCGATCTGGTTAAGCCGTTCCTGAATATTGATAAGGAACAGCCGTAACTAATAGATTCATTGTATTAACACATA
This sequence comes from Longitalea luteola, assembly GCF_017356035.1. Lineage (GTDB taxonomy): Bacteria > Bacteroidota > Bacteroidia > Chitinophagales > Chitinophagaceae > Niastella > Niastella luteola. The sequence continues at coordinate 222,448 of NZ_JAFIQX010000002.1, read as the reverse complement.
TTTAATAACCCCGTGTCCTATGTAAAATTTATTCATTTCCTGCCATAAACAGGGGGCTATTCTTTTATTAAATGACCCCTATACAGTAACTTCATAATAGTATTTTAGACGATTATTAAATAATTGATGCTTACCGCCGGTCGCTTGCCAGCGTATTAATTAATAAAGCACAAAACTGGATCATGAGTGCAGAACATCAACGACTTGCGGTTAATTCCACGAGGAAAATTCCTTTGGAGCAATGGGGACCGTATTTAAGTGAAAGACAGTGGGGAACTGTAAGAGAAGATTTTAGTCATAATAACGACGCCTGGAATTATATTACCCATGACCAGGCGCGCTTTCGTGCCTACAGATGGGGTGAAGATGGTATCGCGGGTATTTCCGATTTCTTTCAAAACCTGTGTTTTGCCATTACTGTTTGGAATGGAAAAGACCCTATTTTGAAAGAACGCCTGTTTGGACTGGGAAACTATGAAGGCAATCATGGCGAGGATGTTAAAGAACTTTATTACTACCTCGACAATTTGCCTACCCACTACTACATGGAGTATTTGTATAAATACCCGCAACAGAAATTTCCTTATGATGAGCTGTTGTCAGTGAACAGGCAACGTTCGCGTACGGAACCGGAATATGAGATCCTCGATACAGGCATTTTCAATAACAATGAATATTTTGATGTGCACGTAACCTACGCGAAACATAGTTCGCGGGATATCAGCATCCGGATAAATATTCATAACCATCATACCAAGTCGGCCGAAATAACGCTTTTGCCTACCCTATGGTTTTACAATCGTTGGAGCCATGATGCTTCGAAGAAAAAGCCATCCATTGCCTGGCGCGATAAAACTTCGGTAAAAGCGAGCCATCACCGGCTGGGTACTTACTATTTATATTTTCAACAGCCGCGCGATATCCTGTTCACGGAGAATGAAACGAATTTTGAAAAAGTGAACGGCAAACCGAATTTGTCGCCTTTTACCAAAGACGCGTTTCATGATGCTATCATCAAAGGCGAGAACATTGCCGCCTTACGGCAAAAGAAATCGGGAACCAAGTTTGCACCTGTTTATAAATTACGCATTCACGGTGGCCGTTCTGAAACCGTTTATCTTCGGCTAAGCAATAAGGTGGTAGACGATCCATTTCACGACGGCTTTGAACAGATCTTTAAATTACGCAAACAGGAAGCCGATGACTTCTACGCCAAAGTACTGGCGAATACGAAGGTTCCCGGGCTGGCGAAGATCCAGCGGCGGGCGCTGGCTGGTTTATTGTGGAGTAAACAATACTATCACTTTGATGTGGAACGCTGGCTTACCACCAGCGATGGAATTACACCGGTAAGTGCAGCCCGGTTACACGGAAGGAACCACGACTGGAAACACCTCAAGAACCAGGATATTATTTGCATGCCCGATAAATGGGAATATCCCTGGTATGCCGCGTGGGACCTGGCTTTTCAATGTATTCCCATGGCCATGGTTGATCCCGTGTTTGCCAAACATCAGCTAACGCTGATCATGCGCGAATGGTATATGAAACCCGATGGACAGCTGCCGGCCTATGAATGGAATTTCAGCGATGTAAACCCGCCGGTGCAGGCATGGGCTGCGATGGAAGTATACCGCATTGAAAAAATGCAAACCGGCAAAGGCGATATACCTTTTCTAAAGCGGATCTTCCAAAAGCTGATCATCAATTTTACCTGGTGGATAAACCGGAAAGATTCGAATGGTAATAACATGTTCCAGGGAGGATTCCTTGGACTCGATAATATTGGGGTATTTAACCGAAGCCACCTCGTGCATAACGATATGGAGCTGGAGCAGGCCGATGGAACCAGCTGGATGGGCATGTATGCGCTGAACATGATGGATATGGCCCTGGAAATCGCCATGCATGATATATCGTTCGAAGACACCGCTACGAAATTCTTTGAGCACTTTGTAATGATCGCCGAGGCACTGAATGAACAGGGCATGTGGAACCAGGAAGATAAATTCTTTTACGATACATTGTCTATAGCGGGTTCCGAACCCCTGCATTTGCGCATCTTCTCGATCGTAGGCCTTACCTCGCTTTTTGCAGTATCAACCATTGAAAAGCGGATGCTCGATAAGCTGGATGATTTCAGAAAACGCATCACCTGGTTTGAAAATTACCGGAAGAAAAATAACCGCTTCTGGCCTAATGAAGAACGAAGCGACGGCAAAACGATCTTATTATCACTGGTGCCGAAAGAACGGCTGGTATTTTTATTAGAACGGCTATTGGATGAAACGCAGTTCCTATCGCCCTGGGGTATCCGCGCTTTGTCGAAATACCATGAAAAGAACCCGTTCTCTGTGAACATCCGAGGCATTGAATATAAGATCCAATACGAACCGGGCGATTCTACCTCTGATATGTTCGGCGGTAATTCAAACTGGCGAGGTCCGTTGTGGATGCCTATTAACTATATCATTATTCAATCCATCCGGCATTTTGGCGAATTTTATGGCAACGAACTGGTAGTGGAATGCCCGATCGGTTCTGGCAATAAAATGAACCTGGTACAGGTGGCCGAAGAATTGACCCGCAGGTTGATCACGCTGTTCCAGCCTAATCAGCATGGCAAGCGTCCTGCGCATGGTGCTTACAGTTGGTTCTATCAACGATCTGAAAATGCCGACCTGGTATTGTTCTATGAGTATTTTCATGGTGATACCGGTGCCGGACTGGGCGCCAGCCATCAAACAGGTTGGACGGCCCTGGTAGCCGAACTGGTGCATTCATTATCAGAGAAACAGTATTTTACAGACGAACCGGCGCCTGCTGATAAGCAGTAAGGTTCAATGGAGAACTGCCGAAACCTCTACTAATAAAAATTAAATGCCCGGATGATCTTCATGTATAGAATGATCGTCCGGGCTTTTTCAATTAGTTGGTTTTCTTCACTTTTGATTACTGGCTCAATAGCGCGCCAGCTCGCTTCCCCACTATGTTCCATGGCATAAACATTGCAAAAATGTAAGGGTAATATAACATATTAACACAAAAGGGATAGCTATGAAGAAAGTATATGCAGCAGTTCCGGCTTTCCTTTTTGTATTCGCATCAGTACGTGCACAGAACGATTCTGCAAGCCTACGGGTCGATACAATTCCCTTACAACAGCCGGAAATAAAAGAAGTAAAAGAAGAGCCGAAAGAGGTTTATAAAATGAACTGGGGCGCCGATATACCGGTGACCGCTACAGGAACTTTGTGGTCTTTATATGCATTTACAAAGATCTACAGTAAAGATCCTACGAATGAAGAAAAAGTACTTGCATTGAATAAGTCAGACGTTAACGGTTTCGATCGTTGGGGAATACGCCCATACAATAAAAAAGTGGATGACATTAGTTATTTACCATTTTATGGATCGATGCCGGTGCCTGTATTTTTCCTGTTCGACAAAAAGATGCGGAAAGACATAGCAAAGCTTTCGTTCCTGTACCTCGAAGCCATGTCGATCACCGGGTTGTTGTATACAGGTTCCACCTACTTTACAAACAGGTACAGACCGTATGTGTATCATGAAGAAACACCACTGGATTATCGTACGCGAGGCGGTGGTAAAAATTCATTTTATGCAGGGCACGTAGCACTGGTAGCCACTTCCACGTTCTTTTTTGCACAGGTATGGGCCGACTACCATCCCGATTCAAAAGCGAAATGGGTGTGGTATGGATTGGCAGGCGCTGCAACCGGCGTAACTGCCTGGTGGCGGCATCGCGGTGGCTTGCATTTCCCGTCTGATATTTTATTGGGAATAACACAGGGTACGCTGACCGGTATATTAGTGCCAAAGCTGCATAAAACAAAACTGATCAAAAATCCCAATCTCTCCATTACTCCGTTCACCGGACTATCGCATGGATTGGCAATAAGATATAAGTTTCAATAAGGAAGAAACCAACGTGGGCACAACAATTCGCAGAGCTCAAAACAAACGGTGCCTTCCTATGGCAGTAAAGAAGAATTTATATTACAGAAAACTCTATAGGAAATTCAACGATCCCCGACACATTTGATAATGCGTTGGGGATTAATTCTAATGCCATAAATACGTCGGCAGGTGCATCAAAAGGTGGTCTGATGTGCCACCGGGCAGCAGGAAGGAATCCAAATTTTGGAAAATAATGTTCATGTCCAAAAACAAATACATCGGTATAACCCAGGTCTGTAGCTTTTTGTAAACCAACAGCGATCATCCTGGAACCAATCCCTCTTTTTTGAAACGCAGGATGCACTACCATAGAAGTCAACCCCAAACTTTGATGTCGGTAGTCGCCGTTTGTGATAGTGATCTGGGAAAATAAAATATATCCGATCAATTCATTATCTGAATACGCAACCAATGATAATTCCGGAATGAAATGAGGACCCTGGCGCACATGATCTACCAACCTTGCTTCATTCTCCTGCCCGAATACCAATGTATTGAGCTCATGAATTTCATCTATGTCGGCCGGTTGCTCAGGCCGGATTGAAATGTTCATTGTATTAGCATTACATAGGTTATTATACAAATTACGCACCACATACGTGTGTTTATGACCAAACAACTACGACTGCTATTATATAAGATAACGAAAGACAACAGCGAGTTGTATACAAAAGATCAAGATTTTGTTAATGCCTGGTGAATGTACCTACTATATACGGGAGGAAATCTTATATAGATTCATAACGTACTATGAAATATGTCAGCGAATTATACATGCAACTCAGCCACTGTTTTTGAATAATCGTATTGCAGGTCTTCATGCAGGCCCAACAGTGTTTTATTGATTTTCTGTACCTGCCCTTTGTACAAATTAGCAATGATGGGATTTTTTTCAATAGGGATGCCGGATGCCTTAATGGACTGGCAAAAATAGATCAGCAGATCGACGGTAACCTGTGCAGAACCGGTGTACCGTATATGCGTATTGATGTTCCTCAGGATCTTACGCAGCGTCTTCTTAACAAAATACAGATTGCTGTGGTTGATCTCCGCAAATTGTTCATTTACTTCCCTTTTAATTGATTCTATATAAGCAGCCTCATCATGCGCTTCGAAAAGCAGGTACGTTAATAACTCCTTGTTCTCTTTTTTATATTTTGCCAGCCGCAGGCATAAGTCAGTTAACTCAGCGGCCGGTTTGGTCAATAGTTCCTGCTTTAATTCATGAACAGATGCGCTTCTCATAAACACAAAAATAACCCTGTTGGCGATAGGCACAATGATTACCTTTGGTTCACTAATTTAATATCATGTCAACGCTTACCATTACTACTATACAAACCGATTTGCATTGGGAAGACAAGAGCGCCAACCTGCAAATGCTGGAGGAAAAGATAAGGCAGTTGCAGCGTACGGAAGTGGTAATATTGCCGGAAATGTTCAGCACCGGTTTTAGTATGCAGGCTGAAAAGCTGGCGGAAAAAATGGATGGCCCTACCGTGGCCTGGATGAAGAAACGGGCTGCTGAAAAAAAGATCATCCTCACCGGTAGTTTGATCATTGAAGAGGATGGCAGCTATTACAACCGCCTGGTATGGATGTTGCCTAACGGCCAATATGGCTATTATGACAAACGCCATTTGTTTGGCTATGCCCATGAAGACCAACATTATTCGCCCGGCAATAAACGGTTGATCGCTTCAGTGAAAGGCTGGAAGATCAACCTGCTGGTATGTTATGACCTGCGTTTCCCGGTGTGGAGCCGGCAAAAACCGGCAGCCTCCTCCCTGGCCGACCTGGTTGCTTCGGAAATGGAAGCCCATGACTTTCCGGTGGCGCCGCCGCAGGAAGCCGGCTCTTCTGCTATTGAAAATACACCCGAATACGATGTGTTGATCTATGTTGCCAACTGGCCTGAAAGACGCAACCATGCCTGGAAAACATTGTTGCAGGCAAGGGCTATAGAGAACCAGTGTTATGTGGTGGGCGTAAACCGCGTAGGCAATGATGGCAATGGCATTTATTATAGTGGCGACAGCATGGTGGTGGATGCCCTGGGAACAGTTTTGTATACCAGGGCCAAAGAGGAAGACATTTTCACTATTACCCTCGAAAAAGCAGCCCTAGATGAAGTAAGGAATAAGCTGCCTTTCCTGAAAGATGCCGACCGGTTTATATTAGCATAAAACAACATCACTTCCTCCTCCTCCTTTCGGAGGGGCAGGGGGAGGCCAACCCAACCAAACTGAATTAAGCAAAAAGCATGTCTACAGCATATACGAACGGAAAAATATTTACAGGCAAACGTATTGAAGAAAACAAAGCGGTTTTGACGGATAATGATGAAATAGTTGCCCTGGTGAATGCCGATGAAATTCCTTCGCAATACAGCATAGAAGACCTGAGCGGATTTACCCTGGCCCCTGCTTTCATTGACCTTCAGATCTATGGCGGCAACGGCAAACTGTTCTCGCATGAGTTAAGTGTGGAATCTTTGAAAGCTACCTATGATTATTGTCTGTTTGGCGGCTGTACGCATTTTATGATCACCATGGCTACCAACACCATCGACAAATTCCTGCAGGGCTTTGAAGTGGTTAGGTCTTATTGGGAACAGGGCGGAAAGGGTTTGTTGGGGCTGCACCTGGAAGGCCCGTATATCAATCCCGTAAAAAGAGGCGCACACCTCGAAGCTTGTGTAAAGAAACCTACGCTGCAAGAAGTGGGAATGCTGTTGAAAAAAGGGGAAGGCGTCTTTAAGATGATGACCGTAGCGCCGGAGGTATGCGATGCGGCGGTCATGGAGCTGTTGATCAAACATAACATCATTGTTTCCGCCGGCCACAGCAATGCCAGTTACCAACAGGCTACGAACGCTTTCAACGATGGGATACCGGCAGCCACCCACCTGTATAATGCCATGTCGCCGCTACAGCATCGCGAGCCGGGAATGGTGGGAGCTATCATGAATCATCCGCAAGTGATGAGCAGTATTGTTTGCGATGGTGTACATGTAGATTATGCAGCGGTCCGAATTGCAAAGAAGATCATGCACCAGCGCCTGTTCTTTATTACCGATGCAGTGGCCGAAACCACTACCGGCGAATACCAGCACCTGTTCCGTGGCGACCGGTATGTTTTGCCTGATGGCACTTTATCGGGATCGGCACTAACCATGCTGCAATGTGTAAAAAATGCAGTTGCGCATGCCGGTATTGAGCTGGAAGAAGCTTTACGGATGGCGTCAGCGTACCCTGCGAAATTGCTTACCGGTAAAAAACTTGGAAGAATTGAAAAAAGCTACCGCGCCGATTTTGTAGTGTTTGATAATAACCTGGAGCTGCAGCGGGTTTATTGCTGAGCGATGCCGATCTTGTTCTTGTGCATGATCATCCGGCGGATAACGGCCGCTTTCGGATCGATGCCCCGCAGAATGGTTTCACGGGTTGGCGACACCTGGATATCCGGCATAATGCCACGCCCTTCCTTCACCATGTTTTTATCCATAACCAACCTGAATTTGGGAAGGCGGAACCGTACTTTGGTATTAGGCAGTGTTACATCCGGGATCATCCACGCTGAGTTGCCATAAGCGCCCCCACCCGTCTCTTCGCCGATCACTTTCACATTCTGCTGACCCTGCAGCGCTTTCACGAACAGGGTGGTTGCTGAAAAGGAGTTACCACCGGTAACCAGGTAAATATTACCGTCGAAATGATGTCGTTTTTTAGGCCGGAAATAGTGGCGTTCAAAATATCCGAAATGATACAGTCCGTCTTTTTTCTTGTGCGTTACAAATTGCATCAGCGACCAGTAGAATGGCTGCCAGGAAATGTATTTATGGTATTTACTGCTTCTGCGAACGGCGTATAACGAATCGGCCAGCTTGAATTTTTTATCAGCCAGGTAGCGGGTCAACAGGGTGGAAATGCCTGCATCGCCCCCGCCGTTGGTACGAACGTCAACCACCAGGTGTTGGATCTTCCGCTTTTCCAGTTCTCTGAAAGCCTGGCGAAAGAAAGATCTCAATTTATTTCCCCGTGCAAACGTATGAACGGTCATGTATGCGGAAGACAGGGTGGTATCTATCTGTACATAACGTGCCTTCCACGAAAAATGACGCGGGTTCTCTTTGGATGGTTTCGGAGCCTGCCCTGATTTCGAAACTTTTGCTGCCGTATCCTTATCATCCACTGAGGGATCGAATACGGGCACGGTTACGGTTTGTTCTGCGCCCGTGCTGTCAATATAGGTTACCGTTATTTGGTCTTTCAGGCCAATGATATTGCGGTAAAGGCTTCCAAAAGCGCCGCTGTTGCTGAGGCTTTGGTATTTTCCGTTTATGCTGTGGCCATCACCCGAAATATAATTCATGAACGTATCGGTAAGTTGGCGAACGCTATAGCCATCGATGGCGGTTACCAGTGTACCGTATTTCAGAATAGAATCTTTTCTATTGATATTGGCGGTTATGGCCAGGGAATCGCTCCACACCTTAAAGCTCAGGGGAAACATCTTTATTTTTGCCGTATCGATGTACCGGCCGTATTTTTTGGAGTATTTGACAGCCGTATGCCCGCAATGTACCTTATTTACCACATAGGAAAGCACATTCCGGAATTGTAATTCAGTCATGGAATCCCTCAGGCGGTTAAATCCCTCATCGAAATAATAATCCATGCTGTCTTTGGAGGTGAACCAATACAGGCTGGGGTGCGATTCTTCGAGCACGCCCCGGAAAACGCGGTAATCCTGTTGTAATTGTTTTTTGGTGTATGTGCGTTGCGGGTTGTAGGATTGCCGGGATGCAGAACAGCCAATAAGGCAGGTAATTGCTACAATAAAGCCTACGTACGAAATCTTCTGCATCATGCTATCACCGGTTTATTTTTTAAAGGCGTTCCATCCCTGGGCCGTAATGGAATGCACATGACCGCCTTTGGTGTTGATTTTCAACCCTTCAGCTGCATCGGTCATATAACCGATCACACTGATCTGCTCATTTAAAACGATCTTTTCATAATCTGATTGTGACATCGTGAACAGTAATTCATAGTCTTCGCCCCCGCTCAAAGCGCAGGCCGTTGGGTCTATTTCAAATTTAAAAGCTGCTTTGCGCATTTCTTCGGCTATGGGTAATTTTTCTTCATACAATACGCATCCAAGCTGACTTTGTTCGCAAATGTGGAGAATCTCGGAGCTGAGCCCGTCGCTGATATCCATCATCGCGGTTGGTACAATATTCTGCATTTCAAGGAACTCGATAATGTCTTTGCGGGCATCGGGTTTTAACAACCGGCCTATTACATAAGTTTCCCCTTCCAGGTCGGGCTGCACCTGCGGGTGTTCGAGGTAGATCTGTTTTTCACGTTCCAGGAACAATAAGCCCACATAGGCGGCACCCAGGTCGCCGCTGCAGCAGATAAGATCGCCTTTTTGGGCGGTATTTCTTCTAACATATTTACCTGGCGTCACTTCGCCGATAGCGGTTACCGAAATTACAAAGCCCTTTTGGGAGGAACTCGTGTCGCCGCCAACCAGGTCGACCCCGTATTTTTCGCAGGCGGCGTAGATGCCCTCATAAAACTCGCTGATCGCCTCCACGCTGAAACGGTTGCTGAATCCGATACTCACCGTGATCTGGGTGGGGGTAGCATTCATAGCGTAAATATCACTGATGTTTACCACCACGCTTTTGTAGCCGAGGTGTTTAAGCGGGGTATACATGAGGTCGAAATGAATGCCTTCGATCAACAGGTCGGTCGTTATAACCGTTTGTTTGCCAAAATGGTCGATAACGGCGGCATCATCGCCCACGCCAACGATGGAAGAGGCGTTCTGGAGCTCAATATTTCTGGTCAGGTGCTGAATAAGCCCGAATTCGCCGAGGGAACTTACTTCTGTTCTGCTTTCGCTCATGGTGCTGATATGATATTATCTATTTAAATAAATAGCAATACCTGCCGCGCTGATCAGTAATTCGCTGTAACGGGCAGGCAGAAAAGACCAATAAAGTTATAGAATTATTTGGCAGGCCGGTATTGACGGACTACGCTTTGTCGTTCACCCATTTTAACATATCGTCATGTATTTTTCCATTGGAAGCGGCGATATGCGGTTGATACGGTGAATAAGGCTTGCCTTCAAAATCAGTTACTTTACCACCAGCTTCTTCCACTATTAAAAATCCGGCGGCGCTGTCCCACGCCTGCAGCTTATGTTCATAAAAGCCATCAAAACGGCCGGCAGCCACCCAGCACAGGTCCATTGCGGCAGAACCCAGGCGGCGTACAGGTATTCCTGCGCGAATGAACCGCGAGAATGCTTCCAGGGGTCCGTTAGGCTGATTGATATACGTGTAGGGAAAGCCGGTTACCAGGCAGGATTTCATCAGATCGCTTTCAACGCTTACATGAATGGGCTCGCCATTCAGGGAAGCGCCTTTGCCTTTTTCGGCAAAATAATATTCTTTGATAAACGGGTTCAGCACAGCGCCCATGATCATGGTGCCATTGTGCTCGAGGCCGATGGAAACGCAGCAAATGGGAATTCCATGGGCAAAGTTCACAGTTCCGTCGATGGGGTCGATGATCCATTTATACTCACTGTCCATAATGATCTCACCCACTTCCTCGCTCATAATATAATGATCGGAAAACTGCTGTTTAATTGTTTCGATGATGGCTTTCTCAGCCGCATGGTCAGCTTCGGTAACCAGGTTGTTGATTCCTTCTTTATTGCTGATCAGCAAGGTTTTCGAATTAAAATAATGCTGCAGCACCCTGGCGCCAGCCTCGGTAGCGTTTATTAAAGTTTCTTTTAACATGGCGCAAAGATAGGGATACAGGGTGCAGGTTACAAGTTATAGAGCCTGCCCCGCTATGCGGGGTTACAGGTAAAAACGATTACCGGTTATCAGTTTCCGGTTACCGGGCCCAAAGTTTGAATTGCCTTGGAACACATAAGCAGTTATGGTTTTAACCGCTGTAAGGGTAACCCGCAATCAGTAACCCAGAACCTGTAACTCTTAATAATTTCTATACTATTTTGCAGATATGTTGCTTTCTGTCATCATTGTTAACTATAATGTGAAATACTTTCTGGAACAGTGCTTATGCTCTGTAAGGAAAGCTATTGGCGAGATGAGTGTAGCCACCGGTGAGCGGAACGTGGAAGTTTGGGTAGTAGATAACAATTCAACGGACGGCAGCATTGAATACCTCCAGCACCGGTTTCCCTTTGTACATTTTATAAAGAATTCAGTAAACCAGGGGTTTTCAAAAGCCAACAACCAGGCCCTGCAAAAAGCCACCGGGAAATACATTCTATTTCTGAACCCCGATACTATTTTGCCGGAAGACGCTTTTACAAAATGTGTTGGCTTTATGGAAACCACTGCCGATGCCGGCGCCCTGGGCGTTCAAATGATCGATGGTACCGGGCAATTCCTGAAAGAATCAAAGCGGGGTTTCCCTTCTTTATGGGTGTCATTTTGTAAGATGAGCGGGTTGACGCGCTGGTTCCCCACATCTAAACTCTTTGCCCGCTATTATATGGGCCATTTGAGCAACCAGGAGGTGAATAAGGTTGATATTTTATCAGGCGCGTTCATGATGATCAGACAGACCTTATTGAACAAGACCGGCGGCTTCGATGAGCAGTTCTTTATGTATGGGGAAGACATTGACCTCAGTTACCGTTTACAGCAAACCGGCCATTATAATTATTATTTACCTGATTGTACCATTATACATTTCAAAGGCGAAAGCACCCGTAAGGACAGTAAATATGTGCGGCTGTTTTATAAGGCAATGGTGCAGTTTGTGCAGAAACATTTTCATGGCGAACTGGCCTGGCTTTATACAGGTTTGCTGGAAGCAGTGATCTGGTTACGGGCAGCCGTAACGTTTGTGAGCGGGGAACACCAGGAACGATCGATAAAATACGAAGGCAGGCCCCGTTTCTTTCTCGCAGGTGATGATAAAAGCAATAACGAAGTACGTTCGGTACTATCAGCTGTTCCAGACTATTCAGTTACCACAACGGCTGAAGAGGCGCGGGAATGGATCTTCTGTGAAGGCGCTATGTATTCATTTAAACAGATCATTGAACAGCTGAAGACTTGTCCGCCCTGGTTAAAACCATTCATCCATGCCAGTGGAACATATACAATTGTAGGAAGCCATTCAAAAGATCAGCGGGGATATGTGATTGTTATGGAGTAAAATTATTCTGTTTTGTGTGAATGCGTGCCTAAAGAAAACGTTCGATATTTAATAAGGCCCTCTCTCCTCATCTTACCTTTGCATTGGTTATTTCGCTGTGATATCGCTGCGCTGAAGGGGTGTAATCTGACAGCATTATTAAAAAGCCTTACACGGTTATCGGCGATTTCAACACGCCTATTGGCAAAATTGCACGCCTATTAGATAAAGACAATGTTCACCGGCAATTCATGTAGCTTTGAATGAACGTAAACCATTCTATGACTAAACAATTATACACATAACGTATTCTCCTATTTCCTTTTTACCTCAACGAACGCCGGCTACAAATGCTGAGTTGTAGCCAGTGCGGTTAAAATAATCGGTTTTCATTTACGGTATCAGTTTAATTATTCTTCGGCCTTGACGGCGGAACGGGCTTTCTATTCTTTAATTATCAAAATACAGTTTATGTTAAAAAAGACCTTAAAGATCACAGTTGGATTATTCATTATTGGAAACAGTGCTTTTGCTCAATGGGGTGGAAGTACTACTATTAATAGCCCCATTTGGCGCACCGGGGGTATAGGTATTGGAACCGATGCAACATATCCGCACCCAGGGCATATTTCATTTGGTGCACAAGGCACTCACTTATCAATTCCCAGGAGCGGGTTTGTAAATCAGGTGCTACTTGAAACGAATTGGAGCGGCGTTAATGGCGACTATACAGATCTACGCGTACCAGGGGCTGTTCCCAATAATGCTGTTTTAAGATTACAGGCAAATGGTCATCTGGGAGTTGGAGCGGCAGAAGTGCGTGAGAAGTTTCAGCTGGGTAGTAAATTCTTTTTCCACGATGGAGGAACCAAAAAGATAACCGTTAACAGCTATTATGACGCTAATCTGGGAGTAGTTAAAAGAGCGGAAGATGGGCCCATTTCTGAGTTTGTTTTTCATCCCAATGGTGGATTTGAGTTTGTTACCGGCCCTACTGGTGCTGCCAATTCAATAGTTAATAGTTCTACATACGGCATGGTTATAACGAATAACGGGAATGTGGGAATAGGAACAAACAGCCCATCACATACTTTAGATGTAAGAGGAAGTGCACTGATTCAGACCGACGTTGACAATGTGCTTACTTTTAACAATGGTGATAACTCCTGGCAGTATATGGAATATAAAAGAAGCAATGTGCGCCAGGCCTGGATGGGATTAGATAATGCAAATGATTTTTATCTAAGCAAAGAAACACAGGGAAATATAGTATTAAATCCTTTAAATGGCAACATATTACTGAGTCCTTCTGGTGGAAGCGTGTGCATAGGAACTACCAACCCTGGTTCATTTAAACTGGCCGTTGAAGGAAAGATAGCAGCCCGTGGCGTCAAGGTTACTACAGCTGTTTTTGCTGATTACGTTTTTGATTCAACATACCATTTAAGACCGCTTGCCCATGTCGAGCAATACATCAATCAGAACAAACACTTGCCAGGTATGCCTTCTGCAAAAGAGGTTGAGAAAGAAGGTGGTTTTGAGCTGGGCGAAATGAATGTGAAATTGCTTGAGAAGATCGAGGAGTTGACGTTATATGTTATTGAACTTAAAAAGGAGAATGAGCAAATGAAGAAGGAAATTAAAGAGATAATTAAGAAGAAGTAAAAAACATGGGAGAATTTTAAAAATGCTTAATTAAAATGACATGAAGAAATTTTTAAAAATACTAATAATCTTTTTGTGCGCTATTGCATATCGAGGTTATTCCCAAAACTGTGCTGATGATTACACAGACATCACCAACAACCAATTCGTATGTGCAAATTATGGTGATGCAAATGGTAACTCGAACTGGAATTGGGAAATCAAACCATCTGATGCTAATTATTGTAAACACTGGAGCGCCCGAACCAGTAGCATAAGTACTAAACTTACTATAATGGGGTCACCATTTGTAAATTCCCCTACCACAGCGCTGGATTTAATTTCACAAAGAGGGGATTACACAAAAGAAAAGGGTTGGGAGTTATTGCAAAGGGATTTTGGATGCACGCATGTCACTGCCTACCCATATTTTGTTTTATATAATAAGTTTACTGGCCTAATACGAGTATATATTTATAAAACGGAAACCCCGGAAGGATTTACTTCCATGCTTGTGACCATGGAACCTACCATGCCTGCACCATACCCTGCTACCACATCTCTTGGAGATGAATTAGCGGGCACGCCAGCTGCGTTTCTTAATTCAAACGAAACCGGTAAATATGGAAAATCGGTTGTTGCGGTTACAGAACAGGGCGGGTACACCAGGTGGTCTGTTGCAGAATTAAATCCGGGGTTCGATCCAAACATTCAAAATGGGGCTTATTTCGGAGCAGGGGTAAAATTTACTATTTATGGTGTAGTAACCAATGATTTGAAAGCTGTTATAAAAGGCAGAAGTGTAACAGGAACAAATGCTGCCATATATAGCTTTTCCTATGTACCCAAAAATACGCCTACTTCCAGTAATGGCGGTCAAACGGTTCAATTTTCAGCTATCGGTGAAAAATTCAGCACGTTTAGCAAATCGATTTCTGAAGTACGAAATCTGGCTAAGACATTTGCTGAAAGAGTGAAAGCGAAAATTCAAGAAACAAACCCTCCTGAAGACGGTCCTGAAGGTAAAATAGAATTAGAGGCAACTAACGTTAGCAATAATTCCAATAATGACCATGACTTCCTTAAAATGTTGGGCAATGCAACTTCTAATCTTGCTACAGGAACAGGAAGTGCAGGTGTAATATTGAAATTCGTGGGAGAAATGATCGGTTTGTTTTCAACCGGATCTTCGGGCAAACCAGCAGCCATGCCTACATATACTTCGTATGATATGGAATTGAGAGGTAGTTTAACAGCAAAGACGGTACAACAATCATTTATATTGCGGGTTCCTGGGACCATCCAGCCAAATAATGATAACGCAACTTATTACAAATGTCCGCTTGGAATATTCAATATAAAGAATACTCCTGAAGCCGATACTGTTATTTATACTAGGGTGCACCATTTTCAATATTCATCTTGTTGCGTTAATACCAGCAGATCAGATTATGTATCCTATAGAATACGTAACAACCTCGAAGTGTCATTTAATAGCGGTGCTGGTCTTGAACTTGTTTCAGCACAGGCTGCAATAGTTGGACAAATCCTTCCAAACGGCGCAGGGGAGACTGCTACCGCTTCCTATGATCTGTTCTCTCAAAATGAGTACATAAATGATCCCGATGCCTACTATTATCTGGTACGTACGTGCAATTTTATGCGGCCCGATCTGGAATCGGGAAGATTGCAGGTTACCACATTTGATACGGAGAAAAAGTTACATACATTTCAAACCCCGTATGTAAATATTGAATGTGTAAATGGCCTTGCTTTCAACGCCCGTAAGGAAACAAAGGTGTGGCTCAGGGTAAAAGCTGTTTTGAAAAAACAAAACGATCCTGAAAACACGCCTATTCTTTACATTCATGATTATGAAATAAAAACATTTCAGGGTTCTTTTGACACTTATTTCAGGAACAGGCATAATCAGGTTTATTCATGGCAAACACCGCTGCCTTATTCAAATTATACTGAAACACCAACGTATGTATCAGACAAAGTAATATACGGCATTGTTTATAATCAATCCGTAGAGGAAAAGGTAGATAACAGTATCACAACTGAAGGCGGAGTAGACGTAATAGTACCCAATGGCCAAAGTGTTATATATAAAGCAGGTAGTACCGTCCTACTTCAAGAAGGATTTGAGGCAGAATATGGTAGCGAGTTTGAAGCTTCGATCAACACATTCGGATATAATATTAGCTGCGGCACACTCCAGGCCGAAGCTTTCCAGAACCCGGGTGCCTGTTATAATACTGCTATTTCAGGGTTAAGAAAAACCACTACAAGTAATGTTATCGATGAAACTGAGACTCCCGAAATATTGCGGGTTTACCCCATTCCCACAACTGGAAAACTGTTTATTTCAGGAATGACCGATGCCAAAAACGCCATCATCACCATTCTCGACCAGTCAGGCAGAACCGTTCGTGAACTGAGAGCAGTTGCTCAGGGATCTACCGGCCGCCTCGACCTCGATGTTTCCGGTTTGCAAAACGGGGTCTATTTTGTAAAAATTCAAACCCAGGCACAAACCATCACGAAAAAAATTGTAATAGGTAAATAATCGGGGTGCAAACGCTGAATCATTACATATATAATTTTTTTCACTGGACGAACAGAAATTTCACAAACCCGCCCTGACCGGCGGGTTTTTTTCTTTTCGGTTTACCGTACACCCTAATCTTTGCAAAATGTGCAATATATCAGGCTAAAAACCTTTAATTTTGGTTATGCCTGACCAAACGGGCAACTATTGAATGGCCCTAATTGATATCTCTTTACCCAGGTCCGTTGCCAGAGCGTTGCGTTTGCCGGAGAAGTCACCACGGCGGCAGCAGATCAAGGTGCTAAAGAAATTGCTGAAGAAAGCCCGGTTTACCGAATTCGGTCAAAAATACCGGTTCGACGAGATCCTATTGAGTAAACACGCTGGGAAAAAATTCCAGCAACTGGTCCCTACCTATGATTACAACAAGATTTATGCTGAATGGTGGCATAAAACACTCGAGGGTAAAAGGGACATTTGCTGGCCCGGAAAGATAAAATATTTTGCCCTCAGCTCCGGAACCTCCGAAGCTGCCAGTAAATATATTCCCATTACCAATGATCTGATGCGTGGCAACCGCATCGTCATGATCAAGCAATTACTTTCCTTACGCACCTACCACGATATTCCTGTTAAAAGTATTGGCAAAGGCTGGTTAATGCTGGGCGGTAGCACCGACCTGCAAAAAGGACCCGGTTACTATGCCGGTGATCTCAGCGGCATTACCGCCAAAAAAGTACCATTCTGGTTTTCGCCCTTTTATAAGCCAGGAAAAAAAATTGCCCGTACCCGCGACTGGAACAGTAAAATAGAAGCCATTGTTGAGGAAGCACCCAACTGGGACATCGGCTTCGTGGTGGGCGTGCCGGCCTGGATACAAATGTGTATGGAAAAGATCATCGAGCGGTACCAGCTCAACTCCATCCACGACATGTGGCCTAACCTGGCATTCTTCGTACACGGCGGCGTTTCCTTCGAACCATATAAAAAAGGCTTCAATAAACTGGTGGCCAAACCGCTTACATTCATTGAAACCTACCTCGCCTCTGAAGGGTTTATCGCTTACCAGGACCGCCAAACTTCCAAAGGCATGCGGCTGGCCCTGAACGATCATATCTTTTTTGAATTTGTCCCTTTCAATAACGACAATTTCGATGCAGATGGTAACCTGGTAGAAAATCCGGAAGCACTGATGATCCACCAGGTGGAAGAAGGAAAAGACTATGCGATCCTGCTCAGCACTACCGCCGGCGCCTGGCGCTACCTGATCGGCGACACCGTTCGGTTCGTTGATAAAGAGCGCTGCGAAATAATTATTACAGGCCGTACCAAACACTTTTTAAGTCTTGTTGGTGAACACCTGAGTGTTGATAACATGAACAAAGCCATTAAACTGGCCAGCGAAGAAATGAATTTGGACATTCCTGAATACACGGTGGCTGGTGTTCCGCACGGTTTGTTCTTTGCGCATGAATGGTGGATCGCCTGTGATGATGTCGTAGATGCGGACTTATTACGCCAGAAAATAGACAACTGCCTGAAAGAACTCAACGATGATTATGCAGTTGAAAGAAACAGCGCACTGAAGGAAGTTTATCTGCACGTGTTGCCCGTTTCAAAATTCATGGAGTTTATGCACCTGAAAGGAAAGATCGGCGGGCAACATAAATTTCCACGTGTTATGAAAGGCAAGATGTTCGAAGACTGGAGCAGGTTCGTTGAAACTGGTACCATTACACAATCCAATCCCTAAATCAACAATCCTCTCTTTATATGCAATTTGTTTTCCTACCTTGCGCGCACGTATATAAAATTGGACTATTTATAAGGATGTAAGCATGTGGCAAGCCATAATAAGTGGGTTAACGCTGGGATGTATTCTTGCTCTCTCTGTAGGGCCCGTAATATTTACCATTATAAAGCAAAGTTTGAATAACGGGCATACCGGTGGGTTGTGTTTTGTAGCCGGCGTATGGTTGAGCGATATTATACTCGTTGTAATAAGTAACGCCTTTTCGGCTTTTGTGTCTGATTTACTGGAATACAAAAGCGTGATCGGCTATATCGGCAGCGGTTTCCTGGTAGCAGTTGGCATTTATTACTTGTTCTTTAAAAAGGTGACCCTTCGTACAGATGCCGATGGCAATGCCCTAAAATTTGGAAAGCTGGAAATACTCAAGATCCTGTCGAGCGGATTTTTTCTGAACACCTTAAATCCCAGTGTATTCATCTTCTGGCTGGGTACCGCAACCGCGTTTTCGAAATACAGTTTGAACCAAAGGTTACTTATCTTTTCGGTTTGCCTCGCCGTTAATATCGCTGCTGATATTTTAAAAGTGATGCTCGCGGGCAAATTGCGAAACAAGCTAACACTGCACAATATCTCCGTGATCAATAAAGTATCAGGGGTCATTCTGGCCGGATTCGGCATAGCGCTTTTCTATGGCACCTATTTCTTATCTGACAAGATCAATTAAAGCGCAGGACTCCTTTAACAAATCATTAGTGAATTAACAAAATGGCCCGGTGTAACTTGTCACCGAATGAAACAAGCTTTACTTTTAATACTACTCGTATCATTAGCAGAAGTAACCTTATCGCAGACCTCGGATTTTATCGTATTAAGAAAACATAATAACCGCACTTTAAAGACCTACTATCCCGGCGTCTTCATTTCAGCCGTAACGCACAACGGTTTTACCATAAATGGTTATATAAAAGATATCAGGCACGATTCAATCATCATTCAGCAACAGGAGCGGCAACTGCAAGCCACTGAATTCGGTACTACACTCGATACAATGGCCTACACTATTGGCATAGACTACCGGCAAATAAAAAAGTTTCAATTCACCCGTCAATACACCTGGGGCAGAAAAAAAGGGTTTGCCCAGGTAACATTGCCTGCATTAATGAAAGTGGGCGGACTAGGTTTCATCTTGCTGGAACTGGTAAATACAGCTTACCGGAAAGAATCGGTTACTGCCAATAATAAAGTAGTTCCATTGACCATTGCTGCGGGAGTGGCGGCTACCGGTTTTGCCCTCACGCACTTTCAGAGCAGGGCCGATAAGGTTGGGGGAAAATATAAAGTGGTATATGTGAAAAATTCACGATAAGAAAATATCCGGCCCCCTGGCAACGTTAAGGATCAGCAATCAAAATTGTATCTTGCAGGCCAAAGCAGTTCCCTACTCATGTCAACTAAAACGAAAGAAAAAGCCCTTCGCATCTGGCGTATTATAAAGAGGACTTTGCTCTTTCTTTTTCTATTACAGTTATTCTATATTCTTCTGTTGAAGTGGGTCGACCCGCCTTTTACCCTAACTCAGCTGGGTAGCCTGTTTTCCGGTAATGGTTTGAAAAGGGATTATGTACATATGAAAGAAATTTCATCCTATGCACGCCTGTCCTTTATTGCTGCTGAAGACCAACTGTTCCCCGATCACAATGGGTTCGACTGGAAAAGCATTAACAAGGCGATGGAGTACAACAAAAAAAAGCCCAACCGCATAAAAGGCGCTTCAACCATCAGCCAGCAGGTAGCTAAAAATGTGTTCCTGTGGCAGGGCCGCAGCTGGTTTCGCAAAGGCATGGAAGTGTATTTCACCTTTATGATAGAACTGATGTGGGGAAAGAACCGCATCATGGAAATGTACCTCAACGTATCGGAAATGGGACCCGGTATTTTCGGGATTGAAGCCGCTGCACAGAATTACTTTAAAAAGCCGGCAAAAAAACTCACCCGCCAGGAAGCCGCCATGATCGCCTCCTGTATGCCCAATCCGAAAAAATACACCGTAAAGCCAATGTCGCGGTATGTTGCCAACCGCTATCCCTGGGTAATGAAACAAATGGCTTTTCTGCAAAACGACCCGGATATTCAAAGGCTGCTGCAATAGTTATTTTACGCAAAGCTGAAATTCAGTACTGTTAATCGTAGGAAATCCCGGTAAGACGGTCCCGATACATAAGCGGGCTGTATATTCACCATCGCCAATATCGCCGGGAACATTCACCAAAAGCCTGAGGCTGTCGCCTGTCAACCGGCTCACCGTAGTGCCGGTATTGATCAATGTTTTTACTTCCCCGTTTTCGTAGAGCACCAGCCAGATGGCCGTTTGACAATAACTGACCTGCTGAAAGTATTCCCTGTATCTTTCCGGAACACTCACCTTCGTGCTGATCTCTATAGTACGTGTCTGCCGGTTGGCACAGTTCATGTCGGTAAATAATACCCTCGCAAAAGAATAGAAGCCCTGCTGCACGCCGTCATGCGGGAAAGGCCAGCCATGTGGCTTGAAAAGTCTTTTGAAATAATCGCTGTTATCTGGCACATCCATATAAACAGCCTTACCGATCAATGAATCTTCTACCGGCCACATATTAAAATTATTCCGGCGGTAATAAGCCGAGTTCAGCGAAAACGCCGGCAGGCCGGTATAGAACCAATATTTGGAAGCGCGTTGGTAGGTATCAATGAAGACCACCGGCAAATTACCCGCTTGCTGATGCATCTCGGTTGTCCATGTACGGTTGCCATGGAATTCATTGCGCTTAATCCAGGAAACAGGCGGGAACCACCACATAAGATAAAGTCTTATTGCCAGCACCACTAACAAAGTAACCGGAAGACTTATATATAACCATTTTTGCCATTGGTAACGTTGCACCAGGTATCGATGGCTTAACACCATTAAAGGGATGAATGCGGCTGCCGTCCAGTTAGCCTCCACCCGTCCTTTATAAGTACTTAATAGAAATATGATATAAATGCCGACCAGCGAATATTGCATGGCCTTTTCAAGATAAGAAACCGGCCTGTAGCGCACCGCTGCCCATAAAAGGAACCAGCCGATGATCGGTCCGGCAAAAGCTATTTGTCCCAGGATATATTCAGTGGTAAAAACGAACCGGTAACCGGATGCATTTCTTTCAAACAAATGATATTGTACCGAGGGAAAATTGTGCTGGTACTGCCAGTATAAATGCGGCAGAAATAACAGCAGGCAAACAGCCGCTGCCACCCAGGTATATTTGTTGGCGAACAGTTTTATGTTCGATAAAAAAACCAATCCTATCACCAATACGCCATGATACTTACTGTATAACATGCAGGCCATGCAAAAGCCCAGTAACAGCGAGCTGATGAGGTTTGTCTTTTCCAGGAATCGCTGATAGAGCCGGAAAAAAAGTACCGCGAAGAACAGTAATGGTGTATCGGGCACCGCCAGTATGCCGCCAATTTGTGCAGCGGCAATAGAAAGGGCCACAGCATAAAACAGGCGGTCGTCCTTTTTGTAAGTAAGTTGCTGAACTAAAAAGATGGTGGCTGTGTTCAGTAATATTATAAAAAACCGAACACCCAGCTCATTGTGAAAAATTGCATATCCTGCCTTAACCAATGCCGCGATCATGGGTGGATGATCAAAATAGCCCCAATCTATAAAACGACTGTACACCCAATAATACGCTTCATCATCGAATAGTTCAGTATTGATAGCTTGAACAATACTTATTACTAACCATCCGATGTAAAATAACAATCGATGATTCATTGCAGCGCGTTTTGCCTACTACAACAACATAGCAACTATAAAAACTGTTCTACTTCAGAAATAAATCGTTCACCGTCTGAATAGCTTTTTGTAACCGCTCATCATAATTCCCCGAGATATCTACCCAGGGTACAGACTGGTTGGTGAGGATAGTTTTGTAAATGCTGTATAACTGTTTCCGAGGCTCAAGGTCAGGATACTCTCGTAAAGCATCTTTGATCCATGGGAGATCAATATTACATAGAAGGTATAAATCATATTTCCTTTTTGTAATCTGATCAAGGATCCAGGGATGGCATTTGCCAAATACAAACTCACACCATACTTTCATTACATACTGATCTGTGTCAATAAACAGGAGCTTTGCATCTTTCGCTTTTTCGATATAGCTTTCTTCCAGGGCCAGCTGGCCTTTGGCAATGATGAGCAGATCGTCATACGTATAATCAGTCCCATGCTGCAGGAGATAATCCCGGGCATACTCAGGCACCCAACTGGTTTTATAATAGCGGGCCAGCTGTTCACTCAACGTGCTTTTTCCTGTTGACTCAGGACCTATGACAACTATCTTTTTCATTCCCCCTATTTAACCTTCCAATTCCTGGCGCGTTTTTTCCATTCCAGCAATCCCCACACTGCCATTAAAAACAGTATAAAATAAAAGACACTGGTGAACACATATTGCTTCACAAAATATAACGGAATGGAGGCGATATTGGTTGCGATCCACCAGTACCAGCTTTCCACTTTCTTTTTGGCCATAAGCCACATGCCGGTGAATGCGGTTGCCGAAGCAAAGGCATCGGCCCAGGGAATAGTGGCTGAATAAAACGCGTGCTTCAGCCAGGTCAATGCGCTGAAGATGGCGATGTAAAAAAATGCAAAGAAGAGGATCTGTTGCACCCATTCGCGGCGGGTTGAAAATTGTACCGTCACGACGTAATGTTGTTGTTTGTCTTTTTTCAGCCACAATACCCAGCCATAAATGCTCATGATGGTATAGTACAGGTTAACGCTCGCTTCGCCATACAGGCTGCCTTCCACACTAAGAAATATATATATGACAGTGCTGATCAGTCCCACCGGGTACACCCAGATGTTCTCAATGCGCGAAAACCATACGCTAGCAATACCCGCAAATACCGCGATGTATTCCGGAAGCGTGGTATTGCGCATGCCGTCGACGAATTGCTTTATAATTTCTTCGTATGTCATGCTCTAAAAAAGCGCAAGATAATTCTATTGCAATTACCGGTACCATTTTCTGCACTTTCAGGCCGGTTTCCGATATTTGGTCACAAATTTTTATTCATTGAGTTATTTTACCAATAAGATCGTTTGGATCACCGGCGCCTCTTCGGGTATTGGCGAAGCACTTACTTATGCACTGGCTAAACAGGGCGCAAAGATCATTATCTCTGCCCGCCGCGAGGAAGAGCTAAAGCGGGTACAACAGCAGGCCGGCGGCTCCAATATATATGTGCTTCCGCTCGACCTGGAAGCGGCTGGTTCTTTTGCCCAGAAAGTTGAAGAAGCCATGGGCGCATTTTCACAGATCGATATTATGATCCATAATGGCGGCATAAGCCAGCGGTCGACGGTAAAAGACACCCTGCCTGCCGTGCAGCGTAAAGTAATGGAAGTTGATTATTTCAGCTATATAGAGCTCACCAGGTTATTACTGCCACACATGCAACAAAGGAAAACCGGTCATTTTGTGGTGATCAGCAGTGTCATGGGTAAAATTGGAACGCCCATGCGCTCGGCATACGCTGCGGCAAAACATGCGCTGCACGGCTTTTTTGATTGTTTGCGGGCTGAAGTGTGGCGGGATAATATCAAGGTCACCCTGATCATGCCGGGATACATTCGCACCCAGGTTTCTTTAAATGCGGTTACTGCTTCGGGCGAGAAACTGAACGAATTGGGCAAAAATATTGGACATGGCTTTCCGGCCGATAAAACGGCTCAACAAATATTGCGGGCTGTTGAAAAGGGGAAATTTGAAAAGTTCGTGGGGCGGCCTTTTTCACAGGAATGGATGGCCATACATCTTATGCGGTTATTTCCAACAATGGCTATGAAGGTGTTCAAAAATGCCGTACCGCAATAGTGCCGTCGTACAGTTCACAGAACTTTTTGAGGTTTTTCAATCCTTCGGCGATCTGGGCATTCAGGTTTTTGTGCAGCATATATCCTATTAACCGGCCTACAGGGTAAGGGAGATCGCCGAAATTCTGCCAGGTCACTTTGGTTTCATCATTGCCCCATTCTTCAAACAGCCAGTTGTCGCGGGCGGTGGTCTTTACCGGCTTTATAAAATCAAGATCAAAGTGAATATGCCTGTCATCAATATCGCGCAAGGTGAGGCTGCCGGTTCCGATCTTCGATTCTTTCCATGAATATTTATGACCTGGCCTTTTTGCCAGACCGGTAATAGCGCCCGCTTTAGCAGCCCCTTTTGGATGCCATGGGTTCCACTGAATATGATTATGGAAGTCAGCCACTTTATCCATTACAAAATCACATGGCTTTTTTATGATGGCCGATTTCTCAATATAATACCCATCTGGTAAAAACAAGGCGATGATCAACAGTAACACTATCACTACTATCAATGCGCCCAAAATATACAGTACGGTCATAAACCCGCTGTTTTATTGAATTTACTGCATTCCTGCAACACGGCCAAGTTGGGTTATCAGAGGGGCTGGTTAAAGATCGAAGCGCACGGTTGCGGTAGTGTAAAACAGCGCATCAGCTTCAGGGGTTGACTGACCATTGGCAGTAATTACATTTTGCGGTAGAACAAACGCAGGCGTAATAATAATGTTCATTTTACCGATGCCATAAATGACCGGACAGCTTAGTTCATACGATAAAAGATCGAAACGGCTGCTGCTGGCGGTTACTGTTTGTTCGCCAACCGGTATAAAAAGAAATCTTTTTTGTTGCAGCCATGTTTTGGTAAACCGCTGGGTACCGAAATAGCCATAGACGGCGGGGGCAATCACAATTACGCCTCTTTTGCCAATGGAGTCGATGCGAAAGGAATGGTCAAGCCCGGCGTAAACGCCAAAATCAGTTTTATCGCTGAATTTCGCATCCGCGCCGCCATAGATACCCACAATTTTATTGGTGTGGATCAGGTTGATGCCAGCTTGTCCTTTCAGTACCGATTGCACCAGGCTTACATCTTCATTATAAAGAAAGCGCGACCCGAAGAGGTTCCCCCGGAAATTTTCTTTTTTGTTCCTGAATTTATAGCCTGCTTCCAAGGTAGTGGCCGCATAAGTGGTGGCAACTGCATTGCGAACGAAAATGAAATTGGAGAACAGGTATAATCCATTCGGCAATGTAATGCCAACAAAGGGATAAATGCCCTGGCTTTTCAGGCTATCGGTACGGCCATAATAGTTGAGCCCTGAATTAACGGATAGCCCCGTTGTAATGGTTATTTTCCTTTTCGTTGTAGTGGAATCAGTTTGTTGCGCCTGCAGCACCATACAAATAAAAGCGAGGGGAAATAGGGCAATTAGTTTTTTCATATTACGAATTGAAATGGAGATGTAAATAAACCCTCCCGGTTTAACACCGGGAAGGTTTTGTTATCAATAGGGCAATTATTGCTTGGTGGTCTTTACAGCAGTTTCATTGCTTACTGCAGTGGATGAGGTCACAGAAGTATTGGAAGCAGTCTCTTTAACCGCATTGGTAGTATTGGCGGTTGTTGATCTTACTTTATTCGCGGTTTCGCGGGTTTTTGTAGAGGCAACATCTTTTGTTTTTTGAACTTTTTCAACCGCTGTGCTGCTAACTGATTCTGTGGCCTGGTTGTTTGATGTGGCATTTACAGCAACAGATCTATCGGCACCTGCTGATACGCCCACGACATTATCAGTGGCGAGTGAAGTTGCTGGTGTGCTTGAATTGCCCTGTACCGAAGCGCCGGCGTTTACATTCACGGCGTTGTTGTGGGCAGTATTGGCCACGCCATTCTTGGTTGCTGTAACGGTGTTGGCAGTAACTGATCTGGTTGTGTTCACTGTTTTTTGAGCGGCGCTCTGAACATTTGTACGGGTATGATTCAGCGCTGCGCCTGCACCACTGGTATTAATACTGGTAGCAGACCTCAGGGAAGCAGAAGTGGTAGCACCCAGGCCGAGCTGTGCTTTGGAAGCTGTTGTTAACATGGCCGCTGCTGCAGTAGAAATAAACAGGATGTGTACTTTCATAAATGTTGATTTTAGTTTTAATAATGGTCGTTTTTATAGTTATGGCATGAGTTGCCCCTTATCAACCGGTTGCATTGAAAAAAATGCTGCCTGTTGAAACAAATCAGTGCCATTAAAATTTTAGCTGTTCAGATAAGGGGGTAAGACCCGGTTGTACGTGTTGTACTTTGGTAGTTTTGATTTGACCGTTTAACAGGATAATGGTTTAATTGTAACGGCCAATAGACATGCATGAAACTTCGTAATCACTTTTTCTTTCAACTTCATATATGCACAAAAAAAAGACCTTCCCTTTTGGGGAAGGTTTAAAACAAGTTAAAATATGTTAACAGAAATGTGTTATTCTGCTTCTGCCACTACTTCTTTAACCTCAGGGATCATCCGCTTCATCATGCCTTCGATACCTGCTTTTAAAGTGATCATGGAGGATGGGCAACCACTGCATGAACCCTGCAGCATCAGGTTAACAACTCCATCGCTATAGCTTTTGAACTGAATGGCGCCGCCATCCATTTCTACGGCTGGTTTTACATAATTTTCGAGTAGCTCTTTGATCCGTTTAACCACGTCGTCGTCATCGGCAGCTACAATGTTGGTGCTTTCCTGTTTAATGGTAGCGATCTCTTCTTCATTGATCACCACTTTATTTTCTTCCAGGTATTCTTTCAGGAACTGGCGAATGGTAGGAATAACATCATTCCACTCGGTTTCAGCAGTTTTTGTCAGTGTTACAAAATTGCTGGCAATAAATACTGCTTTAATAAAGGGAAACCCAAACAGTTCGGTAGCCAGCGGCGAAGGCTTGGCATTTTCCACATCCGGAAAATCAATGCTTTTGCCCGGGTACAGTAACTTATTGGCCACAAACTTCATGGTTTCCGGGTTAGGCGTCATTTCTGTATAAATACTAATGACAGGATTTCCTGTTTTGATCATGATATTCCTTCTTTTAAGTTGATTACAAAAATAACAAATGCCTGCTGCAATTGTTTCTTATTTTGAAAATCTTTGAGCCGTGACGAACCCGGCCGGTGAGCTGTCAGCAGAATTTACGAGGCAGGAACGATTCAGGAATAAATATGACCAGGAACAAGGGCTTAGTGATCGCAGTCGTCTTCATGGGCGTGGTTATGCACGCGGCAGGCCCTGAAGTTCATTAAATGAGCGGTTACGATCATTAAAACAGCAAACGGCAGGATCCACAGCTGGTATTGATGCCATATTTGCTTGGCTATCAGTCCGGTAATGCCAATGGCAAAGATGATAATCGGAACCGTGCTGTGATGATGCTTTTTATAGCCATGGCGCAGGGAATAGACGCCAATAGCCATTGCCAGTAGGATCATAAAATACTCAAACGCCTCATTTTCAATAATGTTTATGCCTAAAACAGGCAAACTGGTTAACACAAGCGGCAATATAGCACAATGGATAGCGCAGGCGAGTGAAGCTGCCACACCCATCGCATCCCAGTTTACTCTAAAATTCATGGCTCGAAGATAAGAACTAAATCAACTAGCATGCAACTTTGTTGCAAAAAGATTCGTTATAAAAATAAATTAATTGGTAGCGGAATGGGTAGCCGTACCTTTGTTGCCTGAAAAATCATAGATGATATGCGCCGGAAACTGATCTTTTATGTTGCTTTTTTTGTGGTGTTGGTGATAGCCTTTTATGTGGCCCTTACCCAGGTGATCCCGGGGTACGGCGAGGTGAAACTGCCGGTGGTGAACCGGGTTCAACCATTCAGTTTTACCAATCAGGATGGGCAGCTGGTAACCGAACGGCACCTGGAAGGCAAGGTATATGTGGCAGAATTCTTTTTTACGACCTGCCCCAGTATTTGCCCGATGCTGAACACCAATATGAAAAAGGTATACGACGTATATAAAGATGAGCCCGGTTTTATGATCCTGTCGCATACGGTAGACCCGGATACTGATAACCCGGCCCGTTTGAAATTCTACGCCGATAGCATGCAGGTAAATACCCAAAAATGGGTTTTTGTAACCGGCCGGAAGGACAGCCTCTACCAGGCCGCCCGGAATAGCTACCTGCTGGATGATCCGAAGAATAACCTGCAGAGCATTAACGACCAGTTCTTACATACCCAGTTCTTTGCGCTGGTCGACCGCATTGGGCGGGTGAGAAAGATTTATGACGGGTTGAAAAAGGACGAAGTGGAAGAATTGAAAGAAGACATCAGGCGATTGTTAAAGGAAAGGAATACGCAGGAGCGATTTTCAAATAATATGTTCGGCAGTTGATACTGCCATTGTTTAATGTTTTTAAAGATGGAAGCGCAGATAGACGAAATACTTCGCAAAAATCAGTTGAGTGTTACCGGTAGCCGGAAGCGGATCCTGGAATTGTTCCTAATGAGCAACGGAGCGCTTGCGCATGGCGATATAGAGAAAAAGACCGGCGAAAAATTCGATCGCGTTACCGTGTATCGCACGTTGCAAACCTTTCTCGAAAAAGGCATCATCCACTCTATACCAACCTCCGATAACTCTGTATTATATGCATTATGTAAAGATGACTGCTCCGAGGGTCATCACCATGACAATCATGTGCACTTCATTTGCTCCGACTGCGGCAAGACTATTTGCCTGGCCGATGTAACTGTTCCGCAAGTTAAATTGCCCGTCGGGTTCTTACCGCAGGAATATCAAATGGTGGTAACCGGCTTGTGTAAGGACTGCCGGTAAAAAAAAATTGACCATGGTCATTTTAATTGTATTTCCGGTTGTGCAGCATTGAGGTAACCGTGCGTATTTCGGTGTACCCTAACCGGACTTTTAAAAATCTACTACAACTCCTTGGCGGGAATATTTGAAGATCTTGTTTACAGTTACGCTCTATGAATTTACCAAATGTCAAAGCTCAATCAGTTTTGCTTAGACAAAATGAAAACAGCGGGCACTTAAATTGAGACTGCCGCGTTTTTTTAACAAAACCTTAAATATCTAAAAAACAAAGCCCCGATGTAGAAACACCGGGACTTTTGGTTAAGGCTCTGATTAGTAGCTATTTTATGATGTCAGGTAGCGTAACTACCTTATCAATATACTTTTAGTGGTACAAATATAATAGAATGAATTAATATTTCGCATACCATGAACTGGGTATTTTTTTTCCGGCTATGGATGAACGTTTAGTTTATCCATTTCAACTTTCACAAATTGCATTAACTGCTTAATGTAATCAGGCGAAAAATTAAATACAAGTCCTGCTTCGCTGTAGAGTTCTGGCAATGTTTTGGTGCCGCCCAGTTGCAAAGCCTTCATATAATTGTTAAGCGCCGCTGTTTTGTCTTTTCTGAATTGCATCCACAGGCCGATGGCGCCCAGTTGGGCGATCCCGTATTCAATGTAGTATAAAGGAACTTCAAACAAATGCAGCTGCCTTTGCCAGGCATACGTGCGGTATTCCGTAAGGCCGTCAAAGTCAATTACGGGGCTGGAAAATTCATTCAGGATCTCCATCCATTTTGCCGCTCTTTCTTCTACGGTATGCATGGGATTTTCATACACCCAGTGTTGAAATTTGTCGATGGTGGCGATCCAGGGGAAGATAGTGATCACTCTTTCCAACTGGTGCTCCTTTGCCCTGATCAGGTCCTCTTCCTTGTCGAAGAAAACATCCCAGGCGTCCATGCTGAACAGTTCCATCGTCATGCTGGCCACTTCCGCTATCTCCATAGGATATTCTTTAAAAGAAGTTAACTCCAATGGATGCGCGAGAAATGAATGCACTGCATGACCGCCTTCATGCACCATAGTGGTAACATCACTCATTTGTCCAGCCGCATTCATAAAGATAAACGGAGCGCCTGTTTCGGCGAGCGGACAATTATATCCACCAGGGGCTTTACCCTTGCGGCTATCAAGGTCGAGGTGTTTCATTTCGCCCATTTTCCGCAGACAATCGGCGAAGAAGGGATGCACGCGATCGAAACACCGTATGCTTTTTTCCAGTAATTCACTGCCGGTGCTAAACGGGTTTAGTGGTTGAACGCCTTCCGGCTCTGCTTCTGAATCCCATGGGCGGAACGAAGACAGGTTCAGTTTTTTCTTTTTCCGTTCGTTGATCACATTCACCAGCGGCAGGATATGCTGTTTAACCGCTTCATGGAACTGAAAACAGTCTTCCTTGGTATAATCGAAGCGGCCCAGTTCTTTGAACTTATAGTCGCGATAATTATCAAAGCCGGCATTTTTAGCTACCTGGTGTCTTTTCTGGATCAGTTGGGTGTAGAGGTCATTGAGCGCTGTTTTATCCTGCAGGCGGCGTTCGTTGATCTTACGGTAAACGCTCTCGCGCAAACTGCGGTCGTGGCTCTCGAGGAATTTGGATGCCTGTTGTAAAGTGTATTCCTTACCGTTTACTTCAACGGTCATTTTGCCGGCAATGGTGCCGAACTGCTGGGCCAGTACTGCCAGCTCAGATTGCAGGGGAATATTTTCTTCACGGAACAGCTCGATGCTTTTGCGAACACTGCGCAGGTAGGTAAAATATTTCTTTTGGTCGAGTTCATTTACAAAGGGGCTTTCAACCAGTTTTTTATTCAGTTTATCGGCATAAGGCTGAATTTGCGGCTGGATCTGGGTTACAAAGAACACAAAAGCCTCTTCCAGCGCCTTGTTCTCGGTATCACAGGTCATTTTAATCTGGCGCCAGCAGGCGTCTTCGCTTACGACGGCTTCCAGCTCACTCATGTCGTGCAGCCATTTTTCCAGATCGGCTTTAGAATTAACAGGCCTGTCGAGCAAATTTTTAAAATAAGGTTCAAGATTGTCCCAGGTAGTTACAGTAAAATCTTCCGGTAAAAAATGCCGGGGCAATTTCTTTATGTCTGCAGAATAATTCATTGGTTCACTTTTTTAAAATAAGAAAGCTACAAACTTCAGGTAATAAAACCAGCAGCCTGTAGCTTTAGTTTATTAAAGTTTGCTAAATTACTTCTTGGCGTCTTTTTTAGGAGCCGCTTTCTTTTTAGCAGGAGCTTCATCAGTAGCATCACCCTCTTCTTTTTTGGCTTTAGGGGCCGCTTTTTTCTTGGGAGCTGCTTCTTTCTTTTCTTCACCATTGGCATCACCCTCTTCTTTTTTGGCTTTGGAAGCCGCTTTTTTCTTGGGGGCTGCTTCTTTCTTTTCTTCGTCGTCTGCTACTTCTTTTTCCTTTTTAGCCGCCTTTGGCTTTGCTTCTTTTTCGCCAGCTGCTTTTTCTTCTACAGCAACTGCTTCTTCAACCGGTTCTTCTTCAGGCGCTGCTTCTCTTAATTTGATCTCGATATTGTTCGATTTCAGTACGCCGAACCATTTTACCATCTTCTTCATATCGCTGGAATATACGCGGTCGAAGTCGAGGTCGGGGTATACTTTCTCAAAATATTTTTTTACAGCTTCGTTATCTTTTTCATCAGGTGTTTTTTCGCCGCTCTGGTCCATGGCAGTAAAAATATCCACCAGGTTCACATTGTCCCGAACTGTATATACTTCAATGCTTTCGAGATGAGAAAAATTATGTATCCTGCTCGAAACAAATCTTGTGCTTTTGTCATCCAGTGACCGTACAATAGCGCCATCTGATTTACTGCTCACCAATTCATATAATCCTGGTAAACCCGTTACAGCAACAATTTTAGCGTATTCCATATCAATACAAATTTTTTAAGGAGTTGCAAGATAATCTGAATTTGGCAAACGGTGTTCCAAAATAGTTTGAAAGATAAGGAGTAGGCTGGCCGGTCCGGGGTTTGCGGCTTTAGCCAGTGCATTTTAGCAGCTCACCGGCCCTGTAAGGCCTCAGAGGGGCGATTTGGGCATCCTGTTTTGTTTTTGGGCTTTTTTTGACTTTCACACAATAATTTTTTCACCCGCGCAGGTTTTTAACCGAAGCGGCATCCAATCAAATACATACTTACATTAAACTAAATCTCATAGCATGAAAAAAGCGATCTTATTGCTGGCGATTGCCATAACCGGGGTTATAGCCGTACATGCCCAGGGCGGCGGCGGTTTTCGCCGTACTCCGGAAGAAAGATTAAAAATGGTCAAGGAAAAACTGACCGACCTTAAACTGAATAGTGACCAGACCACTAAAAGTGACAGTGCTTTTATAGAATATTTCAGAGCCCAAAATAAATTATTTGAAGAAATGCGGGCCGGCGGCGGCGCTCCTGACCGCGAAGCTATCCGGGAAAAGATGATGAAACTGGCCGGTGAACGCGATGAAAAGCTGAAAAAGATCTTTACCGAAGACCAGTTCAAGAAGTGGAAAGATGAAATTGAACCCACAACCCGTCCGCAACGCGGCGGTGGCGGCAACCGCGGTGGCGGCGGCAACAATTAATGGCTTTTATGCACACGTTATAGGATGTACCCCGGTAGTTTATATTATCGGGGTTTTTTATTGAAGGCTGAAGGCTGAAGGCTGAAGGCAAAGAAATGCCGCGGCGCAAGATCGTTTATTAATTGAAATTTCGCCAGCCATTACGATCATGCAGATCAACCTAAAAACCATAAACCATGCAGTGAGAACTGTAAACTATGAACTTTAAACTATATACTGTTTACTGTCCCATCCATTGCTTAAAGGCGGCGGCATTTTCCTGACTGATGATGATGTCTTCGGTAACCAGCGGCGTTACCTCGAGCAACAGCTTGCTTTTCGGGTAGGTTTTGATGCGTTTGATAGCGCTCATATTTACCAGGTATTTGCGGTTGACCCGGTAAAAGACCGCCGGGTCGACCTGGGTCTCAATATCGGCGAGCGACTGGTCCATGATAAATTTCTGGCCTGCGCTATCAACCATACACACCAGTTTATGGGTGGCATAAAAGTAGGCTATCTCCTCTGTTTTAATACTAATGTAATCGGTGCCCCTTTTTACGAGGAACCGCTTTTTGTAACCGCCTTGCGGCTGGGGCTGCTGCCAGTTCACCAGCGCCTGGTAGTTGTTAGTGAAATGCTGTTTCAGCTTCTGGTATTTACTGAGGGCGGCTTCCAGTTTTTCGGGTTTTACCGGTTTCAGCAGATAATCTATGCTGTTATATTCAAATGCTTCCTGCCAGTATTCGTCATAGGCGGTGATGAAAATCACCGGGCACTCAATATTTATTTGTTCAAATAATTTGAACGAGAGGCCATCGCTGAGCTCAATATCCATAAAGATCAGCTCGGGGGTAGCATGTTGCTGCAACCACTCCATGGCTTCTTTAATACTGCTCAATACGGCTTCAACATATACAGGTTGATTGCTTACAGCAAGTAATGAAAGTAATTTTTCTGCTGCCGGCTTTTCGTCTTCTATAATTACACACTTCATCTCGTAATAATTATTTGGTTTTGCCACGGACGTTTTATATCAGGCAATTTTTAATACCGGTAAAGAAACCATGAAATCACTCCCTGATTCCATCACACTGATCTCTTTACTGGTAGTTAATTTATAGCGTTCGCCCAGGTTATGTAACCCGATCCGCGAAGATGCTTTCCGTAATATCTTTTTGCGCACCTGGTTGTGGATGATCAATTCATCGTTTTGCATGTCAATAGTAATTACCAACGGGATAGCATCTGAAAATTCATTGTGTTTAATGGCGTTTTCTACCAGGATCTGCAATGAAATTGGCGGGATAAGGTATTGTTCAAACAAAGCCGCATCGATATTGACCTGTAATTGCACAGCCTGTTCAAACCTGATCTTCAGCAAAGAAAAATAATCGTTTAAAAATAGCATTTCTTCATGAAGCAAGACCAGCTCGCGGGCTTTGTTTTGAAGAATGTACCGGTAAACATCTGCCAGGTTATCATTGAACTGCCTGGCTTTTGCCGGGTCTTTTTCAATGAGGTGCGACAAGGTGTTGAGCGAATTAAAAATAAAATGCGGGTCTATCTGGTTTTTGAGCGCTTCGAGGGCCGCTTCTGCCCGGGCCCTTTCCAATTGTTCCTTTTTTAATTTCTCGGTTTCTGCTTCCCGCACCAGAAACACCGTTTCGTAAATATGCGTGATGAACAACACGCATATCATGATGATAAGTGTTGTGGTGGTGATGGTATTCCAGTTTACTTTTCCTTCATTGAATATTTCATACCAGATCACCAGCAGCAATGCACTTATAGGAATTGTATAGAACGATACCGCCAGTACGAGCACCGTTATCTTGCGGATTGGTTTGTTGAACCAGTCGAAATAACTGCGTAATGTAAACAGTAGAAAACGGTTTCCTTCCCAGATAATAAAAGCAATTCCTATGGTAAAAAGGATACTGAGTTTGACTTTCCACGGCGAGAATTCCTGTTCGTTGATCATGCCCGTAAGCAGGGGAATAACTACACCAAAGGCCGGGATAAGAATTACCCTGAAACCGATATCATTTAACCGGTCGGAGCCTGTTATTTTTTTGATCGGCTTATTAGTACTATTGATCGCCTGCTTTTCCAGCCTGATTCCATTTTAGTTGCGGGCGTAAAAATTAGCAAATAGATTTGAAATAACCTTAAAAACCTGTTAGGGCTAAATTTCAATCAGCCATGAAAAATTGTGTTCAATAAGCAATCCCTGTTCAGCCCTAACGGTTTTTACAAAAATTATATGCTTATGATCATGCCTGTAATTAACTGGTGGGCTGTTTTAGTTGCCGGGATATCTTCATTTGTGGTTGGCGGCATCTGGTATTCACCGGGTCTGTTTGGCAAGGCCTGGATGAAGGATAATAATTTTACTGAAGAAGAAATAAGAAAGGGTGGCAATAAAGGAAAGATCTTTGGCTTTACGCTCATCTTCTCTTTATTGATGGCGGTTAACCTGGCCATGTTCCTGGCTACACCAGCCGATTGTCCGCCCCATTGTGCTGCCAAAGCCAATGTTGCCTGGGGCGCCACCGCCGGGTTCCTCGCCGGGATCTGGACCTTCTGCGCCATTGCGATTCACAGCCTGTTTGAACTGAAGCCCTGGCGATTGATTTTTATTAATGGTTTTTATAGTGTTGTTGCCCTGGTATTAATGGGCGCTATTATTGGAGCCTGGCGGTAGTAAGAAGGGAATATTGATCTTAACCGAGCACAACGGTTTTATGAAACCATTTTTGGGGTTCAGCTAAATGCCATTGATCTGCCCAACATAAAAATGCGCGTGTTTCCCGTCGATGATCAGGTGAATGGTGTTACCGGCGCCCTGGCAGATACGGGTGGTACATTTCACAAACCTTCAGGTACCGACGGGCCGCTGTTATATTTGAATGCAAATCCCGATGTTCAGCGGGTGTTAAACAAAGTTGAAGCGGCTGGCGGAAAAGTGATTGTTCCTAAAACAGAGATCGCACCTGAATATGGACATATGGCCGTGTTTATCGACAGCGAGGGAAACCGGATAGGCCTTCATTCCGTACCGGGTGTGTAATACCTGTGAAACTGTAATATCAAAAATTAAATTATATGTCAACAATTGACTGGAGTCGTTTTGTAGTTCGTATTAATGTAAGCGCACCGGTGGAAACTTTATACCGGGCGTGGACAACCCGTAATGGGATGGAAAGCTGGTTTGTTCGCCTGAGTGAGTACCGGAATAAAAACGGGGAAGAAAAAGACAAAGACGAACAGGTAGTGGTGGGCGATACTTATAAGTGGCTATGGCATGGTTATCCGGATACATCGTTGGAAAAAGGAGAGATCCTGGAGGCAAACCATAAAGACCTGTTCAAATTCAGTTTTGGCAAGGCGGGCATTTGCACTGTTCAGATCAAAGTTGAAGACGGAGAGCATATAGTGGAACTGGTGCAGGAACAAGTACCTACCGACGAAACCGGAAAGCAAAATTTTCATGTGGGTTGTAAAACCGGCTGGACCTTTTACCTGGCCAACCTTAAATCGATCGTGGAAGGTGGCATTGATCTAAGGAACAAGAACCTGCACTTAAAGGAGATGCTGAACAGTTGATGTACGGATCAAGAACTATGTCAATAAAAAAGCGTCCCGCCCGGTTTAATATGGGCGGGACGCATTGATGAACACGATCTTCAATAAGTTATTTGGTCCTGGTAAAGGTGATCTCCATGGTCTTGAACTCCTGGCCTTCGTGCGTCATATACATTTCCATTTTTTGCGTATTGTCGTTCACTACCGTAAATGTTTGTTTAACATCCATTTCCTTGCCGGTCATGGGATCGGTTGTTTTACCTTTCATGGTGGCTGATTTGGAAGCTTCATCCCACGTGCCTTCCATATACATGATACCGGTTCCCATATTGTCTATCCAGGTGCTGATAAGTATTTTACGGGCATTGTCCCAAGCCAGGGTTCCCTGACCCTCAAATGGTTGTCCCATCATATTACCGGTATGGGTGCTTTGTTGATAACGGCCACCCATCACCATTTTATTTACACAGGTTGCGGTACTTTTGGTGGGTGCTGCGCCAGGCTGCATCCAGAAGGTAACATCCTCTTTCCATTTTCCATCCCATTTGGCCATCATTTTATGTACTTCGCCAGGCGTCATGTAATCGGCCCAGGCTTTCTGTTGATCTTGTGCTTGGGCACTGGCTGTGAAACTGTTGATGACAAACAGTACGGCAGTAGCCGTGACGGCAAGTTTTTTCATAACTGTTAGTTTTTATAAAATTACATTATCAAAAAAAGCGCCAATGTAAAAACTGATCAATATCAACTAATAGCAGGATGAAGCGGGATTGCAACCGGACGAAAAGCCGCTACAGTCAATACCCCTTCAATAAAGTATTTGAAACACTGGATATGAGAAGAAACAATGCCTGTTGCAGGGCTAACGGACATGAATGTGTTATTTGCACGACAACCAGTAATCGAAGAAATTGACGGTTTCTGATTTCGAGATATATGATTTGCTCAGGGTGAAACCTTTTTATAAATCTCGAAATCTCAAAATCTCGAAATCAGAAATTTAGATTTTAGTCCGTGGGGAACTGCGACTTATCAATATTCGGAATAATGCGCAGGGCGTTCTTGTAATATATTTTTTTCAGGATGGCATCAGGAAGTCCCATGCCGTACATCGCCCAGAACGCATGGTATTTTTTATGATAAGGGAAATATTCATCTTCCGTTTCCAGCACCCTGAAATAGGTGGCGTATTCTTCCGGCACCCAGCTGTCCTTTCCAAATAAAATGCGATCCTGGTATTTCTCAAAGAACTGCCGCGCCATCCGGGGCTGGCGGCCCAACTCTGCAATCACGGCGCCAAATTCTACCACCACATTCGGCATTTCATCTAACAAATTTCCCAGCTTTGGCAGATTATTCGGATACCAGCCAAAATGGGCCGCGATGAAGGTGGTGCGGAGATGTTTTCTGAACATGCGGTGTTGTTCTTCGATCAAAACCTCCCAGGGCGCAGGATCGTTATCACTTCTTTTGCGGCCGGGATGCGAAGCGATCTCCAGCCAGCGTTCGTTGTGCTCGTCTTCCGGATCCCAAAAAGGTTTGGGGTCGGCCGTATGGATCAGTACCGGAATTTTTAATTCACCGCATTTCGCCCAGATGGGATCGAGCCGTGGGTCATCGACTGTTACTCTTTTGCCGGTATTGTCTTTTACAGAAAGTCCCAGGTTTTTAAATACTTTCAATCCGTTGGCTCCATACTTTACATCTTCTTCCAGTTGCTTTACTGCTTTTTCAGTCCAGCCGGGTTCACCGATGCCACTAAAATTAACATTGGCAAAAACAATAAATCGTTTGGGACTGGCAGCGCGGATATTGTCGATCTTACTTTGCAGTCTGTTGCCGTTATCGCCGCTGAGGTTCACCATTACCGCCATATTCAGTTTATCCATTTCTTTTTCCAGGCTTTTGAGATCGCCTGCCGACATACTGCGCTGGTGATTGTGCACATCTATAAACGGAAAACGGGCACGGGTCACTTTATGCTCCGGTACTACCAGTGTGGAGGTGGGAGAATATTTTTCAAAATCCATATGCGCGGTTTGCGCGCTGGCTGTGTACAGGCTCAATAAGGCACCGGCAAGGATAAACTGCTTCTTCATGCATGGAATTTTTACCAAATTAGGGGCATTTGGCAAAAATGAAAAACCGATGGTAAAAAACAGTTCACAGTTTAAAGTTCAAAGTTTAAAGTTCACAGTTCACTGCTTTATTTCTTAAGTGAATGAGTTCTCATCTTCGTCAATCATGAATCGACAATCGACAATCGTCAATGGGCTCAAGATGGTTCAAGTTAATAGCGAATTTCGGCCGGCTCCATTGCACCGCTACCCTGCGCCTGAGACGGGCGAGGACCGCCCACTACCAAATGCGATAGCCCGGTGCGAACTCCACTGCCCCTTCAATCAAGCTTCATTTTATACTTATCGGCATATTTATTGATCCAGTCGTACAGGCGGTACACATCCTGCTTCTTAAACAATTGCGTGCCGGGATTCATGGTAGCTGCCGTTCCGCAGGCCACGCCAAAGCGCACCATTTCAGACAATGAACTTCCCTGTTCCAGCATCCATAACATGCCGGCCACCATACTATCGCCGGCGCCCACGGTGCTTTGTTTTTGCACGGTAGGGGTTGGAACATGTTCACAGCCGTCGCGGGTAACCATCAGGGCGCCGGAGGGTCCCAGCGAAACCACCATTACCTCGCAACGGCCTTCTTTGATCACTTCCATGGCCGCATCATCCACTTCATTTACATCCAGATGCTCTTTACCTACCAGCGCACAAAGCTCTCCCAGATTGGGTTTTAACAGGAACACGCCTTCTTTGGCCGCCAGTTGCAATGGCTTGCCCGAAGTATCGATAATGTATCTCGCGTTCAGTTTTCTGACCACTTTGGCCAGCTGGCCGAAAAAGTTTTCGGGTAAACCGGGCGGCAGGCTGCCGCTGGCAACGATACAGGTTGGCCTGGGCTGCAATTGCTGCAGCAGTTCAAAGCAGGCCTGGGCTTCTTCTTCCGAAAGCGAAGCGCCGGGCATTACAAAACGGTATTGAGAATTAGTACTGGTTTCCCGAACTACAATATTCTCACGGGTCTCCTGTTTCACGGGAATGCCTTTAAAACTGATCTGCCGTTCACTAAGATAGTTCTCGATCAGTTTCCCATTGATTCCACCGGAAGGAAATACAGCCAGAGACTCTCCGCCCAGTTCTTTAATAGCTTTACTGATGTTAATGCCGCCACCACCCGCTTCTGTAATGAGCTCACCACAACGCATTTTTTTCTCCGGCACCAGCTTGTCTACAACGGTGCTTTTATCAACTGCCGGGTTCATTGTTATTGTAACGATCATTATGAATGATTTTATAATTAAGCCTGTGATCCCTGCAATGCATTCAGGATCCGTTCACGCAATAGCTCATAAGTTGTATAACCCGATGACAGCATCATGAACTTCGATTCATTTACCTGCAATAATACTGCCGGGTAACCGGTTATCTGCAGTCGGCGGCACACACTGAACTCATGATACGCTTTTTCCTTATAGGAAGGATCGTTCAGCAGGGTATAAAATTCATCGGCCGGAATGGTATATTTCTCCAGTAAATGCCGGTATGCTTCGTTATCACACAGATCGCGGCCTTCGTACTGTAAGGCATATTGCAGGTCTGCAGCGAATGCCACCTGCCTGTCAGGGTGATAGTCTTTAAATATACATAAGGCAATAGCCGGTTTTTCGGAGTTGGGGAACCAATCGCTCAGCTCAGGATTTTTAATATGCCATAGAAAGTCTTCGCCGAATGCGGCTCCTGTATGCGCTGAAACTGTTGCACAATTATTTACAAAGTAATCGGCCATCACACTTATTGGTTTCGGTGATTCGGGCAGGATCATACCACCTGAAAGCACTTCGAATTGTGCTTTGTCGGTAAAGTCCTTGGCAATTTGTTCCATAACCGGACTGAATCCGTAACACCAGTTGCAGTAAGCGTCATAACAATATACGATCACAGGCTTCATAATACTGTGAAATTACAGCATCCTTTTAATATCAAATTAAAAACGGCTATCTATGTACATCACAGATAGCCGTTTACGATAGTGATCGAATTATAATTTTCCGCCGGTTATTTTTTCCGCTTGCGGTAGATCATGATCGCTTCTTCCGTTGTATTCTTGCCGGTTCTAACCAGTCCTTTCAGCGTAAGATTATTTTCGTCGACACCGATCACCACAAATACTTTTGCATCATTGCCGGTTGGTTCATTTAACTTAAGTAAAGTTGGTCTTCTTTCATCCACCACTCTTTTTCCTAATTCATACTTCACTTCTTTAACCAGTTCTTCTTTCAGGTTCCACCTGTATTGTTTTATTTCATTGGTGCAGCCGGATCTGTTACAACCATAATAGGTTTTCGCGTTATAGTCGGGAAGCAGTTCTAACTGCTGATCTTTTCTGCATTCGTCAAATTCCCAGAAGGCGTCTGAAGATCGATATCCATCTTTATTGAGATCAACGGGTCTTTTGAACTTAACAGATTGCAGGATCCACACACCGGTAAATTGTGAAGTGTCGTATTGTGCGTACAGGGTGGCAATAAATAAAAAGCAAATGATGCAGGACGCTAAAATTCGTTTCATAGTATAAGATTAAGGGTATAATTACAGAAACGAGTTTCTGTAAAAAAGAACGCCGAAAGATCAAAAATATTTCTGTAAAACTGAAATGTTTACATAAAAATCCTGCAGCAATCATTTAAAAATCAATGCTTCCAAAAAAATCTTTGGTGTTGCGCCATTCAGGCGGAATGTTGGCAACACAAAAAAATCCCCCCGGTTTGTACCGGGAGGATTATCAATCAGCTATACAAGTTTGTGGTAGTTATCCTCTTCTTATGCGGGATGGCATGCCGTTGGAAGAACCACCGCCTCCGCCGTTGTTACCACCCATATATGGCCTTGAACCTCCGCCGCCATTGCCGCCACCGTTATTCATACGCGGCGTAGAAATGTTCCCTTGCGACATACCTGGCCGGCTTCCGGGTTCAAAACCCCGGTTACCTCCAAAGTTACCCCTGTTGCCGGAAGATGGTTCATAACTGCGCGCTTGTGGGCGATTAATATTTGGTTCAAAACTTCTCGGCTGACGGTTTTGTGGTTGTATGATGCGGCTTTCGCGAGGCATGTCATTATAGTCATCCCTGTTTCTGTTACCATAGGACTGCGCACCAAATCTTTCTCGGTTTTGCTCGCGAGGACTGAGCCTGTTGTCATTGTCGGGCCGGTTCCAGGTGCGGTTATCATTGTCTGACTGTTCCCAGTTCCTGATGACAGTTCTGTTTTCAGGATTTGTGAATCTTTCGCGGTTCTGCTCCTGCACACTGGTCCTGTTGTTATTGTCGGGCCGGTTCCAGGTTCTGTTATCATTTTCCCAGTTCCTGATGACGGTCCTGTTTTCGTCGCGGTTAAAACGATCGCGGTCGAATGAGCCGTTCCGTGGACTTACGCTTCTTCCTTCTGCATCAAAGCGTTGACCTCTGTCTCCGCCCCGATAGTCACTGCTGATGCGTCTGTTGTTTGCAAAATTAGAGCGGCTGCCATCATAACGTCCACCTCTGTAAGGATCATAGCTGCGCGTAACGTTCCTGGTTACAATGCCGCTTCTGTTACGGTATATATTGTTGTTAACATAATAGTTATTTACAACAGTTACATTATTGTATTGGCGATACGAGCGGTAGCTGTTGTAGCCATAGTATCC
The DNA here is from genome assembly GCF_017356035.1 of Longitalea luteola. Classification (GTDB taxonomy): domain Bacteria; phylum Bacteroidota; class Bacteroidia; order Chitinophagales; family Chitinophagaceae; genus Niastella; species Niastella luteola. The sequence continues at coordinate 180,588 of NZ_JAFIQX010000002.1, read as the reverse complement.
GCCGCGGTAGTAATAGGACGGCCCGTAGTAGCAGGGGCGGTAAACCCGTGGTCCCCACCAGCCGCCATGGCCCCAATAGCCCCAGGGATTTCCGAAACCGATACTAACGTTGAACCAGTCGTAACCAAATCCTACACCGAAGCCCCAGCCAAACCAGGGATTGTACCGGATGCCAAAGCCCCAGGTATAGGGACGGGGATAATAGTAATGACCAAACCAGGGCCGGTAGTAATAACCGGTTCCATATACAACGGTAGGCCCATATACATACGCATTCAGATAACCGGGCGTATAACCCATGTACACGTAGTCAGGCGTTACATCGTAGATGTAAACATATTTCATGTAGTACACCGGGTAGCGGGGTGGAATAAGAGCCACTGCATAAGGACGGTTTACACACACCGACCAGGGCCCTACTGCATTGTATGATTCGAACCAGATACCATTATCAACACAATAGTACCTGCCCCGCCAGCGGATGACCGATACCGGTGAGTTGGTGGCATAATACATGTCGGTTCCTTCGATCGCTTCCCAGGCAGGATCCCCATCGTAATCCACATCGGCACGTACCTTACTGCGTTCAACTTTAGCTGTCTGTGGAACCTGTGCATCGGCAATGGCATCATTCGCTTCTTCGGTTCCTGCTACACTGGCCAGCACATTGTCCTTAGGCGATCCTTTGGGGATCTCCGCAAAGTCGGCCGGCAGTTGATCTGCCGCCACGTATTCCCAGTTACCACTCAGGGTTTTTGAACGGTACCAGCGGCCTGACAGCAGCACATAATATTGTTGTGTATTGATGTCCATGAAAATGTCGTTCTCAGAATTGGACACATACAGCAACCCGGTGCCCTGTACCGGCGCAAAATTCGCTTCCCCTTTCGACTGGATGAGTTCTGCCGGTTCAGTGGTCACTACAATATTGTAAATGGTATTGGCGTCGGTCTCTTTTCCCTGAGCGGGATTTTTCTTATCGGCTTCCTTAATGGCAGACTCTATTTTTTGCAGGTTGGAAGGTATGTCGGTGATCAGTTTAAAAGGTCCCGTAGCGGCAGGCGCTGTGTACCAGTGTTTTCCCCCGTACAGGTAAAAGCGGTCGTCGCGGTTCTTTACCAGAACGAAAGGGGTATTCACCACTGCTTCAACACCCCATTCTTTATTTGATTGCAGCTTTGGGGTGCCATCGATGGAAACCAGGATGGATGGTACATTGGTATAAATGACTTTGGGTGGCGTGTTGCGGATCTGACTGGCCAGGGCGGTCTGCTGTTTGTTCAGATCGATCGACTGTTGCAATTCATTTAAAGGAAAAGAAATGTTCCAGGCGGAGACTTTTTCCTCCAGGGTGCTGGCTATTCCTTCCAGTTTATCGTCATTAGTTTCGCCAGGGAGTTTGATATTCGTGATGTAGATGGATTGAACCTGTACCTGTGAACCCTCGGTGACCGTGGTGGCTTTCAACCAGGCTACGCCAAAGACCGGCTCCGATTTGCCACTTTCCAGTACCGAGATGGCAGCATGCGCTTTTAAGGAGTTATCAGCGAAGGAATCAGGTTGCCATTGATACAGTTTAATGATGGCTCCTTCTGCAGTGGTTGCTGTTTTAGGCCAGTTCTCCTGGGCCATCACCAGGTGTGTAAGCATACTACCCAGCAATACCGCCACCAGTGTAAAGATCTTCATATAGGGAAGTTTATTGTTTTAGAAAAGTTCATAACGCCGGAAATCTTCCATTAAGTTACTACCATTAGACGGCAGTTTTTAGTAAGGTTTGGTAAATATCTCCACTTTGACAAAATATTAGACAAAACAACTGTTAAAGGCCCCTTTTTTCATTGACAATTAATCAGTTTTTAACAAGGCGTTTATTCTATAACTGTCATATAACCTTTTACCTGTATTTTTGAGCGCGTTATGAAAAAGCGGAACAACCTGTTTATTGCCCTGGAAGGAATTGATGGTAGCGGAAAAAGCACCCAGACCAAACGATTGACAGAACAATTGGCCAGTCAGGGACATAAAGTGTACAGCACTTTTGAGCCTACCGACAATACCATTGGCAAATTGATCAGGGATATTCTGAAGGGCAATGCCAAAGCCGATCACCGCGTCATTGCCGGTTTATTCGTTGCAGACCGGTTAGATCATTTGTTGAACGAAACCTATGGTATTGTAAAAAAACTCGAAGAGGGCTACACGGTGATCTGCGACCGGTACTGTTTTTCTTCTTACGCCTACCAGGGTGCGCATATGAACATGGATTGGGTGATCCAGGCCAATGCCATGAGCGCTGAGATCCTGCGGCCCGATGTCAATATCTTCATTGATGTTTCTCCTGAAATAAGTATGCAACGCCTGCACAGCAACCGGGATAATATCGAACTGTTCGAAACCCTGGAGAACCTGCAACTGGTGCGTGCCAAGTATCTGGAGGCGTTTGACAAGTTGAGACCGGTCGAGCATATTTTTACAGTTGACGGTAACCGCACGCCTGACCTCATTGCCCGCGATATCTGGAATAAAGTGGCATCGATGCTGCAACCATTACCTCAGCAGAACCAGTAACTCATTTTGCAAACTTCATCGGGTACTTTGCTTTGATCTGTCCTTTGGCGATCTTCTCGAGCTTTCCCTGTAATAATTTACGGGTGAGCGGTTTCAGGTAGTCAAGGTAGAGGACGCCTTCGGTATGGTCATATTCATGTTGTATCATGCGGGCTGTAACGCCATAAAACGTCTTTTTTTGCGGTTCAAACGCACGGTTCACATATTCTATCGTAATGCTCCACGGCCGGTTTACGCGCCCCGACAGCGCCGGTATACTCAGGCAACCTTCTTCATCGATCCAGGTCTCTTCTGATTCTTCAACGATGGCAGCGTTTATAAATGTTTCTACAATACCGGTATCTTCCGGGTGAAAATAATCTTCCCTTTCTCCGTCCTCCATTTTATCATAAGTTGTTTTGCTGTCCACCAGGAACAAACGAACGGGTACATTTACCTGCGGGGCCGCCAGTCCGCAACCATTGGCGCCGTACATTGTTTCCCACATATTGTCAATCAGTTTTTGAAGTTCAGGGTAACCGGCTTCAATGTCCTGGCATTTTTCTCTCAGTACGGAGTGGCCATAAGATAAGATAGGTAGTTGCATATATGTATCTTTTTTGGTAAGTGTGCCATCCGCCAGCCGGCGGATGGCACACTTAAATGGCAGACTTACGGATTTAGTGCGCTTCGAGCCAGTTGATGCCTGATCCTACTTCTGCTTCAACAGGCACTTCGTTTGGTAACGGCAGCGCCCGGCGCATGCAATCGAGTATAATGGGTTTGATGGTCTCCACTTCTTCTTTCACGGCATCAAAAACCAACTCGTCATGCACCTGTAAGATCATTCTGGATTCAAACTTATGCTTGCGGAATTCATGATAGATGCTCACCATGGCCAGTTTGATCATATCTGCCGCCGTTCCCTGGATCGGTGAATTGATGGCATTTCGCTCGGCGAATCCGCGTACGGTAAAGTTGGAAGAGTTGATGTCGCGCAGCCAGCGTTTGCGTCCCATGATCGTTTGCACAAAACCATTTTCGCGGGCGAAGTTGATGGTATCATCCATGTACTTCTGAATGCCGAAGAACTGCTTTTTATAATTGTCGATGATCTCCTTGGCTTCCGTCCGGCTGATGCCGAGGTTATCGGCCAGGCCAAACGCACCCTGTCCGTAAATAATCCCAAAGTTCACGCTCTTGGCTTTGTAGCGTTGCTCTTTCGTCACGGCTGATTCTTCTACTCCATATACTTTGGCGGCCGTGGCGGTATGAATATCCACTCCCTTTTTAAAGGCTTCACACATGGCGGGATCACCGCTGATGGCGGCCACAATACGTAATTCAATTTGTGAATAGTCGGCAGAGATCAACACGCGGTTAGTATCGCGGGGAATAAATGCTTTCCGGATCTCACGGCCCCGTTCTGTACGAATAGGGATGTTTTGCAGATTGGGATTGTTACTTGCCAACCTACCCGTAACGGCAACTGACTGTGCATAGGACGTATGCACGCGGCCGGTCTTGCGATTGATCAGTTCGGGTAAGCTGTCTACGTATGTCGATTTAAGTTTGGTCAATTCACGGAACACCAGGATATCTTCCACGATCTTGTTCTGGTGCGCCAGTTTCATCAACACATCTTCGCCCGTAGCATACTGGCCTGTTTTGGTTTTCTTTGCTTTCGGGTCCAGCTTCAGCTTTTCGAACAGTACTTCTCCTAACTGCCGGGGAGATGCGAGGTTGAACTTAATACCTGCCTGTTCATACACCCGGTCTTCAGCAAGGGCTGCTTCACGTTCCAGCTCTTTTGAGTATTCGCGCAGAAAATCCACATCAACTTTTACCCCCTCATATTCCATATCCATCAATACTTTCGCGAGGGGATTTTCTACTTCTTGAAATACTTTTTCTACTTCGCGGCTTTTTAATAAGGGCGTCAATACCTGCTTCAGCTGTAAAGTAATGTCGGCGTCTTCTGCGGCATAGTCGCTGATCTTGTCAATGGGTACCTCCCGCATGTTCAGCTGGTTCTTACCTTTTTTGCCAATGAGCTCTTCAATATGCACCGGTTCATAACCCAGGAAACGGGCGCTGAGCATATCCATACTCCGTTTGCCGTCGGGTTCAATCACGTAATGCGCGAGCATGGTATCAAAGGTTTCTCCCTGTAATTCATAACCATACCATTTCAATACAAGCATGTCGTATTTCAGGTTCTGGCCAATCCACAGTACATCTTTTCTATTGAAGACGGGTTCAAAATGCTTTAAGATCTTTTTGGTGGCTTCCTGATCAGCGGGGCAGGGAATATAATATGCTTCGCCCGGTTTGAAGGAAAAGCTCATGCCTACCAGCTCCACATCATTGGCATCCATGCCGGTTGTTTCCGTATCAAAACAGATCTCTTTTTCTTCGAGTAATTCTTTTACGAGGCTTTCAATGGCATCTACTTCCTGCAATGTACGGTATTGGTGCGGGGTATTACGAATGTTCTTTCCTGCCGGCATTATATCGCCATCCTCCGCGCGATCTTCATCCGCAGCCGCTGCTTCCTGTTTCTTTGTTCTGGTTTCTGCTTTACCTGTTTCCACAGCATTGCCAAACAGATCGGTTTGCACACCCTGGGGCTGGGCGCCCGGAACGATGGAGATTTCTTCGCCCAGAATACGTTTGGCGACCGTCTTGAACTCCAACTCAATAAAGATCTCTTTCAGCAGGTCCCGGTTCCATTCTTTTAACCGGAAATTTTCTTCATGAAATTCTATGGGTACATCGGTAATGATGGTGGCCAGTTTTTTAGATAGGATGGCGGCATTTTTGCCATTTCGAACTTTTTCGCCCAGGGCGCCTTTTATTTTGTCTGCATTCTCCAGCACATTTTCGAGGGTGCCATATTCATTCAACAGTTTCGCCGCTGTTTTTTCTCCCACGCCGGCTATCCCGGGAATATTGTCTACGGCATCGCCCATCAGGCCCAAAATGTCAACCACCTGGTGCACTTCTTTGATGTTCCATTTTTCACATACTTCTTTGGCGCCAAGGATCTCGGCATCACTGCCCTGGTAACCGGGTTTGTAGATCTTGATATTGCCATCCACCAGCTGACCATAGTCTTTATCGGGTGTTACCATGTATACCACATAACCGGCTGCTGCACCTTTTTTACTCAGGGTGCCAATAACATCATCGGCTTCATAGCCATCCACTTCGAGCACCGGAATGTTAAAACCGCGGATCAGTTTTTTAATATCGGGAATGGCGGCCAGGAGGTCTTCGGGAGCATCCTGCCGGTTGGCTTTATAATCGGTAAACTCCGTATGCCGTTCCGTAGGCGCCTGCGTATCAAAACAAACAGCCATATGCGTAGGCTTCTGGTTGTTGATGAGGTCGAGCAGGGTATTGATAAAACCAAATTGTGCGTTGGTGTTCTTCCCTTTTGAGGTTATGCGTGGGTTGCGGATAAGGGCATAATAGGCACGGAAAATAAGTGCCATGGCATCGAGCAAAAAGACTTTCTTATCAGTTGATTGATTCTCCATATGGGTTCCTCCAATTATTTTTCACGATGCCCGAAGTTAGGAACTATGATGCTAAAAAAATTGGTTAATTAGCCCATCGGCCCGATAGTTATACCGGTTATAATCCCGATGGCTAATTAACCTAATATTGGAGTCTTCCCACCTATGGCAGGTGTATGAAGAATTATTTGATGTATCCTGAAAGCCGTTGTAACAGGAATGAGCGACGGCTTTTGATAGAATAAGGCGTTGGGTTTAGGGGTTACATTCGAACGTGCTAAAAACGGGGATGTGTGGATAATATTATATTATACACATTGTTTTTTCATAACGCCTAACCTTTCATTTCCTGCAGTTGTTTTTGCAGGTTGAACATTTCATCGCGTAATCGGGCTGCTTCCATAAAGTCGAGGTCGCGCGCTGCTTTCTCCATTTCCTTTTTGGTTTTGGCAATGGCTTTTTCCATTTGCGGAATGGTTTGGTAAACTACCTGTTCTTCGGCTGCGGTGGTTACCAGGTCGTCGCTTGGTGCTATTGCATATGGATTGGCAGGATCATAGCCTTTAATATCGAGCACTGAAGTCTGTGCAAACACCTGGTCGCGTGATTTTTTAACTGTTTTTGGAACAATGCCATGAAGCGTATTATGGGCAATTTGTTTTTCGCGGCGGCGGTTGGTCTCATCGATCGTGCGCTGCATGCTTTCGGTCATGTTGTCGGCGTAAAAGATCACCAGTCCGTCAACATTACGCGCTGCTCGGCCGGCTGTCTGGGTCAAAGATTTTTCATTACGCAAAAACCCTTCTTTATCAGCATCCAGGATGGCCACCAGGGATACTTCGGGCAGATCGAGGCCTTCGCGCAACAAGTTTACGCCTACCAGTACATCTATTTCGCCTAAACGCAGCTGGCGTAATATTTCAACACGTTCCAGCGTATCTACCTCACTGTGAATGTATTTTGATTTTATATTGATGCGGTGCAGGTACTTGTCCATTTCTTCCGCCATGCGTTTTGTGAGCGTGGTTACCAGTACCCGGTCGCCTTTTTTAACGCGTTTATCAATCTCATCGAGCAGGTCATCGATCTGGTTCACGCTGGGACGAATTTCAATGGGCGGGTCAAGCAAACCGGTGGGCCTTACCACCTGTTCCACTACTATACCATCGGTTTTTTCCAGTTCATAATCACCGGGGGTGGCTGATACAAAGATGGTTTGGTCGAGGAGCGATTCAAATTCATGAAAGTTCAGAGGCCTGTTGTCGAGCGCCGATGGCAGGCGGAACCCATAGTCTACCAGTACCAGTTTACGGCTTCTGTCGCCGCCATACATACCACTCACCTGTGGAATGGTCTGGTGGCTTTCATCTATCACGCACAGAAAATCTTTAGGGAAATAATCGAGCAAACAGAACGGCCGGGTGCCCGGAATGCGGCGGTCGAAGAACCGGGAATAGTTCTCTACCCCATTACAATACCCCAGCTCGCGGATCATTTCCACATCATAGTTCACCCGTTCGCTGAGGCGCTGTGCTTCAATAAACTTCCCAACACTTTTAAAATACTCGACCTGGGCGGCACATTCATCCTGGATCTCGGCCAGGATCTGTTGGATCATGTCCTTAGGCGCCAGGTACAGGTTGGCCGGGAAGATAGCGGCGTTTTCCACTACCCCAATGCGTTTACCGGTCTTTATATCAAGTGTTTCAATGGTCTCGATCTCATCGCCAAAGAAAGTGATGCGGTACCCGAAGTCTACGTAGGGCAGGTTGATATCTACAGTATCGCCCTGTACCCGGAAATTACCCCGGTTAAAATCGATGGTGCTGCGCGAATACAGCGAGTTAACGAGGGCATGCAAAAAGCCCTGGCGGCTTATTACCTGGCCCTGGTGAATGCGGATGATCCCGTTCTCGAACTCGGCGGGGTTACCGATACCATATATACAGCTCACGGAAGCTACTACGATAATGTCGCGGCGGCCGCTGAGCAGTTCCGTGGTAGCCTGCAGGCGCAGTTTGTCCAGTTCTTCGTTGATACTCAGGTCTTTTTCAATATAAGTATCGCTTACCGGCATGTACGCCTCGGGCTGGTAGTAATCGTAATAGCTGACAAAATACCCCACGGCATTTTCGGGGAAGAACTGTTTGAACTCGCCGTATAACTGGGCAACCAGTGTTTTATTATGGGTAAGCACCAGGGTAGGTTTCTGTACCTGCTGGATAACATTGGCAATAGTAAAGGTTTTACCAGAGCCGGTCACCCCCAGCAGGGTCTGATATTTTTCACCATCCTGCAGTCCGGCCACCAACTGGCGGATCGCTTCCGGCTGGTCGCCGGCTGGTTGATATGGAGCGTGTAATTTAAAAGCCATAATGTAATGTAGGTAAGGAGCCGGTAAATTTCGTGCTTTGATGGAAAGGCACAAAACCAGCTATACAAATTTACCACCTGGTCGCAACCAATGTGTACTTCGGCAAGACCAGGTTTAAATTAAACGATCCGGGCTTTTGAATGTTCAAACCTGATTTCGGGATTTCTGATTGCTGATTTTGGGATTTCGAGATTTATATAAGTTTGAATTTTCCTAATCTCAAAGTGTCCTAATCTCAAGTTTCCAAATCTCAAAATCTCAAAATCTCAAAATCTCCAAATCTGCCTGTCGGAAATCGTAAAGTATGTGTTTTGATATGGGTGGCGTTAAATCAAACGTTAAATTTTCCGGTTCAGATAGGTAGTGTAATCGGGGATATTGACCATGTACTCTTCCATCATCAATGGTGAGGTAAGAATAAAATCAGCAGTGGCGCGGTCGTTGGCCACAATGCAATTCCAGGCAATGGCTACCCGTAATAATGCTTTCACATCGCTATCGTGCGGTTGTGCTTCCATGGGATCCCAGAAAAAGATCAATACATCTATGTCGCCGCCGGCAATCAGGGCGCCGATCTGCTGGTCGCCGCCCAAAGGTCCGCTGAGCAAGGCTTTTACCGGGCGGTCCAGGGCGTTTTCGAGCAATTTGCCGGTTGTTCCGGTGGCAATCAACTCATGCCGGGCTAATACAGTCTTATTAAACTCTGCCCATTCTATCAGGTCTTTCTTCTTGTTGTCGTGTGCTACCAATGCAATTCGTTTACGGGCGTTTAGTTTTCTGACTTTAAGCATAGACTTGTGTTCTTTGTTGTATTAAATGTATCGGGAACAAGGTAATTGACTTTTGAAAAACTTTAACTGCTCCTCCTGAATTTTATTACAGGCATAAACGTTTTCCACATTCGGGCACAGTAATTGTTAATAGTGAGTTCTTGAAGATTTGACCCATTAAGTTCCATGAAGAAAGGCGTACTGGTATATTTATTATGCCTGCTTGTGCACGTATGTACAGCGCAGGAAGAACCAACAGTTTCTCCGTTGGCCAATCATTTCCCTGTTGATACTTCTCCATATATCGCTGATCTTGCTGTAAGCATTCGTGAAAATAAAGTTGTTTTAAACTGGCGACAACCGGAAGATACCTCTTTTACATTTGCCACTATTGAAAGAAGCAGTGGTGGCCGCGAGTATGAAGTGGTGGCTGTATTGAAGCAAACGGATATCAAGCCCGAGAATGAGTGGATCGATGATGCGCCCGCGAAAGGACGTAGTTTGTACCGGGTTCGTTTTTCCGGTAAAAGCGGGTTGCAACTGGCGTTCTCGAAAGCGGTAGAGGCATTGATCGCGGGTGATATTTCTTTTCGCTTTTATCCCAACCCGGTAGATAATATATTAATTGTGCGGTCCGAAGCCATACTCGATGTACAGGTGCTGGATGCTACCGGTAAACAACGGATCGGGCTAAACAATTTGCAGGGTTTACAAACCATTAATGTTTCTACACTTGAAAAAGGCATCTATTTTTTGCGGATAAACAATCACACGACAGGCCTGATAACCCAGGAAAAACTGCTGAAAAATTAGTTAAAGGCAGTCTACAGGCTATGCTCAACCGATGCTAGCAGCTTCAAGGCCTATTTTTTGAAAAATGTCAATAACTTTCCTGGATCGCATCTTACAGAGTCGCCAGACAGGCACATGTCCGTGTGTAGATTATTGATTTCCTGCCCCTTACGGTCATAAATAAAGCATGTATTTATACGCAAAAACAGCTATCAAATCTCCCAATTACCTTGGTATTTTTACTATTACCACAAAATGGTATTGCAGATATCAGAATTCCCCACTATTTTTACCTCGGTTTTTCATAGGATATTGGATTTTAAAAGCGGGGTTGAATTTCTATTCAGACCCCTTTTTTATTTTATAGACCTGCTGTAATAACTCACACCAGCTATTTCTTCCCGTGAAATGATGTAAATAGTGTTTTTTTTATCGCGTAAACAGAATGTTTACGAACCTCCACATATACCATACTTAGGCTTCAGATAGAGTATTGGCGTTCCTATAATAAAAATAAAACGCTAATTATACTTAAAGTATGCCGTGACTAGCTGCAGGATCACATGCCTTTAACCTTCCTGTAAGGTCCGCTGTACCCTGTAGCTAACCACAAGCAGCAGCTTATAAAAAAAATCGTCCCGGCAACGCCGGGACGATCTACTTACTAACCCATAAAATTCAACTGAACCTAAAAAAAATTTGAAATAGAAAATGTGCAAACTGACCTGCTTTTAAGCGAGCGTTGCCACTAGCAAATGCCTACAGCGGCTTCTACTGTGTTTTTATCACACGTTTTTAGATCTGGACGATAATTGCCTTTGCGGGGCGTTGATCTTTCTGTTCGCTGGTTGCACATCTACACATTATGCCGTTTGTTGCATTTCTTTGATCTTTTCTCTGATCTTGGTTTCAATTTCGTTTGATAACTCAGGATTATCGATCAGCAATTGTTTCACTGCGTCGCGGCCCTGGCCGAGTTTATCTGAGTTGTAGCTGAACCAGCTGCCGCTTTTATTTACAATACCCAGTTCAACGCCCATATCGAGTATTTCACCGGTTTTTGAAATGCCTTCGCCGAACACGATATCAAATTCTGCGGCGCGAAAAGGAGGAGCTACTTTATTTTTTACCACTTTAACTTTAACACGGTTACCGATGGCTTCATCACCGTCCTTGATCTGTGCGGTACGGCGAATGTCCAGTCGAACCGAAGCGTAGAATTTCAGGGCGTTACCACCGGTAGTGGTTTCGGGGTTACCGAACATGACGCCGATCTTTTCACGCAGCTGGTTGATGAAGATGCAAATGGTATTTGTTTTATTGATCGTGGCAGTGAGCTTACGCAGGGCCTGAGACATCAGGCGGGCCTGTAATCCCATTTTGCTGTCACCCATTTCACCTTCCAGCTCGCCTTTGGGAACCAGGGCGGCTACTGAGTCGATCACAACTACGTCCAAAGCACCTGATAAAATCAGCCGGTCGGCTATCTCCAGGGCTTGCTCGCCGTAGTCGGGTTGAGAAATAAGCAGGTTATCTACGTCTACACCGAGTTTTTTAGCATACAGGCTGTCAAAAGCATGTTCCGCATCGATGATGGCGCACATACCGCCTTTTTTCTGGGCTTCTGCAATTACATGTATTGCAATTGTTGTTTTACCGGAAGATTCAGGTCCGTAGATCTCTACGATACGGCCTTTTGGCAAACCGCCAACGCCCAGGGCTGTATCCAGACCAATAGAACCGGATGAAATTACTTCAATGGGATCCTGCGACTTCTCGTTCATCATCATCACACTTCCCTTACCAAAATCTTTCTCGATCTTATCTATAGTTAGCTTTAGCGCTTTTGCTTTTTCGTTGTCTGCCATAATGGGTTGTTTTTAGTCTTTCAAATTTACCGATTGCCAAATGTAGAGAAAATTATATTATCAACACTAATTATTTTAGTATTTGCGGACTAATTTTTTTGGTGGCAGGTTCAGGGTACAAGTTACAGGTATGCTTCATTGAAGCCTGATGGGAGAAGGTATGCGGTTTACCGGTTGCCGGTTACCAGGCGCTACAATTCGGAACCACTCATTATTATTGGATATCCTGACATTTCAGCGGACACCCGGTACCTGGCGCCCGGTAACGCGCAAAAACAAAACCCTGCCAGCGCGACGTAGCAGGGTTACCCACATGAAATTTCTAAAGAAAAACTACTTCAGGAAAAGGCAATGGCTGAAACCATGCAGGCTAAACAAAGTGACAATAAATCCTGGTACAAATCAATACCACTTAGTGGTATTTTTTGTCCCGTGCCTTTCTTCATATTGTCATTAATTTCATCTGTATTCTTGTAGATAATCAGTGCTAACGCAACCTGCGAATGACACGATCATGAGTGCTGGATGTATCAAATCATCATTCCCAATCTTTGCAGTGGGATCGGCAGAAGCTGCGGAAGAATACATTTCCAAAATGGTAATTTTATCATTGCTCAAATCAATACAAGATCTCCTATTTAAACTACATCCTATAGCTCAGGTCTTATTCCTGATAACAGCTGTTGGAACCAGGTGGTGACAAAGAGATACGACAATTGTGATGGTAACAGGTGAAAATTCCAGGTACGTATAACAGATTCCGTTAGTAATGCGCCTTTTTGCAGTTGTTGAACGGTGTTTTGGATATGAGGCATCCATTGGCGCAATTTTAACATGACTGGCTTTACCCGCCTGGCGGTTGCATCAAACCCAAAAAATACCGTCGATTGGCTGTTACAGCGGTTTACAGCCAGAAAAAATTTATTAAAACGATCTTAAATTCAGGTTTTATTCAAATTAGAAAGGGCGATAATTGGTTTGATCTATACCTTTGCGGCTGCCAGGCATAATCCTTGCTTATGGGGGGTGCGAAAAGTGAAAGGAAAGTGATGGGTCTGGCTAAACAATTAAAACAACATACAATATGAAATGTAAGCAGGTGTTATTTACAGGGCTTTCTTCTCTGTTACTTTTTTCATGTGTCAGCTCAAAAAAATACAAAGGCGAAGTAGCAAAATACAATGAGCTGAGTGGCAATTATACTAAACTGCAGGGCGACCTGAAGAGCTGTGAAGATGCAAAAGCTGAATATGCCCGCAATAAATCGGCCCTGGAAAATGAAATCGAGAACCTGAAGAAACAAAACGAATTTTTAAAAGAAAACAATACGCAGGCCCTGAAACAACTGCAGGACCTGTCAGTGATCTCTTCTTCACAAGCAGAAAGCATCAAGAAATCACTGGAGAACATTGGTGCGAAAGATGCCTACATCCAGGACCTGCAAGCCTCTATGGCGCGTAAGGATTCTTTAAACATGGCCCTGGTGATGAACCTGAAAGGCGCCATTGGCAACCTTGCCGATGAAGATATCAATATCAAGGTTGACAAAGGTGTTGTTTACATCGACATCTCTGACAAACTGTTGTTCAACAGCGGCAGCTATGTAATTACGCCAAAAGCAACCGAAGTACTGGGTAAAGTAGCCAAGGTGTTACAAAACCAACCTGATATCGAGTTCATGGTAGAAGGCCATACCGACAATGTAAAATTCTCCAAAGGCGTTCTGCTCGACAACTGGGATCTGAGTGTACACCGTGCAACTGCTGTAGTGCGTGTTTTACAAAATCAATACGGCCTGAACCCTGCCCATATCGCAGCTGCCGGCCGCGGTGAATATCTACCGGTAGCACCAAACGATACGCCTGCAGGCCGTGCCGCCAACCGCAGAACAAGGATCGTGATCCTGCCCCAACTCGATCAGTTCTTCAAACTGCTGGAACCTAAAAAATCATAAAAGGTCTTATCAAATAGCACAGGGTTGTCCCGAATTCTCAGGACAGCCTTTTTTTTTGCAGTTAAATGAAACGTATAGTGGTTAAATAATAAACCGACCATTGTGCATTTTTCCCTTCCCTCGCCTTCACATACGAAACGCTAAAAGAACAATACATAGAATAAGCCAGCATGCTGCCAGCCTGGTTTTTGCTTTTCATAAAGTTTGATGCATACGGTTATTGATTTAAGTGATTTTACCTAATAATTGTTGAATGATATTTAATTTTAATTAACAATGCCGGCCATTTCTTCTCCATTCCCTTTGAATGTGATAATTTGTCTGCCTTAGACGATCATTTTTTTAGCCATGATGCGTTTGTGTAACAAACCCTGTTGAAAATGCCCGAACCGGTTATATGAAACATGCCAGATGGTTTTTCCTGACTGCCCTTCTTTTGTGTGGCTGTTTGCCTTTTTGCCTGGCAAAGGATAAACCATTGACCGAAGTGGTTGCCCGCAAGGGTGTGCTCGACCTTCGTTCTGTGAATTTGCAGGATCGGTCCATTTCTTTAAGCGGCGAATGGCAATTCTACTGGCGGCGGCTATTGCAGCCGGGTGATGCGCTTTCCGCTACACCAGATTATGTAAACTATCCCTCGCTTTGGAATAAGATCAAACTGCATGGTACAAGTTTACCGGTTGAAGGCTATGCTACGTATGCCCTCACCATTCTATTGCCCGGGAAGCGGCCTCACCTGGCATTGCTGATGCCGGATGTGTATTGTTCCTACCGGATGTTCATAAACGATTCATTAGTCCTCTCGAATGGCCGGCCCGATACATCAGCGCAGAACGCTATTCCTTTCTGGAGCACTCAAACGGTTGATCTTCCTGCCGCCGATACACTGCATGTTTTGTTACAGGTGGCCAATTTCTGGCATACCAAAGGAGGCACCTATAAACAGCCGGTAATCGGGGAAAGCAGTAAAATGAATATAAGGTTGCAGCGCGACAAAGCATACGATCTGCTGCTGGCCGGTTGTTTGTTTATGGGCGGACTATTCTTTTTTGGTTTTTATGCATTTGGCAGCCGCGATAAAGCCATCCTGTATTTTTCGCTTTTCTGTATTGTGTACAGCTACCGCATGGTGGGCACCAGCCTGTATGTGTTGCATTCTGTGTTTCCCGACCTGAGCTGGTTTGTGACCATTCGTTTTGAATATCTAAGCCTCACCCTGGGCGTAATGCTCTTCTCGCGGTATTTTCAAAGTGTATATCCAAAAGATGCCAACCGCTTTATCGTAAATGCGGTCGTAAATATCTGCCTGTTCTACTCGCTGATCATCTTAATTACACCTCCATGGATCTTCACCAAAGGCATAGTGCCCTTTCTGGTAGTAATGTTCCTGTATATCGGCTTTGCATTCTATTCCTGCCTGAGGGCAGTTAAGTTTAAACGGGTGGGTGCTACGTTTGCCCTGATGAGCTGTGGCGTAATGCTGCTGGTATTCCTGCTCATCAATCTGCATTATTTTCAGATGGTAAGTACTGATAAGTGGATCGTCTTTACCGGCTATGTGTTATTCTTCTTTTTACAATCCCTTGTATTGTCGCACCGCTTTGCTTATGCGCTGCGCAAAGCGGCCAATGAAGCAAAACAGGGATTGAACGCCAAAACGGAATTCCTCAGCACCATGTCGCATGAAATTCGAACGCCGTTAAATGTGGTGATCGGCATGGCGCACCTCTTGCTGCGAAATACGCCCCGCAAAGACCAGGAGAAGAACCTGAATGTGTTATTGTTCTCGGCGAATAACCTGCTGTCGATCGTGAACGATATTTTAGATTATAATAAAATTGAAGCCGGCAAGGTGAATTTTGAAATGATCCCGATGGACATTGCCAACATTGCCCAGCACATCACCGGTGGATTAAGCAGCAAGGCCGTAGAAAAAAGGATCGCCCTGAATGCTGCCGTTGATAGCCAGATCACCCGTAAAATTATCGGTGACCCTACCCGTACGACCCAGGTGATCTTTAACCTGGTACAAAACGCCATCAAGTTTACTGAAGTGGGTTCTGTGCATTTGTCGATACAAGCTGAGAAAATTACTGAAGACAGCATAACGCTGACTTTCATGGTAGCCGATACGGGGATTGGGATTGCGCCTGAAAAACAACAATTGATATTCGATCGGTTTACACAGGCCGATTCATCCACCTCCCGCAGTTATGGAGGAACCGGTCTTGGCCTGGCCATCACCAAACGTATATTGGAACTGCAGGGCGTTTCACTGAATTTGAGCAGTGAGCCGGGAAAAGGTTCTGTCTTTTACTTTACACAAACTTTTGCCTTAAGCGATGAACCCGCAGGCTGTGAAGAAATAGAGCGTAGAACTGTTATGCCTGAAAAACAACTGCAGGATGTTCCCATTTTAGTGGTGGAAGACAATCCGTTCAATATCATGGTGGCGCAGTCATTGCTGGAACGCAGCGGCGCTGTCGTGGAAGTAGCCACGAATGGAGAAGAAGCGTTGGAAAAGATTCAACCCGGCAAATACCGCATTGTATTGATGGACCTGAACATGCCTGTTATGGACGGCTTTGAAGCCACCCGCCGGTTACGCGCCCGGGGCGTTTCTTTACCGGTTATTGCATTGACCGCCAGTTTACCGGCCGAAGTAGAAAAAGATGTTGAAAGTGCCGGACTCACCGATATTGTTGTAAAGCCATTCAACCCCGACGAACTGTTCCGCGTGTTATTAAAATACCTGAAATGATAAGAGCCTGCACCCGTGGCATCCCGGGGCACAAAATTTTTTGTGACTGATCAGCTACCTATTTTTGCATATAAATTATTACTATGAAATGGATCGGACGGCGTGAAAGCTCCAATGTGGAAGACCGGAGAGGTTTTTCGGGCGGCGGGCTGGCGGTAGGCGGTGGTATTATTGGCGTTATTGTCCTTTTAGTAAAGCTGTTCCTGGGCGGCGACACTGCCGAGCTTCCCCAGGCCTTGCCCCAGCAGGGGCCTGCGCAGGAAATGAGTGCAGAAGAGCAAAAGCTGGATGATGAAAGAGCGAGTTTCATAAAAGTAGTACTGGCTGATACAGAAGATGTTTGGAACAAACTGTTCTCACAGTCAGGCGAAACGTATGCTGAACCTACCCTGGTACTTTTCAGGCAATCTGTGCAAAGCGCCTGCGGTATGGCAGGTTCGGCCACCGGACCGTTCTATTGCCCGGGCGATCAAAAAGTGTATATCGATCTGTCGTTCTTTGAGGATATGCAGAATCATTTACATGCACCTGGTGATTTTGCCATGGCCTATGTGGTAGCACATGAAGTGGGTCATCATATTCAGAAACTGAATGGCACCAGCGATAAAATGCATCGGTTACGTCAGCAGTTGAGTGAGGAAGAATACAATAAATATTCCGTTAAGCTTGAATTACAGGCCGATTTCCTGGCCGGCGTATGGGCGCATCACGCTCAGCGCATGAAGAACATTCTGGAAGAGAATGATATAGAGGAGGCCCTGAATGCGGCCAATGCCATTGGGGACGACCGTCTGCAAAAAGAAGCGCAGGGGCGCGTGGTTCCCGAATCGTTTACTCATGGTACATCGGCCCAAAGGATGTACTGGTTTAAAAAAGGATTTGAAACCGGTGATCTGAGCCAGGGCAATACCTTTAGAGATCCTTCACTGAATTGATTTCGGGATTTTTGATTTCGGGATTTCCTGATCCCGGCAATTGCTTTTGAAGTTCAAACAAACGGCAAATCCCAAAATCTCAAAATCAGCAATCAGCAATCAGAAATCAGTTATGTGGCATTATTTTTTAAGGTACCTGTTATATGAGACCGTTTACCTTATTATTCAGCATTTGGGTACTGTCTTGTAATGGCTCCCCTGGCAATAATTTACCCACCTACGACAGTACTAAACAGGAAAAACAAGATACAGTTGTTGCGCAAGCCCCACAGGCGCAAAAGGATACTACTAAACTGGGGGGATTGTGGTTTCTTCAACCTGTACTCACTTCCGATACGGCTACCGGTAAGATTCCGCGGCTGGAACTTAACCTGGAGACCAAACGGTTTACCGGCAATACCGGCTGTAACAATATGAACGGAAGTTTTGACTTCACCGATTCCACCTTACAATTCAATCAGCGGATCGTTACCACCAAAATGGCCTGTATCGGTTATAATGAAAGGGCATTCCTGAAAAACCTGTTGCGTACAAACAGTTACAAACTGCAGAATGGTATATTGATCCTGTTATTCAATCAAACAGAAATTTCGCGCTGGACGCGTAAGGTAGCACCCAAACCGGTAATCAATAAAACATAATTTCTCAAGTCTTTCGGCAAACCGCCTCGATAGGTTATACCGTTTTTTTCAGGCCGGTGGGCCTTATCTGGTCTATCAGGAAAGAGCTGAGGAATAACCAGGTTGAACCGATGCAAAAGCCGGCAATCACGTCTGTAAAATAGTGTACCCGCAAATAGATGCGGCTAAAACCTATGCCTAACAGCAAGGCGATCACTAATATTAACAGTGTCCATTTTAATACGGGTTTCGGTCTTTCTTCCCGCCAGATGATGATCATCAGCAAGCCGTAAAAGCATACGCTCATAAAAGCATGGCCGCTGGGAAAACTCAGTCCGCGGGCCGGCTCCAACAAAGGGATGAGCGGGCGATGCCGGTTAAACAATAGTTTCAGGCCCAACATGATGAGCACACTGCTGAGTGCAATAGCGCTCACTTTTATAGAGTACCGTCCTCTTTTACGGATCAGGAAATAAAAGCTCAACAGAAGATTGGCAGGTATCAGGAAATAGTGGGAGCCAAAAAAGGTAATGAACTCCATTAACCGCGTCGTGTTATCGGTAACCAGTGAATGGGCAAAAGCAAAGGCCTTTTCATCGGCGCCTGTTTTGTCGAGGTAAAAAACGCGGTAAGCAATAAATAAAAAGCTGAAAAGGCTGACGGTGAATACAATCAATAAGATGATCAGTTCTTTGGACAGAATGACCACTTTGTTGGCTACCTTTTTTTCCGTTGTACTTAGATCCGATTTTGCCATAGCAATAGTTTGATACCGGTTAATCAGCTGCTTTACTAACCTGCAACCAGTCGAGGTACGATAAAGCCGCTTTTATTTCAGTGTATGAAAATGCATCACCCAGTTTTTCTTTGATCGGTGTCAAAGTGAGTGTTTCCAGATTCAATTCTTCTACGGCCTGCAGTATAACGGCTAATTTGTCTTCTGCTACGATATCCTTAATATCAATGTCGCCGGTCTTTATAAACGGTATCAGGTGGCCCTCAATGGTTGAAGGAGCCAGTCCGCGAACGGAAGCTATTTCCTCAATGTTCTTACCTTCCTTAAACAATTGCAAACTTATCCGGTTCGAATCGCCTCTTTGCGGTTTGGTTGTTTTGGCTGCCGCTTCTTCGACAACTCTTATGCTTTCCGATCTTTTATTTTCTTCTACCCGCGCTAACAGATCAGGTGTGTCAACGCCATTCACCAGGCCTTCCGTAATTTGAACGGCCTGTTGTAATTGTTGTTTCTTGCGTTGTGGCAACAGCAGCAATTGCTGCAGGGTTGACACATACTTTTTTACCTTGGGTTTTACTTTAATAACGGCTATATGCTCTTTAATGGCCGTTTCCATGGCTTCCATGGCCGCCGAAAAATAGGTGCTACCGGCCTTTACCCGTTCATGCAGGAACCGATAGCCATCCTGTGGCGCATTGGGTAACAGCTGTTCCAGTTGCCGGGTGAATTTGTCGGCCATTTCCTGCTGTTTTAAAACGGCTTCCAACAGTTCCTTGGCCCACAATACACAGGTATTTTTATCCGGGATCTGCCTGGCTTCGTATCCTTCAAAATGCATTTGCATTGCTTCTGCCAGCTTCAGCCAGTCAAAAGTTCGTACCAGGGAACGGGTTAAAAACAATCTTTGTTCGTGCTGTAATTCCTGTGCCAGCTGATCTTCTTCTCTTTCCAGCCGGGTAAATGCCAGCACCCGCTCATCGGTGTTAATGCTGGAAGGGTGAATGCGCGAGTAGAGAACAAGTCCACTCAGGGAAGTGAGGCGGCTAAGCGCAACATAGACCTGTCCGGGCGCAAAAGATGCCCCTGCATCAATGATCGCTTTTTCGAATGTAAGGCCCTGGCTTTTATGTATAGTAATGGCCCAGGCCAGCCGAACGGGAAATTGTTTAAAGGAACCAACTTCCTCCTCTTCTATTTTATCTTCTTCATTATTATACTGGTAGCGGATATTCCGCCAGGTTTCTTTTTCCAGCAGCATGTCGTGTTCATCGCCTTCAAACCGCACATATACCTCTTCGCCCGCAATGCGTGAAATAGTGGCAATTTTACCATTGAAAAATCTTCTTGATTCACCCTTGTCGTTCTTTATGAACATGATCTGGGCGCCTGGTTTCAATTGCAAGAGCTGATCGGCCGGGAAAGCGCGCTCATTAAAGTCGCCGCTTACCTCGGCTTTGAATTCATATAATTCACCTGGCAGCCTGTTCAGCTGTTGCTGATTGATAGTGTCAGCCCGGGCGTTGTGTGTGGTAAGGGTAATATAGCTTTCGTTTGGGGCACTTTCATAGCCGGGCAAATAGTGTTTATGCAACAGGTCAAGGTCTTCGTTCGTGGTCTTGTTATTCCGGATATTATTCAGCACGTTAATAAATTCCTGCTCATGCTGGCGGTAGATCTTTTTCAGTTCAAGGTATAGCGGTGGTTGTTGCTGCAGGGCCTGCGCATCAAAAAAGAAGGGACTGCGATAGTGGTGCCGCAGAACATCCCATTCGTCATTTTTAGCTACCGGCGGCAATTGAAACAGGTCGCCGATGTACAGTACCTGTATGCCGCCAAATGGCTCCTGCTTTCTTCTAGCATGGCGTAGTATACAATCAATTTCATCGAGAATGTCGGCGCGCAGCATACTCACTTCATCAATGATGAGCAGTTCCAGTTCCTGCAACAGCAGTTTTTTATCGTTATTGAGCCGCAGGTTTTGTAACAGGGTATGCGGGGTATTAAAGAAACTGTTACCGTTCCAGCCGCTTGGCGTGGCCGGAATGAAAGAGCCATGGGGCAGCTGAAAGAAAGAATGGAGGGTAACACCGCCGGCATTGATGGCTGCTACCCCTGTTGGCGCTACTATGGCCAGCTTTTTAAAAGTGTTATCGCGGATGTATTTGAGGAAGGTGGTTTTGCCGGTGCCTGCTTTTCCGGTAAGGAAAAGATGGCGGTTTGTTTGATTCACAAACCGAACAGCCAGTTGAAACAGTTGATTGGATGTATCGGTAGAAAAAGCCATAGCACCTCACTTTGCGGCAAGATAAGTAATGAAGGAAGAAGGGCAATGAATTTATGGCATACCAACGTTAGGCAACAAAATGTGATCTCATCTAGGGCAGGTGCCAACCGGGAAAAGATTGGTTTTACAAGGCAGATCCGTCAAAGATGATATTATTATTTTTCAGATATTCACTTATTGTCAAGAAAACCGCTATTTTAAAAAAAATGGGGTTAAATAAGTCATATTTCAAGGCCAAAAAGTTAGAATTTTGCCTTCTTTATATGATTTAGATCACAAAAAATGAGGGAAATTGAAAAATTGTACTATATTAGCAGAGGTGGAAATAAAAAAGCCACCCGTAGAAACGGCTGGCCTCTAACGATTGCTTGCCATATGAAAAAAGAGATAAATCTATTTGTCTTTTTGAATACTGCATCTTATCTTGCCGTATTCTTTTGAGCCTCTAATGATTGCTTTTTACTCTAACGATTGCTTCCCAACACCATTTTGCTCATTTGCTGAATCAAAAGTAGGATGTAAATACGTACCTTTCAAAACATCTTACTACCGGTTTTATTACGCCAAAAGCGTGAAAAAAATCCTAAAACCCTTACCGGTATTGAGTTTCAGGCAAATTTCATAATTATGTCCAACCGATTTACAGATGCGTTGTTTCAATTGGTTCATTCACTGGAGAAGTCGGAAAAAAGGCACTTTAAACTTTATATAAAAAGGAGTTCGGCTAACGAAGACTTGAAGATCATACGGTTATTCGATGCGTTGGATAAATTGCCCGAGTATGACGAAAAGTTGTTGCTTAAGAAATTACCAGACATTAAGAAGCCGCAGCTTGCCAACATAAAAACACATTTATATAAACAGTTACTGGCCAGCCTTAGGCTGTTAAAAGCTACCGAAAACATTGACCTTCAACTGAGTGAACACCTTGACCATGCGCGGGTGCTTTACAATAAGGGATTAAAACTGCAAAGCCTTAAAATTCTTGAAAAGGCCAAGGAGATCGCACGCGCCAACCAGAAATTCAATTTCCTGGCCCAGGTGATCTCATTGGAAAAAAAGATCGAAACACTGCACATTACCCGCAGTTCTACCGAAAAAACACTTCATCTTGCCGAGGAAGCCCTCGAGATCAGCAGCCACATCGATCGCGTAACGCGGCTGTCGAACCTGGCCCTGCTCCTGTATCGATGGTTTGTACTGAACGGCCATGCCCGCAACCCCGAAGATGAACAGGATCTAAAGAAATTCTTCAAGGAATACCTGCCTGCCGACATAGATGCCGTGAATGGTTTTTACGAAAAGCTATACCTCTACCAGAGCTACAGCTGGTATGCGTTTATTAAGCAGGACTTCCTGCTCTATTACAAATACGGCCAGAAATGGATCGATCTTTACAATGAACATCCCCTGATGAAGGAGGTGGAAACCGGCCACTATATCAAAGGCATGCACAACCTGCTGAATGCCCATTTCGATCTTCGCAATTTCAAAAAATTTGAGATCACTCTAAAGCAGTTTGAAGAATTTGCCAAAACACCGGTGGCCACACATCACGATAATTTCCGTACGCACACCTTCATTTATATCAACAGCGCCAAAATTAACCAGCACCTGATGCAGGGAACATTCCGGGAAGGACTGGCGCTGGTACCCGAAATAGAAGAAAAGCTCGAAGAGTACGCGCTGTTTGTTGACCAGCACCGCATCCTCGTTTTCAATTACAAGATCGCTACCCTCTATTTTGGTAATGGGGAATTCGAGAAATGCATCGATTACCTGCAACGGATCATCAATGGTCCGCTCGACCTTCGGGTCGATTTGCAGTGTTACGCCCGCCTGCTGCACATGCTGGCCCATTATGAAATGGGGAATTACGAGCTCATGGAGTCGCTCAGCAAATCAGTCTTCCGCTTCATGGCCCGTATGAAGAATATAACTGTGGTGGAAGAAGAAATGCTGAAATTCCTGCGTCATTCATTTGGGGTAAGCCCACGGGAGTTAAAACCGGAACTCGAAAAATTCTTAAACAAGATCAAACACCTCGAGAAGAACCCTTATGAAACAAGGGCCTTTGCCTACCTGGATATAATTTCCTGGACGGAAAGCAAAGTGTACCAGAAGACAATGCGGGAAGTAGTATATGAGAAATATTTAAAAAGCAAACACCGGGGTACTGTTGTAGCCTGAATTTAAATAACCAAAGGGTGCGCTTTGCCTTGAAAGCGCACCCTTTGCCTTTTTACCGTGCTTCCATTTTAAACGTTCGATACGGGTCATCCGGTCCCGTTCATCCAGGTTTCACGGCCAGGCCTGCGCTGTTTTGTATATTTATCACTAATTAAATACCCCCTATGTTGTTAAAAAGGTCATTGATCTTACTGTTTTTGCTTGGCAGTGCAGTGGCAAATGCCCAGGTATCATTAACGATGCCCCGCAATTTGCCGGCAGCCTATGAAAAAGGAACGCGTACACTGAGCGGAGAGCCGGGCAGTAAATACTGGCAGAATACCGCGAATTATAATATGGAGATCAATTTTGATCCGGAAACCCGGCTGCTTAGCGGTAAGGTTGACATCGAATACTTTAATAACAGTCCCAGCCCTTTATCACAGATCGTTTTCAAGCTCTATCCCAACATTTATAAAAAGGGAAGTATTCGCATGATGCCGGTAAAGCCATCAGATCTTACCGATGGCGTGCACATCTCTTCTTTTCAATTTAATAATACCACTATCGATAGCAGTAAGCTGCGGATCGATGGAACCAATATGGTGGTGCCGGTGAGCCCGCTTGCACCGGGAAGCTCCATGCGCTTCAGTATTCAATATACATACACCCTGAACAAAACTTCACATATCCGTACGGGTGAAATAGAGCCGGGCGCTGATTTTGTCGCCTATTTTTTCCCGCGCATTGCTGTATATGACGATATCGATGGCTGGAATATGACGCCTTATACCGGTCCGCAGGAGTTTTACAATGATTTCGGCAACTTTAATGTAGCCATCACCGTGCCGGTGAATTTTGTAGTATGGGCCACCGGCGACCTGGCCAATTGCCAGGAAGTGTTGAATGAACCATTTTGTGAGCGCCTGCGCAGCGCCGAACAACACGATGGTGTTATTAACATTATTGACTCAACGGATCTGAAGCATAAGAATATTACCCGCCAGCATGCTTTTAATACCTGGAAGTTCTCTGCAAAAAATGTTACTGATTTTGCTTTTGCGGTGAGTGATCATTATATGTGGAAATCGACCAGTGTAGAAGTAGATCCGGCCACAAAAAGAAGAACGCGGGTAGATGCTGTTTTCAAACCTGAGCATAAGGATTATTACGAGGTGGTTGATTTTGGCCGGAAGACCGTTTGGGCCATGAGTTATGTTTTTCCGCGCTGGCCATTTCCCTATTCGCATGAGACGATTGTTGACGGGCTCGACCAGATGGAGTATCCCATGATGGTGAATGACAATCCGCTCGAAAGCCGTGTTGAAACTATTGAGCTGGTAGACCACGAAGTATTTCACACGATGTTTCCGTTTTATATGGGTACCAATGAAACGAAATACGGGTGGATGGATGAGGGTTGGGCCACCATCGGCGAATGGATCATTTCTTCGATCATTGACAGCAGCATCATCGACGATTACGGCGTAATGGGTTATGAAAGAGTGGCAGGAACTGAAAACGATTCTCCTATCAGCACATTATCAACGCAGATCAGCGGCACCAATTATTTTGTAAATTCCTATCCGAAACCTGCGCTGGGCTATTTATATGTAAAAGACATGCTGGGCGATTCGCTGTTCACCAAAGCCTTGCATTATTATATACAACAATGGCAGGGTAAACATCCCATTCCTTACGATTTCTTCAATTGCATGAATACAGGCTCGGGCAGGAACCTGAACTGGTTCTGGAAAAGATGGTTTATCGACAGCGGCGTACCTGACCTGGCTTTACGGGTTAATAAAACAACATCGGTGACAGTAACATGTATTGGGCATAAACCTGTACCTGTTGATCTGACAGTCACTTATGCCGACGGAACAAAGACCACCATCCACCGGTCGGTAGCCGTATGGGAAAAAGCGAGCTCGATCACCATTCCGCTGCCTGCTAAAAAAGAGATCAAACAGATCAGCCTTGGCGGCACCTATGTTCCCGATGTGAACCGGAAAAATAATGTATGGAATAATAAGTAATAATTTTTTTGCATGTAGCAGCAGCTTCAAGGGTTTAGAAGAAATGAATATGGAAAAAACACCTAGTTTTTTCAATTTTCATTCGTTTTTGCCAATATAATTTGCATCTTTGCAGACGCTTGCTGCCATTTAATAGAAGTTTGTTATTTCCATAGTAAAACCGCTTATTATAATGTATACCCACATTTGGATGAAGTACCTGCCCATTATCAGAATTTTAATGAAAAAATCAGCAGCAGGTGATCAGGTGTTAAACCTCAACCGACCCGATTTTGAAAAAGCTGGTATTGCGCGTAAAGCAGGTTACAAGTTCACCATTGAGTACACCAATGGTAAAGTAGCAAACGTGATCAGCACTTCACAGCTGGCCCTTGACCTGGCTGCTGTTATGCTGGAAGACGTTACCTGCAAAACGTTGTTTGCAACAAACAACTATCAGATCAGCCTGAACACAAAGTTCCAGGTGAGCATTAAAAACTGCACACCACAACCCGAGGCGCTGGCGCTGGAAGAAACAACCGCGTAATCAGCCAGCTTCGCCCAACTCTTTAACCCGACACTATTCCTTAACCGGAGTAATGAATTTATATAGCCCTGACGCTATCGTCAGGGCTTTTTATTTTCAGTGTTATAAGCTCATATTAATACAGTTATCACTTGTTTTTGACTAAGCGGATTTTATATTTTTTTCCGCTACAAATAACAGGCAGAGGCATTAACTTGCATAAATGATCGATTATTTACAGGGATTGAACGCGCAGCAGCGTGAAGCTGTTTTACATAAAGATGGGCCATTAATGATCGTGGCCGGTGCCGGCAGTGGTAAAACAAAAGTGCTTACCACGCGCATTGCCCACCTGATGGCTACGGGCGTGGATGCTTTTAATATTCTGGCCCTCACTTTTACCAATAAGGCGGCCAGGGAAATGAAGGAGCGTATTGAAAAAGTGTTGGGAAACAATGAAGCCCGGAATTTATACATTGGTACATTTCACAGTGTATTTGCGCGCATTTTGCGTGGTGAAGCACATCGCATTGGTTATCCCAACAACTTTACCATTTACGATACGGATGATACAAAGAGTGTCATTAAAACGGTAGTGAACGAGCTGAACCTCGATGACAAACATTACAAACCTTCGGCAGTATACAATCGGATCTCTAGCGCCAAGAACGCATTGGTAGGTCCGGCAGAATATGCAAACGATTATGCCATTCAGCAGGAAGATATGCGCAGTAACCGTCCGGCTATTGCCCAGATCTACGACGCATATGTAAAGCGCTGCTTTAAAAACGGCGCCATGGACTTCGACGACCTGTTGTTGAAATTCTATGAGCTGCTGAAAAATGTTCCCGAGTCGCTCAGTAAATACCAACGCAAATTCAAATACATTCTGGTAGATGAGTACCAGGATACCAACCCGGCACAGTACGAAGTAATAAAGCTGCTGGGCGCCATGCATGAAAATGTGTGCGTGGTAGGTGATGATGCCCAAAGTATCTATAGTTTCCGTGGTGCTACCATCCAGAATATATTACAGTTCCAGAAAGATTATGAAGATGCCAAAGTGGTGAAACTGGAACAGAACTACCGCAGTTCGAAAAGTATTCTCGATGTTGCCAACGAGGTGATCAAAAACAATAAGGGACAAATTCCCAAGAACCTTTGGACTGAAAAACCGGAGGGCGAAAAGATCAAGCTGGTTCGCCTGAATACCGATAATGATGAAGGCAAGTTTGTGGCCGACACCATCCAGGAGCAAAAACTGCGCAATCATTATAACAACCGCGACTTCGCTATTCTATACCGCACCAATGCGCAAAGCCGGGCGTTTGAAGAAAGCCTGCGCCGCATGGGTATTCCTTATACGATGTTCGGCGGCATTAGCTTCTACCAGCGTAAAGAGGTGAAAGATTATATAGCTTATTTACGCGTAATTGTTAACCCCCGCGACGAAGAGGCATTAAAGCGCATTATTAATTACCCCGTTCGGGGCATTGGTAAAACAACGATCGATAAAACGGTCTTAATAGCCAATGAGCAGAACATCTCCATGTGGCAGGTGTTGGAGCGCGCCCGCGAGTTTGGGTTCAAATCAGGTACGCTGGAAGCGATCGACAATTTTGTTACCATGATCAAAAGCTTCGCCAGCATGCTGCAGACGAAGAACGCGTATGATGTAGCGGTGCATGTGGGTAAACAAACCAATTTTGTAAAGGAATTATTCAACGATAAAAGTACGGAAGGCGTTCAACGGTATGAGAACGTGCAGGAGTTGTTGAACAGTATTAAAGAATGGACGGAAAGCCCCGATACCGAAGAAGGGGAAGTGAACGACAAGGGACTGGGCGCATATCTGCAGCAGATCACGCTGCTTACAGACGCCGATGAAAAAGATCCCAACGCTGATACGGTAAAGTTAATGTCGATACACGCGGCTAAAGGACTGGAGTTTGGTTGTGTATTTGCCGCCGGCCTTGAAGAAATGCTTTTCCCCAATGCGCTGGCCATCAATTCCCGCGAAGAGCTGGAGGAAGAACGCCGCCTGTTTTATGTGGTAATAACCCGGGCCAAAGAAAGGCTTTGGATCTCCTACGCCAATACCCGGTACCGCTTCGGCAACCTGGTACAGAACGAACCCAGCCGGTTCCTCGAAGAGCTGCCCGAGAAATACCTGGACAGAAGTTTTGCCGGCGGTGGCATGCGTAACCAGTTGAATAACCGCAGCGCTTACGACAGAATGCATGGCGGCTGGGGCGGCGGCTCCTCTGCCAGTGATGCAGAAAAAAGATATGGTCCGCCGCCGTCAAAAAAGGCAGGTACCACACCGTCTACACCTTCTTATATAACACCCAAACCGCAAAACAAAGCGGTTGAGCATGTGCCCTCGGCCGATTTTGTAGCCAGTGATGTTTCTAACTTACAGGTAGGTCAGCGGGTTGAGCACCAGAAATTTGGATTTGGCGAAGTTGTAAAAATGGAAGGCAGCGCACACAACCCGATCGCCACTGTTAAATTTGAACTGAACGGCGAGAAAAAGATCATGTTGAATTATGCGCGGTTGCGAATTATTCAATAGGTAATAATAAAGGTGTGCCACATTTAGCGTCGAAAGTATGTCGCATCCCTAATTGGTAATAATAAAAGCATACACTGCCTCCGGCGTTCCGGGGGCAGTTTCTTTTTCTGCCTTCGTTGATGTCAGGACGAAAACACTTTCAGTACACCATTCCGGAATAATTTGCCGATAGGAATATCGGTTTTATCAATTTCCACCAGTTCGTTGGTGAAGGACCTTATTTTGTTGATAGAAACGATAAAAGACCGGTGCGTTCGAACAAATAATTTAGCAGGCAGCATGGCTTCTACCGAGCTTATGGATTGTTTGGTAATGATGACCCCCTGCAGGGTGTGCACTTTTATATAGTCTTTCATGCTTTCAATGTACAGGATATCGTCCAGCATCACCTTTACCATTTTACGATCGGCGCGGAAATAAACGAAACTTTCATTCTTCTTTTCAATGGCTATGGCCGGCGCTACAGGCTTTGCAGGAGATGTGGCGCCATTTGATGGATAAGCTTTGTTGACAGCTTTCAGGAAACGGTCGAAGCGAATGGGTTTCATCAGGTAGTCCACTACGTCGAGCTCATAACCTTCCAGTGCATATTCTGAAAAGGCGGTAGTGAAGATAACGCGGGGCGGGTTTTTCAATGTTTTTATAAAATCGGTGCCGTTTAATTGAGGCATGCGAATGTCGAGGAATACCAGGTCAATGGCCTGTTGTTGTAAAACGGTGAGCGCCTGGATGGCATTGGCGCATTCACCCTTCAGTTGCAGGGTGGGTATTTCCTGGATGTACCGCCGGATGATCTCGCGCGCGGGCGGTTCATCATCGACGATCAGGCAGCGTATGGTTTGTGTTTCATCCATGATAGGCTAACTTAAATGGCGCGCTTTCTTTTTGGGTCAATGGCATGTAATCTAATGCTAACCAAAGATCAACTATAAAAACATCTTCTTCATCGGTGATCGTGAAAGCATGTTTGCCGGGGTATAACAGATCGAGCCGTTTTCTTACATTCGAAATGCCGATGCCTTTACAATTGTTGTGGTTGACGGTATTGGATTTGCCATTCAACAGTTTTACGTACATCCGGTTATTTTCAATATGCACCTCCAGGTTCAGCCAGGGTTGTTCGATCATATGGCTGGTGCCGTGTTTGAAGCAGTTTTCAACCAGCGGTAATAGCAACAGCGGCGCTATGCCCAGGTTATCGGTATTGTCCGGCAGATCAACATGAACATCCAGCTGATCATCATAGCGGATCTGTTCAAGGGAAATATAGTCCCGGATCATTTTCAATTCCTTCGATAGAGGAACCAGCGGCTGGTTGCATTCATATAAAATAAACCGCAACATATCTGACAGGCCCATCACCAGCTGGGAGGCCACCGGAGCCGTATTTTGCGTATGAGAGTATATGTTATTGAGGGTGTTGAACAGGAAATGCGGATGAACCTGAGCCTTCAGCAACTGCAATTGGGCTTCGGCATTTTCTTTTTGTAATTGCAGGTTGCGTTGTTCCTTAACATACCAGTGTTTCATTAGTTTAATGGAAGCGGCAATACCACCGATGGTAATACCACCCCGTAAACCGGCCATCAACGACAGATGGATACGGGTACTTGCGCGTACGCGGAGATAATTATTAAAATCATCCCGTAAAACCAGCCGTTGTATTTCGGGAATAACCGTTATGGAGATAATGACAGATAACACAGCGGCACCCAGGAAACAAAGAAATACCCATAAAACCGTTAACAGGTATTTCTGTTTAAGCAGGTACCGTGGAATCACAAAATACATGAGGGCATAGGAAAGTGCGATGTGCGTTGTCATGTAAGCCAGGGATTCCAGGATGGAATCAATCAGCCGCAAGCCATAAACTGGCTTACCATTATACCCGATCACTGAATACAATACGCCCTGGAACAACCACCAGAAAACCCAGAATGCCAGGTGGCGCCGGAAGCGGTACCGCGGTTCATCGGAAAATATAAAGGGATATTTTTCGGCGGCTTGCATATCCTAAAATTACAGTTCGTTTGCTTGTAACAGAAGCCGGTAGATGTTAATATCGCTGTACTGCAATTTTTCGTCGACAAAAGTATCGGAAGTCTGACGTTTGCGGATTCATCAGACTTCTGACCTCAGACCTCCGGCTTCAAACCTCTGGGACTACTTATTTTCCATCAGACTATTCCTTACAAATGCCTCATTTTCCCTAAACTGGTGCTTTTCTTCCCAGGCCAGTAGCGATGCTTCGAGTGCCCGCTTTAAGTGCATGCGGGTTCTTTTTTTAGCCGGATCGATGCGTTTGCCTTCCACTCTTTCTTTGTACACCAGCACTCCATCGTTGTTAAAGAAGTAAACGGTGTTTTGTTTGGGCGTATGGATATTA
The DNA here is from genome assembly GCF_017356035.1 of Longitalea luteola. Classification (GTDB taxonomy): domain Bacteria; phylum Bacteroidota; class Bacteroidia; order Chitinophagales; family Chitinophagaceae; genus Niastella; species Niastella luteola. The sequence continues at coordinate 149,749 of NZ_JAFIQX010000002.1, read as the reverse complement.
CTTTCAACCATCCACCATCCTTTGTCGGAAGCCCATGGCGGCGGCGCCTGCTTTTTATCCTGGGCAAACAGCATGGCCTGGATCAACAGACCAGCAAGTAACGTTACTAACGATTGCTTTTTCATGGCTAAACGATTTGCATCAAAGAATATTTACCCAGTAAAGCTATTTTACAAAAGGGCCGGCCAATGGTAAAGTGGCTGGTATGGGCAAATACCCTGTTAGAATGCCGGTAACCGTAGACAAAGTGAAAAAGGATAGATGAAAAGCGCTGGTCGACGAAATACAGGCAGGCTCGACAAGTATGCGATGCGCGTGCTGTATTGGTAATGCTAACTTTTTCGGTTCAGGTGACGGGCAGGAGGTGTTGCCGATTTTTATTGGGGTAAAACATTGAATTGTAGTACCTATTAGTTGATCCGTGTCAAAAATACTGGCATTTACAACAAAGACCTGATGCAGGATTGATTAAATGGCAAAACTTTACTACCTTATATGAATGTACGAAAAACCCCCACCCTTCGGCTCTTATTATGTAACATTAAGTGTTTCAGGCTGGATAGACGTTTTCACCTGCCACACTTATTGTGAAATACTAATTGACAACCTAAACAATTGTATTGACAACAAAAACCTGCATGTCTATGAATACGTGTTAATGCCCAGTTATATAACGATCATTGCCTCGTCCAAGAAAAAACACATTTCCACTGTTCTGCGGGAATTCAAGAACGGAACTGCCAAGCAGATCCTCAAATGCATCTCGGAGAATCCCGACGAAAAGCGTAAGGAATGGATGATGCGATTGTTCTCTTATTACAGTAACCGGTATCAACACGATGCGGAGCATCACTTCTGGCAATTTGGCAACCATCCGGTAATATTGGACAGCACGGAGTTGTTTGCCCATCACGTAACGGAGGTGAAGAATCTGCCGGTCACTACCAGGCTTGTTGATGACCCACATCATTATGTTTACAGCAGCGCCCATCCCCAGCAACGGGTTAAGCTGGCCGCCTGGCAATAGGATTCCATTAATTCCGTACACCTGCAATAATAAGCTTACAATCTTGATACCGGCCGGTTTCATTACCATTTAATTGGCCGGGTGTGCTATTATTGTGTCTCAACGTTAGCCATATCGTTACAGCGATGGCTCATAATAAAAAGGATTATGAAAAAGATTATTATTGTTGAACAGGTATTAACATCCGGCGTTTTTCTAAACAACATTTTGTATATTACATTCCCTTGTCTTTGATCATAATTCTGACCTGATTGTACGTTTTTCCGCACCCGTAATCAATTAACAATACAGCTTTATTATTCAACCGGCTTACCGCTTATTAATGAACCATTGATAAAGCAATGCTCCTATGATTAATAAAAATAAAAACCAGGGCTTCCAGGAACAGGATTGTTCTTATTTGACTTTTAATGTGGTAGATTGGATAGATGTGTTTATAAGACCAACGTACAAGCAGATCATTGTTGATGCACTAAACTATTGTGTTCAGGCCAGGAAGTTCACGATATACGCCTGGGTTTTAATGACTAACCATTTACATCTGCTGGGAAGGGCACAGGAAGGTTCGGGCCTGGCCATGATAGAAAAGGAATTTAAAAGATATACAACAACTAAAATACTCGAGGCTATTGATATAGAGCCTGATCTTCGCCGGTCATGGATGCTGCAACGGTTTGAAGGCTCCAGCCTGAGCCTTAAAAAGATTGAAAAATTCCAATTGTGGCAAACCTGTACCAATCCATCTTTTATCGACTTCAAGCAGGTGTATAAATTACAGGAAAGGGTTCTGTACATTCATGAAAATCCCATTCGCGATGGAATAGTAAGCAGTCCTGAACATTATTTATACAGTTCAGCTACTGACTATGCCGGTAAGCCGGGCATGGTAAAGGTGAACGTAATAAATTTTGAAGCACTGCGCATGTCGCTATTGAAGAACGGATCATCTTAAAGCGCTCTTTAGCGCAGCTACCGTCTTTTTTTCACTGCCTACAAATATTTGATCGTTTACGAAGACAACCGGTCTTTTCAGGAAAGTATATTCCTGAAGGATCAGTTGGCGGTAATCATTTTCACCAAGGGATTTGTCTTTTAGGCCCATTTCCTTGTATTTCATGGCCCGGCGGCTGAACAACGACTCATAGCTGCCGGTTTTGGCTTTCATTTCATCCAGCTGGGCGGCGGTTAGGGGTTGGGTCTTGATATCCTGCAGCTCAAAGCCCATTTTATCAATGCCGGTTTCCTGGATAATTGCCTGGCAGGTGGTGCAGGTGCCAAGATGGTAAATTTTCTTCATTGCTAGTTATCAGGTTATTAAGCATGCAAATTACGGAAATCTGAGGTCTGAAAACGGAGATCGGAGGCCGGAAGTCGGAAGCCCGAGGCCGGAAGCTGGAGGGCAGATGCAAGAAAAGTTTTGAAGGCTGAAAAGAGAGGGATCTTCTGACGGCTGACCTCCGACGCCTGACTTCTGATTTAAGACTTCAGCAAAAAAAGGTCTTCGCCTGTAATTTTTTAGGTGTTTCGGCGACCAATTTGGTATCTTTTCCGCTAAAACCAACCCAATTGCAGGCAAAACTTAACCAGGATGAGTTTGTGGCATTGGTGCACCAACACCGCGCTATGTTGTATAAGGTGTGCAATTTATATTGTACATCCGAATACGATAAACAGGACCTTTTCCAGGAGATCGTGATACAATTATGGGGCGCGTACCCACGGTTCAGGGGCGATTCTAAATTCAGCACCTGGCTGTACCGTATTGCACTCAATACTGCCATATCTGACCTGCGTAAACAAAAAAAGATCATTAAAAGCGTAGAACCCGAATTATTGCCAACCGAGATACAGGACATTCAATACAGTAACGAAAAAGAAGAGCGGTTACAGCAACTTTATAAAGCTATTAACCATCTTACTGAAATAGAACGGGCTATTGTAATGCTGTACCTTGAAGACAAGAGTTACGAAGAAATGGAAGATATTTTGGGGATCAATCAGAATAACCTGCGCGTGAAAATGAACCGCATCAAGGAAAAATTACGTAAACTCACAAAAACTGTAGAACATGGAGTTAGATAGCCTGAAAGATATCTGGAAAAATCTGGATGATAAAGATCTTCAACCAGGCCGTGAAGTACCTGTTACGTCCATGTTGCAAAAACGGTCGCAAGGTACCATTGCCAAATTAAAGCGTAACCTCAACCGCGAGCTCATCGCCGTTGTGATCATATATTCCGTGACCATATGGAATATTGTATTGTACCAGGGGCTTTATCCAGAACTGGGGGTATTGCTTGGGCTGGTAGGCGGCGCTTTTTTATTCTATTATTACCATAAAAATAAGCTGCTGAAACAAATGCAGTGCGTGGCCTGTGAAGTAAGATCAAACCTGAAACAGCAGCTGGTTACGCTCGAAAAATACGTTCGCTTTTATTTTGTTGCCGGCACCATACTTACACCCCTGGCGTATTTTGCAGCCGGCGTTATTATTTTATATAACAGCCAGCCGGTTACTCCACCCCTGAATGATGTGCCGTTTGAAGCCGAGACGGCTGTTTCGCAAATGCCTTTAGCGTCCCACATCAGCAATCATCGTTTTTTTATCTTGTTTGTTTCCATAGGTGCCGTGGTGGCTGTAAGCACCTATTTTTTCAACCGTTGGCTCATTAATAAACTATATGGCCAGCATATTCAAAAGTTGAAGGATCTGCTGTTGCAAATGGAAGAAGACTAGCGATATTACCTGGATTTTCATACCTTACTAAATGTATAAATTTATAAAACCGGTAACTGGTTACTTCGGTCATCAGTAACCGGTTCTTTCTTTGCAGCTGCTCATCCAAAAAGCTATGCAACCGGTATCTGGCTTTGCATTTTGCAAGCGACCGCTTTACTTGCCTTCAGGGGTTGGGGAGTACCTGATTTTTAAGTAATTTCAACTCCCTAAAACGATTTGTTATGCCTACTCGTCGGGATTTCCTCAGGCAATCATCCCTGCTTACCGCCAGTTTGCTAATTACTAAAGAAGAATGGTTTGCCGAACCAAAAAAGATCGGTCTCCAGCTCTATACCCTCCGTAATGAAATGAGCAAAGATGCAAAAGGCACTTTGGCCAAAGTTGCTGCCCAGGGCTATAAAACCGTTGAGACCTACGGCTATGGCGACGGCAAATGGTTTGGTATGAGCGCCGCCGAATTGCGGTCAACCTTAAAGGCAAACGGCTTGTCAACCCCGAGCGGACATACGTTTCCTGCCAGTATCTTCTTACAAAGCGGCTGGGAAGAAAAATGGAAACCTGCCGTAACAGATGCCAAAGCCCTGGGCCAGGAATTTATTGTTATTCCCTGGCTCGAAGAAGAATACCGCAAGGATGCCGACAACTATAAAAAAATTGCGGCAGCCCTTAACAAAGCAGGAGAGATCTGCAAAAGCAGCGGCATGAAGCTGGCCTACCATAACCATAATTTTGAGTTTGAAACGGTTGGCGGAACTACAGGGTTCGATATTTTTTTAAAAGAAACAGATCCTAAACTGGTATTTTTTGAGCTGGACATCTACTGGGTAAGCAAAGCCGGAAAAGACCCGCTGGCCTTTTTTGCCAAACACCCGGGCCGCTATACCATGTGGCATGTAAAGGACATGGATAATACACCCCAAAAGCACTTTACCGAAGTAGGCAGCGGCGTCATCAATTACAAAAAGATTTTCAACTACGCCAAACAAAGCGGTATGAAATATTTTTTTGTGGAACAGGATGAATGTCCCGGTCCGCCGTTAAACAGTACCGCCAAAAGCATAACCTACCTTAAGAAGAACATCATTAAATAAACTGTTTATCCTATTATAATTTCTAATACCATTTACTATGATGCATCGCAGGCGTTTTTTACATCAGGCGGGCACTTTGCTTGCCGGCGGAACCATATTGTCAGCCCTCGATAATAAGACATTTGCCATTTTCAAGAACCGCATCGCTCCTTCCGATCAGTTACAGGTAGGCGCCATCGGCATCAATGGCATGGGATGGGCTAATGTAAATGCAGCATTGAAAGTGCCGGGGGTTAACCTGGTGGCTTTGTGCGATGTTGACAAAAATGTGCTGGACAAAAGAAAAGGCGAGCTCGGCAAATTGAACATCGACGCTGCAAAGGTGAAGACCTACACCGATTACCGCCAGTTGCTGGAACAGAAAGATATTGACATCGTAATTGTGGGCACACCCGATCACTGGCATGCCCTGCAAATGATCCATGCCTGCGAAGCGGGCAAAGATGTTTTTGTAGAAAAACCGGTGGGTAATTCCATTGTAGAATGCCGGGCCATGGTAGCTGCGCAGCAACGCTACAATAAAGTGGTTCAGGCGGGCCAGTGGCAACGCAGCCAGCAACACTTTAAAGATGCGGTTGAATACGTGCAAAGCGGAAAACTGGGCATGATAAGAACCGTAAAAGTATGGTGTTACCAGGGTTGGATGAAACCCGCGGCGGTTGTGCCCGATAGTAACCCGCCGGCCGGCGTGGATTATGCAGCATGGTTGGGACCTGCTCCCAAAAAACCTTTCAATGCCAGCCGTTTTCATTTCAATTTCCGGTGGTTCTGGGATTATGCAGGTGGTTTAATGACCGACTGGGGTGTGCACCTGCTCGATTATGCGCTGCTGGGTATGAATGCCGATGTGCCCAAATCAATTGCCGCACTCGGTGGAAAATTTGCTTACCCCGACCTGAGCCAGGAAACGCCAGACACATTAACCACCTTGTATGAATTTGATAAGTTCAACCTGGTTTGGGACTCTGCCATGGGCATCGACAACGGGTCATACGGCAAAAATCACGGTATTGCCTTTATTGGCAACAATGGCACACTCGTGTTGTACCGCGGCGGCTGGGAAGTGCTGGAAGAACCGCAAAGCACTAATAAAGCCAGCAAGTCATTTGTAAAACCTTCCGATAACGGACTGAATAATCACTGGGTGAATTTCATTGAGGTAGTGAAGTCGAGGAAGATGGAAGACCTGAATTGTTCCATACAGGCGGGCGCTCACGTAGCTACTGTTGCGCAAATGGGCAATATTTCATTCAGAAGCGGACAAAGACTGGTATGGGATAAAGTGAATGGAAAATTCACCGATGAAAAGATCAATAGTGAGTACCTGATGAAGGAGTACCATAACGGGTATAAACTTCCGAAGGTGTAAATATAACTGTGCCACACCTTGTAGGTGTGGCACAGTTATAAAAATACTTCTTATAATCGTTTGATCTTGATATTCCGGTACCAGACGGCGTTACCGTGGTCCTGTAAAGCGATCCTTCCTTTTTTATAGGTGCCGAAGCCTTTCCACTGTTTGAATTTGCTTGCGGCGATCATTTTCTTCCAGTTATCATCCCACATGGTTGTGCTCAGTACTTTGGTGCCGTTCAAATGAAATTCCAGGGCTCCCTTATTGGAGATCACTTCTACCTGGTTCCACTCACCAGCCGGTTTTACTGTTTCGGGTGAACTGGTGATAAGATCGTACAGATCGCCGGCGCGGTGTTTGATGATCTTTGCATCAGGATGAGCCGCATTATCCAGTACCTGCATCTCGGGGCCGGTATGATAGGTTTCGCCGAAAGAAGGTCCTTCCTGCACATAGAACATGATACCGCTGTTGCCACCCGGAGCGATCTTCCAATCCAGCTTCAGGTGAAAGCTTTCGTATTCATCATTGGTGAGCAGGTCGCCGCCACCGGTAATTTTGCCATCTTTCAGATTGGTCGTATCAAGGTGCAGCGTGCCATCCGTGACCTGCCAGGCGGAGCCATCGCTTCTCTTATTAAAAACATGGAAGTTGCCTTTCGAGGTGCCATCGAAGAGCAATTGCCAGCCGGCATTTTTTTCTTCATCGGTAAGGCGGTTGTTCATATCAGCGGGAGCAGCAGCCATGGTATCTGTTTTAGTTGTATCCGTACCGGGTTGTTCAGTACCGGTGTTTCCATCCTGGCAACCGGCCATCGTTCCTGCGATTGCACCGGCAAATAACAGGCAAGCAAAAGTTGTGCGCATAAATATGATTTTCGTGAAAAGAGAATTATAACCGTTTGATCTGGATATTTCTGAACGATACGCCATTGCCATGGTCCTGCAGGGCGATCCTGCCTTTCTGGAACATGCCGAAACCGGCCCAGTTCCTGAACTTGCTGCCGGCAATCAGTTGTTTCCAGTTATCATCCCATAAGGTAGTAGAAACCACTTTGGCGCCATTCTGAAACAGATCGAGTTTGCCTTTATTGATAACGATCTCTATTTCGTTCCACTGGCCCCAGGGACGCACGTTCTCGGGTGCACTGGCAATGAGATCATACAGGTCGCCGGCGCGATGTTTATTGATCTTTGCGTCGCGGTGACCATTGTTGTCAATGATCTGCATTTCAGGACCGGTCAAATAGGATTGGCCATATTTGGGATCTTCCTGGGTAAGAAAAATAATACCACTGTTACCAGCTGAATCGATCTTCCATTCCAGTTTCAGATGAAAGTTTTCATACTCTTCATTGGTAACCAGGTCGCCGCCACCTGCGCCGCTTTTTTTAGCAGCGGGATCAAGATATAAAATGCCGTTTTGCACTTTCCAGGCCGAGCCGTCTGTTTTGTTATTGTAGATATGCCAGTTGTCTTTTGAGCTGCCATCGAACAACACCTGCCAGCCATCTTTTTTTGTTGCCTTCTTTGAGCCATCGGTGGTTTTACTGGCGGTGTGGCAGGCCAGGGCCATAACCGGGAATAAGGCGATGATAAACTTTTTCATCTGAAATATATTGATTGTGTTTCAGCCAGAAACGGGCCGCGACAAAATTTGCCCGGGCGTTTCATGTTTGTATTCAGTATAAAAGGTAAACGTATTGGCAGCAATTCATCTAAAAAAGAGACCCCTGCTTTTGTAGAAGCAGGGGCTATAGAGATGTTATTGATTTTTTAAAGAGAGAATGTAGCGTACCATTTCCTTGGCGCTATCTGCACTCAGTGCAGGGTGTGGTGTCATGGGAACTGTACCCCAGGTACCTGAACCCCCTTTGATGATCTTATCAGCCAGCATGGTAATATTTTCCTCAGTTGCTTCATATTTTTTTGCTACCTCGGTATAAGCAGGACCGATATTTTTCTCGCTGATCTTGTGGCAGGTGGTGCAATCCAGGGCGCCTATCATTTCCAGGCCTTTTTCATGAGCGCCGGCTGCAGGTGCAGTACTGGCATTGTCGGCCGGTTTATCTTCCGTGCCCTTGTTGGTGTCGCCGGAACCGCAAGCCACCATAGCTGTACATAAAGCAGCAAAAACAACTAATTTCTTCATCGAAACAAAAGTTTAAGTTCAGAATTGTGCAAGTTATATATTTAGCAAATTACATTATTTTAATCCTAATACCGATCTGTTAAATTTTTCATCGCTGCCGGTACCGGCAAAATCATCAAAAGCTTTTTCGGTAACGCGTATAATATGGTCTTTAATGAATACAGCTCCCTCAGCGGCTCCGTCTTCCGGATGTTTGATGCAACATTCCCATTCCAGCACAGCCCAGCCTGCATAATCGTAGGCGGCCAGCTTACTGAAGATAGATTTAAAATCTACCTGGCCATCACCCAGTGAACGGAAACGGCCGGCCCGGTTGATCCAGTTCTGGTAACCGCCATACACGCCCTGTTTACCGGTAGGATTGAACTCGGCATCTTTTGCATGGAACATGCGGATGCGTTCATGGTAATTGTCGATGTATTCCAGGTAATCGAGACATTGCAATACCAAATGGGAAGGATCATACAGCAGACATGCGCGTGGATGATTGTTGGTGTGCTGCAGGAAGAGCTCGTAAGAGATCCCATCGTGCAGGTCTTCACCTGGGTGGATCTCATAACAAAGGTCAACACCGTTCTCATCAAATTCATTCAGGATGGGCAGCCAGCGACTGGCCAGCTCTTTGAATCCTGTTTCAACCAATCCGGCAGGGCGTTGTGGCCAGGGATATACTGTAGGCCATAACAGCGCGCCGCTAAAGGTAGCATGCGCATTCAGTCCCAGGTTCTGCGAAGCTTTGGCCGCATAACGTAACTGCTGAACAGCCCATTCTGTTCTGGCCTTTGGATCATTGCGGAACTTTTCAGGAGCAAAGCCATCGAACAGGGTATCGTATGCTGGGTGAACAGCTACCAGCTGTCCCTGCAAATGGGTCGACAGTTCAGTGATCTCGAGGCCGCATTCGTTAACGATGCCTTTTATTTCATCAGCATAGGTTTTGCTTTCAGCGGCTTTTTGCAGATCGATACAGCGGCTGTCCCAGGTAGGTATCTGAACACCGACAAATCCCAGGCTTTTTGCCCACTGGCATATTGATTTCAGTGAATTGAACGGAGGCTGATCGCCCATGAACTGGGCCAGAAATAATCCGGGTCCTTTTAACGTCTTCATTAAAGCGCTTTGAGGTGATTAAATAAATTTCAAAACACGATCTCTGATTTCTGATTTCGAGACCTGCCTGCCGGCAGGCAGGTTTTGAGATTTCGAGATTTGCTCAAATCCCAGTTTCCGCTATATCTCGAAATTGCCGAAATCCCAACACCGAAATTCCAAATCACAAATAACAAGAACCAAAAAAATCTCAAATCCCAAATCGCAAACTCCAAAGGGGAAGTCTAAAACTCAAACTTCAGGTTCCAAAAAAACTCAAATCAAAATGGTTCTGACATTTGGCGTTTGGTATTTATTTTTTGGTTCTTGGTTCCTCGTATATGGTGCTTTCCAATTACACTTCAAACAATGTCCATTTTTCTTTGCTGGCGCTGCTCTTAACTACGTTATCGATGAACGCCATACCACGAACGCCTTCGTCTACCCGCGGAAAGTCGAGCATTTCTTTGGTAGGTTGGTTGCCATCGATGTGCGCAGACAGCGTCAATGCGAAGTTGCGGTAGATATTACCAAAAGCTTCGAGGTAACCTTCCGGATGTCCACCCGGAGTGCGGCAGTTATGGGTGGCGAAAGAAGACAACACACCAGTGTAGTTGGCGCCGGCGCGCAGGATCTGTGTGGGCTGATCGAGCCATTTAATGATGAGCGTATTGGGTTCGTGCTGTGCCCATTCAAGGCCGCCACGTTCGCCGTATACCCGAATTTTCAAAGCATTTTCTTCACCAGCGGCTACCTGTGAGGCCATCAATACACCTGCAGCCCCGTTATCGAATTTCAACAGCACGTTACCATCATCATCGAGGTGACGGCCTTCTACCATTGTATTCAGATCAGCGCAGAGGTGAGTGATCTTTAAACCGGTGATGTATTCTGTGAGATGAGCTGCGTGCGTTCCTATATCACCCATGGCGCCACTTTTGCCCGATTTTTTCGGATCGGTTCTCCAGGCAGCCTGGGCATTGCCTTCGCGCTCCGACAAGCGGCTTAACCAGCCTTGCGGGTATTCTACATATACTTTTCTGATCTTGCCAAATTCACCGCCCTGTACCATAGCGCGGGCCTGCTTAACCATCGGGTAACCCGAATACGTATGTGTTAAGCACAATTGTAAACCGGTTTCTTCCACTTTTTTGCTTAACTGTTTAGCTTCATCGAGGGTGAAGGTCATTGGCTTTTCTATCACCACATGAAAGCCATGATCAAGCGCCATCATAGCCGGTGCAAAGTGAGCAAAGTTGGGCGTTACGATGGTTACAAAATCCATGCGTTTATCGGCCGGCAACTGGCTTTCTGCCTTGATCATATCTTCATATTTGGTATATATGCGGTCTTCGGGCAGAAATAACATTTTACCGGATTCGATAGCCGTTTCTGGATTAATGCTCAACGCCCCACAGCTGAGCTCTATAAGGCCATCCATATTAGCAGCAATGCGGTGAACAGCGCCGATAAAGGCATCTTTGCCTCCACCTACCATTCCCATTCTTAATTTTCTGTTCATGAAATTGAAATTAGAAAATGTGAAAAAGGATTTGTTTTAAAATAAAAAATTACATTTACATGCTTTTGTGAATCTAACGAATTTACAATTGCGTTCGATAAAGTTACGGTGGTTCGGTAAAAACTTTAAAAATTATCAATTACGAACCATATATTAAACCAAAAAGATTTCTTGCCATGCAACAGCCAACTATACATCGCGGCCAGCTTTTCTGGGCCAGTTGTTTAGCTCTTTTAGTTACCTCTTTATCATTCGGTATTCGCGCAGGTATTTTAAACCAGTTAGGAGAAGAATTTAATCTCAATGCCTCTCAATTAGGCACTATTGCAGCTACAGCATTCTGGGGTTTTCCCCTGGCCGTGATCATCGGCGGAATGGTCGTAGACATCATCGGCATGAAAAGGCTCCTGCTGCTCGCCTGCCTCTTCCATTTGTTAGGTATTATATTAACCGTATTTGCGAACGGTTACTGGACCTTATTTCTCTCTACATTATTAATAGGAATTGCTAACGGAACCGTTGAAGCGGCCTGCAATCCCCTGGTGGCAGCTATTTACCCGGATAATAAAACCACCAAGCTGAATCACTTTCACCTCTGGTTTCCCGGTGGTATTGTTATCGGAACGCTCATCGTATTCTTATATAATAAAGCCGGCATCGGACCAATTGCGGGTATGGAACCCTGGCAGATACAGGTGGCAGTCATGCTTATTCCAACATTAATTTATGGTTATATGGTAAGCCGGTTGAAATTCCCGGTTACCGAGCGGGTGGCTGCAGGAGTATCAACCGGTGAAATGTATAAATCTTTGTTGAACCCGCTGTTCATCTTCATGATCATCTGCATGTTCGGAACGGCGATCACTGAATTGTTCACCGGTCAGTGGATCGATGTGTTATTAAAGAATGTTACTGATAACGCTATTTTAATACTTACCCTGGAAACCGGTGTAATGGTCATTGGCCGTGGACTGGCCGAGCCGGTCGTGCATAAGCTGTCGCCGCAGGGTGTGCTGCTGATCTCCGCCATATTATCGGCTTGTGGAATTTACCTGCTTGGCCATACAACCGGGAATATGGTATTCGTAGGAGCGCTGATCTTCGGTATGGGCGTATGTTATTTCTGGCCCACGATGCTGGGATTTGTTTCTGAGAACCTTCCTAAAACAGGCGCCGTAGGATTGAATTTAATGGGCGGCGCCGGGATGTTTGCCGTTTCCATTTATATGATGTTCATGGGAAGTCATTATGATAAACTGCTGGCCGAGAAATTACCCGCCGGTTCCGACCTGAAAACCTATAACAGCGCACCGCCCGGGTCAGAAATGGCCAATACGCTGAACGAAGCCAAAAAACTGGCCGGTCCCGAGATACTGGACACCACTTTAATAATTCCGGTCGTATTGGTACTTGCATTTGCAGGATTGGTTTTTTACATGCGGGGCAGAAAGAAGGCAGATTTGTTAACGCCCGTTAGCGCATAATAATACTATCTTAACCTTTTGTAATATTTTAACGCTTGCGGTTTTACATTTAATCGTTTTTGCGGGAACAATTTGTAAATTTCAATTTTAACATAATACATCATGGCCAATCAATCGAGAAGAGTTGCCATTAAGAACCTGGTAGCTGGCACCGCAGCACTGGGTACGGCCAACATGCTTTCTTCTTTTACCGCTCCCGGAGAAACTAAATCAACTACTTTGAAAGGAAATATTAACCACTCCGTTTGTCGTTGGTGCTATGGGTCCATTCAACTGGAGGAATTTTGTATTGCCGTAAAAAAAATGGGCATCAAAGCCATCGACCTGGTTGGTCCTAAAGACTGGCCAACCTTACAAAAGCATGGCATCTTTTCTTCCATGTGTAATGGTGCTGAAATAAACCTCGTAGATGGCTGGAACGATAAAAAATTCCATGCACAGCTGATAAAGAACTACACCGAAATGATCCCGCTCGTAGCGAAAGCAGGTTACAAAAACCTTATCTGTTTTAGCGGCAACCGGCGTGGGATAGACGATGAAACGGGCTGGAACAATTGCGCTGAAGGGCTGAAGCAGATCATGAGCATTGCCGAAAAAAATAACGTGATCATAGTAATGGAGCTGCTCAACAGCAAAGTGAACCATAAAGATTACCAGTGCGACAAAACCGCCTGGGGCGTTGAACTGGCCAAACGCGTAGGCTCCGAAAATTTCAAATTGTTATACGATATCTATCACATGCAGATCGATGAAGGCGATGTAATAAGAACGCTTAAAGACAATCACCAGTATATTGCCCATTATCATACCGGCGGTGTTCCCGGAAGAAATGAGATTGATGAAACCCAGGAGCTTTATTACCCCGCCATTATGAAAGCCATTCTCGATACCGGTTTCAAAGGATATGTTGCGCAGGAATTCATTCCGGCCCGCAAAACCAATGAAGATAAACTGGCATCGCTCGAAAAAGCTATCAGGATCTGTGATGTTTAAAAACCAACTCAATTTTTAATACCTCTTTCCATTTAATAAAAAACGATTGAACCATGGCTGATAATGTATATGATGCTATTGTAGTGGGGTCTGGTATCAGTGGCGGCTGGGCTGCAAAGGAGTTAACCGAAAAAGGATTAAAAGTACTGTTACTCGAACGCGGCGAAAACATCGAGCACGTAAAAGGTTATACAAACGCCAACAAGGCCCCCTGGGAATTTCCCCATCGCGGTGGTAAGACCCAGGAAATGATCAAAGAATATCCCGTATTGAACCGGGATTATCCATTGAATGAAACGAACCTGAATTACTGGACCAACGAAAAGGATTGCCCGTATACGGAGACAAAACGGTTCGACTGGTTCCGGGGCTATCATGTGGGCGGCCGTTCGCTGATGTGGGGCCGTCAAAGCTATCGCTTCAGCGACCTCGATTTTGAAGCCAATGCCAAAGAAAAGATTGCCGTTGACTGGCCGATTCGCTATAAAGACATTGCGCCCTGGTACGATTATGTTGAAAAATTTGCCGGTATCAGCGGTACTAAAGAAGGCCTCGCTGTTTTACCCGACGGACAGTTTCAACCCGGCATGGAGTTGAACTGCGTTGAAAAAGATGTTGCTGCCCGTCTTAAACAGCACTATAAAGGCCAGCGTCACTTATTTATTGGCCGCGTAGCTAATATCACGCAGCCTTTACCCGGCAGAACGAATTGCCAGTACCGCAACAAATGCTGGCTGGGCTGTCCGTTCGGCGGTTATTTCAGCACCCAGTCTTCTACTTTGCCGGCCGCCATGGCAACCGGTAATTTAACCCTCCGTCCATTCTCCATTGTAACAAGAGTATTGTACGATAAAGACAAGAAAAGAGCTACCGGCGTTGAAGTAATGGATGCGCAGGAAAATAAAACCTACGAATTCAAATCAAAACTGGTATTCCTGTGCGCTTCCGCCTTCAACAGCACCTGGGTATTGTTCAACTCTGCCACCGATGTTTGGCCTGGCGGATTGGGCAGCAGCAGCGGAGAACTGGGCCATAATGTGATGGACCACCACTTCCGCGTAGGCGCTGAAGGTATTGCCGAAGGATATGAGGACAAATACTATTTCGGCCGCCGGCCAACCGGATTTTATATTCCCCGCTTTAGAAATGTGGGCAGTGATAAAAGGGATTATACCCGTGGATTTGGCTACCAGGGTGGCGCCAGCCGCCAGGGTTGGAACCGCCAGATCGCAGAATTAAGCATAGGGGCAGAACTCAAGAACGCCCTGAGTGAACCCGGTCCCTGGACGCTGGGCATGACCGCTTTCGGCGAAATTCTGCCTTACCACGAGAACAGGATCTCCCTCGACAAATCGAAAAAAGACAAATGGGGCCTGCCGGTACTGGCCATCGATTGCGAACTGAAGGAAAACGAAAAGAAAATGCGGGTGGATATGAAGAACGACGCCGTGGAAATGCTTACCGCTGCCGGTTTAAAAGAAGTTAAACCTACTGAAAGTGAGTATTTCATGGGTATGGGTATTCATGAAATGGGTACCGCCCGCATGGGCAGAGACCCCAAAACCTCGGTGCTGAATGCGCATAACCAGGTTTGGGACGCCCCCAACGTATATGTAACAGACGGCGCCTGTATGACATCGGCAGCCTGCGTTAACCCCTCGCTTACCTATATGGCATTAACGGCCCGCGCCGCAGACCATGCGGTAAGTGAATTGAAAAAACAAAACCTGTAAACCAATGTGATAATTCGATAACCTGCCTGCCGGCAGGCAGGTTAGCTAACTTGATAATGCTTTTGTCCGGGCAGCATACTTAATGGCAGTCTCCCGTGTCTTAAATACAATTAAAAATATTTAAATTACACGCTGCCTTATTACCATTGAAATCGTCTTTTATTCTTGTATTTCAATTATCACATTATCGAATTATCACATTATCAAATTAGTGAAGATGCCAGGAGACTCTTTAAACGTACACCTGAACACGAAAGCAACCGCACAAAATACCTATGACGCCATTGTGATCGGATCGGGAATAAGTGGTGGCTGGGCCGCAAAGGAATTATGCGAAAAAGGTTTGAAAACATTGGTGCTGGAACGGGGTAGAAATGTTGAACACATTAAAGACTACGCCGGAACAGAGAAAAATATCTGGGAATTGCCCCACCATTTGAAACAGTCAGAAGAAGACAGGAAGAACAGCCCTATCCAAAGCAAATGTTATGCTTTTGATGAAGTTTCAAAGAAGTTCTTTGTCAACGACCTGGAAAATCCATACAACCAGGTCAAGAAGTTCTACTGGATCCGCGGATACCATGTAGGTGGCCGTTCGCTGATGTGGGGTCGTCAATCATACCGCTGGAGTGACCTCGATTTTGAAGCTAATGCCAAGGACGGTTATGGTGTTGACTGGCCCATTCGGTATAAAGACCTGGCACCCTGGTACAGTTATGTAGAGAAATTCGCCGGTATCAATGGCAATAAAGATGGTTTACCGCAGTTGCCCGACGGTGAGTTTCTGCCTGCCATGGAAATGAATTGCCTCGAGAAACATGTAGCTGCCAGCATAAAGCAAAATTTTGCCGACCGCGTAATGATCATGGGCCGCTCTGCAAACCATACCAAACAGGTAGGTGACCGCGGGCCCTGTCAGTACCGCAACAGATGCCACCAGGGTTGTCCGTTCGGCGGTTATTTCAGCAGTAACTCGGCTACTTTGCCGGCAGCCCGTGCTACCGGTAATATGACCCTGCGGCCGAATTCCATTGTGCTGGAAGTGCTGTATGATAAAGATAAAAAACGTGCTACCGGTGTTCGCATCCTCGATGCCGAGACCATGAAAACAGAAGAGTATTATGCACGCATCATCTTCCTGAATGCATCTACGCTGGGCACTGCACAAATATTATTACAGTCTGTTTCGGATGCGTTTCCAAATGGATTGGGTAACAGCAGCCAGCAGGTAGGGCATAATTTGATGGATCACCACTATGGCGTAGGCGCCCGGGGCGAATTTGAAGGTTTTACCGATCAATACTATTATGGCAGAAGGCCAAATGGAATTTATATCCCCCGCTTCAGGAACATCAATGAGAGAACAAAACGCAGCGACTATGTGCGCGGTTTTGGTTACCAGGGCGGCGCCCAGCGCGGCCGCGTTGATCATGCAGATGGCATTGGTGTTGAACTGAAAGAAAAGCTTACCGAGCCCGGTAACTGGACGATGCAGATCGCTGCCTGGGGTGAACATTTACCTTACTATGAGAACAAGGTAACGTTAAACAAAGACAAGAAAGATAAATACGGACTGCCTACACTCGACATCGACTGTGAGTTTAAGGAAAACGAGAAGATCATGCGCAAAGACATGATGGAGAGCGCTAAGGAAATGCTCGAGAAAGCCGGACTCAAAAATGTAAAGACATTCGATAATAATCCCCCGCCCGGATTCTGTATCCATGAAATGGGTACTGCCCGCATGGGGAGAGATCCTAAAACGTCAGTGCTGAACGGACATAACCAGATGCATGAAGTAAAGAATGTGTTCAATACCGATGGCGCCTGTATGGCATCATCAGCCTGCCAGAACCCGTCGTTAACGTATATGGCGCTTACGGCCCGGGCTGCTGATTTTGCGGTAAGTGAATTAAAGAAAGGAAACCTGTAACGCTAATGTGATAATTTGCTAATTTGATAATCCCGCAAAGCGGGACAAGTTGTGATAATGGTTCTATGTGGGAAGCCCGACTATTATCAGGCAGGTTAACTGATCGAAAGACTTTAAATTAATTTCAATTTCTCAAATAGATTCATACTTCAAATTAATAATTATGAACAGAAGAGACGCTTTATCCCGTGTTGCTTTGTTGTTGGGGGGAACGGTAATAGGGGCTGAATTCTTTCTGAGCGGTTGCACCAGCACTGATAAAAAAATTGGCCAGTCCGTTGACTTTACAGCCGATGATATTGCTTACCTCGATGAAGTGGCAGAAACCATCATTCCTGCTACGGATACTCCCGGCGCCAAAGAAGCCAAGGTAGGTACATTCATGACCGTTATGGTTAAGGATTGCTACAAAGAAGAAGATCAGAAGGTGTTCCTGGAAGGAATGAACAAGCTGAATGAAGAAGCGAAGAAGAAATACAGCGGCAACGGGTTTATGAAAATAACGCCTGAACAACGTAAAGAGCTGCTGACTGCCATCGACAAAGAGCAAAAGGAATATGCCAAGAAGAAAGAAAAAGATGCTGCAGCGCATTATTTCACCATGATGAAACAGCTGACCCTGTTAGGATACTTTACATCGGAACCCGGCGCTACCAAGGCTTTGCGTTATGTGCCAGTTCCGGGCCGTTTTGAAGCCTGTATTCCTTACAAAAAAGGCGACAAAGCCTGGGCTTTATAATATCGTTCGTTTTTAAATAAAGAATACTGAATGTTGAGGCGATCATCGCTTCGATATTCAGTATTTGATTTTAATCACCCACAACCAATTTCATGTACAACAGAAGAAGTTTTCTCAAAGCAACCGGAACATTGGCTTCTGGATTACTCGTTTCAAGGTCCGTTTTTTCCATGGAGGATGCTGAAGCCAGGGCGTCTATTAAAAAGTTCGGATTGCAGTTATATTCCCTGCGCAGCGACCTGCCCAAAGATCCAAAGGGTGTTTTGAAACAGGTAGCTGGCTTCGGATATAAGCAAATTGAAAGTTATGAAGGCAAAGACGGTATGTTCTGGGGAATGACCAATAAGGAATTCAAAAAATATATGGATGAGCTGGGCATGACCATCGTTTCGAGCCATTGTAATATCAATAAAGATTTTGAAACCAAGGCTGCACAGGCCGGTGAAATAGGAATGAAATATTTGATCTGTCCAAGCCTGGGCGGGGCCAACAAATCAATTGATGATTTTAAAAAGGCTGCTGAGAAATTCAATGCCTGCGGCGAGATCTGTAAAAAGAACGGATTGCGTTTTGCCTATCACAACCACGGCTACAGCTTTACGGAAATGGAAGGCCAGCTGCCGCATGAAGTTCTGATGCAAAATACCAATGCCGACCTGGTTGATTTTGAAATGGATATTTACTGGGTGGTTACCGCCGGCGCCGATCCTATAGCCTGGTTTAATAAATACCCCGGCCGTTGGAAGCTGTGCCACGTGAAAGACCGCAAAAAGGGCGCAGATGCCAAAGAGCACGATGCCTCTGTAGACCTGGGTACCGGGAGCATTGATTTTAAAAAGATCCTGAAAGCCGGTTCAGCCAAAGGATTGGAATATTATATCGTAGAACAGGAGCGTTACGATAACAGCACCCCGCTGAAAAGCGTGGAAGTGGATGCTAAGTATATGAAGAAATTTAAAATGTAATTTTTATACTGGTAATAGATCAGAAAGCCTGAAAGAGTTGCGATTCTTTCGGGCTTTTGTTTTGTCACCGGTTACCGGTTACCAGATGCCAGGCGCACTGCGTTCATCCTTATGAATTGTCAAGCCCGTCAACTTGTCGACTTTGCTTTATCTTTAGAAAAACAACTACATTTATGAGAAGCTTACCGTTATTCATTCTTGCCTTCTTCCTGATCCAACAGACAAGGGCCCAGGACAATGATGAACAGGCGATCCGGAAGATCTTAGGCGATCAAACCACGGCCTGGAACAGTGGTAACCTTGAAGCATTCATGAAAGGATACTGGAACAGCGACTCCCTCATGTTCATTGGAAAAAGCGGGGTGACCTATGGTTATCAGAACACCCTGACGAATTATAAAAAGAATTACAGCAGTGCCGACGCCATGGGCAAGCTGACATTTGACCTGATAAAAGTACAGCGCCTGTCGCCGGAGTTTTATTTTGTCGTGGGCAAATGGAATTTACAGCGAAAGATCGGCGATGTGGGCGGCCATTATAACCTTCTCTTCAGAAAGATCAACGGAACCTGGGTGATCGTGGCAGATCATAGCAGTTAACGCCAAACGCCATACGCAGAACGCCAAACGCAAAACGCAAAACGCGGAACGCAAAACGCCACACGCCACACGCAAAGCGGCACACAAAACGCAGCTCGAAAAACATAAAAGGGTTGCTGAAGCGCATTCCCTATGCGCATTTTCCGGTCAATTTATGCGATCATTAACCCCCTTCAGGGGGCCAGGGACTGTGTAATAAATTCATGCTCATACCGTTTAAAGTAGTCGACCAGATCGTAGATTTGTGGCCGTTGAACGTATATTATCCTAATTGAATATTAATGAGAAAGATTATCACGCTGTTATGTTGTATGCCCCTGGCAGCCGTTGCACAGAATTTTCACTTTGCAGCCCGGTTGGGAATTGCCAATTACCAGGGAGATCTGCAGGAGAAGAATATAACCTTTAAACAGGCCCGGTTCTTGGGGTCATTCGGCGCTCAGTATGATCTGTCGGAACATTTTACCGCCCGCACTTACTTTACGCTCACTTCCCTGCAGGCTGACGATAAAAAAGGCAGCCCGGGCATGCAAAGACGTAACCTGAATTTTGCTACCAAAGTATTTGAATGGGAGCTTGGCGCGCAATACAATATATTAAGTTTGAACAATTCCTGGATCACCCCATATGTATTTGCCGGGGTGGGATTGTATAATTTCAAACCCTATACCCATACGGAAGATGGCACTAAAACTTACCTGAAACCATTAAGCACCGAGGGACAGGGAATTATACCGGGTAAAAAAGACTATAAACTCACGCAGTTCAATATACCGCTCGGCATTGGCGCTACCTATGTTATTACGGAGGATATCAGGGTTGGACTGGAACTCGGCTACCGCAAGTTGTTTACTGATTACCTGGATGATGTAAGTTCAGAATATGCAGACCAGGGCGTTTTATTTGCTGCAAAGGGGCAAACGGCTGTTGATCTGGCATATCGCGGTGATGAGGTTGGGCAGGGCGCTTATCCTGCTGCTAAAACGCCCCGTGGTAATGCGAATGTAAAAGACGGCTTTTATTATATGGCCCTCACTGTTACAGTACGTTCATTTATTGATCAGTATAAACGTATTGCCGGTTTGCCAAGCTATCACAAAGACAAAAAAGTGGGTTGTCCGGCTACAAGGTTTTAATACCCCCTAACCCCTAATCAAAACGGCAATAAGCAATAGACAATAGGCCACAAAATACAGACCTAAAGAATTGAAGGCTTCTTAATGGAGCCTTTTTTGTTGCTGTTATACCTGCCAAAAGATTAAGTGATTTACGCTTAAACAGCGGGCCAAAAAATTGGGTATGAATTGCCAATTGCGTATCGCCTATTCAAACTGTCGCTGGTAATCATCAGGCAGAAGTAAGGGTTAAAATTGCCAATTGCGTATTGACCATTGCCCATTGGCCTGCGCGCAGGGGTGTATTTCATCAGCACATCAGCACATTAGCAGATCAGCACATTGAATTCGCGCTGCAGTGGATTTCATTAGCATATTGGCACATCAGCAAATTAGCACATTGAATTCGCGCAGGGGTGTATTTCATCAGCACATCCACATTAGCAGATTAGCACATTGAATTCGCGCTGCAGTGGATTTCATTAGCATATTGGTACATCAGCAAATTAGCACATTGAATTCGCGCAGGGTGTATTTCATCAGCACATCAGCACATTAGCAGATTAGCACATTATCTTTTCATCCATGCGGGAATTTCTTCTTCCAGATGCGAACAAATAAATAGATAACGGTGGCCAGGCTGCCGGCGCTCCAGATGTAAAAGATGATATTGCCAATGGTAACAGTTGGGCTTGGTACCATCAGGTCGTTGTAAGCCCCAATGCCCAGCGTAAGGGTAAGCCACAAAAACATTATAAAAACGGTCCAAACGATGCGCTTCAGGAAATCTTTAATATCATCTTCCATCATGCTCATAAATGAGAAATTATAACACCAAGGTAAGATAAGCGGCAATTGATTTGAGCCTGACGGGGCAAATTTTAAATACCCTGGTTAAAAATTTTTGGTATCGGTTTATTTTTTAGGGATGCTGATTATTTCTGCTGGGCACTTTAATTTTTTTCGATGTTTTTTTCCAGCCCCTGTTCATTTTTTCGATGCTGTTTTTCTGCGGAAACACACGATCAATTGATCAACAGACTCTTGAATTCCGTGGAGTCGCCGCTGAAGGCATTGAAATCAACTTTGCAGAAGATACCGTTTACATGGCCCTGTTCGCTGTATTGCCAGAAATGCCAGTCGCGGTAAATGCGGGGTTTTTCTTTTTGCAGGTAATGGGCCACCCATAAAGGATATTCGTCGAATTCATCTTTGAGTACCTGCTGATAAAAATCAACATTCGCATAGATGATAGGACGTACACCGTAGTAGTTTTCAACAGTCACCAGCCATTCATGCACCCGCTCACGAACTTTTTTATAGGGAACTCCGTAAGTGGCTTCTACATCAAGCACAGGCGGCAGATCGCCGGGCGCCAGTTCAACTGTTTTTATAAAATGTTCGGCCTGGGCCTTGCCGTTTTTGGTGGCAATAAAGAAATGATAAGCGCCGCGGGCCAGTCCGGCCTCTTTAGCGCGCTTCCAGTTACGTTTAAAAAAGCGGTCCTCGCTGGTCAGTCCTTCAGTGGCCTTAATAAAAGTAAAACCTACTTTTATTCCTTCTACATTCATTGCTTTAACGCTTTCCCAGTCAATCGTTTCCTGGTAACGGGATACATCGATGCCATGAATTGTATAACGGGTGGGAATTTCGATGCCAAAGGCCTCGTACCGGGCAAAATGGGCCCGCCTTTCCTGCCACCATTCATACACACGTAAAAACAGCATGAATACGGTGGCGGCTACGATCAGTCCTACAACGAGCTTCCAAACAATGGCTACCTTTTTTTTATTTGCCATAAGGGTACACAAATATATTGGAGCGCTTAAACAAAGCGATGATATAATCTGTTGAAGTGGAAAATTTTAACTCTTTTAAACGTAAGGGTGCATAAAACATTGTCTTTATGACAATGAACCCTAATTTTACACCTCTATGCCCGCAATTAACTGGCACGATAGTTTCAATTTATTATCGAGGATAACGCCCCGGCGGGCCTGGAATGCAGGTAAGGTATTAAGCAGTTATTATATAAGTAAAATTACCGGCAAGCCAGTACAATGGGGATATCCGATCTCTATTTCTTTTGAACCTACCACATCGTGCAACCTGCGCTGTCCCGAATGTCCCAGCGGATTACGGGCTTTTACCCGGCCTACAGGCATGTTGCAAAAAGATTTCTTCCGCCAGACGATTGACCAGTTATCCCGGGACCTGCTGTACCTGGTATTTTATTTTCAGGGGGAGCCTTACCTCAACCCGTCATTTCTTGAAATGGTGAAGTACGCATCGGGGAAGGGTATTTATACGGCCACATCGACCAATGCGCATTACCTCACCGACGAAAATGCCCGGAAAACGGTGGAAAGCGGGTTAGACAGGCTGATCATCTCTATCGATGGAACCACCCAGGACGTATATCAACAATACAGGGTGGGCGGAAAATTGCATAAAGTACTGGAAGGCGCCCGGAATATTGTGAAATGGAAAAAGGAGTTGAAAAGCAAAACGCCGTTTGTTTTCTTCCAGTTCCTGGTAGTTAAACCAAACGAGCACCAGATAGAGGAGGTAAAGGCGCTGGCCAAAGAGATAGGCGTAGATGAAGTGCGGTTTAAAACTGCCCAGGTGTACGACTACGAGAATGACCCCAATCAGTTGATCCCTACTATTGAAAAATACAGCCGGTACCGGAAGAACAAACGAGGACAAATGGAATTTAAGAATGCCCTGCATAATCATTGCTGGCGTTTATGGCATGCCACGGTGATCAGCTGGGATGGACTGGTAGTGCCCTGCTGCTTCGATAAAGATGCGCAGCATACCCTGGGCGATCTGAAAGGAAAGAGCTTTAAAGAAGTATGGCATAACGACAAGTATAAGCGCTTTAGGGAACAGGTGCTGTTAGGCAGGAAAAATATTGACATTTGTGCCAATTGCAGTGAAGGTACCAGAGTATGGGGCGATTAAGTGTAAGGAAATACTTATCCCTGTCAGGAAAAATTATATAAACTCAGTTTGAAACGTGTCAGATTGATGGTAAGCTATCAGAAAAAATGTAATTTCGAACATCAAAATTGGTTTAGCAGCAAAACATCTCTGCGTTAGGTCAAAACAGTAGGCCAAACCAATAACCCCTGGCAACCGGGATCGAAAACCACGAATCCGAAAACCTCATCCTCCCCTGCCTGACCGCAGAACAAAAAAATGGGAGTACCATGTCTTTGTCTGCATCTGTTTGTAGCCGGTTGCAACATCAGCATGAAAGCATTCTGGAATTATTGAATGGCTTTTCAGAAGACGAATTAAAGCAACGTATACATAAAGATAAATGGAGCGCATTTGAACAATTGGCGCATCTGGTTTCGTACCAGCCGGTTTTTCTGCAAAGAATGCAAAAGATTCAAGCGGAAAATGAACCAGTGTTCGATCGGTATAAAGCCGATGATGACCCGGCATTTAAAGCATGCTGTAGAAGATCTGTAGCTGAGTTGCTGGCGGATCTTTCGGGTCAGCGAACGAGTATTATCAAACATCTTATGACATTAACCGGTGCAGCAGTTAATAGAACCGGGCGTCATCCGGTATATGGTTTATTAACTGTAACGGAATGGACAGAGTTTTTTCTACTGCACGAAGCCCATCATATTTTCAGCATATTTATGCTGACGCGGCTGAGCCGCCAGTAAGTATAATCAGGTATGTGTTTTGATTATTTACCATTAACTCCTGTGTAATTGTAATGCCATGAGTATTGAAAAAGATATACAACAGACTAAATTCCGGAATGAGTATCATAAAACAGTGGTCAATCTGATTTTTACATATAACTGGATAACAGAAAAGACCAAACAGTTTTTTGATAAGGGAGATATAACTTCCCAACAATATAATATCCTCCGCATTTTGCGGGGCGCCGGAAAACCTTTGTCAACCCTGCAGATCCGTCAACGGATGTTGGATAAAATGAGTGATACCAGCCGGATTGTTGACAGGCTGGTAAAAAAGGAACTGGTACAAAAAGTAATTTGCAAGACCGATCGCCGGTTGGTTGACGTAACCATAACCGATCTGGGCCTGCAATTGCTTGACAAGCTGGATAGCTATAACGAGCAGATGGATGCGATGCTTGGAAACCTTACTGAAGAAGAAGCTAAAATGTTAAATGATCTACTAGATAAAATAAGAAGCGCAGAATAACCGTACTTTGTAAACACATCCGTTAATCTTTAATCCGAATATGAAAAGAACTACATGCCTGATGGTAGTGGCCTGTTTTTTAGTGTTTAATGTAGTAGCGCAACCTAAATATGAATTTAGGGCGGCGTGGATTGCTACAGTAGATAATATCGACTGGCCTTCACGTGGAAATTTTAATACGGAAAGTCAAAAAGCAGAATACATAAATCTGCTTGAAATGCATAAACGTAATGGCCTGAATGCCGTTATCGTACAGGTGCGCCCATGCGCCGATGCATTTTATCCGTCGCAATACGAGCCCTGGAGCCAGTGGCTTACCGGTAAGCAGGGTAAGGCGCCAACGCCTTACTATGACCCGCTGGCCTTCATGGTAGAAGAAGCACATAAACGGGGCATGGAATTCCACGCCTGGTGCAACCCCTACCGGGCCGAGTTTGCGATCGGAAAATCTTCTATTAGCGCAAACCACATCACCCGCACGCATCCCGAATGGTTTTTGAGTTATGGCGGCACCCGCTATTTCGACCCGGGCAATAAAGAGGCGCAAAACTATGTGGTGAATGTGATCCGCGATATCGTAAACCGCTACGATATAGATGCTGTTCATTTCGACGATTACTTCTACCCATACCCCATCTCAGGCAAAGAGTTCCCTGATAAAGAGTCCTACGAAAAATATGGCAATGGCTTAAGCCTGGCCGACTGGCGGCGTAGCAATACCGACTCCATCATTTTAAAGCTGAGCACTGCGATAAAAGAAGAAAACCGGTACTGCCGTTTCGGTATTTCGCCCTTCGCCATCTGGAAAAACCGCAGCCAGGATCCTGAAGGCAGTGATACCAAATCGATGACCAATTACAACGAGCTGTATGCCGATATCCTGCTTTGGTTGAAAAGCGGCTGGATAGACTATGTAGCTCCCCAGATCTATTTTGAATTTGGCCATCCGCGGGCAGCCTATGAAGTGTTGCTCGACTGGTGGGCAAAACATAGCTACGGCAAACATTGCTACATTGGCCTTGGCATTTTTAAAGCCGGAACCAATGCAGCCTGGCGCGATAAGACCCAGCTGCCCCGGCAGATCCAGGCTATGCGTAAATACCCTGAGATCCAGGG
Source organism: Longitalea luteola (assembly GCF_017356035.1). Taxonomy (GTDB): domain Bacteria; phylum Bacteroidota; class Bacteroidia; order Chitinophagales; family Chitinophagaceae; genus Niastella; species Niastella luteola. Next base: position 123,901 of record NZ_JAFIQX010000002.1, on the reverse strand, counting down.
CGCTATTTACTTCAGCACCCAGTCATTTGTAAAGAACCCCCTTGGCTGGAACGACAGCCTGCGCTATAATTATTATAAGGAGCCGGCGATGATACCGCCCATGCCCTGGATCGATTCCCTGCTGCCCGAAAGCCCCGAAGTAGTTTCTATAAAGCCGGTAGATACCGCCCTGCGGATAGAAGTAATTAAAACAGGTGCTACAAATAAAAAGATCAAATGCTACCGCTTATATGCCTGCTATAACGAGGAATTCAATAACAACAATTTTTATAATGCCCAACTGATCGGCAGCCGTTTTGATTCGAGCGATAGCTGTGTGTTTTTTGCCCCGCTGCGCAACGATCGCAAGTTTGTACGGTTCTATGTAACCTGCCTGGATGAAGAGAATAACGAAAGTAAACCCTATCCGAACTGGCCTATAAAACTGGAAGCCGTAAAGGTCGACAGGCTGGGCTGGACGCTGGGTAAAGAACCGAATACCATGGCTAATAATTAGGCTTAAGGCGAAAGGCTCAAGGCCCAAAGCGAAAGGCACAAGGCACAACGCACAAGGCACAAGGCACAAGGCACAAGGCACAAGGCACAAGGCACAAGGCACAAGGCACAAGGCACAAGGCACAAGGCACAAGGCACAAGAAAATTCAAAAGGATTAAAGATAAAGAAAAGAGGCTTCCTGCATAGGGAGCCTTTTTTAGTTTAAGGTTCAAAGTTTAAAGTTCAAAGTTCCTAGTTTACAGTTCAAAGTATACAGTTCATAGTTCATGTTCCTGGTTCCTGGGTTATTAGTTCTTAAGTTATTCAGGTCGTGGGTTATGTGAGTTGTACCCAGGTGCTTATACTGCTCACTTGCCGCGAGCCGCTCACCATTGACCATTCACCATTGACCATTCACCATTCACCATTGACCATTGCCTATTGGTCCCCTCGTTTTATACAAACCGGCCCCCCACTTTTGGCTGAAATCTCTACCTTTGCTGTCCAATAATTTAGACATTTAACGTTAATTGAGAGCGGTTTAGATCAACGCTGCTCAGGGGTAACGAAAAACAAGAAACAATAAACCATAAACAAATTCAATATGCCTGGCTTTGAACTTTTTGGCGCAGATGAACGCAAACATGTAAATGATGTAATGGAAACCGGTATCCTGATGCGATTTGGTTTCGATGGAGCCCGTAAAGGGATCTGGAAAGCGAAAGAACTGGAAGCTGCCATCAGCAAAAAATTTGGTTGCCAGTTTACCCACCTGGTTTCCAGCGGTACCACTGCCCTTACCACCGCGCTGAGCGCACTGGGCATAGGCTATGGCGATGAAGTGATCATGCCCACCTTTACGTTTGTGGCCAGCTTTGAGGCCCTCATCAGTGTAGGCGCCGTTCCCGTGCTCGTGGATGTTGACGATACACTCACCCTGAACCCCGATGCGGTTCGCAAAGCCATTACCCCCAAAACAAAATGTATAATGCCTGTGCATATGTGCGGCGCCTCGGCCGACATGGATGCACTGCAACAGATCTGCAAAGAACATAATCTGTTATTACTTGAAGACGCCTGCCAGAGCTTTGGCGCCACCTATAAAGGAAAATACCTCGGAACCATCGGCGATGCCGGCACTTATTCCTTCGACTTTGTAAAAACAGTTACCTGCGGTGAAGGCGGTGCTATTGTCACCAACCGAGAAGATGTGTACATCAACAGCGACGGTTACAGTGATCATGGCCACGACCACAAAGGTGTTGACCGCGGGGCCGATCTGCACCCATTCCTGGGTTATAATTTCCGCATTTCTGAACTGCATGCGGCAGTGGGGCTGGCACAGTTCAACCGCCTGGATGAATTTCTGGCCAAACAACGCGCCGGCCATGCACAATTAAAAGCCATCCTCGCGCAGGTGCCCGAAATCAGTTTCCGCCGTGTGCTGGATGAAGCCGGCGACAGCTGCACTTTCTTAAGCTGGTTCCTGCCTACCGCTGAGCTTACCCAGGCTGTAGTGGCAGAATTAAAGGCCCAGAACAGCTGGGGCGGTAATTTTTACTGGTTCGATCATAACTGGCATTACATCCGCAAATGGGATCACCTGAAGAAAAGCATTACCCTCAATGCCTTACATCCCGACTATAAAGCAGCCATTTTGCAACAAGCCAATAAAGACTTTTCTGCCAGTGATGCTGTCATGAGCCGCGGCATCACCACCCAGATCTCCCTTGTGCCTACAGAACAGCAAATGAAAGAGAAAGGCGAAAAGATCGTAAGCGTGGTTAAAAAAGTACTGGCTGCACAAAAGATATCAGCCTGATAATAATTTTAGGAACAGGCCTGCGTTTAGAAGACGGTCTCTCAATAGAAGATCATCTTCTAAACGCATTTTAATACAGTGTATTTAACGATGAAAAGAACCGTTATCGCTATAAAAACAGGACTGTTCATATCCCTCGGCCCCATCCTGCTATTCGCCAGTTGTAAAAGCCAGGATACACAAAGTGATGCGGTAGCCGGTAACGTGAGTGATTCTGCCAGAAAAGCGCAGGACCGCGTCGACAGCCTCAGGAAGACCCACTACTTAAACAATGACCTGTCGATCATTTTCCTCGATGCCACCTCCTGGATCATGCAAACGCAAATGGCTTTAACCAAAGCCGAGATGGCGGGCAACAAAAAAGAAATGGTCGATAGCCTCATCATTAACAGCACAACCGGCGATACATTATATTTAACCCTGCGCAGGATGTACGAAGCGGGCGCTGTATTTGCAGAATCGTATGCATTAAAAGATCAGTACCGGGCTATGCGCGAGCCCGATAGCTCTAAACTATGGCTGCAGAAATATTTTAAAGAAAGCACTCCCTCGGAAGCCCTCCAAACATTGAGCAATTTCCAAAACGATGTAACTGCTATTAATAAGATCGTGAGAAAGTAACCGAATCGGCAATCGTCAGCAACGGCAGACGGCAGACGGCAGACGGCCAGGAATTTCCGGCGGCGCAAATTCGCTTATTACTGTAAACAATCATAAGCCTCTTCACGATTCATAACGATCAACTGACTAACTGTAAACTTTGAACTGTAAACTTTGTACTGTGAACTAAGGATGTTTTCCTTCCAGCCTGTTTACATAGTCAAGTGATCCCAACCTGAATCGAAGCGGAATCCGGGTGGTTTTTTCAAACTGCAGCTCCTTTTTACAAAAAAAGCCAAACTGAATCGTATATAAATTGTTACCTATAGTGGCAACAGCCGGCCGCACCGGAATTACAGGCGGACCGGCCATTGACGTTTCCTTTAGTATATGAAAACCAACTGTTAATAACTTTTCAGGAAGTTCATACATAGAAACCGCGGCCACTTTTTCCGGTGTAAACGACGCCTTACCAGATGTTATATTTACCTGGTTTTGAGCTAAAACTGCCTCTGATTCAAAACAAAAAGCCGCAAAGACAATAATTTTATAAAATCGTTGCACAACGTTGATTACATTTGTCTGTAAATTTACGGCCTGATTTTTGTGGTTGCCGCGGATTTTTTGAAATTAATTTTGGCGACTAACTGATTAAAATATTGACGCACATGGCATTGAGTCAAAGTTTACAGCAAAAGCTACTTCAAAAACTTTCTCCACAACAGATTCAGCTGATGAAACTGTTGCAGGTGCCTACGGCTAATTTGGAAGAACGGATCAAAGAGGAACTTGAAGAGAATCCGGCTTTGGAATTGTCGGAGGAGAACCATGACGAGCAATACGATAATGAAACAAAAGATGAATTCGATAGCAGTGATGAAGAGGATTTTGATGTAGACGGCAGCGAAGATGAATATGACAATATCGACATTAGCGAATACGTAGGAGATGAAGATGGCGAAATTGCTGATTACAAATTGCGGGATGATAATTATCCCGAAATGGATGACAAAAAAATAGTTCCTTATAAAATAGAAACATCTTTCCATGAACACCTGCTCGGCCAGCTGGGCATGTTAAAGATGAGTGATAATGAACGCAGGATAGCAGAGCAGATAGTTGGCAGCATTGACGATGATGGCTACCTGCGCCGGGAAACTGCCGCTATTGTTGACGACCTTGCATTCAGGCAGAATATTGAAACCAATGAACAGGAAGTAGAGAAGGTGATCAGGCTGGTTCAACAGTTTGATCCGCCGGGGGTATGCGCCCGCGACCTGCAGGAATGCCTGTTATTGCAATTGTACCGCCAGCAGCGGGAAGGCAAGAATGTAGATAAAGCAATTGATGTACTCACCGATTACTTTGATGAGTTTACAAAAAAGCACTACGATAAAATTCAACGCGGCCTTAACCTCGACGACGATGCGTTGAAAGAAGTGATCAGCCAGATCATTCGGCTTACCCCTAAACCCGGCGGTAATCATGCCGATATCAACAAGGCTGAAAGTTATGTGGTGCCCGACTTCTTTGTTTATAACAACGGCGGCAAGCTGGAACTTACCCTTAATTCGAAGAACGCGCCCGACCTGCGCATCAGCGAAGGCTATCGCGATATGCTGCGCGAGTACGATAAAGGCAGCAAAAAAGATAAGCGCCAAAAAGAAGCGATCCTGTTCATTAAACAGAAGATCGACGCAGCCAAGTGGTTCATCGATGCCATTAAACAGCGGCAGCATACGCTGAGCAGTGTAATGGAAACCATTATGAGCTACCAGCGCGACTTTTTCCTTACCGGCGATGAAACCACGCTGAAGCCCATGATCCTGAAAGATATTGCCGAACGCACAGGTCTCGATATCTCCACGGTGAGCCGGGTAGCCAACAGCAAATTTGTTCAAACCGAGTTTGGTACTTACCGGCTGAAATTCTTCTTTAGCGAATCGCTCAGTACCGACAGCGGCGAAGAAGTATCTACGCGGGAAGTAAAGAAAATACTCAGCGATCTCATTGAAGGCGAAAGCAAGAAGAAACCCCTGAGCGACGAAAAGCTCACCGAGCTATTGCAGGAAAAAGGTTATAATATTGCACGCCGAACCGTAGCCAAATACCGCGAACAATTGAATATTCCGGTAGCCAGGTTACGGAAAGAACTGTAATAGCAATTTTGATTATGTCAACAACACCGCTTACTGCCCTGCCTCCTAAACAACCAGCGCTCATCAGGGCATTGGCTCATTTCTTTTCCTGTATTTTTCATCCGTTGTTTTTACCGGCATATGTAACCGCATTCTTGTTGTTCATCGATCCGTATGCATTTGCCGGTATAAATCATAAATACAAAATTTTCAGGCTCATTTCCGTGTTCTTCAACACGGCGGTGATCCCGGGTTTTGCGGTGTTCCTGATGTGGCGGCTGAAGTTGGTGCAATCCATGCAACTGCGTACGCAAAAAGAAAGGATCATTCCCTATGCCGCCGCGATGATCTTTTACTTCTGGGCCTGGTATGTATTCCACAGTCAGAAGGATAATCCGCAACCTTTCCTCGATTTCTTATTGGGATCTTTTCTGGCTGTTTGTGCTGCCTGGTTCCTGAATATTGTTACCAAGGTAAGCATGCATGCCATTGGTGTGGGTGGGCTGGCGGTGTTCTTCCTGTTACAGGCATTTAACAACCAGGATGTAACCGGCGTTTATTTTTCCTTCGCCATATTAATAGCCGGTGTGGTTTGTACCAGCCGCCTGATCGTTTCTGATCATAGCCAACGCGAAATTTACCTGGGCCTTTTTGCCGGCGCCCTTTGCCAGCTGCTGGCGATGTGGTTGCAGTAGTTTTTAAAAGGGTACCATCCTGGATGGGGACCGGCCCGAATAGGATTCCCTTAAGCGGGCTTCAAACCAGATGAAGCGAGGTCTAGCCATTCAGCACTTTTGACTTCTGGATATAACTTTTAGTGGGATGGTAAATAAACAGGCAGGTGCCGTCCTTGATCTTTTGAATGATTTTTCCGGTTTCCTGCTGTGGCAGCGCCGGACATCCATAGCTGCGGCCGTTGAAGGGGCTGCGGCTTAAAAAGCTGGCGCCAACATAGTTTGAACCGTGAATAACAATATTCCGCTCGTCGGCTTTATCATTGATGTTCTTTTCCAGTCCCTCAATTTTTAATGCCAGTCCATGACTGCCGTAATAAGTATTACCGGTAACATAAAAACCGAGACTGCTCTTATGCGATTCGGGGCTGTTTGAGAAGGAACGGGCATATTCACCACCAGAGTTGCGGCCATGCGCTACCCAGGTATTGATAAGCACTTTCTTTTTGGCCATATCAATCACATAAAACCTTTTTCTGCGCGACGACTGACTGAAATCGCAGATGGAAAGCACCTGGTCCTTCACTACTTTTCCGCGCTCCACCAGGTTTTTATAACCTTTCAGCGCATACTCAAAAGCTTTTATCGACAGGCCGAATTTTTTCAGGTTCATTGAACCGTACAGATCCCTGGCTTCTGCCGCCAGCATTTCTGCGGCCGATCTTGTAACTACTGCGGTGCTTGTGTTAACCGGAACGGCGGCACGAGGTGCGCTTACTACAACTGGTGTTTTCTCATCACTGCCGGTGCCGGATGATACCACCGGCGACACTGCCAAAAAACACAACAACACTCCAAACGACATTGACTTATGTGACCGTTTCATAGGAATTAAAACGTATATAAAAGCGGTTTGCAACTAATTGATTAAAAACAATACCGCCATAGAACGAAGCATTGCGAAAAATATTTTCGCATTTTAAGGCTGAAAAGCCGTGTTTTCCGAAATTTTCAATGTAGTATATATATCGGCGTATTTGCCGGTACGTGAAATTACTTACTGATAGAAGTATTTGTAACACAGTTATTTGCTATTGCCTTCGCTCCTTTTTTCGATGTTAAACTCCGAAGCGTAGATCTTGAGGAGCACGAGGAAAAGTGATATCAGGATGGGGCCGAATATGAGACCAATAAACCCAAACAGGCCTACCCCAATAATAACGCCAAAGCCGGTAATGAGGGGATGTACATCGCCGATCCGCTTCAGCACCCAGAAACGGAACAGGTTATCGACCGAACCGATTACGCCAAAACCGTATAAAAGCATAATAAGACCTTTACCATTGCTACCGGCGGCAAAGAACAACAGGGCCACCGGCACATAGGCCAAAGCAGCGCCCACCACGGGCAACATACTGGTGATACAGGTGATCACAAACCAGAACCACGGTTCCTCTACCCCAAGGATCAGGTAGCCAATAAGGCCGAAGATCCCTTGTATAATGGCAATGAGCGGAATTCCGATCGCATTCGAATATACCATGCTGTTAAGGTCTTTTCGCAACATCAGGGTATTTTCATCTTTCAAAGGAACCCAGTCGTAGAAGTTCGATTCCATCTTGCGACCGTCTACCAGCATAAAATATAAAATGAAATACATGATGATAATGCCGGTAAGGGTATTGAAGGTAGCGCCGAGGATCTTGGGAACCGTATTGCCGCCCCACGCGGTTATCTTCTCCAGGTTGGTAGTCGTAAGTATCTGCACCTTGTACTGGGCTTCCAGTTTTTCAACAAACGCCTGCAGGCTGGCAAGCACCTCCTGGGAATGCTCCATGGCAAAGGCGATCTTCGAGGTAAGCATATTCACCACCAGGAAGATCGGCAACAGGATGATGAGAAATGACAGCAGCATGAGCAGGGCCGCGCAAAGGCTTTTTTTCCATTTATACCGGCCTTGCAGAATGAACATCCATTTGCGAAGCAACACATACAAAGTATAAGCCCCCAAAAATGCCGGAATAAAACTTCTCAATTGATTGAACAGTACAATACCAAGCGTAATGATGGTAGCCAATATAAGTACCTGCCTGATGGCATTGTTAGGTAATTGCTGCTTCATGCTGATTGTAACTTAGTGAATTAACTGATAATAGCAAAAGGTATTCCGTGTAAACAACAAAGGCTCCGCAGGGAGCCTCTGTAAACAGTTTCTTTTATACTTTGATCTTCTTCCATTTTCCTTTTTTGAAAATGATGATACCGGCAATGGAGATCCCTGTTTCGGCCAGTACAATGGCAATGAACACGCCATCGGGACCAAGCTTGAAGAACAAAGCCAGCAATAAGGCCAGCGGCACCTGGAATAACCAGAAGCCAAAGATATTGATGAGCGTAGGAGTTTTGGTGTCGCCGGCGCCGTTAAACGCATTGGTAACAACCATCCCTATGCCATAAAAAATATAACCCAGGCTTACAATCCGTAAGGCCCTGACGGCATAAGCCTCAACGGTAACATCCTTGTTCATGAATGCCACGATAGGTTGCGCAAACAGCAGGAATACCAGGGTTACAAAGATCATGAAGATGGTGTTATACCTGGCTGTGCTCCATACTGACTGTTCAGCCCTTTCCGGTTGCTGGGCGCCCAGGTTTTGGCCAACCAGCGTGGCAGCAGCATTGCTCATACCCCATGCTGGTAACAGGAAGAACATGATCAGCCTGATGGCCACACCATAACCTGCCACAGCGGGATCACCAAATTCCGTCATAATACGGGCCAGTACCATCCAGCTGGCAGATGCGATCAGGAACTGCGCAGTGCCCGTCCAGGCAATATTGGAAATGGACCTTATGATTGGCCAGTCGGGCATAAAGTCCTTCAACCTGATCTTGATGATCCGTTTGCCACTGAATAAATGGTAGATCTGGTACAGTACGCCAATGCCGCGGCCAATGGTGGTAGCCATAGCGGCGCCTGTAATACCAAAGGCCGGAACAGGACCTGCTCCGTAAATTAATACCGGGCACAGGATAATATTACAAATATTGGCGATCCATAAAGAGCGCATAGCTATTGACGCGTCACCGGCTCCTCTGAAAATACCGTTGATCAGGAACAGCAGCATGATAACCACGCTGCCGCCATAAATGATGCGGGTATAATTGGTGCCTATGCGAACCGTTTCGGGCGAAGCGCCCATAAGCTTCAGGATCTCCGGCGCAAATATGACGCCTACTATGCTGACAATAGCAGTAACAAAGAGAGCTACTAACAATGATTGTATCCCGGCTTTTGAAGCAGCTTCAGGATTCTTTTCGCCAATACGGCGGGCTACCATGGCCGTTGCAGCCATACTTAACCCAATTGCGAGCGAGTATACAATGGTTAGCACCGATTCGGTTAGCACCACTGTTGATACGGCCTCATTCTTACCAAGACGGCCTACAAAAAAAATGTCTACTACCGCAAAAACCGACTCCATGCACATTTCAAGTATCATGGGTACGGCCAGTAAGAACACAGCACGGCGAATGCTGCCCTGGGTATAGTCTTGCTCCTTGCCCGACAATGCCTGTTTGAATAAGGAAAAAAATGTTTTGATACGCATGGTACCAACGTTAGTGGTTTGGTCCGACATACAGATCCTGTTTAACTGATAAGACAATAATAATATTGGGTGCGCAGCAAGCGCTAACAAAAATGTTATTGGGGAGTTAGGTGTTCGTGAAACATGCCTGATGCTGCAGCGAACGTGAACTTAAAGTTTCATATGCTGATAATTGAAGAGCAGCAAAGGTAGACAATGCCCGCAACACCCAAAATTTTTTTTGTTTGCAAAAGAATGAGCCATTGATTCTGAACGACGAAAAGGGATTTTCCACGGCCGAAAAAGGCAATGCATTATTCTTTTGTAAATTAGACCGATCGGTTTATTTTTGCAGCGTGACAAAAGCAGACAAAACCAAAGAGTTCATAATTGCGAAAGCGGCGCCCCTTTTCAATAAGAAGGGATATGCCGGTACTTCCATGAGTGATATAATGAAAGCAACCGGCCTGGCAAAGGGCGGCCTGTATGGTAATTTTGAAAGCAAGGATGAAATAGCGGCCCTGGCATTTGAATACTCTTATAACCAGCTCAAAGAAGATATCGGTCAGAAGGTGCGGGCCAAAAAGACCGGTGTGGAAAAACTGCTCACCGTTTTTCAGTATTATAAAAATTATACGGTGTCGGCACCTATCGATGGCGGATGTCCGCTCATGAATACAGCTGTAGATGCCGATGATGCATATCCGTTCTTAAAGAAAAAAGCACGCCAGGCATTACAGGAAATGCTGGGATCGCTGCAACATATCATTAAAAAAGGCATCCAGGAAGGATCGTTCAGGAGCGACCTGAATGTAAAGAAAGAGGCAGAGCTCATTTTTGCGCAAATAGAAGGCGGCATCATGATGGCCAAAGTGCTCGATGATGTAACGGTATTGAACAGGTTACTGGATAATTTGAAGACCCGGGTGGAAACTGAATACATGGACCAATCCTAATAATTACGCTCAATAATAAAATACTATGCAACCAAAAACATTTTATACCATACGGTTTAATGACTGTGATCCTATGGGGCATTTGAATAATGCCCGGTATATTGACTACATGCTGAATGCCCGGGAAGATCATTTGAAGCAGGCATACCAGATCACATTAGCTGAATATCATAAACAGGGTATTGCCTGGGTAGTGCGCCGCCACGATATACAATACCTGCGACCTGCATTTTATAATGAGATCGTTTGTATTGAATCGCGCCTCATTGAGCTCGGCGAATCGCATGTGCTGGTAGAAATGTTAATGTTCGACGAAAAGCAAACCACCCTGAAGGCCATTATGTGGACGAACTTCACCAGTATAGATGTTAAAACCGGCCGGAGAAAAGAGCACCCTGCTGCTTTTATGGATTTTGCGGCAACCATCAAGGTAACCGATATTGATATACCAGCAGGTTTAACCGAAAGAATAAAAGGCTTAACGATGAACGCCTAACGCGCAACGCCTAACGCGCAACGCCTAACGCGCAACGCCTAACGCGCAACGCCTAACGCTTAACGCGCAACGGGCAGCGCCTAACGCAAATACAGTTAATAATTTTGTTAATAAGGTCGCCTGCGAGAGTATTACATCAACCTGCCGGCCGGCAGGTTTTTTTATTTGCACGCGAATTGCGTTTCGGCCCTGCCTTCAGCCTTTAGCCTTTTGCCTTCAGCCTTGAGCCTTCTGCCTTGAGCGTTTAAAGGTGATCTGTTAACGAATTACTAATACCCTTCTTCTTCCGCTTAAGCTCTGTAGATACACCTTTCTTCTTAGCATTTCATTAATAAACTTCCCCGCTTTTGCACCTTCTATTACTACATAAAGCCATCCGCTTTAAACAAGAAAAAACAAGTAATAACCTCAAAAACATTTTATATGAAAACGTTCTTTACCCTCACTATCATTGTACTGATAGTTATTGCCAGTTTAGTTAGCGTTTCTTTATTCAAACATGGGCATTATGCTTTTTCAGCACTGTTAGTATTGACCAGTTATTTATCCGCTGCATTATGGGTGTATGTACTGGCCAGTAAGAAAGTGGTATTGAAATAAATTATAAGCTTCTTTCAGTCATAACATAAGGGTTCCCGGAACTGGTTGTTTAACCGGTTCCTTTTTTTTATCGGCCTGCCTTATGTTCAACCTCGTTGCCCAGTTCGGGTTCTGCGGTGATAAACCAGCCGGGTAGTTCCGGTTCGTGTAATTTCCAATGACCGTTTGCATCACGGGCAAGCGTTGCCGTGATCAGCCGGCCGCTGTTATCAATAACGGAAATGTGAAAGTAAATGGCTACGGAGTTAATACGGGCAAAATGGAACTCCCGTTTCTGGCCGTCTGTACATAAAATAGTAGTTGAGAAATCTGTTTCCATGTTCAGCACGTTTTGTCCCAATACAAAGTTGCACAATAATCTTTCCAGAGTGGGTTTCTGTATGACCGTATTGGAACTATACATAATTTTTAATTGTCAACTGATTGTAAACTAATAATTTATTACAGTCATTTTTGTTTGGGGTGATAGCGCTGAGCGGTGGTGAAAGCAACGGACGAAGAAGGGCGTTTTTGGTTAATTTTCTCCCCTAAATGCATTTTGAATTTCATCGCATTTTCCTTCAGATATTCTTCTTAAAAAATCGTAAATTGAATAAGGCGATGATTCGGGGTTTTCAGACTTATTCCATTACTACCCATCTGCGATCAACTACCCTTTACTGCAATATATTCTAACTACTTTTTGCCAAAAGCATGAAGAAGATTGTTATTGGCTGGTTGCTTTTGCTGTTGCTGATCTTTACCGCCCGTGGCGATCATATCACCGGCGGTGAAATGAGTTATGTTTTTACCGGCATCAATAATGGTCAGTATGTTTACCAGGTTACCGCTAAATTATTCATGGATTGCTATAGTAACCGGCGGCTGCCCAACCCGGCCTTTTTTGGTGTTTTTAACCGCAGTACCGGAAAGCACATCATTGATATTTCTGTGCCCATGGCGCGACAGGATGAGTTGTTATTAAGCAATCCGGGTCCGTGCATCACCAACCCGCCACGCGTTTGTTACAATATAGGCATCTACAATTTTACCCTCACGCTGCCACCGTCGCAAGAAGGCTATATCATAGCCATTCAGGTGGTTTACAGGGTGCAGGGCATCAATAACCTAAGGCCCGGTTACGGAAATATCGGCGCTACCTATACCGGCGAAATTCCGGGCACCGGTGCAATTTCATCAGGAGCGCAGAACCACAGTGCCCGGTTCAACAGTGATGATATGGTGGTCATCTGCGCCAATAACGCTTTTTCCTACAGTTTTGCAGCAGAAGATAAAGATGGCGACCAGTTGCGGTATTCATTCGCTAATGCTTTTATAGGCGGCTCTGGCGGCGGCGGCACAAATTTTCCGCCTACACCGCCGCCTTATGCATCGGTGCCTTATGGATCATCCTATGGGTCAGATGCACCATTGGGCAGTAATGTAAAGATCAATACAACTACCGGTTTAATTACAGGCATTGCGCCCGGCGACGGTATTTATGTGGTTACGGTGCAGGTGGAAGAGATCAGGAACGGGATCGTTATTGCCACGCAGCGCAAAGACCTGCAAATTCGAATAACTGCCTGTACTATTGCATCGGCCAGTATGCCGCCCGAGTATATGTTGTGCGATGATTCAAAAACAATTTCACTGACAAATATGAGCACCAGTCCGCTCATTACTTCCACTACCTGGGAGCTGATCGATAACAGTGGCACGCCGGTCTTCAGCTCGGGCAATGCTGTAACCAGTTTTACCTTTCCCGACACCGGAACCTACACGGTGAAACTTGTGATCAACCGTAACCAGCAATGCTCCGATTCAATGGTGTCGGTGGCTTACGTATACCCCGGATTTAAACCGGATTTTACGATAAATGGCATTTGCTTTAAAAAGCCTACGCAGTTCCTGGATGCATCCGTATCGGCTTATGGCGTGGTTGATAGCTGGGATTGGCAGTTTGGCGATGGTACGGGCAACGATAACTCCCAGCTGCCTTCTCCTACATACACCTATCAGTCCATGGGTTCTAAAAGCGTGCGGCTGATAGCCACCAATACCAAAGGCTGCCGCGATACCACCTTTAAAAACATAAATATTCTTGACAAGCCGCCGCTGTCACTGGCGTTTCGCGACACACTGATTTGTACGCCGGATGCGGTTCAACTGCAGGCCAACGGCAATGGTCACTTCAGCTGGAAACCTGGAAATGCCATGGTAAACGGAAATACCGCCACCCCAACAGTTGCACCAGGCACAACTACTACCTATACGGTTCAGCTCGATGATAATGGTTGCCTCAATCACGATTCGGTGAAAGTGCGGGTGGTTGATCATGTTACCCTGCAGGTGATGGACGATACAACCATCTGCCAGAACGATACTATACGCCTGCATGTGCAGTCGGATGGTTTAAAATATAACTGGACGCCCGTTAACCAGGCGATGAATGCAACAATGCAAAACCCAGACGTGGTCACCTCCTTCACTACAAACTACCTGGTAACGGCCAGCATTGGCAGTTGCACCAGCAGGGGACAGGTACTGGTAACAACTGTGCCTTACCCCCAGGCGGATGCCGGTGCTGATACAACCATCTGTTTTGCGACCCCGGCCCGGTTGAAGGCCAGCACAGAAGCCAATTCATTTGCCTGGCTGCCGGCATCAACATTGAGTAATTTGAATATACTCGATCCGGTGGCCAGGCCGGATAGTTCTACCGCTTATATTTTATCAGCGTATGATAATAAGGGTTGTCCCAAACCGGGGTACGATACGGTAATGGTAAATGTGTTGCCCGATATAAACGCTTTTGCAGGAAAAGACACGGCGGTGGTTGTTGGACAACTCCTGCAATTGCAGGCGACAGGTGGCACCAGGTACCAATGGATGCCCGCCACCAATCTATCGAGCCCACAAATTGCCGGCCCCTCCGCAACATACAACACGCCTTCAACCGGCATACAGTACAAAGTGCTGGTGTATAATGAGGCGGGTTGTGTAGATTCTGCTTTTGTGAAAGTAAAAGTGTTCCAGACGATGCCAACGGTTTTTGTACCCAATGCATTTACGCCTAACAGAGATGGAAAGAATGATCTGTTGCGGCCGATCGCAGTAGGTATGGCACGCATAGATTTCTTCCAGATCTTTAACCGCTGGGGACAGCTGGTGTTCAGAACAACCACCAATGAGCATGGCTGGGATGGAACAATTGCCGGCAAATTGCAACCTTCGGGTGCCTATGTATGGATGGTAAAAGCCGTTGATTATACCGGTGCTCCGTATGTACAACGCGGCACCCTGGTACTGATACGATGAGTTGCACCTTAGCCTGCTACCTTTTTCCAGTCCATGGAAAATACATTGATCAGGCAATTGCACAATTCACTGATGCGTGTTGGTTTGGTAAGAAAATAATGTGCTCCCAGTTTCATGATTTCCTGCCTGTCTTTGTGGCTGGAACTGGTAGTGTAAATGATCAGCGGAACGGCTGAATACCTGGGCAGTTTTTTTATTTCAACAAGACAATCCTTGCCATTTAATTTAGGCATATTCAGATCGAGGAAAATAAAATCGGGCAGGGGAATGGTTTCATCTTTTAATTGTTTCAACGCCGCTTCACCATTGTTGGCATAAAAACATGTAAACGGAATATTCAGATCCTTCATGGCTTCGTTGATAAATAGCTGATCGTCTTCATCATCATCAATAATAAAGAGGGTTGTAGGTTTGTCCATGAGGTTGAAAAATAATAATAAAAATACCAATTTTCACGGGTATTTTCCCTTGTGAAAAAATTTTAATTTGAACTAAAGTATACTGATTTCTACAATACATGCGCTTGATGGTGCGCTTACAAACAGTTACATGAAATATTTCTGTTGAATTAGTAATTGCAACAGGAAATCTACGGATTAAAAAAGAATTGTTCCTGAAACATGTATCTTCCCGTTTGCGATATTTGTGCCGGGCAACGATTGCCAAACTGCCGCGGGTTAAAACAACCATCATGAACCATTTGAAAAAAGTTCCGAACCACCTGTATATTGGGTTATTGTTATTGCCATTTTGTCTGCATGCACAAACGGATCAGGTTTCCTCAAACGGTAAAGTACACCGTAACTACTTTGTAAACGCCCTGGTACGAATCGCCGATCCGGTCTTAACCGCGCTCAGCAAAAATGAATTGAAACAGAAAATGCCGGTTGAAGCAAAGACCAATGACCGGAAGAATTATACCTATCTCGAGGCTTTCGGCCGTTTGCTTGCAGGTATGGCGCCCTGGTTGGAGCTGGGCCCAGACAGCACTGCAGAAGGAAAACTCCGTAAAAAATATATCGACCTTTCGGTAATAGGCATTCGCAACGCCACTGATCCATCAGCGCCCGATTACATGAATTTTAATAAAGGCGGGCAGGCTCTGGTAGATGCGGCGTTTTTGTCGCAGGCGTTGTTGCGCGCACCCAACCAGTTATGGGGCAAGCTCGATGTCAAAACAAGAAAAAATGTACTGGAAGCCCTCAGATCGACACGGGTGATCACGCCGGGGCACAGCAACTGGCTTTTTTTCAGTGCTATGGTAGAAGCTGCCCTGTTACAATTTGAAGGAAGCTGTGATAAGATGCGCATCGAGTATGCGATACAGCAACATTTACAATGGTACAAAGGCGATGGCGCCTATGGCGATGGCGCTCATTTTCATTGGGATTATTATAACAGCTTCGTCATTCAACCCATGTTCCTCGAAGTGTTGCAAACGTTGATAAACAGTGGTCAAAAGGAGCAGAAGATCTATGAGCTGGAATTAGAACGTGCCCGCCGGTACGCCGCGGTGCAGGAACGTTTTATCTCTCCTGAAGGAACCTACCCGCCTATCGGCCGTTCGCTGGCTTACCGTTTCGGTGCTTTTCAGCATTTAGCCAAGGTGGCGCTTATGCGCCAACTGCCAAAGGACATACTGCCGCAGCAAGTGCGATGTGCTTTGTATGAAGTGGTGAAAAAGCAAATGGAGGCGCCCGGCACATTCGATAAAAACGGCTGGTTACAAATAGGGCTGGTTGGTCATCAGCCGGGGGTAGGCGAAGGATATATTTCAACCGGCAGCCTGTATTTGTGTTCGCAGGTATTTCTTGTGCTCGGCCTGCCGTCAACAGACCCCTTCTGGCTAAATGACGATGCTGACTGGACTGCCAAAAAGGCCTGGAAAGGTGAACCCATTCCTATTGACCACGCTATAGAAAATTAATGAGCCGCGATAGTTGCAAACCCTTAGTTACGGCTTTTTAACACCCTTTTTCTGCTGCAACCCCCACTGAATCGGGTTTTTTAAATGTAATTGGTTCGCTATTTGCCGTTAGAAACCGATTTGAAAAATTTATAAAAGGTTGTTAAAGCAACCGGTTGTACCCAGCCAAATATTATTGAAATTCGTTAATGTAGTTTGGAGGCCCATTAAATGCGAAGAAAAATCATCAGTTCAGCGATCACCGGCTTAGTGTTATTTGCCGCCTGCCGTAAAAATGTTGACGTTACTGCAGACGATCCATCATCAACGATAAATAATTGTGTGGTGCAACAAAGCACCGATAATGGAAGGCTTATTGCCGACCAATACATTGTAGCGTATAGGACCACAGCCACTGCCGGCCTGACTACCGCTGCTCGGGCATCTACTTTTACCGGTTCATTTTTGAAAGGTAAGGGGATCAGTAGCACCGCTTTGCAAAGAACTTTCACCGGCTCTGTAGGCGGATTCATTGCCCGCCTGACCACAGAAGAGGTACAACGGTTGAAACAGGACCCCACGGTAAGTATGGTTGAGCAGGATCGCATTATTGCCTATGGCTCCTGCTTTGAAGTGGTTGAACCCAGGTTGATTACCTGGAATGTAAACCGCGTTGGTTATGGCGATGGAACCGGTAAAACGGCCTGGATCATTGATTCGGGCATCGACTTTACCCACCCCGATCTGAATGCAGACGCTACGCGCAGTAAGTCGTTTATCAGTGGTGTAACATCTGCAGCTGATGAAAACGGACATGGAACCCATGTGGCCGGCATCATTGGCGCCAAAAATAATTCGATTGGTACGCTGGGTGTGGCCTCTGGCGCCAGCCTGGTAGCCTTACGAGTGTTTGATAAAGATGGTAAAGGCACCCTGGGATCTATTATTCAGGCCCTGGGTTATATAAATGAAAATGCTAAAGCCGGCGATGTGGTAAATATGAGCCTCGGCGAAGATGAAGTGTCTGCCATACTGGATCAGCAGGTTAAGAACACTGCTTCAAAAGGGATCTACTTTGCCATCGCTTCCGGTAATGACAGCAAACCGGCTATTGATTTTTCACCTGGCAGGGTAAATGCGCCGAATATTTACACCGTAACCGCGGTAGACAGCCTTGATAACTATGCTTCTTTTTCCAATTACGGAAATGATGTCGTGGATTATGCGGCGCCCGGGGTACGTATTCCCTCTACCTATCTCAATGGAAAATATGCCCTTTTAACCGGCACTTCCATGGCGGCTCCGCACGTAGCAGGTCTGTTGTTACTGAAAGGGAAGGCAATAACAACCTCAGGGTATGCTAAAAATGACCCTGACGGAACAGCCGATCCTATTGCCCATAAATAATTGCTTCCTATCATCTTATAAGCATATTGGGGAAATAGTTTCCCAAGCGAAGCTGGTTTTAAATTTCGATGGATGATGTATCCATGAAATTGAAACAGAGACAGCCCCGCAGATATGTGGTTTCCCGGAAGCTGGATGCATTCTTTTCTGATGTGTATGCTTTCGGGCAGTTTATCGCACGCTTTTACCGCAACCTGTTTGCTCCCCCTTACGAGTTCAAAGAGATCATCCGGCAATGTTACATGGTAGGTGTAAAATCCCTGTCACTGATAACATTGACCGGCTTTATCACGGGTATTGTATTTACCAAACAAAGCCGGCCGTCGTTATCTGAGTTCGGCGCCACATCATGGTTACCATCGCTGGTAGCTATTGCCATTATCAGGGCGTTGGCGCCGCTGGTAACCGGCCTTATCACTGCCGGAAAAGTAGGATCGAATATCGGCGCTGAACTGGGTTCAATGAAAGTGACCGAACAGATCGATGCGATGGAAGTGTCGGCCACCAATCCTTTTAAATTCCTTGTAGTTACCCGCGTTATAGCCACCACCTGTATGGTGCCTTTATTGATGTTGTATATGGCGGTAGTGGCGTTGCTGGGAGCATTTGTAAATGTGCATGCGAATGAGCAAACCAGTTTCATTTCTTTTATAGAGAACGGATTTCAGAGCATTAATTTCCTCGATCTGTTTTCATCGGTCTTAAAATCTATTGTGTTTGGTTTTACGATAGGCATTGTGAGTTGTTACCAGGGCTATAATACCACCCAGGGAACACAAGGCGTGGGCCGGGCTGCCAATACCTCGGTGGTGCTGGCCATGTTCCTCATCTTTATTGAAGAAATAATTATTGTACAGGTTGTAAACTGGTTCAGGGTGTAATGACAAAAACTAGAGAACATACCATTGACAAAACAAAACGGGTCATTTCCATTCGCGATCTGCACAAATCGTTTGGAGCAAACCATGTGTTGCGCGGCATCGATCTTGATCTCTTCCAGGGAGAAAATGTAGTGGTGCTCGGGCGGTCGGGAACGGGCAAATCGGTGCTCATAAAGATCATAGCCGGCCTGTTAAAGCCCGATAAGGGTTCGGTAAACGTATTAGGCAACGATGTGGAACGCATCAGCTATAAGGAATTGGAGCAGCTTCGGTTGCACATCGGGTTTTCATTTCAAAGCAGTGCGTTATACGATAGTATGACCGTACGCGAAAACCTGGAATTTCCATTGTTACGCAATTCAAAACACCTGAGTGCGCAACAGGTTGAAACTGCGGTGGAAAAAGCGCTTGATGCGGTTGGTTTGTCGCAAACCATTAACCAGTGGCCGGGTGAACTTTCGGGTGGGCAGCGAAAGCGTATAGGTATTGCGCGAACCCTGATCATGCAACCGACCATCATGTTGTATGATGAACCTACTGCCGGACTTGACCCCATTACCAGCATGGAAATAAACGACCTCATTAATGAAGTGCAGGAACGGTTCAATACCAGTTCCATCATTATTACGCATGATCTCACCTGCGCAAAATCAACCGGCGACCGGATAGCAGTGCTGCTGGATGGCCGCTTTGTAAAACAGGGTTCATTTGAGGAGGTGTTCGCCAATGA
This sequence comes from Longitalea luteola, assembly GCF_017356035.1. Classification (GTDB taxonomy): domain Bacteria; phylum Bacteroidota; class Bacteroidia; order Chitinophagales; family Chitinophagaceae; genus Niastella; species Niastella luteola. The sequence goes on along the minus strand of NZ_JAFIQX010000002.1, from coordinate 104,326 downwards.
CGATGAGCGGATAAAAAGTTTTTACGACTATAATTTTATTACATGAACCATACTACTAAAAATCCTGTCTGATGAGCACAGAAAAAAACAAACGAGCAGTGATCGTTGGCCTTTTTGTAACTATCGGCCTGCTTATTTTACTGGTAGGCATTTTTACGTTGGGCGGACAGCAAAAGGCATTTGCCCCTTCCATTAATGTGCAGGCTGTTTTTGATAATGTGAATGGCTTGCAGAAAGGCGACAATGTCTGGTTTTCGGGCGTTAAAGTAGGTATTGTAAAATCAATAGAGTTCAACGGTAATTCGCTGATAAAAGTGACGATGCACATTGAAAGGAAAGCACAGGAGTTCATCCGTAAAGATGCCAAAGCCAAAGTGAGCGCTGAAGGTTTTATTGGTAATAAACTCGTTGTCATTTATGGCGGAACGCCACAGGCTGGTGCTATTGAAGGCGGCGAACATCTGCAGGTGGAAAAATCGCTGAGCACTGAAGATATGATGGCCACCTTGCAGAAGAACAATGAGAATCTGGTAGCCATCACCACCAACTTTAAGACCGTCAGCAACCGGTTGGTTAACGGAGAAGGCACTGCCGGCGCTTTGTTAACAGATGAATCGTTGTATAAAAGCCTGGCCAGCACAGCCAGCAACCTGCAGCTGGCTGCCCGCAACAGCCAGCTGTTGAGCAGCCGTATAGCCGAATACACGGCGCAATTACAGAAACCGGGAAGCCTGGCTAATGGCCTGGTGCATGACACCATGATCATGAGCAATTTACAGGCTGCGGTGAAGCAGATCAATGATGCAGCCAATGCCGCCAATGCATTTACCGCCAATTTAAAAACAGTAAGTGATAACCTGCATAGCAGCGAAAATACCCTGGGCTTGTTGTTGAATGACCAGAAAACTGCTGAAAATATGAAAAGCATCATCGAAAACCTGAATTCGGGCAGCCGTAAACTGGATGAAGACCTGGAGGCATTACAGCATAATTTCTTATTCCGCGGTTATTTCAGAAAGAAGGCCCGGCAGGAGGAAAAAGCCCGGAAAGCTGCAGAAAAAGAAACGATGACAATTCCGTGAAACGCACGCTGATCAAGGCTTGCAACACCGATCCATGTAAGTGTTAAAGTTTGCTTAATGACCTTATTTGGCAAACCGCTTGCGCTTACTGGTGTTATATAGGGGTAACGAAAATTATTAATCAATACCAAAGAGGAATTAATGCCTAAATCCAACTATCCCAAGTTCAAAATTATCTTCCCGCTATTACTACTGATCGTAATAGGTTTCATATTTGCCGCACCAGCGCGGGATTTCCTGCATACCAAAGAAGCCGATACAGCTATTCCTGTGAACGATTCAGCTAGTGTTGATGCCAACAAAATGGTGGTGAGCCGGTACAGCTTACTGTACCAACAAATGAATTTAGACAGCCTGGGCCTGTCGCAGGAGGCATTTGACTATGGTTTACAGGGTTATATGGACCTGGTTTCGTCTGGCGCCGTAAAAAACAGTAATATCCTTTCCATTGTGGATTTCAGTTTGCCTTCATCAAAAAAGAGATTGTTCGTGATTGATATTACTACCGGCAAATTGTTGTTCAACACATTTGTTTCACATGGCAGGAATTCGGGCAAGGAAATGGCCACTGAATTTTCCAATGAACTGAACAGTTTTAAAAGCAGTCTGGGTTTTTATGTAACCGGGAATACTTATTCGGGAGAACATGGTTACTCACTACGGCTGGAAGGCCAGGAAGCAGGTATAAATGACAATGCCTTCAACAGAAGTATTGTTATGCACGCTGCAAACTATGTGAATGAAAAAGTCATAAAAGTGAAAGGTTTTATAGGACGCAGCCTGGGCTGCCCTGCCGTACCTCCATCATTACATAAGGCCATTATCAATACCATAAAAGACGGCACCTGTCTGTTCATGTACAGTCCGGATAAGAATTATATTACTAATTCAAAAATGATCAATCAACCTGTATTACAGGATACAGCCGTACAGGATACAATAGGATAATAATTTAAGGAATTGCATAATAATAAAAGGGTTGACGGTTGCGTCAGCCCTTTTTGGTTCTTGACTATTATCAGACTAATACCGCATTGGCGGGCAGTCCAGCGAATTGTTTCTGCCGAACGTATAAATGATGCCAATGGAATAATTCGAGTAAGCGTCGTTTTTGTCGGGATTGGAAGACTTGCTGAATCCGTCGATATAATCACTGAAGGTTATGCGGTAAGAAGCTTCGGCCATCACCGACAGTTTTTTAGAAATGGGATATCGTATGCCCAGGCCTACAGGAATAACAGGAATGGTACCAGGCACCACATGCAGGGTATCAGCTGCCAGTCCGTTCAAAAAGGTTGAGTCGGCGGCAAAATAATCGTAATTAACGCGGCTCCAATCGCGGTTGATGCGTAGCGAGCTCAACCCCACACCACCAAACAGATAAGGGGAAACGGTTTTTCTATCGCCATAGTTATTGCCGAAAATGTTCCACACCATGAGTGCGGCAATTTCAGTATTGCGGGCGGTGAATCGCAGACTGCGTTCACGCCGCCATGCGGGATCGTCATAATTGGCATCGTCTGCCCTTAGCCTGCCGTGCGCCAGGTTGGCCCTGAATGAGAACGACCGGGTGAGTATTCGGTTATAAAAAACGTTGAATGCAAAACCGGGCGACTTAAATGCTCCCGCTGCTTCGGGCGTTAGATCGCCCTGGTAAACGAACGTGCCCACGCTGAGCCCCAATTCATGTTTAGGCAAATTTACCTGTGCGTGCAGGGTGTTGGAACAACTGCATAAAACAAGGAAAATAGCAATGGCCTTTCCGGATGTCACTTTCATGTAAAGAATGTTTGATCGGGTAGAAAGAGGCCATCGATAGTGTTGTTTTTGGTTATTCCCTTAAAAAGTAGAAGTATTGCTCTATATCGATCTGTTTATAGCAAAGAAGTTGACAAACTGTTAACAGAAAATGTTAAAAAAACGGCAGCGGCTGAGAATCAGCCAGCTAACCTCAGCGATGCTGTTGGAAGGTAGTAATGGATGAAAGTTTAAGGGCAGCAGAAAGTTAATACTTTCACAATAGATGTAAATGTAAAAAGCCCTGTAGAAACAAGGCTTTGCACTTTAAAAGTAACACCCATGAAAAACTCGTTACAATAATTTCTTTATACTCAATTTGACGATGTTTTTTTGCCAACATTGCGCTTTACCTGCACATTTTTTGTAAGCTTATCGCCAGCAAACGCCCAACTAATTGTTAGGAGCGCCTGCATCGATCCAACAGGTAATGATGGCTTTTTGCGTTGGTGAAAGAGTTGCATCTTGTGGCATTGAGCCATTGGCAACAGAGGTGCGAATACGCGCGCGTGCATTAAAGATCTGGTTGTAATCGGTAAGCGCGCCCGGACCATTCGAACTTCCGGCAGCATGGCAATCGGGTTTCGCACAACTGGAAGCGATCAAAGGGCGTACCTGACCTGAAAATGTGGTGGTAATAGTACTGCAATCAACAGTGGAGGGCTCTTCATTTTTACTGTCTTTTGTACACGAATTGGCAAGTGCAATGAATACTACGAAACAGGCTGTCCAGCTGATTGTTTTCTTCATACAGGAGGTTTTATTGGATAATCATTTGGTTTCTTTTCTCTCTTTTACGACACAACGAATACAATGGTTGCCGATGAAAACGTTGTACTTCGAAAAAAGGTTAATGAAACGCTAATCTATGGTACCGCTCCATATAAACAAAATTGCTCTTATTGCCTAAGTCAGTAACGGAAGGCGAGCCGTAACGATGTTTAGTGGGACAGGCAATTGCATACAGGATGATGTTTGAGCTACTGCAGGTATCTATTACCGATGGGTTCACAACACCTGAGGCCTGTACCTGAGCGCAACAGATAAAATATAACTGCGATGTATGCTTTCAAATTTATTGGCGGGCTGTTTTACCCGCACCTTGCGCTGACATCTTTGCAAAAACAGGTGAAATGAAAGGAGGAGGTAAAATGTATAAAGTTCGACGCCGGCGGCATCTCTAAGCCATCCGGATGACCATAAGTATTAAGGAAACGGCCGCTTGCCGGTCATGTTGCAACTGGTTGATTATCTATATTTTATCAAGAGAGCCCGGTGACTGTTCAAGGCAACCAGTCCCCACATGTCTTAATTACCTTGGTAATATATAAACCAGTCCCCGAATTTTATAAATTCTGTTCCGAAAAAACGCTATACTTTTACACGGTTATGAAAAAGTTCCTGGTATTAATATTCGCCCTTTTTTACCTGGGCACCTCGGTAGGTGCAACGGTAAATCTGCATTATTGCATGGGGCGGCTGGTGAACTGGGGGCTTTCATTGAAACATACAGATACCTGCAGCAAATGCGGCATGGAAAAGGTGAACAGCAAAAAGAATGGCTGCTGCGAAGATAAATACCATGTGCTGCAGGTAGAAAAAGACCAAAAGCAGGAGAACCGCTACCAGCCCGGAGCGCCGGTAGAAATACCTCTTATTACCACATATCCCTCTTTTGCAATGCCGGCCATAGCTTCCATCAGCGAAGAGCAGCCGGTATCCAACGCACCACCACGAAGCGGGGTGCCCCTTAGGATCCGTTATTGCATTTTCCGTATTTGATCTGTTTCTTTCTTAAAGCCTGACAACCTGTTGGGCAGTTGGCATTACCTGCATAAATGCCGGACTACGTCTCCATTCGCGATATACAAATAATGCATTTAGAAAAAGTGCTGAGTCGATCCCGGCCTGCTTTTTCAGTGCGCCGCTTTATAAATAATTTATCATAACAAAAACTAATCAGTATGAAACAGCTATTTTTTGGGTTGCTGGCAACCTTATCAGTTATTGCTTATTCCTGCGGCGATAACACATCTACAGAACAAACCAATACGCAGCAAGAAGAAAATGCCTCTGCTGGCCATGCCACTACAGACGAAAATGCTGAAATAAAAGTAGTGAAGGCTTCCTTTACGAATGTAGACGCGGGAGCAGCAGCACAAATGAAAACAATCACTGATCATTACCTGCAGATAAAGAATGCGCTGACCGACGAAAAAGCATCGGAAGCCGGTGCGGCCGCTAAGGCTATGCTGGAAACCGTGAAGGGTTTTGATAAGTCGTTACTGACCGCCGACCAGAAAAAAGTGTACGATCAGTATGAAGCCGGTTTAAAAGAACAGGCAGCGCACATTTCAAAAAGCACGAACGATCTCGAACACCAGCGCGAGCGCTTTGCTACGATGAGCGACAATATGTACGCCCTCGTAAAAGCTTTTGGTGGCGGTAAAACCCTGTATCACGACCATTGCCCTATGGCCAAGGATAACAAGGGCGCCATGTGGTTAAGCGAAACCAAAGAGATCAGGAACCCCTACTTCGGCGAGAAAATGATGAAGTGCGGTAGTGTAGAAGAAGAGATTCAGTAGGCATCAATAAATAACTATGATATCATCATTAATAACCTGGTCGCTGAGGAACCGGTATGTTGTTCTGGCAATGGCTGCGGCATTGCTGGTCTGGGGCTTTATCAATGTGCAGAAAAACCCGATCGACGCCATTCCTGATCTGTCGGAGAACCAGGTGATCGTTTTTACAGAATGGATGGGCCGCGGTCCGCAGATCATTGAAGACCAGGTCACGTATCCCCTGGTGAGCAACCTGCAAGGTATACCAAAGGTGAAGAATGTACGGGCAACATCCATGTTCGGAATGAGCTTCGTGTATGTGATCTTCGAAGATAATACCGATATCTACTGGGCCCGCACCCGGGTACTGGAGCGCCTTAATTATGCGCAGCGCCTGCTGCCTGAAGGCATTACCCCAACGCTCGGTCCAGATGGAACCGGCGTGGGACATGTGTTCTGGTATACGCTCGATGCAAAACAAATGGACCTGGGCGAACAACGGGCGTTGCAGGACTGGTACATTAAGCTGGCCCTGCAAACAGTTCCGGGCGTGGCAGAAGTATCATCTTTTGGTGGATTTGAAAAGCAATACCAACTGGTGCTCGATCCGGTTAAGCTGCAGTTTTACAATGTGTCGCTCATGGATGTGATGAATAACGTTAAGGCTGCCAATAATGATGTGGGAGGCCGAAAGTTTGAAATGAGCGATATGGCCTATATCATTCGCGGACTGGGCTATGTAAAGACCAAGGAAGACCTGGAAAGTATTGCAGTAGGCAATTACAACGGCATTCCTGTTCGGGTAAAGGATATTGGCACGGTACAGATGGGCGGCGATCTGCGGCTTGGCATTTTTGATGAGAATGGCCAGGGCGAGGTAGTAGGCGGAATTGTCGTAATGCGCTATGGCGAAAATGCTGATAAAGTGATCACGGCTGTTAAAGAAAAGATGAAGGAAGTGGAAAAGGGACTGCCCCATGGCGTAACCTTTAAAACCGGGTACGATCGCAGTGAGCTCATCCAGGCTGCTATTGGAAATGTAAAAAATAAGCTGGTCGAAGAAATGATCGTGGTATGTGTGATCGTCATCATTTTCCTGTTCCACTGGCGCAGCGCTTTAAGTATCATCATACAAATACCTATCACTATTGCAGTCAGCTTTATTTTATTGAATGCCGTAGGACTGTCATCGAATATTATGTCATTGACCGGAATTGCACTGGCCATCGGCGTGATTGTAGACAACGGCATTATTATGAGTGAGAACGCGTATCGCCACCTGGCCGATTACCAGCAGCAGCAAAGCACAAAATCATGATCCAATGACGAAACTATTCAATAAACTACGCGGAAAAAATAACTACCGTATTCCGGAACTGGTGCGGATGCAGATCATTGAAAAAGCCTGCAAGCAGGTGTCGCGCGGCGTATTCTTTTCAACCATTATCATTATCACCTCTTTCCTGCCGGTATTCCTGCTTACTGGCCAGGAAGGAAAACTGTTTCACCCCCTGGCTTTTACCAAAACCTTTATCATGGTGGTTGATGCGCTACTGGTGGTGACGCTGGCCCCCGTATTGATCTCTTTCTTTATGAAAGGGCGTTTCAGGCCGGAAACGGCTAACCCGGTGAACCGGTTGCTGGAGCGGGTATATGAACCGGTGATACGCGCCTGCATCAAATGGCGTAAAACGACCATTGCAGTGAATATTATTGCGCTGGCCATCAGTATTCCGCTCCTGATGAGCCTGGGGCGCGAATTTATGCCGCCGCTCGATGAAGGTTCTTTGCTGTTTATGCCCGTTACATTGCCCGATGTATCGAACAGCGAGGTAAAGCGCATTTTACAGGTGCAGGATAAGATCATTAAAACGGTTCCCGAAGTAAAGAATGTGCTGGGAAAAGCAGGCCGGGCAAATACAGCCACCGATAACTCGCCAATTAGTATGATAGAGACCATCATCTTGCTGAAACCACAGGCAGAGTGGCGCCCCGGTATAAGCAAGAACGACATCATCAACGAACTGAACAATAAACTGCAGATACCCGGTGTTACCAATGGCTGGACACAGCCCATCATCAACCGCATCAATATGCTGAGCACCGGTATTCGTACCGATGTAGGCGTTAAAGTGTATGGACAAAATCTGGATACCATTTATGCATTTTCCCAAACCATAAAAAAGGAACTGGAAGGTATCAGTGGGGTTAAGGACCTGTATGTGGAACCAATAACCGGTGGTAAATACATTGACATACACATAAAGCGCGATGAGATCAGCCGCTACGGCTTGAGTGTGGATGATGTGAACCGCGTGATTGAAATTGCATTGGGCGGTATGAAGTTGACTACTACCGTGGAGGGCCGCCAGCGTTTTTCGGTAAATGCCCGCTTCGGCCAGGATTTCCGTAACAACCTTACAGCGCTGAAACGACTACAGGTGCAAACAATGAATTATGGACCTGTTCCTTTGGAAGCCGTAGCCGATGTTACAATTGCAGAAGGGCCGCCGATGATCAATTCAGAAAATGCCATGCTGCGCGGAACTGTATTATTCAATGTAAGAGAAAGAGACCTGGGCAGCACGGTGAATGAAGCCCGGGAAAGGCTGGAGGCCATGATCGACAAATTGCCAAAAGGGTATTACCTGGAATGGAGCGGTCAGTATGAGAACCTGATCCGCAGTGAACGAACGCTTAAGCTGATATTACCTGTCGTATTGCTGGTGATTTTTATCTCCATGTATTTCGCATTCAATTCAGCGCGCGAAGCATTTTTGAGCCTGATCACTATCCCGTTTGCATTGATCGGCGGCGCCTACATGATCTGGGCCTGGGATGTGAATTTATCGGTAGCTGTAGCCGTTGGTTTCATTGCCCTGTTTGGCCTTGCCGTAGAAACAGGTATAGTCATGGTGATCTATTTGAACGATGCCATGCAGCAGCTGGTTGCACGTAAAGGCAATTCACGGGAAACCATCACCAGGGACGAATTGCGTGAATATGTAATTGCCGGTGCTGCAAAAAGGCTGCGGCCAAAGATAATGACCGTTTGTGTGTCGCTTTTTGCGCTCGTGCCCATTCTGTGGAGCCATGGTGTAGGCAGTGATGTGATGAAGCCGATCGTATTGCCGATGGTAGGCGGCGTACTTACTTCTGCCACGCATATATTATTAGTAACTCCATTGATCTTTTTAATGGCCAAAGAATATGAACTGCGCAAGCATGGTAAGATTGACGTTTTGGAGGCCAAGCATTAAAGCAATAGTATGAAAAAAAGTATGTTCAACAGATTTATCATAACCGCGGTGTTAGCCGGCATGGCCATAAGCTTACATGCACAAACAACCATGTCACTCCAGGACATTTTAACAACGGTGGAGAATAAAAACCCCGGGTTGAAAATGTATGAAGCCGAAGCCCGCGCATATACTGAAGCTGCGAAAGGCGCCTACAGCTGGATGCCGCCGGAAGCAGGCGCGGGCTTGTTTATGACGCCTTATGATACGAAGGAGATAAAGGCCAATCCAATGATGCACAGTGAAGGGATGGGCTTCTTTATGGTTTCTGCGCAGCAGATGTTTCCCAATCGCAAAAAGCAGAACGCTGAAGCTGCCTGGATGCGATCCATGTCTAACGTGGAAACAGAAAAAAGAAAAGTGGCATTGAATGAATTGCTGTACACAGCTAAAAAAAGCTATTATGAATGGGTGATCCTGCTGAAAAAACAGGAAGTGCTCAATGAAGGCAGTCACCTCCTGGATTTTATGATCAAAAGCGCTGAAATAAGATATAAGAATGGCCTGGGCAAGATCAGCGCCTATTATAAAGCCAAAGCTGCCCTGGCCAATATCGACAACATGAAGCTAATGGTTGAAAGTGAGGTGCGCCAAAAGCGGATCATGCTTAACAGCCTCATGTACCGGAAGGCCGATACGGATTTTGCTATTGACACCGTCTATGACCTGAAAGAGTTTGCTGCTTCAGTCATGGATTCGGCCTACCTGGCCAGCAGGCGCAGTGACATACAGGCTTTGCAGCGCAACATGGAAGTGAATAACCTGCAACGTACAGCCGAGCTGGCTAAATTAAAACCTGAATTCGGGATCAAATATGATCACATGATCGGACTGGCTGCACAACCGGCACAATTCTCGATCATGGGCATGGTTAAATTTCCGCTCGCAAAATGGTCGTCGAAAATGAATAAGGCGAAAGCTGAAAGCCTCGTGTGGCAAAACGAATCGCTTAAAAGCCAGCAACAAATGATCCTGAATGAAGCTACCGGTATGGCAGGTTCGGCCCGCGCAGAGCTCGAAACAAAAAAGAAACAGATGCGATTGTATGAAACGCAGATCATACCGTCGTTGCGGAAGAATTTTCAAACCATGCAGTTGGGATATGAGCAAAACACAGAGGAATTGTTTGAACTGTTCGATGCCTGGGAAGCTTTAAATATGACGCAAATTGAATACCTGGATCAGTTAAAAACGGCATTGCTGTTACAGGTAGAGCTTGAACGGATCCTGGAGATAAAATAATTTTAAAATGAGTAGTCATCATCGTAAACGGTCAATGGTCAGTAGTCAATGGTCAATTAACAGGGCCAGTTTATTGCTTTTTGCCTATTGCTTTTTGTTTATTGCATTAACAGCCTGCCAGGAATCAAAAACGAAACAGCCAAAAACGGAGGTGGCTGCAAAGGAAACCTATACCTGCCCCATGCACCCGCAGATCATCAATGACAAACCAGGCAGTTGTCCGGTTTGCGGAATGGACCTTGTGAAAAAATCAGCATCGGGTGAAAAGGTCACCGATATTACGTTAAATGATCTGCTGCGTCCCAGTAACCAGTATGTGCTTTCGTCAATACCTACCGTACATATTCAGTTGCGCGATGAGCCAATTGAGATCCCGGCTTACGGCTTTATTACTTATGATACGCGGCAGGTGGGCACCGTATCTTCCAATGTTTCGGGCCGTATTGAGAAGCTGTATGTGAAGTACCGGTATCAAAAAGTGAGCAAAGGGCAAAAGATCATGGATATATACAGTCCTGAACTGTTAACGGCACAACAAAACCTGATATTCCTGCTGCAGCACGATGCTGAGAATAAAACGCTGATTGCGGCTGCCCGTCAAAAACTGGTTTTGCTGGGCATGAGTAACCAGCAACTGGATCAGGTTATAAAAAGCGGCAACCCTGTTTTCACAGTGGCTATCTATAGTGGTTACAGCGGTCATATTCACGAAAGCAGTTCGCCGGAAGCTATGCAGCAGCAAACGCAAACCGGGATGAAAGATGTTTCGCTGATCACCGAAGAGCTGCCATTAAAAGAAGGCATGTATGTAACGAAAGGACAAAACCTGTTTGTGATTTATAATCCCTCAAAAGCCTGGGCCGTGTTGAATATTTTTTCAGGTCAGGCCGCCATGGTTAAAGTGGGCGATAAAGTGCGCATTACACCGGAAACCGTGCCGGATAAGGACTTCCGGGCTTCCATTGGTTTTATTGAACCATTTTACCGGCCCAATAGCAAAACTGCTACCGCGCGGGTATACTTCGATAATCCAAATAATGGTATTCCCATCGGCAGCCAGGTGAAGGCCACAATATTTGCCGGCGCCCGCAGCGCCCGCTGGCTACCGGAAGAGGCGGTGCTTACACTCGGGCTCGATAAAGTGGTGTTTGTAAAAAAAGAAGATGCTTTTATTGCGCATAAAATAGAAGCCGGCATTGTAAATAATCATTTGATACAGGTATTGAATGGTTTGTCAGAAGAAGATGAAGTGGCGGCCAATGCCCAATACCTGGTAGATAGCGAAAGTTTTATTAAAGTGAAACAATAGCCAATTAATATGCTACAGAATATTTTTTCTTATGGCCCCGGCAGGAATGCTGTTCAGTTTTATTGGAGCTTACCCGCCGGTTGGCTGCATCACACGCTTGTACGCGTCGTTCTTTATGCATGTATGGGGCTTGTATTATTCCTGAGCGGCTGCAAAAACAAAAAAACGACGGCCACCGCAAAAAGCGACACTTACTATACCTGCTCGATGCATCCCCAGATCATGCAGGACAAGCCGGGCACCTGTCCTATTTGTCACATGGACCTGATACCCGTTAACCGCTCGGATGAAGCACGCGATGAAATTATGCTCAGCGATGAACAGATCCAGCTAGGCAATATTCAAACCGATACGCTTGGCCGAACGCTCATGGGCGATAAGGTCGTATTGACCGCTACCCTCAACTTCGACGAAATGAAAGTGAATACAGTGAGCGCCCGTATAACCGGCCGCATAGACAGGTTGTATTTTAAGAACACCGGCGACTTTGTAAAAAAAGGCGATCACCTCTTCGATCTGTACAGCGAGGAATTGAATACGGCCAAACAGGAATACCTGGCAGCGATGGAACGGCAACAGACCCTGGGCAATTCCATCATCGACTTTAAGCAGCTGCTGCAAAGCGCCAAAAACAAGCTCCTGTTGTGGGGCATGAGCGAATCACAGATCGATGCACTGGGAAAGGCCAAACAATTTTCGCCCCTGACCGCATTTTACAGTACCGCTACAGGTTATATTACGGAAATACCTGTGCAGGAAGGACAATATGTAATGGAGGGAGGCGTAGTGGTGAAACTGGCTGATCTATCAACCCTGTGGGCAGAAGCCCAGGTATACGCATCGCAGCTGGCCTCCGTTGATTATAAAGGTGTAGCCACGGTACAACTGCCCGATATGCCCGGGAAAGAAATAAAAGGCAAGGTGAGTTTTGCCAATCCGGAAATAAGTGCCGATACACGTATCAATCTATTACGGGTATCGATACCCAATACCAATAATCAATTGAAACCAGGTATGCCGGCGTATGTAATATTAAAGAGCAGTGCCGGTAACGCTATGACGCTGCCTATTGACGCGGTGTTGCGCGACGGACAAATGGCCATGGTATGGGTACAAACCGATAAGAATACCTACAAGCGGAAAATGATACAGACCGGTTTGGAAAGCGGCGATCGCATTGAAGTAAGGTCTGGGATCCAGAACGGCGATGTGGTAGTGATCAGTGGCGCTTATTTGCTGAATAGCGAATACATTTTTAAAAAGGGCGCAGCTGCAGCCGGCAGCCACAATCATTAATATGTATCAGATGTTTCACCATCCGGTTCAATGCCGGTGAACCTCATGACCCGCTTTCTTTTTAGCTGTCTCCAGCATATTGTTGAGCACTGATCTGTTCAGGATCTTTCCATGGACAAATACCGATTGAATTTTTTGCGTGTTACTGATATCGGATAATGGATTTTCATCAAGTAAGATCAGGTCGGCGATCTTGCCGGCAGAAACGGTTCCATACTGGTTTTGCAGATCAAGATAACGGGCAGGATTGATGGTAGCTGTTTGCAGGGCCTGAGCGGGCGTAAGGCCGGCCTTTACAAGCCATTTCAGTTCATCATGCAGTCCAAAGCCCGGGAAACAATAGGGATTGGGAAAATCGGTTCCTGCCAGGATCGGAATGCCTGCATCAAAGATCGATTTCACGATTTGCAGGTTCATAACAAATTCCCGTTCATAAACAGGAGCTGATTCCCTGGTACGTGTTTTTGACCGGGGATCTTTAGCAGGGTCCCAATAGTTGCTGACGCCTTTTGGCAGGAACTGTATCCGTGGATCCCTCCACCGGGTAGTATCATGGACATGTGCCATACTGTGAAGGACCACCAGCGTTGGGCACACGTAAGTATCAAATTTTTTTATTTCCTGTAATACGCTTTTTAATTTTTCGGCATTAAATGTCCGCTGCAGGAATTGTTTTGCGTTAACCTGGTTTTTCAGGTTCGTATCAGGTATTTTATCCTGTACTACCTGCATATAATAATCGGCGCTGTCTGAGGCTGCCTCCAGGAACCCATACAGGTGTTCCTGGCTTTTCTGGCCTGCACGGGCTGCTTCTACAACTGTTATTTGTGCAGGCACATGACCTGCAAAAGGAATATGTTGTGTTTTGGCTTCTTCAGCAATGGCAAAATAAGCATCCCTGGGCAGCAACGAATATACTTTTATAAAGTCGGTATGTAAGCTGTTCTTTAAGGAGTCTACTGCCCGTTTGCCATCTGCAGCATCTTTCACCGCTACTGAACCCGGCCACATCGGTTTGGGGCCATCCAGAATGGGACCGGAGGCAATGATCTGCGGCCCGGCAATTTCGTTACTGGCTATCTTTTTTCGCCATGACTGAATTAATTGAATATAATTGAGCATATCACGAACCCCTGTTACGCCATTCGCCAGCAACAGAGGAAAGAATGCATCCGTCCAGATATGAACATGCATGTCCCACAAACCAGGTATCAAATAACGGTTCTTTCCTTCGATAACAGTGTCTGCCTTTAGGTTAGATGGTTTTGTAGAAATAGCAGCAATAACAGAATCCCTGATCAAAACATTGGCATTTTTAATGAGTTTGCCTTTTTCAACATCTACAATATTTACGTTCTTTAGCAGGATGGAATGTTGGGCGTGGATAATCTGCAAAAACAGGATGCTAACGGCTAGCAATAAAAATTTTCTCATGGAAAAGGTTTTGTGCAGAGAAAGGTAGCAAAAATTAATGGATTTTGCCGTGTAGTGTGAAAATGACCGTTATATTAAAATAATTTGAAGCATTACGATACTTAATAATAAAAGAAAACGCCCCGAAAGTTCGGGGCGCCTTCATAAATCTCTATTTAATTGTTGAATGACTGGACGAAGTTGTTATTTCACTTTGTTCACTACAGTTTCTTCAACATAGCTATGGCTTCTGTTGATGGAGTATACTTCAGTAGTATTGTTCTTTTTGGATTTCACTACTACATTCAAAGCCGCATCACCAAAATCTTCTGCTTTTAACATGAACTTTTTGTTCAGGTTAGCGCCTTTAAATTTCTCACTGTACAGCAGGTTACCGTACTCATCGCGGAATGTAATGGTGTACTCATCCTCTACAGCAGAGCTCAGGTTCAGTTCAAATACAGGTTGATTTTCTTTATTGCCGATGAACTTTAATTGAGTTACATGTTTATTTGGACCTTCTTCGTTAGCCAGAGTTGTGTTAGAGAATGCGAAAGTAAAAGCGACTAATACGATGGCGATAATTCCGTAATTCCTCATTGCCTTTTTCATAATGTGTATTTTATAAATTTTTTATTAATTCTTATTAGCTATCCATTTGGACAATCGCGGCAGGCAAATCGTACGTCTTTTCGAAGAGAGAGCAACTTTTTGTTAGTTCAACACGCTGTGGTGTTGTGTTTGTTGCGTTTCGTAATGCAAACATAAGACGCGTTGAGGCCCTGCAAAAATCAACTCTACCGCATTTATAGGATGTTTAAACCGTGTATGAAATGTTAAAACCCGCTCCTGGCGCGGGTTTCATGGAAGTGAACACATGATGCCCAACCCCGTTTTTCCAGCCCGGCAAGCAGCTGTAGTTAATGATTTCTTAACTTCAATTACCTGTTTTTCACGCGGGGAAGCCCGTCAAAAAAGGGCCGTTGGGCGGCTTTCACCAGCCGGTGCAGGAACAGCCTACTGAATTTTGCTTATGATGAAGTGATTTCCGGTGTATACTATAATTTGATCACTAACGATTGTTAGCATTAATGACAAATATGCTTATCTTTGGAACTACTAAAAACGAATTTGCCATGTCGGTGCAGGAACTGGAAAAAATCTTTTTATCTAAAATTGAGCAGGAGATCAGGATCGAGCCAAAAGATTGGATGCCAGAAGCGTATAGAAAAACATTGATCAGGCAGATCTCCCAGCATGCGCATAGCGAGATTGTGGGCATGTTGCCGGAAGGTAACTGGATCAGCCGGGCGCCCAGTCTGAAGCGGAAGGCTATTCTCCTCGCCAAAGTGCAGGATGAAGCAGGCCATGGCCTGTACCTGTATTCTGCTGCAGAAACGCTGGGCACTACACGCGAACAAACCATCAACGACCTGCATAGCGGAAAAGCCAAATACTCTTCAATATTCAATTATCCAACGCTTACCTGGGGTGATATTGGCGCCATTGGCTGGCTGGTGGATGGGGCAGCCATCCTGAACCAGGTGATGTTATGCCGCACTTCATACGGACCTTATGCAAGGGCCATGGTGCGTATTTGCAAGGAAGAGAGTTTTCACCAACGGCAGGGGTTTGATATTTTAATGGCGCTTTCAACAGGTACACCCGAACAACGCGCTATGTGCCAGGATGCCATCAACCGCTGGTGGTGGCCTTCCCTTATGATGTTTGGTCCGCACGACAGTGAATCGACCCACAGTGAACAAAGCACCCAATGGAAAATAAAACGCATGAGCAATGATGAACTTCGGCAGAAGTTTGTTGATATGATCGCTGAGCAGGTGAAAGTATTGAACATGACACTACCCGATCCTCATTTGAAGTGGAATGAACAGACCAATCATTATGATTTTGGTGAAATTAACTGGACGGAATTCTGGAATGTGGTGAAAGGGAATGGCCCATGTAATAAGCAACGCCTCGATGCCCGGCGTAAAGCCTGGAATGATGGCGCCTGGGTGCGGGATGCAGCAAGGGCGCATGCAGAGAAGAGAAATGCCCGGCTGGAAAAGCAAATTGCGTGACCTATTAAAAGCTGACAAACGGTAAACATTTAAAACGATTGTAATGACCATACGAGTGACGAAATATTATTACGGCGATATACCGGAAGATAAAGGCGGTGGAACTGATAAAACCAACGGAAAAGGCCGGCAGCAGGCCTCCACCACAGGCGGAGTCACGGATGGTTCATCCGGGGCGGACTGGCCGTTGTGGGAAGTGTTCATCCGCAGTAAACAGGGCATCGACCACAAACATGTTGGCAGTTTGCATGCCGCCGATGCACAAATGGCTATTGAAAATGCGCGGGACGTTTATACCCGCAGGATGGAAGGCATAAGCATTTGGGTAGTCGAAAGCAAATACATCCATGCTTCCAATCCAGATGAAGCCGCTTCGCTGTATGAACCGGCCAATGATAAAGTATACCGCCATCCTACGTTTTATGACCTGCCCGATGAATTAACGCATATGTAATCAGCAATGACAAAGGACACGATTTTAAATTATACGCTACACCTCGCAGATAATGCCCTCATACTTGCGCAACGCAATAGTGAATGGTGCGGGCATGGCCCTGTGTTGGAGCAGGACATAGCCATAACCAATATTTCACTCGACCTCATTGGGCAGGCCAGAAGTTTGTATCAGTACGCCGCCATGTTGATGAATAAAACCATTCCCTCTCCGTCAGCCGCCGGAGGAGGTCAGGAGGAAGCTTCTCTCCCGCCGGGCGCGATTGAGAGGGGGGCTTCCGAAGACACCCTCGCTTACCTGCGTGACGTAAGAGAATTCAGGAACTGCCTGCTGGTTGAACAACCTAATGGGGATTGGGCGCAAACCATTTTACGGCAATTTTTTTTCAGCACCTATCAGTTATTTCTGTATAAACAATTACAGCAATCAACAGACGCTGCACTGGCTGCTATTGCAGAAAAGTCATTGAAGGAAGTGACCTATCATGTACGCTGGAGCAGCGAATGGGTGATACGGTTGGGCGATGGTACACAAGAAAGTCATGACCGCCTGTTGACTGCGCTGGATGAACTATGGATGTACACCGGCGAACTATTTATTCCGGCCGGTTATGAATTGGAAGCGGCTAAAGCCGGTGTTGGCGTTGATGTAAGCGCTCTAAAAGCCGGTTGGTTACAACGGGTAAATGAAGTTTTTGAAGAAGCAACAATAGGTGATGCCCTTACAGGTACCGAAAATACCTGGATGCAACAAGGCGGCAAGGATGGCGTGCATTCAGAGCACCTGGGCTACATGCTGGCAGAAATGCAATATATGCAACGGGTTTATCCCGGTTGTGAATGGTAGAAGCCTACAGGCAATAGACCAACCTGTCTGCCGGCACGCAGGTAAGCAATTCGCAAACGTAAGTGGTTGAATGATGAACTTTCCAGGAATGGATACAACAGAAAACATATCAGTGCAGAAAATATGGTCTATACTCGAAGAAGTGTGCGATCCCGAAGTGCCTGTATTGACAGTGATAGACCTTGGAATAGTAAGAGACGTAAAAATAACCAAGGCAAATGGCGACGAAGCCATTGAAGTGGTGATCACCCCAACGTATTCAGGTTGCCCGGCCATGGACGTTATACGCATGAATATTCGCATGGTATTGCTGCAGCATGGTTTTAAGAATGTGCAGGTCACTACCATTTTATCACCGGCCTGGACAACCGACTGGATGACCGAAGCTGGTAAACAAAAACTGAGGGCGTATGGTATTGCGCCGCCCAATCCCAAACAACAGGTTTGTGATATGCAGCTATTTGCTGAGCATGAAGCGGTGCAATGCCCACATTGTAATTCTTACAATACCCGCCGGGTAAGCGAATTTGGATCAACTGCCTGTAAAGCGCTGTTCCAGTGTAACGACTGCCAGGAACCGTTCGACTATTTTAAATGTTATTAGTAACACTGCAGTCATAACATTATTCTGCTTAAACTAATCGAATTATATGTCCTCTATTCTTTTTACAATTGAAGAAGGAATTGCTACCATTACGTTGAACCGCCCCGACAAACTGAATTCATTTAATGGCGAAATGGCTTTACTGTTGCAGCAAAAGCTCGATGAATGCGCTGCTTCCCGCACCGTGCGCTGTGTATACCTGACGGGTGCAGGTAAGGGATTTTGTGCCGGCCAGGATCTGGCCGAAGTAGTTGACCCCCGGGGAGCCGGTATGCAGCGGATATTACGGGAGTATTACAATCCCATTGTTACCCGCATTCGCAAAATGCCCAAGCCGGTTATTGCAGCGGTGAACGGGGTGGCTGCCGGCGCCGGTGCTAACATTGCACTGGCCTGTGACATTGTGGTTGCAGCACAGTCAGCCTCCTTCATCCAGGCATTTTCAAAGCTGGGATTGGTTCCCGATAGCGGCGGTACATACACGCTGCCGCGGCTGATCGGCTGGCAAAAAGCAACGGCCATCATGATGTTGGGCGATAAGATCTCTGCCACCCAGGCGGAATTATGGGGTATGATCTATAAAGTCATTCCCGATGAGGACTTTGCAGTAGAAAGTAAAAAGCTGGCTGCTACCCTGGCTACAATGCCAACAAAAGGATTGGCCTATACTAAACATGTGCTTAGTCAATCGATGACCAACAGCCTTGAGCAGCAATTAATGCTCGAAGACGAGTATCAGCAAAAGGCAGCCAGTACCCACGATTTCAGGGAAGGGATCCAGGCATTCCTCGAAAAACGGACGCCTCAGTTCAAAGGAGAATAAAAGAGCTTAAATTGCTGGTTATGTCGGACGACAGTAAAACAAGGGCCACTGCCATCATAGATGCCATGATGTACAAAGACTATTTCAGTCAATGGCTGGGCATTGAAAGGATGGAAGAAAAAGAAGGTTACTGCAAGTTAAGGATGACCGTACGCCGGGAAATGTGCAATGGTTTTGAAATTGCACATGGCGGCATCAGTTATTCGCTGGCCGACAGCGCCCTGGCCTTTGCATCGAACAGCCATGGCCGGCAGTCTGTTTCGGTTGAAACATCCATATCACATATTAAACCGCTTAAAGCGGGCGATATAATTACTGCTACCGCAGAAGAAAAAAGCCGCACCAATAAGATCGCTATTTATGACGTGCGAATTGAAAAAGAGAGTGGCGAACTGGCGGCGCTTTTTAAAGGCACGGTGTTCAGGAAAGAAACCGAATGGAATGTGTGAGGCAGGAGAAAGTGTGCCACATTACCCTGCCTTGGCAAATTGATATGTGGCACTCTTTGGTTATTGATGATCGATCAGTTTCAAAGCGCCCTCGCTATAGCGATTGCCTACATTGGGATACCTGGCAGCAACTGCTTCTATCTGCTGCAGTTCTCCTTTAGTTAATGTAATATCCGCTGCAGCGGCGTTTTCTTCCAGGTATTTTCTCTTTTTTGTACCGGGGATGGGAATGATATCATCGCCCTGCGCCAGCACCCACGCCAATGCCAGTTGCGCAGCAGTACAGCCTTTTTGGTTAGCCAGCTCAGCAAATTCGCTTACGAGTTGCTGGTTGTTCTGCCAGTGTTCCGATTCAAAGCGGGGTAAGGTTCTGCGATAATCATCACTGGGTAAACTGTCTTTATCAGGAACCGTAGCTGTAACCAATCCTCTTGCCAAAGGACTGTAAGGAACAAACGTAATACCCAGTTCACGGCAGGTGTTCAGAATGTCTTTTTCTACATCCCGCGTCAATAAGGAATATTCGCTTTGCAGGGCCGTTATCGGGTGAACCGCATGTGCTTTGCGGATCGTATTCGCAGACGCTTCAGACAACCCAAGGAAACGAACCTTACCCTCTTTCACCAGTTCGGCCATGGCACCTACCATTTCTTCTACAGGCACATTGGGATCAATGCGGTGCGCATAATACAGATCGATGGTGTCGATCTTCAACCGCTGTAAACTTTTTTCAACGGCCGTTTTCATATAAGCCGGTGAACCGTCGAAATAAGTGGAAGGCGTGCCTGCAAAATTAGAAGTGGCGCCTTCTCTTTGCCTGAAACCAAATTTAGTGGCGATAAACACCTTACTTCTGTTGGGTGCTAACACTTTTGAGATCAGTTCTTCATTGTGGCCAAAACCATACATATCGGCCGTGTCCCAGAAATTAATGCCCAGTTCCAGGGCCCTGTTCAGCGTTGCAATAGATTCTTCATCATTACGAGGTCCATAAGCAAAACTCATTCCCATACAGCCCAGCCCAATAGCCGATAGCTGCACACCGGTATTTCCCAGATTCCTGTATTTCATAAAATTGTGTTTAGGAAACAAATTTAATTCAATCGAGGTCCCCGCCGATTGTCTTAATCAAACGATTAATTGCAAAATTCAAACAATGGATTTGCAGGGTAATTACTGGCAGGCAGACTATCTTTGAAAAAAAAAGTCAGGCATGATCTACTCATTCAAGGGCTTTATACCGGTGGTTCATCCTTCTTCTTTTATTCATCCGCAGGCGGCAGTAACCGGTAATGTAATTATTGGAAAAAACGTATATGTGGGACCAGGTGCTGCCATTCGAGGCGATTGGGGTGCTATTGTTATAGAAGATGGTTGTAATGTGCAGGAAAATTGCACGGTGCATATGTTCCCCGGCGTTACGGTTTTATTGAAAGCAGGTGCGCATATTGGTCATGGTGCGGTGATCCATGGCGCCACCATAGGGAGCAATTGTTTGGTGGGCATGAATAGTGTGATCATGGATAATGTAGAGCTGGGTGATGAATGTATTGTAGGAGCGCTCAGTTTTATTAAAGCCGATGAAAAGATCCCGCCCCGTAGTTTGCTCGTAGGCAATCCGGCAAAGATCATTAAGGAAGTAACCGATGAAATGATACAATGGAAAACCGATGGCACCCGGCTGTACCAGGCATTGCCAGCGGAAATGGACGAGGCATGGGCGGCCTGTGAGCCTTTGCGTGAAGTGCCTGTGAACAGACCAGGTCAGGATTCGCTTTATAAAACTTGGAATGAGGTAAAAGGGGGGCGTTAGTAAAGTTAACTCGTTAACTAGCCAACTGTTTTCGACCGCCCTGAACCCCTTAACTCGCCAACCCTTATCTTTGCGGTCAATTAGAAATTAGTGGAAAAGTCAAACTTTGTAGATCAGATCAGAATATTCTGCCGCAGCGGCCACGGAGGCGCAGGCAGCAAGCATTTCTTACGTACCAAATTCAATCCCCAGGCTGGTCCCGACGGCGGCGACGGCGGCCGGGGAGGCCATATTATCCTGCGTGGTAATAAAAACCTGTGGACGCTCTTACACCTTCGCTACTATAAGAACGTGCTGGCCGAGAATGGTCAGGGCGGCAATAAGAACAATATGACCGGCCGCGATGGCAAGGACATCATCATTGAAGTGCCGCTGGGCACAGTTGCCCGTGACGAAGAAACCGAAGAACAGGAAGCCGAGATCCTGGAACACGGCCAGGAGATCGTATGGATGAAAGGCGGTCGTGGCGGATTAGGCAATGCCCGTTTTGCTACCCCTACCAACCAGGCGCCGGAGCATGCCCAACCCGGCGAGCCGGGCGAAGAAGGCTGGAAAGTATTAGAATTGAAAGTACTGGCCGATGTAGGCCTTGTAGGTTTTCCCAACGCCGGCAAATCAACCCTGCTCTCGGTGATCACCGCTGCCAAACCAAAGATCGCCGATTACGCATTTACAACCATCACCCCACAATTAGGCATCGTAGCCTACCGCGATGGCAAAAGCTTTTGCGTAGCCGATCTGCCCGGGATCATTGAAGGGGCCGCCGAAGGCCGTGGCCTTGGCCACCGCTTCCTGCGCCACATTGAACGCAATTCTGTTTTGTTGTTTGTAATACCAGCCGATAGCAACGATCATAAAAAAGAGTTCACCATCCTGGTAAACGAGCTGGAACAATACAATCCCGAGCTGCTGCATAAACAATTCCTCATAGCCATTAGTAAAAGTGAGATGCTCGATGAAGAATTGAAAGCAGCCATTGAAAAGGAACTGCCGGCTAACATTCCTCATATCTTTATTTCTTCGGTTACACAGCAGGGCCTCAACGAATTGAAGGATATGTTGTGGCATGCGTTGAATGATGGTACCGAAGTATCAAGTAATTAAGAAATTATAGGATTTCGCGATTCGTCGGAAAGCTCAAACCTGAACAAATCTCAAAATCTCTAAACCTGCCTGCCGGCAGGCAGGTCTCAAAATCAGAAATTGCCATTTTTGGCGGCATTATAACTATCTTAGGATTCCCTAAAACTGTTATCTATGTCGGCCATAACCGGTAGCTTGAAGCGCCTGACCACCCTGCTGCGAAACCTGTTCCGGGCGCTGTGGGTATTCTTCCCGGGTATACTTTTCCTTGTGCTTACATTGGTTTGTTTCTGGAACCTGGCACAGGGCAAAGACCTGATGGTGTTAGCAACCGAACACCGGGGTTTTTTCCTGTTATTCCAGTCCCTGCTCAGTTACCTGGTACTGGTAAGCTGGTATGCCGCCCGTACGGTGGCCAATGCAAAAAGAACTTGCGGTCATACGGCCCAGAATTATTTGCAGGAAGGCTATTATAAACATATGCCCCGTTTTATAGGCTTTACCATTTTTACTATAATAATTCTCGCCTTTGTACAAACGCCGTTGTTTGGGAGCGCTATTGAAGACGATAGTAAGATACATTTTGTATTGCTCGCTGCTTCCATTCCCTATTATTTCTGGATGAACCGGTTTTTTGAGCGCCGGTTCAAAGTGATCCGGCTTAACCGGTTATTTTTAATAACGCTGCTTCTCATTATTACGGGGTCAACCCTCATCACATTCAATATTGAACGTTATTCATGGATGGTGATCCTGATGCTGCTGGTATTGCAAGCCTGCTTTTTGGTCCTGGTGGTTACCAGGCGGGAAATTTTGAAACAGTATAAAAAGGACGGAAAGAATACCAGCCAGACAAGTTCCAAAGTGCAAAAGCTGGCAGATAAACTGGGTATACCGCGTGAAGAAATACGCTTTCATGTTATTTTTTTGATGATCAGCCTGGTAGCGCTGGCCGTTTATGTGGCCTGCACGCTTAATGTAGGATTTGCAGTGAGTTTGGGTTCTTTTCCATTTGTGTTGCTGGCCTTTTCGGTATTCATGGGCTTCGGGTTCATTCTTGCGTTTATTTCTATCCGTATTGGAATTAATATTCACCTGATTTTTGTGATCCTCGCTTTTCTTTTTGGCCAGTGGACGGAACGCCATGAAGTGACATTGATTGAAAAGAAGCCGGCCGTAAGAGAAAGTTTTGCCAATAAGGCCAGTGTGCGGGATTATTTCATTCAATGGGTAAAGGACAGGGATACGCTGATCAGGAAATCGAAAGAATTTCCTGTTTATTTTGTTTTGTCTGATGGTGGCGCCTCCCGGTCGGGTTACTGGGTAGCTTCTGTATTGGGAAAGCTGGAAGATACTTCGCAACGCGATTTTTCAAAACACCTGTTCTGCCTGTCGGGCGCTTCGGGAGGTAGCGTAGGCAATGCAGCTTTTTATACCCTGTTAAAAAATGCCGCAGCTCGGCCAGATAATAACCTTCCCGGCAACCAGTCATTTTATCGGGCTGGAAAAGAATACCTGCGCAGCGATTTTCTTACGTACACACTCAGCCGTATGTTAGGCCATGATTTTTTCGTGGCGATGCTTCCGATGGATACACGGGGCGACAGGGCAAAAGCTTTGACAGAAGCATTGGAATGGGCGCCGAAGGACAGTGTATTGTTGAAACGTCAGCTGCAAATGCCACTTTCAGAACTGGCGATCTATAAAGATCGCGTGGATACCAAACTGCCCATTCTTTGTGTGAATACTACCCGCATGCAGGATGGGCAACCATCGGTGATCAGTACCATCGCCATTGACCCGCTTACTTTCAATAACCGGATAGACATCCTGGCGCGGCTGAAAGAGAACAAGGATATGAAATTAAGCACTGCTGTTGTGTTGGGGGCCAGCTTCCCGTATGTTAGTCCGGCCGGCCGCATAGACGCTTACAAATTTTTAAAGAATGGTCCCACGGAATTTCCGTTCTATTTTGTGGATGGAGGCTACGTAGATAACTCCGGCGCGGGTGTCGTGCATGAGATGATCATCAAACTGAATTCATTGCGGGATAGCATTTGCAGATCAAATAATGATACGATTCTGCGCAGCAATTGCCAGAAGCTGTCTTTCTATGTAATGCACATCAGCAATGGGCCTGAAGGAGATGTATTATTAAAAAAGGTCAATCCATTTGTGAATGACCTGGCTGCGCCACTGAAAACCCTGATGGGTGCTTATGGGGTGCAAACAAGCATCAATGATAGCCGGCTGAAAAATTATCTGCGTGAAATGTACGGCAACAACTTACATTATAAACCTATTAATTTGTACCGGCCCCAGGAGCCATTGAAATACTCCATGAACTGGGTCATTTCGGGCCGAACGTTAGATAGTATGGACAAAAGGCTGTATTCTGCAGATGTACGGGTATACATGGTAAAGATATTACAGGAACTGAAGCGGTAAAATGGTTATATGTTCGATGGACGGCTTGCCCCCTTGAGCCAATTAATAAAAATTTTCAATAGGTTTGCCGCCACAAAAGCTATCATTATATGAAGAAAATTTATTTAACGGTTGTGTTAGCCGTTACTATGGTGCGCAGCTTTGCCGATGAAGGCATGTGGCTGCCGCTATTGCTTGGTCAACAGGTATATAACGACATGGTGAAGCGCGGTCTGAAGCTTACCAAAGACCAGTTGTACCACATGAACAAGGCTTCCATTAAAGATGCTATTATCATTTTCGGCGGATTTTGTACCGGCGAAATTGTAAGTAACGAAGGCCTTATTTTTACCAACCACCACTGCGGTTATGATGCGGTGGCTTCTGCCAGTTCGGTAACCAACAACTATCTCAAAAATGGTTTCTGGGCAAAAAGCAAACAGGAAGAAATTCCCTCTCCCGGCCTGTATGCCGAGTTTCTTACAAAAATAGAAGATGTAACCGCTGAAGTGCTGGATTCTGCAAAGGGATTGAGCGGCCTGGAGCGCGTAACCAAGATCACTTCGGTTACAACGGCCATCAACAAGCGGTTCTCCGATGAATCAACCAGTACCATTGGCCGGGTAAGCTCATTGTTCAAAGGCAATCAATACCTGGTATTTGTTTACAAACGTTACGCTGATATCCGCCTTGCAGGTGTTCCACCTGAAAGCATTGGTAAATACGGTGGCGATACTGATAACTGGGAATGGCCCCGCCACACCGGCGATTTTTCCGTATTCCGCGTATATATGAGCAAGGACGGAAAACCAGCTGGCTATTCTCCCGAGAACGTTCCGTTAAAACCTAAACATTTTCTGCCTGTTTCTATAAAAGGCATTAAAGACGGTGATTATGCCATGATCTACGGATATCCTGGCAGCACCAACCGTTATGAAACTTCATTTGGTATCAAACAAAAAATAGATATCGATAATCCAACGTTGGTGAAGCTGCGCGATATGCGGTTGAAATATATGTTTGAGCAAATGAAGGATGATCCTGCTACGAAACTGAAACTGGCTGCTGATTATGCTTCCATTGCCAACTACTGGAAGTTCTTCGATGGCGAAAGCAAGCAGTTGATCAAATACAATGTATATGATCAGAAGAAAGCAGCGGAGGAAAAATTCCAGACCTGGGCTAATAATAAACCCGAGTTTGCAAATATCTTTAAAGACTGGGCTGCTGCATACGATCAATGGCGTCCGTATTCGAAACACCGCGTGTATATCAATGAAGGTATTTTTGGATCCCCGCTGTTAGCAATCGCTGGTTCTTTACAACAGGTTGAGAACGCCATTGTGAAAAAAGGAAGTAGCGCAGATATTAAGAAAGCCATCGATGCCGCCAGGGAAGCAAGAGCCGAGCTGTTGAAAAACGAGAACAAGCCATCTGACCAGAATATCGTTGCTGCCGTATTGATGATGTATTACAAAGACATTGATAAATCACAGCATCCGATCGGTTTTTATGATGGCGTGAAAGCGAATTATGGCGATCTGAATGACGAAGCAACGTATAAAAAATATGCAGCCAGTATTTTCGCCAACACCATGATCCTGGATAATGCTAAATGGGAAGCATTCAGTGCGAATCCGGATGCTACTGTATTACAGGCCGATCCTGCTTACGCCGTTGCCAGCGCCTTTTTGAAGAACTGGCAGGGTAAATATTTGCAGAACTACCAGCAATTCACATTAAAGAATAATGAGTTTGGCCGGTTGTACCTGAAAGGCATTATGCAGATGGATACCGTAAAAGCAAAAAAGATGTATCCCGATGCTACCTTCACCATGCGGGTAAGTTTCGGCAATGTAAAAAGCTACGCGCCGCGCGATGCTGTGAAGTATGACTATGTAACTACCATGAAAGGTATCATGGAAAAATACAAACCCGGCGATTATGAATTCGACCTGCCGGAGAAACTGATTGAACTGGCGAGGAAAAAAGATTATGGCCAGTACATCGACAAACAACGAAATGACCTGGTAATTGGTTTTATAACTACCAATGATATTACCGGCGGTAACTCCGGCTCACCGGTTATTGATGGCAGCGGTAATCTGATCGGACTGGCATTTGATGGCAATTATGAGGCATTGAGCCATAAGATCGCATTTGACCCGGTTTACAACCGCACTATTTGTGTCGATGTTCGTTATGTGTTGTGGTGCATCGATAAGCTGGGCGGGGCTACCAACCTCATCAACGAGTTGAAACTCGTAAAGCAATAATCTACAACCTATTAATTTGAAAGCCCTGGCGGTGTTGCCAGGGCTTTCCTTTTTAAAATGACTAGTTAATTTTACCTAGTGCGGCAACAGGACGTCTGCTATGCCGTTCTTTCGCACTATTTTTGCACCCTCAACCCCAATTACTATGGAACAACAAGATCAGGCAGACCTGTTACAGGATATACAGAACGAAGTAAATTATGTTGATCCGGTTTCACCCGGAATACGATTTGTGAATTACCTGATTGATCAGATCGCGATTGGCGTAATTTTTAACGGACTTGATTATGTACTTGGATTAACCGGCAATGGCAATTATAGTGACGATGCATTAGCGCAGGGAAACCTGTCGATAGTTTGGACAAGGCTCTTATCTTCCCTGCTGGTCACATTGGCATATTACACCATTTTTGAAGCCGCTACCAATGGAAGAACGTTAGGTAAAATTTTGACGAATACAACCGCTATCACGCAGGATGGCACCCCTTTTACTTTTAAACATGCTTTGATGCGTTCTTTGTGCAGGTTCGTTCCATTTGAACCATTCAGCGCCTTTGGCTATATGCCCTGGCACGACCGCTGGACAAACACCGTGGTTGTAAAGAAAACCTGGTAAATAAGCTTGAAAATTGATAAAGATAAAAGTTATAAGATAATGAGCCCCGGGATTGAGCATTTGCTATTCCCGGGGCTTCTTATCAACCCGTTGTCCTGATAGTATTTTTTCCTCTTACGTTTTCATCTTCGTCAACTCTTTTTGTACATCTTCTTTCCTTGGTCGAATGATCAGCCGCAACGTGGGGTCGTTGGTCATAAACGACCAGAACCAGCTAAAGGCCAGTTTCATTTTATTGCGGAAACCAATTAATGGAATAATGTGAATGAACAACCATACCATCCAGGCACCAAAACCTTTAAAGAACAATTTGGGAAGGTCAACTACGGCTTTATACTTTGAAATAATGGCCATACTGCCCTTATCATTGTAAGCAAAGGGTTCCATAGGTTTGCCGTTAGCCTGCCTGATGAGGTTTTCTGCCAATTGTTTACCGCCCTGGATAGCTACCTGGGCTAATTGAGGGTGGCCATTGGGGAAGTTCTTGTCAGCGGTCATTAAACAAATATCACCCAGTGCAAAAATATTTTGAGTGCCCTGTACTTTATTATGTTCATCTACGAGGATCCTTCTGCCACGGCCAACGGACGAAGCCGGTAAACCCCGAATTTCTCTTGCCACTACCCCTGAAGCCCAGATCAGCACGTTGGTAGGAATGGTTCTTCCATCGGCCAGATAAACGACATCATCCACATAGTCTTTTACGGCGGTATTGGTGATCACATGTACCCCGAGCTTCTTTAAAACTTTGGTGGCTTCTTCCTGCGATTTTTTACTCATGGGGCTCAGCAATGATTTGCCGGCATCGATAAGGTAGAGGTGTGAACGAAGGTCCTTGATTTCAGGATATTCTTTCAAGGCAATATTTCGTCCCAGCTCAGCCAGCATACCGGCTAATTCAACACCGGTAGGGCCGCCACCGGCGATCACGATATTCAAATGCTTTTCTTTTTCTTTCAGATCCTTCGTGCGTACTGCTTCTTCCATATTCAGCAGTAAATGGTTGCGCAGATTAAGGGCATCGTCGATCGTCTTCATGGGCAGCGAATTGTCTTTTACGCGCTCCATGCCGAAATAGTTGGTCTCGGTTCCCAGGCACAGCACCAGGTAATCGTATGCTACGATGCCGGTGTCTGTTTCAATAGTGTTTTGATCGGGATTTACTTTCTTCAGGCAACCCATATGAAACCGCAGATTGGTTTCTTCCTGAAATAACCTGCGAAACGGATAGCTGATGTTCGAAGGCTCAATAAAAGCGGTTGCAACCTGGTATAACAACGGAGGAAAGAAATGGTAGTTGTTCTTATCTACCAGGGTAATGTGGAAACGCTTGTCTTTTCTAAGCTTTTTGATGAGGTTAATGCCGGCAAATCCTCCTCCGACAATGACCACTTTTTTAACTGGTTGTTCCATAACTCGTTCTTCTGATTAAACATTAATGAACAATTGTGCCACCATTGGCATAATGGAGCACCTTTCGCCTTACTAACTTTTCAGGTTATGGCAAGTATTAAAAAAGCAAGGATGGAGAATGATAGACGCCGTAAAGGTCGTTACTATTATTGAAATTCCATAAAAAACTTGCGTGTAAAAATTTTACTGGCTTATTTTTCAATCAGTTATCAGCGGAGGGAACATGGGTCGCAGTTCAGGCCAGAGGGCTGTGTTTTTGAGGTAATGTTACCACAAGCGTTTTGCTGGCTGCTTTCCGGCTTCCCCAATTCGCGATGATCGCGCAAAGGGCAGTGGCAAAGTCGCGGGTGGTTCGGGCTTTCGGTTAGCGGGTCGGACCAACGGTCTGCCCTTAATGTTGTGCTTTTAAAATACCCGTATTATCACGACAGCCCGTCATATTCTGCCCTGATCATAGGGATCACCTCATGGATAATTTTTTTAAATGCAGTAAGCTGATGCTGCAGAACCGGGTATTCGGATTCAGTCCACATTGTTTTTTCCATTTTTTCGGCGATGCCCGCTGCTTCTACGATGTTCAGATTGTTGAGTGAGGACTTCATGCGATGTGACAGGAACTGTACCTGTTTGATATTTTTTTCTTCAAAAGCTTTTTCCAGGTGCGCTAAACCGCTTAAAGTTTCATTGATGAAAACCTGCAGCATTTTTATCATGAATTTATCATCGCCGCGGGTGATCTGCTTTAGTTTGTCCAGGTCGTACAACGGTTTGGCGGTAACTGTGGCGGTTTTGGCCGGACCAAAATGAGTTTCACGCCCTAGCCATTTGGCAATGAGCCGGATGAGGTCTTCTTCTTCAAAAGGTTTGCTTAAATAATCGTTCATGCCAGCCTGTATGCATTTTTCCATTTCGCCTTTTACTGCATTGGCTGTAAGGGCAATGATGGGAATATTCGATTGCAGGTCTTCTCTGATGGTGCGGGTGGCTTCCAGTCCATCCATGACTGGCATTTGGATATCCATCAATACAATATCATATTGGTGGTTGCGGATGGCATCAACCGCTTCAACGCCGTTCACGGCTTCTGAGATAGCGGCGCCATACTGGTTCAGAATAGTTTCTGCTACCACGCGGTTCATTTCATTGTCTTCTACCAGCAAGATCTTTTTATCGGCCAGAATATGCGCTTCTACATGGCTGTTGTCTTTTTTAGGCAGATCGCTTTCGGTGCCTTTTGGGAAAGACAATTGAATGTTCACCTCGGTACCCTCGCCTTTTTTACTTTTTACCGAAATGCTGCCGTTCATAAGTTCAACCAGTTGTTTAACGATGCTCATGCCGAGGCCGGTTCCGCCATAACTGCGGGCAATGCTTTCATCTTCCTGGCTGAATTTATTGAAGAGGTTTTTCAGGTAGGCTTCGTCCATGCCCTTGCCGGTATCGCTGATGATGATCTCCAACTGCTGCGCATCAGGTCCATTATTGTTTATTAAACATTGTAAAGTGACCTTGCCCCGCTTGGTGAATTTTATTGAATTACTCAGCAGGTTCATCAAGACCTGGTTTATTCTGTACGGGTCGCCCTTTAATACTTTGGCTACTTCAGGTGCAATGGATACAGAAAAGATCAATCCCTTTTCTTCTGCTTTTAATTTCAATATGCGGCTGGTATTGGTTATGAGGTCGTGCATATTGAAACCGATTTCTTCCAGGGTAACCTTGCCGGCCTCCAGTTTTGAAAAGTCGAGAATATCATTGATAATTACCAGCAGGTTTTCGGCCGCAGTGCCAATGATCTCGAGGAATGATTGCTGTTGCGGATTGAGGATGGTCTTTTGCAGCTGTTTGCTCATGCCAAGAATGGCATTCATGGGCGTTCTGATTTCATGGCTCATATTAGCCAGGAAAAGGTCTTTGGCATGAACTGATCTTTCGGCGAGATCCTTAGCTTCCATCAGCTGCCGTTCCAGTATTTTTTGCTGGGTAATGTCAAGGTGCACGCCAATGGAACCAATGAGTTGCTGGTTGTCGTTGTATAATGGTGCGCCGCAGATCAGCCACCAGTTGGCATCGCTGTTTTTCGTCTTCACGTTCATTTCATAGGCATCCGATATTCCCTTTTGCCGCGATTCGTTTTTTGCGCCGATCAACCCCCTGTCCTCTTCTTTCACAAACAGTGAGGCCGCATTTTTGCCGATCAATTCATGTTCTTCATAACCGCTCATTAAGCAAAAGCTCTGGTTCACATACCTTATATTCTCTTCCAGGTCAACCTCAATAAGGCCCAGGTTCATATTCGCTATAATACTCCGGTATTTTTCTTCCTGTTTTTTGAGCTGGATCTCGGATCGTTTTCTTTCGGTAATGTCGTTGTACGTCCATAAATGGCCGCGGTAAATATCATCAATAAATAAAGGAATGTAACTTCTTTCCAGTACGCGGCCGTCGGCCATTTTCAATTCTTCGGCATTCACCGGTACCCGGTTCTTTAAGTGGCGGGCGGTTTGGTGTAAGAACTCTACCGGATGTTTGAAGAGATTGGTGCTCGTTTCATACAATTCGGTGCATTCAATGCCTACCAGTGTATCGGGTGAACCGGGATAAGCAAAGAACTCGGTGAATTTTTTATTGGTAAGCACCACGGTCCCATTCTCGTCTTCCAGCAGCACGCCCGTTTGCAGGTTCTTGAGCAGGTGGGCGAGACGGTTGGCGGTTTCCGTTAGCTCACTTTGAATAGTTTTATAGTTTTGAATATCCGTAAGCGTGCCAATGATGGTAATGGGCTTACCGGATTTGGATTTGCTTATGACGCCGCCCCGGTTCAGGATCCATTTTGTTTTTCCATTGGTGAGTTTTACCCGGTATTCAACGCAATGCCTGGTTATTTCACCACTCATGTATTGACGGAACGTTTCTATTGCAATATGGCGGTCATCTTCGAGAATGGTTTGCCACCACACCAGGTTTTCTTTTCCTTCGTATACATTTTTGTCAAGGTCGAGGATCGATTTTTCATTAATGGCAAAGGTCATGGTACGCGTGGGGAAATGATACTCCCACACATTATCGTCGATGGTTGATAATGCCAGGCGCAAACGTTTTTCAGATTGTTGCAGCAGGTCGTCGGCCTTCTTTTTTTCCTGCAGTTCGTGTTCAAGGTAATTGATGATGTCCGACAGGTCATCGGATTCATTATATGCGTGCGAATGGGTTCCTTTAAATTTATTAATAGTTTCTTTTAACTGCTGAATGGAAGCATGTTTAAGGCGGGCTTCCAGTTTTAGTTTATCATTGATCTGAATATATTCCTTTTCGCTGCAGGCGAAAGCATGGTTGAACAGTTTGCGGTCCCGTTCATATTCTTCATACGAATCGTGTACTGCGCGAATGAACCGGTTCAGGTGTTCATCCATGCAATAGCCTTCAGGTAGATATTTTTTGATCTGCCGTTCAAGAAGTTTATTTAAGCTCTTATCGCAATTATAACTCGTCAAAGGTGGTAATTGTCATTGTTTGATTATGTAATTCACATTTTGCATTATCACAGAACGGAGAAATTTCACCATAAGAGTAAAAGCCAGTAAGTAATGTTTTGTTGCCGAACGTATCGGCAACGGCTTCCACTTCTTCTTCAGTGCGGTTGCCTAAAATGATCTTGCGGCCAACACAACTGATCAGTAATGCCAGTTGGGGCGCTGCCGGCAATTTTTGAAAGGCCTGACCGGCTGCATGTGTAGCCGCATCAACGAGCTTATCGAAATTTGCTTTCATGAACCGTACTTTTGAACCATTGGGAATATCACCGGCAAAGACCATGCTGCCGCTGTCCTGGTCAATGGAGAGTATGGTTCGCACAACGGGTGCATCGTCATCCCGTGTCTTAATACCGAGCGGAAACAACAAGGCCGAGCCCGGCAGTTCATCGGCATAAGGCCCGAGATAGGTTTTGTACAGGTCAAGTGCTTTTTGCCCTTCTATTTCGAATAACTGGTTCGCCACTGCCTTTGTTACCGTACGTTCAGGACCAAAAATTTCCCAGCCGCCCATGGAGGCATGAGATACTACAAAGTGTTTACCATAAAAAGGAATTGCCACGATGTTACCACTGGATGGTTTTTCGTTGAGTCCAACCACGGTGGATCGAAAATTGGTACCGTCGCCGGCGAGGCCGCCGGTAACAGGTACGCGGTTATTCACCAGCTCATTTATACCACGAACCAGTTCGCTGCCATTTACATGGCTTCCATCAGAAATGATCAGGATGTAGGAAAGGTTATTAAAGTTGATCAGGTTGATGAGGGCTTTGCCCGCCTCATAACTGTTTGCATAATCACGAATGTTCACTGCAACAGGCTGAATGGAGGTTTTCTCCAGTTCAATGGCTGCTACTGATACCGAGTTATCGTTTACCCGTTTATTGATTATTTCTCCGGCAGTAGAACATAAAACGATATGCGCTTCAGGAAAAGTTGATTTCAATTCTTCGTAAACAGGTTGCTCATTTATTACTTCCTTACCCCCAAAACCTAAAACCAGCTGTGACCTGGCGATGTCGGCCAGACTGGTGTCGTTTTGGGGTTGAAGTTTATTATCGTTGTACAGCAGCAGCGTTGTTTGCATATATGGAAAGCGTTTAAAGGTTAATATTTCATTCAGTTATATTGGTTAAGTGATTAGTGCAGGGAGGATTAAAGAAGCCCTTCTAATAAAACGAAAGGTGAAATAAATTATTCACAGGCAAAAACAAAGGGTATGAGTTAACCCTTATATAATTTACCACAATTTTTTAAAAATGCAACTTTCTTGTTGTACTAAGTTATTCTGAAATGAGCGTACTGCGTGGATTATACCCTTTAACCGTTAGTTTATTGACATAAGTCAACTGGGAATACTGCCTTGATAAGCAGTTGCCGGTTAGCGTTTTAAGAAAAAAGAAATGGGTTGCAGTTAATGATAAGAGTATTTACTATGCCAGGCTTAATAGTTTGTTTTTATACTTTATGGCAGCCTGGTAGCCTGCTTCATAAATTTGATCGGCATGATTTACATCGAACATACCAAAAGCATGCAGGTCGGGCTCGATAAACAGGTTAAGTTTGCCAACCTTACTGTAAACAACAGGTGCAATGGCCATATGAAAACATTTTTCGATCATGTTCAGTTTGCCTATGCGTTTGCCATTGCCGAGACCTTTGGGGATGCTGTTCACATAACAGCCTATGAGCACATCGCATTTTTTTTCGAGGGGTTCAACCGGAAAGTTATTTAACAGGCCGCCATCGACCAATACGCGATCCTCAAACCGCACCGGTTCAAAGATCACAGGAACGGAAGCTGAAGCAATAACAGCTTCAATAAGTTTGCCTTTTGAGAAAGTTACCGCTTCATTATTGGCATAGTCGGTGGCGGTTATGAACAGTTCTTTGGAAAGACTTTCAAAGCTATTATCGGTAAGGTGGGACTGTAATACTTTTTGCAGCACCTTCATGGAAAATAGGCCGTCTTTATTCAATAGAAAGCTCGACCAGCCGAAGTACGAATTTTTTTTAAGAAGATCGCGGATCTGTTGGGGAGAATGGCCGGCGGCATACAATGCGCCAACGATGGCACCCGCGCTTACACCGGAGATGGCAGCAGGTTGAATTTGTAATTCTTCCAGCACCTGCAGCATACCTAAATGAGCGAAACCTCTGACGCCACCACCACTTAAAACGAGTCCGATTTTTGCCATCATGAATGATTTAAAAGCGGGGCCAAAGTAGCCGCTTTTGGCGTTAATTGCAAGCGAGGGCTTGATTATTTTATAAACCGGCCCGGATATTTAGGGGCCGCTTAAAGTGTGTATCGGTTTTAGCGTTGTTACGCTTGTCTATACGCTTTACAGGATGCCGATCTTTCTGGCCAAAACTTGCAAAAATGATCGAAATATCCGTGATTTGTCTATATGGAACTCCGACTCCTCGTTGTACGAACAACTGACATGTCTCGACTGGCAGCATTTTATACTTTACTTGGCTTGGCATTCGACCATCATAAGCATGGGAATTCTCCTTACCATTACTCGGCGACAATTGGAAGCACTACGTTGGAAATTTATCCATTGGCAAAAGGACAAACAGAGGCTGATAAAGATCTGAGATTGGGCTTTGCTGTTAACGGTTTCGAAACTACTATTCAATTGTTAAAAGAGAAGGAAATATCTTTTTTGTCGGAACCCATGCAGACTGATTACGGTTTTATGGCCATTGTCAAAGACCCGGATGGACGGAAGGTGGAACTGTATAAGAAGTAATTACAGCATCCCCTCACAACTTGATCTTCAATCCATGCTCTTTCTTCATTGTCAATAACGCTTCGGCATTTCCTTTGGCATCGTCAACCGGGTTATGGGTGTGCTTTGTTTTGCGCAGGTGTTTGAAGTTTTGAAAGGTGTCTTTTACCAGCCCTTTGTACATACTGCCTAAGTTCTGTGAGCTATGTCCGAAAGGATTGCCGCCGGTAAAATGATGAAAGTACCAGCAAACGAACATCCAGTCGAACCCGTTATTGTCGCTGATAAACACAGGCCTGTCTTTCACCACTGTTTTGATCCAGTCGGCAAAGGAAATCATAACTGAGGCCGCATCATCAAATGTCAGCGTTTCTTCCCTGGTAAAGCCGGAAACAGCTAATGCTTCAGGTATATATTTATCTGAGATAGGTTTGCACTTTCCATAGAAGGTCTTATCCAGATGATCATCTACCAGCACGGCGCCAATAGAGATCATTGAATAATCGCCCGGAATAGGGCCATCCGTTTCTACATCAACCATTATATATGCCATAAAATTCTTTTTGTTTAATTAAATCGTATTCTAATGATCGCCAGGTCATCACCTGGCTTTAATCCCCAGTTGGTTTGAATGTCGAGCAGTTTCCTGTTCAACATATTGCTGTGATTGCTTTCTTCGACATCTACCAACAGAAATTCTATAACATTGCCTGGGCCTGCATATGTTTTGTTGTCAAATTTTTTAAAAGTAAATATACCATCAGTTGCAAGGCTAAAGTCGTGAATATCCTGCGCAGAGATCCTTTGTTGTTGTTTGGCGTACCAACTATCAAATTCTTCATGTAGATGATAACCCAGGTAATCTGGTTTATTATCCTGTTCATACTCATAAAGCTGTTGATCAATACACACCAGTCCGTCGCCGATGCAAATAAACTCACCGGCACGGTTGCTAATATCAATAACGCCCATCAACAACGTGTTCAACACTTCATCCCTTTCTAACTGAAGTATATTCTTTGCACTGCGCAATTCCTGGAATAACTGCCTGTTAATGTTTTGCAGAGTTTCCTGTAAGCCGGTTGATTCTTTGGAATAGAATTCTTTATAGCTATACTCTTTGGAAATTTTTCTAAGCAATTTACCCGTTAAAATAGCAGCGAAGCAGCTATCAGTTCCCATTGTACAACCGTCCATTACAGCACACAGGAGCCTGTTTTTGCCGATTTCTGTAGTGATTAAATAGTCTTCGCAATGGTTGGTGTGAAGCTCACCGATTTGTAGCGTAGTATAAATCCTCATTCAGAAATACGCAGCAAAATTAATAAATTCTCAATAAACGGCAAGCCGGCTGATTTATTTAAAACAGATTTTGCATAATACCATGATAATGTTATCTATTAATGTGTCACATATGCGAAAGTTCAGCGGTGTAAGCCCTGGGCAGCGTATAAGATTCAAGCCATGACACGCAAGGCGGCGGATTAAAAGCTTTGGCTGATTATTCGTTCGAGGTTTTGCGTTTTGAGCGGTTAGATTTTTTCCTAAATTTCTGTAAGTTTCTTTCGCTTGACGCAACTAACCATTAAAATTCATAATTCGCAGCACCTATTCAAACAATGAATGAAACGGAATTTTTAGCATTGGTAAATCAACACCAGGGCATTATTCATAAAATATGCAGACTGTACCGCGATTCTCCACAAGACCAGGAAGACCTGTTCCAGGAGGTCATTTTTAAGCTTTGGAAGTCTGTTCCACAGTTCAGGGGCGAGGCAAAATTCAGTTCCTGGATGTATCGCGTGGCCCTCAGTACCGCCATTGCAGTTTATCGCAAAAAGAAACCCGATATCCGGTACATGCCAGCCGTGCCCGATAGTGCGGAAAATCAGGCACAGCCAGATGAAAATAGAGAACAATTTTTCAGGGCACTTAAACAACTGAACGATGCCGACAAAGCGCTGATCACCCTGTACCTCGAAGACCTAAGTTACCAGGAGATCGCTGAGATCGTTGGCATCAGTGAATCGAACGTAGGGGTTCGACTAAACCGTATAAAATCTAAAATTCAACAACTTTTAAAAAAATAATCATGGAAGGAGATGCTTTACATTCGGCCTGGCAGCAAATGCCGGGCGGTCAAAAACCGAATGCAGAACTACGTGCTATGATTAAAGAAAATAAACATCCGGTATTGAAGCGCGTTCGAAAACAATTGATCATTGAAACCATTGCCTTTACTGCTTTCCTGTTCGTGTACTATGATTTTTTTGATGGCGGCCGTAAACCGGTTTATGCCAACGTGTTGCTGGTAACCGCTATGTTATTGGTTATTCTGCATAACATTTTTGGGTATATAATGGCTAAGCGTTCCATCTACGGCGAAAACCTAAAACAATCGCTGCAGCATCAACTGGCGAAAATGAAAACCTATGCTCTATTGTCAATTAGCGGGAGGATTTTATCAGCAGCTTGTTTGCTGCTATTCTTTACATCGGTAATTACCTTTAATACGCCAAAAAGCTGGTTTTTGGCTGGCGTGGTTGCTATAACGGCTGTTCAACTGGTTTTACTGGCAGGCGTATGGGTGAAGCGCATCAGGCAAATGAAGACTACTATTAATCTTTTTGAATAATGTTATTTTCGCAATCCGGCCGGCTGCAACGGGAGCCACATGAACGCCGTTTCACCGGCAGTCAGAAAATGTACAGGCGTTGTGAGTCTGCTTGGATACCACAGAAAGCGCCAACCCACCTAATGATAAAGAAATGTTAAGGCCATGATCAACCTTTAATTGTACAGAACAAACCTTTTTTTGTCACTGTTCCGCCGTAACGCTGACTGATAATTTTGTTGTCAAATACGATCAGTCATGCAAACGAAAAAATTATTATCCCCATTAGTAACAGATACGCTCACCTTGAATAACCGGGTAGTAATGGCGCCTATGAGCCGCCGCCGTGCTGTCAATGGCGTACCCGGGCCGTCTACCCAGCTTTATTTTGCGCAACGGGCAAGCGCCGGTTTGATAATAACCGATAATACGGCGGTGGCCCCCAACGGTATCGGCTATTTACAGGTGCCCGGTATATATAATGAAGAACAAAAAGCAGCCTGGAAGAAAGTGGCTGACGCAGTTCATGCTAAAGGCGGTAAAATATTTATGCAGTTAGTGCATGCCGGTCGCATTGGCCACCCGCTGAATAATGAAGGGAATGCGCCGATTGTGGCCCCTTCTGCCGTACAGGCCGATGGTGTTATTCGTATCCCCGGTGATGTACATGTGCCGCTGCCGGTTCCTGAAGCGTTATCAACAGCAGGTGCTAAAGCTATGGTGGAAGCGCATATCCAGGCTGCGATCAGCGCCATTGAAGCAGGTTTCGATGGAGTGGAGATCCACGGCGCCCATGGCTTTTTGCCTGAACAATTTCTTAATCCCCACACCAATCGGAGAACAGATGAATACGGCGGAAGTATAGAAAACAGGAGCCGCTTTCTACTTGAAATCATGGAAGGCGTTGTGGCAGCTATCGGCAAAGAGCGTACGGGTGTGCGATTGTCGCCTTTTGCGTATATAAACGATCTGCCGGCCTACGATGAAGAAGCGGCGACCTATACGTATATCATTGATGCATTACAAAAACTCGATATCCTGTATATACATTTGTCGGCCCTGGTAACAAATGGAAGATCTTCCATATCTGATGCCTTTTTACAGGATGTTCGCAATCGCTTTAGTAATTTATTGATACTGGCCGGCGGTCATACCGCAGCTTCTGCTGAAGCACTTTTGCAAAATAACCTGGTTGACCTGGTTGCCTTTGGCAAACCTTTCATTGCCAACCCCGACCTCGTGGAACGATTCCGGCACAATGCTGAACTGGCCGTTCCCAATGCAGATACTTTTTACCAGGGTGGTGATACAGGATATATTGATTACCCGGCGGTCTATCAGTTCAATTGATCCTGCAAAAGATTAAAAGAACGTGTCACGGCTTGAGACCGTGGCACGATTTAAACCGTTAATTAATGTATCTCAGAATGGAAATTCAACAAAAAATTGACGAGGTTCACATCGGGCTGAATGCCTAATTTTTTCCGCAGCCGGTGACGGCCCAGTTCAACGCCTTTAATGGTAATGTTCATGATCTGCGCAATTTCCTTACTGGTAAGGTTAAGTCGCAAATAAGCACACAGCTTCAGATCACTGGCGGTGAGGTAAGGGTAGGTATTTTTTAAAGAGACCAGGAAATTGCTGTGCACCTTGTCGAAGTGCATGGCAAATTGCTCCCAGTTCTTCTTCATTTTATCATCACCCAGCATGCGCAGGATCTTTTTATAATCATCGGTATCCTTATCTATTTCACTCGATTTTTTCATGCGCACGAATTCCTCTTTCACTTTCATCAGCATTTCGCCTTTCTGCACGAGGTTAAACGTGGTAGAAGCCAATTCTGTGTTTTTTACCTGTATTTCCGATTGCAGTTTTTCATTCTGTAAGCGGATGATCTCTTTTTCATTGCGTTCCAGCTCCAGCTGGTGCAGGTACATCAGTTGCTTTTGCTCTTCCTGGTGCTTTTCTATTTCCAGTTGGTGCAGGTATGCCATACGCTTGCGCTCTTCGTCATGCCTTTGTTGCTGAGTAATGAACTTTTTCTTTTGCCATTTATAAATAGCATAAATAAATAACATAGCCAGTATCGTATACACCGCATAAGCCCAGGAAGTTCGGTACCAGGGCGCCAGAATGGTGAACCGGTAAGCCGCTACTACTGATTCCTTCCCTTCATGTGTTCTTGCTTTTACCCTGAATGTGTAGGTCCCGGGTGACAGGTAAGTATAATCTTTCTCATTCTTCTTTGACCAGGCAGACCAGCCATTATCAAAGTCTTCCAGATAATAGGAATATTCAATACTCGATTGTTTGCCATACAAGGGCGACGCATAATCAAAATGTATTGAGTTCCATGCATATTGAATTTTGGGAACTTCTTCGTTCATCAATTGCTGTTGCTCGGTTTCTTTATTAAAATAACCGCCGAAGATGGTACTGTCATTTTTATTAACAATACGCACATCGCTTATCTGTATGGGGATCTCTTCTTTGAATTGTTTGTATTGATCATAATCGATGAGATAAAAGCCTTCTTCGGCTGCTATAAAAATATTATGGCTGTTGTAAGGATAAATAAATTCCAGTCCATTCCCGATGATACGGTTATTCAACTCCGGAAAATAAATGATGCGCGGCTGTTTACCACTCAGGTCCGAAACGCCGAGATGGCGGTCGTGTACAAACCAGATATTGCCATTGTTATCTTCTTTCATGTACCTGATAGGCACATCAGGTAGGATCTTTTTCAGAAAAGCAGAAGGTTCAAAGTCCCCCGTTTTCGCATTGTATTCAAATATCCCTTTGTCATTCGACAGCACAACGCGGCTTTTGATCTTGAATATGTGGTTATTGTTATGGGAAACTATGCCTTTGGTGTCTTTATAGGCAGTGTATGTAGGATTGACGCCGCCGTTCAGCGATATTTTGTATAAACCTTTATAGGGATGCGCCGCCCAGGCAATGGTATTGTCAAGCGCCACAAAGCGCGCAGACTCAAAATGCGAATGAATTTCGGGATTGATGAAGCGGCCTTTTTCATAGTTGTAAAAATTCAATCCGTTATAGGTGCCGGCAATCACCACTGGTGATGGCGTTACATTACTGAGTGGCATGAACGTCCAGAAGCCTGAGCTGCTGTCGATCATACGGGTCGACTTGTTCTCGATCACAAAAAAGCCATCGTTATGCCCCATGACCAGCTGGCCATTCAATTCCGACAGGTTCCACACCTGCCCTTTGGGCCCGGGAATCAATTCAAATTTGCTTTTGATCAGGCCGATATCGGTTTGGTCTGCCAGGGCCGACTGGTAAACACCATTGGAAGTTCCTATATATAAGTTGTTCCTGAAAATGATGGCTGCTTTGCCGGCGCTGTGTTCCTGGTAATCGGGATAAATATGTTTGATGGCATTATTGTAGGCCACGAAATCAATACCGTTGTCGAGCCCCAGCCAGATGTTTTTCTTCCGGTCAATAAAAACGCTCAGGATATTGTTGCTTTGAAGTCCGTCAACCTTGGAAAGCCGCTGTATCAGTTCTCCCTTATTGTTAATAACGAAACAGCCGGCCAGGTTGGTAATGATGGCGATCTGGTTTTGATCGATCACGGCTGCACTGTATGGGTTCTTTTCATTGATCAGCCGCATATCAGGCGTGTTAAAAGGTGTGATCTCTTCTCCGTGCAAGATATAAGAACCATGGTGTTTCGTAAGCAACAGCGAACTGTCGCCTGTCAGCGGCACAATGGCAGTGATCTCAGCTTTCTCGGGGAAGAAATTAGGTTTGGAAAAGGGCACCCAGGTGCCGTTTTGAAACTGCAAGAGTCCTTTTTGCCAGGCCTTACTGATGAGTTTATGTTGGTGCAAACCCAGAAAGCTCCAGGCCGGGTTTCCATACACGGTGATCTTGTCGTTTTGCAACTGAAAGATCTTACGGTAAGAACGGAAAAAAACCTCATTTCCAACCGGCACCACGTCCCAGATATCGGTAAAATCTTTTTCATTTTCAGGGATCAGGTCGTTCAACGAGCGGTATTGCAGCTTTCCATTCCTGCCTGGTTCAAAATAGCCGATCTCACCCTGTGAACCGATGTAAATACGTCCGTCGTTTCCTATGGCCAGCGAACGAACCCCCGTGCCGGCTGGCAGCGTATATTTTTTCCAGAAACTTCCGTCGAAACTTAACAGGCCTTCATCATTGGCGGCGTAAATGATGCCTTTTTTGTCCTGGGCGATCTTCCAGTTCTGTGTACCGGCATTATAAACCTGTTTCTGATAATTGATGATCTCAGGGAGGGCAATGGTGTTTTGGGCAAACCCATGCATAAAACCGAGGCAGGTTATTGTAAGCAATAATTTTCTCATGACAGGCAATTGAGGCGCTATACTACTAAGTTAGGTAATTGG
The DNA here is from genome assembly GCF_017356035.1 of Longitalea luteola. Taxonomy (GTDB): domain Bacteria; phylum Bacteroidota; class Bacteroidia; order Chitinophagales; family Chitinophagaceae; genus Niastella; species Niastella luteola. The sequence goes on along the minus strand of NZ_JAFIQX010000002.1, from coordinate 62,142 downwards.
TTAATATGAAAAAGGGGGCAGATGGGGTGTTAATAGGGTAAAGTTGCTGTTTTTTAATCGTTTATGTTATTTATGATGTGGTATTGATGGGGTGGTAAATCGCATATTTTTCTGGTAGAGTTATAATTTAGGCCTATTGAATTGCATTGCCACTGGCAATTGACCATTGAGCCCGCCTTCGCTATCGCTATGGACGGGCAGGCACTGACCAATCACGTAACTCAAAAAATAAATCCTAATGCAACACTTCAGACTAACGACCTTGCTATTACTCCTATTAATAATAATACAACCCGACGCCAGCGCCCAGGGCTTTTTGCGGGTGAAGGGTAAGCAGATTGTTAATGAAAAAGGGCAAAATGTTTTGCTGCGCGGCGTTGGCCTGGGCGGATGGATGTTACAGGAAGGCTATATGTTACGGGTTAACGGCGAAGGCATGCAACACAAGATCAGGTCGCGCATTGTAGAACTGATCGGCGAAGACAGTACCCGCATCTTCTATGAGGCCTGGCTGGCCAACCATACCCGCAAAGTAGATATCGATTCCATGAAAGCCTGGGGATTCAATTCCGTTCGCCTGCCCATGCACTTTAATTTATATACACTGCCGGCCGACCAGGAACCTGAACCGGGCAAGCAAACCTGGCTCGAAAAAGGTTTTCAAATGACCGACAGCCTGCTGGCCTGGTGTAAAGCCAATAAAATGTACCTTATTCTCGACCTGCACGCGGCGCCCGGCGGTCAGGGAAACGACCTCAATATTGCCGACCGCGATCCTTCAAAACCTTCACTGTGGGAAAGTGAGGCCAACCGCCAGAAAACCATCGGGCTGTGGCGCAAACTGGCCGAACGTTATGCCAACGAACCCTGGATCGGCGCCTACGATATCCTGAACGAACCGAACTGGGGCTTCGCGGATCTGGCAAACGACAAAAACGGCTTAAAAGAAACCGGCAACCAGCCCCTGAAGCAATTGATGATGGATATTACAAAAGCCATTCGTGAGGTAGATAATAAACACATCATCATTATTGAAGGAAATGGCTGGGGTAATAATTATAATGGTATTCTGCCGCCGTGGGACAAGAATATGGTGCTGAGCTTTCATAAGTACTGGAATTTTAATACACAGGAAGCCATCAAACATATACTCGATACCCGGAATACCTATAATGTACCGGTATGGCTGGGCGAAACCGGTGAAAATTCCAATGTTTGGTTTACCGAAGCCGTACGACTCCTGGAAGCAAACAATATAGGCTGGGCCTGGTGGCCTTTGAAAAAAATGGGTAACAATAACCCAATGCAGATCAGATCGAATAAGGAATATGATAAAGTGCTCGAATACTGGTCGGGCAAAGGACCAAAACCAACAGCAGCAGAAGCCTGCAAAGGATTGATGGAGCTGGCTGCGGCCACCCGGTTAGAAAACACGGTTATAAAAAGAGATGTGCTGGATGCACTGTTGAGACAGCCTTTTTCACAGGCTACTATTCCCTTCAAAAAGAATGTGATAAAGAACGGCGCTATTGTAAAAGCCATTGATTATGACCTGGGCAGAAATGGCGCGGCTTATTTTGATACCGACACGGCCGATTACCATATTTCAAATGGCAGTCGCGGTGGCAACCGCGGCCGGGTGTATCGCAATGATGGGGTGGATATTTCAGCAGACCCTGCTACTGACAGTTATTTTGTTACCAATACCGAGGCCGGTGAATGGTTGCAATACACAATTGATGTGGTGAAGGCCGGCAACTATCATATTAAACTGAATTGCAATCCCGCTAAAGAAAATGCAAAACTTAGTGTGCAGATAAATAATAACGGTGCCAGACAAGTGCCTGTTTCGGGTACAACCGGTTGGCAATCGCTTGAAATAAAAGACATAGCTCTGAAGAAAGGCGCCAATAACCTGCGCATTTATATTGATGCAGGCGAAATGAGCCTCCGCGACATGCAATTCACAGCAGTTGAATGATACAATTGGTTAATGCAGACAAGCAGCCCCGGCAATTTCGCCGGGGCTTTTTTATTACACCACGCATGATGTGGTAAAGAGGGGGTGAAAACAGCGTATACACAAGCAATCTGCCTGGTTTGATGGGGTATTGATAGGGTGCCTTATTAGGCCAGGGCCTATCAACGGACTACTTTAGATTTTGATTTGTTTCATTATTAACTAACAACTGACTTGCGTATGAAAATTCTGCGAATTGTCCTCGTGGTGCTGGTGCTTCAGGCCCTCTTCCTACCTGTACTGGCACAGGATATTGTAGTAACCGGTAAGGTAAACGCCAAATCCGGTGAGCCCCTGTCGGGGGCAACGGTAGCAATAAAAGGCACCAGCGTTGCTACTACAACTGATGCCGATGGCAAATTTTCCATTAATGTGCCTAACCGTAAAGTTCGATTGGTAGTTTCCTATGTTGGTATGAACAACCAGGAACTATCCATTCCCGAAAGTGGCAACTTACTCATACAACTACAGGACGTTGCCACATTAGGCCTCGATGAGGTGGTGGTAGTAGGGTATGGAACCCAGAAAAAGAAAGTGGTTACAGGGGCTATTTCCACCGTAAAAGCAAAAGACCTGGAAAATGTGCCCAGTAACAGAATTGAGCAGGCCCTGCAGGGAAGGGTATCAGGGGTTACCATTGCTCAAAACAATGGTCAACCCGGTTCTGCTTCCACTATAAGAGTGCGGGGCTTTACCACATTTGGCGAAGGTGGAAACAATCCGCTGTGGGTTGTTGACGGTGTGGTAGTAGACCAGGGCGGTATTGGTTACCTGAACCAAAGCGATATTGAATCAATTGACGTTTTGAAAGATGCCGCTTCTGCCGCTATTTATGGAACCAGGGCCGCTACGGGTGTAATCCTGGTTACTACTAAAAAAGGTAAAAGCGGTAAGCTCACGGTGAACTACAATGGCTTTTATGGTCTTTCAAGGACAAACAAAAAATTGGACCTGTTGAACGCCACGCAGTATGCCACCATAATGAATGAAAGATCGGTGAATGGCGGCGGCGCCGTTATATATGCTGATCCCGAATCATACGGAGCCGGAACCGACTGGCAGGATGCCATCTTCAATGATAACGCAGCCCGCTTTTCACATGAAGTGAGTATGAGCGGAGGCAGCGAAAGATCAACTTTTTATTTATCGTTCGGTTACCAGGACCAGGAAGGTATAGTTGCCGGACCTATCTCGAACTACACCCGGAAGAACCTCCGGATCAACTCAACACATAAGATCAGTAAGATCTTCACTTTCGGACAAAATTTAGGTTATTCGCGTCAAAAATCGGTTGGCCTAGGAAATACCAACAGCGAGTTTGGTGGTCCTTTGGCTTCCGCTATCAATCTGGACCCTATCACTCCATTGGTAGTTACCGATCCGGCCATTGCTAACGACATTCCATACAGAAATAACCCGGTAATAAGAGATGCGAACGGTAATCCCTATGGCATTTCCCAAACGGTAGGCCAGGAAATGAGTAACCCTGCTGCGTATATTCAAACCCGGTTGGGGCAGTATGACTGGTCCGACGATTTTGTGGGCAACGCCTATCTGGAAGCAGCAATCACAAATCGTATTAAAGTAAGAACATCACTGGGCGGTAAATTAGCGTATTGGGGTAATCGTGGATTCACGCCTTTCTATTACCTGAGTGCAACGGTAAAGACCTCGCAGAACAGTTTAACCAAATCCAATAATAACAGCTTCAACTGGAACATTGAGAACACAATCACCTATGCCGATAATATTGATAAGCATAATTTCACCGTATTATTAGGACAGGGAGCATATGTAGAAAATATAGGCGGCAGTTCGAGTGTTACGTTGACCAATTTGCCCATCACCAGTTATAAAGACGCTTCTTTCACGTTCGATCTGCCGCCGGCGAACAGAATTTCTACCGCATCCGACCTGGTGTCAAATCAAAATATCCATAAATTATCTTCCCTCTTCGGCCGCTTGAATTATAACTATGACGAACGATACCTGTTCACCGGTATCGTTAGAAGGGATGGTTCAACAAAGTTCGGGATGGATAATAAATACGGTTACTTCCCTTCTTTCTCTGTGGGATGGAATGTTTCGAACGAAGCGTTCTGGTTGACGAATACTGTTGTTGACCGGTTAAAGATCAGAGGTGGTTACGGCGTGGTAGGTAACGATGCCATCAGGGATTTTGGATATTTGTCTACAGTAAGCGGCGGATACAATTATACCCTCGGTACATCAGACGGCATAGTCACTGGTTATTCACCCACATCGCTCGATAATCAGCGCCTGCATTGGGAAGAAACATCCCAAACCAATATCGGTTTGGAAGCACAATTGATCAAATCGGTGTCCCTTACTGTTGACTACTTCATAAAAAAGACCTCAGGAATTTTGCGTCCGGTCACCATCCCTGGTTATGTAGGTGTACCAGTAGCTCCGGTAGACAATATTGCGGATATGGAGAACAGGGGGATTGAAGTTGAATTGGGCTACAACAAGAGTTTTGGCGATTTTAACCTGGGTGTAAACGCTAATTTCTCTTACCTGAAAAATAAAGTGACCTATGTATCCCGGGATGCCGATTTCATTACCGGTGATGCCAGCTTCCAGACGATGGGTCCTATAACCCGTATTCAGAAAGGCCAGCCATACAACGTCTTTTTTGGTTTTCAAACCGATGGTATTTTCCAGAACCAGGCCGAGATCAATGCCTATAAAAACAAGAATGGCGATCTTATACAACCGAATGCAAAACCTGGTGATTTTAAATGGGTAGATATTAATGGTGATGGCATGATCACGAATGATAATCTCGACAAAACCTACCTGGGTAGTCCCTTACCAAAATTCACTTATGGTTTTACGGTTAATGCCAGCTACAAAGATTTCGACCTGATGGTATTTATCCAGGGCGCTGGTGGCAACAGGATCTTCCAGGGTTTACGCCGGCTGGATATTGGCACTGCCAATTACCAAACGAAAGTATTGGGCCGTTGGACAGGCGAAGGCACTTCGAACGACTATCCCCGCCTGTCAACTACTGATGCCAACTTGAACTTTACAAGAATGTCAGACTTCTATCTTGAAAAAGGCGATTATGCCAGATTTAAACTGGTGCAATTGGGTTATACCCTGCCAGAAAGCCTGACGGGCAAGGCTAAGATCAACAGATTGCGTGTATACCTTACCGCAGAAAATTTGTTCACCATTACAGGATATACGGGTTATGACCCTGAAATTGGCGGCGCCGTATTTGGGATCGACAGAGGTGTTTATCCTCAGGCCCGCTCATTCATTGGCGGTGTGCAGCTGACATTCTAATTATTCACCCAACTAATTACCGGTTATGCGAACCATAAAAACAAACTACTTACTTATAGCAGTTATTATTATCGCCCTGGCCTCCTGCAAAAAAAGCTTTGTTAACATAGAACCCCGTGGGCAATTTCTAACTGAATATTATTATACGAATCAGGAACAGGCTTATTCGGCACTGGTTGGTGTATATGATCCGCTGCGCAAAAATTCAGGTGGATTTGAGAATATGCTTGCCCTGATGAATTCAGGATCCGATGATCATGTTGCCGGTGGCGGTGGCGCCACCGATGGCACCCAGATCCAGGCTTTCTCAAACTATACCATGACGGCCAATATTATGGCTGCCAGTTACTGGAACGACCCTTACCTGGGTATTGCAAGGGCTAATATGCTGTTGCAAAAAATGCCCAATGTAAATATGGAAGACCATTTAAAAGAAAGATATGCGGCGGAAGCAAAAGCACTGCGCGCATTTTATTATTTCAACCTGGTGCGGATGTTTAAGAATGTGCCGCTGATTTTGGAACCAATAAAAACCAGCAACATTTATGATGTAGAGCAGGCGAAACCCGAGGACGTATATGCGCAGATCGAAAAAGACCTTAACGAAGCCATTGCCGTGCTGCCGGTAACAATTGCAGCGGCTACTGAAGCGGGCCGTTTCACCAAAGGCGCTGCCAAAGCATTGTTGGGAAAAGTATACCTGTATGAAAAAAAGAACCAGCTGGCTGCCCAGCAACTGGCCGAAGTGAATGGGCCTACGCCCGGTGCTGCCAGTCCGCTTGGTTATAAGCTCCTGGATAAATTCAGTGATCTGTGGGCTCCATCCAATAAATTCAATAGTGAGTCGATCCTCGAAGAAACGCATAGCGCCGGCGGTAACTCCGACTGGAGTTTTTGGGGCAGCGGCCGGGATGAAGGTAACACCGTGAATGTAATGGTTGGTCCCAGAAGTTATGAAAGAATAGATGCCTCAGCGCCCGACCTTCCCTCGGGCTGGAGCTTTATGGTGTTCACACAGAGTTTCTTCGACTTCATAAAAGATGATCCCCGCAAGGATGCCACTTTATTAGATCTGAATGTATTGCAGGCTGCCGGCAAGGTAAAATACATTGCCGGCCACCTGAACACTGGCTATTTCCTGAATAAATTCCTGCCCCGTAAAGTGGATGTTTCAAAAGGAACTGGTGCTGCTGATCTGAACTATCGCCAGAATACGTACCTCATTCGACTGGCTGATACCTATTTAATGGAAGCCGAAGCGTTGGGTGGTACCGGCGCCAGGGCGCAGGCACTGCTGGATGCAGTAAGAGCCCGTGTAGGATTAACATCCGTGCCTGTGTCATTGGATGCCATCAAAAAAGAGCGTCGTGCTGAACTGGCTGGTGAAGGCCATCGCTGGTTCGACCTCGTAAGATGGGGCGATGCACCTGCTGTATTGGGCGGCAGAGGTTTTAAGGCAGGTACGCATGAAATATTTCCCATTCCGTTCCGGGAAACACAGGGTACGAACATCAAACAAAATCCAAATTATAATTAATGCACGCTGTTCGATGGCATATAGCTGAATAAAAAGAGATTTCGAGATTTTGGGATTTTGAGATCAGACAGTTCAAATCTGGGCAAATCTCAAAATCTCAAAATCAGGAATCAGAAATTCTCATTCCTGCCTCTTGCTTAAAACTTATCCATGATATCATTAATAAAGAATTACACACACGTTATGTTCAACCCTGTTGGTTTATTGCTGATCTGGATGATGCTGAACAGCAGCTGTAAAAGAAATGAGGTTACAGAAAACCCGCCGCCACCTCCTCCACCGCCCGCTTTTACCGATGTACTTTTTTATTTAACCCAGGGCGATAAAAATGTGCTGTTCAATAAACAAAATGTAAGCCTGTTATTTTCCGGTAGCGGAAATGCAGGCACAACGATTGAAGTAGATACTACCCAAAGGTTTCAAACAATTGATGGTTTCGGCTATACGTTGACCGGAGGTAGCGCTTCATTGCTGAATGCACTCCCGGCTGCTACCCTCGATCCTTTATTGAAGGAGCTTTTTTTGTGGGACAGTACCCACATTGGCGTAAGTTATTTACGTATCAGCATCGGCGCCTCTGACCTGAGCGCCACCACCTTCACCTACGACGATATGCCGGCCGGTGAAACCGATCCTGCGCTAACCCATTTCAGCATAGAAAAAGAAAAGCAGGATCTGTTACCAATTCTGAAAAAAATTGTTGCCTTAAATCCTGCCATAAAAATACTTGGCTCGCCGTGGTCGGCGCCCGTATGGATGAAGACCAACGGCAGCTTTAAAGGCGGCAGCCTGAAACCTGAATTTTACAGCGCCTATGCCAACTATTTTGTAAAATACATTCAGGCAATGAAAGCAGAAGGTATTACCATAGATGCCATCACCCCGCAGAACGAACCACTGCATGGCGGTAATAATCCGAGTATGGTAATGCAGGCTGCTGAGCAGGCTACGTTCATAAAAGATCATTTGGGACCGGCCTTTGCCAAAGCCGGTATCACTACCAAGATCATCGCATACGATCATAATGCCGACCGGCCCGATTATCCGCTGGCCATTCTAAATGATGCCCAGGCGAAACCTTTCGTTGACGGGTCGGCCTTTCACCTGTATGGTGGAAATATTACTGCGCTTACTGAAGTACATAATGCGCATCCCGACAAACATGTTTACTTCACCGAACAATGGGTTGGTGGACCCGGCAACTTTCCTGCAGACCTGCAATGGCATGTGGAAAACCTGATCATAGGCGCTACACGCAACTGGAGCCGCAATGTACTGGAATGGAACCTCGCTGCCGACCCCGATTACAAGCCGCATACGCCAGGTGGTTGTACCAGCTGCCTCGGCGCCCTCACCATCGGTTCCACGGTAACCAGGAATGTATCGTATTACATTATTGCCCATGCTTCCAAATTTGTTCGTCCCGGCTCAGTACGTATTGCATCTAACCATGCAGGTGATATAGTTACAGTGGCATTTAAAAATCCCGAGGGTAAAAAAGTGTTGATCGCATTGAACAAAGGAACCGCCACAACACCTTTCAATATTAAGTTCAACGGCAAAATGGTAAGCACCAGCCTGAATGGCGGAGCCGTTGGCACATACGTATGGAATTAGTAAAAAAGATATCATGAAGAAATTTCCTGTCCCGTTTTTAATTATCCTTACCCAGCTTGTGCAGGCACAGGACGTGAAAAAAGCCATGCCTGTACAGCCGAAGCCTGCCTACAAAACAATTACCGTATATAACACGGCGGAAAAGACTGATTACCGGCTGTCTAAAACACAATCCCTGAACCTTTCACCGTTTGGCCAGCCCCTGGAAACACAACCCTGTGTGTTTATTGATGTCACCAAAACGTTTCAAACCATAACCGGTATAGGCGGCGCTATTACCGACGCCAGCGCTGAAACCTTTGCCAGATTACCTGCTGCCGCTCAGGAGGAATTGATGAATGCTTATTATGACCCGGAGAAAGGCATTGGATATTCGCTGCTGCGCACCAATATGAACAGCTGTGATTTTTCAAGCGACAGCTATACCTATGTAGATGAAAAAGATGCAGACCTTAAAACATTCAACATAGCGCATGATGAAAAATACCGCCTGCCGATGATTAAACGGGCTATGGCTAAGGCCGGTAAACTGCCTTTGTATATCAGTCCCTGGAGCCCGCCGGCCTGGATGAAAGACAACAACAACATGTTGCAGGGTGGAAAATTGAAAGAAGAATATAAACAGTCCTGGGCCGATTATTTTGTGAAGTATATAAAGACTTACGAGAGCAAAGGCATTCCCGTGTGGGGACTTACCGTGCAGAACGAGCCCATGGCAAAACAACGCTGGGAGTCGTGCATTTACACCGCAGAAGAAGAAAGGGATTTTATCAAGAAATATTTAGGTCCTACCCTCCGGAAGCAGGGCCTGGGCAATAAAAACCTCATCGCGTGGGACCATAACCGCGACTTGTTGTATCAGCGCGCGACAACAATATTAAACGATCGTGAAGCGGCTAAATACGTATGGGGCATCGGCTATCATTGGTACGAAACCTGGACCGGCAGCGCCATGCAGTTCGAGAACCTGAAAAGGGTGCATGAAACTTTTCCAGACAGGAACCTGATCTTTACCGAAGGTTGTGTAGAAAAATTTGATATGAACCGGATCCACGACTGGGGCATTGGTGAGCGCTATGGTTTCTCTATGGTAAATGATTTTAATAGCGGAACCGTAGCCTGGACGGACTGGAATATACTCTTAGATGAAAATGGTGGACCGAACCACGTTGGTAACTTTTGTTTTGCACCAGTGCATGCTGACACCAGGACGGGCAAATTGATCTATACAAATGCCTATTATTATCTGGGGCATTTCTCAAAATTTGTAAAAGCAGGCGCACGGCGGGTAGGCACTGCCAGCAGCCGCGATAAACTGGCAACAACGGCATTTATAAATCCTGATGGTAAATTGGTCGTAGTGGTTTTAAATATGTCGAACGACCAATTGGCGTACAGGATCTGGCTGCAGGGAAATGCAGCAGAGATCACCAGTTTACCACATTCCATTGCTACACTGGTGCTTGAATAGCTGCTCTATCGTTGAGGTTATATAAAGAAAAGCGGCCGCCTGAGTAAGGTGGCCGCTTTCATTTCGATGTATAAGTTAGCCGATCAAATTAAAAGGTTTGGTAACTAGTATTGAACTGACCATCTTTAACCACTACACTGTCAGTAGTAGAACCCCACTGATATAATACACCGCTGAATTTCCCGGAGATCTTTTTACTTGTTTTGTCAAACGATGTAATTGAAACGGTTCCGTGAGATTTTGAAGCCCAGCTTGTGTAATTCATAGAACCTTTGGCTGCATAATAATCCACATCCGCATCGTCAAAATCAAGTACAGAATTTACAGTTACGGTATCAGGGATAGCTAAATCCAGGTAGGTAGTATCGTTTGCAGCGAGTTGCCAGCCTGAAATGATGATCTCATCGGAATATCCAATGGCAGCTACAAATTTTGGCTGAAAGGCTGTTCCGCCAACAGTGGCAGAAAGCTGACTGGCTGCGCCGTTATCATCTTTGTCTTTTTTACAGCTGGTTACGCCAATAGATAAAGCAAGGGCAAAAGCGGTTGATAATACCAGTAACTTACGGTTTCTGTTTTTCATACTTTGTTTTAAGGTGATAAAAGTTTTGGCCATAAGAAACGGGGGTGGATGCTAATTTATTGCTTTCGGTTTCACTGCTCGCCGGCATTGCAAAGATTGCCCCATGGGCTCCGGTGTATATATATTGGGCATATTGCATATTTAACGAATATAACGTACACACTTATAGTCAAAAACTGCGCGGTTATTGGGAAAAAGCACACACTTATTAGTTAGTTGCACCCCGGCAAAAAAATCCACCGATTTTGACATGTTGATACAGCATCGCTGCTATCGGCTAAAAAAAAGAAAAATAATTTCGCCCGCCGTTGCAGGTATTTTCATGTATGGCCGTTCTCAGGACGCGGCAGGATAGTGATCGGTAGAAGCTTTGTATATTCGGTCTCAACGATTTATTGCTGTGAAAATGACTCTTCCACAACTTATTCCCATTTACCTGGCCCACCAGGCAAAAGAAATTCATAATACCTTCATAAGGAATAGTGGTCCTTAGGTTTGATCCCGTTTAAAAGAATAATAATTCGTTCAGTCCCTGAAAGTTTTGATCACTTAACGTTAGCACATATATGAAAAACGTCTTTTTGTTGTTTGCTGTATTCTCAACAGGCATTGCTGCAGCCCTGGCACAGGTTCAGGTGCAAAACCTGGTTATCGAGAACCTTAGCAACCCGATAGGGTTAGATGTAACCAATCCGCGTTTTAGCTGGCAGCTCAGTTCGCCGAAACGGAATGTGCTGCAGACAGCCTATGAAATAAGAGTGGCGAGTGATATAAAGGCCATTTCCAAAGGCAACGTCTGGAATTCCGGAAAGGTTATGTCAGACCAGTCGGTGCTGGTGCCTTATAAAGGAGCAGCGTTAATATCAGGTAAAAGATACTATTGGCAGGTACGGGTATGGGATAATGCAGGCAGGCCTTCCGCCTGGAGCGCGCCCGCCTTCTGGCAAATGGGTTTATTGAAAGCGGCAGATTGGAAAGCCAGCTGGATCATACCCGGTTTTGAAGAAGACAGTCTGCGGCCTGCGCCGTTATTCAGGAAAGAATTCAGCAATAATAAAAAGGTAAGTGCAGCAACAGCGTATGTCACCGCTCATGGGTTATATGAAGCACAGATCAACGGAAAAAGGGTCGGCGATGCATACCTTACCCCCGGTTGGACGAGTTACAATAAACGCTTGCAATACCAGGCGTATGATGTAACCGATCAGTTGAAAGCTGGCGACAATGCCATTGGCATAACGGTGGGCAACGGCTGGTTCCGCAGTGAGCTTGCCTGGGGAAAAGAAAAAAGGAACAGGTATGGAAAGGAGATCGCCCTCCTCTTTCAATTGGATATAACCTACACCGACGGAACTACGCAAAGCATTGTTTCAGATGAAAGCTGGAAGTCTTCAACCGGTGTTATCCGGTATTCGGAAGTGTATCATGGCGAAACCATAGACGCCCGGCAGGAGAAAAAGGGCTGGACTGCTGCCGGTTATAATGATGCCGGCTGGAGCCCTGTAAAGCGCGCCGATTTTTCAAAAGATGTTCTACTGGCCACCTATAATGAACCGGTTAAAAAACATGAAACCTTTAAGCCGGTAAGAATTTTCAAAACACCTGCCGGCGAGCAGGTGATCGATTTTGGACAGAACCTCGTTGGCTGGGTGAAGCTGAAAGTAAGCGGTAAAGCAGGCGATAAGATCACGGTTTCGCATGCAGAAGTATTGGATAAAGCAGGGAATTTTTACACCGAAAACCTCCGCGTAGCAAAAGCGCAGGATGTATATATTTTAGCCGGCAATGCAGAAGAAACCTTTGAACCGTCTTTTACCTGGCATGGCTTCCGCTATATAAAATTGGAAGGTTATCCCGGTGAACTCGCACCGGAAAACTTCACCGCTGTAGCCCTGTATTCCGACATGAAACCAGCCGGCAGTTTTACATCTTCCAACAGTTTGATAAACCAGCTGCAAAAGAATATTGAATGGGGCTTGAAAGGCAATTTTCTCGATGTGCCAACAGATTGCCCTCAGCGCGATGAGCGCCTGGGCTGGACAGGCGATGCGCAGGTATTCTTTCGTACCGCCACCTTTTTACAGGATGTAAATAACTTCTTCAGCAAATGGTTGAAAGACCTGTCGGCCGATCAGTTTGAAAGCGGCAGCGTACCGCATGTAATACCCAATGTTATGGGCAATGGCGGCGGCAGCGCCGGCTGGGGCGATGTGGCTACAATCATTCCCTGGGGCATGTACATAACGTATGGCGACAAAAGAGTGCTGGAAGAACAATTCAACAGCATGAAAGCATGGGTTGATTACATGTCGAGCCAAAGCACCAATGATCTTTGGAATAAAGGAAACCACTATGGCGACTGGCTGTTCTACAGCGTCAACAATGACCGTGACGGAAGATCCGCCATAACTGACAAATACTTCATCGCGCAATGTTTCTACGCACATTCAACGCAGTTGCTTATAAACGCGGCCAACATACTTGGTAAAACAGATGAGGCCACTAAATACACGGCACTGTTAAACAGAATAAAAGATGCTTTTTTGAAAGAGTACACCACGCTGAACGGTGCAACCACCAGCAATACACAAACCTCCTATGTACTGGCCCTGCAATTTGATATGCTGCCGGAGTCGATGCGCCAACAGGCAGCAGACCGGCTCGTGAAAAATATCAAACAGTATAAAGATCATCTCAGCACCGGATTTTTAGGCACACCTTACCTCTGCCATGTGCTTAGCCGCTTTGGTTATACAGATGTAGCATATACCCTTTTACTGCAGGAAACTTATCCGTCGTGGTTATATCCCGTGAAAATGGGGGCTACTACCATTTGGGAACGTTGGGATGGCATCAGGCCGGATAGTACTTTTCAAACCGCGACCATGAACTCCTTCAATCACTATGCATACGGCGCCATTGGCGACTGGATGTACCGCGTAATGGTCGGACTGGACACAGATGAAGAAGCCGTTGGCTATAAAAAGATCCGGGTGAAACCTCACATTGGCGGCGGCTTTACGTACGCAGCAGCCAGTTATAACACCCGCTATGGGAAACTCGCTTCTGCCTGGAAAATAGAGAATGAGAAGTTGTTGTTCGATGTAACGATTCCTGCCAATACAACCGCTACCATTTATATTCCGGTAAAAGGATCGGATGAGGTGTTGGAGAACAATGGCCCATTGAGCAAAGACATCCAGGTGGTTGGCAAGGAGAAAGATTATTTTGTTGTGAAAGCAGGTTCCGGAACTTACAGGTTCAGTACTGAGTGGAAGGCTAAAAGTTAAAAGCACAATTGAAAATGAACACCTGTTGTAACATAATCGCACACTTGAAAGACGGTTTAAAAATATAAGTTACTGGTAAAAGAACATAAGGAAGCTGGCACTTTTTAGGGAGTAAGAATGCTTACATCTAAAAACCGGATACAGAAGCCATTACCGCGCAGACATGCGTCTTCACTTATCAGCAGCTTTACAGTGATAGCCATTTTTATTGCCTGTATGGGTTTTCCCGGGCTTAGCGCTTATATGGCTGAATTAAGAAAGCAGGAGATCGGTATCAGGAAAGTGCTTGGCGCAAGTGTAACGCGGGTCACAACTTTATTGACAAAAGATTTTATAAAACTGGTGTTAATAGCGTAGTGATTGCATCACCGCTGGCCTGGCTGTTTATGAATTTTTTTTTAGAACAGTTTAGTTACAGAACCCGGGCAAGCTGGTGGATCCTGCCTTTATCGGGATCAATAGCCATTCTGATTGCTGTTTTTACTATAAGTTTCCTGGCTTTAAAAACAGCAGTTGCCAATCCGGTAAACGCTTTGCGCAGCGAGTAATACGACTTCTTCTAACCTGTTTCTGTAATGGCCATGGCTTAAAAATTGCTGCATTGATTGAAAGAGTCAAATGCATAAATTATCCAGTGCCGGCGATCTCGACGCGTTGATCAAAGCTGCAGGCGACAAAAAAGTGGTAATGCTTGGCGAAGCATCCCATGGTACACACGAATACTACACCTGGCGCACCGCCATTTCAAAAAGACTTATCCGGGAGCACGGATTTAATTTTATTGCAGTGGAAGGCGATTGGCCTGATTGCTATAAGATAAACCGGTACATAAAAGGCTATAAAGATGCCGGTAATGATATTCATGATGTGCTGCGCGTATTTGACAGATGGCCTACCTGGATGTGGGCAAACTGGGAAATAGCTGCCCTGGCCGAATGGCTGCGTGAACATAACCAGCACCTGGGCCTGGAAAAGAAAGTAGGTTTCTATGGACTGGATGTTTACAGTCTGTGGGATTCCATGGAGGCCATGGTTAAATACCTTGATAAAGAAGACCGGGAGGCGGCTACGTCGGTTAAGGCCGCCATACGATGTTTTGAACCGTTTCGCGAACGCGAGCAGGCCTATGCTTATTCGTTGAAGGAACATAACTGTCGCGATACAGTGCTGGCCCTGCTGAAAGAAATACGTATGAAAGCCCAATTCCTCGATGGTGAGCGCGAAGCCGGTTTCAACGCCGAGCAAAATGCATTGATCGCGGTGAACGCAGAAAAATATTATAGCAGCCTAATAGGTTTTGATAATGACAGCTGGAATATACGCGATACCCACATGATGGAAACACTGGAACGGCTGATGACATTTCATGGCCCGGGCGCGAAGGGGATTGTATGGGAGCATAACACTCATATTGGCGATGCAAGAGCTACCGACATGAAACAGGAAGGCATGGTGAATATTGGCGAATTAGGCAGGAAAAGGTATGGTGATGATAATGTGCTCCTCGTAGGGTTCGGTTCTTATGAAGGCACTGTGCTGGCCGGCGAAGCATGGGGCGCTCCCATGGAAGAAATGGAGGTGCCGCCGGCAAGAAAAGGCAGTGTGGAAGAGGCGCTGCACCTGCGTGGTAACAGCGATCGATATATGTTGTTTCATGAAGAGACCGATCGGTTATATGATATGCAAATAGGCCATCGGGCTATTGGCGTTGTTTATGATCCCGCAAGAGAAAGGTTTGGCAATTATGTGCCAACTATTATGAACCAGCGGTACGATGCCTTTGTATATATCGATACAACGCAGGCTTTGCATGCCCTGCATTTGCCGGAAGGTCATCAAATGCCCGATACTTATCCTTTTGGCTTTTAAACTTATTGCTGACCCATCCGCTGTTTCAGCATAGCCAGTTCGGCTTCAATATTCACCAGGCGTTTGTAAATTTCGCCAGGTCCGGGCAATTGCCTTGTCCAGCGTTCTACTACATACCAGATCTCCGCAATTTCATCTACATCCAATACAATGGTGGGAAATTCACCCGCATGATTGTTATCGCTTTTAACAATGATCTTTCCTTCATGATACCGGTTTATCAACCGCTTGATCAGAATTCCCTGGCTGCGGGTAACCAGTACATACACCCGGTCGTCGCGAACATCAGAAATATCGGCCCAGCGGGAAATTACCCGGTCGGCATCCTGCAGGGTAGGAAACATGGAATGTCCTTCCACTTCAAATATGCGATAAGTACCGTTGGTATAACCGGGTAACCGGTATGCTGATAATGACTGAATGAATTGCGGATCGCCATAACCCAGCATATACCCTGCCCTGGCCTTTACCGGTACATAAATAATGTTCTCTTCACCCTGGCTGTCCATGGTGATGATCTTGGGCGCCTGGAAGCGGCGATAAGGAAAAAGTGTGCTGCCAACTACAGAAACCGGAAGCTCATCATTGCTTACATACTCCGGCTCGGTTTCCGTGAGTTTGTGACTTTCTTTATTCTCATCTTCTTCCTTTAATTCCACCAAACCGCCTTTTGACAGGTCAACGCTAACCAGCTCATCGATCGAAATGTCGAAAAATGAGGCAATTTTTTCTAATGTGCCCAAATCTGGCTCTGAATGAGTTGTCTCGTAATTAGAAAAGGTATTACGTTTCAAACCCAATGCTGTAGCCACTTCTGCCTGAGTCAGCCCTTTTTTCTTTCTCAAGAAGGAAAGATTGTTTGCAAAAAAAGTCGACATAAAGTAAAATTTTTGCCTCAAAAATTGGATATGTCAAGAAATGAGGCATATATTTGCTGTATCGAAAAGCGATACAAATATGCAGAGGGCTAAAAGTATGCAAAAAAATAACGAAACCGTACTATACATGCGCGATGTGGCTGCACTGGTCGCAACATGAAATATGAACAGCCTGCTCCTGGCTTCTTCTCCCGGGCTCTTTTCTAAATACTGCTTCTTGTGCTGATTGAATTTTTCCTGAGGTATTTATTGTTCGACCCTTTAAACTATCGAAATGAATTTTATTAATAACATAATTCTATACCGGTTCAGGCAAATGGCCTGCCAGTGTATACAACAAGCTTATTAATCGATTTACTTAATGTATTAAACCGCCTTACTTATGACACAAATGTTATTACAACGAAAAGCGATCAGAACCTATAAAAACGGACATGCCATGAACGTACATACAAGAAGAGAGCTATCGATCGTAAGCCATGTTATTACCCGTGCCCAGCATGAAATACAGGAACAGGCCGGTATTGATGTGATATTAATTCCGCGCTATTCAAATAAAATGGTGGAAGACGAGGTGAAACAACTGTTCGAAGCAATGTGTGATTGCTGGAATGTACAACTATCATGGGTAAGTGATAAAAGCCGCGCAAACGACAGGCCTACCATGCGCAAATTATTATGGATGGCAGGCAAGAAAAGGTTTCCGCATATCTCTTACAGCCTGCTGGCAAACCTTACAGGCGCTACAGATCACGCTGGTGTTATCAAAGGGATCCGCAGCGGCTATAACTGGCTGAACGTTCAGGATGAAAAGATCCTGAAGTATTATGAACCTGTAAAAAATTATTTTGAAGAATTTCAGGAAGAGCAGGCATAAGCTGCTCCTGCCCATGCCCTTTTTGAAAAAGGAATCAATTTAATAACCATAAAAATTATAAACATGTTCCGCGAAAAAAAGAAAGTGATCATCAATGTAAACTATGATCAGGCCCAGGAGGCTTCTGCCCGTTATGCTGAAATATCTGCCCGCCTGGGCATTATTGAAGCGCAAATGAATGAGCGTATCAACAGCATCAGAGATCAGTTCCAGGATGAGATCATACAGCTCACCCGGGAAAAAGAAAGACAGATGGATGTGCTGGAGATCTATGCAAAAGAGCAAAAGGATAACTGGGGCCGCCGTAAAAGCCTTGATCTGTTACATAGTGTGATCGGTTTTCGCACCGGAACGCCCAAGGTTACCAAGGACAGAAAATTCAGCTGGGACGATGTGCTGGATATGGTTAAAGAAAAATTCCCTTCATTGGTACGCGTAAAATGTGAGCTCGATAAAGAAGCCATTATTGCCATGCGCGAAGAAGAACAGTTTCGCGATCTGGTAAAGACCTGTTTCATCGATGTGGTACAGGATGAAACCTTCTTTGTAGAACCTAAGCTGCAGACATTGTTACGTGTTGCTTAAGCATATAAAAGTAATTGCGGGGCTGGTTAAAAGTTCTTGTTTCATAGCTAGTAAGTAGAGCCGTTCTGTTTCTACAGGACGGCATTTTAACTTTTTCTGCTGGCAGATAGAATAACTTCATACACGAATAACGGAACTGCCCAGCCAAACCAGAACAAAGAAGGTGAAATGTCTTCAAAGCTGCCCAGTTTTTGAATAAATGGCATTTTCAGCAGCAGGCCCGAAATAAGAAATGCAACCGTTACGATATAACTCCGCGTCATCCATTCTTTGTGCAGTTTGAATTTCAGTTTTAAAGCGCTTCTGTAAGCAATGAAAGTAGAAATGATCCATACGCTTACCCATACCTGCACAGAGAATGCATAAGGGCCGTTTACGGCATAAGCAGTCGTATAGGCGAGTACCAGGGCCGAAAGCGAGCTGGTTAAAACCGCCAGCAGGTATAAAATGCCAAGGATACGGTGCAGTTTCCAGCTGTTTTGTTGAAACCGCTTCCAGAATTGCAGCGGGCCAAGCACGAGGGCGCCGCCGCCGGCAGTAATATGAGCGATCAGTATCCACTTGAACGGGAAATATTTGCCCAAAGCTTCCGGCGTAAGTTCCAAAAAATGATCGGCGCCATGCATGAAAATATAGGTCAATACAAAAATGCTCAGCCAAAATAATACGGGTAGGATATCTGCCGTTCCCCAATTTTTAAAATTCATATTTTTCATCTTGTGTAGAATAGATAAGGCAAAGTTTCGGCAAACAGCAAAAAGAAAGAATAACCGATTAATTATTCGTATACCGAAAAATTATTCCGTATGGAGCCTGGGCCATTGATGCGGCAAAATTGTCTGTGAAAAGACTTACTTTTAGTACTAAAAAAGTATGTACGAGAGAAAGATAAAAGAAGACCTGGACTGTGGCATTGTAGTAGCGATGAAAGTATTTGGCGCCAAATGGAAGCCCTGTATCATCGACGCCATCAGCCGGGGAATAAAGCGGCCAAGTGAATTGCATCGTGAAATAACTTCTACCAGCCCACGCGTAATTGATATGCAGTTAAGCGAGCTGGTTGAGTACGGAATTGTGAGCAAAAAAGTTTATTCCGGTTTTCCTTTATGCGTAGAATATTCACTTACAGAAACAGGTGAAAGCATTGTTCCTATTCTAATGCAGTTGAACCAGTGGGGTTTGAAAAACAAAGGCCTGGTGAAGAAGATAAATGACGATGAGCCGGTCGAAACATCCAGGTGCCTGATACATGCATAAGCCGGTATACCGTTATCGCGATGCCGGAGTCGTATTACTACCATAATAATTTACGAACTGACGGATCTGTTTAAGCCATTTCTTTTTTTGTTGCCAGCTGTCCATATCGCAAACCAGCGTTTTTCTGCTCAATTGCTGAAGTTCAGCGTAGGTGGAGATGGCTGCCGTAACATTTTTTAGCTGTTCCAGCGATATCCATCCCATAGCATGCAGGGAATGTACAGTGATAGCAAAGCTTTGTTTATTCCTGGCGCCATAAGGCAATTGCCATAATTTTTGATTGATCAATGCAATTTCCGACAGGAAGAGTGCCTGTAATTCTTCAAAATTCAGGTACCGGTTGGGAAGTGTGTAAACGCCGTGCTGTACATCTTTCCAAACATCGAATGCGTCGTTGGTCAATTGCATAAGGCCGGCGACAGGATAAAGTATTTCCAATAATTGTTGGTCGGGGTAAAAATCGAGCACCGCGCAAAATAACAATATAGCATAGTAGCTTTTGTTATACGTGATCTCTTGCAGTTCTTCCTTAGTCAGGTTATCTTTTAGCTGTTTCAGCGAGGCTATTTGCCAGTGTGAAACCTGCTGCAGTTGGTGAACAAACAATTGCCGGTTGGGAGTGAGTTCTAGTAATGCCAGGTATAATTTAGTAACCAGCAGATCTGTTTCGTTCTGTGCAACATAGGTCTCGGGCCGGGCTACCAGGGCAGCGATCTGTTCGTGCTGCAGTATTTTGTCATCGAAGAGGTCGTCGAATAAAGGACCGAATACACTTAACAGCATGATCCGTTTATATTCGCTGGCCTGTAATTGTCTTTCGCTAAGCTGGTACAGGTTTTCGCAAACGAGGTTCAGGGCCAGTTGCCAGTATTTGGTAATTCGCTTAATGTGCGCAGCAGAAAATAATTTGTCATGAGCCGGTACGATGTCAGCCAACAGGGCAGGCAATTGGTCCTTCAGCAATTTTTCCTGCGATTGAACCCGGCGGTACAGCGACACCATGCGGGTAAGGATGCGAAAGTAAGAGACGGAAGGGGGAATATGGTTTTGTAAACTGGAATGGTGAGAAACGCCCCGTCCGGTTGCCGTCATGAATATTACCTGTTTTATGAAAATTAAAGGTCGCCTATTTGAGCGACCTTTACAAGTATGTTCCGGGTAATCCTGCGTTTTATTTTCCAATGATCGTCCAGTCGTGATTACCAAATCCTTTATTGATCCACTCGTCCATCAATGCGGCAATGGCCGGCATGAGTACCAGGTGGTCGCCGGTTTGCTGAGTGGCATCGATGAACAGTTGGGTGTCTTTACGGGCCATATTCAATTCCCAGGAAGGTTGCGAATGATCGGGGCCGGTCATACGTTGTATGCGGGCCGTAACCAGAGCGCCTGGGTTCCACGAGTTGAACAGGGTCAGCAGATTTTCCACAGTCACATTAAGCGCTTTTGATAATGTGAGCGTATCTTTTAAGCCGGCAGTTAAGCAGACGAGGAAAGCGTTGCCGGCCAGCTTCATGGCGGCGGCTTTCCCGACTTCGGCACCGAAATAAATAAGTTTACCGGTCATTTGCGACAATGAAGGCGCAAGGTCTTTGAGTAGGTCTTCGTCGCCGGATAATAACATAAAACCGGTTCCGTCCAGCGCATTGGCAGGGCCCATAAATACAGGCGCATGCTGAAAGGTAAAGCCTTTGTTTGTCCAGGCTTTGGTTCTTTTAATAGCGCCTTCTTTAGAAGTGGTGGTATGATCAATGATAACAGCCCCGGGTGTAAGAGCGGGTTCTGCAGCCTTTAGCACTTCGTCAACCGCGGCATCATCCTTTAAGGTAAGATGAATTTGCGTAGCGCCGCGTACGGCATCCTGCACCTGTGCAAATGCCCTGGCGCCTGCTTTTTCCAGCTCCTGTGCTTTTGATGCGGTTCGGTTCCAAACCTGCACAACTTCGCCCCGCCTGATCATCGCCCGCACAAAATTCGACCCTAATAACCCCATTCCTAAAAATGCTTTCATGATAATGTTTTTGCAAAGATTGGGGATTTTAGCAAAACAAACAGCGGGCTGTTTAGCCTGGCTTTGCAGCAGCCTGTTTTATATCGCTGGCACAGTGGTGAAACGCGGCTTGAACTTACGGCGAAAATGAAATCGAAAAAGTATGATATTGACATAAAAAACGTAGGGGTCATACTTAAAAATGTCTGGAAATGACAATTCTTGGGTAATTGTATGACTATTTTGAAGAAGTAGAGCGCTTTGCCGCTTAATTTGTACCAATGGCGAAGGATAAGCGCTATAATACGGTAAAAAAGCTGATATCAGCTGGGTTTATAACAAACTTTTCAGAGATCCTGGAAACCGTACCTAAAACGGTAGTAGCCCAGGATCTGGGCATGCATCATCAAACATTTGCTAAACTCATAAAATCTCCGGAAAAGTTCACCTTCCACGATGCTTTTCGAATTGCTTCATTAATTGAAGTAGAAGAGAACATCATTATGAAATTGATCTATGAACAGTACGTCATAGGCTATAACAAAGCCAGGCGCAAAAAGTAATGATACTCACAAGAACAAATCAGGCCTCCAATTGGGGGCCTTTTTTGTGTGGTTCATTAAGAATTATATCTTTAGCACCATTATCAAATTATAACTGACATTTTTTACAAGATGAATTACAGAGATTTTAAGGGAACCAAAGTGGCTGAGGTTGGGCTGGGCACCTGGCAGCTGGGAAGCGCCGACTGGGGCCAGGTAGACAGGGCGCTGGCGTTTGAGATTTTGCAGGCGTATGTAGATGCAGGTGGAAATTTTATAGATACTGCTGATGTTTATGGCATGGGCATTAGCGAGCGGTTTATTGGAGAATTCTTAAAGTCGACAAACAAGCAGTTAATTATAGCCACTAAACTCGGCCGGCGCCATGATAGCCCGAACGGCTGGCCGCAAAACTTTACTTATGACGCTATTAAACGCCATGTGGAAGATTCGCTTACCCATTTAGGCGTTGACCAGCTGTTCCTCGAGCAATTACATTGCATTCCTACCGAAGAATTGCGGAAAGGTAAAGTGTTTGATCACTTACGGAAATTGCAAAGCGAAGGACTGATAAAACACTTTGGCGTAAGCGTTGAAACGGCTGAAGAAGCAATTATTTGCCTGGAACATAAAGATGTGGCTTCATTACAAATTATATTTAATCTTTTCCGCCAGCACCTGGCCGATGCTTTTTTTGCAAAGGCCCAGCAGCAGCAGGTAGCCCTGATTGCGCGGGTGCCTTTGGCAAGCGGACTGCTTAGCGGTAAGTTTAATGCGCAAACCACCTTTGCCGCCACGGATCACCGGAATTACAATGCCGATGGGGCGGCATTTAACGTAGGGGAAACCTTCTCCGGCGTATCCTTTCAAAACGGCGTTGCCCTGGCTGCTGACATCAAAGCGCTGTTGCCTGAAGGGAATTTTGCCACCCAGGCTATCCGCTGGGTCCTGGATCATCCTGCTATAACTACCGTAATACCTGGCGCAACCAAAGTGAGCCAGGTGCAGGGAAATGTGGCCGCATCATCACTGGCGCCATTAAGTGAGGGCACCCATAAAGCGCTTCGCAAACTGTACGACGAAAAAATAAAGCCACAAATACGAGGTGTATATTAAAGTTAAGAAGCGTGTCACACTTTCAAAGTGCGGCACGCTTAAATCCATAATAAACAAGGTCGAATATGGAAGGTAGTATAGCAGCTGTGCTGGCAAACTGGGTACCCTATAAACTGAGCGGCGATGAAGCGCAGCCGCATTGTGAATGGCTATACACAGGCGACGCAGCATTTACGGATCCATTTTTTGATGATACGATCGTCAAATGCAAGCAGTTAAATTATCGTAGGTATAAAAGCGTGAGCAGTATAGATCTATTGCCTGAATGGTCGAAACAAATAGCGAGTCTTCCGCCCTCGGCATTTATCTTCCATGTATCAAGATGCGGTTCCACGCTGGCTACCCAACTACTGTCACTCGACCCTGCCAGCATTGTGCTTTCTGAAGTTCCTTTTTTTGATCATTTGCTGCGGTCGAAGCAACATCTTTCTCCGCAATTGCTAAAAGCTGCCATCGCCTTCTATGCAACGGTAAAAAACAATAGAGAACGCCTGTTTATTAAAACAGACAGCTGGCATATCTTTTTTTACAAACAGATCAGGGAACTGTATCCGCAAACACCTTTCATCATGCTTTACCGCAGGCCCGACGAAGTGATACGATCGCAACAGAAACAAAGAGGAATGCATGCTGTACCCGGGCTGATTGAACCTGCCCTGCTGGGTTTTGAAAAAAATGAAGTACAGCAATTGAGCCTGGATGAATATATTGGGAAGTTGCTGGAAAAATACTTGCAGGCCTTTATTGACATTCTTGGAAAAGACAAACTTGCCTTTCCGGTCAATTATAATGAAGGTCCCATGGCAATGGTACAGAAGATAGCTGCTGTATCGAACACTGTTATTGGCAGCGCTGTAATGGAAAAAATCAAAGACCGGGCCGTGTACCATGCAAAATATCCTGAACGGGTTTTTGCAGAAGAGGCTGTGCATGATCCTGTACCTGACTATTGCCGGGCGGCTTATGAAAAATATGAGGTCCTGGAAAAAATAAGGAATTCGTAAAATTTCTGTACAGACCGGCTGGCAGGCTCGGAGCTTGTGTCGATGACCAGGTCAGCCTTAGCCGGAATTTCATAAACATCGTTCACGCCTGTAAGGTTGAAGAGCTTGTCCGGGTGATCGTCCTGCAGCAAGGCCCGCTTGTACAAGCCTTTTGTATCTCTTTTGATAAGAACGGGCATGTCGCATTTGATCCATACCGTTTTTGCTGCGTATTTTTTTGTGAGTTCATTCCGCGTTTCTTCATAGGGATTAATGGCGGCGATCAGGATAATATCTGCTTTGTCTTTAAAAGACCAGGCCAGCTTTCCAAGCCGCCTGATGTTTTCCATTCTGTCTTCTTTCGAAAAGCCCAGGTCTTTGCAAAGTGTTTTCCTGTAGGCATCCCCGTCAATGATCTCGATCCGCAAGGAATGTTTTTCCAGCAGCGATTGTACGCCTTCCACCAGTGTAGTTTTTCCTGCTCCGGAAAGTCCGGTTAATTGTACGATCATGGCTTTGGTAATTGAATGAATTCAGGAAATCTTTGTAGATTTATCAACATGAGTATCATTAAACATGCATTGTTGAATATTCCTGTTGCTGTCAAAAGTATTCAAAAAGAAATTGAAAAGCTGCAATCAGGTTATTGGAAACCGCATTTGAACAAAAATGATTATGAAGGCGGATGGGATGTTCTATCATTCCGATCACCCGGTGGTGGACTGAATACGTTTGCTGAATCGTTGAATAATGAAGCGTTTGCTGATACTCCGTTATTAGCGCACTGCCCTGCCGTTCGTTCTTTGCTCGACAGCCTGCAATGTGAAAAATTTTCAGCCCGCTTATTAAACCTGCAGGCAGGTGCCGTGATCAGGGAACATAGAGATAAGGAATTGCATTTTGAAAAGGGAGAAGCCAGGCTGCATTTTCCCATAATTACAAATCCGCATGTTGAATTTTACCTTGACAACGAAAGGCTGCAAATGCAGGAAGGCGAATGCTGGTATATTAATGCCAATCTGCCGCACCGGCTTGCCAATAAGGGAAACAGTGACAGGATACACCTCGTTGTTGATTGTAAAGTGAATGTTTGGCTGAGCCAGGTGTTCAGTGAGGCGATTGCAAGGGTAGAGTTGGATGACAAGGAAGCATTTTTACGCAACAAACAAACGATCCTTCAAACGATCAGCGAATTGAGGAGGCACCCGGGTAGCACGGCAGCTGAACTGGCGAATGAACTGGAAAGGCAACTGAAGGAAGCAGAAAAATGAACCATTTTACCCTTAAGTTTATTGAACTTTTTCACTCAGCTTGTTGCGGGTTATTTCCGAAAATACGGAGGTACCTTTTTTGTTTAAATGATACGGGTCGCCGAACATGGAATTGGGCAAGCCCAGCGGCGTTTCTAAAATGATCAGATCAGGATATTTTTTCTGCAGGTTTTTAAAATACGCATTCGCCGTAGATTCAAGTTTGGAATTACAATAAGAAGAAAAGGAAGCCTGATTCATGGGCGCGATGGCTAAGATCACCGTTAGCTTTTTTTCAGCTGCAAGTTTCATTAGCAAGTCTAAATAATGTTGGCTTATCTGTTTTGGATTAAAGTGGTAATCCGGGTTTACACCGTCTGTATTATTTGAGTCGGCATCCCCAAAATTCATATAACCCCGATAGTCGCTTAACTGTTTAAGAATCTTTTCTTTTTTGGGATTGATGTCGGCTTGCGAAGTACATAATTTGTTCCATCCGTCAATAAATGTTGCGCGGTAAGAGAACGGGAAATGCAGGTATTTCAGTTTTCTGTCAAACTGGTGCCATGTAAGGTTAAGAGGTCCTCTTAGAGCAGTACCATGAAACACATACTTATACTTTCTTTCAACCTGCTCCAGCTCATTCAGTTCGCTATAGCTTACAAACTGAAAAGGAATGGTGCGCAGGGGAAAATAAGGCGAGTTTTCGGCAATATAATTTAAACCGTACACCATTACCACAGTGTCTGCATTATTGTGCTGCAGGTACCGTTTCACCGTGATATAGCCTTCAAAAAAATCGCTTCCGGGGATAGACAAATTAACCCATTTATCGCCGAGCATGACAGGATTGAGAGCTGCATTGCCCTTGGAATCTCCGATTATAATATTGGAGAATCGGGTTTTCTTATTGATCTGCTCGTATTGGTGGGTACAATAATAGTAATCGAGCGCAGGGGCGCCCAAGAAAAATGCCGGCTTTGTTAACAGACAAAGGAAAATAATTAAGCCTGATAACAACGTTGCCAGTAAAAGATATTTTATTACTTTAATTATAAACGGCTTCATGAAGTTAAAACTGAAAATAGATAAAGTTTGTCTTTTTACCGAAGAAGAATATAATGGAAAGAGCAACTGCCATATAAACGATGCTTTTATATCTTTTCGGCATTCTTAAATTCCGCTCGTCTCTCCGTAACCACCAGTCGCCTGCCATTAATGGAATGATATAGAAAAATACATTGGGATGAAATGCCAGCGGTTGTTTGAAATTGGTAGCGATTCCTTTTAAATATCCCAGCGCCTGTTTCATGTCATGGGCGCGGAAGAAGACCCAGGCAAAACTTACGAAAGCAAAGGTTGTTCCCATTTGCCAGCATTCTTTTAAAGTTGGATATTTCCGGAATTGGGCAACTACATCAGACGCATGTTTTCTGTTTCGGCCCAATAATAACAGGGGTAAAAAGCCGCAGGCGTGAATAAATCCCCACGTAATGAAGTTCCAGCTGGCTCCGTGCCAAAAGCCACTGACCAGGAAAATGATAAAGGTATTTCTAACTGCTTTTACAATCCCTTGTTTTGAACCGCCCAGTGGAATGTATAAATAATCTCTAAACCAGGAAGACAGCGATATATGCCAGCGGCGCCAGAATTCTGCAATGTCACGGGAAAAATACGGAAACCTGAAATTGCTTAATAATTCAAATCCGAATAACCTGGCTGTGCCCAGAGCAATATCAGAATATCCGCTGAAGTCGCCATAGATCTGAAAGGCGAATGCAATAACGCCAATGATCAGTGAAACGCTGTTATGGTCTTGATAATTACTGAAAATGTTATCTGCAATTACGGCAAGGCTGTCTGCAACGACCACTTTTTTAAACAGGCCCCAAAGGATCAACCGGCAACCTGCAACGGCTTGCGGATAATTAAAAAATCTTTTTTTCTGTATTTGCGGAAGCAGGTGACTGGCTCTTTCAATGGGTCCCGCCACTAACAAAGGGAAAAAGGATACAAATACTGCATAATCCACGAAATTTTTCACAGGTGGCTGTTTGCCCCTGTAAATGTCGAAGACATACGACATCCCATGAAAGGTATAAAAGGAAATACCGATGGGAATAGCTACCTGTAATAGCACCGGGTTCATATGCAGGCCCAGCAATTCGAAACCCTGTTGAAACTGGAGCGCAAAAAAATTATAGTATTTGAATACCGCCAGTATGCCGAGGTTATTGATGATGCCCAACCATAAAAATAGTTTGGCTTTTTTTCTACTGGGAGCTGCTACGGCAAAACCATACAGGTAATCGATAAATGTGCTGACGCCCAGCAGGATCATGAATTTCCAGCTCCACCAGCCATAAAAGAAGTAGCTGGCCAGTAAAACCAATACATTCTGCCATCGTACGGATATATTAAAAACGAACCAATACAGGATAAAGACCGCTGGCAGGAATAACAGGAATTCGAACGAGTTGAATAGCACTAAAAACGTACGGTTTTGATGACAGAGATGGCGCAAAAGTAGCAAAAGAGGGCATAAGACACCAATTATTGGGGGTTATTTACTGCGCGGCGGGTTTGACGCAATTAATAGTTCAAATTGATCTAAAAAAAGTTTATAACAGCTAGTAGTATGTCAAAAGATGATATAAAAAATGCAAACAATGACATGGCAAACGTAATTGTTTGACAGCAAATTGATCATTTTTATGGCTTTCCTATTTCTTTGTATCATGGCGAAGGATAAACGCTATGAAACAATAAGGAAACTAATAATTACCAGCCAGTTAACCGGTTTTATGCAAATGTTTGATATCGTGCCCAAAACTAAAATGGCACAGGACCTGGGCATGCACCATCAAACTTTTAAAAAGCTTCTTAAAGATCCGGAAAGATTTACTTATAAACAAACTTTCGCGGTTGCATCACTGGTTGATGTAGAAGCAAAATATATTGTGGACATCATTTATGCTCAATGCATAGAAAACAAAAATAAAAAGAGGAAGAAATGAGTTATACGGTTAGAATGGCATTTCAAGTATAATTATACTATTTAAAGAAAGTTACCGATACACACAAAGACAGATCAGGCTTGCATTGGCAGGCCTTTTTTGTTGAATACAGTAGCACTGCTACGTTATTCCCCGCCGCCTGGTTTCAGCTTCCACAATGTCATTTTGCTTTCGTTTTCCATTGGTACGGGAACATAATTGGCTGTTAGGAACGATTTCCAGTACTGGAAATGCTGTTGGTTCTTGAATGTAACCCAATCTGAGAAATCCAACACATACCGGGTGCGGTGGCGCTTAAGGTCTGTTGTTATCGAGGTTATCTGGCTGTTATCCGCATCCCATTTGTCAAACCACCCCCAAAAGAAATGGTAGATCCATTTTGAAGGAGAAAGGATGCGGTACTCGTTATACAAAGCGACATAATTCGCGTTGCAAAAGACATATAGGTCATAGTCCTTTAACTGCTGCTTTTTCAGATATTGCAGTTCCGCCACGGCCATATTTCCGCTGCCTTTTTTAGACGGCAGGTTAATAGCATATTGCAGAATATGAATGAAAAGGTTTATGGAGAGAATGGCTCCATAAACAAATTGTTGCCTTCTCTGTGCAAACGACGGGTTGCCGGTATAGGCGAATACAATAAAAAGTAGATAAGGAACAGTAGCTGCAAGCGGCAAAAAATAATAAACAATTGCCAGTCCGATTGAGAGTTTACCTGACAAAAACTCTGAGCAGAACGATAGCAGTACACTCGACAGGGAACAAATAAGCAACCATTTCTTTTTGTTGCCCCAAATTAGCGAGGCCAGCCCCATAATACAGGAGCCGTAGAAGATCACATCATAATCACAATCATGCATGTACTTTCTGATAGCCTTGATATGAAGCCAAAGCGGCTGCTTTTCTGTATACCAGTTAAAATTAAAAAGAAAGGCATCTTCCCAAAAGTATTTCAGGGACTGGTTGAGCAGAAAATATAAGATAATGGGAACAGTTACTGTTAAGAACCCTGTTATTAATCCGGTTCCGCGTTTCAGTAAAGCGGGAAGCAATGGATGGCTATTGTTGAACGTAGCGTATAGAAGGAAGGGCAGTAATGGCAATACCTGGTCTTGTTGAAAAAAGAAGATCAGTCCTGTTGCGAGCCCGAGCAAATAAAACTTATACTTATGTTCCCTAATTACAAGGCAAAAGGCAATGAGTAGAAAAATGGCGGTATATTCCCTGGTCATTCCTATGCCAAATGAAACGGTATTGTTCCGGATCATCAGGTTAAAAAGAACAGGAGGCAGCCAGGCGAGGGCGAGTTTATGGGCTTTACATGTTTTGTAGAAAAAGAGAGTAGCAGATAGTATCAATAAGGTGTCAATGATCCAAAGTCCCCATGAGCCAAGGAGCAGTCCCAGGTAATTAATAAAGAAGATCAAAGGCGGTTTATGATCGAAAAAGTCTCTGTACGGTACGCCGCCTTTATACAGGACGAGTCCGGTGTATTTAAAGATCTCTTTGTCATCAAAGAAGATCTCGAATAAAGGGCAATGGATAAAACTTAGAACAAGGCAGGGTATTACAACAAGCAAAAGAGAATAATCTTTTTTCATAATGTAAACCTGAATTTAATCACCTGTAACATGGAGTTAATGCATCCTTTGAAAAAATAGGTGTTCATTCTGCTTTTTTTCAAGCTCACATTCTTCCTGAAATGAACAACGTTCGTAAATATCCGCTTTTTTGTAAAAATGAAAAAGGAGGTAATTAATACGTTCGGAGCAAAACTGTTCGGAGGGATCCTCTGCAGTGCCTGCTGCAATTTGTCGGCCCGCATTAATCTGTAAGGGCTGTTTACATCTTTTACACCGTTTCCGAACAATAGATGCACAATAAGTCCGCTGGCGTTACTAATAATTTTGCGGAATAAGGTCGCATGTTTTACTTCTCTTTCCGCGAGCAGGAGATCATAGTTATGGCGTTGTTGCCATAACCCCTTAAAAGCGTTGGTCTCAAACTGGTGATCCGCGTCTATTTGAAAGATCCACGGCGATTGCATGCCTATTTCATATCCTTTCAATATGGCCGGGCCATGTCCCTTGTTGTTTTGGGGATATATGGTAATTGTGGGCAATTCAACCTGTAGGGCTTTCAGCAAATCGACCGTATTGTCAACGGAACCATCGTCAATAATGATAAACCGGTAAGCGACCTCGTTGACTACAAAAGCCTGATGCCAGTCTTTTATGAGATCAACAATGTTTTGCGCCTCATTATATGCCGGTATAACGACACTTAACTCACAGTTACTCAACATTACGCAAGCGGGTTTTTCGGCAGTATACCGATTTCAAATATTTCCAATGCCCGGGCAATGGTTTGATGCATGTCATAGTATTTATAGTCGCCTAACCGCCCGCTGATAAAAACGTTTGGCAACTGGCTGGCTTCCTCTTTATAGCGGTCAAATATTTTTATATTATCAGCTGATGATATAGGATAAAAAGGATCAGAGCCATTATCTTTCAGCGAATATTCTTTAAAGATAACCGTTTTCTCCCTGGTGTAGTCTCTTTCGGGATGCAGGTGTTTGGGCTCGTGGATCCTCGTATATGGTATTTCAATTTCAGGGAAGTTAATGACCGAGTTGCCCTGGTAATCTTCCACCTCAATTACCTCTTGTTCAAAACGCAAAGTGCGCCACGATAGCTTGCCGTACTTGTAATTAAAGAACCGGTCAATAGGTCCGCTGTATACCAGGCAGGCGTCTTTCTTTAGTTGATCTCTTACGTCAAAAAAATCTGTGTTAAGCAGTACATGGATTTTTTTGTTTGAAAGCATGCGTTCAAACATCGCGGTGTAGCCATCTTTCGGAATACCTTGCCAGTTATCGAAGAAATAGTTTTCATCATAATTCTTTCTGAAAGGCAGCCGGTTAAAAATAGATGCCGGTAATTGACAGGGATCTATTTGCCATTGTTTTAAAGTATAGCCTTTAATAAAGGCTTCGTATAGCTCTTTACCCAATAACGAAATTGCTTTCTCTTCAAAGTTGCCTGGTTGATGCGTTTGCAAGCTGGTCCGTTCAGCCATGAACTTGTCTACTTGATAAGGCTTAAGATTAACATTGAAGAAACTGTTTATCGTTTCCAGGTTGATCGGAAGCTGGTATATTTTGTCCTTATAACAAGCCAGTACCTGGTGCCGGTAAGCATTGAAAGTAGTGAACTGGTTAACATACTTCCATACCCGCTCATTGGAGGTGTGAAAGATATGCGTACCATATTTATGGTATTCAATCTGGGTCTCGGCATCAGTTTCGGAATAGCAATTGCCGCCTATGTGATTTCTTTTTTCAATTACCAGCACAGGTTTATTCAGGCAGTTAGCTATACGTTCGGCTATTACCGCGCCCAGCAGTCCACTTCCTACCACGACAAATGAGTAGTCGCATATTTCCATGCTTTAGGCTTTAACTTTCTGCGCAAATGTACAGGAAATGGAAGGTTATTCTAAATAGGTGTAATGTTAGCCCTGCCAAATCCGGTTACGGGATAGCCTAAAGCCTGGAACGGAAAATAAGATCGCTGGCAGGGCTGTCATAGTGAAAGGCGAAGCGCTTTACGGCTGGGACCCGTGTTGAACAAGTTTGTATTAGTCATTTATAATCAAACAGTTGCCTGCAAATAATGGGTAAAATGGTGAAACGAGGTTTGCCACATTTTCAACGTGTGGCAAACCTGCTGTTATTGCAGCCATTCGTTTATAACAGACGTATCAAATTGAGCCAGGGTCACGGGCAGAAGCTGATTATTATTGATGTTTCCGGCTTTATCGATCAGGAACGTCCGGGGGAGGATATCCGCCTGGTAGTCTTTACATATTTTGAGGTTGATCCACCCCTTGGCTATTAAATTAACACCCCCGATCTCCAGTTCATTCACCTTTTTTCGCCATTTATTGGCGTCTTCTTCAAAACAAATGTTCAGGAAGACGATGTTTTTGTCTTTATACTTTTCATTGATGACCGGACCATACTTCGTAAAATCGCCTATGCAGGCTCCGCAGTTTACCGACCAGAAATCAAGATAGACCCATTTGCCTTTAAAGTCGGAAAGAGAAACTTTGTTGCCGTTCATATCTTCCAGGGTGAAATCGGGAGCCTGGCTGCCGTTTTTGAGTTTGGCAAAATCCAGGTCCATTATTTTTATTCTTTCCTTAATGGCGGCATCATGGCAAAGCGATTTGTAGTCGTCAGATAACCGGAGGGCGTCTTCATAAGAACCGCTGCGATATGTATCCTTAATGTAGTTCATCACCAGCCAGTCTCTGATCACCGGAATTTGAACATCATTAATGATCGTTTGGTATTTTGCCTGATGATTGATGGGATTATCCACACGGACGCTGTCTGATTGTACAGTTGTTGGAAGGTGTGGTGCTCTATTCTTAAAATTTAGCAGAAAACTGCGGTAATGGTCTGATGTATAAAACAGCGGTTCGTTCAGGTTAAGGTATTCCTGCTCTGATGGGAACTGGGAAGCGAATTTATCAAACAGCTGTTTCCCGATTATTTTTTCATTCGGCTTTAAAGTGCAGACCGGGTTAAACAAAAGCCAATACGTAAGATGCCTGTAATATATTTCGAGAATTGTTTCTTTAGTACCTGGAGAAGGTTGTTGAATACGTTGAAGGAAGTCTTTCAGCTGCTCGTTATAAATGACATTTAGTAAACTGTCTGATCTTTTTTCTGCAGCGGCAGTAATTTCCTCGAGCCGGCCATCGAAGAGAGCGGAATTGTCTATTATCGCTGTTATCTCCTTTTTCCGTTGTGGATTAGTGGCCGTCAGGTTATAGGTCAACAACAATTCGTCAAGTGTCAGATCTACCGTGTCTCCGGGTAACAGAGGAAAACGCAGGGTCTGATTTGCATAGGTTACAGTGACATAGTTCCCTGTTCCTACGGTAATTTCCTGTTTAAAGTAGCCGGAATCGCTTACGAGCGCAGAGTAGGTCTTGTTTTCCAGCAAACCGTCTACAGAAACAATTATGAAATCATTTACAGGGTGAAGAACTGTTCCTTTAATGACTGTGTTGGTTTGGGCGATTCCGGAAAAGATAAGCAACTGCAAGCCGGCAAGCAGCAGAAGGCATTTCGTCTTAGGCATTTCAATCAATTTTTATAGGGATACTGAATTTACATTTCCGGCAAATAACGCAAAAAAAATGTATATTTCACAGTAACAACTGTTTTTACAACACTTAAAAGTAAAATCAACCGGGCACAACCGTGGACCCGGTGAGAAAAGCGTTGACACTACGGCTTTTTTGTGTAATTTAGCAGTCATGAGGATGTCTCCAACACTTTAATATTTCTTCCTTTACATTTCCCGGTGATAACTGTCACACGCGTTGCTATTGCTATTATCCATCCTTATATTTATTTTATGGAAGAAGTATTGAATTCAATTCAAATAAAAAAGTTTATTGAAGAAGGTTTTGTCCGTGTCGATAATGCATTTCCTGCTGAGTTAGCCGCCGAAGTTCGAAGTGTTTTGTGGAAAGACATGGATGCTGATCCCGGCGATCCTTCTACCTGGACAAAACCCGTCATCCGGTTAGGCATGTATTCGCAGCCACCGTTTATACAATCAGCCAATACACCAATATTGTATGCAGCTTTCGATCAATTGGTAGGAAAAGACAAATGGATCCCCTGCAGAAGCATGGGTACTTTTCCGGTTCGTTTCCCATCGGCAGAAGATCCTGGTGATACCGGTTGGCATGTTGACGCCGGTTTTGGCGATGATCCAACGAATTTTTTGGAGTGGCGTGTAAACTGGCGCTCGAAGAACAGGGGATTGTTAATGTTGTTTCTCTATTCCGATATTGGAGAAAAAGATGCGCCTACAAGAATTAAGGTGGGTTCTCACCTGGATATTGCCCGTTTGCTTAAGCCGCACAGCGAGCGGGGCCTGTCTGTTATGGAGATGGCTGCCCAATTTCCTTCCTTGCCAGCAAGGGAAGAAATAACGGCTACAGGCAAGGCTGGTACTGTATACCTGTGCCATCCATTTTTAATACATGCTGCCCAACCACACGGGGGTAAAGAGCCGCGATTTCTGGCGCAACCACCATTACTGCTTAAAAAAGCGCTGATGCAGGAAAGCGAAACAGTCAATTTTTCGCCTGTTGAAGTGGCAATACAGATTGGGATAGGCGGGTAAAAAATAGAAAAAGAGGTGCTTGAAGCGCTACTCTTTTAGATCCCTGTTGTCCAAATGGGTATTTTGGATAAAGAGAAGTTGTCACAAAGGCCGCCATTGGCGACCTTTTTACTATTTTTTTGCTTCCCTAATCGGACGATTATCCAATCAAATCACAGAAGATCTGATCGCATTTTCTGAAATACCAGAATGACACGTTAGTATAAATTCTTCCATCTCTACAGATGAAAGGTTAAGTCAGGTTTCTCCTTTAAATAATTGTTTCCAGTAAACCTAAGACTAATTGAAGAGGTTAGCACATAATTCACTCTCCTGGCTTTATAGAACAAAAACCGCCTTTGAAAATGAAGGCTGCTCAATGCTAATAAAAAAGTCGCATTCTTCGGGCCACACTTGCGAGAGGTTGTATGTTATATCGTTTTGAAAGGAGGGTGAAATTTAAAAACTCAAATTTCCGTAAATAATTATCGTGAATATAGAACAGGATAAGT
Source organism: Longitalea luteola (assembly GCF_017356035.1). Classification (GTDB taxonomy): domain Bacteria; phylum Bacteroidota; class Bacteroidia; order Chitinophagales; family Chitinophagaceae; genus Niastella; species Niastella luteola. The sequence goes on along the minus strand of NZ_JAFIQX010000002.1, from coordinate 27,239 downwards.
ATTCATAAATTTTCAGATCATAGGTAAGAATAAATTATACAATATTACGTTGATGGGTTGTATTTAGCCCCAGATTGAACACAAAACTGCCTATAACAGTTTAAATTAATGAATTATAAATATAATTTTGAGTTGTACAACTAACTTAATCCTTCAACCTTAATTCTTATTATCCCCTTTTTAGATACCATTTTTGTAAATTTTACTTTTATTATGAAAAAAACAACCGTATTGCTATTGATCGCAGCACCGATCGTATTCAGTGCATGTAAGAAATCCAACGACTCTGATCCGGAAAGCAATCCATCCATTTATGAATTGCCTTATGATAAAGAAGGTGTAACCGCCAATAAAGCCTTTATGGAGACTGAAGGGCGGGATTTTGTCAAAAAAATTGATGATTTGAGTTCCAATACTGCTATAGAAGCATTAAAAAACTTCAATAGGTTGGAAGCTCCTGAAATAGACATAACGGTAAGTGCCTTCAGAAAAATAACAGCCAGATCGCAGGAAATAGAAGCCCTAAACAATGTGCTATCCACACTAACTACAGAAAGGAAATCATATATTCTAAGCAAGGCATTTGGAATTTACAAATATAATCTATCTACAAAAAAGTGGGATCGGACTGCTGCCAACGATAAAATTGAATTTCATTTTCCTGCTACAGAGAATGGAAATACGAACAATACTGTCCTGACTATTACTTATAAGAATTCTGGAAAATCCTACGTAGAGACTAGTACGAGCTACGACTATGTATACAATTCTCAAACGGGCAACTACGATGTCGTTGAAATAAATACAGAAGAGACCTATGAATTGCCCTCCGAGCTAATGGCCAGAATGACGATTAACAGTTCGGAAGTGATGAACCTGTCCTCAAACTATTCTTACCATGAGGATAAGCTCCCTCAATTGATTAATGTAAACCTTTCACTCGGATCATATACAGCGAAGTTGGAAACGAAGAATGACAATAAGCTGGCCAGTTTTAAATTTAGCTTCGGCAAAGGGGCTGAAACTTTAATGACTTTTGAAACCAACTCTAACTTCAGTTCGCTGTCGTATGACAATCTGGTGAATTCGAAGGATGACGAAACGTTAGATCTGTTCGTTTCTGCCAACACAACATTTACAGTAGGCAACGTAACGCTGGGCGGACAACTTGATTATAAAACGATGCATAATGAACTGAAAACAGTTCGCGACAAAGAGCCTGCTTCTCCAGATTGGGAGACTTATTTCGGAGGCATAGAATATCCTAATTATAATGACTACAGCAGCTATGAAGAATACCAGAAAGCGGTGAACGAGTATAATGCAAAAAGGGAAGCTGCATACAACCTCTATGACGCCGCCTATCAAAAGTATGAGAAAGATCGTGAAGTGTATGATAAAGAGTATTATACCTTGTTGGCAAACCTTTTAAACAAGCATGGTGCTGCAGTAGTCGTAAACACAAAAACAAAGAAGAAAATAGCAGCAGTTACCTTTCAGCTAAAAGATGATGTACACCAATACGGCAATACTACTGTACACTATTATAGTGTGGAACCTTTGCTTGTGTTCGGAGATGAGTCAAAAATCAGCTTTGAAGTATTTGGAGAAACAGGTTTTGATAATCTGATCGACGATGTCGAAGCTTTGCTGGAAAAATTTTAGAAAAACGCCAGATGCTTTTGAAAATGATAACGACATGCCATCACGCTTCGCGTGATGGCATTTTTATTCTATAATCAGCTTGTCAACCGAAGAATTGGCACCATACCAGATACCGACACCATTTCCTTCAATATTACCAGTAAAATCAGAAGAGTAGTTCAGAAAAGAAAGCTGAAGACCTTGTTGTGAAACAGCAGACCATAAAGTGTAACTTGTTGCGGAAACGTTGGATACCTTTATTGCTATTGTATCACCTTTTGCATAATACCTGGAAGAGTTCATGGAATCCAGTATCGATCGGGTCCTCATCATTGATACAGTAAATTGTTTGTTCGCCTGATCAATAGCCTTGATTCCTCTGGGAGTGGTTGCATAGAAGTCATGTTGAGTATCCAGCTTCGTAAACAGGAGGTAATTAGCTTCTTGATTTGCATTGTCAACATTTACGGCAGGCTGAGCCTTTTCCGGATCAAGCCATTCATAAGCGCCTTTAAATGCAGGCTTATAAAGTGGGATCTCTGTTTCGGAAAGAAGAACATCATTGTTGTATTTAACTTCCAATTTGTACTTCTGACCTGCCTTTCCTTTCAGGGAATTACCAACATAAAATAAATAAGGAAAAACTTTATCGTTGCGCGTCAATGTCAGAATTTCCTCTTCTCCTCCGTCAGAGACCTTTACGGTTGCCCAACGCACAATAAGAGCTTCGAGTTGCTCCTCATCAATAACAAAGTTAGTGGGTATGTTGTGCATCACTTTCACCACAGGAACTGCTCCATTCTCGATAACACCTTCAACTACAAACTTAGGGTCAAATTCTTTTTGGGCAGCTTCCTTAATGCATGCAGGAAATACCGTACCTATGATGATGGTTAATAGTAATTTTTTCATAGTAGTTCTAATGAATAAGTAAGAGCAGGTATGAGGGGCAAACTTGCGCCATCTTTTTGGATCATTTTAAAGGCATTGTTATTTTGAAAATAATTCCGGTCATAACTTTGGTATATATAAATTGGATTAGAGCGATCGTAAACATTGATAATTGAAAGGCCCAGGGTTTGCCTGCATTTACTGGTTTTTTTCAACAGCCAGTTCACGCCTGCATCCAACCTGTGATAGGCATCCATCCGGGCACTGTTTTTGGCGCCATACTCCGCCAATACGGAATTGCCAAAATAATACATCCCTACTGTGGGTGTATATGCGCTCCCGCTATTGTACATGAAACTAACTGAGAAAGATATTTTCGGAGTCAATTTATAGGAATTCACAATACTTAAATTATGCGGCCGGTCGTAAATATATTTATACCATTGCCCGTTATTGATTGCATCAAATTTCCTGAAGCTTCTTGAATAGGAGTAGTTTACCGTGAAGTAATTGCGGGTGGTGATTAATCTTACAAAAAAATCGGCTCCGTAGGTAACCCCATCACCATTTTCTATTCCACTGGCAATATCATTGCTTTCATTTAAAGAGATGATGTTCCCATTAAATTCTTTTAAGTCAGACAGCCATCTGTAATAAACATCTATGCTATATTCGATCCTGGCCCCTGCGTGACGGTATCCGCCGGAGGCCTCCCGGATCTTTGAAACAGAAAGATTCCGGTTGGCATGAATTACATAATCAACAGGCAGGTTAATATTTGTAAGGCCAACCTGGTGTATCGGCTGATAAGCCATCGAAAAACTACAGAAAAAAGAATTTCTTGCATCCATCAGATAGGATACTGAAAGTGCCGGATTTATAAAAAATGGGCGTTCAACAGATGAAACTGTAGAAAGATTCAACGAGCCTTCCAGTTGAATTTTTTCCGACAATGGAGATCTGGCGTTCAAAAAATACTTAAATAAATGCTGATTACTTTTATACCGGACATTGCCACCAGATTGAACAGGCTGTCCCTCATTCTGAAGGGTAGTGCCTAAATCATCCATCATATAAAGGAAGCCTGTTTCCACCGAGCGGCGCGATTTTCGATAAGCGAGGGTGGAATTTATGCTTAAGGTTCTTTGATGATTGAATAGCGCGAACTCCTCGCCATACAGATCAAATGCAACGCGGGTATTGTACCTTGAGTATCCAATATTATTTTCCCATTGCAGGTTTTGCCGGAGATCTACAGTATGCGTTATGCCCATAACCAGATTTCCCCAATCCATACTATTTTTTGCCCTCTGCTCATACAGATCAAACATAGCCTTATCTCTACCCAGGTATAAGAAGGCTTTTATCTCATTCTTGTTGAAAACCCTTTTGGCGTTCATGTTAAAGTCGAACAGGTCATAATTCATACCTTCTAAATCCTTTCCCGTTTTTCTTAATACAGGCCATAGTGTTTTATTCATAAAGGTATTCCTCCAGAATATTTCCATCATCTGAATAGAGTCCCGTTCAATTCTGGCGCCTACGCCCAGATGAGCCAGGGAGGCTTCTGCTTTAATAAGGGTAGTATCTCTGACCTGCCAGTTACTATTTATATCAATGTAGCCGGATAATTTCCCAAAATACTTTCCGGGAACAACGCCCGTGTACATCTTCAGGTGTTCAACAACATTATTATTAAATAAAGGGAATAATCCGAAAAGATGGCTTGGGTTATGAACGAGGACCCCATTGTAAAAATAGCCATTGCTTCCTGACGGAAGCCCTCTGTACTGCACACCCGAATTGGCATCGCCCCCATTGCCAAAACCAGGAAGGAAGCGTATTGATTTTAAAGGATCTGCTATCCCCATTACCTTTGGTACCAATTCTATCTGCTTTGCGCTTAATGTAAGCGTGTTCACTCCATTAATTAACTGCTTTTGTCTGGATACTGTTACGGTATCCATATTTTTAATCGTGTCCGCTACAGACTGACCATATAGGAGGTTGTAGAAGAGCAATGAAAGGGTAAAGGTTAATCCGGTTTTCAAGAATTCAGTTGATGACGTTAATGACAAATTGTTGTGAAATTACAATTACGCTTCGATAATTGGTAGCCATGCTGAATGTTTTATAGAGCGTGTATTTTTAAATGGTTTATCAGTGAAGAAGGCCATCTTTACCACCGCTTCTTCCATGGCAGGCAAAAGATGAAGTTCTTACCCTTCACGAATGCAAACATAAATGCAGTTAAAAAAAACACCTGGAGTCGTTAGTTGAAAATAACTACCTCCGGCAAGAGGGCGAAGGTAAAGGCACCTGGTATGCTACGAAAGTCTGAAGAAAGTTCTGTTGAGTAAATAATGACAAAAGAGGTTCCATTTATTGGAACCTCTTTGTCATGTTTGCTCCCCCTGCTGGACTTGAACCAGCGACCCTCTGATTAACAGCGCGATCAGCCGCTAATCTGGCTTAATCGGGGTTGACTGAAACTTACTTAACTGTTTATTTTTCAATCACTTAATTCTTTGTTGGAAATTTGATGTATGCCTTTCAAAATGGGGTTTAACCCTGTTTTACTGGCAAATTACTGGCAAATTTTGGGCGAAGGATTTTGTGAAACTGAAAAATTAATAGGTATGTCAGCATCAGTAAAAGTCATTTTAGACACTCGGAGACTAAAAAAGAAGAAAGGAACTTATCCTGTTAAGCTATTGGTGACCTTGAACAGCGAGCCGAAGCGTTACCAAACCGTTTATGATCTTACCCAGGAGGAATTTAATACCGTAACAGACCGGAAGGCGCGAAATATTTCCGAAAAATTAAAGGAAATCCGTACCAACCTAAAGCTGATCGAGCGGAATGCGGAGGATAAGGCCCGTTTATTACAGCCGTTCACCTACGATGAGTTTGAGAGGGACTTTATCCTAAATAATCCTCTTTTTCACCAGCGAAAGTCTCTGAAGGCAAACCTGGTCCCGGTGACCTACGAATTTAATTTGGCTGAGTACGAAAACCGGTTTCCCATTTTCAAGTTGCCAACGCCAGAGCATGGAACAATACTGGCCACCTTTCTATATTATATTAATAAGCTGCTTTCCGAACACCGTATCCGAACGGCGGCCAATTATCAGACAACCTATACAACTATTTCCCGTTTTCGCGGTAATGTTCGATTTACTGAAATTGACGTGGCGTTCCTAAAGCAGTTGGAAGCCTGGATGATGGATCAGGAATATTCCAAAACAACAGTTGGTATTTATACCCGGTGACTGCGCACCATGTTTAATGAAGCCATATTCCAGGGTATTATTAATAGAGATAAATGTTACCCTTTCGGCAGGCGAAAGTATCAGCCACCCACATCCCGGAACATAAAAAAGGCTTTGACCCTGGAAGACGTTGGCAAGATCTATTATTATGAACCGGTTTGCCTGGAAGAACGGAAGGCAAAGGATTTCTGGCTCTTCTCCTACTTCGCCAATGGTATCAATCCCACTGACATAGCCCATTTAAAATATAAGAATATTGAAGGAGAATATCTTGTATTTGAACGGGCTAAAACGGAAAACTCAACCCGATCCTCTCCCCGGCCAATAACTGTTTACATAACAGAAGATATGCAGCAGGTTATTGATTTCTGGAGCACCAAGGATAAGCGCCCTGGTAATTATATATTCCCTGTCCTGCAACACGACATAACCCCATTGCGCCAGGTTGAATTGATAGAATTGTTTGTTCAGGCTCTCAATGACTGGATGCGTAAGATCAAAAAAAAGCTTGGAATTGAAAAAGCAGTAACCACCTACGTAGCCCGTCATACATTCTCAACCATTATGAAACGGTCAGGGGTAAGTACTGAGTTTATTCAGGAATCATTAGGGCATACAAGTATCAAGACGACTGAAAACTACCTGGACAGTTTTGAGAAGACGGTGAAGAAGGAGTATTCACAGAAGCTGGTGGCGTTTAAGAATGCAGCAAGAGATGACCAAGTTCATGGGCAATAAGGTTAAAAAAATCGATTTTCAATTGAGATAATGTTTGTCTTGAATCTTTATTATTAAATTAAATGAGTTACATTTTAATTTTTTTAATGGTTTTTTTATATTTGACTTATGTCCTTTGGGGACGAACGGACTTGCTGACCTTGGGTAATAAAAAAGCCTGAGATTGGTAGCATAATTTGCTACAAATTGTGCTCAATTTGAAATTTACTTTTACATAGTAATTCCGTGGGAAATCCCTACGCAAGTAGGGATTTTTTGTATTCAACTTTTTTATGTATGAAAAAAGCCATTCTTGATGCGATAATTGAGGAAGCAGAAAAAAGTGCAGAAAAATATCATTTGTATCATAACTATTTGAATATAGATCATAACAGAAAGTCTTCAAGGCTCACTAACGTGCCACCTAAGGAGATTAAAGTTCCCAATGAATGGAAGCATAATAAAAAGCATAACCCCTTTTATGTATTAAAACATGCTGAAAAAATTGCATCATCAATTTCAGATAAAATAAAATCAAAAACTTACTTTCCTGAAGCACCGTATGAAAAAAGTATTCCGAAAAAAAGTGGAGGGAATAGAACTATTTCAGTGTACCAGCTTCCTGATTCTGCTGTTTCAGATAAGTTTTATCATGACTTATTGAAAAAGAATAAACATCGGTTTAGTTCGTTTGCTTATGCTTATAGGAATGATCGAAATGTTCATTTTGCTATTCAGGATATCTCAAATGAATTGAGTAAGACATCTCGAATATTTATAGCTGAGTTTGATTTTAGTAATTTTTTTGGATCAATAGATCACAGTTATATTAGTCGTCAGTTAAAGGAAAATTGTTTTTTGATAAGTGCAACCGAAGAATATATTATAAATTCTTTTCTCAAGAAAAGTGATGTTGGCATTCCATTGGGAACCTCAATCTCTCTTTTCCTTGCTAACGTAGCTTGTTGGCAACTCGATAGGAAATTGGAAGACGAAGGTCTTAGATTTGCTAGGTATGCGGATGATACAATAATTTGGACAAAGGACTATTCAAAAATATGTAAGGCATTCGAAATAATTAACGAATTTTCGAAGTCTGCCGGTATCCAAATAAACTATGAGAAGTCTGACGGAATAAGTCTTCTTCAAAAGAAGGGGATGCGTTCGGAGTTTGCTTTTCCGAAGAGCTATGTGGAGTTTTTAGGGTATCGAATTTCAGTAGAGAATATTGGAATTAGAAAGAGTTCCGTTTTGAACATTAAAAAGCAAATTTCCTACTTATTATACAAAAACTTGCTGCATCCAATTAAAAGCAATCCAATAAAGGCAGCTCGTTTTCCTACACCGGCCAAAGATGCTGACTTATTGACCACAATATCTGAGATAAGAAGGTTTTTATATGGTAATCTTTCAGAACAAACGTTAAAAAAATATCTTAATGGTACTTATGTAAAACTTAATTTCAAAGGTATAATGAGTTTCTATCCTTTGGTAAATGATGAAAGCCAAATGAAAGAATTAGATAAGTGGCTTGTATCTACGATCCTTAATACGTTAAGGAAGAGACAAAAAATCCTTCAGTCCTTGCATTATCCGACAAGTTTTTTCCCATTTAATGTGACTGCTACCAATATTATAAACGAGTTTAAGAATAAAACTGTTAATGGTAAAAAAGGTCTTTTTCAAATTCCAAGTTTTCTTAGAATTTATTTAGCGTTACAGCTTGGGGTTAAAAATTTAGGTATTGATCGAGTAATGAATCCAGATTCAAAGTATTATGATAACTGGTAATTGTTCATGCAAATTATTCGAGTAAACCCAAATTAGTTAAGCGGTAAGTCATCGCTATAGTACTTACCTTAAATTTTTTCGCAAGTTCCTGAATAATTTCTTCGTCATGGTTGTACAGGTTGAGATCTAGAGAATTAATCTCTTTTGTCAAAAGTTTTACAGGCATTAAGAGCGCTGCTGCAAAAGCATTAGCTTCCCTTTCAATTTTCAAATCACCAGAAGATGAATTTCCGTCTCTAAAAAGCACTTTTGTGCCATTCAATTCTTTACCTCTAAATAATACATCTCTATCTACAAATAAATCATTTGAGGTTTTATGTAGGTAATAATGGCCAGTTTCATGTGCTATGGTAAACCTTGTGCGTTCCCTCGATTCACTTGGATTGATTCCTATTATCGCTTTTTCGTTGTCTAAAAGTAAAACACCAGACACACCTGGTCCAAGATCGTATGCCATGATTGTTAATCCTAATTCCTTCGCAATTTTTTGAACAGGTACAGGCGCAGAAGTAATATTTAAACTATCTAGGAGATCATTAACCAGATTTTCAATCCGTTTCATATGCTTGTTTTGACTGGATTAGTATGAGATTTAACGAACTCCATAAGTTTTTGTTGCAAATCTTGGTTGCCAGCACTTTTCTTTTCTATTTTCTGTTGAATGCTTTTATTTACTTCTGTGTCCATAATTTTATTGAGGTCTGGCAGCAAATCAGTAATGGGTAGTTTTAAAAGGCGGGAAATTTCATACACAACATGAATTGGAGCGCGTTGTCGTCCTTTTTCAATATTTACCAATGAGGCTCGACTTATTTGTAAAAGACTTGCAAAGGTAGTTTGCTTATAATTCGCTTTTTCTCTTTCTTCCTTGATTCTTAAACCCAGGGCGTTGTAAATCAGCCTTATCTGATCATTATGAAGCATAGGTAAAGGTTAGTATTAAATGCAAATATACATAAAAATGTATAATATTACAAACATTTCTAAAAGTGTTTGCCATATTCTACATAATATTATTCGCCCATTATCTGACATATTCAAAAAATTAACATAGTTTTGATATGCATTCACCTTCCTAGAAATGTTCAGGGGAAGTAAAACTGAATGATTTTCACACTATGGCCACTACTTTTAAGCCAAATCAGCCACAACACGGTGATCAAAAAATCACCATTCATGTAATGATTGAAGGTGGCAAAACCTTCTCAGACGAGTTCATAATTAAACAAAAGCTTCAGGTGATTATTAATAAAGTTGCTGAAGCATTTGGTTTATCAGATCTTGACAAACGACAGTTAACTCGGGGTGATGGTACAATTTTAAATGATTACAAGTTGACAATCGAAGAAGCTGGACTACGTAATGAAGAGACAGTCCGTTTCCTTCTAAAAGCCGCTCCTAAACCAAATGAACCAAAAAAATTTGCGTGATGCGGGACAGTCAACATTGGTACGAGGCCATGCCCGCATTGTGCCGAGCAGAATTGGAAACTTTGCAGCATGGCCTTTCGTATTTTAAATTTATAAATCAGAAACCTCTCGAGCAAAATGGTAAGCAGATTATTATTTTGGGTGAGCTGAGTTATGGTGTAAATGCAATACAACTCGTACAAGTCGGTTTTCCTCATTCCTTTCCATATAGCCCACCTGAAGTTTATCCGTTACAACAAGGTGTACAGATTGTTGGTAATAATATGCAACAAGCTTTAGTGCCGAAAAATTTCAACCGGGGTAACCAATATAGCGATGGTAGAATGTGTCTTTTTCGAGATGAAGAAGAATGGATTCCTTTTTATAATTCCATCGGCATGGTGATGGAACAAGCCGTTAGATGGCTGGAGACGGCAACTTCTGAAAAAGGATTCACAACAAATTTAATTGTGGATGAAAATAACCCCGTGATTCAACATGCAGGGCAACTTTTATATTATTTCCCTGCCGAATTTGAGGACGCAAATGGTGGACAGTTAACGTGTAAACTTATAAAAGAAAATTATTATTCGCTTATTCAACTGCAATTAAATGGACTTGGAGGTACAAAGGTAATCAATACTTTCCCTGACGATACAGAGCTTTCATTAACAACAAAAGAACTCATTCATGGAAGGTGGTATCGAGTTGTTGACATGTTGCCCAAAGACTTATTGCCATCCCTGGCCCAACCTGAAGGATTAAAGAACTTTTTAGCATTGCGCCTTAACGTCAATATCAACGATATTCTTCCTGAGCCACAAGTTTTTCCAAAAAGGATACTTATTGGTTTTCGCATTGGACAGACACCAGAACTGCATTGTTTCCAAATTTTCTATTGGAAGGAAGGACTAATCACTAAATTTCAGAGTTCTTACTTATTACCCAAGAATCTTACGCAGGAACTGTTTGTCAGGATAGATGCTCTTTTTAATCTGGAATCACTTGCTCAAAAACGAATATTGGTTATTGGGTCTGGAGCTATTGGTTCTGAGGTAATCAAGGAATTGGCAGCCTCAAATATTGGTTATTATGTAGTGATTGATGATGAAAGGTTTGACGTTGGCAATTCAGTTCGGCATGCTGGAGATTTGATGCAGGTGGGCGAACTAAAAGTTGATATTGCTAAGAAAATAATCCAAGGGCGAAACCCTCAAGCAAATGTTCAAAGAGTTCCAGTTAACATCTTACGAGTTCCTGCTGATCTGTTATCTGGTTTAATTGACGAATCAGATGTTGTGCTCGATCTGACAGCTAACCGCTTAGTAGAAGAATACCTTCATCAAAAGGTATGCAATGAAAGAGGAAAAATTCTTGTGCAATCGGCTGTTTCTAAAGGTGGCCTTACTGGAATTGTTTTAGTATTTTATCCTGGAAAGTCATCTTGTCTTGAATGCCTTAAATCTCAAAATCTTAATCAGCTACCGGTATCTTTACTTGAAACGGAAACGTTGAAAGAGGCCCCGGCGGATTATGGGGCTTGCTCTAAGCCCGCTTTGCCAGCCAGCGGACTTGATACTCGAGAAGTTGCTCTGCAAACAGCGAGAGTGGTAGTTCAAATTTTATTACAAGACGAAGATATTTTTTATCCGAAAATGCAGGGATTTCAATATTATTGGCATGGTCCTGCTGGGGCCAACTCTAAAACAGATAATAAAAAGCACAAACCATTTGAGTGGGAAATTCAAAAATACCAGGCTTCCGTAAAATGTGCTATTTGTAAATTGAAGAAATGATTCAAGGAATTTATATTCAACCGTCTGCAAAGCAAAACTTAATTAATGAAATATCGCTATTTAAGACGGTAGAGACGGGTGGTGTTTTATGTGGACACTATCAAGACAAACATCTTATTATTGAAGCCGCATCCGGTCCAGGGCCTAGGGCAATGCATACAGAGGTAGAATTTGTAATGGACAAAGATTTTATGCATACATACATTGACAATGAGTACAATAAGTCAATTGGATTAAACATTTTTGTAGGTGAATGGCATACGCACCCGCAGAAATATCCATTACCAAGTGAACAAGATTTAATGTCAATTGGAGAGCAGACTATGGAATGGCAATATGGCGAGTTAGTATTTTTAATTGTTGGATTTTTGGATTTTTCGTCGAATAATTTGGAAGAACAGATGATTGCCATTTCTTTCGATAAAAAGAAACGTTTGTTTTATTATTTACCAATTACGTTTCTTTAAAGAAGATCAAAAGTTATTTGGATTGGCAAGTAATTACATCGCTTTATTCACATATTAATTCCATCCCGCGCTGGTTACGGGTGGAATCGAAAAAAGTAAAACTTTGTCGGTTCGACAAACTCCGTAATGCCGTCTTAAAAATTTCCATATCAAATGAAGTTAAATTGAATCAAACTAGATAAACCACCATATTAATTATTCTGATATAACGCAAATCTTCCTTCTATTCTTTATCTTTAGATTAGCTCTTTTAATCAACATTTTTTAACCTAAAGAAAATCGTGCGTTATGTTATTGAAGCAAAGGTTATTTTCGAATATGATTCTCCGAAACATGATTTCGGATTGGGTTGGACTTTCGGGAAACAATAAAGCGCCTGGAACATTTCCTATATTCTTCCAATACAAAATAGGGCCCTACAAGCCGGATTACTTCCTATATTTTCAGAAGGAACCTTTTAGTGTAAGGTACAAGAATGATATATTTAATAAACTTTATGAATATTCTGGTTCTGATATTTCCGATTATATAAACTTTCACTATAACCACTATCAAGATAAGCAGGCTTTTCTCAAATTTCTAAGGTATGAGGTGCATGACCGACTTAATATAAAACTTACAGGTATCTGGAAGCAAAAGTTACAATTTGTACTGTACTGGTTGCAAGAGAAAGAACAAGAGCTTACGGCTATGCAACATTCCCAATTACAGCACGAAATTGAGCAGGGTATGCGGGCTATTGCAAATGATCCTGAGGTCGTGAATCCTGGCAAAGCTGATGAACTTGTTAATGACCTTTCCGAAAAATTGAATCTACTTGTAGAGAAGCTGAGTGAAGGGTATGCAACCGGCAATATTCGAGTTGCTGAACAAAAACACCTTCATTCGCTAATTCAACTCCTCTACATTTTGCAGAATTTGCAAAAAAATAGCCGTAATGGAAAAGCCAACCAGCGTTTATTTAGCACGTTTTCTGCTATAGACATGGCTGCAATTTTAAGGCTTCATTTTGCAGACTGGAAAGAAAAACAGCAAAATACAATACAAAAAGACATCGCTGCGGTAACAAAGGATATTAATGTCGATTCTGAAAAGTTTAAGCGTTTGGATAAAGCACTACAGGACTTTTTCTTTGATCAAAATCCATAAATATCTCTCTTTAACTATTCATAACTCTTTCTAACTCACAGGGTCCTACACTTATTAAATCCATGATCCATCCATCATTGACTTTCCTCATTTCTTAACCCAAATTACGTCCATAAAACAAATTTTTATGGACACTTTATTTATTCCTAATGAAAATGATTTTCGGCGGTGGATCAAGGAGGCGGTGAAGGAATGCCTGGAAAATTCGCCCATAAAAACTGCCAACCAATCACATAAAACTGAAGAAGAACCGCTTCTTACCCGGAAAGAAGTTGCGTATATCTTCCGCGTTTCTCTAGTCACCCTGCATGAATGGATGAAACAGGGCCTGCCCTTCCATAAACAAGGTGGACGGGTTCATTTCCTGCGCTCAGAGGTGATGGACTACCTAAAACAAAAACGCCGACAGCCTTTTATTGATCCAGAAACAGACAGGATAGTCGAAAAGTAATTTTTCTTTTCACCCACTAATCTATTGGGCATTAATCACCATTAACGTATTAAAAAAATCAATCTTATGGCTGAATTTAAAAGGCAAACTTTCCAGCTTAGCACTGGAAAACAAATCAAATTGCATGGCAGCAGCTTCTTTATTAACAAATCCCTGGAAATTGGAGAAGGCTTTGTTCCAAACATTTTCTCTTTGTTTGAGGAACAGGCGGACGGCAAGATTTCTACATCTGTTTCAAACCCTCACAAATTAACACCCGACGAATTACAGGAATTGGCAGATTACAATATCCGATTATGGCTTGATTTAAAAGACAGTCTTCGTAGTTATGGATTGACGAACCCAAAGGTTTTTAGTCGGGAGTCAATACGTCAGACTGAAAATAGCATAACCGAACAGGGTTCGAAACCCAAACGTGAAAAATATAATTCATCTAAAGAAATTGAAAAACGTGATGTATGAGGCAGTTTTCGTGTGAAGATGCGAAGCAGATCGATATGGTGGCATACCTGGCTTCATTAAATTACCATCCCCAAAAAGTACACAATCAAGATTATTGGTATTTGTCACCATTGCGGGAGGAAAAGACGCCTTCTTTCAAGATAAACCAGCAAAAAAATGTATGGTACGATCATGGTTTGGGTAAGGGTGGCGACCTGATTGATTTTGGAGTAATTTATCACAATTGTTCTATTAGAGAACTCTTACAACGCCTATCGACTTTTATTGGTCGCCCGGTTATTTCGTTTCATTCGCCTGCTGATTCCAGCAGTTCTTTTCCTTCAGCACCCTCCGGTGCTGGTGAAGAAAAAGACCCTAACACAAGCAAAATTGTGTTGCTTGACACCTGCTCGTTGAATTCAAAAGCGCTTCTTAACTATTTGGAAAAAAGATGTATTTCATTAGATGTTGCAAGGGAATATTGCATGGAAGTTGACTTTTTACTATATGAAAAGAAGCATACTGTTATCGGTTTTCAAAATAAATCAGGTGGATTTGAACTTAGAAATGAGAAGTATAAATGTAGCAGTTCACCCAAAGACATAACTTTTATTGACAACGGAAAACAGCAAGTCGTCGTATTTGAAGGGTTCTTTAATTACCTAGCATTTCAAACATTAAGTCAAAAGGAAATCCAGCCACAAGCGAATTTTCTCATCCTTAATTCACTTTCTTTTTTTGAAAAATCCAGAAATCTGATGGAAGCGCACCGGGAAGTTTACCTGCTATTAGACCGGGATTCTGCTGGTTTAAATTATACTGCCAAGGCATTAACCTGGCACATAAAAAAATACATTGACCGCAGCCAGATATATGAGAACCATAAAGATTTAAATGATTGGCTGATAGATGAACTGCGCAGCTTAAATCAGAATATTCGTCGAGGTAGGAGAATTTGAGGTAATTAAATCGATGGCATAGATGGAAGAAAATTAAAAAATTAAAGCTCCCAAATAACGATGTTGACTGCTCGAATTTAAAGGCGAGCGGTGTATTTGTCGAACAAATATTGGCAGAGGCCAAATACACGCTCGCCTTTTGCTCCCGTTGGTCGGCAAAAGGAATACAGAAAACCAATAAATGAAGATGTATGAATACAGTGAGAACGAAAAAAAAGAAAGCAGGTAGACGCCCAAAAGTTATTAAGAAAGATGTCAGAGCAGCTGTACGGTTTACAAAATCCGAATACTTTATAGTAAAAGAAAAAGCAGCACTTGCAGGAACAAGTATATCAAATTATCTCCGTAATGTGGCTATAAATGCGGATTTAAAAAACCGTCTTACTGAGGAGGAACGGCAATTTGTCCGACAGCTCGCTGGCATGTCTGCAAATATAAACCAGGTAGCAAAGTGTTTCCATAGAGAAGGAACATTGAGCGGCATTGCGCTTTTTGAAAGGTACAGAATTCAGTTAGATGTAATTTTAAAAAAGTTGAAAGTATGATAAGTAAACATGTGCCATCCGGTTCATTTTATCATACCTGCCGATATGCTTGTGACCGGATTGAAGCGGAGGTTTTATTTACAGAAGGGGTAAGAGGACATGATTACAAATTAATGGCTGATGACTTTTTAATCCAGCAACAAATGCGCCCTACAAAAGAAAAAGCATGTTTTCACGGCATCCTTAGTTTTTATCCAGGTGAAAAACCATCTGATGAAATGATGGTGGAAATTGCAGAGAAATACCTGGACAGACTGGGCATTAAAAATACTCAGTATTCAATTATTAAACACATCGATAAGGCTCATCTTCACCTGCATGTTATTGCCAACATGGTCAACAACGATGGCAAATCAATCAGCGATAGTTATCTGGGACTACGCGGAAAGAAGGTTTCTCAGAAACTCACAGAAGAGTACAAATTAATTCCAGCTTTGAAAAAGAACCTGGATTTAACCCACCTGGAAAACCTTAACGAAACGGAGGCCAACAGGTATAAAATCTATATAGCTATTGCTGAAAACTTATCACATTGCCGCAATCTGCAGGATTTAGAAATGCTGTTATCTAAACAGGGAATCGAGGTTCAGTACAAGTATAAAGGTCAAACAAATGAAAAGCAAGGAATTAGTTTTAAGATTGGAAAATATTGTTACAAAGGCAGCCAGGTTGACCGGAAATTTTCTTATGCCGGGCTTCAGAAAGCTATGGCCCAGCAACAAATAGAAGAATTGAATAATAAAAATAGTCAGGTCGAAGAGAATAAAATGACCACAGATCCCAAACAAGTTTTCCAGAAAATCATAAAAAAAAAGAAAAGGGTACCTGGTCAAAACTATCAGAATCTCTCTCCGGAGGGTTCAAGCGGTACAACCAAGGTGTTAGAAAATGTAGTTGATGACTTGTTGAAACCGGAAGAGCACAATGAAGGATTAGCCTATGAGTTTACATATAAAGGGTATGTAAACAGGAAGAAAAAGCAAAGTCAAAAGCACAAAAGGTAACAGGTTTATTAATCATTAAAATCAAATTATGAGCGATCAGGGAGATAATGTGGTAACTCCTTTTATGGAGGTAATGACAAATAAGGTTCAAAATCAGGAGGAAAAGATTGTTAGCATTGAACAAAAATTAAATAGCATCCCCAATAATTCAGCAGAAATATTGGAGATAAAAAAGGAAGTATTGGACGCAAAAATCATTTTAAAACAGATATCCTTTCCTACTACCGAGATGCGGGAACTTTCTTCGAATCTACGCGAAGGGGTAACTCTTTTAAAACAGCCGGTAGAAAATAAAGTAACGCATCACCATTACCTTTCTAATTACATATACATACTTTTCGGCACAATTCTTTGTTTGTGTCTGGCCGGTATAGGGTGGTACAACACTTGGGATAAATTGAACGTGTTCAAAGAAAACGATATCAAATACAGGTTTCTTAGGGTGCAGAATAACAATTACCTCCGACAATTACTTAAATACACTGATAGTCTTTATCTGTATCAGCCGGACATAGAAAGAAGTGTAATTCATATGGAAGATTCTGTCAGGGAACGATACAGAATAATTCAACAGTTGGAAGAAAACAATATTGAGAACCAAAAATTGCAGCAAAAGCTAAAGTAATATGTAATAAAAGCCCCGGTGTAGACACATCGGGGCTTCTGGTTAAAGGTTCTGATTTAGTAGCATCGTTAAAATCGCCGTTATTTGTATCAAGCCCGTTCATCTAAATATGACTTCAATTACTTCAGTAATTCGCCTTTCGACAAATTTGATTTTTAAAATACATTCCACTTGGCCAACTGCGATAAATTCACGGGGATACTTATCCTCCTTTTTATCAGCTTCTAATATAATGTGGTCATGAGAATTGTAAAATATACGGCGAATGAGAATTTCTTTACTTTTTAAAAGGATTACATAAGGCCTACCCCAAACTATTGCCGATAGAGGTTGCCTCTGAATAAAAAGGACATCTCCACATTTTAACTCTGGTTCCATGGCATCATTAGCTACTCGAATTATTTCCACGGCCTTTTCTTCAGGAAATTCAGGTTGAGATTTATATTGCTGTTTTCCCATATGTCTAAGTTTATTACTACTTCAATCCACGGCTTTAATTTTCGAAAATAATTCCACCAGTAGGTTCTGTCGTGGTCCTTAGTACATAGATTAATTATTTTCCAAAATTTCATGGTCGGGTAATCCGGTTGCTTCGCGAATAACTTTCATAGCAGCAGCTTTAGTGAGGTTATCGCTGTTTTTTTGGATGTATCTGGAAATAGTGAATTCTGTACAATCCAACACATCCATTAACCGGCGGCGAATGGTAGAATTGTTTATTGCTTTGAGTGCTTTTTGACTAAGTTTCATAAATGGATAGGTTATGTTTAATATTTAATTATTGCCGCGCTTACTTTAAAAATAGATTCAATCTGATCTAGGCTTATTTCAATTGGCGGATATTTTAACTGGTCAGGATTATCTGTTCCTAAGCTTAAACTGTTCTGGCCATCTGCCTGGTAAACACGCCGGACAATTCCATGCCAGTTAGTATCAATAATATAATAATACAAGCCCCAATGGAGCATTCTATAATCTTTGAGCCGGGAAATAACTATCCGGCAGCCGTTAACAAATGTAGGTTCCATGCTTTGGCCGACAACTTCAACCACTCCTTCTGCCGCACCAAGGAACGGAGCAGTGATTCTATCAACAATTAATTGGGGTTCATTATCGGTGATAATAATTGTACCGGCTGCAACTTTACCATCCATTTGAGGAATCGCAGGTTTTCCGCCATTTAAGGGAAGGCCGAGGGTTGCATGTTTCTTGTCTTCCAGGTCAAGCCTTTCAATTTCCAGCTTGTTTTCCGTCTTGTCGATGTACGACTTTAGCTTGAAATATTCTTGAAGATTACTGGGCCGCGTGCCTTTTTCCCATTTATATAATGTTTCTTTTGCAATGCCAGTTGCGGCAGCAACCGCAGGCATTTTAATATTCGTTCTTAATCTGAATTCCCGTAGCCGGCTACCGATAGTTAGTATATCACCTTGTATCATATCAAGCCTTTATTGGGTATATAAGTCGGTGGGCTGATTTTATAAGGCATAAAACATTACGGTATGTATATAATGCCTGTAGTTCGCTCATATTATCGGGATAAGTGCCTGCATAACAGATTCCAGCTTCCAACCAATCGTTTAATTCCCGGCTAACATAAACGATAGGAAACTTTTCAAAGAATTCGGTTATCACCTGCATCGGGTTCTCAATCTGATCCTGGTTAAGAAGCCGGGGTTTATCAGTTTCGGAAATTTGCGTTTCAACATTTGCGTTTTCTCTATTCTTATTATAAATAACAAATAGAGCTTCAACTAATATCATCAATTGATCCTGGAAGGAAAGCAATTGTTTACGTTGTTCTCCTTCTTCATAAATGGAGCAATCAGCCGATAAAGCTACACGCAGCCAGTCACGCAATTGATTCCGGAGAAAAGGCAGCGATTCGTTTTTGAAAACTTCTTTTATTACGTAAAAAGGGTCACTATCTACATATTCAATAAGTTGCTTAGGCTTAATTAGATCGCTCTCATTTTCCCTTGTTTCAGCGACTTGTATTACATTTTCTGACCTGAAATTCTTCTTGATTTGATGATCTGGCCCTTTACAAATTACGTAGGCGGCTTCAATAACGAATTCTACTTTTTCATAGAAGTAAATATGATTGTTTCGTTCAAGAGGCTCATTTATGCGCTGGCTGCAAAGAACCTCTGTTAGCCATTCCCATAAAATTTGCCTGACATCATTTAAATGGTAACATTGAAAAAAGTCGTCCAGAACCGGCCTAGGATCTTGCCCTTGTTCTTCTGTGAGTCGGAGCGGCTGGTTGCGCCATTGAGGATGGTGGTTATAGGTTTTCATATTAAACAAGTTTAATTGGTTCCTAAAATCAAATACTCGCCTATAGGTGATTGGATGCAGGAAAACAAATTTGCACCTTTACTTTCCTATAGGTGATTATGAAAAGCAAAATTGATCAATACGTTATCAATAAGGTAAAAGAGAGACGACTTGAGAAAAACATATCTCAAGCTGATCTTGCATATGAATTAGGAATGTCGGTTGGCTTTATAGGTAAAGTTGAAAGTTCAAAGTATCCCTCTCATTATAATCTCAAGCATTTAAATCACCTTGCCAAAATCTTAGAATGCAGCCCTCAGGACTTTTTACCTAAAAAGCCTTTATAGTCACCACTTTCCTAATATGACATAAAGTTAAGGGATATTCATTTACTCACCTATAGGTGATTGTGTATTTTTTTACAATAATTCACATTTGTAATCACCAATAGGTGATTAATGAGATCTGCCATAGACACTTACGTTATCGAAAAAGTAAAAGAAAAAAGGGAGGCTGCCGAGCTTTCCCAAGAAGAATTATCCATTAGGGCTGGTTTTAAATCGAATGGATTTGTGGGCCAGGTTGAAAGTCCTAATTATTCTAAACGGTACAATATTCAGCATTTAAACAAATTCGCTGCTGTTTTCAATTGCTCTCCCAGAGATTTTTTGCCAGAAAAGCCACTTTGAAAAAGTATTTCAATAAGTTTAATTTTGAATGAATGCTATATAACACATCGTCCCTTTCCCGATGAAATGTCCCAATCAATATTCGTTTGGAGTGGTGCGATATTTTAGTTGCAAATATTCTACATAAAGTTCTCGGTCAACTCCCAACGTTTCAAAAACATCAAAGGTGCCTGCAATTGTATAGGGGTGCAGATAATGTCTTTCTTGTTTATAGTAATGTTGTTCAAATGGAAACAAGTCGAGGGCGATAGGATTTTTTGCGAATGGATTATGCCATACTGATATTTGTGTACTAGTAAATGAAGTGGGTTGTATGTTTTTGCAAAAGATGACTGCGGACACTGAAGTATTGACCGGTTCCGGCCCGTTATTGAAAAATGCATTAGAAGGATAATTCAGATTGATCTTTTTGCTATGGGTATCTCCTAGCAGGGCAATTGCAAACTCTTCCAGTTCCGAGCTTAAATCATCCACAGCCAGGCAAATCACGTAAGGAGATTGGTTAATTTGATAAGAACTTGGTTTTTTATTATTAAGTGCTGCAAGAATTGTTTTTTTATTATCGACAACCTCATTAGTAAAGCCACTAATAGCTCCTAATGTCCTATCGGATAATTGCTTTTTAGGATGAAAATGGAAGGTGAATGCCCAATCCTTATAAACAAATTCAAGTTCCTTAATTACTATGCTAGACTCATTACCAACAAAATCTTGAAGCACATTACGAATAATTTTTTTGGAGATCGTTGATATGCCTGTCTGTTCAAATCGTACCATTACGTGATAGGGAAAATCTGCCATGTCCTCAATAATCTGGATAATATAGCTCCTACGTCTTTGTTCATCATGATTTTCCAAGGCGTTGGCTACAAGCGTGCATTCAAGAAATATAGGCCGGGAAGGATCAACGTTTAATGTATAATCTGTGGTTCTTCGGGTGCCAGCTGCTATTCTTTCAATCGGTAGACCTGCACGTTTACAAGATGTAAAAAATACAAGTTCAAACATTCCTGCGGAAAATTGGCGCGTGTCTTTTTTTGTGCGAATTCTTCCCAGGAATTCGTTGTCTACAGGCATTACGCTTGCCCATTGATTGATATGTTCCCGTAGCATTCCGATCAAAGGCCACGAACATCTATCCCAGAATTCATAATTTGATTCTTCGTATTGAATGATACGCCAGTCAGTTCTTAATTTGGAAGAGAAAACCATAATGATGTTTGAATGGTAGCCAATAATAAACTATGATCCGTTTATATACAAATTATACGGCTTTTCGGCATATATGCCCTAAGGAAAGTTAACCATTCTAAAACTAATGAATTTAGTATTTTTACAATAATTTTTTCTGCATAATGCCGGTTAAAATTTGAATCATGACTAATGAAATTGTTGAAAGCATAAAGCCGCACTTTGAAGCGGCCTCATTTTTTTCGGTTCCTGATGGAGAAATTTCTGGCTATTTCCTTATTGACGAGCAAGGTCAAAGTGTTGATTGTAACGTTTATAATCCCAAATATGGAAAACAGTATGGGGCAACATTCTTCAATGGTGTTGAATATGAAGACCCAATTACTGGTAAAAAGATTCGCTCTCAATACCTCCTTGAAGTGCTTTGTGAACTTGAAAATGGTGACTGTTATAATAAAGACGGAATCAAGGTTTTTAAAAAGAAAGTCAGCATTCCAAAAATTAAGACCGCTTCAGCAGAGAAAGATTTTCACCATATATATGAAAGGGAAAAAAACAAATTGAACATAAAAGATGAAGCCTTCTTTATGAAGTTTCTGCTTGAATTTATTGTTGACAAAGAAAAGGAGTATAAGGCAATCGCTAATTACAATGAAAGGAATGCACAAACACTTGAAGTGTTTTATTCATTTAAAAAATGGCTGATTTTAAAGAAGAATGCAAAGGAGGCGAATTTGAGATTGAAAGAAGTTTTGAAATGTAAGGATTTAAAGGAGTTAATCGAAAGATACGGGAATGATAAAGAACTTTTAGACAACTACTACAAAGGATTGGAATTCGCTCCAAATAAAGAAAGATTTATTCAAAATCAAATTGATATTCAAGAAAACACTTTGAAAAGATATGGAAGCCGTTTTAGGTACTCAAATGATGCAGAGATTGAAATCGGCCATTACAAAAGGATAGGTTTCGAATGGGTTAATAATGGCTATAATGCCACAGTCGAAGATTTTGAGCGGTTGAGTTATAGGAACACCCTTCAATTAAGCTCGCCCTTAGTTTACCGAGATCAGGTCTCGTTTATGCTGTTAAATGAAATTGCAAGAGGTGCATCATTAGCGTTTCATGTTGCATTTTTAAACGATCAGCTAAAGTTGTTTAAAGTCGGACAATTGCCTAAGACAACAGACGCATTTTCTATCACCTTTAGTGCTGATAATTCGATTAAATTCAGAGATGACAAAGTGTTTTTCCCTTTTTCTTGTCAAGCGGTAGCTGATTTGTTATGTAGGCTGAGAGAAAAATTGGTAGATAGAAATGTATGTTCAACCGATTTGCAAAGCTTTCCTCAACTGATATTTGAAGAAACAGATTTAAAGTACCATCCTGAATTGGCTGCCTGGGTCTTTAATATTATTGAGAGCTGGGTAATGGATGTGGAAGTTGATTTCCATCTGAATAAAAGGAAAAGATTATTTGATACTTTTTTAGAAGAATGTAAGAGCAAAGCGTTGTCTGCTAAATCTTCAAGCGCAAAAAGCAAAATCCAAGCACCGGTTATTGCATTGTTTTGTTTAATTATTAATGAAGCCGGAATAATTTGTAAAGAACCAACCGAGAATATAACTAGCTTCTGTACAAAAGTTTGTAATAGATACAATTTCTCTTACTCAGACAGGGTTAGACAAACTTATTCATCGGGTAAAACCAAGGGAAATATTCAAAAACTTAAAGATCAAATTTTGCCTAGAATTGACGAGGAAACCCGACAAAAAATTAATTATTATTTGAAATAGTCTAAGCGCTTAAAAAATGTATGGATAATTGTACATACTAAAAAGCGTACATTCATTGGCTGTGCCTGAGCTTTGCAGTCATAAAGGGAACACTAATGAAGTATCAACGATATTACAGAAAAAAATACAAGCCTTTTATTTCCGTCTTGGAAAAGCACTTAAATAGTATTTTGGTTGCGTTATTATTCGTTATAACGTTTGTTGGATTTATCATTTATTTGTGTCTTTTTCGATCCAAGCTTTCTGATACTATAACTGCTGGATTAATTGGTCTTCTGAGCAGTTTTGGAGGTTTTTTTCTTAGTTCGCTAAAGACTTCAAAAAAATAGACAACACCCCGTTTCTCGTGGGTTATGAGGATTCATTTCAAATCCGGAATTCTTATCTTTATTGAGTAATTAAGCTCTTTTAAACACTTCGCCTACTTGCTGGCAAATTACTGGCAAAAATGCAAAAAGGCCGCCGAGGCGACCTTTTAAGTGATTGATTTTCCGCTCCCCCTGCTGGACTTGAACCAGCGACCCTCTGATTAACAGTCAGATGCTCTAACCAACTGAGCTAAGGAGGAATCTGTTTTCCCACTCCGAATCTTCTTAAAATCAGGTGATTATTTACCACCTCTCCGAAATGGGCAGCAAAAATAAGGAATTTCCCATTTTAAAATCCAAGGAAAAAAGAAAAAATAACAATGATTCTTATATTTTTTTACGTTCTCCTGTGTCGATTCCGCGGGTAACTAGTATTTCAGTCAACGGCAGGCACCAGACCCGGAATTTTCACCATAATCCATTACAGATTCCGCTCAATTCTCGCTTGTCACCGACAAGCGCCTTTATAACCCTCCAAATAACCCCCCATCAGGGATAGCCACAAAAAGCGCTTCTTCACGTACCTCAACCGGGTAAGTTTTCAAATAATATCCCCCCCCATTGGTGTTGCGGCCGTTTTTTAAACTGAATTTGTACCGGTGCACCGGGCAAACAACATTACCCACCGCATCGACATACCCTTCAGACATGATCCCACTCGCATGCGGACATTTATAAGCAAAGGCAAACCACTCGTTGCCAAACCGGGTAATGCAGATCTTCTTACCCTTCACCTCCACCACGGCAATGCCCTGCTGGTTAAAAGCCAGTTCAGATGGATGATCAGCAATTTGGTGGTACTGGAATTTTTTTTCAGTCATGGAGCTGTGTTCGCAGATCGGTCAAAAGGGAGCCGTATTAATAAAAACCTGTTTTGTAGGGATAGCGTATAGCGTATAATTCCTTTACTCTATTTAATATAGTCCTTCGAAGCTCGTCGATGTTCGTTCTTTCAGTAGCCGAAATAAACACACAATTGCCCTGTAACTGGTTTTCCCAGCGCTCTTTAAGGTCTTGCAGGATCTCGGTCCTGACCTCTTCTTCTAACCAGGGGTCGAAGGTGTTCTTTTCGTACTGATCCATTTTATTGAAAATAGTGATCGTTGGCTTATCCACCACGTCCAGTTCCTGCAGGGTTTTGTTCACCACGCCGATCTGGTCTTCATATTGCGGGTGTGACGTATCAACTACATGCAACAGGATGTCAGCTTCACGAACCTCGTCAAGTGTGCTTTTGAAGCTTTCTACCAGGTGGTGTGGCAATTTGCGGATAAATCCAACCGTGTCGCTCAATAAGAACGGTGTGGTTTCAAAAACTACTTTACGGGTAGTGGTATCGAGCGTCGCAAAAAGTTTGTTCTCAGCAAACACTTCACTTTTAGCCAGCAGGTTCATAATGGTGCTTTTGCCCACATTCGTGTACCCTACCAGCGCTACGCGAATGAATTCACCGCGGTCTTTACGCTGGGTGGCTGCCTGCTTATCTATTTCGCTTAACCGCTTTCTTAGTAGCGCTACCTTTTCGCGAACGATACGTCGGTCGGTTTCAATTTCCGTTTCACCGGGTCCCCTGGTTCCGATACCACCTCCCAAACGTTCCAGGTGTTTCCACATCCCTCGAAGGCGGGGCATCAGGTATTGGTATTGCGCCAGTTCAACCTGTGTTTTGGCCTGTGCGGTTTTCGCGCGGCGGGCAAAAATGTCGAGGATGAGGTCACTCCGGTCAATGGTCTTTACATCCAGCACCTTTTCAATGTTGGTGATCTGTGAACCGCTGAGCTCATCGTCGAAAATAACGATGTTGATGTCGCGACCGTCAATGTAATTTTTTATTTCTTCCAGTTTTCCCTTGCCCACAAAAGTGCGGCTATCAGGATGTGGCAGCTTTTGTACAAATCGTTTCACGGCCTTGGCGCCGGCAGTTTCTGCGAGGAACGCCAACTCGTCCAGGTATTCGGTCACCTGTTCTTCGGTCTGAAGTTTGTGTACCAGTCCTACCAGTACTGCCTTCTCTTCTTTTTGAATAATATTCTTCTTGTCTAACAAATTCCGTCAATTTTTCGATGCAAAAGTAAGCTGAAAAACCGGAAAAGCCGGTGGCTTCCCACATCATGGGGTCCGGTCGAACTGCTGAATTGTCTCCGTGCTATGAATGTATTCAATTTTTTGGCCAAGCAAAAAGTCCGGAAGAAGTCCTCGCTTATGCGAAATCTCCTTCCGGACTTTTACTTATTTATATAAGAATGTGCTTATCTGGACGATGTATTACAAGCCGCTGATCGATATACCGATCTGGAATGGTCTTACATCTACTAAACCTGCATTTGGGGAAGCGCCGTCTTTAATAAACTGGTTGATCTGGTACATCCCATAAATGCCAAACACCCCTTTACTGATGCGGCCGGTAACGGCCAGGCGGGTAGTGTTAAAAAAGCGTTTTGATTTAATTTTTTCGGTATATGACAGGGTGCCGCCATTGCTGCTGATCAGGTTCTTGCCTTTTGCCATAGCGCTCAGCATGGTGCCCACTTTTGCGCCAATAGCCGCCTTCCAGCTTTTATTGGTGTTCTCGGGGTTAGCTGCAAACCGGAGCTCGATGGGTAATTCTGCGAAGGTGGTAGCGATCTTATATTTTTTGAAATAGGTTGAATCGCTCCTGAAGGTCAGCTGGCCGGTTTCTCTACCGGAAATGTCTACGGTCATTTTATCGAGGTAGAAATTATCCGTTCCCAAACCAACACCAACACCTACGCTAAAGCGGGGATCGGTCTTGAAGGGGAAGTCGAACATGAAATACATATTAAAACTGCGGGGGATACCCTTGGTAGCAATAGTATCTGGTATAGACGCCCATCCGTTATACCCTATTTGCAGCATGAAGTGATCGTTAGGCCGGTTGGAGAGATTGATCTTGCTCCAATCCTTTTTCTTTGGTTTTGCTGTTATGGTAGAATCCTGTGCAAATAAGGGAAGTACAGATGCCAATGCGAGGGAAAGCGTAATCAATTTTTTCATACTGTTCTCAAATGATTGTCAAAAGTATCTTTCACAGGGTTAATGAAAGGTTAAGGTTACAAAAAAGCCCATAGCACTGCCATGGGCAAAATGAGGTAATGGTTGACTTTTGCGGATCACTCCATGGGTTGCTATCGGGCAACGATACGTCAAACATAGAAATTTACACTATAGAGGCCCTGTTTTGATCGACCAATATTGTACTGGCCACATGTGTAAGGGTTACTCTAACCGTGGAGCTAAGGCTTTTTTAATTTTCCAGCGATCAATTGCTGAATACGTTCCCTGTTCTTCCAGTTCTTTATTGTCTTTCTATGTAAAGCTGCTGATTTAGTTGTGAATGTTTCGGTGAAACATAATTTCCAATCTTTTACTTTACCAGTAAAGCCTTTGTGACTGGCCAGGTGTTTTGAAAGCCTTTTTTCAGGATTTTCCGAAGAACCAATATAAAAAAGATCTAATTGTGCAGAGTACAGGATGTAAACATAGTATTCCATCCTATATGTGTTATGTGGATCCTGTTGGGATCGAACCAACGACCCCCTGATTATGAGTCAGGTGCTCTAACCGTCTGAGCTAAGGATCCAATCCGACGTTAGTCGGGTAATTATATTAATAAAGAACTTCAATTTAATCAATCTGATTGGTCAGGATCGAACCAACGACCCTCCCGACTTTTAGTCGGGATGCTCTAACCGTCTGAGCTAAGGATCCAATCCGACGTTAGTCGGGTAATTAT
>NZ_JAFIQX010000029.1:3147-5224 GCF_017356035.1 Longitalea luteola | reverse complement strand
GAGAGAGACAGAGAGGTAAAGGAAAGATAACATACGATATTAAAGATCTTTGAAAGTTTGGAAGCAACAGCACTTGAATAACTTTCAAGTAATTCAAGGTAAGATTTAGCGACTCGAAAAAATTAACAGATTCACAAACGTTGATTTTCTTTTTGAGAGAATTAAAAGTTAGTGATCAAAACTCATTTACAATGGAGAGTTTGATCCTGGCTCAGGATGAACGCTAGCGGCAGGCTTAATACATGCAAGTCGAGGGGCAGCATGGTGTAGCAATACACTGATGGCGACCGGCAAACGGGTGCGGAACACGTACGCAACCTTCCTTTAAGTGTGGGATAGCCCGGGGAAACCCGGATTAATACCACGTAACATCATGAGACGGCATCGTTTTATGATTATAGTTCCGACGCTTAAAGATGGGCGTGCGCCTGATTAGGTAGTTGGCGGGGTAACGGCCCACCAAGCCTACGATCAGTAACTGGTGTGAGAGCACGACCAGTCACACGGGCACTGAGACACGGGCCCGACTCCTACGGGAGGCAGCAGTAAGGAATATTGGTCAATGGACGCAAGTCTGAACCAGCCATGCCGCGTGGAGGATGAAGGTCCTCTGGATTGTAAACTTCTTTTATTTGGGAAGAAACCCACTGATTCTTCGGTGGTTGACGGTACCAAGTGAATAAGCACCGGCTAACTCCGTGCCAGCAGCCGCGGTAATACGGAGGGTGCAAGCGTTATCCGGATTCACTGGGTTTAAAGGGTGCGTAGGTGGGCTAGTAAGTCCGTGGTGAAATCTCCGAGCTTAACTCGGAAACTGCCGTGGATACTATTAGTCTTGAATATCGTGGAGGTAAGCGGAATATGTCATGTAGCGGTGAAATGCTTAGATATGACATAGAACACCGATAGCGAAGGCAGCTTGCTACACGATCATTGACACTGAGGCACGAAAGCGTGGGGATCAAACAGGATTAGATACCCTGGTAGTCCACGCCCTAAACGATGGATACTCGACATACGCGATACACAGTGTGTGTCTGAGCGAAAGCATTAAGTATCCCACCTGGGAAGTACGACCGCAAGGTTGAAACTCAAAGGAATTGGCGGGGGTCCGCACAAGCGGTGGAGCATGTGGTTTAATTCGATGATACGCGAGGAACCTTACCTGGGCTAGAATGCTAGATGCCCGTGGGTGAAAGCTCACTTTGTAGCAATACACATCTAGTAAGGTGCTGCATGGCTGTCGTCAGCTCGTGCCGTGAGGTGTTGGGTTAAGTCCCGCAACGAGCGCAACCCCCATCATTAGTTGCCATCAGGTAAAGCTGGGAACTCTAATGAAACTGCCGTCGTAAGACGCGAGGAAGGAGGGGATGATGTCAAGTCATCATGGCCTTTATGCCCAGGGCTACACACGTGCTACAATGGAGGGGACAAAGGGCTGCCACTTGGCGACAAGGAGCTAATCCCAAAAACCCCTTCTCAGTTCAGATTGCAGTCTGCAACTCGACTGCATGAAGCTGGAATCGCTAGTAATCGTATATCAGCAATGATACGGTGAATACGTTCCCGGACCTTGCACACACCGCCCGTCAAGCCATGGAAGCCGGGTGTACCTAAAGTCGGTAACCGCAAGGAGCCGCCTAGGGTAAAACTGGTGACTGGGGCTAAGTCGTAACAAGGTAGCCGTATCGGAAGGTGCGGCTGGAATACCTCCTTTTTAGAGAAAGCGCTAAAAATAACTTTTTAGCTGTTGCTTCACTTAACTTTCATAGAGATTTAAATAAAGTTCTTTAAACTAGTAACCCGATAGAGGGACTATAACAGATCCTACAGACTTGGATCGGGCTACAAAATCAAGTATAGATCCGTAGCTCAGCCTGGTTAGAGCACTACACTGATAATGTAGGGGTCAGCAGTTCAAATCTGCTCGGGTCTACTAAAAAGCTGCAAGCTGTAAGTAGTGAATGAAAGCCAAAGCTTGGAGCTAAACCCTGGGGGATTAGCTCAGTTGGCTAGAGCACTAGCTTTGCAAGCTAGGGGTCATCGGTTCGACTCCGATATCCTCCACAAACAACAA
>NZ_JAFIQX010000029.1:1745-3050 GCF_017356035.1 Longitalea luteola | reverse complement strand
CAGTTCTTTGACATATTGGGAGTAAATATTTATAAGTTGTAAATGACGAGTAATAGTAATAACTCTTTTAAAGCACTTAAGGGCGTATGGTGGATGCCTTGGCTCTGAGAGACGATGAAGGACGTGGTAAGCTGCGATAAGCTTCGGGGAGCTGCACACAAGCGTTATATCCGAAGATTTCCGAATGGGACAACCCGGTACACTGAAGGTGTATCATCCCGCCAAAAGCGGGAAGTCAACCCTGGGAACTGAAACATCTAAGTACCAGGAGGAAAAGAAAACAATCGTGATTCCCTAAGTAGTGGCGAGCGAAAAGGGAACAGCCCAAACTTTGGCGGCGTGCCGCCAGAGGGTTATAGGACCGCATTTAGGAATTGATGTCAAGCTGAACCATCTGGAAAGTTGGACCATAGCAGGTGATAGTCCTGTAGGCACAAATCATCAATGACGAGCGGTATCCTGAGTAAGGCGGGACCGGAGGAATCCTGCCTGAATTTGCCGGCACCATCCGGTAAGGCTAAATACTCCTCAGAGACCGATAGTGAACCAGTACCGTAAGGGAAAGGTGAAAAGCACCCTAAACAAGGGAGTGAAATAGTACCTGAAACCGTACGCCTACAAGCGGTCGGAGCCTGTTAAAGGGTGACGGCGTGCCTTTTGCATAATGAGCCTACGAGTTACTCCTCACTGGCGAGGTTAAGTACTTAAGTTACGGAGCCGTAGCGAAAGCGAGTCCGAACAGGGCGTTTAGTCAGTGGGGGTAGACGCGAAACTTTGTGATCTATCCATGGGCAGGTTGAAGTGACGGTAACACGTCATGGAGGACCGAACTCATTAGCGTTGAAAAGCTATGGGATGACCTGTGGATAGGGGTGAAAGGCCAATCAAACTGAGAGATAGCTCGTTCTCCCCGAAATGTTTTTAGGAACAGCCTCGGATATAGATGTTTGCTAGAGGTAGAGCTACTGATTGGGCTAGGGGGCTTCACCGCCTACCAAACCCTGACAAACTCCGAATGCTAGCAAATTTCTCCGGGAGTGAGGCTGCGGGTGCTAAGATCCGTGGCCGAGAGGGAAATAACCCAGATTAGCAGCTAAGGTCCCTAATACGTAGTTAAGTTGATCAAACGAGGTGGGACTTCTATAACAGCCAGGATGTTGGCTTGGAAGCAGCCATTCATTTAAAGAGTGCGTAACAGCTCACTGGTCGAGAGGTCCTGCACGGAAAATAATCGGGCATCAAACTACGAACCGAAGCTCTAAGATTGCCGCTAGGCGGTATATCGGTAGGGGAGCATTGAAATCT
>NZ_JAFIQX010000029.1:0-1647 GCF_017356035.1 Longitalea luteola | reverse complement strand
GTCGAAGGTGTACGGCGACGTATGCTGGAGCGATTTCAAAAGAAAATGTAGGCATAAGTAGCGATAAAAGTAGTGAAAAACTACTTCACCGTAAGACTAAGGGTTCCTGATCAACGTTAATCGGATCAGGGTTAGTCGGGTCCTTAGGCAAACCCGAAAGGGGAAGCTGATGGAAAACTGGTTAATATTCCAGTACCTGCTTTAGTTTCGAAGGAGTGACGCAGAAGTGAAAGACACACGAGGGAAACGGAATTCCCCGTTTAAGTACGTAGATATAGGGCTTACAGGCAAATCCGTAGGTCTTGTCGAAATACGAAAGTATGTGAGGGCTTCGGCCTGATCGAGTGTCCTAATAGCTGCCGAGAAAAACTTCTAAGGTTAGGCTAAAGCGGCCCGTACCGCAAACCGACACAGGTAGTCGAGGCGAATAGCCTAAGGTGCTCGGGTGAGCCGTGGAGAAGGAACTAGGCAAACTGACGCTGTAACTTCGGGATAAAGCGTACCACCTTCTGGGTGGTCTCAGTAAAATGGTTCAACCAACTGTTTAACAAAAACACAGGGCCCTGCAAAATCGTAAGATGACGTATAGAGCCTGATACCTGCCCGGTGCTGGAAGGTTAAGGAAGGGTGTTCGGCGCAAGCCAAAGCTCCTGACTGAAGCCCCAGTAAACGGCGGCCGTAACTATAACGGTCCTAAGGTAGCGAAATTCCTTGTCGGGTAAGTTCCGACCTGCACGAATGGTCTAATGAGTTGAACACTGTCTCCTCCACGAGCCCGGCGAAATTGTAGTATCGGTGAAGATGCCGGTTACCCGTCACGGGACGGAAAGACCCCGTGAACCTTCACTACAACTTTGCATTGATTTTGAGCAAACGATGTGTAGAATAGTTGGGACGCTATGAAGCGGTGGCGCCAGTCGCCGTGGAGCGGTCGTTGAAATACCAACCTTCGTTTGCTTAGAGTCTAATCCCTGACGGGAAACAGTGCATGGTGGGTAGTTTGACTGGGGTGGTCGCCTCCTAAAAAGTAACGGAGGCTTGCAAAGGTTCCCTCAGTACGGTTGGTAATCGTACGCAGAGCGCATTAGTATAAGGGAGCTTGACTGTGAGACAGACAAGTCTAGCAGGGTCGAAAGACGGCTAAAGTGATCCGGTGGTTCTGCATGGAAGGGCCATCGCTCAAAGGATAAAAGGTACTCCGGGGATAACAGGCTGATCTCCCCCAAGAGCTCATATCGACGGGGAGGTTTGGCACCTCGATGTCGGTTCGTCACATCCTGGGGCTGGAGAAGGTCCCAAGGGTTCGGCTGTTCGCCGATTAAAGTGGCACGTGAACTGGGTTCAGAACGTCGCAAGACAGTTCGGTCCCTATCTGTGATGGGCGTTAGAATATTGAGTGGACATGACCTTAGTACGAGAGGACCGGGTCGTACGGACCGCTGGTGTATCTGTTGTGCCGCCAGGTGCAGTGCAGAGTAGCTATGTCCGGCCAGGATAAACGCTGAAAGCATCTAAGCGTGAAACCTTCCACGAGATGAGTATTCTTTTAAGGGTCGTCAAAGACGATGACGTTGATAGGCTACAGATGTAAAGCTGGTAACAGCAAAGTCGAGTAGTACTAATTACCCGTACGCTTTAATTTTTTTT
>NZ_JAFIQX010000028.1 GCF_017356035.1 Longitalea luteola | reverse complement strand
GGGCCTTTGCTGGTTCCATAAGTTGTTTTAAGAACCTAAGCTAAACAACATCTTTTTTGCCACAAATATGTACTTGCCCGTGGGAATACTTAGTAAATCAGATCGTGTAAAAATAAATAAATTATAAAACACTGATAATAAATAAAAAAAACATACAGAGTAATTAACAATTAAAGCCACAGAATTTACATATTACTGATAAGCAATTCCTTAGAGAAGCGGAGGCACAAAAGTTCTCAAGAAGATATAAAATAAACTGTAAATCAATAATTACAATGATTTATACATTGTCAGTTTCTATTATTTCCCAATACAGAAAGTAATAATTCGCAATTGATGCGCCTTCTATGAAAAATAGTAAAAAAGTAGTGCATCTATAGGAATGTTTCTTATCCTCCTTTCTCCTGGTATTCAAACAATGGCTTTTTTCTAAGCCTTACAGGCTTTTTCTCTAATTCTTGAACTTTCTTAAGAATAAGTTCATTTTGGAGTAGTTCCTCCCGCCATAAATTATGAATCATAACATATTCAGTAAAAAACTGATTCTCATTATTTTCCCAAGCAGCTCCGTATCTACTGAGCCAATTATAAAATAGCATTATCTGCTCATGATTAGAAAGTTGCGCTCTTAATATTTTTAAATACTTTATTTTTTCTTTGTATTCAGGTACAATACTACTATTAACTACAAACTTCACCATCATAAATAAGTGTCTAAAGTAATGCCCCAAGGTTGATCCATAACCTTGATGCTCTTTGATAAATGATAAAGAGGCAACATTACCGCCAACGACACGCCCCCCTGACTTTGAAGATAAACTTTGAAATTCATCCTCATCATATCCCCAGAAAAAAATGCCATACGCGATTTCAAAATCTGCCGGTGTTAATGCGGATTCAAAAAGCACGGCACGCGAAAGGAGTGCTCGGTAATCTTGAGCCATCACGATGAAGGCTTTGCGCCCGCTTACTGATATTCCAGTCTGAAAACTGATGATCTCAATTTCGGTTACGTTCTCCTTGTGAAGCCGAAGCATCTCATAAAACTGACTTTCAAACTGTTGAATTTTAAATTGAACTTGAATATCGTCATTAGCACGCTTTTGCATATAAAATGCAAGAAATGTAAGAATAGAAGCCACTAAGCCAATAATTGGGTTCAATATTCCACCAATGCTATCACCAATTTCGTTAGGTGATAATATTTGCTTTTTTAGTTTGTCATCAAGTTTATAATTTTTAGGATAATGCCATAAAATATTATTATGGGAATAATAACCGTATATATAAATAATACAATAAATTATTAGCAAAATGCTTATACCTGCACCTATATAAACCCATATATTATTTTTAGTTATCTTTTTCATATGATTTGGCAACTATTTAAAAGCTATTATGCCAAGAGTAGAATTATGTTATTTGAAAAACTGATAGCCCAAAAATATCATCAAAACTACTGCAAAGGCAAGAATGACCATACTTTCAATAAACGTCCAGTTCTCGGTCTTTACTTCAAAAATCCCAAAGATTTTAATAGTGAACTTTCGATTCTTTTTCATTTCTTTTTAATTATTCCACAAAGAGCAGAATAATTAATTACCATTAACTGTCCGGAAAGGAAAAGTAAGGTTAAGACAGTAAATTAAGGATTTGTTTATAATACTTTTTATACGACGTAGTAGTAACATCGCTAAATGATTTTCCATATTGACCAAAATTAACTCCTTTAAAATATGTATTCATTAAAGCTGCTAGGGTTATTTGATCTACAGGCCGAATTATTCCCTTGCTTTTAAGAGCGCTTATCCAGGCAACCAGCGCTCCCTTACTTCGTGGCCCAAGTAAAAACTGGTTAGTTGCATTAATAACTACCGGAGATGTCCGTTTTAATAAATCTACATAAAATTCAAATTTATCCTTTTGAAAAAACAAGTCCTCCAATTTTTGAATTTGCTTAAGCTCTGGAATGTCTTTCCGTCTTTCTCCTTTTAACTGTAAAACCTCGTCTGCTATAAGATTTGCAACTCTTGTTGCAAATACAGCAAAATCACGATTCATATACCTTGTACTATCTTCCCGATAAATATCATTCAAACTGTCAATATTGACATTCCAAATCTGAAGTGTCTGATGATCAAATCTCACCAATTTATCATCGAATATTGCCTTACCTTTCAAAGGTGAACGGTCACTGAGTGGCTGTTCAATCTCAGACAACTTCTGATTCCATAAGTCAACAATCTTAACTGTGAGATCAAAGACAGGCTTGAGCATGACCTTTAATGTTTGTGGGTGTCGTGAATTCAGAAGCAAATTCCTTACTTCATTTCGAAACAGAATAAAGTCAAAAATTGGAGCTTCTGATATAACATGATAATGATTAACAATATACTCAGGGTCACTTTCAATTTTAACTCCTTGTTTTCGTTTTTTGTCAGCTAAAAAGTAAGCACTGCTTGTTTTCTGAATTTGTGAATTAAATTCACTCCTTACAAACAATAATATTCGTTCAGTTACCGCTAAAATCTCAAAGGGTGTGAACACCAACGTTGGCCTTTCAAACTTATAAGCAAATTTTATTGCAGCGAATAAATCTTTTAGTACCTCTTCCGTTATATCACCTTTCTGTTTTCCCTCTGTCAGCTTTTCAATAGATAAGACAAAATTATCGTTGATTGGCTCTTGACCTACAGTTATATTTTTGGATTTGCGCTTTTCTACCCCTCTGTAAAATTCAAGTACTGCAATACAGTGATGATATGTTTCTTGGAGCGCCCTTAAATAAACACCTTTACTCCATCCACTTTCCTTTTGCTTTTTAATAAAATATTCAGGGCGAGCACACTTAGGATAATTTAATGCGTCGAGGAATACCGGTAAAACATCTGGAAAGACAAGTGTATCCATGTGCGGTTTTCATTTGACTGAATTATTCGACTTGCTTTTTATTACTCGAACTTTAAATGGAAGCAATTCTGCTATGCCTTAAAACAGGAAATTTTTTATCATGCCTGATGGCCCTGGCTCTAATTACGTTATCATTCTCAAGGTCATTCTTAAATTTCATCCAAACAGTTCTAATGTCATTAATAAAGTCATCAATATTAAGATGTATACGGTTATTCACTACCTCAAGATTCATGTATGTTGATTCGTCACTTAACCAGTATTTACCATTTACGGAATAGTTATGCACCAATCTACTTCTTAATGAATCATACAATAGCTCATCATCATACCGCGAACCAAAATAACCTCTTACGAACTCTTTGAAATTCTCTCCAATCTTATTGTTCTTTTTATAGTAGCCAATCTGAGCCATTTGGTCAATGAAACAAGAACACAATATAAATGTTGCCAACATTATATTCATTTTCCTTGAATTCTCGATATCTCCAAGAGCGTATGTACCAAGTGCTGTAATAATATCTCCAATGATTTTATCTTCTTGTTGCTTAGTCATATTTATACAATTTTGTCCTTTACTATTTTACGTTACGCCTAATAACTTTCGAAATTCTTCTTCAAGTGTTCTAAGAATTTGGGGTATATCTTCAGTTATGCGCTTTGAAGCATCTTGAACTTTTCGACCAGCATTTTCAAATTGTTCTTGACTTAATTGACCACGCATGAAAGATTGAAGTCTTCGCAATTCAAAAAAGTCCATGTTGGCTGAAATATATTCTTTTGTTATATTTTCTAATAAGCCACTTACTTCTTTATTGAAATACAGCCTATTTAAAAGAAAATAGTTGTTATACTCTATAAAAGCTTCTTGGGATTTTTGCACTCGTTCTTGTTGTTCTTTTTCAGCATCTTCTATGACAAATTGAGGTTTAGTTAACTCTCTCATTGATGAGTCAAGGTGAACAAGTTTCTTATACATCTCATCAATAATACCTAGCCTTTTTTCATGCAAAGAAGTCTGACGGCTTAAATGCAGGTTTAGTTCAGATTTATATCGTTCTAAATCTGTATCAAGCGTAAGTTGGTATCCTCTGATTGTGAAATCAAGCTCTTGTTTATACTTTTCAAGGTTTTTCGTCGAAGAATGTTCAATGATCCGCTGGATAATAAACGCAGCAATCCCAAAAAATCCTATATCTCTCAAGAGGTCAAACCATGTCATATGCTGCAAACCTTTTAACCATCAATTTAAT
Source organism: Longitalea luteola (assembly GCF_017356035.1). Taxonomy (GTDB): domain Bacteria; phylum Bacteroidota; class Bacteroidia; order Chitinophagales; family Chitinophagaceae; genus Niastella; species Niastella luteola. The sequence goes on along the minus strand of NZ_JAFIQX010000028.1, from coordinate 1,764 downwards.
CAGATTTGCCAATTTTTTTAGCGCACTTTTTCCACAATTGTGCATTTCTTTAGTTAGACAAGATAAAAAAAGCTGCTTCTTTCCAGAAACAGCTGCCCAATTTGAACTTTTATATAGCTTATTCACACTCCTTGTAATCGGTGTACCCTCGCTCATTATTCAACTCATAAAGAATTCCGTTTTCATATTTAAACCGTGGTGCTTTATATTCTGAAGAATCGCTTGTGATGATTTTGTTGCCCTCAATGTGCCCATAAACTGTAAATATGGCCTGACTTTTATTTTTAAAATGATCATTTTTGGCTCCTGGATATGAAATAAGAGTAATGCTATTATCACTGATTGTGACTATGTAGTACCAGAACTCCCCTTCTTCACAAAACTTCTTTGTCCCTGTAAACCATCCAAAATTGTTTTTGATAGAGTCTGGTGTTGTATTAACACCTTTAAAAACTGCTTTTGTCCCAGATTGTGTGTTGCCTTTTTTAGGCATTACAATGTTGTTTGTTCGCGCTTCTGTTATTTTATCACTCTGATTAAATACAAAAAACTGGAATATATTATCACTATAAGAGCCAAGAAAGCTACTTACTTTTATGTAGGAGAAGCTACTGCTGATAAATTTTACAGCGAGTTGATTCGGTGCTGACTTATCAAACATTGCAAGATTACCCCTGAACCCGAATAATTTCAATGATGGTGAGTCATAAGTTGTTTCCTCTTTTCCGTTCATAGCGCTTAACAAATACCTCTCATCCCTGACTTCGACAGTAACTTTTTTCTCATCTTTAAAATGTGAAGCAATTATAGTGTATCGATTCGTACTACTACCTGGCTTGAAGATTCGGTATATTGTTTTATAAACACCTCCAGAAAATGTAGTACTCGCAGAATACTCAAATTTTTCCTTAAATCCAGTTTGCAAGGTATGCAAGTAACCGGAATATCGAGATTGAGCATTCGCTACGATAAAGGATGTAATTAATACAAGGGCTAAAAGGTTCCTTTTCATGGTAATTTGTGTTTAGGTTTTAATTAACCTAAAAATACCCATAAAACACCAATACTCACACCTGTATGTGTGTTAAAAACATGGCAACTATCGTACTTGCACCTGTATAAGTACAATGAGTAAGCCTTCAACAAGCAAAATTGAACAGTATATAATAGACAAAATCAGGGAAAAACGCCTGAAATTGAATATTTCACAAGCTGAACTTGCCCGTCAGTTAGATGTTTCGGAAGGTTTTATCGGCAATGTAGAGAGCGCCAATTACAGAGCTAAGTACAATATTAATCACATAAACGCCATTGCCAAGGTTTTCAAATGCTCGCCCAGAGACTTCTGGCCCAAAGACCCTCTATAATCGGTAACCCTTTCCGGCATAAAAACAATCGAAGCCCCTATAAAACTAGGAGCTTCGAAGGAAATGTAGGATTTGTAGGAAACGATGGATTTACAATTTTCTGTATTTACCTTGTTCATACCGCTCAATTAATTCTCGTTCAATATATTTTCCGATATAACGTTCCACAGTCTTTTCTTTGATATTCAATGGAGCCGCAATATCTTTACATAGTTGCCATGTAAACTCCACAGGCAAAGCTTCATAAAATTTTTTCTGTTGTGCATTAAGTATTGAAGTCTGTACTGTGTTTTCAAGACGAGAATATAGGATCAGGTTGAAAAGTTGGGGGATTTAGGAGAAAAGTAGTTGTTTTGCAGCCAAATAAAACGGACAAGAAACATTGGAAAAGGACCAG
>NZ_JAFIQX010000027.1 GCF_017356035.1 Longitalea luteola | reverse complement strand
CTGGTGAGGGTGTCGCTGTATGTGCCCGCGGCAGTTATGTTAATGCCATTCCAACGATATGGTAACTGGTTGGTACAGATGGTTGCTCTGGTAGTATCTCTGAGAATGCTATTGACAGTCAGGATGAGGTTGATGATAGAATCGCACCCTGCCCAACTGGTGAGGGTGTCCCTGTAAGTGCCAGCAGCATTGATGTTAATGCCGTTCCAGCGATATGGCAACTGGTTCGTACAGATGGTTGCTCTGGTAGTATCTCTGAGAATGCTATTGACAGTCAGGATGAGGTTGATGATGGAATCGCAACCTGCCCGGCTGGTCAGGGTGTCTCTATAAGTTCCGGCTGCGTTGATGTTGATGCCATTCCAACGATATGGCAACTGATTGGCACAGATGGTGGCTGTGGTGGTATCTCTGAGAACGGAGTTGACGGTTAAGATCAAGTTGATAATAGAGTCGCAACCACTTCTGCTAGTTAATGTATCCCTATATGTACCTGCGGCGGTAACATTGATGCCATTCCAACGATACGGAAGCTGGTTCGTACAAACGGTTGCCCTGGTAGTATCTCTGAGAACGGGGTTTACTGTTAATATCAAGTTGATAATAGAATCGCACCCTGCCCTACTGGTCAGAGTATCTCTGTAAGTGCCGGCAGCGTTGATGTTGATACCATTCCAGCGATATGGAAGTTGGTTCGTACAAACGGTTGCTCTGGTAGTATCTCTGAGAACGGAGTTCACTGTTAATATCAGGTTGATAATAGAGTCACAGCCAGCTCTGCTGGTGAGGGTGTCGCTATAAGTGCCGGCAGCGTTGATGTTAATACCGTTCCAACGGTATGGCAACTGGTTCGTACAGACAGTGGCTCTCGTGGTATCTCTGAGTATGCCGTTGACAGTCAGGATGAGGTTGATGATGGAATCGCAACCTGCCCGGCTGGTCAGAGTATCTCTGTAAGTGCCGGCAGCATTGATGTTAATACCGTTCCAACGGTATGGCAACTGATTGGCACAGATGGTGGCTGTGGTGGTATCTCTGAGAACCGAGTTGACGGTTAAGATCAAGTTGATAATAGAGTCGCAACCACTCCTGCTAGTTAATGTATCCCTATATGTTCCTGCGGCGGTAATATTAATGCCATTCCAGCGGTACGGCAACTGGTTGGTACAGATGGTGGCTGTGGTAGTATCTCTGAGAACGGAGTTTACAGTTAATACTAAGTTGATGATAGAATCACAACCTGCTCTGGTGGTCAGCGTATCTCTATAAGTGCCAGCAGCGTTGATGTTGATGCCATTCCAACGGTATGGAAGCCGGTTGGTACAAACGGTGGCCCTGGTTGTGTCTCTAAGTATGCTGTTGACAGTCAGGATGAGGTTGATGATCGAGTCGCAACCGCTTCTGTTTATGAGGGTGTCTCTATATGTTCCGGCTGCGTTAATATTAATACCATTCCAGCGATATGGAAGCTGGTTGGTACAAACGATTGCCCTGGTAGTATCTCTGAGAACGGGGTTTACTGTTAATATCAAGTTGATAATAGAGTCGCAACCACTTCTGCTAGTTAATGTATCCCTATATGTTCCTGCGGCGGTAATATTAATGCCATTCCAGCGGTATGGCAACTGGTTCGTACAGATGGTTGCTCTGGTAGTATCTCTGAGAATGCTATTGACAGTCAGGATGAGGTTGATGATGGAATCGCAACCTGCCCGGCTGGTGAGGGTGTCTCTATAAGTTCCGGCTGCGTTGATGTTAATGCCATTCCAACGATATGGCAATTGGTTCGTACAGACAGTGGCTCTGGTGGTGTCTCTGAGAACACTGTTTACAGTCAGGATGAGGTTGATGATCGAGTCGCAACCGCTTCTGCTTGTGAGGGTGTCTCTATAAGTTCCGGCTGCGTTGATGTTGATGCCATTCCAACGATATGGCAACTGGTTGGTACAGATGGTGGCTGTGGTGGTATCTCTGAGAACGGAGTTGACGGTTAAGATCAAGTTGATAATAGAGTCGCAACCACTCCTGCTAGTTAATGTATCCCTATATGTTCCTGCAGCGGTAATATTAATGCCATTCCAGCGGTACGGCAACTGGTTCGCACAGACAGTGGCTCTGGTGGTGTCTCTGAGAACACTGTTGACAGTCAGGATGAGGTTTATGATCGAGTCGCAGCCACTTCTGCTTGTGAGGGTGTCTCTGTAAGTGCCGGCAGCGTTGATGTTAGTGCCGTTCCAACGATATGGCAACTGGTTCGTACAGACAGTGGCTCTTGTTGTGTCTCTGAGAATGCTGTTCACTGTCAGGATGAGGTTGGTGATGGAATCACAACCGTTTCTGCTGATGAGGGTATCTCTGTAAGTGCCAGCTGCATTGATGTTAATACCGTTCCAACGATATGGCAATTGGTTCGTACAGACAGTGGCTCTGGTGGTGTCCCTGAGAACACTGTTTACAGTCAGGATGAGGTTGATGATCGAGTCGCAACCGCTTCCGCTTGTGAGGGTGTCTCTATAAGTTCCGGCTGCGTTGATGTTAATGCCATTCCAACGATATGGCAACTGATTGGCACAGATGGTGGCTGTGGTGGTATCTCTGAGAACGGAGTTGACAGTTAAGATCAAGTTGATAATAGAGTCGCAACCACTTCTGCTAGTTAATGTATCCCTATATGTACCTGCGGCGGTAATATTAATGCCATTCCAACGATACGGAAGCTGGTTGGTACAAACGGTGGCCCTGGTTGTGTCTCTAAGTATGCTGTTCACAGTCAGGATGAGGTTGATGATCGAGTCGCAACCGCTTCTGCTAATGAGGGTGTCTCTATATGTTCCGGCTTCGTTAATATTAATACTGTTCCAGCGATATGGCAACTGATTGGCACAGATGGTGGCTGTGGTGGTATCTCTGAGAACGGAGTTGACGGTTAAGATCAAGTTGATAATAGAGTCGCAACCACTCCTGCTAGTTAATGTATCCCTATATGTTCCTGCAGCGGTAATATTAATGCCATTCCAGCGGTACGGCAACTGGTTCGCACAGACAGTGGCTCTGGTGGTGTCTCTGAGAACACTGTTGACAGTCAGGATGAGGTTTATGATCGAGTCGCAGCCACTTCTGCTTGTGAGGGTGTCTCTGTAAGTGCCGGCAGCGTTGATGTTAGTGCCGTTCCAACGATATGGCAACTGGTTCGTACAAACGGTGGCTCTTGTTGTATCTCTGAGAATGCTATTGACAGTCAGGATGAGGTTGGTGATCGAATCGCAACCGCTTCTGCTTGTGAGGGTGTCTCTATATGTTCCGGCTGCGTTAATATTAATACCGTTCCAACGATATGGCAACTGGTTGGTACAGATGGTTGCTCTTGTTGTATCGCTGAGAATGCTGTTCACTGTCAGGATGAGGTTGGTGATCGAGTCACAACCGCTTCTGCTAATGAGGGTGTCTTTATATGTTCCGGCTGCGTTAATATTAATACCGTTCCAACGATATGGCAACTGGTTGGTACAAACAGTGGCTCTCGTAGTGTCTCTGAGAACGGAGTTAATGGTTAATATTAAATTGATAATGGAATCACAACCTGCTCTGCTGGTCAGCGTGTCTCTGTAAGTGCCAGCGGCGTTGATGTTAATGCCATTCCAGCGATATGGCAGCTGGTTCGTACAAACAGTGGCTCTGGTGGTGTCTCTCAATACTGAATTTACAGTCAGGATGAGGTTAATGATGGAATCACAACCTGACCTGCTGGTGAGGGTGTCGCTATAAATTCCGGCGGCATTTATGTTAAATCCATTCCAGCGGTATGGAAGTTGGTTGGTACAAACTATTGCTCTGGTGGTATCTCTGAGAACGGAGTTAACAATTAATATCAGGTTGATAATAGAATCGCAGCCTGCCCGGCTGATGAGGGTGTCTCTGTAAGAACCGGAAGCGTTGATGTTAATACCGTTCCAACGATATGGAAGCTGGTTGGTACAAACGGTGGCTGTGGTGGTATCTCTGAGAACGGAGTTGACGGTTAAGATCAAGTTGATAATAGAGTCGCAACCACTTCTGCTCGTAAGGGTGTCTCTATAAGTGCCGGCAGCGTTAATGTTAATGCCATTCCAACGATATGGCAATTGGTTCGTACAAACGGTTGCCCTGGTGGTATCTCTGAGAACGGAGTTAACAGTTAATATTAAATTGATAATGGAATCGCAACCTGCTCTGCTGGTCAGCGTGTCTCTGTAAGTGCCAGCGGCGTTGATGTTGATACCGTTCCAGCGATATGGAAGTTGGTTCATACAAACGGTTGCCCTGGTGGTGTCTCTGAGAACCGAGTTTACAGTTAATATTAAGTTGATAATGGAATCGCAACCTGCTCTGCTGGTCAGCATGTCACTATAAGTGCCGGCGGCGTTGATGTTAATACCGTTCCAACGATATGGCAACTGGTTCGTACAGACGGTTGCCCTGGTAGTGTCTCTGAGAACGGAGTTTACCGTTAACATTAGGTTGATAATAGAATCGCAACCTGCTTTGCTGGTCAGCGTGTCACTATAAGTGCCAGCGGCATTGATGTTGATACTATTCCAGCGGTATGGAAGTTGGTTCGTACAGACGGTTGCCCTGGAGGTGTCTCTGAGCACACTGTTTACAGTCAGGATGAGATTAATAATAGAATCGCAACCTGTCCTGCTGGTCAGCGTGTCGCTATAAGTGCCGGCGGTATTTATGTTAGATCCATTCCAGCGGTATGGAAGTTGGTTCGTACAGACGGTTGCCCTGGTAGTGTCTCTGAGAACAGAGTTAACAGTTAATATCAGGTTGATAATAGAATCGCAACCTGCTTTGCTGGTCAGCCTGTCGCTATAAGTACCGGCAGCGTTGATGTTGATACCATTCCAGCGATATGGCAGTTGGTTCGTACAAACGGTTGCCCTGGTGGTGTCTCTGAGAACACTGTTTACAGTCAGGATGAGGTTGATGATCGAGTCGCAACCACTTCTGCTAGTTAATGTATCCCTATATGTACCTGCGGCGGTAATATTGATGCCGTTCCAACGATACGGAAGCTGGCTCGTACAAACGGTTGCCCTGGTAGTATCTCTGAGAACGGGGTTTACTGTTAATATCAAGTTGATAATAGAATCGCACCCTGCCCTACTGGTCAGAGTATCTCTGTAAGTGCCGGCAGCGTTGATGTTGATACCATTCCAGCGATATGGAAGCTGGTTCGTACAAACGGTGGCCCTGGTAGTATCTCTGAGAACGGGGTTTACTGTTAATATCAAGTTGATAATAGAATCGCACCCTGCCCTACTGGTCAGAGTATCTCTGTAAGTGCCGGCAGCGTTGATGTTGATACCATTCCAGCGATATGGAAGTTGGTTCGTACAAACGGTTGCTCTGGTAGTATCTCTGAGAACGGAGCTCACTGTTAATATCAGGTTGATAATAGAGTCACAGCCAGCTCTGCTGGTGAGGGTGTCGCTATAAGTACCGGCAGCGTTGATGTTGATACCATTCCAGCGATATGGAAGTTGGTTCGTACAAACGGTTGCTCTGGTCGTATCTCTGAATACACTATTTACGGTCAGGATGAGGTTGGTGATGGAATCGCAACCTGCTCTGCTGGTGAGGGTGTCGCTATAAGTGCCAGCGGCATTGATGTTAATACCGTTCCAACGATATGGCAACTGGTTCGTACAGACGGTTGCTCTGGTAGTGTCTCTGAGAACGGAGTTAACAATTAATATCAGGTTGATAATAGAATCGCAACCTGCTCTGCTGGTGAGGGTGTCGCTATAAGTGCCAGCGGCGTTGATGTTAATACCGTTCCAACGATATGGCAACTGGTTCGTACAAACGGTTGCCCGGGTAGTGTCTCTGAGAACCGAGTTTACTGTTAATATTAAGTTGATAATGGAATCGCATCCTGCCCTGCTGGTCAGCGTGTCGCTATAAGTGCCAGCGGCATTGATGTTGATACCGTTCCAGCGATATGGAAGTTGGTTCGTACAGACGGTTGCCCTGGAGGTATCTCTGAGAACGCTGTTTACAGTCAGGATGAGATTGGTGATGGAGTCACAGCCTACCCTGCTGGTCAGCGT
>NZ_JAFIQX010000026.1 GCF_017356035.1 Longitalea luteola | reverse complement strand
AGAGTTACCCGTAAAACCGACCTTGCTGCAGTTAATTTCCAGCCAGATACGGTAATCCGCAAAAGGCCTGTTGAAAAGAAACGTGAACACGGAAAAGATGTAAAAATCAAACCTGTTTCTTTCAGTAAAGACAGTGTTTTAAATACCAACTCCGTTCCCAATCGCTGGCGGAAGGACTAATCCCATTTCCATATCATCAATAAATTATTTTAATGACATGAAGCGGATTTGCCCAGGCTCCGAGAGATTTTTTTTCAGTTGAAAGCCCTAATTCATCCACACTTAAATCGAGTGTTGAATCGCCTGTAACTTTAAATACAGGCAAGGCCAATGTAAGTATACCCATCTATACCCTCAAAGAGAAAGACATTCAGGTGCCGATCGTACTTTCTCATAATACAAGCGGCGTGAAGCCTGATTTGCACCCGGGTTGGACAGGACTCAATTGGCATCTGCAGGCGGGAGGGTCTATCACCAGGAATATAAAGGGGATTCCAGATGAATTATACTGGAGAAATGATTTTGCGTTAACCATTGATGGACAAAACCAGGGGACTAATATTCTGCCCTATGGGTATGCGTACAATTACCCGATCAATAATACATCCGATTGGGACAATACGCAAAGAATCACCGACCTGGCAAAAGCGGGAAAAGAGCCCAATACTTTTTGGGTAGAAGCCGAACCGGATGAATATGTTTTTCAGTGTGGTGAATACTCAGGTAAGTTTTATATGGACCATAACGGATATGTTCGCGTGCAAAGCCGGCCTGATATAAAGGTAGAGGGATCTATTATTTATAACATTCCCTTATTTAATGATACGCTGCCATTAGATCCTAATAATTCAGCTTCGTATACTTCGGTGGATATACCATTCCACGTGAATGGCTACCCGGTTTACAGGTTTAACAGGTTGAAAAAAGCTATCTTAATGGGTTTTAAAATTACTACCCCCGATGGAATGCAATACGAATTTGGTATGTGGGGTAAAGATTATGATCCCGAAGATACCTTTGATGAGGTTGAATTCACCTCAAATATTTTTGATCAATTCCTCTTTGGTGAAATATTTACCACCTGGCACTTAAAAAAAATTATTGCACCCAATAAAGATGCGGTGGAGTTTTTTTATGAAAAAGGTAATCCTGTTTTGCAGGCAGGCCGTTCTTTTTCTTTCTATAGATCCGAAGGTAATGCTCCTGCCAAAGGGTTTTTGGGTTTTATTTTTGGCGATGTGTCGGCCTATACCAGCGAAGCCAAAGAAGAATTGAATGGAAGCTTTATCCGGCCTACGTATTTGAAAAGGATTGTTAGTAAAAATGTCATTGTTGAGTTTGAGGCCTCCGAGTCTAATGAACTAAAATACAATTACGAACCTCTCCTTTGGGAGATCCTGGACCGCAGCAGGTTTTACGATCGTGACTATTTTTCTCGATACTTTGCCAGGATAATGATTGGTACAGCATATCCCAATCCCGATCCAAACTATTTTCAACCCGGTATTATAAGTCATGGGAATAACGAATACAGTATCATAAGGGAAGATGATATGATAGAAGACCTTTATTTCAATAGATTGAAATGGCGAAAGCTGGATGCTATCAAAATTAGATCTGCCTTTGACAATGCAGTTATTGATGAATGGGCATTTGGGTACAATAATAAATCTACCGAAAGGTTGCAATTATTAAGCCTTCGGCAAAAAGGAAAAACTGCGCAAGGCCTGCCGCCATACACTTTTGAATATAATACCTCCGGAACATTGCCCGGTTATAATTCTTTTTTGATCGATCATTGGGGGTATTTTAATAACAGGTTTGCTCAGGTAAATACAGGTGACGAATCTTCTTTGATCAATTATAAAGGGTTGCGTGAACCTGTAGAGCAATATTTGTATATTGGAAGTTTAGAAAAGATCACTACACCTACCGGTGGTGTAAAGCAATTTTTATACGAGCCGAATAAGTATAAAAACATTGTAAAACGCAATTCGCTTACCGGTGCGTTTTACCTTGATGCCCTTTCTGGTGAAAAAACAGGGGCAGGGTTAAGAATCAGTCAAATCATTGAAAAATCTGGCAATGGGCCTGATATTGTTACAACGTATAAATATGGCGATGGAACCTTATTAGGCGATATTCAATATTATTGGCCAGACTACCAGGGCCGGTTGCTCAATGGCAATCAATATTCATCTACCCGTTTTGTTACAGAATCATTATTGCCTGTTTGTGAGCAGCCGGGAGGTGGCGTGGTTGCATACGAGCATGTTACCGAAGAGAAAGCCGGGAATGGTAAGACAGTGTATACTTACAGTGGCTTTGGTTCGAGTCCTGATATTCATGGCAATAGTATTGATGCCGAGAAATCACCTTATTCGCCGTTTACTTCAAAAAGCCTGGAAAGAGGCCTGCTGAAAGAGATTAAGGTATATGATAATAATGACCAGATTAACCCGGTATCGTATGAAACGTATGAGTATACTGCTAATCCCGGATTCAGTAATGATTTTATTCGATCGGTTTATTCTAAAGGAATATCGCTTTTTGGTGAAACAGTAACAAACGTAATAGAAGGTACTGCCTATAAACATTTCTTATATCCTTATCAGAATATAATTAAAACCAGCGGTATCCGGGACAAGAATACCGGTAAGTATCTTATTACTGTTGAAAACTTAACCTATGATACCGATCCGGTTCCCAATAATGACAACCAGTTAAAAGAAACGCTGCGCACAAACAGTAAAGGAGAGTCTATAAAGATCACGTACAGGCATCCTTTGGATTTCGTGGCACAGGCACCCTACACTACCATGGTAGAAAAGAATCAGGTGCAAGCCCTGGTTGAACAGGCGGAATATAAGAATGGGACCAGCTTTTTGCAATCCACCAGAACCAATTTCAATTATTGGGGCGATAATACCTGGGGCATAAATAATGCAAACAGTATTATTGTTCCTCAAACTATTGAACAGAAAGTATTAAATAATAATCCTGAAGTTAAACACCGCTACAGCTATTATGATTCCAGGGGAAATATACTTACCCAATCTAAAGAAAATGATTTTCCAAAAACCTATGTATGGGACTACAATAGATCCTTTCCCGTTGCTGAAGTGGTAAATGCAGACAAGAACGCAGTATATTATACATCTTTTGAAACAAGTTTTGTCGATGCCGAAGGCTCCGGTAACTGGTTTTGTGCATCATCGGCAATAACCGGCGATGCTTCTTCTCCTACCGGAAAAAGCTGCCTTAATTTGAGTGGTACTGTTGTTAATGCCTATGGTTTGAATAGTGGTAAAAGATACCGGCTGTCTTATTGGTACAAGAGCGGATCATCTGTCACTCCATCCATGGGTACGCACAGCAATATAATTACCGGCCCAACTAAAAATGGATGGACATATACTGAACGGGAAGTAACCGGCACGCAGCAATTGCAGTTAGCAGGAACCGGCTACATAGACGAACTGAGGCTGCATCCGGTAGAAGCACAGATGACCACTTATACCTATGACCCTTTGATAGGAATGACATCTTCATGCGATCAGAATAACCAGGTTACTTATTACGTGTATGATGACTTTGGAAGACTTTCGATGGTAAAGAACCATGATAACAATATCTTAAAAATGTATTGTTATAACTATCAGGGTCAGTTGGGTAACTGCTATACTCCAGTTCCGGATCCAGCCCCGCCGGTAGTTACTTATTACAGTGCGGATTGGAGTGGTGATTATTATTCGCAGTATTGTAGTGAAGGGGGTGAGCCTTTACCATTTTATGTAGATGCACCATTCGGATTGTACACCTCCACCGTATCGCAGGAAGAGGCAGACTACTGGGCCCAATACTACGCGCAGAGTGAGGCAGATGCATGGGGAGACTGTGGGCCGCCACAGATAGCAATTAGCTTTTTTGAGACTACCACTACCGATTTTTTTGTCAGCTTCTATAATCTTGAGTCAGGTCGGGGGTACCACTTCGACTCGTGGGAGACACAAGGAAATGGAACGCTCGGCTATATTCCTGCCGGCACTTATGACATTGTAATAACCGCTCATGAGGATCTGGGCTACCCTTTCAGTTTTAATGTGGCTTGCGGGCATTATAATTCCGGCCGTTTAACTGCTAATTTTTACAACGTTTCACTGAATAGCGGTTGCAACTATATAGAGATATATTAATCAAATACTTTAAACAGGTTTTTTATGATATATATATATTATTTCCTGGTGCTTACAGCTTTGTTTTCCTTCACGCTTATTGAAAGTATTTATAGGCAGCCACTGAAGAATATAAACGGAGAAAAGATCGAGCTCAGCCATTATAGGGGCAAAAAAATGCTTTTTGTTATTGTTCCTGTTACTGCATTAGATACTACTATATCTATTAATGATCTTTCCAGTTTACAGGAAAAATATTCGAATTCACTTGTTGTCTTTGGTATTCCATCAGAGGATGCCGGTTTTAAAAAAGGCGATGAGGAAAAAATTAAAAAAATATACAGTAGTAAACAGGGGAATTTTATTCTTACTGAAGGTATGAAGGTCAAAAAAGGTGCTGGGCAATCCGAATTACTGCAATGGTTAACTAACAAGGAGAAGAACCGGCATTTCGACCGGGATGTGCAGGGAGTTGGTGCCAAGTTTTTTGTAGATGAAATGGGTGAATTGTATGCGGTGATGGGGCCGCGGCTGAAGCTTACTGATCCTTTGACAGACCGGATTCTTTCCAAAGTAGAAAAACAGAATAACAATAAAAATTAGTTTCTTATCTAACTATTATATATATGAAGCAATTTGCTATACTTGGTATATTGCTGTTTTCCTTGTTGACGCCACTCATGCTGCCGGCTCAGGGAAATAATAAGAGCAATCCCATTGTTATGGGCACTTATGGAAATGGTAACCACGAATACCACGATCAAAGAAATAACAGCAGTTATGGCAATGACTATGGGGACGTGAGCCCGGATATCTTTTACAGTTTTACAGTGCAGGGTATGGCACGGATAAGCATTCAAACCTGCGCTTCCCGGTTTGATACCTACCTGCATCTCCTGAACAGTGCCGGGGACGCTATTGCCGTCAATAATAACGGTGGTCCGCTTTGCAATGGAGTACAGGCCTCTATTAATTACACCCTTCAGCCGGGTACTTATTACATTGTAGCAGAGGGCAGCGGTTCAGCTATCGGCACCATCTATCTTTCCGTATTTCTATCGGTTCAGGAATTTCCGACTGATCCGCGAAATTTTATTCGCACCTGGCAGGCAGCGGCGCCTGAAACAAGTGCCGCCACATTGAGTGATAAAGGACTGAGGGATGTAAAACAAACAGCTACTTATTATGATGGAATGGGAAGACCAGAGCAAACAGTGATAAAAAAAGGCTCTTTAAGCAGTACAGCTACTAATGATATAGTAACACCATTTGAGTACGATCAATTTGGAAGGGAGGTAAAAAGGCACCTGCCCTATGTAGCTTCAACTGGTGATGGAATGTATAAGACGAATGCATTAACACAACAACAGTCGTTTAATCAAAACTGGTATAGCAGCCAGGGAGAAAGTTATTTCTATAGTCAAACAACATACGAAGCATCTCCACTCAACCGGGTAGTTAAATCATCAGCGCCAGGGGTTAACTGGGCGGGAGCGAACAGGGGCGTTGGCAATGAGTATCTGCTGAATACTGCCGCAGATGATGTAAGGATATGGACAGTAACTGATGTTGCCAATGATTTTGGCGTTTACACCTCCACTTCTGCGTATGGAGATGAACAGTTAAATAAAAGTGTTACCATCGATGAGCAGAATAGAAAAATAATAGAGTATAAAGACAAAGATGGCCAGGTGATCTTGAAGAAAGCACAGTTAGCAGACAATCCATCGGCAGGTCATGCAGGCTGGCTTTGTACTTATTATATATATGATGATCTGAAGCGTCAAAGAGCAGTATTACAGCCCAAAGCAGTAGAACTGCTGGCTGGTAATGGCTGGCAATTGTCGGCAGATATATTAAATGAACTGGTGTTCTGCTATGAGTATGATGCACGGGGACGAATGACCATGAAGAAAGTGCCGGGCGCGGCTCCGTTATACATGGTATACGATAGTAGGGACAGGTTAGTAATGACTCAGGACGGAGCTTTAAGAAATGCGGGAAAATGGCTTGTAACCCGGTACGACGATTTAAACAGACCGATAGCTACAGGGTTATGGTTAAACGGTTCTTCGTTGGCCAGTCATCTGGCAGGCGCATTAAACAGTATATCTTATCCAGATGTAAGTACAGGGTGGGAACTGCTTACAGAAACACACTACGA
>NZ_JAFIQX010000025.1 GCF_017356035.1 Longitalea luteola | reverse complement strand
CATAGTCGAATTTTTCTTTTTTGTCCATAAAAAAACTGTATTAAAGGTCTTGATTTTTTAACCTTTGACACAGTTTATTTTACAGTCTCCATAAAATAATTAATCCGTTTCCCTAGAATTACTAAAAAATCTTCAAACTGTCAGATCATATACTAATCAGAACATCTTAACTATCTTTGAAAACAGATGCCGGCTCTAATGCAGTTACTTGTACCTATTTACACAAAGTATTTTATACTCTCGATTATACAGCTGCCGCCCCGTCTTATGGCCAAGTATTGTTGTGTAGGGATTTTCAATAGCCTTAATTAAACGCTGCGTAGCTTTCGTTTCGTCCATTTTTAATAACTGGTGAATAGAAAACAATAACCAGGTCAAACTTTTTTAAGACACTATCGTCAAAATCCAGCTGCCCTGACAAGAGTATATCGCATTCTATACTTTTAAATATTTGGAAAGGCTTTACCGTTTTGTTCAATCGATCAATCTCTTTGAGTTGCCGAAGCACTTTTTCTTCTTTTAATCCACCGGTGTAGTGTGCATTTTTTGAGTGATCAGAAATAACTGTATATTCAAATCCTTTCTTTATGCAGGCATTAACAAAATCGGTCAAGCTATCAACACCATCGCTCCAATCCGTATGATTATGTACCACCCCTTTTATGTCACCACTCTCAACCAGCCTGCCCTGTCGTTTTACACAACCTCCATTCAGCTACGTTTTCGCGCATTTCTGGCTCAATAAAGGGCATCTTCGCTTCCTTGTAAATTGACTGTTCTGAATTAAATGGCCCTTTACTCCTTAATCGTTTTTCAATTTTTCTCGCATGCTGCTCATTTCCGGTTCTTTGAAATAATTCGTAATAAAAGTTATTCTTTGTAGTGTGATAGATGGTGACCGGAATTTCGTCAATAGTATGAGCTTTGGTCACTTCATTCGTAGACGATTGATAGATCAATAAATTGCCGAAGGCTTTTGACGTTAACTTTATGAAGCCAACTGCAGCAATTAAGCCGATACCTTCTACGGTTGTAGTTTGGCGTCGGACTTCGCCGCAAAATTTCAATAATCTATTCCTCAAGGATTTTCTTAGCTGGGGAGCTTACAATGCCTACAAATATTTATACTGAAGCTGTAAAAACAGTTTGGGAAAATAAAATTTATTTCCGGCTGAAGTTGCTGGTTAACCCCTTTGTATAGATAAGAAGAAGCTACTAATCAGAGCCTTAACCAAAGCCAGTCTATTTCTACAGAAGGGCTTTTTTTCTTTACGCACATAAGTAAAAAGATAAGTATGATGTATATAATTTTTAATACGTTCGACAATATTAAAAAGAAATAAAATGATTATGATCAATAACTTGAGAGATAGCGTTTTGTAATTACTTGTTTATCAGGTTGATAAAAAAATTCTATCTCATTAAACTTCTAAAGTCCAAAGGAGAAACTTTAGATTTATATACTAATTTATTAGCAAGGTATTTTTTGGGTAGCCGTTTTATACTTTTGTAGCTTTTGAACAATTCACGAATAGACCGTATGCAAGGATTAAAATGGAATAATAAGTCAGTCCAAAGATTAATCAAGGAGAATAATAATCCGGACCCAATGAATATTATTAGAAGCAAGGCAAGAGAAATGGTATTAAATGGTTTTGAAAAAGGTTGGGAGGGGCCACCCTTTGATCCTTTTAAACTTGCTCGCCTGCTTAATATTAGTATTGTTCCAAATGAATCGATTTCTGATGCAAGAATATTGAGTATTAATGGCATATTTCAAATTGAGTACAATCCATATCAAAAGCCATCAAGAATTAATTTTAATATTTCCCACGAATTAGGCCATATATTATTTGTGGATTGGCATGAAACCATTAGAAATAGAGAGGAGGATAAAATTGGGGATTTATGGGAATTAGAATTTTTATGTGACATAGCAGCTTCAGAAATTCTTCTCCCCTATGCAGAATTTTCACAAGAAGCAAATGGATTACCCTTAAACATGGCTTCTTTATTAAGCATCTCAAACAACTATCAAGCCTCGTTAGAAGCAGTTTTCTTAAGGTTTGCTGAAGTTGTAAATAAACCTTGCGCAATTCTTATCGCTTCTTTTGAGGCAGACGATAAGAAAAAGCTAACCGTAGATTATGTTAAGCCATCGTCTTCATCTGAATTGATAATTCCCAATAACTATGCGATCCCGGCATCATCAAAAGTATTTGAATGTATTAATTCTGGTTGGACATCGGAAGGTATTGAAACATGGGATGTATTTAAAGGAATAGAATATAAAATATTCGCAATTGGCTTACCTCCATTAAAAAAGCACAAAAGGCAAAGGGTGGGTGTATTTATAGCTCCAGAGCAGTTTGATCAAAAACCTGAAAAATCCATATATACGGTTAATGGTGATGCAACGCAGCCAAGGGGGGAAGGAATAAAAATAATTGTTCAATTAGTGAATACAACAGCTGCGGTAGGATTCGGATTCGGTAGGGCTATGTCAATAAGGTGGCCTCTTAGCAAAACAGTTTTGCAAGCATGGAAAGGGAAACCAGATTTTAAACTTGGGGAAACAAAATGCACTAAATTAAATAATGAGATTTACGTATTTCAAATACTAGCACAAAAAGGAATAAAACCAAAATTTGAAGGGGAGAGTATTTTAAGTTATGTTAGTTTGCAGCAAGGTTTAGAGCAACTGAAATTTACTGCTCTTGAGCTTAATGCATCTATACACATGCCTTTGATTGGTGCTGGCCAGGCAAAAGGTGATTGGAATATTATTGAAGGAATGATTTATGATGAACTGGTTCAAAATAATATTAGTGTAACTGTTTATGTTCTGCCGGGGACAAGGTTTAATCCTAAAAATAAGTCACCCCTCTCATTATTTGACACCAGAACAATTTATGAGAAACGGTAAATTGATTGTTTTATTAAGCGGAGAAATTTGTAGCGGAAAATCAAAGCTCTGCGATAATCTAGAGCATCATTTTGGATTTAAGATACTTAAATCAAAAGAGGCATTGCAGCAAATTTCGATTGAGCGTAATCGAACCCTTAAGTCTGGCAGGATACCATTGCAAAAAATTGGTGAACAACTGGATAAGGATTCTGGGGGAGCATGGTTAAGAAACTTTTTTCAAAGTGATATACTTCATTTGGACAGATTGGTTATTGATGCCGTTAGAATTTTTGAGCAAATTGATGCTTTTCGTCAAGCATACGGTCATAGGGTAATACATATTCATCTCCAAGCATCTCCTGAAGAACTGAAAAATAGATTTTTAAATCGGAATGAAATAAATGATACCAAAAAAAATCTTTTGGAACTTTATGAAAAGGTCAAGAAAGATAAAACAGAAAAACAGGTAAATTCTCTGGAAAAGAAGGCAGATTTGGTTGTCAATACTGAAAGGAATAAACCCGAAGATGTATTAACCAGAGTTGCAGGGTTTTTAAAAATATTACCTCCTATTGATAATAAATTGGTAGATGTATTAGTTGGAGGGCAATTTGGTTCTGAAGGCAAGGGGCAAATTGCTGCCTATTTAGCGCCTAATTACGATTGTTTGGTACGAGTGGGTGGGCCGAATGCTGGGCATAAGGTTTATGCTGAACCTGAACCCCATGTGTTTCATATTTTACCTTCCGGCAGTGTTAAAAATACAAAAACCAAATTAATAATTGGACCTGGCGCAGTAATTAGTAAAGAAGTTCTTTTGGATGAAATTAAAAAATTCAATATTCATGAAGCAGATAGATTGCTGATTGATGCTAATGCAACAGTAATTACAGATTCTGATAAAGAATATGAAAAAAAGCATAGCAAGATAGGTTCAACTGCCCAAGGTGTGGGTAAGGCAACTGCTGAAAATATATTAAAGCGATTGCGAAATTTGGATAAGCATAAAGCAAAAAATTGTAAAGAATTAAAACAATATATTGGATCTTCCCATACTGAACTGGAAAAGTTATTTAATAGCGATAAGAAAATATTATTAGAAGGAACTCAAGGCACTCATCTAAGCCTTCATCACGGTTTATATCCTTATGTTACTTCCAGGGATACAACTGCAGGCGGCTGCCTGGCAGAAGCAGGAATCGCTATTAATCGAGTTAGAAAAATAATACTTGTTACTCGCACTTACCCAATAAGAGTTCAAAGTCCATCAAATGGTACCTCTGGTCATTTTTACAGCGACGAGCTAACTTTAGAAGAAATTTATAAAAGGTCAGGAGTACCTCTAGATGAGTTGAAAAAGACGGAAATGACCTCAACCACTAAAAAACAAAGAAGAATTGCAGAGTTTAGTTGGTCGTTATTTAGAAAGTCATGCGAGTTAAATTCACCAACTGATATAGCTCTTACATTTTCAGATTATATTAGTCACAAAAATCAAGAAGCAAGAAGATATGATCAACTTTCGCCGGCAACTACTTCCTTTATTGACGAGTTGGAAAGGTGTGCTGGCGTATCTGTAAGCCTTATTGCCACTCGATTTTCGTATCGTTCAATTATTGATAGACGGAACTGGATTTAATATGGATAAACAAGAATTTATTAAAAAGACACCTTTCTTATATCATCTTACAGATAGTAGAAACTTGGATTTTATTAAGCATCAAAAAAAGTTGTTGAGTACAAGCGAGATCGTAGCTATATCAGGTATAGCTGAGGCAGATGATTTTTTGAAAAGCAAACGACCTCAACATTCTATTTTAGTTGTAAATGGCGTTAATGTTTTTATAAGGGATCAAAGACCACTTAACAAGGCTTTGGAAAAATGTTTAACTGACAACTGGACACCCGCAGATTTTATTTATCATTTGAATCGCAGAGTTTTTATGTGGCCTAATATTAAGCGATTGGCCATTCATTATGGAAGATATGAAAGTGAAAATCCAATTATTTTTCGATTTAATACCAATGATATATTAGCACTGAATGGGCATGTAGAATTTTCGAAGATTAATTCAGGTGCCACTCGGCCAAGTGCCACTTTAGGAGGCAAAGCTGCGCCACGGGGGAAAGATACTTTTCAGACGTTTGAAGATTATTCATTTAATATTAGTTCTGTTACGGAAGTTACTTTTCCGCAATATTGCATACTGCCTCAACAATTTGAAATAGGTTCTTCTCCGAATGGGGACTGGGAAAAATCTACATTGTAGGATTTCTATTCCTTTAGGTTTACTCACTAGCTACTGGTTTATAACCTAATTATTTATGGATTTTCAAGAACTTAAAGAAAAAGTTGAGTGGTACATTAATTACCGTGGAAATGTTTATGAATTGTGACCTCCTCCCGAAAAACCGGGCCGTTTAAAGTTAGAAAATCGGGCAATTATTCATAACTTAAAAGAAGGAGAATTGCTCATGAAAAAGACAAAGTTTACCGAACAGCAGATTGTGTTTGCTTTAAAGCAGGCTGAGACTGGCACGCGGGTGGATGAAGTATGCCGAAAGATGGGGATTAGCGAGGCCACTTTTTATAACTGGAAAAAGAAGTATGGCGGATTGGGGATAAGTGAGCTTAGGCAGTTAAAGCAATTACAGGAGGAAAATGCCCGGTTAAAACAAATCGTAGCAGATCTGACCCTTGACAAACAGATGCTTCAGGATGTTCTAAAAAAAAGTCCCTGAAGAACCGGCAGTTGCGCCAATTGGCCAATGAGTTAATAGCCTCTTACAGGATTTCAATCCGTAGGGCGTGCCGTGTAATTTTGATGCATCGTTCTAACTGGCATTATAAGCCGCATCGACGCGAAGACCGGCCTATTCGTCAAAGGATCAAAGAGATTGCTGCCACACGCGTAAGATATGGCATGTGGCGCATTTATATCTTGCTGAGACGAGAAGGCTTTAAAGACAATCATAAGCGGGTGTACCGGATCTACAAAGAGGAAGGATTGAACCTTCGCAGCAAACGCCCACGTCGCAGTAAAGCTGCTGCTCACCGCCTGGAACGGCCTGATATTAATAGTTTGCATGAATGCTGGAGCATGGATTTTGTGAGCGATAACCTCTTTAAGGGCAACGGTTCCGATGTTTAACTATAGTGGATAATGTTAGTCGCTACTGCCATGCTATTCGGGTCGGCAAATCTATTAAAGGCATCGATGTGGTGGAAGTTATGGAGCAGTTAAAGCAGCATAATAACTGCGTACCAAAGAGGATCCAGGTGGACAACGGCAGCGAGTTTATTAGCAAAGATTTTGACCGATGGGCTTATGAAAATAAAGTCATCCTGGATTATTCCAGGCCTGGAAAACCGACAGACAATCCGTTCATTGAATCTTTCAATGGATCGTTCAGGGATGAATGTCTGAATACAAGCTGGTTCTTTTCTTTGGAAGATGCATACGATAAAATAAACAACTGGGTCCAGGAATATAATCACTTTCGTCCACATAGCTCTTTAAAGGAAATGACACCGGCAGAATTTGTCGAGGATTATCTCGACGAACAACAAATCTGAAAGGGCCCTACCGGGAGCTCCTGTTGATGAAGCTATGTATTTTGCAACGGCAGGATATCACCGGACGATATCAGAAAATACATACCTTCATCAACAGGTTTTATCGCTTCAAAATAGCCCGAAATCTACAATTTAGCCTGGCCCGAAATATGGGGGGAGATCAGTTAAAGATTTTTCTCTAACTACTCATGGGCGACTTTTGGGGGAGCTTACAATTGGACGAGCTCCTACTTGAGCTTTACAAGTTTCACCATAAGCCTGCTCTTAATGAAGTAATGAAATTGGCTTCTTCAGATTATGGCGGATTTACTTACAAGTCAGAATTACAAAATGTCGCATCTTTAGCTGCATTCTTGTAGTGACGGGAATGGAGAACTCACTTAATGAGATGCAAAAGAATAGGCTAAGGCAAGAAAATGAATCAACGCAAGGTATATTAAGAGTCGTCGGGTTTGATTGGATTTATGAAAGAGCAAAATTTACATTTGACAATATTGTAAATTTTGGTTATTATAGAGATGCATATAATAACATATCTAATGACATTTGTTGATCATATCAAGTTGCTTCATTTTTTCTACTCTAGTCTATATAGAATTATTGAAATTATAATGAGGGCGTTAAAACAATTGTAATGAATCAACAACAGGCTATTTAGGCAATACAAAAAGGAGTAAAGTTCTGGAATAAGTGGCGTGAATACAATCGTCCTGTTAGAAGTTTATTTAAAGGTGCTAATTTAAATGGGTTAGTTTTACATCCTTGGATGGAAAGTTCTGAAACAAGCGATTATGGAGCAAATCTGAGCGATTTAGATTTTAGTGGTGCTGATCTGACTGGGGCCGATTTAAATGGAGCAATATTAGAAAATGCCAGTTTTGAAAGTGCAATAATGCATAATGTAAGTTTGGTAAGAGCCAAATGTTCGAATACCATTTTTAGGAATGCCAATCTGACTGGAGCTGATTTCCATAAAGCGGAAATTGATTTTGCAGATTTCACAATTGCAAATCTTACAAAAGTGGATTTTACAATTGTAAGTAGTGAAGGAATAAAATTGAAAGGAGCCATAATTAATGACATTGAGTTTGAGGAGCCTTTTAAAGGTGTACCAGGGCCGTGGAATGTTAATTCATATCAGCTTGCTTATGTAGAGGATTTATTTGAAATTAAAGACAGTGGGCAAGCAAGGGTTAAGGAATACCTCACAAATGTTTTAACTTCTTTGGGTAAAATGAATGACAGGGATATAAAAGACCATAAAGCATATACAGATCTATTAGAAAAAGTGCAGTCACTGCTGTTACTGTACAAAGAAGAAAAAGAACCGGACAGAGATGGCAAAATATATTTTCGGCGGCATCGGTTTGGGTGTCCCCATCGGTATAGGCTTGGCGGTGTGGTAGCCGCAACTTATTTGTTCAGTAAAAAGCTAGTTCGGTGATTAGTAATCGTTTTTTGACATAACTGTTTCAAGGACAGGAAGAGGAGAGCAACGCCAGCTTAATCTTTGCTGCTGCAGAGCGGCTTGGGCGTCTGCCGGTCTGGCGGGACTCATTGCTAATTAAGGGACTATTTCAGTAACTGTGTAAGTTTTAAATATCGGAGTTCGTAGCAGGACCTATATCTTGATCCTGTTTTCAAAAATAGTTAAAAACTGATCCAGGACAATGCCCCAATTTCTTATTGGCAATGTCCATTTTTTTGTCACCTCCCTTAAGGCAAGGTAGACGGATTTGAGAACGGCATCATCGGTAGGGAATGAGAGTTTGTTTTTTGTATACTTCCTGATCTTGCCATTGAGGTTTTCGATCAGGTTGGTGGTGTAGATGATTTGACGAATTTCGATGGGAAAGTCGAAGAATACTGTGTTCTGATTAGTATATGATCTGACAGTTTGAAGATTTTTTAGTAATTCTAGGGAAACGGATTAATTATTTTATGCTGCGGGTGGGACATCCTGCAGCATTTTTTGTTTCGCTAAAGGTAAGGAATCTATGAAGGTTTGCATTGGAGTTCTTCCAT
>NZ_JAFIQX010000024.1 GCF_017356035.1 Longitalea luteola | reverse complement strand
GAATTGCACTGGAAAGTGGCCCAATGACTCCGTTTTAGGTGGCCCTATATCCTCCGTTTTGACTGGCCCAGTATCCCCGTAATAGACAAACTGACTCCACCAGGCCTTTTTGAAATGATGCGAATTGGGGGTTTAGGAGGAAAGAAAATCGCCATACTTTGAGAAGAGTAAAGGGCCATTTATTCAGAACAGGCAATTTACTTGAATACAAAAATATCTCGTACGGCCGCCAGCCGAGGGATAGTTATTTCTTTAACTTCGCCATTGGAGGAAAATGTTGATATTTTAAAGGAGTCAGCTTTCCAAAGCTCAAATAACCATTCTTTTTTTATCCCCGGTGAATAATAAGAAAAAAGTTTTCTAATCCGATACTTGTTAGGTGAGATGTTAGTAACTGGCAAAGAGAATTAAAGCCCTCTGAATTTTTTTTTTAAGGAATGATTACTTTCATATTCGACAAGTAATTCATTTTCCAGTTTAAGTGTAGGCGCTTTGATTCTTGTTTCGGTTATTGAAGAGTATTTTTTTAAATATGGCAGATCCTCTGCCTTAACCTTTTCATCATAAAATCGTTTAAAATAGTCGAAGATAGTAGTCCCATTATGCGCTTTTAAGAACGCGTCAAGGGCACTATCAATTAGTTTTATCGATCTGAACTCATTTCGTTTAAACGGATTACCCAACGGCTTCTTCTACTGACTACTACTTCAATTTGAATGGATGGATCGGTTGAAAGATATGAAAGTATTAATTTGAAATCTTCATAAGTTTCAGGCTTCCTTGCATTGATAGCTGTAAGGCCTTTCCGTTCGGTCCGTGTTTCAAAAATAAATGGTGTTCCTTTCGATATTTTAACTGTGAATTAAATTCCGAGTAATGCTAGACTAATAGCGTCCGGAAGTTTTCGTAAATGGTAGCACGAATTTTTTCTGGTACAGCTCCCTTTTGATCCGAAAGCGATTTAATTGTAGATTCCAGACTTTGTAATCTTGTTTGAACACCAGTCCCAAAGGTAAAAGGAGCATCTGTTTCCGTCAGGATCCTGCTGACCGGTAAAATCTCAAGAAGTTTTCTGCTCTTTTCGTTTTGCATCATTTTATGGTTAATCGAGAAATAGAACCCATATCCAACCGCCTTAGTCGCTTCAGCAATAGAGCCTGAATACCAATGCAAAATAACCTTGTTGTTTGTTCCGTCCAAGTACTCTTTTAAGAGATCGATAGTTTCCTTTTCAGCTCCACGAGAATGTACTGTAATTACTTTGTCGTTGCTTTTCGACAAGACGGAAAGTATTGCTTTAAAAACCTTCAATTGGTCCGAATATGTCGACAGATATGCCTTTGATCCATCTAGTCCTATTTCACCAATGTACCTTGTTTGGTCGAGAAAGCCTTTAAACTTGGCAAGGTCATCTTTGTACTGTCCGACCAACTGGGGATGAAAACCGAGTGCAACACGAATATTGGTGCACGGACTGAACAGGTCAACATTGGCTTTAAAGAAGAAGGAGGCGTTTGTAACCGTGATAGTCTTTATACCCAACGAGTCCTCATCGGCTACCCTTTCTTTGATGCCCTTAAAGAGATCGAGGTGACAATGCGTATCAACGAGTGCGATCATGTAAGTTGAATTTGACTGATAAACCGGTCAACTTCACGCAATGCCCTTGAATATACGTCAATATACGGATCGATGTTTGTTCCAAGCGGCCCGGTTGACCGGATCGCAGCTTTAATATAATCTGGATTCTGCTGAACCTTTGCAATCAAGTATTTAAATGCTAAAACATCCGTGCCATCAGCCTTACTAACTTGCAGTGGCCCTCCGGTTATAGGCGTTCTGTAGATTGAACAGTCCTGCGCACCAGCAGCAAGATAAGCAGATTGTCGAATAATACAAGGTACGCAATAACCACAATGCCCATTCCCTTGACGGAAGTATCTGCCACTGGGATGGCTGCATGACATCGTATTGGTCTGCTCGACTAACTGCATGTTGGCGCATTCCTGAAGCATTTCACCCTTTGTTTTGAATTGGTATGGATTGACGATAGCGACTCCGATGCCCATGTTTTGCGACAGTTCGCGCATCATCTCCAGGTAGTGCGGGTGTGTTGTCCGCGTGCTGTGGGAACCAATTCTCAACGGCGTCAGTGGAATGTTCAGACTGATCATACCGTTTTCAGGCACCACCAGGCGGGTTTGGGCACCGAGGCTGGATGCGGTGATCATGCCAAGGGACAGAAAAAGGAACGACCTTCCACGTTCGGTGTGATCGCCGTCTTCGAAAAATATCTTCTTGGGGATCCGGATAAAGGAATAGATACGCGCCAGCTTGCGGTGAGGGTACTGGTTGTTGATGGCATCGAACGCGGTTTGCTGGAACGGCGTCACGTCGCTGCTTTTTGAATGACCCACAAGCAATGGACGAACCCGGTCTCGTAAAAGGTCGATTGCCCCAATGAAACTATCCATCCCTCCGGAGAACAGGCAGACCGTGTCTGTCTGGTATGGCATCTGATAGCGCTGCAGCCTTCCTATAGGGGAGATTCTCGGCTGATCGGCGGCTCGGGCGCGAAAATGTAGCGTCCAAATATCTCCAGAGAGAAACCGAAATATTCTACCTAATAGTTCGGTCTGGGTCTGCCAAAAGGCGGGGTCACTAACAGGAATATACAGTTCAATTATGCGGGTCCAGGAATCCTGCCCGTATTTCTCACGATTAATCCTGGTGTCCTCGGCATACGTCATGCAGGCAATAATCAGCAGATCCATTGCCCGTTCCGTTGGCGTGAGCTTCAACTGCCGCAGACCCTTCAGGAATGCCTTCAGGCTAACATCTTGTCTGTCACCATTGCGCATGAAGTCGATATGGCCGATCCTGGCGTATTGGTCCTGCGCCAGCTGGACACCCGGATCACTTGTTCCGAGCCGGCCTATTAATGCAAATTTTCCCATCATTAGTCGTTTTCTCCTGCCATAGCATCAAAGGCAGTACGGTATATGTTTTCTATGTTTCTGTTGAGCAGCTGCATATCACCCCGCTGTGTCGCAATTATTTCCGGCATGATGTTAACTCGCACCATACCGCTGATGATCTGGTAGATATCTTCCTCCATCCGTATGAGGTCCTCGATATCCGGACTTGACTTGGTGAATTTCTCACCGAGATCATTTATCACGCGCTGTGCGATTGTCTCTTCGATGAAGATAGCAATCATCACCTCGATTTGCTCATTGGTTAGATTGTCCAGGTCAATGTCCTCCTGAGCCGTTATGCGAACAATGGTTTCGGTATATGCCTGCTTTACTATGCTATCGTCCTGGGTATCCTCAAAGGCTTGCCCGGTATTTGCAAAGATAATTTCACTTATTGCCGATAGTACGTCCGTGACCGGGCGGTTGTTATATTCGCTCAGTTCAAACCTGGCGAGTGCTGCTTCTTTCCCAGCAGCTCTGATATCCCGGAGCACCGACGCGAATCTCGCAACCCTATGAGTTGCCGGCGCCATCCTTCTAGCCATCCGGGTGGTGCCGCCTGCGGCTCTGCGGCTGTATGATCGCAAGGCTGATCTGAGCGCATCGATATCCTCGCCCTTGCTGCGAATATACCGGTTGAAATATGTCTTTGGCTCCTTGTATCTGCTCGGCTTTTTAGGAGGAACTACCGGCGCCTGCCCCGGCGAATTCGGCACTGGCAGTTGTGGAGCCTCGTTTTCCTGGTCATTGCCTTCGTCATAGTCCACCTCTCCGGGATCGCCATTGTCATTCGGTAAATTTTCGGGAGGCTGCTGCTCCTGCGGAGGCAGATCGTCGGTAGTAATCCAATCGGGGATTAGCGGGTTGCCGCCACGAGGCCCGCCATTTGATGCTGATGTACCCATACTATACTATCTGGAAGAACGTGATTTTTGTGCAATTTTCTGTTGCGCCATTCTCTGCAATGTCCTGTTTGCTGTCTGGTTTGCCCAGCCTTCAAGGAGCCGCTGATACTTGGCCTTAGCAGCTTCTGTCTTGAGACCGTCAAATTCGGAAGTACACCAGGCTCCCATCTTCGAAGGTGAAATCGACTCTACACGATTAAGCAGCCGTTCCTCGAGGCTTATGTCGGCAGCGATTATACGAAGTAGTCCCTTGATAGGGGCCGGGTTTGTGCGGAAATCCTCAATTGACCGGCTATCGGCGATCAGCCTGTCAAAAATCTGGGTGATTTCAGCGGGCTGCAACTGCCCCAAAGCTTTCTCGGCGGCCTTAAGGGCAATGTCAGATCCACTTTTCAACTTCTCATAAATCTGCACTGCCGGATCCGACAACTGATCCTCGCCGGCGAAGCTGATCGCTTTTTCCCTGGAGATAAAGATGTACGGTCGAAGGTCAAACGCACCTATTTTGGGTTCTGCGCCTGCCCAACTTTGCTGCTCAATCGGCGCATCGGATACTTGCTCGTCATCCACAGCAGTTGACGAGCCTTTCGCCTCAGCATCGTTTATTGTTTTGGAATGACCCTGGTTATCTTGTGAGACCTCGGCTACCACAGTCTCGTATAAGGCCGGATGGAATCGCTCCAGCAGCATCAGCTTAGCCAGCCTGCTGAGTTGTATTTCAGTATCCAGCCCATAAATTCGTGCAATACGTAGGCGGAGGAATAAAGTATTAAGGAATCTTTTAATGTTGCGTGGGTTGCCGCGCAGGTTTGCCGCCAGCGTAGGGGTTATCTGGTCAGCGACGGTGATGGCTGTCTCAATGTCTTTATCCGAGGCACCAAGTGCCTCTTTTATAATCTCATAGCTTAACACTAGGTTGTCGTAGGGACGTTTTTTCTTTTTTTCGTAGGATTCCAGGATGATCGCCATTTTACTCCCATCACTTTTTAGGTAGAACTGTACCATTAACAGTTTAATATAATTGCCGGTCTGCAAGCTGGTGAGCGCCGGCATTCGGACGGGAATCTGTACGAGCTTTTCCAGGTAATTGCGGGTATATTCCCGGTATTCGAGCGGCAGGTTCGGAAAATGTTCGCGCACAGCATATTCAATCATTCGCTCGTCGGCGGAAATGACAAAGGAGGTTCCCTCCACGAACAGGAATAGGCGGATGGCCTCAAGGATTTCAATAACGGTTTTGGGTAGGCACCTGTCAAGGTCATCTATCATGATGATAACATGATCGACTTTCGATTCTTTCACGAGATCAGCGAAGTCCTTGCGGAAGGCGTGTATCTGCTTGGTTACCGAGTCCTCGTCCTCTACCTCTTTGGTCCAGGATTCATCCTCTCCAGATGCAGTAGCCTCCTTGGCCTTTTCGAACACGGTTCTGATTAATCCGCCGGCGGGTATCCCTGTCAGTGCCGTAAGGGCGGCTCCAGCGGATACCTTCGCCACTTTTAGCCAATTCACCCGTTTTATTATCTTTTTTGCTAGA
This sequence comes from Longitalea luteola, assembly GCF_017356035.1. GTDB lineage: Bacteria > Bacteroidota > Bacteroidia > Chitinophagales > Chitinophagaceae > Niastella > Niastella luteola. The sequence continues at coordinate 5,804 of NZ_JAFIQX010000024.1, read as the reverse complement.
TCCTTGCCCTTGGCCGTCAGGGTCTTCAGGTCGGTAATTTGGGTAACGACCGTTTCCATCAGGGCAGTCTTGGCGTCCTCATATCCTTGAAAGAGCCACCCATTGAACATGATGCAATGGTGCTTATAGATTCCTGCATTGGCGGTAGCCTTCGCCTTGTCCTGCAGTATGGAAAGGATCGACGATTTGCCGACTCCCCAATCACCATATATGCCTATTGTAAGCGGTCTGAGATTCTGGTCTTCGATGATATCGAGAATGGTTAGTGCAATCTTGTCGTGACCTAAAAGGTCTATGTCTGTTTCCTTATCATTCCACATAGGTTTGAGATTATTTAATATCTACTACGGGGGTAATTCCCAAATATACTTCAAGGTATCCAATAATAAAGTGTCCATGTGGGATGAGTTCTTGGCCACCGATAAGTAATGTCGAAGCCCGGCAGCGGTTACAAACGTGCGTCGAACATGAGACAAGATGATCGCGCATACTGTAATTGATTTGTGTTTTATTTACGCATATTGCGAAGTACTATTTAAGCGAAAGGTATTTGAAAGGATCGCCTCCCCAGCTATGGAAGGAGGGAATGCCTTTTATACGACAGCTGAGGCTACCTGAAAGAGGGAGCGATAATAGAATAACGGCCACCGGCATGAAGTGCGCATTTTTGACAGGTACGGTTTTTAGAGAATTTTTTTTGTTTCATTTTCTTGCCTTTATCTTACGCAAGAAATTGTGTAATTGTTGTACTGCGCTAATCTTTCCTTCTTTCCGGTGCTAATGACTACATGATAATAGCGTAGGTTGAAGCCCTGTACATTTGAATCTGGTGCTGAGGTAGTTCAGTTGTTGGAGACGATTAACTGTGCAAAAGTAATGGGAACAAAAGAAAAGCAATAAGAGATAAGATTGACAACTCTGTAACTGAAGTAACCGTCTGCTAATTGGTCTACTAAATCAAAAAATTGAAACCGTAATTATTTATGATTGATATTGATTTTTCCAAATTGGGGCCACCAGCCCCATACACTTTGACAACACCTGTAGAAATGGATTCAAAGAAAACGTTTGAATATGTAATGGACAGTCGTTTCATAAAAGGGGAAGTACGGATATCAGATAAGGTTCCTAATACGGATGGAATTATTGAAATCACTAATGAAGAGCAAATTCCAATCGGCAAATTGGAAATACAGCTAAAAACACTTGACAAGTCAAATTTGGATTCTCCAAAATATCAGTGTGAAAAATCGTTTATTGCTTATTGCAGGGATAGTATTCTAGCGGTAATACTTGTTGTCGCAGACAATCAAAACAATTGCGTTTACTGGAGACATATTGATGAAGAGGCGATTGACGATGCAAGAAGCAGATTAAAAGGAGAAACTGTTAGTATTACAATCCCAATTGAAAACAAAATTACAAGAGGAACAACGGATTATGTATCAAAATGGATACAGATTGTACAATCCGTTAAAAGGAAATTAACTGATCCTGAAACGAAACAAAGAAGCGCAATTATTGACTTTAATGAAAAGTTTACAATATTAAGAAATTTTATAATTGATATAAACTGTGGACATATTGATGAGAATGATAATGCGGCAATAGATAACTACATAAAAAAGTTTGAAATATACAAGAACGATTGTTCGTCTTCTGAGGCAAATTTTAAACTTTTAGTTGAGGATGTCCAGTTAGTCTCATCAGCCGAAGTACTATTTGTAACAGCATTACTTACATGGCAAATAAAAAATATATATCTTTTTGAGAGAAGGTCAAAAAATATTGAATTAGAAATTTTTACACAAAATTTTCGGAAGGACATGGATCTTATGATAAAGTTTTTTGATATTAAAAAAGAAATGGCTACATCGATTAAACAGTTCAATGATAGTCTATCGATGGCAACTGATATCCTTGAACAGAAATTTATTGAATTTCAGATGGCATGTAAGAAAACTTTTTACAATCCGAATGAAACTAAGCAGCCAATAAAGGCGCTGGCGCCAGGCAATATGACTACAGAGGTATTCCTAAAATGTACTTGAAAGTGAAAGATATTTCCCTTCCTCAGCAAGGGCCAAAAACGCACGGATTCCTTAAATGTCGCATCTCCTCCGGCTGAGACTCATAAAAGAAATAAGTCCGGATTCAATGGACCTGGGATTCGTCACCCCTACAGATCTAGGTCCTGAAAATAGTACAATGGTACCTATATGCCTTGCGTTGATTAATCTGGTCACCAGCAAGTAATGGTTTTTACTTTATATTAAACAACAATCAAACATATATCGGTGATGTTACTACCACCACCACATACCTGGGTCGGCGGTATATGAAACGAAATCGGATCAAAAAACCGAGCTGGTAAGCCTGACTTTTACCGATAAGTTGCAGTTAAAAGGGCATGGGGAAGGCCGCGCACGTTTTTATTTCTGTCAGCCATCAAAGTGCTGCTCATTTTGAATACGACTATTTTTGTATAAGACCACTTAGGAAAGGTGCGGGTAGTGCTAACCAATGATTTGCAACAAGATACATACCCCGCAGATGCGCTGGAAGGAGCTAATCATATAAAGCGTGTTTTTCACGTTTTTTATTTCAGGATATTACTTTTAATTGCTACATTTTTAACCCCACACCCATGTCGCACCAACTCGATTTCATCACTCCTTCACATATGGCTTTAGCCCTTGAAAAACTCAAAAACGGAGAAGTTCCAAAAGATCATCAGTGGAGCGAATATTGGATAAACCATCAGGGAAGACATTTCCAGTTTAAATACTGCGTCGAGCTGGCTGCCCGTGAAACCAGACAAGAATTTAAGACAACAGATTTTACGTCCAACACCAGCTCAAGAGGTTTTATTGCCTCTCTTGGTTTTCACATCCTCTACAAGTCCGCAAATGCCAACGTCCAGTCGCCGCGTTATTGGGTGGCAGGTAGTCAGTTTGGAACCTATGGTGCGCATATAGATGTGATCCATGAATTTTTGAAGGGTCGTTACTGGCAAACCGATCACGACCTTACCCAGGGTGAAGGAACAAAACTCCTGGAAATCCTTCAAGAGGTGAAGCTAAATGACAGACTGTGTATTCGGTACTTCGACAAAAAACAAAGCCGAGTAGAAATAGCCGCCATCGGAACGGTGACAGATCTGTCCGCTATCGCATCTGGAAAACTGGGAATTCAGTGGGACTATAACCCGCCAAAATACAAAGGCGCTAAGCCATCTGGATCAGGATCTGGCAACTGGTGGAAAACGATCTTCGAGCTAAAAAAACGGGAAGACATCGCTATGATATTTGGAGAGCAAATGGGCGAATGGCGACTGGCCAGACTGGCTTACAACGACACGGGATGGGTTGAACCCTCTGGGAAAACTGGAAAAAGTACCGATCCAAGTACACACGAAGCGCAATTCGGCTTTGGGTATGAAGAATGGCTTTTCGATTTGGGTAAGATCATTGCCGGCTATCACTACGGCTTCCTTGAGCCCGTGCGCGGGCAGCCATCGTATGTCAATAATGAATACAATGTATGGCTATATACGGTTCATGCACAAACAGGGAGGCGGTTTTGGGCAGGTACCATACATAATGTTACCGTTATAGACCAAGAAGAAGCGGAAGGCGTATATCAGGAGTATGCCCGCAACCACTGGCTTACGGAAATGGAGCAGCAGGTAATTGCCAGCGGCGCTAATGAAGATGGATTTTCAAATTGGGTGGGTGTGAATATGTTCAATATAAAGTTTCGCCCGGAAAATATTACGCTGAACGATCCGTATATCGAAATACCGGTCGATCATCCGGTGCATAAGATTAAACGATATACGTTCGCCCACCCAATGGATAATATGCAGCTTATCCATAGGTCGAAGCAAGGTCCTGTTTCAACAGACGGGCAGGAGGAGGACGAAGTAGATGGTGAGGTGTTCTCTACTACTTATACTCGGCCTCCAAAGATCATAGAGATCAGACACCTCCATGAAAAAATTAGCAAGGCATTGAAGAAATTATTGCGGTCACAATATGGCAAAGACAAAGTCGTCACAGACTGTAATGCAGGTTATGGCTACCATGAAATTGATCTTCGGATAGAGCATGCTGCTGATGTATTCACATTTGTGGAAATCAAGACCTATAATAATGTAAAAAGTTCCATCCGTGAGGCAATCGGTCAGTTATTGGAGTATTGTCACTATCCCGATCAGATCCGTGCCAGCAAATTAATCATCGTGTCGCACCTACCTCCGGATGCAGCTATCGAAGGGTATATGAAGCATTTGCGGACTTGTACAAACCTGCGAATATATTACCAGCACTTCGATCTTGATAAAGGCATATTGTCCAAAGAATACTAAATAAAAGTAGCCATTGGCAGCATCATGCAGGCACCGTTGTTAGTATACATTCACAGTGTCGATCCAAGAAATAATGTTACTACTTTTTGATAAGCATGGTGTCTTTTACAAAGGCGACGGCAGTAAGATCAATTTGCTTTTGCAGCCGGTACTGTACAATAGTATCCGTTTTTTTAATGGCATTCAAATAGTACATTGCTGAAGGTAAATTAAATTTTGAGATGATGCCAAGTTCGTCAGAGATAAAACTGGCAATGGCTTTAGCGGGGTCGTTGCTTAAAGCAAACGTATTGTTGTTGTACAGGTGACACTGTAACATAATCTGTGTAAACATAGAAAATCGGAGTTCGTAATATCTCCGATTTTTTATTTTTAAACTTTACACAGACATTGAAAGTAGAGGATTTCTTATCAGACGACTTTTTGAAGCAATTTAAGGACGGTCAGCAACTCAATGACTTTCTGGGGCAGATACAGAAAAGAGCCATTGAAAAGATGCTGGAAGGTGAGCTGGACGCGCACTTAGGTTATGAAAAGAATGAACAAAGTGACAGTAAAAATGCCCGCAATGGGTACGGCAAGAAGAAAATCAAGACAAGTTACGGGGAAGCAGAGATTAAGGTCCCTCGTGACCGGGATGCGAGCTTCAACCCGATGATTGTTCCTAAGCGTGAAAGCATGGTAGAAGGGATAGAAGAAGTGATCGTGTCGCTGTATGCCAAAGGGATGAGTGTAAGTGACATTGAAGAGCAGATCAAAGATGTGTACAAATTTGAAATATCCACGGCCACTATTAGCCGGATCACTCCCCGGGTCGCCGAAGACATTGTAGCGTGGCAGAATCGCCCGCTGGAGCCAGTTTATCTGATCGTGTGGATGGATGGCATAGTGTTTAAAGTGCGTGAGAACAGCAAAGTGGTTAACAAAACGATATACATAGCTGTAGGGCTGCGCAAAGATGGTTATAAAGAGGTATTAGGGATGTGGTTGGGAAAGAACGAATCGGCCGCTTATTGGATGTCGGTATTGACCGATATGAAGGCCCGTGGGGTCGAGGATATTTTGATCACCGCCACCGACAACCTCAATGGCTTCACCCAAACTATCCGGACCGTATTCCCGCAGTCTTCGACCCAGATCTGCGTTGTTCATCAAATCCGTAATAGCTGCCGTTATGTGGTCTGGAAAGACAAAAAAGAGTTTACCTTGGATATGAAGGAAATTTATGCAGCACCTACCCGCCAGGCTGCACAGGCTGCTCTGGAGAGCTTTTCGAATAAATGGGCCAGTAAATACGGTTATGCGATTAAAAGCTGGAAGGACAATTGGGAGGAGCTGACAGTATTTGAAATAGTTCCGATATGATCTGACAGTTTGGGATTAACTTTAAAGTAACTACACAATTAAGTAATCCCAAAAGCTGTCAAATCATGAA
>NZ_JAFIQX010000023.1 GCF_017356035.1 Longitalea luteola | reverse complement strand
ACGCAAACCATTACGTTCACTAGAGATACAGAAGCACCGGTGATCACAGTTACTGCAAGTACCACTGTAGTATGTAACCCGACAGATGCGCAGATCGCGGCTGCCTTTGGTACGGCATCCGTAACCGACAACTGCTCAACTGGTCTGACCGCCACATTCACCGATGGTGCAGAAACAGGTACTGGTTGTGACCGCTCGATCACCAGGACATGGACAGTGACAGATGCGTGCGGTAATACAGGCACACAAACACAAACCATCACGTTCACCAGAGATACAGAAGCACCGGTGATTACAGTTACAGCTTCAACAGCGGTCATCTGTAACCCAACAGATGCGCAGATCGCGGCTGCCTTTGGTACGGCATCCGTAACCGACAACTGCTCGACTGGTCTGACCGCCACCTTCACCGATGGTGCTGAAACAGGTACTGGTTGTGACCGCTCGATTACCAGGACATGGACGGTGACAGATGCGTGCGGTAACACTGGAACACAAACGCAAACGATCACGTTTACCAGAGATACAGAAGCACCAGTGATTACAGTTACTGCTTCAACAGCGGTAATCTGTAACCCAACAGATGCCCAGATCGCGGCTGCCTTTGGTACGGCTTCGGTAACCGACAACTGTTCTACTGGTCTGACCGCCACCTTCACCGATGGTGCAGAGACAGGTACTGGTTGTGACCGCTCCATCACCAGGACATGGACAGTGACTGATGCGTGCGGTAATACTGGCACTCAAACGCAAACCATCACCTTCACCAGAGATACAGAAGCACCAGTGATTACAGTTACAGCTTCATCAGCGGTAATCTGTAACCCAACAGATGCGCAGATCGCAGCGGCCTTTGGTACGGCTTCCGTAACTGATAACTGTTCGACTGGTCTGACCGCCACCTTCACCGATGGTGCCGAGACAGGTACTGGTTGTGACCGCTCAATTACCAGGACATGGACTGTGACAGATGCGTGCGGTAATACAGGCACACAAACACAAACCATCACCTTCACCAGAGATACAGAAGCACCAGTGATCACAGTTACTGCAAGTACTACTGTAGTATGTAACCCGACAGATGCCCAGATCGCAGCGGCCTTTGGTACGGCGTCCGTAACTGACAATTGCTCGACTGGTCTTACCGCCACCATTAGCGATGGCGCCGAAACAGGTACTGGTTGTGACCGCTCTATTACCAGGACATGGACTGTGACAGATGCGTGCGGTAATACTGGCACACAAACGCAAACCATCACGTTCACCAGAGATACAGAAGCACCGGTTATTACAGTAACTGCTTCAACAGCGGTAGTATGTAATCCGACAGATGCACAGATCGCAGCGGCCTTTGGTACGGCTTCGGTAACTGACAACTGCTCGACTGGTCTTACTGCCACCTTCACCGATGGTGCAGAGACAGGCACTGGTTGTGACCGCTCTATTACCAGGACATGGACTGTGACAGATGCGTGCGGTAATACAGGCACACAAACACAAACCATTACGTTCACCAGAGATACAGAAGCACCGGTGATCACCGTTACAGCTTCAACAGCGGTAATCTGTAATCCAACAGATGCCCAGATCGCAGCGGCCTTTGGTACGGCATCCGTAACTGATAACTGTTCGACTGGTCTGACCGCCACCTTCACCGATGGTGCCGAGACAGGTACTGGTTGTGACCGCTCAATTACCAGGACATGGACTGTGACAGATGCGTGCGGTAATACTGGAACGCAAACACAAACCATCACGTTCACCAGAGATACAGAAGCACCGGTGATTACCGTAACTGCTTCAACAGCGGTAATCTGTAATCCGACAGATGCCCAGATCGCGGCTGCCTTTGGTACGGCTTCTGTAACTGACAATTGTTCGACTGGTCTGACCGCCACCTTCACCGATGGTGCCGAGACAGGCACGGGTTGTGACCGCTCAATTACCAGGACATGGACCGTGACAGATGCGTGCGGTAATACAGGAACGCAAACACAAACCATCACGTTTACCAGAGATACAGAAGCACCAGTTATCACAGTTACTGCAAGTACTGCAGTGATATGTAACCCGACAGATGCCCAGATCGCAGCTGCCTTTGGTACGGCTTCCGTAACCGACAACTGTTCGACTGGTCTGACCGCCACCTTCACCGATGGTGCAGAAACAGGTACTGGTTGTGACCGCTCAATTACCAGAACATGGACCGTGACAGATGCGTGCGGTAATACGGGCACACAAACGCAAACCATTACGTTCACTAGAGATACAGAAGCACCGGTGATCACAGTTACTGCAAGTACCACTGTAGTATGTAACCCGACAGATGCCCAGATCGCGGCTGCCTTTGGTACAGCATCCGTAACTGACAACTGCTCGACTGGTTTGACCGCCACCTTCACCGATGGTGCAGAAACAGGCACTGGTTGTGACCGCTCGATCACCAGAACATGGACGGTGACAGATGCGTGCGGTAATACAGGCACACAAACGCAAACGATCACGTTCACCAGAGATACAGAAGCACCGGTGATCACAGTTACTGCTTCAACAGCGGTAATCTGTAACCCGACAGATGCGCAGATCGCGGCTGCCTTTGGTACGGCATCCGTAACCGACAACTGCTCAACTGGTCTGACCGCCACATTCACCGATGGTGCAGAAACAGGTACTGGTTGTGACCGCTCGATCACCAGGACATGGACAGTGACAGATGCGTGCGGTAATACAGGCACACAAACACAAACCATCACGTTCACCAGAGATACAGAAGCACCGGTGATTACAGTTACAGCTTCAACAGCGGTCATCTGTAACCCAACAGATGCGCAGATCGCGGCTGCCTTTGGTACGGCGTCAGTGACTGATAACTGTTCGACTGGTCTGACCGCCACCTTCACCGATGGCGCAGAAACAGGCACGGGTTGTGACCGCTCGATCACCAGGACATGGACTGTGACAGATGCGTGCGGTAATACAGGAACGCAAACACAAACCATCACGTTTACCAGAGATACAGAAGCACCAGTTATCACAGTTACTGCAAGCACTGCTGTCATCTGTAATCCAACAGATGCGCAGATCGCAGCTGCCTTTGGTACGGCGTCAGTGACTGACAATTGTTCTACTGGTCTGACCGCCACCTTCACCGATGGTGCTGAAACAGGTACTGGTTGTGACCGCTCGATCACCAGAACATGGACGGTGACAGATGCGTGCGGTAATACCGGCACTCAAACGCAAACCATTACGTTTACCAGAGATACAGAAGCACCAGTTATCACAGTTACTGCAAGTACTGCAGTGATATGTAACCCAACAGATGCGCAGATCGCGGCTGCCTTTGGTACGGCGTCAGTGACTGACAATTGTTCTACTGGTCTGACCGCCACCTTCACCGATGGTGCAGAAACAGTTACTGGTTGTGACCGCTCTATTACCAGAACATGGACTGTGACAGATGCGTGCGGTAATACCGGAACACAAACACAAACGATCACGTTTACCAGAGATACAGAAGCACCAGTGATTACAGTTACAGCAAGCACTGCAGTCATCTGTAACCCGACAGATGCGCAGATCGCGGCTGCCTTTGGTACGGCATCCGTAACCGACAACTGCTCGACTGGTCTGACCGCCACCTTCACCGATGGTGCTGAAACAGGTACTGGTTGTGACCGCTCGATTACCAGGACATGGACGGTGACAGATGCGTGCGGTAACACTGGAACACAAACGCAAACGATCACGTTTACCAGAGATACAGAAGCACCAGTGATTACAGTTACTGCTTCAACAGCGGTAATCTGTAACCCAACAGATGCCCAGATCGCGGCTGCCTTTGGTACGGCTTCGGTAACCGACAACTGTTCTACTGGTCTGACCGCCACCTTCACCGATGGTGCAGAAACAGGCACGGGTTGTGACCGCTCTATTACCAGAACATGGACCGTGACAGATGCGTGCGGTAATACTGGCACTCAAACGCAAACCATCACGTTTACCAGAGATACAGAAGCACCAGTGATTACCGTTACAGCTTCATCAGCGGTGATCTGTAATCCGACAGATGCACAGATCGCGGCTGCCTTTGGTACAGCTTCGGTAACTGACAACTGCTCGACTGGTCTGACCGCCACATTCACCGATGGTGCAGAGACAGGTACTGGTTGTGACCGCTCAATTACCAGGACATGGACGGTGACAGATGCGTGCGGTAACACCGGAACACAAACGCAAACCATCACGTTCACCAGAGATACAGAAGCACCAGTGATCACAGTTACTGCAAGCACCACTGTAGTATGTAACCCGACAGATGCACAGATCGCGGCTGCCTTTGGTACGGCTTCCGTAACCGACAACTGTTCGACTGGTCTGACCGCCACCTTCACCGATGGTGCAGAGACAGGTACTGGTTGTGACCGCTCGATCACCAGGACATGGACGGTGACAGATGCTTGCGGTAATACAGGAACACAAACGCAAACCATCACCTTCACCAGAGATACAGAAGCACCGGTGATTACAGTTACAGCTTCAACAGCGGTCATCTGTAACCCAACAGATGCACAGATCGCGGCTGCCTTTGGTACAGCTTCCGTAACTGACAATTGTTCGACTGGTCTGACCGCCACCTTCACCGATGGCGCAGAAACAGGCACGGGTTGTGACCGCTCGATCACCAGAACATGGACCGTGACAGATGCGTGCGGTAATACTGGCACACAAACGCAAACCATCACGTTTACCAGAGATACAGAAGCACCAGTGATCACCGTTACGGCAAGCACTACTGTAGTATGTAACCCAACAGATGCCCAGATCGCAGCGGCCTTTGGTACGGCTTCGGTAACTGACAATTGTTCGACTGGTCTGACCGCCACCTTCACCGATGGTGCAGAGACAGGCACCGGTTGTGACCGCTCGATCACCAGGACATGGACTGTGACAGATGCGTGCGGTAATACTGGAACGCAAACACAAACCATCACGTTTACCAGAGATACAGAAGCACCGGTTATTACAGTAACTGCTTCAACAGCGGTAGTATGTAATCCGACAGATGCCCAGATCGCAGCGGCCTTTGGTACGGCTTCTGTAACTGACAATTGCGCAACTGGTCTGACCGCCACATTCACCGATGGTGCAGAGACAGGTACTGGTTGTGACCGCTCGATCACCAGGACATGGACAGTGACAGATGCGTGCGGTAATACAGGAACGCAAACACAAACCATCACGTTTACCAGAGATACAGAAGCACCAGTTATCACAGTTACTGCAAGTACTGCAGTGATATGTAACCCGACAGATGCACAGATCGCGGCTGCCTTTGGTACGGCTTCTGTAACTGACAATTGCGCAACTGGTCTGACCGCCACATTCACCGATGGTGCAGAGACAGGTACTGGTTGTGACCGCTCGATCACCAGAACATGGACAGTGACAGATGCGTGCGGTAATACAGGAACGCAAACACAAACCATCACGTTTACCAGAGATACAGAAGCACCAGTTATCACAGTTACTGCAAGTACTGCAGTGATATGTAACCCGACAGATGCCCAGATCGCAGCTGCCTTTGGTACAGCTTCCGTAACTGATAACTGCTCAACTGGTCTGGCCGCCACCTTCACCGATGGTGCCGAGACAGGTACCGGTTGTGACCGCTCGATCACCAGAACATGGACTGTGACAGATGCGTGCGGTAATACTGGCACTCAAACGCAAACGATCACATTTACCAGAGATACAGAAGCACCGGTGATCACTTGTCCGCCTTCACAAGCCTTCTGTATTGAGTCAGGCAACACTTATACTATCCCTGCTTTGACTGCAACGGATAACTGCAGCCCTGATCTGACGATCACTTACCAGGTCACAGGTGCCACTACAAGAAGTGGAACGGGAACCGATGCAAGTGGAACATTTAATGTAGGCGCGTCAACAATAACATGGACAGTTACAGATGCGTGCGGCAATGTTTCTACCTGTACAACGGTCGTAAACATTAATCCATTACCAACCCCGGTTATCACTGGTCCAAGTCCAGCCTGCGTACTTACCGAAACAGTAGTATATAGCACACCGCTCAATGGTTGCAACACGTACAGCTGGACGGTATCAGAAGGAGGAACTATCGTCGGATCAAGCACAGGCAATTCAATAACTGTTCAGTGGACTACACCTGGCACCAAGACGGTAACGGTAACAGAAACCATGTGTGTAACTGGTTGCACGGCTACGGTTAGTCAGACTGTAATTGTTAACCCGAAACCGGTAACAACGCCAATCACCCATAATTAAAAATGAAAAGCAATAAAGAAATGAAACCAAATTAATATCACCCAAAGCTGCAAACATGCACACGTGCTTCCCGGGAGAAGCAGTGTGCATGTAGCGCTTTGTTCTAGACAGCATAAAATGAAAAGATACGCAAGTGCGCCGCTTATAAAGCGTGCATGAATGACACAATGCTTAAACGGTTACTACATATCATTATATTGGCTTTGCTCTTGTTCGGTGTCAAAGAGACATCTGCGCAAATGGCTATGCCGGATCATGTATGTATAGGAGCCACCAAAAAATATTCGGTAAATGACCCAAGCGTCCCCTCTACTTACACATGGAAAATCGACGGCGTTACACAACCCACCACTACCAATGAAATAACTGTTACCTGGAATACGGTTGGTCAATTCCTCATCACTGTACAGGAACTCTCGGCAGATGGTTGTTTAGGCGATATACAATCAGGAATTGTTTATGTATATCCAAATGTAGCCACCAACGAGCAGATCACGATTTGCGAAACGGAACTACCTTATAGCTGGAACGGGAAAACCTTAACGCAAGCAGGAACAACAACGGCAACATTGAAGACTGTCAACGGCTGTGATTCAGTGGTAACACTAACGCTGAATGTAATTCCTGTTGCTACAAGCACTGAATCTGCCACAGTTTGTGCCAATCAATTACCATACACGTGGAACGGCAATACCTACAACACAGCCGGATCTTATAAGGACACTTTAATTAGCGCCGCTGGTTGCGATTCTATCGTTACATTGACTCTGAACGTCAGCCCAGCGGTTACCGGCACTCAAACTGCCACTATCTGCGCCAATCAGTTACCATACATTTGGAATGGCAATACATACAATGCTGCAGGCACTTATAAAGATACTCTCGTAAATGCGGCTGGCTGTGATTCGATTATAACATTGACACTGAACGTTCATCCAGCAGTAACCGGCGCTCAAACAGCTACGATCTGCGCTAACCAATTACCATACATTTGGAATGGTAATACCTATACTGCCGCTGGCACTTATAAGGATACCTTAACCAACGCCGCGGGTTGCGATTCGATCGTTACATTGACACTGAACGTCAGTCCGGCAGTTACTGGCACCCAAACAGTTACAATCTGCGCCAGCCAACTGCCATACATTTGGAATGGCAATACCTACAACACCGCCGGCACATACAAGGATACATTGACCAATTCCGCCGGATGTGATTCTATCGTTACACTGACACTGAACGTCAACCCAGCGGTTACAGGCTCTCAAACTGCCACCATCTGCGCCAATCAATTACCATACATCTGGAATGGCAACACCTACAATACCGCTGGCACTTATAAGGATACCTTAACCAACGCCGCGGGTTGCGATTCGATCGTTACCATGACACTGAATGTCAGCCCGGCAGTTACTGGCACCCAAACTGCCACCATCTGCGCCAGCCAACTGCCATACATTTGGAATGGCAATACCTACAACACCGCCGGCACTTATAAGGATACCTTAACGAACGCCGCTGGTTGCGATTCGATCGTTACATTGACACTGAACGTTAACCCTGCAGTAACCGGCACTCAAACAGTTACAATCTGCGCTAATCAATTACCATACATCTGGAATGGCAACACCTACAATACCGCTGGCACTTATCAGGATACATTGACCAACGCCGCGGGTTGCGATTCTATCGTTACATTGACTCTGAACGTCAGCCCAGCGGTTACCGGCACTCAAACTGCCACCATCTGCACCAACCAATTACCATACATTTGGAATGGTAATACGTACAATGCTGCAGGCACTTATAAGGATACATTGACCAATACCGCTGGTTGTGATTCTATTGTTACCCTGACACTGACTGTTAATCCAGCAGTAACCGGCACTCAAACAGCTACGATCTGCGCCAGCCAACTGCCATATACATGGAATGGCAACACCTACAATGCCGCCGGCATTTATAAGGATACCTTAACCAACGCCGCTGGTTGCGACTCGATCGTTACATTGACACTGAACGTCAACTCAGCGGTTACTGGCACTCAAACTGCCACCATCTGCGCCAACCAATTACCATACATTTGGAATGGCAATACATACAACACCGCCGGCACTTATAAGGATACCTTAACCAACGCCGTTGGTTGCGACTCGATCGTTACCATGACACTGAACGTCAGCCCGGCAGTTACCAGTACTCAAACAGCTACGATCTGTGCCAACCAATTGCCATACATCTGGAATGGCAATACATACAATGCTGCAGGCACTTATAAAGATACTCTCGTAAATGCGGCTGGCTGTGATTCGATTATAACATTGACACTGAACGTTCATCCAGCAGTAACTGGCGCTCAAACAGCTACGATCTGCGCCAACCAATTACCATACATTTGGAATGGTAATACCTATACTGCCGCCGGCACTTATAAGGATACCTTAACCAACGCCGCGGGTTGCGATTCGATCGTTACCATGACACTGAACGTCAGCCCGGCAGTTACCGGCACTCAAACTGCCGCCATCTGCGCCAACCAATTACCATACATTTGGAATGGTAATACGTACAATACAGCTGGCACGTATAACGATACATTGACCAATACCGCGGGTTGCGATTCTATCGTTACATTGACACTGAACGTTAACCCTGCAGTAACCGGCACTCAAACAGTTACAATCTGCGCTAATCAATTACCATACATCTGGAATGGCAACACCTACAATACCGCTGGCACTTATAAGGATACCTTAACGAACGCCGCTGGTTGCGATTCGATCGTTACATTGACACTGAACGTTAACCCTGCAGTAACCGGCACTCAAACAGTTACAATCTGCGCTAATCAATTACCATACATCTGGAATGGCAACACCTACAATACCGCTGGCACTTATCAGGATACATTGACCAACGCCGCGGGTTGCGATTCTATCGTTACATTGACTCTGAACGTCAGGCCAGCGGTTACCGGCACTCAAACTGCCACCATCTGCACCAACCAATTACCATACATTTGGAATGGTAATACGTACAATGCTGCAGGCACTTATAAGGATACATTGACCAATACCGCTGGTTGTGATTCTATTGTTACCCTGACACTGACTGTTAATCCAGCAGTAACCGGCACTCAAACAGCTACGATCTGCGCCAGCCAACTGCCATATACATGGAATGGCAACACCTACAATGCCGCCGGCATTTATAAGGATACATTAACCAACGCCGCTGGTTGCGACTCGATCGTTACATTGACTCTGAACGTCAGCCCGGCAGTTACTGGCACCCAAACAGCTACGATCTGCGCCAGCCAACTGCCATACATTTGGAATGGCAACACCTACAATACCGCTGGCACTTATAAGGATACCTTAACCAACGCCGCTGGTTGCGACTCGATTGTGACATTGACACTGAACGTCAATCCAGCAGTAACCGGCACTCAAACAGCTACGATTTGTGCTAACCAATTGCCATACATTTGGAGTGGTAATACGTACAATACTGCTGGCACGTATAAGGATACCTTAACCAACGCCGTTGGTTGTGATTCGATCGTGACATTGACACTGAAGGTTAATCCTGCCGTAACCGGCAGTCAAACTGCCACCATCTGCGCCAACCAATTACCATACATTTGGAATGGCAACACCTACAATACCGCTGGCACTTATAAGGATACCTTAACCAACGCCGCCGGTTGCGATTCTATTGTCACACTCACATTGAACGTAAATCCTGTAGTAACAGGTTCGCAAACTGCCACTGTTTGTGCTAACCAATTGCCCTACATTTGGAATGGCAATACCTACAATGCCGCCGGCACTTACAAGGATACTTTGACCAACGCCACCGGTTGCGATTCGATCGTTACCCTGACACTCAACGTTAACCCTGCAGTAACCGGCACTCAAACAGCTACGATCTGTGCTAATCAATTACCATACATTTGGAATGGTAATACCTATACTGCCGCTGGCACTTATAAGGATACATTAACCAATGCCGCTGGTTGCGATTCGATCGTTACTCTGACACTCAACGTCAACCCAGCGGTAACCGGCTCTCAATCGGCCACTATCTGCGCCAGCCAATTACCATACATTTGGAATGGTAATACGTACAATGCTGCAGGCACTTATAAGGATACGTTGACCAACGCCGCTGGTTGCGACTCGATCGTTACTCTGACACTGACTGTTAATCCAGTAGTAACCGGCACTCAAACAGTTACAATCTGTGCTAATCAATTACCATACATTTGGAATGGTAATACCTACAACACCGCTGGCACTTATAAGGATACCTTAACGAATTCCGCCGGATGTGATTCTATCGTTACACTGACACTGAACGTCAACCCAGCGGTTACAGGCTCTCAAACTGCCACCATCTGCGCCAACCACTTGCCATATATCTGGAATGGCAATACCTACAATACCGCTGGCACTTATAGGGATACATTAACCAATGCCGCTGGTTGTGATTCGATCGTTACATTGACACTGAACGTTAACACTGCAGTAACCGGCACTCAAACAGTTACAATCTGCGCTAACCAATTACCATACATTTGGAGTGGTAATACGTACAATACTGCTGGCACTTATAAGGATACCTTAACGAACGCCGCCGGTTGTGATTCTATCGTTACCCTGACACTGAACGTCAGCCCGGCAGTTACTGGCACCCAAACAGCTACGATCTGCGCCAACCAATTGCCTTATATCTGGAATGGTAATACGTACAATGCTGCAGGCACTTATAAAGATACTCTCGTAAATGCGGCTGGCTGTGATTCGATTATAACATTGACACTGAACGTTCATCCAGCAGTAACCGGCACTCAAACAGCTACGATCTGCACCAACCAATTGCCATACATTTGGAATGGCAATACATACAACACCGCTGGCACTTACAAGGATACATTGACCAACGCCGCTGGTTGCGACTCGATCGTTACACTCACGCTCACTGTCAAACAAAATGTAACCGGCGCACAAACTGTAAGCATCTGTAATAATCAACTTCCATATACATGGAACGGCAATACTTATAATGACGCCGGAACTTATAAGGATACACTGATCAGCGCTGCAGGTTGCGATTCTATCGTTACACTCACGCTTACCACCAAGCCAAACGTAACTGGCAAACAAGCTGTAAACATCTGTAACAATCAGTTGCCATTCGTCTGGAATGGCAATACTTATAATGCCGCTGGCACCTATAAAGACACATTGATTAGCGCGTCTGGTTGCGACTCTATCGTTACCCTGACATTAACAGTAAACAGCGTTGTAAGAGACACCACCAGGGCAACCGTCTGTACGAACCAGTTGCCATATCGTTGGAACGGTATTAACATCAACGCCGCTGGCACTTATAGCGACACCCTCACCAGCAGAGCAGGTTGCGATTCCATCACCAATCTCATCCTGACTGTAAACAGCGTTCTCAGAGATACCACCAGGGCAACCGTTTGTACGAACCAACTTCCATATCGCTGGAACGGTATCAACATCAATGGCGCTGGCACTTATAGCGACACGCT
>NZ_JAFIQX010000022.1 GCF_017356035.1 Longitalea luteola | reverse complement strand
AGGTTGGTGAGCTCGTCCTTTTTTAATGCAAACTGTTTTTCCAGCCGCGGATCCTTGATAGCAGGCGCCAGGGCCAACATCCGTTCGCGGATTCCAGCTTTTAATCTCTCCTGGAAGGCAGCGCCGTTAAAAGTTAGCTGCGCATCATAGATATCCCGGAAGAATTGCGAATTGCTTTTTCGCAACCAGTAGTTTACCTGCACCGGAAAAATCCCTGCAACGGTTATATCTAACCGGCCGGTAATGTTATGCTGCAGGATATTGTTTTCAGCATAAGGCGTGTCGATGATCGCCCGGAAATTGGCAGTATAACTGACCAGACCACCGTTGACCTGAAACGCCGGTTTGGTGATGAATAAATTCTTAAAAGGATCATTGAAGTCCGGAACGACCGTATCTTTTATTGACTTCTTTAGTCCTTCGATAAATGGCTGCGATCTTTTGAAAGAATTTTCGACCGACGGCTGTGCCTGTACAGGCACAGCGCCTACCTGGAGAACGACAATAAGGCTGCCATAGAGCAATAGCATTCTACAGCACAGGTAACAACGTACCATGCAGGTTAGGGGTTTGGTCAATAATATTGCTAGGCGTTCATCCAAACGCCTGATTAGTGTATATAATAGAGGTGTAACTCTGGTTTTAGCTGAATTTGGTACAGGGTTCCTGGATCAACAAGAGGCGCAACAGGAAAGTGCATCAGATTAATAATGTTCCTACTACGTTTAATCGAGGGCGTAAAAGTATAAAAAAAACATATAAAAAAATAATGCGTCTACCAATTAATGTTCACGTTACCATTAATCAGTAGACGCTATTGTAAACCAGTTCATTTTTCCTTATCAACGAGACATGTTATTGTCTGATATTCTATTAATATGAGAGAGAATAATTTGAAAATGCCCAACACACCTAACGCACCTTAAGCACTACCCTTCTGTTGGCAGCCCGGCCGGCAGGGGTGGCATTGGTGGCAACCGGTTGTTGTGAACCGTAACCCACTGCCTGTAACCGGCTGGCGTCAACACCTGCTTTCACGAAATACTCCATCACTGCGCCGGCTCGTTTGTCGCTCAGGGTTTGGTTATACTTCGTTCCTCCTACATTGTCTGTATGTCCTTCTATTACCATTTGTAACATTGGATAATTTTTTAACAGCGCAGCTACCGAATCAAGCACAGGGAATGAACGCGGCAGCAAATGATGACTGCCGGTCTCAAAGTAAATATGCTGGGCGGCCCAATTCAACCAGCTTTTCAGGGTGGCGATCTCAGGACAGCCCGCATTCACGGCACTACCCGGCATTTCCGGACATTTATCTTCAGGATCGGCTACGCCATCATGGTCTTTATCAGGCATGGGACAGCCTTTATACGCCAAAACGCCTTTCACTTCCGGACACTCGTCTTCTTCATCATTGATGCCGTCTGCATCCCGGTCGGAGACGGGACAACCAAAATAACGGATAACCCCGGCCACTTGCGGGCACGAATCAACGTTGTCAAAAATACCGTCGCCATCTACATCCGTTGGTGCAGCCGGTTTAATAACGGGTACAGGCAACGGCGTCGGCTCGGTTTTAACGATCTTTCGCCGGGTAATGGTGCCCGCAACGCCTATACTGTGAAAAAAATGGCGGTGTTGGGAGGACGTTACTGCAATGCGGTATTGCGAATTCGCCAGCACGAAAAGATCGGGGGTTATATTCACCTGAACGCCCAGGCCAACCGGCGCATACACACCATACCGGCCATCGTATTGCGACCACCCGGCACCGGCAAGCGCATACGGATTGAACAGGGCCGGCTTTGGAAGCCATTTTGCCCGCACGGCAAAATCATTCTCGATCAACAGCTCCTTTTTACCGGTTGGCTGGCTGCCGTCTTTTGCTTCCGGGAACTCGAGGAAGGCACCGGCCAGGGTCACGCTATAATCGAATCGTTTGGAAAAACTGTTCTGAAAATGAAGGGCCACGCCGGGTTTCATATCCCGTCCAAAGGATTTACCAACACCCCTGAAATCGAGATACGCCAGATGCACGCCCACTGCAGGAGTTTTTGAATAGCTGACCGGCTGACCATTGGCTATCGTTCCCGAGACGATAAAACAACCACTGATGAACGGATACATAAGCCACCGGCCGGATCTGTTGATAGCCTGTACGAGCATTTGTTTGATAGGCACCTGGATTGTAGTAATGGGGTGAGTTTAATAGTGAATTGACGGGAACAAAAATAATAATAAAATCAAACGTTATTTCATTAATAAATCACAAAACCTCAGCGTTCAATAAAAAAGCCAGGCGGTTAAGCCTGGCCTCATTTATGTTGTTCTGTTAATTACCATCAGTTATAATTCTCAAAAAACAGGTTCCAGTCTTTTTGAAATGTTTCAAAATCAAAGTCACTGACCTTTTTCTTATATGTCATGATCGTATTGACAGATTCTTTAAACAATCCAAGCATTATATCCTTTTTTTCCTGCCCTGATACCGATGAGATCCTGACAAAATCAGAAATAATATCATACATTAATAACCTGTCCTTCTTATCAAATCTCTTTCTCAGGTTATACGGACCGCCATCTCTGCAATTAAAGACTACAGAGATCCAGGCGATACCGGGTCCATATTCTTTTGGCTGAAAAAAAGAGCCTATGGCATCCTGTAATGGAAATATAACGCTTTCAATTTTAGCTGCAGAATCGAAGTCCATTGTTATTGTTACTTTCATTCTATTTTATCATTTTATTTCCCGGAGGAAGCTCCCCACCGTTTTGCAATTTATAATTTTCTATTTTTAATCGTTCCAAAATAAGAACCTGTTCTTCTGTTCCTATAAACTCCCGGTCATAATAAACACCCAACTTTGTTAATTGAACCTGCGAATATCTTTGAGATTGATCAATTGTTGTTCCAAATTTCCATACTTCTCCTTTCTTTAAGAACTTGGTAGCCACGGGTTCCTTTTTACCCCATTCCATCACCGGGTACATTCCATCTGCTGATGCCCTTAGTGCATATTGCTCATGGCTTAAAAGGGGCGAACCGCTTCCTTTTCCACCATATTTTTTCAAAAGACCGGGGCTAAGCGAAAGATTACCTGTCATTCGCACCTTGGTCTGTGCCAGAGGCGCTAACGGCGCCAACTGATTCTTAGGAATATACCCATCAATGGTACGCCTCTTGATCTCCTCGAAACGCTGGTTCGCATCCTCTTTGTCTCTTTCCGCGATCTTCTCCGGAAGCAGATGCCAGGGCAATCTGTCTTTTGAGAAATCGAGCTTTACAGCAGCTTCAGACCTGATTATTACATCGCCTCCTCCATTATGAGCATCCGGAATATTCAGATCATAACCGGTTGTTGAGAATGGTGTACCCTCAGGCGTTGTTCTTACTATCTCCATAGGAGGCGGTGTATATGCACCACCTCTGCCACCTCCGCGTATAACTCTTAGATTAGGTCCAGAACTTGCAGGTGCTACTGATCTGAACGTTTGCAAACCAAGCAGGTCAACTGCGTCAATGGGCCTGTTACCTGCAAACTGATAAGGCGTCAGTTCAGGGAACTGTTTGGTCATGGGGTCAACGCTCAACAGCCTTCCAATCCGAGGGTCATACCCCCTCATTCCATAATCCTGCTGATTCCCCAACCCCTTCACCTCATTATCGTTCATCTTGCCATTGAACCCGAACTTGTACGTCTTTCCGCTATTGGGTAACGCTACACGGCTTATCATCCCGAACGGATAATAGTCCTGGGCAGTCACTATGTGTGGCAGATAGTGATCTATCAAAGAACCGGAGCCGGAAGTTACAGCAAATTTCCGATCGCTCACAGTAACCAGTACGTTTCCTAAATGATTAGTTAGCTCATACTCTTTAAAGCCGCGGTCAAAACTTTTTTGTTCATAGTAATATTGCATATTGCCTGGTCCACCGTCCACGTCATCACCATCTGTCTTTATGCCCAAGCGTTTGCTTCCATAGAGAACCCGGTTAGCTTGTTTCAGTGTCAGGGTTGCGAGATCGGTTTGGTTACCCTGAGCCGTATAGGTGCTCATGATATTCCCCTGGCCGTCCCGTACATACCAGGTGTAAGATTTATATTCACCAGTAGTAACTATCTCACCAATACGATTACCGGCTGCATCATAAACATATTTGATATTGGTAGCCGGCAAGTCTGCCGTAGCCGTTTTGTTTATCTCCTCGATCTTTCCATATACATTCCATTTAATACCGGTAATTTTCTCGGCATCATCTCTAACGATGTTGCCAGTAGGGTCATAGCCGTAGTTATTTGCCAACTGGCCGTCGATGTCTTTGATCCGGTTATTCGGGTCTACATATCCATTTGCGGGAACATTATCGGTAATATGGCTTAACTGGTTTGTATTAGGGATATAGCGATAATTCAGGCTGTCCATTTGCGCTGTTGTGCCGTAAAAGCTCTTGCGCAGGTATTTCAGGATATTGCCATTGGCATCATAGGCTATTCGCTCCTTCAGTTTTTCACCCATTGATTGCATTCCCTGCCAACCGTTCGTTGCAGCACTAAACCCGTTATATGCATCCTGTGCAGTGAGGCGGTTGAGCTGGTCGTACCGGTAATTGTAGAAGATCAGCGGTCCACCCGGATTATTATTATCAACAAGCTCAAACTTCCTTTGATAAATGCTGCTGCTGCTTATATTTCCATTATATAATGGCTTGAATTCATTCGCAGGCAAATACCCGCTATACCCGGGGAATGGATTTCCATTAAGGGCTGTGTAATCATTTCCAAAATAATTGAGGGTGAGCCCGAATGCATCTTTGGCAGTGTATTGGTTCAGGCTACCGGCCTTTCCATCTTCACCCATGTCGGTTACATCTGTGCCGCCGGTACTGTTAATTCCTTTTAACCACCCTTGCAAGGTATACGCATAATCAACTCCCTGTACTTGCTGGTCGCCCAACGTAAGCCGCGCCAGGGGCCCATGCCGGTAATACTCATAGCGGGCGTCTTTCTCCCAAACCAGGCTATCGCGGCTGGTTTCAACCAGTGTCAGCCTGTTTTCAGCATCATAACTGTAGCGGTGAAAATATCCATCGCGCCAGCCATGCTGGTATATGACCATGTTCACTTTCCCGCTGATGAGATCATATTGATAACTGATCTTCTTCCAACGGTTCTCATTCCTGTTCATTATATTGGCTGTAGCGGCAAAACTGCTATTGCCATAATCCTGCAACAGGTGGTCTACATTTCCCAGGATATCGTACGTGTAAAATGTTGCCTGGTTGTATGCTGTATTGCTACCATCTTCTGTGAGCGTAGCATAGCTTATCCGGTTCCGGAGGTTCTTCTGGCTTATGATCAACCGCTTGTCGGCCACTGCATCAAATCCTTCATACGGCAGATCATAGTAAGTATTGACAAATTGTTTACGTCGGTTATTGAGGGCGCCCAGCCAGCCTGCCAATACATTCGTGTCACGGCTGATAGCGTCGCTCATAGCGTTATTGGCGCTAAGATTGCTTACTTCTCCTACTTCCGTTAAACGCCCCTGCTGATCGTATTTGTTATAGCTGTACAACCGGTTTTCCTCTGTAGCGCTTGCCGCTTTCTGCCTTGCATTGCGGCTGATGGCCAACCGGCCCAGGCGATCGTACCAGAATTCAGACAAACCTCCATCCGGTGAGTATTGCTCCACCACCTGGTTCAGGGTGTTATACCGGTACTGGACAGGCATTCTATGATGTGGCGTCAACTGCTGGTTGTGGCGGCGGGCAATAGTAACAGAATCAGACCACGCACGTGCCCAGGCGAACTTGCTTACATCCACACCTTGCGGTGCTATTGTTTTTACCAGGTTACCGGCCTGATCATAATAATACAGCGTATAATGGAATTCACTGATCGGCTGGTACACAGTGAAGTTTTCATTATATCGGGCGCCCAAACATTTGGCCAGGTAACGGTCATTGAAATTACCTATAAGCGAATCCCGGTAAGCCTCGTTTATTAACACCCCGGTTGAAGTTGCAAACAGGGTGCTATCGGCACAGATCGTTCGTGGCGTGCGGGTGTCGGGTGCAAATACCGGTTCAGATTTGCCGCAGAGGGTCAATGGAGACTCTTCACATAGAGCTAAATGGATACCGCATGATCTATAAATAGAATCGATTGACGCAAACGACAGATTGGAATTATTCCGCTGATTGAAATAGTTCTCATACCTCACTTTGCATGGAGTACATTTACCTTTTTCATTATAGCGGGCCAGATCATGTGGATCATCAAAATCTTCCTGGTAATAAATATACCCGGCCGTATCATAGATTTTTACATAATCAACCTGCGGCTTTACAGAGAAGAACTGTAATGAATACCTGTACAATCTGGTGAATGGCGCGGTCAGCGCTCGTTGTGCTAACAGGGTATCGTTAATGTAATATTTTACGTTACGTCCTCTGAACTGCAGCTTTATAATTTTCCAATCATTCAAATGTTGCCCAGGCACCGGGTCATTGGCACATGCACTTTGTGAATCGTTATTGTGTGTACACATCGCCACGCCCTGACCATCAACTGGCGATATAGCTGCAAGAATGTCTCCGCTTGCTGTTGAATCGGTATATAACCAAAGCCATGTACTGGCATTGAACCAGTTTGGTTTTACCAGGCTATCCGGCAACTTGATCCTTGTTTCCCAGGTAAAACCAGCCGAATCGAGACAAAGGGTATCTTTTATGTAATCGTAGCCAAAACTGCCAAATGTTGTTATTGTATCAGCGTAGTAAGCAGGTAGTGCCAACACTCCATTCTGGAACAATTCAGCGAAAGGCGGCTTCACCGTATAATTAATACCACCCATGTTCGCTTTCCAGCGTGTCGTATCACTGCCGCTGGCATCCAGGTGAGGAACACCGCCATACTTTTTATAATCGTTCAACCATTTGGTAAGAGTATCACAGGGCGTTTCAAACTTACAGCCATCGAGGGCAATTCCGCAATTCGCATACACCTGCTGGATCTGTGCATACGTCAATGAAGAATTGGTTACCCGGTTATAATACACGGCGAATTTCGCCTGACAACTGTCGACACACCTGAATGCTTCGGGATCGTTTGAAGGTGACTGGAAGGCATCCTCAAATTCTTCTACATATTGCAACTGATTATTCTGATCATACACCTTAATGTAATCAATATACCCGTTATCGGCTTTGCCCTGGAATATATTCTGAAATCCAATTAACCGGTACACCGGCATTGGCACATACCGTTCGGAAACAAAGACATTGTTATAATATACCCGCCAATAGTTGTCACTGGTATGCGTCACTTTAATTTCCACCCAGTCGGAAAAGTCGGAAAGAAAATGATTGGTAGGCGGCGTATAATTACCTTCCCGCCCATACCCTATCATCCCATTATTATTAGCTGCTATATTGGCCGAATCGGCAGCGGTTGCACTGAGGCCCATCACATAGAAATGCGGGTCAATGTTTTCCTTAACATAATCATCATTAAAATGAACCTGGAAGTGTACAGCGCTATAACGGCTCGAATCACGGGCAGGCCTTTTAACGCGGGTCACAACTGTAAATACATTCCCGGTACAAATGGTATCGTTTTTCCGGTAATGTGATCCATAGTTTGACGTATTTATGTATTGATCCGGTATGTGGGCAACGCCATTTTTGTAAATGTCAGTCCGCCAGTAAGTAAAGTTCTCATTGGTAGTTATCTGGCCGCGTCCAAAGCGCGAAGAATCCGACAACCGCAGTTGTGTATATGACTTCAGCACTTCTTTCAATTGATCGCAGGCACTGTTATTACTGCAGTTGTTTAATTTCATACCCTTGCAGCTGTTCGCATAGACGGCCTCGATCTGTGCATAGGTAAGGTTTGTATTCCTGCTTTGATTGTAATAGTTGGTAAATACCGTTTTGTAATCATCCGGTGCTACCCTGACAGAAAGGTCGGGGCAGACTTTATCGTTTACCGAATTAAATTCCTGGTTCATCACCAGCTCACCGCATCCATTGTATACTTTGATATAGTCAACATAGGGAACGGCATTGGTGTAACCGGGATCTGTCCCGAAAAACAGGCCGAATGCGTTCATCCGGGTAAGTGTGCCGGTATAAGGCATCTCCATCAAAAAGGTATCAGCAACATAGATCTGGTACTTATTCTTCAGCACCGTCATTTTGATCTTTACCCAATCGCTCATATCAATGGCCAACTGCTGATGCGGCGTGATAATATGGCCTGGATGGGTACTGTCGGCCAGATCAAAACGGCCAGCTGTTATGTTACATGGGATTGACCTATCTATAAATAACGCGTTGACAAAACCACCCTGCGGCCTGAGTTGAAATTGAAAATTGGGATAATTACAGTTCGTTGAGTCAAGTAAAGGCAGTTTTAACCTTGTTTCGATCGATAAGCCGTTATCGGGTATCTGCAGCGGCGTAAGGTAATAATATTCAATAGCGCCTGGATTATTTCCTCCAAGAACCCGTTGTGGGAAGGTTAATACCCCGTTTTGAATACTTTCAGCCCATGACACCGGAAAATTCGGCCAAATAACCCAATCGGTCGTATCTCCATCATACTGTCCCCCGGGGGTATACGTGGAAATGTTTTTATGATTAGTATTGAACTGATCGAGCAGATCTGCCAGCCCCTGGTCGCAGGACAGATCCTGCTTTTTGTTACAGGTATCAATAAATGACAGGTATTCCTGCACCGTTTTGGAGAATCCTGTATTATGATTCATATAGTTCTCAAAGAGCCGGTTATTTACTCTTTGCAAACTATCGTTTTCTATAGAGGAAGGAAATGCGAATGGAAAATCGCGTTTATAGTTCTGGACTAAAGTATTTATGGTTGTGCAATTCACGCACACGTCCTTAACGCCGCATTGCAACACCGGCGGCAGGTAAACCGGCGTAGCCAGGTTATTACAATTCACCTGTCCGTTGCAGGCCAAACGCAGCGTATCCAGGGCGCCCTGGGAGATTTTTGTTCCGGTTGTTCTCAGCAGGTAGGCCGATAAGTTAGCATCCTTTCCGGCAAACTGAAATTCCTTATACAGTGAATCGACGATATCACATTCACAATCGGCCGGCTTTTGAAACACCGGTTTGTTGATGAACACCGGCTGTTGAGCGTACGGCAACGGAGCAGTCAACAGGTAAGCGTTGCAACTACTGTTGTAAGACTTTCCTCTTATGGCACTATATGCCTTCAATACTTCTTCAAAACTTTTATATTGATAAGTGCTGGATGGTTTCACGGTACTTGCGCCAAACAGGTGATCTACATCCCCCCCTTCCACACACACCTGTACCAGGCGCGGAACGATCCATAAACTATCGTTGCTATTATAATTGCAGGGCTTCAGCTCTTCCCACCATTGCTGCACATAAGATGCACAATTCTGATTGATATACGACTGCACACTGTCACGGGCAGCTTGTTCCGTCGCAGGCATATTTGCTACAGGTAACAGCTGCGGATCAATGAAATTAAGCCTGTGATTTAAATTCGGCAGCGGACTCAGATCGGCATATAAAGGATGCGATGCCTGCGCTATCCGTAAAATGTCAGCCATCAATTCGCGCTTGCGCTGCAAATACATTTCCCGGAAATACTTCCAGGCCAGGTCAAGATCGCCGGTGCAATCGGCGCCAATTGAAAATGCGCTGTTCAACGGTTTATACTGGTTCACACAAGCAGCTTCGCTGGCAGGGCAATTGGCCAGTAAAGTGGCCAGTGACCACATGGAGATCTCGTTGCCGCCTTCCTGCACTTTGTTCAGCAGGTTGGTCTGCATTATATCTTTATATATAGCAGGCACTTTGCCTTCATTGATAAGGTCGGTAAAGAAGGGATCGCGATACGTTGCGTTATACGCGAAATTGGCGCCGGCAGGATGTGTTACGAAATCGCCCGGATTCAAATATCCTTTAGTAACCGCTTCCTGGAATGTTTGGGTATTGCCAAATTGCTGATCCCAGGTATTGCTGGCCGCTAATTCATTATATTTTTGCAGCTTTAAATACTCCGGGTGTTTTTCCAGTAAGGCTTCTGCCCACGAGCTTTTAAAAGATGCTATGAACTCTTCCCGTCCCATGATCCTGGGATCACGTGATTCCAACTGCCCGTTCTCATCGAGATAAACGCTAACATCCTGGTAGTTTTCTTTATCACCATAAGGATTCCAGAAAATGGAATACATGGTCACGTTAGCCGGATTGGCATACTGGCCATACGGAGGTGTTACATCGGCCAGCATTTGCAGCTTTGTCGTTTGTGTCAATGTAGGGCCTTCGCATAATTTTTTACATTCTTCCAATTCGGCATTAAAAGCGCGCCAGGCCTGGGTATAATACGCTCCTTCCTCAGCTGAGGGAATGCCATTCTGTTGCATGTACTTACTGCGGAAAGTTTCCCAATCGCCCACAGTGGCCGTACAGGTGGCGCAGGAAGCTTCACACTGGAGAGTAGTTGTTATCAGGGTTTTCTGCTCCTGAATGGTTTGTTCCAAAGTACGGCAGGTATTACGGGCCATGAATACATCGCGGTAATAATCCATGGCCTTGTTATTCACCGTAAGCGTTTTCGTAACGAGATAGCTGCCCTCCATCAAATACACCGTCGTATCTACTGCCGGCATCAATGCCAGGGTTCCGCAAGTAGTATCAATGGTGTAGTTAGTACGATTTATCACGACCTGCCTGCCATTCGTAAAGGTGCTATTATTGCACTCATCGGTGATGGTAATGCGCAGATCATACACACAATCATAACATACCGTATTGTTGTTACAATCTTTTATGTTGATACTATCTGGCAGCAGGGAGTACATGAAGCGGTGCTGCCCTGCTTTAGTAACCAACAACCCCTTGCTGCTTTCAATCACCGTTCCTTTAACTACGTTACTACTGCTGTCGATTAGTTTCTTAGTAATGAAATAGGGATTGTTGGAAGGGAGTACATCCAGCGCCACAGGTGGCGTACCTGCCAATGCATTGGCTATAACGCGGCCATGCATATCCATATAAGTAATGTTTACCTGTCCGTTGGCATCCCGCGCTGTATTTTTATAATAATGGCTGGCATTCCCTACTTCCGTACCAAACAGCGCATCCAGTTCTTCCTGGTCGGCTGTGTTATAAGTGTAACTGGTTTCATGTCCTTTACCGATATGGAATGTTTCTCCTAATCCCCCTTGCATGCTCAAACGTCCCGTATTATCAGGCGTATATCTTTTTTCGGTAAACACATACCCTTTGGCGTTGGGTATATACTTATGATACCCGTTTGCCGCCAATGGGTTTCCGGCTGAATAATACTGACCAGCGCCGTTGGTTGTATCCATCACCGGTGCGCCTTCTTTACAAACATTATCTGCCTGTAAAGGACCATCATATATCTCCTTGGCGTATTCATGATCAGCACCCGCCGGCACATTCAGCCGGTTGAAATTGGGCGTATATTTTATAATACTGCTTAAAGAAGGCGATGGCATCACCTCAATCACTGGCCGGCCCTGATGATCGTAAAATGTTTCTGCTACAATTGTCGTATCGGTGCTATTATCCCTGGTAACGGTTTGACGGTTCCTTAAAGATCCATCATAATATTCCACTACCGATTTCCTTTTTCCCTCCTCTGAATATGTAGTAGAAGCCTGCCAGTTGAACGTTGAATCATGACCATGAAATAGATACGGGCCCATACCATTAGCATAATCTGAGCTCCATACCGATTCAATACGTTGGCCGTCACGCTTCACCTGCACAGCTCTTACCCTGTAAAACAACCGGCCGGAGGCTTCATACAATAATGGTATGTTATACGATTCTTTGGTAAGGCTTACTCTTGTCGCATTATTCCTGAATATTTTTTTGGGGTCCGGATTGTTATTTGTTTTATAGTTATCGAGCGACAACTCATCAATATACGCCCATTCCAGGTCGTATTCATCAGCAGCACGTTCGGGCTGCCAGTAAACATTCAACTCCCCTTTTGTTGACACGGTGGCCGTATTGGCAAAAATCTGCTGAATCGCATTATTGGTGCAGGAGAAGTTATACTCGCGGTTCACCATTATTTCATTCGTTAGCAGAAGGGCATCGCGGTAATCGCTCAGATTACCTGAAGCCGTAATACTCACGATCTTCAGTTCTACCTTATACCAGTCATTTCCAATGTACACTGACCTATGCTGATAGGTCGTGTATTTCGAATACTCTATATGCAAAGTAAAGTCCTCTTCCCCTGTAACCGGTGTGCCATTGTTATCCCGGGTGTAATGTAATTTACAATTCATCGTTACCTGGAACTCGTCGGGTAACATATGCCTGTACGACTCATCTATCTGAAAAGTGATAAGGTTCTTTACAAAATAGGTATTCTGTAAAGGTTTTAACGAAGGGTCGAAGTACACCGCATCCATTACCATACTACCCGAATCGGCAGCCAGCTGGTTCCCTCTCAATGGGGGTGCGGCATACCGTTCATCGATGGCTTTTACGGTATTAAAACAACCGAGCAGAAAACAAAAACACAATAACCGGTAAATATAGCGTTGCATGAAATACGGTTTATTGATTTAACGAGTTGATTAGTTGATAACTGGTATATGGCGCTACCATACTGGCAATACCGTTGCTCCAGCTGAAATATGTATTCGTTGAGAATGCAGCATCAGTAAAAATTCCTGTTTGATAGTTACCGAACGTAACGTTCACCGCAGACGGCATTTTGCTACCAACAGGCGCCGCACCTGAGCGAGATTTATTAAACCTATATTGTATAGCCTGTATGCGATAACTGGTCTTATCATATATGATGTCGAATTGCCGGTACGGGCTTTTTGCCTGAAACAGGTACGACAATTTTTTGTACCCACCGGTATCGGTAGCCGTCATTCCACTCACAAATGATCTTTTAAAAGAAGCGCCCATAACATCAACCTGTAACAAATACTTAAAAAGATCTACTGGCCGGGACAACACCGTCTCTCGCTTGTTATGTTTTAACAGCAAATTGTACAAGCTGCTTTGAATGAACTCAGTACTGTCATCGGCGACTATATGTACCTTGTTGCCGCACACCTGATATTGATAATGTATTGTATTACTGGTACCGTCGTTATAAGTGATCACATTAATAGCTTCAAAACTTTTATGAGTCGTATCCTGGAGTGCCCGTTTTATATTTATCAATTCCCGGGAAGCTAAAAAAGTATTGGATACCGGCTGCCCGGTCGCTTTCATCAGACTGGCAATCACCAGCAGGGCGGCCAGTTGAATGGGTAACCTCTTTATTGTTCGCATAAATAGTTTATTTTAGTTATTTACCCGCATTACTCCTTGCTCATTGCGCTCCGCGTTTCTTTAAGGGTCTTTATTCCCCGCTCGGTTTCTTTTTTAAGCCTGATCATGGTTCCTTCATCATCGTATTCATAGAAGGTGGCATAGTTGTTCTCATCCAGTTCTGCCATCAACCGCAGGTTGATCGGGTTGTACACAAACGATTTCATATTACTATGGAATGGCTGTACCCTTATGTCATCAAAGTAAACCGGTGAAGAAGAAGTGGCGCTCATGGAAACAGATACACCTGTAGCCGTTTCAGGAATGGTTAACGTATCTTCTATCCGTTGCCAGCCTTCGATGATAGTGCCTGATGGCTTCAGTGAGAAGAAGCTGGTGCCCGACCCATTATTGAAAGAGAGGTTGAGGCGCGCCCCATCATAGTTACCGGTGGTACAAGGACCTTCCTGTTTTACCCAGGCGCTCACTACCACTTTTTGTTTTTGTAAGGGAGAAAAGCGTTTATTGATCACGTTGCTACCGGTAGGTGGTTTGAACTGAACGCACCAGGTGGTATCCCTGAATACTGTATTGGCTTTTACGGTATTAATGTCAGAGCCAAGAGGATACAACTGCGTTGCAGGCACCACTTCCCGCCATTGCGATTGCAGACCCTGACTCTCCCACTCCAGTTTGGCATGATAGTCTCCACCGTTATTATCCCATAATACCACGATTTCATACAATTCGCCTTGTTCAAGTTCTATAGTTTCCGTTTCATATGCCGTTGCATACTCATGCTCCTCGCGGGAAGGATCCTCCATAAACCTGCCCTGGGTAATTCGCCTGGTTACGCCGTCTTTGGTAATATATATTGACATCGCATCATCCGCTGTACACCAGAACTTATACACTCCCGTATAACGTGGCTGTATATAACCTCTGAAAGAATAAAAGATATATTCTGTACGGCAGGTATTTTGTATCTCGTTGACATGGATCTTATAATTTATATTGGAATTAATGCCGGTATATAAAGGCGGTTTATTTGGGTTATTTACCTCGTACGGGTAACAACCGCCCCCATTGGTAAAATAATAGTTCCCTAACCCCGGTCCATTTCCATGCACTACAGTAGAAACCAGCGGAATGGAGTCTTCTTTCATCGACAGTTCGGGTTTAATGGCATCTTCGCTCGCTGAACCCAGGCTAACATATTTGTTCACTGCATTATTACCTTCAACGCATAAACTGTACAAGCCGGTGTGGCTTTCGGTTGCTACCAGGTTCGCATTGCTGCCAAAGTCGGCATGGCGGTTGATCAAACAATTTTTACAATTATTCGTCTGATAGCCATAATCTTCGAAACCATCAAATGCAATTTCCCGGCTTCTCGCATTCTGAGCTGCGGCTATTGGCAGGGTATTGTTATAACCATATTGGCCTGCATTAAATCGATCTATCGGATCATGGTTCTCAATCTCAAATCCTTTATTGTTGAACCTGGTCATTTCGCTGTTCCAAACCCAGCGGCTTTCATCGCTATTGGCGGTCATCAGCGTATTGGTAAATGACCAATAAGGCGCAAAATCCTTTATAACCCCGTCTTTGCGAATATTTGTTGTGCTTAAAGCATCAGATTGTTCTCTTCTGCTATAGTAGGTATATTCCCGGTCGGGTCGCCAGTTACCGAGGATGCCAAACCGGTAGAAGTTAACAGCGGTGTCGTTTATGTTTGGCCTGCACACAAATGTATCAACCCGCCAAAGGTTACAGTAATAACCAGGACCCGGTGTACCATCGTCAGCACCGAAAGGCGGTGTTTCAGCGTACCAGGGCTGCGAGCCATCTGCGCAGGGAATTATATACTCAATGTCAATGGCAGGTAAACAAGTCGTTTTTGGCGTGCACTGCTCGGGTGTAAGGTGTGTGTTATAAATTAACCTGTTCATCAGGTGGTGGCCGCCTCCCGGATCATCGAGTCGGATGCGGATAACAGGTGGGTTCCCTAATGCATACCGATCATGCAACATTGCCCGCGCCATAGGGGTAATGTTTACGTTCTCATTCCTTACCTCATCAACGCCAGCAGCTGTTGCCGGAAGCAATACCCTTGTTGCCAGGTCCAACGGTTCGGAACTGGACCAATAAAATCCCTGCGCATATTTTATATCGGCTTCATTTGCCGCATTGTCAATAACATCCCTCACCCAGCCTGCGCTCAGCCGCTCTATCCAACTCCTGTTCGTCGATGCCCTCTGGTTTTTGTGGGGTATACCCTGCGTTCCGTATAATCGAAGGGTGGCAGAAGTAATTATTGCATTCTGTGGGATCCCATCCATATTAAACCTTAAAAAACTTCTGATCTGTTCATCCCAGGAGCCTTCACCATCGTCATAGGCAGTAGCTTCGAAATATTTATGATTGGGTAAATGACCGAGCGCACGGTTATCGCCATTGCCTCCGCCCTTGTAGTCATGAATAGCATAATTATCCACAGCAGTAAGGGTTGTACGTTCTATATGCACCCGGTGCGTTGCAATTATGCTAGTATCCTTGGGATACAATGTGCTGTCCACCATCCACAGGTCTTTGAACCTGGCGGCGCTGGCATTGATTACCCTGGTGGCCGGGTCAAATACCAGCTTTGGCACACCACCTACCAGTCGAACCGGTGTTTCCTGTGAAGTGATATTGCCAACCGATGTGCCTGCCATATTGCGTTTGCCGGAACGGATGATCCGGAGATGCTGTGCATCGCATGAATACGGCAGGCCATCTGCATCAATAAAATAAAGACCTTTTTGTCCCTGTGTGCCGCGTGACGCATCAACAGCCCAGATCTTTTTGTATTTCGGATCATTATCAAACTGGTAATAGTCAGGTTTGCAATGATCATCAATTGTGGAAGTACGCTTATCGTTACCAAACACCAATAGCTCATCTCCGCTTTCAAAGTAACGGCTGGCCGGCACCCGGCTGTTATTGCCATATAACATGATGCCTTTTCTGAACCTAATATTCTTTAAAACGGTGCCAATGTTCTGGTACGCGGGGGCCATACCCGTATAAGCCCAGTGTGCCGGATAATTAAAATCATACACGGGATCGTCAAACTCATTGTTGGTTTGCGTCAACAAGACTTCGCCCGTTTCTCCGTCGTATACCAGGTTGCGCATGGTCACGCGGCTGCCTTTATCAATTCGCAGAACACTGTCGAGGATCCCGTACCTGTTTATGATTTTCAACACAGCAACAGAACGATAACGGTTGGTTTCCCCGTTGAACAGCGGTATAATGGTAAATATTGGGGCGGTGATTGGCGGCACCAGCCAAATAAGATCCATATTGGCTTCTATATTGCCACTGGTGGTTTCTGATTTCTGCTCGCGCACATCGATCATTACCTCCACTTCCTTACCCATTTCTCCATCTGTATCTATAGTTCCATCCTTACCGGCAATAGCCACCCTGCCAGATAATTTAGCCTGAGCAGCGTTATCATTTACCAGTTTGTAATAATTGTAAGTATAGTTGATCGGATTGTTCAGATCATTCTGTCCATAACTGGCCTGGGATTTTGGCTTTCCGTGCATATCGTTCAACTCAATCTTGAAACCCTGGCTGAGCGTAACATAGTTACGCGCATCAAAAAAGAAAGGGTTCTTTATCGGTGTCTTGAACGATTTTTTACTGTCACCATCAATAGGTGTGTATTCAACAATTGTTGGAAAATCCTTTGCTGTGTAGAAGGTTGATTCATCGAACCCGTTGGCAGACTTCTTATCCCTGTGAATGGTTTGCACCCGCACCTTGCTGTAGCCTACCGAAGGACCAGGGAAAAATGTTTCCGCAAATGGTTCTTCTGCATACAGGTAGTCAGTGGGTCCCATAGCACCTACCTTCTCTGCATATACTTTCGCCGGAACATGGAACGGATTCTCATCTCCACCGATCATAGGCTCATACGACGCAACCCCGCTGCTGATGCCGGTTGGCACCCCATCTATCATTACAGTATCGGTGTAAGTATAAGTTTGTCCATATCTCGCTTCCTTTTGTACCTGGCTCGTCATCTTATTCCAGTTATCAAACAGCTCGGTTTTCTTTACCCTTAGTCCCCCACCGAATTTCCTGTAAATGGGATTATCAAGGCGGGCAAACGATCTGTCCAATACCACACTGCGACAACGATTGTCACCGCGGGCTTTATTCTCATAATTAGCTTCCTTCAACAGATTCACTACGCCGCTGAATACAGAGGTCATCATACCTACAGCTGCGCGGATATCAATTTTGTCACCTGGTTCAGACCAGGGATAGGCTTTGGATGGCAGGTTCAACCGCAGGAACTGAATAGCAGCGGTTGCAAATGGACTTTGCCGATCTTTGATCGCTTTAACCCTGACCCAAATGGTCTTGTTGTTTATATGGGAAGCAACGCCATAATTTTCAATTTCTGCATAACAGGGCACCAGTTCATAGCCATTTCCCCACCTGTCGCCAGGCATATTTACTGCCAGCTTAAAGAACAGCTGGTTTACCCCATCCAGGTATTTACGTCCTACCTCTGCAGCGCTATTAACCGGCTCCGTGACAGTTATAAAAACAACATGGTAATCATCATTGGCTGTTTTATTGGGATACAATACCGGTTGAGGCGTGCTGTTCTGCGAATTACCAAAACCGGCTATGGTAAAGAACTGCATGGCGCGTTTGTTCTGCACATAGGCATAATCATCCGATTCATAAGTGATCTTTAATCTTCCGCCCGAAGGCAGTTTGATTTCTGACAATGCCCATGGAGCTGCATTAGCGGCTGCTTTGGTAGTATCCCAGGTCTTTACGCCTGTTTGCAAAGTGTACGGGTAATCGGCATTGGTCATTGCCGTGCCGTTGCCGGGATTATTGGCCGGGTCCTTGTAGTTACCCCAGCGGTCAACCGATCTTTGCGAGTAATCGGGGTTGGCGCCATAGGTAAAAATATACGGATTGCGCCGCCCTTTTTCATTCTTACTGTAACTGAACCAAACCTTTTTCAACGTAAGTTTACCGCTGTCTGCCAGTGAACCAAGATTCTTTTTACACAACTCATAGTTGTACTCGAAATGAACCGTCTTTATCGGACGGGCATTCGTTCCATTCTTCAGAAAATCGGCCTTGGTATACAGATTGATCTCTTTCAGCTTGTATAATTTCTGACCTGCATTTTGTCCACCGTCCTCACCATTCACGCCATACCCGTCTTTTCTATCAGCGTCTAATACAAAAGTGGCGATCATGGTCTTTGATTCTACTGAGTTCAAATACCACACTTCACGCTCTCCATAAGTAAAGCTGCCTTTATCATCGCGCTTATCGGTTTTCAATCCTTCATTATAGGAAGCCGAATCCAATTGATAAGGCGCCCGCCACCTATAAGGCTGGTTTAAGCTATAGGCCTGGCTGTAATTAAATTTTACCGCATCGCCGTTGTCGTCCTGGGTAATGCCGTCACCGGTGAGGTCAACGTAATCGCTCGACAAAATACCTGATAATAAAAACGAATGCGAATAAGCCGGAGTCGATTCTTTATTAAATAAACCATCCTTTCCCTGATTGTTGTCAACAGATTTGTCACGGCCGCTATACTTAACAAGCGCAGTTGAATTGTTACCATTGTCTTTATTGGTAGCCATTGTAATTTCAACCTGCGATTTGTTATACACCGGAATGCCATATACATACCGGCGGCCATCGGGGTTCAGCACGGTGATCTCAGAAAGGTGGTGTGCTTTACGCGCGCCTTCATTCCGGTTAATAGCCTGATAACCGCATCCGCTGACAGGAAAAGAGTTGATAGGATACCATTTTATCTGTTTGTCAAGCGCCGCTGCGGCTGCTTCTGCAGCATTGAGATAAGATATCACCTGGCCGCGTTTATCTCTTTGTTTGCGAACCGTGTTCAGGTCGAATGTTTGTTTGCCTGCTACGCGTGCGTTCTTAAACAACAACATATTGCGCGTGGCCGTAACCAGCGAATTGTTTCTGTCGCCAGATGCCAGTTCAACCCGCATCAGGTTATCACCACCCAGTGCCTGCTGGTAAACTTTATCAACCGCTGCTTTTTCTCCGGGATTTTTAAAATATACATTTTCATAGGTAGTGTCTACGTCCCTGAACCTGATCACATCCACCAGCCGGTTATCCCCGGTCCACGCATTGGTTTTGGTAACGTTGTTTACCAGGTTATAATCAACACCTGCTTTTAAAATACTTCCAAAGCCCACATTGGTTCCAATATTGTCGTTGCCACTTTTGGTGGTCATTTTATGATCGAACACAAACCCGATGTCACTGCGGAAAGGCCGGAACATACCGCCGGTGCCTTCCCCGCTTATTGACCAGGTATCGTAGGTATAAACTGGTATTGCGATATGTGGTGAACTTTCGCTCCACGAAACGTCTTTCTCCCGGTTATAATCGAGTAATACATTCTGATCATTACCCGCTTTTTCATAATACATATAACCGTAAGCCGGCATGGTACGGGTCTTTTCTTCCACCTTTTGCTCAGAGATATACCCTTGCACAAACAAGCTGCCCGGGAAAAAGCCCTGCCCTTGCGGTCCTACCTTGGCGCGGTAGGAAAAGCCTTGCGACGTATAAGGTATTCTGATAGTTGGCGTATAAGACGGCTTCGAAAAAGAAATGTTTGACCTGAAACGCCCGATACCCGGATCAAATTTTTGTTTCCTGCTACCGTCATCTGCGCGTTTTATTTCTCCGGTGATCTGCAGGTTCTGAATACCGGTGCGGGAATTATAATTGGTACCAATCGTTATACCACCCTGCAGCTGCGCTTCCTTACTTCCCATGGTAAAACCCATCGATGGACTTATATCCGTTCCGGTTTGCGAATTGCTGGTGATGGATAGACCACCCGTCAATTCACCCTGCGATCCGGTGCCTACGCTGATGCTTACGTGTGTTTCTTTCTCGATCCCCCACCCTTTATACGTATTATGAAAGATGCCGTATGAACGGTCTACGCCTATGGGAATGGGTGCACCAAATATTTCCAGGTTCACGCCTGCCCCAAAGTTGCCACCAATCGTACGGTTGGGTTTAACACTAACCGTTTTTGTTACTTCATCTGCATTCGGAACTCCTCCCCTGAAATCATCGGGCAATCCCCGCATATTGCGCGAGATCACGCCCGGATTAATGTTCCAGCCCAACCCTACCCAGCTTGCTTCCTGGTCCATAGTGACCCCGCTCTGGTAATGCAGGTTCACCGGGTAACCGCCCACATCAAGCAATGGAATATTATAGGAAAAATCACCGGAGAACGGATCAACCAGGTTGTTTCCATTCACCGATTGAAAGCTTTGCATCTCCGGCTGTGTTGGGCCGGT
>NZ_JAFIQX010000021.1 GCF_017356035.1 Longitalea luteola | reverse complement strand
CGGGGAGTTCGGGATATTAATTTCTTCTTATTTAGACTCCAAAAAATCTATGCTTAACAACCTAATCCCCCAACAATTTGACTTGATCCTGAAAAACCGACACAAAAACGTCCAGCCTAAAAACAAAAAACCCTGTAAGTCAATCTTACAGGGTTAATATCGTGCCCGGAACAGGAATCGAACCTGCACTCCCTTGCGAGAACCAGATTTTGAGTCTGACGCGTCTACCAGTTCCGCCATCCGGGCAATTATTTCAAAGTGTCTTCAAATATTCTTAAGCGACACTAATTTTCAAATTCAAGAACTATCTTGTCGAGTAGAATCCCCCACTCCCTTGCGAGAACCAAACCTGCCTGGCGGCAGGTTTTCCGCCATCCGGGCTTTTTCACCATTTTTGCGACCCTACCTTACTTACAATCAGTGATTTATAGTCCTAAACCAGGGTCTGCCAAACGGGAGGCAATATTACGGAATAGAAAATTCCTGTCCAAAATACAGGCAGTATTTTTTTACAACAACAAAATCGCTCTAGGGGATCAACTCTCCATATTCTACCGTTCCATCTTTTTGTTCTGCTTTATTCGACACCGCATTTTCTGCCAGTGTAGCTATTGCCGCTGAAGCCAATCCGCCTGCTAAATAGAGCCCTATCGTCATCAATTTTGTCCCTAACGTTTTATTGCTGGGCTCTTCTGACAGTCCCAGGGGCCTGGGTAAAACTACAGCCGATACGCCTGCTGCAAGCCCCAGCAAAGCTCCGTACAGCCATGCCCTCTTTTTACCTCCTGCGGCCGCCAGGCTATAATACGCGGTATCACAAACAAGCTCACCACCTATTGCCCACCGTTGCAGTTCATTCTCTTCCGGGATCTTTTTACCCAGGCTTTTCAAACCTTTTCGTAACAGGTCCTTATCCAACAGGTCCATACGGGGCGCATCCGGACTGATCCTTCTAAACGCCTCATGCAGGGAAGCCGCTGTAAGTGTTCCTGCCAATCCCCCGGCTAATGCAGATGAAAGTTTCATAGTATATAATTATGGGGTATTGTCTAAAAAAGCTGTACCATAACCACAATGTCGGGCCTGGCACAGATCATTGAAATGCTTTTACCTGCAACAACTCTTTTTCGGCAATAATACTTTCCTGACGATGCTCCAGATCTTTTGCCACATAGCTACCGGGTTTGGTTATCATTGATTTTCCTGCCGTACAAAGATACGTTCGGGAAGGCTGCCAAACACAAATTCCGTTACCTGGCATAACCACATGGTTTTATTGATTGGCTGCCCTTTATAGGTTTTCATCAAATAATACCCGCCGCCAATCACCGGGTCACATCGCTCTGTTAAGATCAGTTCATCCGCTCCTTCAAATGGTTCTTCGCCTAAGGTCAGTTCAATGGAAGATGCTTTACCGGCCATAATATCGAGCATGGTATCGGCGCCCAGCACCATTTGCAGATCGCCTGCGCTCCCACCCTGCTCAATATACTCAGGCAGATCGATAAACCATTCCCCGTTCGTTTTTATAAACCGGTAAGTTTTCAAGACAAAGACGTTTAGCAGCGCCGTTAAATTTACAAAAGTAAATGCACGTATAAAACGGTGTTAGATAATGCTGGTTTCCAAAATCGTTTTGCTAAATGAAATTTCATTATAACAAACCTGAAATGCCCGAAAGCTGATGGTTATGGATCATTACATGGCTGCAACGGATCGATGTCTGATGTTTTTTCATCGTTGCAAGCTGTAATAGGAGCATTGCAGGCTGTAATTGGAGCGTTGCAGGCTGTTATGCTGTCATCGCAGGTTGTTATATGATCGTTGCAGGCTGTTATTTGCTAAAAACCGGTTGTTATGATGACAATACAAGTTGCAATGAATCATTGCTGCGTTGAAATGATCAGTATGCAGCTTACATTGGATCATTGCAGGCTTGCAATGATGAAAATGCAGGTTGCAACGATGATAATTCAGCCTGAAATGATATAAATACAGCTGTTTCTTCGTCATAACAGGCTGAAATGACTTCATTGCAGGCTGCTTTCATATAATTGCAGGCTGTTGTAACCCGGTAACAGGCGATCTTTGATTCATTGCAGGCAAACAATGACCGGCGCTCCGCCAGCAATGACTCGTTTCCATCTTGCAATATTCCAATACAGCGTAGCAATGGATCATTGCAAGCCGGTAAAGTTCAAAAGTCAGCTCGCAATGATCCATAACAAGGCAGCATTGTATTTTGGGAAGACTATTCAATAAACTGTGCGCGCGTGATCATGATATTTAGCTGATATTTGACCCGGAGCATCCCGCAAACCGGCATTCGTTAAGCGGTTTGTGTTAGCGCTCGCAGCCATTTTTCATAGCTCACAGCGCCCGGTTTTGCCTGGTTGCCGGCCGGTACCAGGGCTGCTGGCGGAATTGTTCCTCCATAATATTGATTGTAGTTATTCGGCGCTACGGTCCTTGGGTCTTTTGTGTCTTTGAGGTAACGGGTAATAAAGTCAGCCAGCGTAGAACGCTCGGGTCCTGCAATCTCTATAGTGCTGCTGGCAGGCATCGCCAGTGCCGCTTCCGCTACAAAAGCCGCTACATCATCTGCAGCTATCGGCTGAAACTGAACATCCGAAACATTCACCACATTGCCTTCTGTAGCCTGGTTGGCAAGACCGCCGAGGAACTCGAGGAATTGTGTGCTCCTGATGATCGTGTAGGGTACGCCAGACCGTTTGATCAGGTCTTCCTGCACCTTTTTCGCCCGCATATAAGCAACATTCTGCATGAGGTCTACACCCACAATAGAAAGCGCCACATGGTGTTTTACGCCCGCATTGATCTCGGCGCCCAGCAAATTAAGGCCCGAAGTCTGGAAGAATTCCATAACGGCTTTCTCTTCAAAAGAGGGTGAATTGGAAAGATCAATCACTACATCTGTATTGCGCAAAGCGTCCGCTAACCCTTCTCCTGTAATAGTGTTGATGCCGGTATTCGGCGAGGCGGCTATCACTTCATGGCCCTGTTGACGAAGCTGGTTAACTACCCTGGTTCCGATGAGGCCGGTGCCCCCGATGACTACGATTTTCATAATTTGATTTTTTGAGTTTACCATACAGGGCCAATGAAATGCCAATAAATCAAACTACTGATAGTCAACAGAAAGGCAATAAACGATTGTTCAATTTTTCACTTTATTTGGTGAAAGCACTGACTGTTTCACTGAATGAAGGGAAGGAAGACAATAAACAATAAACAATAGGCAATAGGCAATAGGCAATAAACAATAGACAATTGACAATATGCAATGGGCGGGATCAACCAAAATAATCGGCTTTGGTAATGCCTAATTTTTTCATTTTTGAATGTAAGGTATTGCCCGGGATATCGAGAATTTCTGCTGCGCCGCCGGGACCGGAGATCTTGCCGGTGCATCGCTTCAGTACTTCGATAATATAACCGCGTTCCACTTCTTCGAGTGAACGGTTTAACAGTTGCGCCGGTTCCTGTTTCCCGGTTTCATTATGCCGGGGTATATACACATCGTTCAACACACCGTCGGTAGTGAGCAGCACGCTGCGTTCTATCAAATGCTCCAGCTCTCTTACATTGCCCGGCCAGGTATAACTTTTCAATTGCTGTATCACTGTGGGTTTTATCTTCCTGATCTTTCTGCTGGTATTCTTGTTATACTTCGCCACAAAAAAGTTTATCAGCGGTTCTATATCCTCGGGCCGGTCGCGCAATGGCGGCAGGTGTATGGGAAATACATTCAGGCGGTAATACAGGTCGGCCCGGAAGCGGCCGGCTTTTACTTCTTCTTCCAGATTTCTGTTAGTGGCAGCAATTAACCGCACATCAACCTTTATCGTTAGCTTACCGCCCAAGCGCTCCACTTCCCGCTCCTGGATCACCCGTAATAATTTCGACTGCGCCTCCAGCGGCAACTCGCCTATTTCATCCAGAAAGATGGTACTTTGATTGGCCAGCTCAAATTTACCGATGCGCCGGTCAAAAGCGCCTGTAAACGCGCCGCGTTCATGGCCGAACAATTCACTTTCGATGAGATTGGCCGGCAATGCTGCGCAATTCACTTTTACCATGAGCTTATCCCTGCGTGGCGACGCATTATGAATTGCCCTGGCAATAAGTTCCTTGCCGCTGCCCGTTTCGCCCAGCACCAACACCGTAGAATTAGAGTCTGCCACCAGCGACATCAGGCGGTAGACCTGTTGCATCTTGTCACCACTGCCAACAATTTCAGAAAAATTATAAATGGTGCTGATCTGTTCTTTCAGATAGTCATTTTCTACTTCCAGCTGCTTTTTATAGGCCAGTAACTTTTCATTCGCCTGTATATTGGCAATAGCTATGGAGATTTGCGCACAAATGCCTTTCAGCATCAATTTGCTCAACCGGTCTGCCAACAGCCAGATAGTGCCGATATTCCTATCCCCTACCCGTAGGGGAAGACTGTACATATTCTTCAGACCGGTCGTATTCCATAATTTCGCGTACTCGTTGCCGCTCTTTAATTCTTCTTCTACATTGAATACCAGTCCATCCCTGCTGGCCAGCACCTGCGCTGTATACGTTTCCTGGACGGTGATCCTGTCGTTCGACATTTCCTCAAAGTTCGATCGCACATTGGCAAATAATGTTTTATCGAACATGAACGGGCTCAGGTGAAAGCCA
This sequence comes from Longitalea luteola, assembly GCF_017356035.1. Classification (GTDB taxonomy): domain Bacteria; phylum Bacteroidota; class Bacteroidia; order Chitinophagales; family Chitinophagaceae; genus Niastella; species Niastella luteola. Next base: position 28,962 of record NZ_JAFIQX010000021.1, on the reverse strand, counting down.
TCATCGTCAATTACCCGGATCATTGCAAGGTTTGTATGCAGTAAATTATCGAGGCCCGTGATAATTGCGGTTTGCAGGTCGGCTTTTGTTTTCACCTGTGCAATAGCAATGCTGAAGTCGAGCAGAAAGGATTTTTCTTTTTCTTTATTAAGTATGTCCTCATTCTTAAGAATGTTAGTTACCGCACTGGATAACTGAGGAGCAATACCGTTCATGATGCTCCTGAATTCATTGGTAAAGCTGCCCACCTTATCCGAATAGATATGGATAAAACCAAGTGGCTTTTCTGCATTTTGCAGCTTTGTCATTAAGATCTCCCTGATACCGCCTTCATAATTCACTTTAAGGAAGGAAGGGCTTTTTGGCTGGTCCTTCACCTCCTCCAACAAGAAAGACACAGGGCCCTTCGCTTCCAGGGCCGTCTTCATGAACGAATTATTGATAGAAAAACGGGAACTGAACAGTTTCAGATAACCCGGATGTTTTTGTATGGGCGAAGTCTCGATGTCATACAGCAATGCGCTAATGGTTTCGCTATTATGATCAATAAGTGTAACAATGGCGTGTGTAAAGTAAAAAAGTCCTTTCAGGCGGTTTGAAAAAAGCGCGATCAGGTCGCTTTTGTCGCGAACGCGGGTGAGATCATTTCCCAGGTCCAATAATATCTTTCTTTCCTGTTCAAGAGCTGCAACAGAAGCAACGGGCATTATTGTGTCGGGAGATGTGGCCTTTTTCATGAAGGGAATTTATGCAAAATTAGGGAGGTTAAAAAAAGTAAAGGCCGCAATTGCGGCCTTTAATACACAAGAGATCTGTTACCTTTGGGTACATCTCTCTACAAAGAAGCAAGCAACGCTGCGGATTATATTACAGATCAATAACCATCACCGTTTTTGTCATTGACCGGAACGATCTTGAAAACTTTTCCGGTATTACCTGTCAGGCCGCCTACGGAAGAAACAGTAAGGTATATTTCTCCGTCATTGTCCTGACCGAACCCGCGCAAATAATAACCGATATCCTCCGGATGGCTTTTCAATAATACTTCATTATAATTCCATGAACCAGCGCCGGATGTTCTTGCTGCAAACAGCTCGCCATTAGGCGTGGTAAACGATTGTGAAAAAGTACCAAAGATGTACCTGCCATTCCAGCCCTTGAGATCTTTGCCCCTGTATACATGTCCGCCAATGATGGTAGTAGCCCTGCCACCGGCCGGGTTGGCCGCATTACTCAATTCTATCACCGGATCGATCAACGGGTTACCGAGAATATCAACAGACGGACAGGATGCCAGAACAGTGTCATTATTTGCTGCATTAAAACAGTGTGTGCCTTCTTTTACATTCCATCCGTAATTGCCGCCTCTTCGTATCACACTGATCTCTTCCCACAAAACCTGACCGGCGTCACCTGCGATCAACATGTGCGAACCGCCCATATCGAACGACATGCGGTAAGGATTGCGGAGTCCATAGGCATAAATTTCATCTCTTCCGTTCCTGCCCACAAATGGATTATCGGCAGGTATATTATAGGGACTTCCATTCACATCGATACGGAGGATCTTTCCTAACAGATTGGAATCTACATTTTGTGCATTGCCGCCGGCGTTCACTGCATACCAGTCCTGTACGTGGCCGGGCGCAACATCATTGGCAGCGCCGCCATCACCTACCGAAATGTAGAGGTAGTTATCCGGACCAAACACCAGCGTTCCGCCATTATGATTAAACTGCGGATCGTCCCATTCCAACACCACTCTTTCTGAATTTACATCAGCCACGTTTGCATTTGCCGATACCCTGAATTCGGAGATCCGGCTCAAATTATTCCAATTAACACCGGGTTGCGGACCGCCCGGACGAGGCGGTAGCTGATAATAAACATAGAACAATCCATTGCCTGCATAATTGGGATGAAAAGCCAGTCCTAACAAACCACGTTCATCAAAAGCAGTATTCAGTGGTACCATTTTACTCGTTAGATCAATAAACGGTGTAGCGAGCTTATTCCTGTCTTTATCAACGATCCATATCGTTCCAACCTGATCAATTACAAAAAGCCGTTTACTGTCATCCGGGGGTGAAACCAGGCCGATGGGCGATACGAAGTTGTCAGCAATCAACTGTATATCAACCTCGTCTTCTCTGCCTGCCGGTCTGTCCTGTTTTTTACAACCTGCAACGATCAATGCAAAGAAACCTGCCGCCAGCAAAAAGCAGCCAATTTTGTCAATGAAAATGACTCTCATAACATAATTCTTTTTAAGTGGTTTACCAGTAATAAGAAAACACCTGCAACACGTTCGATGCGCTGCAAAGGATCAATGAGAGTTATTTTTTAAGTGTGGAGTCTGGTTTGGAAAGCTGGGTTATATATGCAAAGCATATACCTAAGATGCTAGTGGCTGGTAGGAAGTAGCTAGCAGGGCTTCAATCCGTCATTCAAAATCTTTTGCAGTGCTCGCGAATGGCTACCAAAAAAAAGTGATTGCGATTGACCTATACTTGTCAACCACAATCACTTAAGTTTATAATACAAGCTACTGTATTAAATTATCACATTAGCTAATTATCACAGCTAATTTCATTCTTGCAAGTAAAGACAATCAATTTATGACTTTTCTATCATCTCAATCATGGCACTCAATTCTTCAACGGCCGCTTCATCGGTCCCCGTGAAACCGGTCACCTTGAAACGGATATTACCGTTCTTATCCAAAATGAATTTGGTTGGAATACCTGAAATACCGAAGTCTTCCACCACTTTATTGGAACCGTTTTCATCTTTCAGGTCCATCAGTACGCGGAAATCAAATTTGTTATCCTCTATATACTTCTTTGCTGCTGCAGTGGCATCCCCCGCGCCTTTCTCCCAGGTATGAATAAAAAGGAATTGTACATCAGGGTTATCTTTATATTTGTTCACGGCCATTTGCATAGCGGGAAATGACCGCTTACAGGGACCGCACCAGGTTGCCCAGAAATCGAGCACTACTATTTTTCCTTTCAGGCTTTCTGAACTTACGGTATTGCCATTCACATCTTTCAATACCCATGCTGGTGATGGGGTGTTAATGATGGTGTTCTTTAGATTGGCAATGACCTTTTTAGTGACCGCTGCCTGTACTTCCTTCATATACTCCGCATACGGCTTACCGCCTGCGTTCAATTTTTCATACAGGCCCTTGTGCACTTCCCTGAACTTGTTATCGGCTTCTCCACCCTGTACGATCTCATCTGCTTTTTCGTATGCTTCCTTATCGCGGCCCATTGCCTGCAGGATCTCTATGTATGTTTGATTTACATAGGCAGAAGGCTTTTTGTCGGCTGTATATGCTTTCTGGATGTAGGCCAGTGCACTGTCGGTATTGTTTTTTTTCAACAGGCAGCGGGCAATGGAAGTGCAATACCCTCTATACCCCATTGCAGCAAAGCCGGCGCCTTCTTCTTTGGTACGGGTGGTTCTAAAAGCATAGGAATTGGCTGCTGCTTTTTTGTATAAGGCCAGCGCTTCGTTTATGTAACCGTGCTTTTCAAGTTTTTGCGCCACAGCGGCCCAGGCTTCGCCTTTCCAGGCAGGCGTTTGTCCCTGATCGGCATAATACAATGCTTTTTTAACGTTCTTTTCCTCGGCATAGGCGCTGGCTACGCTATTGGCGGCATAGTCGTACACGATCCTGCTGCCTTCAAATTTGTTGATGGGATATTTCTTCAACCATTTCTTATAAGCGGCTTCTTTTTCAGCCCCGGTCGCGGCGTCGTAGATAGCTGCCACTTCTTCGCCGCGCCAGTACAGGCCGCCGGGGAAACGGGTTTTGATAATGGCCAGGATGGAATCGCTGGTGGCTTTCTTTTTAAGCACATTAAAAAGCTGCATCGATAACATCCAGTCGCTTTCCTTTTTACTTTGTAACAGCTCGTACGACTTACCGGTGACCAGCTCCCTGTCGGCCGCCACTTTGGAAGTAGCTAACCGGTAGTAGTATTGACTGGTAGTGTCCTTACGATTTTGCGCATAGGTCCCTCCTATGAACAGGGTCATTATTGATATTGACAGTAATATTCTGTTCTTCATGTTATCGGTTATTTCGTTTATAGTTTACAGGTTTCATGTTGCAGGTTACAAGTTACAGGTTACAGGGGTTACATGTGTTACAAGACCCGTGAGTTCCACGTTACCTTGTAACCTGAAACCTGCAACCTGTAACTGTATTTTATTATCACATCATTTATCATAGCCCTCATTCTGCGAAAGGTTGGTATTGATCAGCCTTTGCGCATCGGGTATGGGATACAGCACGGCGGTATTCTTCCAGGTGTTCTTTTTTTGTCCGCCGATGACGGCAGCTGCCCGGCCGGTACGTTTCAGATCGAACCAGCGATGGCCCCATTCGCCGAACAACTCCACTTTTCTTTCCTGTTCAATCGCCAGCAACAGCTCGTCTTTGCTTAACGTAGTAGACAATTTGGCCAACCCGGCACGGCTGCGTACACTGTCCAGATCCTGTCGCGCCTCAGTAAGTTTATCCTGTTGTGCGCGGGCTTCCCCCCTGATCAGGAACAGCTCGGCAAACCGCAATGCGACCATATACTCATTACCGGTGGTGCCTGACCTGGTTTTATACTTGGTTACCCGGTGATAGGTAACACCGCTTGCCGTGGTATCGGAGGTCCAGTTGGCTTTACGCAGGTCGCCTGTTTCGAATGAACGGTACAGCGTATCGTACAGACTGTAAGCGGGCAACACGTTGGCAGCCGAGTTATAGTTGGCGCCATACGTGCTGATACCGGTGGTATTGGTTATTTGCCAGATGATCTCATTGCTGGTGTTGACAAAGGCAGCGGCAGGTGCCGGCAGGCTGTAGAGCTTTGAATCGATCACTTTTGCAGCTTCTGCTTCTGCATGGGCGTATTCTTTATTATACAAATAGGCTCTTGCCAGCAAGCTGGTAGCCGCCCATTTATTGATGCGGGCCCGGAAAGAACCCACATAATTTTCCGGTAACAAAGACTGTGCTTCTTTCAGATCTCTAATGATCTGGGCCCATACTTCGTTCGCGGGCGTACGGGGCAGAAAAGCATTCTCGAGGTCGTTGCTGCTAAGCGGCATGGGCACATCACCAAACATATTCACGAGTTCAAATAACACAAAAGCCCGCAGGGATTTTGCTTCGCCCAGTAACTGGTTCCGGAGGGAAGGTGTCAACGCGTTAGAAGCCGTCAGGCCGTCAATGGCGTAATTGACGTTCCGCAGGAACTGATAGTTGTAATACCAGAAATTGGCATTCGTAGTACTGTTAATGGAGATGGTATTGTTTTCATACGCCTCCAATTCTGCGCTGGGCGAATTATACTGTACATCATCGGCCGACATCCCGGGGTACATTGTCCAGCCGACCAGCGGCTGGTTGATAGGGTTGCCGGTGTACAGTCCCATTACGGCGCTGGAAGCGGAGACATCACTGGCAAATGCAGCCGAGGCATCTACCTGCGTAGGCGGCGCCCCGATCTCGGTAAACTTTTTACAGGATGATAAGAACGCGGATAACGCCATGGCTGTTATCGCGGAATATAGTTGTATCGATCTTTTACGAATCATGATCTAAAGGCTTAAAATGAACAATTAATACCAAATACGATCGTGCGCAGTGGCGGCATTACGGCACCGACGGTACCAGTGCCTATGCCGGCAGGGCCGCCCTGGACGGTGGTTTCCGGATCGAGCAGGTATTTGTTTTTGGTGAACAGGAATAAATTCTGCCCCTGAACAGAGATGGTGCAATCAGTCATTTTCAGGCGTTTGATCACCGCCTGGGGCACCATGTAAGCAATACTGGCTGAACGCAGTTTGGCAAAGGAAGCATCGCCCCACGTAACATCAGAAGAAGCGTAATTGAAATCATTGCCTGATGTTCTGTATGCCGGATACATGGCCACATCACCGGGTTTCATCCAGCGATCGAGCACCGAGGTGTTCTGGTTCAACAGACCGCCCACGGGCACCGGTGATGGGAACAGGTTGGTCTTTCCCATGCGATGATGGAACTGGAACGTAAAATCCAGCTGGAAGTTCTTATACGTGATGGTATTGGATAAGCCACCGTAATAAGGCGTACCAACCGGCATCGGATAGCGGTCACCGGCATATGTAATTGAACCATTGCCGTCCTTATCTTCATAACGGGCTATACCTGTAGCAGGATCTATACCGATAAAACGATACAACTGGGATACATTCACCGGTTTGCCTATGATATAGGCTGATGGGTCAAAAGACAGCTCCAGGCCGGACCATTCAACCAGCTTGTTGTTGTAGAAGGTAATGTTTAAACTGGTCTTCCATTCCAGCGCCTTCGTTTTGATATTCGTTGAGCGCAGGTCGATCTCCACACCGTTATTGTCAATGGTCGCCGGAATATTTACGGTTCGCGCATTTAATCCCATTTGTGTGGGCATTGAGATGGATGAGATCTGGTTGCCCGACCGCGAACGGTAATAATTGGCAGTGAGCAACAGGCGGTCTTTGAAAAAGCCCAGGTCAAGCGCCACTTCATATTTTTTACGTGCTTCCCATTTGATATCGTCATTCGGTAATACGGGCGACGGGTTTAAAGTGCCATTGCCCAGCAAGGGCGTACCGGCATTATACAGGTTAAGGTAGAGATAGTTTGAGATCTGATCGTTACCCGATGTTCCTATACTTGCGCGTAATTTTCCGAATGAAATAAAGGATACGTGATCGCGCACAAACTGTTCCTCTGAGAACACCCAGGCGGCACCGATAGAACCGTAATTACTGAACCGGTTAGCGGGTGCAAAACGGGACGAACCATCCCTTCTGAAATTTGCATTCACAATGTATTTGCCTTTCCAGTCATAGTTCAACCGGCCAAAACCGGCGGCGTATTTATACCGTTGCACGTTGTTATAGCTGGCCTGCAGCGTTCCGGCAGCCGTCATGGTTTCCAACAAGTCCTCATTGCTGTAATTTCTTCCCGTAATAGAAAATCCGTCGGCCGTATTACTTTGAAAGGTAGCGCCTGCCAAAGCAGTCAGTTTACCGGCGCCGAGCTTTCTTGTATAATCAACGGTTGGTTCAATGATATAGTTACTGGCTACATTATTGGCAAAATAGGCATAACTGCCCTGCGTGCTGGTTGGGTTATCTGAAGAGTACGGGTTAACTCTTTTCTGATCGAGTTGCGTTCTGGTATAACCCAGACTGGCTTTCAGGTTCAACCCCGGCAACAGCGAATATCGCAACGTCAGGTTGCTGATGAGGTTATTGCCATTTCCCTTGTACCTTTTTTTCAGCCGGCCGAGTGGATTGGTAAAACCGGAATACCAGTATAAAGAACCATCCGCATTGTACAACGGCAAGTTCGGTGGCAGGTTATAGGCTGAAGAAAGATCAGCATCGATCATATTGGTGATATCGTTGGCATAAGCGGCCATTACCCCGATATTGAACCGGCCGCCTGCCGCTGAATGATCAGCGTTCACGCGAAAGGAAAGGCGCTTTGATTCGTCGTCACCTGGAAATACCGTGGTTTCTCTATGATAAGCTGCATTGAATAAAAAACGGGTGCCGCCGGTACCACCTGAAATGGTAGTCTGCGCATCCGTTGTACGGGCGGTTCCACCGATCAGGAATTTCTGCCAGTCGGTACTTTTGGTAGTGTCCCATACCAGCAGATCAGGCGCGGTGGCCGCTGTGGGTGTTTGATTGCCGTTGGCAAATGCCTCGCGCCGCATGGCCAGGTATTGCTGCAGGTTCAGCATGGGCATGAAACGGTTCACCTTGCCGAAGCCGTGGTAAAAATTAGCCTGTACCATCGTTTTGCCGGCCTTTCCTTTTTTGGTAGTGATGAGTACAACGCCATTGGCGCCGCGAGATCCGTAGATGGAAGTAGCGTCGGCATCTTTTAAAATGTCGATGCGTTCGATATCATTCGGATTGATCATACTGAACGGGCTCACGCCGCCATTGGCGCCTGAAATACCAAAAGCGTTGAGGTTATCCGTGGCCGGAATGCCCCCGTTAAAATTTGTAAACGGAACGCCATCTATTATGTATAAAGGGATCTCGCCCTGGCTCAAAGAGCCCTGTCCCCTGATCTGGATCTGGATGCCACTGCCCGGCAAACCGTTGTTCTGCGCAATAACAGCACCGGATACCCGACCCGGCAAAGCGGCGAGCGGATTGGCCACCGGTTGTTTTCTGATCTCTTCAGCCGTAACGGAACTTACGGAACCGGTGCTTTTTCGCAGTGTGGTAGTGCCATAGGCGATCACCACTGTTTCATCGAGCATCGATTTTTTGGGTTTTAACCGAACCCCCAGATACCCGGCATTGTCCCTGCCATTGGCAAATGCAACATTGCTCGTATACTCATTAATGATGCGGCGGTTTATTTTTATTTCCTGTGATTCATAACCCACAAAAGAGATCACCAGCACATCACCTTCGTTTACGTTCACCATAAAAACACCTTTGACATCGGTAAGACCGGTGACATTGGTATTTTTAACAAGAACGGTAGCGCCGCTCAATGGCGAGCCGTCTTCGGCGGTTACGCGGCCTCTGATCGGATCGCCGTATGGGTTCCTGGCGGCTGCCTGCACAACAGGTGGCGCTGCAGGCGCAGGCCGCGGCCGAACCACAATGTATTTGTTTTCTTCAATGGTGTAGGTAATGCTTAGATTACGGAAGCAGAGATTGAGCACGTCTGTGAGGCTGGCGTTCGCTACCTGCAGGTTGACAGGCGCTTCTTTTTCGATCATTGATTTGCCATAGATAAAAATAAAACCGGATTGCTTCTCAATTTCCCGGAACACCTGGGTGAGCGGCGCATTCTTTACTTTGAGAGTAATCGTTTGCGACAATCCCCGCGCATGTACCTGCATAAATGCAACGGTCAAGAAAATAAACATCAACTTCATTACGCACAATAATTTTTTCCCTGTACCCTGGTTAGCCGAACCGGTTGCTTTGCCGGTTACCGTTATCGCTGGATCTGTTCTGGTTTCATACCGTTCGCCTTCGCTAAAACTTCGGCGACCCGAAGACACGCCTTCGCCAGGGCTACGGCGAGTCAAAGCAGTTTTTTGCATACTTTTGTTTTGGTTTGGGTGAATAAATACCCTGTCCCATCCGATCGCTGTTCGGGGGAAGGTTATAGTCGTCGCAGACTATTCATGTTATGATGTTACTCAAATCTGCTCCCGGCAAGCGGGGCAAAGCCAGAGATGTTCGCTGCATCCTGGCTTTTCAGTTTAAGCAACGCTCTTTTTTCATGGCAATACCGTTACTTTCTTTCCTTCGATCCTGAAATGCACCAGGGTAGTCAGCTCCAACAACCGCAACACTTTCGATACGGGTACATTGCGGGGAATAGTACCATTAAAGCCTTCCTGCACCGGCTTCCCGGCATAGTGAACCTCCACATCATACCAGCGGCTTATCTGTTTCATTATATCTTCTATTCGCTGATCCCTGAAGATGAACATGCCGTTCGTCCAGGCAACTATCTCATCCGTATCAACGCTTTGTACCACCTGCGTAACATGGCCGTTCATCCTCGCCTGCTCACCGGGGTTAAGCACTACCTGCCGCTCATTGCCTGTAACTTTCACCTTTCCTTCAAGCAATGTTGTTTTGATATGCTCCTCATCGCTATAAGCATTCACGTTGAAGTGAGTGCCGAGAACCTCTATCCTCCTCCCTGTGCCTCCCTGAAAAGGGGGAAGCTTAACAATAAATGGAATGCGATGCGTTCCGCCTTTGGCGGTCAGGGACGTTATCTCGAAATACGCTTCACCGGTTATCTCAACGCTTCTTTCTTTATCACCAAACACTGTTGGGTATTTAATAGACGAAGCGGCATTCAACCATACTTTACTGCCATCTGGTAATACCAGTTTATACTCTCCGCCTCTGGGTGTAACCAGCGTGTTATAGGTCAATGGGTCGCCGTTCTTTTTGCCTCGCTGCGTATAGATCAGTTGTCCGTTGTTCAACTTTACGATCTGCGCATCGCCATCCTGCGTCAGCATTCCATCAGCAGCGCTGTCGAGCACGATCTGCTGTCCATTCGCCAGGGTGAGCATGGCTTTATTACCACCTGGCTGTACATCGCTTTTATGTGTGGTGGCAGCAACTGACACCGGGGCGTCTGGTTTTTTATTGAGCAACACAAAACCAGCGATTGCTGCGGCCAGTATGCCAACCGCAGCAGCTACCCATTGCCAGCGGCGTTGCATCCGCACCACGGGTGCAGGTTTAAGTTCGCCTGCAGCTTCGTCAGCGGTTTTATCGGCTGCCAGCACGCGTTGCAGCGAAGCCTGCATCAGGCCTTCATCTACAGCCGCGGCATTGGCCGACCCGGCTTCCATCATTTCCCGCAATACGTCTACCAGTTCATTGTCATTATGTTGGTCAAGCAATTGCAATAGCGCCGCCTGTTGTTCAGGGGTCAGCTCATCATTCATATACTGCCCGATCAATTGCCTGATGTTCTCATTTTGCATATAATTGATTTAGGCACTTCATTATTTGTTAGATGCAGCAGCGCGTACAACGTACTACCCAACATAAAATAATTGTTAAAAAAACGTTACCAAAAAGTATAACAGGCTGATGGGGTGACCGGCAGCCCCGAGGTAATTACGGATGTCCTTCAAAGCGGTCACCAACGCATTTTTGACGGTAGTCACTGATAAGGAAAGTGCTTCCGCAATGGCAGCGGGCTTAAGCCCCTGCTCGCGGCTCATGCGGTAAATGCGCTGGCGCTGCGGCGGCATACTATTGACAGCTTCCGAAACCAGCCGGCTTATTTCCGCCAGTTGCGTAAACTCAAGGGGCGTATTGGCTTCCTGCCGGGTTGCTGCCTGCGATTGTAAGCGGGCTAATTTTTTGCGGTGATTCAGTTCGGTTCGAATGGATTGCAAACACTGGCGGGACGCAATTGTGAAGATCCAGGCACGCAGGTTCTCAATGTCAGGCAGCTGATCGCGGCTCAACCATACGCGCATAAAGGTTTCCTGCAGCATTTCTTCCGTTTTATCTGCAGAACGCGTAAATTTTAAAATAAAAGGACGTAATAAAGGATAATACCGGTTAAAAAGACTGGCGAAAGCCGCTTCGTCACCGTCAGCTATCCGTTTACACAACTCTTTCTCCATTAGTTTGAGCAAGGCAGTTTACAATTATTATCTACTGATAAACAGATATTAACCTGTAACTGGCAGCAACAGCATTCATTCGTGGATAAAGGTGCTGGAAGGGTTATGGTACCGCAAATTTACTAATATCAATGCAAGTTTTAAAGAATAAAGGTGGCGCTAACACTTGTTAGAAGCCAGCGGCCAGTAGCAACTGGCTAGTGGGTTTCTATTTTCAACTCGAGACTGTTTTTATCAGTCATTTCTCCCATGTTTTCCAATGGCTTCATACCCTGTTTGCTACCAGCTGCTTGCCTTTCCATTAGCACATTAGCACATTAGCTAATCAGCACATTAGCTAATCAGCACATTAACTAATTGCCCTTACTGGTTCTTCATTATGATCATGTTCGCGATGAGGCCCGTCCAGCCGGTTTGGTGGGAAGCGCCCAGGCCTCTCCCATTATCGCCATGGAAATACTCGTGGAATAAAATATAATCGCGGAAGTGCGGGTCATTCTGCATTTTTTCGTTCGACCCGAATACTGCCCGCTTGCCGTTCTTATTTCGTTTGAAGATATTTAACAAGCGGCAGGCGATCTCAGTGCCCACCTGTTGCAGTGTAATGAAATTTCCGGATGCGGTGGGATACTCTATTTTGAAATCATCACTGTAATAAAAATGATACTTGCGCAGGCTTTCAATGATCAGGAAATTCATGGGCATCCAAACAGGTCCGCGCCAGTTCGAATTGCCGCCGTACATATCGCAATCACTATCGCCGGGCACATACGGCACACTCATGTGGGTACCATTGATCTGGATGGAATATGGATGTTTCGCATATTCCTTCGACAATGACCGGATGCCATAATCGCTTAAAAAGGTTGTTTCATCAAGCATGTGACTCAACAATCTTTTTACGCGGTGCCCGCCCAGCAACCCAAGCAGGTGTTTATTTTCTTTTCCTTCTTCGTACCAGCGCGATACCAGCAGCGCCAGATCGGGCCGGTGACGCAGGAACCAGTCCATGCGTTCGGCAAACAGCGGGTTATTGTCAAGCGTTTCTTTCGTGATCACTTCTACCGCAAACAGCGGTATCAGTCCCACCATGCTTTTCACTTTCAGCTTGATGATCTGGTCATTTTTCAGACGCATCTGATCGTAAAAGAATTCATCTTCTTCATCCCATAAGCCCGTACTGTTCTTACCCATGCTGGCCATAGCGCCCGCGATGTACAGGAAATGTTCGAAGAACTTGGTGGCCATTCCCGTGTAAGCTTTATTGTAAGTAGCCAGCTCCAGGGAAATATGCAGCATGTTCAGGGCATACATGGCCATCCAGCTGGTAGCATCGGCCTGTTCGGCCACTACTCCTTCGGGAAGCGGGGCGCTGCGGTCAAATACGCCGATATTATCGAGCCCCAGGAATCCACCTTCGAAGATATTGTTACCTTCTTCGTCTTTGCGGTTCACCCACCAGGTGAAATTGATGAGCAGTTTGTGAAAGATGGATTCCAGCCAGGCGTAGTCTTTCACGCCTTTTGCTTTTGCATCCATGCGGAAGATGCGGAACACAGCGCCGGCATGGATGGGCGGATTGGCATCACCCAATGACCATTCATAGGCAGGCAGCATACCTGATGGATGCATGTACCATTCCTCGGTGAGCATCTGCAATTGTTGTTTGGCAAAATCCGGATCAACGAGCCCGATCGTAACGCAATGGAAGCCCAGGTCCCACGCGGCATACCAGGGAAATTCCCATTTGTCGGGCACGGAAATGATGTGCTCGTTATTGAGCTGTTTCCAGTCGTTATTACGGCCCTGCCAGCGCTGGGCCGGCGGTGGCGGCATGGCAGGATCACCATCGAGCCACTGCTGCACTTTATAAGAATAGAATTGTTTGTTCCACAACATGCCGGCAATGGCCTGCCGGTGGATCAACTTCTCATCTTCATTCTTTATGATCTTTTGCAGATCGGCATAAAAAATATCGGCCTCTGCCACGCGCTGTTCAAAGATCGTATCGAAATGTTCAAAAGCATCGATACCGTGTTTATCACACAGGCGTAACCGGATGGTGTGCGAACCACCGGCAGGGATCACGAGCTCATAATCGATGGCGGCTTTGGTACCGGTCATGGCCGGGTTCACCGATTTCTTTTCATGGATCAAATGATCTACAATACCATCTTTCGGATATTGCTGTTTATCGTCATGGTTGTATAAGCGGCGGTTATTGGTTTCATTCTCGCAGAACAACATCCTGCCGTCGCCTTCAAAATACAGGGCAGATACAGCTAACTTCTCATGCGTGACAGTAATCGTACGCACATCACTTTTATACAATCTGGGTTTGTAATCGTGCCGTCCCCAGCACCAGGTATTGCGGAACCAGACGGTGGGCAATACGTGCAGACTGGCCGCTTCCTTACTGCGGTTATGAATGGTTATTTTGATGAGGATATCGTCGGTGTCGGCTTTGGCGTATTCTGTAAATACATCGAAGTATTTATCTTCATCGAAGATGCCGGTATCCATGAGCTCGAATTCGGGTTCATGGCGGTTGCGGCGGGCGTTTTCCTGAATTAGCCGTTCATAGGGAAATTCCTGCTGCGGATACTTGTACAACATTTTCATGTACGAATGGGTAGGTGTGGCATCGAGATAATAATAGATCTCTTTTACATCTTCGCCATGATTGCCCTGCTGGTTATTCAATCCGAATAACCGTTCTTTTACGATCGCATCTCTTTTATTCCAGAGCGCCAGCGCAAAACACAACAGCTGTTTGTCATCGCTGATGCCGGCAATACCTTCCTCTCCCCAGCGCCAGGCTTTGCTGCGCGCCATGTCGTGCGTGGTAAAGTTCCAGGCGTCGCCATTGGCGCTGTAATCTTCCCGAACTGTTCCCCATTGCCGGTCTGAAACATAAGACCCCCATCTTTTCCAGGTGGGCTGCTGTAGTCGTAGTTGCTCTGCGTTCATTTGATTAACTTCCTCGCAAATGTACACAAAACAAACTCGCGGTTTACCAATCCCAAACCACAACGCTCCAAACTTCGCCGTCAGGCGCTATGTATTCATGGATCGGTTCAAACCCGATGCGTTTATGCGCATTGAGCGAACGCTGATTCCTGATGGAGATCTCGGTGATGGCGAAATCATATTTACCTTTAAAATGATCGCGATAAGCGGCATAACAGGCGTCAAAAACGCCTTTTCCCCGGTAGGCTGCCGCTACACAAACCTGTCCCACCACCATATACCGGTAATTGGCTATTTTCTTATGTTGATAATCTATTTGTTCAAACAGTTCGAACATGGGCAGCAGTACGGGAATGTCGTTGCGCGAACGGGCGGTCATGGCCAGGATGTAGGCAATTACCTGGTCGTTTTCCTTGGCGATCATATGCGCTTCGATCTCATTCATTTTATGCAGATCTTCATAACTGTGCGATACCGTTACAAATCCCTGTGAAGCGATGTCAGCCGCAGATAAACCGGCCGCCAGGTTCTGCTTTTGCAGGGCCAGGATCTGCTGCAGGTCGCTGGTGGTTTTGGAGGTTGTGTAGGTGATCATAGTTATGGCAAGCTACAACTAAAGGCGCAAGGCTGAACGCTGAACGCAAAACGCAAAACGCGGAACGCAAAACGCGCAAAGCGCAAAGCGCAAGGCTGAAAGCTGAAGGCTGAAGGCTAAAGGCGGAAGGCTGAAGGCTGAAGGCCGAAGGCTAAAGTACCCGGTACCCGGCAACCGGTACCCGGTAACCGGCGGCTGGTACCCGGTACCCGGTATCCGGTACCCGGCAGCTGGTACCCGGCAACCGGTACCCGGTAACTGGTACCCGGTAACCGGTAACCGGCAACTGGTACCCGGTAACCGGCAACTGGTACCCGGTAACCGGCAACCGGCAACTGGTACCCGGTAACCGGCAACCGGTAACTTTGATCGTGTAAAATCCAGCTTTGGGTAGCGGGTTTCCCGGTTGATCAATTTTTACAGGCAGCCCCACCGCCCCTTTTGAATTATTCAGTAGCTTAGTTAGGCAAAAGGCGGAAGGCTAAAGGCTAAAGGCGGAAGGCAAAACGCGAAACGCAGAACTCAAAAGGCAAAACCGGCCTGCGGACAGGCGTAGAACATTTCGTGTAAAACGTTAAACCCATGGCGCGAAGCGCCTATGAATAACAAGCGTTAAGCGTTAAGCGTTCAGCGGTATTCAGCGTTGAGCGTTAAGCGTTCAGCGTTAAGCGTT
Source organism: Longitalea luteola (assembly GCF_017356035.1). GTDB lineage: Bacteria > Bacteroidota > Bacteroidia > Chitinophagales > Chitinophagaceae > Niastella > Niastella luteola. The sequence continues at coordinate 13,535 of NZ_JAFIQX010000021.1, read as the reverse complement.
AAGCAGTATTTATGGCTTTAGTAAAATTCACATACGCATTAAAAAGATTCTTTCCGAAACTTACCGATACCAAAGCGGGTGGAAAGACATTGAAAGCAGTGCTGGCTGAAATAGAAGCCAGCTATCCCGGCGTAACCCGGTATGTGCTGGATGACCAGGGCCGTCTGCGGCAGCATGTGAATATCTTTATCGACGGCGTGATGATCAAGGACCGTGCATCCCTGAGCGATCCCTTCCACGAAAACAGCGAGATCTATATTATGCAGGCGCTATCGGGCGGATAAATAAATCAGGTGCACCACATACATCAGTATCACCAGGAAGCGTGGCGAACCTTCTATTCTTTTCAACTTCAATAAATGATTGCTATATGAAATCTACCTTATTATTAGGAACCCGCAAAGGTTTTATTGCCTATCGCTTTCAGAACAACAAATGGATCCTGGAGAATTGTTCTTTTGAAGGCGTACCCATTTCAATCGCCTATGCCGATCCGCGTAACGGCACCTGGTGGGCCTGCCAGGATCACGGTCATTGGGGTGTAAAACTGCAACGCTCAAAAGACAGGGGACAAACGTGGGAAGAAGTGATTGCGCCGGCCTATCCTGAAGGTGAAGAAGTGAAAGACGGAGTGCCGGCTACTACCCGGTATATGTGGTCGATGGCGCATGGTGGAAAAAACTATTCATCCCGGTTATGGATCGGCACCGATCCCGGTGGTTTGTTCGTCAGTGAAGATGAAGGCAACAGCTTTCAACTGGTTGAATCTTTATGGCAGCACCCCACCCGTAAAGACGGCTGGTTTGGCGGTGGCCGCGACCTGCCGGGTATTCATTCTATTATCGTAGACCCGCGCAATGAAGATCATATTCATATAGGCATCAGCTGCGCCGGCGTTTTTGAAACCACCGATGGCGGCAAGAGCTGGGCTATCTGCAACAAAGGATTACGGGCCGATTTTCTGCCCGACCCAAACCAGGAAACGGGTCATGACCCACATATTGTGGTAGCAGCGCCCTCTAATCCTGATGCCTTGTGGCAGCAGAACCATTGCGGTATCTTCCGCAGTACCGATGGCGCGCGGAGCTGGCAGGAAGTAAGTGAAGCTGAGGGTCCTGCCCGTTTTGGTTTTGCCATTGCCGTAGCCGACGACAATCCCGACCAGGCCTGGGTAGCCCCCGCCGATAGCGATGTAAACCGTACAGCGATCAAAGGCGCGCTCGTTATTTGTAGAACCGATGATGGCGGCAAGACCTGGAAACAGTTGCGCAACGGATTACCCCAGGAAAATTGTTTTGATATTGTATACCGCCATGCGCTGGTCAGTAATGGCGACGCCGTTGTTTTCGGCACTACCACCGGCAATTTATTCTTCTCCCCCGATCGCGGAGAGCATTGGCAGGTGATCAACAATTATTTACCAATGATCTATTCAGTTCAATTTGCAGAATAACTTAATAGGACATTGAGCAGGCGGCAGTAATTTCACCCACTGCACCTGCTCAATGTCATTGCCAACTATCAGCCTGTCTCCCCAAAAAGCTTGCGGCCTTTTTACAATCAATCATCAAACTGAACTTCATACTTGCTCTCGCTGCTTCGTAATTCTTATGTGTTAACTCCTGCCTGCAAATTTATTAACGCTACCTTCTTAATATTTTCCGCCTACCGGTGTTACTATCATACGCTTTTAAAAGTTCAATGACCGTGCAAAAAATAATTAGCAGGTCTGAATGAAAGGCAGTTAATATTTTTTTTAAAAAGTTTATCCACATCCGTAGGGTGGTGCCACTGATCTGGTACATATAATAAGTAGTATGGACAAGCAATCATTTTTCAGGATATTGGATAAGTACCAGGACGGCACTGCCAGTGCTGCGGAAAAAGCATTGATAGAAGAATATTACCGCCGCCTTGAAAAGGCGGGCAATACAGACCTGTCAGCGGAAGAAGAAGCAGCCGTGAAGGAGGTCATGTATTCGCAGATCGCAGCCAGCCTGTGGGCTGGGGGCAACAAAGCAATACCCATCAGGAAAATAAATTATCGCCTCGTTGCAGCAGCAGCGGTGATCCTGGCTGTAATCGGCGCCGGCAGTTATTTCTGGCTGCTGAAAGAACCTCCTACTACCACCGCTTCAACCAAAACGACAAAAGCGAAACCGCATGATCTTCCGCCCGGACGTGATGCAGCAGTCCTTACATTAGCTGATGGAAGAACGATCATCCTGGATTCTGCCAGTGGCACCATCTCCCAACAGGGTGGAGCAACCGTAATCAATATAAAAGGTATGGTCTCCTACTCTTCTTCCTCCCCCGCGGCAGGTGCGAGTGGAGAGGCCGTGGTCTACAATAAGGTATCTACCGCCCGCGGTAATCAATACCAACTGATACTGGCCGATGGAACGAAAGTATGGCTGAACTCAGCGAGCTCGCTTCGCTTCCCCACTGCTTTTACGGGTGAAAAGCGGGAGGTGGAACTGGATGGCGAAGGATACTTTGAGGTTGCCAAAAATACCCGCAAGCCTTTTCATGTAAAAACACGGACACAGCATATAGAAGTGCTGGGCACTCATTTCAATGTGAATGCCTATAGTGATGAAGAGACCGTTAAAACAACGTTACTGGAAGGCTCGGTGAAAGTACGACAATCGGCAGTCGACAATCGACAATCGTCAATCGGCAATCGGCAACCGGCAAAAAATGACCATCAGCAAGTCATCCTGCGCCCGGGGGAACAGGCTGTGATGGCAACGAATTCACCATTGACCATTGACCATTCACCGGATATTGAACAGGTAATGGCATGGAAGAATGGCTGGTTCGAATTCGATGATACCGATATCAAAACTATCATGCGGCAGATCAGCCGCTGGTACGATGTAGATATTAAATATGAAACTAAAACAGCTAATGAAAAATACGGCGGCCGTATCAGTCGCAACCTGAATCTCTCGAACATTTTAAAAATGCTGGAGAACTATGGCGTGCATTTCAAACTGGAAGGCAAAACGCTAACAGTAATTAGATAATGTGATAATCCGATAATTTGATTATTAAATACAGGCTATGTGAGTGCTTCGCGTGAGGTTAGCCCTTTGTAGGCAACTTCCGCTTTGGAAGCATTATCACATTATCAAATTATCACGTTAGCTAATTGAACTAAAGCAAGACACAATTGGCAATAGGCAGAAGGTTGTTAGGAGCATGCTCCCGATTCATCGGGAGGGTTGCAGGGTTTTAACATTGAGAATAAGTGCATCGATCAACAACAGTCAGCATATATTTAAAAGCAGCCATCACTACCGGAAGCTTATTTGCCAGTTGTTGAGCAAAACGCTTAACGCAAAACGCGGAAAACGGAAATGAGTATGCCTGATAAATATCAGTTGTTTTGCGAAGTTACCGGTGCCTATAAAAAAGCCGCTTCGTGGCCAGACGAAACGGCAGGTTCAGTAACAATAAACAAGTCTGTTGAGGAATCATTTATTCAATCACCAAACCAAACAAAGTTATGCAAATAACTGCTAAAATCCGTTTGCGTAGATATACAAACGGGTTTAAGTCCTGGTCGGCCGACCGGGAAACGCACAAACTGCTTAAGGTCATGAAATTAACCACATTCCTGTTATTCGTCACATGCCTGCATGCAGTTGCCCATACCAGTGGGCAAACTGTTACCTTATCGCTTAAGAATGTACCGGTGCAAAAGGTATTTAAAGCGGTTTCCAGGCAAACAGGTGTGTCAATAGTATATTGCGAAGATCTTTTTGAAGGCCTGCAAAAGGTTTCCATCCATGTAAAGAATGCTCCCCTTAATGACGTATTACAGCAATGCCTCACCGGCGCGCCTTTTGAATACAGTGTACAGGGCAGTACCGTGGTGATCACAAAACGCCCGGCCACAGAAACACCAGATCATACCAAAACGCCACCACCGCCGCCCATACCCATTAAAGGTAGAATTGTGAATGACAAAGGAGAACCGGTTGCCGGCGCCAACGTGCAGGTGAAAGGGACCCGCCGCGGCACCAGCACCGATGCCAATGGGGAATTTACCATCGATGCCGACAAAGGCGACATTCTCGTCATCACCAATATCGGCTATGCTTCGCGGCAGATCACAGTAAACGATGACAAACCCCTACAAATTGCCTTAACGGTAAACTCACAACAACTGGGCGAGCTGGTTGTAACGGCCCTGGGTATTCAACGCCGCCAGAAAAGCCTTACCTACAGCACCACAAAGATCAATAACGCCGAGCTCACCACCGTAAAGAACATGAACCCCATGAACAGCCTCAATGGCAAAGTACCGGGGTTACAGATCAATCCCAGCGCTTCCGGCCTGGGCGGTTCTGTGCGCGTGATCCTGCGCGGACAAAAATCAACCCGGGAAAACCAGCCGCTGTATGTTATAGATGGCGTGCCGCTGACCAATTTCTCCAGCTCACAACCTATTAACGTATGGGGCGAAAGCGGTGGCATCAATGCGCCCGGCCGTGATGCGGGCGATGTGCTCAGCTCCCTGAACCCGGAAGATATTGAAAGCATGACCGTGTTGAAAGGCGCTTCTGCGGCCGCGTTATATGGCAGCCAGGCCGGTAATGGCGTGATCATGATCACTACCAGGAAAGGCCGTGCAGGCACCGCCAAAGTGGATTTCTCTTCCAGCTTCACGGTAGAAAAACCCATGTACTATCCTGAGCTGCAGTACAGCTACAACCAAACGGGTAAGGATAATATTTACAGCTGGGGCCCTGCCGGTTCGAACCCCGATCATGTAAAACCCTTTTTCAGCACCGGTAAAACGTTTATCAATACACTGGCATTTACCGCCGGAAACGACAAGGCGCAAACCTATTTCTCGTATTCCAATACCAACAACAACGGTATTATGCCCACCAGCGAATTCAAACAGCATACGTTCAACTTCCGCCAGACTTCCAGATTCTTTAACGACAAGCTGAACGTGGATGCAAATATTATTTTCAGCACCCAGAAAACACATAACCGGCCTTCAACAGGATTGTATTACAACCCGCTTACCGGCCTTTATCTTTTTCCCAGAGGTTTGAACTTCGATCAGTATAAAGAATATGAATACTGGTCACCTACCCGTATCACGAATTTGCAGAACTGGTGGAATATCAACCACGACAAAGAACTGGTAGGGTCAGACAACCAGCAAAACCCCTACTGGATCCTCAACCGCGATATCAACGTGGGCAAAAAAGACAACCTGTTTGCTTCTATCACACTGAAATATCCCATTACCAAATGGCTGAACGTGCAGGCACGCGGCAGTGTGAACCGCAATTACGACAATTACGAATTAAAAGCATACGCTTCCACCCAGATCACGCTGGCCGATTTCAATGGCCGGTATACCTATGACAAATTAACCCGTACCCTATTATATGGCGATGTAATTGTTTCGGGTAATGTGAACATCACCGACAAGATCGGCTTCAGCTTCAATGCGGGCAGCAGCATCAATGATCAGCAACAGGACCGCGCTTTCTTCGATTCAAAGGGCAGCGACCTGCGTTTTGCCAACATTTTTACGCTCGGCAATCTGAACCTTAACCCGGCACTGATCGCACAACCGAGCGGATTGCGCCGCCAGGTTCAATCGATCTTCGCCACTGCTACCTTCGATCTCGATGAAAAAGTGTTCATCGATCTTACTGCGCGGAACGACTGGTCCTCTACCCTGGCGTTCACCCCCAAAGAAAACAGCGGCTATCCATATTTTTCTGCCGGTATCAACACCATCGTGAGCGACCTCGTCAAACTGCCGGCCTTCATCAATTACAGCAAGGTTCGATTCTCGTATGCCAAAGTGGGTAATGACGTAGAAGCATTTTCTACCCTGCCAACCAATACCATTATGTCGGGCAATTACGGTTCTATACAAACAGGTCCTTACCTGGGCGCTTACCTGAAACCCGAAGATGCCCGCTCCTATGAAGCTGGTACGGAGTGGAAATTCCTGAACAACCGGTTAAGCCTTGATCTCACCTGGTACAAGACCAATACGCGCAATCAATACTTTGATTTCGCCGCACCGCTGGGCAGTGGTCTGTCGAGGTTCTTCGTGAATGCCGGTAACATCGAGAACAAGGGTATTGAAATAGCGTTGGGCTATGACGTGCTTCGCACCAGCACTACCAAATGGAACAGCAGCCTGAACATGACGCGCAACCGTAATAAAGTGATCGAATTGCTACCAGAACTGGGCGGTCAGTACGAGATCACGCAGGCCGGCGTGAACAACTACTCACTGCGGATAAGGGAAGGCGGTTCGTACGGCGACATTTACGGCCAAACATTCCAACGCGCAGCCGACGGTTCTATCATGGTTGATGACAACGGCAAACCACAAACCGGAGGTTTCAAATTCCTGGGCAACCCCAACCCGGATTTCCTGGCGGGCTGGAACAATACAGTAGAAATTAAAGATTTTATTATAACAGCACTCATCGATGGCCGCTTTGGTGGTAAAGTAATGAGTATCACGCAGGCGGTTCTGGATGAATACGGCGTATCAAAAGTAACGGCAGACGCCCGTAATAGCGGTGGAGTAATGATAGATGCCACCAAACTAAGTGGTGGCAAGTGGGGTGGCGCTATTCCGGCGGAAACATTCTATTCTACCGTTGGCGGGCGTGCAGGTATAACCGAATACTACATGTACGATGCCACCAACATCAGGTTGCGCGAACTATCAGTAGGTTACAAAGTGCCCTCAAAGCTTAAGGTGATAAAAGACATGCGTCTGTCGCTGGTAGCGCGCAACCTCTTCTTCTTTAAAAAGGAAGCACCGTATGATCCTGAACTAAGCATGAGCACCGGCAACGGGCTGCAGGGCATCGATGTATTTGCCATGCCGGCTACGAGAAGTATAGGTTTGAGTTTCAGGTGTTCATTTTGATTACGGTTTGAACAATGTTGTAATCAGGAAATGAACGGGTTTATGGTTTTTAGTTTGAGGTTTAGGAAACAACAAACCATAAACCCCAAACAACAAACGCATTCAAATAATACGAAAATGAAAAAGTATTCAAAATACATTCTTTATATAACGGCAGCCACCACCTTACTGTTTGGTAGTTGCACCAAAAACTTCAGGGAATACAACACCAATGCATACGGCGCTACGAATGAGATGCTGCTGCCTGACTATGGATTGGTAGTAGCGCAGCTACAGGAAGCGCAGAAGACCATTTATTGCTATCAGCCGGCCTGGGTAACGCAATTACAGCAAAACCTTATGGCCGATATCTTCAGCGGGTATATGATGTCGCCCACGCCCTTCCGTGGCAACAGCAACAACACGACCTATGACCTGGTCGATGGCTGGAACGTATGGGCGCTGAACCCGGCTTATTCCAGTACATCCGGCAGCATTATGAGCCCTATTTCCAACGTTGAAGTAACTACCAAAACTGCGGCGCCCGACCTGTATGCCATGGCCAAGATCATCAAGGTAGAAGCCATGCACCGGGTGAGTGATATTTTTGGTCCGATCATGTATTCAAAATATAAAGTGCGGTCTGATGACGGAGGCTATGATTACGACAGCCAGCAGGAAGCCTACAACAATTTCTTTAAGGACCTGGCCGAGGCAATAGCCATACTTACCCCCAAACGCACAGAGAAATCAACACCCACTTTCAAAAATGCCGACCTGGTATATGGAGGCAGTTATGAAAAATGGTTGCAGTTTGCCAACACGCTGCGCCTACGCCTGGCATTAAGGATCGTTAAAGCGGATGAGGTTAAGGCAAAAGCAGAAGGCGAAGCGGCTTTGGCCCATGCAGCCGGCATTCTTAGAACGACCGGCGATGATTTCAGTATCAATATTGGCGCTACCATTCACCCATTGAACACCATCAATGAAGCCTGGGCCGATATTCGCATGGGCGCACCCATGGAATCGATCTTAAAGGGATACAACGACCCGCGGCTCGACAAATATTTTGTTCCGGCAACGGATGCTGCTGTAGCCGGTCAATACAAAGGCATTCGCCAGGGTATTAATATCGATGCCAAAAGCCGTTACCAGGGTTATTCGGCGCTGGCTACGCTTCCCAGCAAAATTCAATTGCTGACAGTTGCAGAAGCTTATTTCCTGAAAGCAGAAGCCGCCCTGCGCGGCTGGTCAGGCGCCGGTGCTGCTAAGGAAAATTATGAATCAGGCATTAAAACGTCTTTTGCGCAGCATTCCATCGCCGATGCGAACACTTATCTCAATGATGACTTAAGCAAACCGGCTGAATACTTCGATCCCAAAGCTATTACACCCGGGCAGAACGATATTACCAGCGATAAACCGTGGTTGAGCACCATCACCATTAAATGGGAAGAGGCCGATGGTTTTGAACGGAAACTGGAAAGGATCATCACGCAGAAATGGATAAGCATGTTCCCCGAAGGACAGGAAGCCTGGAGTGAATTCCGCCGGACCGGTTATCCGAAACTGTTCCCGGTGGTGCTGAATACCAGCGGCGGCAAGGTGAGCACTACCGAATTCATTCGCCGCGTGAACCTGCCACCCGATGAATACTTGTCAAATCCCAAAGGCGCTCAAAGAGCAGCGGGTATGCTGAATGGTCCGGACAATGGCGGCACGAGGTTGTGGTGGGACAGAAAGTAAGTTGAATAGCGTTGACATCACAAGTTATTCAGTTACTCAGTTATTGAGTTAATAAGCTTTTAAATTAATAATTATTAAGTGAACGGACAATCGCGAGCGCTGACGTTGAAGCTTGCCAATTGCCATTTGCGAATTGATTTTGCCAATTGATCTTGGCTTACGATAGCAACACCCCGGCGATGGACATATTGCAACCTGTCTCCGTTTGGGGTAATGCGGGCAATGAGGGCTTAAAGGGGAGCTCCTTATTGCTCATCTGCAGATTTCTATTGAACGTTCCGCCTACTGCGCCTCGTGAAGCTTCGGCGAAGCAGGGCGGGAGAAAATTGCTGAGAAAGCCGGGTGCAACTGAATAAAAGGGTTTGAAGAAGGTCTCTCTTATTCGATGCTGATTTCTATCCCCGGCTTCCCTGAAGCAAAGAGTTTAAGGAGTAAAAGAGTTTGAAGAAGGTCTCTTTTGCTCCTTATCTCTTTACGCGGAACGCTAAACGCAGAACGCTAAACGCTAAATGCTAAATGCTAAACGCTAAAGGCTGAAGGCTAAAGACAAAAGGCAAAATGCAAAACTCCAGGCGCGCAGCGCCTATTGGTAACAAGCGTTGAGCGTTAAGCGTTCAGCCTTTAAACACTTGCTCAAATTATTTAATATCAACTAACTTTCTTGCAGTTTTCTGCCCTGAACATTACCGGGAAGGTTAAATTTGTTTTAACTTTCGGGTAACAACGTGCAAAACTATCCTATTCATACCGATAACGAGTTGCTGAGAAAACTTCACCATGGTGACGAAATGGCTTTTGCTGAAATTTACAACCGCTATTGGAAATCACTCTATACTTCTGCACACAATATACTACAGGTAAAAGAAGTGGCTCAGGATGCCGTTCAGGAAGTATTTATTTCCTTATGGAAACGCCGCCACGAGATCCGCGTGGATATACTTCAATCGTACTTACACCAGGCGGTTCGGTTCCAGGTATTCAAAGCCATCAGGGCAGAAAAAACCGATCAGCTTTTCTTCAACCGGCTGGCCCTGATCTCAAAAGATATTTTGTTTGAAGATCCCCTGCTGTTCAAGGAACTGGAATCGTTATATCAGCAATTGATACAATCATTACCGCCCGACGAAAAAGAGATCTTCCTCCTGCACCGCGACAGCGGACTCACTTATAAACAGATTGCCGAACAAAAGAACATCTCCGTAAAAACAGTTGAAAAGAAAATGAGCCACGCCCTGCGGGAAATACGATTTGGGCTGGATGATGCAATGGCAGTCATGATAGTAGCCTATTTGATGCAATAACAGGCTGATTTCTGATTTCGGGATTGCGAGATTTTTTGATTTCATTATATTTAATCATTCTGATAAATCTCAAAATCAGAAATCTCGAAATCATAAATCTCGAAATCACAATCGTCGCTTACTTTTGCGCTATGAACAAAGAACTTATTATTGGGCAAACAGTAAAATACGTAAAACAAACACTGGCTGAAGCAGAAGGCGGGCACGACTGGTGGCATATTCACCGGGTGTGGAAGACCGCACAACTGATCGCGGCTTCAGAAAAAGCAGATGAACTTGTAGTAGCCCTGGGCGCCCTGCTGCATGATATAGCCGATTCAAAATTTCATAATGGCGATGAAACGATCGGTCCGCGTAAGGCCAGGGAATGGCTTCAATCGATCAATGTAGAGGAAGCAGTGATACAACATGTGGAAAATATCATCACCCATATTTCTTTCAAGGGCGGCAATCATCAACAGCCATTCAGGTCAGTAGAACTGGATATTGTTCAGGATGCCGACCGGCTCGATGCCATCGGCGCCATCGGCATTGCCCGCGCCTTTAATTATGGGGGTTTCAAAAACCGTGCATTATATGATCCGGCTATTCCTGCAAACTTGAAAATGAGCAAGGATGAATACAAGAACAGCAAAGCTCCAACCATCAATCATTTTTATGAAAAGCTGTTACTGCTGAAAGACAGAATGAATACGGAAACAGGCAGGAAACTGGCTCAACAACGGCATGAGTTCATGGAACACTACCTAAAACAATTTTATGCAGAATGGGATTCCAACTTCATAGTTTAAAAAAGTTCACAGTTCAAAGTTCAAAGTTTTAAGTTCAAAGATCAGTGAATTTTACATATAATTTTGAACTAAGGAAGTTGAACAACCATAAACTACAAACCATAAACCATAAACTAAGAAACTGGTTGCGCTTTCATAACCTCTTTCAACCGTTGTTCGTCGGTTAGATCGAGACGTAACGGTGTTATAGACACGTAATCATTTTCAACCGCCCAGCGATCGGTGCCTTCTTCGGCAGGTTCCAGCGGTGTTACCGTAAACCAGTAATGTTTTCGCCCCATGGGATCTACACCCGGCACTATGTGACCATCATACAGGCGAACAGATTGCCGGGTCCATTTCATACCTCTGGGTTGCGGCGGAAAATTAACGTTGTATAATCCAAGGGAAGTATTTTCCAATAGTAAAGCCAGGGTCTTCTCTACATAAGGCGCCAAAGCGTCAAAATCGGGCTCTGTTTTACCAACCGGTGTGCTGAGGGCAATACCCCGGATGCCTAAGAGAACAGCCTGCTTGGCAGCAGCAAGCGTACCGGAGTGCCACATGCCATTACCGAGATTAGGTCCCATGTTAATACCTGATAATACCACATCGGTGTGAGCATATAAATGGCTGCCCAGGGCAACACAATCGGCCGGCGTACCATTTACCCGCCAGGCTTCTATTCCTTCAAAAGTGATCGGTGATTTTTTTAATGACAGGGGCCGTGAATGGGTCACGGCATGTCCCATGGAACTTTGCTCCACATCAGGAGCGATCACAGTCACTTTTCCAAAACGGGAAGCTATTTTGGCCAGCGCTGCTATGCCCGGACTATAAATACCATCGTCGTTAGTGATCAGTATTGTCATAGGTTATCAGTATTGATATTATTGAATTGCATGAGATTATTATGCCAGCTTGCGTGGTACAATTTTATTAATAATTCAACTGTATACAGCATGCAAATGAAAACCATACACCTTATACATAACCCCGGAGCCGGGGACGAGGCCCATTCAAAATCAACGCTGGTACGGTTGATCGAAGGCGCCGGCTATGTGTGTAGATATTGTTCTACAGACGATGATAACTGGCAAAATATAGACCCTCAAACTGATATTATCGTTATTGCAGGTGGCGATGGCACTGTTAAAGAAGTTGTTACAGCCTTGCTGGAAAAAGAACGCGCGGTCAAACGGACACCCATAGCCATCCTCCCCTGCGGAACGGCCAATAACATTGCCACCTCGCTCAACATAAAGGGCGAGCTCATTGACATCATCCGGTCCTGGAGCCACCCACAAACTACAGCCATCGATGTAGGTGAGATCTTCGACATAGATGAAAAGCCCGATTTTTTTATTGAAAGTTTTGGGTATGGTTTATTTCCCTACCTGATGAAAGAAATGAAGAAAAAGGGCAAGGACGACATCGAGGACAAGGATGAAAAAATGAAAGCTGCCCTGCAGCTTATGCACGACATATCTCAAAAATATCAACCGCATTATTGTGAACTGATCATCGATGGAGAAGATCATTCCGGCGAATTCCTGATGGCTGAGATCATGAATACCCGGTTCATTGGTCCTAATTTGTTTTTGTCACCTCATGGCCATCCGGGTGACGGCACTTTTGAAGTAGTGCTGATACCGGGCGAAGATCAGTCAAAATTTGCGGCCTATATCAACAGTAAGATCAACAATGCTGAAATGGTGTATTCATTCATAACTATCAAAGCGGAGGATGTTCGCATAAAATGGAATGGCAAACATGTGCATGTTGATGACCAACAGATCACCTTAAATGAAAATACACCGGTTCATGTGCGCGTTCAAAAAAATGCACTGGTGTTTTTAACATAAGCGCATTGTTACGACAATCATATTATTGCATGACAACTATCATTCTATAACATAGTAACCTGTACTATTTTCGATATACGGGTTTTTCATAGGATATTTAAAAAATCAGAACGAAGCTCCGATGTCTATCGGGGCTTCCTTTTTAATACTAAATTCCAAATCGCAAACCGCAAGAACCAAATAATAAATACCAAATCTCAAATCTCAAGAATCAAATAATAAATACAAAATCCCAAAATACAATTAACCACTATTCTTACTAAAGAATTTTGGAATTGGTATTTTGGGATTTATTGGTTACTATTATTTGGTTTTTGGAACTTGTATTTTGGAACTTATTTGGTCCTTGTAATGTATTCCCACGGGCAAGTACATATTTGTGGCAAAAAAGATGTTGTTTAGCTTAGGTTCTTAAAACAACTTATGGAACCAGCAAAGGCCCCAAAAACACGTTTATTCAGAAGTAAGGAAGATATCATCCGACTTCTTGCAGAATGTGATCAAAGCAGATGCAGTATAAAGGCGTTCTGTGACTCACACAAGATTGCACCAGGCACTTTTTATAATTGGAAACAGCGGTATAGTAAGAACACTGAAAGCCATTCCGGTTTTGCCGCTTTGCAAGTGATTCCCTCTGCTGCCAGTTTATTTGCAGAAGTGGGTCAGATAAAAATCTACCAGCCAGTGAGTACTGCGTATCTAAAAGAGTTGCTATGAGCAGTGTACTTGTATTAGGTGATCACCGGGCCTATCACCTTTATCGAAAAGAAACCGATATGCGTAAAGGATTTAATCAGCTTTGCGGAATCATCACCAATGAGCTTGGTCGGCAGGTCACACACGGGGATGCCTTTATTTTTATTAATAAGCCACGAACTCATTTGAAGCTGCTCATATATGAGCAGGGCGGATTTACAATATTTTACAGACGACTGGAGAA
>NZ_JAFIQX010000020.1 GCF_017356035.1 Longitalea luteola | reverse complement strand
ATGTTGGGTTTACGACGGCACACTTCCTGCAAAGCCTGCTCACCACCTTGCTCATAAAGTTCTTTGTAACGATAAAATGTGTCTCGGGAGTAACCGAATAGCTTACAGGCTTGGGATACATTGCCTAGTTCTTCGGCCAGCTTTAATAGGCCTACTTTACCCTTAATTAATTTAACTTGCGTGTTCATGATTTGACAGCTTTTGGGATTACTTAATTGTGTAGTTACTTTAAAGTTAATCCCAAACTGTCAGATCATATCGGAACTATTTCATATGAATATTAAACGATCCAACTCTTGCCGATGCAATTATGGACAGAATGACAGCAAATACCATGCGTTTAGATCTCAAAGGCGAATCCCTAAGAAAGAAAAAATCAAAGCCGTATGCAGGCCTATCTATTGCCATCGCCAGAACGGCCTCTTCAACAGGCGCTTCTATTCGATTCTTTAAGTTAGGTTTACGACGGTTTACTTCCTGTAAAGCCGCTTCACCTCCTTGCTCATAAAACAAGCCTGTAAGTTATTCGGCTACTCCAGAGATACATTTTATCGTTAGATACATTCCCTAACTCTTCGGCCAGCTTTAACAAGCCTACTTTATCCTTAATTAACTTAACTTGTGTGTTCATAAATCTGACTGTTTTGGGATTACTTAATTGTGTAGTTACTTTAAAGTTAATCCCAACTGTCGGATTATATCGGAGCTATTTCATCTAAATAACTTGAAACTGTGTTCGACCGATTTGAACGTTGGCGTTCAGTAACAGCATCACGCACCGCAAGCTGAAGATTGCCCTGACCAATGCCAAACATTTGGAAGCCAGGTATAATGGTGCGAAGGATTCAAATCCATTACCACCTCATACAACATTCAGTCAAGCGCGGACTAAAGCTGAACAGAGAACTGCTACTGATGCTAACAATGCTACACCTGCAGCAAACCCCATATTGGCAACAGCTTTATTGTCTATTGGTTGGTTACTAAAATAGCACCGCCTCCAAGTATGTTTGAAAGAGGTTTAGTGGTCAACTTGTAGTCAACCACAAAATTTCTGGCTAAGATGTTTTCGGAAGTTAGCGTGTTGACATCTAAGTTGAAACCATCACTAAAGTATAATCCCTTGTCCATATCCTTTCCATCAATGTTGAACTTCGAAGCTTTAATAAGAATTCCGTCTGCAGTAGAAACTTTGCCATCCTTTTCCAAAAAAATAGGTGTGTTGTCAGGTATTCCACCATTCTTAGAGACATGAATTTGCCCTTTATCTTTTATGATCACCGGACCTCTAAAAGAATTAACAGCATTCAATTGGAATTTTAGTTGTCCATAGATTTGTAAACTTGCTCTTTCAGGGTCTTTATAATTGGTTATTGCGCCATTGAAATGTAGCGTAGTAACAAATCTGTCTTCTGGTACGTTCATGCCAGGAAATACTCTACCTGGAAAGCCCCAATGGCAGCTATGAGTAATTATTGCGTCTATAAAATGGTCAGTTTTATTATCAAGGTCAAAAAACGA
Source organism: Longitalea luteola (assembly GCF_017356035.1). Lineage (GTDB taxonomy): Bacteria > Bacteroidota > Bacteroidia > Chitinophagales > Chitinophagaceae > Niastella > Niastella luteola. Next base: position 36,876 of record NZ_JAFIQX010000020.1, on the reverse strand, counting down.
AGTGGAGAATTGTTCGGCTGTGTCCATAATCAGCTTTGGCTGATTTTCTGCTGTAGTATTTGCAGTAATTTCTGGAGCAATTCTGTATGAGAACCTCTCTTCGCTAAACCAAAACTGAGCTAAACGGATGTCTTGTCGTAATAATATAGTAGTGTCCTGTGACAAAGCGTTTGCAAAGATTGCTAAGGCTTCTCGTTGATTTGGAAATTCACCCTCCGCCCAGTTATTTGGGTCATCCCAATAAAGAACTGGTGCGTTGTTACCAATCCAGTTGTAAGTCTTTGGTCTTGTAAACATGATTTACCTCCTTTGTTTTATTGTTTAAAGAAATTGTTTGTTATAGCGTATCAGAAAAGTTGCTGCTAACTCTTCAATTTACGTAACTTTTGTACCAGTTTGATTGATAATCATAGAAATTTGGGAACAAATAGAATGTGTATTAGGGGCATAGTAAAGATGTTCCCGAAAATTGATATAAGACTCAGACACATACGCTAGATAATATATAGGGGCTAGTCGTAGCTCGGCCCGTAACCGGTCATTGGCCTTATGTTTTTCGGCATGTTCATAGCATCCGTGCAAAGGCTTTCATTATTTATCCCCTTTAATACATCGATGGAATTATTGTGCCATCTTTGTATCATGTACACAGAGAAGGAATTGAATGATCTGGAGAAGTTTTTGGATCAGTAGAATTACCGGAAGAAACAGAGGTAATGCAAGCCCAAAAAGTGATTGATGTCCATAAGTTTGTTAAAAATCATTCGGCATGTGTCCGCGCCAATATTGGCAAGAACACCTTTTCTTCTTTCTATGAACGCCTGGTAAAACTCAAAGACAGCTAGTACGGAATTAAGCCATGCAATTCTGTCGCTTTGCATCATCTTTATCCGACTGGGTGTTACGTAATATAGATGACTGCAGGGTGATCTAGGATTTTCAGTATTTTTATGTTTTGGCATTGTGCTCATTTAAAAGATACCGTTTTATCAATTTATTTGAACCGGAAGAGATATTTTTGTCGACTCTTTATTTTTGGCCAATCTATTACTTTTTCATTAAATGTTCTTTTGCCGGATCGCTCAACATCCGTTCCATAACCACTTCTGCTTGTCCTGCACCGCTGCTTGATCGGCATTCGTCTAGAATAAGAGCAAGTATTTTTAATTACTTTCTTCTTAAGAAAAGAAATTGATATGTGATTTCATTGACTTAAATCAAGATTGTTGATAATTGTTTGGAAGTGTAAATAAAACGACTAGATTTACATACGTAATGTTGTTCTTTAAACAACCGATCATTTCCGATACTTCTGCAAGGCATAACTTTCGACTTGGCTTGTTTTTGATTCACTTCTGCTAATCATTCATTAACCAAAACCTGAGAAATGAGAAATCATTTTGTAGCTGCCTTCTCCGCCCGAAATTATTTTAGAATAGTTACTTTACATTCTCCAATAGATAGTATAATAGCTCTCTCTTCTTGATACATTTTTATATTGTCGCTTCTCGAATAGTAAGAAATTATTCCATCCGTTTTTGTTTTTTGACCTAGCAGATCTGCAAAGTCTATGTGCTTGTACGCAGCTTATGCACGAGCATATGATGTTCGTTTATATGATTCTCTTATAGAAAATGTATCATAATAGATTTTCTATGGGCAAAAGCTTCAATTGCCAAAAACTGATTAAATATAAACTACAAACAGTTGAACCGGCGTATAATCATATTGCTTCTTTTTCAGTACAGTTTAGCATTGAGCGCATTTTCTCAGCCTGACACTGGATTGCAAATCCGATTGGATACATCAACTATTAATAACAACTACTATAAAAAGCATTTTGATAGTTTAATAAACGCTGGACATAAGTATAGAGATAAGAAAAGCATTAAAAACCTGTTAACGAATTCCGTTAAAAAATTAATGGTTCTGCCAGATAATATGCTTAGAAAGCCAATTACTCTTCATAACGCAACGGCTGAATATAATAGGATAGACAATGAGGCCTCCTATATTACACCTTCCGGGTACTCATGGTATGGTGATTTTGAGGTAAGCAGCAGTTGGTCAGTAGCAACCATACCTTTTGATGTTCATTTTAATAATCAAACCTGGAACGACATTTCAAATAACAATTTTTCCAACGTGGGTATCCATTTTAATAAGGAAAACTACCTGCAAGTTTTAAAAAGTAGCCTCAAAGACAAATTCAATCCAGAAGAATTTTTGACAAACGATATTAAGAACCAGTTAGACAATATTAAACGAAATGCAGAGACAACGTTGAAGTCTGACCTTGAAAAAATAGGCCAGGGTTTTGGCGATCAGCTAAAAGATAAAATAGGTGAGTTGGGCGATCTAAAACAATTGATGTCGAAAGATCTTCATGTGGTGCGTGAAAAATTGCTTAATAACCAATACCTGCAGTCGGTTATTGGTAAAGAAAAGTTGTTGTCCGAATTGCAGGCAAAAATAAATATGGGACAGGCAGTTGATGAAAATCAGTTGCGCGAATTACAAAATGAAGTCTTGAAACTTAAAGGAGTGAATGCGTTGATTCAAAAGGTAGAAGAATATAAAAGTAAATGGGATTCCTCTGGTGTTTTGAAAAAGGTGAAGCAATTAGAACTCCTTAATGAAAAACAATTAGAAAAAATTGCCAAGGATCCCGCTACTATTATAAAACAGGCAAAGGCGCATTTACAGCTGACCGGTTTGCAAAGATTGTTCTTGAAATTGAATCAATTGAAATTTGGTCAGAATACCCTGTCAGGAAGCCCCTTATCGGTAAATCACTTATTAAATAAGGGAATAAATACCGAAATAGCCGGTAAAAACAAATCGCTGATGGTTGGATTGGGAAAATTGAAAACCTTCAATTCCATTTTCGATCAGCCGTTTACCAATAGTATTCTTTCCAATGATGGAAATGCAAAAATGATCAGTGTAGGGTTAGGCAATGCTTCCGCTGGCAACGCCCGCTTTTCTATAATGACCTATAACCAGTCGATGGGGGCCCTGGAGAATTTCGCATCTATCAGTGGACTATCGGCTAACAATACTTTCCGCAGTACGGTAGTAACTACAATCAGTAATGAAATGCGACTGGGTGAAAGTGGCATTATTACCACCGAAATATCGCGATCAGCAACAAGTTACCGGCAGTCTGTAGATTCGGATACGACATTGCAAAGCAAAACGGCGATGCAGCAGATCCTGAACTCAGATAATTTGCTGAATAGTATGGCCGTTTCATGCAGGTACGAAGATGAGCTGGAGGATCAGCAATTGAGCTACGGCGTACAGGCTAGCATGATAGCGCCAGGCTATAACAATCCAGGCAACAGTTTTTTAACGGGCGGCAGCAAAGAGTTTGGCGTAAAAGCGAAAAAATCATTCTGGAAGAGAAAACTACAGGCGTCGGTGAAAACCAATGTGAGGGAGTATAATTTCGGTGATGGTACTGATAAAAAGTGGCGTAGTATATACTCGATAATTGATCTGCGGATGAAATTAAGAAAAGGGCAGTCTGTAGGTATCCGCTATATGCCCAATAAAATGATCCGGGTAGCAGGCGGTGAAAAAAGCATGGTGTCGATATTGGAAAGACTGAGTGTTGATGGTACGCTGGCTCAGAAGATTGCCGGTAAATATTACCGGAACAACCTTACCCTGGCCTGGCAGCGGAATAAGCATATGTTGGCTAACGATCCAGTGTTGAATAACTCACTATCAGTATCGAGCTTCCAAAGTATAACCCTGGGAAGTAAGCTGCTATTCGTGAATACGCTCTACGACCATAGCCGGAATAACTCTCAATTTGTATTTTTCAATTCTACCTTTTTAGCTGAAGCTGGAGTTACTTATATATTGTTGAAAAAGGTCAGCTTATCATCGTCTATTATTAATAACGGTGTAAAAGGGTGGTATAACCAAATAGGTATAAAGCAATCAATTTCTGGCCAGCTGAGGGAGCGGGTCAATTTCAACATCTATGTTGATGCCAGAAAGAATATGAAATTGTATCAGCCATTATTGTATGGATTGTTCCGTACCGATATCAGTATCAATTATCTAATTAAGTGATGAAGTGTTGTAAAAAAATATTAGTGTCTTTACTGTGCCTGGGGCTGCTATTGGCTACGGGTACAAAGGGGCAGGTAGTGGTTAATTTTTCACCTGTGGTTTATGGTCAATCGCTTGATGGGCTTGCATATGCCCTGATTATGAATTCAACGCCGGGTAACTTGCTTGCTAAAGTAACAATTAGGGTGCGACAAGGCTCCATGAATGTGGTTACTGTGATCATGGCTCCATTTCAACTCCATCCAGGCCAAAATGAAATAAATAAATCAGCTTATAGCACAGCCCGGTTTGCATTTGGCAATAATAATTATGGACTAATGGTCAGTCAAACCGGAAGATTTTTGGAAGGGGAATATGAATATTGTTTTGAAGTGGATGTGTCGGAATCAAAGGACCCAAGACTGCCACCTGTTTTCGAAAATTGCTTTACGCACCTCTTACTACCACGCACGCCATTACTCCTGATCAACCCGGTTGATGGTGATGAAATTTGTAACAGACGCCCACAGTTCATTTGGCAGCCACCCATGCCACTGCCGGCAGACGCACGTTTTCGACTGTTATTGACCGAGGTTAAAGATAGACAGGATATAGTTGAGGCCATTACGTATAATCCGCCTATAATAAACCAGGCGAATATACCTGGGAATACCCTGTTTTATCCTTCCAATGCGCCCGAATTAAAGGAAGGGCAAAAATATGCTTGGCAGGTTACTGTATATGTGGCCAAGACTATCCTTACCCGGTCAGAGGTTTGGACCTTCATCCATAAATGCCAGGACCCTAAAAGGGAAATAACGCCAGATAGTTACCGCGAGTTAAAAGAAGTGGATGGCGGCGATTTTTACGTTGCCGATACCTGGCTAAGATTTTCCCTGAACAATCCATATGCAGCCGGAGAGTTGAATTATTCCATTACTGCTATGGACGCGTCGGGTAAAACGGTCAAAGGATTGCCCAACCTGAAACTGGCTGCCGGTCTTAATAAGTATGAAATTGACCTGTCGGAAAAGAATAAATTTAAAGTTGGAAGAGAATATATGCTGAGCGTTCAACTGGCAGATAACAGGACCTTACGATTACGGTTTATTTATAAAAATGAATAAATGCTTATGTTGAGAGGCATCGGCTGTTTTGTGTGCATCGTTTTTATGGTCAGTTGTACACATCAAACGCGCCAGCAACGGATGGCGGCGTTTATAAACAATCCTGAAAACAAAATAGTACAATCAATACAGTTGGGTGAGGTAAGAGCTACTGCCAAATGGCTGCCGGATCATTTTCAAAACGGATCGACTGATAATACGCCACTCAATAGCAAGGAACGAATTGAAGACTACTGTTACTTTAATGTAAAAATTGAAAAAAGTTCAATAGAAAAGCCTGCCAGGGAAAAAATAATGTATTTGAATTTCGACATGCAAAACGACTTCGTGGTGCTTTGTGGGGGCGATTCTATAAGTCCAGTGATTTGTCAGAAAGTGGAAACCGGTATTCCAGGCAGATTTGAATACCTGGTTGCATTTCGAAACAGTAACAGTCAATTGAGTAAGAACGATTTTACATTATACTACAAGGATAAAATTTTTGGCCTGGGTGTAATTGCATTTGTGTACAGCCAAAAAGATATCCGGAAGATTCCAAAAGTCTAAAATCCATATTTAAAGTTATGTAATAAATCCTGCTTAAAGAGCAGGGCAAGATATCTATTTCCCAAAAGGTAAGCCGAGCACACTTTGTAGTGGACATGCCGGGCTAACCAAACTTTTTTCGATGAAACTATTTACGAAATACCAAAAACAATTTGCTGCATTTCTACTACTGGTTATGACCCTTGAAATGATTATCCCGGCTACAGTATATGGGTTAACATCTGGTCCTTCCCAACCTGAAATGAAAGGTTTTGAGCCTGTTGGCAACAGCGACATGGTAGATCTTTTTACAGGTGATTTTACATATAATATTCCATTGCTTGATGTAGGCGGATATCCTGTGAACCTCGCTTATCACTCCGGTTCGGGTATGGATGAGGAAGCCAGTTGGGTAGGATTGGGCTGGAGTTTGAATACGGGATCCGTTAACCGGCAGCTGAGAGGGTTGCCTGATGATTTTAACGGCGCTGACAAACAGGAGCGGGAATTGTCGATGAAAGAGCATATTACCACAGCCGGCAAATTCGCTGTAACGCTCGATCTGCTTGGATTTCCTGTAAATAAAGTCAAAAAGAAAAGAAAGAAAAAGAAACTAAACCTGTCGTTGACGCTAAGTGCTGGTGTAAAAATAGATAACTACCGTGGCGTTGGAGCTGAGATAGGCGCCAATGTTGGAACCACATTAACCGATTTTGTAGCGGGGGAGCTTACTCAAAAAAAAGAAGACTCTGCTACTGGCAATAGAATGGGATTGAGTGTAGGCTTGAATCTAAATTCCATGGATGGTGCCACCGTTCCGATAAATGCACGTATCATTAATAACCATCTTATTAACAAGGATAAGGGACAAAGTATTTCATCCTCTGTCGGGTTTGGTTATAATTCAAGAGCCGGACTTGCAGGTATGACGCTCGGTGGGTCGTTCAGAGCCTACAACGTGATCCGGGACGAAAAAAATCTTACTGCTTCCAATGTAACTACGCGCAACTGGCAGGGTGGATCATTTATTTCATTTAATGGAGACACTTACACGCCTACAATAAATCATAGTTTTAAAAACACATCATTTACGCTTTCAGTGTCAGTGGGTGGGGAATTGTTCTTCGCATATCTGGGTAATGGTGTACAAGGTCTTTATTCAAAGCAGGAAGTGGCGCATCCCTATAAACAGTCATCAGCTTATGGTTATCTAAACAGCGAAAAGGGGATTAACAATAACGATGCGCTGATGGACTTCAATCGCGAAAAAGATATAGCCTACAATAACCAGATCAAGTATTTGCCTATTCCCATACCTACATACGATCTGTTCAGTGCCTCGAGTCAGGATGGCGGTGGACAGTACCGGCTGTACAGAGGCAGCTCTGGTGTTTTCTTTGATCAACGCAGCGGTAACACAGCCAACGAATTTAAATTGGGGCTCGAAGTGGGCGGTGGCGCCTTGTTCGACGTTGGGGCAGATCTGTATTTTCAAAATATTGAAACCAAAACGCTTAAGTGGAAAGACAGGAATAACTTCTTAAGTAAGGGAGATTTCATGGGTCATTCACCATTGACTCCCTTATATGAACCTGCATATTTTAAAAGAGTTGGAGAACCGGTGCCTTATGACAACGGCTATGTCAACAAAATAAAAGGGACTGAACCGGTGGCCGTTCATCTACCTGCAAGAATATCCAATGCGATTGAGGGACCCGAAGCGTCAGAATTGTTAAGGACAAAGTATGCACCCAGTGGGGAAAGTACGCAAGTGTTAAAAAGAGATAAAAGAGAAGTTCGTAATACTACTTTCAGCTATTTAACAGCAGCGGAGGCAACAAATCATGCACTGGACAAAACCATAAAGGATCACCATCCCGATTCGCTGGTATTGAACAATTGTAGTAGTGGCGGTATTCGAAACAGTTTCGCAAGAATAGGCGGTTATCGCAAAGCCAATCATTTTTCAGAAATAACCATTACCGGTGATGATGGCAAGCGGTCGGTGTTTGGGATACCTGTTTATAACACCTACCAGGAAGAAGTATCTTTTAGCATTGACCAGAATTTGTCGTTGCGTAATAAAGGCCTGATCAACTATAATGATGGAAATGAAAACTCAACCAGTAATTCCAAGGGACTTGAGCGTTATTATACTAAAGAAAAAACACCATCTTACGCTACATCTTATTTACTCACCGCGATACTTTCACCGGATTATATTGACAGAACCAGTAATGGGGTAACAGACGATGACCTTGGCACAGCCGTTAAATTCAACTATAGCCGTTTAAATGATCTGTACAACTGGCGGACGCCTTTTGCTTTTGGGCAGGATACAGCCAATTATAATGAGGGTTTTTTAAGCGATGCCCGCGATGACAAGGCAAATTATGTTTATGGACAAAAGGAAATCTGGTATTTGCATTCTATTGAGTCAAAAACAATGGTAGCGCATTTTATCCTGGGCAACCGGGGCGATGCTTTGGGGGTGCAGAACAGCCGGGGGCTTGTAGATACAACTCGTAAATTAAAATATTTAAAAGAGATAAGACTGTATTCTAAATCCGATCTGCGGTTAAATAACGACAACCCGGCAACAACGATTCCCATAAAGGTGGTTCATTTTGAATACGATTACTCCCTAATAAAAGGGTTGCCCAATAGTATTGGTAATACCGGAAAGCTTACGCTGAAAAAAGTATATTTTACGTTTGGGGTAAACGAAAAAGGAAGACTGAATCCGTACGAGTTTAAATATGATACGTCTTTTAACCGTTACGATTACCGCCAATACGATCGCTGGGGTACTTATAAGAAAGCCACAGATAATCCCAATGGATTGAACAATTCAGAGTTCCCTTACACGCTGCAGGACACAGGACTAACGAACGCTTATGCGAGCGCATGGCAATTGAATGAAATTATTTTGCCATCAGGTGGTAAAATACACGTCACGTATGAGTCAGACGACTATGGCTGGGTACAGGACCGCCGGGCATCGCAGGTGTGTATGTTCCAGGGCGTAAATACTTCCGGCTCATCTGCTGGCCTCATCGATGCCGACTACATTTATATTACTTTACCTAAAACCGTAAGCAGCCGCGATGAGATGCTGGAAAGATATTTTGAAGGCATTGAGAATCTTTACTACAAATGTTACCTCGATCTCGATAATAAAGATCACAACGAATACGTACCGGGATATGCAAAAATTATAGGAACCCCGGAGTTAATCGGTAACAACATTGCTAAGGTTCAAATTGAGAAAAAGGGAGGTGTAAATACCATTGCAAGGTCCGGCTGGCAGTACTTACGTACCAACTTGCCTAAATATGCTTATCCCGGTTCAGATAATTTTGAAGATAACGGATCTGACCTGAAAAAGACGATTAAAGCGTTGGTGGCTGCATTTGGCACTATTAAAGAGCTAATTAATGGCTTTAATAGCAGGGCAAAAAGATACAAGTATGCCGATAGTATTGATTTAGGAAAATCGTGGGTACGTTTATGCTCCCCTGAATGGAAAAAAATCGGGGGTGGCAGTAGAGTAAAACGGATAGATATTTCTGATGATTGGGCTGCTATGTCAGGCGCTACCGGTGCAAAAACAGCTACCTATAGTCAGGTATACGATTATTCTACTATGGATTCAAAAGGCAGGACCATCTCCAGTGGAGTGGCTTCATACGAACCGCTGATTGGAAATGATGAGAACCCTTTCAGACAGCCAATCCGCTACAAACAAAAAGAATTCCTTGCGCTCGACAATTACTACTATATCGAAGAGCCCTTTGGTGAATCTTTCTTTCCGGCTGCAAGTGTTGGTTACAGTAAAGTAACAGTAAGATCAGTAGGGTCGGGAGATGCCGAAACGGTGAATCGGACCGGAGTTACGGTTAGTGAGTTTTATACTGCCAGGGATTATCCAACAAAAGTTAACGTAATGGGTTTGCAGCAACGCAAGCCAGGTACAGGCAAATTGTTCAAGCTTTTAAGTAATAAGGAGGTTGAAAATATAGGGCTTTCCCAAGGGTATTCCATTGAATTAAATGATATGCATGGGAAGCAAAAAGCAATGAAGGTATTTAATAAATCAGGAGAAAACATATCCAGTATTGAATATTTCTACCAATCAGAAAATGAACTGACTGAAAAGAAGACCCTGCGAAACAATGTAAAAGTGATCGCCAGCAATGGGATCGTTTCTGATGGAACCATAGGCATGGATGTCGAAATGTTCACTGATATGCGCCAGCAAACCACTGATAATCTGGGTATCAGTGCCAAGGTAAGCGGTGGTTCGGGCTCTATAATTATATTTCCCTTGCCTTTTTTCTTTCCAGGTATCGGCGTGAACTATGATAGGAGATGTTACCGCGCAGCATCAACAATAAAGATTGTACAACGCTTTGCCATTCAGTACAAGACCCGTAAAATGGAAAATGGTTCTTCATTGACCGCTGAAAATTTATTGTGGGATGCGGAAACAGGGAATGTTTTATTGACAAAAACCCAAAATGAATTTGACGACGCCGTTTATTCCATGTTATATCCTGCGCATTGGGTATATAATGGAATGGGACAGGCGTATAGAAACCTGGGCACCATATTCAGTGGTTTTTCTACTAATAGTAATGGGGAAATAACTAACTCAGTATACAATGCGGTACTCGCGCCGGGTGATGAATTGATAGATGTTAATGCTAGTACTAAGTATTGGGTAGTAAACTCGCCTATAAGTAGTGTGTACAGCAACAGGTTGATTGACAAAGACGGTAATTTACAGCAAATTAGCAACCGGACTTTGAAAGTGCTTCGTTCGGGCCGCAAGAATATGGCCAGTGCCGCTATTGCCAGCATATCCTCGTTGAATAATCCAATAGTGGGCGACCGGCTACAGGTTACCCAATTAACGAGTGTGCTCGATGCGAAAGCGGCTGTGTTCAGTGAAGAATGGAGTGTACCAATTATGTCTAATTGTAACCAACCTGCCTGTCCACAGGGATGTGCGCTTTCGGGCGACAGCACTTATTGTTATAGTGTTGATGAGCATTATCCTGAACCGCCAACGGCCAGCGATTTTGATTCCATTTGTTTAAGAGCGCACGGGGCATATGGCTCACATGGAACATACATTTATTCAGCATATAATACAAATGGTACTTACAGTACTACCCCTCCGACCCCTCCAGTTCAAATAGACCCTAACAATCTTTTTTGGATCAATCCTAACGGAGGAGCGCTTGGCCCTTTAAACCGCTGTGGAATTTGGCAATGCGGCTCTACTGGTCCTGGTACCACATGGGTGGGTTTCACCACCCGAATAAATGTACCGGTCACTAAAACATATTACATTGGAATAGGTGGCGATAACCAGGCTGAAATTGTAGTAGATGGTACTACAATAGTAAGGCAAAGTAGAACGGCTATAAGAGCTCAAGGTGGGGTCTGGTTCAATACGGACCCTACCTTCAGGATGTGGCATATTTTCCCGGTATCCTTGGATTCCGGACAAAGAACAATTCAGTTAAGGGGTTGGAATATAGACTCGACATCTGATGTTTCATTTGGAGCTGAAATTTACAATAATACCGATCATGAAATTAGCAATGCCACGAGTTATAATGATCTCAATATTGTATTTAGTTCAAAGGATTTCATAAATAGAGCGTTTAATCATGGCCAATATACCAGTTACAATTGTCCCTCGGGCTATACGCTTGATTCAACGGGTGGAGTATTTATTTGCCGAGATACCACAGTGTGCCAGGTTAGCTATGGGACCAATACCATTGTTAATCCGTTTTATACTGGTATACTTGGGAACTGGCGTCCCAAATCCCAATTTGCATATCAAGTCAGCCGCGAAAACCTAGTTGGCAATACCGCGCTTTTGGGAAGCACAAATATTAGAAAGTCGGGTGCTTATAGTGTTTTTAATCCTTTCTGGCAATACAACTATACCACCTTGGCCTGGCAAAACAATCCCACGCTTGACCAGCATTGGATAGCAGCCAATGAAATCACCTATATTAATTCAAAAGGATTGGAAATTGAAAACAGGGATGCTTTGAACCGCTATAGCGCAGCTGTGTTTGGATACCTGGAGTCGTTGCCCGTAGCGGTAGCTTCGAATGCACAGTATCGTGAAGTTGCCTATGATGGGTTTGAAGATTATGGCTTTACGCTTGACTGTGGTCAGGTTGATACCTGCAATACGGGGCATTTCAATTTCAAAAAGTATATAAATGGCAGCAGTATCGCCCTTTCTGGTGAGCAGGCTCATAGTGGTAAGTACAGTTTAAAACTTACAACCGCTGTAACTGTCAACAAGACTGTCTTTGTAGAAGCCGGATCACCTTTATTCAGTTTCGATAATGGCCGCTATAGTTTACAATCTAACGAACTGGCAAAAGGTTTCTCCCCGGTGCCAGGCAAGCGATATGTATTAAGTTTCTGGGTTAAAGATGGAAGCTCGAGAGATGCCACTACAAGTGTTCAGGCAATTGTAAATGGAACTAATCTGGTAAATAGTTCTGTTAAATGGCCCATTGTAGAAGGCTGGAAGCGGGTCGAAGTGCCTTTTGTATTACCAAGTGTATCTGCTGCTTTTTCATTGCAATTACAGGGTAGTGGTACTATTTACCTGGATGACATTCGGGTTCATCCTTTTGATGCCCAGCTCAAAACATTTGCCTATGATCCTTCGAGCCAAAGGGTATGGGCTGAACTGGATGAGAACAACTTTGCCACCTATTACGAATACGATGATGAAGGAGTTCTGGTGAGAGTTAAAAAAGAAACAGAGCGTGGAATAATGACCATTAAAGAAACCAGGTCTTCATTCAGGAAGAGATCATGATATTGAAAATTGTTCAAAATGTATTTCATGCAAAAAGGAAACAGGATCTTGAAATTGGGTAGCTGGATAGCAGGCGTGAGCGTGCTGATGCTGATCTACTCTATCGCAGTTACACAAGATCAGGCAAAGAACAGGATTGATAGGAACAGGCCGACCATTTCCGCTGATTCATTATCGCAGGAGGAAGATAGTGTTGAAATGGTAGGAACACCCACTGATGATGACCCTTGGAAAGAAGTAGCTAAACTGGTGAATGCCTATTATCAAAAAGGGGGTGTTGAATATAAGGGTTTCATAAAAGTGATAGATGATAACGGCAATGAAGAAAAGGTTATGGAAGAACACCCTTTTGAGTATACCATATTCAATACGGATTATTATTATCACCTGGCAACGATGGAGGTTGTGAAAAAGAAAGATCTGTTGCTGGCTGTTGACAATGAAAAGAAAACGATAAGTATTGCCAGGAATGCCGTTGTGCCAAAAGGCAATAAGGTGTTTGATATGCGAGCTTTTAAAAAAGTAATGGAAAAAGGAAAGGCTCATGCCCTGGTAACACGATTAGGTGATGAAAAAGTATTGACCATAGATAATATCAATGACCCAGATATCCAGGGTTACCGGATTTATTACTCACCGCAAACTTACCGGGTCCATCGGATGCTTATTGGAATGGCGAGGTTAAACCCGCTGGAAGATGAAAGCCAGAAGGAAGATAAGGAGTTGGCAAATACGGCGAATGAGGAAGCAGAGATCGACACTTACTATTATTATTTGGAAATATTGTTTAAAGAGGTAGAACCATTGTCATTGCAGGCGAAAGATTTTAGTCCTGAGAAAAGATTCATGCAATTGAACCAGGATAGTATAACCCTTACGCCGGCATATAAAGATTACGAGTTATTAAATCCCCTTGAACCATAACATATGTTATCTGGCTTTGTAAAAGAATTTTTTTTTGTTCCGATAAAAGCTTTGTTGCTTATTGCAGCAAGCCTCATATGCAGCGTGAAAGCGCTCGCTGTTGAAGAGCCTTATATGAATGAGCTTAAAGGGGTTCAGGTAGCCGTTGGAAAAGCATTTACAGTATCAGATGAAAAATTTAATAATACTGCATCCTGGGATTTGATTCAACAGAACATTGCTGTAAATAATATTGTTTCCTTTGAAATTAATTTTGACACCTCTATATATTTTTATAACCAGCCGTTTGAAAGTACCATTAATTTCAAGATTTATATCTACGGTAATCAGAGTGATACCAGCCTTATAACTGACTCGGTCACTCACTCAAATATTTCATTACAGGTAAGATACGATACAACTACAGGAAAACCATATAAAGGCATTGCGTTGTATAAGTTTACCGGTGCGCATAAATTTAGAATAAGGATACTTAACCTTACCTCACCACAACTAAGTCCTATTCCGGCCATCTTTAGGCTAAAAGCCCAGATTATTGTAGACAGGCAATATACTTTTAATGATAACAGTACTGACGTAACCCGTTATGCTGTGTTAAATGGAAACCAGTTGCAATTACAATGGACGCCATCTTCATACCCGGGGGCGGAACAGTTCGATGTGGAATATACTCACATCGATGGCATGAGCCAGGTAGCTGCTTCAATAAGGACTTATGTAATTAGTGGCGGTTATAGTGTGCCGGCTGATTCATTGAATAAATGGTTTAAGAATAATAATACAAGGGTAACTACAGCAGCTGCAGGTTATCTTTTTAATATTCCATATGACAGCGGATTTGTTATTTTTCGTATTCGCGGGGTGCAGCTCCATTATCCTGATGGCGTGCGGTGGGAGGGGAATTGGAACTACCTGGCGAGAGAATCCGCTGCTTCCTGTACTGCTCCCGCCTGTCCTTCAGGTGTGGTGTTTTTCAATCCGCATGAAAGCAATCTTAACTGGCAATACACGGTGAGCTTTGCTGAGGAGGGTAAGAAAAAGGAAGTGATCTCTTATTTTGACGCAAGCCTCCGTAACCGGCAAACCGTTACCATAAACAATTGGGATAATAAAAACATTGTTCAGGAAACTATCTACGATGCGCTAGGGCGGCCTGCAGTTAGTATTATGCCGGCGCCTGCTGATGACAGCACTATTCATTATTTCAGGGGATTTAACAAAAACAGTTCGGGCGATCCATACAGTTTTACTGACCTGTTGTATGGGTCGAATTGTTTAACATCCGTTGATTCTGTGACAAACGTATCCGGTGCCGGTCGTTATTATTCAGCCAATAATCAATTTTTAAACAGGTACTATTATGCCAAATACATTCCGGCTGCAGACGGGTATCCGCTTGCTGCTACAGAATATATGGCCGACAATACCGGCAGGATCAGATCGCAAGGTGGAGTAGGGCCGACATTTCAACTGAACGCAGGCCATGCAACCAAATACTTTTATGGTAAGCCTTCACAAACTGAACTAGACAGATTGTTTGGTACTGAGGTCGGAAATGCAAGCCATTATTTGAAGAACATGGTGGTTGACCCCAATTGCCAGATCAGTGTAAGTTATGTAAATGCCAGTGGTAAAACAATTGCCACAGCGCTCGCCGGTGGCGCTTCGCCAAACTTGCATGCATTGCCTTCAACTGCAGGGGCAAGTATACAGATGTCAAATGATATGATGCAGCCAGAAGATTTTGAGCGCAATGGCGCAGGTCATTCTGTTCAGACCACTTCGACATTTCTGGCGCCGGTGACAGGTACATATGTATTTAATTACCGGATTGATCCGCTAAGGATGGAAAAATTGTATGGGCCGAATAAGGACAGTGTGATCTGTAATAACTGTTATTATGACCTGGTTATAACGATAAAAGACAATTGCAATAATATTGTTGATTCCATCATGCGTGGCGCCGGATTTGTGTTTGACACATCTTGCACCAACCAGCCCGGTGCTATTGTGGGAACCTTTAATACTGACATCACTGCTATTGGGGAATATTACGTTAATTATAAACTGGTCGTAAGCAGGGATGCGCTTGATTATTATGACAGTGTGCACCTGGTAAAGAATTCAGAGCTCAAAAGGCTGAATTACTTTTTACTGGAAGAATTGAAGAACACTGATTTTTATGGATGCTACAGCCAATGTGAAACTTGCCTTGATGCCCTGGGAACCAAAGAGGAATTCACCCAACGGTTCAAAGTCTTTTATACTACCGATTCCCTGGCCTTTACTCATAATGATTCGTTGTTTGTATTGTCGTTATACGATTCATTGTATGCACATTGCGTGTCCATCCAGGGCGAGTGTGCTACCGGTATATGCGATGAGAAGCTGGAGCTGTTAAAAATGGATGTATCTCCTGGTGGGCAGTACGCTTTATATCACAGCAGTAACAATTCGCTCAGCGAACCAACTATCAACGTACTTGCTAAAAGAAACCAGATCGCTTTCTTTACCGATCCTTTTGGGAGTCGTGACTCGGTGCAACTGCACAATATTAATGGTGAGGATTCGGTAAAACTTGATGTAAAGGATCTAAGCGACTCGCTGTTCATTGCTTATTGGAAGGATAATTGGGCCGATTCGCTCGTAAGGTTACATCCTGAGTACTGCCGTTATTTATGGTGTATTGCCAATTCTGAAAGTTATGAGTTTGACAGTAAGATAGAGGATTGGCAGGACGCCGACACGGCAATGGCATTTGGATGGTTCAATCCAAATAAATACGATTCCATCCTGGAACATGATCCTTTCTTTTTGTCAGGAGGTAATGGGTATTCCCTGCGTAACAAAATGAGGGATGACCTGTTGAAATTCTCTCGTACTTATGCTGGTACCTCTAAGCCCGACAGGAATATTTTACAGTTCATCGATATCGTATTGTATTGTAACAATCAATACAATGGTTGGGAAGCCTGTCAACCCGATAGCGCCTGCCGCAGTCGAAATCGTGAATGGTTCCTGTATCAGCAATTATACCTGAATTTAAAACAGAAGTATTATGAAGAAGCCCGCAGGACCAGCAGCGATACCATATTTTCCAATTGTGTAAATTGTTATATAGGCAAGGATGCGGTTGAATTTTTAGGTATTGTTCCTGATACAGGGGCGTATGTGCCCTTTAGTTCCAGCAACTCCTGTAATTACAATTGCGCAGGCGGTATTTATGATCCATACGACAAAAGCAATATATCACTGTATATTGAATACGGTAGTCCTGATAGTGA
This sequence comes from Longitalea luteola, assembly GCF_017356035.1. Classification (GTDB taxonomy): domain Bacteria; phylum Bacteroidota; class Bacteroidia; order Chitinophagales; family Chitinophagaceae; genus Niastella; species Niastella luteola. The sequence continues at coordinate 20,086 of NZ_JAFIQX010000020.1, read as the reverse complement.
ACCAACGGGAACGCCTGCAGGCTATGGAAACTGCCGGTTCTACAGTAACTATTTGTTGCAAAAGACGGTTAACAGCAGTTGCCAGTACTTCAATGTATGGGTATGCACCTATGATTCAACCTGTAGCGGCGTTTGTCCACCGGTGACAAGCTACCCCTCGTATTGCCCGGATAATCCTAATGCATCCTTATACCAGAATAAAGATCGCCGGTACCCGGAATATGTAAATTCAGAAAGTTTTATCAATGATGTGTTGAGCAGCAACCCTCAGCAAAAGTCAACTGAGTATGGAGAGCAGGTGATCGTTGAATGCCAGTCAACCTGTGAAGCACAGGCCGATATCTGGATTAAACAGTTGGCACGCTGTACAACCGACACAAGCAAATTAGCTCAGTTAAAACAGGCACTGATTGATATCTGCGCAGCAGGGTGTAGTGCTGAGCGGCCTTTTGGGTCATCTACGATTCCAGATACAACAACGGCTACTTACCACAGTTTTGAAGAGGCTATGTTAGGTATTTTGGGGACTGGATCAGTAAATGATTCGTGCACGGCAGAGCTGTTGTCAAATCCCTATCCCTACGATAAACAGCCGGTGTATGGGCAGCGGGTTATTGTGCAGAGTAACTATGAAATATGCCAAAAAGTAACACTTCAAAAAAAGGCCTGGCAAACAAGCGGATTTAACGGCTCTTTCCACGCTTATCTACAAAAGCAATTTGGGACTGGTTATCACCTGGATTCAACGGAATTGGATGGCCTGCTTAATAGTTGTTCCAATTGTAGCGGCATTCTGAAAAATGATCTGGTATTGCCGCTTGCATTTGAACCCGATGCGTCGCCATGTGCGTTATGCGATTCAGCAACAGCAGCACTTACGGCCTTCAACACTAAATTCCCGTCAATAGATTCAACCCGGAACGATTATGAGCAGATATTTGCCAATTTCTTTAACCACCGGTTTGGTTATTCCCTTACGTTTAATGAGTACAGATCCTTTTTAGACAGTTGTACTGCTAATCCATTATATTCGGTAAGCCTCTGTAATAAGCCAGCCACTGAAGAGGCAACCATTGAAAATAACAATGACGGTTGCATGGCAGATCTGTTTGCCACTGCGCTAACAAACGCCAATAATACATACGTTGTTTATATTGATTCGGTACGGCAAGATTTCCAGGAAGCCTATTTGACCCGGTGTTTAAATGTACAGCCCGCTTTGAAGATGACAGCGGAATTGTTCGAATATCATTATACGCTCTATTATTATGATCAGGCAGGCAATTTAGTAAAAACCATTCCGCCCGAAGGTGTCGCATTACTCGACAGCAGTGGTCTCGACCTGGTAAAACAATGGCGCCGCTTACAAAGCGAAGGCTGTTACCAGTATTCAGATAGTATTCATCTCGATAACAATGCGCAGATCACCTGGGCGGTAACAGACAGTTTTGAAGCCAGGTCATACACCGGTGAAATGATGTTGAACCTGGATGCGCATGCCAACCAGGTGCTGATCTCCAAATTGAGTGAATACACTTATGATACTACTGGCGGAGTGAACTTCTTTTACCGTCATGCAGGGTTTGTTGCAAAAATTGAAAGCAATAAATTGGTAGTAAATGTATTTGGCATTGGCGCTGATACCATTCAACGAAAAGCGACGGCGGTATCTGTTCTTAATGCCCCATCAATTATTCCATTGCATCAATGGACGCATGTAGTTGTACAGCGAACCGGCTACCCGGATATTCCGGTACAGGTATGGGTGAATGGTAACCCGGTGGCATTGCAGTTTACGGTGAATGATCTAGATAGTGCGTCCAGATTTGGTGGCACTGCATCGCTGGTAGCCGGATCACACAATGCGCCTCATTTAACCGTTCCTGGAAAATTGCAGGGAACGATTAAAAACCTAAGGATCTATAACCGGGTATTATTGGCGTCGGAAATTAGACAGAATACATACAATTATTGCCAAACGCCGGCCAATAACAATGGGTTGTTATTTTGGAGCGCCATGAATAATGCTAAGGGTAACCTCGTTCGCGACCTGGTAACCCAGCAAGACGGAACATTGGCTGGATTTACCTGGCTGCCATTTGAAGGGGTTTTTCCGGAGCACCGGTTACCGACGGTTTATACCTATAATTCATTAGGCCAGGTATTGCAGCAATTTAGTCCCGACGGCGACACAAGCCAATTCTTTTATGACCGACTGGGCCGGTTGATCGTTTCACAAAACAAAGAGCAAAAAGATAGTGCTTCCTATAGTGGAGCTGCAAACCGTTTCAGTTATACAAGCTATGATGTGCTGGGACGTATCGTTGAAGTAGGAGAGAAATCTTCACCTACATCGAACATTCGTACTATCAATTTATTGGATACTACTGCGGTGAAGAACTGGCAGGCTTCGGGTACCAACAGGCAGGTGACTAAAACATTGTATGATGATCCGGTAAACCTTGATTTACAATCTTCCTCAACTTCCAGAAAAAGGGTAGTAGCCAGTGTGTATTTGGAAAATGCAAGCGACACTGAGGGAGATTCTACCATTTATAGTTATGATATTGTAGGCAATGCAAAAACCCTGGTGCAACATGTGAAGGCGCTTGTAGCTGTGGATGCCACTAATGGCAAGAAAAAGATTGATTATGATTATGACCTTGTAAGTGGTAAAGTTAATGTGGTAAGTTATCAGCAAGGGAAAGGCGATCAGTTTTTTTACAAGTATCAATACGATGCTGAAAACCGGTTAGTAAGAGCCTTGACCAGTCGCGATAGGTTAATTTGGAATGAAGATGGAAGTTATGTGTATTATCTGCATGGGCCGCTGGCACGATCTGAATTAGGGCATTTGAAGGTGCAGGGTACTGATTATGCGTATACACTGCAGGGCTGGATAAAAGGAATAAATGGAGATGAAATAAATGCAGCAACAGAATTAGGAGGCGATGGGAAGACAGGTTCTATATTCAGCAGGGTATCAAGAGATGTATATGGCCTTCAACTAGGTTACTATAACAACGATTATAAACCAATTGGAGGCAGCAGTTCTCGGGCTTTTGGTCAACATGGTTATACGGCGCCATCTTCCCTGGCTGCTACGGGTAATCAATTATTCAATGGCAACATTAGTTTTACCACCCTTGCCCTGTCAAAAATAAATAGTGGCGCAACAACCGGTTATTCTTATGGCTACGACCAATTGAACCGGCTTGCTGAAATGCGACAGCATTCAACTTCCGGCAGTTGGAGCAACAGTAATATTATAAGTGCATACAGTGAGTCTATATCCTATGACGCCAATGGAAATATTTTAAAATACCTGCGTAAGGGCGCAAATGTTACTGGCCTGCCCCTGGATATGGATAGTTTAACTTACAATTATAACAGGGGTATAAATGGTAAGATTGTAAATAATAAGCTGAATTACATCAGTGACCAGATAAGTGCAGGCAATTACACTGTAGATATAGATAATCAGGCTTCAAATAATTATCAGTATGACAAGATCGGGAATCTTATAAAAGATGTTGCGGAGGGCCTGGATACGGTACGCTGGACGGTTTACGGTAAAATAAACCGGATTGCGAAGAGTGCAAGTAACAAGGTAATCAACTTTGGATATGATGCAGGAGGTAACCGTACTTTAAAGCAAGTGAATAATCATGATACGGTAAGCAACACATTTTATGTAAGAGATGGGCAGGGAAATATGCTGGCCGTTTATGAAAATTCATCTGTAAGTTCAGGGGTAAAATGGGTTGAACAACACTTGTATGGAAGCAGCAGGATTGGAATGTGGCAGTGGGATACTGTGGTGCCGGCATTACCACCCGTGGCGCAAAATACAAGTCCACTTTATGACAGTTTACTCGTCGGTAGCCGTAGCTATGAGCTCGGCAATCATTTGGGAAATATACTGGCAACAGTTAGTGATAAAAAGATCGGGAATGACAGTAGTGGCATAATAAATTACTACATTGCAGAAGTTCTTTCACAGAATGATTATTACCCGTTTGGAATGTTGATGCCTGGAAGAAGGTATAACGTTAGTAGTTACAGGTTTGGGTTTAATGGAAAAGAAAATGACAATGATGTGAAGGGAGAAGGGAATCAGCAGGATTATGGGATGAGGATTTATGATCCGAGGGTGGGTAGATTCCTTTCAATTGATCCTCTTACTACAGGATATCCATGGTATACACCTTATTCATTTGCTGGAAATAAACCTGTTTGGAAAATTGATATAGATGGTTTGGAGGAAGTAACAGATGCTAATGAACAATATTGGGGAACACAACCCAAGATTGATATGACCAATGCGCCCGGTACAAGTACTAATGCAGCAGGTCATGTCCGAAATGGACTTTGGCATGCGAAGCAAGCATATGCATTAAAACCTGAAATGTTTAGTGAGGCTGCTAAAAACGCAATATTTGTTCAAAAAGTAATGCCAATTGTGGATGAGCAATGGGTTAAATATAATCCGGCAGCTGCTGATTATATTGGACAATCTTTAAATAGTCATCATATCGATGGAGAAAAAATGGCAGTATTAATTCCAAGAAGAATGCATTATGATAAATTTAGCGAGCTGCATGCTTACTTGAAAAACAAGGGTGACGTGACCAAAGGAGGAAAAGTAGGTGGCATGTTAGGAGGAGCATTAAATGTCATTGGAACAGTTTCGATGTTTAATCTAACTAACCCAGATTCATGGATAAATGCATTTGGCGCAGGCGAACAACCAGAGAGCTACATTGGGAAGGTAAAGAAGGACTTTGAAAATAATGTGTATTTAGAAGTTAATAGCGTAAAGTTCGAGTTTTCGCCAATATTAGATAATAATGGAAACCCAGTTGTAAAGGATGGCCAAGTTCAGAAATATCTTTCAAAGAGAATAGTTACAGCAACTTGGTATTCAGGATATATATGGGATGAAGATTCTAAGTCATACAAGGGAGTAGATAAAATTAAAACTACTAGCGAGGTTTGGAATTATGATTCAAATGGAAAAAGAAAAGTTGAAAAATTAGAATTAAATTAATTTTATGACAAGTGAATTGTTTGTAAAACAACTAAAACTATTAACTCCTTCAGTTGAAAGCTTTTCCAGGCTTGGGTATCCTCCTGATCTTGTTGAAAAAAATATTAAATCGTATATATGCTTGCCAGCAGATTCGGGCCAAAATATTATTTATGCTAATAGTGAGTTGTTAAAGTTAGTGTCATTCTACAATTGTTCAAGCGTTCAAGTCGGCTTAATTAATTTTAGGAGCGCAGTTGAGGAGATCGAAAACTATTATTTGATAGGCAATTTTGATGCCGATTTGCTGGCTGTTAGTAAGATTACATTAGAGGTGGTTGTATTGGATTACACTAATTTAGACTGGATAATATGGCATTGTGCGTCTAATGGTGCAAGATTTTTAGATGCAATTTTAGCAGCTGCGGAATGTATATCTCGATGTGTAAATGATACTAGCTTGGCGTATGACAATTCCTATACCCTTTCATATGTTTTAAAGTGCTCGCAATTAGCCGGCGGGGATAAGTACAAAGAATTCTACAAGACATTATTAGGATATGACGAATAAAAGTTCGAAAAAAGCTAATGCCGTATTTAATTGAGCCTGAAGTTTCCGGGCAGCTAGGAGATAACACAATTATGAATGCATCTCTTCATCCTCCCAAAGTGGAGCGTTTACACTTTGTATTTTATGGATGGTTAGGTGATGACTTAATTGAGTGTTTCCCGATTTTCTTAATTACTGAAAAATTAAAAAATGGACTTGTTGTTACAAAGTTGACTGGTTACGAAATTAAAGATTGTCAGATTGAAGAAAGTGATGAATTTAAATTGCTTCAGAATGTAACCTTGCCAAGGTTTTTCTGGTTTTTGGTAACAGGTAATGAAAAAGATGACTTTAGTATCTCAAACAAAAAACTGAAGGTTAGTGATAATGCCTTTTCGATTCTTAATCAGTATAATTTAGAAAATGCGTTGGTTTCGGATTCAGTCGGATAGAGGATCTATCAAGAAAATGCTCGCTAGAGGCGAAGAAAGGGGCCTTCTGGCAGGTATGCATAAAATAAGAATATTTTATTTCGGTTTCAACTTTTTACTTGTATCTGTAATGGCTTGTACCCAATCCCAAAAAAGAAAGTGTGGTGAGTTTAATATTAAGTACCCAGAGGTTTTATCAAAAATGCGAACGAATAAGGATACAGGAGTTTTAATTAGTGCATTGAACAATTTAATAGATAAAGATATAAGTTGTGTTGATGCATATCTTACACGTGGTGATTTATTTTATTATTCAGACAAGCTAGAGAAGGCAAAGAATGATTTTAGAAAAGCTTTTCTGTTAGATACTGCTAATATATATGCGTTATACAAATTGGGGCGATTATTCCAAGAAGAAAATATGTATGATTCTTCTATCTATTTTTTACAGTTAGCTATAAATAAAAAAAAGCGAGGTGATTTGTAGACTATAATCAAGTGAAGGAAGAACTGGCTTCAAATGAAAATAAATATGATATTGAGTCAACTGAGTTAGTTTACAGACAGGCAGTATCGTATTATTATGCAAAAAAGTTGTCAGCTGCCTTTAATGGATTTGAGTTTTGTATACAGAATAAATATAGGCTAGATAACTCCTACTTATATAGGGGGGCAATATATCTAACGAATAAGAATGATGCTAAAGGTTGCCAAGACCTGTTTGAATCAAAGAAACTAGGAAATAGGGATGCTGATGACTTTATAAAAAAGTATTGTGAAAAGCAGTAACGGGAGGATTTCAGTCTATACTTGGGAACTCGAAAAGAAGACCTTGATGAATGTATAGATAAAGTTTTGAATACTTTTTTAAAGTTAAAAAAAATACATGCATCGATGCAAGACTGGTATTTGACAAAGAGACCAAAGAAAGGGCAATTGGTGGTACCTATTGATTTAAGTTTGGAAGGAAGAAAATCACTTTTACTTAGAGGCCGATATTTTAAAGATGATGGTTCGTTGAACGAAGATTTAGGTTACTTGCTCTATTTGAAGTCAATTAAAGATTCTAGCAAGGCTCATGTTTGTCAATTAAATGCGGAAGCATTAGTGAATTAACACCAAATTCTGTAGTCTTAACCATAAGCAAATATGAAGGATATGACTACATTACCAAGGACGGGATATTGAAGACCATATATTCAAAACTTAGTGATATTTGGAAGCCCGACAAGGGTATACTTTTCCGTAACGAAGATGAAATTTTGCTTGGCAGTGAATCAAGGTTCAGTTAATACCTGTTGAGATAGAGGGAGTCCGAAATGGGCATTTATATTTTATTGCAGTTACATTAAATAGGATTCGGGATTTCGATTTAGTGCATGGAATGGTTTATCCGACAATAAAGCAAGTTCAATTTCTGTATTAGTAGGTGCATCGGATTTTATAATCCTTAATTGTACGGATTCTTTCATGAACACGATTATAAAGAAGGAAACCAACTATTGCGATCCTTAGAAATCAAATTGGGGAAAGTGGTAGTGCCGATAGAGGTGCTCGTGGCACGGATAATCCAAATGGAATAATTTAAAAGTATGCGCTACGCATCAGTTTATAAAACAAACAAGGTTCTAATATTTTGTTCTAATGCACAAACAACAGAGGGCGTCAACTTATCCATACCACCGTATATTCACTTAGAAAAAGATGCAAATGCAGTGGATGTTACGAATGCTATTAATAAGGTCATTGAAGGGAATCAATTTAATGTGCCTCATCCAAAGCACAATGAATGGGAAGAAATAAGCCAAAAGCACCTGGCAGGATTGGGTATAAAATCTTTATCTATGTTACACAAAAAGGCAATTTATTGCTCTATTTATGAAGATTCAGAAACGCTGATTTTTTATCCTGCAAGAAATGCTGGACAAACACGCGGATATGAGTTTATATCAGATATGCATATAAAGGTTCCAATGAATGCTTCGGCTGATCGGATATTTGCAGCGCTACAAGAAACATTACTAATAAGCGAGAATGCTGGATTATCAATGTAGCATATATTATCTACCGGCAAGGTGCAGTACAATATACACTAATGCTTGTAAATCTAATATGGAATTACTTAAGTATACTATTATTCTTATAAAGGATTCGGTCTTAAGACTTGAGAAACAGTAATTGGTGACATGATATAATAATCTACTATTCAGTGAAATTTTTAAGGGATATACTACTAGCTATCATATTATTTTTTGTTTCATGCAATATAATAATGTATTTAACAGGCTATTCAGCATTTGATGATTGGAGAATTACTAGAAGAATTGGAAGAACATGGAGTATGATTGTGTCAAATAATTCATTTTTTATAATAGCCATTCTTCCAGGTGTAGGTTATTTAATAGTAAATCAAAAATTGAAAAACAGTAAACGGAAATTATTAATTAAAGAGTTTGATGATATTGGATAAGAAAACTGGTATAAACGAGTAATGAATATTTTAAATAAGGTCATATGAAGGCAATTAAGGTAATTACATTACGCTGTTTAGATTAATGACATACCAAATCTGCCATTTTCGAGTTTCATAATAGTTGGAGCCATCTCAAATAATAGCCCTTACTATAAAACCGTCTTGAATGAAAAAGATAGTCCTTTTGCTGATTGTAGCTCTCACCTTTTCAAAAGCTAATGCTCAGTTTGTACATAAGATAAGAGCTGATAGCGTTTTAATTACTAACGATTCGTGTACAGCTGAGCTTAATTTGGAGAATAGTACGAAGCATATAAAAGGCTTTTTGTATAATAAAAGTAATGGCCGTACTGAGTTCAGAAAGATAGAAAAATTGAACGATTCTATGTTGGTTTTTGGGGGAGATACCGTAGGTATAGGTTGGCCTTCAAGTCAATTGACTTTGCAACAAGTTACAGGTTATGGCAATACAACCAGTAACACTATTAAACCATACCCCAATGCACTACCTGTGGGTGCGAGTACTGATAGTGTCGTTGTTTGGTCTGCCAATGATAGTTTATTGAAGAAAATAGCACCGTTACAGACCTTTGCTCAAACTGCAACGGTAACAGTTTCCAATACCACATCTGAAACTACTTTAATCGGTAGTGGCACTGGTAGCTTAGTTATACCTCCAGCTGCCTGGGGAGTTGGAAAAAGTTTCGAAGTAACTGTTCAAGGAATTTATTCAACGGATATTGCTAGCCCAACTAGTATCACTCTTAGATTAAAGCTTGGGTCAACCGTTATTGCTTCATCCGGGACTATCACCATGAATCCCAACAGGATTAATATACCTTTTGTTTTACAAGCTACAATTACTTGTATAAGCACTGGTTCTTCTGGATCAATTTACACTTTTGGTGATTTGTATAGAGATGGAAAAACAAATGCAGTAAACAATGGCAGTAGCGCCTCCACTATCAATACTACAACAAGTCAAACATTAAGTGCAACTGCGCAGTTAAGTGATTCTTCTAATGGCAATTCGTTATCTGCTTTTGTTGTTACTCTTGATCCTGTTAATTGATAGGATCTTTATGTACGGATTATATTGCGTTATGTTGGTTGGGAAATTTTGAGATGAAAGAAGTTTTAGTATACAGAGGATGTCGTAGACTTTGTATTATAAAAGAATTTATAAAATTACTTGCATGAAAAAAATTGCTCTTCTACTAAGTATCATCTTTTTATTGAGTAAGGCCAATGCTCAATTTGTTCATGTGATAAAAGCTGATAGCGTTTTAATTACTAACGACTCTAGTACAGCGGAGCTTAATCTTGAAAATAGTACGAAGCATGTAAAAGGCTTTTTGTATAATAAAGGTAATGGCCGTACTGAGTTTAGAAAGATGGAAAAATTGAACGATTCTACGTTGGTTTTCGGGGGAGATACCGTAGGTATAGGTGGGCCTTCAAGTCAATTGACTTTGCAACAAGTTACAGGTTATGGAAATACAACCAGTAACACTATTAAACCATATCCCAGTGCATTACCTGTGGGTGCGAGTACCGATAGTGTCGTTGTTTGGTCCGCATCGGATAGTTTATTGAAAAAGGTTGCGCCCAGGCAGACATTTGCTCAAACTTCTACTGTTACGGTTAGTGCTACAGATGTACAAACCACGCTTACCTCGTCCGGAGCGGGAAGTTTGACAATTCCTCCAGAATCTTGGTTCGTTGGAAAAACATATAAAGTAATTGTACACGGTACATACTCTACTTCTAGTACAAATCAAGCTGGTATAACAATTAAAATAAAGTTGGGTACTACTGTGGTAGCTCAAGGCTCGCTTAATCCAGCGGCGAATAAAACTGATGTTGCGTTTGAATGCCGAAATGAGTTCACTTGCAGGGCAACCGGTGCATCTGGAACTGTTTTTTCCATGGGAATGATAAGAAGTGCTGATAATATTGTTACCAAGTTAAATAATGGACCGAGTCCTACCTCGGTAACTCTATCGACAAGTCAGGCTCTCAATATAACAGCACAACTTACTAATAATGGTAGTGGTAATTCGGTTTCTGCTTATCTGATTCTACTTGAAGCTATGAATTAAGTAATAAAAGTACATTGTGATTAGAAGAACATTTAGCATTAAAGAAAGAGCATCCTTCTTAAATGCCGTCTCCTCAGATTAACAACTTGATAAAAGTCAAAAAATTGACTAAAAGGAGGATATTTCCCTTACAATATCCAATTATCTCATATCTATAAGTGTTTTCCTACTTAAATGTATTTTGACATATGCTGCATAATATCTTTCTAATAGCTTTTTTACTAACAGGCTTCCCTGTTGTTGCTCAAAAAACAGTTTTTTCTTTTCAAACCAGTAATGTTGATAGTACAAAAAAGTCGACTTGCGAATCTTTTGTTGTACCGGATGAAAAAGCTGGTAAAACAACTATCATTTTGAAAGGTAATGACAATGTTGAATACCTACTGCTCAATCGAGAATTTGAAGTGGAAGCAAAAGTGCTTCCTGCGAATGGACTTGTTAATACGATTTTTGGAAAACGCTATGAAAAATATCTGGCAGGAGTAAGAAATAATTTAGGCAGCTGTTTTTATTATATGATTGACAGGAACCATTTTAGCATAGAGATAGTGAATTTTACAAATAACTCAATTGTTAATAAGCCGATATTTGACAAAGCAGATGAAGAACGTAATATTGAATGGTTTACAAGTGAGGGACGTTTTTATTTGCTAGCGCTTAATGAAAAAAAGGGCGAACTAGCCTTACATATAGTTGACGAAAACGGTGTTGTTAGTCATAAGAATATTGCAGTTGATTTAAGTGGTTATAATCCTCAAAAACTAACGCTATCGGAGTATTTCTCTTATTCGCATGTGTTTTATCCTGGGCAGGAAACCGATTTGATTGAATCTACAGAGCTTACAAAAATTTATCCATACCCTGATAAGATCATTATGATTGTTGCTAATTATAATGAGCCGCCGCATATCTGGACTATTGATCTCCAAACTTATAATGTTATTAAAAAGAAATTTGACCTGAGTGGTTTTTCTGGATTCGTAGGGAATAAAGAAAAAATCTTCAATAACACCTATTTATATGGTGAAAATTTATTCGTATTAAATTCATCAAGGCAAAAAATTGAAGTGGGGATTTTTAATTTCAAAACAGGTCAATTGGTTCAAAAACATGAAATCACAGGATCATCAGAGGTTCAATTTATTGAGACTCCTGTTGAAATCTCTACCAAGGGCAAATTAAGGAAACAAAATATTATTGGAAGTAATAAGGAACTTATAAAAGAGTTGTCCAAAGGCACAGGTGGTATTGCTGTAGCACGCAATAACAAAGGCCAAATCATTCTTACTTGTGGAGTATATGATAAAGGAATGGCTTTATATTCTTATGAATATTGCCCGGGGGGAGGATTTCGGGCATATTCAACGCCAACGGGAACATTTTATGCGGGTCCAAACATTCCATTAAAGAGGTCCTACTCCGATGGTGCTTATACGCCTGGTTTTAAAGAAAGGTACTATTCGTACACCCGAACTGTCAACTTTAAAATAACTTTAGACAGTTCAGAGTTCAGATTGGTTGTCGCAAAAGAAAAACTGTCTAATATTGATAGAATTAATCACTACCTCAAAACTTTGCCTGAAGAAGCTCAAGCTATTAATACCTTCAAAATAAACAAAAATGATTATTTTGGTTACTACTCACCGAAAGAGCGAACGTACTTTGTAAAAGAAATGGAAAAGTAAGTTTATCTTCCCGAATACATCCGCTCATAATAAGTGGTATTCGTAGATGGCGCCGTAATGCGATATAAGAAATTATCCGGTATCCATCATATTTGATCTCAAAATTCCAGCCTTTCCGATCAAAAGCAGTATTGTGCAAACTTGCTAGCATTGGCTTTATGTTTTTCGGTACGTTCATAGCACCCGTATAAACGCTTCCATTATTTATCCCCTTTAATACATCGATTGAATTATTGTGCCATCTTTGTATCATGTACTCAGAAAAAGAATTGAATGATCTGGAGCAGTTTTTTGGAACAGTAGAATTACCGGAAGAAATAGAGGTAATGCAAGCTCAAAAAGTGATTGATGTCCAAAAGTTTATCAAAAATCATTTGGCATGTGCCCGCGCCAACATTGGGAAGAACACCTTTTCTTCTTTCTATGAACGCCTGGTAAAACTCAAAGAACTGCTACTACGGAATTAACCCATGCAATTCAGCCACTTTGCATCATCTTTATCCGACTGGGTGTTACGTAGTGTAAATGACTGCAGGAAGATCTAGAATTTTCAGTTTTCTTATGTTTTGTCATTGTCCTTGTTTAAAAGATACCGTTTTATCAATTTGTTTGAATTGGAAAGATAATTTTTGTCGGCTTTTTATTTTCGGCCATCTATTTTTTAATAATTAGATGTTCTTTTGCCGGATCGTTCAACATCCGCTCCATCACCACTTCGGCTATGTCCTGCACGTGCTGCTTGATCTCGAAAAACACCCGCTGGATCTCCTTCGGGTCATTGGCTTCTTTCGACTCCGGCAAGGGCTTAAAGGCCGCCTTTTCCGAAGCAAGCGCCTGCACATCATTAACGATGCGGCAATGATGGGCTTTTAATTCAATCGGCTGGTCCGGATTGTCAGCTGTGATCCCGACAAACTCACCGCTTGAAAGGCTGGAAATTGTGCTTGGTGGAATCGATGCTTCCAGCTGCTTTGAACGGCTGATCGACGTGTCGCTGCTGTTTATGGACATGCTCTCGCGGTCCTGCATAATTTTGGGAAAACGTTCGGACAAAAGCTTCGCGGTTTCGCCGCTTACCTGGCCGCTAATAATGTTACCGGTCATGTTGAATATGGCCTCCGCTTCCTCACGACTATAGACCTGTTTTAATTGGCTGTAATCCTGCAGTGCGATAATGCAGATGATGTCGTTTGATCGCCCCTGGCCGATCACCCTTAGTACGCTGGATGCGCGGATCGTAGCGAACTCATCATAAATGGTGGCGCACTTGTACCGGCCTGGTTGGTTAATGATCTTATTTAGGCGGTCACAGATCAACGATATGACCGGTGCCAAAGCATCTGCTTTCAGCGGGTCATTACCCAGACAGAAGATCTTTGGCTCTTTCGGGTTATTGATATCCAACGTGAAGTCATTGCCTGAAAGAATGTAATACAGACTGGGGGATGACAACCGGCCCAACGGTATTTTCACAGAGGCGAGTTGGTTGTCCACCGTTTCCATTACGTCGTTCAGGTAGGCATTGCTGAACGGATTAACCAAAGTTTCGATCTCCGGCTCATAATTCAGCACGGTGAACAGCTTATCGTAAGGAAGCTGGAGCAGTTCGATGGCATGGGGCAGTGTGCAATATTTACCGCCGTCAAACTTTTTCAAAAACCAGATCACGGCGGCCAGCAGGTTAATTGGGGACTCCACGAAAAATTCTCCTTGTCGGCTGGCCCACGTCTTGTTAATACTCAGCAGCATTGTTTTACTCGCTTCAATCGCATCCACGAGATCGTGCAGCATGTCCGGATACAGTGGATTGAGCCGGTGAATCGGCGTGGTGAAGTTTACACAGAAAAATTTTGGCTCTACCGGGTACTTATGCTTGTTTTTCAGGTAAAGGTTATAGGGCAGGTTGGTCAGCTCCGGATACTTGAAGTCAAACACAAATTGGGCGAACGATTTATCGCTGAGCTGCCTGATCGCATTCTCGATTATGTACCAGCTTTTTCCTGATCCTGGTGAGCCCAGCACCAACAGGCCCCTTCGAGGGTTGACATAATTGATCCACATCTTCCGCGTCCCGCCTTTTAATTTATAAACAGCCGGAAGGTTGATGGAATAAGGATTAGTCAGGAGCCGTTCTTCCTGCGGAAAGGTTTCGTTCGCCCGGTTAAAAACCTCATTACTCAATTTGCTCTTAATGATCCTGGAAAGTGTAACGCCGCCCGTTAAAATCAACAGGTAACCGGTCCCGGTAAGCACCATGTAGAGTTGGGCTACCTGCGTCAGCTCCAGTCCCTTTACGGACAGCACCAGGCCGCTTATAAAATACACAAGCAGTCCGCAGATTATATAGACATAGCACGTATGGTAATTGGATTTTGGATTTTTCCTGCCTTTCGCACCGACCAACGAAATCGCCAGGAAAAGAAGGGATACCAGTTTGGACCCGTTGAACTGTTTAAAGAGGCCCGAACGGCCAATGTTTGCCAGGAACCGATCGCCAATGGTGTGGGTCAATTCCCACTGCGCAAAGGCCCCGTAGCAGTAATAATAAAAGTGAATCAATAAAACAACAATGCTGATCATGCGCGTCATGTCGATGATCTTCCGTAGCCCGATTTCATTCTCACCTGTCATCGCACCCATATATCCTCCTTTTTTGTTATAAGTGAAGTCGTTTTTTCTTGCGTTTTTTCTTTTGTTGTGGTTGGTCAAAGGGTACCTGGTCCGAACCCGGTTCCGGTTGTAAAAGCACTTCCAGCAGTCCCCGTCCGGTTGACGGCAGCACGGGTTGCTTTTCGCCTTGTTTGGCCGGCAGATCTTTTTGCTCTGCAGGAAGGCGCGGGTGCACCTTCGGTTGTTGCGCCGGATTAGTTGTTTGCTCCTGCTTCTGCGCCGTTTGTGCGGGTTGCTGTTTTTGCTGAAGCGTTTGCGTTTCGTCCTGATTTTGAGTTTTTGCCCGCAGTCGTTCCTGAATGGCGGCGGCACTGTAATTTTTATGCAAATCGCTTCCTTTGAACATCACCTTTTTTTTGTGGTCCACAATGGTCAAACTACCGACCGACCCGTCCTTATTGTGGCGTAGTACCAGTTGGATGCTTTCCTTTTTCAAAACGGACTGTAAGTCGTCAAGCGTGGTGACTGCGCTTTTCAGCAGTGCCAGGTCAATGGCGTTTTTGATCCGCTGTTTTAGGGGCGCGCGGAGCGGCGCGTTTATATCAAAGCGTTTCTGCAGGTATTTCATCGTGGGTTTGAGGTAGAGATCACTCGCCTTGATGGGTACGCCGACCATTTTTCCCTGCTCATCCAGAACACGGTAGACAAGGCCGTTATTTTTGTAGACGCGCGACTTTTCACTGCCCTGATCGGCCATCACATTGTAGTGTTTGAGCACGGCGTTCAGCTCCGGCAGTGAGGTATAGTTATAATAGGGTAAGACCGTGTCCAATACATTAGTAATGGCGCGTTTTGTTTCACTCCGGCCGTATTGGACTTTGGCAGTATCAACGGGCTTTAATTCAAAGTGTTCTTTTTGCTTACGGCTGTCCGCCTTTACGAGTTTAAATTCATCTTCCAACTGGCGGCGGGCAGGTTCGGAAACACTCTTCCCGATATTGTGCGTGTTGATCGGTTCACCATCCTGTTTTATGATTGTGGAAACGATGTGGATGTGTGGGTGGCCGGCATCCCGATGCTCATACACGAGGTAGGGCTGATCTGCAAAACCAATCTTCTGCATGTAGGCATCCGCGATCTCCCGAAGCCGGTTTTGATCAAGCTTTTCAGACGGATCAAAATTCAGCGAAATATGTACCACGCTTCGCTGCCTGCTTTCCCGCAGTTGCATGAGTTTTTCCAGGCGTTTTTCCTTGTCGGTATAGCCAAGTTTTTCCGTGTCTTTTGCATATCCGGAGGCGTGGATAAAAGCAGCCTTTTTTATCTTTTTTTCCTGCCCGTTTTCGTCCTTTATTACGACGTCCTGCTTCAGCTTACTTTCGTTATAGTTCAGCACATTTTTAAGGCTGGAGCTGAACTTTATGACTGCAACCATTTATCGTTGATTTGAGCGATTTTTGCCTTGATTTCCTCAACCTTTGAGAGCAGCAGTTTGCGGGCGGATTCGTTTAGCGTTAGCCACACTTTTAACTCTGAAATTTGCTCCATTGAATGCAGCCTTTTGACGAGCTGATTGTAGTTATTTCCAATCGCGTTTAGCTCTGATCGCAGGCGAACCATCTCTGCCATAAAGTCATCCAGCGACTGGTTTCGCATATTCACGGTGACGGCCTTGTCGAGCAGCACCTTTCGCATATAATCACTAAGCTTGCGGCAGGTTGTTTTCGAAAACTTTTTGTAGATGCGATCGTACTCAGCCGGTGTAAGCCTTGCCTGCACCAGGCGGTTTCTTTTTGCTTTTTCACTCATCACGGTAGCATTTATTCGGTTCAAAAAAGATGTATATCCTGGTCTTCCAAATGACGCCCACGACTTCGGAGTGGGTGGCCTGTTTCTTGCGCGTTGTATGACAACGCTACATCTGGCCGATCGTAGCCAGCAGGCGATCTTACGCCCGCGTAGAACCAGGGTTTTCCTTCTGCGCGGTATGGTGCATTTGAAAGATGACCGCACGGCATGCGGTCGAAAAGAAAGAAACTACAGGTGCTGCCGGGTGCCCTGCTTTTGGCTTAAGCCGAAATTCACCAGCCAGTCGTTTAGGTCATTGTAATTCTTGTAGAGGTGTCGCTCATCGATGAACCGCTCTTTATCCAGCGACACCGCCTGGCCGACACATTTGTCACCGGTCTTGTCGTTGTCCAAATAGAGGTGGACTTTCTCGTGCTCCTGCATTAATGGCAGTTTGTCTTCAAAAAAAGATGTGGAGTTCAGGATAAGATAATTGCGCTGAGGCTCCTGCTGTTTGTCATACATCGCCTTGTAGGAAAGGAAGTCAAAAAAGCCCTCAAAAACAGCTACGTCCTTGACGCCATTATTTATAAAAGTGGGGACGTTAGGGGTACTTGCGGACTTTACGTATTCATTGCGCATCGCATAGCCGCCAGCGTCATTTTTAAAGCCAATACTGTAATACATTTTGCCTTTTAATTCGTAGTGTACTTCCTGGCAATAACGCTGCCCGATATGCTGCGGAATCTTTCTCTTTTTCATGTAGTTTAACAGCGCAAAGGAGGTTAAGGAGCGTACCGATTTTACCTCGATCTCGGCATCCTTTTCCTGCTTGGCCTTGATCACATGGGGCTGCGTCTTATGTGCGGTGATCGAAATGTAATACGAATCCATTTTCGCCAGAAAATCTTTCACTGAACAGTTGAAGTAGCGGGTGCCGAAGTTGACCAGGTCGCCGCCTTTTTTTTCGCCGCCGCTCCAATCATACCACTTGTTCAACTTGATATTCACCTTGAACGAGGGCGTTTTTTCATCGCCAAATGGAGAAAGATACCAGTAATGGATACCTCTTTTTTGATAGGGTTCAAAACCCAGCTTGGACAGGAATTCCACGATGTCCTTTGCGTTTGCTTCGCTGATTTTCATAAACACATTTTTCAAGTTCACAATTCAGTTGACAGGTGAATTTAGAAAGTCGGCACAACAAAGTAATGACCCCTGTATATTCTACATGGGTGCAATCGCTCCATTTCAAATCCGGTTCTCTAATTTTAAACCGTGAACAAGATTTAGTGAGAACGAAAGATTCGAGTATGTTATCAAGTAAGGATGTGCGGATCATTTATGAAACGCTGTTGGCCACCCCTGGCATGAACGATGAGGTTAAACTCAATCTAAAAATCCCCCGAAAAGCAGTTTTGTTTCTCTCCAAGGCGATTGAGATCGGCCTTCTGGTAAAGGCCGATCATGAAGCAGCGGGGCTGCTTCAGGCGGCTGACGCCGCCTCGCTGGAAAAGTTACAGGACATTACCGGTGACATCCTGGTTACCGCTGGCCTGTCTGAAACCTATGAAAAGATCAACGCCCTTATCAGCAATGGCAAGTGAAGTACGCAATGTTGTGTCGTGGGGTAAGGCGATCGCCAGTGGATGGCATCCCGGTCATTACCACTTTGCTGCGGAACATGTTCCGGTGGGGACCTATGAAGCGATACTGGACTTCAAGATATGGGCGAAGAAAGTAATGGCGATCAACTGCTACTTCACGGTAAAATCAACCAGCCAAAAAATTCAATTGACGGTATACTGCCAGGAAACAGGGCGCTATGTATTGCCCGGTGGGGCGATCGATTTTACTACCTGCCCTACACAAGCGGTTTACCTCATTGAAGTACATGCGGACCAAAGAAAAAGATCTGGTTTATCCAGGCCTTTATGAAATGTGAGAATGATTAGAGGCAATTATCTACATCTACCATTGAAATCTTGACAGTTATGAACGGTACAGTCGTTGATACGTAAGTTGTGCGCATAAAACGCCTGGATGATAGCGGATTAGTCCTTCAATCATCGCCGGACATGGTCGACAGTTTAGGTGATTTTTATCCCGATATTGGCCATTAGGCCGACCCTGACATTTACATTATAAGTGCCGTTATTCGCTATTATAGGAAATAGTGTCATTCCTTTTTTATCAGTGAACGTATGAGGAGAACGAAAATGGACCGATAACCAGTACCTGTGGGATCAGGCTTACTGGTCAAACGTTTGCATGTTTATTTAATTAAATTAGTTATCTGTGGTGGTAACAACAGGTAAGTAAGGCACCGTATCGTTTATGATGGCTTCGCGTACAGTAAGCAACTTGAAGATGATATATTTATGTAAAGACCACTCTTGTGGCCTGAATCCGTACGTCTATTAGCAGAACGGCACAATTATAATATGTGACGAATAATTTTTTTTCGATGCCTCTTGTTGTTATAAATTTGCATTATCCCTAACCAAAAGCTTACACACAAATGAAGAATCTTCAGTTGCCCGTTTTAGTTATTAGGCAAGTACACTTATACTACCAACAGGTTCTATTTTTAACTAGGTATTAGAATTTATTTGTTTAAGGAAAACATTAACCGTTCTTTTTAGGGGTGGCTGATTCGCCATGCGCATGGTTCAGATGCATATCAAAAATTACAGGCGTTTTGAGCTAACAAATTAAGGCGATGGAGCAGAATGAAAAATAAATAATACCTCTATTTAATGAAAAATAATCTTATCCTACTTATTTTATGTGCCGTCATGCTTTGTCATAAATCGGGAATGGCCCAGGATACTAAACATTCTTCAAATAGCATCCTTGATGTCCCTTCAACTTATTTCTCAAAGGTTGAAAACAAATACAATGACCTGCAGGAGAAAGTTACGAAGCAAACGGAAAAATATCTCCATAAATTATTTAGCCGGGAAAAGAGAATGCAGCGTAAACTGGCCAGAGTAGATTCTACCGGCGCCAAACAATTATTTGCCAACACTGAAAAGGAATATACGCAGATGATTGCGAAAGTAAAATCTGCGGGAGATAAAATATCAAAGAGAGGTGGCGGTTATATTCCAATGTTGGACAGTGTTAAAACCAGTTTGTCGTTCCTTGGACAAAACAGCAATTTATTGGGTCAGTCCAAAGAGGTACAGGAGAAATTAACAAGCTCGCTTTCTCAGGTGAATCAGTTGCAGGGAAAGCTTGAGCAGACCGAACAGGTAAAAGTCTTTATACAGCAGCGTAAGCAGCAGATAAAAGCCTCTTTGAGTAAGTATGCCAATCTCCCCCGTGGTATTACCAAAGACTTCAATGATTTTAAAGCGCAGGCTTATTACTACAGCGCTCAAATAAAAGAGTATAAAGAAATGTTGAATGAACC
>NZ_JAFIQX010000001.1 GCF_017356035.1 Longitalea luteola | reverse complement strand
ACCTACCGGTAAAAATCCATTGGGATTCGCGTCTACCGCATATCCGGCGCCTGCCGTATAGGTAAGCGGCCCTACATTACTGGCAGTAAGTGCCTGGGCCCCGGGCTGCAGTTGGATCAAAGGTGTGGTCGCTGTTAACACCGTTTGCCCGGTGCCGGCATCGGTCATCACCATTTGCAACTGCGTGGTCATGGAGCCGCCGCTCGTATTGATCAGCGACATATTCCATAACTGCGGTTTGATCGTGAGCCCCAATGGCGGTAATTGCAAGGTAATTACCACTTGTGCCTGCAGGCACCACCCCATCAATAAGCACACCATAAGCAATAGTTTTCGCTGCATACTATTTGAAATTAAAGGTCTTTATAAATTGAACCGTTCCCATTTCATTACGCACCAGCCGGTATTTGTTACCCGGCAGGTACCCATGTTCGTAAGAAACAAATAACATATCCTGTTTACCAATGCGCATGTTGGCCGACAAATAACCGCCGGCTTTGATCTGCTCATGGTTTAGATTATTGATCTTGATGCCTATGCCAATAGTGCCAAAGCGCGGAATAGTGGGTTGAATACCGCCGTCCATTACCTGCAGCGTGTAATCGCCGTTTTTTGTATAGGAGATCCCTGCATTGGCTGTAAAGGCATTAAAGTAGAAGGTCTGCGTAAAGTAGGTGTTGGTGGCATTGTAATACAGGAAACCCGTATCGGTATTTTTATTATAAAACCTGTTTACCATAACCGTGGTGGCCATTTTTAATTGCTTCACCCCGTACAAATGATACAGGGTGGCATTGAATGTTTGAAAGCGGTTCTCGATCACCTGGTCATCTACTTTCGTGTATTGCGATAATGGCTGATAACCGATGGTCAACACCGGCCATTTAGGTATGCGCACTGTGGCCGTAAGGCTTTTAAAGACTGTATTGTTTTTATAATCCTGTACAATAAAAGGATTCAAAAATTCATTCTGGCGTAAAGAGGCGGCGATACGCAGTTTTGTTTTAAACAGGTACTGGTCGGCCTTGATATACCAGCTTTCCATAGCTGCGTTGGTCGTATAACTGCTGAAGGATTGATAGTTGGCGCCGGTTTGTTTATAAAAGGCTTCGAACTTTGAGCGGGTAGCCGGTATGGCCGTATACAAACGAAAAGCTACCGCCTGGTTATTTTTATTGGAAAGGGTGAACTTATCGCGCTGCTGTGGTGGATTATTGCGGTAATCAGGCGTTAGCGATTTGGCTACTTCGGCGGTCAAATAGGAAGTACGGTTGATCGACCAGCGGCTTTCTGCGCTAAAGCCGGTTATTTTAATTGTTGAATTAACATTAGCGCCGGAGGCAAACAATTGTTTCTGTCCCTGGAAAGCGGACAGGATAAAGTAATTTTTTTCCAGCCGGCCCAGCCCCGCTCTTATCATCCCCATGTACTGGGGTTTTCTATTGGCATTACCTACTACAAAATCGCGGAACCGGTAATTGACCATACCTGCGGTAAGGGCCAGGTAATACCAGCTGTTGTATTCAAAATTGATCCCGTTCACACTGACGTTTTTGGCGGTGAGTTCACTGTAGTTCACCGGACTGCGGCCCAAACTGAAATTGCGCACGCCCAACAGCCACCGGTATCTGGATGGGAGATTCAGGTCTTCCATTCCATATTCCTGCAGTTTGCTCTTCCAGGCGCGGGCCGATCGTAACTCCTTCCAGTTGCCATTGATCAGCTGGCGGTACTGGTTTACTTTGGCCAGGTACGCCTCGTATTTTCCCTTTAATGAATCAACCTGCGCCTGCAGCTGATCGTATTGCTTTTTGGTATTGGCATATTGCTCCAGGAATTGCGCAGCCGTTCTTTTCAGGGAGTCTTCTTTTTGTACATTAACGCTATCAGGAAGGCTGCCATCCCAGGTGAGTTTGGGCACTTTCAGGGTCTCATTGGCTTCAATGAGCTTTTGCGGCGTGAACCTGCTTTTTAAGCGTTTATCCAGGTTGGTGAGCTCGTCCTTTTTTAATGCAAACTGTTTTTCCAGCCGCGGATCCTTGATAGCAGGCGCCAGGGCCAACATCCGTTCGCGAATTCCAGCTTTTAATTTCTCCTGGAAGGCAGCGCCGTTAAAAGTTAGCTGCGCATCATAGATATCGCGGAAGAATTGGGAATTGCTTTTCCGCAACCAGTAATTTACCTGTACGGGAAAAATGCCCGCAACGCTTACATCGAGCCGGCCGGTAATGTTATGTTGCAGAATATTGTTTTCTGCATAGGGCGTATCGATGATCGCCCGGAAATTGGCAGTATAACCGACCAGTCCACCGTTGACCTGAAACGCAGGTCTGGTAATAAACAGACCGTGAAAAGGATTATTGACATCAACAGTCAGTTCTTTTTTGACCGACTCTTTTATACCGGTTATTTGACCCAGTGCCTGTTTGCCTTTTGATCTCAATTGCGCTTTCAGCGAATCTCTTTTCGCGGCAGGCAGGCTATACGGCTTTACATTATGTAACTGTTTAAGGAAATGTTGTTTTTGCGTTTGAACAAACTGCTTTGTACGGCTGAAAGCAGTATCTTTTATAGCAGCAAGGGTGTCTTGTATAGCAGGTAGTGTATCTTTTATCGTAGGAAAAGTATCACGCCTGATCTTTTTATAATCAGCTTTAACCGGCGGTTGACCATATACGGCAACAGCGCATACCTGTAAGACCAGGATCAGGCCGCTATAGCGCAATAAGGATCTGCAACATAGGTAACGCTGTACCATGCCGGTTAGGTTTAAAGGATTAGGTAAATAATTTCCCGAGACGCTTTTACAAGCATCTGATCAATATGTCATACTGAAAATCTTTAATTTTTTTTGTGTGTGTAACAGTAAACGTACAGTACTTCGAAGGGATACTGGATTAAAGAAGAGGAACACTTAATGTGGAATTAGTTTTCGTACTCACTGCGTCTATCCAAGGACGTAAAAGTAGATAAAAAAGGATATAAAAAAATAGTTCGAAAGGTTTATGATGTTCACGTGAAGAGGGTTGGCATATAGGATTTTACCCCATCTTACGCGTCTATTGCCAAAAACTGCACACTTATTGTCCAAAGCAACACGGTTATAGGTTGCCCGGCAATCGTCTCTTTTCAAAAAAAAACTTTAAAAAAATATTTGCCAGGACGATAAATTCTGCGCAAACGGCTGGCCGCAACCGCCAAAAGGCAACAAAAAATATTTTACTATTGAATAAAGGTGCGCTTCCTTAGCCGCGCCATCAAAGTATCTTAACAACCCATTACATTATAAATCAATTAGAAATCGTACATACATGCTTAGGTGCGAATACGTATGCCCGGCGTTAGTCACGAAGCTGTTCCAAAATATATTTCTGATTTCATAACGGTGACAATACCATATTTGGTAAATTCATTATGCAGGAAAACGCCAAAACCGTCAACCCGGTCATGCCGTAAAAACCTGCCTTTATCAGTTGTACCTTATGAAGCTGATTAAAGAATTAATTAAACCTTTTCCATGTATCAAGTTCATTTATCCCTGAAGGATTTGCAGAAAGTGCGTAATGCTGCCCAGCTGATCACTGAAAAGTTAGAGCAACATTATACCATCCCCGTGCTTGCCGAAATGGTTGACTTACCAGAAAAAAAACTAAAGGCAGGCTTCAAGCATTTATTTAATAAAGGCGCTTTCAGATACCGCAGTAATTTCCTGTGGAATAGAGTAAAAGTGTTACTGCTGGAAGACAAGCCGCTAAAATCTGTAGCCCAGGATACCGGCTTCAAAGACAAAAGCGCTTTAATTAAGGCTTTTAAGAAAGAGTTTGGATTAACGCCCATTCAATGGAAAAAAGGCCGTGAGAATGATGTGGTAAGCCAGTAAGCAGCTCAATAAAGCACTAACTGACCTTCTTCAGTACCGGACAGTATTTTTTGATGACTTCGTGTATTTCTTCCAGCTTGAATGGTTTGGAAATGTAATCGTTCATGCCTGATTCGAGGCATCGATCCTTATCTTCCTGCATGGCATCGGCGGTCAATGCCACAATGGGTATGCGACTATGGGGTGCGGCCAACTGGCGAATGAGCCCTGTAGCGGCAAAACCGTCCATCACCGGCATATTCACATCCATAAAGATGAGTGCGGGCGTATGGGCTGTCAACATTTCAATAGCTTCCCTGCCATTGCTGGCTTTAACAACTTCCACACCCATTTTTCGCAATACTTCAGAGATCAGCAACATGTTCATGGGCTCGTCTTCCACTACCAGTATGCGGGTAATGGACGACAACCTTTCAATGGCAGGCACCGCTTCTTTATAACCGCCTTCAACCGCTTTATTAAATATGGCTGAGAGTAAATTGTTCAGCTCATGCAGCTTCACCGGCTTCGAGAGGAACTTGTTAATTCCTGCCTTCTCGGCCTCCACCTGGTACAGGGTTTTCTCCAGCGAACTGAGCATAAGAATAAACGGTTCGGTATGCCCCTTCAGTAATTGCTTTATTTCATTCACGAGGCTAATACCATCCATAACCGGCATCTGGTGGTCGGTAATGATCAGGTCGAAAGGCTGATCATTCTCAATTGACCGCCTGATCAGTACCAGTGCTTCCTCACCGCTGTAACAGACCTTACAGGGTATGTGCAGGTAATCGAAGATACTGCGCATGAGCTTACAGTTGGTTTCATTATCATCCACCACCAGCACTTCGCGCAGCAAAGGTTTTGCATCAAAGGTTATCGGCGGAGCGGCATTGGCCACTTTCAATCCAAGGCTGCAGGTAAAATTGCTGCCTTTACCAGGAATACTCTCTACGACCAGCCGGCCACCCATTAATTCAACCAGCTTTTTTGAAATGGTCAGTCCCAGCCCGGTACCGCCATACCGGCGGGTAGTGGAAGTATCAGCCTGCGTAAAACTATCAAATATGGCATGCAGCTTGTCGCCGGGTATGCCAATGCCGGTATCTTTAACTGAAATGTCAACGTCCATATACATGCTGCCGTTGAAGTTGTACATTTTGTTCGGTTGCACTTTAATAAATACTTCGCCATGGGCGGTAAATTTAACTGCATTGCCTATCAAATTGGTAAGCACTTGTTTTATCCGGATGGGATCGCCCACCAGTTGGGATGGTAATCCCGGATCAATGGAGCATACCAGTTCGAGGCCTTTTTCTTCCGCTTTTATGCAAATGATGTCAACCGTTTCTTCCACCAGCTCAGCCAGGTTAAAGGGCAGTTCATCTAAAAGCAATTTCCCCGCTTCGATCTTTGAAAAATCCAGGATATCATTAATAATATTGAGCAGGTTATAGGCCGACTTGCTTACATTCTTTAAATAATCCCGCTGTACTTTCTGCAGCTCGGTGGTCAGCACCAGGTCGGTAAAACCAATGATGCCATTCATGGGTGTACGTAACTCATGGCTCATATTGGCCATAAAATCGCTTTTTGCCTTACTGGCGGCTTCTGCATTGTCCCTGGCAACGATCAATTGTTGCTGCATTTGTATTCGCTCGATGGCCGTACCCAGGGTAACTGCAAAAGATTTCAGGATCGAAAACTCGGTTTCCGTCCAGATGCGCTCGTAACAATTGCTCAGGGAAACAAATCCCCATAATTCTTGCATTTTAAAAATGGGAATGGCTGCCACAGAATTGATGTTCCTTTCCTGGAAGATCTGCTTTAATACCGGATCCTGCACCTCCCTGGTGAAACGGTAGAAAATTTCATTGTTCCGCAAGGCATTGAGCACATGCGGCATAATATTGAAATTATAATATACCGGCAAATTGGTTTCGATCCTATCACTTTTGTTCATCCAGCGCATGAACGAATCGGCATATAATAAGCCATCCTTTTCGTTGTGCCGTAACTTATAGATGTTCACGCCATCTACACCAATGCCTTTGCCCAGCGACCGGATCGTTTTTCCAATGGCCTCTTCCAACTGATCGTTGCTGATGAGCTCATGGGTAGCTTCTGCTACCGCCTGCATTAACTGGTCTTTTTTATGCAAATTATCCGTTGCCGCCAGCAATTCCTGCTCGCTGGTCTTCAGGTTATCGCGCATGGCAATAAGCGCTTTGCCCAGGGTATCTTCCTCCCCCAGCGGCTCAAACGGCATCTCGAAATTCCTTTTTCCTATTTCATGGGCAAACAAACTGGTGATCTGAAGCTTGTCAGACAGATTGTTCACCGCTACCATCATTTCGCCGATTTCGTCGCGGGTAGTATGATGGGTCAGTTTGCTGGTGATGCCCTTGCCCATATCATTTACAATGTGCCGTATACGATTGATCGGTGAAATGATCTTTTTGATCAGGTACAGCGACAAGAGAAAACCACCCACGATAAACGTCAGTATCAATACAATGATGAGGTTCCGCAGCTTCACCCTGGTGGCTTCCAGATGGTCGCTCGCGGTAGCATATAACCGCCAGCCATAATTATGTATGTCTTCCAGGGTATTCTCCATAGCTGCGCAATGTGGTAATACTTCATCTTCCACGATCCGCTCTGCTTCCAGCCTCGCCACCGGATCATTATAATCTTCAAACTTTTGCAGGAAAGACATGATCTTTTTCTCTGTCTCCAGCAACTTTTCAAAACGGATAAATACCTGTTGCAGGCTGTCTGTTATTCTTTTTTGCCCCCATTGAGTGGTACACCTGGTTATCCGGTTCTTCAATACATGATAACCGGAATCGTGAATTATTTGCAGCTGTCTTTTATCATCTTCATTCGATCGCAAAAACACCCAGTTGGTGGTGTACATTTTCGACTTCAACAACAGCGTGGTTAAATTGTCAATGCCTTCCATGGAAGGCAGCACTACGTTCGAGACATGCTGCGACAGTCTATGATTTTGCCGGAGGGTAAAAATGGTAATAGCGCCGTTTGCAATAAACAGAAAACCCATAAAATAAAAACTTATGGCTATTCTTTGTTTAATACTCAACTTCATACCACTTGGCTATTTTACAACTGTTCCCAGGCTTAATAATTCAACCGCTATTTCCAGATCTCTCTGGTTGATATTATTTTTATTGATCTCCAATTTAAGACGATCATCTATTTCGATGAAATTGATGCAGGTACCTTTACCAGCCCCTCCCCTGGATTCACTAACCAGTAAAGTAGGTGTGCCAGCTGTAGCTGCAGCTATCCGTTTTGTATTGCGGCTTTCTTCATTTGAGATGAACAAGATGTGACAGTGATAATTGTTTGCTGATGCGGGAACTTTGCTAACAACGATCGGCTGGCCGGCAGCCGTTTTATTGGAAGTGTATGATCTCAACGCCTGATACAGCGGAGATTCACCAACAATGCCAATTACGAATTCACCGCTCCTTTTACTTTCGGGCCAGTTAATGTACCTGGTAAACCGGTAAATGATATTCGCATGAACGGTATAGTTACTTTGGGACCATCCCTGTAAAGAGGAACATAGAAGAAAAAGGCCTACAGCAAAAGCCCTGGCAGGGAACTTTCCTTTTTTACCGGCCGGCGGCCGGTAAGGCTTATTGGTTTTCGCAGGGATCTTCATAATCAATACGGCGTACGCCCGGTATTTATTAATGGAATTGGATTTGATCAGCTGAACTAATTACGTTGAAAGTACACAATTAATTGCGCAAACAGTTGATTCAGAACGAAGATCATTTTATTAATAAATAAATACCTTTCCGCAGGTTAAAAGAAAGCACTTAGATGACAGGATGTTCATTTCTGTCGAAAGTGATTAATATTTTGGATATTCGTTGTTAGAGATCCATTGCCGGCTTATTGTTTAACAATAACTATTTCTCTTCCGGCAAATAAGGCCCACCCGTTTGACCCCAGCCCCAGACAGGCATGGGCTCCGATGGCTGCACGGGGTTTTCCGTCAATTGTGAATTAATAACCGCTATGCGGGTGCCCCATTCCAGATAGCCGACAAAGGCGGAGCGGAATTCCGGATCGCTTTTTAGTCCAACTTCGTCAGCAGTTTGCAATAACAACTGTACCCAACGCTGGCGCTTTTCCTCAGTAAGCATTTTACCAATATGTTTCCCTACCATTTTTGCATGACTGCCGCCCTCTTTGGTATATAATTTCTCGCCGCCAAAGACTTCGGCTACAAAATGAGCAACGTGTTGAACATGCTCCGGGGACATATTTTTAAATACGTCGCCCAGTAATTCATCCTTTACCACTTTGGCGTAAAAAGTACTGAACAGCCTGTTGAAGGTTTCCTGATCACCTGCCCATTCGAATAAAGTAGGAATATTCTTCATGTATGTTTCTTTACAGCCACTAATTTACTTTGTTTTATAATGCCGATAACCATATTACAAAATGCTCTTATCCGAAAAAAAAACCCGCCCAATGGGCGGGGGAAATTTGCATTGCTCTTATGAAACATTCCCTGATTACAGGATCACTTTTCTTACTTCACTGTAGCCAGCGTTGTCATTCAGCTGCACCAGATACATACCGTTTATCTGGTTGCCTACAGGGATGGTTAACCGGTACGATGCCTGTTGATTATTGCGTTGACCAATAACCTGTCCGTTCATATTTATAATACGTACGGTTACCAGGTTCTTAATTTCTTTATTGAACTCGATGTTTACCACATTCCCGGTTGTATAGATCCTCGCAGCTGACATTGCTTCGCCTGCGCGGATGGTTTTTACGGTTGAATAAGTGTACTTTCCGTCAATGTCTACCTGGCGAATGCGATACCAGGCAACAGCGGATGTCATATTTTTATCGGTGTAACTGTATTGCTTCAGCACATCACTATTACCTGCCCCCAGCATGATGGCAATTACCGACCAGTTGTTCCCATCCAGGCTGCGTTGTATTTCGAAGTGCTGGTTATTATTTTCCTGAGCAGTACTCCAGTTCAGGTTTACGTTGTTATTGCTTTTTGTAGCGTAGAAGCTGTTAAACAATACCGGTAACGCTATAATAGGCATACTCATTAAATTAAAACCGTTAGGCGAAACACCTGAAGTACTGGCGGCAAAGCCAGAGCCATAAACCCATTGAGCTGCATTTTGATCGAATTTAGGCACACCTCCTAGATAGATCTCTTCAACGCTCCGGTTAGTGCCTGAAGCATTCACCTTTCCGGTAGTAGTTAACTCGATCACCGATGAAGCGCTTAACTTCAATTTTTTCTTGAGGGTTAACCCTCCTTCAATTTTTATAAAAACATTTGCCAGGGTATCTCCTTTGTCAAATACCGCTATTGTATTTTCCGGTATTATAATAGTGTCATTATTCTGCGGGATCCGGTTCAGGTCCCAGTTACTGGCTTTTGACCAATCGCCCGACGCGGCCATGAAAGTGATCACTGGTCTTATTTGTGCATGAACTGTAATAGCGAAGAAAAGGATAACGATAATTGAGTAGATCTGTTTCATAAGGGTAATTTTTTGTGTTTGATAATTTCGTGGTAAGTATTTCCAACGGCATACCCGATTTCTGGCACGGCATGAACCAAATGTTGATAGCGGCATTTCTGCTCGTCAATCGGTTTGTAACCGGTTCAAACACAGTGAAATGAAAAAACCCTTAGTGATCAAAATAAAAGCGTGTAGGTAGAATTACCTGCCAGTTCCAGCCCGAGAATCTTCCCAAAACAGGATACTATTATATAATCTGGAAAAAAGACGGCAGAAAACCGCGCTTTTTTAAAAGGCAATGCATAAGCCGTTATGGGGTAAAAATCCAACAAAAACGGTTGCTTCCCCAATTAGCCCAAATTAGTGCGCGGAATGTTGTTCCCTGATCTGATCATCTATCCGGAATGACACTTTACAGATCAATCCATAACTGGTTATGCGATTGTCTTTAACATGCACCTTGATATCCTTTACAAAAATGGAATCAATATTTTTGATCGTCCGGGAAGTTTCGGCCAGTGCATTCTGAATGGCGTCATCGATGCCTTTTTCTGAAGAGGCAATCACTTCAATCACTTTTACTATAGGCATATTTACTGTT
This sequence comes from Longitalea luteola, assembly GCF_017356035.1. GTDB lineage: Bacteria > Bacteroidota > Bacteroidia > Chitinophagales > Chitinophagaceae > Niastella > Niastella luteola. The sequence continues at coordinate 1,059,890 of NZ_JAFIQX010000001.1, read as the reverse complement.
TATAGGTGAAATAAATCGGTGTGCTCAATGTCTCACCGCTATTACAGACATACATTATAACTGGCTCAAAATATAATGCCACATGCCTGCTGCGAAAAAGGGATACAAGAGAGGTATAATTTTTTCAGCCATACAATGTATTAAAGAACAGCACCAATTACAGCATTTTTCTATAAGTAATAAGGTGGAGTTGTATCGGGTGAATAGAGGCGTCTCGCAATCGCGTGACGCCTTTTTTTCAGGCATGCAAGAAGCGCCGCGGCCTATCCCCTTCTCAACCGCTTTCTAAGCAAATGACCTTTCCACAACCACAGACCTGATAATACAACCAGCGGCAGAATGATCCATTTGACTACCATGGCCTGGCGTGGCATTGTAGCAAGGGGTCCGTAGATATAGCCTAGGATGGGAATGCTGAGCATAATATGCAGCCATCGGATGAGCTTTCTTTCGGTAGATGCTTTCATAACTCAGGTTTAGCTTGTCATTTATTCAGGGTTGAATCAATCGGTAACCGTTCACAGCGTTCATTATAATAATGATTTGCCGGGTTCCAGCGACCAAAGCGCATACCCAGGCCGGTAGTGGCAAAGAACAATACAATAACCAGGATGGCAGCGATCTTACTGAAAATCGCCAGCGTCCTTCTTTGGGAGAAATTGCCAAATATAGCACCAATAATAAAGACCATACAGGCTACGAACAATACTCTTAATACAATGAATAATGGGAACATAGCGAATGATTTTAAATGAATAATAAATTCCGCCCCGTTTGACTGCGTTTAGATGTATATGTTGAACCGGACTGCGCTCAGGTCTTTTAATATCCATCCTTCGCCAGGGCTGTTTGCAGACACAAAGCTAAATGCGACTGTTAGCTATTCCCGGGTAGTGTAGATGAATCAGTAATATGAGTAGACGAGCTGCTTTATTTATTCAGGGGAAGCACAGCTTCTACCCCGGCCCTGTAACTTTCGCTCAGGGGTAATTCGATATTGCCCAGACAGATAAGATCGCGTTTAACCGCAGTGACTTTATTGGCAGCAATGATGTAGGATTTGTGTATGCGCACCAGGCGGTACGGCAGCAATTTATCTTCCAGCGCCTTCAAACTCATTTTGGTGATCACAGGTTTTGTAACCGAGGTCAAATGGATCTTCACATAATCTTTCATGCTTTCTATATATACAATGTCGGTGATAGTGATCTTTACCTGGTTGTATTCTACATATACAAAAAAAGAGTCAGGCAGTTCTTTTGAGGCGGCCGGCTTTTGCTGCAGGCGGAACAACTCATGCGCCTTATTACAGGCCTTTAAGAAACGTTCAAAGGATACCGGTTTCAACAAATAATCCACGGCAGCCAGCTCAAAGCCATCCCACGCATATTCCTTATAAGCAGTAACAAAGATGATCATGGGCGGATGTTGCAGCGATTGCACGAATTGAATGCCGTCGAGCCCGGGCATTTGAATATCGAGAAATATCAGATCCACCTCCTCGCGATGTAAAAGCGCTATGGCCTCCAGGGCGTTTTTACAGCGGCCCACGAGTTGTAAAAAAGGCACCCGGCTGATATTATCTACCAGCAGGTCGAGCACCCATTTTTCATCATCTACGGCAATACAACGCATCATAACAGCTTACAGTTTAAATGAACAGTATATAACCCGTTCTCGTTGGTGATGTTCAATTGGTAATTGTTGGCATATAATAGCTCCAGGCGGTTCCGAACATTATTCAGGCCAATACCTGAATGCCTGTCCTTCGACTGATTGGCCGGGTTATAATTATTCACCACACAAAAATCCAGGATATGGGCTTTCACGGTAAGGGATATTTGTATGAACGGCTCCTTCACCATACCGATGCCGTGTTTAAAAGCGTTTTCGATAAACGGCACCAGGAGCATCGGTTCTATCATCCCTTCCGGATAATCATTTTGAATAGTTAAGGTGATGGTAGCATCTTCCCCGAATCGTAATTGCTGCAGGGCTACATAGTTTTCGATGTGCTCTATTTCTTTGGTGATGGCTATTTTCTCTTCATTACTTTCGTACAACATGTAGCGTAATAACTCCGACAGCCTTATCAACGAAGGTTCCAGCAGGGTCGACTTCAACCGCGCCATCGATACCATATTGGTGAGCATATTGAATAAAAAATGCGGACTTACCTGCGACCGCAATAATTTAAGCTCGGCATCCAGCCGTTGTGCCCGGGCTTCTTTTTCCATTCTTTCAAACCGAATGCGGTCATACACCAGCCGGTAAATGATGCTGGCAAACAGGAAAGGCATCAATGGAAAGAACACCAGCCGCTGGGTCATTGGCGTGAACCGGAAATCAGGATCGAACTGTAAAAAGAATACCTTGGCAAACCCTGATACAGCCACTATTGCAAATAAACAGATAACATACAACCACCAGGTTTTTCTGTTGAGCAGTTTGGGGTACAGGTAAAATGCATTAAAGTAAAACAGCGCGATATGATACAAAGTGGTGATCACATAAAAACTAACCGACAAGCCAAAGAACTGCTGGTCCCACAGCAAAATGCCGGGTATGCCCAACAGCAATGGCCAAGCGATCGCATGGATCCATTTCGACGAAAAAGAAATTGATGCCGGTTTCATTACATCAAATATACCAATGACCGGTAAATTAAAGTATTGGCGAACCGGAACCAAGGATGTGTAGACAAAAGGCGAAAATGAGCAGATGAAGCAATTTTTCGATTTCCGATTTTGAGATTTCGAGATTTCTGATTTAGCAATTTCGCGATCCAGGGATTTAGCTATTTATCGGTAAGGTTCAACCTGGAGCAAATCGAAAATCCCGAAATCCCGAAATCAGAAATCATCTTATGCCTTTATGCGTAGGTACCACCTGTTTAATGCTGCCATCGACATTGAATTCCATTTTATCAATACAGAGTTCCCGGTTGTAACCGGCGCTACGGCCCATATGGATGCCATTCGGATACTCGAACCGGTGATATACAATATACCATTCGTCTTTACCGGGTATTTGCAAAACTGAATTGTGGCCCGTACCATAAATACCGGCCGCCGTATCCTTGGCTATCACCAGGTTTTCCTTAGGTATGGTAAGCGGTCCCAGCGGCGAAGCAGCAGTGGCATAACGCACCCGGTAGTCTGCATCGCGGGTATCGTTTTCTGACCACAGGAAATAGTAGGTCCCTTTTCGATAGAATACATAGGTGCCTTCGCGGAAAGTTTTATCCGGATTCAGAATGGTGAGCGTTTCCTTTTTAAGCGAGGTCATATCGCTGTTGAGCTCGGCAGCTGCCATAAACCCATTACCCCAGTACAAATAGCTTTTACCGGACCTGGGATCGGTGAATACATCAGGATCAATTACTTGTCCGCGCCTGATGCCTTCCGGTCGCTCATCGATCAATGGTTTGCCCAGGTCAACGAATGGCCCGGCCGGATCATCTGCCACGGCCACCCCGATTTTTTGTGCAGCGGTGAAATAATAAAAGTATTTGTAGCGGCCTTTTATCTTCTTTTCTTCAATGCAGGGCGCCCAGGCATTGCGGTCGGCCCAGGAGACGTCCTTACCCAGCTGCAGGATCATCCCTTCATCTTTCCAATGCTGCAGATCAGGGGAAGAAAAAGTTTTAAAATAGGTGCCTTTCCAGTCTGTAAATCCGTCACTGGTTGGATAGATATAATACTTTTTCGTTTTATGGGAATATAATACGTCGGGATCGGCGTAATAACCAGCCAGCACCGGGTTGTTGTCCATACTCGGAAAACCGGCCGGCTTTCCCCATTTATTGATGAGGGCTTTCACTTCGGCTCCTGTCAACGCTATCACGCTTCCATGCCTGGGTTTGAAATCCATTTTCACCTCCTTGTCGATGATCTCAAAATGCCGCAGGTCCTGGCTCCTGGTGAACTGGAAGCCATGGGCTTTGAACAGATCGTACATCATGATGTAGGTGCTCCAATTGTTGAGTTTAAATACGGAAGAGCCTTCTACATCCAGTTTGGTGGGCTGCACATATTGTTCGTTCTCTGTCCATTTTCCGGATGTGAGCAAGGCAGTAGTGGCTACTTTGATCCCTGCCCCGTCGGCGCCGCCGGTTTTACGGAACAAATAATACAGACTGTCTTTTTTAACTATATCCGCATCAATATTGTAGGCAGGTGTAGCCGGTATAAACAGCGGCTTTGGTTCACCTTCCAGTGCGGTAAACTCCCTATTGGCATAGGCATAATATATAATGTCGTGTTTGTCGCCATGTTTCATAGACCAGTATACCATGTATTTCCCCGCTGCTTCATCATAAATGGTTTGCGGCGCCCACACGCGTTTCAGGTCTTCGTGTCCCTTATACTGCTGCTGGATATTGATGACACTGGAAGTCCAGTTGATCAGGTCGGTCGACTTCATCAGCGTCATAGCCCTGTTGGCATCCCAGCCTTTGGCAGAAACCATGTCGGTAGCCACCATGTAAAAGGTCTTGCCATCTTCGGCTCTTAGAATGTGGGGGTCGCGAACACCGCCGGAAGAACTGATCTTTTTTGAATCGATGACCGGGTGGTTATTGTTCAAAGCGAAATACTGAAAGCCGTCTTTGCTGATGGCATAGCGAATGGCTTCTTCGGTTATGCGGTTACCCGTGAAATAAACAAACAGGTAGGCCACCTTATCTTTTTCGGCCAGCACGGGCGGGGCCTGGGCTTTTACAACGGAGCAGAAAAAACCACTTAACAGGATGTATATGATCATCCGGCCAGCGAGGCGGGCAAATTTCATAATTGGCAAATTTTAGCGTTGTTTTTTTTAAAGGTAAGCAATGTATCTTTAGCCATAAAACCATTGCACATGTTGAAACCGGAGATCCGCCTCATTAAATCGCATGTATTGAAAGATTTTCCATCAGGGTCTTCTATTAATTACTATGATGGAAAGTTCTATCTCGTGGGTGACGATGCCAATAACCTTATTATACTTGATAACACTTATAAACAAATAGATTCCATCCGGCTGTTCAATTATCCTGAAAAACGGATACCGAAAGCCGATAAAGCAGATTTTGAAAGCGCAACGATCATTTCCATAAACAACAAACCGCATCTGTTTATCATCGGCTCCGCTTCTACCGAAAAAAGAAAAAAAGCCCTGCTGCTGCCTGTTCAAAGCTATCAGGCCGGGTTTGCCAATTTATTTCATCCTTTCTTTTACCAGGACGCCTTCCTGAAACAACTCGAAACAAAAGGGATTTCAGAAATAAATATAGAAGGCGCTACCATTATCGGCGACGCCCTTGTATTAAGCAACCGAGGCAATAATGCAAAACCCGTCAATTATTTGATCATCACTCCTGCAGATGCTTTACAGGCTCCGGCAAAACAAAACGATTTTACCGTATCGGTTATCCCACTTACACTGCCTGTAAAAACAAAGGCATTTACCGGCGTTTCCGAACTGTGTTATGTTGCTTCAAAGGATAGATTATTAGTTACCCTGTCAGAAGAAGCTACCGATAATGCCTACGACGATGGCGTCATCAGCGACAGTTATATTGGCTGGATCAATAACGTCTCGAAAAAAATGAACAGTTCAACGCTTATGTTGGATGAGATGATCAATTTATCTACTGTTGATAAATCGTTCAGACAACAAAAGATCGAAGGCTTGTGTGTGGAATCTGTGACGGATGCAGCGTTGAATATTCACCTGGTCAGTGACAATGACAATGGTGAAAGTAAATTATTCAATATTAAGGTAACATCCGTTGAACGCTGAGGCGCGTAAGGCTAATCGTTCGGCGTTGGTTTTGCGTATATTTGCTGTTTTTATTTTTAAAAACCTTCACGTACAATGAAAATGCGTCATTTGGCAGCTGCCGCTGCATTCATTCTTTCTTTGTCGTCCTGCGCCCGTAAAATAACCGAAACCGGCAAAGCTTCTTATTATGCCGACAAATTTCATGGCCGCACTACGGCCAGCGGAGAAAAATTCAATCAGCACAAACTAACAGCAGCGCATAAAACCCTTCCCTTTGGCACCAAAGTAAAAGTGACCAATCTTTCCAATGGCCGTTCTGTAAACGTTATTGTCAACGACCGTGGACCGTTTGCTCCGGGCCGTATCATAGATGTATCAAAAAAAGCGGCCCGAAAACTGGGCATGATCGACGCCGGTGTGGCTTCTATTGAGATAAAATATAAAAAGAAGAAGAAATAGCCGGGAATCACAAATAAAAGGCTGAGATCAAACCTGGCCGCCTGATCCCAGCCCTGGTCTGTTTATTTCTCTATCAGTAATGTCTGTTGAAGCGCATGACCATTGCCTTTCAATACTACACGATGGATACCCGCCCTGGTAACCGGCAGCTGTATGGTTTGAAATGCGCTGCCGCCATTATGCACGATCTTCCTGCTGAACACCTGCTGACCGGATAAATTATAGAGGTTCAGGACATAAATTCCCTTTTCCATATTGCCCATCTCAATTGTCAGCGGCTGACCTTTGAGCGGGTTGGGATATACCTGGCAGATCGGTTTGCTGTTCGCGGTCCTTACCCGTATCATATTGCTGTAGGCTGCTTTACCGCTTATGCTTACCGTTTTTATGCGGTAGTAATTAACATCACTGTTTACCTCCACGTCGAACCACTGGTAACTGGCGGCCACGCCATTATTATTTTTGGGTGAGAGACTGCCGGCAGCCGTAAAAGCAGTTCCATCAATGGATTCTTCAATGTCATAATGATGGATCTCCTTTTCCGATGCAATTGACCATTCAACCTGTATCCCCAGGTCTTTTTGATAGGCTTTTAAGGCAGCCACCGGCATGGGCAGTACCATACAACCGGCACAAGGTGTCATGGCGCTGAATCCACAGGCGCCCGCCGCTTCACTTTTCGACTGTACATAATTGCCGCCTGCCAGGTCATTAACGCCTAATGTCCTGTTGAAGGTGCCATTCGATATGTTATAATGCATAATAGCGCCCGCACTGATCACATGCCCCAATTGATGGCCGTGCCCCAGCTCATGTACCGCCACCGTTTCAAAATCATATTCATTGAACGCAGGTGTTGCCGTACCGTATTCCCAGGAAGACGACAAGGCGGCAAGATTGCTGCCTTCGTCGAAAATAATATCGAGCTCATCAACAACCCATACAATGTCTGATCCCATGTAACATCCGCCGTAGCTGCTGTAACATACGCCTAATACGCCGGGGCTCAAAGGCGCATCATTGTCAAAGCAAATACTGTTAACTCCATCGATGTCCGGTACATTTATGGTGGTGGTTGCGCCCAGGGTCCAGTTTATCCCCGTGCCATATCGCCAGGTATCAAAGGCCCGCAGAAAGGATGCTCTTGCGGCCGCATGGGCATCAAAACCTGTATTCATCTGCCACACGTAACCATTTACACCATTACGGTTCACATGCTGGGTCTGGCCGGCATAAAGCACGCCCGACAACTCATATATTGCGTTCAAATGCGCATAATTAACGGTAAGTGAAGATGCGCTGGTATAGGTAACGCCCTGCACTACCCGGATATCACCGGTTCCTGCCGCTGTAGGAACCTCTACCCGTATCTCTGTATCACTCCAGGATAAGTATTGTGTTGCCAGTGGTGAAATATAAGAGACACCGCCATTATTGGCATTTCGGAACTGAACAACACCGGACCCTTGCGTAGCGCCAAAACCACTGCCGGTGATCGTTAATACAGTTCCGGTACCTGCAGTAATAGTGGTTGGACTAAAACTTGTTACTGCTAACGGTGTCGGCGCAGCCAGCGTACTGAAATTGCTGCTGTTATTACTAATGGTAAATGCTTTTTTCTCTGTAAACTTCAATGATGGAGAAATACGCTTGTATATTTCATTTGGTACATCCTTGTATTTATGAAAGGGGTCAGAAGCTTCCTGCAGCTGCAGATCATACTTGATAAATCCCTGCTTTGAACCATAGGCTTCATAGCGGGCGACACCATTTGAAACGGCGGGCAGTTTCTTCGCGTATTTTACGCTTTCGCAGAAAAAGATGCCTGTTTCACCAGTCGACAGGCTGAGCAGGGAACTGGTTGTGATCATCTTTAATCCTACAATACCACCTTCCGTTATGATATCTATCACATCGGAGGAAACCATTCCTTTAAAAACTTTGAATACCTCTATCTGGTTACTGGTATAGATCATCGTATGATCATCATTCCAGAAAGAATTTTGGGCGGTGACTTTCCCTTCAATAATAAGATCAGATGCGTTTATGCGCCGATCCAGATCTAATTCTTTTAATAAACATTGGGAAAATGAGCCGAGATAAATAAACAAACTACCAATACAGGCAAGGGTTTTTTTCATTGAATTTGGGCTTAGGGTTAGGACTTTATGGGACACTTTAAAAAAGATCACCATAAGATGACAAAACGGTATTTTTAACAAAATGTTGTTGTCCAGATCCTAAGGGAATGTCCTTTTTAGATCACCCATTCCCAAAGAGTTTCCAATGTATTCTGCCTTAACGCTTTATAATCCTTTTATATGGGTAGCTGCATCATCCCGATATTAAAATAACATGGCACCCACCCGGCAGATTGGTGCAACATGCCTACATCAGATCTTTATCTGGTAAAACCGGCCGCTTCAATAATGGCATCGGCAAACGCTTTTGGCGCTTCCTGCGGCAGGTTATGACCAATACCACCGGTTAACGTATGGTGCACATACCTGCCTGTAAACCTGGTGGCATAGTTTGCAGGATCAGGGTGCGGCGCTCCATTGGCATCACCTTCCAGGGTAACTGTTGGTACAGTTATAGCAGGAGCTGCAGCGAGTTTCTTTTCCAACGCATCATACCGGGCCTCTCCTTTGGTAAGCCCCAGCCGCCAGCGATAATTATTAATAACGATGGCCACATGATCAGGATTATCGAAAGCAGCAGCCGACTGTGCAAAGGCGGCATCTGTAAAATTCCATTTAGGCGAAGCCGTTTCCCAGATAAGTTTAGCAAATTCGCGGCGGTTGGCCTCGTAACCTTTTTGCCCACGCCTGGTGGCAAAGTAAAACTGGTACCACCACGATAACTCTGCCTGGGGCGACAAAGGCGCCTTATTCGCCTGCTGGCTGCCGATGAGATAACCGCTTACCGACACCAGGGCTTTCACCCTTTCCGGCCACAACGCCGCTACGATATTGGCCGTACGCGCGCCCCAGTCGAAACCGCCCACGATGGCTTTATCGATCTTCAGCGCATTCATGAAATCGATCACATCCACCGCCAGCGCTGATTGTTGTCCATTACGTTCCGCATGATCATCAAGAAAACGCGTAGTGCCATAACCACGCAGGTAGGGAACCAGCACCCTGTACCCTTTAGCCGCCAGTATAGCCGATACCTCCGTATAACTATGAATATCGTATGGCCAGCCATGCAGCAAAATGACGGTTTCTCCATTGACCGGCCCAACCTCTGCATATCCTATATTCAGCACCCCGGCTTTGACCTGTTTGATGTGATCGAAGGATGCCTGCGCTTTATCATCAGTTGTCGCCTGTGCGGCACTCATTACTGTAACAAGGATCGATGCAGCAGCCGTCAAAAACAGATGGCGGCCTGCCTTTATTATACGTTCCATAATAGCTGATTTTTTTAGTTTCTGATAGTTTTATTAATTCGCGGCAACCACTGCATGTGATACAGCATATAATTTTCTGAACATGATGTAGGTCACTGTTACCATAATGAAAGCAATGATTGCATCGATGGTAGCGGCAACACCAATTACACTTAATTTGGAGAAGAAAGCAAAAATGATATCGAAGAATACACCGGCAAAAACCCATTCTTTTAATCGAAGTAAACGGTTAGGCGTTAACAGCACAGCAATGCCGGCCAGTTTGGCAACACCAAGCAGATAGATGAAATGTGGCGGATACCCTAATTGCAAAGTGATGTCCCATACAAGGGGATCTTTCGTAAGCTCACAGATACCGCTGGTGCCAAACCATAATGAAGTTAATACAACGCCTGTCCAGTAGATCGCTTTGGTAGTTTTCCTATTCGTCATCTTGTTTGTTTTTGAGTTAATTGATGACACAAAGATGTTGTACGGTCATGGTTCGGTTAAACGGAATCCGGGGAAGTAGGCGATTTAGGCCGCGGGTTAGACAATTCCGGTGGCGAGTATGCAGGAGGAAATACGGGGATGCCCCTAAAACTTCGTTAAACTCAATGCACGCGGTTGTTTTCTACTATGAAGTAAGATACCTTACTGTTAATTTAGCCGTCGATTACCGGTTAAATTATTTGCCCATGCGGAGAAGATCTACACGACTCAGGATAGCGTTTTTTAGTGTACTGGTAGTTGGCTTGATTTTCATTCAGTATAGCTGGCTCACATCGCTGCAGCAAAGCAAACTACAGGCATTTAAAGCACATATCATTTCCTCTGTCGAGAACACGCGGGCAACCATTCCCCTCACGAGGTCGCTCAATGACCTTTCAGCCACGCTGTTTGCAGACCTGCTTCGCCAATCATTTTCGTCTAATGGATTAAAGAATATCCGGTTTGAATATTCAATTGGTTCGGGTTCGGCACAGCTGGCTTCCCCCGGCTACCGGCAAAAATTAACCGATGATGCCAACAACCTGGTCTTTTATTACGAATTTCAGCCGGCTATTGCGCAGAAAACGACGGCCGATCTCTTAACGGTGGTAATACCTGATTATAAAAAAATTGTATTCAGAGATATGGGCTGGATCATTACAGCTTCTGTATTACTTACCCTTTCGGTGCTGGCAATATTATGTCTTACTTATATCATCAGTGAGCGAAAGCAGGCCTTTTATGAGAACAGCACCAATGTCATTAAAAATATGATGCAGCAATTAGAAACGCCGCTGAGTACGGTGTCTGTTGCAGCCGAGGCATTGCACAATGCCCAGGTAATGCGTGATTCAGCAAAGATCAACTATTACCAGCAGATCATCCAGGAAGAAAACAAACGCATGCATGAGCAGGTGCAGAAATATTTGAGAGATATGAAGTAACAGCTCAATACGCCAATAACCTTCCACACGCAATAATACTTACCCATAAAAGAATTGAAGCAATGGCATGATAGCGGGCAGCGGTCCATTTTGCCGGAACATACACCCGGATATGAAAGAGCCAGGCATTTAATGCAGCAAGCATTAACAGCACTAATTTCAGCCCGAATACCGGATCAATGGAGAGTGCGATCGCATTGGTGGCAAACAATAACAACCCTGAAGGTATCGCAAGAATAAGTCCGCGTTTAGACCACTTTAATAAATACCTGCTCTCTATTACCGGTTTACTGTGGGCCGACAGTAATTGAATATCGAAAAAAAGTGCCCCTCCGGCCACCAACACGATGCCCACTATATGAATGATCTCAATAAACGGATACAGCCAGGACGATTGCCGAATGGCCGTCGCCAGAGCGGATGATTCAATCCATCGGAACACCACTGTTATCGCAATTCGTATTTTACGTTATCTACATAGATCCTTTCAGCGCGCATTTCATCCCTGATCTTCTTATGCGGATAGCCCACTACCCGCAGCTTGCTTCCTTTAACGATCTTATCGGAAGGTACTCCCCTTGATTCCATGCGGCTCGTAGGCGCCAGGATCACCAGCCATGTTTTCTTCTTATCTTTTACCCGGGCAGTAGCATGAGGATTCTCAAATGTAAAGGCCTCAACAGTGCCCACGTAATCCAAAGTTTTGTTTTGATCGTAATTGGCCCAACCATGATGATAAGGCCTGAATGAAAACGCCAAAAGCGTCATTACAACAACAACAAGCAAAGGTCCCTTTTTCATATTTGAATGATTTTCGTAAACGACTGTTAGTAAGTTACCGAATTTCCGGCACTTGGAAAATATTGGCAGAAGCACTCTGTCATCACCATAAACGCCTTGTTGACAGGGCCGAAGCCGCCAATCGTATTCTTAATATGGTATATGAGGCAAGGAAGAACAGCGAATGATCGTTTATAGTATGTATAAAGTAGAAGAACTGTGCTGCCAGTTGTCAGGAGGAATCGATCTTATTAATTATATGATGCTATACATGCTGAAACGATCAGCGTTTATCATCAAATATGTTAAAGTAAGGTAGGGCCTTTCACTTATTTAATTGTCACAAAAACACTCAATTTAGTTTTCCACAGTTCTTCCACATTTTCATTGGGGAGTGTGGTTTTTTTTCTTCAAATTTTACATGGCTGTTTACCAGCTATTTTATGAATTTTACTAAGGAAAAACCCCTATCGAGGTTTATGCAAATTTACTGACGCACCGCATATAGTTCAATTTTATCCTGATTCAGGCATTATCTTTGTCAAATAACGCGAAATACTCTTTTAGAAAACTCAAAAAGACCTATGATGAACACCACTTTAAGGAAATTCATCCGGCGAGCGTCATCTATCGCAGCCGAAATATCTCAACTGGGAGCCCTAAAAAAGAAATCCGTGCCAGCTCCCGTAAAATGCATGCCAGACACATTTTCGCAATTGCTGGAACAATCCCAAAGACACCGCCATTCATTTTTCAGAACAAGACAGTGATCGTTTACATGCTTATCTAATATAACGTAGATAAGATCTGGTATTCGCACGTTCTGTTCAGGAATGTAATGCATACAGGTATTTCTCAAACAGGCAAATTTGGCAACCCAAAGATGTCAGGGCCCTTTATTTCCCTTGAAAAAACGAAGCCTATTCTGAGAAAGCAGACCGGGATCGCATGAACAGTTGAAAAATCACTTTAAGAGTAGTTTAAAAGAACTGATACTGACTGTACGTTGGTAAACCCTATCCTATTGTCCTTATGAAAAACCTTATCTACAGCTTAAGCTAATTGTTTGTATCCGGGTGCGTATTCTATGGAAGCTGAGTTATCCGACTAACCGAAAGCATAATAACACAACCTCGTTTCTTGGTTACCGTTGTGCCTGTTAGTTCAAATTTCCAAACAGTTCCAATTAGCCGGTGTGCCGTGTTCTCAGTTGTGCACCAGAATGTGGCGTACGCAAGTACGCCCCACAGAAAGAAAAGTAAACTGAAAAGTTAATGAAGTGCCTTCGCGGTTAACGTTTCACAGCTCAAAAAAACAAGCTCGTGACGCGATAGGGAGATCTCTATCCCAATGTTAACCATGACAGCAAAGTGAGATGCTGTATTTAAACAAATTAATTAATAACCTCAAATGAAAACAGTGATGCGTAACACAGGCAAATTATTTAAAAACAAGCAACTGCTTGCCGTTCCCTTATTAGTAGCGAGTTTGTACTCTTGCAGAAAAGATGCAGTGATCCCCCCCGTTGAAAGTGCCAATAACACTATGAACGAACTTGTTTCAACCAAAGCAATCGGCGATCTGCTGTGGCATGAGAATGCCGATGGAAGCTGGTTCGACAACTCTTATGCGAAATTCCAGGCAGCCGCCTCCTATTCCATTACTGCTTCTACAGCTCAAAAATATAATGGTACCAAATCAGTTCGTTTTGAGTTACGAGACACTGATCCCGAAGTACAAAGCGGTACAAGAGCTGAATTAACTTTCCCCATAGCCACAAACAACAACCGCTGGTATTCTTACGCGATGTATATTCCCAGCGCCGATTATAAACCAGATGAAACTGATGAAGTGATCACCCAATGGCACCAGGGCGGTGGCGCCACGCCTGCTCTTTGCTTACGCACCAAAAATGACAAACTTTGGCTGAGAGTGCTGGGCGATACCTGGATCGATCTTGGTCAGCTGGATAAAGACAAATGGCATACCTATGTATTGCACGTTAAACATACTGCCGGTTCTGACGGTTTGGTTGAGATCTGGCGCGATGGTGTGAAGATCCTGAACCACGCCGGCCCCAACAGTTATCCGCTCACCGGTGATTATCATCTGCCCTTCTGGAAATTTGGTATCTACAAATCATATTGGAATGGCAGCCGTACTTCTTCTACCAACAAGAGAGTACTTTACTTCGACGATATCAAAATGGGTACAGAAAACGCTACCTACAACTTAATGTTGCCAAGCACCGGTAGCACTGCACCTGCCACTCCTGATGAGACCACTGATCCTATTGCATCTAATCCGGTTACAACACCAACTTCTGGCAATGAAGTTACTGACCTGGTACTGGTTAACTCTGCCACCGAAAGAGATGTGTTGACTATTAAAGATGGTCAGGTAATAAGCCTGAGTGCACTCGGTCTTGAAAAAGCCAACATCCGTGTAAACACATCTACTACAGGAAGCGTTAAGTTCGAGTTAAGCGGCAAACAAAGCAAAACCTATACCGACAGCAAAGCTCCTTTTGCATTGCACAGCGATGATGGAAACGGTAACTTCTATTATGGCAACTGGAATCCTCCTGCATTAGGTACTTACACCCTGAAAGCAACTCCTTACCAGGGAGATAATGCAACAGGTACTGCAGGTGCTGCCAAAACGATCACTTTCACGATCGTAAAATAAGCGGGTTATTAATATGTAAATACAAAGCCCTTCCGACGCATCGGAAGGGCTTTTTTATATAAAATCAACCCAATAAAGCCAGGCATCACTTATTTAATTGGTATCTTCATTAACGGAAATCCCTTACTAAAACGACAGCGAATAACCACCATTTAAATAAGTATACTGTGAGCCGGAAAAAACAAATAATACTTGCGTTATCGTTAATCTCGGTGACAATGCTTTACAGCCTTTCACCCCGTTTAAAACTACATTCCCCTATCCTTTTCCAACTCGATTTTGAAGATAATGATCCACTTCCCTCCTTCCTGATCCAACAAACAGCCACCGAGCACGGTTTAAAAATAGTGGAACGCCCCGTGTATAACGGTAAAAAAGCGGTTCGCTTTGAATTAAGGGACAAGGACCCGGAAACCAACAATGGAACAAGATCCGAAATATTATTTCCCGGTCCCGATAAGAAAGACAAGCTGGAACGGTGGTATGCATTTGCCGTTTACTTTCCCAAAGAAGACTTCGTTGCTGACAGCAGCGATGAAGTGATCAGCCAATGGCACCAGGGTGGAAAAGCCACCCCTTCCCTATGCATCCGAACCAAAAATAATCAGCTAAGGCTCCGGATAAACCCACGCATCAAGGGCAAAAAAGTAATTGAAATGGGCGCCATCGAAAAGGATGTATGGCAGTACTATGTGATCCATGTAAAACATTCCCCAACCGCTGATGGCCTGGTTGAAATATGGCGCAACGGTATGCCGGTAGTACATTACAAAGGCGCCAATATGTACGACCTCAACAGCGGCGACTTCCATACGCCGAACTGGAAACTGGGAATCTATAAATCATCCTGGAACGGCGAATCAACTACCAGGAGCAAAAAAAGAGTCATCTATTTCGATGATATCAAAGTAGGCAATGAAGACGCCTCCTACACTGATATGATGCCTAAGAAAGGGAATAAACGCTGATCGTTTATTGTAAAGGCGATCCCACTGCCGCCAGGGCTTTGCAAAACAAGTTGTCCTCTGCCTGAAAATGACATCTTTTCTCCTCGTTCACGGCAACATCTATTACACTGTTTATAAACTGTGGCAACCGGCTTTTTGCAGCAGGATGACAATAAAGCCCTTTAAATATCATCTTTTTATCCGCCGCCGGACTGTTATTCACTTCGTCAGTGAACCGTTCAGCATAACTGAACCAGGCGCAGGCCAATAACCGGCCATTTTCCATCCAGGTATAACAATGCTGACCGGTTTCAAGGCGGCGCATGGCATTCGACAGGAACTCCCATTTTGTTTCACTGCTGCCTTTACTGAACTCGTATTGCATCAGATCTTCCAGGTTGTTCTTATGCAGTGGCAATGCTTCGCCTGTTGGAATTGAATAGCTTTGCAACAGATAAAGCTTTTGCGTCTTTTTCCGCTGGAATTTTTTGGCCAGTCCCTTGATGGCATATCCAACACTCCACCGTTTTAACATATACGCATACCACTTGATCTTTAACTCCACCGTCATTGGACGCATATTCCATGCAACCATGCGGGCATGCAGCCACTTCTTGAACCTTCTCTTCACCAGGAATTTTGACCTGGTGCTGATCACCAGTTCATGCACTTCATCGTGCAGGTTAGCCAGATCATCCTTGTAGGTATCATATCCCGGAGAAAGATCGAAATACGGAACACATTCGTCAGACAACTGTTTTCCCAATAATATAAAGTGTAAAAACCCCGGTGAGTACATGCGGGCGTAAAACGGCGCATGGCAATTGATCCCCGCCAAATGCGCCCAGTTGCCTCCTACCACCAATACAATGGCCGCCATTATTTTTCCATTCACCCGCATGACGGTTACATGAAGCAGGTTGAGGCGGAACATTTCCAGCAGGAATTCTTTTTTAGCAGGATCTTCCCTGAAGGGATATTTGTTGAACATGGCGCTTTGCCGGAAATTATACAGCTCAGCCATGTCGTCCAGACTGGTTTTGAAAGTTTCATAATCTTCGATGCGCTCGAAACGAAATTCGCCCAGCTTCTTAACCCGGTTCAGCTTATGTTTGAAATGCTTTCTGCGGCGGAATGATTTTTCCACCTCCGGGTCTCTCAAATTTATAATTGGCCGGTCGTACGACTGTATGATGCTGTATTTGCTCCATTTTTTATCGTGTTGTGCCCAATCGAACGGTGTTCCGGGCGGAAGGAACCTGAGGGAGATCGTATACCCATCAAACCGCTTCACCAGCTCTGTCATCGCTTTTTTAATAAATACATCTCCATCGGCAGCACCCGTGATCCAGACCTGGTATTCCGCTTCGTAATGCCCTGCTCCTGTGATCCGGCCGCTTTTACCAGTCACCTGCTCATCGTTCACAGAAGTATTTAACAGCGCCATCGGCAGCACGCCTTTCAGCTGCCCTCCTTCCATGCCGATTACAAGAATGGGCAAATGCTGGTTTTTGTAACTCTGGTACCAGGCAGTGATAAATTTCCTGCTTTGAAAAATGGTGACCCAGGGACACGATTCATATAACTGATCCCAGCTTTGCTGAAATTCGATGTCGGTTGCAATTAGAGAAAGTACAGCCTCACCGGTCATTAACTCAATTGAATAACCGTCACCCGGCCTCCTGTTGGTATTGAATAAGGACGTGATCTTCAATTCCGGCAATGGACTTTCCAATAACCCACTTTTTGGATTAGCTGCAATGTTCATACAATAATTTTAATAGTTTCCTTTTAAGGTTGATTACTTTAACCGCTTAAATCCTGCCTTTTCAAATAGGAGTTCGTCGTTACTGTCTGTAACTATATAAAATTTATCATGAGGGTTATCAATTGCCAGTTCCTTTGCTACTGATTGTAAAAAAACGGGAAATTGATTGCGAGATTTAGGATGGCAGTATACGTTAGACAACATAAAGACCGATCCATCCGTTATACCGCCGAATTTATTGTCTGCTACAGATGATTGCTGACTGGCTACCCAGGCGCAACCCGATAACCGCCCTTTGTCTGCCCAGGTATAACAATGTCCGCCTTCTTCAAAGCGCCGCATGGCGTCCGACAAAAATTCCTGGTGGCTATACCTTACATCTCCGGGATCATAATTCATCAGGTTCTTCAGATCGTCTTTTTGAACATTCAGTTCGCCTGAGATCGCTGCGCCTTTTTGAACAACCCAGCATTTCATGGTCTTGTTGCGCTCTTTTAACAGGTTCGCTGTATACGCAACCCATGAAGAGAATCCGCGCCGGGCGATATTCATGAATTTTTCCCTGCGCTGCGTTAGGTTCTTTTTTCGCTTTTTTAATTTCTCGGGATCTGCACCAACGATACCTATGGCCTTTTTAAAATAGCCGTTGATGCGGAAATTCATCCTGGTTTTGAAACCGTCGAAATTACTACCTATATTCAACGTGTATGCAACCTTGTGATCAGTTGCCAGCACGTCTTTATATCCATCAGCTCCCGGCGTAAGATCGAAGACCTCAGTACCTTCCTGGGCCAGCAATTTGCCCAGCATCAAAAAATGAATAATCCCGGGTGAATGTTTCGCGTATGCCGCATCAAAGGAATTGATGCCCTGCAGATGAAGCTCGCGGGGTCCTCCCATGGCAACATTGGAGGAAATTATTTTATCACCGATCTTCAAAAGCGTGGCATGCAGTACGTTCTGCTGGAACAGCGCCAGAAAAAATGGTTTTCTGAACCGGTCGGTCTTAAAGGCCATTTTATTGTACATGGCTCCTTTCCTGAAATCATTCTGAAGCGCCAGCTCATCAAACACTGAAACAAATGTGGCATAATCAGTGATCCGCTCCAGCTTGAGCTCACCCTGTCTTTTCAGCCTGTTTACCTTTTCGCGCCGGTTCTTCTTTTTCAGTTCACTGGTAAAATGGTCATCATTTATGACCATAACGGGCTGGCGGGCCGGCATTAAAATGGAGCGCTTCTTCCATACCGGGTCTTCTTTCGTGAAGTGTAATGAAGTGCCTGCAGGTATATATTTAAGCAGTATTCTATTATTAGGGAATTTCCGTGTAATTGCCGTCAATGCGCCTTTGATGAATGTTTCATCCGGATCATCGGTCGTAAGCCATACCTGGTATTCTGCCTGGTTCGTGCCAGCGCCGGTTATCAGTCCGTTCTTTCCCTTTGTTAAGGTAAGCAGTCCCGTTAGTTTGCCTGCGTATTCGGTTTTAACCAGAATGGGCAGAAACTCTTTTTCGTAGAACTGATACCATGTGGCCACAAAGGATGAGCTTTGAAACACCGTTGCCCACGGGCAGGCGTTGAACAATTCATTCCAGCTTTCGATGAATGCGGGATCCTTGATCAGGTTGAGCACTTGTTCGCCCGTTAAAATTTCAGGGCTGCCTGCAGGGATTGGATTAAAAGCTGCTACTGTCTTTTCTTTGGTTGCTGTCGCGATCATGTGGTTATAGGGTTAAGTTTTTTCGTTGTTGCTCTGTGCAATGCTTCTGTGATCTGCATTAACTCAGATGCGGTCAGTTCCTGGTGTACCGGTACTGCGAATACCCGGTTCCGGAACGCCATACTTTTTGGGAACTCTTTTACCGGCAGCGACGGATGTGCATTTCGCCAAAACAACAATCCTTCCACTCCGTACCGCCGAAGTTTTTTAAGTACTTCATCCGCATCATCCACTTCTACCGGAAAAGCAAACGGACAGGCGCCCTTGGGCAGTGTTGCAAACGGACGCGGTACCAGATGCCGGTGATGATCCAATAGAAATTTATAATTTTCCCTTCGCCGCTCAGCGGTTGAATGGTCTACCATTTTTGTGATCAAACGCATTGTCATGTCAGATGGCAATGTGTTTGGGTCGCCCAGTTCAAACTCTTTATGCGGATTATGGTTTTTCTTCCTCTTCCATTTTTTGAGTAAGGGTTTCACATACAGATGTATGCTACCGATCAATGCCCAACGTTCTGCTACCCAGTTCACATGACGTTTAAAAACGCCCCACCTGCCTGATGGATGCTCCGATTCAGGCAATTTAGGCGGCATAAACGTGATCACAGCACCTCCGTCGGGAATACCGTATGTTTTATACAGGCAAAAAACACCTGCATGTCCAAAAGAGCCAACGGGTTTGTCATCGAATTCGGCAAGAAATGCCTGGGCTGCATCCTCAAAAAGCAGCAACCCCCGCTCGTCGCACCATTTGCGCCAGCGTATGGCATCCTGGGGAAAACCCAGATAGTGGATCAGGTATAACACCTTTACATCGGGCGTGAGCATGGTCTCCAGACTGGAGGCATCAGGCTCAAGCAGATCGGTAACTTCATAATAACGGATTTTTACACCTGCCTGTAGTAAAGCCTCTATTTCACAACCATGATGGTAAGCCGGCACAAGTACTACATCGTTTCCGCCCAGGCCCATGGTTCTACAGGCATTCCAGATGGCATGGCGTGCCTTGGAGAACACCCGGCAACCGTCGTCACTCAGCGGAAAAGGCAGCCACTTGGAAACATGCCGGAAATAAACATTAAGTGGCAGGGTTGGCCAGATTGAAAGTCGACGCGCAAAATACATTTGATGTGGTTTTAGATCATAAAGAAAGGGTGGTTGCGGAGAGCTCCCGATGCTTTTTTTCTGCCGCTTCGGCTGAAAATTGTGGCAGGAAAGCCCAATACCAGCTTATTGATTTCAGCAAACCATTCTGCAAAGAGATCCGGGGTTGATACCCGGTCAGCTCCTTGTCTTTGACTTCAGCAATGGGAAAATTTGTGTCATGCGCTGAAAGCCCGGCCGCACCAATTTCTATAAGACCTATTTCTTCATCAAATGCACTAAGTAAATCTCTCAAATATACAGCTAATTGGAATAAAGAAGTTTTTTCCTGAGGTGTTATATTATATACCTGGTTCAAGGCATTGGCATTGGTGCTGAGCATAGCCAGAACATGCGCCCGCACTATATCGTCTATATAATTGAAATCATAATATATATTTGCTGAATTATCAAAAGCAGGCGATGCATGTTTGCGCAATTGCGTCACCAGATTGGGTATCATGGCCGCATACTCACTTTGCAGGTTCTGCCGCAGGCCATACACATTACTATACCGCAAACCGATCGTCTCCATTCCATATTGTTGTGTAAATACTTCTGCATATAATTCGTTTATATATTTGCTGTCGGCATCCGGTGAAAATGCATGTTCCACTTTTGAGGCGGCGTTGCTTTCCCCGTATTTTGGCGGGCCCGAGGCATACACCAGCCGCTTACTACCCGCCTCATGGGCAACAACCAGCAGGTTTAAAAAATCTGATACATTGGCATTATTGAACGCAGTTCCGTCTGTGGCCAGATGAAATACGTAATCCATTCCCTGACAGGCAGCTTTGCAGGTATCCATGTCCCGGATATCGCCCTTCTTAAATTCAAACCGCGGGTGATTGGCAAAGGGCGCTACGTTACGAAAATGTCCTGTTGACAGGTTATCCAGCACACGCACTTTGCGGGCGCCGGCAGTCAATAGAAATTCAGCAATATGCGATCCTATAAAACCTGCGCCTCCTGTGACCAGAAATGCAGCCGGGGAAACTGTTTCAAGTTGTGCGGATGTGAGTTGCATAAATAATTCTTTTAGGTGGAGTTAATAAAGAAAGGGCCTCTCTTAAAAAGCCGCTTTATGCGCCTTTGCGCTACATATCGTGAGAAAGATGATCTTGAGATCGAGTGCGAATGACCAGTTCTCAATATACCAGAGATCGTGCAGGGTCCGCTGCCTTTTCTGCTCTTCGGTGTCAGTGGGACCGCGCCAGCCATTCACCTGCGCCCAGCCGGTTATACCTGGTTTTACATATTGCCTGAGCATATAGTGGTAAACGTTCTCCTGCAGCTGCCGGTTAAGGTATCTTCTGTGCGGACGGGGCCCTACCACACTCATGGAACCTAACAATACATTGATGAACTGCGGCAGTTCGTCGATGCTGTATTTTCTAATAATTCTTCCTATCCGGGTGATGCGCGGATCATTTACCTGTGTGGAATGAACACCGCTAGCTGAATCATCGTTCTGACGCATGCTTCTGAACTTATATACTTTGAACGGCCGCCCTCCTTTTCCGATGCGGATGGGACAATAAAATACAGGGCCGCGCGATTCCAGCTTGATCAAAATGGCCACCACTACGAACAACGGCAGTAATAAAGTAAGTGCTATGGTTGCAAACACCTTATCGAAACAATTCTTCACCAACCGGGCATACCTTCCGTCGCAGGGCATTTCGCGAATGTTCACAGCATCCACCTGCCCAAACCGCGTGATCTTATAATGATTGCCGAACAGCTCATGATAGTCCAGCACGTATTTCACCCTGATACCATGATAATCCGCAACGGATAACACCTTTTGTATGTTGTTCTTCTGATCGTCGGGTAAAGCGATAACGATCTCATCAACGTCGTTAGACTGCAGGTACTGATTGATATTGTCAAGATCACCGAGCACCTTTTTACTTTCTATCATACACACATCCTGTGTGTCGCAACTGATAAATCCTTTCAACTGGTAGCCGTGATTATGACTTGTCAACACCTCATCTTCCACTATTTTCGCTTTATTACCCGTGCCTGCAACGATCACGAATTTCTGGTTGCCTGCGATCTTGAATAGTCGATCGATGATGAGGAAACTGATCAAAAAATCAAGCGCAAAAATGCCGAATGTAATAGTGATCACCTGTTTCCAGAAAACCATTGGCACCGGTAAATACAATAGCACCGCGAACTCAAGTATGATCAGCGAAACATACGTCTTTACATGACTCGTTATCCGCTTCTGCCATTTGGTTGACAGGTCTGAATACCGGTATTTCCTAAGGTATTCGAACAGGCACCAGAGAATAATAAAGACAGATAAAGCGATCCAATCTCTTTTGGAAAACCTGAAATCCCTGAAACAATACAGTGCAGCTAGAAATACAAAAATCAGCGGAAATAGATCAACTGCCAGGTATGGAAGCTCACGTTTCTGTTTTTGACCAGACATAACCACGATCTCTTTAAAAGGTTAATAAATTCAATCTGTTTACTTTTCCATAGTCAATTGAAAATAGCTTCTCGTTAAGTATGACATGAATGGGTTGGCCATAAATATTCTGCCCGGTGCTCTCAGCCGGTTAAGCGAAGGCCACTTCACAGTTGGATTTTTAAATCCGGCATCTTTCAATACTGAGATCCAGGTACTGGGCCTTTGATGTTTATGCCATTCGATGGTGGGAACGAAAATATTTTTTACATGAATGTCGTTGAAGAAGTTCTTACACGAACAATCGGTCGCAATCAACACGCCTCCAGGCTTCATTATCCGTGACAGATCCTTAAAAATGCCTACATAGGTTCTGTAACTGGCCTCTGTATTTCTCAGATGAATACAGGCGTTTTCGTCGAGGTGGTTGATCGAATTGTTCAGAACAACAACATCATATTTTTCAGCGCTTGTCTGCTGCAGGTAATCCTGTAATCTGAGCGGCAGCAGTTCAACCGGTAACGACTCCGGCAACTCCCTGCGCAGGTCGTGATATCCTGATATCATCCCATTTCTTGAACCATCTTCTTCCGGTTCAAGACATACTACTTTTTTAGCTCCTTTAACGGCCGCATATAACGACAGCAGCCCTTTGCCCCCACCGATATCCAACACTTCTTTTTGTGACAGATCAACATGTTCGAATAAACCGTTGAGGTAAAACTTAAGGTTTCCTTTACTGGAGTAAAATTTCTTTTTGACCACTATATCAAAGAAGTGGTCTGCGTTCTTTGGTGTCATGATAAAACTACGTTAAGTAAAATGATCAAATAACACCTACCAGCAGATCCCTTCGTAGTTGGGCAATTCTTCGAGATCATGAATTCTGGCCAGATCAATTATGGCTGTTTTCTCTTTTAGCAAATGCCGGTAGGTCTTTGCATCGAAATTGCGGTGGCTTATCACCACAACCTCATTGTCGGCTATAGCAGATTCAAGATTATTGCTGATATGCTCTGATAAATGCGGCAGCCGTTCGTTAACATAGGCTTTATTGGCGCCAACGAGTTTTGAAAGACAAACGTACTCGTCATAGATGGTCACCCGGTAACCTTTCCCGATCAATGTTTCGGCCAGTTCGACATAAGGACTGTAACGCAGATCATCTGTACCTTCTTTAAAACTCAACCCCACCATGCAAATGTTCTTCTTTCCCTTACTATGAACCAGTTCAAACGCTTTCTTCTGGTGCTGCTCATTCGAGGAATGGATCATTGCCAGTACCGGCGTATCCAGGTAATTGTCGTGCCCCAGCGTTACTAATCCTTTAAGGTCCTTGGGCAGGCAGGAACCGCCGTAAGCAAAGCCCGGTTTTAAATAGGCCGGTGAAATATTCAGGCGGGTGTCCTTGCAAAACAAGTCCATTACCTTGAACGGATCGATGTGCAGGGCTTTGCAGATATTGCCCACTTCATTGGAGAAGGCAATTTTGAGCGCATGAAACGAATTATTGATATACTTGATGATCTCGGCAACCTTTACATCAGTTATTTCAATGGGTGCATCAAGACAGCGGTATAAGGAAGCCACTTTTTCCATGGCGCCTGTATGATCGCCTCCGATCACAGTTACTGCCGGATGGTAATAGTCATGCACAGCGGAACCCTCGCGTAAAAATTCAGGATTGGAAACCACCGAGAAACCTACGCCTCGTTTTTTACCCGAAAATTCTTCAATGATCTCACCATATTTCTTGTTGGTTCCCGGCATTACCGTGCTGCGGATCACCACGGTATGAAAGCTTTCCTTTTCGCGCAGCGCCTTTCCTATTTGTTCTGCGGTTTTATAGATATAGGAAAGGTTCAAATGCCCGTTTGCAGTAGGCGGTGTGCCTACACAAATGATGCTCAGATCGGTATTATGAACTGCTTCTTCAGCGCAGGTAGTGGCTGAAATGCTGCCCTTTTCATACCCTTCCCGGATAATGTTGTCTATGTCTTTTTCCTGAATGGTGGGTAAGCCCCTGTTGATAAGATCGACCTTAAATTCGCTTACATCGACCCCGATAATTTCATGCCCGTTCTTTGCAAGGCAGCCAACGCTGACGCATCCAACATATCCCAGGCCAAAAATTGAAATTTTCATTGTTTCTAGGTTTTATAACGGTTAATCTGCTCTTTCATGAATGCAGTCATGTCATCCCATTGTTCAAGCAGTTGTTTTCTGATACTGGTCTGTTTTTCCTCATCAAATCCTTTCCCAATGATCATGTTGATAAATGGTACTGCGCTGTCAACGGGCAGGTGTTGCAGCATGCCCAGTTGCATCAGCAGTTCATTCGCTTTCATTTTCCTGATGCCGCAGTACACACTGGGCAGCCCCAGCATGGCGCCTTCCCTGGCCATACTGTCACCCGATGAAATGACCATTTTCGAAAAATAAATGAGGGAATGAATGTCTTTTACAGGTTCCTGCAAAATGGTCCAGTGGGCAGGATACCGGTTTGCATAACTTTTATCCTCAAGCGATAAAATGACTTTCGCTGATGGATCTATTTTACCGGCAAAGCTGCTGATGATACCATCCTGCTGATTGTAATAATTAAATGATTTATTACTTACCTCGCGAACGAAAATGTATTCATGAGGAGCAAGTCCATAAGGTTCCAGCGCTTTCACATCGGGCCTGAAGCGTCGCGGACTCAAATAACTCCACTCTTTCAGGCAATTGAAAACGGAAACTTTCCGGTTCTTTTCAACGATAGGCGGAAAGAACAACTGGGTGCTCAGCCTGGCATTTATCGTATTCACCTGTTTCCTTTCGGGATCATCATAGAACTGGATCAAAGGAATACCGGCCAGTTTACAGGCCATGGCCAGTGGAATACTGCTTGCCGCTACACAGATATTGTATTTCTCTTTCCGGATAAGCTCCAGAAAGGCCAGGGTTCGTTTAATATTTCCATCCCACAGGATCGACCACCTGGTGCCCCTGCTGCTTCCCACCGGAATGGTGTTGAACCCCGGGTATTCCAGTTTAATGATGTTGGGCAGTTTTCCCCGTTGGAGGTAACAGATAGTTACATCCCAGTTCTCTTCACGCAGCTCGCTGGTGAGCCCTTTGAAAAGATTCAGCTGGGCCGGGTGTTTTATGTCAAAAAGAATTTTCATGCGGGACTTGGGCCTCCTTTAGGCATACTTTCCTGAATTAATTCCTTCTTATTCGTTTTATTTTTCAGCTTGAAATAGCTGAGACGCGGCAGTTTCGTCATCAATGGCTGCCAGACGCCTGTCATGCGGCAAATGTTTTCAGCGGTGGAAGCGCCTTCCAGAAAACCGAACCGCGGCAGGGTAAAACTGTTCTTCAGCGATTCCGGCGTAAGGTATTTGGGATCTGATGAAAATGCCAACCGGTAGTTGAGGTTCTTCAGTATTTGTGCTTCGCGCTTGCTGTAATCGCCATTCGGATATGCGAAATAGTCCACTTCCTTACCAATCCATGATTCCAGCTTTTGCCGGGATATTTTTAATTCTTCATAGATCTGCTTCTGGTTGCAGTTAATGAGGATCGGATGCGTATGCGTATGCGCGCCTATGGTTATATAAGGATACGCTGAAATGGTTTTAACCTCGTCAACTGTCATTGCATCCCTGCCAGGGTTAACTTTCTTCTTGATATCCTGTAAAATACCAAGCCGTGTTTGCTCGGGCACTTTTTTCAATTCATGCTTTGAATAGGGTATCAATCCTTTTTGTTTTGCCTGTTGTACGTACGACCACCAATAAGCGCCTTCTTCTACAGGTGATGTGGAAACAAAAATGGTTACCGGTACTTTATGCCGGATGGCCACTTCCACAACATTGGGCACATTTGATCGCCAGCCATCATCTACCGTTATCAATACCGAGCCTTTGGGAAAAGGTATTTCGCCGTTTTTTATTCTTTCAACCTCATCCAGGCTAATAAACCGGAAGCCTTTGTCCTTTAACCATTGGATGCACCATTCAAATTCTGCTTTCGAAGGTTTGTGAAAATACAGGGACAGAATGCATTTTGAGTTCAACGCCTTCCTGGTTGCGTACTTTACTACGCCGGTAAGAATGAACGAATTCGCTACGGCCTGGCAGACCAAGTTTCTCAAACTTTTTCTCATACAATCTCTTCGTTTTAGGGGGTTTATTGACTATTGTTTCCAACCAATTCAGTTTGAACAGGGGCGTGATAATTTGCAGTTGTTTCGGTAATTGGGTATGATTTAGATTTGGTAATACATTTAATATACACTGACCTGAGCCGTTTTGCCACTGTTTCCATATCCAGGCTCAGACTCACAATACGCTGCCGGCCTTTGGTCCTGCCTTTGGTTTGTGAAAAGTGGATGGCCTCTTTCAATTTTTCTGCGAAATCTGCCGGCTCAAAAGATGCCAGGTAACATCCTTTGGTTTTTCCAAATACCCAGCTCACATCGCCTACATCTGTTGAAACGATGGGGCAATTACAGGCCATCGCTTCTTTAATTACATTCGGCGAGCCTTCCATATAAGATGGGAAAGCCAGTACATCCGCTTCATTCAAATATTTCGGCACATCGTTATGCTGTACCGGGTAAGGACTGATCAACTCTACATGCTGCCAGCCCAAATGCTGAATGGCCGCTTCCACCAGTGGAAAATTCTTACCCGGCTTGTTCTTGTTGCCAAGGAACAGAACTTTAATTTTTCCGTCTGTTCTGGTATGATCACTATGGCCATTCATTTCCCGGGGCCTGAACTTTTGCATATTGACGCCATTGGGAATGATGTGTGATTTACGTTTGAGGTAAACAGACTTTTCAATGTTAGCCGATTTGGAGATGATTGCTTTTACAAAAGGCTGGATCAACCAGGTCATAAATGAGGAGAGCCGGCTGCTTAAAACCACTTTATTTTCGCCTTTGTATTCGCCATTGGCGTCGCTGCCCATTAACGACAATACAACGGGGATTCTCCATCCGGCACCTATCAGGGCAGTCCAGCCCGAATACGTAAAATGCGCATGGATCAGATCATACTGTTTTCTCTTCAGCAATTTTCGCAGGCTGAATCCGGCTTTAATATAACCTTTTAAACCTTTTCCATGAACAGGGTAATAATCCACTTCAATGCCCTCGCTCTTCAACGATTCCCCCTGCTCTTTGATGAAAGGAATGATATCAAACTCTTTGCTGTTGCCGCTGCTCACGAATAGCACTTTCATAAATTATAATATTTTCATTGGCCAGAATATCCTGGTATGTTTGTTCAAATGCCCTTCCCATTTTATTAAGCGAAAAAGATTCATCAATGATCTTCCGGCTTACTTTCCCAAAGGCTGAACATTTATCAGGGTTATCAATGAGGTCAGTTATCAATTCGGCAATTTCATTTTCTGTTTGCCCGGTTACCAGGTAACCATTTACATTATGATGTACTATTTCTTTTGTACCGCCGGCATCGTTTGCAACCACCGGTTTGCCGAGGCCCATATATTCTACAATTGAATTTGAGATACCTTCCCCGTGTACCGCCTTATTGGAAAAAAGAACGCCCAGTGTACAACTATTGACCAGCGCTTCCACATCGCTTACCCGGCCTGTTAGCAGGATGCCGGGATTCTGTTTCGCCAGTTTATAAAACGGATCCCTTACCGAATCATCATCGCAATTATCACCTGCAGCAATGAAGGTGATGTCTTTTCTTACCCGGGTAATTCGTTCTGCTATCCTGAAGAATAAGGGGTAATCCTTATTGTTCGAAAAGGTAGCCACCATTATTACCGTAAATGGCGTTACAATCCCGTACTTTGCACGCACCTGCTTTGGATCGGGCAGATTTTCGAAACGGTTTGGGTTGATACCATTGTAGATCACCTTCGCTTTTGCCGGCGGCGGTTTGAAAGCCTCTATACCTGCCCGGGAGTTGGAAAGGATTACGGTTGAGAAACTGAAATTGATGCGGTCAATGATCTTTTTTAATGACCATTTGCCTGCATTGGGAGGCGCTGATGTGATCTGTCCGTTCACCAGCGGGATCCTTCTGCCAATAACCGCAGGCAGCGCATAGAACGACTGCATGCGTCCCCAGGTATGTATAAGATGTGGCTTGAACTGCTGACATATTTTGTAGAACTTGGCAAACACCGTTGGATCATTCTTTTTCCATCTCTTCTTAATAACCTCATAGTGAATATTCAGTTTATAAAAAGCCGAATAATCTATTTCTGTACCGGTTACTACTACCATGAGCTCATAGCTGTGTTTCTGGTTCAGATAGGTAAGCAGCTCAATCAATCGGCGTTCCTTGCCTCCCCCCTTTAAACTGCCGATGAAAAAAATAATACGGGTCTTTTGATTATGAAGCATCATACTTTAGAAATTATGCATGTGTAGCCTGATCGGTAAGTGTTATCAGGCGTGTATTGCTACGAATGGGTATTATTCGATCCATTTCTGAAAGATACCTGAGCAGATTCCTGGCCAGTAACCTGTATCCATGATTGTTCGCCACATACGATCTTGCATTATCCGACATCAGCTGGTACAGCTCAGGTGTTATAGAAGCATACTGTTTGCACAGGTCGAACACATCGTTATAAATGAGGCCCAGGTTGTATCTTGAAATAATTGAATCGGGGTTAACATTTACGCCTGATAAAATTGGCGTGCCAACCGACAGCGCTTCCAGAAATGTATTGCTGAAGCCTTCATAGCGGGAAGTGTTCAGTAAAAATTTAGCGTTCGCAATGAAGGGCATAACCTGCTCGCGTTGTAAATAACCACAGAATGACACATTGGGCAAGTGTTTCAGTTTTTCGAGGTAATAGCTGGTTTCCGAATCCATCTTCGCTCCTTCTTTGCCGGCAACAACAAACCGTTCATTTCTTAAAATGCTGGCTATTTCAAATAACATTTTCAGGTTCTTCGGGTAGCGGTAAATGCCCACCCAGGCTATATACCGTCTTGAACTTGTATCAACCGGCTCCTCGTTCTTTACATAAAAAGGATTGAAGATCTTGATAGTGGATTTGCCCGGGAATTTTTTCCCCACCATCATCAATTGATAATTGTTCTGACATAATATATGATGCGACAGCCTGAAGCCCATGTTCAGGAGGAACTGGTGCATGAAGGAATTATCCTTGCGGAAGCGGTTGTCAAGCTGGATATCGCTCGATATCCGGTGGATCAATTTAATTTTCAGCATCCGGCAAATGATCCCGAGAAAGAATGATGTCCAAGCAGGAATGCCTACATA
The DNA here is from genome assembly GCF_017356035.1 of Longitalea luteola. GTDB lineage: Bacteria > Bacteroidota > Bacteroidia > Chitinophagales > Chitinophagaceae > Niastella > Niastella luteola. Next base: position 1,030,089 of record NZ_JAFIQX010000001.1, on the reverse strand, counting down.
TAAATAATCAGGCTTCGCCGCTTTTATACTCCTGTAAGTATGTGGCAGCCGGTAATAGAGCCACCGCAGCCAGCGCACACCTTTGTTCGGTTCAAACATGGGAACCAGCCTGATCCGGCTACACTCCTCTTTCAAAAGTTTTTTGCCGGGCGAATTGGTCATTACATACACCTCCTGCCCTTCTTCAAGAAGTCCCATCATCCAGGCAAATGATTGTACGGCTGAACCACCACAGGGCTTTTCTTCCTGCATCATCAGGTTGATGAGCTTGTCATCGTAAAATAAAAATCTGGCCATCGCTGAATTGGTTTGTTAGATAAATATTCAATTATACCTCGGTCTCTTCGGTAGGCGGTTCATCTTTTGCTAAAGGCATCATAAGTACGAGAAATAACAACAGTGTTGAAGCTATCTCGGTATACCGGCCCGTAACCGTATAAACCAAAAAAGATCCTGTACAGAAAAGAATCAATAATTTGTCAAAGTATCTATTGGCGGCTTTGATCGACTGGGCAAATGCAGTTCCTACCATTAAAAGATACAGAAGCACTCCTATTATCCCACTTGAATGCAGCAGATTCGGAATATCTCCATGCAGGCTTCTGTCGCCCAGGAAACCATTGCCATAGTTGCCGGCGCTGTTAAATAATCCAAAGCCGAACCAGGGACTATATGCATTGTACACGAACATATCAGCATACAACAGATCATATTCTATGAAGCGCTTTTCTTCAGCCAGCGCCCGGTCATCCAGTTTACGCAGCTCCACCCTTTCATTGAACTCCTGTAAAAAATTGGTATTGGAATAGATCACAAAACCAGTTACAACAACCAGGCCCATCATAACGAATACCATTTTAGCCTTCTTCTGGGTCATGAGGGTAAGCATACCAACCACTATTCCGAAAGCGCTTAACGCCATAACAGTGCGGCGCAACGTAAGCATGATGAAGAAAAGGGAAACAACGGATAGAATTACATACATGTGCTTACGTTCGGTAATGCCTTTTAGAAACACTACAAAAAGCGCTGTAGACAGGGTATTGAAAGCCGCCGCCCACAGGTTGCCGTACATGACACCTTTTGTAATACCATACATGCCCATGGGCGAAAACTTATAAACCGTAGACACAAGGGCATTGGCTATAAAAAGTATCAGTATCAGGAAGCAGGCATTGCACAATTCCTTAAAAACCTCCTCCCTGGTAAACTTTGCATAAATAGACGGAATTAACGCTATCAATAAGAACAACCAGATAACCGAGAAAAAGAATGGCCTTATCAATGTCAGGTTCTCAGACTGGGTCAATAAAGCAAAAAAGTATATGATCAGCAGAAATGAAAAAATATTGTTTTTAAAGAACGAAGAATTCCTTACAATTTGTAACACGATGATAAAAGATATAAGACCATAGTAAAGGAAAGCCGGACTAAGCACACCTACTATCTTTTCTACAAAGAACAATACCGGCAGATAAAAAATTCCCCGCTCATTCTTTTTAAGTATCACATAAATACCAAGTCCATAAAAGCAAACAAACTGAAGGAACAGAAAAAACGGTGTCATTAGGGCCTCCCCTTTTTGTGGTTTAATGAAGCACGGAACTAGTTCATGGCGATCGAAAAACGTTCGCGGGTCAATTGGGCAAATTTGGAATAAAAGGTATCGGCGGAAAGGTTCTCCCGGGCATATTGCAGCGACTGCGCCCGCATTTGTGTTAGTTTCTGATAATCGGAAATAAGCTTTTCCAAAGAAGCAGCGAGATCATCCAGGTTATCTGATTTAACAACAAATCCATTCTGCCCATTGGTAATATTGAATTTTGCACCGCAGGTATCGGTACAAATTACAGGCAGGCCGTACCCCATTGCTTCGTTCACCGATACGCCATATTGTTCATTGATGGCCGGCAGCACAAAAATGTGATGCGCTGCATACAGGTCTGCCATCTTATGATAAGGTACATTCTGTTTAAAATCGATCAAACCGGTAAGTTTCAGGTTATCCACTTCCTGTTTGATGGTGTTTAAGTTGAGCTGTTGCGCCGGGGTAGCACATTCTCCTACGATCGTTGCCGTAAACTGGTATTTGTTCTTCAGCCGGCTCAATGCCCGGATAAACAACAGGTGCTTCTTCCTTTCCTGGTGGTATTTACCCACCATCAATATTTTTGGCCCCTCGTTTGCTATCTGGTTATTAAATTTTTCTTCAGTAGTTACCGTAACAGGCAGCGGTACGTAATACATATATTTCAGCGCATTGTTATTCCCGGAAATGTCATTGCTTTTTATCGGGGTCATCCAGGCAGCCCTGAAAAAGCGAATGGTAAGTTTTTGTTTTAACCGCAGCCGCCATGACCTTGACCGATATAAATTCTCCTGTGTGTAAAAAACGATCCTGGCTTTTGTAATGCGCGCATAAAAAGCAGCCATCAGTGAAAACAATTTATAGGGATCACGTATAACCACCATTTCGGGGTTCAATTGTTTGAAGACCTGCCAGTACTTTATTGGATTAGGGAAGTAATTCTTTCTGGTTGATGCGCCCTTTCCAAAGATCTTTTCCACGATCACCGACAGTTTGCTTTGTTTAAATGTCGTTGGCACTATCAGGCTGTGGTCTTCGGTGGGTCCTATATTGGCGACATGAAAAGAAACTTCATGTTTTTCGTCCAGGAGCTTCTTTATCAACTGCACCTGGTTGGTATGAAAACGGGGGGCAACAAACAACATTTTCATCTGTATAAGGTTTTAATTTTTGCTGAAGCCAGTATCCGATTTGAAAAATTTTATGGAGCCTATAATCTGCTTAAACTCCAGCCTGTCTGCACTGCTCAATCCCATCAGGTAAAACAGTACTAAAGAACTGACAAAGGCAACCGGCGCCAACACGATCATTTGATAGATGCCCAGTGGGCCGGTATTTGTTGACAGCCAAATGGACAAGCCCAGCATTGCAAGAGCAGTCAGGAACGGCCGGTAGCTCACTGCCATAGAAGGCGTTTGTGTGGTCTTCATCAGATCGGAGAGGATCTTGCGTTGACCGATAAATAAGAACAACCTGCTTATCATCATGCTGAGGCAAAGACCCGCAATACCCATTTTGTTAGCCAGTACAATTCCAAAGGCTGCAAATAAAACGCCTGCAATAAGGGTGAGAAATACTTTCTTTTTGATATCAAGCGTAGCGCTGATGATACAAGCATCGTTGCGAACGAAAGTGTCCTGGATGGTCATTAACATGATCAATGCATTGGCGGTATGTCCTGCAAAATGGTCGTTCCCTACCCAGGCACTTAAAAACGACTGGTTGAAAATGATAATGGTTGTACCAAAGGCAGTAGTCAGCAGCAATGAGATGCGGTTAATATTCTTTCTGACGCTTTTTACTTTGTCGTATTCTTTCAGGCCGAGCAGCTTTCCTATGCCGGGCATGATGCCCAGGATCAGGCGGTTGATCAGTCCCTGCAAAGCAGCAGGTACAAACTTCGTGAGCGAGTAATAAGCTACTGTAACCGGACCGGCCACGATACCCAGTAAAAGTTTGTCGCTATTGGTATTTACCATATTGGCACCTGCATCTGCCAGGTACCAGGCGCTTAATTTGCCAAAACGGAAAACATTCGAACGGTTTGGCATGCTGAATCCGAACCAGTCAACATTTCTTTTTACCACTATGTAAAAGGAAAGACCGATCAGTAAACTTTCTACCAGGTGAACCCCTGCGAGCCCTATCAAACCCCAGCCCCAGATGAGCGCCAGCACTTTTAATCCTCCACCCAGCAGCACGATACCTGCCCGGAAGCCCATGCGCTTGAAAGTAAGGTTCATTCCCCGCAGGATCGCTTCGAACAATTCGAAGAATTTGAAAACGAGAATTGAGAAGATCAGCAGGCAGCAGGTAATGCGAACCAGCGTATAATGTTCTTTAGCGGCATGGGTTATATGAGGAGCATACCAGGCAATAATACTGCCGGCGATCAAAATCACCGGCATTACAAATAACATTACGACAAAAGCGGCACCAGCGTCACTTCTCAATTCCTCCACTGTAGCTACGTCCTTCTTTTGTGCAACTGTCCATTTCAGCACCTGCGATGACCGGGTGTCGGCAATGTTTACATAACCGGTAAACTGACCGAGCATTTGCCAGATGCCAAACAAAGAAGTTCCCAATCCCGTTATGATGAAAGGATTTACAAGCAAACCGGCAAGCCGGTTTGCTGTATAATCAATCACACTGGATAATGTATTCAGATAGGCACGTTGCTTCAGGTTCTCCCTGCGCTTTCCTCCATTAATTCCCAGATCTTCAGAGGGTTTACTTATTATCGGTTTTTCAATCATTGCGGCGTTATTAATAAATTGTATTTACCTGGCTCATTTCCATCTGCTCAAATGCATAGTATTGCTTGAACCATTGAATGAATTTGCTTAATCCTGTTTGAATCGGTGTATGAGGTCTGTAATCGAAGTTTTTAACCAGTTCATTTATATCTGCCCAGGTAGCCAACACATCGCTCTTTTCCTGGTCCTTCATTTCAATGATTGCCTTTTTCCCGCAATTCTTTTCTATCTCCGTAATAAAATCAATTAACTCCACCGGCTGGTCGTTGCCGATATTATAGATGCGATACGGCGCCGGTGAGCGGGATGGATCGGGGTTGAGGCCACTCCATGAGGAAGCCGGCTTAGCCGGCTGATCCAATACATGTACTATGCCATCCACCACGTCATCGATGTAAGTAAAATCGCGTTTCATTTTTCCTTCATTGAAAACGATAATGGGCTGATCCTTCATAATGGCATCGGCAAAAAGATAATAAGCCATATCCGGCCGGCCCCAGGGACCGTATACGGTGAAGAAACGCATACCTGTAGTAGGTATATTGAACAGATAGCTGTAGGCATGCGCCATCAGCTCATTCGACTTCTTGGTAGCGGCATATATCGACACCGGGTGATTGGTGCAATGCGTAACTGAAAAAGGCATCTGTTCATTCAGTCCATATACACTGGAAGAGCTTGCATACACCAGGTGCTGGATGTTATGATGGCGGCAGGCCTCGAGGATATTGAGGAACCCCGCCACATTCGACTGAATATAAACATCCGGGTTATTGATGGAATTCCTCACGCCTGCCTGTGCAGCAAGGTGCGCCACCATGTCGAATTTTTCCTTTTTGAACAAACGCTGGATATGAGTTTTATCTTCCAGGTTCATTTTAACAAACCGGTAGTTCAAGAATTTATGGCTTTGTACGGGCACATTCCATTCAATGCCGGCTTTGTCAATACCATTTTGAGCCAAACGGGCATACTTTAAATTGACGTCGTAATAATCGTTGATATTATCAAGGCCAACCACTTCGTCGCCACGTTCAATCAGTTTTTTGGTAAGAAAGAAACCAATAAAACCCGCGCTTCCTGTAACCAGAATTTTCATACCTGTTATTTTGGAAAAAGAATATTATACCCGTTGCAATTTTGATTTCCTGCTCGGCTTTTCGCGGTATACATTTTCATAGCCATAGCCATAGCTGTAACCATACATACCCTTAATGCCTCTGGAGCGAATGCCATTGAAGACGATATGTGGATTTTTCAATGCCTTGAACTTGCTGTTACTGTCAAGGATCTGCACCATGGCTTTCGGTGTACGTCCATGACGCATGATAAACAGCGTTATATCGCAATAATCTGATAATACGTATGAATCAGAAACCGGATCGATGGGCGAAGCATCGAGTATCACATAATCGAAATTGGCGTTGAGGTAATTCAGCAAAATGGTTAACCGGCCGCTCAGGATCTGCTCCCGGGCATTTTCGATCCCACTGCCCGCGCTCACGATATATAAATTCTGGTCCATGCTGCTGCCGATGATCTCTTCCGGCTCCTTAGTTCCTTCCAGGAAATCAGCCACACCCGGTTTATCAACCACACCCATGATGGTCGATGTTTTTGGCTTGCGGATGTCGAGGTCGACCAGCACCACTTTATTGCCGGCCAACGCCAGGCTCCTGGCCAGGTTGGTGCTTATGTATGTTTTTCCTTCGGAAGAGATGCTGGAGGTTATCAGGATCCGTTTCATTTTCATTTCTTTCTGGCGGCCTACCAGACCAATAGCAGCCCGCAGGTGCCTGAATTGCTCAGCCACTACAGAAACCTTTGAACCGGACCGCAGCAGCGATTCGCTTTCCTTGTTGGCCGCAATTTCTGCAATAACAGGTACTGAGGTGAGTGATTCTATTTCTGAGCGGAACAGGATCTTCTTGTTCAGCATCTCCCTGGCCGAAACCAACCCGATTGCCAAACCGATAGAACCCGCCAGCACGGCAAAATATACCAGCGATTTCTTGGGGCTTACAGGAACCAGGTTCGATTTGGCATAATCGATGATCTTGCTGTCGGAAACCGCCGATGAACTGGCCAGCGCCGTTTGTTCGCGTTTTTCCAGGAGGTAATTATAGATACTCTTTTTGATCACCTGTTCGCGGCTGATATTCATCAGCTCCCTTTCTTTTTGCGGAATGGAACGAAGCATGGAGTTGTAATTACCGCTGATGGCCGTAAGGTCTTTTTTGCTGGCCTCCAGGTTGATCCGGTGCGATCTCAGTTTTTCCAGGATCAGCGGCCGCGTTTGTTCAATTTCCTTTGCTACTGCAGTGGCGAAGGGGTTGTTCTCTGCCGTGCTGTTCATCAGCTTGCCATATTCCACTTTGGCATTGTATAGTTTCTGCATCAGGTCGCTCAATACCGGGTCGCTGATGCCTACTGCAGCAGGTACAACATCGTCTGTATTATTCTCCCTTGAATTAACATAACGTTCCATTTCGTCCAGGGCTGCCAGCTGCATGCTGAGGTCGGCTATCTTGCGATCGTTGCTTCCTACATTGTCGAGGTATTGTTTGCTTTGCTGGCTAAGGTCCACCACACCCTGACTGGTCCTGAATGATTGTATGGTATTTTCAATGGAGTCCAGTTCTCTTTCCACCTTTACCAGCCGGCTTTCGATAAATTCCAGCGTATTGGCCGCTGTTCCCTTCTTTTCTTCTATAGATAACAGGTTATAGGCCACCAGCAATTTGTTCAGGATATCTTCGCCCCTTTCAGGCACTTCATCTTTCAACACCAGGGTGATCGTAGTTGACAGCTTACTGGCTGATCTAACTTCCAGATTGCTGATAAAGCTGGGTGCTATATTTTTCGGTCTGTGCAGGCGGAAGAACAATGGACCCTGTGCCGGTTCCACCAGCTTTTCGTTGTAGTCAAACTTCAATTCGCCATAGGGCGTAGTGCACCATTTCTCTAACGGGTAGTGCTTGCCATCTATAATGACTTCGGTAGGTTTTCTATTGGAAAGTCCTTCGAACTCTCCTGCATTGTTATCATTATCATAAGTAAATGCAATGGGCACATCCAGTTCACCGGTCTCTTTCAGATCTTCGGGCCGTTTTGCTGAAATAACAATGGGCGAACTGGTGTAAGCAGAAGTAGCTTTCATTTTGCCTTTGGTAGGGCCTTCATAAATGGGAGCATACAACTGCAATTGATCCACCACCTTTTCCATCAGTTTCCTGGAGTGAATGACCTCCATCTCATTTTCAACGATATTCTTGGTGGGATAAATTTGAAGGGCTTCCAGTACGCCTGATTCATCCACTCCCTTTTTCTCGTCTTTTACCATGATGGTCGCATACGTTTCATAAACAGGGGTAGCATAATACTTGAGGTAAGCCCACGCGCCTGCAAGGCCAAGAATAATAAGTAGCACGAACAATGGCCAGTATGGCAGGTACCAGTTGATGGCAACTGAAACGATGTTCATTTCATTGCCTGATTTTTTGTTAGTTTGCATATCTACCTTGTTAATCGATCAATAATCACAACTGCCAGTGAGAGCGCACTCAAAATAGCCGGCAGCCATATACGAGTATTGCCTGCAGTGGCAACTTTCTGTTTATTTGGTTCTACGTATAGAATATCATTCGACTTGAGATAATAATAGGGAGAGGTTAACAGGTTCCCGGAATTGAGATCAAGCCTTTTAACTATTCTTGTACCTTTTTCTTCCCTGATCAAAGTAACGTTATCACGACGTGCATACACGGTCATGTCGCCGGCAAAGCCCAATGCTTCGAGGATGTTTATTTTTTCATCAGGCACATTGATCACCATCGGTTTGGCAACTTCGCCCAATACTGTTACTTTAAAATTCAGGTAACGAACCGTTACTACGGGATATAACAGGTATTTGTTGTCGGTAATAACCTTTGTAATACTTTCTTTCAGACCTTTTTTGGTTAAGCCGGCAGCTTTGATGCGGCCAAGCATTGGCATATCAATGAAACCGTCCTGATCAACGAGGTAACCGGTTGCCTGCGTGGATGTATATCCTATCGCCTGGGTTGAAACGGTTACAGCTGTATTGAAGGGTTGGCTGGCTGTTGCGTTCGGACTGCTCACAGTAATACTCAGCAGATCGTTCTTTTGAATTACAGGTTCCAGGTTATCAATGGCGTTGTTGATCTCTGTTTCAGTAATACCACTGAAATAAACCACTTTCTTTGTGTTGGTGCAGGAGGCGCCTATAATGCCGGCCAGCAGAACCACCCATAACCAGGTTCGGTTGCTTAACCTTGCGGGCAGCTTTTGGTAAAACAAGGTTTTGTGTTTTTGATACGGTGACTTCACGGTAATATATATTTATTAGGAAATTAAATGTTCAGCATCTCCCTTGCCCCTGCTGTCCACCACTTCAACATGCGATTTGGGTATTTCAGCCAGCATGGCATAACCAAGCGTTGGCAATGAAACCCGAACGGTTTTTCCCAGCACTTCCATCACCAGGCCTTCCTGTTCCATGAACAGGCCGCATTTAATGCGTACCCTGTCATTTACATCCACATCAATTTTCTCCAGTCTTACATTACTGTGTTCCAACAGGAAGTTCTTGATGACCTCAATTTCAGAGTCGCGTATAACAGCGGGTTTGCCCTGCCAGGTAACATAGTTGAGAACGCCATCTGTTTGTAATACACTTATACGCTCTTTCTCCGTTACGCGGGCAAATACATAACAGGTGAACAATGGCTCATACACGATCTTCTTGCGGTCGCTCCATTGGCGCAAGACCCTGTTCAGGGGACAATAATTCTCAATGTTTTTACGGGTAAATAAGGATGCAACTTTTTTCTCCCACTTGGCATGCGTGTATACAGCATACCACTTCTTCACAGCTTTCAAATCTTCTTTTTTTGATAACAAGGCTTCGCCCATCATAATCCCAGTTTTAGTTTTGGATTAAGAGAAAAAGTAAACGCTATAAAACAGGTGCAGGTTTTCGTACAACCATCACGGATGTACTGTTCGGCTCCGCCTATCAAAATCCCAATACGGATCTAGACGTAAACGAAATACTTTAGTTGGATAATGGATAGAGAAAGAATTACCATGAATAATGGATGTAGAAACGAAAGAAGAATGAAACTAAAAGAACTAATTGAATGGAGTCTTGTCTGCATCAATAGAGTAAGGTAATTAAGTAACAAAAAGAATTAAATCGCTGGTTGTAGATTATTAGAACAACGGGAGTTTCAGCTAAAGTCTGAATTGGTTTTTTAAAGTTTTACGAACAAATGAATTTACCGGTTGCTTTCCAGGGATCAGAGCGCCTAACCAATTCATTAGCCTTAATATCGCTGCGCGATCTTTTCACTTCCTCAAAACGTACGGCTCCGCCGATCAAAATCACAGTTTCACTGCAATTCAGCTAAAAAAGGCTAACATTATGAAAGAATAAGGGGATCGAAAGAGGATAAGAGAACACTATAAATTAATACCTTTTTTTTAAGACTACAAGGTTTTTCTTCAACACTCACTGGCTTCAAAACAACTGTACTTATCACACAAAGGCTTCGCCAATCATAATCCCGAATAAAAGAGATTTAGACAAACCCGACATCACTATGTATGTTTGGATAATGGATGAAAGTAATTAGCAAGAATAATTGGATAGAAAATTAAAGCACGAAAGAAAAGAATGACATCAAAAAGGAACCCACTTAAAACACTCATTCGACAAGCGCTGTGGTATTATTTCCTCTGCATAACCGCTCTAGAATATGTCTCAAAATTAAAGATATTTATTTAATACCACCAAATAATTCAGGCTCCATTCTTCTAAAATAATCAGTGTTTCAATGAAAACTTTTCTTCAATCAATTGTTCAATGAAACGTAAACAAACGGTAGGTGTTTTGATGTATAATACTTCAAAATGTAACAAATAATTCATCGCAATTTGGTTTTAATGAGGTACTATATTATAGCTACATATCATTCCCTAAACAGACGGGCAAAAAAAGCTATCATTATGATAGCCCTTTAAATCTTATCCGATTTGGAAAGCAACGGATCTCCAGTCTTTATTATTCATTCTTTTTCATCATTTTCTTCTTCATCATTTTCCTCAGCGTTTTCTTTTACCTTATTTACAAGGGAACTAACGGGTCCCTTCATACTTTCCTGAGGATCTGTTTTATGAAGTGTTTCAGGATCAGGTTGCGAAACTGAATTGTCTTTTTCTTCTTCTACTGTCTTTTTCCTGTCAGTTTTTAAATCCTTCTTTATATCCTGTTTGTCCATGATCAAAACTTTATAATCATCTTGGAAAAATTATGCCACCATAAACCCGGCCGATTTGTGGTTGTGCTTTCCCCGAAAAAAGGATGTCGCGCCACAGGATCTGCCTGGTAAAAACAAAATCAATGCAGCTTGAAAATGCTTTGGAAAGGCTCCTGCTTTATTTAATAATATACTCATAATCAATTGAAAAAAAAGAAAACCTATATAAGTACCGCACGGATCGTTTGAACCCTGCTGTTTCCACATATCCACAGGTGTAATGGCAACATATTGGTGTTAGAACTGATAGACACACGTTCCACTACAAGTACAATTGCATACTGAATCTGGTATTTAAATGTTATTGATTAAACGTTAAAATTGCCCATCCGTTTACACAAACTTTACCCGTCAATGTGGAAAAGGATTCTGGTACACATTTTTTTAGCCGTGCCAGTTTGACCGGGCCTTCGTCCATTCGTCCTTTCAAGAGCCATTTACACCGGCAATCTGCGTACGATCCGTTACCCTCATTTACTTCCCCTACACCGGTACCTGGTGAAAAATAGGTGCTAACGGATTATAGCAGGAAGAATGGCAGCCCGTGACCATCACTGTTACCTGCGGCACACTAGTCATCCCACCTCGGAATGCCATTGTTATGTCTTCTGAACCTACGTAAGACCGGTGTTGATACGGTGCTGGCGACCTTATTTCGCTTCCCGGCTATAGGTTTTCCTGGCCGGCCCAACACCGGTGATGGTACATTTTTTCCAGTTGGCGGGAAGCGAGGATCTGATCTGAATGATCCCTTTAGGCGTTATTTCCAACCCACCGAAACCCATCAATACCGCCTGCAGCACACCACCGGCGCCCGTTGCAAAATAAGGATTGGTGCCGCCCTTCGTTTCTGCTATCACCCGGAAGGGCGGATTCAGGTTGGGCAGATAAGCATCTCTGAACCAATGATACGCTTTGCTGGTATCACCTAACCGTGCATACAGCAACGTAAAAACCGCTTGCGTCATAGCAGGCGTACCTTCCTGCGGCACCCGGGTTTCGTAATACTCGAGGTCTCTTTTGATCTGTTTCGGATCAGTGATCTCCTTCAACGGATAAGCCAGCAAATTCACATCCGCCTGTTTAATGCCTTCTCCTTTATAGGTAGCGTGTTCCCGGGTAACACCGTCAGCCCCGGCTGACTGCCCCGGCTGGGCGGGCATCTTTAAAACAGGGATATTGTTTGCCACCTGCATCCAGTCAGCATTGGGCGTAATACCCAGCAGAATGGCGGCCTGTGTGGCGTATTGCAGATTGGCTTTTGCAGCGGCATTGGTAAAAGCATTGTTGTCTACATTCTCGGCCCATTCATCGGCGGCTACCACATTTTTTATGTCATAGTGGCCCGGACCATTTCGTTCGACCCGGCTTGTCCAAAAGTCGGCAGTAGCAGACAATATGGGATACCCTTTTTCGCGAAGCCATTGTTTGTCCTGCGTTACCGCATAATAATTCCACGCGGCTATGGCCACATCAGCTGTTATATGATGTTCAAAAGGCCCGCTCAATGCCCATACCGGCGTTTCTTCCACGCCGGTGGCGGCACTCTCCCACGGGTACATCGCCCCTTTGAACCCGTTCGTAAAAGCATTTCGTTTCGCGGCTTCCAGCCGTTGGAACCGGTATTCGATCATGCTTTTGGCGAGCTCAGGATGCAGCACCAGCAAAGGCGGATACATCCATAGTTCCGCATCCCAAAAGACATGGCCGTTATACCCCAGTCCACTTAAGCCCATGGGCGAAGGCGAATTGGCCGTTCCTTCCCGAACAAAGGAATAAAGATGATACAGCATGCTGCGGACGTCCTGTTGTGCCTGGGCATCTCCTTCTATCACAATATCGCTTCGCCACAAGCTGTCCCAGGCTTTTTGATGCAACTGCAATAACCGGTTGCGCCCTTCCAGCTTTGCATAAATGGTGAGGCGTTCTGCGGCATTCAACGGATCATCATGGTGTGCAGAAGTGATGGAAGAACCGGCAATGGAGAAACGGTAATGCTCTCCAGCTTTCATATTTTTGGAGAACTTCATCAGGTGCATGTTGTTATCCCACATTTCATGGATGACCCGGGGTTCATGCCCATGCTCTTCATCAAACAGGAATGTGTTGGTAGCGCACATCAGTAATTTGCCGGTGGGCGATCTGGCTGTTGAGGTTAGCAAACTGAGTACCACATGCGGCCGGTCGATCTCATTGTAATAATTCTGTACGTCTTTCAGGGCATCCGGCGCTTCCATAACGCTGGCGCCGGTAACGGCCAGCTCTTTTTTGGCAGTTATGCTAACATCCATCAACACAGTGTAGGGTAAATGGCGTAAGGAATAGTAAGTATAGCTGATAGTGGCTTTATCGCCGTAATCAAAAGAAGCGGTGAAGGCTGCCTGCCGCATATTTAGCTCCTGCTTAAAACCGGTTATACTTTTGGCATCGAGCCGGCGGCCATCAATATCGAGGTATACGTTCAGCAGGTTGAAGCTGCGCAGAAAATTGCTCACCCGCCCGCGGCCATACAGATCATAAGCACCGGCCAGCACCACCTCCTTTACTTTTAGCGGTTCCGGCGATGATACAATACCGATCATTCCATTGGCAACGGTAATGCCATAATAATTGGATGGGTCTATTGAACCGGCTGTAATTTTCCAGGGATCCTGGCAGAAAGTGCAAACAGAAAGAAGTATCAATAAATTGATAGTGATGAGGGCATGTTTCATGATGGCAGATCGTTAAATGTAAAAGTCGAATGTAAGCAATTCTGCCATGGTATCTTTCATCGCTAACATTCGGAATAATCCGAGGAAAAGAGACCGTTGATGGCATAGAGCTTCTCTATGTCAATTTCCAATTGATCATCCAGCCGCAGCCAGTGTTTCCCGTCCTTTTCGAAAACGGTTGTAATAAAACCATTGGCGCGGGTTACACCGCCGTCGTCATACAACATAGCGGCCTGTTGTTTTTCCTGGTGCAGCTTTACCACCAGCTCGTAAAAGCTTCCTTTAGCGGGCAGCGTTTCTCTTAGATCTTTATTCATAGCATAAAGTTAATTTTTAGTGACCAAATCCATAAATGCTGCTATCGGGCCGCATTATAGATTTTACCTATTGAAATATAGAATCAATTGATTATAATTATTACCCCAAAACCCTAATTTTACCACCCTGCACAAAAATGGTGCGGTCATTCACTAATACCATAAACAACTTTTAAGATGGAAAAAGGATCTAACGACATCAGTAAATGTCCCTTTCATAATGGCAGTTTGAAGCAAAGTGTTGCCGGTAGTGGCACCAGGAACCGTGACTGGTGGCCTGACCAGTTAAAGGTAAACATTCTGCGTCAGCACTCTGAGAAATCAAACCCCCTCGATAAAGATTTCAAATATGCCGAAGCTTTTAAAAGCCTTGACCTGGAAGCAGTGAAAAAAGACCTGCATGCTCTCATGACCGACTCACAGGACTGGTGGCCGGCCGATTTCGGTCACTATGGCCCGTTATTCATCCGTATGGCCTGGCATAGCGCCGGTACCTACCGCGTGTTTGATGGCCGTGGCGGCGGTGGTTCCGGTCAACAACGTTTTGCTCCCCTGAACAGCTGGCCCGATAACGTAAGCCTGGATAAAGCACGCAGACTGCTGTGGCCTATCAAACAAAAATATGGCAACAAGATCTCCTGGGCCGACCTCATGATCCTTACCGGTAATGTGGCACTGGAATCAATGGGTTTTAAAACATTTGGGTTTGCCGGTGGCCGTGTAGATGCGTGGGAACCCGATGAAGATGTGTATTGGGGTTCTGAAAATACCTGGCTGGGTGGCGATATCCGTTATGCGCATGGTTCACCCGGCGTTCCTAAAGAACATGGTGTGGTTTCGTCGGATGATGATGCAGATGGCAGGATCCACGGCCGCAACCTCGAAAAACCGCTGGCCGCTGTACAAATGGGTTTGATCTATGTGAACCCGGAAGGCCCCGATGGCAATCCTGACCCTATCGCAGCCGCTAAAGATATTCGTGATACGTTCGGCCGTATGGCTATGAACGATGAAGAAACCGTTGCCCTCATCGCGGGTGGACACAGCTTTGGTAAAGCCCATGGCGCAGCGCCTGCTGATGTGCATGTAGGTAAAGAACCTGAAGCTGCAGGCATTGAAATGCAGGGCCTGGGCTGGAGCAACAGTTTCGGTACCGGTAAAGGCGCCGATACCATCACCAGCGGCCTGGACGTTACCTGGACGAAAACGCCCACCCGGTGGAGCAATAACTTTTTCGAGAACCTGTTTGGGTTTGAGTGGGAATTGACTAAAAGTCCGGCCGGTGCACACCAGTGGGTGGCTAAAAATGCGGAGAGCATAATTCCTGACGCCCATGATGGTTCTAAAAAACGTTTGCCCACCATGCTTACTACCGATCTTTCTTTACGGTTCGATCCTGTTTACGAAAAAATATCCCGGCGTTTCCTGGAAAACCCCGATGCATTTGCAGACGCTTTCGCCCGCGCCTGGTTTAAATTAACGCACCGCGATATGGGACCGCGCGCCCGCTATCTGGGCCCTGACGTGCCGCAGGAAGAACTGCTGTGGCAGGATCCCATTCCGGCAGTTGACCATGCATTGATCGATGAAAAAGATATAACTGACCTAAAGGCGAAAGTACTGGCATCCGGTTTAAGCGTTTCAGAACTGGTGTCTACAGCATGGGCTTCGGCTTCTACCTTCCGCGGTTCGGACAAACGCGGTGGCGCCAATGGCGCCCGCATTCGCCTCGCGCCGCAAAAAGACTGGCCTGTGAATAATCCAGCCCAGTTGAAGAAAGTACTGAGCAAACTGGAAAGCATTCAAAAAGAATTCAATGGTGCACAAACAGCCGGTAAAAAAGTATCGCTGGCCGACCTGATCGTACTGGCCGGTTGTGCTGGTGTTGAAAAAGCAGCTAAAGATGCCGGGCATACCATCACTGTTCCGTTTACCCCTGGCCGTATGGATGCTTCGCAGGAACAAACCGATGTTGAATCAGTTGGTCACCTGGAACCCATTGCTGATGGTTTTCGCAACTACCGCAGTGCGAAATTCCATGCATCAACGGAAGCATTGCTGATAGATAAAGCACATTTGCTCACGCTTACGGCGCCTGAACTGACTGTACTGGTGGGTGGTATGCGCGTACTGAACACCAATTTCGACGGTTCCAAAAACGGCGTCTTCACTACCCGCCCCGGCGTGCTTACCAACGATTTCTTTGTAAACCTGCTCGACATGAACACAGCCTGGAAAGCTGTTTCGGAAGACAGGGAATTGTTTTTAGGCAGCGACCGTGCTACCGGCCAACCAAAATGGACAGGCTCGCGCGCTGACCTCATATTTGGTTCCAACGCAGAACTGAGAGCGATTGCAGAAGTGTATGCAAGCTCGGATGGCAAAGAGAAATTTGTGAAAGATTTTGTTGCTGCCTGGAATAAAGTGATGAACCTCGACCGATTTGATATACAGTAATTAATAGATGTGTGTACAATTAAAGAAGTTCCGGTAACCACCGGAACTTCTTGCTTTTAGGTGGAATTTGCCAAGAGAGGTGAGTAGATTATCTTTGATGCTGTCTGACCAATGCAAACACTATGAAAGTCAGTAACCTGGCGCCATGCGAAAAGATCAGTAACTACGTAGACAGGATCCTGGTCATTGAGGATGTACTGGTCACCAACCCATTCACGCTGCCTTTGTATGCCAATGGAGCGCCTACCCTGCTGTTTCAAACCGCCAGGGGACTTATCAAGACCAACACCAATAACCTCACCCTGTTTGGCCAAACCGTTTTCCCGGAAACATTAATCATCCGCGACAATTTTACCCTCATCGCCTACTTCTTTAAACCGTTTGCGTTATTTGCCTTATTTGGCGTTTCTGCCCGCGAGCTGACCGACAACCCCATCGATCTGAATTTGCTGTCGCCTTCCAAAACCGGGCGATTACAGGAACAGTTACTCAATGCAGACTCCACCTCAGTTATGCTTTCGCTGCTGGATGACTATGTGTTCAGCCTGATCACCAAAACCACTGCCGATTGCAAATTGATCCGGTTCGCCACCCAGGCCATTGTAGAAAATGCCAATAAAGATGCCCTGCTCAGGGTGCAAAAGGAACTGCACATTACCGAACGCACTTTTCAACGGCTGTTTGAAAAGAACATTGGCGTGGCGCCCAACCTGTTCAGGCGCATCTGGCAGTTCAATAACGCTTTTCAACAGCTTAACAACAGGCAGTTCAACAAGCTTACCGATGTTGCTTTCGCCAATGGCTATGCCGATCAAAGCCATTTCATCCGCGCCTTCAAAGAGTTTACCGGTATCACGCCCAAAGATTACCTGAAATTCGGCCAGGCGGAATAATGTCGGCTTTGTTCTATTTCAGGTTTTGCGGGCGTTGTTTCTTTGTGCTATCAATAAAGCAAAAACAATTATCATGACTAATCAAATTTATCCCTGCCTGTGGTTCGATGGCCAGGCACAGGCCGCAGCAAAATTCTATTGCTCCATTTTCAAGAACTCAAAGATCACGGCCGATAATCAAATGGTGGTAACTTTTGAATTGAATGGCAAGAAGTTTATGGGATTAAATGCAGGCCCGCATTTCAAATTCAATGAAGCAGTATCGTTTGTAGTAGATTGTGAAACCCAGGAAGAGATCGACTATTACTGGGAAAAATTGACCGCGAATGGTGGCAGTGAAGGCCAGTGCGGGTGGTTAAAAGATCAATTTCGTGTGAGCTGGCAGATTGTACCGACTATATTACCGAAGCTGTTAAGCGATCCGGCGAAAGCACAAAAGGTTATGCAGACCTACATGCAAATGAAAAAATTCGATATAGAGCAATTGAAAAATGCTTAATAAGCAACCGGAAAAGAATAACAAGAAAGGCTTGCCCATAGGCCGGCCCTTCTTGTTATGTTATACAGCGTTGCCGGGAAAATGAACCGGCCCTGTTCCCGGCTGTGACTGACAACAGTTATTTTGACATTTGTTGAGGATGTTTACTTAAGCGCTGGCAGCTGCTTTTTTCGTTTGTTCAATATTCGGCAAAAAACCGGTCACAAAACCGATCAGAGGCAAAAAAGCGCATACCTTAAAAACATAACCTACGCTGGTGATGTCGGCCAGTTTTCCCAATACCGCTGAACCCAGCCCGCCCATACCAAAGGCAAAACCAAAGAACAAACCGGCGATCATACCTACCTTACCAGGCACCAGTTCTGTGGCATACACCAGGATGGCAGAGAACGCGGAGGACATAATAAGGCCAATGATAACCGACAGTACGCCACACCAGAACAGGTTGGCATAGGGCAGCAACAATGTAAAGGGCGCAGCGCCCAGGATCGAGATCCAGATAATATATTTCCGCCCGAAACGGTCGCCCAATGCGCCGCCCAGTAAAGTACCGGCAGCTACGGATGCCAGAAAGATGAACAGGTAGATCTGTGACTGCTGTACCGTTACATGAAATTTATCAATAAGATAAAAAGTAAAGTAACTGCTCATGCTGGCCATATAAAAGTACTTCGAGAAGATAAGCACCAACAGGATGCCCAGGGAAGTAATGACCTTTGTTTTTGACAATGCCTTATGGTTCGCGGGAACAGCAACCGTTTTATTTTTGCTTTTCGATATTAAATGGCCTTTATACCAGGTGCCCACTCTAAAAAGCACAATGATGCCCAAAATGGCTATGAACGCAAACCAGATAATATTGAATTGTCCATAAGGAACAACGATCAATGCAGCCAGTAAAGGTCCGATAGCGGCTCCGGCATTACCGCCTAACTGGAAAATAGATTGGGCCAGTCCTTTCTTACCACCGGAAGCCAGGTGCGCCACCCGCGACGATTCGGGATGAAATACAGAGGAGCCCATGCCGATCAAACTAACTGAAATGAGTATAGCGATAAAGCTGGAAGCAAATGCCAGGGAAATAAGCCCTGCCAATGTAAAGCTCATACCAATGGCCAGTGAATAAGGGCGGGGCGTTTTATCGGTAAAGTGTCCAACGAAAGGCTGCAGCAGCGATGCGGTAACCTGGAAAGTAAACGTGATCAACCCGATCTCGGTAAACGACAATTGAAAATTGTCTTTCATCAATGGATAGATAGCCGGGATAACCGACTGCATCATATCGTTTAACAGATGGGTAAAGCTAATAGTGAACAGAATGGAATAAACGGTTGTTTGCGCCAGTGCTTTTGGATCAATAGCTGCGGAGGAATTGGTTGTTTTCATCATAATTTGTCAGATCATCTGATGTTTAAATAGAAATTTTTTATTGAGCAGTATGTCCTATGATTTTTGCGGCCGTGTTCCAGGCCTTTTTGGCATCTTTTGCTTCGATGCTTTTCAGCAATTGTTCATGCAGTTCCTGCGTTTCTTTAAAATCAGTAGTGTCTGTAAAAATGGTCAGAAACCTGTTTTTTATTTGCAATGAGAAGGTCTTGTACAGGTCGGCCAGGATCTCGTTTTTAGATGCTACTGCAATGGCGGTATGGAACCGGATGTCAGCCTCAACACTTTCCAGCAGCAGGTTTTCAGTAGCCGCTTTTTTACGGGCTGACAGCCAGTGGCGGATCTCTTTCAGATCATCCTCCGTTCTGTTGGCAGCTGCTTTTTCGGCGATCTTAATTTCTATGAGTTGCCGCACTTCGTCGAGGTCTTTAAAATCGGCCCTTTTCAGTCGCTGGGGCAATGGCTCTTTGATCCCTTCTGCGCCTTCTACGAAGGTACCCAGTCCCTGCTGAACACGCAACAGGCCTGAATTCACCAGTATTTTAATTGCTTCCCGAATGGTAGAACGCCCTACCCCAAAGGTTTTCATCAATTCCGGCTCAATAGGCAGCTGCTCACCGGTTTTATATTTACCAAGGGTGATCTGCTGTTGTAATTGGGCAGCTACTTCATCGGCCAGTGACCTGCGGGGGATAATATTATTCATCATATCATCAGACGAATACAAAGATATACCCCATGCGGTGATCTAACAAGAATTACCGCATTAATTTGTTTGAATGACGTTTAATTTTCAGGGAATGTTGTCAGCGTGCTGTTTCTTTATACGTTACATTGAATGATTGTACGAGCAGCGTATCATATATCAATGTATTCAACGGGAATTTTTCATCAAACACATTGTTCACCCGGTTTACATTGACATAAGTGCTATATGGTTGCCACGGGTTATTGATGGTAGCAAATCGTATTACGTTGATGAAAGGGAAAACCAAGCCTTCAGCAGTGGGCGATGCATAGAAGTATTGTAAGGTCGTGACCATACTACCGCCTACAGGTGTTGGCGTAACAAAATAATAGGGTTTATATTTTCCAATGTTTGTCATGAATCTATCAACCGGCTGAGACATAAATCTCGAAGTGTCTTTGCTTCGGAATTGGTAATGGTTATCCATTTTAGTAATTACAAAGTCCTTTGTCATTAACTCATTGGTGAAGCTGTTCCTGGTAATATGCCGTGCGGTGTGTTCATCAATTATGTTAAACGTATCAACCGCATCTGAAGAGGTTGGGGCCGTGGGATAAATATGTTCTGAAAATTTAATTTTATATTGCCCGATCAGGCTTTGATCTTTGACTTCGCCAAGCCTTGTAAACATTCTTATGGAGCTAAAATTGCCCAGTTTATCAAACACAAAATTACCGCTTACCAGTGGGTGCTCTTTGTTATCATTCTTTTTGCAGGATATAAAGGCAAAGCTGGCAAGTAAAATACAGGCCGGCAGCAAGAACTTATTATAACTCAAACTCATATATGTATAGGTATTGCCGCGCTAAAATTAATATTCATTCTTAACATTCGCAACAACAGCAGTTTACATTCCCATCCTGCCTATACATACTGTTGAATAAGATCAACCAATTGCTTTTTACTGGCCAGGCCTGATTGCCGCCAAACCGGTTGGCCGTTCCTGAACAGGATCAGGGTTGGCACGCCGCTGATCTGGTATTGCTGGGCAACGGCCGGCGATCTGTCTACATCGATCTTAATGATCCGCACCTTATCCCCTACTATAGATTTCACTTCCTGCAATACCGGCGCCTGCATTTTACAGGGGCCGCACCATTCTGCAAAAAAATCCACCAACACCGGTTTGCTGTCGTTCAGGATATTTAAAAAATTCTCTTTCATAGTTCCATCGTTTTATGAAGCTTGCTTAACCAGTTCGTTTATAAATATAAAAAAAGCAGGCCAGTGACCTGCTCAATGTTGACCGGCTACCCAGACAGTAAATGCCTTTCTTCTTTCATGTAATTCAGGAGAACATGCAGTGCCGCTTGTATTCTTTTTTCTGTTCGTTCTTCTGCTCCTGTTTAACGGGCGCTTTTTGTTTTTCAGTTCTGGTTGTCCGGCTCAGCCTGGCAAATGCCACTGCCCCAATAAAGGCAATCAGAATGATGACCACCACAATTCTTTTCATAAACTGAAATTTATATACATAAGTTACGAAATCCCAGGCAAAGGTTGGTGGAGTTTTTTGCAGGAGGATTTTAATTATCCTCAAAACTGCTTGGAGGTTCCTTAAATAATATATGGACATCCGTAACGGGACAATCAATGTATCCCCATTTATTCCAGTTTAATTTTAACCACTCAATACTTATAGCATAGCCTTCATTGTTTTTAGGAACAGATTCTTCTGGCAATTGCACATATGTCAATCCGGCTTTATATCCTGATATTACAAGTAGCGAATAGTGCTCCTGTTGCTCAATTACCATAAAGTCCACATAATCTTCATAAGGATATTTTCCTTTGCATCTTAAGATTGAACCGCGAACAAGGTCCTCTTTTGAATCGACTAACTTTATATTTTTCATATTTTATTTTAACCACATCTTAGATCATGTTTACCGGAAGTGTCAGCCGGCTTTTGTTTAACACCATCAATATCATACTCTCCTAAATGCTTTCCTCGTTTATCATTATATTCAATTCTTCCATGTTGGGTATCTGCTGCATACAGATTACCCTCCGCATCCCTGTAAACATCTCGGTTATTTAACCGGGTAATCTTCGTGTCTTTTTCCCAGCCATTTTTCCGGGCAACCTTAGCTACTTTTCCATTCACTGCAATGACCCTTTCGCCGGGAGGCATTTTTGATATTCTTGCTTCAAATGCCTTGGCCGATTCAGGTTTTGCATTTAAACCAAACGGGTCTATAAAAACGTTGGGATCGTTCACATAACCATACAAGGTAGGATTACTGCCCGCCAATCCAATCGGATCCTGGCTAATATAATTTCCCTGTTCTGGATCATAATACCTGAACCTGTTATAATACAACCCCGTCTCCACATCTTCATACTGCCCCTGGTACCTGAACGGCATGTCGCTGCGGCTGCCGCATAAAGGTCTTACTCTTCCGTAAATATCCAGTACCCCTTCCCAATTTTTTTTTCCTTCCGCATCATATACCCATTGGGGTGCTCCCACATGATCGGTTATAACACTGTAAGCAGCGCCATTCGCTATTTTGGCGGCGAGCCTGTGACTATCCGGTTCAAACACCCAGGTTATGGCTTTCACCGCGGCCCCGGCATTGGCCGGGTTAGGCTCCTGCGTAGCGTAACTGATGGCTCCCCACTCATTCACTACCGCCTGTGGCTTTTCTGTTTCCGGGTAACTCCATTCATGCAAAATGTTGTCTCCATCCCAAACCCAACGTGTTATGGTTCCATCAAATGTTTTTGATATCCGCCGCCCCAGCGCATCATAGGTAAATGTCACCACTTTACCATCAGGCCGCACCACTTTATGCAACTGCCCATTGGCATACCACTCGTATTGCGTTCTCTTAAGCGTTGCCTTTTCGGTTTTGTGTAACAGACGGCCATCTGCATCGTATGTAAAAATGTAGTTGTTATTTTCAAGCAGGGCGCCGCTGCTGTCGTAGCTGCGATCTGTTTTTGATGTGGTTTCATAAATATTCCCGGTACTATCGGTAACACGGTGCACAATATTATTATCGGCATATTGTGCAAATACCAGGTTGCCGAGTTGATCATGCTTGAAACGGGTATTGCTCTGCGAGATGGCTTCAAATATATTGGTCAACCGGTCGTTCACATCCCAGGTATATTTCTTCCAGCTTTGTACGGTGCCGCGTTGCGTTATTTTATGCTCACCCGGGCGGTGAGCGCGATCATATTGCCATTCGCTGGTAATTCCACCAGGCAATAACCGTTCTATTTCCTGGTCGGCCGGGCTGTATTTGAAATGGGCTTCCCATAACTGCTGCTGTTGTTTTGCCTGCAGATGCGTTACCTGTCCACTCTTATTGCGCTGCAATTGTATAGCAGCACCCAGGTTGCTGGTTAGCTGTATGCGGTGGCCCGAATTGTCGTAAACGCTTTCCACCACGTATTCGTCCTGCTGCTCGGTGTGCACATAGCCCATTTTATTGCGTTTGAACCGCACCTGGCTGTGCTCATTGATCGCCTCTGCCAGACGGCCATTTCTATCATACCTGTACAGCTCCCAGCTGCCATCTTCATGCTCCACGCGAATGATACGGCCATTGGCATCATATTCATAATTGGTGAACAGTCCACCCCTGCGTACGATCTTCACTATTTTACCGGTGACATCGCGCTCGTATTGTTTCTGCACACCCCCAAAGCCGGTTTCATTGATAATTTCGCCCCGTTTGTTATAGCTGAAGGTATAATGCCCGCCTGCTTCGTTTACAACAGCGGTAAGTCTTTGTTGTGTATCGTACAGGTATTGCTGCTCTACTCCATGCTCTTTCCGTTTTGCCAGTTTTCCCAGCGGCGTATATTCGAATTGTACCTCGCCATGTTTGTCAGCTGCCTGAACCACTTCTTCATATGCATTGTAAACCAGCTTTACATGATTACCATCGGGCAGATATAAATGGCTCAGGCGGTTCAGTTGATCGTAACGGAACTGCCGTACATGCCCTGATGTATCGGCAGATTGAATGCAGTTACCCAGGGCATCATATTTCCAGCTGGCGACTGCACCATCCGGCCATTGCAAACTGCTCAGGTTCTCATCTTCATCGTAGCTCAGTATTGTTTTTCGATTACCTGGTTCAGTGACGCTGGTCAACTGTCCCTCTTCATTGTATTCGTAGGCAGTTGTTTTACCATTGGGATAATTCACAAACTGCAAACGGCGGGCAGCATCATAGCCAAAGGTCTGGCTGCTGCCATCGGGATGGATAATTAAAACGGGCTGGTTATACTCATTGTATTGAATCTGTACGCTGCTGCCATCGGGAGCCGTTCTTGCCTGTAACATGCCCCGTTCATTGTATGTATAACCGGTAATAAAGCCGGCTTCGTCAATCTCGCGGTACAGGTCAAAGGTTTCGGTATATTCTGTATACCGGTGATTGCCATAATGATCGGTTTCCTGTACACAGAGATTGTTCTCATCGTAATAGTAAGTAGTTGTTTCACCTAACGAATTGGTGACTACATTATACCCTTTCCTGTATTCAATAAAACCTTCCAGCAAGCCACCATCGCCCCAGGTATGCACACAGCGCTTTTTATTATCATATTCCCAGTAAAATGATTGGCCGTTCCGGTCGGTCTTTTTTACCATCAGGTGATCCTGGTATTCAAGATGCACCTGCTGGTTCAGGCCGTCGGCAATAGCGACCAGATCACCGGCTTCATTATAGCTATAGCTCACCAGCGTTTGCTCAATGTTCTTATGCCGGAGTGTTACCCCGGTAATACGCCGTTGTTTGTCGAGCGTAAAGAACAGTTGCCTCCCAACACTGTCGGTGATCGCATTTAAATGACGGCCGTTATAATGTAACTGAATGCGGTTGCCGCTGTAATTTTCAATAAAGGACAAACGCCAGGTACCCGGTATTGTATCATAATTAAAATGATAGTAGCGCTCTTCATTATAGTCTTCCAGCAAAAAGTGACCGTTTTGTTTGCGGCGCAAAAGTATTTTTTCCTGCGGATGATAGTACTCATCTCCTGCAGCCAGCCATGGAAAAACGACCAGGCGGCCATCGGCCATCATTAATGACAAACAATCCTCATCGGGCCATTCCTGTATCCAGCGATCGTAGCTCAGGTGAACACCATGGCCCAGTGGACCTGCAACGTCTGAATCGCTATCCCAGCAGCGGCTGAACGTCAAAGGGATGGGGCCTGGCAGTTCAATATCGGTATATTCGTATGTAACGCGGCCGGTGATGAGATCAACGGGATCGAAGCCCATTTTACACAGTTTGCTGCTTAGCTTACTGGTAGCCGGGAATCTTTTAAGCAACTTATTGTTTAAGGCTTTTAGCATTTTGCCGCCTGCTTTACCAAAAACCTTCAGGAAGGAACCAAAGGCAAAAGCTTTCAATAACGCCATCAGGCTGAAGTTGGGCACCAGCGGTCCGCCTACCATCACCGGTTTACCCCATTGTAAAGGGATACAAAATGAAGTGGGTAAATATAAGGAAGGAATGGGTTTGAATTTTTTACCCGGCCTGAACGAAAGCGGCAAACCAATGTCGTTACAGGTCATGAGCATGTAGCCCGAGCCGCTCATGGGAGCGCCATCTACCGACACCGTTTTGCTGCCAAAGAAATTGGTGCTGTCGTGGCCAATCACAGGGATCAGGGAAAAGCCAATGCCAAAAGGGATGTGTATAAACGTAATGATCATCCCAGCGGTATCGGCATTACCACGAGGTACATTATTCACTTTTACCGTTGCGCCAATAAAAGGGATATAATCAAAGGGATCAATTACCAGGCCGATGTATGGATGAGGAAGCGGAATAAACGGAATCGGCGTATTCACAAAATGGAGGTCAATCCCGATCACAGGCTTAAGGTGCGTGTTCGCAAAGTACATATTAGGTTATTGTATAATAGTTAACACATGCCGGAAACGAACTGATACCCCGAAGCTGTCATGGGATTAACAACAGCAAGAAGAATGGAATTCGGCAGACGAAATCACCGGCTTACTAACAAATTTCGTTCCTTTTACGGAAAGGCATATGGGTATTTTTTTAAAAATGGAATGGGAAAGATTTTACCTGACCGGCTCAGGCACGGTAATCGGTGAATATGTGAAAAACAACAAGAAAACCTGATATAAAAATTTTAAATGGTATAAACATAACTGGCCTTGAATAACGCATTATATAAATCACTGATGCCTGCCAGTTAGCCGAGTTTCGCCCACCTGTTCAGGCATAAAAATTTCTGTTCATCACTCCGCCGTCAGGCAGATCCCCGCTACGATCATATTCACACTTATTGCTGGTAACCTTATAACGCTCCACTGGTGCCTACCCGCACGTTGGCTTTATCATTATTCATTTATAAAATCAAGTTGTATGTTTAGGAAATTTACGTGGAGAAACGCCGGCATAACCCTGCTGGCTTGTTTCGTATGTACAGCAGAGGCGTATGCGCAAAACTGTAATTGCGCCGTAACTATTCCTCTTACCCAGCAATCGTTCAATGCATCAACGGTACAACCTGGTGATACGGTATGCCTGGCGGCAGGTGTTCGTACCAGGAATCTGCTGATTACTAACGTAAATGGTACAGCCGCTAATCCCATTGTATTCATTAACTGCGGGGGCAAAGTCACTTTCAGTCTGGCCTCAGGCCTTTCCTACGGCATCAAGTTCCAGGGTTCCAAACACTTCCGGATCACCGGTACAGGCAGCAGTGATCTTTATGGCATTGTAGTAGACAGCGCCGCCCAGGGCATGCAACTGGAGGCCTTAAGTACCAATTTCGAAGTAGATCATCTGGAGATCAAAAACTCGGGGTTTGCCGGCATCATGGCGAAAACAGATAATTCCGGCCGCGGAACTTTTGTCATGCGCAATGTAAAATTCCACCATAATTATATGCACGACCAGCGAACCGGTGAAGGTTTTTATATCGGGCATTTTAACTGGGCGGTAGATGGCGATCAGCACGACATAGACACGCTGGAACTGTATGACAACATCACTGAACGCACCGGCCGCGAAGGTATACAGATCGGCTGCACCTATTCAGGAAAAGCCAAGATCTATAATAACCGGGTCATCGATCCGGGCCTGTTAAACCTGGCCAACCAGCGCAGCGGCGTACAATTGGGCAACGGTTTTTCCGGTTCATTTTACAATAATTATATAGAAGATCCGGTAGCGAATGGTATAACAGTATTGGGCGTGGGAAATGTATATGTATACAATAATGTGATCGTCAATCCGGGTGAGATGGCCATTTACAGTGGTCACCCTACATCCGAAGCAGGAAAGCACTTTTATTATGTGAACAACACCATACTGATGGGCAGCAGCACCCAGCCGGTGATCCGGTTCGACCCCACCGTTGCCTGCACGGGCTATATTCAAAACAATGCGATCGTACGCACTGCCACCGATACCGCATTCGACAGAATGAGCGGCACCATGGTGGTCAGCGGCAATGTGATCAGAACAACTGCCGCGCCTTTCAATTTTGAAAATGCAGCTGCCGGTAATTATGATCTGCTCACAGGCTCTGTGGCCATCAATGCCGGCGTGAATCCAACCGGCTTTAGCATTCCCTTCGATTTTGAGAACCGTCCACGGCCGGTAGCCGCTTATGACGCAGGCGCCTATGAATTTCAGGGAACACCCGGCCCTACAGTGCTGTATCGCGTTAATGCAGGCGGGTTAGAGGTAGCAGCCACACCTATTCCCTGGGAAAAAGACAAACAAACAGATCCCTGTGCCTGGCTCGACCCTGCCTCTCCTAATTACACCACGGGCAGTGATCAGCCCTGGGGTGGAACCAATACCACGGATGCGCCTTCCCAGATCTTCAGCACAAACCGCTATGCTGCATTCGGCGGCACCCAGGTGAACTATAATTTCCCCGTAAGCAATGGAACCTATGAAGTGCGGTTATACTTTGCCGAGAACAGCAACCAGGCGGCCGGACTGCGCGTATTCGATGTGCAGGCGGAAGGCACTGTGCGTCTGGATAATTTTGATATTTACGCCGCCGCCGGGTACCGCAATGCGCATAAAGAAACCATTAACGTTACTGTAACCGATGGCACACTCGATCTTGACTTCGTAGCGGTAACCGGTAATCCGCAGATCAATGGTATTGCCATTGTTCCAGCAACAGCGGCCCGGCAGTATGTAACACAAACAACGCAGCCTGTTGTGGAAAAGAACCGGCTGCTCGCCTACCCGGTTCCACTGCAAAACCAATTGTATATTCAAAAGCAGGAAAACACCACCGGTACATTCAGCACCGAAGATGTGGAAGTACAGCTGCTGAATGAATCAGGTACGCTCCTCTACAAGGCAAGACATCAGTTTACCGGCGGAAATATGAAACCGCTAAACCTTTCGCCGCTGGGACTGAAGCCAGGCCTTTACTTCCTGAGAATAACCGGATCAAAGACGAATGAAGTAATGAAGTTGTTAAAGCGGTAGAACAAACGGGTGAGTTATCCGCCATCTGATAGCTATCGGAAGACGGGTGACTCACCTGATTTTTTTCTCCCTCTTCCTAAAAGCAAAACAGGTGAAAACACCCATTTTATTGCTTTACCCTAATGCTAACTTTGGCGGCAAACCCCGCAATTATGAGCATGAATTCATGGGTATGCTGTACTGATAACAGTCATACATTCAGTAAACAGGATGCTGAACAAAACGGTTACTTCTGCCCTAAATGCCCTTATGGAGAAAGCATTCTGGTAAACGCACAGGGATCGAATAATGTTTCAACTACACAAGGCAGCTCAACCAGCCCTGCGCTTCCCGCTTTTGCCCCACAGGAAGATCTTGGTTTGGCCATTCTGTTACTCGATTGTTCGGGCTCTATGAAAGGATCTGCATTTCCCCAACATCCCACTTCCAAGCGCGACCTGATCGCCAAAAGTGTTTCTGCCGGTATCTTTTCTCTCTCCGGCAACCCATTGAGGGAGTTTGCGTATGTGCTTATCATTGGCTTTGATCATGAGATCGATGTCTTGTTACCCTATACCAGTATTC
Organism: Longitalea luteola; assembly: GCF_017356035.1. GTDB lineage: Bacteria > Bacteroidota > Bacteroidia > Chitinophagales > Chitinophagaceae > Niastella > Niastella luteola. The sequence goes on along the minus strand of NZ_JAFIQX010000001.1, from coordinate 1,001,361 downwards.
AGGAAATTGTGAACCAGTATAAAGACGCCGCTGGTCTTGAACAAATGCTGCGCGAAAAAATGTCGAAGAAAGAAGGCGCCACCGATATTAATCAGGCCCTGAGTGTTGCGTTTAATTTTACCCAACAATTTATCAACTCTTCCATTACCGCATTGGGCAACTACAAACCCCGCATTCAGGCAGTGCTCGACGACAATATGCAAAGCCACCAGATCCCCAATGTGCGCGTTTTATTATTTTCTGATGGCGAACATTACCTCGGTGAAGATAACAGAACGCTAAATCCCAGTCCGTTCAAGAACCTGCAATACAACGGCAAGGTCTTCGATCTTTTGATGAGCGCCTACTACGGCAATAGCGGCGACAATGGCTATTACCAGTTAAAAAGCCTGGTGAGCAAATGCCCGCGCCATCCCATCCAGGACCAGTTCTTCCTTTTTGATGATCCTTCCAAGGTGGCCAACTTAAAAGGCCTGTTCAGAATGGCAAGCGGGGCCAGCGGTTTTTGTCCGCTTTGTCTGGCAGAAAGCGGAACTGCCGTGAGAGACAATTAATATCAACTTACCAATTATGTATGTACGCATCCTATTTGCGCTGCTAGCCATTTCTTCGTACTGTTATGTTGCGGCAAGCCCTGATTATGGTGATCCCCTGCCAACTCAGCGATCGGTCGATACCCCTAAAGGCCAACAGGCGCCAACAGATACAGGCAAAGTGGCCGCCAGTACCGGTAGCCCTCTTACGTTCAGTAAAGCGGGCAACAAGGTGGATACGGCGCATTCCATGCAATCAACCATAAAAGAACAGGCCAGGAAATTACAACAGCTACAGCAGGAGAAAGATTCATTTACCAGGACCATGCGAATAACCGCTGTCATGATCATTGCGCTATTGGCTCTTCTGATCTTACAGCATTTAAAACTTAAAAAAATGGCAGATCAACAAGCCGTCCGGGAGAAAATGATCGAGTCCTATACGCAGGGCGTGGACAGCTTATACAACTATCTTGTTGATAAAGGTCTGCTCAGGATTGAAACCATCCATGACAGTCCTTTAAAAATAAAAATTGCAAAGATCAAAGAAAGAATTATCGAGCTGATTGATAAATACCTGAACGAAGATGCCCGCAATGCCAGCATATCGGCCGATACAGATCATGTTCGCAATAAGTTAAAACAGGTAATGGAAGAGAACTTTGAGCTTACTAAAAAGCTACAACAGAATGAAACTAATAACCCGCCTGTTACCAACATTCAATTCGTTCCGCATGTTGCGCCGGAACGCAGATCGCATATAAAGACGGAGATCATGGTATCGGCGGGCCCACGAAAAGAGGAGAATCATACTGATACAGAATTGGGCGAAGATGTTGCCGGTATGCTTTCCCTTCCCCGGCAAACCTTTTTCTGGTTAATGGATGGCACGTCTGACAATGTGAAATTGACCGATGGCCCAACTACCTCGCATATTTTTTCAAGCCGTTTACTGGCGCAAAGCATAGGGCAATACATACAAAAACACATTACCCAATGTTTTTCCGATAAAATTACGCTGAATACGCTGCTGGAACAGGCAAGGAACCATGTACAACAGGAATGGGTACAGCGTATCAATGCCCTGCCGGCAGAAAAGAAGCTGGCCATTAAACAACTTATTCAGGACGGAATGAAACCTCTTTGTTCCACCACGGCTATCATAGGCCGGTTGACGGAGGACGGACACCTGCATGTTCTGAGAGCAGGTGATTCAAAGGTCTTTCCTTTTATTCAGCATAATGGAGAGGGTACTGTTCTGCACAAGGATTTTAAATTCTCCAAAGATCCTACCCATGATAATGACCGCATCGCGTTCCGCCTCGATTACAGCGCCGAAAATGACGCCTTTCAGATAGTGTTCAATAATACCGCCTGGGCCATTGAATCGGCCGAGAATATCAGTCTGGCCTTTGTTTTTACCGACGGTATTGGCCGGGTGGTGGAAACGCAATTGAACAGCAATAATCCCGGCATTGCCGAAGTAATAAAACACAATATTGCCCGCATCCCGCAAAAAACGTACGACGACAAAACATTGATTGTATTGGAACGACTAATAAATCCCTGAGTATGCAGGTAATGATCAACGGAAGGCTGGTGGATTATATCTCCGATTTTGATCCTGTAGATATACAAAGCAACGTAACAAGGAACTGGCGGGTGTCTGCCGGCGATTATTTTAAATTCCCGGTGCGCATAGCCGATGCCAATTGCTTCGTAAAAAGATTCGACCGCAAAGACACTGACATCTCCGGTTATAAATTATTATTGCGGTTAAAAGGGAAAAGGCTATCCGGCCTGCCTTTCATTCATGACCTGGTTCGTGTACGGGAAGGCAATAAAGAGATCCTTTACCTGTTTACAGAATATCTTCCCGGCAATACATTGGAAGACCTGCAACGAAAAGGCTTCCGCTTTTTACCGCAGAAGCTCAGCAGCGATCTGTATGCCGCGCTTCACAGTATTCACCAGCAGGGTTTCTGGTTTCCCGACTTTGATCCCAAAAACCTGTACCGCGCCAACACAGGAGACTTTTACCTTATTGACCTCGACAGCACCTATTCCCTGGATGAATTACCAAAAGCCAAAATGTTTGGCTCAAAAGATTATTGGGCGCCGGTGTACAACTTTTACCGGCAGGTAATGGGCTTTACCAGCGAGGAAATAAAACAGTTAAAAGGCGATGCCTTCAACACCCTGCATTTATTGTATTTCATTTGCCTGTATTCCTATTTCTTGTACGACGATGGCATAGATCTTACCACGACAACCATAGAAAAAATAAACGACCACTATTATAAAAAATATAAACTCTTTGGAAGCACCTTACGATACTGTTTTTGCAAAAACCCCAATACCGGTCAGTTACAGCAAAAACCCTTGACGCTTGACATCCTGAACAGTTTTGTGAACAACTGCCTGTTTCCCGAACAAAAAGAGGTATTTCTTTCCAAACACGGAGCCAGTCAAAAGCCAGTTGTTCAGTTTGGTGTGAAGGGCGGAAAAACGGTCTATCAACCCGGTGAAATGTACCAGCTTATATGGAATGCAGTTTATGTTGACATCGTTAACCTGGATGGAGAACCGCAATCGTTTTCCGGGAACCGATCCTTTGTATCGAGCGCTACGAAGGTGCATAAGCTTACCATAGGTTTTAAGCAAAATGGCGCCCTTAAGTATATAGATCATTCCGTTACCATAAAAGTGGAACCAAGGCCGCAGCTTACCCTCACGGCGCATTCCACAAAAGTAAGAGCCAACAGGCCGGCCACGTTGACATGGGAGGTGAAGAATGGAAAAAACATTGACCTGCTGTTGAATGGACAAATACATAAAAGCAATTGTGCCGGAAAAGACGCGCTGCAGATCACCTTACCATTCGATCCCCGCACGGCAGGGGTTCAACGAGCTACCCTGCAGCTCGTTGCCCGGTCGATGGCAGAAGGAATAGAATACAGGTCGGCGCCGCTGCAGATCGAAGTGGTGCAACCGGTGAGGTTCAATGCAGGTTGGTTGATCGTTCCGCTGCTTGTGATTGGTATCATCTGGATCATCCTGGGTAAAGCCTGTTCATCAGACGGGTATGCATACAGCAGCGAAAACACCAGTTATGCGGAGGTTGATACTGTAGCGATGGCAGCCGTAGATACAACAGCTGCCCCGCCTGCGCTGATCGATACCACGGCACAGTACTATCCGGCAGCCCCTGCACCTGAAACAGACACGATCGCCAAAACAAGTAATAAAATAGATGTTACCGATGAATTTGTAGATAATAGTAGTGGCTGGCAATGGGACGGTTCATCAGATGCAAGTACAGAAATTGCTGATGGTAACCTGTTGATAAAAATGCTAACCGACGTGCCGTATCATCCGGGAACACATTATTCTATTGACCAGGAAAAACCATTTACAGTAGCGGCCAGAATGGGTAGAGGAGACTTTTACAGTACCGGAAGTTATGGAATATACTGCACGAACAGCAGGCAGAATACAATTTATCTGTTTGTTATAAGACCTGGAGGATACTATGAAGTTGGCAAATTTGAAAACGATAGCTGGACTTCCCTGGCCAAAGGCGTTTCAGAAAATATCAATAAGGATACTTATTATAATGTCCTCAAGATTTCCCACTATGACAATTACTTATACCTGTATGTCAACGGCAATTATTTAACTTCGGTTGTTTTTGAAATGAACGACCTCCATTATTTTGGTGTATATGCAGAAGCGGTCAACACAAGCGTGTTTGTAGACTACTTTAATGTAACAGGTACCAATCGCTACTAAACTCCGGTACCGCTGCCAATAAATGAACTGATATGTTTCCAGATGTCTTGTGCAACGGGCGCCAGCGTTTTTACATAGCCAAGATTATCAAGCACCGTCTTTCCCAGCGCTTTCAAAATGCTTTTCTTCGGCTCCGGCTTTTTGATCTCTTCCCTTAGATCGTTTATAGCTTCCAGGACATCCGCCTTGTTGGCCACGGCTTCATCAGGCGCCTGCAGCTTGTCGACCAACACCGTTATCAAAGCAGCCAGTTGTTGCAGATCGGCATGCTGGTGGTTGGTTACATTGATGGTAGCGTTTGGCCCACTTGCAATGTTCTCTCCATTCATGATACCGTAATTAATAATCCCATTATTATTCTCCATAATTATAAATTAAAACGATTGGTAGATCTATTTGGCTTTTGTATTCGCAGATTTGCCCGGGTTAATAAAATGATTGATAGCTGCGCCCAAACCGGTAGCCACATTCTGTCCGTTAAAAACAGCACCGCTTTGAACAATGATCCCGTTGTTCAACACTTTTGATTCCCTTTCCTTGAATTCTTCTGTGCTGATATTCTTACTGTCAAGGAATTCTGTGATCGCATTGAATATCCGTTTTTCGATCGTCTTCAGGAACTGCTCCTGGTCCAGTCTTTGAAAATGCTGTAAATAGTTCGACTGGCAAACCATTTCCCGGATAGAAGAACTGGCGCCATAATCATAATCGGGCGAGATCTTTACTTCTTTTCTTAATTTCTCTGCGGGCGAGGTGCCGAAAATGCCGCTAACCGCTTTATTGATCTGGCCATTCACATAAGCTATACTCCGGAAGCCCTCTATGATGGCCATAAAGAACATTTTGGCCAGGAGTTTTAGAAAATAATTCACTCCCGAACGCTGTTTTATCCGGTCAACCGCCCGGTATTGCTCCTGAATAGGTGGTAAAATGTAATAGTTATTTTCCACGAACAGGGTCTTTTCTCCTTTTTTAAACCGCAGGAAAGCAAAAACTACCAGGTCACCTTCCCAACCCGTTACCTGGATCATTTTATAAAAGCGCGCGTTTTGTACGCCTGAGTTCATGGCCTTCTTGGTATATTCAGAAGACAGGTTCGTCACCGGATGGGCCAGGATATTGGGCAGGATCTCTTTGTTATCCCGCAGCTCTCTTCCATTAAAATAGATCTTGTTATCGATGGTAAGGTTCTCCACTTTCAGTTGCAGCAATTCCTGTGAAACCTTATAGTAAAGTTCATCTTCCAGGAACGGTTTCGGCGTTTCCGTATGGCCCAATTCGGTTTTTCCCTTGTCGATATCAATGACGAACGACCACCCGCCTATCTCATAACCACAACCTACGAAAGGAGAATAGCCACTGTAATACACCACATTTTTGGTAGTGTTTTCCTGGAGCTGGGCAACCAGTTCCCGGCCGGCGCCTTCGTAGCTAAAATCATATTTGAAATTGCCAGACAAAAAATGCTCCTTAATAAACTGCTTGTTAACAAAGTGCCGTACAATTACCGCTACATAAATAATAATGAAAAAGATGAAAGCAATTGACAGCTCCGTTAATATTGCGCAGATCACACAGGCAAGTGCAGGAAAGAACAGGATGGCATAGAACTGCCTTTGCTGCCTGCGGGCGTTCAGGGCATGGTTCAACAACACAACAGGATCGATGCCCGGCGGGTGAACAATTGCCTTATAAGGATTTTTCACAAAATTGATGATCTTATCACTAAGATCAGGCGTAAGATAGGTGCTGGCGCACAATTGACGGGTTACATTATTAGCCATAGTGATAGCAAATCTAGTGGCATTTGTAATTGACCAAAGGAGTGAAAACACCTAATTCGATTATGTATGGTGAAAAAGGGTGTTTTTCACGTTGTAGTCTAATGCAGCAGTCCCTTTAAACCAGATGATATGAAGCAACAACCAGCGCTTATTTTATTGGAGGCAGTGGCGTATTTTCGCAAAAATAAATGGCAGCCGCTGTGGACACCGGTGAAGCAGCATCCGCATGATCATTAAACGAAAACCACAAACAGTTAAAGTATCAATGGCGCAATCTAAGTTAGCAGCAATGGGTTTACATTTACCCAAGGTCATATTTGGCACAAGTGGATTGGGAAATTTGTTTACCGCCCTGGATGACGACATTAAATTACAGATCGTAAAAGAAAGTATTGATCAGTCCGCCCTACCGGCTGTATTTGATTCTGCCGGTAAATATGGCGCCGGACTGGCATTGGAAAGCATCGGGCGTTGTTTGCGTACCCTGCAGGTTCCGCAGCAATCGGTGATCATCAGTAATAAATTAGGCTGGTACCGGGTGCCGCTTACCACACCGGAACCTACCTTCGAACCCGGTGTATGGAAGAACCTGCAGCACGATGCGGTGCAAAAAATAAGTTATACCGGCATCATTGAATGTTTTGAACAGGGCAATGAATTGCTGGGCGGCTACCATCCGCAAATGGTGTCGGTACATGACCCGGATGAATACCTGGCAACAGCTGCCAATGCCCGCGAAGAAGAAAAACTGTACCAGGATATACTCGATGCCTACAAAGCCCTGCATGATCTGAAAGCACAGGGAAAAGTACAGGCCATTGGAGTTGGCGCCAAGAACTGGCGCATTTTGAAAAAAGTAGCCATGGATGTTGAGCTCGATTGGGTAATGATCGCCAACAGTATGACCATACACTACCACCCTGCCGAGTTGCTGGCGTTTATGGAAGAATTAAAGAACAAAGGCGTGTACATCATTAACTCGGCTATCTTTCATGCAGGCTTTTTGATAGGTGGTACACATTACGATTACAAGTTGATACAACCCGATAATGAAGAACACAAGGCGATCTTCCACTGGCGCGAGCAGTTTTTTGAAACATGCAGTCAGTTCCAGGTAAAGCCGGCCGAGGCCTGTGCACGCTTCAGCCTCAGCGCACCCGGTGTTGGCAGCCTGGCCCTGAATACCACCAACCCCAGCCGGATAAAACAAAATGTTGACCTGGCGAATGCACAAATACCTGCAGCCTTCTGGGAAGCCATGCGCAATAAAGGATTGATCAGCGCAGGGTATTCCTACCTGTGATCTCATGATCACCAAAACCGAAGCCATGAACGCCGCAGGGAACCGCGGCACTTTAAGAAATTCCATGTATATTTGATTTTTGCAAACGCCCCGTAAATGGCCATAAAGGAAATAAAAACGCTCTCCGCCTTTTATAAAAGCATCTCAGCCAATATTCCGGAAGGGATCGATAAGGCTGTGGGGCATTTTAATGTGTTCAGGATCGATGAGTTCATTGCCGGCGTTCGTGCCAGAAAAGGCGTTATGCCTTATAACCGGCGTAATTATTATAAGATCAGTTTGATCAACGGGCGTAATCATGTAGAGTACGCCGATAAAGTGATCGAAATTGAAAACTGCGCCCTGCTGTTTGGAACACCGCGTATCCCCTATCATTACGTTCCGCAGGATGATAATCAGAAGGGATATTTCTGCATTTTTACCGATACCTACTTTTCTTCAGCCAAAAACGGCATCGTACTGGATGAGTTGCCCATTTATAAACCCGGTGGTTATCCGGTATTCCAGCTTACCAATGAAGAATATGAAGAGATAGCAGCCATCTTTCGTAAAATGGTGAAAGAACTGGCATCTGACTATGCCTATAAGTACGATCTGTTGCGTAATTACCTGATGGAGCTGATCCATTACGGACAAAAGCTACAACCTGCAGCTGCGCTGGTAACTTCACACAACGCGGCCGACCGGGTTACTTCGCTGTTTATCGAATTGCTGGAAAGGCAATTTCCCATCGAGACCTTATACCAGCAACCGGAGTTGCGGACGGCCAGTGATTATGCCGACAGGCTTTCGGTTCACGTCAATTATTTGAATAAAGCGCTGAAAGAATCCACCGGCAAAACCACGACACAAATCATCAGCCAGCGTGTGTTACAGGAAGCGAAGATCTTGCTTCGGCATTCCAACTGGAACATCTCCCAGATTGCCTGGTGCCTGGGCTTTGAAGAAGTGGCCCACTTCAGCAACTTTTTCCGCAAGCATACCGGCCTTTCGCCCAACGCTTTCCGCGAAGAACTGGATAAGGTTTGATTTTTGCAAATATTGGATTGTAACTTGCAACTCCCCCATCCGGCTCCCTGCTACCTTTACACTTCAATTAATGAAGTAAAAAAGTCATTGAACATGAAACCTGAAAGTAAGATACTTGTAACCGGTGGCGCATCCGGTATTGGGCTCGGAATTGTTGAGCGCCTGGTAAGAGACAATCACACCGTAATAGTTTGTGGCCGGCGCGAGGATGTATTACAGGATCTATCCGTTAAACATCCGGCTGTTATTACCAGAAAATGCGATCTGGAAAGTGCTGCTGAAAGAGAAGCTCTGTATAAATGGGTAGCTGCAGCGCACAGCGATCTGAATGTGCTCATCAACAATGCCGGTATTCAAAACTGGATGTCGCCTTTAGATGGTGACTTCTTTCTGAAGGCACAGCAGGAAATTGCTATCAACGTAGAAGCGCCCCTGCACCTGACAGCGCTGTTTTTACAACTGCCTGCATTGGATACCATAATGAACGTCACCTCCGGGCTTGCTATTTCGCCTTTTGCCAAAGTGCCCGTGTATTCCGCTACCAAAGCATTTTTCAGATCCTTTACCCATTCATTACGTTATATCCTGAAAGACCGCAATATCAATGTGGTGGAAATTGTGCCACCGGCATTGAATACCGACCTGGGTGGAAAAGGCTTACATGATCATGCACCGGCTGTTGGCCCATTCATTGAAAGCATTTTTCAACAGCTGGAGCAAGGCAAAACGGAACTGACGTATGGCACCAGTACCGATAGAGCGAAAATAGGCGCCGAGGAATTGCAAAAGGAATTTGCCAAATTACATCCGTAATAATAATTACCAATGAAAAAAAGCCGTTCCGGCTGGTGCAGCCCAGCAGGTATGGCTTTTTTGCTTTTGTATAAAGCGCTACCGGAAAAAATCATTTATTTTACAGGCTTACACAAAACAGATGTCCCTATCTCTGCAATTACAACACCTGGAAAGACCAGGCTATAACTTAGAACTGTTTGTACCCAACGCGCAGGAGGTACAGGACAACTACTTTCAGCAAAAGCAGGTACAGGCACAAGTGCCCTTTCCACATTGGACCAAACTATGGCCTTCCGCACTGGCTATGGGCGACTTTTTACAGCAGCATCCGGAACTGTTACAAAACAAAAATGTGCTGGAACTGGCTGCCGGATTGGGACTTCCTTCTTTTGTGGCCGCCCGCCATGCAAAACGTGTATGCTGCAGCGATTACCTCGAAGAAGCCGTTGCCACCATGGCCAGGTCTGTTCAACATTTACAACTTTCCAATGTGACCTGCCGGTTGCTCGACTGGTACCACCTGCCCGACGATCTTACTGCAGATCTATTGCTGCTGAGCGATATCAATTATGACCCTCCCCAATTTGACCAGCTTTTCAAGGTATTGCAATGGTTTCTTGAACAAGGCACCGTTATTCTGCTCACCACGCCGCATCGGCTCATGGCCAAACCTTTCATTGAAAAGCTGTTGCCTTATTGCAAACAGCAACATGAAATGATCATCAACCACCACGAACAGCTTACTGCCATCAGTTTATTGGTGCTCGAAAAAGGCGAATAAAAACCGGGTATACCCGGCAGCAAATTGTCTAAAACACCCCACGAGATTGTCTATTTCATACCCCTTAACAATGGTATTTGGAGAATACTTTTGTTCCATCATTCATCGGTCACATTCAGCGCTCAACAGTTGATGTAATCACTAAATAAAAATAATATGCAACAACAGGATTTTTCAACAACAGTTCTGGTAAACAAAACACCATCAGAAGTATTCAGCGCCATCAATAATCCCAGGGGATGGTGGAGTGAAGAGATAGCAGGCAATACAAACCAGGTAAACGAAGTATTCGAATATCACTTTGAAGATATCCATTACTGTAAGGTTAAGATCCTGGAATTAGTACCAAACAAAAAGGTAGTCTGGCAGATCCTGGAGAACGACTTCAATTTTACCCAGGACAAAACTGAATGGATAGATACTAAAGTGGTGTTTGATATCGCAACAGAAGGCGACAAAACAAAACTGGTATTTACGCATATTGGTTTGGTGCCCGAATACGAATGCTACGATGCCTGCCACCAGGGCTGGACACATTATATTCAAACCAGTCTTAAAAATTACATCAATACAGGAAGCGGCCAACCCAATAAAACAGGAGCGCCACAAACTGCAACAGAGGAAAGGCTCCGTAAATAATCTTAATTAAAAGCAACCATTCACAATAGCATATCTCTGAATACAATGAAAAGATTAGAAAACAAAGCAGCCGTAATTTATGGCAATGGAGCGGTAGGTACAACAGTTGCAAAAGCCTTTGCCAAAGAGGGCGCCATGGTCTATTTAACCGGAACTACATTATCGAAACTGGAAGCGGCAGCCCGGATAATACATGCTGAAGGCGGTTTAATTGAAATAGCGGTCGTTGATGCAATGAATGAAGCAGCTGTAGAAAAACACATGAGCGAAGTGGTAAATAGATCAGGCAGGATCGACATTTCGTTCAATGCCGTTGGCCTGTCACAAACTGCTCATCAGGGCACTGCTTTGACCGAACTTTCATTGGAAAATTTTCTAAAGCCAATTACTACTTATTCCCAGTCGCATTTCATAACGGCCAGGGCAGCCGCAAAACGCATGATACAACAAAAGCACGGTGTCATATTGATGAATACACCAAGCCCAAGCCGCATCAGTGTTCCATTTATGGGAGGCATGCCATCTACCTGGTCAGCAATAGAAGCACTGAGCAGAACCATTTCTGCGGAATGCGGTCCATACGGAGTACGTTCCGTATGTATTTTAACATCAGCAATGCCAGATACCCCATTGATCGATGAAGTATACGATCTGCATGCGAAGGCCCATGGAATAGATTACAATCAATTTCTTTTAGGCATGGAAAGCAGAACGCATACCAAGCGGCTGACTTCTATCAATGATCTGGCCACCGCTGCCGTATTCGCGGCATCCGATGAAGGCAGGTCACTAACAGGCACCATCCTGAATTTAACCGCAGGCCTGGTTATAAACTAAAGAATAAAGGCGTAACGGTTTAAAAGAGTAACTCACAAAAAAAGGGGGTAGACACCCCCTCTATATGCTATATGAATCTACAATCCGGTTCTGCGGACCGGACGATTAGCGAAATCGGTCTTATAACCCAATGCTTATGATAGCAGGACTTTAAGGCTGTATTTTTACACTCACATTCATAAATGGCCGCTCCATGTAATCATCCGTGATGGCATTGATCATCAGCGCACCATATTTTCCGTCAGGGGTTTTAAAGAACAGGTACTGACCTGACTTCACCTCCGCGGATTTCAGGTTAATGGTCTTCTTCTTTGCCTCTGTTTCAATGGCCAGCCCCGTTGCTAACTTGTCACGATATTCGTTGGCGTTACCACCAGGCGATGCAAACAGGGTGGCTCTTTTCGTCCAGCCTGATACGTCATAGGCCCCAAAAGGAACGGGCGAGGCAGACAGCGAATAAATAAACCATCGATATTTCACTTCACCGTTCACAATTGACCATGTGCGGTATATTCCCAGGTCGATATCTGCTGAACTGGCTGCGCCGGTTGAATAACTATACGTCGTTGCATCTTTAAGCGAGAGATAACAGTTCAATGATTTGCCCACCGTATCGGGAAAGTACACCTGGCGGTTGGGCAGATGCCGGTAATCGGAGATCACATTAACGGTGATCTGTTTATAACCATCGCCCAGGTAAACGCCCTGTTTGTCAACGGCCCATACACGATAGGTGGTTTCCCCGGCCTTTTCAGCTTTCAGGGTTATTTTGTCTGAATAGGTTCTGCGTTTACCTTCATCGGTAATGGGAATCTTAATGTAAGGTGTATTGGCGCCTGTCTTCAGCACCGCTACCTGGTACATGTCTTTGGTTGGCGAGTTAATGGTAAAGTCGATCACTACGCTATCGCCGGCATTTAATTCGTTGTATTCAGCTGCCGCATTGGGTAGGTCGGAATGCAGCTCCAGCGTTACATCGAACATATTGAAGATATTCGGAACGTCTTTTTTGCAGGAAGCCAACCACCCGCAGAAAGCGATCATCAATGCGGGCACCCATTTATTTTGATGTTTCATTGTAATACTTTTTTTTGAAAATGTTATACTGCTGACAGTTACAGCGGGTCGAAGGTTCCACCCTCCCAGCCGATCGTTTGTTCCAGCAGCGGGCTGGAGTTGATGAACTGGTTGTGCAATGGCATGAAATAATAATGTTCAGGCATGCTGAACCCGGAATTGTTGGTGACTGAATGGGTTTTGGTTCTAAAAAAGCGGGTTACGGTAGCTTTATTGGTCATATCGATCGTATCCCTGTTGCGTAAACCGGTATTGGCATCTATCACTTTTTCAAGGAAAGCCTTGTCACCCGAGTTCACCAGGTCAAACTGTGTGGATTCCAACAAGCCTGTAAGTTTGTGCATCCTCCTTGTTCTGCGGAGGTCATCATGGCGTTTACCTTCAAACGCAAATTCCACCATTCTTTCGTTCATGATCAGGTCTCTCATTTGTTCTTTAGTGTTCGCCAGCGACAGTCCATAATCAAAGCTACCTTCAATAATACCGGCGCGTTTCCGGATCTGCCTTACCAGATCTTTGGACAAACTCAGGTTACCGGTTTCATTGGCTGTTTCGGCATAGTTCAAGATCACCTCGGCAAAACGCAGCTCTATCCAATCCATTCCGCTGCCGCCAAAGTCGCCGGCCTTTGGTGCATTTTCCCTGGAAAGATTCGGGCTCGAAAAGCGTTTACAATAAAAGCCGCGGTCACCTCTTTCATCAGCTGCGCCGATATAGGTCCATTGACGCCTGTTATTCTTTCCGCTGAGTTTCCAGGTGCTGCCATTATAAGCAATGGTGGCTTCAAAACGAGGGTCCCTGTTCAGCCAGAACATGGTTCCGTCATAGCCGGTATTGGCCTCGGTGATGGGACGACCGTCTTTCATCGTATACGCCTCGATCATGCGGTTACTGGCGTAATATACGTCGGAAGGCGATCCACCTTCTGATTGAGGGCGGCACATGCCTTCCACGTTATGATTTCTTTTCAGATGGGTGGGTGAATAAGACTTCACAATGATCGCTTCTTTATTGGTGTTACCTTCTATCTGGAAAATGGTAGCATAATCCGACTGCAGGGCATGACCGGCGGCCACACAAATATCATAGGCGTCTTTGGCGGCCTGGTGCGCCGTTTGCCATCTTTGCGCCTCATACGGATGGTTGGGATCATTCTCGGGATTGAATTGGGGACTGGCCCAATAGATCAGCGCTTTTGCTTTCAGCGCAGCAGCAGCAGCTTTGGTCAGTTTTCCCCACTCGGTGCCCGCATTATAGGTAACTCCATCGAGGTTTTCAATTGCTGCATCGAGGTCGCTTATGATCTGCTCAAACATTCCCTTTGCTTTAACTCTTCCCTGCAGCGTCAAATTCGAAGGGCTTTGCGGCTCCAGCAACAGCGGTACGCCGCCATAATACCTGGTAAGATTGAAATACAGCATGGCCCTTAATGTATAAAACTGCCCCAGCATGGCCTTCTTCGACTGTTCGGGGATGTTTTTACTGCCGGGCAGGTTTACGATGGCCAGGTTACATTTGGCCACATCGAAATAACGGTTCTCTCCAATATTGTTACCTGCGTATTTGCTGGCGATATAGCGCGGATCGTTGGCAATTAAAGCGCCATTGAAATTGAAGACCTTTTTACCCCAGTTGTCAGTCGCTGAGAAAAAATTTTCATCGCTCACCAGGTGAATGTTATAATTATTGGCGGTATACTGGTACGTGAAATCAGGCATGATCATATCATAGGTCTCGTTCAACAGGTATTGCACAGCGCCCTCCTGTTCCCAGATCGCCGCATCGATACCCTCACGGTCCTTGAGGTTCAGGAAATCGGAAGTTTTGGTACATCCGCTGCCGGCTACAGCGATGCCGATCGCCAGCAGGTATTTTGATATATTAATAGTCTTTTTCATTGTTTTCTGAATTAGTCTTTTATCAGGTGATCAAACTTACAAACCCAGGCTAAGGCCTACAGACATGGTCCTCAATGTGGGATAATCGTATATATAAGATTGATAGGGATCCTTATACTTCAACGGGTTCTTAAGCGTCCACAGGTTATTGCCGGTAGCGAGTATCCGGGCATTGCTCAATCCAGCTTTTTTGGTCAGCCGTTCAGGTATGCTATAGGCGATAGTCATATCGTTTATCCGGATCATAGTGCCGTCAACGGCCCAGATATCAGATTCCCAGCCCAGCGAGGGATCGTCGGTACGCGGGTACCTGCCATCGGGGTTGTCAGGCGACCAGCGGTCTGTCCAGAATGCAGGAACGTTTTTCGATTCAGTGGGTTCACTTCTGCGGGCCCTCGAATCAATAAACTCCTTACCACCGAAGCGGGCAGCAATATTCACATTCATCGTGAACGATTTGTAGGTAAGCCCTAACTGAATGCCTGTGGCCAGCCAGGGATCTACCCTGTTGAACATCGTCGTTTTGTCAACGTCGGTGATCTTGCCGTCACCATTCAGATCTTTGTAGTACATCCATCCGGGTTGCGGAACTTTTTCATCGATGGTATAGTTAGGGTTTTTAGCCAGAAATGCATCTACCTCTTCCTGGGTTCTGAACATGCCCTGGTAGATCAGCCCGAAGTTGCTGCTGTTGTATTTGCGCGGGTCTGTACCCAAACCAATGATCCAGTCTTCGGGCATATTCTGCCACAGATCGTACGGGTTATAGAACATGCGCTCGATCACCGAATTGGAGAAACTGAAATTCATGTTCGCTCTTATGTGCAGGTCGCGGGCCAATTGCGTTTTGTAACCGATCGACCACTCCGATCCCCACGCATACCGTACCTGGTAATTCACCACCGGCATGGCAAAGCCTACATACATGGGGAACATATCATTGGCGCCCTGGTCGAACGCGTCGTATATATGGTTCCGGAAAACATCCACGCCTATACTAAGCTTGTTATCGAGCAATGCGATCTCGGCGCCTACGTTAATGGTATTTCTTTTCTCCCAGGTAATATCCGGATTGGGAATAACATCCGGCTTCAACCCTGCCACATAGTTATTGCCATAGAGATAACCCTGAATATCTGCCCTGAATCTTTCCTGCCACAACCTTTTATTTACGCGGTCATCCCCTGTCAAACCATAATTCAACCGCAGCTTCATGTAGTCTATGAACTTCACATTATCGCGAAAGAAGTCTTCCTGGCTCACGATCCAGCCCAAACCTATACTTGGAAATACGCCCCAGATATTTCCGCGGGCAAAATTCGAAGAGGCATCGAAACGGGTGATCCCTTCCAGGGTGTATTTACCATCGAAATTATAGCTAAGGCGGCCAAAAAAGGAGCGTTTGGTCGCTTCCGATATAACCGGATTACGCACGTTATCAGAATTCAGATCAAAAGCCCAGTACTGGTCGAAGTTCGGGATCTGCTGGTTGAAGTATTCCGCTTCAACGCTTTTGCTATAGGATCGCGATTGCTCACCGCCTACCAGCACGCTGAAATTATGCCTGGCGAAAGACCGCGCGTATTGCAGCGTTAAAAAGCCCTGGTAGCTGTTGTTGTTGCCCAGGCTTAAACCCAGTCGCGACCTGTCGGCAGCATTTACAACATACGGTGTAGTTGCAGAATCGCTGTATAAAGCCTGGTTGTTCCCCAGTCTGTGGAAGTTATAGAGCGTATAAGGCGGGCGATATTCGTCACCATCCGAATTGCTACCGCCCTGCGACACCTGGAAACGGGCTGTTAACCCTTTCAGAAACCCTGATTCTGGCTGCCACGTCATGGCCGCATTGATGCGATAACCGCGGTTTTTCTGGGTTCTGTAATAGCCCGATGCGATCATCGCCAATGGATGTTTGTTCATATTGTCATGGTTCACCCATTGCCCATTGATCTGGGTAGGCACCCAGCGGGGTATCTGAACGAGGTCTGCCAGGAAGTTCTGATCGTTTTCACTGATCTCATTCTCACTATACCTGATATTATGATCCACATTGAAGTTGATATCTGCCTTCAAACCTTTGGCGAGCCTGGCATTCAATCCGCTGCGGAATGAATACTTGTCTACCTTTATCCCCGCATAGTTACCATTTTCATTCTGGTAGCTGCCGCCTACAAAATAGGTCAGCCGGTCACTTCCGCCCGATACGCTCAGGTTGTGCCGTTGCGTATAGGAAGGCTGCCATAATTCATCGAACCAGCTTGCATAGTTCAACCCCCTGATGTATTCCAGGTCTTCTTCAGAAAAAAAGTCCTTCGGATCGGCGTTGTTCATCTTATAAGTATCGTTCAACAACAGCGCATGGTCGTAGGCTGATAACATTTCAGGTTTTTTGGTAGCATCCGTAGTGCCATAATAGCCATTATAACTTACTTTGGCCTGACCAGCCTGGCCTCTTTTAGTTGTTATGAGAATAACCCCTTTTGCGCCGGCAGCACCATAAATGGCCGCGGAAGCGTCCTTCAGCACGGTAATATCTTCCACCATGGAAGGATCGAGCGCATCGAAAGATGCTTTGTCCACTATTATATTATCAATCACATACAGAGGCTCAGGGGTAGCGCCGATCAGGTTGCCGGCATCCGAAGTGGTAGAGTTCCTTACGTTCAGGGTTATGCTGGAACCGGGCCGGCCCGATGCCGAGCTTACGCCTAAACCCGCAATCCTTCCACGCAATGTTCCCGCAATATTGGGCGCAGGAATATCCTGTACTTCCGCTGCTTTTATAGAGGCTACGGCGCCGGTGCTCTGGTATCTTTTCTGGGTGCCGTAACCGATCACGATTACATCGTTCATATTGTTGTTCAGCGATGTCAGTGCAACAGCAACCATGGTTTTACCTGCTACATTGATCTCCTGGCTGGCCATCCCCACATGGCTCACTACCAGAACGTTCCTGCCTTCGGGCACCCTGAGCCTGAATGTGCCATCCTCTTTCGTCAATGTGGTCTCGTTGGTTCCTTTCACTGTAACTGTGGCGCCGCCCAACGGTTCGCCCTTCTCGTCGGTAATTCTGCCGGTCACTATTTTATCCTGCCGCTGTTCTTTCTTTAGCGGTGCGGGCGGCGCCGGTTTTTCTTCCGGCTTTTCCGACAGGATGATGGTTTTATCATCTATCCTGAAGTTGAGCGGCTGATGTTTCAATACGTTTGCCATAAAAAGAGAGAGCGGCATTTCCCGGGCGTTTACCGTTACCGGCTGCGCTGATTGCAGCAGTTGCTTATTGCAAAACAAACTGTAACCGGTTTGCTGCCGGATTACCGCAAACACATTTCTTAACGGTACATCCCTGCCCGAGAATGTTACCGTTTGCGAATACCCAAACGCGTATGCGTTCATGGTCGCAATAGTGCATAACATAAATACAATTTTCATCACGATCAGTGTTTTGGTGGTACTTTTTTGCATACATTATTTTGACTTATAACAAATAACCAACAGCCCCCCGGCCTGCCGGGAGCTCAATACCTGCCTATGGACAGTAAGTAGACTTATTAGGTGAAATAGATTGCAGAAGTTATTTCATTCATATAGCAACGTTTTAAGATGATGTAATGCAATCGTATATCCTATGGCAGAATGATGATCTTCCTGCCTGCTGTTTTGAAATGTACTTGTGACTCTTCCAGGGCTTTCAATACACCTGGCCATGTCATTCCCCGGCTGAGCTCACCTGCAAACAGGATGTTTGGTACACCAGCCTCGTATTCCACGTCTATATCGTACCACCGGGCCAGTTGCTGCATCACCTCCTGCAAGCCCACATTATCGAAGTTGAAGAAGCCCCTGCGCCATGCCATCACTTTGTCTATATCAGGCGAGTAGTTAACAGCCGGTGGCGAGTGGGGCTTCACCACAGCGTGCTGCCCGGGTCGCAGCACCAATCCGTCAGAGGCGGCATCCGAAGGGTTTCCCGCCTTCCTCACGATTACCTTACCTTCCAGCAACGTTGTTTTACAAATTGCTTCATACGCATTGATATTGAAATGTGTGCCCAGCACCTCCACTTCGGTGCCTCCAATTCCAGTGGTTTCTCCCTGGGCGGAAATGATCACTTTAAAGGGTATTTTTTTCCCTTTTTCTCCTTTCAGGCTTGCGACTTCAAGATATGCTTCCCCGGTAATGTATACGATACGTTCACTGGAAGCAAAGCCCACAGGGTAACGTATAGAGCTGCCCGAATTCAACCACACGCGGGTGCCATCGGGCAAGGCCAATGTAAATTCCCTGCCCCTGGGGGTAGCCAGTGTGTTGTATATCAATTTACCTTCGGCGGCGCCTGTTTTATCGTAAGCAAGTTGTCCGTCTTTCAGTACGACCTGTGCGCCCTGCTGGGTGGCCAGAATGCCATTACCCGCACTATCGAGCACCAGTTGCGAACCATCATCGAGGGTGAGCAAAGCACCTGTTTTGCCAGGCACTACTTCTTTTGCCGTAGCCGCTATTGTAGTGGAAATGGCTCTTTTTTGTTTAACGGTACGGTTAAGCAACCAGGCGCATGCTGCCAGTAATACCACGGCTGCTGCCAACCAGTATCTTTTAAAGAAATTGACAGGATAAACGCTTGTTTTATTATTGACCCGCTGCAGAATGGTTTGTAAATGGAGGGCTTGGTTCTCATTCCTGTTGGCATAAATCGTCATTTTTCGCCGGAGCTCTTCGGCATCGATCAGTTCCTGATACTTTTCCCGGTTGGCCTCGGAAGCGTTGAGGTATACCGACAGTTTGTCCTGCTCCTCCCGGTTAAGGGTAGTGAAGGCAGATCTTAAAATGATGATGGCAAGTTCCTTATCAGAATGATCCATTCCCATAAGCAGTCGATAGAGGTCTTCTCTTACCAGTTATACAACCCACCCGGGCGTTTCAACCACACGGAAAGCAGGTTTTTTTTAAATAATTATCAGTAGGACAGTTATTAACGCAGGGCAGCCAGCTTCTTACGGATGTAGGCGATGGCCCGCGCATTTTGATTTCGAACGGTTTGTATGTGTAATTGTAGTTGTACGGCAATATCCTGGTAGCACAATTGTTCTTTATACAGCAATTCGAAAATGCGTTTACATTCCGGCGGCAGTCCTTCGGCGATCTGGAAGATCAGTTCGAGGGCTGAGGTTTCTATCATCTCATTTTCAAAATGTTCTATGGCAAGCTGGCTGGTTGTTGCATAATTGGATAAATGTTGCTCATACCTTTTTTCTCGTTTGAGGTAGTTGAGGCTCTGGTTTTTGACTGCCTGGAATAAATAGCCCCGCAAATGCTCCATGCTGGTAACTGAAACAGTGGATCGAAAGGTTCTGACAAAAACGTCAACGACTATTTCTTCGGCGAGCTGCCTGCTGATAACCAGTTTTTCCGCGAAGTAGCAAAGTTGCCCGTAAAAGAGCGTATATACTTCTTCAAACGCTTTTTCCTCCCGTTGCAGGAACCTGTATAATATGTTAGCCTCGGTGTTCGACAATCGTTGTCTGTTAGAAAAACGAGGAACATGGCGCTGCAGCGGCAAGTCGTCGTTAGTTCTGGTTTTGCTGTATGGCGATGCGCGATCAAATTAAGCAAGACGTCCTCCTTTTGAAAATGGCATATTTCATTTAAATGATGTAATATTCTATTATATATGTTTGAAACAGCAGCTAACCAGCATCTGCCGAAAAAATCTTTTCAAAGCTGAAAAGGTTAATAAACATAAAAACCTTTTGGCGCCAGCGGTGCAGGCACTTCCTTTTCGCCCAGCAATTGCCTGATATTTATTTCGATGGTGCGGGCAATGGAAGTCATCGGCGTATCACTGGGCCGGTTCCGGAATGGATCCTGCAAATGGTAAGCGCTTTTTTCGATCAGGAAAAAACATCCGCAGATGAGCACCAGGAGCGGCAGCTTGAACAGCGCATCCACATCCTCCATGGCAATGGAGAGCGTCACGACGAAAATATAGATAATAAGATGCAGATAGTACCTGTAAGTGACCGGGAACACGGTATTATTGATCCTTTCGGCCATACCCATATAATCCACGAGAGAACATAGGGTACTGTTAAGTTCAACATGAGAGAACACATCGAGGTCGCCTGATTCCTTTACCTGCTGCAGGTCGCGTGCACTGAGTTGTACAATGGCAAGGGGTTTGTTATTATGCGATCGTATAGCTTCCAGGTCTTCTTTACTCACATACGCATGTATGTTCTCTAACGGTGGCAGGCCACGCAACGACTGTCCGAGACAGTAACACCAGGCAATTTGCCGGTAAGCGATTGTTCGTATGAGTGATATATGGTCCTTCTTCAAAAATGATTGTAACTGAATAATGAGATTGCGTGAGTCGTTCACAATAGAGCCCCAGATCTTTCTAGCCTCCCACCAGCGGTCGTATGACTGGTTCATCTTAAAGGATAACAACACTGAGATGGCGGTACCTAAAAAGATGGGAATGTTAAGCGGTATCTCAGGTAAAAAGTTCTCATAACGGTCACTGATAAAATGAGCGCATAAGCCCACCAATATCACCATTACCAGATCGAACCTTACTTTTTTAACTATGTATCCCAACGGAAATTTTTTTTCTAAAAGCATACCTGTTGATTTTTACACCTGATTTTCCGCATTGCAAACGGTGGGCCGGGGACAGCACTGGCGGGAAATGCTGAAAAATTTTCTTGTTCCATTGACAGGCCTGCAAATTTTTCACCCGGCAGTAATGTCATCCAACCCATCCTTTTTCAATGGCTTGTGTTTTGCATACTATATCCTGCCTCTACAATGTCCCCGTAAATAAATGCGATGAGAAACGGTACAATGATGCAATTCTTTTACTTCCACTGGCCGGCAGATGGAAGCTTGTGGAACCATGCCAGCGAAAAGGCTTCGGAACTAAAGGAGCTTGGCGTAACGGCTGTGTGGTTGCCGCCTGCCTGTAAAGGCAGTGAGGGTGCGTTCGCCAGCGGCTACGATGCATACGACCTGTACGATCTGGGCGAATTCGATCAAAAGGGTTCTGTACGTACAAGGTATGGCACCAAACAGGAATTACAGAACGCTATCCGCACGCTTAAAGAGAAAGGTATTGGCGTTTACGCCGATGTAGTATTAAATCACAAATCAGGCGCCGATGAAAAAGAAAGGATCAAGGTGTACAGAGTGAACCCTGAAAACCGGAAAGAGCTGCTGGGCGAACCCATCGAGATCGATGCCTATACCCGTTTCACTTTTCCCGGCCGCAAGGGCAAATATTCCGCTTTTATCTGGGATCACCGCTGCTTCTCAGGCGTTGACTACGCCGATAACCTGAATGAAGAGGCCATCTATAGTATAGCCAATGAATATGGAGATGGCTGGCAGCCGGTGGTGGCCAGGGAAAAAGGTAACTATGATTACCTGATGGGTGCGGATATCGAGTTCCGTAACCCGGCCGTGCGGGAAGAGCTCAGGAACTGGGGCGCCTGGTATTTCCGGGAGGCGCCCTTCGATGGGGTACGACTGGATGCAGTGAAACATATGACGCCCGGTTTCATTGCTGAATGGATCGATTATATGCGCACCCTGAAACCAGACCTTTTCGCCGTGGGCGAATACTGGGCGCCCGAAGACCTGTCCATTATGCTGCAATTCATGGAAGCAACGGGAGCCCGTTTGTCCTTGTTCGATGCGCCCCTTCAAAGAAACTTCTATCTGGCGGGAAACCAGGGAAAGGAGTATGACCTGCGTCAGGTGCTCACCAACTGCATCCTGGAGAAAAAACCGGAGCTGGCTGTTACCATTGTAAGCAATCATGATACACAACCTCTGGAACTGCTCGAAGCCCCTGTTCAAACCTGGTTCAAGCCGCTGGCTTACGCGTTGATCCTGCTGCGCGAACAAGGTTATCCCTGTGTGTTCTACGCCGATCTTTATGGGGGCCATTATTTCGGGAAAGCACCCGATGGCAGCGAGCACGAGATCTGGCTGGAAAAATGTGCCAACCTCGATAAATTACTTACCGCACGGCGCCGCTATGCCTACGGGTTTCAGCGTGACTACTTTGATGATCCTAATTGTATCGGCTTTACAAGAGCGGGGGATCCGGCGCATGCGGGATCAGGATGTGCGGTAATACTCAGCAACGGCGACGGCAAAACGAAGCGGATGGAAATGGGCGCTTCCCATGCCGGCCGGCAGTTTACAGACCTGCTGGGCAACCATCCGGCGTTAATTACGATCGGAGATGATGGGTGGGCTGAATTTCCCGTGAACCCGGGCTCGGTATCGGTTTGGGTGCAGGCTGACCAACAGCAGTAAATGTTTATTTAAAATTCCTGGCCTCGCCAAATAGTTTTCCTGGCGGCCGCTCATCACCGCGAGACAAGGTCAATAAAGCAGCCTGCTCTTTTTGGGAGGCAGTTAACTGTTTTAACAGCTTTGAAAAATTATAACAGGCGGAAACCACTACATGGATCACATCTCCTTCAATTTGTAATTTACCTTCCACCATAATAAGCCGCGATTGCAGGATCTCTTTTCGGTATTGATCGAACAGCTGTTGAAAGATCACCAGGTTCGCCCACCCTGTTTCATCTTCAATGGTCATAAAACAAACGCCACTTGCAGTTCCCGGCCGTTGCCGAACCAGTACTAATCCTGAAACTTTAACCAGGTCGCCATCTTTCAGACCCGCCAGCTGATCAACCGGCGTTATATGTAACTGGTCGAGTTTACTGCGGATGAAACTTACGGGATGGGCCTTCAATGAAAGTGATAAAGCAGCGTAATCCTGTACCACATGTTCCGAAATACTCATTTCCGGCAATTGTACATTTTCATTGGCGGCTTCCGCAGGTTGCTGGCCTTTGAACAATTGTATGGAAGTATCTTTTGCCGAAATTTCCCATAAGGCCTGGCGCCGGTCGAGCCCCAGCGAACGGAAGGCATCTGCATCAGCCAGCAATTCCAAACAGCTATTGGATAATCCGGTGTCCCTACACTCATGAATGCTTCTATAACCTCCGTTTCTTTTACTAACCAGTATGTGCACATCTTCTTTGCGCAACCCTTTTATCTGCCTGAAACCGAGCCGTAAAGCGCAATGGGCGCCTGCTTTCTCTTCGAGGGTATTATCCCAATCCGAAAAATTTATATCTACGGGTCTAACGTCTACCCCATGATTCCTGGCATCAATAACGATCTGCGCCGGCTGGTAAAAACCCATCGGCATACTGTTCAGTAAGGCACCGGCAAAAACATCGGGATAATAACATTTGAGCCAGCTGCTCACGTACACCAGCAAAGCGAAGCTGGCCGCATGGCTCTCGGGGAAACCATAGGAGCCAAAACCTTCCAGCTGTTTAAATACCCTTTGTGCAAATTCCAGCGGATAACCTCTTTCTGTCATACCCCTGACCAGTTTTTCCTGGAACTTCGTGATCATGCCCTGGGACTTGAAAGTAGCCATACTTCTGCGCAATGCGTCTGCTTCGGATGGCGTAAAACCTGCCGCAACTATGGCAATTTTCATAGCCTGTTCCTGGAATAAGGGAACGCCCAGGGTACGCCCTAATATTTCCTCGAGTTCTTTCGATGGATAAACCACCGGCTCTTCGCCATTCCGGCGGCGCAGATAAGGATGCACCATATCTCCCTGTATGGGTCCCGGCCGCACAATGGCCACCTCAATTACCAGGTCATAAAAGGTCTTTGGCTTTAAACGCGGCAGCATACTTTGCTGCGCCCTGCTTTCTATCTGGAATACGCCGATGGTATCGGCACGCGAGATCATTTCATAAACTGCCGGGTCATCCTGCGGAATATTGGCCAGCGTGAGATCCAGGTTATAATGCTGCTTTGCCAGATCAAACGCTTTACGAATGCAGGTCAGCATGCCTAATGCCAGTACATCCACCTTCATAAATCCAAGTGCGTCGATATCGTCTTTATTCCATTCTATACAGGTGCGGTTCTCCATCCGGGCATTGAGCACCGGGCACAGATCGGTCAATTTACCTTTGGTAATGACGAAGCCGCCTGTATGTTGTCCCAACTGCCGGGGAAAGCCCATGAATGCATTGGTGAGCTGCAATACCTTCAGCAAATGTTTATCACCGGGATCAAGTCCCTGCTGCCGGATCGTTCTTTCTTCTATCCGTTCGGTGACGGAATCCCAGATGGAACCGGATAACTGATTAATGGTATCAACAGAAATACCCATTGCCTTGGCAACATCCCGTAACGCCCCTTTCTGGTGTTGCTGGGTAACCGTGGCTACTATCGCTGCACGGTCGCGCCCGTACTTTTCATAAACATACTGGATCACTTCTTCCCTTCGTTCATGTTCAAAGTCCACATCAATATCAGGCGGCTCATTGCGGGCCGAACTGATAAACCGCTCAAACAACAGATCGAATTTCGTGGGGTTTACACTCGTAATGCCCAAACAATAACAAACGGTAGAATTGGCGGCAGAACCCCTGCCCTGGCACAGGATATTTTTCGAGCGTGCAAAACGAACGATATCATACACCGTTAAAAAATACGAGGCATAATTCATCTGCTCAATAAAGTCGAGCTCATACTTAATAGCAGCTATTGTTTTTTCGGGGATAACTTCCCCAAAACGTTCATGTGCTCCCTGCCAGGCAAGCAATGTAAGTTCTTCCTGTGGGGTGCGGCCCTCGCTGGTAATTTCCTGGGGGTATTCATAGGTAAGTGAATCAAGATTGAACTGACAGGCTTCGGCTATCTTTTGCGTATTAGCTATAGCTTCCGGGTATTGCCTGAACAGCCGCATCATTTCAGCAGCCGGTTTCAGGTACCGTTCTGCATTGGCATGTAACCTGTACCCTGCGGTATAGATCGTACATTTCTCCCTGATGCAGGTAACAATATCCTGGAGCTCCCGCCGGGCCGGTTCATGAAAATGTACATCATTCACAGCTACCAATGGCACCTGCACCTGTTGTGATACTTGCGCGAGCCTGAATATATATTTTGTATCGTGTGCATAATACTGGCGGGATACAGCTATATACAGTTGTTCTTTAAATACCTGTTTGTATTCTTCAAGCACCGCTATAAACAGCTCATCGAAACGGAACTGCTCATTTAATTTTTCCGGCGGAACAACAATCAACAGCATCCCTGCGGCCAGCTCATATACATCAGACCGGTATAAATGACATTCTCCTTTATCTGCACGCAGGTTACCACGGGTCAGTAACTGGCAAAGGCGGGCATAGGCTGCTTTATCGGTTGGATAAACCAACAGGGATGGGCCGTCCTGCAAGTCGAGCCGGCAACCAACGATCAATCGCACCCCGGATTTTTTAGCGGCAGCATGTGCGCGTACGATCCCGGCCAGTGTATTGCGATCGGTAATGGCGATCTCTTTATAACCCAAAGCCGCCGCATACTCCATCATTTCCTCCGGATGACTGGCGCCCCGTAAAAAACTAAAGTTACTGGTTACCTGTAGTTCCGTATACTCCATAACACCTGTTTTATCATGCAAAAAATCCATGCAGGAACCAACCAACCGTTTTATCCGCCTCATAATGACCGGCGCGGAACAGCCAGAAACGTTGCCCTTTCTCATCTTCAACGCAGTAATAATCGCGATGCTCTCCTTCTGTTATCCACCATTCCTGCTCGATCCGTTCCGGCCCATCGGCTTTTACTATTTTATGTAACTGGCCTTTATATCGAAACAACATGGGTGGGTAGTCTGGAATAGGTGCGGTTACCTGTATGGGTTGTGGTTGCGGAAGTAGATGTAAAGGCCTTGGCACATCTTTTCGCCAGGCAGTAGTTACTGGCTCTTCCAATGATTGTGACAACCTGATGCTTCGCTCGGGCCAGTAGTGCTCATCGGGCAGATACCGGTAGAAACAATGGGCGCCGAAGCGGTCGGTATAGCGGTCTAACAACTCAGCCAATGGGGTATCCTGCAAGCCGCTTCTTTTTTCCCATAACTTTTCCTGTACCGGTGAATGATCCTGTACTTTTACCGCTTCCAGCAAAAATAATTCAATGCCTGATGCAGGTTCAATTGTAGGTAGTTTGTTCTCAAATAATTTAAAAAGGTGTTCCCTGTTTCGCGAAGGTTGATTGGTTCCAATGCCCACAGTGAGAATTCTATCATCTACCCGGTGGCACTGCAGGCGAAGCGTTCTTATGCCTTTCTGTTCCAACTCGAGCCGCTTGCATAAATTATCCAGCAGCTGCTGTAAGGCGATCTCGATGCCGGCGAGGGTAACGATCGGCTCCAGGCAGGGCAATCGTTCCTGGTAAGGTTCTACCGGCTGAACCGGTTCTATAAATTCGGGTTCATTGCCAAGGGCCTGGTGCAGCCTTTGCAAAAAAGCGTGGCCGAAACGACGCCGCAAGGAGCTTTGCGGCATACTGATAAAATCCTTTATTTGATGTAAGCCTAATTTATACAACCGCTCCACCAGTTCCTGTTCAATGCGAAGCGAAGCGGGTGGCAAAGGGAGTAAAACGGTTGATTGCATACCCGGTTCAATCACCGGCGAAGATCTTCCATACCGCGCAATGGCCCAGGCGGCGCCAATGGTATCAGCCATTCCCACCCGAACCTGATAACCCCGGCCATTCAGCCGCTTTATAATGGTTGACAGGTAGTCTATATCGCCGCCCCATAAATAAGCACAACCCGTGGCATCGAAGATCAATCCATCCGGCGCATCGATAGCTATGCAGGGAGAGAAGCGGATACACCATTCAGCCAGCTTGAATAATAATTTTTCATGAAGGCCGGGAATATGGTCCAGCACTTCCAGTGAAGGCAGCAGCATCCGGGCGTCTGCTACTACCATCCCTTTTCTTATGCCCTGTTCTTCTGCCCGGGTGCTGGCGGCAGTAATTACCAACCGGCCATGGTCTTTCACGGCAAGCACAAAGGGAACCGTTCTTAATGCGGGCTGCCGCACGATAAACCAATCCGTTTCCAGGTGATGGAACCACACGGCCACAAAACGCTTTTTCATATCACCCTGTTTTTTTGTGCAATTCCTGAATCAATACCGGGGTATCATTGGCCACAGCAAACTGTCCGTTTATCCAGGCGATCTCCCAGGAGCCTGGCCGGCCGTTACGAACCTTTAACAGGTCTACCTTCCAACAGGGATAACCAATACCAGGCAGATCATCGATGGGGATACTGGGTGCAGCCGTTATCTGCCAACGGCAAAGAGCCGCGTTGGTGTTTGTTTTCTTTTTACTGTGATTAAGCAAGAATCCGGTGACGCGGCTTTTTTCTACAGCCAGCTGTAAACGTCTGCTCGTGATAAAATCCAGTTCGCGCATTTCACCGATCACTGCAGCAAGCCCCTGTAATTTCAACGCTTCCTCTACGGCCCAGGCTACCTCCCGCTGATTACGCGGATCAATAAAAATGATCCGGTGAGGATCGATGTTGAAAAAACCAAAGGCTGGCGGGAAAATGGCAGGCTCAGCACTGATCCATAAAACAACGCCTTCTTCTTTCATTAAAAAGGAGATGATACCAGCAATGAATCCTGATGTCGCCGCCTTTCCCTGCGCGCTGTTCACCATAAATTCATGTATAGCTCCCGTTGGAAATATGGCATTCGGGAATGCGGTATTAATGATATTGAGATCAATTTTCACAGCGGATTCACCCAATACAGATCTGTATCCCTGAAGGGGCAGGATCTCATGCTGAAGTTGCCTGATTATATCTGACGCTGGTTGTGCCATTCAGAGGCAAAACTACTAAATTACTTAGCATTGGAAACTAAATCAATTAGCCAGCAATATGAATTATTGATTAAGCGGATGATAAACTATTGGAAAATAAATTGCTTACAAAACAAAAAAAGGACATATCATCCTAAGAAAATGATGATCTGATACTAATAAAATTACGAACTGTACTTTTTACGTTAATTATTGTGTAAGCTCTTTTTTGATAGCGGCTACTTCTTTAAGCAACAAGGGAAAGGCGGGCTGTGCCATGCCGCCATGATCAAACCCGTCCAATTCATACAATCTTGTTTTGGTATGTCCGGCCAGTTTCATCATGCGCCACAGATAAGCGTTCTCTTCATACCGCCCCAGCAGTTCCTTCTCGCGGTCGCCGGTGATCAGCAGCATGGGCGGTGCATTGTTTCGAACATGGAACAAAGGCGCGTATTCATCGATAACAGGTTGTGTACCCTTGATGCCTCTTTCCGTACGGATAGTAAAGTGGGTGATCGCTTGACCACTGAAGGGAATAAGCCCGGCAATACTGTCTGCATCGATGCCGTACCTGTTCAAATATTTTTTATCAAGCCCGATCATCATGCCCAGGTAGGCGCCTGCCGAATGACCAGACACGAAAATAAGCCGGGTATTACCGCCATAGCTTTGAATGTGTTGGTATACCCATGCTACGGCAGCTGCTGCATCCTCAATATAAGCCGGGGCTTTAACCTTAGGCGACAACCGGTAACCGACGCCTACGACTGCATACCCTTTCTCCATCAGGGCAGCAGGAATTTCTTTTCGCCCGCCGGTTATACCGCCGCCATGAAACCACACGATCGTTGCAAAGTTTTTCGAGCCTTTTGGATAGTAAAGATCCAGTTTGCATTGTGAACTCAGGTACGCATCCTTTTCAGCCACCGGTGCAGGATAATAGGCAAGATCTTTTGCAGTAACATAGGTTTGCTGTGCCTGTATATAGGTTACCTGCAGAAGTAGGAAAATCAGTGATACGCTTATGCGATTATATATCATAGTGAAGCTTTGTTTTGCCATGGCAGGAACAATATTACTGATTTCAGCACATTGCTTCGCAAAAACGCCGTTTTTTCTCCGACCGGAGCTATCTAAAAAAGAGGTTAGCATTACCCTGAGGTTTATGTGGCCTTTGTTATTTATCTTTGAAACTGCGAAAAACCGGATAACTAATAATATGTCGAAATTATCATTAAATATACCGCATTCACAAACACAGGAAGAAGCATTACGCCGCATTAAACAACTGCTGGGCCGCCTACAGGAAGAACAAAAAGGCACAGTTACGAATGTTCAGGAAAACTGGGACGGTCCTAATGGCAGCTTCAGTTTCTCCGCCAAGGGTTTTAATATTGCCGGCACTATTGCCGTGAAAGATAAGGAAGTGAACCTGGAGTCGGACCTGCCTTTTGCCGTTGCGCTGTTCAAAGGACAAATTGCGTCGCTTATCACTGAAAAAGCAAAGACATTGCTGGCGTAGTTTATTCATTTACTGTAGACATTCTTCTACAAAGGAAGTGACAACGGATAACGGTTACCTATAGGGAGAGGGAATATTGCGAACGGATAATGTCATACCATCGGTATAATTATTTCTATACCTTATGTATGACCAACAGGCAATTATTGAAACCCGCACTTGTTTTAAGCACCGCCGTTCTTATAGTGGTGGTGCTGGTCTATGCCAAACCCTTTTTAATGCCATTGACCTTTGCGGGCCTGCTGGCAATGCTGCTGCTGCCGCTGGTTAAATGGCTGCAAAATAAAAACGTTCCGCACGTGCTGGCGATACTGCTTGCCATGTTGGCTTTGGTCGCTTTTTTTGCTGCGGTCATTTTTTTTACGAGCCTGCAACTGGCGAACATTGGAGAAGATAGCGCCAAACTGGAACAACAGGTTACCCAAAAGTTTAACAGTGTACGCCAGTACATTGCGCAACTCTTTAAGATCTCCCCGGATAAGCAGCAACAATTAATTGAAAAACAACAACAATCTTCTTCCGGTAATACCGGCTCCTTCCTGACAGGCCTGTTAACCGGTATATTTGGGTTTCTGACGAACGCCGTTCTGACCCTCGTTTATATTTTTCTCTTCTTATTTTTCCGGGGAAAGCTAAAAGGCTTTATTATAAAAATGGCACCACAGGACCGCGCAGCCGATGCCATGCAGGCCGTTAACGAAGCACAAAAAGTGTCGCAGCAATACCTCACTGGTCTTTTTCTCATGATCGTTTGCCTTTGGATCATGTACACTATTGGTTTTACAATTGCCGGCGTTAAGAATGCCTTGTTTTTTGCCATCATTTGTGGCTTGCTTGAAATAGTGCCGTTCGTAGGCAACCTGATAGGAACAGCCCTCACTTTAGCCATGTCGCTCGTACAGGGTGGAGGCTCAGGTGTGTTGATCGGCATTCTTGTTACCTATGCCGTTGTACAGTTTATCCAGTCGTACCTGCTGGAGCCATTGATCGTAGGCGCCGAGGTGCAGATCAATCCATTATTTACCATAATAGGATTGGTCGCCGGTGAAGTCCTTTGGGGAATTCCCGGAATGATCCTGGCCATACCGATGTTAGGAATAACAAAAATAATCTGCGAACATGTGCCGCCACTTAAACCTTATGCCTACCTGATCGGTAATGATAAAAAAGAGGATAAGGGTTTCAAAAAGAAAGTAAAGACCTTTATGCAAAAGGCAGCAGCTGCCATAAAAAATAAATAGGTGCTCCCCATAATGCCACCGGATGCCGCATGGCATCAATTTTTCAGTCCTTCAGTAATTTTTAATAACCAAAACGATCTCCATGACAAAGGCAGCACAACATGTATGGTGGCAGCACGGAATCATTTACCAGGTGTATCCCCGCTCTTTCCAGGATAGTAATGGAGATGGCGTAGGTGATATTAAAGGGATCATTCAAAGACTGGATTACCTGCAATGGCTGGGAATAACGGCCGTTTGGGTTTCACCGGTTTACCCCTCACCCATGGCCGACTTTGGTTATGATATTTCAGACTATACAAATATTCATCCCCTGTTTGGATCGATAGCCGATTTTGATGAACTGCTTAAAGAGGTTCATCAGCGCGGAATGAAACTGATCCTTGACCTGGTACCTAATCATACTTCTGATGAACATCCCTGGTTCCTTGAATCCCGGTCTTCGCGTACCAATCCAAAGCGCAACTGGTACATCTGGGAAGATGGAAAAAATGGCGGTCCACCTAATAACTGGCTGTCGGTTTTTGGCGGCCCTGCCTGGGAGTGGGACGAGCAAACAGGTCAGTATTACTACCATGCCTTTCTAAAAAAGCAGCCGGATCTCAACTGGCGCAACCCGGAAGTGCAAAAAGCAATGTTTGATGTCATGCGCTTCTGGCTCGAGAAAGGAGTGGATGGTTTCAGAGTGGATGTTATGTGGCATATGATAAAAGATGAACAGTTACGCGACAACCCACCTAATCCTTCCTATCAGGAATACATGGCCGAATACGAAAAACTGTTACCGATCTTTTCCACTGATCAGCCCGAAGTGCATTCCATTGTTCATCAAATGCGGGCGCTGACGGATGCTTATGATGAAAGAGTGATCATCGGCGAAATTTATCTGCCCATTGAAAAACTGATCATTTATTACGGCATTGATAACAAGGGAGCCCACTTACCGTTTAATTTTCAATTGATCACTTTGCCCTGGCATGCACAGCAGATCGCAGCTGCCATAAACGCCTATGAGGGCGCTCTTCCGGAAAACGGATGGCCTAACTGGGTGCTTGGCAATCATGATCAACCGCGGATAGCCAGCCGTATTGGTCTCTACCAGGCCCGGGTGGCGGCTATGTTGTTATTGACATTAAGGGGCACTCCTACCCTGTATTACGGCGATGAGATCGGCATGCGGGATGTTTCCATTCCATTGAATGAAGTGCAGGACCCACAGGGATTGAACATGCCCGGCAAACATTTAAGCAGAGATCCGGAACGTACACCCATGCAATGGGATAGCAGCCAGCACGCAGGTTTTACCACCG
Organism: Longitalea luteola; assembly: GCF_017356035.1. Lineage (GTDB taxonomy): Bacteria > Bacteroidota > Bacteroidia > Chitinophagales > Chitinophagaceae > Niastella > Niastella luteola. The sequence goes on along the minus strand of NZ_JAFIQX010000001.1, from coordinate 969,083 downwards.
GTAAGCCATGGTTAAGACTATCGAGAGATTACCCTCACAGGAATGTTCAGAAGCAGATAAAGCAGGAAGACTCGATGCTCAACTTTTATCACCGCCTCATTCATTTCCGCCAACAGGAGCCGGCTTTGATGATTGGCACCTACCAGCCGGTGTATTCAGATCATAAATTGATCGCTTACCTGCGGCAATATGAGGACCAGCGCTTTTTAATTGTTTTGAACCTGAGCCATGGCGTTTGCTATTTTGAGCCGGAGCAGATCGCTGTAAACGGCAGGATCGAGATCTCTACCCATTACGACCTGGAAGGCACCCTGGTGAACGGCACCATAAGCCTGGAGGGCGATGAAGGGATCCTGGTTCGTTTGAATAACGAATAAGTTACCGGCCATGGTAACGCGGTAATGGCGGTGGTAATCAACGACAAACAAACTCCTTTGCATAGAAATCTTAAAAAAGGTTGCAAATCTCACTTAATTTATCTTTATTTGTTTTGCACTACAGCCAACCATTACAGCCCCGGTATAGTCAGTTTCCTAAGAGAAGCACCTAATTAAACCCTTACATACATTCGTATGAAAACCCTATTGCTTTGCCTTTTGCTCCCATGCATGCATGTGTTTGCGCAACCTGTTGTATACACTACCGCCAATGCGCATTCACATAATGATTACCAACAATCGGCTCCATTTTATTCGGCCTACAACCTGCAATACGGCTGCATTGAAGTAGACGTTTACTTAAGTGTAAACGACAATGAGCTGTATGTAGCACATACTTCAAAAGATATAGCGTTAAACCGCACTTTCGAAAAACTGTATCTGAGCCCGTTGGCAGACATCATTGAAAAAAACGGCGGCAATGTATATGCCGATACGTCCCGCAAACTGATATTGATGCTCGATGTAAAAACGGAAGCCATTACGAGCATCAATAAGCTGATAGACCTGTTCATGAAATACCCGGCCGTTACCAGGTGCCCTTCCCTGACAATACTGGTAACCGGCAGCAAGCCCCATCATACAACGTATAGCTCCTATCCTTCATTTTTGTGGTTCGATGGTTTGTTAAGCGCGAATTACAGCAAGGAAACACTTTCACGCATTGCCTTACTCGGCGAAAATTTCATTAATTATTCCAAATGGAACGGACATGAAGCCATGTTGCCCAATGACTGGGAAAAATTAAAGAAAGCTGTAGACAAAGGCCATGCGGCTGGCAAAAAAATAAGATTGTGGAATACGCCTGATTTCATTGAAGGATGGCGTAAGCTGATAGAGTTAGGGGTTGATTATATCAATACAGACAGTATAAAAGCCCTGGCTGAGTTTTTAAAAACGAATGGGGTGCGACAATCATAACATAGTTAAACCAGATCGCATAGCTCCTTCACTGTTATAAATACAGCGATGCCACCCCATTGATCCGGGATGGCATCGCTTGTTTATTATAGCTGATACTTATTGTTTATCGATCTTATACAGCCTGCCACCATCTGTTATGGCATACAACGCACCGTCCTTGCCTTGTGTAATATCCCTGAACCGTTGGTTTTCGGTTGCCAGCAGCCTTTCTTCGCCTACAACCTTGTTATCATCAATCACGAGGCGGGCAATATGAGTACCACTTAATGCACCGATGAACAGATCGTTCTCCCATTCAGGGATACGGTTGCCTTTATAGAATGTCATGCCACTGGGCGAAATAACCGGGTCCCAGTAATAAACCGGTTGTTCCATACCGTCCTGCTGCTGTATGGGCGGTGTGCCAATGGGTTGACCGCTATATTCGATACCATAAGTAATTACGGGCCAGCCGTAATTAGCACCTGCTTTAATCCGGTTGATCTCATCACCGCCGCGCGGGCCATGCTCACTCTGCCACAATTCGCCGGTGCGCGGGTGAATAGCTATCCCCTGCGGATTTCTATGGCCGATACTATATAATTCCGGCAACGCGCCTGACTGGCCAAAAGTTGGATTACCCGGCGCTGGTGTTCCGTTGGTGGTTATGCGGATTATTTTTCCCAATGCAGCTGTTACCGATTGGGCCAGGGGCCGCGTGGTTAAACTGGAACGTTCGCCGGTGCTCACGAACAAATGACCGGTATTATCGAAAAGAATACGGCCACCATAATGCAGGTTGCCGTTAAATGCGGGAATGGCGCGGTAGATCACCGTTGCATTCTCTATGCTGGCCTCATTGTCGGCCAGCCTGCCTTTGGCCACAGCGGTTACCGTACCACCGGTTACATTTTCAGAGAACACCCAGTATACCATTCGGTTCGAGGTGAACTGCGGATCAATACAAAGCCCTAACAAACCGCCCTGACCGGCTGCATTAACCGCCGGAATACCGGTAATGGGATTACCAACCGAGCCGGTATTGGTAACAATACGCATTCTGCCTGCTTTTTCAGTGATCAATAAACGACCATCAGGCAGGCTCGTGATACCCCAGGGAGCAACCAGTGCAGAAGTGAGCACCTTTGCCTCGTAAGCGGCGGCGGTTTTAACGCCATTGATGCGGGTTTGGCCGGTAAATGCGGGCGGGTAGTTCGTATTGGGCGGGTTGGTCTCCACAGGTTTGCCAGTAGATGGCGACTCAGGTTTGTTGTCTTTATCATCCTTGGAGCAGCCATTCAGCACTGTCAATGCAACTGCAAGGGTGATACACCAGGAAACAGATTTCATGTCCTTCATTTTTGTGGTGGATAATTAGAGTTTCCTTACCCGCTAAAAAATCGTTCCAGACAGCTTCGTTTTAACAAAAAAATTATTCACCTGTGCATAATCGTGAAAAAGAAACCCAGGCTGATGTATTACATATATTCCAGATCTTTTATATCAGGCACAAAAAAAGCGTCCCGATTAATCGGAACGCCCTATAAAACACTATTTTAGGATATTGACTGAAACTTATTATTTGATCTTGTTCACTTGTGTTTCTGCAACATAGCTGTGGCTTCTGTTGATGGTGTACACCTCAGTGGTGTTTCCTTTTTTAGACTTTACGGTTACATACAGGGCCGCATCACCGAACTCGTCTGATTTCAACATGAACTTTTTGGTAAGACCGGCGCCTTTGAATTTATCGTTGTAGAGTACGTTACCGTATTCATCGCGGAAAATTACCGTATACTCATCTTCTTCATTATTGGCCAGGTTCAATTCGAATACCGGTTGATTTTCCATGTTTCCGATGAACCTCAATTCCGTTTTGTGATCGCCTTTCTCTCCATCATTAGCCATTGAAGGTGTAGTAAATGCCAGGGTTAAAGCCAGCGCTACGATAGCCAATTTTCCGTAGTTCCTCGAATCAGTTTTCATAATTGTATGTTTTAAGAGTTTGTTTCGTTTGATGATGCAAACATACCGCGCGTTTTGGCCCCGCAAAAATCAACTCAGGGACGTTTTTAGGATACTAAAACCCCGTACAAAATGTTAAAACCCGCCATGGAAGCGGATTTCATAAAGAAGACAACATGATGCCCAAGGCTTGGAACAGGGTATAAATGTTTTTCGGATCTCGCATTATCACCTCAAATAGCCGTAACCGAACGAACGCCTGTTATCATTTCTGCAGGTAGCGGACAGTGCTTGTAAATAGTCACAAACTGCCCTCAGATTGGCGCAAACACCCCCGATGTGACAGACCTGCCCTTTCTATTTTTGTTCTGGCATTAAGCAAGTAAGTGGAGCAGCAACCACTACAAAAACGGGCGGAACCGAAAAGCCAGACGAGTAGGATCAAAAACAAATCTTATGTCGAACAACGCTGTTTCGTTACACCGGGTTCTTAAAGCATCACCCGAAAAAGTTTACCGGGCATTTACCGAAGCTCCCGCCATTGCATCATGGTTGCCTCCCTATGGCTTTATATGCACCGTTCATGAAATGAATGTAAAAACGGGCGGTTCTTTTAAAATGTCATTCCAGAACTTTACTACCGGCAATAGTCATTCATTCGGTGGAAATTACCTGGAACTTAAACCTAATGAGTATTTGAAATACAGTGATAAATTTGACGATCCAAACCTGCCGGGCGAAATGATCACCACCGTTTCGCTGCGCAAAACGATCGTCGGTACTGAAATAAAAATTAACCAGGAAGGCATACCTGAAGCAATACCTGCTGAAATGTGTTATTTAGGCTGGCAGGAGTCACTGGAAAAACTGGCAAAATTAGTGGAGCCTGAGATTCCCGATGCATAATGCGGGAATTTACACCATTGGCCATACTACAAAGCCGCGTAGATCCTTCGATGTACGCGGCTTTTATATGTTTGTCATCTCTTATGACTGCGTGCTGTATTTCAACCGATAACTTTCCGGACTGTTTCCTGTCCAGCGTTTAAAGGCTCTTGAAAACGCGCTTAATTCATTATATCCCATCATATAGGCAATCTCCTTAACAGAGTATTTCCCCTGCTTCAGCGTTTGTACCGCCAGATACTGACGGGCACTGTCAGCAAGCTGCTGAAAACTTACGTCCTCCTCTTTCAGCCGCCGTTGCAGGGTGCGAGGGCTCATATGAAAGTTAGCAGCTGTTTCTTCCAGCGACAATATACCCAGATACGCATTACTGATGAGGTAACGATTGATCTTATCGGAAAGCCGCTCGTTTTTCTTCACCTGATTCAACGCGGCACTCATTTTCTCTTTCAAAAAATGCTGGAGCTCATAATTTGCTGTGATGATGGGTTCATCCCAAAAGGAGCTGTCAAAGGTAATGGCGTTTTTCCTGCTTTTAGCAACAGGCCTGCAGCGGAACACGCGTTCATATTCATGCAGGTTGTCTATTCCAGGCATATAGCTCACCGTTAACGGCGCGATCTTATGTAACAAGAGGCCATCTAATTCATGGATGACCAGCACCATGAACACATCAAGCATTTGAACGGCTGGGACAAATGACTTCCAGTCCGCTTTCAGTGGATTGATATGTATGGTAAAGGAATTGCTATTCCTGGTGACCGTCATATTGAACCAGTCGGTCACATGCTCCACCAGCCCCGCAGCATTGGTTACCGCCTCACCAACCGTTTTACTGCTTTTAATGATCTCTCCCACTATTCCCAGCGCTGAGAGCTGCAGCGATTCTCCCAGGTGCAGGCCAAACTGTGCGTCCTTACTAAGATGCAGCACGTTTAACCAAAGATCGTTTACCTGTTTTTCGGATAACGGCCGCTTATTGGCCGACCGCAGCCAGGCCGGATCGATATGCGCCAGTTTGCAGAGTTGTTCGGGTGCAATGTCGCGCTGTGCAGCATAAGCCAGAAGACCCAATATAAAGTTGTTCGCAGGAGTTTCCATACTAATAAGCAATGATAATAACACTAAGATAAGTTCTTCATGGGAGATCAGGAGCGCCTGGCGCAATCAGTCAACACATTGTCGCGATTGACGAAATCAACAATGGCGCGATCTGACAACTCATGGTCGTCAAATGATAACAGCTGCAGGTTGTTTTTGCCTCAACTTTGAACTCAGAAACGAACAACAAACCTGTTCGACACTCAGGAGATCATTCGAGATAAAAATTGAAATCTATTCATCATTTATAAAAACGTTTAATATGGAAAATCAGGCAAAAACAATTGTGACCGAATTCTTAAAGGCTGTTCAAACCGGTAATAACGCACAACTCGCAGCGCTGTTAAGTCCAAACATTCGTTGGGAGCAACCAGGCGATAATCTGGTATCAGGGATCAAAAACTCAGCGGCCGAAGTTTTCGGTATGGTAGGAAAAATGTTTGAACTATCAGCAAACAGCCTCCGGCTGACGGATATTAAATCAGTTACCGTCAATGGAAACGAGGTAGCCTGTCTGTTGCAATGGCAGGCGACGAAACCGGATGGCGCTACACTCAACGTAGAAAATATAGACGTTTATACGGTTAACAATGGCGAAATTGTAAAAGCGAGGGTCTTTACTGCGGACATCGAAGCAGAAAACTCATTCTGGTCATAAGCTATAAAACCGGCAGCGATTAATGCGCTGCCGGTTTTTTTCCCAAACCGCTGCTGACAGCCTTTATTTAACTACATTGATCTTCCCGGTTTTAACCCATACCTGGCCCTTTGCCTTCACCGTAACGCGATAAAAATATAAACCTTTCTGGTGCAGACATACAATGCTGTCAGCGCTAAAACTGATAGGTATCGATAAACGGGATGGTTCCTGGTCTGGCAGAAGAGGAGCCTGTCTGTTTTTCATAAACGCCTACGTGGCAGAACCAGGAAGGATTTTTATAATAGTATGATCATCTGAACCTGTGCCATTTTCTTTTTGATCGTTGACAGCACCTGGCTGAATAAAGAAAATATTTATTTAATTGTAATAAAAACACTCAATTTACCGGTGGCGCGTTTCTTCCTCATTTTCCGGTAGCCGGTTGTGGCATGCTTGCTGACTCCTTTTTTTTCCGGTAAATGGGCTATTTTATGAACTTAAGTAAGCATAAACCCTTACCAACCCTTACCCAAATTTACTGACGCAGCTCATATGCTTCTTTTTTCTGGCTTTTAAGGCACCATAATTGTCAACTTAGGCGAAATACTCTTAGAAAAACACAAAAGGACCTATGTTAAACACCATTTTTAGTCAACTCATCCAGGTTGCGTCATCTATAGCAGCTGGAATTTCTCAACTGGGAGCTAAAACAAAGCAATCCGTGCCAGCCCCGGTAATATGCATGCCAGACAGTTTTTCCCAATTGCTGGAAAAATCCCATTTACAAAAGGAGCCATTTTTTATTGCCAGACGCTGATCAACCGGCCACACAAATTTGATAATTATTTCAAAAACGGTTTGAAGGCTGTTGTTATGGCAAAAAAAATGGTGCTGATACTTTGTGCAAGCAAAGCAAGAGAATTCATAGTTGAATTATCCCACTAAGAGTATTGTTAAAATGCATTGATACTAACTGAAAAGTTAGTAAGTCCTACCCTGTTGTCCCTTATGAAATTTAACTACAGCTTAAGCTAGATTTATCCGGTGCCAGTATTGGAAGCAGATTTATCCGACTTACAGAAAGCATAATAACACGAGCTCGTTACTTGGTTAAACTCGTACCTGTTAGTCAATAATCAAACAGTAAGGATCAACCGGTGTGCCATGTTCACAGTTGTGCACCAGGAGGTTGGTGTACTGCAAGTACGCCAAACAGAGAGAAATGTAAACTGAAAACAGTAATGAAGTGCCTTCGGGTTAACGGATCACAGCTCAAAAAAGGGCTTGTGATACGACAGGGAGATTTCTGTCCATACCGTTGACCATGACAGCAAAGTGAAATGCTGTATTTAAACAATTAATTAAAAAACTCAAATGAAAACATCGATGCGTAACTCAGGCAAACTATTTAACAACAAGCACCTGCTTGCGGTTCCTTTTTTGGTAGCGTCTTTATACTCTTGTCAGAAAGATGCAATGATATCTCCCGTTGAAAACGAAGTTGACAATACGGTGAACGAACAGGTCTCTATTAAATCTATTGGCAACGTGATCTGGCAGGAGAATGCCGATGGAAACTGGTTCAATAATTCTTATGCGAAATTGCAGGCAGCAGCACCCTATTCAATTACAGCTTCCCCCGATCAATACAGTAGTGGTAGTAAATCGATACGTTTTGAATTAAGGGATAGTGATCCCGAAGTACAGGGTGGAACAAGAGCTGAAATAACTTTCCCCATAGCAACAAGCAACAACCGCTGGTATTCTTATGCGATGTACATTCCCAGCGCAGATTATACACCTGATGCAGCAGATGAAGTGATCACCCAGTGGCACCAGGGCGGTGGCGTTTCACCAGCGCTCTGTCTGCGTACAAAAAACGACAGACTGTACCTGAGAGTGCTTAACAAAACCTGGATCGATCTTGGAGCACTGGACAAAGACAGATGGCATACGTATGTTATGCATGTGAATCACACAGCCGGATCAGACGGTTTGGTGGAGATCTGGCGGGATGGTGTGAAGATTCTGAATCATGCCGGCGCCAACAGCTACCCGCTCACCGGTAGTTTTCACCTCCCCTTCTGGAAATTCGGTATTTACAAATCATATTGGAATGGCAGCCGTACATCTTCTACGAACAGAAGAGTGATCTACTTTGATGATGTGAAGATGGGCGATGAAAATGCCAGCTATGCGACAATGGCCGGCATGTAGTACCTGGTTGGCCAGTGACTTTGTATGACATCAGAACCTCTAAAAGGATTGCACCATCCGCAGCTGTCGGATGGTGCAATTTTTTTTAATGAAAATTAACACCCGGGCGACCACTGCTTATATGCCTGCATTTTCTTATACAGGATATTTCATTACCTTTGCAGTGATGATCCAGGTAATACTCCATAATCGAACTTTCACGTTCACAAGATCCGGTTCCTTCGGATGTGGAATGATACGCCCATCATCATTTCAGGAGTTCATGCCTTTCTGCCACCATCTGTTCTATATCTCAAGCTTTAAAGACTTTGGGTTTATTCCCCAAGCCTGATCTTAAAAGCGCTTGGGAATTACACTCCGGTTGTATTAGGATAGCTTTTACCTATCAATTAAATCATTAGATCAGCTTCAGGGCTGTCTGCCAGCGTATGACCCGGCAGGTCGTGCACAGTAGCTGCATGTAATGGCAGAACGAAAATCAATCACTAAAAATTATTTATGATGCTAACGATAAACGAGGATCTGATACTGAGAAAAGACGATCATAAATTACTGACGTCGTATTTAAATGGAGTAAAACCAAAGACGGCATTTGACCGGCGGAACGCAGTAGTATTAAAAGCCGAATTAAAGCGGGCGAAAGTGGTGGAGAAAGAAGACTTTCCCAATGATGCTATAAGAATTAACTCAACAGTCCGGGTTAAAACCGAAGGAACGGATGACATCATGGAGATAACGATTGTCACCCCCGAAAAAGCGAATATCAGAGAAGGGAAGATCTCCGTGATGGCGCCAATTGGTACAGCCCTCATAGGATTCCGGCAGGGACAACAGGTGAGCTGGCAAATGCCATCAGGGAAAAAAACCTATCTCATTCTTGATGTAATCAACGAACAGTAAACAGTTTCATAAAGAGGCAGGCCATGTGGCTTGCCTCTTTAATTATCTTTTTTACTTCACCAAATGCTCATCATGCCTGCCAGGGATCACCGGCCTTTCTTACTGCTGAATTCAACTATGCGGTGCAGTTTCTCCGGGTCATACACCTGCCCGTCCTTGATCACTATGTGTACATTGCGTACGTCGCTGATATTGGTGAACGGGTTGCCGTCTACGATAAACAGATCCGCCTGTTTGTCTGGAGCAATAGAGCCCGATACAGCACTTTTACCCATGACCTGGGCTGGAATGATGGTAGCTGTTTTAAGCGCCTCGGCAGCAGTAAGGCCGCCTTCCACATACAATTCCAGTTCACGCGCTACACTGTAACCTGGGAAACACATATCCGTACCCGCTACAATAGGTACACCTGCCTGGTACAGCTTTTTTACCAATATACCCATGCTCTTAAGCGCAGGTTTATACAACGCTGCAGTGGCAGAATCCACTCCCATACTTTTAAACTGGATCTGCAGGGTGAGCGGCAAGGTATAAAAAGCGGGCTCTATCTTCGTAATATCTTCGTTAATATTTCTGGTCGACAGGGCATACACGCCGATAGTCGGGTCAATTACCGTACGATGCTTTACCACAAAATCGATGGCAGCCTGACTCGCAGTATCTTCAAAATCTATATTCCTGTATTTATCGGCTTTCATGAGGCCTATCAAATATGGAAGATGGTTCACCATATCCATGCCTGAGTCAACGGCTGCGCGAAGGTTCATCCCACGCGGTATATGTCCGGTAACAGTAAGCCCCAACCGGTGTGCTTCATCACAGATGACCCTGACAATTGCAGGTTTTACTGAACTGTACAGTTTGATCTGATCAAAACCCAGGGATTTGTAATGATGAACCGCTTTAATAGCAGTTGACGGTGTATCGGCCTGGATAACCCCAAGGGCTATAGGCCCTTTGCCGTCGATGATGCCGGCCATTAAGATACGAGGACCCACCCCTTTGCCGCTGTCTATTGCTTTCTTCGTAGCAGTAATAAAATCAAGTTCATTGCCACAATCGCGAACGGTGGTTACGCCGGCGGCAAGATAAGCCGGTCCCCATTCCGTTTGCTGAAAATGGGCGTGCATATCCCAAAGACCGGGCACAATACTTTTTCCCGTAGCATCGATGACTGGTATGTTGGCAGGCAGGGTTTCAGGAGTGCCTATTTGGGCGATAAGTCCGTCTTTGATCAGCAGCATCTTGTTGGGCACAGCAATGCCTTTCTCTACATCAATTAACTGGCCGCCTTTGATGGCCAGCATCTTTTCGCGGTGTTTATTCCCTTGTAAGGAAGCGGCAAAAGCAGCCATTCCATATTGAGCGCCCAGAGCAATGAAGGAAGGGAGCAGGGAAACATAGGCTTCCCGTACCATCTCGGTCTTATCTCCTTCTGCATCGATCGTCAGAATGCATACAACATTACCCTGCTGGTCAGTCCATACCATTTCGCTGCCCCAGATCAGTCCGCGGATGCCCATGCGGTTAAGGATAAACCGTTTTCCGTTCAGGGTTACCGTGTCGATGCCTTCGCGACGGATTTGCAGCGAGCCGGCAGGAAGTGTATGAATATGGGCTGGTTGCTTCTTTAGTAGCCAGTATTTCAGCAGCAACTGCTGAACGGTGGCCGGAGAATACCCCTCTATAGTAAACGTGTTCGGCAAAAGACGCTGCGTGAACGATGTATAGGCGGTATGAACAAATACCTGCTGACCGGTAATGCTAACTGAATCGTGCACCTGGGAAAAGCGGGAGGTTTTACCTTTCATAAAAAAAGACAATGGCTCGCCGGCAGCATTTACGCGGATGCTGGCAGTGAGTGGAACAGGACTGCCGCGGTCAACAAATTTAAAATCGATATCATATTTTGTACTACCATTCGCTTTGGTAGTGTGATACACTTCGCGTCCTATGGCCTGCTGAAACTTATGTAATATAAATACGCCGCTGTCTGAAGGAACCTGAGTGAACCGTTGAGCAACGCAAGGGAAAAGAAAGAGCAGTTGGCAGATGATTGATAAGGTATTTTTCGTCATATACTAAAGATACGCAAATCGCAACATTTACCAGACAACCAGCAGCCATCAGGATGATGAATAAAATACAACAAATGCAGGAAAGCATTCATGTATTCTGCTAAAGCTTTAACTTTATTTGTCTTGTTTTCATCAACCTAATAATATGAAAAAATCACTGCTCACACTCATGGCACTTGCATCGCTATTTCCTGTATTAAGCCAGCAGCCGTTGAAAGTAGGTGTTGCCGGACTTAGCCACGACCATGCAATGGGACTGATGCACCAGTACAAAGAAGGCAAAGTGATCATCCAGGGTATTGCGGAGGCCGATACTACCCTGAGCGGCCGTTATAAAAGAAGGTTTCAACTGCCCGACTCCATCTTCTACCCTTCCCTTGAAATGATGCTGCAAAAGATCCATCCTGAAGCGGTGCTCGCTTACAATCCCGTTTATCAGCATATCGATGTAGTAGAAGTTTGTGCGCCCAAAGGCATCCCGGTCATGGTGGAGAAACCGCTGGCAACAACCGTAGCACAGGCCAATCGTATGGCTGAACTGGCGCGAAAGTACCGCATTCATTTGTTGACTAATTATGAAACCACCTGGTATGCAAGCAACCAGCAACTGTATAACATGGTGCAGTCGAAAGTTATTGGCGATGTAAGAAGAATGGTGGTACACGATGGGCACGAAGGCCCCAAAGAGATTGGTTGCAGCAAAGACTTTCTGCAGTGGTTAACTGATCCGGTAAAAAATGGCGGCGGAGCAATTACTGATTTCGGCTGTTATGGCGCTAACTTAATGACCTGGTTGATGAACGGAAAGGCGCCGGTTGCTGTGACCGCAGTTACACATCAGATCAAACCCCACCTGTATCCCAAGGTAGATGACGACGCAACTATTGTACTGGATTATGGCAATGCTACTGGTATCATTGAAGCATCGTGGAACTGGCCATTTAGTATAAAGGACTTGGAAGTCTTTGGTAAATCCGGTTATCTGCACGCATTGAATCCAAATACACTTCAGCAGAGGTTGAAGAACAGTTATGAGTCTGTACCACTGCAACAACCTTTGTATACGGATAACCTGCAGTATCTGTCGGATGTACTGCATGGCAAAGTGCAGCCAGGCAATGATCTTTCTTCACTGGAGAACAATCTTATTGTAGTACGAATACTAGAAGCAGCAAAGAGATCGGCAAAGGAAGGGAAGCGGGTGATGTTGTAGCGTTCTCTGTCAAAACGCAGGTTGACCGGATTTTTACACCTAACGAAGCGCCAAGGAGGGACGCCTCGTTAAGCGATTTGAGATACGATTGCATCGAATCAGGCCATTGCCTTGTTTTATTTTAAACCGCCGCTTCCCTTGTATAAATCAAGCGGCTTATCGAGCTTCACTTTTAATACAGTTACGTACTTATCTGCAACGGACGCGGGTACATCAATATAAACCAGTCCGGGCACAGGGCTCCAGGAGATCTTTCCCACTACTTTCGATGGCAGCTTTGTTTCACTGCCCAACACGGTAACTTCTTCCACTTTATTTTTAAGCCCCTTGATCATTACCTGTCCATTCATTTTTCCGTGCAGGAATAAATATAAAGTTGTGGAATCTTTCGACAGCGTTGAAGGGCCGTAAAAATGCCCCTGAGGCAGCCCTCCTACTGTATTGAAAATGGCTTCGCCATGTTTACTGTTCCATGCGCCCAGTTCTTTCAATAAATTAACCTGTTCATCAGGAATGGTGCCGTCTTCTTTTGGTCCTATATCAAGGAGCAGGTTACCGCCGTTTGCGACAGCATCTACAAAAATGGTAATTATTTCATAAGGCGTTTTCCAGTTGTTGTCGTTGTGGAAACCCCAGTTGTCGTTACTGGTCATGCAAAGTTCCCACCAGTGATAATCAGGACGTGTTACCGGAAAATTCTGTTCGGGCGTTTCATAATCGCCATAGCCCTGGAGCCGTCCGTTGATAATAGCTTTGGAATTAGCTGACAGAATGATGGTTCTTACTTTCTGCGACTCCCATTCTTCGGCACTGTGTTCCCAGTCGCCATCAAACCACCATAGATCAGGATTGAACATTGTGGCGATCTCTTTGATCTGTCCCTGAAAAAAATTACGGAAGCGGTTCCAGCGATCATAATCTTTCGATATGACATACCGGGAACTGTCTTTCAGGAAGGCGGGATAATTATGATCGCTCCAGTCAATAAGCGAATAGTATGCTCCGCATTTGACATTGCGCTTACGTAACTCTTCAAATAAGGGTTTGATCATATCCCGTTTTGCCGGTGTTTTCTTTACAATACTGAGCGCATTCATGCGGGTATCGTACATAGCCACCCCATCGTGATGTTTGGTGGTAATGACAGCATACCGGGCGCCGCTTTGCTGGATGAGGCCTGCCCAAAAAGCAGGATCGTATTTTTTTAACGTAAAGCCGTTCAATTGCTTCATGTAATCAGCATAGCTGATCTTCTTGTTATAAAAGCTCCAGGACTCATCAACGCCATTAACTGCATAAATTCCGGCATGAATAAAGATGCCGAGTTTGGCATCGGCAAACCACTGCATCTTATCACGAATTTCTTTGGGATCGATATTTTTTTGGCTAAAGACAGCCGGGGCAACAGCAAACAGCCCAAGGGCAAACAATACGGACAATTTCTTCATTGGGTAAATATAATTAAGTTCATAAAACCAGCGCTGCAAATTCACCGGCGAACTTACAATATTTACATTACATTAGTTGACGAACCATGTGGAAGCATCGGATAGAAAGAAACATCTTTTTCACTGTTTGGTATGGGCTGTATAGATCAATTGCACCACACCGGATTTGAATACATTTGTTTTGATAAGCACCAGCGACAATCTGGCTGATATATCAAACAAGGGCTTGCCGGCGCCTAATACAGTTGGATGAACAGAGATCATATATTCATCCACCAGGCCGTTTTCTACAAAAGTGGTGATGAGTTTGGCGCCTCCATAGAGCCAGATATCTTTTCCCGGTTGGTTTTTGATCTTTTTTACCTGGGCTACTACGTCGGTGTTAATGAAAGTGGCTTTATCATCTGACCGTGGCTGCCTGGAGAATACGAATTTTTTCTTCGACTGTATGGCTGCATGGATCTGCTTCTCCATACCGGAGGCAGATGCCTCAGGCTGATAATTGCCCCATAAATCATAACTCACGCGGCCATAAAAGATGGTATCGATGGATTCGAGGAAGCTATCGAAACGCATATCCTCCTCGAGTAAGCACCAGTCCAACTCACCATTTACTCCTTCAATAAAGCCGTCTAATGTTGTGGCTAAATTCAGAATTACCTTTCTCATAGGGCAAAGGTAATAATGGAAAGTGCAAGGTAATTTGGAAAAAGGCGACAAAATTATAACCCTGAAGGAGGCAGGCCCGTGTACCGCTTTACCTCATTTGATGCGCGTGATCGTAGTACCCATGTTCAATGGCAAGAGCCAACAAGCTTTTATGCCCTTTATTACGGGTGATGTCTCGAAGGCATGTTGAAATTTGGTGATAGTAATGAAATGGAGGTCCCTAAGGCAGCAGTACCGTTGCTCCGGTTGTTTCCCTTGCTTCGAGCCGCCGGTGAGCTTCTGCCACTTCGGTCAGCGGTAAGCGTGTATGTACCGAAATTTTCACAGCGCCGCTGGCAACAACTTCAAAAAGTTCGCTGCTCATGGCCAGCACATCTTCCCGTTTTGCCAGGTGGTCGAACAACAACTGCCATGTGGCGAATACCGAACCTTTCTTCATTAACAGCATAATATCGAACGGCTCAATGGCGCCTGAGGCAGAGCCATAGCTAACGAAATAACCAAAAGGGCGAAGACAATCGAGCGAATGAGGAAAAGTTGCTTTGCCAATACCGTCATAAACGACATGGCAGCCTTCCCCGTTCGTAATTTCTTTTACCCGTTTGGCAAAATCTTCTTTATGATAATCGATCACAAAGTCACAACCATTCTTTAATGCCAATTCAGCCTTTTCCGGAGAACCTGTTGTACCAATAACAGTAGCGCCCAGATGCTTCGCCCATTGGGTAAGAATAAGCCCTACTCCGCCGGCTGCCGCATGAATGAGAACAGTATGCCCTGGTTCAACCCGGAATGTACGTCGAAGCAGGTATTGGGCGGTAAGTCCCTTCAGGAGCATCGCAGCGCCCGTTTCAAAATCAATGGCATCGGGCAGGTGTACTACATAGTGGGCCGGCACGAGGCTTTCTTCGGCATAAGCGCCCAACGTCATTACATACGCTACCCTGTCGCCTGGTGCAAAATCTGTTACGTTTTCTCCAACGGCCACCACGATGCCAGCACCTTCATTGCCTGGGACGAATGGCAGCGCCGGTGGCGTATATTCACCATTGCGGAAATAAATGTCAACGAAATTGAGCCCTACCGCCTTATTATGCACGCGTACTTCACCGGGACCGGGGTGACCGATAGCAATTTTTTCATAAGTAAGTGCAGCTGGCCCGCCATGGCGGTGAACACGGACCGCATTTATGGTGGAGGATCCGGCTGCCGGAAACATTTTTTCAGTTAAATGCATAGTAGTCAAATGATTTGTGGTCAAAATTAATAGCCCTGGCAAGGCCGGAACAGGGATAATAAAAGGTTTGTTCTGTAATTTTACAGGTTATGAAACAAAAAATGTTACAACGACCCTTTGAGTTGTATGTGTCAGACATGGAAGAGTGGCAGTCACGACCACTCATCTATCATTTCTTTGAGGTTGTGCAAATACTCGACGGCGAAGGCGTGCGGGTCGTCAACCGCAATCGGTTCCCTTATAACAAGGGCAGTATTTTTCTGTTTACGCCACTCGATTGCCGGGGTTTTGAAATGCAATCACCTACCCGGTTTTGCTCCATCCGGTTTTCAGAAGTGTTTCTAAGCAAATGTAAAAATGCGCAGGACCGTGAACGCATATCATCATGGTTACGGCAACTGGAACATATTTTCTACCATCACAACCGATTTGAACGGGTGTTGATCAAACAACCGGCCGACTGCCAAATGATTGCTACTTTGATCAATAATATGGTGCAGGAATATGATAGAAAAGAGCCTTATTATGAAGAGAACCTGCAGCATTTTATTACGCTGGTGCTGAATATAATTGCACGCAATGTCGCCGATGGAAAGTTAACTTCAAAAGAGGATCCCGAACCCGAACCATTGATCAATCGGATGTTGTTGCATGTGCATGAGAACATTAATAATCCCGATAAACTACGTATTCCTTACCTGGCTAAAAAATTTAATCTTTCGGCTACTTATGTGGGTGAATACTTCAGAAAGCTTACTGGTGAAAGTCTGCAACAATATATAACTCAATATAAAATACAATTGGTGCAACACCGGCTGGCGAACAGTACGCTTACCATCAGCCAAATTGCCGATGAATTGGGTTTTACCGACGAAAGCCATTTGAACAAACAGTTCAGGAAGCACAGCGGCGGTGTTAGTCCACTCGAATACCGGAAGAATAACAAGAGGACGATAGCAAAGCAAGATAATGGCTTTCTCACCATTAAGTGACCTCCGTTTTCCAGGTTTTGGTCCTTCATTTTTCAGTTTTACTTTGCCATTTTTTGATGTGCTGATTCTATTTTTTTGTTTTGACTATTCATTAGGCAGCTGAACGAGTCTTATTTTGAAATTCAATAGCACTTTTGGCGAATTGTATACCTGGTTTGTAGAATTGAAGTTTACTTTTGGCAAATTGAGTTTCTCATTTACTCATTTTGCCAGCTCTTTAGGCAAATGCAATGGGCACTTTGTTACATTGATCATTCAGTTTGTCAAATGTTCCAGGCCATTTGATTAAAGTTATCACTCATTCAGAGAAAGTTGCTATCAGATCGAAAATAGTTGCACCTCATTTGATCAACTGGGTTAAGCATTGAACAAAAGGAGTACTATATCTTGCAATTGAGTAAGTAAATTCATCCAATTGAATATTGAATTCAACTAAAGAAATATAGTATTCATAAAAAGACTCATTGAATTCTACAAAAGCATGATAGAAATTAACAAAAGGACAAATGAATTCGAAAAAAGGACTGGTGAATTCAACAAAAGTGATTCTATAACCCTGAAGGAGGCAGGCCCGTGTACCGTTTTACCTCATTTGTCAGATGCGCGTGATCATAGTATCCGTGTTCAATGGCAATATCCAATAAGCTTTTATGCCCTTTGTTACGGGTGATGTCTGAGAAGGCATGTTGAAATTTGGTGATATTGATGAATTCTTTAGGAGTAATGCCGATATGCTTATGAAAACTTCTTTCGAGTTGTCGTGGTGACGTGTGATTCTTTTTGGCCAGTGCGTCTACCGTAATTTGCCCTTTGGTTTCGTTTATACATTTTACAATGGAGGAAACGTCCTGTCTGGGTGGATTGAGCCGCTTGAGAAAAAAAGCGTTTAAGTCGGCAAACGACAGTTCCTGCATGTTGCTGGTGTCGGGCGCAAGCGCTTTTTCGAGTTGTACTGTCTGCTCCCTGATTTCGGCCAGCGGTAGATAATTATAAAAATGAGAGAAGGCGCCCGGTTTAAAGCACACGCCGATCAGGTGATGGTTTTCGTTAAGATAGGTTTCTTTATAAGAAGTCATGGCGCCTACCAAATAAGAACGGCCAGGATGCATGGTTACGAGGCCATTGTCGGTAATGCATTTTTCGCCCAGGTTTACTACCAGTCCCGGGCTCCCATCCGGAAAGATCCGCTCCACATGGATCCCACTTCCCTCGCCTTTTATTGACCAAAAGCAGTGAATATAAGCAGCCAGTGCCTGATGTGGTTTCGCGTGTTTATACATCATGATGCATGGTCCGGTTTTAGCGGTACAAGGTCTGACTTTTTGTGGTGATTTGGAAATGAAAAAGGGGCTTAAAGTATGAGTTTGAAGGGCCTAACGGCCGATCTTTACAACTTTATTGAAATCCCAAACTCATCAGGCATTCGCATAAAAAAAGGCGCCAACTGGTGACGCCCCGTAAATTTCTGGCCTGGACAATATAATCCCGATTTGAATTTCTTCAAACTGAAATGGTTTATTTAATAATATGCTTCGGCAAGTCATAGATCTGCTCACAGCAAACCTGCTCCATTACCTGCTGCAATTGTGTTTTCAGCATAGCGATCACATGATTACCGCCC
The DNA here is from genome assembly GCF_017356035.1 of Longitalea luteola. Lineage (GTDB taxonomy): Bacteria > Bacteroidota > Bacteroidia > Chitinophagales > Chitinophagaceae > Niastella > Niastella luteola. The sequence continues at coordinate 950,756 of NZ_JAFIQX010000001.1, read as the reverse complement.
TCATCCCCGAGTGCGGCCACGCTGTACATAAACGACCGGCCCATAAAGGTAAAATCGGCGCCACTGGCCATTACCCTGGCTACATCCGGGCCCGAACGCAGGCCACTGTCCATCATAATTTTAATTTTCCCTTTATAGCGATCGATGATCGGATGCATTGATTTTATAGCCGATTGACCGGCATCAAGCTGCCTGCCGCCGTGGTTAGAAACGATAATGCCATCTACGCCCAGCTTCATGCACATTTCGGTATCTGCCTCCGTGGCAATTCCTTTCACTACAATTTTTCCCTTCCATTTATCACGAATGGGTGCTATTTTATCAGCATTCAGCCTGCCGGCAAAAGTGCGATTCATAAAAAGCCCCAGCTGTTTCATGTTTAATCCTTTTGGCATATAGGGCTTCAGCGTGGCAAAATTAGGCGTACCGTACTTCAATGTTTTCAATGCCCATTCAGGCCGCGTCATGATCTGCAAAATATTTTTCAGGGTCATTCTGGGCGGCATGGCCAATCCATTGCGAATGTCTCTTGGCCTGAACCCGAACGAAGGTACATCGCTCAGCAACACCAGCACGGGGTATTGGGCGGCTTCGAGCCGCTTTAAAATATCATCGCGTACAGCGTCTTCGGCAGGATGGTACAGCTGGTACCAGGCCCTGCCTTCTGTTATCTGGCTGATGGTTTCAATATCGGCCGTAGTAACGGTGCTCAGTATAAAGGGGATATTATGATCCTTTGCAGCTTTGGCAAGGATCTGTGGCGAATTGGGCCAGATGAGTCCCTGTAGTCCAACGGGTGCAATACCAAAAGGCGCATCGTACACATGACCGAACAGTTCGGTTTGCAGGCTCGACCCTTTGTGTTTGCTCAGATAATAAGGGGCTAATTCCACCTCTCTGATCTCGGCCGTGTTTTTATACAGGTTCACATCTTCATTACATCCCCCGTCGAGGTATTCAAAGGCGAATTTTGGGATCTTTCTTCTGGCTTTGTTGCGCAGGTCTTCAATGGAAGGATAACTGGTATTATACTTAACTACTGGAACTTGTTTACTCATCGACTGTTTGATTTCAAATGCGCAAAAATAGTCCATTTGTTGTAGCCGGCATCCTGCTCTATAGGCATGGCCAAAAAAATTGAGCATTTTGCCCTTGGTAAACGCGCTGCTCAATGCTACCTGGTCACGCGTCGCCAGCGGCCATTTCTTCTGTACCAATAGCCCGCCGTGGCGATGCAGATATTACCGAAATGCGCCTGAATAGCGGAAATAAAACCAGCGAAACCAATAACGTCATCAAAAAATACGGCAAGCAACGGGCTATGTGGCGATAGCAGGAAGGGGTAGAAAGCCTGATGGTGGCGTGCATTACATAAGGAAGAACAGTTCGTTTGGCTTGCTGCAGCTCTCCCCTGGCATTTACCGCCATAACAATTCCATCGTTGGAAGACTTTACCAACGGAAGGTTGTTCTCAAGCGCGCGCAGCCGGCAAATGTTCATATATTGCCGTCGTCCGGTTTCCGACCCGCCAAAAAAGCTTTCGCTCGACAGCATTAGTATGGCATTGGTATTATCTTGTAAACTTTGAGCCATGAAGAGGCTGTTCACTACTTCATAACAAATGCCTATAAAATATTTTTTACCATCAATGTCGAAGTGATTGGTATTGTAAGGGTCTTTGGCAAAGCCATATGTTTTCAGGTGCAGGAAAGAAAGGTACGATGGCACATATTCTGCCAGCGGAACATATACTTTTTTCAGCTTGAGGCTAAAGGTATCAGACGCATTGATCAGCAATGCCGCGTTGTACCGGCTGTAATGTTGTTGTAGGGCCATGCGCTGTTCTACATGCAACCCTTCCGGATCGGGTACATTGAGCAGGGCACCCACAATTATATTATCAGTTTGCCACAACTGAAGGCCATGTTTGAGGCGGGCGTATACATCACCCAATGCAAACCGGCTGAGCCACACATCATTCGATAGCAACACTTCGGGCAATAAGGTTATTCCCTTTGACTTTTTATCACGTGTTGCCAGGGAGTCAATGATAAGTATCTTTTCCCTGTCACTTATCTCGTCGGTACCGCCCATGGTAGTAGCAATGGCGGTAATATCTTTTTCCGGTGAGTTAGTGTTTGGCTGTTGGAAAAACCAGCACCCTGCCGACAGCACCATTGGCAGTACGATAGCCATTAATGCTACTGACGCTTTCCTTATATGCCATGATCGTTTGCCCAGTTGGTAAAGCAGGTAATTACATACCAATATCCAGGCCGATCCGCCCATTACACCCACCCATGAATACCATAATACCAGTTGAGGCGCCTTTCCGAATACATTGCCTATTGTAAGCCAGGTCCAGGAAAAATCCCACAGGTGATGCACATATTCAAAAAGCAACCACCAAAGCAGCAAGGCCAGGGCTACCCCCTGCTTAATACGCCCATACCGTACATATAACTGCCATAACATTACGGGAAGCAAAAAGAGGACGCTGTTCGCCAACAGCGCCCCCGAACCTCTTATTACATCCAGTTGACATAACCAGTAAGTAACGGCTGCATTCCATGTAAGGTTCAGTATGAACAACTGCAGGTACCAGGCACCACGCACTTTGCACCGAAACAATATAATAAAGTAAGGCACAAAGCAACATAACGACAAAAGCGGATGCACAAACCACGAAGCTGATAGCAGTATACCAAAGGAGATCCAGCACAACAGGAATTGCGGCCAGCTTTGCTGATCATATAAACGGGATAATAATCGCATGTTCTTCCGGAATTATTTATTAACCAGTCACTCTTGGCCAGGGCCCCCAGTTTAGTACTATCAGTGTTTCCTGTGCGCTGCCGGCATAGATCGAATACTTTTGTAAGTTATCGGGGCTGTTAACGATGGCGTAGTTCGCCCGGCCAACCGTAAGGGTCACTACTGCATTGAATTGTTTATAGATATCCCTGCCCGGCCACATTTCATTGAGGTCGGTCAATTTTATAGTATAGCTTCCATTATCGGGCACACGGAATGCCTTATACCGTTTGGTACTATATGCAGGTGAAGTACTATAAAACTGTGAACTCAGTTCCTGGTCGTATTCGAACCCAATAACCACTCCTTTATCATTTTGGGCATCTGCATTCCAGGTGATCGTAAGGTCAAGCGGATTGAATATGGCCTGCCAATTCCATACATCAAAGTAGTTATTGCCTACCTGGGTTATGGCGCCGTTGGTGGCCAGACTCACCTTTTTGGGAATATAAAAGTAACCGGGGGCAAGGGCTGCCGGGCCAGGTACTACTCTTGCTGTTGTAGTTGTGGCAGGGTTAGGGTTGATCGAATAGGTAACGATTTGCCCCTCAAGTGAACTGTATTTTGTAGGATCCTTACTTGGACGGGCGGGAATGTAGCTGGAGGCAAAGCTGTAAAAATTATTCACGGGCGAAAACTCTATCCCGCTAAATACAACTTTCCCACCGGGGATCAGGTTGTTATTCGCATCGTAAAAAGCACCACTGAACCTGTAATTGTCATTTGCAGGCACGTTGCGTGAAGCGGTTGCCGGCCTTACGGAATGATGGATGGCGCCAAACATTCCATTGGTAGGTGTTTCCATAAAGGTATAAAAACCCATAATGTCGTTCACGTTCTCGGTGGTAGCCGTCCGGACATTTACTTTATCGAGCTTGCTACCGGTTTGCTCTTTGCTTTTGCCGCAACTGCATACCATCATCAGCACGCAGGCATATAAGTACAGGGAATTTTGTTTCATTAGAAAGGAGTAAAAGGTTAAGAAATGTAAACAGATTGATCTAACAGCCTCCCAGCACACCTGTAAAATTCAGGTTCACATTTACATTAGGCTGCCCTTTTTGTATCATATCTGTGCCGTGCCAGATAGGTCTGTTCATCTTGCCGTCTATGCAGTTGTTGCAATTCTCATAAAAATCTACAGTGATCTTGCCACCCACCTCTTTGGGTACTTTAATGTCAAGGTAAGAGCCGGCTTTCAACCAGGTAAACTTGTATGTAGAGGCGGCGTACATGTTTGTAGGTGCGTTTGGTTCAACGGTGACCTTGCAATAATAAGTGATCGGGCTGGCCAGGCTGCTGGCACCCGGATTCAATGCCGGGTTCGACTGATCGTTAGGCGTTTTACTACAGGTTCTGTTGCTGGGCACGAACCAGGAAAGCGTGAGTTTACTCGGTACCTGTGTGATCGTTACTGGCGGCTTTGGCGCTTTACGCATCGCTTTTCCCTCCGAAGGGGCACTGGATAATTGCCCGGGAAAGGACACAGTGATGAATCCAAGTACCAGTGGGATGATTACTTTTTTCATTGATAATATTTATGGTTAATAATAACAAAGTGCTTCCTGTTCGCCCCCTTTACAGCAGGCACAAACGATTGTTACCGGCAAGCCGGTGCGCTTTCCTTGAGAAGGTCATAAAAAACAACCGGAGCAATAGAATAGTAACAGTGATGTTTAATTGCATAGTTAATAAACCGGTTATGTTCGGTTACTTATGCAATTGAGTAAATTTATATAAAATGCTTTGGGAGTTACAGCAACAATTAACAAGTGCAGTGTTTAGGCAATAGCTGCGCTGATTCGGGAAATAAGTGATTTGCAAACCTGCTCTAAGAAATGAAAATACCGCTTAGGTTGTTCTACCGGAATAAATTAACTTAGCGCCTCAAAAAAATAATGACGTTTAATAAATTAATGTATGAGCAGTTCAAATGATAAAGTGTCGCACAATGTATATTTTGATGGAAAAGTTCAAAGCCTTGGTATCGAAACAGAGAAAGGGCCTGCAACTGTCGGCGTTATGAAAAAGGGGACTTATGTATTTAACACCTCTTCACTTGAGACCATGGTAGTTATTTCCGGCACTATGCGTACAAAGCTGAGCGGTGGCGACTGGCTCACGCACAAGCAGGGTGACAGCTTTGAAGTAGCCGCAAACTCATCGTTTGATGTAATGTGTGCTACGGATGTAGCATATATCTGTTACTATAGTTAAAAAAAATACTGGTGCTCTTATTAAGCCTCGTAAATCCCAAGATTTACAAGGCTTTTTTGTTGTAGCCGTTTTCGTCATTAAGCTGATGATTTTTAACAGGCCCGTTTCTTACTGCTTTGAAACCGTAAAACCAGTGATACTGGTACAGTGTCTTCCAGCAACTCGTCTTTCACAAGTCCCAATAAACTGCCCGACTTGTAAGTAATGCCCCATTTCGTACGGTCTATTGTGAGCGACGCTGTGGCAACAATATCCTCCCCATTTTTGACAATCGTGGCTGGAAAATGGATCTCTTGTGTAATGGCCCGCAAGGTCAGTTGCCCGGTAAGATAATACGAAGAATCGCCGGAGACTTTAGTCGCTTTAGTTAATTGAAACGTACACCTGGGATACTTCTTCACATCAAAGAAGTCAGGGTCTTTCAGATGCGATACCAGTCCGTTATCGCTGCTCGTGTCTTTCTTGTCGGTAGTGGTTATTGTATTCATATCCAGTTCAAAATAGCCTCCTGCAATAGAGCCGTTGGCATCGAAAGCCAGGTTGCCTTTCAGGGGTTTGATATAGCCCTGATGTCCAGCTCCTCCCATAACATGCATGCCTTTCCATTTGACAAAACTTTCTGGTATAACAAGGGAATAACCTACTACGCTTCCCACTGGGGTGGAAGATGCCGGCAATGTAATAGCAGGTGTAGAGGCGTCAATAGCCGCAACTGAACGATCCCGGCAGGCCACGGCACCGGCCAGGCACAGGGATGCGCAAACGAAAAATAAGATTGACCGCATAAGATGTTGATTTATGTGATGATGAAAGCGGAAAGAAACCCGGGTTGTTGATACAAACCTACGGTGTCCGTTTGCGGGAGGGGTAAAAGCGTAGTAAAAGCTTTGTAAACGAATGTAAAATCTGGCCGGAGGCACCGGAGCTCGCAGGGAATGCTGTAATTTTAAGTATGAACTGGAAAGCCTTGCTGGCAATAGGCACCGCCCTGATAGTCATCGTTTCATGGACTGCCATCCGTGACCGGGCTGCCCTGCCCGCTACAGATAAGGCGACTGAAAAGCTGGTGATCCGGCAGATCGGTCACCAATTGCTGTTACAGGCCGGCGATTCCTCCTCCCGTATCCTTCCTGTGGAAGACCGGGCGAACAGGGAATACCTGATCCGGTTTACGGCACCTTTTACCTTCTTAACCGATACTTTAGTGGCTACCGTACGCCGGGTAGTCGCGGCCAACCGCCTGCGCTCCAGTTACCTCGTGGAGGTGATCCGTTGCGCCCCATCGGCCGAAGTGATCTATGGATTCCGGATATATAAAAACAGTTCCCGTAATATAGTACCCTGCGGGGGTCGCCGGCAGGAAAGATCCTGTTACAATATCCGGATCAGGTTTACAGAAACCGAAGCCGCCGGTATGTACCCGTTTTCCATGGGCCTGCTGGCGGGTAGCCTGGTGGCCATTCTGGTAAGTTTATTATTCCGCTCACTATATTTAAGAAAAAGAAGAACCACCGACAAGGCAGACAATATGCCAGCCCTGGGTGCCTCAACCGGAATTACGATGGATAGTCCGGTACAGCAAAACACACAACCAGATCTGCCATCGTCAGCGATTAAACAGGAAATCCCGCGGTCATCGGGTATTGCTATTGGTAACCTGGTTTTCTTGCCGGAAAGTCAGCAACTGGTAGCCGGCTCTACCATCATTCTGCTCACAGCCAAAGAAGCCAAACTGTTGCACGTATTTGCCAACGCCCAGCAGGAATTGATAGATCGTGATCAGTTGATGAAAGAAGTGTGGGAAGATGAAGGCGTTATCGTTGGCCGGAGCCTGGATATGTTCGTCTCGAAATTGCGGAAAAAATTGCAGGCGGATCCGCGCATAAGCATCCTGAATGTGCATGGCAAAGGGTACAAGCTGGTCATTGGTCAAATGGCGTGCTGAGTGTTAGCATTCTATTTGCAAAGGTTTTCGCCATAAAAAAAGCTCCACATTGTTGTGAAGCTTTTTCGTGAACCGGATTGGATTCGAACCAATGACCTGCTGCTTAGCTTACCCGCTACAGGTTTCCCTGCTTCCAACCTGGGTCGGAATTTGTGGTCTGGACTATATCTTCACCATTTCAGGTGTGCCACGTGTAGTCTCTACGGAACCCCTTGCAGGTTTCCTCGGTATTGCCATCTGCATTGCTACAGGAAGGTTTCACCGATATAGTGGCATCCACTTATAAGGTTTCGTTTCCCCTATAAGGCTCCTAAGTTTGAAGGCAGCTGCTCTATCCAGCTGAGCTACCGGTCCTATTTTGAACCAATAATTGCTTACCGGTTCAAAACACACCTCCCGACTTTCATCGGGAGCGCAAAAATAGGTTTTTTATCGATATTTTTTCCTGTCGAATTAAACTATTTCCAGCAGGTTATGGCCATAACCTTCAGAAAATCACTATTTATGGCCACAACCATACTCGCCGTCAACAGAATACATGATTAAAAAGGCCCTTTTATTACATCGGTTCTATTTTCCTCACCCGGTTATTGCCCAGATCCGCCACATACACCGTACCGTTTCCATCGATCACCACATCCACCGGTGAGCTAAAACGCGCAGCCGAGCCAAGCCCATCGGTAAAGCCGCTGACCGTTCCTCCCAGTGTGCTCACCTTACCCTGCTCAATCATGCGCACCATGTTATTGTTTAAATCGGCCACGACGATCACGCCATTAGCGTTTACGTCTATCCCATAGGGATTGTTAAATTTCGCCGCGGCGGCATCTCCGTCCAGCGCACCTATCGTGCCGGCGCCTGCCAACGTAGTTACCGCGCCGGCGGGTGTGATCTTTCTAATGCGGTGGTTTGCCCGGTCGGCCACCAATATGTTACCATCCTTATCTACCGCTATCCCTGATGGATTGGCAAAAGCGGCTGCCGCACCAGTGCCGTCTTTGAAGCCACTGGCACTGCCTGCCAGCGTAGTAACCTCTCCTGAAGGTGTGATCTTCCGGATACGGTGATTCCTGTTGTCGGCCACGTACACGTTGCCGCTGCCATCGACGGCCACATCCAGCGGCTGGTCAAACTTCGCGGCCGTTCCCTGTCCATCGGCATAGCCTGCCGTACTTCCTGCCAGTGTGCTCACCGTTCCATCGGGCGCTATTTTCCGAACCTTATGGTTATCGCGGTCGGCCACATAAATATTTCCCTGTGCATCCATGGTAGAACGCCAGGGCAAATTGAATTTGGCCGCCGCTGCGGGTCCATCGGCGTATGCATTTTCACCGGTGCCAGCCACGGTGGTAACCGTTCTGTCGGGTGCAATTTTCCTGATGCGGTTATTGGTCCTGTCGGTTACAATAATATTTCCCTGCGCATCCAGGCATACGCCTTCGGGAGCAGCAAACAGGGCGTCAAAGCCGATCCCATCCTTATAGCCGGCAGTTCCATTTCCTGCCACCGTAGAAACGATGTATTCCTTTGCCGGCTCCTTATACGTATACACGGGCCCCTCGAGGGTTATGCCTCCTATCGTAATGGTTATTTTACCGGTCTGTCCGTTCGCCGGCGCCACTACTTTCAGTTCGCCTTTACTAGCATCCAGCACGATCGCGTCCTGTCCATTGAACTGTACTTTGTTCTCATCGGCTACCGCACTGAAGTTCCTTCCTAAAATGCTCACGATGGTAGCCCCTGTTCCACTTTCCGGCGATACCGACACGATCACCGGATCCACAGATTTATTGTTGGTATCGCTGTCTTTTTCGCAGGCGGCTGCCAGTAATAAAACGGGCAGCAGGAACAGCCTTTGACATTTTTTAACTGAGATCATATAGTTCACTATCTGATGTTTTTAATTGGTTGATACAATACTCCATCCATTGGCCACAGCCCGCGGCGCTCCGTCCGATGACCAGTTGCGCATCTGCATGATATTGCCGCGAGGGTTGTTGATCATATACGTTGAAGAGCCGCCCCCATCAATATTGATGGCTTCCACAGCGCCCAGGGCCAGCATCATTTGCCCCAGTTTTTGAAAAGTGGCTCCATTGGAATAATCGAACCGGCGCCCATCCACTACAATAAAATAAAGGATATTGTCTGCCGTAAAGCCTACACAGGTGCGCGGCTCTATCGACTGATCCGTTTGTGGCTCCAGCACCTTATTCCTTACCAGCCTTTGATGTCCGCCCAGCGCATGCAGGATCTCGCCTTTTCTTTTCGTGTAATCCAATGAATCGCCCAGCATCAACTGTCCGGTCTTGCTGATGCCGAAATAGCCCCAGCTGGCAGCCGGAATGGTCGTGCGTACCGCCTGCCCATTCAAATACACAACACCTCTGGGTTCGCCGGTATTGCCATTGAAGAAATCGGCATTGGTCGCAAACAGTGGTTTGCTATTCGGGCCCTGAATATACTTCAGCATATCGGGAACGGTTTGCCGTGCATACCCTGTACCTCCGAATGGCGTAAGGGGTCTTAATGCTATTCCGGACTGTTTCATATCCACCCCCATCACAAAAACGCGCATGGAATAACCTTCCCGGCTCAGGTAATGTATTTCGGTGCTTTGTACACCCGGGTGCACTTCGATCACCGTATCCGTAAACACCCGGGCCACCAGTTGTGTCTTTTCTAAAAAAGCTTTCGATACTTCGCTCAGGTTGTTATCGAGTATTGTTTCAACCGGCTCGTCTTTTTTACAGGCCACAAAGCCCAGCAGCGTTAATCCTATTGCAAATGCTTTACAATTTTTCAGCAGCATAGTGTCTCATTTTTTTCTTTAAAAAACATAACCGTCATTCTGACCCAGGTTCTCATTCACCAGTCTTTCATAATCAGGAACAGGGAATTTCGTGCGGAATGGTTCAATTCCCAACGCATCCACGGCTTTACCGGTACGTACGAGATCGTACCAGCGAAATCCTTCCGCCAACAGCTCACGCCTTCTTTCCAGCGCCACGGCCTGCTGATATTCGTCTACCGAGGACGGATTGAGGGCAGACAGATTTCTTGCAGCGCGTAATTCGTTCAGCCGGTTCAGGCCATTGAGGCCCTGTGCTTCGGCACTAATGAGATACATTTCGGCCAGCCGGATAATGATAACCGGATCTGTGCCTGCCTGGCCGCTGGGGTATTTGTTGATCACATCAAGATTGGTATAGGTGTCTATAGACATGGCCCTGCGGTTATCGCCGGCTTCATACATGTTCATCACCTCGTCTGTGGGCTTATACACATAAGAACCCTTCACCGGGTGGGCGTAAGTGTAGAATAGAGTACTGAGGGTAATACTCGATTCTTCGGTTAAATTTTCAAAAGCAAAAATCACTTCCTTGTTATCCTGCTTCCTGAATATTTTTTCGAAGCGGTCGAGCTGGAACAAACCTGACGTAATAAGCCTTTCTGCATATTCAGCTGCTTCGCTGTTTTTTCCCTGCGCCAGTTTCACGCGAGCCATGAGCGCCTGCGCCGCTTCCCTGGAAGCGAGATAATAATCTCCATTCAGTCCGGTAATAAAGCCGGGCGCCTGCGTCATCGCAGCGAGCAGGTCTTCTTCAATGAATTTCCAGATCTCAGCTTGTGCCGTGCGGGAAACCAACTCTGAAGTATTGACCCTTAACAGCGGTACATCGCCCCAGCGGGTAGTGAGGTTGTAATAGATATATGCCCTTAAAAAATGCGCTACACCTGCCACCTGGGTCTTTTTGTCCGTATCAGGCATTCTTTCCATGATCTGCAGCACATTGTTCACCTGGTACAAAGCGCGGAAATAACCGTTCCAGTCCTGCCTTACGAGGGAATAATCGGTGCGCATAATATTTTTAATAAAGGCCAGCACATTACCACCGGAGGCAGTGGTCAGGTTGCCGCCAACCAAATCGTACATGATGTAGGATTCCCTTCCCGGAAAGTTCTGCACCGCATTATACATACCTTTCATTAATGGGTCCAGGTCTTTTTCTGATACATTATCCGGTGAGGCGGCCGAGTGGGGATAAAAATCCAGTTTGGTACAGCCGGTAAAAACGATCGCACAAAAAACAACTGTAATAAATGTAAGCCGGTTCATTGTATTCCGATTTAACTATTAAAAACTAATGTTCAAGCCAAAGTTGATCACTCGCAGTTGCGGAAGGATCAGGTTGTCCTGTCCCAGGAACTGCGGATCAAAATTGCTGGTCACCTCTGGGTCCATGCCCGAGTAGTTGGTAAGCAGGAACAGGTTATCTGCCTGTGCAAATACGCGCACCCGGGTCATCTTCAACCGGCCAATAACATTTGCCGGCAACGTGTAACCGAGATTCAGTGAGCGCAGGCGGATATACGATCCGTCTTCAATGAAGCGGGACGAGTTCTGGGTATTCCAGGTAGAACCGTAAATGGCCCTTGGCGTGCTGTTGCTGGTGCCTGGTCCTGTCCATCTTTCATTCACTGCTCTTTCAGTTATGTTGGCGAAATTATTACCCAGGCGATCCACGGTGAGCCGGTAACTGGCATATACTTCTGAACCGGAAGAGTAAGTGAAGAAGATATTCAGATCGAAATTCTTATACCGGAAGCTGTTGTTCCAGCCGCCAAAGAAGTCAGGGTTGGAAGAACCCACGATCTGCCGGTCGTTGACATCGATGGCTCCGTTATTGTCGATATCCTCATAGATAACGTCGCCCGCTCTTACACCGTTCTTGTAGAAAGATTCCGGTACATCTTTATCATCCTGGTAAATGCCCAGTTGTTTATACAGGTAATGGCTGCCTACCTCCTCGCCTACTTTCAAGGTGCGGTTGTCGCCGATCAACAATGCATCATTGCCAATGAGTGAGGTGAGCTTATTTTTGATAAACGAGATATTAAAATCGGATGACCATTGTACTTTACCGATGTTCAGATTGGTACCTACCAGGAATTCCAATCCGGTGTTCCGCATAGAGCCTATATTGCTGATGATGCTGGTGAACCCGCTGGTAGCCGGCTCAGGTTTGCTGTACAACAGGTTGTCGGTATTCTTCAGGAAGTAATCGGCTGTGATATTCAGTTTGCCTTTCAGCAGGCTGAGGTCGATACCAACATCGAACTGGCGCGCGGTTTCCCAGGTAAGGTTCATATTACCATTGGTAGTTACGCCAATACCGCTGCTGAGGCCATAGTTCATGCCACCGCTCATTTGTGCCTGGTAGGCATAACTGCTGATGCCATCCTGGTTGCCCGTGGCGCCATAGCTGGCCCTGATCTTCGCCTGTGTATGCTGCCATCTCCAGAAGTTCTCATTCGAGATATTCCAACCCGCAGATACGGCGGGGAAATAACCCCAGCGGTTATTGGGTGCGAATTTTGAAGAACCATCGGCCCTCAGTGAAAGTGCCAGCAGGTATTTACCATCCCAGGAGAAATTGGTTCTGCCGAAAAGCGACAACAAAGCGCTTTCGGAAAGACCGGTAGAAGCATTTGTGATTTCAGAAGCTACCGACAATACATCGAAAGCGGGTGATGGGAAGCCCCGGCCTTCAATAGACGAAGTAGAGTTGTTCAGCTTCTGGTAAGAATAACCTGCCAGTGCGCCGAAATCGAGTTTATCGAAGGTCTTGTTATAATTCAGGGTATTTTCCCATAACAGGTTGGAGGCAAGGCGGCGGGCATCCGTTAAACTGCCCACGCCGGTTCCATAGGGATGTTTTTCGTTGTAGTGCACATTGTCTACCGTATACGTAAGATCGGCGCCAAACGCTGATTTGAACACCAGTCCTTTGGCAAGGGTCAGGTTGCCGTAAAAGTTACCCAACATGCGATATGAATTGATGAAGGTGTTCTCTTCATTCAGGATCTGCACCGGGTTGTGGTACACGAGGTCTTCCGTTCCGCCCACATAATATTCTCCATTGGGTTTATAAGGCCGGTCGAAAGGCCGCTGGGGCAGCGAACGGGCCATAATGGTAGAACCCAGGTTGGAACCGGGCACGCGGTCGTTCTTCGAATAGCTGAAATTGGTATTGGCGCCAAATTCCAGCCAGTTATTCAGCTTATGCGACAGGTTTAGCTTGCCCGTATATCTTTCAAATTTTTGTGTTTTTACAGCGCCTTCCTGGTTCAGGTAGTTGCCGGAAATATACAGTTTCGTTTTATCAGTACCGCTGGTTACCGAGAAGCCGGCGCTCTGTGTGCGGGCTGTACGTAACACCAGGTCCATCCAGTCTGTATCGGGCAAACCTGGATACGGATTCTCTTTCCGCAGCATATAATTGGTGCTGCCGGGCAGGTAATTATTTTGTGTATTGAAATTGTCGATGGCTTCATTGATCACCTGCAGGTATTGTTCAGAACTGGCCATTTTCACCTTGTGCAAATTGGGCACCTGCTGAATGCCGGTGGTATAATCAACAGTGAATTTCGATTTACCGGCGCGGCCTGATTTAGTGGTAATGATGATGACGCCATTGGTAGCTCTTGATCCATAGATGGCGGCAGAGGCAGCATCTTTCAATACTTCCACAGACTCGATATCATTGGGATTAAGCAGGGCCAGCGGATTCATGTTCTCGCCCATGTTAATGAGGGCGGCATTCTGCTGCACCACCGGAATTCCATCGATCACATACAGCGGTTCGTTGGTAGCGCTGAGGGAACCGATACCCCGGATGGCCACGCGGTTGCTGGAGCCGGGACTACCTGAGCCGGCGCTCACCTGTACGCCTGGCATTCTGCCCTGGATCATTTGGTCGGCACTGAGGGCCGGGCGGCTGTTCTCTTCAGTTGGTTTGAAGGATGCTACGGCTGCCGATACTTCCCTTCTCTTCTGAAATCCATAACCTATGACCACTACTTCGCTCATTTTTGATTCTTCTTTCTGAAGCGTGATCACCGGCATGCTGTTCTTTCCATCGAGCCTGATCTCGCGGGCAACAAAGCCTATGTAAGACACTTCCAGTACAGCACCTTCTTTCACATTTTTAAGACTGAAATTGCCTCCGGCGTCTGAACTGGTGACCTGGTTGGTGCCTTTCACTTTTACAGTGGCGCCCGAAAGCGGCGCCCCGCTCTCATCGGTCACCTTTCCATTTACGTCGATAGGCAGTGGCTGGGTTGGCTGCTGGGTGTTTGTCTCACCGGTGGGTGGTTCCGGTTTGCGTTTAATAATGATGGTCTTGTTGTGAATGCTGAAATCAAGCGATTGCCTGTTCAGCACCCGCTGCATAAAAGAGGGCAAGGGCTCATTCTGCACAGCAATGGTCACGGGTTTTGCATCACGGATCATTTTGTAATTGTACATCACCAGGTAACCGGTTTGGGACTTGATCTCGTTAAACAGTTTTTCGAGCCTGACCTCCTTACCCGAAAAGGTAATGGTTTGCGGACTGGCGGTGAGGCTTACCTGTAGACCGAACAGGACTAATAACAATGAAGTTAACTTCATAAATGCGCGTTTACATTTAATGCTAAGAGTGCAATAAAATCGGTGAAGAATAAAACAATAAAAAGGATAAGCTGGGTAATTTCCCTATGGCATAACGATCAGCCGGTTGCCGGCTTCTATTCTAAAATGAATTTCCATATCCTCAAAACCTTTCAGCACCTGCGCGAGTGTAAGATCGCGTCCCATCTCGCCGCCGAATTCCATGGCCGGAATTCCTTTTTCATAAATTACATCCACATTGTACCATCGCGACAATTGCCGCATCACCTCCTGCAGGCTGGCCCTGTGAAAATTAAAGATGCCGTTTTTCCAGGCCATTACTTTATCTATATCGGGCGAGTAGTTAATAGCCAGCGGCGAGTGCGGCTTCACCACCGCCTGCTGACCGGGTTTCAATATAGCTGAATGTTCAGCTTTATTTTCCCACTTCCGATTTCCGGCTTCTGAACTCACTTTCACGCTTCCTTCCAGCAGGGTCACTTTCAAATTCGCTTCATCTTCATACGCATTCACATTGAAATGCGTACCCAGCACCGTAACACTCGTAGTTCCTTTTTTTACAATAAAGGGACGTGCTGCATTTTTGGCAACTTCGAAATAGGCTTCGCCGGTAATGGTCACTACTCTCTCTTTTGCTGTGAATGCGGTGGGATAGGTTATGCTCGATGCAGCGTTGAGCCATACATTTGAACCATCGGGCAAAGTAAGTTTGTATTGTCCGCCGCGGGGCGTTGTCAATGTGTTGAAGGATGGAGAATGCCCGCCCGGATGATCCGTTCGGACGGGATCATTGGTCAATGGGTTACCGGTCTTCTCATCTTTCTGCGCATAAACCAGTTGCCCGTTATTCAACTTTACAATTTTAGCATTCCCCTGCTGGGCCAGCATGCCGTCAACGGCACTGTCTAACAGGATCACAGAACCATCGCTCAACGTAAGCTGCGCTCTGTTGCCACCCGGTGCAATATCTACAGGTGTTATTTCCTGCGCCAGTGGTTGCTGATCATTTTGATCCGGCGCTTTTTTCGTCAGCATCCAGATCACGGTACCAGCTACCAGTATCAGGATGGCCGCATAACGCAACCACGCAAAACCTGTTTGCATCCGGCGGTATTTTGGAGCTGGGCCGGTGTCGTGGCCGGTCATCAACTGCCTGAAGCTTTCAAAGGACTGTTCGGCCTGCCCTTCGGCGCTGCTTCCTGCTATTGTTGTCGATTGCAGGTCCCTGTCGAGGGCCGCTTTGAGAACCGGTTCAAATTCCGGCAATACAGCAGCATCGAGAAATTCTTTCAATTCCTCTTCTGTCATTTGCTGTAACAGATATTGCTGCAATAAGCGTTCGAACCGTTCTATAGTCATGTTTGATTGAAAAGGTGTTCCTATTTCTATATAAAGACACAGTAGTTAAAAAAAGGTAGGTATGTCTGATAAATTTTTTTTTTAAAAAAGTGGAAGTTGCTAAACGGGGGTATGACAGAGTAGATAAACGAGCAGTAGTAATAATTCGTCCTTATGTACTATTAAGGTAGTTCTGATATGGTGCAAGGCATGGGAAATATGTTCTTTCACAGTGGTTACTGAAACTTTCATAATGCCCGCTATTTCCTTATGCCGCAGGCCGCTTTCCCGGCTAAGGCGGAAAGCCTGCTGCTGGCGTTCGGGCAAGCGGCCGATGACCTGCTCGATCATTCCGGCTCTTTGTTTGAGGATCAGCAATTCTTCGGGAGAACCTGTTTCCTGCAGAAAACGTTCGCTTACAAGCGCCCGGTAAGTTATCTGCCTGGAGCTTTTGCGCAGGTTATTGAATATTTCATTGCGGGCGATAATAAAGATGAACGCGTTCATATCGTTCACCGCCACCAGCGAGCCGCGTTTTTCCCAAAGCTTCAGGAAGACCTGCTGGGTGCTGTCTTCCGCCAGTTCATGCACCTTCAGGTACATCAGCGCCACTGAATACACTTTATCATAGAAAGCAATATACAGTCTGGCAAACGCATCCTGGTCTCCCTCAGCTATTCGCTGCAACAATTCTTTATCGATATGCAAGAAATGATTTTCCAATAAATCGCTACTTGGTCCTGCAAGTTATCAATTTAATTTTCTATGTTTCCCTGGCGGGCATTGTTCTTAATATTTACTTAATATACGCAGAACGCTGAACGCAGAACGCTTAACGCGTAACGCAAAAATGCGAAACGATTACCGCACCTTTACAACTTTCAAAGCGTCGTTATTTACCCCGATCACGATCAGCCTGCTTCCATTGCGCAGTTTCATTAATGCCATATCCTTCACATCGCCCCGCACCACAAACCCACTTTGTGCCGGCGGTATCGCCAAAAAACTCCTGCGGGTGATCCCCTTTAAAAAGCAGCCATAACTCGCATCGTAGCGTCCCGTCATCACTTCATTCTGGTATTCATTGCCTGCCAGCAGCAGATCCGTCATGCCGTCGCCATCAATATCTTCACACAATATAGCATTCACTGGCGCAAATTGCGCTTCTTGCGGTAAATAATGTTGCCTGAAACGTCCACCACCTTGATTTTCAAACCAGCAGCTACGCGTTTCGGTGCAGATAAAACGCTGCAAACTGTCTTTTTTACCCTTAAATATATCATCGAACGTAGCCCTCGCATAATCTGCATGGTGCAGGAACTGCTTTTTGATGGCCGGCACCTGGTCGGCAAACTGCCGCCGGTTGATGCCGGGATATAATCGTTTAACGCCTGTATGGTCTTTAATATAATAAAAGGGAATCGGATCGATACTTCCATTGCCGTCGAGGTCAGCCGCATATAATTCCATGGGAGTGGTGTCGCTCACCTGGTAATCGCAGTTCAATCCCAGATTGCCCGCTACCAGGTCCACATCGCCATCGTGATCTATATCTGCTGCGGCCACACTTCGCCACATGCCGCTCAGGTTACTGATGCCGGTTGCTGCGGTCACTTCCCGTAAGCGGCCGCGATCATTGCGGAAGAACCGTACCGGCATCCACTCCCCTGCTATCACCAGGTCTGTCTGTTTATCATTATCGAGGTCGGTCCAGACGGCAGCTGTGATCATACCGGGTTGAACCAGCTCTTTGCACACGTTGGCCGTAACGTCGGTAAATACGCCTTTGTCGTTTTGCAAAATATAGCTGCGGCCCGGTAAAGGATATTGACGGGTAACGCGGCTGCCGATGAACAGGTCGGGATCGCCATCGTTATCATAATCGCCGCTCTGTACACATCCGGCTATGATGCGAATGTTCTGAGGAAAAGCATTCGGTTGATATTTGAAATGTCCTTTTCCATCATTGTGGTACAAGCGGGGCCTATTATATGGTGAGTTTTCTTCTACCTGTACATTACCGCTGGTCACCAGCAGATCGGGATCGCCATCGCCGTCGGCATCGAGGAAGATACAATCCTGGTCCTCTTCCATTTTAATGCTGTCGGTGAGGGCCTGGGATACAAACTGACCGTTCGGTTGTTGCAGGAACAGCCGACCGGAATAATTAAAGGCCCCACCTACAAAACAATCGGTGAGGCCGTCCTGGTTGACGTCGGCCATCGCTATATACGGACCCAACTGCGAAAATTTCTGCGGCAATAAGCGTTGAACCGCGAAGTCATTATAATTACTTTCCAGATGCCGGTAATGCATGTTGGCGGCTTGTGTTACATCGGAAAAAACAGCCGGCTGGCCGCTTAAGGCCAGTTCATTCCATACTCCTTCCGGCTGTTGTTTAATAACCAATAACGAATCCACTGTCACCTGCCGCAACACCTGGCAGCTATTGTCGGGCCAAATGGTAACAATGGAATCGATATATGTAGACTGGCCCAAACCAAACAGCAATTTTGTATCTGTGGTAGAAAAATATCCTCTCACCGGGTTCTGCTCCTGTACCTGCACCTGTCCCTGTGTATATACTTTTACTTTGGCGCCAAACGCATGCCGGTTCGCCCCTTTGCCTTTTAATTCAATACCAATGAAATGTTGCGTTGGCGGCTTCTTATTGTCATTCGTATTATTGATGAGTACAAATGCTTCTTTATTGATGTTATTAACCACGATGTCCAGGTCGCCATCATTATCCAGATCGGCCCAGGCCGCGCCATTCGACATAGACGCTTCATTTACCCCCGCCTGTTCACTAACATCTGTAAATGTATAGTTGCCATTGTTCCGGTATAAATAGTTGCCCAGCTCCACATGATGTAGTGATTCCAGCTTTTTATTGATCAGCTTTCGTTGTTCTTGCAGATCGGTTATGCGCCCCATTACAGTTGAACTGAACTCCAGGAAATCGGCATTGATAAAATCTCGGCCGATACCATTGGTCACATGAAGATCTTTCCAGCCATCGTTGTCGAAATCGGCCATCAGCACGCTCCAGCTCCAGTCGGTATTTGAAATGCCCGCCATTTGCCCGATCTCGCTGAAGAAGGGAATGGCGGTATCGCCCGCTTTCATCACGCCATTATTCAACTGAAGCATATTTCGCATATACTCCGGCTCGTAACCATAAGCTCTTTCTGCCTGGTAACGTTCATAATTCATGACCGACCAGGTTAACTTGCGGCGTTCGTTGTGCTCCGGCATCATATCCAGTGTCATTACATCCGGCCAGCCGTCATTGTTTATATCAGCCGCATCCGCGCCCATGCTGCTATAGCTCTGATGCTGCATGCTACTGGCAATACAATTGGTAAATGTGCCATTTTGATTGTTCAGCCACAATACATCGTTCGTTAAAAAATCATTGGCCACGTAGATATCGGGCCAGCTATCGTTATTAAAATCGCTTACTACTACGCCCAGGCCGTAACCGTCTTCCTTGATATTGGCGGCCAGCGTTACATCCGTAAATACAGGATGCCTGGCTTCTCTCCCACTCGGGGAGGCCGGGAGGGGGCTGCCGTCATTGCGGTACAATTTATCATTGGCCAGTGAGCGGCCGCTTTTGTCGCGTGGGTAAATCGTATTCGCATTGGCTGCGCTGAGCAGATAATTGGTGAGGTACATATCCAGGTCGCCGTCTTTGTCGTAATCAACAAAAACCGCCTGCGTGCTGTAACTGGTATCTGCGAGCCCGTATTCAGCCGCCAGTTCTTTGAACGTTCCATTGCGCTGATTGATGAACAAAAGATTGGGCGCGCGCTCGAGCAGGTTCTTCCCAAATACACAAACATAAATATCATCATAGCCATCGTTATTGATGTCTACTATGCTTACCCCTGTGGCCCAGGTACTGGTGCCGCAACCTGCAGTAGTGGTAATATCTTCAAACCGGTTATCGCCTTTATTGAGATACAGCTTTGAGCTTTGCTGATTGCCGGTAAAATAAATGTCTTTTAGTCCGTCATTGTTAAAATCACCAATGCCAACGCCACCGCCCATATAACCGAATTCATTGATAAAGGAATGGGTAGAATCGGTTTCATTCACCTGGTTAATAAAATGTATGTTGGTTGCTGATGAGGGCAGTGCCGTAAATAAGGTGTCCTGTTTTTTTGTTTTACAGCTTATTGAAAAAAGAAATGTCATTAATAGCGGTAACCAAAAAGCGATGCGCTTTTGTGATAAACCCATAATAAGAAATTTTTCGATTTCGGGATTTAGAGATCTCGGGATTTGCCTAAACACGAAAAACCAGATCAAATCAGAATCCCTGGATCTCAAAAATCAGAATTTCGGGATTTTGAGATCTGGGGATTTGCCTAAACGCGAAAAACCAGATCAAATCAGAATCCCTGGATCTCAAAAATCAGAATTTCGGGATTTTGAGATTTCGAGATTTGCCTAAACACGAAAAACCAGATCAAATCAGAATCTTTGGATCTCAAAAATCAGAATTTCAGGATTTAGAGATCTCGGGATTTGTTTGCCAGCCAAAAACTGATAAAATCTCGAAATCCCTAAATCTCGAAATCAGAATTTCAGGATTTAGAGATCTCGGGATTTGTTTGCCAGCCAAAAACTGATAAAATCTCGAAATCCCTAAATCTCAAAATCAGAAATGTTTTAGTACCCTCTGTTTTGCCTGGCTATACCCCTTGAGCCGAGTTCGGGGTTATTATCGATTTCAGCCTGGGGAATGGGGAGTAATTCATCGCGATTGGGCCTGAAATAAGAAACAGGATCAGTTGTAAAATATCCCTTCTTTCTCCAACGAATGATATCGCGGTTTCGAATCTCTTCACCACCCAGCTCTACCATTTTTTCGTGCATAATAGCTCTTGTGATCTGTTGCTTATTACCGGTTGGGAACTGGGCTGTTGGGTAATGCGGCATTTGCACGCCCGGCCGGTCGCGTACCTGGTTCAGATAACCTACAGCTGCACTGAAATTGCCCAGCTCATTTTCACATTCGGCCAGCATCAACAACACTTCCGCCAGCCGGATGATGCGTTGATTATTACCACCACCTGCCCGGTCGGCTATAGGATGTTTGTAAATGATGGTAAATTTCCGCCAGCTGATCTTGCGGGTGACGCCATGGACAACAGATGAATTTCCGTTCTGGTTATCGTCGGTGATCTGTGATTCATTATTATTAAAGAAGTCGCCGCTTTCATACACCGACATCTTGAAACGTGGATCGGTTTTGGCCGCGCCCTGGCTGGTCTTTTCAAATTCTTCGAGGTATTTGTTACTGGGAATTAAATTACGCCAGGCGATCGGCGAATACTCCTGGTTGCGCGTAGTTCCCTGCGACTGGCTGGGATCATCGCCGGTGCCGCCCCAGTTAAACTGATTGGGAATATTCTGAAAGTATACGGCTTCAAAAATTGATTCGGGGTTGAACTCCGTTTCTTCCAGGTAATTGTCGCCATAAGGAATATTCATCGAGTATTGATTGCTATTCACCACTGCCAGCAACACGGTTTTTGCGCTGTCATAATCTCCTTTTTGCATGTATACCCGTCCCAACATGGCATTGGCAGCGCCCCTCGTGGCCCTGCCCCGGTCTTCGGTACCATAAGAGACCGGCAACACAGCAGCTGCTTCTTTCAGATCTTTTATTACCTGGTTATATACTTCTGCTTCGGGTACTCTTGGTTGAAACTGGTTGGCAGCAGTTACCGGCTGCAGGTACATGGGTACAGGCCCCCATTTATACAACAATTCAAAATAGGCTACGCCCCGGAAGAATTTGGCTTCGGCCACACACCGGTCGCGCAACGATGTATTATCAGTTACATTCGGACCGTTGGCTATAACGGTATTCGCCCGGTGAATAACGGTATACCAGCCGCGCCATACATCACTCATCACCGCATTATCGGGTGTGGTATTTCCATTCAGGATCTGCGCCCGCGGTACTTCCAGCTGACCGCCACCGGCAGCAAATTCATCACTGCGCAGATCTTCTACAAAGAACCATTCGCGGCCTACCAGCCATCCCCCATGATACATAGAATATACGGAATTGGTTCCCCGCAACAACTCTTCGCTGTTCTTGAAATAGCCGCCCAGGTCGGGGTAGCTGGGATTGGTTTTGTCCAGCCTTTTTTCACACGCTACTATGACGCCCAGTAAAACCAGTACAATGGCAACGCTGAATTTATATAAAGTAGTTCGTTTCATAATAAGCAATTGTTAAAATGAGTCAAATAAGTCAAATGGGATTCACCTAAAAACCTGCCTGTATCCCAAACTGGAAAGAACGTGCAGCAGGATACTGTCCATAGTCTATCCCGTTGGTAAGGGTGGTGTTCTTGGTCCCGATCTCAGGATCCCATCCCTTGTATTTGGTAAAGGTTAACAGGTTCTGTGATGAAATGTATACTCTTATATTGCTTACGGCCCCTTTGGTCACAGATTGCAGCAGGTTGCCGGGAATCGTATACCCTATAACTATATTCTTTAACCGCAGATAAGAACCATCTTCAATCCAGCGTGTAGACGGACGCACATTCTGGTTAGGATCGCCACTGATGGCCCTGGGTATACTGGTATTGGTGTTGGTCGGTGTCCAGGCATTCAATACTTCGGTACCTGCACCAAATAAACGCGCCATTCCCTCGGTAATAATGCGGGTTGCATTAAAGATCTTGTTTCCCTGTACGCCCTGGAAAAACAACGAGGCATCGAAGTTCTTATAGGTACCTGAAAAGTTCAGGGAGTAAGTAAAATCAGGCAGATAACTGCCAATGAATGTTCTGTCATCTGCAGTGATCACTCCATCCGGTTTGCCGTCCGGACCGCTGATGTCTTTGAACTTCAGGTCACCTGGCCGTGTACCCGTAGTTTGAAAGGGACTGGCGTCCACTTCTGCCTGCGTTTGGAAAATGCCGTCAACGATATAACCCAGGTAAGATTGAATAGGTTGTCCGGCCATGGTTCTGGTAATGGGTGCACCACCGCCAAAATCCTGGTCGCCGCCCTGGTCGATCGTTGCATTGGGCGTATTCAGATGGATCACTTTATTGCTGATGAAACTGATATTGCCGGCAATATCCCATTTGAAATCACCCTGCTTTTGGCTATAGGTGAGTTGCAGGTCCAAACCATTATTTTCCATGGAGCCTACATTGGCCAATACGCCGCCACCGCCAAAACCGAACGAAGTGGGTGTTGGCACACTCAGCATCAGGTTATCTGTTTTACGGCGATAATAGTCGGCCGATACGCTGATGCGGTTGCCGAGCAATCCCAGATCAAGGCCGATGTTCAATTGTTTTGTTTTTTCCCATTCCAGGTCGGGGTTAGCCAATGCATTATAGAAGGAAGCGTTACCGCCTGTAGGTATCGTATTATTGAATGGATACAAGGCACCGTTCTGCAATACCACAGCCTGCCACGGATAATCGTTGGGCAGTTGCGAATTGGGTAATGCTGCAAATATGCCTATTCCATTCAGGCCGGTCTCACCATATCCGGCCCTGATCTTCAGTTCCGAGATATTCTTTGCATTTTTCATAAAGGATTCCTGGTTCACCCGCCAGCCTATGGATGCAGAGGGAAAGTTGGCGAATTTATTTCCGGGCGCCCATACACTTAAACCGTCGCGGCGGATGGCAGCACTAAGCAGGTATTTTCCGGCAAACTCATAATTCACCCTGCCTACATAAGAGATCAGCTCGTTTTCGCTTTGGGTAGAAAAGCTCGATGCGTTGATAGCTCCTACAAGCGTTTCTATGCCATTGGAAGTTTGATTACCGCCCTGCTGCGACCCCGCAGCTTTGGTGGTTTGTTGTTCGTATACGGCAGTAAGAGCCAGGTGATGATCGCCAAAGGTTTTGTCGAACGTAAGCTGTTCGGTGAAAAGCAACGTAGTGAAATTGGTGCGAACATCCTGGATATTGGCCAGAGAAGCAGATCTGCCTTTACTGGTATAAATGGGATCGTAATTATGTTGGTTAAGGGCCACATGATCTACGCCGAAAGTGGATTTGAATTTAAGCCAGGGCGTAAAATTCACTTCTGCATAGGCAGTACCCAGGATCTTCAGGTTCTTACGATAGGAATTGCCTAAGAGTATAGCTTCCATCACCGGGTTGACTGGGTCGGCGCCATCTACACTGTTCTCGGCGTCTCTGAAACCGCCTTGTGTGGTAGGATCATAAACGGGCATGTAAGGTAACTGGCGAATGACATTCATCAGTCGCGTTCTGTTATCGGGCGTAGCATCATAACGTTGCTTTGAATAAGCGGTGTACAGATTTTCGCCAAAGCTGAAGACCTTGCTGATCTTATGTTCTGAATTGATGCGGAAATTTCCTCTTTCGTAATACACGCCCTGTGCAATACCATCCTGTTTGAAATAACCGGCCGATGAATAAAAGCGCGACAGGTCGTTGCCGCCGCTCACTGCCAGGTTATGTTGTGTGATGATGCCGCTCTTGAAATAAGCGTCCTGCCAGTCGGTATTGGTTTGCGCATAAGTTTGCGTAGTACCATTATAAATAGGCTGGTTGAAGTTGGCGGGTTCCAAACGGGGTGGCAGATCAATTCCGGCCGCACCATTCAAAGCCCGTTCATAACGCAGGTATTGTTCTGTATTCAGCAGGTCGAGGGTGTTCCATGCTTTCTGGGTGCCTACATAGGAATCGAGCTGAACTTTCAGTTTGTTATCCTTCTTTCCTTTTTTAGTAGTAATGATGATTACGCCGTTAGTGGCTCGTGAACCGTAGATAGCGGCTGCACTCGCATCCTTCAACACTTCAACCGTTTCAATATCGCGACTGTCGAAATGCACCAGGTTGCCGGTAGGAAATCCATCAATCACATACAATGGGTCAGAAGCAAAACTAATGGAACTCACACCGCGGATGCGCACGAGTGGTGAAGTGCCTGGCGTTCCGTTGTTGGTTACAGAAAGGCCGGCTACCCTGCCTTGCAGCGCCTGCTCTACACTGGCCACCGGCAGTTCGGTAATTGTCTTGTTGTTCACCGAAGCAATGGCGCCGGTTAATGTGCTCCGCCGCTGGGTACCATAACCCACAATGATCACTTCGTTCATATTGGTTTGTTCGGCCTGCAGCTGGATGGTGACATTGTCTTCGTTGCCAACTTTAACCGCGTATTCGCGATAGCCTACCATGGAAAAGATGAGTGTTTCACCCACATCGGCCGTGATGACGAAAACGCCTTTTTCATTGGTGCTGGTACCCCTGTTGGTTCCCCGCACCAATACCGAGACACCGTTCAACGGTTCTCCGTTTTCGTTAGTCACTTTACCGGTGATGGGCCGGGGCGGTGTTTCCTCTTCCATCAATAGTTGACGGGGATCGTCGGTGAAGAACATGGCTACATTGTAGGTTTCACCTTTCCGCATCAGCACGATCTGGTTGCCTGAAACAAAATACAGGATGTTCAGAGGCGATAATAAGATGTTCAGCACATCACCAAGGCGCTGGTTGCGGGCTATACAGGATATTTTCTGTTTGGCTGGTATACGCTGGGAGCTGTATACAAATTTTATGTCGGCCAACCGGCTGATCTCACTGAGCACCGATTTCATTTCCTTATTGTCTGCAACCAGGTTAATACGCTGATTCAGAACTTCCTGCCCGTGTACCGGACGGGCATACATCATGCCGGCAAAGCCGGTTATCAATAGTAATGGCAGCAATCCTATTCTCATAAACCGGTAGATTAACTGGTTAACGAGTACTTTTTTCATAAGTTTGTACTATTAGTTGGTTAAAGCAATCAGTTTTAATCAATATTTGTCCCGCTGCATAATTCCTGCAGGACAAATCATCTAAAGCCCTGATATTGGTGCGAACAATGTCGGGGCTCTTTTTTTGCCTGTTCTTTATGGAGGTAACTTGATCATATTACTGGGTTTATTACATAATCATTATATAGGTTCTCTTACTAATTTCATCCTCGCTTTATATGCTTAACGCATAACGCGTAACGCGAATACAGTTCCCCCAATCATGCTCAACGCCTAATGCATAACGTTTATCTCAAATACAGTTCCTATAGCGTTCCTGCGTTTGGCCGTTGCGCATTTAGCGTTCCGCGTTTGGCGTTCAGCGTTCAGCGTTCAGCGTCATCTACATCCATTCGCTTCAATCACTACCTGTCCGTCGATCAGTTCATACTGCGCATCTATGGCGCTGCAGATCAGGTTCAGCTGCTGGTAGAACGACTCATTGGTAAGATCGGCGGTCACCGTGCATTTTTTCAATACTTCGCTGTCGAAAACAATGCTGATGCCGTAGGCTTTACTGAGATCACTGAATACTTTATCGAGCGGTGCATCGTCATAGATCATGGTTCGCGTTATACTGGCCGGTACAATCGGGGCAGGGTTGTTGAGCAATATCTTCTGAAATTTTTGCGCTGCTCTTTCATACAACAGCTGCTGGTTCGGCGTCAAAATGATCTCACTCATTTTGGCGGAAGCCGGCGTGGCTGCCTGTGCATATACGCTCACTTTCCCGGTTCGAACCGTTACCTGTATGGTAGTGTCTTTTTCAAATGAGCGCACGGTAAAACTGGTGCCCAGCACTTTGGTCACAATTTCGTTGGCAAACACCCGGAATGGCCGGTTTGGATTTTTGGTCACTTCGAAAAAAGCCTCGCCCAGCAAATACACATCGCGGCTCGCGCCGTAGCGGGTAGTATCATCGGAACCAAATGTATGCGCATAACTTACGCGGCTTTTGGAGGCCAGGGTAAGCCGGCTGCCGTCGGGCAGGGCTAACACCAGCGGCTGATCGGATGTATTCGTATGTTCTATCAGTTGTTTGGAGGCTACCATGGAAGCATAGGCGAAAGGCCGGCTGGATGTATTGCGAAAATAAAAATACCAGCCGCCGGTTAAACTCAACAATAATACTGCCGCTGCATACCACCATTTAAAAGCAATGACCCTTGCTGTTCGGGGCGCTGCTGGTGTTTGCTGGGTACTGATCGTATGCAACAACCTGCTGATCTCCTGCTCCACTTCCGGCGCAGCTATGGTGGTTTGCTGGAACTGTATGGAACTAACGATCCGCCTGGCGGTAGCGATCACCAGGTGTTTGTCGGGATGTTGTTGCAGCCAGGTATTCCAGAACAGATTGTCTTCTTCACGCTGTTCATGTACCCAGCGGATAAAGTCTTCATCTATTACAAAATCTGCTATATCATAAAGCCGGAAGTCCTTCATATAGCTCGGTTATACGTATAAGTTCCCGTTACCTCGATTTCCTACTGGGTAAAATGGCATATTGTTAAAAAAATACCAACATAGAGCATAAAAGTATCAAAAAGGGCGCAAGGCTGAAGGCGCAAGGCTGAAGGCAAAACGTAAAACGCTAAACGCTGAACGCTGAACGCTGAAAGCAGAACCTGCCTGCGGGCAGGCAGACGCTAAATGCTGAAGGCAGTGGGCAGTGACAACCGGTGCAAACTGCAAACTGGTAATTCGGGGCTGGGGAGCATCATTGATTAAAGATCTCAGCCTGGTACAGATTACGTAATTTTTGAATGGCTTCGTGCAGGAGATTGTATACCGATTGCCGGCTGAGATTCATCAATCCGGCTATCTGGGCATGATCGAGGTGCTGGTAGAATTTTAGATAAATGAGCTCATGCTGGCGTTTCGACAATTGCGCCATGGTCTTGCGTAAGATGGTAGCCTGTTCTTCCGACATCTGTCTGTCGATGATCAGTTTTTCTACGGAGAACTCCTGTAAAAAATCATAGGCGTCTTCGCTTTCCATGGAACCGGTGCGGATGTTATGCTGGTGCAATGATTTCAGCACCTTGTTCTTTACAGCACGCAATAAATAATAACGGGGCGATAAAATGGAAGTGGCATTTTCTCTTCTTTGCCATAAACTGATAAACACCTCCTGGATACAATCTTTAATGAGGGCTTCGTCATTGGTAAAACGTGCCGCATAATTGTATAAGGCAGTATAATATTTTCTCATGATGGCAGCCAGGGCCTGCTCGTCATTGTGTTGCAATCGTTGCAGCCATGTGGCTTCCAACTGTGTGTCATTATTATTCAACATCAGCAGTAAGGATAAGTTAATGTACGCTTAACGCTCAACGCGTAACGCTTAACGCCTGAGTCCGGTTATTCCGCGCTTTCATGTTGCCTCCGCGGGTTCGCCTTTGGCGGATTTTGCGTTGAGCGTTTCGCGTTCGGCGTTTCGCGTTCGGCGTTTGCGTTCGGCGTTCTAATTTAACGCATCCTGAATACTCTTTGCAAAAAAAATATTAGCACGTAGTAACTGTATCAGTTACATAGCAGGTAAATTATCTATATCAAATAAATTCCCTTTCCTTATTTTTATCGCAAATATGTAATGTATCATGGACGTACAAATTGAGGAAAGCTGGAAAACAGCCTTGAAACCCGAATTTGCCAAATCCTATTTTCAAAATATTGTTACGTTTTTGAAGACTGAAAAAATGGCCGGGAAAACCATTTATCCGCCCGGTTCCCAGATATTTAATGCGTTCAACACAACTCCACTCGACCAGGTAAAAGTGGTCATCCTTGGACAAGACCCCTATCACGGTCCCGGTCAGGCGCACGGCCTTTGTTTTTCCGTTGCCGATGGCGTAGCACCGCCGCCTTCGCTGGTAAATATTTTTAAAGAACTGCATAGTGATATTGGTGTTCCCATTCCCAATCACGGCAATCTCACCAAATGGGCCGAACAGGGTGTCATGCTGCTCAATGCTTCTTTAACTGTACGCGCTGCCGAACCCATGAGCCATTCTCAAATCGGCTGGGCAGAGTTCACCAATAATGTCATAAAAAAGATCTCCGAATTAAAGGCCCATGTGGTTTTCATGCTGTGGGGAAAATTTGCGCAGGAAAAACAAGTGCTCATCGATGAAACCAAACACCTGGTATTGAAATCGGCACACCCCTCCCCGCTGTCGGCGCATGCCGGTTTTTTCGGCTGCCGCCATTTTTCAAAAGCCAATGAATACCTGGTTAGAAACGGTATTGATCCAATTAACTGGGCATTGTAAAACCATGTGAATACCGTTTCAGGTAACAAGTTGCAGGGCTTTCAGTTGAGCCTCATGTCTGTCATTTACCGTAACCTGTAACCTGAAACTTGTAACTTGCGCTTTGAACACCGAAGCTTTATTTAGAATGAAAATCATCAAAGAAATAGTAGGCAGAATTTGTGCAGCCTGGGCGGCATTGGTATTTGTTATCACTTTGCTCATAGTGCTGGTCCCCTTCCTGATCTTCAGCTATCCATTGGCCGAGCCTAAAAAGACCAGGCGCTTTGCTGCTATTTCCCGCATCTGGATGGGCATTTACCTTCCTCTCATTGGCTGTCCGCTGAAAGTACGGGGAAGAAAACATTTTGCACCCGGCGAAACGTATATCGTCGTTAGCAACCATAATTCTTTTATGGATGTACCCATCTCCTACCCGGCCATTCCCGGCGGCAATAAAACAATCGCCAAGGTTGAAATGGCTAAGATCCCCATCTTCGGAATGATCTATAAAGCAGGTTCGGTACTCGTTGATCGCAAAAGCGAAGCCAGCCGTAAGGAAAGTTATTTGAAAATGCGCAAGGTGCTGGAAATGGGTTTACATATGTGCCTGTACCCCGAGGGCACCCGTAACCTTACCGGTCAGCCGCTGAAATCTTTTCACGATGGAGCGTTCCGCCTCGCCATCGACAGTGGCAAAGCCATTATTCCCAGTTTGATATTCAATACCCGGAAAGTATTACCGGCCAGCAAACCCTTCTTCCTGTTACCGCATAAAATGGAAATGCATTTTCTGCCGCCTGTTCCGGTTCAACCGGGTGACACCACGCAGACGTTAAAAGAGAGAGTTTTTCAGGTCATGTATGATTACTACACCAGGAACGCAAAGTGATTTCGGGATGTCTGATTTTGAGATTTCGAGATTTTGAGATTTCGGGATTTTGAGATTTAATTATTAAGCTGAACGTAAAGAGATCTCAAAATCCCGAAATCAGAAATCAGAAATTGCTCACCGGGGGTTATTGATAGAAATAACGTGTACGGTTCAGCCTCAGGTCACGCAGGATACCCGACTTCGGACTGATCGTAAAATTGAACGTACGGTACAAGCCCACCGGGGTTACATTGATGCTCAGCTGCCAGCAGTGCATCTCCCGCGAAATATACATGGTAAAGGTTTGTATCTGTGAGGTCTTGATATCGTAATAGCCGTTCATGCCAAACTTCCATTTCGGCGTCAGATTGAAATCTCCGTTCCAGCTCAGGTTGGCGTAGGTATTTGTTTCCCATCCCGAATAATCGGGCCTCAATGCACGCGTAAAGGTCATGGAATACGATAAGCTCAGCGACCACGGCACATTGAAATCAGCAAACTCAGCCGGGTTGGCCCGCGCAAACGCCAATTGCGCCTGTTGTTCTTCGGGCGTTAAGATACCCTGCTGTCGCAAAGCCTCCTCTTTCTGCTCTGCTGCTTTTTTATCTTTTGCCTGGCTTTGGAACGACGTTGAAATGGCGATATTCCCACTCGTGATACGGCCCAGTTTGCTGAAAGAGAATTTCTCCCCTTCCCAGGTATACTTATTCATGCGGTAACCAAACGAATCAACCTGGTAAGGATCGAGGTTAGCACCGGCAGTAATATTGATCTTGTCGAACAGAGTGCTGCGTACATACAGGTTAAATGGCGCCAGCTTGAAGGAGTCGGCCATAAAGTTGTAGCTGCTGGTAAAACCGAAACCATCTATCAACCGGATCTTTTTGATGCCGCCATTCGAAGTATCTTTTTTGGAACGCATTTTCGCCTCTATATTATTATCGATACCAAAGCTGATACCACCAAAGGTCCCTTCTGACGGTGGCCCGTAAATGCTTCCTTCAAAATAAGAGAAGCGCTGAAAGTGTCCCTCTCCCGGATTTTTCCCATATGCGGTATCCACCTGCACATCATAATAGTGCTTTCCCCCGAGGTCTGGCCGGTAACTGGCCGAAACTGTTGGCCTGATCACGTGGCGAATGGCGGTTATCGGGCTCTTTTTACCAAATTTGTCGAACATCCCAAAGATGGCCGTATTAATACCTAAACTGAACGACACATCGCTGGCCCGGTACAATCCTTTTGTCATCTCAACTGTATCTACTTTGTAGGTATTAGGGTTCCATGCCCTTTTCATTCTCCTCTGGTACCATTTCTCCTGGTAACTGATACCCGGCGCTATTTGTAAGGGCCCCAATTGTGGCAGCGATAACTGAATAGGCACCGAGTGCTGCGCGCCCCATTGGGCAGAATCGATCAGGGTCCTGAAACTGAAATTTTCTTCTTTGAAATTTGCCTGGTTGGCCAGCGTACTGTTCAACCCGATACCGAGTTTATGATACCACTTCGACTCGCCGGCAAAATCTTTGGGTTGTAACGGGTAAAATGTATTTACCGTAAAAGACATATTGGGCAGGCTGAGATTGATATCACGCGTCTGGTTATTCTGGCTGTGGTTCGCAGTAGCCGTGAGGTTATACTTCGTACCCCAGGTTTTGGAGTAGGCTATTGATGAAGTGAGTGTATTTGAAAAGTTGAGTGTAGGATTGTTTGGTATAAGCCGGTTGTATCGGGTGGATGCCACATTCACGTTCGCTGAAAAAGTTTGTCCAGGCCTTGCCCTGCTGTCAACCGAATGGCTCCAGTTCACACTGTAGGTCTTTGTATTGTCGAACTCATTCTTCGAACCGGTTGATAAGATCCTCGAGGATTGATACGACAGGTTCATGGTTCCGTTATACCGGTAGCGTTTGCGGTAGGTAGGTGTTAAAAACAACGAATAACCGCCGTATGAATATAAATTCGAACGCAGGGTCACATCAAAATATTCATTGATCACTTTGTAATAGCCCAGCCCTTCCAGTCCCAACCCAAACTGTTCGCTTTGCGAGAACTGCGGAGGCAGAATACCGGAGTGGCGGCCCTGTGATAATGGGAAGAAACCAAACGGAATGTATATGGGAACCGGCACTCCTTCAAACTCGGGGTGAATGGGTCCTGAGATCGCCAGCTTCTGGCTTACCATTTTCATCTTATTGGCGCGAAAAGCAAAATGCGGCGTATCCAGATTACAGGTAGTGAACTGTGACCGGTAAGCATAAAAGTCGCGCTCATTGATCTTCTTTACTTTTTCCCCCTGCACATACATCTCACCCTGCTGGGTAATGGTATTTTCCGTGATCCCCTTCTGGCTTTTAAAGTTATACTTGATGACGTCCGACGACATTTTACTATCCGACTGCACCATGACCGGTTTACCCACCATAGCGCCTGCTGTATCTCTGCGGAACGTGGCCGTTACCATCTGCGACCCCTGATCCATTTCAATACTGTCGGCCGACAGATCCATATCCTTATATTTAACATTTGCTTTGCTGTAGAGGATGATCTTCTTATCAGGCACCACCAGCACCATACTGTCGGATGCCTTATACGCAACCGGTGCATCCAGTGAATCCTGGGAAACAGCAACATTAAACGTGTCTGATTTGTTTATTAATGTATCTTTCGAGGGAATAGTATCTGAGGGAATGGTATCTTTTATCCTAAGTAAAGAATCTGTTTTACCCGGAACAGTATCCAGTAAACGTACGGGCTTTGTAGTATCCTGAACATTTCTGGTTAAGGATTTGGTAAAATCGGGTTTGAAAAAATAATTCGCCCAGATATCAGACGTTAATAGCAAAAGCCATACAGATAAAATCAGGGCCGAACCATCTTTTAAATTATTTTTGCGTCCGTTCATCATATGCAGGTGGTGGGCAAAAATAGGTATTAATGCATTAAGAATATGTGAAGATTAATGTCTCCTAAATTCTTGAAGGATAAATGAATAAAAAAAATTTATATCGCGGTTTTTTAAGTTTTATTGTTGCAGGAATTTTATTTTTTGCAGGTACCCGCGCATGGGCGCAACAGAAACCTGTACTCGGCACTATCATTATCGATCCCGGCCACGGGGGCATTGACCCCGGCGCGCATGGACAATTCTCTACCGAAGCCGCCGTTGCTTTGTCCATTTCACTCAAACTGGGTAAGGCCTTAGCCGCTGAATTACCCGAAAGTAAGCTGATATTTACCCGCACTACCGATGAGCTCCCTGGTGGACTGAACAATATTCATGATGCCTTGCGGTATCGTGCTGATTTGGCCAACCAGGCCAAGGGCGATCTGTTCATTGCCATTCACTGCAATGCTTCCGGTGCAAAAGCCGGCGGGTGGTATGCCAAACGGGTGGTAGGCTATAAAAACCGCACTGTTTATGTGGGAAAAGGGTCAAAAAGACGTAAAAAAACCGTGCGCGTGCCCATTTATGAAAATTATTGGGTCAAGAATCAGATGCACGGCACGGAAACCTATATCTGGGCAGCCGACCGTACCGGTTATAAAGGCGAGGCTATTCAATCAACCGGTGAAACCGGGGAAATGGTAGAGGACAGCACCAATATGCTTGACCTGAATTCGCCCGAAGCCATGATCAGGGCACAGCTCTATGAAAAGAAATATTTCGGTAAGAGCCTGCTGCTGGCCACATTGGTTGAAGAAGAATTTGTTAAAGGCGGCAGGGTCAGCCGGGGTGTAAAACAACGGAATGAAAAAGGCATCTGGGTGTTGCAGGCTACCGGCATGCCCAGCATCCTGGTGGAAACCGGTTTTATTACCCAGACAGAAGAAGAAGAATACATTAACAGCGAAAAAGGACAGGAAGAAATAGTGGCCGCCATTGTAAATGCCATTAAACGTTACAAAGCCAGCCTCGAGGGCGGCATTACCCCGGTTCAACAGGCTTCATCTGCCACATCAGAACCAGCTCCGCCCCCATTGATCCCGGCCGACAGCACCGGTACTCATTAAGCTCTTAAAGTTCAAAGTTCATAGTTCAAAGTTCATAGTTTGGCCACTGCAAAACGTCTGTTAGCATCACATTTAATTATCATATCATCACATTATCCAATTATCGAATTGGTTTTTAGTACTTTTTGAATATTAACGAATTGATAAGCCAATAGCAGCACTATCTTTGCGTTATACCGGAAGAAAATAGCTTGTTTACATTAATCCCGTAATCCCGGAATAGATGCTGCGAAATTTAATTTATTGCCTGTTGGGCACCGGACTTTGCCTGGTTGTGTCTTCGTATAACACAGCCCCTGCCAGCAAAGCCCCCGCTGTGCCAGCAATCGCCAGACCGGGCATTAAGACCATCATCATCGATGCCGGGCATGGTGGCCGCGATCCCGGGGCCCGTGGGGATTATTCTACCGAAAAAAAGGTTTGTCTCGCCATTGCCCTCAAGCTGGGCGCGAAACTTAAATCAACATTTCCTGAACTCAAGATCTATTATACCCGCATGGGTGATACCTACCCGGAAATAAAAGCCCGGGCCGATTATGCGAATCGCAACAAAGGCGACCTCTTCATTTCCATCCACGCCAATGCAGCACCCAAGATCAAACACACGAAATTCCTCGGTTATAAAACGCAGGTTTACTATACCCGCAAGGGTAAAAAGCGCATAAAACATACGCGCCGGGTTAAAAACTACAAGACCTGGTATACCGATAATCCCAGCCGCGGTACTGAAACCTACATCTGGGCAGCCGACAGGTCAACGATCAAGGGTGGTTATGTTGGGGAACGTATGGTCGAAGATGTAAGTGATAAGGAATACGTGCCTGATATCAATGACCCTGAATTCAAGGCCAAGTCGCTTTTATGGACCAAACGCTTCTTCAACAAAAGTCTCCTGCTGGCCACCCTCGTTCAGGAAGAAGTGGCCAAAAAAGGCCGCATCAACCGGGGGGTGAAGCAGCGTAATGAAAAAGGCATCTGGGTGTTACAGGCTACGGCCATGCCCAGTATCCTCGTGGAGACCGGGTATATCACCCACAGCGCTGATGAAGCCTACCTGAACAGCAAAAAAGGGCAGGATGAAATGGCCTCTGCCATCGTCAATGCTGTGAAACGCTACCAGGGCACCAGTGCGCCACAGCCTATTTCAAAGAACGCCGCCCACAGCAGCAGCGCCAAATCACTGCACGCCTCCAGGTGATTGGCACTGGGTAATGGGCAGTTGGCAGATGGCCATGGGCAGTTCCCAGTAGGCAACCGGTAACTAAGATAACTTATCAACTCGCCTGTATTTCAATTTTTTATACTTTTGCTTCCAATTGGCCGTTTTTATAAGGGCAACCTTTAAAACTTAACCCGTTCAGATGAACCCGGGAATACAGGATTTTCACCTGGCGGTGAACAATTGTACGCGGGGATTTGTCTGGCCATTGAAAACATCATAGCAAATTCAGATGAAAATTTCTAATGAAACTAAAGTAGGCGCATTAACCGCAATTGCGATCACTGTGCTTATACTTGGCTTTAATTTTTTGAAAGGAAAAAGTGCGCGTGGTAAAGAAGTATATGCTGTGTTTCCTAATATTGAAAAACTGGTGGTATCCAACCCGGTATTTATCAAGGGCCTGCAGGTGGGTAAAGTCACCAGTATGCAGGAGACTGATAAGAACCTGAGTGGCATTGTGGTTACCATTACCTTAACAAAGGACATAAATATTCCCCGCAACTCGGTGGCCACCCTTAACAGTGAGTTGTTAGGTTCTACCGGCGTGAATATTTTTTTAGGCAGCGGCGGCGATTTCCTGAAAGAAGGTGATACCATCCGTACCGAGCGCTCCCTGGCATTGACCGACAAACTGCAAAAATCCCTCGATCCGGCTATCAACAATATCAATAAGACCCTGGCTTCGCTCGACCTGGTGTTGCAAAATCTGAATACCATACTCGATCCCAATACCCGCAACAATTTACAGGGTATTGTAGCCAACCTCGCCGCAAGCAGTCATTCATTACAGCAAATGCTGAATACCGAAACTGGCATGCTGGCCAAAACGATCGGTAACCTGAATACTATTACCACCGGCTTTGCGCGTAATGGTCCGAAAATTGACAGTACATTCTCAAACCTGCAGGCGGCAACCGATCAATTGTCGAAAGCAAAAATTCAGGAAGCTGTTGAAAGCCTGCAAAGAACAATGGCAAGACTGGAAGCGGGGATCGCCAAGATCGACAGCAAGGAAGGCACTGTTGGTATGCTGTTAAATGATCGCCAATTGTACGAAGAGGTTCGACGCACCAATCGCAGTTTGACTATCTTGCTCGACGATCTGCGGATAAATCCCAAACGCTATATTAATATATCCCTTTTCGGACCAAAAGATAAAAAGGGGCCGTTAAAAGCACCGCTTGATACACTGAAATAACAAGGAAAGCTTTATAAATGATACGATATGTGTTTTGGCCGCTGATAGCGTTGTTATCTTTTGGTAAAATAGATGCTCAGGTAATAACCACCCGGCCCGGCGCAGACACTATGAAAGTAGTGACGCTCATTAACGCCGACCGGCTCAGCTATAAACGGCCCGACTCATTGACCGACCTGCAGATGCTGGCCGGCAACGTTCAGTTACGGCAGGAAAATACATTGATCAACTGCGATAGCGCCGTGTTCAATAAAAAGACCCGGTACGTTGAGGCGTTTGGCAATGTACATATCATCGATAACGACACTGTCAATATCAGGTCGCAGTACCTGCAGTACTATGTCGACACAAAAATGGCCTACCTCAAAAACAACGTGTCATTAACCGACAGTAAAAGCACCCTGCTCACAAACGAACTTCAATACGATCTGAATACCAAGATCGGGGAATACCACAATGGTGGTAAACTTATTAACAAACAATCTGTCTTAACCAGTAAGGAAGGCACCTATTACGAAGAGCTGAAAGATGTGTATTTCAAAAAAGATGTCGACCTGAAAGATCCGCAATACAGTCTGAAGACCGATTCGTTGTTGTACAACACCGAAACCCAGATCGCAACCTTCATAGCCCCCACCACTATCATCGACAGCTCAAAAAGGACCATCAATACCAGTGATGGATTTTATGATACCCGCAACCGGAAAGCTTATTTCGCCAAACGGCCGATACTAAAAGACGGGGCAGTAACCATCATTGCCAATTCTATTGACAGCAACGACAGCCTCGGCCTCAGTTTACTGCGGGGCAATGCCGTGTATATAGATACTGCCCAGGGCGTATCGGTGCTGGCCAATTTCATTGAAGCCAACCGCGACGATGGCACTTTCCGCGCCACCCAGCATCCGTTGATGATCATTAAGCAGGACAAGGACTCCATCTTTATCACGGCCGATACCCTGTACTCGGGCCGACTAAGTAAATTGCCCGGCTACAAAGACAGCAGCAGCCATCAAACGGATACAGCCAAACGTATCTCAGATACCGCTGCGCAGCTGGCTAAAGCGCCTGTTAAACGGATAGATCCGGCCGCTCTGGCGGATGATACGGTGAAACGTATTGCAGATACCACTGCCCTGGCCAAAGATCCAGTTATCAAAGTAACTGATACCACGCTCCTTGCGAAAGATTCCGCCATAAAAATAACAGACACAGCTACCCTGGCCGCCACGCCTGTTAAACGCAAGACAGATACGGCGCTTGTAAAAGGACCGGCTACCAAAAAGCCGGGTAAAGCGGGCTCGCCGGCAGTAGCCAGTAAACCGGTGAAAGCAGCCAAACCCGCCAAAGCAACCAGAGAAAACAAGAACGATAGTACCGACCGCTATTTCCAGGCATGGCATCATGTACGTATTTACTCTGATTCCATGCAGGCGGTTTCAGACAGTCTGTTTTATTCAGGCAAGGATTCTGTTTTTCAGTTATACACCGACCCGGTCATGTGGGCCAGCAATAGCCAGATCACCGGCGATACCATTTTCCTGTATACTAAAAACAAGAACCCCGACCGGCTGTTTGTGTTTGAGAACGGCTTTGCCGTAAACCTGAGCGATACCCTGATGTATAACCAGATCAAAGGCAACCGCCTGAATGGTTATTTCAAGAACGGGGAAATAGAATACATGCGGGCAACGGGCAACGCGGAAAGTATATACTATGTAAAAGATGAAAAGAACTACCTGGTCGGTATCAACAACGCCACCAGCGACATCATCGACATGCGGTTCAAGAACAAAGAACTGAACAAAGTGGTATTCATCAGCGAAGTATCCGGTACCATGTACCCGGTAAGACAGGCAACGGAAGAGAATAAAAAGCTCCGCAATTTCAAATGGCTGGAAGACCGCCGGCCAAAGTCGAAATTTGAATTGTATGAAGATATCAAACCCGTGGTTATAAAGGATTCGCTGGATCTGGTGGATTCTTTGGAAATGGCAGATTCGTTGAGCAGTCAACAGCTGGTTGCACCGCCGTTAGAAACGCCTAAACAGGCACCCAAAGTAACGCCCGGCGCACCGCAGAAAACACCACAAAAAGAACCGTTGAAAGAGAGGCCCCTGTTCAGACATGCTTCGAAGGATAGCACTAAACAACAGCCGAAAACACCGCAGTTAAAAAACCGGCCATAGAGAACGCCAATAACAACAAATTTTCATCGCATTTCGCAGAAGCGGAGATGCGTAATAACAGATAATAACAAGGTTGTCCAATTCAGAAAAGGGACAACCTTGTTTATTTATTAAGTAATGTGCTTACAATTTTACCCGATGTTTGGTATTGGCTGACTTATAAATAGCTTCCACGATCCTGATATCGCGCAGGCCTTCTTCTCCCGGCACCAGCATGGGCTTCTTTTGCATAATGCTCAGCGCATCATCATCCATTTGTTTGGCCTGTTGAAAGGGAATACTGTAAGGATGATTGATGGTGCCGAGCGGACTGGTTGCATTTTGTCCATTGTATGAAGAATAGGGCTGCACTTTCACTTCGCCCTTCTCACAGGTAATATTGAGGAAATTGATATTCTCGCCGAAGCTTGTTTTGATATCGGCCATTACACCCCCGGGAAATTCCAGGGTGGCGATGGTGGTTTCATCCAGTCCGTTCTTATAGATCTCGGGCCTGGTGGTAGAAGTTTGGGCCGATACGATAGCGATCGGTTCCATTCCCGTGCCCAGCCTTGCTCCCTGTATTGAATAAACGCCCATATCATATAGAACGCCCCCACCCATTTCTTTCTTCTGCTTCCAGTGGTCGGTGCGGTTATCACGATAACCCGCTGCACAGTTCACCTTTGTTATTTTGCCCAATTGTTTTTCCTTAACGATCCGGCGCCAGGCCTGGGTATTGGGTTCATGATGCAACCGGTAGCCGATAGCCAGCGATTTTTTGTTGGAGCGGCAGGCATTGATCATGGCATTACATTCCGCTTCGGTTAAAGCCATCGGCTTTTCGCACCATACATCCTTACCCGCATTGGCAGCCCTGATCACATATTCCTTGTGCATGGAAGGAGGCAGCACAACATATACCACATCGATATCGGGGTTGTTGGCAATGGTATCGAAGTTCTGGTAGTTATAAATATTCTTATCGGGAATATTGTATTTCTGCTTCCAGGCCTCCGCTTTTGACGGCGTGCCGGTAACAATACCAGCCAGGTAACAATGTTTTGTTTGCTGCAATGCAGGCGCCAGCAGATCGGTACTGTAATATCCCAGTCCAACCAACGCCACACCCAGTTTATCTTTATTGCGGCGGTTACCGGCTAATAATGTATTGGGAGAAAGTAAGAGGATGCCGCTGCCGGCAGCAATCGTTTTAATTACACGTCTGCGTGAAACAGTATTCATTGTAACAGGATTTGAAGGTTCATAATGGCGCACCACCTTTGCGTGGCGATTACAGTGAAGTTAAGCTATTTTTATAAGGCAGCGCCTGCTATCATCATTTTATACGGCCGGCGGTTTGCCTCCCGCAACAGACTAATGATACGTTAAAAAACGCTCCAACTACTTTAACAGACAGTTAATCAATACCTTTGGCACTATTTTCGTTTTTAGTATACAA
This sequence comes from Longitalea luteola, assembly GCF_017356035.1. Lineage (GTDB taxonomy): Bacteria > Bacteroidota > Bacteroidia > Chitinophagales > Chitinophagaceae > Niastella > Niastella luteola. The sequence goes on along the minus strand of NZ_JAFIQX010000001.1, from coordinate 910,971 downwards.
CCCCGGTGACACCGGCATAAATCAATACACGGCTGGTAACGGTTACAATGTGCAGCATGATATCGAGGTGGCTCCATAGCTGTTTGTAGAGATGGTAATTTATCATTGAAATTCAAAAACTGTTTTTCATGAAGAGAGTCTCCATAACCCTGCCCGTTATACTATGTTGTATGTTTATTTGCCAGCGTGCAGCCGCCCAGGACTACCGGTTTGCAGCCGGTATACGCCTCAGCAACTCCTCGCCTACTTTAAGCAGCGCTATTTCAGGTAAATTTTTTGCAACCGATAAGACCGCTATAGAAGGGATCGTAGCCTGGGGCAACCGGTTTGGGATTGGTGCATTGCTGGAGATCCATAATAAATTCAACACTCCGGGCCTTAGCTGGTTTTATGGGGGTGGTGCATATGTAGGCTTCCAGGATGGGGATACTTACCTTGGACCTACCGGTATTGTGGGACTCGATTATAAATTCACCAATGCGCCTGTTAATCTTTCGTTAGACTGGAAACCCGAGCTGGACTTCCTGCCCGATATCAACTTTGTACCCGACGCCTTTGCCTTCACGATCAGGTTTGTTATTAAATAACGCGGAACGCTGAACGCAAAACGCTGAACGCTTAACGCTGAACGCTGAACGCTTAACGCGGAACGCTGAACGCTGAACGCTGAACGCGGAACGCGCTTTAGTCGGGTTTGATTTTCATTGACAATTCCGTAGATTATCGGAACTGTATTCCATTATCACATTAGCTAATCATCACATCATCTAATTCATTAGCACATCAGCTAATTAGCACATTAGCTAATTAACGTTTATCTTTTGCCCCGGCACCCACAATCCCCTTGATTATCGGAACTGTATTCAATTATCACATCAGCTAATTATCACATCAGCTAATTCATTAGCACATCAGCAAATTAGCACATTAGCTAATTAACGTTTATCTCTTGCCCCGGCACCCACGGTCGCCTTGATTATCGGAACTGTATTCCATTATCACATTTGCTAATTATCACATCATCTAATTCATTAGCACATCAGCTAATTAGCACATTAGCTAATTAACGTTTATCGCTTGCCCCGGCACCCACAATCCCCTTCAATATCGGAACTGTATTCAATTATCACATCAGCTAATTATCACATTAGCTAATTATTTCATGCTTCTTCCTTCTTATCAAGCTTCACTTTTTACATTCTACATATTATAATACCGCAAATAACCGCATAAATTGAGTATTAAGCCAAAAACATGCACAATTTCGTGCGTTATTTATACAGATTTAATCCAATTTATGCGTCTTCGTGCTACATTTCCTGTTATATTTGAATTGAAACCAACTAACGCGTATGCTGAAAAAAGAACGTCAGGCATATATCCTGCACCAGGTCAACCTGCATAACAAAGTACTTTCTTCCCTGCTCAGTCATGAGATCCGCGTTTCGGAAGACACCATCCGCCGCGATCTGCAGGAACTCTCAGAAGAAGGCAAACTGATAAAAGTTCATGGCGGCGCCCTGTCTCATTCTTTCAATGACGTTATATACGCCGGTCCAAGCGTGTATTCGCAGGACCAGAAACGGATCATAGCCGAAAAAGCAGCCGCTTTAATTGAGAACGGCATGTTTGTACTTACCAGCGGCGGCACTACCATCATTGAAATGGCCCGGGCACTGCCACCCTCTTTAAGAGCCACTTTTATTTCAGGCAGCATTCCCGCCATTCTCGAGTATATGCAGCATCCCAATATTGAAGTCATCATGATCGGCGACCGGGTATCCAAAAATGCCAAGATCACCATCGGCGCAGAAGCGATTGCCAAGATCAAGAACATCAATGCCGACCTGTGTTTCCTGGGCATCAATGCCATCGACATCAAACGCGGTACTACTGAAAACGACTGGGAAATAGCGCAGCTGAAAAAGATCATGATCGACTCATCGCGTAAAGTGGTATGCTGCACCATTTCCGAAAAGATCAATACCCTGCAGCCCATTCACATTTGCAATATCTCCGACATCGACGTGCTGATCACCGAACTGCCACCCGATGCACCTGTATTGAAGCCATACATCGATGCCGGTATCCAGGTGCTGTAACCCCGGCACCCCTATATATCACGACTTCCAGTTAACTGTAAAAACCAGCCTGTAACCAACAGGATTGAAAGCACTTTCCTACTAACTAAAAAAAACAAATTATGAGAAAAGCCCGTTTCCTTGCACTGATGGCACTATGCAGCTGTTTGATCAGCGCTGCACTTGGGCAATCGATCAGCGGGGAGGTTCACGACAAAGCAACGCACAACCCTATTCCCGGCGCTACTGTCATCACTGGTAAAAGCAAAAAAGCCACTTTTTCCGATCTGAATGGAAAATTCACTATTGAACTAACCGATGGGGATGAGTCTATTGAAGTATCCCATACCGGTTATAAAGCACAACGAATTGCCATAACGCCCGGCACCACCTCTTATCAAATCGAACTGGAAACCGCGTCATCGCTCGATCAGGTAGTGGTTGTAGCCTATGGCACCCAGAAGAAGGTAAACCTTACCGGCGCCATTGCCACCGTTGATGTAAACAAAACCTTTGGCAGTAAACCCCTCAACGACCCTACCAGGGCTTTGCAGGGTATTGTGCCTGGTTTAACCATTCAATATGGTAACGGTGGCCTGACTTCCGACGCCAGTGTATCCATCCGCGGTGTCGGCTCCATCAACGGCGCTGCCAGGCCGCTCATCCTGGTCGATAACGTACAAACAGACGATCTGTCTATCATCAACCCCCAGGATATCGAAAGCATCTCGGTACTGAAAGATGCGGCTTCTGCTTCTATTTATGGCGCACGTGCGGCTTTTGGCGTGGTATTGATCAAAACAAAATCGGGTCGTAAAAACCAGAAAGCATCTATTTCATATACCAATAACTTCTCCTGGAATAAGCCTACCATAATGCCCGACTTTGCCGACCCTGAATATGAGCTGCAGGCAATACACGATGCAGCCGTACGCGCCAAGCTGCAACCGGAAACGTTTGGCATGAGCCTGCTGAAATTAAGAGACGGTATCGTTAACTGGAAGAACAATTATGCCGGCAAGAACGGACTTGAAATGGTAAAAGGCGAAGACTGGGACATTCTGCCAGATGGCCGTACTTATTTTTATAAAGTATGGGACCCTAAAAAAGAAATGCTGAACAAATACACCTTTTCCCAATTGCATAACCTGAACATAGCCGGTGGCAGTGAAAAGATCACCTATTACTTATCGGCAGGTTACAGCTATGACGGCGGTATCATGAAAATGAATCCTGACGCCCTGAAAAAATACAACGTAACAGCAGGCGTTAACGCCACTGTAACCGACTGGCTCGATGTAAGCGCCAAAACCCTGTACCGGAACTTTGAATACGAATACCCTTATGAATACCAGAATTACTGGTATTATTTCTGGCGCTGGGGATCCTATTTCCCCTATGGCACTTACCAGGGAAAATATTTCAGGACCAACTCGGCGTATATGGCGGCAGCCAACAAAAGCAAGGTGGTTAGCAACTACCAGCGCATAGACCTGGGCGCTACCATCAAGATCAGCAAAAAATTAAATATCCGCACCGATTACACGATCGGTCGCGATAACATCCTGCGCAAAGAAGCCAGTGGCCCGGTAATAGCCTGGGATTACTGGACAGCCGGCGCCCTGACATTGTCAGATATCGCCGCTTCACAGAATGCACTGACCTATACCAACGGCCGCTTAAAAGTAAATACACTGAACTCCTTTGCTACCTACCAGGACAAATTCGGTGACCACAATTTGAAAGTGATTGCCGGTATCAACGCCGAAGACAATGAGAATATCAACTACTATGTATCGCGGAAAGGATTGTTAGATCCATCACAACCTGAATTCAATACGGCGGCTGGTGACTGGAGCGGAGGCCCGTCGTCTTCAAACGTTCCCCGCGGTTGGAGCCAGAACGGACATGGCCTGAAAGCCTTTGCCGGTTACTTTGGCCGTATCAACTATGATTATAAAGAAAAATACCTGCTGGAACTGAATGGCCGTTACGACGGTTCTTCCCTGTTTCCGCCACAGGACCGCTGGGCCTTTTTCCCTTCCGTATCTGCCGGCTACCGCATCAGCCAGGAAGAGTTCATGGATTTTGCCACGCCGTATTTGAATGACCTTAAATTACGCGCTTCTTATGGCGAGTTGGGCAACCAGGATATAAGTTCCACCGGAAGAAGTTTGTACCAAACCATAATGACAGGCACCCAGGCCAACTGGTTAAATAATTCAGGTATCTATGCACAAAGTATTAGCCAGCCTTCCGCTATTGCCAAATCTTTACAATGGGAACGCGTGAACACCCTCGATTTCGGTCTCGATGCCCGCATTCTCAATAATCACATCGGTATCACCTTCGACTGGTTCGAACGCAATACCAAAGGTATGATCCAACAGGTAGCAGTACCCGCTTCTTTCGGCGTGGCTGGCCCATACATTAATGCAGGTAATTTCCGCGCCCGTGGTTATGAAGTTAACATCGACGTTAATTATGACATTGGTAAAGACATTTCATTGTACGGTACGTTTGGCTTCAGCGATTATAAAACTGTGTTTACGAAATGGGAAAACCCCAGCATGTCTATCAACAGCAGCCTCAACTATGTAGGCAAAACCTATGGGGAAATCTGGGGCTTTGAAACCGACAGGTTCTTTGAATCTGCAGAAGACGTAACCAAATCACCTTATCAAAAGAACCTGGAAACCGGAAACTTCGATTTCGGCCCGGGCGATATCAAATACAAGGACCTCGATGGTAACGACACGATCAGCGGCGGCAGAATGACCCTCGAGGATCATGGTGACCTGAAAGTAATTGGTAACACCCAGCCCCGTTATATTTATAACGCCCGTATCGGTGGCAGCTGGAAAAACTTCGATATAGATATCTTTATTCAGGGCGTAGGCAAACGCAGCTGGTGGGGTATCGGTAATACCATTCTGCCCATGTACCAAAGCCTTGACATCTTATATGCCAACCAGATGGATTTCTGGACGCCCGATAATACAGATGCCCGTTATCCTTCCCCCTACCCCAATAACCAAACCGGCACCATTGGCGGTTTGTTGAACGGTAGCAATAACTTCTACCCGCAATCGAGCTATTTGTTAAACCTGGCTTATTGCCGGTTGAAGAACGTGTCTATAGGCTATACCATGCCGGCCAGCCTGTTAAGCCGCTACAAGGTACAGAAGCTGCGGTTTTATGTGAGCGGACAAAACCTGGCTGAAATTTCAAATGTAGGTGCACCGATCGATCCGGAGATAACAGATGGTGGATTGAATTATACGGGTAGGACCTACCCCTTCAACCGTCAATTTTCATTTGGTATCCAGATCACTTACTAAACCACAACTATCACTTACAATTTCAATAATATGAAATTTAATAAAGCTTATTTGTTCCTGTTGCTATTGCTGGCAGGTGCATCCTGTAGCAAATACATTGATAAAGACAATCCGGATACGTTAACCGATCCTGCCTATTGGAAAGACGAGAACAGCGTACGGGCCTATAACTGGGAATTCTATAATTTGTTCCCGGGTTTTGGCAATGGCTCCAGCACCAATGGCGATTTTTATTTTACCACATTTACCGATGATCAGTTACCGTCTGGTTTTACGCAATATCAACCTACCACGCCGGCAACCAATGCCGACTGGACGTTCGCATACGTAAGGAAAGCCAATATATTGCTCGAGCGGATCGACATGGTAGCCATGAGCGATGATGCAAAGAACCATTGGCGTGGAATAGCCCGCTTCTTCCGGGCCCTGCAATACTACAAACTGGTGCAGATCTTTGGTGATGTGCCCTGGTATGGCCGGTCGTATGAAGTTACTGATACGGAGGAGCTGTATAAACCCCGCACCCCGCGTAAACTGATTATGGATAGTGTGCTGGCCGATCTTAATTTCGCGATAGCGAACCTTCGTCAAACAGATCTGCCCAACACCGTAAATAAAGATGTGGCCCTGGCCCTTAAATCACGGGTATGCCTGTTCGAAGGAACCTATCGGAAATACCATACACAGCTCGGCCTGCCCGATGCCGGTAAATACCTGCAGGAATCGAAAGCAGCTTCGGAGGCTTTGATGGCAAAAGCCAGTTATACACTTGGCAACAATTACCTGTCTATTTACAATGCAGATAATTTAGCTCCCAACAGGGAAGTGATCCTGTACAAAAGGTATGAACCTACCTACCTGATGCACTCGCTCATCGCCTATTTGTACAGCAGTACTGTTATCAGCGGCTTGAGCAAATCGGCCGTAGAATCGTACCTGTGCACTGATGGAAAACCAATTACCGTTTCACCTTTGTATCAAAAGGATGATGACCTCAGTAAAGTACTCGCTAACCGCGACAGACGTTTGCTGCTGACGATAGATACGACCTATCTCTATTACCTGGGGCATACTAAAAATGGTTTTACGGCAACAACCGGCTACCGCGTAACCAAGTTCTTACCAGATACCACTACATTAAAACAGATCCAGACCGGCATCAACACCAACATCACGGATGCGCCTTTGTTCTATTTGTCGGAGATCTACCTCAATTATGCAGAAGCGGCTGCAGAACTTGACAATCTGGGATTATATACCATCACACAGGGCGACCTCGATATCACCATCAATAAGCTGCGGGCAAGAGCTGGGGTAGCGCCATTGACGGTTAATCCCGGTTTCACTGATCCTAAAAAAGATTCCGAGCTGTCGTCCCTCATTTGGGAGATCCGTCGCGAACGACGCGTAGAGCTGATGATGGATGGTTTCCGGTACCAGGACCTGATGCGATGGAAAAAAGGACCGTATATGGATAGCAAACTGAACCCAGATATATTCCTGGGCGCCAAAGTACCGGCCAACCCCGAAGTAAAAAGAAATGCGCAGGGATATATTACACCCTATGCCGCAACCAGTCAACGTGTATTTGTTGATCCCAAGAACTATTTATACGCAGTGCCTAACAACCAGATCCTGCTGTATCCGGCAGATATGCAGAGCAGCATGCAGAACCCCGGTTGGAAATAACCAACGGGTCTCAGTAACGAATACCCTTTCCTATTATAATCGATTTCAGACCGAAAACAAATATGGAAGCCTCCTGGTAAAACGGGAGGCTTCTGCTTTCGGTGTATACAGCACACCTTGCATTCAATTAAAAAGCCGTCATCCATTACATCTTGCGTTAATAATCGGTAGCTTTATATAAAATGGTGCTATGAAACCTACGATCATTAACCATCCTTTCCACGTTATACGCCTGGAATATATAAGCGAAGCGCCACTAAGTGCATTGGAACAAACAGCCATTGAAAAATATGTAGAACTGCATAACAGCGCAGAAGCCTATAAACAGGTATTATCGCGGTTGGAAACCTATTATACTTCAGCAATAAAACCATTGCAACAATGCCAGGTGATATTTGAAAACCTGCAGAATGAGTACCTGCTGCTTACACCCATGTTGCATTACCTGGAAGAAGGCGGTCCGTTAACACAAACAGAAATAGAATCCATTGATGAAAGTGAACGCGTTTGTTACGATACCCAGCCCCTGCTTACCGAGTTACATAATTTCAACCATATCTTCGATGCATACGTCGACGGATTGAAGACTGCCGAGCATGAATATGCGACCACTGAACAACAGCAGGAAAAACTGGAGCAGCAGTTTGATGATTTTGACGAGAACTATTTCTCCCCTATCATCAGGGATTATAAGAATATGGAAATTGACATTTGCAGCCTCGATGAGAATTTCGACGATTTCAGGGGCGCCTTCAGCGATCTGACCCAGCAGGCTGATAAATTATATAATACCCGCGCTACATTCCTGGATAAACATATACAGTTACATAATAAGATAGTGGAGCTCGACAAGGATATTGTCGCCCTCTTTGCAGCCATTAATGGAGAATCGAATTAATGCTCCGATTTTCGCCGGCCTGGGCCGAAAAATTGGCATTAAAGTAACATCCTTTCCGCAAAAAGCAGCAAAGTAGCGGAAAATCTAGCATAAAATGCCATTAAATTGCGTTTTTATCCCGTTTTTATGCACCTTTATGCAGCTAAATGGTTATATTTGATAAGTAACCTCATAGACTGCATATGTTAAAAAAAGAGCGTCAGGCCTATATTCTGCATCAGGTAAACCTGCATAACAAGGTACTTTCTTCTTTACTCAGCCAGGAGATCCGCGTTTCAGAGGACACGATCCGCCGTGATCTGCAGGAGCTTGCAGATGAAGGCAAGATCATCAAAGTTCATGGAGGAGCACTCAGCCATTCCTTCAACGAAGTTTATTATCCAACCGACAATGTGTATTCGCAGGATCACAAAAAGATCATAGCCAATAAGGCTGCTGCGCTTATTCAGAACGGCATGTTTGTACTTACCAGTGGAGGCACCACCATCATTGAGCTGGCGCGCGCGCTGCCCCGTCAGTTGAAGGCCACTTTCATGTCGGGCAGCATACCGGCCGTACTGGAATACATGCAGCACCCGACCATTGACGTGATCATGATCGGCGACCGCATTTCAAAAAGCTCCAAGATCACTATTGGGGCGGAAGCGATTTCAAAAATAAAACAGATCAATGCCGATCTCTGCTTGCTGGGCATCAATGCCATCGATCTCAAACACGGTACTACCGATAACGATTGGGAAGTGGTTCAGTTGAAAAAAGCCATGATACAGTCGGCGCAGAAAATCGTATGTCTCACCATTTCTGAAAAGATCAACACCTTACAGCCTATTCATATTTGCGACATTCAGCACATAGATGTTTTGATCACCGAGTTACCACCCGATGATCCCAAGTTAAAACCATACATAGACGCAGGCATACAGGTACTTTAACAGTTCAAAGTTCAAAGTTCACAGTTCAAAGTTCACAGTTCACAGTTCAAAGTTCACAGTTCAAAGTTCACAGTTCAAAGTTCAAAGTTTACAGTTTATAAAAGCACCTTGCCTAAGGCTGTATTTCATTAGCAAATCAGCAAATCAGCACATTAGCTGATCAGCACATTGGCTTAAGGTTGTATTCCATTATCACATCATCAAATTATCACATTATCACATTGCCTAAGGCTGTATTTCATTAGCAAATTAGCAAATTAGCAAATCAGCACATTAGCTAATCAGCACATTGCTTAAGGATGTATTTCATTAGCAAATCAGCACATTAGCTAATCAGCACATTGGCTTAAGGCTGTATTCCATTATCACATCATCAAATTATCACATTATCACATTGCCTAAGGATGTATTTCATTAGCAAATCAGCACATTAACTAATCAGCACATTGGCTCAAGGTTGTATTTCGTTCGCAAATCAGCACATTAGCTGATCAGCACATTGGCTTAAGGCTGTATTCCATTATCACATCATCAAATTATCACATTATCACATTGCTCAAGCGCTTCCCCCAAAGAAAAGATAAGCCAAAATAATGGCTGTAATGACGCATACCAGGTCGGCCAGCAACATAGTACCAATGGCATAACGGGTATTTTTTATGGAAACAGAACCGAAGTAAACCGCAACCACATAGAAAGTGGTATCCGCAGCGCCCTGGAAAATACCGGAAAGGCGGCTGGCGAATGAATCAGGCCCGTTTGCCATCATGGTGCTTACCATCATACCCCGGGCGGCTCCCCCGCTTAACGGGCGTATCAACGCAGTGGGCAGTCCATCCACAAACCGGGTATCAGCGCCCAGGAAAGCAAAGAAGTTCCTGATGCCATCCATGATCACATCGAAAGTACCGCTGGTGCGCAGCATGCTTACCGCTACCAGGATACCTACCAGGTAAGGAATGATGCGGATAGCTGTTTCAAAACCATTTTTGGCCCCGTCTATAAAAGCGTCAAATACGTCAATCTTTTTATATACAGCTCCCAGCACGGTCAACAGGAAGACCAGCAGGATCAACCCATTGCTCAAAACGCTGGAAAAGAATTGCACACCATTGGCATCCAGGGTAGTCAGGTACCAAACCAGCAGGGCAACTACAGCCGATATGCCTGCGATCCACATTATGATGACAGGCTGCAGCAGATTGATCTTTTGGCGGAGCGATACAATGAACATGGCGGTCATGGTGCCAACAAAGGTCACGATCATACAGGGCAGGAATACGTCGGTAGGATCACTGGCATGTTGCGCAGCTCTTATAGCAATAACACTTACAGGGATCAGGTTGAATCCCGCAGCATGCAAACACAGGAACATGATCTGCGCGTTGGAGGCCACCTCTTTTTTAGGATTGAGCTCCTGAAGGCTTTGCATGGCCTTTAAGCCAAAGGGCGTGGCAGCATTGTCGAGTCCCAGCAGATTGGCGGAAAAGTTCATGATCATATGGCCCATGGCCGGGTGCCCCTTCGGCACTTCGGGGAACAGTTTAGAGAAGAAAGGGCCAATGATCCGCGACAACAGGTGAATGCCCCCTGCCTTTTCCGCAATACTCATAAAGCCCATAAACAGGGCCAGGATGCCGATCAGCTTAAGGCAAAGGTCTACCGCATCCCAGCAGGTATCCACAATTCCATTGGCAGCCTGCACGGTTACCCCCACTACCTTATCTGCTTCCCGCCGGTAAACCAGGTCGCCCTGTTTTACCCGGCCCGCCGTATCCAATGCCGCCACCAGGGCAGGATCGGCTGCAGTTACAGCCATTTCCTTCACCCGAACCGAATCGCCCCGTTTTCCGATAACCATGGAACTGAAAACCTGCTTTTGACCACCCGCGACGAATTGAATAACAGCTACTATTATGGAAACTATAATAAAGGCACTCCAGATGCGACTTAATGCCATAAGGGAATTAGATTAAGCGCTGAAGATAAAGGAATCCAGCCATATTTTATCACCCGGTAATACCTATCTTTGCGCCGCCGAAATTAGTTCTAAGTTCTAAGTTCTAAGTTTTGAGCTGGTTGCGTATTAGGCCGATTGTAAGATCAAAAGAACGGCCATAACAACAAACCACAAACCATAAACAATAAACAAGTAAAATGGCTTTACAAGCAGGAATTGTAGGATTACCGAATGTAGGGAAATCAACCTTATTTAACGCAGTGAGCAACAGTGCCAAAGCACAAGCCAGCAACTATCGTTTCTGTACTATCGATCCGAACGTTGGCCTGGTTGACGTACCTGACGCCCGCTTGCAAAAACTGGCAGAACTGGTGCATCCCGATCGTATTGTTCCTACCCAGATTGAAATTGTGGATATTGCCGGACTGGTGCGTGGCGCCAGCAAAGGGGAAGGACTGGGCAATAAATTCCTGGGTAATATCCGCGAAGTGGACGCCATCATTCACGTGATCCGCTGTTTTGAGGACGAGAACATCCTGCGTGATGAAGGTGCCATTAACCCTGTAGGCGATAAAGAGATCATCGATATAGAATTACAGCTGAAAGACCTGGAAAGCGTTGACAAGAAGCTGAGCCGGATCGAAAAACAGGCCCGCCTCGATCCCAAGCTGAAAGCGGAGTACGACGTCCTGGTACGTTGCAAAGAGCACCTGGAAAAAGGCAAAAGCATCCGGGAACTGGGTTTGAGCAAAGAAGAGCGCCCGGCCATTGCCGACCTGTTCCTGCTGACCGAAAAACCGGTATTGTACGTAGCCAATGTAGACGAAGCAAGTATGCATACCGGCAACAAATTCTCTGCCGCCCTGCAGGAAGCCGTTAAAGGTGAAAATGCGCAGGTGATCATCATGAACAACAGCATTGAAGCCCAGATCAGTGAAATGGAAGACCCGGCCGACAAGCAAATGTTCATGGAAGAATATAAAATGACCGAACCTGCCCTCGACCGGCTGATCCATTCGGCTTATAAATTATTGAACCTGCAAACCTATTTTACCGCCGGTGTGCAGGAAGTGCGCGCCTGGACGATCCACGAAGGCTGGAAAGCCCCACAGGCCGCCAGCGTTATTCACACTGATTTTGAAAAAGGCTTTATCAAAGCCGAAGTGATTGCTTACAACGACTACGTTACTTATGGTTCAGAAGCAGCCTGCCGCGAAGCCGGTAAACTGCGCATCGAGGGTAAGGAATACGTTGTGAAAGATGGGGATGTGATGCACTTCAGGTTTAATGTATAAGCCTGAATGGCAGGAATTTATATAACGGTCCCGGCTGCGCCAGGACCGTTTTTTGCTTTAATATTAAAAATAAAATTCTTATATTCGTGTACACCAATCATAGAAATACTCATCTGATGGAAACTGTAACCCTGACGAAGCTGTATGAAGTGTTGGCGCAAAAGATAGGTAGAAGTGAAGCTGAATGTCTGACACATTATGTTGATGTAAAAGTTAAAACAGAATTGTGCAATAAACTTGAAATATTAGCCACTAAAGAAGATATCCATGCTTTACGCAATGAAATGAAGGATAATATCATTTCCATGCAAAAATGGATGCTGGGAACCTTTATAACTCTTGTAGTAATGATCCTCGGTTTATATGCCGCAATTTTATTAAAACCCTAAGCTTCCCTGATCATTCGATCACGTTTTACTTACTGCTATATTATCTGGTTTCCTCATTGAACTTTCTTCATTCCGCATTGTAATACAACGAAATAACCGTTTTGTATTAATTTTGCATCATGATAGATAATTACAGGGAATTATTACCGGCCGATTTTGCACCGGATTCGAGGGTTTGGGTTTACCAGAGCAGCCGGCTGTTTATGATGAGCGAAGCACTACACATTGAGGAATTGCTGAATAGTTTTACCGCTAACTGGCAATCGCATGGCGCGCCGGTAAAAGGGTATGCCAACCTTTTCTTTGGCCAGTTCATAGTGCTGATGGCCGATGAGCGTGCCACCGGCGTAAGTGGCTGCAGTACCGACAGCTCAGTACGCCTTATTAAACAAATAGAACAGTTATTCAACGTAAATATGTTCGACCGGCAAATGCTGGCCTTTATGGTAAAAGATAAAGTGCAAATGCTTCCGCTTGCCCAGTTGCAATATGCCGTCGACAATAACTTTATTTCCTCCGACACGCTTTACTTCAATAACCTTGTGCAAACAAAAGAAGAGTTGGAAAACAAATGGCTTGTTCCGGTGAAAGACAGCTGGCTGGCGAAACGGGTGAGCCTGAGTTTATAAAAAAATAGTAGTTGTAAGTTGCAGGTAGTGCTTGTTTCTTCACCATGTTAGCCAATTAGCATATTAGCCAATTAGCATATTAGCTAATTAGCACATAAGCACATTGACTAAAACTGCATCATAAAAGCAGTCCCCTGCCCTTCTACCGATTGCACCTGGATATTGCCCTTATGCAGCATCATGATCTGCTTGCACAGGCTGAGGCCAATGCCGCTGCCGCTCTTCTTGGTACTGAAGAAAGGAATGAATATTTTATCGAGGATCTCTTCGGGCATGCCAATACCGTTATCGGCTACTTTGATCACCGTTCTATGGTTGTTGGCATAATAAGCAGATAATACAATACGGGGCGCCGGACGCTCTTTCACGGCCTCCATGGCATTCACCACCAAATTAATCAGCACCTGTTCCAGCAGGTTGGTATCAGCATCCAGTTCCAGGTCGGGATCTTTCAATACAATTTCCAGCTCAATATTTTTTTGCTCCAGGGTGGGCTGCATCAGGTGATGCAGGTTTTCGAACAGATCACGAACATAGATCTTCTTCAGGTTCAGCGTGGTGATCTTGTTCAGGTTGCGATAGGTTTCTGCAAACTTCAGCAACCCCTCACTCCTTCTCTTAATAGTGTCGATGCCAAGTTCCAGGTCGTCCATGGAACCAGACTCCATGTCGGGCCGCTCTGCCAGCTGCTGCAGCCGGTATTTCAAAGTTTCAGCAAGCGATGAAATGGGCGCTATGGAGTTCATGATCTCATGCGTCATTACGCTCAACAGCTTTTGCCATGCTTTGGATTCGGTTTCATCCAGGGCCTCGCTTACATTCTGAAAAGCGATCAGCTTGAACTTGCTGCCATCCGTTTGAAAGGCAGTAGCCGACATCAATAATTTAAACGATGTTTTTTCTGAATGGGCGGTAGCGATCTTGGTTTCCCCGGGTTTCAGTAATGTCACCTGCCGGTACAGGTCATTGTCCCGGCGGGCCAGCGAATGAATGGTTTTCAGGTAAGGCAGTTGCAGCATCCGCTTCAGCGATTCATTCATCCACACCACTTCGCCATTGTGCTCCCTGTACGACAAAATGCCCGTATCAACCAGTTCCAGTATTTTTTGCAGGTACTGGAACTGCGTTTCCTTTTCCTTACTGATCACCTTAAACGTGGAATTGATCTCATTGAACCCTTTCCGCAAGGGTTGAAGTTCTAGGGGAGCATGTTTTACATCAAAATAGCGTGAGAAATCACGGTAGTGCACCGATTCAACAAACTGATCCAGCTCGGCATGCGCCTTTCGCTGGAAGCGGTATAACTCAACGATGGCGTAAATGAGCAGGGGCGCCATTACCACCATATACACATAATATCCTTTTACCAGCAGAAATGATGATATGGCCAGGATTACAAAAAGGAACAGCACCTGGAAAATGATCCGCCATTCAAAACGCTTATAAAACAAGTTTGTAGTTTGTGGTTTGTGGTTTGTGGTTGCCTTCCCCTGCATTTCATTATCACAATTTGTCCCGGCTTCGGGATTATCACATTATCACATCATCACATTAAATATCGTATTTACTTAACCTCCTGTACAAAGCAGTGCGGGTAAGTCCCAGCTCCTTCGCCGCCCGGGTAATATTGCCATTGTGCTTTTCAATGACATGTAAAATGGTGTTCTTTTCAACGGCGCTCAGGTTCAGTTCATCGGGTTCTTTCTCGCGCGCAGTCGAAGATTCAATGGGTGAAAAGATAAGGTCGGTAGCCTGCAACACATGCCCGTCTGACATGATCACCGCCCGTTCAATAGTATACTGCAGCTCGCGGATGTTCCCTGGAAAATGATAGCTGAGCAATTTATCGATCGCCTTATCATCCAGTTCCATCACCGGCTTCAGGTACTTATTGCTGTACAACTGACTGAAATGTTTTGCCAGCAAAATAATATCGTTGCCCCGTTTCCGTAAGGGCGGCACCATGATCTCTACGGTATTGATGCGGTAAATAAGATCTTTACGGAACCGGTTCTCATTGGCGAGTTCAGCCAGCGGTACGTTGGTTGCGCAGATCAGCCGGATGTCTACCGGAACCGGATCGTTGGTGCCCAGCCTTATTACCTGCCGGTTTTGCAATACGCTTAATAACTTGGCCTGTTGATGCAGCGAGATATTGCCAATCTCATCCAGGAAAAGAGTGCCGCCATTGGCCGCTTCAAACCGGCCCACACGGTCTTCCCGGGCATCGGTAAAAGCGCCTTTCTTATGACCGAACAGCTCACTTTCGAACAGGGTTTCTGTAAGTGCGCCTACATCCACCTTCACATACGCCTTTTTGGCGCGAAGCGAATGCTGGTGAATGGCTTTTGCAATCAGGTCTTTTCCCGTTCCATTTTCACCTAATATGAGAATGTTGGCATCGGTAGGAGCAATTTTTTCGATCTTATAAAAGATATCCGCCATTATATCAGATTCACCCAGCAGCTCGGTGCCGATGATCGAATCACTGCTGCGTACAGGCGGTGCATTGGTTTTACCTTCTTTTCTTTTTAAGGCATCCTTTATCGTTATGATCAGCTTTTCGTTATGCCAGGGCTTTACGACAAAATCGGCAGCCCCTTCTTTCAGCGAACGCACCGCCAGGTCAATATCGCCGTATGCCGTGATCATGATCACCGCTGCTTCTGACTTAAATTCTTTAACCTTCTTCAACCAGAACAACCCTTCGTTACCGGTATTGATGGAACTGTTGAAGTTCATATCGAGCAAGATGACATCAAAGGATTGTTTCGATAATAACCAGCGAAGATTCTCCGGATTTTTTTCTGTTACCACTTCTTTTGCTTCTGTCTTCAACAGCAGCCGCACAGCAGTTAGTACATCCACATCATCATCGATCACCAGTATGGTAGCATTCTTTAATAACATATTTTTAAATTGAAATTTCAGTGTAGATGTAACATTCGTCACTACAATTATACCATAATTACAAAGGCGTGGCAAACAATTTTTTACGAAAGAACCACGGCTTTACACCATTGTATCAAAAACGAACACCCGGTGTACTGGTTGCGAACAGCCGGGCCTGAATTTACAGTCTAATTTCCTGTAAATCACTTAACTTATATTCTGGCATATTGTTGCGGTAGTGGTAACAGGAAGCCGAAAGCCTGCCGGGCCGACTGGCAGCTCAACAACACCGGCTTGGATTACATTAAAAATTTATACAGTGGATAGAGTTATCGCTAAAAAAACGTGGACCCCAAAACGCATTATAACCATTGCAGGCATTTCAGCGATCGCGTTACTGATCCTGGGCAGTTTTTATTTTACTTCCGGCAAAAGCCGGCTGAATGTAGACACCGAGCGCATCACCATCAGTGAAGTAAGAAAAGGGCCATTCCAGGTAACCATACCCATCAATGGCATCGTATTACCACAAACTTCTATTTATCTGGATGCTCAGGAAGGTGGCCGGGTGGAAGAGAAATTTGTTGAGGACGGCACCATGATGAAGGAAGGCCAGCCCATCCTCCGGTTAAGCAATCCCGACCTGGAGCTAAGCCTGGCCAACCAGGAAACCAGTGTATTCAACGTATTAACCCAAATGCAGATAGCCCGCAACAATGCCCAGCAGAATACTGTTTCCCGCCTGAACCAGATGGCGGAAGTAGACAATGCGCTGAAAGAAGCAGAACGCGTTTATAACCTTAATAAGAAACTGGTTGCCCAGAAGGTGATCGGCACACAGGAATACCAGCAGGCGGAAAATACCTACCAATACCAGCTGCGCCGTAAGAAACTAACAGAGGACATTATGCGGCAGGATTCAGCTACCAACAGGATCCAGCTGCAGCAACAGGAACAGTCGTACCTGAACATGAAAAAAGCGCTCGACCTTATGAAGAAAAAAGTAGGCGACCTCATTGTTAAATCGCCTATTGCCGGTCAGCTAACCTCTTTTGATGCAGAAATAGGCCAGAACATCAGCGCCGGTACACGGCTGGGGCAAATTGATGCTACCAGTGGCTTCAAGATCAGGGCCGATATTGACGAACATTATATCACCAACGTTTTTACCGGCCTGACCGCCAAGTTTACACTGTCGAACAAAGACTATAAACTCAAGATAAAGAAAGTATATACCCAGGTAGTGAACGGCCGTTTCCAGGTGGACATGGAGTTCGTAGGCGAAGTGCCGCAGAATATCCGCAGAGGGCAAACCCTGCAGGTATTACTGGCGCTGAGCGATGAAACACAGGCAGTGCTGGTATCCAAAGGCGGTTTCTACCAAACCACCGGTGGCAACTGGATCTTTAAAGTAAGTGAAGATGGAAAAACAGCTTATAAAGCCGACATCCAGCTGGGCCGTCAGAACCCCGATTATTATGAAGTGCTGGAAGGATTGAAACCCGGTGATAAAGTAGTTACTTCCAGTTATGAAAATTATGGTAATATGCAGGAACTGGTGTTGAAGAAGGAATGATTCCGCATTCATTATTTCACCAAAAATTTCTAAACAACAAATCAAATCATACATCACATGATAAAGATCCGGGATCTCGAAAAAATCTATCGCACGGAAGAGGTTGAAACGGTGGCATTGAATAAAATTTCCATAGATGTTAAGGAAGGCGAATTTGTAGCCATCATGGGCCCATCGGGTTGTGGCAAATCGACCCTGTTGAACATCTTGGGTTTGTTAGACGACCCCGATAACGGCAGCTTCCTCTTCAACAATATTGAAGTAGCTCATTTTAACGAGCGCAAAAGGGCCGAACTGCGCAAACACAACATCGGCTTCGTTTTCCAAAGCTTTAACCTCATCGATGAACTCACCGTTTTCGAAAATGTAGAGTTGCCGCTCATCTATACCGGGGTAAAATCGGGAGAACGCAAAAAGCGCGTGGAAGAAGTGCTGGATAAAATGCAGATCATGCACCGCCGCAATCACTATCCCCAACAACTGAGCGGTGGTCAGCAGCAACGTGTTGCCGTAGCGCGCGCCGTAGTGAATAATCCCAAGCTGATTCTGGCGGATGAGCCTACCGGTAACCTCGACTCCAGCAATGGTAACGAAGTAATGACCCTGCTTACCGACCTCAACGAACAGGGCACCACCATCATCATGGTTACGCACAGTGAACACGATGCCCGCTACAGCCATCGCATCATTCGTATGCTCGACGGACAAACGGTGCTCGAGAACATCATGGTATAAGCTCAATTAGCTAATCAGCTGATGTGCCAATGTGCTATTAAATATGAGCCCGTTTCATCGGCACGTCGATCTTTTGCCAATAGCCTATTGTCCATGCCTGTTGATTTATCATGTACCAAAAGCGAACACCGGCTGTAACGTTAACGAACAAGTTCGTAGATCACTATATAAAAGCTATTGACATTCAATAACTGTGAACCCGGTACAATTCTGGCAAAACAGCCGTCATGATCAAACATTACATCAAGGTCGCTTTTCGTAACCTGGCGCAACAGAAAGTGCTCACGGGTATCAACACCTTCGGTTTGTCGGTAGGCATTGCCTGCTTCAGTTTGTTCCTGTTATACGCCGTACATGAGTTCAGCTATGACCGGTTCCATACAAATGCCGATCGTATTTACCGCATTGTAGAATGGTGGCAGGGCGAAGGCCGGGAACCCGGCGGCGCTGGCGGCGCATATACGCCGGTGGCAGAAGCCATGAAACGCGATTTTCCCGATGTGGAATACGCTGTACGCTTAAAAGGCGCCGGCTGCTTGATGAAAGCCGATAACAAGGTTTTCCATACCTCCATCACATACGCCGATACCCCGTTCTTTCATGTTTTCACTTTTCCCTTGGTATATGGCAGTACCCGAACTGCTTTACAGCACCCGAACCAGGTTGTTGTTACCAAAGAGAAGGCGTTGCAATTGTATGGCACCGTCAATGCAGTTGGCAGGATCCTGCAAATAAAAACTGATAGCGCCTTTGAACCGTATACCATCAGTGGCGTTGCAGAAAATATTCCCGCCAACTCATCTGTAAAGTTCGACCTGCTGTGCAGTTTTGAGCGTATAATCAACCATCCCGAGGTGCAGCAAAGTAATAAGGACTGGTATATGACCATCGGCATGGAAGCGTTCGTGCAATTAAAGCCCGGCAGCCGGCTGGCGTATGAACAAAACCGGCTTGACCTGTTCAGAAAAAAATATTACCCCGAGGATCAGCGACCCCGTAAGAAAGGCAGGAAGGCAATAAAAAAAGAACCGGAGATCCAGACAAGCTTCCGCTTGCAACCTATACGGGATATACATACGAACCCTCAAATAGAAGGCGGCATTGATCCAAAAAATATCTGGCTGCTGATCACGATTGCCGGCGCCGTATTACTGATCGCCTGTATCAATTTTACGACGTTGGCCATTGGCCGTTCCGCAGGCCGCGCGAAAGAGATCGGCGTTAGAAAAGTAATGGGCAGCCGGCGAGCACAACTTATTGGACAGTTCCTCGCAGAATCGCTGCTGCTCAGTGTGGCTTCTGCCATTACCGGACTAATACTCGCCTATACGCTCCTGCCCTTGTTCAACCAATTGGCCGACCGCAAGCTGAGCTTTTCCCCGAGCCGTTTTCCCGAACTCCCCTGGTTGCTGATGGGTCTTATCATATTGGTGGCCTTGCTCGCGGGTAGTTACCCCGCGCTGGTGTTATCATCATTCAAACCCATTGAAGTGTTGAAGCAAAAGATCAGGGTGGGTGGCGCCAACCTGTTCACAAGATCGCTTGTAACATTGCAGTTTGTATTATCAATTGGCTTGATCATTTCCACCATCATCATTCTGCAGCAGCTATCGTACATCCGTTCGAAGAATATCGGATTTAATAAAGAGAACGTTGTCATGATCAATGCGGAGGGGATCGATTCAAAAAAGATCTATCCTTTGTTCAAAGAGGCTATCCAATCCCATACCGGCATTGTAAGTGTAACGGCATCAGAAATGGGATTGGGATCGGGCGAAGGACAAATGGGCTGGGGCTTTACAGATTATCTTGGCAAAGTGAAGGGGGTTATTGCATATCCCGGCGATTATAATTTTCTCAACACCATGAGCATGCAGCTGGTGGCCGGAAGAAATTTCGATCCCGCCATAGCATCAGACAGCATGGGAGCAGTGATAGTGAACGAAGCTATGGTACAGCAGATATTAGGCACAACCAACGAAAAGTCATTGGGTAAACAGATCAAAAATGCCAAAGGCGATGCTGCTCCCAAAACGATCATTGGCGTTTCGCGCAACTTCAATTTTGAAGACCTTACCCATACAGTAAGACCGCAGATGTTCTACCGTCCGGCAATCCTGCAACCGTCACGCATCTTTGTAAGATTGCAGGCCGGTGATCCCCGCAGGCAATTGGCCCTGCTCGATGCAAGCTGGAAAAAACTGGTGCCAGATGCACCATTTGAATATCACTTCCTGGATGAAAAGTTTGACAATTTTTATAAGAACGAAAAACGCTGGAGCGCTATCGCAGGCTGGGCCGGCGGCATTTCTATTTTCCTGGCCTGTTTGGGGTTGTTTGGACTGGCAGCGCTGGCGGCGGTGAACCGGACCAAGGAAATAGGCATCAGAAAAGTAATGGGCGCCACGGTAACCAATGTAGTGGCCTTGTTGTCGAAAGAGTTTATAAAGCTCATTGCCATAGCGTTGGTGATCGCTTCTCCCCTTGCCTGGTATGTGATGCATGACTGGTTGCAAGCCTATGCCTGGCGCATTAATATTACGTGGTGGGTTTTTGCGGTTACCGGATTGTTTGCCCTGTTCGTGGCCGTTACCACAGTAAGTGTGCAGGCAGTGAAAGCAGCGCTGTCGAACCCCGTAAAAGCATTACGGACCGAATAACGCATTAATCATTCATAGCCATGATAAAAAATCATTTAAAGATCGCATTCAGGAATCTCTGGCGCCACCGGGTTTTCTCCTTTATCAATATTATGGGTTTAACCGTTGGCATGACGGCCTGTTTCCTGATCTTTCTGTATGTACGCTTTGAATTGAGTTATGACCGTTTTCATGCAAAAGCCGATCGTATATACCGGATCGTGGCAGATATAAAAACGCCTACAGAAACGATTCCGGCGAGCGGTCCGGCCTGGCCTGTAGGACCACACCTGAAGCTCGATTTCTCTGAAGTAGAAGCGTATACCCGGGTATTACCTGATCAGATATTATTTAGAAAAGGCGATGTAAAATTTCAGGAACCAAATGCCATTTGGGCCGACTCGGCTTACTTCAGCATATTTTCTTACATATTGATCAAAGGCGATGCACGCACCGCATTGAAAGAACCATTCAGCGTGGTGCTCTCAGAAACAGCCGCCAAAAAATATTTTGGAAAAGAAGACCCGATGGGCAAAACCCTTTTGATGACCGGCGATGCAGCGCCGGCCACTATCACGGGTATCATGCAGGATATGCCGAATAATACCCAGGTAAAAGGCGATGTGCTGGTATCTATGAGCACTATTACGGCCAAATGGGCGCAGGACCTGGATAACCAGTGGGGTAATTATTCGCCATGGGCATACATTCTCCTAAAGCCAGGCATCAATGCCCGGGCACTGGAAAAGAAATTACCGGCCTTCCTCGAAAAATGGTCGGGCAAAGAAATGAAGCAGTTACAGATGTTCGTTACCCTGAAACTGGAACAGTTGAAAGATATTTACCTGAAATCTACCCGTGGCGAAGCTATAGGAAGTAAAAAAGTGGGGAACATTAAGAATGTTTATACTTTTTCAATCATAGCTGCATTTATCCTTTTTATTGCCTGTATTAACTTCATAAATCTTACTACAGCCAGGGCAACAGAAAGGGCTAAGGAAGTGGGAATACGTAAAGTAGCCGGTGCGGTGAAAACACAACTTGCGCGGCAGTTCATCGGCGAATCGGTGATCATCTGCTTTATCGCTTTCCTGTTTACATTGGCGCTTTCTGCGTTATTACTGCCCTCTTTCAATCATCTTGCCGGCAAAACCATCAGTGAGGGCATTTTCACAAATAGCAGTTTGTTGCTCTTGCTGTTGGGTGCCGGCATGGTGATCGGGCTGCTCGCCGGTATTTACCCCGCGTTAGTACTTTCGGCATTTAAACCCATTGAGGTATTGAAAGGCCGGTTTGCTACCGGAAGCAAAGGAAGCATTTTACGGAAAAGCCTTGTAATTGCACAATTCGCCATTTCCACCGCATTGATCATCGGCACCATTATAGTTTACTCACAAATGAGCTATATGCGTAACCGTAACCTGGGTTTCAACAAAGATCAGGTATTGGTGATAGACACCGATGGCGATAAAAACCGGGAAGCGTTGCAACAGGCAATAAGCCGTTTACCCAATGTAAGATCCACTACCTTATCGGCCAGCGTACCGGGCGGCGCTTATTCAGGCGCCTATTCGGAATTGGAAAATATCAAAGGCGATCTGCAGATCACCAACCTCGATCTGTATTTTGTTGACTTTAATTATATTCCGCTGTACAATATACAAATGGCTGCAGGCCGGCCATTCTCGCCGGAACACAAAACAGATTCCAGCCAGGCCATCATTCTGAATGAAGCGGCAGTACGGTTACTGGGGTACCATACACCTGATCAGGCTATTGGCAGACGATTCAAACAATGGGGTCATGAGGGAAAGATCATCGGCGTCATTAAAGACTTTCATTATAAATCACTGCAACAACCTATAAAACCCCTGTCGATGCGCGTGGAATGGCCACGTTTTAGTTTACTATCGGTGAAAATTAATCCTGAGAATGTAACAAGAACCATATCGGCCATTGAAAAGGAATTTAAAACAGTGATCCCCAACCGGCCATTCAGCTATTATTTCCTCGATGAATTTTTCAACCGGCAGTATCACGATGAAGAGCGGTTCGGCCGTCTCTTTCTGAACTTTGCTATGCTGGCCATCTTTATTTCCTGTTTAGGCTTACTGGGACTGGCTTCCTACAGCACCATGCAAAGAACCCGGGAGATCGGTATCCGCAAAGTAATGGGCGCATCCGTGTCGAACATCATTAACCTGTTATCAAAAGAGTTCTTAAAGCTGGTTGTGATCTCTTTCTTTATTGCAGCGCCGGTTGCCTGGTATTTCATGCATAAATGGTTACATGATTTTGCGTACCGTACCAGCATCAGCTGGTGGATCTTTGCTGCCGCAGGCATCCTGGCGTTGCTGATCGCCATATTGACCATCAGCTTCCAGGCCTTTAAAGCCGCGGTATCCAATCCTGTGAAAGCTTTGCGCACTGAATAAGATCATTCAAAATGTAAGAATAAAGCTATGCTTAAAAGTTATTTAAAGATCGCCTTACGCAAACTTTGGAAAAGCAAGGGCTTTTCGGCGATCAATATAATCGGACTGGCCATTGGACTGGCCACCTGTTTGCTCATTATGCTGTTTGTGCTCGATGAGCTGGATTATGACCGGTATCATAAAAAAGCAGATCGCATCTACCGGGTAGATACCGATATAAAATTTGCCGGTAATCGCTTTATTTCTGCCGTAACGCCCGATCCTATGGGCCCAACCCTCAAAAAAGACTTTCCGCAGATAGAGCAGTTCGTGCGTTTCAGAAGCGCCGGTGGTCTGCTGCTTAAAAAAGACAATGAAAACGTGCAGGAGAACAGGGTGATCTATGCAGATTCTACCCTGTTCGATGTATTCACCTTTCCCATGCTTGATGGTGATGCCAAAACAGCCTTACAGGAGCCGAACAGCCTCGTACTAACTGCCACCACAGCGCGTAAATATTTCAATACCACGCAGGCAGTGGGTAAAAGCATCCTGATCGACAATCAGCATACCTATAAGGTCACCGGTGTTATAAAAGACATCCCTCCGCAGTCGCATTTCAACTTCGACATTTTTGTATCGCTTGCTACCCTGGAAGAAAGCCGGCGAAACAACTGGTTAAGCAACAACTTCAACACCTATGTAGTTTTGAAAGAAGGCGCCAATCCCAAACAGCTCGAAGCGCAATTCGACGCCCTGGTGGTAAAGTATATAGGGCCACAGGTGCGGCAATTCCTGTCGGCCAGCCTCGACGATCTCAAAAAAAGCGGCAGCCATGTAAAGCATTCTTTAATGCCTCTTACCAGCATTCACCTGCATTCTGATAAAGTTGCCGAACTGGGCGCCAACAGCAGCATTCAGTATGTATATATTTTTTCGGCGATCGCTTTTTTCATCCTGCTTATTGCCTGCGTAAATTTCATGAACCTGTCAACAGCCCGTTCTGCGAACCGGGCGCGCGAAGTAGGAGTGCGAAAGGTATTGGGTTCATTAAAGACAAACCTGGTAAAGCAATTCCTTACTGAAAGTATGCTCATCAGTTGCATTGCGCTGGTGCTGGCCCTGCTGCTTACCTTTGCCATGCTCCCCTACTTCAATGATCTGGCAGCAAAAAATATTACATTAGATTTCCGGGCAACCCCCTGGCTGATCCCTATTTTATTACTGCTGGTATTGATCACCGGTATGCTGGCCGGCAGTTACCCGGCTTTTTACCTCTCGTCTTTCAAACCCATACAGGTCATTAAAGGCAAGCTGGCCGGGGGTTTTAAAAGAAGCTGGTTACGCAGCAGCCTGGTCGTTTTCCAGTTTGTGATCTCCATTGTGCTTATCATTGCCACCATCGTCATTTATAAACAGCTTCATTTTATTCAATCACACAAACCCGGGTTCAACCGGGATCAGGTGGCGATAATCCATAATAGCAGTCCGCTGGGTAACAAAGCCAGGGTTTTCAGAGAGGAAGTAGTGAAATTAGCGGGCGTTGAAAATGCTACCATAACAGGCTATCTGCCTACAGATAGCTGGCGGAACGACAATCCCGTATTTGCCGACCCAACCCTCGATCGAAAAAGAGCCGTATCCATGCAAACCTGGGATGTGGATCATCAGTACATCCCTACCCTCGGAATGGAAATGGTGGCGGGCAGGAATTTTTCAAAACAGTTCCCAACCGACTCAAGCGCAATCATCATAAACGAATCTGCCGCAAAAATGTATGGCTTTGATGATCCCATTGGGAAAAACCTTTATTTCATCAGGGATATTAACCACCCGGAAAACGTTTCTACCCTGCATATCGTTGGCATTGTAAAGGACTTTAATTTCAGCAGCCTGCGGCAGCATGTTTCACCCCTGGCGTTAATGCTGGGAGATAACCAGGGAAATGTAGCGCTCCGTATTAAAAGTAAAGATATTCCTCACCTGGTAAGTCAGATAGAAAAAAAATACAAAGCGATAGCTCCGGGCGCTCCCTTCGATCTCACCTTCATGGATGAAGACTTCAATAACCAGTACCGTACAGAACAGCGTATGGGCGCCATAGCCATTTCCTTCTCGGTGCTGGCTATATTGATCGCCTGTTTGGGCTTGTTCGGATTGGCCGCTTATGCCGCAGAGCAACGCACCAAAGAGATCGGCATCAGGAAAGTGCTGGGCGCTACCGTAAGTAACATTACCGCCATGCTGTCGAAAGACTTTCTGAAACTGGTGATCATTGCTGCCCTCATTGCCTTCCCGCTGGCCTGGTGGGTAATGTACAGCTGGCTGCAGGACTTTGCCTATCGCACACATATCAGTTGGTGGGTGTTTATATTGGCCGGACTGCTTGCTGGCGGAATAGCGATCATTACCGTTAGTTTTCAAACGATCAAAGCAGCGTTTATGAACCCGGTGAAGAGTTTAAGGACCGAATAAAGCTAATTAGCTAATGTGATAATTTGATAATGTGATAATGTGATAAGTGATAATGGAATAGAGGTTGAAATGCAATAGGCAATGAGTTTACGACGGCGCAAGCTTGGTTATTAGTTTCAAAATTTCGCGAGCTATTCACCATTGACCATTCACCATTGACCATTGACCATTCACCTGTATCAAAACCGGACGGTTCCTGTATCGAAAACAAACGCATGCAGATCCAATTCCCTTATAGTATATTGCAAATCACCTGACTATAAACTGGCATGTGGTTAATGTGATGATGTGATAATTAGCTGATGTGAATGAAATGCAGAAAGCCAAACCGGTAAGATGCAGAACCGAAACAAGCAACTATAAATTAAGAACCCAGATCCAAGAAATATGATCGAACTGAAGCACATCTCTAAATGGTACCAGGTAGGCGGTAAACCCACATTTATTTTAAAGGATATTAATCTGACGATCAGAGAAGGAGAATTCGTTTCCATCATGGGACCCTCCGGTTCAGGTAAATCGACCCTGCTGCACATCCTGGGCATGCTCGATGATGCATCGGAAGGCGAATATCATTTTATGGACCAGCCCGTACACAACCTGAAGGAAAAACAACGGTCGCAAATTTACAAACAGCATATAGGCTTCGTGTTTCAGGCATATCACCTGATAGATGAACTGACCGTGTATGAAAATATTGAAACGCCACTCATTTACCAGAATATTAAGTCTGGCGAACGTAAGGCTATGGTTGCCGATATGATCGACCGTTTCAATATCGTTGGTAAAAAAGACCTCTTCCCTAACCAGCTCTCGGGCGGACAACAGCAGCTGGTAGGTATTGCCCGCGCCCTGATCGCCAAACCCAAACTGTTACTGGCCGATGAACCAACCGGTAACCTGAACTCAAAACAAGGCGAAGAGATCATGGATCTGTTCAAACAGCTGAATAAAGAAGGCGTAACCATTATACAGGTAACCCATTCGGAAAAGAATGCCGGCTATGGATCGCATATTATAAACTTGCTGGATGGACGAATTGAAAACTAATTTGATAATGTGATAATGTGATGATGCAATAATGAAATACAATTGGGGAACGGCAATGAATTTCAGGCGGCGCAAGACCGGTTATTAACTTTGGCTGTAGGAATACTCACCATTCACCATTGACCATTCACCATTGACCATTCACCATTGACCATTCGCTATTGAACATTGACCCTTAAAGAACGCAAACGATAATGATAAGAAAATTATTCATATTAGGGAGTATAGCCATGATGATGTACATGGACGGCCGGGCGCAAAGCATTACCGGTCGCCCATTGTCGTTGCAGGAATGTGTGCAAACGGCTTTTGCCAATAACCTGGATGTGAAGCAAAGTGACCTCGATATGCAGCGCGCCGCTGTTTCATGGCGTCAGTCGAAGGCCAATATGTTACCGAATCTCAACGGTCAAATTGACCACACGCTTAACCAGGGCCGTAGCATTGACCTCAGCACGAACAGCTATGTGAACCAGCAACAAACCTCCGGCAGTTATTCCTTGTCAAGCGGCGTAACGCTCTTCAACGGATTGCGGTTATTGAATACGTTAAAGAGCAGTCAATACGCTTATGAAGCCAGTAAAATGGAACTGCAGCAGCAAAAAGACCAATTGATGCTGGATGTGATACTGGCCTATCTGCAAATTCTCACCAGTACCGACCTGCTGAAGCAGGCGCAAACGCAGGCCGATGTAACCCGCAAACAGGTAGAACGGCTGGAAACGATGAACGAAGAGGGCGCCATAAAACCTTCAGACCTTACAGATATGCGGGGGCAGCTCGCCGATAACAAACTGAGCGTGATCAATAACCAGAACAACCTCGAAGCAGCCCGCCTGTCGTTGTCACAATTAATGAATGTGCCGTACAATAAGGACCTGCAGGTAGAAAGTTTACGGGCCGACCAGCTGGAACTGAATTACGCCACTACGCCCGATAGCATCTACCAGATCGCGCAGCAGCAACTGGCAATCATTAAAGCGGCGGACCTGCGTACGAAAAGCGCTGAAAAGGCCGTGCAGGCTGCACGCGGAAACCTGTTTCCTTCGCTTGACCTGGGCGCTGGCTTTTATACACCGTATTCCAGTACCGCCAGGGATTCAGCAGCGCAGAAAATTGAATATTATGACCAACTCAGCAACAACTACCGCACGTATGTTGGCCTGGGTATTAGCATTCCTATCTTCAATAATTTCCGGTTCCGCAACCAGATAGCGCTTGCGAAAATTGATCTTAAAAGTGCAGCGTATACCGCGAAGACCCGGCAGATCCAATTAAAGCAGGCCATAGAAAGGGATTTTGTGAATATGACGGCAGCGAAGAACAAATACCAGGCCCTGGTTGACCAGGTGACGGCATATGCAGAATCATCCCGTGCGGCAGAAGCCCGTTATTATGCAGGTGCTTCTACCGTGGTGGACTTCCTCATAGCCAAAAACAATTTAGACCGGGCTAATGTGAATCTCATTATCGCCCGGTACGATTATGTGCTTCGCACTAAAATTCTTGATTACTATCAGGGAAAACCGTTGTGGTAGTTGATCATTGAATTTACTTTTTTCTTAACTTAGTTTAAAGAATCCGCCTACGCCAAGACTTCGGCGGATGAAATAAGCGGAAGTAGCTCAGTTGGTAGAGTGGAAGCTTCCCAAGCTTCAGGTCGCGCGTTCGAACCGCGTCTTCCGCTCAAAGCTGAAATCTTTAGAGATAAGGGTTTCAGCTTTTTTTATAAATATCTTTTTTGCTTTAAGGAAGATTTAAAGGTCACGCTCTCGGTCACCATAGAACGCCGTTAGTAATTTTTAACTGCTAAGCATCACTGAGTTCCGCTATTGCCAATCGATATTGATCAATTATTTTATATCGAATCAGTTTGTGACTTAGCGCATCGGCAGAGCGTGCAAAGACAACCCCGACGGTTTACCGCCGGGGCGCATTATTAAAGATATGTATGAGCCATTACTGTATAGCCCTGGAAACAATTGGCGAGTAACCCTTTTGTCCTTTACGGTAACTTACTTTTTAACAAGCTTCAATACCACTTTCTCGGGCCCCTGCACTATTTCTGCCAGGTAAACGCCCGGTCTGAACTGATAGCCGGTCTGTAGGGTACCACTGGAGGCAAGGCTGGTTCTTTTTTCCACCAGTCTGCCAAGCAGATCGGTGATCGTAATAGTTACTGGTTTATCACTCCCGCTCCACTGCAGGTTGATGTATTCTGTAAATGCATTCGGGAAAGCTTTTACACTTAGTTTAGCGAATCCTGGTTGCTCAGGATTGGTGGCCAACCGGGTGGTTATGAGTGGTGTTTGCTCATACTTGATGGTGGCATAATCGAAGTTGGTTCCATTGCCGAAGCTCCTACCTGTTACATACACATTGCCATCATTATCAAGGTCGATGGCAGTTGCGTTATCGGCGCCATTGCCCGGTCCGTCATACCTGGCCACCCATTGCTGTACGCCGGCTGCATTGTACTTAATGGTCGCATAGTCTTGAGAATTATCGGTATTGCCGCTCATGCTGCTGCCCGTAACATAAACGTTACCTGCAGTATCCAGTTCCAGCGCTGCTGCAATATCGAAAGAATTAGCGGGGCCATTATACAAACTTGCCCATTGCTGTACGCCGGCATTGTTGTACTTAACAGTGCCGTAGTCACCCCCACTTCGTCCGGTCACATACACATTACCTGAAGCGTCTATGGCTATGTCCCTGGCTTCATCGTCGAAGAAAATAGAAGGGGTATGAAACCTTGCCACCCACTGCTGAACGCCTGCTGTATTATACTTAATTGTAGCATAATCGCTGCCGGTGCCAATGCCATAGCTACGCCCGGTTACATACACATTGCCAAATGCGTCCGTTACCAGGGCAGTGGCCACATCGGAAAAATTTTCCGGGCCGTTATACCTGGCCACCCACTGTTCATTTCCATTGGCATCATACTTAACAGTAGCATAGTCTCCCGAAATACCACTTGCATAACTTGATCCTGTTACATACACATTCCCGTTCTCGTCCACGGCAATGGCATTTGATTCGTCGATAAAATTAAATGGACCATTAAATCGTCTTATCCATCTTGTATTTCCATCTTTATCGTATTTAATAGTAGCATAATCGCTGCCGGTTCCAATACCGCCACTCGGTCCCGTTACATACACATTTCCGCTTTTGTCCACCGCAATAGCCCTTGCCTGATCGAAACCATTACCGGGACCATTATACCTTTTTACCCATTGGGTGTTTCCCGCTTCGTCATATTTAACAGTGGCAAAGTCGTTACCTGTTCCCATGCCCTCGCTCTGTCCCGTTACATACACATTTCCATTCGCATCCAGCGCCATGGCTGTAGCCTCGTCGGAACCATTTCCGGTGCCATTGTATGTTTTTTTCCATATTCTGTTTGCATTGTTGTCGTATTTATAGGTGGTATAGTCTAAACCGGTTTTAAGCCGGCTGATAGCACCGGTTACGTGAACATTGCCATGTTTATCAACGGCCAGGGCATTCGCACGGTCAGGACCTCCGGCCCGGTTGTTATACCTTTGTACCCACTCCTGCATACCGGCCGGATCGTATTTAATAGTACTAAAGTCCAGATCGCTCCTGCCAGTAATATATACGTTACCCTCTTTGTCTAAACCAATAGCGTTCGCCGCGGGGCCTTCAAAAATCGCAAACCATTGCTGCACCCCATTGGTATTGTATTTAACGGTAGCAAAATGAAACGTATCCTGTACGGCGATGCCTCCGGTAATATATACGTTAGCCGCTGAATCGAGCACAAGGTCAGTGGCGCCTTCTCCACCCTGGGCACCCAGTTCTCCAACGCCTTCAAAGAGCGATGCCCACTGCTGTGCACCGGCCGCATTGTATTTGATAGTCACATAATCATTGACAGGATCCAGGTCTCTCGGACCGCTTACCCCTGTCAGGTACACATTGCCGGAGCGATCCACCGCTATGGCATTTCCTTCGTTATGGGCCTGGCCCTGGTAAGTTACCAACCATTGCTGGTTCCCGGCAGTATTGTATTTGATCGTCACAATGGCGGTTGGATTTCCATCTTCACCCACGTCTGTCGTGGAAAAACCCGTTACATATACATTGCCATTGTCGTCCAGAGCCAGTGCTTTTGCGATATCCAGGTCATTAAAAGCACCATTAAACCTTTGTACCCATTGCAAATCACCATCATCGTCGTATTTGATAGTGGTATAATCGCCGCCCGTTCCAAGACCGGTGCTAAACCCCGTTACATATACATTACCGTTTTTATCTACAGCAATGGCTGTTGCCTGATCGGCGCCATTACCAGGACCGTTATACCTTTTTACCCATTTGGTATCGCCATCGTCATCGTATTTGATAGTGGTAATATCGCCAGCCGTTCCGCTGCCGGTGCTTGTACCGGTTACATACACGTTTCCATCTTTATCCACAGTTATGGCAAACGCCTGGTCTATTCCATTACCTGGTCCGTTATATCTTTTGACCCACTTTGTGTCTCCGTCATCATCATACTTAATGGTTGCAAAATCCAAACCTGTTCCGCTGCCGGTGCTCCAACCTGTTACATACAGATTGCAATTGCGGTCTGTGGCTATGGCAACTGCTCTGTCTACACTGTTTCCCGGTCCGTTATATCTTTTTAGCCATTTTTTATCTCCATCGTCATCATACTTAATGGTGGTATAGTCGTTATTGGTACCTACACCGGCGCTAACACCCGTTACAATCACATTGCCATTACGGTCCACCACCAGCCCATTGGCCTGGTTAAAAGAATTGGCATCGCCGTTTTGCCTTTTTACCCATTTTTCAACGACCTGACCAAAAGAAATGGCAGACGTACAAAGAAGAAAGACAAATAGAAATGATTTTTTGAATAGTAGCATGTTCCTCATAACTGAAAGATTTGAGATTTACAAATAATGGTAAACAATGACTACCGGTTGCATTTGGTATCAGCGGGCAGGATAGTTTTCAGCGGAAAAAATTAAAACATTGGAATAATGTGGCTATTGGAATGAATGGGAAGCATCAATAAAGTGCAGAGCAATGATCTTACAAAGTACGGTTATTGGCGCGGTCTGTACAATGACCGCTATCAGGTATGGTTAAGTTCAGTTGCATTGACCGTTCTGATTCACAAAGCGTTTTCATAACATAATTGAACACAAATAACATAAATGGAACGGGAATGAGCATAAGCAAGTCTGAAATGAGCCATATAACAGTTCAAAATGAAACTATTTTAATTAATTCTAAAACTATATTTATATAACCTGAGTACTAGGAGATTATAAAAAATTTTTTAACGCACAAACGGTCTGAAGATCAGAACTTCCTTTTAACTTTGATAGTTCTTTTTTCTAATTGCGATATCTTCTCCTGATTTTAAACACTGTACACGCATCTGCGTAACCAATAAGGCTTGCATTGAGTCAAGCCAATGATTTTGAATGCTCACCGACGCTGTTTCAAGATACTGAAAGGGATATTACATTTAACTACGTGATTTGATGGATTCTGAAGGGAGAAATACTTGCTCTTTGAAATAACGGAAATGAACTATTGTTTAGGTTATATTTAGCAATGGAACATAGACCTATAGAAGAAACGATCTGCTGCCATGCCACTGAAAAACTGCTATCAAAGCAATTGATAATAACTTTATCTACCAATTAGGATCTTTAAATCATAATTGGCGCATGAGTATCTTATCCTGTCCTGAATTGACGTACCAACCAACCATTTGAATTATGTGTCATAATTTTACACCATTATTATCACGCAGACCTTAAATATCTATTTGGACATTTTCTTCTCCACTATCATACCTTATCGTCAGCACCATCCAACTATTATTCAACACTTTTTCCGGTTCTGCAATCCGGGGATCCTTTTCATTCAGTTCGAGCCTGAATGGTTATTAAGTAATGCCAGGTAACCTGTAACCAGAGGTTAGGTGGAATTATTTTTAACCAACAAAAATGAATGATTATGACAGTTACGTATGTAACTATTATTGTTATTCGCGCGCAACGCGAATACCAACATGAAAGATCGCATTTTACCTTTCAGGTAGGCGGACCCGAAAATGAGCCGTCCCCGGTTCCTGACAACAAAAAGGCCCCCCGAAAGGAGCCTTATCCGGGTTTTTGTAAACCCAGTTTTTATGATAAGATGTGCGGTGCCATCGAAATTGTTATCAAGGTGATCTATGCTATTGGTTTACTTGGCGGTGTACTCAATAGTTTTATCTCCCGCTAACATGATGGAGCGCCCATCCAGCCAGCTGATTGTAATCCCCAGCTGGCTTTTTTTTGCCGTTTATTGACAAACTTTTATTATGTAAGCATAATAATAAGTACCGCCCACTGAAACAAAACTGCTCCTAATCGCATGTATATCAAAGCCGAACAAATTAGAGGGGAATAGATCGTCTGGTTGGGGAAGAGCAAAAAAAAGCAACATTTTTGCTGCACTATTTTGCCAAATATAGGTTATAAACACCCGGTCTATAAAAGTGTGACAACAAAAAAAAAGGAAAAGTTTTAAGAATACAACACAACCCCTATAGGTATTTACAAGTAAACACTTAGTTCGGAAAATTTAAAGTTCATCTCACGTCATAGGCCCACCCGAATGAAGCCGTCACACAGGCTTTCAAAATACCCCGCTCTATGATGATCTCCAATTCCTAACGCTTCTTTTTCGATCTCATCCTGCATACCTTGCACCACTCTTATTAAAACGCCAGAACCCAGGTAACCTATTTGAGTATATGTAGAATGCACACAATCTCGTTCACCCATTTGCGATATCCTAGCCAGTTGTGCCACTAAAAATGAAATATCAAAGTAACCCGCTAAAAACCGGGCTATTTCTGACATTTTATTTATCTTCCTTCCTTCCCGACTTGGATTTACATAAAGCAGCACTTGTCAACAAACTTAACCGGTTCCAGGTTCCGAAGCTGTTGACTGTATGACCTGCTCATAACCGACCAGATCATAAAAGCATTTTGACGGCATGCCTTCACAAGAAGGTCGTATGGCCATCAAATCTGCTGTCGTTATTTGCTATATTGCTTATGTATTTATACTCGGATCATTTCGGGATTAAATATAAGTCGAAAAATCGATACAAAGTGCATGCACATCGATTTTCCCGACAAAATTTATAAATCGATACTTAATTAAATGGACGCGGTAGATCGATTAAAAATAGCGATAGAATCTATAAAAAACGAAGAAAATCTTGCGAACCCAGACAAGGAAAAGCTTACTAATGAAGCTATTGCAACCAAATTATGGTATGAGGCTACCAATTATGTATCTGATATTTTAAGCCGTTCGAAAAAAATCACCAAGCTTTTTCTAAAGCGCCTGCAGCGCGAATATTCGATAAGCGCAGAGTGGATTTTAACCGGAAAAGGAGAAATGCTGATACCGGCAGCTCAAAGGACTGGTCCACGGGAAACCAGTTCTTCATATAGAACAGAGACGCCAAAAATTAAACTGAATACGCCTGACGGGATTTTGTTGCTTGACCCAGAGAACAAAGATCAGCGATTATTGCTGAATACATTGATCGCTGACAGGGAGAAATATCTAAAGGACGCAGAACTAAGAGCAGAAAAAGCCGAACACGAAAAAGTTGCACTCGATTTACTTAAAGAAACCCTCGAAAGGCTTGTTGTTATGGCGAATCGAATTGATATCAACCTGAATTTATTGAAGGCTGATCTTGACGCACTAAAAAATCAGCAATCAGGCGGAACATCAGAATGATCCGCTCAAATAACACTGTGAGCACCGCGTAAGCAGGCAATCCGCTCAAATCGCTGCACTAAAAAGTCTCCCCCATCGCCGGTTTACCTCCCGGAAATTAATTAAATTTAGGTAAGCTTTGATTACTGCAAAGTGCAACCGTATTACCAAGCCAGGAGGGTGGGTTATGCAAGACAAGCTCATTAATAACGTTTCCGACACAGCGCTATGGATCGCTGCCTTCAGGGCCCTGGAATCTGAACGCCCCGACGCCGTCTTTAAAGATCCACTCGCCCGAAAACTCGCCGGCGAACGCGGGTTTCAAATGGTGGAAGCCACACCCATTAAAGACCATATGGCCTTTGCCATGGTAACCCGCACAACTGGTATCGACAAGCTGATCAACATAGCCATTGAACGTGGTATTGACGCCGTTATTAACCTGGGCGCCGGCCTCGATACAAGACCTTACCGAATGCCTTTGCCTGTTAACCTGCGTTGGCTCGAAGTGGACTTTCCCAACATGATCGAATATAAAAGCAAACTGCTTGAAAATGATATCCCGGCCTGTCACCTGCAACGTTTAGCAGTTGACCTGTCGAACGACCAGGAACGCAAAACCCTCTTTGCCCAAATCGGTGCTGAAACCAGAAGAGCCCTCGTCATAACGGAAGGCGTGGTAGGTTATCTTACCAATGAACAGGGCGCGCGCTTATCAAAAGACCTGTTTGCCGTACCAACCTTCCATTACTGGATCCTGGATTACCATGGAGGTTTGCGCCGTCACCGGCGGGCAACCGATCTGAAAAAAATCCTGTCTAACGCGCCGCTGCAATTTGATGTGGAAGACCCGATAGGCTTTTTTACCAGCCATGGCTGGAAAGTACATGAAAATATTTATCTGCTCGATGAAGGTGATCGCATTGGCCGCAAGATTCCACCCTTTAAATTTCCCCTCAGTCTTTTCATCAAATTATTCCCCAAAAAAGCGCGAGAAATCGGGAATAAGACCTATGGCTATGTTCTGTTCGGAAAATAGCATTTCAGTCACACTTATTGGCGGAATTTGCACGCTTATTGCCAAAATCTACACACTTATTGCCAAATCTGCACGGTTACCAATTTTTTCGCATAATCTCGCTATTTGCATGTAATTTTATTCATCAGTTGTAGATAAACGTTATACAACGCACCTCTCCACATATACAGGTCATATATGCAGGCATGACCAAACAATCCACTCACTGTTAAAAGGTCATTTACTAATTGGTTACTGCTCCATCCGGAGCTGAATGACTTATACATTTTATATAAACGATTTTCCCTGCAGGAAAAACAGCACCGGCAGTAACGGCATCCTGTTCGTGCTGCAAAGGGATCTGTATGCCTTATCCAACAACCATTAAACTGTTAGCTATTGACGAAGACCATCTTTGAAACCAAACACATCGATCCATTACCAACCAAAAGTTTCACTTCAATCAACTTTATTTTATGAAAAAAATCAACTTTCGTCTTTTACAATCCGCTTTAGCCGTCCTCGTTAGCAGTGGTGCATTCAGCCAGGCAACGCAAACTGAAATGATCTTTCAGCCCGATGCCTGCCGCGGTAAAGATGCGCACGTGTTAACTATTTCAAACATTCCAAGTGCTGCAGATGGTAATTATGCAACATTGGAAGAGCTGGTGCCAACCGCCTGGACTTTTAACGGTGCTCCCGGTTATCTCAGGGCGTTCATCGATTTCACCGATCTGCAATCAATTCCACAAGGAACAACGGTAACGTACGCTTACCTTTCCCTGTATGGCAAACCATCTTCACCTACGGCTCCGCAAGGCAACCAGGGTGCGAATGGCTGTTATGTACAACGGGTCACTGGTAGCTGGGCTGAAAATACCCTTACATGGAATAACCAGCCTACAGCAACTGCCACTAACCAGGTAGCATTACCCGCTTCAACATCCCAGTGGAACTATGATGTAGTTGATCTGAACGTAACTGCGCTTGTTCAGGACATTATCAACCAGCCTCCGGCCAATCGCTATGGCTTCCTGATAAGACTGCAGAATGAAAGCTACTATAGATCGATCATTTTTGCATCCAGCGATTACTCAGTAGCTGCAAGACGTCCCAAACTGCGTTTAGGCCTTAACTTCTGCAGTGATTCGGTTGCCAGAAAATCAACCCAGGAGGGCAAAATATTTACGCCTGATGTGGTCGAGAACGGGAAATTGCAGAGTGGCATTTCAGCCCTGGTAAGAACAAACCTCGGCGCAAACTCAGTTATTGTTGATTATGAGCTTGCCAATGAAGGAAAAACCTACATCGAAATCATTTCTATCGACGGTGCTGTACTGAAAACACTGGAAGTAGCCGGCACTGTAGGAAAACACACCAGAACGATCCCTTACGACGCCAGGATCTTGAAAAACAAAATGGCGGTACTGGTAGTAAAACAAGGCGCCAGCAAAACGGCCAATCCATTTGTTATATCCCAATAAACGCTTTCACCAATCCGTTCAAACGTCCCGATTCGTCGGGACGTTTTCGTTAAAGGCAATGGTCAATGGTCAATGGTCAATGGTGAATGGTGAATGGTGAATGGTGAGTGGCTCGCGACAATTGAGACCAATATGCTATCTTGCGCCTTCCGCCTTCCGCCCATTATCACATTATCAAATTATCAGATTATCACATTATCACATTAGCTAATCAGCTAATTATGCTGCTCTGTCAACCTGTCATTTTTACCCTTTTTTGGCTATCTTTGCCATCCCAAAAACTGAATTGTTGATGTTAGAGCGGATGAACCATACGATGCACGAAGAAAGCAGGCAGGGAGAAGCCTATGCCCCCTTTGTTAATGACCCCGTGGCGTATAACAAAAAATTTTATATCGAAAGCTATGGTTGTCAGATGAATTTCTCCGACAGCGAGATCGTAGCTTCTATTTTAAATGAAAACGGATTCGGCGCAACCCGCAACTTTGAGGAAGCCGATTTGATCCTGATCAATACCTGTTCCATTCGCGAAAAAGCCGAACAAACCGTGCGCAAACGCCTGAGCGACCTGCGTATCGTCAAGAAGAACAATCCCGGCGCCCTCATTGGCGTACTGGGCTGTATGGCTGAGCGGCTGAAAGCGAAATTCCTGGAAGAAGAAAAGCTGGTCGATATCGTGGTAGGCCCCGATGCCTATCGCAGCCTGCCCGGCCTTATCATTGAAGCAGAAACCGGCCAGAAAGCGGTTAACGTGCTCCTGAGCCGGGAAGAAACCTATGCCGACATCTCCCCTGTTCGACTCGACAGCAACGGCGTATCGGGTTTTGTAAGCATCATGCGCGGGTGCAATAATATGTGCTCGTTCTGCGTAGTACCCTTCACCCGGGGCCGCGAACGAAGCCGCGACCCGCATTCTATTATAAAAGAATGTACTGATCTGTTTGAAGCTGGCTATAAAGAAGTGACCCTGCTGGGCCAGAATGTAGATAGCTATTACTGGGTACCGGAACAGTCTATGGAGCTTTCCTCCCCCTCCACGGGAGGAGGCCGGGGGGAGGCCAGCCAGGGGGAGGCGGTGACCTTCGCCAACCTGCTCGAAAAAGTAGCCCTGATTGACCCCACCTTACGCGTTCGATTCTCAACTTCGCATCCGAAAGACATCACCGATGATGTACTGTTCACCATGGCGAAGTATGAAAATATTTGCAAATACATCCATCTGCCGGTGCAAAGCGGTTCTACCCGCGTATTGCAGCTTATGAATAGAACCTATACCCGCGAATGGTATATGGCCAAAGTAGATCGCATCAGGGAGATCATACCCGATTGCGGCATCAGCTCCGATATCATTGCCGGTTTTTGCACTGAAACGGAAGAAGACCACCAGGATACGCTGAGCATAATGAAGCACAGCCGGTACGATATGAGCTATATGTTCTTTTACAGCGAGCGTCCCGGAACACTGGCCGCCCGCCGCTATAAAGACGATGTGCCTGAAGAAGTGAAGAAAAAGCGGCTCGACGAGATCGTGAAACTGCAGAATGCGCTCAGCCGCGAAAGCAACCAGCAGGATCTCGGAAAAACCTTTAAAGTTTTAATAGAAGGAAACAGTAAACGCAGCGACCAGGATTGGATGGGACGTAACAGCCAGAACAAAGTAGTTGTTTTTCCCAAAGAACATTATAAGTTGAACAAAGGCAACTATGTAATGGTTAAGGTATATGACTGTACAGGCGCTACGTTAATTGGAAAAATTGAAGCATAATCCAATTAACCATTGGCAGTTGGCCATTTGCAATTACCGGTTTGCAACAATCCGCCAATCCGTACACTTGTTGCCATCCTTGACAATAATTGCAAACCAGCCTGCCGGCAGGCAAACTGCCAGCTCCAAACGCCAACAGCATAAACCGGCCCTATACTACAGAGGGCATGTATTAAAATGACATATACAGGGCATGGCCCTGATTAAAATAATCCGGATCACCTTCATGCAGAATCATTACATGATAAACGCAGAGGGTATCTGAAAAATTAGTAGTCAAGTGGATATTCAAAGCATCAAAAACAGGTTCGGCATTATTGGTAATTCGCCGGCATTGAACTTTGCCCTGCAGGTAGCTGCACAGGTAAGCAATACCGATCTTACCGTGCTGATCACCGGTGAAAGTGGCGTAGGTAAAGAAGCATTTTCAGTGATCATTCATGCTTTATCGGCTCGTAAACACAATCCTTTCATTGCTGTTAACTGCGGCGCGATACCCGAAGGCACTATCGATTCGGAACTGTTCGGCCATGAAAAGGGTTCATTTACGGGAGCTGTAGATGCGCGCAAAGGCTATTTTGAAACCGTGAACGGAGGTACCATCTTCCTGGATGAGATCGGTGAAATGCCGCTCGGCACCCAGGCCCGGCTGCTGCGTGTGCTTGAAACCGGCGAGTTTATCAGAGTAGGTTCTTCCAAAGTGCAGAAAACAGATGTACGGGTAGTAGCAGCCACTAACAAAGACCTGCTTACTTACACGCAAAACGGCAAATTCAGGGAAGACCTGTATTACCGCTTAAGCACCGTACCTATCAGGGTACCTGCCTTGCGCGACCGGCCCGAGGACATACCGCTCCTGTTCAGACGATTCTGTGTTGATTTTGCAGAGCGATATAAAACCACCCCGGTGCAGTTGGATGATGAGGCAAAAGATGTGTTAATTAACTACCCCTGGCCCGGTAATGTGCGCGAATTGAAGAATATTGCAGAGCAGATCTCGGTACTGGCATCAGACAAACTGGTTTCGGCCAATGAGGTGAAACGGTTCCTGCCTAACCGCGATTTTAATCGTTTACCGGTGCTGGCCCACGCCAGTGGTAGCCCCGTTTCCAATGGCCATGAATTCGCCAACGAACGCGAGATCCTGTACAAGCTCTTTTTTGATATGAAAAAGGACGTGACCGAACTGAAAAAGATGTTTGTCGATATCTTGCAGAATCCGGGTACTGCCGTGCAGAACCAGTCATTAATAAATGAGCTGAAAACAAAAGAACTGTTGCC
The DNA here is from genome assembly GCF_017356035.1 of Longitalea luteola. GTDB lineage: Bacteria > Bacteroidota > Bacteroidia > Chitinophagales > Chitinophagaceae > Niastella > Niastella luteola. Next base: position 870,644 of record NZ_JAFIQX010000001.1, on the reverse strand, counting down.
CGCCGCATACGTACAGCCCGTAGGGCCTGTTCAACAGCAGCCGGTAATGATCCACCATGACAATGAAGATATTCATCATCATGAAGAGGTAGATGAGTCGCTCAACATCATGGACAAGGAAAAAGAACTGATCGAAAAAGCACTTAAAAAACATAAAGGCAAACGTAAGGACGCCGCCCTCGATCTGGGTATCAGTGAAAGGACACTGTACCGTAAATTAAAGGAATATGACATTAAAGAATGATAAAATCAATGGACAATTGACAACTGGCAATGGACAACGAATAAGATTGTCTATGGTCTATTGTCTATTGCCAATTGTCCTGTTGTTTGCCGGTTGTTACTCATTCAAAGACATCGGTTCTATCCCCCAGGATGTAAAAACCTACCGGGTACAATTGATTGAGAACAGGGCCCGGTATGTGAATCCGATATTAAGTCCACAGATCACCGATAAATTACGCCAGAAGATCACCGGTCAAACCCGGTTAACAGGGGTGCAAACGGATGATGCCCATTACGACATTGGCGGTACCATCACCGGGTACAATGTTACTACATCAGCGATTTCGGACCAGCAGGCTGCCGGCCAGCGGCTTACCGTAACAGTGCATGTTGTTTTTAAAAACAACTTAGACCCTTCAAAGAACTTTGAAGCCGATGTTTCCCGTAACTTCGATTATTCGGCCAACCTGACTATTACGCAGGCAGAGGCCCAGTTAAATGAAACCATCATCAAGAACGTGGTGGATGAAATTTTCAACCGTATTTTTTCAAACTGGTAAGCTGGTATAATGCAATATCATATCCAAACGCTGGTAAAGCACCTTTTTGATAAGGACTCATTCGAACAGGTAACCGTGCAGGAACTGAAGCAGTTCACGGATGATTATCCTTATGCAGCGGTGGGACAATTCCTGTACGCCAAGAAGCTGAAAGACAGTGGTTCTTATGATAATTATGAGCAGTGCCAACAGGCTTCCCTATACTTTCATAACAGCTTATGGCTGCGCTGGCAGTTAGATCAGAAAGAAGAAGCCCCTGCCATGCCCAGGACTGAAGAGCCTATGCAGCAGCCGGGATTCAGGATCGTGGTTCAAATGCCGAAAACCGGGCAGGCAAACTATACTGCTCCGCCAGCAGAGGAAGAGAATCAGGAAGGATCGGCCATTCAGGCATCGGCGACCGGCGTACCAGAAGAAACACCTGTTACAGAACAACCGGCTGCCGAACAACCAGCAGCAGCTGCTGCTGAAATGCCGGAAGCAGAAGGCATCAGTCTGCAGGTGAATGAAGACGGCTCCCTGGTTGAACAGGTGGCCCCCGAAGAAGAGCAGGCAGCTGAAATTGGATCGCTTGAGCAAACCGAGGAGGCCACGCTGGAAACAGCTTCCGCGGTAGCCATCGCAGAAAGCAGCCAGCTGGCAGAAGAAAATACGGCGGGACCGGCCGGGCATGCAGTAAGCATCTCCGAAGAAGCTTTGAGCGCATCTGCCACTACCAAAGAGAATACAGAGATCGATGACATAGTTCCCGCCATAGAAGCAACGCCATTAGAGGTAGAAAAAGCAAGGGAACAGGATGAAATTGTGCCAGCCGTGGAAGCAACCCCACTGGAAGTGGAACAGGCCCGAACCGAAGATGAGATCGTTCCGGCAGTGGAAGCAACACCGCTTGACATTGAAAAAGCAAGGGAGCAGGATGAAGTTGTTCCTGCAGTGGAAATAGCACCGGAAGAAATAGCTGCCGTTACCGATTCAACAACGGTTGCAACACCGGCAGAAGAGACTGCAGTGAACGCTGAAATGCCACCGGCCGAGATCGCCATCGGGGAAGCAGCGGCAACCGGGATCGATCTTGAAGAACAACCGGTTACAGCCGTTACTGAAAATAGTAAAGAAGAATCGGCCGCCATTACTGCAGCAGCAGAACAGCCGGCCGTTGCCGCCTCAGCAGCACCGGTTCAACCCCAGCCTTATAGCTTAACCCCCGGCAAACTGGAAGGCCAGACCGCCGTTGACCCTGGTGAACCGATCTTTGAATCTTATCATACCATAGACTATTTTGCGTCGCAGGGCGTTAAATTGATGCAGGATGATCTCAAAGACCGGCTGGGTAAAAAAATGAAAAGTTTTACCGACTGGCTGCGCAGCATGAAGCGGATCGGTGGTCCCATAGAAACAAACACTTCGCTCGACGAAGTGACGAACCAAAGCATTCAGCGCATTGCCGAACATTCGGTAGAAGAAAAAGAGGTATTGACCGAAGCAATGGCCGAAGTTTGGGCCAAGCAGGGAAACGCCGCCAAAGCCATCCGGGTATACGAGAAATTAAGTTTGCTTAATCCCGCCAAAAGCCCTTATTTTGCGGGCAGAATTGAACAATTAAAAGCACAGTGACATGACGTATTTGTTCCTGGTACTTATTATTATAGCTAGTGTGGCCATCGGGTTGTTTATCCTGATCCAAAACCCCAAAGGCGGCGGATTGGCCGGTAACATTGCCGGTTTCAACAGCCAGTTCATGGGTGTGAAACAAACAACCGATGTACTGGAAAAAGGTACCTGGGTTATGGCAATTGCAATTGCCCTGTTATGCCTGTTCTCGGCATTTTTTATCCCTGCAGGTAAAAGCAGCAGCCGCGAACCGGTAAATGCAAGGCCGGCAGCTACAGCCCCCGCTCCTGCCAGTGGTTCACCTTTACAAAATACACCCGCTCCGGCGAAATAATAGATTGTAAAAAATTAGCTCAACCCTGTCTTTTTTCGGGCAGGGTTTTTTATTTTGGTGAATGGTGAATGGGCAATGGTTAATCGTCAATAGCCTCATAAAATTTCTGCTTGCCGATTACGTTATTACCCTCGAAAAAGGGGGTTCTATTCACCATTGACCATTCCCAATTGACTATTAGCATAGTTATTGCACCTACAGCCAGGAGATGAAGCAACAGATGATAAAAAAATAATCTATATCCCATGTTCAGAAAACTGGTCACAAGCGTTCTGATTATAGCAGTGCTGGCAGCCGCCTTTGCCGGATGGTTATTCTTTACAGCCAACACCGCATTCAACCAAAAATCGAAATACCTCTATATACGCACCGGTCATGCGACCTGGCCCGAAGTATTAAAGACTTTCCGTGACAGCAATCTTGTAAAAAGTCCCGCCGCCCTCGACCTGCTGGCGACCCGGCTGGGTGTACCCGAAAAGCTGAAAGCCGGCCGTTACGAAATTAAGCAGGGCATGAGCCTGATGGACATTTCGCGGTTATTGCGCAATGGCACCCAGGCCCCGGTAAAGCTCATTATTACCAAACTGCGCACGAAAGAGAACCTGGCCGGCTTCCTGGGCCGCAAAATGGAGGTAGATTCTGCGGATGTGATAGCCTGGATGACGAACCCCGATACCCTGCAGCCATACGGGTTCGATAGCAATACCGTCATGGCCATGATCTATCCGAATACCTACACCTATTTCTGGAACGCATCCATACATACGATCTTCAACAAGTTCTATAACGAATACAAAAAGGTATGGACCGATGCCCGGCGCGAGCAGGCGCGTAAACAGGGCCTCACACCCGCTATGGCCTATACGCTGGCATCAATTGTAGAAGAAGAGACCAACGACCTCGAAGAAAAAGACACGATTGCCAGTGTATACCTCAACCGCTTACGCAAAGGCATGCGCCTGCAGGCGGATCCTACCATTAAATTTGCCATGAAAGATTTTACCCTAAAGCGTATTTATTTAAAATACCTCACGGTTGAATCGCCTTACAATACTTACATGAATACAGGTTTGCCGCCGGGACCCATCTGTACCCCGTCGCTGCAAACCCTCGATGCAGTTTTACAGTCACCACAAACGAATTATCTTTATTTTGTAGCCAAAAGTGATTTTTCCGGCCGGCACGTGTATACCGAAACCTATGATCAACACCTGAAGGTTGCCAAGGAGTTTCAGAAAGCACTGGATATTGAACAACAGAAAAGAGCAGCCGCTCAGCAAGATCTTGAATCCCCTGAATGAACGTAGAACGAATTATATTAAACTCACCTCCTATCCGCTTTTTTACTGAAAAAAGCAAGAAGACAATATTGCCCGGATTCGACGGTGTGCCGCTGTACGATGTAATGATGTTCTTTAAAGAACAGGTACGCCGCGTGGGATTAACGGAAAGGGCATCGGCCATATCCTATAACTTTATCATGTCCATTCCGCCCTCCTGTCTGTTCCTGTTCACCCTGATCCCGCAATTGCCTTTCGTAAGGCGCGGACAGGTTAAACGGCAATTGCATGTCATCATCAGGGATATTATTCCTGCCGACACATATAACAAGGGGATCATCAGTTTTGTCGACAGCTTTTTTAAAGAAGATCATATAGCATTACTGTCATTCGGTTTCCTGTTACTCATCTTTTTTGCTTCCAATGGAATGATGGGCTTAATGCGTTCCTTCAATAAGAATTATATCGGATTCGAAAAACGCACGGGCCTGAATGCGCGCATGGTGGCCATTAAACTTACTATTCTCCTGATGGGACTGATCCTGGGCTGCCTGCTGCTTCTCATTGCACAGAGCGCTGTGCTGAAGTTTTTAGGTATCAGGAACGCTGCGGTACTGGCCTTCATCGGTGTATTCAGATGGCTCTTCATCATTGCCCTGATCTTTTATGCCATCGCCTTCATTTATAAATACGCGCCGGCTATACAGAAGCGATGGAAACTGTTATCGCCCGGCGCCATACTGGCCACCTTCTTAAGCATCCTCACTACCGTTGGCTTTTCAATATTTGTAAACAATTTTGGCAAGTACAATGCGCTGTATGGGTCCATTGGTACCATCATTGTGTTGATGATCATCATTTACATCAATTCGCTGGTATTGCTCATCGGGTATGAGCTGAATGTAAGTATACATTCCATTAAGGCCATGTCGGTTGAGCGGCAGAAGCAGGTGCATCACGACACAAGTGACGATCTCATTCTTCATGACCGGGTATAAGAAATCCCAAATACCAAAAAACAAGACCCAAAGAATACATCCAAAACCCAACTACCGAAAACCAAAGCACACATTAAAAATATTCCCCATTTTTTAATAAAATTTTTAGAACCGCCTGGCAGAATTAACTAGGTAAAACCACCATTTTTTAGTAAACTTTGCATAGCTGCATTTGAAGTGATCTGTTACGTTGAAAGCTCCATTTAAAATTTTCATGAGCATATCCAGTATGAAGATCTTAATTTAGGTAAATTCCCTCCGGCCCTGTTAATAACCTTTAAAAAGATGTCAGATGAAAAAAACAATGACCAGCTTATTGCTGTTACCCGCAATGGTGTTTTTATCGTTTACTATGAAAGACCCATTACCATTGGGGTCAGTCGTTCCCAAAGCAGACAATAAGTTAAAAGATATTTCCGGCAAAGAAGTAACGTTGAATGAGGCTAAGAAAGAAAACGGTTTGCTGGTAATGTTTAGTTGTAATACCTGCCCTGTTGTGATCAACAATCAGACCCGTACCAGGGAAATCTGTCAGTTTGCCTCAAAGCAAAACATTGGTGTGGTTCTATTGAATTCTAATGAAGCTAACCGCAAGAGCTCCGAGTCACTGGCTGCCATGCAGGAGTATGCGAAAGGACAAGGGTACAACTGGTATTATGCAGAAGATAAAAACAATGAGCTGGCCGATGCATTTGGAGCCACCCGTACACCTGAGTGTTTTCTGTTCGATAAAAATGGAAAGCTGGTATATCATGGCGCTATTGATGACAGTCCATCCGATGCAGCCGGAGTTACCCGGGTACATTTAAAAGAAGCAATGAATGAAGTAGTGAGCGGAAAAGAAGTATCTGTTAAACAATCCAGATCGGTTGGTTGTAGTATTAAGAGAATTTCATAACACCAATAAGTCCCGTTTTTAAAATCTGTACAATCCCGCCACTGGCGGGATTTTTTATGCAGAACGCAAAACGCTGAACGCTTAACGCAAAACGCAAATGCAAAATGCAAAACGCTCCAACCTAAGACCTCCACTTCAGACCTCCGACTTCAGACTTCAGACTTCCGACCTCCGGCTTCAGGCCTCCGACTTCAGTCTTCCATTATCAATGTTGTACTCGCTTAAGCACCACAATTTACCTGTTGAATTTACTCCCCAGTGCTGGCAATGTGTTCACTTCACCCCTTCATATTATGACGTTTACAATGCTACAATGTGGCAAGGCATAAAATATGCTGCTCATACATCAACCTCTACAATCCGCTGCCGCTAAACTTTTAAAAACACCAAAAAATAGTTCAAATGAAAACAACAATTTTTTATTCTTTCGCAGTGTGCGCGATGACCACGATGTTTGCCTGCCAAAGTCCGACAAATAACGATGGTACAAACGCAGATTCAACAGGCGCTATAAGATCAGCGCCAACTAACACCGGTGTAGACCGGGATATGGACCGCGATATGGCTGGTGATTCTGCGCGGGCAGGAGTTGGCACCACAGGAGAAACTGGAGTGGGTACTACTGGAGAAGCAAACCGCGGAGCGCTAGATGATCGCACGCAGAAATTCATGAATGAAGCTGCCATGGGCGGGATGGCTGAAGTTCAGTTAGGTAAACTCGCCCAGGAAAGAGCAACCAATGCACGCGTAAAGAACTTTGCTGAAATGATGGTGCGTGAACATTCAGAAGCTAACAATGAGCTACAGTCGATCGCACAACGGAAAAATTTAAATTTACGTAAAGAACTGGAGGGAGAACATAAAGACCATTACGAAGACCTGAGCAAAAAGAAAGGTGCAGATTTTGACCGGGCTTATATGAAGATGATGGTTGATGACCACCAGGATGATATCAATGCATTTGAAAAAGCAGCTGAAAATGGTACTGACCCTGACATAAAAACTTTTGCATCGCAAAAGCTGCCTACACTCAGGAAACACCTTGATTCAGCAAAAGCTATTCAGAAAAGTCTGAAACAGTAGGGTTTATTTTTCGTACTAAACATGCACATTGAGTAACAAACGCCGAACGCTTAACGCAAAACGCTTAACGCCGAACGCAAAACGCTCAATGTGCATTTTTTTATCCTGCGTATGCCCTCTTCCCTTACGTTTCTGCACATCGAGGCACATTGCATCATCACAACCTGTCCCGGATTTTAGTCGGGATTATCACATCATCACATTATCACATTATTTTTTCACTCCCGTAAGTTTACTTACCTCCAATTCAATCTGCCTGTCGGTCATAGGCCGCCCATAAAATTGCCGGTAAACGGTTTTGTTATTTATGAATACAGTTGAAGGCAATGTACCATCCCATTTGGGATCTATCTTCGGACAAAAATAATCGGCATTGGTTTCGTTAAGCCAGAAGAAAGTAGCATCGAATTGCTTCTTATTTATCAACTCCTGTATCTTGGATGGATATGATGTAGCAAAGTCGATACTGATCAGCAACAGCTCTACTTTCTGATCGCTGTACTTTTTTACGGTCTCCATAAAATAAGGAATTTCCTCCACACAGGGAGCGCACCAGGTAGCCCAGCAATTAACCACCAGCGGATGGTCGCTGTTCTTTATGTACTCTTCCACTTCAGTGATCTTTACCTTTTTAATGGTTTGGGAAAACACTGTTACCGTAATCAGTAACAAACAAATTGATATCATTAAACCTTTCATCCAATAAGTTTTAAGTTTTAAGTTTAAGTATTAAGCTAACTCGAACCAATTAGCCTAACAACTTAATAACTGAACAACTGAATAACTAAAGAACTAAAGAACTATGAACTATGAATTTTGAACTGTGAACTTTGAACTTTGAACTGTGAACTGTGAACTTTGAACTATGGTTCTTCAAATCCCCATTTATCGAGCAGCTCATTCAACTGAGGTTGTGGTAAACGGCAGCTATCGTAATGTCCTGCCAGTTTCTTTTGCCGTTGCGCTTCATACAGCGTAACCGCACACGCCACAGAGATGTTCAGCGATTTTATAATGCCTACCTGCGGAATAATGAAATTACCATCAGCCAGGGCCCTGATCTCATCACTAACACCCGAATGCTCATTACCAAACACCAGCGCAATACGCCCGGTAAAATCAATATCGTATAAATTAACGGCATCACTGCTAAGGTGGGTAGTTAAAATCCTGTCATATTTCTGCCGCAAGGCAGCAAAGCATTCTTCGGCATTGGTGAACTGATGAACGGAAAGCCATTTGGCGGCACTGCTGCTGCTTTTCGCCCCCCATTTTTTATGGCGTGGGATCCTGGTGTTCAGCACATATACTTCCTGCACGCCTACTGCATCACAGGTACGCATTACAGCTGAAATATTATGCGGGTCAAATACATTCTCAAGCACTACTGTTAAATCACTTTGCCGCTTATTCAGTACTGCCAGCAGGCGGGCACGTCTTTCGGGAGTCATGTTCTAATTAATTGATATATTTAAACAGTGAACGTATCATGATCTATTAAATTGACCTCTAATTAAATAATAATTAAACTCTAATTAGAGAATTGAATTACTTAAACTATCTTCACATAACAGATAATTGCAAGTAAACCAATTACCTATGCTTAAAAAAATCGCCAAGATCACCGGCATTTCACTGGCCGTCCTGATCGTTATCCTGTTCGTGGCCCCTTTCATTTTCAAAGGCAAGATCATTGCCATCGCCAAAGAGCAGATCAACAGGAATATAAACGCCAATGTTAATTTCAGCGACCTTAACCTCTCCTTCTTCCGCCACTTTCCCCGGGTATCCGTAGCGCTTGAAGACCTGCAGGTAGTTGGCACCGATGTTTTTGCCAAGGACACGCTCATCAGCGCCAAAGAAATTGATGTAGCTGTTAACCTGTTCAGCGTAATCGGCGGCAAGAATATGAAAATTTATTCGGTTAATATAGACGAACCGCGGATTCATGCCATTGTTACCAAAGAAGGCAAAGCCAACTGGGACATAGCCAAACCCGACACCGCCACCACCACGCCAACAGATACCAGTTCATCGGCCTTCCAGATGAACCTGCAGCATTATGCCATCAATAATGCATACATCAAATACGATGATGCCAGTACCGGCATGCATACAGAGCTGGTTAACCTTACCCACGAGGGCAGCGGCGATTTCACCAGCGACCTGTTTACGCTTAAAACCAACACGAAGGCCGACGGGGTTACCTTTGTTTATGGTGGTATTCCCTACCTCAGGCATACCAAAACCGGCATTGACCTGGATATTGAGGTAGATGCCAAAAACAGCAAATACACCTGGAATACAGACGAAATAGCGCTGAACGATCTGAAACTGGCGACAGCAGGCTTTTTTCAGCTGGTGAACGACAGCACTTACAATATGGATCTAAGCTTTAAAGCGCCTTCAACCGACTTTAAAAGCATTCTGTCATTGATCCCGGCCGTTTACCAGACAGACTTCGAAAAGATTAAAACAAGCGGGAAAGCCCTTTTTAACGGTACGGTAAAAGGTACCTACAGCGGCAACCAGCTGCCTGCCTTCAATGTTACACTGGATATACAGAATGGCTTCTTCCAGTACCCCGATCTGCCCAAGCCGGTTAAAAATGTAAACATCCAGCTGAACGCATTTAATAAAGACGGCGCAATTGATAACACCGTTATAAACATACTGAAAGGCCATATTGAATTTGGCAACGATCCTTTCGATTTTCATGTACTGTTCCAAAAGCCTATGACGACCCAGTATATCGATGCGGCTGCGAAAGGCCACCTCGACCTGGCCGGCATTACCCAGTTCATAAAGCTGCCCGGCACAAAACTGGCGGGCACCGTTGACGCGGATGTCCAGGCTAAGGGCAGCCTGGCCGTTGTACAAAAACAACAACCGGGAGAATTCACTGCCAAAGGCTTTGTTAACATCAACAAGCTGTATTATGCATCGAAGGATTTTCCGCAACCGATCCAGAATACCAGCGCCCGGATCAATTTTGAAAGTCCCGATGGTGTGGCAGACCATGCGGTAATACAAATTCCCGCCGCACACGCAGAGATCGGAAAAGATGTGATCGATCTTACGCTGTTGCTCAGGACATTGGCTTCTGACCCTTATTTTGATGGTACCGTCAAAGGAAGTTTTAACCTGGCCAACGTTGCGCAGTTCTATACATTTGAACCGGGCACCTCGCTGGCAGGTAACCTGCAGGCCAATGTAGCGGTTAAAGGCAAAAAATCATTTATCGATAAGAGCCAGTATGATGCCATACAAACAGCAGGCACCGTACAGGTTACCAACGTAAGTTACAGATCAAAGGACTATCCCGACGGTGTTAACCTCAAAAACACCCTGCTCACATTTAATCCAAAGAATGTAACGGTGAACGATGTAACCGGCAGCTTTCAGGGAACCAATTTTAACGCCAACGGCAGCTTTGATAACCTCATCGGGTATGCGTTGAAAGACGAAACGCTGGCCGGTGTATTGAATGTTTCCGCCGATAAAGTAGACCTGAACAAATTAATGGGTACCACCAGCGCTTCAACTACAGCGCCTGCCCCCGCAGCAAAGGATACCGCAGCAACCACGCCAACGGCGGCTGCGGGCGAACCGTTTGCTGTTCCCAAAAACATTAACCTTACGCTCAATGCGAAAGCAGGCAGCGTAAAATACGACAAGGTAGATTACAACAATATTGCGGGTACGCTGGCGATAAAAGATGAGACCGTGAGCATGAAAGATGTGAAAATGCAGGCGCTCGACGGAAACATTGCCCTTGGCGGCACCTACTCTACCAAACTAAGCAAAAAGAAGCCAGCCATTTCGCTTACCTATGACATTCAGAACCTGGACATTCAAAAATCCTTTTTTGCCTTCAACACATTCCAGAAACTGATGCCGATCGGACAGTTCATTTCGGGCAAATTATCTTCCAAGCTCACCATGAACGGCAAACTGGGCGAAACCATGATGCCCGACCTTACGACGCTTACCGGCAATGGCTCGCTCCTGTTGCTGGAAGGTATGCTGAATAAATTTCCACCGCTCGAAAAACTGGCCAATACCTTTGACATCAACAGCCTGAAAGCAATTAACTTAAAGGATGTGAAAAGCTATTTTGATATAGCCGACGGAAAAGTGTTTGTAAAACCTTTCCACGTAAAAGTGCAGGATATGGATATGGAGATCGGCGGTAAACATGGGCTCGATCAGTCGATCGATTATGTGATCAACATGAAAGTACCGCGGGAAAAGCTGGGCAGCAAGGCCAATGCCCTGGCCAATAGCCTGGCAACACAGGCCAGCAACAAAGGCATTCCCATTAAGCTCAGCGAGATGATCAGTTTTAAAGTAAACGTGGGCGGTTCCATCAATAACCCCAGCATCAAAACCGACCTGGCCGGTTCGGGTAACAGCCTGGCCGACGAAATGAAAGACCAGGCCCAGGAACTGTTGGCGGCAAAAAAAGCTGCTGCCGACAGCGCCATGGCCGCCGCCAAAAGCGCCGCTAAGGACACCATGCAATCGGTAAAGAACGAGGCCAAGCAGGCGGCGAAGGATTATATCGCCAAACAGGTATTTGGCCAGAAGGATACAGCCGCCACCAAAGACAGTGCAAAGAAAGACATTAAACAAAGCGCGGAAGACAAAGTGAAAGGTTTGTTGAAAGGACTGAAGAAGAAAAATTAGCTAATGTGATAATTTGATAATGTGATAATTGGAATACAATAATTTAGTCTGCTTTTCTTATACAGAGCTCGCGCAAGGGACCAGTTAAATTGGTAAAACCAGCGCGAGTTTTTACTTTTTTGTGGTCATGTAATGGGGAAGGCATTATCACATTTGCTAATTATCATATTATCACATTGAGCGGAATTCGCTGAAAGCCAGAACTGTTTTCGTTTTTAGGGCGTTTTCCCCTATTTTTGTTTACTTCAAAAAAATCTAGCGATTACGAAATCAAAACTATGGACAAACTGTTCTATCTAGTGCCCATCATGGGTATCATCGGCTTGCTGTATACTTTCATCAAATTTAACTGGGTTTCCAAACAAGAAGCGGGCTCCGACCGCATGAAAGAAATCAGCACATACATAGCACAAGGCGCAATGGCCTTTTTACGGGCAGAATGGAAAATTCTGGGCTACTTCGTTGTAATTGTAGCCCTGTTGCTTGGCGTTATGGCCAGCGCAAATCCCAATTCACACTGGGCAATAGCCATCGCTTTTGTCATTGGGGCGGTATTCAGCGCTACTGCCGGTTATATCGGTATGCGCGTTGCCACCAAAGCCAATGTTCGCACGGCACATGCAGCCCGCACCAGCTTAAGCAAAGCCCTGGCCGTATCCTTTACCGGCGGCTCTGTTATGGGTTTGGGTGTTGCCGGTTTGGCCGTGTTGGGTTTAAGCGGTTTGTTTATCATCCTGAAAGTACTCTTTGCTCCCGAAGCAGCCGTGAACTCAGAGGAGATGATCAGAACCATTGAAGTGCTTACCGGCTTTTCACTGGGAGCTGAATCAATAGCCCTGTTTGCCCGTGTAGGCGGCGGTATTTATACCAAAGCTGCCGACGTGGGTGCTGACCTGGTAGGTAAAGTGGAAGCAGGTATTCCTGAAGATGATCCCCGTAACCCGGCTACCATTGCCGATAACGTGGGCGATAACGTTGGTGACGTGGCCGGTATGGGCGCCGACCTGTTCGGTTCTTATGTGGCCACTGTCTTAGCCACCATGGTACTGGGCCAGGAAGCAGTAGTGGAGGACCAGTTCGGTGGTTACTCGCTAATCTTACTGCCTATGCTCATCGCCGGTGTAGGTATCTTATTTTCCATTGTAGGAACCCTGTTTGTACGCATCAGCGAATCTGCCGGCGTTAATACCAACACCGTGCAAAAAGCGCTGAACATGGGTAACTGGGGCTCCATCATCCTTACTGCCATTGCCTCCATCGCGCTGGTGTTCTGGATCCTGCCTGCCGGTGAATTTCACCTGGTACGTGACACCGTTAACGGTTCACTTATAGAAGGCGCCAAAACATTCACCCGCGAAGGCATCCTAGGCGCCATTGTAGTGGGCCTGGTAGTAGGAACATTAATGAGCATTATTACCGAATATTATACAGCCATGGGTAAACGCCCGGTGTTAAGCATCGTGCGGCAATCAGGTACCGGTCATGCTACCAACGTGATCGGTGGTCTGGCGGTAGGTATGGAATCTACCCTCTTACCTATCCTGGTACTGGCGGGCGGCATCTGGGGTTCTTACCAATGCGCCGGTTTATACGGCGTTGGCATCGCTGCCGCTGGTATGATGGCCACCACAGCCATGCAATTGGCGATCGATGCGTTTGGACCTATTGCCGATAACGCCGGTGGTATTGCGGAAATGAGCGAATTACCCGGTGAAGTGCGAGAGAAGACCGACGTACTGGATGCGGTTGGTAACACAACGGCAGCTACCGGTAAAGGTTTTGCGATCGCTTCTGCAGCCCTCACGGCGCTGGCCCTGTTTGCCGCATTTGTTGGTGTTGCCAGGATCCCGGGCATCAATATCTATAAAGCCGATGTACTGGCTGCCCTGTTTGTAGGGGGCATGATACCGTTTATCTTCTCAGCCCTGGCTATTCGCGCTGTTGGACAGGCAGCCATGGCGATGGTAGAAGAAGTACGCCGCCAGTTCAAAACCATTCCTGGTATCATGGAAGGAAAAGGCAAACCGGAGTATGATAAATGCGTTGCGATCTCTACCGACGCTTCTATCAAAAAAATGATGTTGCCGGGCGCTATCGCTATTGTGTCTCCGCTCATCATAGGTTTCTTACTGGGCCCCGAAGCATTGGGTGGATTCCTGGCCGGTGCTACCGTTAGTGGCGTACTGATGGGTATGTTCCAGAACAATGCCGGTGGCGCATGGGATAACGCCAAGAAATCTTTTGAGAAAGGTGTTGATATCAATGGCCAGATCTACTACAAAAAAAGTGAGCCGCATAAAGCATCTGTAACCGGTGATACCGTTGGTGATCCTTTTAAAGATACATCAGGTCCATCAATGAATATCCTGATCAAACTGATGTCTATTGTTTCGCTGGTTATCGCGCCCAGCCTGGCTCAGATCTATAGTAACGGTGATACGCATACTGTACATACAGAAAAGAAAACCGTAATACCTGACCATAACCGTGATATAACAAACACTTATACAATAGAAAAAAAGATTAATTGAGAATTCCAAAAAAAATTCTCAAAATATTCAAACAACGCCATTATCTTTGTTAGTAACAACTTAAGGCACTATATCATACCAAATACCAACGTCCCCATGTTTCTACATCGGGGACCCTTTTTTTTACCCCAATACTACCCCCTAAAGGGGGAATGCTCCTTACCCACACCATTCATTGTATTTCCATTATCAAATTATCACATCATCACATTATCACATCATCACAACTTGTCCCGCTCTGCGGGATCATCACATTTGTCATTACCGTAACAATGCAAACCACGGCGGTTGAACAAACGATCCTGTAAAGCGAACACGCAGGTTACTGTGAACCGTAACCGTTATATTATTTACATCGTATAAAGTACGGGGGAACCAGGTAAACCGCGCTTCGATCGTACCAAAGATCAGGTTCTCGTTCCGGGTACGAATACCGCCACCAACAGCCGGGAAAAAGCCACCTCTGAATACGCCGGTTTCTTTAGGCGTCATTAACGCAGCCCTGCCAAAAGCAAAAAATCCTATTCTGAAACCCAGCACACGCCACCGCGTATACAAACTGGTTTCCGTACCTGCCGACACCCGCTGGGTAGCGCGTACACTGTCGGTACTGAATCGGTTAAGACCAAACTCATTGTTTATATACAATGGTTCATATACCTTATGATTATAGATCGCTGAATAACTTATATTGGAAAATTGCCTGAGCTTGAACTTACCAAAATCAAATAGGCGGCTGTACCAGGAAAAATTCAAAAAGGCACTGTTGTCCTGCCATTCTTTTTTATACAAATTAGTGCCAAGCGCCAGCGTATAGCTCCAGTAATTCTGCCGCTTATCAACCAGCCAGTGATCGTACTCCCACCCTATATATAATCGATGCAGGCTGTCGACCCGGGCCGGACCAACAGTTACCTTACGCATCATCCCAACCGGAATATCTTCCGTTCTTCCAAACCCGTATATATAATTCGTACGGTAGAAATTTATCTTATACCAGGTGAATTGTCCCAACACGTAACGTTTGTCAACATAACGGGTGTCGAACGAATCCAGCTTCGGTGGTTGAATAAATCGCTGATCGAAATACCGCGCTGACACAAAACGGCGCCGACGGCTGTCCTCCCCGCTTTTCTTTTGCTTATATATGCCGATGTTGTAACCCAGCCACGCATCACCTAACTGGTATTTATATTCGCTGAATTGATCGGTAGTTTTTTGATACACGTTGGTACTCTGGTTCCAGCTTAATTCAAGTCCCCCGGCAAAACGGGCGTTGGGGGTATATAAAGGCCGGTCGAGCTTAATGTAATATGCCCTTTCATTTTCGAAACCTAATGAAGCACCCCTGTCGATCGTTGTGTACGCAGCATCTACATTAATAAAAGAACCGAAGATGCTGGTTTTCCGGTACATGATCTGCGGACCGATCACCGGCTTGCGTGTTCGGTCATACAGACCGGTCAGTTCAAGCCGTTGGGCCATACCCAGGAAATTGGCGTCATATAGAGAAAGCTGAAAATCTTTTATACCTGACGCTCGTACTTCTGCACCCCAACTAAACACATCGCGCAACCGGACGTGCACATCCACTGAATCTTCGTGGCTTGTTCGCCGAAGAATGATGCGGGCGTCCTTGATAAAATTCTGATCGCGCAAAAAACGTTCATTATCGGCCAGCCGGTAAGGATCTACCAGTTGTCCCTTTTTGATAAACAGCAATTCCCTGATCACCCAATCCTGGGTATTGGTTTGCAGCCGGTCGGCCGTTCTTGTGAGCGCGCTGATAATGGAATGAGCCGTATCGTTCACATTTTCGCCAAATGACAAATTGCGGATGACGATCCGCCGGATGACCTTACCAGTGAATGGCCGGAAGCTTTCTTCACTTTTTTGAAAGAAAGTGGAATCCTGGCTTGTATTGTCTGTTACCAGAAAGTTGCGGTAAACTTCTCGGGCCAGCGAGCCAACCGACCTCTTCCGCTTTGTACTGTCCTGCCCATACACCCCCGACATAATACCGGTGAAACAACAACAATATATAATATATCTGAGCGATACAGGCATAATTCAAATTGGCTGGTAAAGGGACTGTAATGACTATTAACACTTTATAGGCACTCAGTGTTTATTTACCGCATTTATACCAGCAATGTACCAAAGTACAGCCCATTACCGTTCGGTTCATGTAGAAAAAATCTACTTTTGTTTCTGAATTGCTCCATTAAACTGCTTGCCTATGGCCCCGGAGATCCTGTATTTTGCAATACCCGGCTTTGTGGTTCTGTTGCTGCTGGAAGCATGGTATTCCTGGAAGGAACAAAAGGAATATTATGAGATTAAAGATACGTTCAGCAGTCTGGCCATGGGCATCGGCAATGTTGTTTCGGGCCTGCTGGCAAAACTGGTGGTTCTGGCCGCCTTTATGCTGGTGTATAAGGTCCGCCTGTTTACCCTGCCTTTCACGTGGTGGATGTGGGTGCTGGCCTTTTTTGCCGACGATCTCTCCTACTACTGGTTTCATTATACGTCTCACAACATGCGCTGGTTCTGGGCTTCCCATGTAGTACACCATTCTTCCCAACGATATAACCTGTCGACCGCGCTGCGGCAAACCTGGACGGGCAACCTCACGGGCAGTTTTATTTTCTGGATGTGGATGCCCCTGGTAGGCTTTCATCCTTTTGTCGTGCTGTTGATGCAGCAGGTCAGCCTGATCTACCAGTTCTGGATCCATACCGAGGCGATCAATCTGTTGCCCCGGCCCATTGAATTTATTTTCAATACCCCCTCCCACCACCGTGTGCACCATGGCAGTAACCTCAAATACCTCGATAAGAATCACGGCGGTGTGCTCATTATCTGGGACCGGCTATTCGGCACTTTTCAGCAGGAAGAAGAACGGCCCGTTTATGGGCTCACCAAAAACATCAATACGTTCAATCCCGTACAGATCGCCTTCAGGGAATGGAGCGATATGTTCTGCCAGGCCCGGCGATCGGGGTCTTTGCGGAACGCGATCAATTACCTGCTGCGCCCACCCGGCTGGAGCCATAACGGAACCAGTAAAACAGCCAGGCAAATGAAGGAAGAGCTTAAAAGAAAATGAATTGACACGACGCCCATCTGACACAGTTTATTCTATAGAAACCGCTTTTACTTTGAAAGTCATAGTCTTATAACTTTCGCCCGCTTTTTCACCGACCTCAACGAAATTCTGCGCCGGTCAGCAGTCATTACTCATCATTCCCTGCAACCACCCATCGGAATTAGCATCCACGAAAAAATTCGTTTATTTAAATTGTCTTAACAAAACCTTACGAAATTTGTCGTATTTTTAGTCAAATGTTGTTCTAATATGGCTACTACAAAAACTATAAAACCCACAGAAAGCGAGTTGGAGATCCTGCAGATCCTATGGAAAAAAGGGAACGCCAGTGTACGGGAAGTGCATGAAGAATTGTTGCAAACCAAAGAGGCTGGATACACCACGACCCTGAAACTAATGCAGATCATGCATGAAAAAGGACTGGTAAAACGTGATGATTCCATCAAGACGCACATTTACCAGGCCGCAGTAACCAAAGAAAAAACCCAAAAGCATCTTTTAAACAAGATGATCGATACCCTGTTTGGCGGTTCGCCCGGAGAACTGGTTATGCAGGCCCTGGGTAATCACAAAGCATCGGCCGAAGAGCTGGAGGAGATCCAGAAAGTTCTTGACAATCTTAAAAAACAATAACCGTGGGGCTGACCTGTAAGGTGCATCTTTTCAGCTTGTGTTTGCCAGCCAGGCCAATTGCACCTGACAGGTCTGATAAACGGATGACCTGCCAGGAGGACCTTACAGGTCATCGCCTCCCGTCTTGCCCCTTTGACCGGGGCGGGCATCTTGCCAAAAATGATAAAATATTTACAGATGAATCTGTTGTACCAATCGGCTTTCCTTAAAGCATTGGGATGGGCATTACTGAACAGCTTATGGCAAATGGCTTTGTTATGGCTGGTGTACATGGCGCTTACCAGGAATGGTAGAAAATTGCTATCCCGTCAGCGACATACACTTGCACTTTTAACCCTGGCCGGCGGTTCGCTCTGGTTCCTGATCACGCTGGTGATGAACCTTTACGAAGCTGCCAACGGTCCGCAGGTGATCACCTTGTATGTAACAGAAAACGATCCGGCCACGGCAGGCAATACCTTGCCCGGCGTGATCTCTCATTGGTTCGAACCGGCCCTGCCCTTTTTATCACTGGCCTATCTGCTGGCAGCGGCGTTCCTTTTCATTCGATTTTATTTCCAATACCGCCACACACAGCGACTGTTTACCACGGGTTTGCAAAAAGCACATCCTGAATGGCGAACCTTCCTGCAACAGGCGGTACAACAAATAGGTATCAAAAAGAAAGTGCAGATCTGGCTGTCGAACCTGGTGGATACGCCGGTAACCCTCGGTATTTTCAAGCCGGTGATCTTACTGCCTGTGGCGGCCGTAAATCACCTTACGCTGAAACAGGCGGAAGCCATCATTCTGCATGAGTTGAATCATATCCGCCGCAACGACTACCTTGTAAACCTGCTCATTGCCTGCGTGGATGTGATCCTTTTCTTTAACCCGTTTGCCCGCCTGCTTACCGGTATCATTCGCAAAGAGCGGGAAAACTGCTGCGATGATCTCGTTTTGCAATTCTGCTATGAACCGCAGAGTTATGCCCGTGCCCTGCTGACCCTGGAACAAAACCGGATTGATACCAATGCCCTGGCCCTGGCAGCAACCGGTAAAGACAAATTCTTTTTACTGAACCGGGTAAAACGCATCCTGGGTAATGAACCGGTAATCAATCCATTTAATCAGAAACTGGTAGCCTACCTCCTTTCGACCCTGCTGATCGCCTTTATCGGCTGGTATAATCCAGGCAACGTGATCGTAAAAAAATTGAAACCGGCGCCCGCACAGCCAATGGCATTTGAAGCGGTGCAGGTGTTTACAACACCGCCCGTTCGGGCCGATCAGCCACAAAAAGACGAACCGGTTGTTGTGGCCGTTGAACCTGCGCCCGCTGATGAGGCAGAGAAAAGCAAAAAAGAAACGTGTACCGAACAAAAGGATCCTTATAAAAAGCTGGAGCAACTCATCGAGCTCACCGCCGAAGCGAAACTGGCCGCCCTTTCAAAACAACTGGAAGAGCTGCCCGAAGAGCTGGACGGAATGGCGGCATTTGTAAACAATGCTGAGATCATTGCCTATTCCCTGCCGGAGAATATGCCGGTTCCCCAGCCGCCCGTGCCACAACAGGTGTTTCCCTATGTTCCGGGAAGCAGTTTTTATTTTCAGGCAGTAGAAGATACCTCGCTGCCCAAGAAATACATTATGACCGCTGATGACGTCAGGGCTAAAGTAGCCATGGAAAGATCCATGCAGGCATTACAGCAGGTTGACTGGAAAAAGCTGGAACAGGTGTTTGAAGCGCAGGGCATGACCATCAATATTGCCCAGATCCAACAGGAAATTCAAAAAGCCGTGCAACAGATTGACTGGAAACAGTTGAATACGGCTACTGAAAATGCCCTGGCGGAAGCCAATACTCAGATTCAACAAATGCAGAATGCCTACATCGTTCGGTTGAAGAACTATCAGCACGAACGGGCACTGCAACAGGAAAAAATAAAACAGGCGCAGCAACAGATCTTAATGGACCGGCTGATGCAGCATGAGCAGCTCAGGAAAATGGAACAGCAAAAGAAAAAGGAATGCTCCAAAGCCTGTAAGAAAAAAAGGATTGTCCAGATCTAAAAACATACTATACACGCAATCCCCCGACCAGTCGGGGGATTTTTTTGTCCCATCTTCATCGAGATCAGCCACATATACACATTATCTAAATGTTTAAAAATGCGGCCAGGAAATCCTTTTTAGGATGTCGATTTAATAAATAACTGAAAAATATTCAGTCGAACTTAAATTCAGAAAAAACCTCCGGGGCAGCATATTAAGAATGCTTGAAGAAAAATCGCGGGTCACTACTTGCAAAATCTGCGGGCATCTAGGCTAATTGTTTGCAAAAAACAGACAAACATCCTGCAAGGCCGACCAAAAATATTTGATCATGATCGGCCTATACGAGGCAGGATATGCGGGAATGAATCATGTGCATCGGATAAAGTTGATCGGAGGCGACTGGCTGGAAAGCCACCTTCCAGCTTCCAATCGGATCGGATTAAAGACAACAAAATCACGGGCTAAAGCTACGAACGGAAAACTACTAAGCAAGCCATAAACGCGAATACTTATCCATATTTCGCAAAGGAATTACGAACGAAGCATTTGAAATAAATCGCATATAAAGCCTGCCGCGGAACAATGAATCAACAAGATATATGTAACTGTTGACTGACTAACTGACAGCATTAAAATAAATGCAGTGGGCAAAGAAAGCAGTATCCCGAGGTAAAAATCAGATAGGAGTTTTAAAAACAAAATCCCGCCTTTGGCGGGATTTGTTGTTCGCAGTTGGTATTGGTTACGCAGACATTACCAAAATAGATCGAGGTCTTGTCCTTTTAAACTCTTTATTAAAGCACCCTCCCGGATCATTTCGGGAAGGTTCATCTTCGTCTTTCAATCGGCACGCCAGTGAAAATTAATGGGCTTGTCCACCAGCCGGTCCTGTAAAAACTATAAACAAAGTACAATTGAGAGTACCATTTCAAACGCTGCAGCTAACTATCAATATATATGGTACTATGTGATATTTGCTAGACATCGAAACATCTAAAGTTGCTGCAACAAAATTTTAAAAGAGTAAAACAAAATGGAAAGATGTAAAGAGTAGCCCGCCTTTTATCTGATTATCCCTCTTCGAGCAGGCAATCCATAAACTTGTTTCCCATTTCCTAATTTGGGAAAACCAACTATAAAATACAGCTCACTGGGTTCCGCTCATCAACAGTCGCCCTGCATTTCTGCCTTCACAAAACAACAGATCCAGAATAGACAAATGAGGAATAAACCCTATACGTTCCTCGAAAACCTGGTGGTATTTTACCGCGTTTGGGAAGTCCGTTTGAATCGTTTTGGGGGTCAGTTTATTCCGCCAATCTACCACCTCTATGGCCGGTTGATCACCCGAAACACATTTCAAATAATCTACATGGATGGTCAAACCCAGTTTTCCGGTCACCCACTCAAAACAGGTCTTGTTCCAGTCGCTCAACCGCTCAACCGGCTGCCGGTATAACCTGCTCAACTCTGGTTCAAAGAAATCGAACCAGGGCGACCGGTTATAACACGAGGTAATGGTTTTCCAATGCTGCGATTGCCAGGGCTTCCGGTTATCGACCATCACCTCAACCATTGGTTTCTTTTGTTCTCGGCCCTCCAGCACCGGAATGCTCAAATTAATAGGTCCATTCGAACCAACCACCACACACCGGTTCCGGAAACTCATTTTACGCCAGGGTTCATATAGGTCAAAATTTATATTGGTCAATTCTATCGACTTTTTAAATAAGGTAATTGGCGGAAAATATTGACTTTCAATGATTAACGTCATACACATTGAATTATCCGGATTTTTGTTTAATAATGGTTGAATAAAGATCAAAAACAATCAATTTTTCGAGTTAAAATTTGCAATTTAAATTTTACTTGACACTCGTAAAATGCCTATAACTAATATGTTAATTAAAGTATTCGTTACTAAATGTACTGGCAGCTCCAAAGCAATGATTTAGACAAGCCTAAAATTTGTTGATTCTAAACTTATTAGCAAAGAAAATTTCTAAAAATACAATCCTTTTTTGGCCGGAAAAATTTATCTGGTACATTGTGGCCCAAAAACATTGACATGCGAAAAACCATAGGATGGGTGCTCCTACCCCTGCTGGCAATTGCCTGTGCCAAGCCAACCGGTTTCGATTACCTGGGGGTCAAAAATTTCAAGGTGCTGAAGTTTGGATTGAAAGAGTCGACGGTGGGAGCAGATGTAGAATATTATAATCCGAATAAGTACCCGGTGACCATGAAAGGGGCCGCCGTCGATGTATATGTCAACAACAATTTTTTTGGAAAAACCACCCTTGATTCCACGATTCATATTCCGAGAAAAGACACCTTTTTGTTGCCGGTTGTTTTAAAAGTGAACATGAATAATACCGCCATGGGTGTTATTCAATCGCTGGCAACGGGTACAGATAGTGTGTTTATCAAACTGGACGGAAGTGCAAAAATTGGCCGGAGCGGCATCTTTATTAACTACCCAATCCGGTATGAAGGCATGCAGAAAATCAAATTTTAGCAGCTGATCTTTCCTTTCAAAATACTAAAAGCCGGGTTTCCATTTTTTGGAAACCCGGCTTTTTTTTGCCCGGTTCACAAGCCCGATTCCAGCAACCGGAAAAACCCGAAGCGCTAAAAATCAATGAAAAAAATTTTCGCCCACAGCCCTTTTTTTGGCAGACACACAAAACTTTTGTCGAACCGATGGGGAAATTCCGATGTGTGTCTTCACGACTTCAATCACACCCCACTTGCTGACCTCGTTTTTAAAAAGTGCAACCAACCATCAAAAAATGCCGGTGCCCAACTGCCTGTATCGCTCAGTAATCGACAGCAATTCCCGATAAAGAAATTACCGTCTGCCAGCCGGTGAAAAATGCTAAATGACCATTCAAGCAGGCCGGCGTCTTTTCACCTGGACTTACTTTGTGATCACAAACCGGAATCCCCATCCACAAAACTGCGGCGCCAAGTGTCACGGTTTGAACCAAAACGTATTTTTTCAGGCATCAACTGGCGAAAGCCGGTCCACGAAAGTTCCACTGTTCATGCCAGTTTGTCTTAAAATTTAATAGTTGCGAGATTGTAAAGTCTGGCTGGCGCTGCGCCGTTCCCGGCTGTTTTTATGTATACCGGCGTGTTCTTTATGCCGGCCGGCTGCAATTTCAGGTTCTACATTTATTAATTTTTCAGCCGCAGGCAGTGGTAAAAAATTAACGAAAATGATCCTCCGAAATAATTACATTTGAGAAAACAAGTGGTATGAAGAAAATCGTTTTACTCGTAATTGCCGTTATGGGAATTACCACCTTTGCTTCCTCACAGGTTAAAAAAGGGGTTCAAACAGTAACCATTCAGACCCCCACCGTACAATGCGAAAGTTGCAAAAAACGCATTGAAGATTACCTGAAACGCGAAGAAGGTGTTCAGAAGGCAACTGTTGATTTCAAGAAACATGTTACAAAAGTTACATATGTAACCGAGCGTACTAATGTAGAAAATATCAAGACTGCGATCGCCAATGCCGGTTACGATGCAGATGATGTAAAAGCTGAAGAAGAAGCCTATAAAAAACTGCCCAAATGTTGTAAAAAACCAGAGGACGGCGGGGGTATGTAGCAGTTCAAAAAAACATTTTGTAATAAAAAATCCGCCTCATGGCGGATTTTTTATTGATATGAATAGCTTCCAGTTAACTCCATTGACTGGTTAATTTTTCAAATTATTTACCCGTCCAGTTGGCAGGGTCTTTACGCCAGTTCATCAAAATTTCCTGTTGATCGGCCGACACTATACCCCTTTCAACAGCCAGCTCAATCAGGGAGGAATAGTTGGTAAGGGAAATATATGGAACTCCGGCCTTCTCGAAATTTTCAGCAGCCACCGGGAAACCATAGGTAAAGATCGACACCATACCCATCACTTCCAGTCCGGCCGCTTTTAACACATCAACCACCTGTAAACTGCTTTTACCGGTTGAGATCAGGTCCTCGATAACCACCACTTTCTGTCCGGCGGTATAGTATCCCTCGATCTGGTTGCCCAACCCGTGCTCCTTGGGTTTCGGCCGCACATATATATAAGGCAATTTCAACTGGTCGGCAGCCATTGCCCCCCAGGCAATACCTGCGGTAGCTACCCCCGCCAGCAATTCGGCATCAGGAAAATCCTGGAATACCACATTACACATTTCTGATTTTATGAAATCGCGGATAAAAGGAAATGATAATACCCGCCGGTTATCGCAATAAATGGGACTTTTCCAGCCTGATGCCCAGGTAAAGGGTTGCGTGGCATTTAATTTAATAGCATTACTTTGTAATAACTTTTCGGCTACCGCCTTTTCGTTCGAAGACATATAATTGATTAAGTTATTTGCGGCGAAATTGGTCTTTGCTACCTGAAAACTGAAAATAAGTTATGCACATAAAGATATACTTTAACGAGAAACCATTGTTCCTTACTGATTCCATTACTCCCGAAATTGAGCCTTATGCTCATCACGATGATGCCGTTTTGATAGATGAATTTTCCCATGGGGGCATAAATTCCATGATCCATGAAATGCGCCAGGAGAAAATTCATGCCGGAATTTACCTGCATAACAATCTCGAGGAGCTCAAAAAAGCTTTCTGGAAAAAGTTCATGCTGGTAAAAGCAGCCGGTGGCCTGGTTAAAAACGAAGCCGATGAACTATTGTTCATATTCCGGCGCGGTAAATGGGATCTGCCCAAAGGAAAACTGGATGATGGGGAAACACTGGCGGAATGTGCCGTGCGGGAAACCCAGGAAGAAACCGGTTTACAGGAAATAGAGCTGAAAAAACACCTTGTAACCACCTGGCATACTTATGATGAAAGCGGTCATCATATTTTGAAAGAAACTGCCTGGTATTTACTGGGCGCCTCCAAAGCGCAGCCGCTGACCCCGCAAACCATCGAACAGATCACCCAGATCGAATGGGTACCTGCTGAAAATCTTGAAAAATATATTTCGAACACCTTCCCGGCTATTGTAGATGTGTTGAATGCCGGCGGATATCCGCCAGTTGCGGGTTTGTAGTTTATGGTTTAGAGCTTGTAGTTCCGCTTCCTGTCAAAGGCTGTTTAGTTTCTTTATGCCTTTATGTCTTTTTTAATATGGCGACGGTCAACCGGCTAATACATACCAACTTCTCGCGTTCATCGTGAATTTTGATATCCCACACATGGGTTGAACCACCGATATGTAATGGCCGCGTAATTCCGGTAACCAGTCCTTCCCGTACGCCGCGAACGTGGTTGGCATTGATCTCAAGCCCCACGCAAATGAAGCGCCCCGGGTCGATGACCATGGCGGAAGCCACGCTGCCCAGGGTTTCGGCCAGTACACAGGAAGCGCCGCCATGTAATAATCCATAGGGCTGCCTGGTGCGGGCATCTACCGGCATTTGGGCTTTAAGATAATCGGCGCCCAGTTCGGTGAACGCCAGGCCGATATGTTCCGACATCGTTCCCTTTCCCAATTCGGCTATTTCGTGTATTTGCAGGTCTTTTTTGAACCAGATCATATGGTCAATGTGATAATGGTGATAATTTGCTAATGTGCTAATGGAATACAATCTGTAATGGGTGCTTACGCGTGAGCTTCGCTTTTACAGGACTACGGCCGTTAAAGCATTATCAAATTATCACATTAGCAAATTAGCCAATTGGTATTAAAGGCTTTTCGATACGGCCTCGGGTAAAAATTGCCGGGCATCGCCGCCATTGCGGATCACATCTCTTACCAGGGTAGATGCCACCGACGTAAACTGGGGCAAACAGGTGAGAAAAACAGTTTCAATATCTCTATCGAGACTTCGGTTCATGTCGGCAATAGCCTTTTCATACTCAAAATCATTAACGTACCGGATACCCCGAACAATAAAGTTGGCGCCTACTTTACGGCAACATTCTACGGTCAGCCCTTCATACACCACTACGCCCACAGCCGGGTTATCGCCAAAGATCTCTTTTATCCATTTCATCCGCTGATCTTCGGAGAACATAGCTGTTTTATTTACATTCCGTCCAATCCCGATCACCAGTTTATCAAATAAAGGGAGTGCGCGGTGAATGATATCCAGGTGACCAATGGTAATAGGATCAAAGGTCCCGGGGAATAGGGCGATACGTTCCATGTGTATGAATTGAGTACAAAATAAAAAGTTCGCGTTTTAGAAACGAGTTATGTTTCGGTCGCCAGTTACCAGTCTCCTGTTGCCGGGCAAAAACTTCAGACGCCCGGTTACAGGCAGGCAGTTCGATGTTCGAGACCTGGTAACCGGTAACAGGTAACCGGCAACTAATTCATTTCCCTGCCGCCACTCAACAGGTATAATACAGCCATCCGCACCGCTACCCCATTTTCTACCTGTTGCAGAATAATGCTCTGGTTGCTGTCGGCCGCATCGCTATCCAACTCTACGCCCCTGTTAATGGGTCCTGGGTGCATGATCACAATTTTCTTGTTCAGGCTGTCGAGCAGGCGCTTATTGATACCATACGCCAGGCTGTATTCGCGCAGTGAAGAGAACAGCACCTGGTTCTGGCGTTCTAACTGTATGCGCAACACGTTGGCTACGTCACACCATTCGAGCGCTTTTTTCAGGTTGTATTCTACCCTTATATCAAATGCTTCCTGAATATATTTTGGAATAAGTGTTGGGGGACCGGCCACTGTAACTTCTGCCCCCATCTTCTTCAGCAGGTAAATATTGCTCATGGCCACGCGCGAGTGCATGATATCGCCAATGATGGCTACTTTCAATCCTTCCAGCCTGCCGAGTTTCTCCCGCATGGAGAAAGCATCGAGCAAGCCCTGGGTCGGATGTTCGTTAATGCCATCACCTGCGTTTACGATAGCTGCGGGAATATGTTTTGCCAGAAAATGGGGCGCGCCGCTGGCACTGTGCCGCATAACCACCATATCCACTTTCATCGACAAAATATTATTCACGGTGTCGAGCAAAGTTTCGCCTTTGGCTACTGAAGAAGCGCTTGCCGTAAAATTGATCGTGTCTGCACTCAGGCGTTTTTCAGCCAGTTCGAATGAGATCCTGGTACGGGTTGAATTTTCAAAAAACAAATTCACAATGGTTACATCCCGCAACGATGGAACTTTTTTGATAGGCCGTTGTAAAACTTCCTTGAACTGAGTAGCAGTATCTAAAATAATCTGGATGTCCTGACGGGAGAGATCCCGTATACCGAGCAGATGTTTAACTGAAAGTTGCATTCTAAAACGCGAATTTAGGGGAATCAGGGTTACGAACCAAGATTAAGGTTTGGCGAGTAACAGAAGGCAAAAAGTTACAGGTTCCAGGCTACAAGTTACAGGGGATTCATCGCCCTTTTGTACTTGAAACCTGAAACCTGCAACTTATACTGTTATACAGCAGCCGGTAACCAGTAAACCGCAGCCTTATAATAATACTACTTCTTCCTTTCCATCGCGTTCCTTCCAGAAAACCTTTACTTTCTGCGACACAATGGAATCGATGGAACGGCCGGTATAATCGGGTTGTATAGGTAATTGCCGGCTGAAACGACGGTCGATGAGCACGCACAGCTCCACTTTGGCCGGACGGCCAAAATCGAGCAATGCATCCAGGGCAGCCCTGATGGTGCGGCCAGTATATAATACATCGTCGATCAACACCACATTTTTATCTTCTATACTAAATGGTATATCGGTTTGATTGGGCATATGGATCTGGTTGCGCACATCATCCCGGTAAAAAGTAATATCGAGCTTACCGTACTGCACTTTTCCGGGCGACACCAACTGCCTGATCACCTGTATCATTTGGTCAGATACAAAAATCCCCCTTGGCTGAATACCAATAAAAACTGTATTCTCCAGATCTATATTATTCTCCAGTACCTGGTGACTGAGCCGCCGGATTATAATGGCCAGTTGCTGTTCATTTAAAATCGTCTTCAAGGAAAATATTTTGATAAAAATAAATGCAAACCGGCAAATTAGAAAATTAAGCTGCTCCCCTGCCAAAAACCGCGTATAAGACCGATAAATATAAAATTGCTAAACCAGCATTCCCGCTCTCTTATTATGTAATGCTTTAAATATCTTGTATTCTTTCAAAGCCCATTGCAGCCAAACAATGCCAACCATTGGCAACGCCAAAAACGACATCATATTAAAAGCATAGGCTTCCTCCCAGTTAAAATGAATAAGGTGCATACAGGCCCTGGTTAAACCACAGGCTGGACAATCGCGATCAAGTAATAATTTCGACAGGCAAACAGATTCGCCGCCATCAAAAAAATGTGCAGGTAATAACAACAATAGCACAGGTGTAACTGTAATGATGATCAGTTTGCCAATTGTATAATAGTACCGGAAATTCATGTTATATATATTTAAAAGGTTCCGATGCCAGCATCGAAACCCTGTGATCAATTTAATTAGTTAGAATGTAACATCGTACTCGGCATCTTTTGGCTTCAGGTCGCCGAGTAAGATGCGAATGAAATCGATCAACGCCCAGATGCCACAACCGCCCAGGGTAACGATCTGAACAATTCCCTGCCAGGTATAACCCAGGTAAAAACGGTGAATACCAATTCCACCTAAAAAGAAACAAAGAATGGCAGCAACAATTTGCGACTTCTCACCGGCAGCAGCTGGGTTTGCACTGGCTTTGGATGAGATCTTTTTACCGAATACTTTCAACGCGATCTTTTCTTTCAAGGTAAGTTTACTTCCTTTAAGATCTTCTGCGATCGCTTTTAGTTCATGATAAGATACTTTACCATCAGCAGCAGCTTTGTTGAATGCCTGTTGTGCCTGTTGCGCCTTTATTGGTTTTTCTGCATGGGTACCTGCAGGAATAGCAGCAGTGAACATCACAAAAGAAAAAGCAAGCACAGTAAGAACAGTCAATGTTTTTAAAAAATTTTTCATGATTAACTTTTCAACAAAATAAATTCTGTTGAAGTGCTCAATCGCTGGCAAGTGACATGAATTGAACTTTTTGCCGGATGAAGTGATGGAATAACAATAACAAGATGATATAATCGTTACATTTTACCCAAATACCATCAATAATATAAAGTACAATTGTAGATTCTTAGGAGAGTAATATCGTATCCGGATGATACATGATGTATATATACACCGGAATGTAAGCTTATATTGAAAGCAAACAAGTCATTATGTACGAATAACGCTTATCTTAAAATGTTATTGAGTGCAATCAACAAAAAAAATTTCATGTTTACCACAATAATAAATTAGTGCGTATTACTTAATTTTTAATTTTTTGACATTACTTTTGGGCCCGTTAAAAATCACTATAACACCTGGTAAAAACTAAAACAATGAAAAAGGTTTTATTTGCTGCTTTCTTACTTGTTAGTTCCAACGCAATCTTTGCCCAAGTAAACAAAGGCCAATGGCTGGCTGGGGGCAATATCTCTTTCACTTCAAGTAAACATGGTGACAACGATGACAGCAAGAACACACATTTCGAGATTCGTCCAAACGCAGGTTATTTCTTTATCGACAAACTGGCTGGTGGTTTACGCCTGAGCTATATCAGCGATAAAGACAAAGGAGATGATGAAGCAACAACAGCCTTCACTCTTGCTCCATTTGCCCGCTATTACTTCCTGGACGCAGCTCAAAAAGTAAATGTATTCGCTGATGCGAGCTATGGTTTCGGAAGCGCCGGCGCTGGTGAAAAAGAAAGCCTGAACTATTGGGAAATAATGGCAGGTCCTGCTGTATTCCTGTCTCCCAACACTGCATTGGAATTGGCAGTAGGCTATAAATCTTGGGGTGGCGATATTTATGGCGATGACAGAATGAACCAATTCGGTGTTAACATCGGCTTCCAGGTTCACCTGGGCGGAAAAAAATAATCAATTGGCAATAGCCAATAGACAAAAAAAAAGGCTGTCTTCATGAAGGCAGCCTCTTTTTTTATTATGATATCTTATGTTTCAAATCACGAATAACAGAAGTCGAAATCAAATATCAACCATTATATTGCGAGAAGCAACTACTTGCCTCCAGGGGATGGGGGTAATTATTCTTCCGCCATAAACGGATAACGATAGTCAACCGGTGCATTAAAAGTTTCCTTGATCGTTCTGGCACTCAACCAGCGATACAAATTTAAAATTGAACCGGCTTTATCATTGGTTCCGCTGGCACGGGCTCCACCAAAAGGTTGTTGTCCAACAACAGCGCCGGTAGGTTTGTCATTAATATAAAAATTACCCGCTGCATGCCGCAGTTTGACGGTAGCCTGTGCAACAGCCGCCCTGTCCTGTGCAATAATGGAACCGGTCAGGGCATAGGGTGATGTTTTATTCACCAGCTCCAAAGTGTCTTCAAACTTATCGGCATTGTATACATACACCGTTAATACCGGTCCAAAGATCTCTTCACACATAGTAACATACAAAGGATCTTTGGCCTCGATCACAGTAGGTTGAATAAAATATCCGTTCGTTTTATCGCATTTACCACCCGCCCAGATCACTGCTTTGGGATCGTTCTTTGCTTTTTCGATATACGATTCAATTTTATTGAAACTCTTTTCATCGATCACCGCATTAATGAAGTTGCTGAAATTCTCTACCGTACCCATGCTAAAACTTTCAATACCGGCGATCAGTTTCTTTTTTACCTCTTCTGCCAGGTTGCTGGGGATATAAGCGCGTGATGCGGCTGAACATTTCTGTCCCTGGTATTCAAAAGCGCCGCGTAACAGGGCGGTGACCAGCAGGTCAACATCAGCGCTCTTATGCGCCAGTACAAAATCCTTTCCACCGGTTTCGCCGACAATACGTGGATACGACCTGTAGATATGCATATTCTTACCAATGGTTTCCCACATGGTATTGAATACGCCGGTAGAACCGGTAAAATGCACGCCGGCAAAATCGGGGTGATTGAAACATACATTACCTAACGTAGGTCCGTCAACGTAAATGAGGTTGATAACACCATCTGGTAAACCGGCCTCTTTCAATATCCGCATGAACATCTGGGCCGAATACACCTGGGTATGTGCCGGTTTCCAAACCACTACATTGCCGCACATGGCAGCCGATGTGGGCAGGTTGCCGCCGATAGCGGTAAAGTTGAAAGGGGTAACCGCCAATACGAAACCTTCCAGCGGACGGTACTCCATGCGGTTATGTACGCCGGCAGCGCTTACCGGTTGCTGGCGGTATATTTCACTGAGAAAATGCACGTTGAAGCGTAAGAAATCGATCAATTCGCAGGCGCTGTCTATTTCAGCCTGGTAAGCATTCTTACTCTGGCCCAGCATGGTAGTACCATTCATATAAGGCCGGTACTTGGTGGCAATGAGGTCGGCCGCTTTCAGGAAAATGTGTGCGCGATTTTCCCAGCTCATGTTAGCCCAGCTTTCCCGGGCGGCCAGGGCGGCTTCAATAGCCTGTTTTACGTGTTTTTCTTCGCCGGTATGATAATGTCCCAGCACATGTTTGATCTCATGCGGGGGATGCATTTTTTCCTTTTTGTTGGTGCGCACTTCCAGCCCGCCGATATACATTGGTACATCCGCTTTCTCCTGTTTTAATTGCGCCAGTACTTCCTTGAGCCGCTTCCTCTCGGGCGACCCGGGCGCATATGACAAAACGGGTTCATTGGCCGGCAGTGGATAATGAAAATAGCCGAATTCCATAATACATGTGTTTTTGAGGTTGCGAAGTTACTTAGCTGGTTTATATTAAACAAAACGGGACCTGGGGGTCAAAACCCTGAATAACAAAATATTATAAATTCGGCTGAAAATCAGGCCTGGCTTTTATCCACAGGGTGTGCACATGCCGATTTTTGAATGGACCATTAAGTTAAATTTGAACACATTTACCCTCAAAACGCAACCGTTAATCAGTGATCATTTCCGGAAAATCAAAACTAGCTGATAGTAACAGGTATCATATGCCTGATCTATCGAACATTGTCGTTAAAGACATGCGCGCATACGGCGTTGAGCAGGCCGGTACTTATAAAGGTGGTATAGAAGCCTATAAAGGACTGCTGAACAAAGTGCGCAGTGGCTCCATCCTCAGTGAGCAGGACGCCATGAAATTGCTGCCTAAATCGGAAGAGAACCGCTCCCGCATCCAGAAGCAGATAGACACATTACTCGAAAAATATTATGAGGTCAAGGGCAAGGCCGATGAGATCCATAACAGCCGCGACATCACGAAAGGCCTGGTACCGGTGAAACAGGCCGAGATCAATCTGCTTAAGAATCAATTAGATGAGATCAGTTCTCCGCGTTCGTATGGGCAACAGGTTCAGTATAACAGCTTCAGCTGGGGTACTTTTTTATTTTTATTGTTTCTTTTAGTTGCACTTTCGTTTTACTTGTTATACTTTTACATGAGTGTAGCAGATTTTGCGTTGAACGGTGTAGATCCAATGACCCTTTTCCAGGAAGGAAGGCTAAACATACAATTGTTACCCAGCCTTCGAAGACTGGTCTTTCTTATCATCAATTACCCCCCCCTGATCGTATTCCCCACTATTTTCTTTGCCCTGGGAACATCCATTCACCTGTTCTCGGAAAGAGGCATGAAATACAGAAAAGTTGTGTGGGGATTGCTAAGCCTGGTTTTTATCGGCGACATTTTGCTTGCTCTTCAGGTTCATACCGCTGTGAATGAGATCCTGATCAAGCTTAACCGGGATGAATTTAAAACGCTGATAGTACCGGTATTCGCAGATTCGCGGTTTTACCTGGTATTGTTCCTTGGTTTTGGCGTATTCGCCATCTGGAGCTCTGTATACTACCTTATGCAGATGGAATGGGGCAAACGCAACCAGTTGAAATTACGTTACAAACGTATTCATCGTTTACAGGATGAAATCTTTCAGCTGGAAGAAAAGCGAATGCTTTACGAAACTGAGTTACAGCAAATCACCCAAAGAGCGGACGACCTGAGCAAGGAAAAAGACAGACTGGTTCTGCCCATTGATGCGATTGAAAAGAACATCAATTATTTCAGAGACGGCTGGAACGGTTACCTGGCGACTTTATACGGGCGCGAGAAAGGCGAAGAGCAGATCAAGCTCATCAACGAAAAAACAGATGCCTATATAAAGGAGCTGAAAGAATTTCAGGAATCTTATTTCAAGTAATTTTTTAATAGGTTTCTTTATCCTTGAGTTATGGCACGTTACCTCATCATCACCATCATGTGCGCCTGGATACTTGCAGGCTGCAACGAAATCGAAGAGGCTGTAAAGGATGCAAAAAAAGATGGATCCGCACCGCCTAAAGACAATTATATTGTATTGCTTGATTTGAGCGACCGGATACTGCATAATAACCAGCAGCAGGTTCCGAAAGATATACAGGTCATTCAATCGATCTACGCCGCGTTCAAATCCAGGCTCAATGCAAAAGATCCCACCAGGTTGTATTTTACTGTGAATGATAAACTGAAACTGATGGTAGCGCCCCAACGCACTACCGCAAGCGAAGTTTATGACATGGCCGGCAACCTTCGGCTTACACTGGCCTCAGCACAGCCTGAAGAAAAGGCAAAATTGCTGGAACAAACAGAAAAGAACTTCAACACCTATCTGCCGCAGATCTATAAAAAAGCAGTGATCAGTAATAACAGCACTGCTTACGCCGGCGCCGACATCTGGAAATATTTCAATGAAGACCTGCAGGACGACCTGGAGAAAGATGCACAGAATACCCTCTTCATCATCACCGACGGCTATATGGATTTTGAAAGCCTGCAGGGCCGCACTTCCCGCAATAACCGTTATGCCTCCTGCGCACAGATCATCAATAACCTGAAAAAAGCACCCGACTGGAACAGCCGGTTCAAAGAAGGCGATTATGGTTTGCTGCCCGTTAACAAAAGATTCCCCAACTTAAAAGTGGTAGTACTGGAATTAAATCCAAAGGACGACTGGACCGGTGAGTACAATCTGCTCACTACGATCTGGAGTAAATGGTTTACCGAAATGGGAATAAAGTCGTATGCTTTTATCAAAGACGACAACATTAATGAGATCAATGAGTCGATAGAAAAACTACTAAAAGTAAAATTACCTTCATCTGCGAATATTACGTCGGTTTCATGGACACCTGTAACCGATGTAGACCCGGAAATTACGAAGGCTGCAAGAAGCAAACCGAAAGCAGAAATACAAGTATCTGATCCTGCAACTGTTACTGAAATCGCAAAAGAAACAACACAGAAAAAAGAGAATAGTAAATCTTACACATCGTATAGTTCGTACGCATATTCTGAGCCGGCAGCGACACAAAAAAAGAAAGAAAATGTTAATAAAAGAGAATATATTCGCGAATCTGCCGTTAGAAGTCAGATAGATACTTCAAAAAGTATCCAATTAAGAACCAATCCGAAAAAGCCAATTAGTAAACCAAAAGAGCAGGTCACTTTTGGTCCTGCTTATTAAAAAACCTTTACTCTTATGCTTCGTAGCCTATTAATCATGGTTATTACAGGACTGGCAATGGGATTTGCATCTTGCGGCCCCAGTAAACAAGTCCAAAGCCTGACGAAAACCACACAAGAAACTCTTGAGTTAGTCAAGAAAGAAGCTCAGCGCGCCATCGCGTTGACAGTTGAAAAAGTAAAAAATTATGAGGTGGATCCTGACATTGGTAAGGAGATCATCCGGAACCTTAAAGACGCCGAGAGAAAGATCGATACCCAGCTCGCCGTTGCGGTTCAACTGGAAAAAACCGGTACCAAAGAAGAGATCCTCCAGTTTGCTGAACGTACTAACGTGATCATTCAAAGTGCGTTAACCGATCTGAAATCGTTGAACGATCTTTATGACATTTCAACATTCTCTTCATTCGAAACAGCAACGTTCTTCCCCGCAGGTGGCTATGGTATTCCTCCTGAAAAACAGGATGAGGCCAAGAAATCAATCGAGCCGATCGTACAACGTATCATCAAGTTCTTTGGTGATCACCCAAGACAAAGGTTCGTGGCGGTAATCGTATGTTATGGTTTCTCTGACGAAACGCCGATTGCGAAGGAATCTCCTTTGTATTCTCCGCTGCTCGCCAAGATGAAAACAAACAACCCTACCCGTCAGGAGTTGAACGTGAAATTATCAGAACTTAGAGCAAAATCTATTGCCAACCTTCTGGTTGACCTTATCAAAATAAATGAGGCGCTTATCCCTAATCCGAAACTCATCAACTACGACATCAAGTGGATGGGTAAAGGGGAAGAGTTACCTTACCCTGACAGAGTGAAAGACTATAAGGCTGATGACAAACGTCGCCGTATGGTGTCTTTGATTTGGAACGTATTACCCGGTTCTTTATATGCACAAGGCCTCAGCAACGACACTGCAATGAGGTAATATATATAGAAGTATAAAAACGAGTAATGCCGGATTGGTTTAATTACTCTGGCAATATTAATTGGTGTATTCATTATTTTGCCTGCAGACCATAGTTAACTCTATGAAACTGCAGGCAAAATTACTTGACTGAGTGCTCAGTGAATGAGTTTCTGGGTTCTCAGCGCTGAAGTACACTCAAAAAAAATGCGCCCCCGGGGGCGCATTTTTTTATCAACTCTATCAACATTATCAACTTTGTCAACTCCCCTTCAGGGGCTGAGAGGTATCAACTACTCTCCGCTTCCTTTTCCATCATCAGATAAGCTTTAATAAAACCATCGAGCTCACCATCCATTACGGGCTGCACATTCCCTACTTCAAAATCGGTACGATGATCCTTGATCATTTTATAAGGATGGAAAACATAACTGCGGATCTGGCTTCCCCACTCTATCTTTTTCTTCGACGCATTGGTTGCATTCTTCAATGCTTCGCGCCTGCGCAGCTCTTCTTCGTATAAGCGGCTCTTAAGCATCTGGAGCGCCATTTCGCGGTTTTCTCCCTGCGTACGGGCTTTCTGGCATTCCACCACAATACCGCTGGGATGGTGCTTTAAGCGCACAGCCGTTTCCACTTTGTTTACGTTTTGTCCGCCCTTACCACCGCTGCGGTAGAATTCCCATTCGAGGTCGGCGGGATTTACATCTACCTCAATACTGTCATCAACCAATGGATACACGAAAATGGAAGCAAAGGACGTGTGACGGCGGGCATTGCTGTCGAATGGCGAAATACGAACCAGGCGGTGAACGCCGCTCTCGGCCTTTAAAAAGCCATAGGCGAACGGACCGTCAAACTGCAGGGTAGCGCTTTTAATACCGGCGCCATCTCCTTCCTGCCAGTCGAGCTCGGTTACCTGCCAGCCCTGTTTTTCACCATACATGCGGTACATTCGCGCCAGCATCTCGGCCCAGTCCTGGCTTTCAGTACCACCGGCGCCGCTGTTTATCTGCAATACGCCCGGCAGTTCATCTTCCGGCTGATTGAGGGTGCTTTTAAATTCGGCTTCATCCAGTTGCTGCAGGGCTTTTTCATAAGCCTCTTTCGTTTCCTCTTCGCTGGCTTCGCCTGCTTTCCAGAAATCAAATAATACAACAAAATCCTCTACGGCCGCTTTTGACTGGTCGTACAGTTTGATCCAGAATTCGTTCAGCTTAATGCTTTTGAGTATCTCTGTGGCTCGTTTGTTATCGTCCCAGAAGCCGGGGGAAAGGGAAAGTTGTTTCTCTTCATTGACTTTGTACTGACGGTTGTCTACGTCAAAGAAACCTCCTCAGTCCACCAAGGCGGGACCTCATATCATTTATTTTTTCTTGTGTCATGGAGCAAATATAGTTTAAAAGTTAACAAGGGTACCTAATTTTAGGTCTGAAGTCAGAAGTCAGAAGTTTATCCATAATAACTCTCAATGCGCCAAAACCGTCAACTGACCAACGCCTCTCTTTCGTGTAAGATCAGTTTCTTCAAAGCCTCCAGTTTCTTGCGAACAAGATCGAGCGAAGTGGAATCGGTTAAATTGCCCTTGTCATCGAATTTATTGCCTGCCTGTGCTATTAATACTTCCGGTTTATACACCGGCTTCATATTAAGGTATAAAAAGATGTTTTGAAAAACCAATTGCATGCGAACCGTTCCCCACAAACTGATGGTAGCCCCCATCACAGCAACGGGTTTGCCGATCAGGGGAGAATCTTCACCACGCGAAGCCCAATCGATGGCATTTTTCAACAATCCGGGTATACCGTAATTATATTCGGGCGAACAGATCACCAGTCCATCAGCTTTTGTCATCATATCCCTGAACTCCTGCACCACCGGAGGCCGTTGCGATGCACTGGGCTTGTCAAGATCAGCATTATATAATGGGATATCGCCTAAATAAAAAGTATCCATGGAAACGTCCTGCGGCAACAATTGCGATGCAGCCTTCAACAACGACGTGTTATACGATCCCTTCCTGAGGCTGCCGGATATACCGAGCAATTTGATCTGTGTATTCATTGTATATTGGTTTGTAGTAGAAATGCAATTCTTATTCCGGTCAGTGACCCATTACCCCGTTAACTTTTTAACTGTTCAACTTTATTAACTTTATCAACGCTGTGAACTCATAACCCGGATACTGCATGACTACCGAAAAAGCAATAGCAAATCACTACGCTTGCCCGCATCTCTATGAGTCCATCATGGAAGCCCTGGGCAACGCAGGTATAAAACCGCACCAGGTAACGCGACAAGACCTGTCGCCCATTGATGAGTTCCATGTGCGCGGACAGGAAGTATCGCGGGAACTGGCAGCAGCAGCCGGACTGCAGCCGGGTATGCGCATTTTAGATGCAGGTTGTGGTTTGGGCGGCGCCTGCCGTTTACTGGCAGCCGAATATAATTGTGAAGTTACAGGCATCGATATAACCGGCGACTATATACGTACGGCCCAACAGTTATCAGCGCTGACCGGCCTGCAACACCTGACCCGCTTTGTGGAAGGCAGTGTACTGTCGCTTCCCTTCAATAACAACAGCTTTGACGTCGTATGGACACAGCACGTACAAATGAATATTGCCGATAAACAGGCATTTTATGCAGAAATAGCACGCGTTTTGGTGCCCGGTGGACGGTTCATTTATTATGATATCCTGGGTCGCGATCAGATGCCGGTACTGTTCCCCGTTCCCTGGGCCAGCAATGCCGCCCTGAGTTTCCTGGTAAGCCCGCAACAACTGCAACACCTGCTGCAGCAGGCAGGCCTGCAGCGCATACAGGTTCGGGATGAAACTGCCAAAGGGATCGCTTTTTTCAATACCCTGATGAACCGTATTACCGAAAAAGGCTTACCGGCATTGGGATTGCATTTACTGATGGGACCAACGGCGCCGGATAAATTAAATAATCTCAGAACCAACCTTATCCAGGGAAACATCGTTTTGGAAAGCGGTGTTTATCAGAAGTTAACAAGTTGACCAGTTGATAAGGTTATCCTAATTTCGGGACTTGCGTACATTCCATGAACGCTCCTTGTCAACGATCAGTTTAAACCAAATATCATGAAACACAAATTGCACTTAGTGTATTTATTTATTACAATGGCAACAGTAGCTATTGTATCGTGCAGCGACCAGCCATCTAAACAAACCGAAGAATCAACCGAGACCAAACAACCCGGGGTAAAAGAATTAAACATCAACTATGCGGGTGACAGCATTACCATGAACGGATTTGTTGCCTATGATACCAGCCTCGATACCAAACGCCCGGCCATCCTGATCATTCCCGAATGGTGGGGACTGAACGACTACCCTAAAATGCGTGCCCGTGAACTGGCCAGATTAGGCTACATCGCGATGGCGATGGATATGTACGGGAATGGCCTTACTACCGACTCTCCTTCCACTGCCGGTAAACTGGCAACGCCTTTTTATGCCAATCCGCAAAAGGCAAAAGCACGCATAGATGCGGCCCTGGTAGCGCTGAAAAGTTTTATGCAAACTGATACCGGTAAAATAGCTGCTATCGGTTATTGTTTTGGGGGTGCTATGGTATTGAACGCCGCCAGGCTGGGTGAAGACTTTAAAGGTGTGGTTAGCTTTCATGGCAGCCTTATAGGCACTCCTGCCAACAAAGACCTGTTGAAAGCGAAAATACTGGTATGCCATGGCGCTGATGATCCTTTTGTTCCGCAAAAAGAAGTTGATCAGTTCAAAAAACAAATGGATTCTATAAAGGCCGATTACACATTCAAAGCATATCCCGGCGCCGTACATGCATTTACCAACCCACAGGCCACTGAAGTGGGTAAGAAGTGGAATATTCCCATTGCCTATAATGCCGCTGCAGACAGCGCGTCGTGGAATGACATGAAATCATTCTTTGATAGCATATTTAAATAAAACGGCAATGTGATAATTAGCTGATTCGATAATTTGATAATAGAATACAATTCGCTTAAGCGTGGGCGACGATAGTGTTGAGGTCTGATAAACCCCGTGCAATTATCACATTAGCTAATTATCACATTATCACATTAGCAAATTAGTCTTTCGGTCTTGGTAATGTAACAGTGAAGGTGCTGCCTTTACCTGGCTGGCTTTTTACCGCAATACGGCCGCCATTCTTTTCCAGGAAATCCTTACACAATTTCAGGCCCAGGCCGGTACCTGTTTCTTCATTGGTTCCTTTTGTGCTATAGAACATATCGCCAAACAATTGTTGCTGGCGTTCGGCGCTGATGCCAACACCGTCGTCCTGCACATAGATCTCCACGCTCGAAGCGCTTTCCCGGGCCCCTACCCGCACATGGCCATTCTCCCGGGTGAATTTGATCGCATTCGACAACAGGTTACGCAACACCAGGTTCACCATTTCTTTATCGGCATAACAGTACAACGGCTCCTCGATCTGCGATTCCAGGTGAATGCGTTTATTACTGGCCTGCCAGTGCAATAACAGCAGCACCCGGCTGATCATATTTTCTATATCCAGCACCTCAGGCTGCAGCTCGGCGTTCTCCATTTGCGACTTGGCCCATTGCAACAGGTTTTCCATGAGGTTGGTGGTATAGTTCATTTCATTCACAATACCAGGCAGCAGGGCCTTCATTTCCTTCACGGGCATTTCGTTCAGATGCATATGATTGAACAGGTTGCGCAAAGCATACATGGGTGTTTTCAGGTCATGCGCGATTACAGAGAATAACTTATTTTTCAGCTGGTTCAACTCCGTAAGTTTGGCCGTTTGTTCTTCCAGCAAACTGGCTTTTTGCGCAATTTCCTGCTTCTGCAGTTCTACTTCCATATTACGGCGGCGCAATTCATCCGACTTGCTCAATAAACTGAAATGATATCCTGTATTTTCCTGTTTAATAAAATAAATAGCGTAGAAAATAAAAGAAATGGCCGTAAGGTGATTAAATACGTAAAAATAATAGTTGACCGTTACCAGCCTGAAATAAAAATCATGCGGTATTATACAGGCGATAAAATAACAGGCAACCGATAAGCTGAAAGCAAACAGGATATGGGTGATCTGTTGTAAAAAGAAAACCGACAATACACCATACAATACGAAGAACAGTTCAACGCCTATATCTACTTTACCCAGGTACACCAGGCAGGTAGCTATAGGATATAAGCTGAAGTATACAAGCCGGGCATGTTCGTAATATTTTTCATAATTCAGCCATAGAACAATAACGCTGATGGCCAGTGGAGAGCCGGCAACGAACCAGCCCAGCGGAGGCAGGTGGTCGTTAAAGAAGATACCAATGATAGGGACAACGATGCCTGTAACGATCCCGAGGAAATTAAGCTGGTTAAAAATGCTCATTTTCCTCTTTTCGTACTCTTCCATTTCGGGGGTGACCCCAATGGATTTTATTAATACCCAATAACGCATTAAATCCAGGCGTAAGGCGACCATAGAGCTCTATCGTGTTGTTTCTAAGGAAATTGAATATATCATAACGCAAAAAAGCGTTATTTATTTCTTGATTTCCGGTAAGGTGTTCGTTATTCAAGCATAAAATCAATGTTATCAACTTTTTAACTTACTAACGGACATATACCGGTCACCAGCACGCCTCAAAATTAACCGGTTTACGCTTACAAACCATTTTTATTAACATAATTGGAATTGAATGCGGTTCAATCTTCGATTGGTAAATTAAAATACTGCTCCATCGTTCGCCAGTATTTATCCCGCCTGATGAAGAAAAGGATCTCATACACTGTTTCCTTGCTTTCAACATACCGGTTCAATAAAGCAGCCGTGGTCTTGTATTCGCTGACGTAAAAATATATTATCCGGCAATTGTCGTAGGTTTTGTTGCCGGCCAGTATCGTGCGATCGCCCGGCAGTAATGAAAAGATCTCTTCCTCCAGGGTTTGCAATTCTATCAGTTGTTCCGTAAATGGGAAACCGTTTTCATCACCGGAATAGTTGATGTTCACCTGTAATAACCAGGAATAAGCTGGCTTCTTATCCCAGTACCGGCATTCCATATTAACCGTTAGTAACATTCTTTTCCCGTCCTTGTCTTCTGCTTCCAGCAAATGATAGGTATCCGGCCGTTCAGCGGGAACAGATTCATATTTCTCCACGAATTCCTTTTCGCGCCAGTTCAAGTATTCGTTCAGTTTTGAAATGGGTATTATCTCAATCTGCTCACCGGGGGCGGGTACCGGGCCCGTTTCATAGTTATCGATCTTGGTGGCTGTATTCACTTCCCCCAGCCCATTCTCCAGGTAGATCATACCACCGGCCTGAAACTGATCATCCAGCTCTTTGCTGTATTCGGTATGTGTGATCACGATACTTACTTCATCGGGATAATCTTCCTGAACGATGGGATAAAAGCTGGTAGTGGCAGTGGTGAACTGTAGTCCATAAAGGTCGATGCTGATGCCTTCAAAACCCAGGGCGGGTTTATGCGCTGTGAACACCCAGTTGGGCACTGCCGGTGCTGCGTTTACCAGTTCTTCTACCTTGCTGAATAAGGCAATATCGCCATCGGAAGTAATGATCAGTTCATAATTACCATTGTTATCCGGGCCGGCTAATGCCTTAAGATAAGGATTAAATGGTTGCATCTGCTGGATCAACTCCTCCAAAAACGACAAAGCCTGATCAGAATCATTCTTTTCAAGCTCCCTGAACCGGTATTCATTGTCAATAAACCATTGCCAGAACGTTCTGGCCGCCTGTTCAACAGCTCCTTCCTTTCTATAATATTTGCTTATGCCAGCCATGGTAAATAATTTCTACATTCACAATATAATCATTTCTTAGCCGTGTTCGCCATTTTGCCCTAACTGTGATAGACAACTGCAACCCCACTGTGGCAGCCTTCCTTTCAACCCAATGCCAATCGCTTTTTCATCTTTCCGTATTACAACATTGCCATCAAAACAAACAGGCCGGCCAGCAGTATAACGGGCTTGAATGGACATTGACGGCTATAGCCGAAGCGTGTCCTGACAGCTGCTGATGTATTATCTGGTCTTTTAATTGCATGTAATGCATGAATCTGAATATTTCCTCAGTATATTTGTTTACCAAATTAGATAATATGAAAAAGATCACTACCCGAATTCTGACCTTACTGGTAATGGTATCTGTTTGCACATCACCTGCACTGGCTGCATCTTTACCTTCAGCCGACAATACTGCTAAAACCGAACCAGCTACGGCGACAGTGAATACTGCCGTTGAAGAATTTAAGAGCCTGTCGAAACATGAACGCAAAACACGTATTAAAGAGGCTAAGAAAGTATTGAAGGATTACAAGGCAGACAAACGGGCTGGTCGTGCTGCTGAGACCGATCAGGTGTTACTTGCCATCCTGGCTATTTTGTTGCCGCCACTGGCTGTTTATCTGAAAGAAGAAGAGATCACTGCTAAGTTCTGGATCAGCATTCTCCTTACGCTGCTTTTCTGGATCCCTGGTGTAATATTTGCATTACTGGTGGTTTTTGATGCCATCTAATCCAGAATATAACGTTATTGAAAGAGGCCTCCGACGGAACTGTCGGGGGCTTTTTATTACCGGGCCCCCTGTTAATATTATAAGTAATAAGAACAAAAAGACTGATTTTTGTTCCCTGTATAGCTGAAGTATAACGTTTACATTTATTATGGTACAGGCATATAATTTTTTAGCAAGCTGGCAATTGTTTCCCGAAAAAGGCACCTATGAGTATGGCGACCGGCCACGGTCGGGCATATATAAAATTGAAGCGCTGGACAATGACCGGCTGCTTTCGATTTCCATGAACTGGGTAACGCTCGAAAACCAGGCTTTTGAAAGCCGGTACACGGTTTTACCTGACGCCCGCGAGCACCCGTTCGATAACCCCGAAGTGGCAGAAACGCTAAAAGCGACATTTATCGACGGCATTACATTTGAAGCCGTGTTTTACCGGAACCACGAACAGGTATTGCATATTCTGCATGAAATAATGCCGAATGGCTATTTGAAGATCACTCAAAAAGGGATTACCCGGCAATTACAACCCTACACCAATATTGAGTTCTATCATAAACAACTGAGCGTATTACCCTACTCTGCTTCCGTATCAGGGGCTGTTATAAAGCCAACGGAAGAGGGCGTTATCAGGCACAAGGCGCTTACGGCTATGGAAGAGCAAACCAATATGCAGCTGGAACAGATAAGAAAACAAATAGAGCTGCTGGCATTACAGGCGCAGGAGATACAAAAGCGCAAAGACCTTTCCCTGCTTATTTATGGGGCCAAACTGAATTTTACCCCCGTTATAGGCCATACCTATTATGTATATGAAAAAGGGGATGGCAGTCATTTATTGTCGATGGTAAGTCCGAAAGAATGGGGCGGCGGCGCAGGCCCTTACAAACGGTTTGTAGCCACGGTTAAGCTGCTGGCCGACCATACCTGGATGGAAGTGCAGTAGGAGTATTTTATGAAGTTGGGAATAAAGTAATTGTCCACGCAAAATGCCAGTAAGGTGGATATCTTTTCTTATAACGCTTTTCACAGGCCCCAAAGTATGTGTAAGCGCTATAAAAGAAGACAATATATACAATGCTATGCTAATCATGCGCATACTGGCTCATTAAAGGGTCAACCTGACAATAAGGTAACCGGCTGCCAGACCCCCGATCGTAAAATTCATAAGGTTATATAACAACCATACACAATGGCCGGCCGCATATTTACGTTTACAGCCACGCTATAAATTAGCGTAAGACTTGCAAATGCTAAAAATTATTTACATTTTTAACTCTTATATTCCTAATTAAAAACCAACTAAACTATGACAGTTCTTGTGCTCTTCATTGTTGCCCTCGTTGTTCTCATGGTCGCCAGCATGTGGACCATCTTCACCAAAGCTGGCCAGCCAGGCTGGGCCGCTATCATTCCCATTTACAATATGGTAGTGTTATTAAAGATCGTGGGCAAACCAGTATGGTGGATCCTGTTGTTCCTGATCCCCTTCGTAAACTATGTTTTCATCATCTGGACATACAATATGTTGTCTAAGAGCTTTGGAAAATCAGAAGGTTATACTGTAGGTCTTATCTTATTAGGTGTGGTATTCTTCCCAATGCTTGCCTTTGGCGATGCTAAATACCTGGGACCCTACGGCGATCAGGCTGCATTCCAGGCTGCACAGCAACCGCATTTCGATTTCGATGCGCCCAAACCTGCGTAATTGAAATATACTTTATAAAAAAAGAGTCCCGTTATGCAACGGGACTCTTTTTTTATAAAACTGCTGAAGGCGGAAGGCTAAAGGCGGAATGCTAAAAGCCGAAGGCAAATACAAAACCCATGGCGCGAAGCACCTACACGATAACAAACCTTAAGCGTTCGGCGTTAAGCGTTTTTACGTTAAGCGTATTACGTTATA
The DNA here is from genome assembly GCF_017356035.1 of Longitalea luteola. Taxonomy (GTDB): domain Bacteria; phylum Bacteroidota; class Bacteroidia; order Chitinophagales; family Chitinophagaceae; genus Niastella; species Niastella luteola. Next base: position 825,835 of record NZ_JAFIQX010000001.1, on the reverse strand, counting down.
ATTTGATCTCCACTTGACCCTTCGCCCATATTAACAATGCCTTGTTATCACAGGAACCACCGGTGCCAAAATCAACCTGCAGCACGCGGTCGATGATGGTGATGGTCAAACTACCGCTGGTGATCCAGAAACAGGCTACGGGTTTGATCAGCGGTGAATCCGTCTCCTTGGTTACGGTAACGCCATTAGCGTATTTGATCTGCGTACTGCCTTCTATCGAGTACACATCATCTTTACAGGCAAGCGTAGCAGCACCTTCAATCTGGGCTACGGTCTTAGTGCCATCATAGGTGAATCCTCTTCCGTTAGGCCAGGTTATCTTCCCACCTTCGATGTTAACCGAGTACTTAACGGCGCCATCAGCGCTAAGGTTGGTAATGGTTTTCACGCCTTCAATATGAGCGCGGTTCACATAATAATCCTGCAGGGTAATGGTAAGCACAGAGCCGGCTTTGCGCAGTGGGCCTGAAAAGTATAATACTACTTTACCCTTTCTGATCTTTCCATCGCGGCAAAGGCAACCGTCGCCATAATTTATAGTAACTGTTTTAGGGAATGTGGTGTCATTCGGCGTAGCAGTAATAGTAACGCAAGGGCCTAATTTCAATTGCAGGTTAACGAACAGTTCGATGCGGATACGGGCATTCACATCTGTTGTCAACCGGCCGTTCTCTATAGCGCCTGCTTCCAGGTCGGCGCCGGCTGCCAGTCCGAACTCGGTGATATCATCATATTCACTTTCGGCAGCAGCATCTTCCATACTCATGGTTCGTGCTTCTTCATCGCTCACCTGTGCTTGTGAGCTGTTATCCTTTTTACAGCCAACCATTGAGAAAGTCATAAGAAAAAGCAAAGCAATAGCAGCTGAAATTCTACATTTCATGATGATACTTTTAAAGTGTAAAAATTGATTGATTATTGTAAAGTGCGTGTTTTTGAATGACGGTTTTCCTATAAGTTTAATGTCATGTTAAAAAAAAATGTAACGACGTAACAAGTGTTACCGGTTAACCATTGCCCTTGGTTGCGCGTGCAATTCAAGGACTGCCGATTAACGAATATCGATTGACGACTGACGATTCAGGATTGCCGATTGCCGCCCAACAGCGCATTTTTTTCGGTATTTGCTCATTGGTATTTACATTTATAACTCAATAATGAATGAAACTCCATGATAGTTGATCTGAGATCCGATACAGTAACCCAACCAACGTCAGAAATGCTGGACGCCATGTTAAGGGCCCATGCAGGTGATGATGTATTTGGTGAAGACCCAACCGTAAATTTGCTTGAGGCCATGGCTGCAGAACTATTCGGGATGGAAGCCGCTTTGTATTGCCCTACGGGAACCATGAGCAACCAGATTGCCATCAAAGTACATACCCAACCTGGCGATGAAGTCATCTGTGATCAGTCGGCGCACGTGTATCAATACGAAGGAGGTGGTATGGCGTTTAATTCGGGCGTACAATCGCGGCTGTTACCAGGTAACCGGGGTCGTATTACTGCCGAGCAGGTAGCAGCAGCTATCAATCCCGATGATGTACATAAAGCACATACTTCGCTGGTTTGCCTTGAAAATACATCGAACCGGGGCGGCGGCAGCTGTTACGATCTGCAGGAGATACAACATATCCGTACGGTTTGTGACAACAATCAGCTGTCACTTCACCTCGATGGCGCACGCTTGTTCAACGCCATAGTAGCGCGCAATGAATCGCCCAAACAATACGGTGAATTATTCCATAGCATTTCTGTTTGTTTGAATAAAGGATTGGGTTGCCCTATAGGAAGTATCCTTATAGGCAGCCAGGCATTTATCAAAAAAGCCCGCCGGGTTCGTAAGGTATTTGGTGGCGGCATGCGCCAGGCCGGTTTTATGGCCGCCTGCGGCGTATATGCCCTGAAGAATAACATTATCAGGTTGCAGCAGGACCATGACAATGCCAGGGAAATTGCCTCCAATCTTATTAAAACAACTTTTACCGCAGGCATACTACCTGTGGAAACAAACATCATCATCTTTGAGATCCAGGCCCCTTATCATGCTGTACAGGTAGCCGCTGCATTGAAGGAAAAGAACATTTTGACCATCCCCATCTCTCCCACGCACGTAAGGATGGTGCTGCACCTCGATATTACAGCAAACATGGTGGACTATGTTATTGATACGATCCTTAATTTGCAGATCTGATCAACCGATAACCGGCAATCGACAATGACAAACTAATAATTTAAGAATTTAATGACCCAGGAACCAAGAACTGCAAGCTTTGAACTAGGAACTTTGAACTATGAAACAATTACTGATAACAAATTTTTTCCTGATCTTTTCCCTGATCGTATTTTCTCAAAATGATTCTTCCGTATTCGTGGCTGCAAAATGGGAAACACAAACTGTAGCGCCGGGGACTACCTGGAAGCATTATCATTTCAACAACAAGAACCTGTTCAACGCCAATCAAAATATCAATATCCTTGATATTACCCTGAAAAAGAAAAAAGCGATAGCCCTGGCTGGTGAAGCAAAGGACCTGAAACCGGTAAGTGAATTCGGCCGGCAAACCGGTGCTATTGCCGCCATTAACGGCAATTTTTTCGACGTAAAGAATGGCGGTTCTGTCGACTATACCAAAGTGCACGATACTGTGCTTAACCAAAACCGTTTGGGGGCTAAAAGAACGCGGGCTAGGCATCAGCAGTTGGCCCTGGTGATCAAAAAAGGAAAATTGCGTTTTGAAAAATGGGATGGCTCGCCCGATTGGGAATCGAAAATAAAAGCAGGCGATGTAATGCTTACAGGCCCCTTGTTGTTGTGGCAGGGCGAACGGCAGGCCCTCGATACCGGCGTCTTCAACCATGTTCGCCATCCGCGTTCAGCGATTGCCTTGCTGGGCAAAAAACGGGTACTGTTCATTACTGTAGACGGCCGTAATGAACAGGCTGCGGGCATGACACTTCCCGAGCTCGCCAATATCATAAAATGGCTGCAGGCAAAACATGGTGTTAACCTCGACGGCGGCGGCTCCACTACCCTTTGGATCAATAACCAGCCTGGAAACGGCGTAGTGAACTATCCTTCTGACAATAAGAAATGGGACCATGAAGGTGAACGAAAAGTGGCTAATGTTATCTTAGTAAAATAGGGTGGAAGCACGTATGGCCCCATTGAACAACATGCAATTTGATAATGTGATAATGTGATAATGTGATAATGGAATACAATATACAGTTACAAGTTCCAGGTTACAGTTTATTTCCAAGTAACCGGTAACTGGTAACTGGTACCTGAAACCTGTAACCATAGAACCAGGAACCTGGCAGTTAGTACCAAGAATCCTTTAATTTTGAATCTAATTCAAGAAGTATGTTACCAAAGATCAAGCCTCATCAAACCGATGCATGGGATAAACTCGAACGCCATTATAAGAAGATCTCAGAGACACATTTGCGCGAATTGTTTGCCGACAATCCCGACAGGTTCAGGGATTTTTCCATCCAGTTCGAAGACATATTATTCGACTATTCCAAGAACCGCATTTCTGCCAAAACCCTTTCATTGCTGTTCGATCTGGCCAATGAATGTAAGTTGCCCGAAGCCATTGAAGCAATGTTCACCGGCGATGCCATCAACGAAACAGAAGGAAGATCAGTATTACATACGGCACTGCGCAATATGAGCAATGAGCCTGTATTTGCACAAGGCAAGAACGTAATGCCCCAGGTACAGCAGGTTTTGCAGCAAATGAAACATTTCTGCGAACGCATTCACAGCGGCGAGTGGACGGGCTACACCGGTCATAAGATAAAATACATCGTGAACATCGGCATAGGCGGTAGCGATCTTGGTCCGTATATGGTTACTGAGGCATTGAAACCTTACTGGAAAAAAGACATCCAGGTTTTCTTTGTATCGAATATAGACGCCACGCATATTATTGAGACCCTGCGTAAGGTTAATCCGCAGGAGACCCTTTTCCTCATAGCTTCCAAAACATTCACTACCCAGGAAACCATGACCAATGCCCATACGGCGCGGCAATGGTTCCTGGATGCAGCTGGTGATGAAAGCGCTGTTGCCAAACATTTTGTAGCGCTTAGCACCAATGAAAAAGAGGTAGTGAAATTTGGGATCGATAAAGCCAATATGTTCGAGTTCTGGGACTGGGTAGGCGGCCGCTATTCCTTATGGAGCGCCATTGGCTTATCTATAGCGTTGACCGTAGGCTTCGAACATTTTGAATCGCTGTTAAAAGGCGCTCATTCCACCGACCGGCATTTCCGCACTACGCCTTTCGAAAAGAATATCCCGGTTATCATGGCGCTCATAGGCCTGTGGTACACCAATTTCTTCGATAGCCAAACAGAAGCTATTTTACCTTACGATCAATACCTGCACCGCTTTGCAGCCTATTTTCAACAGGGAAATATGGAAAGCAATGGTAAAAGTGTTGACCGCAGAGGAAAAGAGGTACGTTACAACACCGGTCCGGTTATCTGGGGCGAACCAGGCACTAATGGCCAGCATGCATTTTACCAGCTGATCCACCAGGGCACGCTGCTGATCCCCTGCGATTTTATTGCGCCGGCCAACAGCCACAACCCTGTAGGCGATCATCATGCCAAACTGTTGTCAAACTTCTTTGCACAAACGGAAGCATTGATGAATGGTAAAACGGAGGTAGAAGCAGAAGCTGAACTCATTAAAGCAGGTAAATCTGCAGAAGAAATAAAAGCGCTGCTGCCTTTTAAAGTATTTACCGGCAACCGGCCTACCAATTCATTCCTGGTAAAAAAGATCACACCGTATACATTGGGTCAGCTGATCGCCTTATACGAACACAAGATCTTTGTACAGGGTGTGATCTGGAATATCTTCAGCTTTGATCAATGGGGTGTTGAGCTGGGTAAACAGCTTGCCAATAATATTCTGCCCGAACTGCAGGACGATAAGCCTGTGAGCAACCATGATTCTTCTACCAATGGACTTATCAATGCGTGGAAGAGGATGAAGGCTTAATGCCGAGATTTGAAGTCTAAGGTCTGAAGTCCGAGGTCAGAAATTTAAACCCTAATTTCAGACTTCCGACTTCAGACCTCACTATAACAAAAAAGCTCTGCAGGTAACCACAGAGCTTTTTTTATGTAGGGAAGTTACGTCTATAAGATCCTTGTACCGAGATACACCTGGAAGCCCTGGTTCTTCCATTTTTCCCGGTCATCGATGTCGTTGATGTTTGCCAGGCCAACTGTGTAACGGCCGCCTAATTTAAGAGCGCCGAGATTCAATTGTACACCGCCCAGCATGGAGAAATCACCGCTTTTAAAAGCTTCTCTTCCATTCTCAAACAGGCTTTCATCCTGGTTCAGCAAAATTCCAAATTGAGGACCTGCCTGAAAAGAAATGATCTTGGCAGGGCTGAAACTTAAAAGCACAGGAATGCTTAAATAATTCAATTTACCCTCCAGGTCATTTTTACCACCCGGATAAATATCATTAAAGTTATTACCAGTCCTGAAGTTGGTTTGATTCCACATTACTTCAGGTTGGATACCCCATTTTTCAGAGAAATTCAATTCGGCAAATGCACCCAGGTTGTAGCCGAACTTAAATTCATCTTTCATTGATGTACCATCTACTTTGAAAATATTAGCACCGGCTTTCGCACCAATATGAAATCCTTGAGCAAAAGAAAACGTAGTAATTGTAAAAGCAATTGTTAATAACGCCAGGGATTTGAGTTTCATATTTTGTTTTTTATGGTTCACCTATAGAATTTCAACTTATATGCCAAGGTTCAACCATGGCTGTTAATTTCCCTTAACAGCTGCGTGAAGAAATGCTTAAAAATCAATTATTAAAAACTCAATCCTGCTGTGATGCTGTAAACAGAATTCAGCTTTGAACCGCTGTCAAGGTCCTGCAGATAATAGTCGAACAACACCTGTGACTGCAACAGGAACCTGCCCTTTAAATAGCTGCCTCTAACCGCCAGGCAGGCCGATTGTAACGCAAATTGCGTATTGTCCGATACATCATTATTGCTGGGCAGTGAGTTGATGCGCACCGGTGAAAAGTTATAAGAGTAAGAGGTGTTGAATCCGTAGGTTTGCGTACCGGCATTCAACATGGCGATAGGCGTTAACGTTAGGTTGTCAGATTTACTTAATACGTTATACCAGTCAATATCCTTACGTAAAGAAAAAGTAGCAGAAAGATCACTTACCGATTCTACGCTCTTTATGATCACATAATAGCGGTTCTCGCGTTGAAGCAATTGTGCAAGGCGGAAGGCTTCTCTTTTCCGGTATTCTTCATTACTGCCCCAGCCGTAGCTCAGGCTGATCGTTGGCCGCAGCCACCACTTTTTATAAGAAAAATAGGCAAACAGTTCATTTTGGATGGGTGTGGTGTAAAAGTCCAGGGAATCTTTGGTAAAGTACCTGGTATATGCGATGCCGGCCGAAAAACGCTTTTTTATATAATCGAAGGACGGGCTGATAGAGAACTGGTAAAAATTCACGCCCTTATTCATGAGGGCGTATCCTGAGGCAGATATACCCAGGCCCGACCTGTGAAAATACCCGGCCGATGGTGAAAATATGAGCTTCCTTTCGGTATTTACGGTAACCGTATTCTTGTCGTTAAAGCTAAAGAATCCGGTACCAACAGCCGTGTTCACCATAAAAAAGCTTTTACGGCCTGCCAGGCTGTCTAAATAGGTATCAAAATCTTTTAATAATGAATCCAGAATGGCGGTGGTATCGCCTGTGGCAAATAAAGAATCGAGTTTTCCCCCGTTCTGGGAAAAAGCAGGTTGCATAGCAACCGTGAAAACGATCAGAACGAGCAATTTCTTCATACGTTTGCTAATTATCCGGCAAGCGGCATACCCGGTGCATATTGCACAGGATACAGTAGTTGAGATTAAAAAAATAGCGGCCGGTTTAATCATTACTAATTTTTTGCTAACTTATATTACCTTAACTATTACGACCATTACACTATGATAACCTGTTTGATCGTGGACGACAACGACTTGTCGAGGCTTACCTTACATCAACTGGCGCTGCAAACCGGAAGGTTACAGGTCACTGGCGAATGTAAAGATGCTATAGAGGCACACCGCAATATTACGGCCAATCCGCCTGATTTGGTTCTTTTGGATATAGAAATGCCTGGAATGACCGGCCTGGAATTGTTGAAAATATTGCCCAAACAAACTTTGGCCATTCTCACCACCTCCAAGAAGCAGTACGCAGCCGAAGCCTTCGACCTGAATGTGGTGGATTACCTCATAAAACCAGTTAACCTGCCGCGCCTGATGCAGGCCCTTGATAAAGTGCGGGACATTATGATGCGAAGCGATTCCGAAGTGACTTCCGCCGCTGACGACTATCTTTTTATCAGGGATAATAATATTCTTAAAAAATTAAGGCTGGAAGAAATATTATGGATAGAAGCCATGGGTGATTATGTTAAGATCCGTACCGAAACACAATGGCATATCGTACATTCTACGCTTAAGGCGGTCGAAGAAAAGATCAATTCAGGCCGGCTTATGCGCGTTCATCGCAGTTATATCATCTCTCTCGACAAGATCGACTCCATTGAAGATGGCGCCGTCAATATTACCAATACCCCCATACCCGTAGCCGAAAGTTATCGCAGCAAACTTATTCAGAAAATCAAGTTATTGTAAGATTATAATTAAATTGCAGTATCGGAATTTCCGTTCCCAGGTTAAGGTTAGGTTGCTGTGAGGTAGCAGCAGTTACCATGAAGAGACAAATCAAACCTAACAGGCTTATATTTTATAGCATTGCCTTTTCGGTGGCTTTTATAGCAGCAGGCATTATTCTTCAACTCAACACCGAGCGGATCATTAGTAAATCCCGCTCAGCCAGCCGCGATGCCATCGAATCTTTCCATTTACATAACAAGCTCCAGAACATTGTAAAAAACGTCATTCTTACCGAAAGCCTGGTGAGGGGTTTTGTAATTACGGGCGACAGCAACTTTATAGCCGGTGTTGCAGACACACTTAATTTATTGAAACAGGAACTGGCTAGCTTGCAGCAGGCTTCCATGAACCAGTACAACCAGGCCTCCTTTACCCGCCTGGCATCGCTTATTGAAAAAAGGATCCTGATCAATAATGAGATCATCGATGTTTATACGCGCTTTGGAAAAGCCGAAGCAGAAAAAAGGATCTCCAGTAAAGCAGGCACCATTTTGCGCGACAGCATTACCGATCTGTCGATGCAGCTGGAAAAAGAATTGTATGAACAGCTGCAGGCCGGTATAGCACAGAACAGAAAACGCACGGTCATTGTACTGGCCATCAGCCGCCTGCTCACTATACTCGGCCTGTCGGGCATTGTGATCCTAAGTATGCTGGTGATACGTCATTTAATGCGACAGCATCAACTGATCAAAAAGCTGAAACAGGCGAACGACAATGAAACAGAAGCCAGGCAGAACATTGAAAGGATCTCTGCCGAAATCCAGGACCTGTATAACAATGCCCCCTGCGGTTACCATTCACTCGATGGTGACGCACGCATAATCGCCATCAATGATACCGAACTAAAATGGCTTGGTTATACCCGCGACGAAGTGGTAGGTAAGCTGTATATATACGATATCCTTGATGAAGCCACAGCGAGGAGCGTGCGGGAGAACTTCAGCAACTTCAAGCGAACCGGTTCTGTACGGGAACGCCGGTTGACGATGCGCACGAAATCGGGCACCACCTTTCCCGTTGTGTTGAACAGTGTTGCAGTATATGACAGTGAAGGGAATTATGTCTCCAGCCGCTCTACTATTTTTGATATCACCGAACAACAAAAAGCAGAAACGGCTTTAAAAGAAGCCCGGCGGCAGGCCATTGAATCGGCCAATGTGAAGGAGCAGTTTTTGGCCAACATGAGCCATGAAATACGAACGCCTATCAACTCCGTCATCGGATTTACCAACCTGTTACAGAAGACCAGGTTGTCAGAGGAGCAGCAACAATTCGTTAACCTCATCCAATCTGCCAGTGAAAACCTGCTGGCCATTATCAATGATATACTCGATATATCCAAAATAGAAGCCGGCATGTTGCGGATTGAAAAAAATCCGTTCAGTATCCGCGGACTTTGCAGCTCTGTTGAAACGATGTTCTATCATAAAGCCCGGGAAAAGAACCTGTCCTTTTCATTATACATCCAGGAAAATATTCCCGACACCCTTAATGGCGACGCCGTACGGCTTACCCAGATCCTGGTGAACCTCATCAGCAATGCCATCAAGTTTACCCAGAAAGGCGGCATCTTCATCAATATCACTGCCCTTTCGCAGCAGGATGATCTGGTGCGCTTGCAGTTTTCCGTTAAGGACAGCGGCATTGGAATTCCTGCCGATAAACTGGAAACCGTTTTCGAACGGTTTCAGCAGGGGGAAACAGATACCACCCGCAAATATGGCGGCACCGGGCTCGGCCTCTCTATTGTAAAGAACCTCGTGCAGCTCCAGGGAGGACACATAAGGGTGAATAGCGAACCCGGCAAAGGCACAGAATTTATATTTGATATTGAATATTCACTGGTAACCATGGGAGAATCCATACCCCCTGCTGTGACCGAAAGAACGGAGATCAGCAGCGGCGCTTTTCCCGACGCCCGTGTACTGGTAGTAGAGGATAATGCCATGAACCAGCTATTGATAAAATTCACTTTTCAAAGCTGGAAGGTGAATTATGAGCTGGCCGATAACGGCACCAAGGCCATTGAATGGTTGCAGCGCGCTACATTTCACCTGGTGCTGCTGGATATTCAGATGCCGCTGATGGATGGTTATGCCACTGCACAGGCTATACGCAAGGAATTAAAAAGTGATATTCCCATTATTGCCATGACGGCCCATGCGCTGGCAGGGGAACGTGAAAAATGTTTGAGCTATGGTATGAACGATTACATTTCCAAACCGATTCATGAAAAAGAATTGTACTCGCTGCTGACTAAATACCTGGCCAACGACCGAAATACCAATATTGAAATGCTTAAAAACGATCTGCATTATATTGATCTCGACTTTCTGCAGGACATGGTGATGGGCAATGGCGACTTCTTAAAAACCATCATCAAACAATTCCTGAAACAATTCCCCGGCGAAATGGAGGCCCTTAAAAATGCGATCGATCACAAAGATGCGCAACAGGTGGCCGCACTCTCCCATCATATTCAATCAACCGTTTCTATCCTGGGTAAAAACACGCCTTTTTTTCAGCAACTGGAAAAATTGGAAAAACTGGCCAAAAAGAATACGGCGGCCACCCAGCTGTCGACCGAGTACGACAAGCTGAATGATTATAAGCACTTGTTGATACAGGAAGTAAACCAGCTGCTGAACGCCCGGGTATTTTAAAAAACGCTCACCGGACGATTTTAGGCATTCGGCTACATATTTACCCGATTCACCGAATGAACCCGCAGAAGGGGGTTTTCACAACGTATTTTTGTGTGGTCAATACGAAGAAAACCCACTGAAACTAACTGTATAAATACCCCTGATCCCTGACATCGTAGAGCATCCTTGTCCCTTTACCGTAGAAATGCCCCTGGCATAACAAATAACCCTAATGAGTTCGTGGTTAAGGTCTGATTAGTAATCTGAACAAGGAGACTGGCTAAAATGGTTTATGGTGGCCCGTTGCACGTAAACGACTTTTCATGTATAACAACCCAAACTGTAGTAGCAAATAGTATTTTAGCTGGTCTTCCTTTACGCTAACGCAAAAGGCTGACGGCTGAAGGCTTAACGCTTGTTTTGTGCAGGCGCTTTCGCGCCAGGGGTTTTGTATTTGCCTTCGGCCTTGCGCCTTTAGCCTTCGGCCTTGTGCCTTCAGCTTTGTGCCTTGCGCCTTAATTAATTCCGATCCGTAACCTGTACAGCCGTCCGTACCCGGCCTATGTAAGGCCTGACACAGACATACCGTTCGTACTACTTCTGAAGCCCTTCGAAACCTGCTTTTACGTAAAAAGGAGCATCTCCGGTTGGAGATACTCCTTTTTTTTATACAGGTCCGCAATCAGCGTCTGGTTTTTAAATAAGCGGTTGGATCTTTCAATGAACAGGAACTGTTTGTTGAAAGATCGGTTCAATTCGTTTAAAAAATCGTTCTGTTTATGCAACAAACAATATCTGTTCGTGCCATAAAGTGCTCTTTTTTTCAATGTCCTATACCTGTTTGTTCAATAAACTGTTCTTGTTTTGCAACAAACTATTATTGTTTGTTCAATAAATTTGGAGCAAGTAACTCATAATCATTGATAGTTGTATAGGACTTGTCCGCTCTTTTCAGCCAGATACCCCTAACTAAGCTCTATTACAGTGATCTCAGGCAGTATGCCTACCCTTCCCGGATAGCCGATAAAACCATAACCCCGGTTCACATATAATTTCTGGTTGCCTGATTCATACAATCCGGCCCATTGCTTATACATATACTGCACGGGACTCCATCTGAAACCCGGCAGTTCCACCCCAAACTGCATACCATGGGTGTGGCCCGAAAACGTGAGATCGATATCGGAATATTTGGTTCGCACTTCCGCATCCCAATGACTGGGATCGTGGCTCAAAAGGATCTTGAACGGATATTGTTCAGCGCCAGGATAAGCATCTTCCATTTTACCATAGCGGCCGAAATTGCCTTTAGCGCTCCAGTTCTCGATGCCCAGCAGCGCAATACGGTCGGCACCTTTTTCCAATACTACATGCTCATTCATCAGCAGGCGCCAGCCCATTTGTTTATGCACCTGTTTCAGCTGCTCAAGGTTCTGCTTTTTAGCATCATGGCTGTCCCATTTTACATAGTCGCCATAGTCGTGATTGCCCAGCGTTGAGTATACGCCCAACGGCGCATGCAGCTTACTGAACACTTCCATATAATCGTGCATTTCGCTGGCCCGGTCATTCACCAGGTCGCCGGTGAACAGGATCATGTCGGGCTGTTCTTTCAGTATTTTTTTAATGCCTTTTTCAACGGCTTCTTTGTCTGTAAAGCTGCCCGAATGAATGTCGGAAATATGCACAATGCGCATTCCCCTGAAAGCTTCCGGCAGGTTTTTAAAGCTCATCCTCAGGCGGTTCACCTGGTAGCGGTATTTATTGCCGAACCCATATACGAGGGTGCCGAAAACGGTGCCGCCAACAGCCAGTCCGAGCCAGCTTAAGAAAACGGAGCGGGTAATTCCGTCCCCACCCTGGGTACCAGCAGTAGGCCGCTGGCTTATTTTACTGATCACCCAGGTAGCACCCCGCCGGAGGTCGTCTACTGCAAAAAACAGGGCTGCAATAACTTTTGAGATGAAAAGACCAATGATGACGGCGCGGCCATAGGTAACGAGCCATCGCGGCCAGTTATCAAAATTTATATACGGTATTAAAAAGAAGGTCACCAGTGCCGAGATCGAGATCACCCAGTAGCCGATAATGATGGCCAGGCGGGCTCTGGAAGAAGCAGGCAGCACCACCTGCAGGGCCTGGAAAATATAAAAATCCAGTAAAGCCATTAATCCAAGGATAAAAAAGAAAAAACCTGAATTGCGCATTGTTATTATGTTGAATATGTTCGTTTTTTAAGTAAACATGTACCAACCGGAAGGTAATCCGAAACGTAGGTGAGAATTTCTGATTTGAGATTTTGAGATTTCCTGATTCCTCCAGATCATCTTCAAGACAACTCAAATCTCCAAATCCTACATCTCGAAATCCCAAAATCGGAAGTGCATTTTTTCCGGTAGACGAACGAGGTACCTTAAAATTGTAAGAATTCTGAAATTTGCATCTCGATGGCGCGTAAAGTACCGGTGTCGTGAATGTCGCCGGAGCCATGCATCATCTTATCAACCAGGGAAATAGGTAGTTTATTGGGATGCACCACCACGCGCAGGTAATGCAAAATACTTGTTAAATGCTCAAGCCCCCGCAAATTGCCGCCGCGGCCAACGGCTACACCGGTAAGCAGGGCTTTCTTGCCCCACCATACTTTTTTATAGTCCGAGATATCGAACATGAGCTTCAATACACCGGGTATGCTGCCATTGTATTCGGGAGAAATGAAGATGAATTTAGTAGTAGGTATCAGGATTTCCTTCTCCAACTGGGTGAACTCGGGTGTTTTGTCGATGTACTTCCAACCTTCCAACGAAATAAAATGCGGGGTAATATTTTTTGATTTTAAAATCTGTTGGTAATGTCTGGCTACTTTTTCAGTATTACTTCCCGGCCTGTTGGTGCCGGAAACGATGGTATAAATTTCACTCATTGTGTTTATAATAACGTTGAAAACAGTTCACGGTTTACCTTTTATCCGAATTTTTGGTCTTCAGTTAGTTTGTATGTTTGTACCCGGTGCCAGAACCGTAAACACTTATAACTTAGAACTTAAAACTTAGAACTTATAACTTAATAATATGAATTTCACTTATTATGGACATTCCTGTTTTTCAGTTGAGATCAAAGGTACAAAACTGTTGTTCGATCCATTTATTACGCCCAATGAATTGGCTAATAAAGTAGTGAATGCCGATACCATTGAAGCCGACTACATCCTGGTGTCGCATGGCCATGCCGATCATACGGCCGACCTGGTATCCATTGCCAAACGTACCGGCGCCAAAGTGATCTGCAGCTGGGAAATTTACGAATGGCTGGGCAGGCAACAAATAACCAATGTACATCCCATGAATACCGGCGGTAAATGGAATTTTGGCGATTTTACCGTGAAGGTAGTGGTGGCCCATCACTCATCGGGTTTACCGGATGGATCCTACGGTGGTAACCCACTGGGCTTTATCGTAAGCGCTGAAGAAGGCAATTTCTATTACAGCGGTGATACGGCGCTCACACTCGATATGCAGCTCATTCCTACCTGGGCGGAACTGAATTTCGCTGTATTGCCCATTGGCTCCAATTTTACGATGGATGTTGAGGATGCGGTACGATGTGCAGCCATGATCAAGTGCCAGCAGATCATCGGCGTGCATTACGACACGTTTGGCTTTATCAAGATCGATCATGACCAGGCTAAAAAGGCCTTTGCCGATACCAGCTGTGTACTGCATTTGCCGAAGATCGGCGAAACCATTGAAGTGAAATAAGCGCCGGAGAATACATTAGGAAATTAACTAATTGATGCCCGGAATTTTCCGGGTCTTTTTACTAAAACCGGCCAGTATAGCGGGTTTTAAAATATTAAAACATTAAATGCTGATAATAAACCTAATGTAATAATTTTGCGGTGCAATTGGGGCATCCTCCTTTTTTTGGGGGATGCTTTTTATTGTTGAGTTAATACAATTTTATTCACTATCGGGCTGATGAAGGGTAATAAATGCGGTAAATAAGTATATTGTCACCGAATTTTGCCCTTTCTACGGTTTAACCGCCGGAAAAGACGAATTCAATGTGTTGATTTTTCGTGTTTTTACGAAGGCATTGGAACCGATTTAAGTGAACCAAATAAAAAAGATCCAAGGACCTGCCGGGCTGATCATGTAACGTGAAGGCAATGCAGGCAGGAATGTAACTAATCACTATGAGCCGAGTAATTGGAGTAGCCAATCAAAAAGGGGGAGTCGGAAAAACAACTTCCGCCATCAACCTGGCGGCCAGTCTGGCCGTTCTGGAATTCAGAACATTATTGGTAGATGCCGATCCGCAGGCCAATAGTACCAGCGGTGTGGGGTTTGATCTGCACAATATTCAAACGAGCTTGTACGACTGTATGGTTAACAGTACGCCGGGAAGGGATGTGATATTGAAGTCGGAGATCCCCAACCTGGATATCATTCCTTCGCACATTGACCTCGTAGGTGCTGAAATTGAAATGATCAACTATCCCAACCGGGAAAGTGTATTAAAAAGCATACTGGAACCCGTTAAAGAGCAGTATGATTTTATCATCATTGACTGTTCCCCTTCACTGGGTTTGATCACTGTAAATGCCCTTACCGCCGCCGATTCGGTAATGGTGCCGGTACAGGCAGAATTTTTTGCATTGGAAGGTCTTGGCAAATTATTGAACACAATTAAGATTGTGCAAAGCCGTTTAAATCCTGATCTGGTCATCGAAGGCATATTAATGACCATGTACGACGGCCGTTTGCGCCTGTGTAACCAGGTGGTAAATGAGGTGCGCAAACATTTTGATGAAATGGTGTTTGATACAATTATTCACCGCAATGCCCGCATCAGCGAGGCGCCCAGCGTTGGTAAACCGGTGATTTTGTATGATGGTCAAAGTAAAGGGGCTGTCAATTATCTGAACCTGGCCAAGGAGATCCTGCAAAAGAACGATATGACGAAGATCAAGCAGGAAGAGCGGATATTAGAATAATGCGGTGGCGTTTGTCCCGCCATGGCGGGATTGACATGATCCAAAACAATAAACCATATACAATCAATGACCAACCCCAAACAAAATAAAGACGCGCTGGGTAAGGGAATCCGTTCCCTGTTGCAGAATATCGACTCAGATCTGAAAAATGCAGCCGGCAACCTCAAAAAAGATGTTGCTGAAACAGTTGTTTCCATTTCACGTATTCCCATCGATCAAATTGAGCCTAACCCCCGCCAGCCCCGTCATGATTTTGACGAACAGGCTTTGCAGGAACTGGCTGATTCTATAAAACTGCACGACATTGTGCAGCCTGTCACGGTTTCTCAACTAACCGCTGGCAAGTACCGGCTTATTTCTGGTGAACGCCGTTGGCGCGCTTCCAAAATAGCCGGACTGAAAGATGTTCCGGCCTATATTCGCCAGGCCAACGACCAGGAACTGCTGGAGCTGGCCCTGCTCGAAAACCTGCAACGCGAAGATCTGAACGCCGTTGAAATTGCGCTCAGCTACAAACGCATGATGGAAGAATTGAACTACACGCAGGAGCAGGTAGCCGAACGCATGGGTAAGGAAAGAAGTACTGTGGCCAACTATATCCGATTGCTGAAACTGCCGCCGGATATCCAGGTGGCCGTACGTAAGAATGAGATCAGCATGGGTCATGCCCGCGCTTTAATCAACGTAGATACCGTTGACAAGCAGTTATTCATCTATAACGAGATCAGAAGCCGCAGTTTGTCTGTTCGGCAAACAGAAGACCTGGTTCGTAAGATGTATAAGAGCGGAGAAGCCGGTGTTAAAGAATCGGTAAAACCCACCCTGCCCCCAGCCTATAAGAAAATTGAAGATAACTTAGCAACACATTTCAGTACCAAGGTCAGATTAAATCATAATAAAAACGGGCACGGAAATATTTCGATCGAGTATTACTCCATCCAGGAGCTGAATAAGATCCTGGATCAGATCGGTGTCTCGGCATAAGTTCGCCTGCATGAAACAATTGTTTTTTGTTATTGCAATTATCCTTACAGTACCCGTGCTGGCATGGTCTCAGCAAAAAGACAGCCTCGTTGTAACTGATACCAGTGGCAAAGTGGTTGCCAGCACGAAGGTAAAAAAAGGACTATGGCGCGATTCTGCGGGTAACCGGGTATACAGTCCGCGCAAGGCTGCCATCTACTCAGCCGTTTTCCCTGGCCTTGGCCAGATCTACAACAGGAAATACTGGAAAGTTCCCATCGTATATGCCGCCATCGGCATTCCTATTTATACTTTTTTCGACAACCGAACCTGGTATAACCGTACGCGCTATGCGCTCGCCGTAGCAGAAGCCGACCCTAACAGCGCTACGTATCCCGACAGCCTGGCAAATGTGCATTCTTCGTTATCTACATTGGTAAGGCAAAAGCAGACAAACTCCCTCTTGAACTACCGCAATGACTTCCGCAAGAATATGGATTACTCCATTCTGTTCACCCTGCTCTTTTGGGGCCTGAATGTAGTGGATGCCACGGTAGACGCGCACCTGAAAGGTTTCAATGTAAACGAAAACCTCAGCATGCAGGTAAAGCCGGCTGTATTAAGCAACAGGGCCATTGGCCTCAGTCTGGTGTTTAAGTTTGATGATAAGCCGTCAAAATAATACCTTAGCTTTTTTTATTTAATCAGCCTGCCGCAGGCAGCAGGTTATTGAGTTATTAAGTTACAGCATACAGCAACTTATGAACCAAATAACGCAATAACTAATGAACTTAATATTTTAAAAAAGATGAAAATTGCTTTAATCGGATACGGGAAAATGGGTCATGCTATTGAAGAAATTGCGCTGCAACGTGGCCACGAAATAGTTTTGAAAATAGGCATCGAGAACATCCAGGATAATACGATAGAAAATATTCAAAAGGCCGATGTAACCATTGAATTTACCGGTCCGGAGATCGCCTTCGACAATGTGATCAAATGCCTGGAAGCCGGCGTACCTGTGGTAAGTGGCTCTACCGGCTGGTTACAACGGTTTGAAGAAGCAACTATTTACTGTAATAAAAAGAACGGCGCCCTGTTATATGCCAGCAATTTCAGCGTAGGCGTGAACATTTTCTTTGCCATCAATAAAAAGCTGGCCGAGCTGATGGCCCCCCATACTGAATACAATGTATCTATAACAGAACTTCATCATACGCAAAAAAAAGATGCACCCAGCGGCACGGCCATTACCCTGGCTGAGGGCATCCTGCATTCCTTAAGACACAAGAAAAAATGGGTGAACGAGGCTACCAAAAATCCGGAAGAACTGCAGATCATCAGCGAGCGTATCGATCCGGCGCCTGGTACACATACGATCACCTATAGTTCCGAAATTGATGATATTGAAATAAAGCACACAGCTCATAACCGCAAAGGGTTCGCTACCGGCGCTGTACTGGCCGCCGAATTCCTGACCGGCAAAAAAGGCATTTACAGTATGAGCGACGTACTTGGCCTGTAACAAATAAGTAAAATGAATATATCAGTAAATAACCCCGGCACGAGCGGGGTTATTTAGTTTTTACCCGGAAAACTGGCATTTAATCAGGTAATAAGCCCGGAGAATCGCATTTCGCCGCAAATACCATAAAATGTTCATGGTAAAATTTTCCTCCTGCACCCGGCATTTACCGCAGCCTGCCTTATTAACGATTTGATATTACTCAATTTTTATTTGAACTGTAGGTTCCTGTCGCTTAATTCAGTAAATTTTAGAAAGAATTACCAAACTACTGCTACATGAACTGTCTCAAACCGGATCATCCTTGTTACACTTATTCCTTTCCTTCATCCTTGCAAATCGGATTTGGAAAAACGTCATCTGGCCCACCATATATACGTTCTGTTTTAGCCTCTTTTATTCCGTTTTCTTTCTTTTATGGCTTTATTTCCGGCAGATCTGTTCCGGCAGGCCATAAGGGAGAGTATTTTGCGCCATCTGTAACAGGCACTGGCAGAAGTTTTGATACATATAATACTGGCCTCGGCTAACAAGTCTGCGTGTTGGTTTCAAGCTTTAGAATTCAAACTATTATCGGTTGAATGCTTAACCTGCCGAACATGAAACGAAAAAAGATACGCATGGCTATTGCAGAAGATCACCAGACGGTAATCGATGGGTTGCTGTCGCTGTTACACAAACATGAATATTTCAAAGCTGTTATCATTACAACGAACCCACAGGAACTGCTTCGGCAGATGGCCTGCACGCCCGTTGATATTCTATTTGCAGATATCACCATGTTATACAGGAATGGCCATGAGCTGGCGAATAACGTAAAAGAGCTGTTTCCCCGGGTAAAAATGGTGGCCCTGTTCGAAAAAGGGCAGAACAATATTGTGAATACAATGATCGAAGAAGGTACAATAGCAGGCTATGTATTGAAAAGCACGGATAAACAAACCATCACCAAAGCACTGGAAAACATGATTGAGCATATTTACACTAACGATAAAACTCTAAAGGAAATGCCTAATCCTACTGTCCGCCTCAGAAAAGTAGCTCCCGAAACCACCCACCTGACCGACCGGGAGCTGGAGGTAATACGCCTTATCGAGCAGGAATTCAGTAATAAACAGATTGCCGAAAGGCTTTTTATCAGCGAACGTACGGTTGAAACGCACCGTAAGAACATATTCCGCAAAACAAAAACAAACAGTGTCATCGGGCTTATCAAGTATGCCTACGTAAACAAGCTGGTGGCTATACGGTAAAAATGCTGAACGCTAAAGGCTTAACGCCTAACGCTGGTTTCTGCGTTTTGCACCTGCCGCCAGTAGGCAGGCAGGTTTTAATTTCGGACTATTGCGTTTAACGTTCCGCCTTGCGCGTTCGGCGTTCTATCCATCCATTTAAGATGGCGGATGATAAATAAATTATTTTATCTTACGGCCTTATAGCCCTGCATGCTAAGGCGGGGTACTTTTCGCGTTTTAAACTGAAAATACATGCTATCCAAGAAAGCTCAGTATGCCTTTAAGGCTTTGATGTATATGGCTGATAAGAAAGAGAACGAACCTATCCTCATTGCTGAAATCTCCAAAAAGAAAAGGATCCCCCTGAAGTTTCTGGAAAACATATTACTGGAACTGAAAAAAGCCGGGATCCTTGACAGTAAAAAGGGAAAAGGCGGAGGCTATTTCTTCAAGACATCGCCGAAGGACATTCCGCTGGCCAAGATCGTACGCCTCATCGACGGTCCCATCGCCATGCTGCCGTGCGTAAGCCTGTACTTTTATGAACGCTGCAAGAACTGTGATGAAAAGCAGTGTGGCCTGCACGACATGATGGTACTGGTACGGGATGCCAACCTGCGCATCCTCGAAAAGAAAACAGTGGCCGACCTTACGAAGAAAATGATATAATTTAATAAGATACAAAGCTATAAGCTTCCCGGCCGGGAAGCTTTTTTATTAAGTGCACCCCTGTCATATTTTACGGGAGTTTCACACTTAAATTGTAGCTTTGCGACCGAAATAAACATTCAAAAAGATATGTCTACTATCACTAAAAACATTGATTTTTCACTTCCCTATAAGGTTAAAGATATCAGCCTTGCTGAATGGGGTCGTAAGGAGATCCGTCTTGCAGAAGCGGAAATGCCCGGTTTGATGGCGTTACGTGCAGAATATGGCCCGTCAAAACCATTAAAAGGCGCCCGCATTGCCGGCTGCTTGCATATGACCATTCAAACAGCAGTGCTTATTGAAACCCTGGTAGCTTTAGGCGCTGAGGTTAAATGGAGCTCATGCAACATCTTCTCTACCCAGGATCAGGCTGCCGCTGCTATCGCTGCTGCCGGTATCGGGGTATATGCCTGGAAAGGCCAGACCCTGGAAGAAGCCGACTGGTGTATTGAACAAACATTGTTCTTTGGTGGTGCCGACCGCCCGCTGAACATGATCCTCGATGACGGTGGCGACCTTACCAACATGGTATTCGACAAATACCCTGAGCTGGTACAACATATCCGCGGTTTGAGCGAAGAAACTACTACCGGTGTTCACCGCCTGTACGAAAGAATGGCTAAAGGCACTTTGCCCATTCCCGCCATCAACGTAAACGACTCAGTTACCAAATCAAAATTCGATAACAAATACGGTTGTAAAGAGAGCCTCGTGGATGCTATCCGCCGCGCTACCGATGTAATGCTGGCTGGTAAAGTAGCTGTCGTGGGCGGTTATGGCGACGTAGGTAAAGGTTCTGCAGCTTCCCTGGCTGGCTCAGGCTGCCGGGTAATTGTTACAGAAGTAGACCCGATCTGCGCTTTACAGGCTGCTATGGACGGCTTTGAAGTTAAAAAGATGATCGACGCCGTAAAAGAGGCCGATATCATCGTTACCGCTTCCGGTTGCCGCGACCTGATCACTGAGAAGCACTTCCGTGCTATGAAAGATAAAGCTATCGTTTGTAACATTGGCCACTTCGATATTGAAATTGATGTTGCCTGGCTGAACAATAACTTCGGAAATACCAAAGACACCATTAAACCTCAGGTAGACCTGTATAACATCGACGGAAAAGAGATCATCCTGCTGGCTGAAGGCCGCCTGGTGAACCTCGGATGCGCTACAGGCCACCCCAGTTTTGTAATGAGTAATTCATTTACCAACCAAACACTGGCCCAATTAGAATTGTGGACTAACAGTAAGAGCTACGAGAACAAGGTATATGTACTGCCTAAACACCTCGATGAAAAAGTAGCCCGCCTGCACCTGAAGAAAATAGGCGTTGAACTGGATGAGCTCACCGATGAGCAGGCTTCTTACCTGGGCATACCCAAAGAAGGGCCTTTCAAACCAGAGCATTACCGTTATTAATACAGGCGCATGTGATCTTTAACGCACAAGCCTGTGTTTTATAAACTTATAAGGCCCCGCCTCCCTTCAGGCGGGGTCTTATTTTTTTTCATGGTGAACCAAAACGAAAAGCGCCTATATAGGCCTGTCAACTTATAAACCCCATAATAGGCCCATAGACCTATAATGCCTAAATATAGGCCTACAGACCTATAATTTGGAAATATAGGCCTATAGACCTATATTTGAATAAAAGAAAGTATGGCAGTTAACCATCTTGCGGCGGTCATCAGCGGAGATATCGTAGGCTCTTCGCAGCTAAAACCTGCAGCAAGAAAAAAATTGCAGCAGTTGTTCGATAACTTTTTTACCAACGCTGCCGTACAATGGCCTGATATGCAGGCACAACAATATCGCGGCGACAGCCTGCAGGCCATACTTACCGTTAACCGGTTGGCCGCATTACGTATTGTATTGATGTTTCAAAGCTATTTACTGAAGGAAAAATATAAAATACGAATGGCTATCGGCGTAGGTACCATTAACTTCAAAAGCGGGCAGGTGATCACTTCCGACGGATCGGCTTTTCAGGCTTCTGGCCCTTACCTCGATGCGCTGGCTAAAAGTGGCGACCTGATCAGTATTGCCGGCAACAATGACGAATTCACCAGTGAATGGCAGGTGCACAGCGCGTCACTCAATTATTTCATTGAGCACTGGTCGCCCCAACAGGCCGAAGCCATATACCTGCAGTTACAGGATCATACGCAGGCTGCAATAGCCACCATGTTAAATATTAAACAGCCCTCAGTACACCAGCGGCTTCAGGGCGCAGGCTGGCCCGTTGTTAATAAAATTCTCACCCGTTTCGAATCGGTTATACCAATGGTTTAATTTATATTTAAACGCGGAACCTGCCTGCCGGCAGGCAGGCGCGGAACGCAAAACGCAGAACGGAGATGCCCTGGAGAAAGGAACGGATTTTCGGAGAATAGCGTTACGCATTAATCATTAAGCGTTGCGCGCTTAACGTTAAGCATCAAGCATAAAAGTATGGTAACCTTATTTCAATGGATCTTCGCCCATCTGCTGGGAGACTTTATATTGCAATCCCGTGCGATGGTGCGCCACAAACAACGATTGAAGGCCCGGTCGTGGATGCTTTACCTGCATTGCGCCATACATGGCATTCTCGTTTACCTGTTTGCTCCCGGCTGGAATTTATGGATCGCTCCCCTGCTGGTAATGTTGACCCACTACGTTATCGATCTCTGGAAATTGAATCAATCAGACAAGGCCGTATACTTCATCATCGACCAGTGCTTACATATTTTCACCCTCATCCTGTTATGGTGCGTATTTATAGCGCCTGCAGGCTGGCTGCCGAAGAACTGGGTATCTTTAATGCACAGCCAGTCGGCCTGGGCCATCGCCTCAGGTTATTTGCTGGTAACATTTCCATTATCCCTGTTGCTGGCCAGTGCTACCCAACGCTGGCGGCGCGAAGCAGAAGAACAAAATGTACGCACGTCTGTAAGCCTCAGCGAAGCCGGTAAATGGATCGGCATATTTGAACGCCTGCTGGTGTTTACGTTCGTTATAAGCGGTCATTTTGAAGGGATAGGCTTTTTGATCGCCGCGAAATCGATCCTCCGGTTTAACGATATTAAAGGCACTGAGGCACGCAAGGAAGCCGAATACATCCTGATTGGCACCCTGATCAGCTTTTCGTTATCCATTATGGTCGGACTTATTGTTAGAAACTTTATCTGATGGTGGTGAATGGACAGCTTTTAACAAACATTTTGTAGCACCCGGCCGTTCTTTATATAGAACAAAAACGGCGTGTTATATGAATAACATACTCAAATACAGCTTATTTATATGGGTGTTTTTAGCGTTGGCCCTTCCTCAAACAATATCAGCGCAAAAGAAAAAAGATAAAAAAGCTGCTATCACCCAGGCTGTACAAGCCCAGAATTATATCTTTAAAGCACAAACCGCCCTGCCACAGGCTGGCAGCACCAGGCAACTAACAACGGATTTCGACCTGCGGATCTCAAAAGATACCATCGTCAGCGACCTGCCCTATTTCGGCCGTGCTTATACGGCGCCCATGAATCCATCACAGGGCCCGCTGCGGTTTACTTCAACCGATTTCGATTATTCCATAACCGATAGAAAGAAAGGCGGCTGGGATGTGGTGATAACACCGAAAGACACGCAGGATCCCCGGCAATTGACGCTCACCATTTTTGATAATGGCAGCGCCTCGGTTGTCGTCACCAGTTACAACCGGCAACCTATTTCCTTCAACGGGTATGTGATAGCAAAAAGATAATCAGCACCAGCATAACGTAGACATAAAACAATGAAAGCTCCTCCGGGGGCTTTTGTTGTTTGTTGCGGGATGTCATGAAAAGACTGCAAAACTTAATCTTGATCAATTATAAATACGATCTCTGTCATTACCATTGCGTTGTGCGACAATCAACGACAATTGCGTACAGGCAAACCCTTAGCCTCACATACAATTACCCGCAAACAAACGCTGCGTTCTTCTTATAACCGTTCACCGGCCGCTCACAGCTGATCTTATGAGTTAGTTGATCCGGAACAACTTCTTGATGTAATCATCCAGGTACATGATAGAAGTCATAACATTATACAGCATTCCTGCGTTTACTTTACGTGTTCATACTTACCTCGTCCTAAAAGTAATCTTGTTTAAAATCTCAATTTCCCTATGTGTAAACCTAACCGATTTGCTATGGACGTCTACTACAAAAAACCCAATACAACCGTACAATTCCGCCCACCCAAAGTCAGTGCTGATAACAACCGGTTCCTGCTTCAACATGATGTATTGCTCAATCATATCAGCGATGCGGTGATCTTTACCGACATGGACCTGCACATTCTTTTCATAAACAAAAAGGCGGAAGAATTATACGGCATAAACGCCGAAGAAGTGAAAGGCCGTCTTTTCAAAGATATTATTCAATACGACTACATGACCGATTCGCGCGAAGCGGCTTTGCAGATCCTCCAGCAAACCGGTAGCTGGCAGGGAAAAGTGGTATTCACCAGGAAGGATAATCAAAAATTCCATCTCATAGCTACTGTTACTTTTGCGCGCGATGAGAATAAGAAACCTGTGGGATTAGTAGCTACGCTGAAAGATATCACGGCGGAAGAACTGACGATGGAGGCCATGCGGCAAACCAAATTAGCCCAGCAGAAAGTGATCAGCCGGCTGATGATCAAAACACAGGAGAATGAACGGAACGAACTTGGCCGGGAATTGCACGACAACATAAACCAGATACTCGCAGCGGTAAAACTGCAGCTGGAATACAGCCTGGAAAATTATGATAAAGAAAAGAACACTGTAGAGCGCTGTAAGAACAATATTGAAGAGGTGATCCGGGAGATCCGGAACCTGTCGCACCGGCTCGTACTACCCCGGTTTGCAGAAACCAGCCTGCTCTCGGAAATTCAAAAAACCGTCGATAACATTCTGCAACAGCAACCGGTTTGCCTCGACCTGCATGGCATGAACGAAGCCCTCATTCCTGACCATATCAAGGAAACCATTTACCGCATTTTGCAGGAACAGCTGGCGAATATCATCCGCCACGCCAAAGCCAGGAAAGTAATGATAAAACTATCTAACACGGCATCAGAAGTGTTCCTTCAAATTGAAGACGACGGCATCGGTTTTAACACCAGTCAGTGCCGCAACGGCGTAGGCATCACCAATATTCTTAACCGTGTTGAAACCTGTAATGGAACAGCAACCATCATCTCCAAACCGGGTGAAGGGTGCAGACTGGAAGTCACTGTTCCGTTGCTGCTGAAAGCTGAAGGCTAAAAGCCAAAGGCCAAAGGCAAAACGCTGAAGGCTAAAGGCAAAACGCTAAACGCCAAAGGCTGAAGGCAGAAGGCGCAAGGCTGAAAGCTAAAAACAAAATACAAAACCCCTGGCGCGAAGCGCCTACGTGGAAACAGGCGTTAAGCCTTAAGCCTTAAGCACTAAGCGTTAAGCGTTAAGCGTTAAGCGTTAAGCGTTAAGCGTTAAGCGTTAAGCGTTAAGCGTTATTTAAGCCAGGTTGCTTTATAACCTTTATTCGCTTTTTCTTTGATCAGTTTGTCTTTTTCCAGTTGCGCGGTGGTTTCTTTGGCAAACGTTTTCACATGCACCTGCCCTTTCGTTCCTACTCTTCCATAACGCACGATCAGTTTACAGCCGTCCAGGGCCGCTTCCCAGAACCGGCTGGTCTCCCCTTCGGAATTAATAAGCCGGTGAAACGTTAAATGATCATAGGGTGTGGCAGGCGCTTCCGGTTTAGCAGGTGTAATGGCCTCCTCTTCTACCGGCTCTGCTGGTACGGCCTGTTCATCGGTCACTTCCGCTTCCACCACTTTTTCTTCTTCCTGCGCTTCCTGGTGCAGGCGTTTGATGATCTGCTCCAGCACTTTATCGGGCTGGCTCAACCAGTCCTTGGCAAATACGTTGATCGTACGCCAGTTGAAGGTTTGCAGAATGGCCGGCCGCTGATAATACTGCTCCAGCAGATTTTCATTTTTATAATGCCGGTCGTCGTCGAGCAAGATACTCAGGCTATAGGTAGTATCCGTTGGTTTGGCTTTTACGGCCAGCGAACACTTGAAGTCTGACTGCCCTACCTGCTCGGCTACTTCATACCCCTTCTTCTCCAGCTGTTCCTTTATCTGTTGCAGGATGATGCTGTCAGCTTTTAATTTGGATCTGTCTTTTTTATGCAGCACCAGGCTGTCTAATATGGCGCGGGCCGACCGCATATCGCCACAGCTAACCAGCTCGGAATACTGTAAAAAGCGTTTAAAATAGTTGGCGCCTTCATTGTATTCATTGGTGATATGGTGATGGCGGATACTGCTTACGACCGCCATATGCTTTTTAGCGCGGCTGAAGATCACATTCAATCTTTTTTCACCGCCTTTCTTATTGATGGGCCCGAAATTCATGATCATCTTTTTGCGGGAATCGAAGCCATAACATACGCTCATGATGATGATATCCCGTTCATCGCCCTGGACATTCTCGAGGTTCTTTACAAACAGGCCGGTGAACTGGTCTTCTTCCGTGCGGCTCCAGGCATCTTCCAGCGCCTGTTCAAAATCCTTGTCTTTGGCTGCCAGGGTGGTCAAAGCATTTTCAATGGCCTCCTGTTGTTCCTGGCTGAAGGCGACAATACCGATACTCTCCTTAATTTTCCGCTGCAGCAGGGTTTTCACCATAAAGGCGATATAATCTGCCTCATCGGTATTGATACGTTTTTCATATACACTATTGGGCAGGAAGTGGAAACTGATGCTGCGGTCGAACAAGGCATCGGCATGTTTGGCCGCTTCCTGCGGTTTGGTTACCTCGATGGATCTTTTCTCGGTATGATGAATGGTCTTATCGGGAATGGTGAGCAGGTTCGCTTCGTAGAACGCATGGTTACTGAAACTGATCAGCGTTTCAAAGCGGCTTCTATAATGCCAACCCAGCATAACGTTGTTCAGCTTTCTGGCACCCTGCACCAACAGGCTGTCTGCATCACTGCTCAATAATTCATCATCATCATTATCGTTATAAACTTCGAGGTCGTCAGGATCCTCTGTTCGAACGGCAAAGAAATTGGTCGGCGGCATTTGCTTATCATCGCCTACAATAATGGTTTGTTTGGCGCGGTACAGGGCAGGTATCCCTTCTTCCAACGTGATCTGACTGGCTTCATCGAAGATCACCACATCAAAAAAACCAATATCCACCGGTAAGCTGTCGCTCACACTTAACGGGCTCATCAGCCATACCGATTTCAGGTCTTTCAGTACCAGTCCGCTTTCCTTGGCCGACAGCTCGCGGATACTTTTAAACCGGATGCTTTTATTGAATTCATTCTCCAGGATCTTCCGGCCCTCGAGGTAATTCTTTTTAAACTCCCTTTGTTCGGGGCTCAGCTGACTGCTGGCGATATTGCTTAATTCAACATTGTTGAGGAAGCGTTGCCGCACGGCCGCCCTGATATAATCAGCATTTACTTTCAGCAATTGTTTGTAGCAATGTTGTATCTGCCGTACCGCTTTTTCGATCGCATGCATATCGGTATTGGCAAAGGTCTTGTTCTGGTGGTAGATATGCGAAAGGGTTTTATTGGCCATCCCGGCTTCTGCCTGCAGCGGAGTAACCGGCATTTTCCTCAGCACTTCTTTCACTGATCCAGGTAACTCTGAATATTCACGCAAAGCCGGCAACAGGTCGCGGAGGCTCTCGGCATTCATGCTGATGCTTTCCAGCTCATCATAAATATCGCTTACCGGTTTGGTATCATATTCATACAAACATTGCTGTAGCTGGGTCTGCAGTTTTTGCATGCTTTGATTGAGCTTGCTCAGGCGGGTTACCAACTGGTTGGCTTCGGCATGATGCAATAAGTAATCGATCTCCTTATCGCCCTTCCTGGCCCTGATGCGCTCTATGCTCAAAGCGGTAAGATCAACATTGTCTACTTTGTATTGTTGTTCCAGGAAATGCCTTTCCATGGCCACCATATTGGCCGCATCATATTCTTCTTTCAGTTGTTGCAATACCGTTCCATAACCTGGATGCACGGCATGCTGTGAGAAATCATAACATTCATCGATCTTGTTCTTGAGCCGGTTCCATTTACTGTTCAGGAATTTAAAGAATGATTCTTCATACTTCGCCGCCAGGGGGATCGCAGCCAGCATATCCTGTTCACTCAGCTTAACCTTCCAGTTCTTGTTGCGCTCTTTGATCTGTTCATAATGCTGTTGCTGTTGTTTATATAAATGAACGCCTTTGTCGAATTTCCGGGCCGATTCATTTCCTTCATCAACCAGCGACAGGTTATCCGATTCTGCCAGCGGATTCAACACGATGGCTACCTGCACCAGATTCCTGATCTGCTCTAACCGCGTGGTATGTTCGGGCGGAATATTGTTTTCTTTTACAACCGAGGTAATATCGGTCAACAGGCTGCGGCTATGCTGCAACAGGTTTTCCAATACGACCTGCGGATTCTCATTGCTGAACAGCTGCTCGTTTATCTTGCTGAACGGATGTTCTGCAAATGTGGGTTCTGCGCCTGTTTCTTCAAGGGCATTGCTGAGCTGCTGTATAACATTGCCGAACTCCAGCCATTCTTTATAATGAGGTAATGCATCTACATCTTTGACGCTGCGGGTAACCAGGTGATCCTTTAATTCAACCACCCGTTCCAATAATTTCCTGAATTCAATGCCTGCCTGCTCTGGTACGGCCGTATGCGTAGCATGAAACTGTTTTAACAGCTCCAATTGTTCATTGGTTTGCTTCAACAGCGCTTCACGGCTCAACTGGATCCTTTCCAGGTCCATTTTATTTTTGGTGAAGTCTTCATACGTTTCCTTCAGGTTGCGGATAAATTCTTTTTTGTCGCCGAGGCTGTCATGGATATAGCAGCACAATTCATCCAGGCCCTGCTGTTTCAGCCGATGATACACCACATCCAGGGCCGCGCGTTTTTCACAAACGAACAGAATGCTGAGGCCACGGGCCGCAAAGTCGGCAATGAGGTTGGTGATCGTTTGGCTCTTACCGGTTCCCGGAGGTCCCTGGATGATATAACTTTCTTTTTCCCGGCTTTTCAGGATAGCCCTTGTTTGTGTTGGGTCTGCTGTTATAACATGATACCAGTCATCGGTACTGTTCCAGTTCTGTGTAGTTTCACTTGTGGGTTTGGGCTTGCTGCTGAACAGCTGCTCAAACACTTCGTTGGGCACCTGGTTGTCGATAACGTAATTATAATCGCGTACCAGGCTCATCTTCTTATAATTGAAATTGCCCAGCACAATATTGCACATATCAAAATCCCAGCTGTAAGGGTTGCCCTCGCTCTCAGTCAGCTCAAATTGCGGGCGGCGTTTGTCTGCTACGCTTTCTGTTAATTTGGAAGGTACGATACGAGCTTCTTCATCGCTTAACGACTCCAGGAAACCGCGTTTCGGCTCCACGCGTTGTCTGAAGATCTCCAGGCCCAGTGGCTTGTATTGTTCCTGCTGGTAACTGTAACCAACATCTTTGTAGCTGCTCAACTGTTTGCCTGTGCGCTGTAGCCGCTTTTTGAAATTGGTCACCGTTTGTTTGGCTACAGAATGCACCAGCCTGATCCGCGGTTTTTGAATATAATTCAATACGATCCCCTGGTTGGCTGCATCTATCTGGCCTTTCAGCAATTGATAGAACTGTTCGGGCGTCATTTCATCCAGATCAACATAATCGGGCAGCTCGATGCCATACAGCTCTTTCAGGTAGCTTGCCAGCACCGGGTTCACCTCAGCCACATTATCGGTGATCTTTAAGATAAAATGGTCCTCTTTTAATTTCTTGTTCTTTTTCAGTTCGGCCGGAACCAGTAACAGTGGGCTTTGGATACGTTCTTCCGGATCTTCCTTGAGGTTATGCCAGTTCAGGTATACGATAACCAGCTTCAGCTGGCTGAAGCCATACTCCTGGATATCGCGCTGTGCTTCTATGCGTATTTTATCCAGTGAAGAAGGCAGATACAAATGATCTTCAAACCGGAGGTATTTGTTCAGGACGATCTCCTTCATACCGGTAACCCGGTCGGCAATGTCCTTGTTCCAGGTGAACAACAATTCCGGCCGGATGCTTTGGTAATGCAGCACCATCGGCACGCTGCTTACCGTAAGGTTTACAAACCGCATATTCGGTTTGTAATACAATAAACGGTTACGTCTGCTGGTGTCGAATAAACGGTTACGCAGCTTGTTTAAGATAAGCTGGTTCCGGTTGGTTAACGATTTATTGATCCAGCCGGCAATATTGCTCAGGTCGGTTTGCTTTTCCGGATCATAATCCCTGTAATGTTGCAGGCGATTAACGATATCGTACAGGTCCTGTACCCGCTTTTGCCTGCTCAGCTCCGTCATTTCTGCAATGAGCGCGCTGATGGTTGGGTGAATGCGGTGATTATATAAAATAGGATTGCTGCGGTATTTTGCAAACAATGCCAGGTCTTTCTCTTCATACAGGTTCAGGCCCAATGCCATGCTGCCTAATACCAATCCCAGGCAAAATATATCGGTGAGCTCGTCATGGTGACCCAGGTTCATTTCAAAACAACGGTAACCGGGGATATAAGCGGGATAGGTCAGGGTTTCATTTCCATTCAAATGCACCTGGATATTTTCTACCGATACGGCGCTGTCATCTACTTCCAGTTCCTGTTTGGCATTCCCTAACACATCGTAATGCCGGGCTTTATGCCGTTCAAACAGGGAGATCACTTTTCCGATCGCATTCATGGGTTTGTGTGCGGCCCGCTCATCAATATCGAGCCGGTTTTCGGTAATGAACAACGCCTGCTCATTTTCAAATGGCGCTACCAGTCCGGCTTCATGAAAGCCGATCACTTCTTTACACAAAGGCAGCACAAATGCAATTACATCATCTGTTGCATAATCCCCATTATCAAATGCTGTTTTAAGAAACTGACGGAATGCTTGAACCTGTATTGACATAATCAATTAATTGAGATCAGTATGGTATTAATGGTATAAAGTAGCTAACTGCAAGATCTAAAGCGAGGCATCACCTTCGTACACCTGCTCTTTTTCGCCTTCTTTTATTTTATACCAGGCGGCCATTGTCTTTTGTTTGTGTTGCTGCAATTTTTTATCACTCAACTGTAATTCCTTTTTAACAATGGCGTCAAAAGCGCCTGACAGTTGAATGGTTTCGGCAAACTGAAAAAGCCAGCCGAAGGGCACTTGTTCCAGCTCCCCGTCTACCAGTGCAAAATCGAGCATAACATACCCCAGGAAATCTTTGATACTCGCATGCGACTCACTGATGGTTTCCACCAGTTCTTCATTGAGCGTGATGTCATCGTCATAGGAGAAATCGGCAAAATACTGTTTGGCTAAACTGGTTACCAGTGTGCTCCTGAACCAGTTTGGTTTCAGCATCAACTGCATGAATTGCCGGGTTAACTGCAGGAGGTCTTTTTGTTTGAACACATCCAGCTGATCGAGATCGGTCATGCCTTCGATCATAGGGATGATCTCCGCTTCCGCAGCCTCCTTTTTCTCATGCCAGAGCTGAATAGCGCGGGCCCTGATGAAATTCTCAGGATGTGAAACCGTAGCGGCTTTAACTTCGGTAGTAGCGCTGAATATTTCTTCAGCCTGTTTAATATAACTGTCCGCACTTACCTTATCCAAGCCGGTGGCAACTTTAACCAGTGAAGTAATTACCGGTCTTATATCCCCAACCACAGTATAAGCACCGCGGTCGCAAAATATTTCAGTATATAACCTGTATAAACGCGCCGTTTCATAATAGGCCGCTTCACTGTTATAGTTACCTGCAATTGCCATAATGATACGCTCGGCCGTTTCCAGTTCGCCCTGCAACATACCGTACAGTTTTACATGAGTAAGTTCATGAGCGAGTATGGCCAGCAGTTCATCTTCATCCAATAACTGCGTAATGCGGCCACTGAAAACAATATGCGCTTCATTGTTCAGGAAAACAATGCTCGCATTCATCTCATCGGTATATTGCGCCTGGTATACGGTAACGGGCAATTGTTCCAGCCCTAACTTTTCTTTCGCTTTAACAACTTTTTCATAAATCGCTGCATCGGCCGTTTCATCAAATTTGTAAGTATTCTTTAACAATTCTGTTTTGTATTGGGCCAGTTGTTCCTCTTTGGTTTTTACTGCGGCAAAGAAATTCCAGGTGTTTGTTTGCTGCGCAAAATGATCCCGTACTTTCAAATGATATGGAAGCGCTTGTAACATATATTGATATATATAGTATAAAAGAATAAATATCTTGGGAACGACAACTGACGGTTCAGGATATCAGAAAGCGAGGTGGGAACTAATTACTTCTTATTACTTACAACAACTTTCCCGGATTATTCTGCAAAGGCGAACTTGTAATAATTTCAAATACTATGCCCTTTTTACGTAACGCCTCGTTGCCGGATTTAATTGCGCCTGATTATGATTATGAATAAAATGTGGAAAACCGTATTTCATTTGAAGATAAAAACCGGTCTTTCCCCGATAGATTTTCGCATTTCATCTATTTGTCAATTTCAAAACAGCATTCAGCACATACCTTCAGGTTATAAACAACAACATTAAAGCGAAATTAAAGCGGTATTAGGGGGAGCTGCAACTTTTACCAGCAAGTGTGGTCTTTAACGATAATCCATTGGCGGCCCCCCGAATACCGCTGCAAAAAGCCAATAAAGAATGCGTTGAATGTATTTCAACCACCTGTCAGCGTAATAGAAGGCAGGAAATAGTAAAAGTTTAAAACGGGGTAGTTTGTTTCATTTTTTGCAGGCTGGTCTGCAATTCAAGAATAGAACCTGATTTTGATACAAAAGCATGCGCGCCGAGCAGCAGCGCCCTTTCTTCTTCCCGCCTGTTACCCGTAATAGAAAATGCGATCACTTTTATCGCGGGCCATTTTTCGCGAAGCATTTTTATGGTCTCAAAACCGTCCATTACCGGCATATTGAGGTCGGTAATACAAATATCCGGTGCATTGGCTGTTGTTAGGCGGCTGAAAAAGTCTTCTCCATTCACAGCTTCCAGTATAACATCATATCCCCATATTGTAATGATCTCATGAATACTATTCCTGATGACCGAAGAATCATCGATCAATGCTACCTTAATACCTAAACGGCTCATAACTACAAAAATTAAATTGCCAGATTGCAGGCGGCTGTACGCTACTTTAAACCAACAACCAGAGCAATAAAAGAACAATGTTTTTTCAGGCCCGGTTTTAACAGGACGATGGAGGCGAGGATGGGGCAACGGCTAAAGGAAAAAGAACTTTCTACAACAAAGGTAATTTAGTTATCAGGCCAACAAAATATAACGTCATCATAAACCGGCAAACCAATGTTATCACGTTATAAAAATAAAGGTTTTCATTTACCCCATGCGAATAATGTCATACCGACACTTTTTATTGTTCAGTAACAATACACGAGTTACCCACATCTGTTTATTAAAATATGGTTAATTGGAAATTATGGTCTAAACTTGTTGCTGAATCGTTTTCTATGAAAGTGTAATCATGATGTATGGTCAATTGGCCATCATCAGCCCTTTTATGCAAATGGAGAACGAGTACTACAACCAACCGATCG
The DNA here is from genome assembly GCF_017356035.1 of Longitalea luteola. GTDB lineage: Bacteria > Bacteroidota > Bacteroidia > Chitinophagales > Chitinophagaceae > Niastella > Niastella luteola. The sequence continues at coordinate 792,384 of NZ_JAFIQX010000001.1, read as the reverse complement.
GTCAATTGCTTATAGAGTTAATCAGTGAAGCTGCGATAATCACTGATACCAGTTTCATTATTACTGCCTGTAATAAAGCCGCCACTGAATTATTCCGTTACACACAACAGGAACTTACCGGTTCAAACATATCCATCCTGCCTTTAAACGCTGATGTAACCACCATTGAATGCACAGAAGGCATTACCGCCTGTATTAAACACACCGACGAAACAGTAGCTGTTCATATTGTCAGGCACGGAATTGCCCCTTCTTTTGATAACGGTAATTACTTATTTATTTACAAACGGGTTGATGCAGATCAGGAATTTGCCAAAACCACCGCACATTTGCGCGAACTTTCAGATCACCTGCTGAATATCCGGGAAGCAGAACGCACTAACATTGCCCGCGAGATCCATGATGAGCTCGGGCAGCAGCTCACCATTCTTAAAATGGATGTTTCCTGGCTTCATCAGAAACTGCAGAAGTATGAGGATGCCGCTTTGACCCAAAGAACCGGCGATACGCTTCAACTGCTGAATGAAACCATCAAAACCGTGCGACGTATAGCCACTGAACTACGGCCGAGTATGCTCGATGATCTGGGACTTGTTGAAGCCCTTGAATGGCAGAGCAAGGAATTTGAGAAAAGATCTGGCATTACCATATCTTTTAAATCAACCGTTTCACATTTGCCTGTTTCCAATTCAGTAGCTACTTCGCTATTCAGGATTTATCAGGAAGCATTGACCAATATTGCCCGGCATGCACAGGCAAAAAATGTCTTTAGCCAATTAAAACTGGAGCAGGATAAAATTATCTTAAGCATCAGAGATGATGGCACCGGTTTCGACATGAAGACATTGGGAATAAAAAAGACTTTGGGATTGCTGGGTATGAAAGAACGTGCGTTGATGATGGGCGGCGGCTTTGAAGTAAACAGTAAACCGGGAGAAGGCACTTCTATTAAAGTGACCATCACCCTGGAACCGGACGATGGTCCGAAATCGCAAAACGATCAATAAAACAGCTGATAATCCGTTAAGATATATTCTAAACAGATTCCCGAACAGTAAAAATTATTTAACCGCCTGAAAATGAACGGGCGGGCCAATAAATATAGAAAAATCAGACCCCAACCATGAAAGTACTGGTGGCCGACGATCATGCCATAGTTCGCAAAGGACTAAAACAGATCTTACTGGATGAATATCCATTTGGCGTAATAGAAGAATGCGCCAATGCTGAAGAGTTGTTACAAAAAGCCAATAATGGCCAATGGGATGTTGTTATAAGTGATATTTCAATGCCCGGACGCAGCGGCCTGGAGGCATTACACCAGATCCGCCTCTCGCACCCCCGCCTGCCAGTGCTTATATTGAGCATGCACCCTGAAGAACAATATGCCATCCGCGCATTAAAAGCAGGTGCTTCGGGTTATTGCAGTAAAGACCTCGCCCATGAAGAACTGGTTAATGCCGTGCGCAGAGTATTGACCGGTAAAAAATATATTACCCCATCTCTTGCAGAAACACTGGCCACCCAACTCGATGAAGAAAGCCAGCCGGAACCGTATAAGCGTCTTTCCGACAGGGAATTTGACGTGTTCAAGTTACTGGCTACAGGAAAGTCGGTTTCGGAAATAGCTGAAATCCTTTCTTTAAGTGCTACCACCATCAGTACCTACCGGGCCCGTGTTCTTGCCAAAATGAGTTTAAAAACAAATGCAGATCTGACGCGATATGCGCTTGAAAAAAAACTTATTTAGTGCATGGCCTGGATGAAGTTCAATAAATCGATGATAATCATTGAATATAACAGTACAAACAACGCTTAACATAGACAATCGTTTGCACAATTGTCGAATTAATACTACAAAACGGCAAGTGTAATAATTACAAAATAAACATATCCTGCACTATCATTAGAGGCAACTTCATATGTTAAATTTGACGTAAAGTAGAGTACATGGTTGGTAGAAGATTCACCGTACTTGTTGTAGACGATTCTGCCTTGTTCAGACAACGGGTCACCCGCATACTCCATGATCGAAACCTTCATCCTGTTCTACAAGCATGCAATTATGAAGAAGCTGTCAACTGGCTTCTGCAAACAAGGATCGATCTGACATTACTCGATATCAGTATGCCAGGCAAAAGCGGTATTGAATTATTGAAACTGATAAAGAACCGCTATCCCGGCACCAAAGTTTGGATCATCAGTAATCACGCCGATGAACATTATAAAGAATATTGTTTGTCAACCGGCGCCGATTGCTTTTTTGATAAATCACTTGATTTTGAGGAAATGGAAAACAGGACAGCAATGTTTTGTAATGACTTTCAAAAATCTGAACCAGCTGAATAACCATTTATTGGTTATCAGAAGAAAAATTTAACCCGACGCCCGTATGATTGAAGAAGCCAGGACTACGATTGCCAATTCCTATGAAACCCAATATTTCGCCGTGATCGATGAGCATGGCGTAATTCAATATGCCAACGATCATCTGACCAGCTGCATTCATATTGAAAACAGCGTTACTGCCAGAAACCTTTTCTATAATTATATATCGCCTTTAGGTACGCAACAATTAAAAGAGGCCCTGCAAACTGCCGGCTTTGCCGCCAATCCGTCCTATTTAAAGATGAACCTTTTAAATAGTTCCATACATAAAGCGGCCTGGCATATTACGCGGTTGAAAACTACCGGTAACAAGGCTGGATTATTTGTTTGCATTGGCTACAAAACGGATCTTGAAAAACCAACACATACACTTACCCAGGGCATGCTGGTGCTCGATAGCCACGGTTTGGTGATCGATGCGAACGACAGAGCTGCCACCCTATTGGATACAAACATTGAAAGCCTGTTGAACAAGGCTCTGTTGACAGACCTCTGTGCCCCATTGAAACTATTCGCAGATCCGGTATCATCTGATGATGATCCGCCCATGAAGACCTTACTGGCAGGCAAAGCATATGAACAGGTAATTGAACTGAATACAGGCAGCCACACCAGTAAATGGTTACACTTTACATGCTATCCACTCTTTGATGACACCCGTTCCGTACCCTTTTCTTTTGTTACCCTTATCAATGAACTGCCCTGGCAGAAAGCATCCAGACAAGCCGAAAAAAATTTGTTCCAGCAGGAATTCCTGAACATTACGTCGGCCATGACCTGGCTCATCGACGACCAGGAGCAACTGATATTTGCCAACCCGGCTTTTCTCCGCTTTCTGGGCATGCATGAAAGTGACCTGCATAAAAAAGCGGTTGAGGTAATACCCCCCTACTTTACAGACATCTTCGAAAAAGTACACCGCAACGTACTGGCCACCGGTATTCCGCACAAAAAGATCTATAAGCATCCACTGGCCGATGGCACCACCAGTTACTTTCTGGTACATATTTTCCCGGTGCCGCATCCTTCCAACAAACGCCTGCTCGGCGGTGAGGCGATGGACATTACCTTCGGTTACAATGTTCATGAAGAAATTGCCCGGGCCAATGAAAGGCTCATCAGGTTAACCCAGGTTTCTTCAGATGCCATCTGGGAATGGGACCTGCAAACCAACCAGGTATTCCGCAGCAAACCGTTGCTGGAGCTCATTGGTTCTACTGAAAAGGAAACAGTAAGCCATGCCTGGTGGTATAACCGCATTCACCCGGATGATAAAACCCGCGTAGAATTTGATGTAAATAATCTGTTGCATAACAAATTACCCGGCTGGCAATGGGAATACCGCTTCCGGCACGTCGATGGTTCCTATAGAACGATGCGCGACCGGGGCATCGTGGTGTTTGAAAATGACAAACCGGTAAAACTCATCGGTTCACTGCTTGACCTTACGGAAGTAAAAGAACTGGAAAACCAGTTGCTGCAGGAGAAGATCAAACACCAGAAAGAAATTGCCAAGAGCATTATCGATACCCAGGAAAAAGAGCGTACACGTATTGGGCAGGAGCTGCACGACAACATCAACCAGCTTTTACTGGTGGCCAAGCTGTACATGGGTCTGTTAAAACCAACAGAAGCAAGCAACCGGGAAATTGCCCGGAAAGTAGTTGAGTCGCTTGACATGGCCATTAGCGATATTCAAACGATATCCAGGGAAATGGTGTTGCCAAAGCTCAAAGAGAAAACCCTGGTCGAAAGCATTCATGAACTGGTAAAAGATGTGAAGGTCACCTGCCGCTTCCGCATCAGATTCGTGTACGACAAACAACAGAAAGAAAACATTTCTGAAGGCAAGAAAATTGCCCTGTATCGCATTGTGCAGGAACAATTAAAAAATACCATTCAATACAGCAAGGCTGCCAATGTAATTATCCGGTTAAGATACTGTGAGCATACAGTTTGCCTCATAGTGGAAGATGATGGCGTTGGCTTTGATCCCCTGAAAAAAACAAAAGGCATTGGCCTGCGCAATATTTACGACAGAACCGTATTGTACAATGGCACGGTAGACCTGCAATCATCGCCTGGCAATGGTTGTCGGTTAATGGTAAATATTCCTGTATGTAAATAGCTGCAGCAGGTAATGGACAGTGGGCAGAAGCGGAATCAGCCATCCACCTCCGCCCGCTGAACCATATACCATTGCGTAACTTTTTATGAAACTGGTTGCTTCTCCACGAATTCTTTGAGGAAAGTACCAATGAGGTCTGTCCAGCCCGCCATAAAATTCTTTTTGGCAAAATCTGCGTTATTCGCCGGGAATGTCTCCAGGCCTTCATGTGTTAGTTTAACCCTTGTCTTATTGCCTTCGGCGAACAATTCAAACGTTACAAAAGAGTTTCCCTCATAACCTTCATACCGCCAGCTGTACTGTAATTTTTTACCGGCCACCACTTCGGTTACACGGCATTTGTGCAGGTATTTTCTGTCATCCGGGCCACCTTCAAACTCGAATTCGAAACCAGGTTCTGCCCTGAAATCGGCCAGATCGAAATACCATTTGCGCATCTGGTCTTTGTTGGTAATGGCCTCCCATACCCTGTCGGCCGGCGCATCGTAAGTGCGCTCTATGATCAATGGTTCGTTATTCATCTGTAATTAATTTAATGTTTAATCAGATGGATCCTTCAATAACCGGTTATGTAACCATCCGGTTGCAAATATATGTAACCCGGCGGTTACACAAAACTATTTTTTGAACGATCCCGGCTATCTGTCGGTTATAGTGAAAAAACAGGCAATCAAAGAATGCCTGCCCATTTTCGATGGGAAGCGTTGTAGATTTGCACACCTGAAATCCGGCATGTATGGACCTCTTTCTTCCTTCTCCAGTTCTGCAACCATATATTAAACATTTCCTGTTCATTGAATATGAACAGGGCATGATAAACCGGATCTTACCTGATACATCCATTGTCATTGCGTTCAGGCTTCGGGGACATGTCAGCTATTCCGACAATGGCATCATGCACGAATTTCCGTCATCAGTGATCAGCGGCATCCGGGAGGCAAGCCGCCTCGTAGATTATGCACAACATTCTGCCAACCTGCTGGTAATATTCAAAGAAGGCGGCGCTGCTGCTTTTTTTAAACAACCCATGCATGAGATCGGCAGTATCAGTGTATCGCTCGATAATTTAATTCACCGTTCGAAAGTGAATGCCCTGGAAGAAACGCTGGCGGCAGCTGAAAATAACCAGCAACGTATTGAACTGGTTGAACGGTTCTTATTGTCCGAATTAAAAAAAACAGCACCTGATGTACTGGTGAGCGAAGCCATTCACCAGATCAAATTATCGAAGGGAAATATTAAAATAAAAGAGCTTTTGTTGGCGCTGCCCATCAGCCGCGATCCCTTCGAAAAAAGGTTCAGAAAGATCACGGGCACTTCCCCTAAACATTTTGCCGCTATCATCCGGTTAAAGAACCTGATCGAAAATTATTCTTCTAACGTAAACCTTACCGATGCTGCCTATTCGGCAGGTTATTACGACCAGGCGCATTTTATAAAGGATTTCAGGTCATTTACCGGACAAACACCGCATGATTTTTTTAAAACACCCCCACTGTGGTAAGCCCGAAACCGTAATCATATTTATTGATCGGTGAAGTGTCAAATTTCATGCTGCTGCAACGTTACCTTGTTTTTTGTAGTCAATGACCTATGCATATGAGATTTTTCTGGCTGCTGATACTGATGTTCATGTGTAGCCGCCTTTTGGCCCAGAACTGCACAACCCTTGGTCAAACGCCATCCACTGCTTTTCCTGTATGCGGTCTGAATACTTTCGCGCAATCAAATGTGCCCATTTGTTCTTCCCACAATCTTACTGTTCCCGGTTGTACCGGCGATGGCGCTGCATATGCTGATAAAAATCCTTTCTGGTATCGCTTTACCTGTTACCAGACCGGCACCCTGGGTTTCCTGGTAACACCCAACAACGCCAACGACGATTACGACTGGATGTTATATGACATTACCGGCCGCAATGCGAACGATGTATTTACCGATCCCTCATTAATAATCACTGGCAACTGGGCCGGTACCTATGGTGTTACCGGCGCTTCGGGATCGGGTGTGAATTTCATACAATGTGCTTCCAATCCCGCGGATAATCTCAATTCGTTCAGCACCATGCCCACGATCATCCAGGGCCACACCTACCTGTTACTGGTGAGTCATTTTTCGGATAACCAGTTCGGCTATAAACTTTCGTTTGGCGGTGGAACTGCCGTGATCAACGACCCACAAGTGCCGAAGATGGCCAAAAGCATAGCAGGTTGCGGAGGCGTAACGGTCACCGTCATCATGAACAAAAAGATCAAGTGCAGCAGCCTGGCCACCAACGGCAGCGATTTTGTATTATCGCCGGCCGCTGCCACTATTGTATCGGCCCGGGGCCTTGGCTGCAGCAACAGTTTTGATATGGATACAGTGGTGCTTACCATGAGCAATGCATTGCCGCCCGGGAATTACACTGTCAGCATTAAGAACGGATCCGATGGCAACACCCTGCTCGACAATTGCGACAACAGCGTACCGGTAGGTGATCACTTTGCAGTGACGGTTGATCCTGTACAGCCTACTCCCATGGATAATATTAAACCGGTGGCCTGTGCTCCCGACAAGCTGGAACTTGTTTTCCGCCGGCCCATTAACTGCAATTCCATTGCTGCGAATGGCAGTGATTTTCGGGTTACCGGTTCAACGCCGGTCAGTGTTACCGGCGCTTCCGGTAATTGCGTAAATGGCGTTACCACTTCCATATTCGTACAATTATCGGCCCCCATACTAACCGCCGGCAATTATCAGGTGCATTTACAACCTGGCAACGATGGCAATACCATCATCGACGAATGTGGCCAGCAAACCCCTGCAGGGGCTGCCGTGCCTTTCACTACCAGCGATACGGTGAATGCCGATTTCACTTATGAGATCCTGTATGGTTGTAAAGCAGACACCGTGAATTTTCAGCACAACACCAACAATGGAGTTAACGAATGGAAATGGAATTTTAATAATGAAGGCAGCAGTACTTTACAGGATCCCCAGCATATCTTCAACAGGTTTGGCCCCAAACAGGTTACTCTTGCTGTATCCAACGGCGTATGTAAAGACACGACGGTATCAACCGTAATGCTCGATAATTTCCTCGATGCCCATTTTTTGTTCCCGGAAATTTTGTGTCCACAGGAAAAAGCCGTCTTTACCGATAGCAGCATCGGCAATATTATTTCCTGGAACTGGGATTTCGGTAACGGCAACGGCAGTTCATTGCAAAATCCGTTTCCAGAAAGCTACCCGACGGTTGCCATTGGCTCGAAGATCTATAACATCCGCCTTATTGTAGAGAATAATATCCATTGCTTCGATACGGCTGTGCATCAGATGAAAGTGGTGAACAGTTGTATTATCGATGTACCTAATGCGTTTACCCCCAATGGCGATGGCAAGAACGACTACCTGTACCCGCTTAATGCCTGGAAGGCCAGGGATCTGAAATTTAATATCTATAACCGCTACGGCCAGCTGGTGTTCAGCACCAATAACTGGACGAAAAAATGGGATGGCCGCATTAATGGGGCGCTGCAATCGACTGGCGTCTTTGTCTGGATGCTTCAATATACGTTGATCGATACCGGTGAAAAGATTAACAAACGGGGAACTACGGTACTTCTGCGGTAAAAGAAATTCACATTTTCCATGTTAGGGAAAAATGATGCGCATCTCTTAAAAAAACGACTTGAAATTTATTGTGTTGCCGCATAAAAAAAATTTTCACAGGGCTGTTTGGTGCAGAATTGCAAATGGCAACGCATTCTGATCGCATAAAAACAAAAGGTTGGTGCAGGTTCTTGCACGTATGCTGTCAAGTTATTATCTTCATTGGCAAAATTTAGTTAATAAGTGCAATTACCCGGCTCTGTTGAGCGTTATCCTAATTATCCTATGACAGATAAGCGCCAGGAACCGTACAAACCAAAATCATGAACAAAATTAGATTCCTATTCCTATTTCCTATTGGTTTATCGCTATCCGTACAAGCCCAAAAAACTGACTCGCTGGTTGGTAAGTGGAAATATTACGACATCTACAACAAACAGATCTACGATACAAACACCTTAAAATTAGCTAAAGAATATTTCAGTGGAATGACATTTTACTTCAAAGCCAACAATCATTATAAGGCTTTGGTGATGAATAACCCTGACGAAGGTGTATGGAGCCTGAACGAATCTACCAGCAAAGTGCGGTTGACTTCTTACAAAGGCAGTTCGAATGAATCAAAGATCCTGGCCCTGAACAATGACAAGCTGATCCTGTCAATAGGCGAAGGTGCTTTCATCATGACCCGCACCAATCCCACTGAATCCGACAATATTGAACAACCCCTTCCGCAGATCAAGACCGTGGCTGCCACTAAAAGCCAGATCAGCAAAAAATGGTTTTTACAACGCCGCGAAGTACCCGGAAGATCAGAAGCACAGTTAAAAATGGCCAGTAAGCTCATCAAAGGTGCTTATGCGCATTTTAAACAGAACGGTGAATATGAGGCGCAGTCATTAAAAGTTACAGAAAGCGGCAGATGGGTATTCGGCCCCGATAACAAATCGATCATTGTGACCATTGAGAACCAGCAACGTATCTGGAATATCAAATCCATCAGCGCCACGCAGCTGGTGCTGATCAGTGGATATACAGAAGAACTCTGGAAATTCACCACCAAGTTATTATAAACCCCAAACAAACCGGCAACGGATTAAAAAGGTCCTGCTTTCACCAGCAGGACCTTTTTTTGCCCGCGCCAATAGCGGTGTAATCTTACTATCTTAGCCGCGCATCAACAATCACATCATGAACAGCCAAAACGCCGAAAATGCAGCTATCATAAGTAATTGTGTAGCTTTCTTACACAGGATTGGCATCCCTACCCTTTTCAAAAAAATTGAAACGGATAGTTTTTTGCCCGGCTTAAGCATTGAAAACGGACATGTTGTTATCGATACAGATGCGTTGCTGTATCCCGGAGATATCCTGCATGAAGCCGGACATATAGCTGTGGTTGCACCTGCCAGCCGTTTAACCCTTAACCAGCACGATATTAACAACAGCCCTATGCGCGAAGCAGAAGAAATGATGGCCATCGCCTGGTCATATGCCGCCTGTTTACACCTGCAGTTCGATCCGCACCTGGTATTCCATGATGCCGGTTATCAGGCAGGCGGAAGTAATATCGTAGAAAACTTCAGGGAAGGCCGCTATTTTGGCACTCCTATGCTACAATATTATAAAATGACCATTGAACCAGCCCATGCCCAGCCCGGCGACCCGGTTTACCCGCATATGCTGCAATGGCTTAGAGAAGCCTAGGGTGATTCCACTTAACGCCATCATGGGCGCGACTTATTGGGTAAAAAGCGCCTACCATATTTTGATCGGACATTCAACCTTCTCTAAACTTTCGGCCAGCCGCTTCCATAAACCAGTATAGGATAACGACAACTCAAAACCGCCCCTGAACTGCGAAGCAGTGGTAAGCTTACTGATGTTAACATCATAACTAAGCCCGATGCCTAATTGATGCGTATATAGTTTAATAATTGGCACAAAAGCATCTTTCCAGCGCAAAGTGCCTCCTACCCCCACCGACAGGGCCGCTTCATCCCCATTCTCATCAAAGCAATGGGTGAACAAACCGCCGCCCTGGATCAAACGGTTGCCGCCCTGCGCAAAACAATCGGCATACACAACGATCTTATCCATCTTGTTGATCCATGCCGACAATCCCGCATTAACGCCATATTTCCGGTTCAACCGCACGTCGTATTCTTTCGTAAAAGCCGCGTGTGGCTCTGCCAGATGGAAAACACTGCCTCCTACGTACAGGTTGGTATTGTTGCCAAGACTTGTTTTAAAACTTATACCTGCAGAAACATCCCAGTATGTAAACCTTGTGGACCCAATTTGCTGCCGGGTTGGGTTTGAAACACTATAGGCGCCGTTCATATACTGATCGTCGAACCGGAGTTTGGAAGCATCGAAATGTTCATTAACAGCACCTCCCATAAAAGCCAGGGAAATAAAAGTGGTTCTGTCTTCATTCAACAACTTGTGGTAATTGATCACCGGCAGCACCTGGATACGCTGCAGCTTTGAATCACCGGCCACATCATTGGTAAGCTGAAAGCCGGTCGTTATAAAATCACCGGTTGTAAAGCCGCGTAATAATTTACATTCACCGCTGATGGCCATGGTTCTGTAAGGTACGGTAACACTTTGCCATTGGTTGCGGTAAGCGCCGGTTAACCGGAAATTACCGGAGAAAATGCCTGCGAGCGCCGGGTTACGCAATAAGGGAAATTCATAGAATTGCGAAAAATGAATATCCTGGCCTTGTAACTGCCGTGCAGGAAAAAGAGAACAGAATAGTATATAGAGTAAACATTGGCGCATGATGATAACTTTAAGATCACAAACCAAATCACAAGACCAAACTCCAAGAACCAAAAAAAGACAACTAAAATCCCAATACCAAAAGAACCATTTCTGATTTGAGATTTATTGGGATGTTGCGATTTGAAATTTCTGTTATTATTATTTGGTTCTTGCGATTTGAGGTTTGTGATTTTTTATTTGGTTCTTGCGATTTGAGGTTTGTGATTTCTTATTTGGTTCTTGCGATTTGAAATTTGTGATTTCTTATTTGGTTCTTGCGATTTGAAATTTGTTATTTCTTATTTGGTTCTTGCGATTTGAGGTTTGTGATTTCTTATTTGGTTCTTGCGATTTGAGGTTTGTGATTTATTCCAGCTATTTTAACAATGTTACGTTTCCCTTATACGTATTAATGAGATCATTCTCACAAACCACATCGGCCGTATACACATATACTTCCGGCGGACCTGCTTTTCCTCTTACCCTTCCGTCCCAGCCGAAGGCCGGATCATTCGGCAGGAAATTCGTTCTCTCAAAAACCAGTTCGCCCCAGCGCGAAAAGATACGGAACGAACGTACCTGTCCGATACCTTTGCCGCGTACCATAAATACGTCATTCACCCCATCCCCATCAGGTGAAAATGCATTGGGTATAAATACCTGGGTGTTCAAACAAAAAGTTCTTATCTGCATGGAATCAGTGGCTACACAACCGTGTTCATTGGTCACCGTAGCATAATAGGTCACATTCTTTTTAACAGCGGCTACCGGCGTTGCACAATTGGTGCAGCTGAGGTCATTCCCAGGCGACCACTGCCAGTTGACAATAGGCCCATTTGCGGTCACAGGTGAAAACGTGTAGCTAGTGCCGGTAGCCTGCACAATATCGGGACCTACATTTACCCTTGGTTTCTGATTCACCAGCACTTTAATGAACCCGGTATCGGTAAAACACTGGTGGCCATCGAAGCCCACCACGCGGTAAGTAGTGGTTTGTTGCGGTATTGCTATTGGATCGCGGATATTGGCGTTACTTAAACCCTGGGCCGGCGACCACAGATATTCCACCGCGGTTCCTGTTACATGCAGGTTTACCGACTGGCCTTCACAAATTGTTTCATCAGGTGAAACACCAATAGCGATCGGTTGAAAAACAGTAATGTTCATCGTGTCTTTATCAATACAACCGCTTTCTGCATTGGTGACTGTTAGCTCATAGGCGACCGGACCGGGCGGCGTACCAACCGGCTGGGCAACGAGCGGATCGGATAAGTTGATGGCTGGTGACCACGCGTAGGTAAACCCGCTGGCACCCGGCGTTCCCAATGACACCGGTTTGCCCGGACAAATAAGCGTATCCGGCCCGGCATCGGCCAGCGGCAGCATGGGATAGATTGAAGCCTGCAACGTATCGCTGCAGCCAAAGCCATTAAAGGGTATGACCACTACATTCACATTATTGATCTTCGGCGCAGGATTAAGCACCAACGTTTCGCCGGTACCCAGCACCGTGCTGAAATTGTTATCGTACCATTTATATTCCTGAAATCCGGGCGGGCCTGTAAAGCTGGCAATGTTGGGATTACATTCATACAGTGCCGATGCGGTAACGTTACAATCCCCCACATCAACATAAGCGTAACCCCAGTGCGCACCACGCGTGCAGTCGGCTGTAGTGAACTCCAGCTGCAGGCGTTTACCGGCGTACGCCCCCAGGTTCAGGAATACCGATGACCATGATTTATATTTCACAGACTTATCAACCGGTGATGTTTGAAAGCCAGGCAATGCAGCTGTAGCAATATATTCGTTGGAGGCGCAGGGCAGGTAGGCGTTGGTGGCCACATCGAGCATGCGGGCAATGAACCTGGGTTGTTCATTTGGGTTATGGCCGGGATCCTGGAATACGACTGCATAGCGGTATGTGAAAGAAGCATCATTGGCATTGGTGGGAACGGTGAACTCGTAGGAGATGCGCTCTGCTTCTGACCCATTGATATTATTGCCTAACCGAACCGCATATCCGCTGCCATCGGGTGCATTCACCGGAAACCTGCCATAGGGATCGAGGTCGGTAGCTGCACCTTTGGTATATAGGGTATGCCTGCCTGTAATGGGCATGGAAGTACTGACAGTAATGGCGTTGTCATTATTCGCAACGCTGGTTTTCCCGGTAAAACATTTCCAATGTAAAAGTGAGCCTGCCTCAAAGTCAATATTGGCGGGACATTGGCTGCCTGGTGAGGACTGCCCCCCAGCGTAATAACTAAGTACAATAAATAGAATGAGTGTACAGTTCCCCTTCATAGGTCATAGGTTAACGAATTAGCGGATACCAGGGCTATCAGACCGGTAGGTGGGGTCCTTTAACTGCGCTCAGCATGTTATAATATAATAAGGAGAAGGGTTGGCGGGTTGAGCAGTGTTATAAAATCTGGTCCTGGTTGTCCTAATTGGTGTTTTTCATAAATATCTTATAAGGACTGCTTCGTTATACTTTACAAATACTGTGCAATAATTATAGAGCGCACCAAACCTTTATTAACATCAATTTAATTTTTCATACATCGATAACCGTAATGGTTTAATCCATTACTTTTATCTGCTATAAACACCATACAAATAATTATGGACACCCGCAGAGAATTCCTCAAAAAAGCAACGGTGCTCACCGGCGGCGCAGGGCTGATGCAAATGCTTCCTGCTTCCATTGCCAAAGCACTTGCCATTAACCCCGATGCAGGCACCACCTGGAAAGATGCAGAACATATTGTTTTTCTGATGCAGGAGAACCGTTCCTTCGATCACGCCTACGGTACGCTGCAAGGCGTACGGGGCTTCAATGATCCGCGGGCGATCCGGTTACCGAACAAGAACCTCGTGTGGCTGCAAACCAATAAACAAGGTGAAACCTATGCGCCCTTCCGCCTTGACATTCACAATACCAAAGCCACCTGGATGAGCTCCCTCCCCCATGGCTGGACGGACCAGGTAGATGCCCGCAACAATGGACGCTATGACAAATGGCTCGAAGCCAAACAGAGTGGCCACAAGGAATACAGCGGCATGCCACTGACCATGGGTTATCATACCCGGGAGGACATTCCTTTTTATTACGGAATGGCCGATGCCTTCACCGTGTGCGATCACAACTTCTGTTCTTCCCTTACGGGCACCACGCCCAACCGCCTGTATTTCTGGACCGGCACCATTCGCGAAAAACCCGATGCCAATGCACAGGCCAATGTATGGAATGGCGATGCCGATCATGACAGCAACGTTGCCTGGACCACCTTCCCTGAAAGGTTGGAAGAAAATGGGATATCGTGGAAAGTGTACCAGAACGAATTGAGTGTAGGGGTTGGTTTTACCGGTGAAGAAGACGCCTGGCTGGGCAATTTCGGCGATAATCCGCTCGAATATTTTAAGCAATACCAGGTGAAATTTCATCCGGCGTATATCGCCAACCTGCCAAAAGCAATAGCGGCTACAGAAGAAGCCATCAAAAAGCACGAACAGGCTTTGCATACAATGGCAACAGGCTCATCAGGCGGGGAACAAGCCGCCAGGCAACTGACATCGCTGAAAAAACAACTGGAAGTGCTGCGGGCCGATCAGCAAAAATATACTCCTGACAACTACGAACGCCTTTCTGCCCGGGAAAAAGCCCTGCATGAGAAAGCGTTCAGCACCAATAGTAAAGCCGCCGACTATCATGACCTCACGGATCTGACCTATAAAGATGGGGATACAGAGCGGCAAATGAAAGCGCCTAAAGGCGATGTATTGCATACATTCCGGGAAGATGTAAAGAACGGGAAACTACCCACTGTATCATGGCTGGTGGCGCCGGAAAATTTTTCAGATCATCCCACCACGGCCTGGTTCGGCATCTGGTACATCAGCGAAGTGCTGGATATCCTTACACAAAACCCCGAGGTATGGAAGAAAACGATCTTCATCCTGACCTATGATGAAAATGATGGCTATTATGATCATATGCCGCCCTTTGTGGCGCCGGAGCCGCAAAAAGCGTCTACCGGATCGGTCTCGGCCGGCATCGATACCAGTCTGGAATTTGTGGCCAATGAACAGCAACAGTCCGGCAAGGGAGAAAATGCTCGGGCAAGCACCATCGGACTGGGATATCGGGTGCCCATGGTAGTGGCATCGCCCTGGAGCCGCGGAGGGTGGGTGAATTCAGAAGTGTTTGACCACACTTCTTCCCTGCAATTCCTTGAAGCATTCTTATCACATAAAACCGGTAAGAAGATTGAAGAACCCAATATCTCGCAATGGCGGCGTACAGTGTGCGGTGATCTCACCAGTGTGTTCAGACCCTACAACGGCGAAAAGATCACCCTGCCTTCATTCCTGGAAAGAGATGAGTATATTGAAGGCATACACAAAGCCAGGTTCAAACAACTGCCATCCAACTTTAAACAGTTAACAGCAGCAGAAATAGCAGCTATCAATAAAGCGCCCCGCACATCGCCCCTCATGGCACACCAGGAAAAAGGCATCCGCAATGCCTGTGCCCTGCCCTATGAGTTGTATGCCGATTGCACCCTTACTGCTGATAAAAAAATGGTAGAGATAACGCTGAAAGCAGGCAACATCTTTAAAGAAAAGGCGGCCGGTTCACCCTTCCATATTTATCTGCCCGGTAAATACCAGCAAGAGGAATTGCATAACCGGTCCTATGCGGTTAAAGCCGGACAGGGTTTAAAAGATAAATGGTTATTGAGCGATTTCGAGAACAATACGTATCATTTGCAGGTATATGGGCCAAATGGATTCTTCCGGGCATTTACCGGCAACATTGATGATCCGCAGGTAGAAATAGAATATCTGTATGAAACAGATGCAAAGCGGCAGGATGTGCTCACCGGAAATCTTTATATCAATTTCACCAACCATGGTTCGCAACCGCTTGTGTTTGAGATCACTGACAATGCGTATAGATCACCGGTAAAAAGCATTGCTGTACCGGCATCACAAGTAACGAAGTCAATCATCATTAACACCAGTAAGAGCTTTGGCTGGTACGACGTTTCAGTAAAACTCAAAGGCAATCAGGTATTTGAAAAAAGATATGCAGGCCACGTAGAGACCGGCCAGCCCAGCAAAACCGATCCATTTATGGGCAACATATTGTAGGCGGCCACATCAATTACTGGCTGGCCCTGACGTTTTAAGCACGCCATCTGCCTTTTAGGGCAGATGGCTTTTTATTTATTAATGCCCCTATGACGACCGTCATCCTTCCACACAAAAATATGTTGGTTGATTTATCATGGTTAATATTAACTTTATAGTCTGCCAATAATTTTACTCACTTCTAAATACTGCTATTTATGGAAGAAACGATTGCTCCTGCCATGGGATCTGCGAACCATGTGAATATAGTGGCGGCAGACAGCGAAAAGTTGAATAACAGCATTACTATCGATAGCAAGATCTCCTTCCGGCCATTCGTCAATTATTTAAAAGAAAAACTACAGGGCGGTTCTGATACAAGGACAAGAATATACAGCTACCTGATAGAAAGATTCGAGGAAGTCCCGGCCCTGCTGGAGCCGGTGACAGATGCACATGTTCTGGAAGAACACCAGGACCTGCTCGATATGCTGGGTACTACCCTTTTTCCTGTTGTAAGCGAACAGGAAAAAAATATGTTCACGATGAGTGTTCCCTATGAGTTTTCCGTTTTTAACTATTCAACACCTTTCAGGAAATTATTTATCGATGAAACGGAAGAACATTTTCTGTTACCCGACGGCACTACTGCCGAAAGCCTGAAAATGGCGCAATGTGCGCTTATCTATGAACACATCCTGGAAAAATTTTACAACATAAAACTCAATGAAGATCCACACCTGGTTTATCCGGTAGAAGATAAAAAAACCGGGATGAAACGTTATTACAAATTAAGGTACGACCGGCGCTTTATTGATATTATGCCTAAAGGCTCATTACCGCAAATACAGGATTGCGGAGTTTGCTTAAATTCTTTGCGCATCCTCGACCTTGACCGGCAACTGGAAAAAATGCCGCTCGATCTGTTTGAGGCCGAAGGATTCGGCGTATGGATCGCAGAGGACTTCACCATTCAGGAATCACTGGATGCCATCAAGAAAGTATTGCTGCACCAGGAGGCTTGTGATACCAGCATCATCAATGATCTGAAAAAGAATATCCAGGCACTGGTAGGGTATAATGAAGTGGAAGTAGGGTTAACGCCGTTCGTAAAACTCAATAACCGGTTTGTACTGGATGAAACCTGCGCGAAACATGGTCTTGTCAGCAAGAACTGGAAATCAGGTGATGCAGAAAGCGTGGCCACCTATAATATGTGTGTGGGATTTTTCAGTGAGCATCCCGAACCAATGCCGCTCTCTATACTGGACGAAAAAGTGGTGGAAGTGGCGCCATTCACCAAAGTGCTGTTGGACCAGGGTTTCAGAAGCTATATCATTTATCCCATTCAAAATAACGATGGCTTACTGGGCTTGCTGGAACTGGCATCGCCCGTTTCGAACCAATTAGACCAGGAAGTAATGAACCGGGTTGAAAAAGCCATGCCGTTGTTGTCATTAGCCCTGTTGAAGAACCGGGATACCTTTGGCAACCGCATTGAAAAGATCATCAAGGAAAAATTTACGCCCCTGCAACCGGCTGTTGAATGGAAGTTTGCCGAAGTGGCCTGGGAATACATGCACAAACAACATACAGAGGAAGCGGCCGTAATTACAGGCAACGTTGTTTTCGATAATGTATATCCGTTATATGGCGCCATTGATATCAGGAACTCTTCTGTTGAGCGCAGCCGCTCGATCCAGAAAGACCTGAAGACCCATATTCAGCTGGTAGATGATACGCTCGACAAACTGCAAACCAGCCTGCACCTGCCTTTGCTGGAAGGTTTAAAGTTCAAGAACTTTACCTTCAGCCAGGCCATCGATAACGGACTGCCCGCTGAAGATGAAGTGCGCATCAATGAATTTTTTGAAAAGGAAGTTGACCCTGTGCTGGAGCATTTGCGCAGCAGCCATCCGCAAACGCAGGAGCTCATCGATAATTATTTCAACCTGAAGAATGATTACGAAGGGTATTTATACCGGCACCGGAATGCTTATGAAACATCGCTGGCCACCATTAACAACACGGTGCTCCAGAACTTCGAAAAGCAGGAAGAGATCATGCAGCAATCGTACCCCCATTATTTTGAGAAGTACAAGACCGATGGCGTTGAATATACCATTTACATAGGACAGTCCATTGCGCCCAATAACCCGTTCAACATGTTGTTCTTAAAGAACATCAGGTTGTGGCAATTAAGCACCATGGCCGATATTGCGCGCATTACCCATGCCCTGATACCTACCCTTCCGGTACCATTACAAACCACCCAGTTAATTTTAATACACAGTCAGCCTCTCAGCATCAGCTTCCGTAAAGATGAGCGGCGTTTTGATGTGGAAGGTTCTTATAATATCAGGTATGAGATCATGAAGAAACGGCTCGATAAGGTAAATATTCGCGACACCAATGAACGGCTCACACAACCGGGCAAGATCGCGATGGTATATAGTAATCCGAAAGAAGCGCAGGAATACCAGGAATACATTTTATTCCTGCAAAGCAAGAATATGCTGAAGCCGGGCATGGAAATGCTGGAACTCGAAGAATTGCAGGGTGTAAGCGGATTGAAGGCGATACGAGTGGACATAAACCTCGACAACCAATAAAACATAATAACTATAATGGACAATTCTCATGGTAGTTCACCAGTTCTATGGGTGTTCTTTCCATGGCAAAGCCCTCATAACGTTTGGCAATATCATCGAGCACGGCATAAATAGCTTCCGGCTCGGTGAGTGTTACCAGTTGTGCCCGGAAATCTTTAATGCCCGGTAAACCTTTGAGGTACTGAAAATATTGTTTGCGCATACTATAAACACCCGCCTGCGGACCTTTCCATTGCAATGACTTGCTGAGTTGCTGCTTGCATGCATCGATCCTTTCAACTACTGTTGGTGCAGGCAGCAGCTCACCTGTTTGCAGGTAATGCCGCACTTCGCGGAAGATCCATGGATAACCAATGGCTGCCCGGCCGATCATAATACCATCGACACCATAGCGATTTTTATACTCTAAAGCCTTTTGCGGACTATTAATATCACCATTCCCGAATACAGGAATATGTATCCGTGGGTTGTTCTTTACTTTGGCAATAAGGCTCCAGTCTGCTTCGCCTTTGTACAACTGGCACCGGGTGCGGCCATGAATGGTAAGCGCTTTCACGCCTACATCCTGTAAACGCTCAGCCACTTCTTCAATATTTTTGCTCGCATCATCCCAACCCAGGCGCGTTTTCACCGTTACAGGCAAATTGGTTGACCTAACGCAGGCTTCGGTAAGTTTTACCATCAACGGCACATCGCGTAACACTCCCGCCCCGGCGCCCCGCGCCACGATCCCCTTTACCGGGCAACCAAAATTAATATCCAGCAGTTCGGGCCGGGTAACATCTACAATTCTGGCGGCCAGCGCAAGTCTTCCTTCGTCGCCGCCAAACAACTGAATGCCTGTGGGGCGTTCCTCCTCAAAAATGTCGAGCTTTCTGCGGCAACGGATGGCGTCGCGTATAAGTCCTTCACTGGAAATGAATTCGGTAAAAACCAGGTCGGCGCCATTGGCTTTGCACACCACGCGGAAAGGCGGGTCGCTCACGTCTTCCATAGGCGCCAGTAATAATGGGAAATCGGGCAGTTGTATGTTATCTATCCGCAACATCGGGGTGCAAAATTGCGATAAAAAGGCGGGGTGACCAAGTTCTGTATTTCCAGGGCTATTTTATGCATAAAAACAGGTGTGACTGACGCTGATGCCCGCTGTTGACAATGACAGGCAATAAAAAAACAGCCGGCGGCACCGGTACAATAACGTTAGCGTTTATTTTTGCAGGCGTAATTGACGCTATACGTTCACCAACAGGGCAAATTATGGAATACACGAGACTTGGCAATACCGGCCTGATCGTTTCGAAACCTGCTTTTGTCGCCATGACCTTTGGCGATGATTGTAATAGCCAACAATCCGGCACTGCCGGGCGATAACCCGGCTCTTTGCCGGTTTGTGGAAATCAGTTAATTTACATGGCCCAGGAAAGATGCCAGAGTGGTTGAATGGGACGGTCTCGAAAACCGTTTACCGGCTTGTTCGGTACGAGGGTTCGAATCCCTCTCTTTCCGCAAAACAAAACAAGTGCCCCCAATAGGGGGCATTTTTTATTTGGCAGCGTACCGGGCTTGCCCGGTAAAGCGAACAAATGAAAAATGTCAGGGCGCTAAAGCGCCGGCACTTGTTTTGTTTTAAGCCTCCGCCTAAGGGATCAGCGTAGCTAATCCCTCTCTTTCCGCAAAACAAAACAAGTGTCCCTACAGGGGCATTTTTTATTTGGAAGCGTACCGGGCACAACGCATACATATCACTGTTTCATCATTCATGCACTCCCATCATTGCGTACATCTACGCATACACATGTCAGGTAATTTAGATAACTTTAAACAAAGGCGTACACTTCATTCCGGAATTATCCATCCTTTTAATCCGGCTCTCTATTAATTATTCCATATTGATCTCATTATTCCTTACAGGGAATAAAGGGAGGCACCCGAAAATCCTTAACAGAGTAGGGCGCAAAGCCTGCATGCGTGAATAAAGGCAATTAAACTTTATTTATGAACCGATTAAACCTTATAACAATTGTCTTCGGACTATTAACCATTGCTGCCTGTAACAAAAGTATTTCTACAGATGAAGCATCAACAACATTAACTGAAAGTACAACCAACAACGCCGTGGAAGAATGTCAGCCCCTCATGTATAACCTCGCTGTTGATTCCGCTTCAGGCTTTTCTTATTTGTATAAAGTGGCCGGATCGCCCGGCGCAGGCCCCATCTCGGTAACGCCCTATGTGGTAACAGGCACCAACCAGTTGAGAACCTGCAGCGGCATTCCCATTCTGAACGCCAGTGGGTTGGCTTATGATCCTGCAACCGGTGTCTTCTATGGCACCACCGGCATTAATGGGTCGCCTGTGCCCAATGCCATTTTGAAATTTACCGATCCTAATTGCGTAAGCATAACGGCCGCCTCCAGCGCCTGCGCCATTTCACTCAACCTGAGCGATTTGGAAAGGGATCAAACTACAGGCGCCTATTATGCCATCAACCGGGGTACGGTAGCTCCCAATAACCGTATCGTAAAACTGGGGCTGCCCGCTTCACCAACCGTTAGCTGTCTGCCCAACCCATTGCCCGTGGGGTTGAACGCACGTGGTTTAACCTTTAACTGCAACGGACAGCTATATGTGATGCATACCGCCGGCACATCCGGCACGCTTGTATTCGTGAATAAAACAACAGGTTTGAATGGCGCCACTTACCCGTATCCCGGTGCTATTACGTCGTTTGCAGTAGTTCCTACACCCGAACTGGGATTACACTTCGATTGCGGCTGTATAGGTCGTTTTATCACCGGCAGCTTTAACCCTACTGTTGTTCCGCTCATGACAGATGGGCTGCCTACAGGGCTGGGAGGCCCCATTTACAACGCAGCCCGTGGTGTTTTAAAACCCACTGTGGATTTTGCCAGGCCTTAACAGGCGTGAACGATGGACTGATGATCCCGGATGAACTGCCTTTTAATTTTTGCCCCGTTGCGCATTTTGCGGCGGGGCTTTTTGCTAAACCGAGCCAGCCTGCCGCCGGCCATCCAGGAAGCCATATTAAAAGCATCAAAATTTGTGTTCTTCACAATAAAGCAATAAAAAACAAGGTGTTTTTCCCATAAAATGCAATACTGACCTTGTTTTTCCCTGTCTTTTTTGTAATTTACTCTAAATGATTGTTCACCAAAACATTGCTGTATGAATAAAAAAGTGGCCGATATTCTCCTTCGTAAAGGAAGCCATATTACTACCGTTTCCCCCAACACTACCGTACTGGAAGCCCTGAAGATCATGGCCGGACAAAATATCGGTTCCGTGATGGTATTAGAAGATGGCCACTACCTGGGCATTGTTACTGAACGTGATTATTCACGCAAAGTGGTGCTGAACGGAAAATCATCTACCGATACCATGGTATCGGAGATCATGTCTGCCGACCTGCCACGCGTTACCGCACACGATTCAGTTGACTATTGCATGCAGTTAATGTCCGACAAAAACATTCGCTACCTCCCTGTTTTCAACGAAGCAGAGGTAACCGGTATCATTTCCATTAATGATGTGGTAAAAGAAACGATCCTGTCGCAACAGGAAACAATCACCCAGCTAAAAGACTACCTGCACTCCAGCTTATAAAGCAGGCGAATTCAACAAAAAGCCCCCAACAGTGACTAACTCTTGGGGGCACCTTGTATGTGAACTATAAACTTAAAACTATGAACTTAAAACTTTGAACTTTGAACTATGAACTTTGAACTTTGAACTATGAACTTACTCTTCATTCTGCTTTTCAGTAACAACCACCAGATCGTCGACATTAACGGTAATCGGCATCAACCCCAACTGGACTACCGCTTTCTTACCACGTAATTCTCTAACCTCCCCTACCTGGTGATTCTTTTTCATCAACACCTTATCGCCTACCTGCACTTCGCCACCAACTTCATCATATTTTGAATTGATCTTTTTCTTCACCTTCTCTGTTGCCTGCTTCTGGTGCTGCTTGAACAACAAAGCATGCATCTGCCTGATAAGGTCTTTTTTATCTTCCTGTTCTTCCGCTTTCTTCCAGTCGAACACCAGCTGCTTCAGTTTACGCTCCATGTCTTTCAGGTATGCAATACGGTCTTCCGTGATCTTGTTCTGGTGTTTCAACAACTCAACCTGCTGCTGGTGCCTTTCCTTGTTTATTACCTGCTGCATTTCTTTGTTCAGCTTTTCATTTTCCCTGATCAGCCGCGACAGCTCCTTTTCCTTCTTTTCAATCTCGCGCACATCCTGCTCGGCGCGGTTCAGCAGTTTATCTAGCCGGAAATGACCTTCATCTACCAGGCTGCGCGCCCTGTTGATCAATTTCGCATCGAGCCCGATTCGTTCTGCAATGGAGAACGTATAAGAGCTACCGGGTTTACCTATAGTAAGTTT
Organism: Longitalea luteola; assembly: GCF_017356035.1. Classification (GTDB taxonomy): domain Bacteria; phylum Bacteroidota; class Bacteroidia; order Chitinophagales; family Chitinophagaceae; genus Niastella; species Niastella luteola. The sequence continues at coordinate 769,338 of NZ_JAFIQX010000001.1, read as the reverse complement.
ATATAAAGGCAACAGGCTTTTTTCATCAAAAGCCATGGCGCCGTTAATGATTCCGGGTGTTTTGTTGGCCATTACCTTCAGGTTCAGGTAATGGGTGGTAACAATACCCATGGCATGTTTATGGCCCAGCTCTTCCATGATCACCTCGGCAAAAGCACCCCCTAAATTGGGATCGCTACCGCTTCCCAGCTCATCGATGAAGAACAGGGTTTTGCCATTGGCATTTTCAATAAAATGCTTCATATGCAACAGGTGCGAACTGTAAGTACTTAACTCAAACTCGATGCTTTGCGTATCGCCAATATGTATCATTATTTGTTTGAAGATACCAAACACCGAATTCGGATGTACCGGTACGAGCAAACCGCTTTGGATCATCAGTTGGGTGAGCCCTACCGTTTTCATGGTAACGGTTTTACCACCGGCGTTTGGACCAGAGATCACCAGGATGCGGTTCTTTTCATCCAGCGTTACATCAACCGGAATAGTGGCTTTTTTCGATTTCTGGTTGTACAGGTATAGCAGGGGATGATAGGCCTGCACCAGATGCACATGCGCTTTGTCGTTCAACTGGGGAAAACTGCCGTTCATATCCAGTCCCAACTTTGCCTTGGCCTGAATAAAGTCATATTCACCCAACACCCGGTGCCAGGTCTTCAGCAAAGGAGCGTACATGGCCAGGCGGGCTGTCAGTTGCTGCAGGATGCGGTACACTTCCCGCCGCTCTTCATTTTCCAGGGAAAATATTTCGTTGTTCAGCTCGATGGTCTCTTCCGGCTCAATAAAGGAAGTACGGCGGGTATCGCTTTCGCCGTGTAAAATCCCTTTTACCTGCCGCTTTTGCTCTGCCACAATAGCCACTACCCGGCGGCCATTGAGGAACGCTTCGTCAATATCAGCTGTATAACCGGCTTTGCTGAGCTTTTGTACGATCTTATCGAACAGGCGGCGCAATTCGGTACGGCGCCTGTACAGGGTGCTGCGAATGCGGGCCAGCTCTTCTGATGCATTGTCTTTAACCTCGCCATTTTCAAGCAATACATCATCGATCAGTTCCATGATCACCTTTTCATAATAGGTGTCTTCAATCACTTTTACCAGCGCAGGATAGGCCAGCCGTCGGTCACTATCGAACCAGCGGAAAATATTCTGCATGCTTTCGGCCAGTTTACGCACCTGTATAAACTGTTCACCGGTCAATACGCCGCCGGGAATGCCGAGCAATCGCAACTCTTTGGCCAGGTTCAGCACGTAATCATTGGGGAAATACATGCTGTGCTCTATCAGTAATTTGTATTCGTGGCTTTGTTGTAACTCCAGTTCAATAAATTCCTTACGGGTATGAATGCGCAACTCCTGCGACCTGGTTTTCGCATACTCTGTCTTACAATGCTCTTCCAGCAAGGTCTTTACTTTATCAAACTCCAGTTGTGATAACGCCGATTCAGGAAAAAACTTCATATAAATAACTCCTCTCGAACCGGCAAAGGTAGGATAGTTTTTTGGTAGTGGGTAATGTGCTGCCCCGGAACATAGTCATACATTGCACACTAGCGTTGGACCGCCCGCTTTTTCAAAAGTTGAACAGCAAAATATGTCAGAAAAATAACCTGAACTGCCAGCAGGCACCAGGCGGCCACCACTCTCAACTTATTACGGAAGATCAACGCATCGAGGTCAGCGTTGGAAAACCCTGCTCCATTGGAGGCGCCATTTACCAGCCCAAGCAGCAGGAATACGCAAAAAAACAACAATGTGAGTGTAGTATAAGTAAGCGTAATCAATGGAGATACATAATGGTGCCTCCGCCTTACTACCTTAAACAGCAAAAAAATAATGAGCAGCCATACAGCAAACCAGCCTCCTATATATGCACTGTTGATCACATAAAAAGTATCATGAAAATGCACATCTATTGAAGCATCACCATACTTCGATGCACTATAGAACAATATTATCAGCACAATGATGATCAGTAAATTCTCGAGCTTCCTCATAGTAAAACCATATAGCAGGTCGTAATAATACAACAGGTAATTCGAACCTGCAATTCCATTCCAATATATTTTAGAAATTAATATGCATTTTTTACCCTTTTACCCCGGTTAAACCTTTCTTTTAATATTCCGTCTGATCTCGCAAATCAATTGCACATGAAGCATCTTTTACCCGGAGTGCTTATTTTCCTCACTGCAAGCACTTTACAAGCCCAAACCCAACACCCGGTAGCAGATTCGGCCCGTGTACCCGGCGATAACTTCAGCCTCCAGGGCGCCCTCGAACTGTTTAAAAAAGCGGGTTCACCTGAAGATTTTGAAAAACTCCTCAATACTGAAGATAGCAAAGTAAATAACCTCGACCTTAACGAAGATGGCAACACCGATTATATCCGCGTCGTGAACAAACGTGAAAATGACGTGCAGATCTTTGTGTTACAAGCCCTGATCGCTGACAATGAAAGCCAGGACATTGCCGTGATAGAGCTGGAAAAAACCGGTTCGGAAAATGCCGTGATCGACATCGTTGGCGATGAGGACATTTTTGGCGAAGAAACCATTGTTGAGCCGGATGACAGTCGCGCCAATGCTTATAGCGACGGCTATTCCGGGCTGACTGGCGGTCCCAATACAGAAAATGCCAACCTCGGTATCGTGGTGAATGTATGGGCATGGCCCTGTGTTCGGTTTGTGTACGCCCCTTCTTATGTAGTTTGGGTTTCGCCCTTTACCTGGCGGGCCCGGCCGGTTTGGTACCGCCCCTGGCGTCCGCTGGCCTGGCACGTGTACCGGCCCATGCGCTACCGTTACCGCCCGCATTATGCAGTAGTAACTACCCGGCGGGTTGTAGTGGCGCACAGCATATACAAACCCATGCGCGTTACCTCGGTTTCGGTGAGAACCCGCCACCAGGTTGCCGTGAACAATTACCGCGTTACCCGTAAAACCACTACCGTTCATGGCCCCAGGGGCAGACATTATTCTAAAACCACAACCACGGTGAGAAGACGAAGAAGATAATCTTCAGGATGATACATCGCGACTTTAAACCACTCGTACTTTTTGTATGAAGTAAGAGGTAAGAAGCAGGACGTAAAAAGAACCCGTATTTTTTAGATTACCGCCTGCTTCTTGCTTTTTACTTCGTTCTCTTACTTCTTACTTGCTGCCTCTTTCTTCCTCATCATATTTGATCGCACACCCCGGGTCTCTATTCAAAACCGCGAATACTGTACTTTTGTAAATTGTTAACATCTGCCACAGCACACCCGGCGTATATGATGTGTTTATAACAAAACGATGATCTATCTGTTAAATCAATATGGTATGAAGCTACTCTTCACCGGTGCGCTGGTAACCCTGGCAACCCTGTTTTCCTGTGCCCAAAAGCAACAAGCAAAAAAGAATATAAGTAAGGATATGACTACAACTACCAATAATGTTACAAACACAGCTACCGATACCGCTACTTTTGGTAACGGTTGCTTCTGGTGTACCGAAGCCATCTTTCAACAGTTGGATGGCGTTATCTCTGCTACTTCCGGCTATAGTGGCGGACATGTTGACAACCCATCTTACAAAGAAGTTTGTACCGGCAATACCGGTCATGCAGAAGTTTTACAAATAGTGTATGATCCCAAAAAGATCAGCTTTGATGAATTGCTGGAAGTATTCTGGCAAACGCATGACCCTACCACACTCAACCGGCAGGGAAATGATGTTGGTACGCAATACCGGAGTGTTATCTTCTATCACAATAATGAACAAAAAGAGAAAGCCGAAAAATATAAGGTGGAACTCGATAAAAGCGGTGCGTTCAATAACCCCATTGTAACCGAGATCTCCCCCTTTACAAAATTCTATAGAGCCGAGAATTACCACCAGGATTACTATAATCAGAACGGCTCACAACCTTACTGTAATATCGTTATCAGGCCGAAGGTGGAAAAGTTTAAGAAGGTTTTTAAGAGTAAGCTAAAACAATAAATGGTTGGTGGTTTGTGGTTTGTAGTTTATGGTTTGTGGTTCCTTAACTTTTAAGCTCACAATAATCGGCAACACGCCGGTAACCACAAACAACAAACCACAAACAACAAACTTTTAACCAGGAACAAAAAACAACAATCTACCACAAACCATAAACCAAAAACCATACACTATAAACTATTTAAGGTTCGTTCGCCTCAACTCCAGCAAATTCAACCCGTTCGCATGAAAGCCCTTCACGTGAGGGTGCACTAATCTTATCACCTCATCATACCACAACGGCACCACCGGCGCATCATCGATGACCAGTTGATCCATTTGCTGATATAATTTATATCGCAGGCTATCGTTTTCCGTTATCATGGCCTGTTCGTATAATGCATCAAACTGCGGATTGTGATAACGGGTATAATTAGGCGGCGCTGGATTTTTACTATAAAACACACTCAGGTAATTTTCCGCTTCCGGAAAATCGGCGATCCAGCTGCCACGAAAGAACAGCGCCACTGATTTGGCCGTATGCTCCAGTAACAGGCTTTTGGGGATCACTTCTACCTGTATCCTAATACCGATCTCTTCCAGCTGGCGGGCAATAAAACTGGCAATGTCGCTGTAGGTGGCAATGGTAAGCAGTTTTATGGCAGGCAGGCCTTCTCCATCGGGGAAACCGGCTTCCTGCAGCAGAGCACGGGCTTTGGCCGGATCGTATGTATATCCTTTCACCGCTTCAGCATCAAATGACGGCAGCCCGGCCGGAATAAATCCGCTTTCTGCGGGCATGCCTTTCGAATTATACAGGTACATGATCATCTTCCGCCGGTCGAACCCATAATTTATAGCCTGGCGAACCTGTTTGAAACGCAATGGCGACTGCTTCACAAGGGGATTGTCCTTTTCCATCAAAATGCCCAAGTATTCGGTATTCAGGTAAGAATGTTTTGATAAGATGATCTTACCCTGCCATTCTTTGCGCAGTTCTCCTTTTTTGGTAAGTATTTCATCCTTGAACGAAGGATCAATATCATTGATAAAATCCAGCTCCCCCTGCCTGAACAAAAGGAACTCGGTGGCCTTGCTGTCAAAGAAGGTGATCTTGATACCATCGAGGTAAGGCAGAGATGCCCCGGTGCTGTCGCGTTCGAAATACTTTTCATTCTTCTGCAGGATCATGGCCTGCCCTTCTTCCCAGGCTTTGAATTTGAACGGACCGGTACCACAGGGATGGCTGCGGAAATCGGGTCCATATTTAGTCACTACCTCTTTGGGCACAATGGAGCAATATTGCATACTCAATAAACCCAGGATAGGCGCAAAGGGCGATTTCAGGGTCAGCTGAAAGGTAGAATCATCCAGCGCCTTAAAACCCTGTTTGCCGGCCACCCGGTCATTGAATATCCAGGCGCCGCTGCTGGCCGTGGCGGGGTCTATAATGCGGCTGAAGCTGTATTCAACATCAAAAGCGGTTAATTTACGCCCTTTCCCCTGCGGAAAAGCATCGCTGTCATGAAAGAAAACATGGGGCCGTAAATGAAAGGTATAAACCTTGCGGTCAGCCGATACGTCCCAACTATAGGCCAGCGAAGGAACGATCTCCAGGGCGTCGTTGGTTTCCACCAGTGTGTTGTATAACTGGTGAACGGCCCAGATGATCGACTGGTTCTTGGCAAAGGCAGGGTCTAACGTGGCTATACCGGTAGCCTCATTGTAGTGGAACACCTGTTTATTGCCGCCTGTACGACTGCCGCATGCATTAAACAAAATGGCGCCGGAAAAGACTGCAAAAAATATAACTTTACGATTCATATATGTTCGAATTAGCAACAGCCTCTCCGTATTTGCGGGAACGCGATTTGCTAATTTGCTAATTTAAAATATATCAAGTGATTCAGATAAAACAAACCCGTTCATCGAATACTTTTTTATTTTTAATCCTTCATTGCACCCTGTTCCTTTTCATTACTGCTTCCTGCGACGCACAACCGTTAAACCATAAAAAGCAGTATACCCGGCAGGATACCCTGCGGGGCACCATTACCCCCGAACGGGCCTGGTGGAACGTTTTACGCTATGACATCCAGGTTACCCCTGATTATGTCACCAAAACCATCCAGGGAAAGAACCGCCTTACCATTCGTGTATCAGGAGCAGGCAATAAACTGCAGCTCGACCTGCAGGAACCCATGATCATCGACAGTATCTTTTTAGCCGCATATAGCGGCAATAGCCCGGTTGCCATAAATGATGCATTGGAAAGTAAAACAAGACTCGCCTTTCAGCAGGAAGGCAATGCCTGGTTTGTGACCATGCCGAACCTGGCTATTAATTCAACGCAGGTCATTGAAGTACGATTTCATGGCCAGCCCCGGGAAGCAGTCAGGGCCCCCTGGGATGGCGGCTGGGTATGGAGCAAGGATAAACAGGGCCGTCCCTGGATGACCGTTGCCTGCCAGGGCCTTGGCGCCAGTGTATGGTATCCCTGCAAGGATCACCAAAGCGATGAACCCGACAGCGGCGCCAGTGTAAGTATCACTGTACCCGATACGTTGGTAGCTGTAGCCAATGGCCGCCTGCAGGCAAAAACAGCCAATAACAACGGCACCACTTCTTATACATGGCAGGTAACCAATCCTATCAATAATTATAACATCGTTCCCTATATAGGCAAATACGTAACCTGGCATGAAGACTTTGCGGGGGATAAAGGAAAGCTCGACTGCGATTACTGGGTACTGGATTATGATCTTGAGAAAGCCAGAAAGCAGTTTAAACAGGTGCCGCGGATGTTGAAATGTTTTGAGTACTGGTTTGGCCCCTATCCTTTTTATGAAGACGGGTACAAGCTGGTAGAAGCACCACACCTCGGCATGGAACACCAAAGCGCAGTGGCGTATGGCAACGAGTTCAAAAATGGTTACCTGGGCCGCGACCTGTCGGCCAGTGGCTGGGGCGAGAAATGGGATTTCATCATTATACATGAAAGCGGGCATGAATGGTTTGCCAACAACATTACCAGCAACGACATTGCCGATATGTGGGTGCATGAAGGGTTTACCAATTATTCCGAAACCCTGTTCACTACCTGCGAATATGGGGTTGAAGCCGGTAATGAGTATTGTGTAGGTACGCGAAAACTGATCCAGAACGACATTCCCGTCATTGGTCCCTATGGTGTGAACCAGGAAGGCAGCGGTGATATGTACTACAAGGGGGGCAACCTGTTGCATACCATCCGGCAGATCATTAACAATGATTCCACCTTCCGCACCATTTTACGCGGACTGAACAAAACTTTTTATCACAAAACAGTTACCACCCGGGAGGTGGAAAACTATATAAGCCGTCAGGCGGGCATTGATCTTTCAAAGGTGTTTGATCAATATCTTCGCACCACCAGGATCCCGACGCTGGAATACACGATAAAAGGAAAAGAGCTGCGGTTCCGGTTCACCAATTGCGTTAAAGGATTTACCATGCCGGTAAAGGTCAAATGGGGCAATGAGGAAAAATGGATCCGCCCCCAGGAAGAATGGACCATCGTTACCGGCAATGCAAATGCTTCACATTTCAGTGTTGACAGAAATTTTTATGTTAACACTAAAAAGCTGAATGCGGAACGCTAAAGGCTCAAAGCTGAAGGCTAAAAGCCGAATGCTTGTTTTGTTTTTAAAAGCAGACCTGGGGAATTAAGTAGCTCAGTGGTGCGTTTTGCCTTAAGCCTTCAGCTCTAAGCCTTAAGCCCTCAGCCCTAGGAAGCGGAAAGTCGTGAATTAATAAAATTAATGATTAAAGAATGAGTATTCGGCGGCAAAGTATCATTTCTTCTTTTTTGGTGTATATAGGATTTGCGATCGGTCTGCTGAATACTTACCTGTATGCAAAAGGATTTGAAGAGGTAGAGTATGGTCTTATTGGGTCCTTCATGGCTTTTGGCACCATCATGCTGGCGTTCTCAAACGTTGGAATAACCTACTACATTTATAAGTTTTATCCCTATTACAATGATAACCTGCCGCCGCAGAAGAATGACATGATCACCATTGCCCTGGTGACCAGCTTGTCAGCTTTTGCATTTGTTATGATCAGCGGCTTTGTGTTCAAGGACTTCGTGGTACGCAAATATGCCGAACACTCACCCGAGCTCATTTATTATTATTACTGGCTTTTCCCGTTCGGCCTCGGCCTTTCGGTATATACCATCCTGGAGGCCTATGCCTGGCAATTGCGCAAATCGGTGTTGACCAATTTTCTTAAGGAAATATTGTGGCGGTTGTTTGCCACCATTCTCATTGTGCTCATGTTTTTTGGGGTGATCAGGGACTTTGACCTGTTCATTAAAATTTATGCTTTTACCTATATAGGGATTGCTTTGGTGTTGCTTGTTTTTCTGGTGTACAAAAAGCATTTGCATATAACATTTACGTTCAGCCGCGTTACCAAAAAGTTCTCTAAAAAAATAGTGAGGCTGGGACTGTTTGTCTGGCTCAGTTCACTGGTGCTTAATATTTCCACTGTATTTGATACGCTGGTGATAGCTGCTGTAGTAACCAGTGGTATGGCCAACGTTGGGGTGTATACACTGGCGCAAAATATCTCAAGCCTGGTACAGGCGCCGCAAAGAGCCATCACCGCAGCCTCCATTCCTGCCCTGGCGCAGGCCTGGAAAGACAAAGATTATGGCCGCATCCGCCTCATCTATCAGCGGAGCAGTATCAATCAGCTCATCTTTTCCATTGCCATGTTTTTGTTAATATGGCTGAATTTCACCGATGGGGTGCATACGTTCCAGTTAAAACAGGGCTACCTGGATGCACGAATCGTTTTCTTCTTTATAGGGCTCCAAAAGATAGTGGATATGGGCACGGGGGTAAATTCCCAGATCATAGGTACCAGCAGTTACTGGAAAGTCGAGTTGATCAGTGGAATTATATTGGTGGCAATCACATTACCGCTCAATTATTTTCTTACCCTGCAACTCCAGGAGGTGGGCCCCGCTATTGCTAACCTTTTTGCAATGATCGTGTACAATGCCATCCGGTTCGTTTTTTTATGGAGGAAATTCAACATGCAGCCTTTCACCATAAAAACCCTCTATGCCATCTTACTGGGCGTTGCGTGTTATTTACCCTGCTATTTTTTGTTTAGCAACTCGCAGGGTTTAGTCTCCATCATAGTACGCAGCGGTTTGTTCATATTGTTATTTGGCACTGGTGTATTGTATCTGCAACTTTCGCCCGATGTAATGCCCGTTTGGCAAACGATCAGGAAACGATTGAGGCTGGGAGGAAAGGAAACAGGGAGTAAGCAATAGTTTCACCAATTCACTCACATTTGCATTTTCTTAACGTTAATTGTCAAACTAACGTTGATAAGTGTAAAAATCTCACTTATTGCAAAATTTGGCTGTAACTAATTGCACGAAAAAACACATCAATTTTACAGGAAAACCTTTAGTGCATTTTTATGCTTTAGATTATTTTTTTATAGAACAATAGCTTGTTTGATGCTTTCGCCTCATTCGCGTCGTTACTTTGACTCAGCAACACAATGCTGGAGTTCTTGAACAGGTCCCTGATGAAATATAGCTGATCCGTACTTTGATGAATGCAGCTGATCCGTAGCGTATAATTTCCGTTTTTAGTTCGTATCCCTTTGAGACTTTTATTTCGCCATAAATAAAATATCTTTTATGAAAAGCTTGTCAGTTCCTCAATTTGCCACAACAACGTTTACTCAAACTACCACAGCTGCTTCTGTACCCCTGCATCAACTGGTCGACCGCCTGCTGAACAGCTTCGTTCCACTGGCCGTAAACCAGAAGAGTTTCATTATAAATGATGTAGATGAATCTTTTCAACTGAATGCCGATGAGCAGGTGCTGGCTTTTATTGTTGGCAATCTGTTAAACAATGCCATCGCCGGTTCGCATGGCGCATGCATTCGCGTTGAAGCCGTTAAAAAGCCTGAAGGCGTGCAGATCCGCGTAAAGAATAATGGCGCCAATTTCCATAGCACCGTAGCCCATGGTTTTTCCCAGGTAGTAGCCGCAGCCCGCAAAATGGGTGGAAATATCAATATTTACAATCAACGCCACGAAGGAACGGTTATCACGCTCTCAGTGGCAGCGTAACAGAATGTGATGATGTGATGATGTGATAATGGAAAACCCGAAATAAGTTAATTCAATATACTCTTTGGAAAACATTCTCCTGAACTATGTTAATTCCAATATCCTGTGGGAAATCAGCACCAATGGGCGAAAGACATTGGTTATTACCCGTTTATACACCTACTCTCTGAATATATCTTAGCAAAATTTACCTGGAATCAATAAGCAATTGGCAAAAAGCATCTTTGTTTTTTGCCAATTGTTTTTGTCTATTGCCTATTGTCTATTTCACTATTCTCCCTGCGCCGGCATACCTCGCTTTGTAATATTCCTCATCCAGATCGCTGATAATCACTCCGCTGCTCGTAGAAGCATGTACAAATTTATTATTGCACAGGAAGATCCCCACATGGTTAATGCCGCCTCTTGAGCCATTGGTCTTAAAGAACACCAGGTCGCCCTGGATCAACTTTTTCTTTTTCACTTTGGTAGTACATTGCTTGTACTGGTCCTGCGACCTCCTGGTAAGCTCAACATTGTAATAGGAGCTCATAAAAGCTTTTGCAAATCCGCTGCAATCAACACCTTCACGGGTATCTCCCCCATATTTATATTTTGTGCCATACCAGCTGTCGATCAATTCCAGCAGTTTGCTGTCATTGATCATTTCCACCGGCATATCCAGTAAAATGGCGTATTTAAACTGTAACGGCGCAATTAGCTCAATACCAATGGCTTTTCGGTTCTTGTTCTTCAGATCGGAGATCATGTTCTCCTCTTCGGGCGTTAAGGCTGCCAGCTTTTCGGTAGGACTGGTAACTCTTCTTGATCTTGTGGATGTAGTGCTGCTTTTGGAAGATTTGTCAGCACCTTTCTTTTTTGATTTCCCGTCCTGGTCAGCTTCATTGCCGCCTGCAACAATATCTTCAATAAATTCAGGATCATTAACGGGATAAACAGAAGTGTCAGCCGCCAGCTTCCCGGGGAAGAACGGATGATGTGCTGCCGCCGGAGCGGTATACATCAACAGGACGGATATAATAATAATCAGATACTTCACAGGTTGGACATTTTAAGTTGCAAGACACCCGACATGGCGGGACAGGGCTCAAAAATAGCAAATACATTGCCAAATGCCTAAATAAAACGCTTAACGCTGAACGCTTAACGCTTAGCGCCCCCTCTCGGCATTCGGGCAGCCTGTCGACATTCATCTTGCCTCGCCCGCCGTAGCGTTAGGACAGGCGGGCCTTCAGCCTTCCGCCTTTAGCCTTGAGCCTTCAGCCTTGTGCCTTTAGCCTTGTGCCTTCAGCCTTGTGCCTTTAGCCTTGTGCCTTTAGCCTTGTGCCTTTAGCCTTGTGCCCCATTCGAGCATAAATAACTTATTCAGGCCGTGTGGATAGAATTTCTTCCCGTTCACTATTGATTAAAGAACTTTATACCACAATTTCGTGTTTTATTTTAGCTAATTCATTGTTGATAATGAGTCAATTGAATGTAAGTCAAACCAAAGAATAAGAAGTCCGGAATAAGAAGTATGATGCCTGCCGGCAGGCAGGTCTGAGGTTACAGCAGAATTATGAAGTTAAAAGTCAGCTAAATTCCTACTTCTTACTTCCAACGTCTTACTTCACCAGAAAAGAGCCGGCAACTAAAAACTTAGAACAGACAAACCGAAGAACAACAAATGTGTAAGTTTTCTCATCTTCATGTTCATACCCAATTTTCGTTGTTGGATGGTGCAGCGTCGATACAGGCATTGTATAAAAAGGCCATCAAAGACAATATGCCCGCCATTGCCATTACCGACCACGGCAATATGTTCGGGGCCTTTGAATTTGTTTCCGAAGCTTATAAACATAAAAATGAAGATGGCAGCCTGAAAGTAAAACCGATCGTGGGCTGTGAATTTTACGTAGTGGAAGACCGGCACCGGAAAGTATTCTCCAAAGAAGTAAAAGACGAACGGTACCACCAGGTACTGCTGGCAAAGAATAAGACCGGTTACCAGAACCTCGTTAAATTGACCAGTCTGGGTTATATAGAGGGCATGTACAGCAAGTATCCCCGTATTGATAAAGGTCTCATTGAAAAATACAAAGAAGGCCTCATTGCCACCACCTGCTGTATAGGGGCCTATGTGCCGCAAACCATCCTGCATGATGGGGAAGAAAAAGCCGAGCAGGAATTCAAATGGTGGCTCGATATGTTCGGCGAAGATTATTTTATAGAAATACAACGGCACAACCTGAAAGAGCAGGAGATCATTAACCAGGTATTGCTGAAGTTCTCGAAAAAATATAATGTACCTGTTATTGCCACCAACGACAGTCATTATACGGATCAGGACGATTACAATGCCCACGACATCCTGCTTTGTATCAACACCGGTGAAAAGAAAAGTACACCCGGCTTCGATGATTTTGTAAACGACGATACCAACATAAAAGACCGCCGCTTCAAATTTCCCAATGACCAGTTTTACTTCAAAACACAGGAGGAAATGAAGAAGCTGTTCAGCGATATTCCCGAGTCGATCGATAATACCAATATGATCGTTGACCGCGTGGAACTGCTGAACCTGAAAAAGGATATCCTGTTGCCGGCGTTCCCGTTGCCAAAAGAGTTCCAGGTGCATGAAGACAATAACCTGAACCAATGGGAATTCCTGAAACACCTTACTTACCAGGGCGCCAAAGAGCGCTATGGCGATATTACGCCCGAGATCCAGGAGCGGCTCGATTTTGAGCTGTTCACCATTAAGACCATGGGTTTTGCAGGTTACTTCCTGATCGTGAGTGACTTTATCAAAGCCGGCCGTGAACGGGGCGTGTTCATTGGTCCGGGCCGTGGTTCAGCGGCGGGTAGTGCGGTGGCTTATTGTATCGGCATTACCAATATAGATCCCATTAAATACAACCTGCTGTTCGAGCGCTTTCTGAACCCGGATCGTAAGTCGATGCCGGATATTGATACGGACTTCGACGATGAAGGCCGCCAGAAAGTGATTGACTATGTAGTAGAAAAATATGGCACTAACCAGGTAGCACAGATCATTACCTATGGTACCATGGCTGCCAAGAGTAGTATCAAGGACGTAGCCCGGGTGCTCGATCTGCCCCTGGCAGAATCAAACGCCCTGGCTAAAATGGTGCCTGAAAAGCCGGGTATTGAATTAGGCCGTGTACTGCATGCCCCCCTCACTGCCAAAGACGGCGAAAAATCGCTGGAAGAAAAAGAAGGTATAGGTCCCGATGAAATTGAAGTAATTAAAAAGCTGCGTGAAATCTACAACGGGCAGGGCCTTACCGCTACCGTATTACATGAAGCAGAAAGGCTGGAAGGATCTGTGCGGAACACGGGCATTCACGCAGCAGGTATCATCATTGCTCCTAAAGACCTTACAGACCTTATTCCGGTTAGTACCGCCAAGGACTCCAGTTTGTGGGTTACCCAGTTTGAAGGCAGTATCATTGAAGACGCCGGCGTGATCAAGATGGACTTCCTGGGTCTGAAAACCCTTACCATTATCAAGAATGCGCTGCGCATGATCAGGGAGAACCATGGGGTAGACCTTGACATTGAAACAATACCGCTCGACGATCCTAAAACATTTGAACTGTACCAGAAAGCGGAAACCGTTGGCACATTCCAGTTCGAAAGTCCCGGGATGCAAAAATACCTGCGCGACCTGAAGGCCGACCAGTTTGCCGACCTCATTGCGATGAACGCGCTGTACCGGCCCGGTCCGCTCGCATACATTCCCAACTTCATCGATCGCAAACACGGCCGGGAGCCCATCACCTATGACCTTCCTGAAATGGAAGAATACCTGAAGGAGTCGTACGGCATCACGGTATACCAGGAGCAGGTGATGTTGCTGGCGCAGAAGCTGGCCGGTTTCAGTAAAGGGGACGCCGACGTACTGCGTAAGGCAATGGGTAAAAAGCAGAAAGCGGTGCTTGATAAAATGAAGGCCCAGTTCGTGAAAGGCGCTTCTGAAAAAGGTCATCCGGTTGAAAAGCTGGAAAAGATCTGGACCGACTGGGAAGCATTCGCCCAATATGCTTTTAACAAATCGCACTCTACCTGTTATGCCTATGTGGCGTACCAGACAGCATACCTGAAAGCCCACTACCCTTCCGAATATATGGCGGCGGTATTGAACAACGCCGGCAACATAGAAAAAATCACCTTCTTTATGGAAGAGTGTAAGCGGATGGGCATAAACTGTCTGGGCCCCGATATCAACGAATCGAAGAAAGGTTTCTCGGTTAATAAGAACGGCGATATCCGCTTTGGTCTTGGCGGACTGAAAGGCGTTGGTGAAGCCGCTGTGGAAAGTCTGATCGACGAACGTGAGAAGAATGGACCTTATCAGTCGGTCTTCGATATGATAAAACGCGTGAACCAGCGTACCGTGAATAAGAAAACACTGGAAAGTCTCGTATATGCCGGGGCGTTCGATTGTTTTACCGAGCTGCACCGTGCCCAGTATTTCTTTACGCCGCCGAACGATACCAGCACAGGCCTCGAAAAGATCGTACGGTTTGGTAACGTATACCAGGCGCAGCACGTAAATACCAGCAATACCCTTTTTGGCGGGCTTACAGAGGTGATGGAAATAGCGCCACCCAAAATTCCGCCATGCGAACAATGGTCGCTGACAGAATTACTCAATTACGAAAAAGAGGTTACGGGCATGTTCATGAGTGGTCACCCGCTCGATCATTTCCGCTTCGAAATAAAACATTACGGCATCACTACCATGGCCGAGTTCAATGAAATAAAAGAAACCCTGGCCTTGCAAAGCAACCCGGGCCGCGTCTTCAGGCTGGCCGGACTGGTAACGGATGCCCAGCACCGGGTTACCCGCACCGGGCGTCAGTTCGGTTCTTTTATCATTGAAGATTACTCAGGTAAAAGCGAGTTCATGCTCTGGAGCGATGATTATATGCGCTTCACCAACTACCTCGAAAAAGGCAAGAATCTGTTCCTGACCGGTCAGTTCAAACCCCGGTTCAATAAAACGGAGTTTGAGTTCAAGATCGATAAAATCAGTTTGTTGGAGAGCATTAAACAAAACCTTACCAAACAGGTTATAATAGATGTTGAAGCACGGTACATTACGGAAGAACTGATCCGTTTCTTTGAAAAGAACCTGAAGCGCTTCCCCGGGCGTTCAGGATTGAAATTCAATGTAAAAGACATGAAGTCTTTCTGCAGGGTAAGCCTCGCGACCGTGGAGAATGGATTTGAGATGAATGACGAAATGGCTGCTTTTCTCCAGAGCCGGCCCGAGCTGGATGTGCAGGTTGTCACGGCATAAAAAAGCTTAAAAGCAATGTGATCAATGTTTTACCAATGAAACAGCTTTTTAACACCTGACAGGAATGGTAAGGCAACGGCATGGCACAGAATTCGACGATCTAAGTTCAAAGTTCTAGGTTGCTGGTTGTGAATTTTTGAGGATGACTATTACTTATGAGGCTCAAAGCGTTGAACTTTAAACTGTAAACTTTAAACTTTGAACTTTTAAAAACTTTGGAAAACGTTTAAGAATTTATTTATAAACTTACACTTTAAAATATATACTTTATGGCTTTAGAATTCACAGACACAAACTTCCAGGACAAGGTCCTCGACTCTGATAAATTAACGGTGGTTGATTTTTGGGCTGAGTGGTGTGGTCCGTGCCGCGCTATCGGGCCGGTAATTGAAGAATTATCGAAAGAATACGATGGTAAAGTGAACGTGGGAAAAGTGAACGTTGACCATAACCCACAGTTATCTATTAACTATGGTGTTACTTCCATCCCTGCTATCCTTTTCATCAAAGGTGGTAAAGTGGTAGATAAACTGGTTGGCGCACAACCTAAAAGCAACTTTGTAAAAAAGATCGAACAGCATATTTAAGCACGTTGCGAACAACGTCTTTACAAGACCCCGCCGGCAGCGGGGTTTTTATGTAACATAATAAAGCCGGTCATCATTTGAAACCGTGACCGGCTTTATTATCTTTATGCATTATTCAATGAATGTCGTACATGAAATCACCGTTTTTCTTTTCGCTTTTAACTCCGGTTATTACCCTGTTGATGCTGGCAGATCACAAGATGGCCCAAAATACAACTCCCGAAAACAGTCTTACTGTAAACAATAACATTGCGGGCGGCGGTGCGGTGGAATTTACCGACGCCAACTTTCAGCAAAAAGTACTTTCCTCCAATAAATTGACGCTGGTAGATTTTTGGGCCGCCTGGTGCGGTCCGTGCAGGCAAATAGGACCGGTGGTAGAAAGCCTGGCAAAATCATACAGCGGTAAAGTGAATATCGGCAAACTGAATGTAGATCATAACCCGAATGTATGTATGAAGTATAACATCACGAGCATTCCCACCATCCTGTTTATAAAGAACGGGAAAGTGGTAGATAAAGTGGTAGGTTCAGTGCCCAGAAGCACCCTGGAGAAGAAGATCAAAGCGCATATGTAAGCTCCCATACGATATTCAAACTATTGTAGCGATCCTGTTCGGGGATCGCTTTTTTGTTGCTGCAGGCCCCGCTCCCCTTTTACGGTAATAATTACAGCAGCCTATTGGGAATTAAAATTTATCCGTTATATTGCTACGTCATACCCTTTATGCTGGCCATGGTTCGCGTCTATTCTGCCGAAGCGGGATAAACACGAACCATTGTAAATTTTATACTGAAAATACCAGGAAACCGTGTCACGGTTAAAACCGGCGCGGTTCACATTAACACACCAAAATAGCATTATGACCCCTGTAATTGAAAACATTGCCCGCGGCGCATTAGGGATGTTCTTCCTGATCTTCGTGTGTTTCCTGCTGAGCAATAACCGAAGGGCCATTAACTGGAAACTGGTAGGCATTGGTGTGGTAGCCCAGGTGTGCTTTGCCTTAGGTGTATTGAAGGTAAATTTTATCAAAATCATTTTTGGCTGGGTATCAGATAAATTCGTTGACCTGATCAATATCGGTCATAAGGGTATTGAGTTCATTTTTGGCAACCTGGCCAATGCCAATGGAAGCTGGGCTTATATTTTTGCCGTACAGGTTCTGCCCAATATTATATTCTTTGCAGCCCTCTCTGCGATGTTGTATTACCTGGGTGTTCTGCAAAAAGTAGTGTATGTATTTGCCTGGATGCTGAAAAAGCTGGGCATCTCAGGCCCTGAAAGCGTATCCACCGCCGCCAATATATTCCTTGGACAAACAGAAGCGCCGCTGATGATCAGGCCCTTCCTCGATAAAATGAACCGCAGTGAAATGCTGTGTATCATGGTGGGTGGTATGGCCAATACGGCCGGCAGTGTGCTGGCTGCCTATGTTGGCTTCTTAGGCGGAAATGACGTTGTACAGCAAAAGTACTTTGCCCTGCACATGTTAAGCCAGAGCATCATGAGCGCCCCTGCTGCCATCGTGGTGTCGAAAGTGTTGTTCCCCCAGAATGAGACCATCATCAAGGAACTGAAGGTGCCGAAGGAAAAGATCGGTGATAATTTTTTGGATGCGATCTCACTGGGTACTACCGATGGATTGAAACTGGCCGTCAACGTAGGCGCCATGCTCATCGTATTCACCGCCCTCATGTACCTGTGCAACTGGATCCTGGGTTCCGTTGGCCACTGGTTCAGCATAAACGACGATATCGCCCGTTTAACGAATGGCCGTTATGATTCCTTATCGTTACAAATGCTGCTCGGGTATATCTTCTCGCCGGTAGCCTGGCTTATTGGCGTGAACAGCCATGAAATGATCCAGGTGGGCCAGTTGCTGGGTGAGAAAACCATCCTGAACGAGTTTGTTGCTTATGTTTCTTTTGGCAGCATGAAATCATCGGGGCAGATCGCTGATCCAAAATCCATCCTCATTACCACGTATGCTCTTTGCGGTTTTGCCAATTTTGCTTCTATCGGCATCCAGATCGGCGGTATCAGTCAGCTGGCGCCCAACCAGCGCCGCAACCTTACTGAACTGGGCGTAAAAGCCCTTATAGGCGGTACCATTGCGTGTTTGATGTGCGGAACGATTGCGGGGGCATTAATGTAACCCCCGGCCCCTAAAGGGGAGAAGTTACCAGTCGCCGGTTACCAGTTACCGGGGCTTAAATTAATGGCAGATGATCACAGGCGGGCAGTACGAGTTAAGGGCCTGGCAACCGGTAACCGGTAACTCCCCCATTCATCATTGACCATTCGCCTTTCACGATTTCCCCTAACTTTGTGCCCGTTTATTGTTACACATACATAGCGAAAATCCCAGATCAATGAGTACTAACATTCAGCAGGTTATTGCAGCAGAACAAAATCCGGCCCTCCGCACTATTGCCGAAAAAATTGTTAACCGGCAACGTATTTCCCCCGAAGACGGATTATTATTATTTGAACAGGCAGGTTTGCCATTCGTAGGCGCCCTGGCCAATTTTGTGCGCGAACGCCTGCATGGTGACACTACTTATTTCAATCGCAATTTTCATATTGAGCCAACCAATGTGTGTGTATTTGCCTGTTCTTTCTGCTCCTACTCTCGTTTGTACGCACACCGCGAAGAAGGCTGGGAACTCACCACCGATCAGATGCTGAACATTGTAAAAAGCTACGATGGCAAACCGGTAACTGAAGTGCATATCGTGGGTGGCGTTCATCCCAAACTGAACCTGGAATTCTTTGCCGGTCTGTTACGGAAAATAAAGGCACACCGGCCTGAACTGCATATCAAAGGTTTTACACCGGTAGAGCTGGATTATATGTTCCGCAAAGCCAAAATGACTGTAGAAGAAGGCATGAAATACCTGCATGAAGCCGGCCTGGATTCATTACCAGGCGGAGGTGCAGAGATCTTCCATCCCGAGGTAAGGGAAAAGATCTGTGCCGACAAAGTGGATGCGGAGGGCTGGTTGCGCATTCATGAAGCCGCCCATAAGCTGGGCATGCACAGCAATGCGACCATGCTGTATGGCCATATCGAGGAGTTCCGTCACCGCATCGATCATATGGAAAGGCTGCGCCAGCTGCAGGATAAAACCGGAGGTTTCAATACATTTATTCCGCTGAAATTCCGCAATAAAGAGAACGACATGAGCAATGTGGCAGAATCGAGCGTAATTGAAGATATGCGCATGTATGCCATTGCCCGGTTATATATGGATAATTTCCCGCACCTGAAAGCGTACTGGCCTATGCTCGGCCGTCATAATGCCCAACTCACTTTGCAATTTGGTGTAAATGATATCGACGGCACCATCGACGATTCTACCAAAATATACGCTATGGCCGGTTCTGAAGAACAAAACCCGGCCATGAGCACCGCGCAACTGGTGACCCTGATCAAACAGGCGAAAAGAAAGCCGGTGGAAAGGGATACGCTGTATAACGTATTACATGATTATTCCGACATGGATATTAGTCAGATTGAAGTGAATGCGCAGATGAACTAATGGAAGCTAATGAGTTAACAAGTTGACTAGTTAACTCGTTAACTAGTCAACTGTTTATCTCAGCATTCCGGCAAACTTAACGGTATATGCACTGCCAGTCCACCCTCGGCTGTCTCTTTATACTTATGGCTCATATCGATGGCGGTATCCCACATGGTCCTGATGACCGTATCGAGCGATACCTTGGCAAAATCTGGCGTGCTTTGCAGCGCCAGCTGGGAAGCTGTAATGGCTTTAATAGCGCCCATGGTATTCCTTTCAATACAGGGAATTTGAACCAGCCCGCCAATAGGATCGCAGGTCAATCCAAGGTGGTGTTCCATGGCGATTTCAGCGGCCATCATCGTCTGGCGCTGGCTGCCACCCAGGACTTCCGTTAAAGCCGCAGCCGCCATGGCAGAAGATACACCGATCTCGGCCTGGCAGCCGCCCATGGCTGCAGAAATGGTAGCCCCTTTTTTAAATATGCTGCCGATCTCGGACGCGGTGAGCATAAACTGCAGGATCCTGTCATCGTTGTGACCATCGCAGAACACCACGAAATAATGTAATACGGCAGGTATTACCCCGGCAGCGCCATTGGTAGGGGCCGTAACCACACGGCCAAACGAAGCATTCTCTTCGTTAATGGCCAGGGCAAAGCAACTTACCCAGTCCAGAATGTATTTAAAATTGTTACCGCCGGCGCGGATCGCTTTCAGCCATGAATCATAATCTTCGTAGGATCTGCCCTGCAAAAGCTTTTTATTGAGGTCAGCGGCCCTGCGCTTAACCTGCAAGCCACCGGGCAGCATACCCTGGCTATGGCAGCCCCGGTACATGCACTCTTTCATCACCTGCCATATCTGTAAAACACCTTTGCGGGTAGCTTCCTCAGGCCGCCAGCTGTGTTCATTTTCCATAACCACTTCGCTGATGCTTAGTCCGGTTTTACGGCACCAGTGCAGGAGGTCATCTGCCGTATCGATGGGAAATGGCAGTTGTACAGCAGTAGCGGCTGCTTTCTTCTCATTTTCCTGCTGAACAAATCCACCCCCTACCGAATAATAAGTAGAAGCGAGCTGATCACCATTGTGCAGGGTGATCATAAACGTTAATGCATTGGGATGATAGGGCAGTGATTCGGTGAACAGGAAATCAATATCATTGGCAGGATCAAAATCAATGGCATGCCTGCCCTGCAACAACAGCTTCTTTGTGGTGCGGATCCGTTGAACTTTTTCATTGATCAACTCAACGTCGCAGGTAACAGGGTCTTCCCCACTCAGGCCCATCAGAACAGCTATATCGGTACCGTGCCCCCTGCCGGTTTTGGCAAGTGATCCATACAGCAATACTTTTAATGATTGTACCTGTAACAACTGCTGCTGTTGCTCCAATGATTGCAAAAACAGTTGGGCAGCACGCCAGGGACCTAATGTATGGGAGCTGGATGGACCTACACCGATCTTGAAAATATCAAATACTGAAATGGCTTCGTGTGGCAAAGAGTTTACATTTTGCGCAAATGTAGTAAAAAGAAGTTAACAGTTGTTAGTTACCCGAAGCCGGTTGCATCGCTGGCGGTCAATAGAACGCGGTCAGTTGAATATCGAAGATCAGGATGGAATTGGCGGGAATGATCACTTTGCCGGCATCGTCTTTGACCTCTCTGGAACCATAGGCAAGTGTAGGTGGAATGTACAGTTTGATGCGACCGCCTTTACTGATGATGGGAATGCCTTTTCTTAGTCCCTCGATGGAGGAGCCCAGGGTAAAGGCCGCGTTTTTCTGCTCGAACACATTTCCGCTGGTGAGTTTGCCGGTGTATGAAAGTTCTATTTGTGAACAAAGGTTGGGACTATCCCCTTCGCCATCTTGTAATACTTCGTAATAAAAACCGCTGGAATCCTTGGAAGCCGCATATACGTTAATGGAAGTAAGGTAATCTTTTACCAATTGCTGTTCGCTTAGCGGCGCTACAATATTATGCTCGTTGTATCCGCACCCCGACTCCTTTTTACAGCCATAAAAGAGAATTAAGCACAAAAAACCCCAGACAAGATTTTTCATCGAGATTGTTTTGATTAGTGACCAGGTTAAAGACAATGGTATAAAGATGATAGCTGCTTTTTACGGTTGCAGGTTGCAGGTTACAGGTTTCAGGTTGCAAGGCCACATATTACAAGCTCCCTGCAACCTGTATCCTGTAACCTGTAACAGCTCTTTTATTATTCCTGCTCCTCATTCTTCTCTCTCGCTTTTAATTCAAGGTAATGCTGCTCACGCTGATCCCACTGATGCCTTTTGTAAAAGATAGCCACGAAAACAGCAATACATATTACAGCAATCATCAGGATGATTGGACTGCTCTGGCTATTTGCTTCCATATTGGCGCGCTGATACCAGAATTTGCCGGAAAATAATAAAATAAGTACGGGGATCGCAAATAACAACCCGATGGGAAGGCCAAGCAACAGCTGTTTGTTTATCTTTTTTTCCCGTAAACGATTCGCCTCCCAGTATTCCAAAAACCGCTTTTCTGATTCGGTAAGCATGCGTAATAAATTAATCCACAACGAATAAAACTTCCTGCAAAAATAATAACTTCCCCCCACCTGTTTGTGGCACAGGTAAATAATACTTAACTTACACCAAAAATCCTTAATCTCTTGAAAATTTCGGTATTAGTAGCACAGTATTTTTACCAGCACAAGGTACTGAACTTACCAGGTATAGGCAGTTTTTACCTTGATGATGCAGTAGACGTACAACATGCGGATAAAAATGCCCGCGACCTTATCGAACACATCCATTTTGCCCAGAAAACAATTACCCGGCCTGATGAGGAACTGATCGATTTTATCCGCAAACATACCGGCAAGATCAGACCATTGGCGGAATCGGATCTCGAAACCTTTGTAGCCGATGGCAAGCTGATGCTCAATATTGGCAAACCTTTTCACGTTGAAGGCATCGGCACTTTACAGAAGAACAAAGACGGCGTTTATGAGTTTGTACCCGGTCAACCGGTTGTACAACGCCTTGAATCGCCCCCGCCGCTTACCACGCATGAGCATGAACCCGTTAAAAAGAAATCGGTTTTTGACGAGGATCCCAATGAGGCACGCAATGCGTCCATTCGTAAAATGGCCATCGGTTTGGGCCTGGTAGTAGGCATAGGTATCATTCTGTGGGGCGGTTACAGCTTGTTCTCCTCCAAAGTAAAAACAGATACCAATACAGTTACCGCAGCAGCCAGCGGTGACGATACCGCGGAGGGACAAACATCCTCCTATCTGCAAAATATAAACGATCCCAAAAAGGCGCTGGACGATGTAATGAAAAAAGACAGCGCAATTATTACGGCAACAGAAGCCGATTCCGGCCGGCCATCACAACCCACAGCAGCCACTGCCGCCCCTGTTGCTCCTGGAGCGTCAAAAACGTATAAATACGTTTTGCAAACCACGAAATTCAGGAATACCGCAGTGAACATGTATAACAAATTAAAGCCCCGGGTTCAACTGGAAGCAGCCGCTGATTCGAGCCTTTTTAAAATAGTCATTAATGTACCAGGTACACCGGCAGATACCACCCGCATCAAGGACTCCTTACGATTTTGGTATTGGGGGCCGCGGCAGGATAAGCAGGTTACTATAGAACAATAAAACGCGAAACGCTTAACGCGAAACGCTGAACGCTTAACGCGAAACGCTGAACGCTTAACGCGAAACGCGGAACCTGCCTGCCGGCAGGCAGGCGCGGAACGCTGAAAGCAAAAGGTAAAGCGTGAAGCACCTGTTGAGAAGAAGCGCTTAGCCTTTGTGTTGAGCGTTAAGCATTAAAGTATGAGTAAACGAACAGCCGAATATTGGATCAACCGGTTACAACTGGCAACGCATATTGAAGGCGGGGCTTTCAGGGAAATATACCGGTCACCGCTTTTGGCGCCTTTGGCGGCATTACCATCTGCATTTACAGGCGCCCGTTCTTATTGTACCAGCATTTATTTTCTACTGCAGCAGGATCAGTTCTCTGCGTTCCATAAGATCAAAAGCGATGAGGTATGGCATTTCTATTATGGCGATGCGCTGATCGTATATGAGATCGATGCGAAGGGGCAACTCATTGAGCACCGGCTTGGCAGCGATCCGGATAACAACGAATCCTTTCAATGTGTAATAGCAGCAGGCAACTGGTTTGCCGCCCGCGTGGCGCCCGGCGGGGATTATGCCCTGGTAGGTTGTACCGTTTCACCCGGCTTCGATTTTGCCGATTTTGAACTCGCCGGCCAGGCAACGCTGGCGGCAGCCTATCCCCAACATGCAGACCTGATCAGGAAACTGACGATCGGGTAATCCGGCCATAAATTCCCTCAATCGGCAACCGACAATCGGCGATCGGCAAACGTGAAACGGCAGACGGCAAACGGCAAAGCCAATCGTGAATCGACAATCGACTATCGACAATCTAATCTTCAAAACTCACTAATATCCGATACCTAATAATTAACTGAATAACTGAACAACTAAATAACTGAAGAACTGAATAACTGAACAACTATAAACTTTGAACTTTGAACTTTGAACTATAAACTTTGAACTTTGAACTATAAACTTTGAACATGAAACAAATATGGTTCTTTTTCGGATTGCTCCTGATAACAGGTAGTCTGGCAGCTCAAAAGAAAAGATCGCTTTTCAACGGTAAAGACCTTACCGGCTGGACGATCCACGGCACAGAAAAATGGTATGTAGACAACGGAGAACTGGTATGTGAAAGCGGTCCCGACAAAGAATACGGTTACCTGAGTACTAATGAAAAATATAAAAACTTTGAATTAACACTGCAGTTCAGGCAGGAGGCCAACGGCAACAGCGGGGTATTTTTTCGTTCGAGCATCGAAGGCGTAAAGATCAGCGGCTGGCAGGTAGAAGTGGCCCCTTTGAATAAGTTTACCGGGGGTATTTATGAATCGTATGGCCGCGGCTGGATCATTAAACCAAAACCTGAAGATGAGCAGTGGCTGAAACCCGGCGAGTGGAATACATTAAAAATTAAAGTTATTAATGACGAAGTAACCACCTGGCTGAATGGCCACCAGATGGTTTACCTGAAAGATGAAAAAATAGGCCAGGGTGAAGGTTTTATTGCGTTACAGATCCATTCAGGAGGAGGTATTAAGGTGAGGTGGAAGAATATCAGGATCCGATTGATAAATTGACGGGTCTTCAATAACCTGTTAATTGTCAACCCGTCCGCCAGCCATGCTTTTATCTTCATCAAATTATCGGCATCCATACAACGCCCGTAGACAAATTGCCGTCTTGATATGGTTACCCGTTCCCTTTTTAGCCCGTTTTATACCCGTAACTGATCTTTGAGACTCAGGGCTCAAAGTATGAATGTTCCTTTAACCCGTTTTAGATCCGTTAAGGGTAATCTTTGAGACCACAGGCTCAAAATTACTTAATAAGGGTGGGTCCGCCGGCTGGTGGAACCCAGCCTTTTTTATTTGCACAAACCATCTGTTCATCAGCGCATTTTCAGGGGTGTCAACCGAAATTTTGTGCTGTCCGTTTGCATTTATTATATAAATTTGAAATCTGCAAGTATCACACCGGATCATCATTTTCCTGCGCTCCTTTGTTTCCTGGAAGGGATCATTTTTAATTTTAAAAGTGTATCACTATGTCCCTTTTCAACAAACACGAGCGCCGCAACATCAGGGAAAGTCGTTTTCTCAGAGACCATGAAATGGAAGAACAATATTATGTTGTTACCAATTTTTACCCGGCCCAGCAGCTTACTATCACGCTTAAAGAAGATGACGTAAAGGAATTCATGAACTGCGACTGGTCAACTGCCTCCGAACTTTTAAAAAAAGTAGGAAAGAAAATAGGGAAAGACACTTTCTTCCACAAGGTTAGAACGTCGGAGTTTTGTGATCACCTGGGAATTGAAGCTACACTTGTTCATCTGTTTCTTGCATCCCTTAAAGAAGATGGCCCGTTACCGCCGGTAAGAACGATCAACAAACCGGTCATTACCGACCGGCCATGGAAAATTAGCGAGGTCGTTGACGACTTACGGCAGGGAATAATGGAAAGCAGTGAAACCCTGGCACTGCGGGCAAAGTTTTGGGACGAGGCAAATCCATGGGGTGAGGCCATGTTCAAAAGGAAGAAATGGGTGCAAATGGTCATCCGGGCTTTCGAGGTGGCGCAAATCTATGGATGCCACATAAGTACCGCCCAGCAAATGTTGAGGGAAGTCAGGGACAAAGACCGAGAGAACGGCGACGATCCGGATAAAAAACAAAGAAGGTATGTCTCCATCAAAAAGTTTTGTGCAGTTCATAATGAGGACGAAGAAGATCTAAGGAAACACCTGGCTGACTTGCATGGGGATGATGAGGAGGAGGAAGATGATTAAACTGCGTTCTTCGTATATACATTGATTTTGAGATTTCGGGATTTCGAGATTTCGAGATTTCGAGATTTCGAGATTTCGAGATTTGTTAGATTGCTGAACTTATAGAAATCTCAAAATCATAAATCTCAAAATCAGCAATTGCTATTTAGTGGTCATCATAAAATTGGTGATCACTTTTTTTTGCGCTTACACTGCGGGACAGCCGTTATACTTCCCTTAGGTTGTGGTATGGTTGCGGTTTGGTTGTGGTTTGGTTAGGTTAACCTTTTGTTTACCCCTTAGGTACAAAAAAGGTAATGAAAAAGAAAAGGTAATATAACGCGAACAAAAAGGTAATCAAAAGAAAAGGAAACGAACAGGCAGGCAGTGGTAATAAACAGGAGAAAAAGAGGTAAAGAAAAGGTAAAGAAAACCTAGTGAATACCTAAGCAGGAGGTAACCAGGAGGTAAACAAAGGGTAAAGAAATAGAAATTGACTTGTTGCAAGTCAGCTAATTGCGAAATACAGAGGTAACCAGGAGGTAAACAAAAGGTAAAAGCCTTATAGCTCATCTGTAATATGAGTACTGTCTCAGCATAAATGCTGTAACAGCTGTATAAAACTTCAAAAACGCGACATAAACGTCAGAAAGGGACATAAGTTGGTCTAAGTTGATTTAAGTTGGTCTAAGTTGGTAAACCGGAATCGCCTCTTTCCGGGCTCCGTATGTTTGCTGTGGAAATCGGAACCACTGGAAATACCGGTTACACCAGGGGCCGTTTCCGTTAGTAAACCCAATTGTTCACCTTTTAACTTCACGTATTATGGCACAAGTAAAACAAGGACCTCTCGGTAACGTTTCGGGAAAAATCGGGAACATCAGTTTCTCGTCCTGGAAAGAAAAAACCGTTGTAAAAGGGCGTCCATCAAAATCAAAAAAGCCCGCTACACAGAAACAGCTGGAGCAAAGGCTTAAAATGGCAGTAGCCAATCAGTTCATGCGTACCATCAAAGAAGTGGTAACCCTGGGTTACCGCGACTTAACGGTCAAAATGACCGGGTACAATGCATCGGTAAGAAACCTGCTTAAAAATGCGCTCAGCGGCAATCATCCGGACTATACCATTGACTATAGCCTGGTAGAAATATGCCGCGGTGAGATCAGGCAGCTCTTTAAAGCCGATGCTTCATCTGCAAAAACTGATACAGTTACATTTACCTGGACCACCAAAAGTGGTGTGGGTCGATCCAGGCCCGGCGACAAAGCCATCCTCGTGGCGTATTGCGAAGCCATGAAGGTAAGCGCATATACAGTAGAAGGCCCTCCGCGTAGTGCAGGCACTGCAGACCTGGAACTGCCAGGTTTTAGCGGCCAGACCGTGCACACCTGGGTTGCCTTTATATCGGAAGACCGATCAGATGTTTCCGATAGCGTATATGCTGGTAAGGTAACGCTCGCCTGATGATCAGAAACCGTTTATCCTTACACGACAGGTGCCTGCCAAACAAAATAAGGGCTATACACATTTTATGTTGCGCCCGGTGTAACCCAGACAGATCAGGGATCAGGCCGGAACCTGTTAATTAAAGCATTCCTCACCGCGGGAGGAATGCTTAATTATTTATTACTGGTTTATTGTGCTGCCAATAGCTCATTATATTTTTTCACCACCAGTACGTAATCTTCGGGCGAATGCATTTTGAGTTGCCGGCTGGTTATAAACCGGGCTACAGGCTCTTTTTTATCTGCAAAGGCAGCAGGCAGTTCATTCCGGTTGGCCGGCAGTTGGTGCAGCTGACCATTCGTGAACAGGTAATAATATTCCGCTTCTTCCAGGCGGCGGTTCATGCGGCCGCTAACAGCAACCAGTTGCTTTTCTTCTATGATGTTGCGGGTAACCAGGCGAAGCAGAGATACCTGATCCTGCAGCAACACATTGAAAAAAGTTTGTTCTGTAGTCTTATCCGTAGCAGGATATCCGCGGCGAAAGAGAATGGAGTCTTTATTCCTGGGATACATTACAAATTCCTGCACTTTACTTTCGGTGGCAAAGGCACTGCCGTTGAACTGAAGCAACAGCATATTCTTTAAACAATCGAATTTCAGCTTGAACTGGGTCACTGTACGACCGCTTGTAAAACGCACTACGCCATCACACCATTCTTTTAGTAAATAAGGATTTCCCGTAACTGTATTCTGATCATCTTCTTTGTTTTGACCAAGGGCGCACTGGCACAGCAGGAGCAAACACCAGGCAATATGTTTCATGGCTGCAATTTTGATTGCGTATAAGTTACGAAATAAAAGCGTGAAACGGGAAAAGCAGCCGTGAAAGCTCACAGGTAAGCAAAAAAGCCCCCCGGTATTCCGGAGGGCCTGTTATTTTCCAACTCACCCCCTTTAGGGGGCCGGGGGATATTAATAATCCATGCCACCCATACCAGGAGCGCCACCGCCATGTACATGGGGTTCTTCTTTCTTCGGTTTGTCGGCAATTACGCACTCAGTAGTGAGCACCATACCGGCAATTGAAGCGGCGTTTTCCAGTGCAATACGGGTAACTTTAGTAGGATCAATTACACCGGCGCGGAGCAGG
The DNA here is from genome assembly GCF_017356035.1 of Longitalea luteola. Classification (GTDB taxonomy): domain Bacteria; phylum Bacteroidota; class Bacteroidia; order Chitinophagales; family Chitinophagaceae; genus Niastella; species Niastella luteola. The sequence goes on along the minus strand of NZ_JAFIQX010000001.1, from coordinate 740,793 downwards.
TTCTCATATTTCTCAGCGCGTGCATTGAAACCATAATCATTTTCACCTTCTTTTACTTTTTGTACAACGATGCTGCCTTCGATACCGCAGTTGGCAACGATCTGGCGCAGCGGCTCTTCAATAGCGCGTTTTACAATGGCAATACCGGTGTTCTCATCTTCGTTGATACCTTTCAGTTTATTCAAACCGGCGATAGCACGGATGTAAGCAACACCACCGCCGGGAACGATACCTTCTTCAACAGCAGCGCGGGTAGCGTGCAGGGCATCATCAACGCGGTCTTTCTTTTCTTTCATTTCAACTTCGGTAGCAGCACCTACGTACAATACAGCAACACCACCGCTTAATTTAGCCAGGCGTTCCTGTAATTTCTCTTTATCGTAGTCAGAAGTAGTTACTTCGATCTGAGCTTTGATCTGGTTGATGCGGGCGTTGATATCATCTTTTTTGCCTTTACCACCTACGATAGTAGTGTTGTCTTTATCGATAGTGACAGAAGCAGCCTGGCCTAAGTAAGTCAGGTCGGCACCTTCCAGTTTGTAACCCTGCTCTTCGCTGATAACGATACCTTTGGTAAGGATAGCGATATCCTGCAGCATTTCTTTACGACGGTCGCCGAAACCAGGAGCTTTAACAGCAGCTACTTTCAGGGTGCCACGTAATTTGTTAACTACGAGAGTAGCCAGTGCTTCGCCTTCCAGTTCTTCTGCAATGATCAGTAAAGGACGGCCGCTTTGAGCTACCTTTTCGAGAATGTGCAGAATATCTTTCATAGCGCTGATCTTCTTGTCGTAGATCAGGATGTATGGGTTCTCCAGTTCAGCCTGCATTTTTTCGCTGTTGGTAACGAAATAAGCAGATGTATAACCACGGTCGAACTGCATACCTTCAACTACTTCTACAGTAGTATCGGTACCTTTAGCTTCTTCTACAGTGATAACACCTTCTTTACCTACTTTGGAGAAAGCTTCAGCGATCAGTTTACCAATGTTTTCGTCGTTGTTAGCAGAGATAGAAGCAACTTGTTGGATCTTTTTGCTGTCGATACCAACAGGCTGTGATTGACCTTGCAGGTTTTCGATAACTGTTTCAACAGCTTTATCGATACCGCGTTTCAGGTCCATTGGGTTAGCACCAGCAGCTACGTTTTTCAAACCTTCGCTGATGATAGCTTGTGCGAGAACGGTAGCAGTAGTGGTTCCGTCACCGGCGATGTCGGCGGTCTTAGAAGCTACTTCTTTTACCATTTGAGCACCCATATTTTCAATGGGATCTTCCAGTTCAATTTCTTTAGCTACGGTTACACCATCTTTTGTTACAGCAGGAGCACCGAATTTTTTCTCCAGAACCACATTACGGCCTTTGGGACCTAAGGTCACTTTTACAGCATTGGCCAGGGTATCGACACCTTTTTTCATTTTATTACGGGCGTCGATGTCGAAGAAAAGTTGTTTTGCCATATCTCGTTAATTTATTAATTTGATAATTTGATAATTCGATAATGTGATAATTGAATACAGGCTTTACGGAATGCTTACGCCTGAGCCTTACTTTCAAGAGGAACTGCTCGACCTTGGAGCATTATCAACTTATCACATTATCCCATTAGCTAATTGACTATACGATTGCTAAGATGTCGCTTTCACGCATGATCAACAGGTCATCGCCTTCGATCTGGATCTCAGTTCCTGCATATTTGCCATACAGAACTACGTCACCAACTTTTACAGTAACCGGCTCATCTTTTTTTCCAGGACCGGCAGCTACTACTGTACCACGCTGAGGCTTTTCCTTAGCAGTATCCGGGATGATGATACCACCGGCGGTTTTCTCTTCCGCTTTAGCTGGTTTAACAATTACCCTGTCATGCAGTGGGGTAACGTTTATAGCTTCTACTTTCTTAGCCATAGTGTATTAATTTTTGATTTTAGATGATGTAATAGAGGATATGATTTTCCCAAAAACTGGGTGGCCCTGCCAAAAAGCCGGGCGGCAAAAGTAAACGAATTTTATACCAATCCTTTCCTAAAGGTCATTTTTTCAGCGTTTTTGGTTAAGTATGGCAGAAACCGGGAACAATTCATGGACCTGATTGTTTTTCGGTATGCCATTTTTGCAGCGATCCAACCGGTTCTGCTCCAATATATTGTCGTTGAACAAGAAATAGGGAATATTCTAAAGTTCATGAACACGATTTTGGGGGTACCCGGTAAATCGCATAGCTTTGTGCCCTCAAAAACAAGTTCTTGCAAGATGATCAGTAGAAGAAATATTCGTGTGAAAGTTATGCAAACCATCTATTCTGTAGAAAGTCAGTTTGCAGAGTCAGGCGGAGAAATGCCCACTAAGCCTGTTGATACCGTGAAAGTTTTACAGAAGCACTTTGATCAAACCCGGCAGCTTTTTATTTATTTGATCCATTTTCTCACCGAAGTGGCCCGTTATGCGGAAACCGATGCCCGCAACCGCGCTTCGAAACACTTGCCAACGAAAGAAGACCTGAACGTTAATATCAAATTAGCCGGCAATGAATTGTTATGGAAGATCCTCGATCATCCTTCTTACAAACAAGCTGTAAAAGAGGATAAACCCGAGCAACTGGTAAATGCAGAATTGCTGCGCAAAATTTACCTGGAGCTCGTTGATTCGGAGAAATACCAGCAGTACATTGCCATCCAGGGCCGTGATAAAAAAGATGAAAAGGAGATCCTGGAATACATCTTCGACACCCTGTTACTGCCCAATGAAACGTTTACCAGTTATATTGAAGAATATTTCTCCAACTGGGACGATGATGCGGAAATGCTGATAGTGCTGATGCAGAACTTCCTGAGCAAACCGGCCGCTTACAATTTCCAGGAATTGCTGAGCAAAGAGAAATGGCAGTTTGCGAAGAATCTGCTGCAAACCACCCTCGAGAAAAAAGACCTCGCGCTTCAATATATTAAACCCAAACTCAAGAACTGGGATCCTGACCGTATTGCATCACTGGATATGATCTTAATGCGCATGGGCGTATGCGAGTTCCTGTTCTTTGAGACCATTCCCCCGAAAGTTACCATTAACGAGTACATCGACCTGGCCAAGGAATACAGCACCCAGCAAAGCGGTCAGTTTGTAAATGGTATCCTGGATAATATACATAAGGACCTGGTACGGGATAATCAAATGCATAAGGTGGCTTTTTCACCCAATGCAACACAATCACCCTCATCAGTGAATAAACCTTCCTGATTGGGCGGCAATGATTAGATTTGCAAAAATTAGTTCCCAGATGAAATACTTTTTGGCCTTAGTTGTAGCAGCCTCCGTCATTGGCTGTGATTATGCCGACAAAGCGCCACATGGCGCGGCTGCGGTTCCCAAAGAGGCGCTCGACAGCAGCAAATTCACGACCATAGAATGGATCGATTCAACCAGGGATTATGGCAAGATCAATGAAGGGCAAAAACTGGATGTTTCTTTCCGTTTCCGGAATACAGGCGATAAACCCCTGATCATCCTGGCCGTTCGGCCTGGTTGCGGCTGTACAGCCGCCGAGCCACCCAAAGAGCCCATTGCACCGGGTGCTGAAGGTGTGATCAAAGCTTCTTTCAACAGCGATGGCCGGGAAGGACATAACAGCAAGGACATCTTTGTAGACGCCAACACGAAAGGCACACAGAACCATAAGGTGCATTTTGATGTTGAAGTGGTGAAACCTAAAACCTGATTAGCTAATGTGATAATGTGATAATATGATAATTAGATAATGCATTAAATTCATGGGGCCGATATTTTGCAGGCTTTTCATATAAGGCCATTATCACATCATCAAATTATCGAATTATCACATTTCGTACGTACTTTAGTTGCTTAGCTTAAATTTTTAAATATTCAAATTCACATAACAATGACTCTTTTAGTTTATTTATTGCAGGCTCAGGGTGGCGGCGCCGGGTACATGCAGTTGATCCTTTTAGTAGGTATGATCCTCGTATTCTGGTTATTTATGATCCGTCCGCAGGCTAAAAAAGCAAAGCAGGCCAAATCATTCCAGGAGAATTTACAGGAAGGTGATAAAATCGTTACTATTGCCGGTATCCATGGCCGCGTAAAAAAACTGAATATCGATGGAACCATTGATCTGGAAACCAGCCCCGGCAGCTATATGAAAGTGGAAAAAAGCGCCATCTCTATGGAGATGACTGCCAACGTAAATAAAACAGCAGCTGCTACTCCAGCCAAGTGATTTCATCCCACGCCCTAAAAGGGAGATAAAACTCCCGGCTCTTAAGGACAGCGGATAAATATATAGCAAGCCCTTCCGCCCATTGCGGGGGGCTTTTTTGTGCCTGAAACGGCAGACGGCAACCGGTAACCGGCAACCGGTAACTGGCAACCGATACTGGTAACCGGCGGTAACCGGTAACTGGTAACCGGTAACTGGTAACCGGTAACTGGTAACCGGCAACCGGTAACTGGCAACCGGCAACTTGTAACCTGTAACCAGTAACTTGCAACCTGTAACCTGTAACTTGCAACCTGTAACTTGCAACCGGTAACCGGCAACCGGCAACCTGTAACCGGCAACTTGTAACCTGTAACCTGTAACTTGCAATCCCAAACCTGCATCTATGACCCTACGTATTGGACTAACCGGTGGTATCGGCAGTGGCAAAAGCACAGTGGCCAAAGTATTTGAAGTGCTGGGTATACCGGTATACTATGCCGACGAGGCCGCCAAACGCATCATGAATGATGATGAGCTGTTACAGCAACAGATCATCCGGCATTTCGGTCCGGCGGCCTACAAGAACAACCAGCTCGACCGGCCTTATATCGCCAGCCAGGTGTTCAATGATAAAGAAAAGCTTGAACTGCTGAACTCTCTGGTTCACCCGGCCACGATACGGGATGCCGAACAATGGATGCATAAACAAACCACCCCTTATGCCATAAAGGAAGCGGCCCTGATCTTTGAAAGCGGCTCCCAGGATCAGCTGGATTATATAATCGGGGTTTCTGCCCCTACTCCATTGCGTATTCTACGTGCTATGAGACGGGATGGTTCTACCCGCGACCAGGTACTCGCCCGCATGGGTAAACAAATTCAGGAAGTGATCAAAATGCGGCTATGCGATTTTGTTGTATATAACGATGAGCAACAGGCGGTGATACCGCAGGTAATAACGTTGCATGAAACATTAATAGGGCTTGCTGCTAAAATTAAAGCGAACGAAAATTAGCTGATGTGATGATGTGATGATGTGATAATGTGATAATGCCTTAATACGAAAAGCCCGCAAAATATCGGACCTCACGATTTTAAAGCATTATCGAATTATCAAATTATCAAATTATCAAATTGAATTTGCTTTCCTGCTTTTATAAACATACCACGCCGTTAATGCCAGCACTGCTACTCCAGCAGCTACTGCAACCCCGGGCGCTACCTTGCTCACCGGCTTGGGAATATAGGTTACGCCGCCTTCATCGGCAACGGCCGCTTCTCTGGTATAACGGCCATGTGCAGGAACCGCTATTTCCTTGAAATTATTTGCCAGATTGTGGAGCATTTTCCGCATTTCTTCCCCCTTCATTGGCTGCCCGTGACCTGTCGCCACTATATCCGGCTCCAGGGCTGCAAGCGTTTTAACCGATTTAGCGGCTGCCTTCCAGTCGCTGGTGAAATATCGCGGCGGGCCTGTGATCTTTTTAGTTTGCATCATCACCGACCAAACCGATTCCTGCCGGGTAGTTACAAATGCATCACCCGCCAGTAATACCCGGTCACGGCGTCTGAACAGGCTGATATGCCCGGGTGAATGCCCCGGCGTATGAATATACCTCCAGTCTGGCAGGTAGGGCAGACTTCCATCTTCGGGTAATAACTGAATATGATCGCTGATATTGATCGGTCCTTTCGGGAATACAGGTGACATTACTGTCATTAAGCCACCGCCGGCCCAGGGATCGGGCGGTGGGTAAGACGACAGCCCCGACAAATACGGCAGTTCCATCAAATGGGCAAACACCGGAACTTCCCATTCCTTGGCGAGTTCCAGCACAGAACCTACATGATCGAAATGTCCATGCGTTAAAATAATGGCAGCCGGTGTTGACTCGGGCCAGAAGAGGTATTCAGCCAGTTCCTTGATCTTGGAGGCTGACCGCTTTAGTCCGGCATCAACCAGCACCCATTTTTTATCAACAGCATTATGAATGAAATACATGTTTACAAAAGCATCGCGCAATCCCCATATGCCAGGTGCTACCATAAACCAGTTTACGTCGATCACTGACTTTATCGTTCCGCTTTTCATTGATGATTTTTTTTAGAGTGGAAGAAACGGATAAGGTATTACATAGCAGATAAATAAAATCTATGCCAATGGTAAGCTGGTTACAAATAGCAAGTGGCGAGCAGGAAACCGCTCGTGGAAATAGCGAGTAACAAGTAACTAGTGACGGGTAGGAAATACAGGCCGGCGGCACGCAGCAATATGCCATCTGTAATGGCTGCAAGAGGATCAAAGGTGAGTTGCGAATTTGAGCCCTGCCAGCTACTAGCCACTTACCACTAGCCAAATTCCACTAACCACTTAAATGAATTTACTTACCCTTTATAACCGGATGATCATCCATCGAAATAATATCGATAGCCCTGATCTTCTCAGGAAACCAAACCATCATCTCCCCTTTGCCGCGGTTAGCCCAGGCATAATAAGGAATGGCTGTAATCTTTTTTCGGGTGGTAGACACCGTTTGTGCGTTTTCATCTACCGTGATCACGGGTGCTACGGTCTGCAATACTTCCACTCCGTTCAACAGATCCGGTTTGAATGACGTTTGAAAGCTGGCATCAGCAGGTATCAGGATATTAGCCGCTTTGCCATCGTTATCGGCCCATTCGGCGCAATAGATCAGCGGACCGCGCTGTAAGGCCACTTTACCCAGATCGTCTTTTACTTTTTCATTGGCCACCACGCGGCGAACTTCCATCGGCAGGTCTACCTTCAGCACATCGCCTTTTTTCCAGGTACGTTTGATTACAGCATAGCCTTTTTCGAGGGTATAGTCTACCGGTTGTCCGTTTATGGTAATAGCCGGCCTGGTTGACTGATCCCCTCTGAAACTGTACAGGTCAGATGGGATGGCCTCGTTGCGGGCCCAGCCCGGAATACGCACCAGCAGGCTGAACGCATCGCTTTTTGCAGGAGAAACAGTAAACTGGAGGTCACCATTCCATGGGTAATTGTTCTGTTGTACAATATTCACCGGTTTACCATGCACCTGCAGGGTTGCTTTGCCCGATACAAACAGGTTTACATACACGGCATCGCCTTTCTGTGCATATACATAACCCGGGATGGAGGGGATCAGGCGGGTGAGGTTGGTGGGGCAGCACGAACATTCAAACCAGCCTGAGCGGGCCGGTTCCATGCTGTGGTGCGAATAATGGTTCCTGATCTGCATGGCATTGGTATAAAAGAACGATTTACCATCGAGCCCTACGCCGCTGATCAGGCCGTTGTACAACATTTTTTCCAGCACATCCATATATTTTGAATCGCCATGCAGCAGGAACATGCGGTAGTTCCAGTATACGCCGGCAATGGCCGCACAGGTTTCGTTATAAGCCGTGGCATTGGGCAGCTCATAATTCTCACCAAACCGTTCACCGGAGGGAATGGCCCCCAGCCCGCCCTGCACATAGATCTTTTTGGCAACGACGTTCTGCCAGATGGAATCAATGGCCAGCAGCAGTTTTTCATCACCCGTTAAAGCAGCCACATCGGCCACCGCAGCATACAGGTAAGCAGCCCGCACCGCATGGCCTACAGCCTCCCGCTGATCTGCCACCGGCAGATGATCCTGCCAGTAAGACCCATTCTTCCACGGATCTTTATTTTTGGCATCGTATCCGTTATAATGTCCGCGTTCTTCAATAAAGAATTTGGCGGTTTGCAGGTATTCGGGCTTACCGGTGATGCGGTACAGCTTCACGAGTCCCATTTCAACTATTTCATGACCAGGCGCAACGCGCTTTTTGTTTGGCCCGAACACAGCACACACGAGATCTGCATTTTTAAGGGCAATATTCAGCAGGTTCTTTTTACCGGTAGCATAATAATGCGCATAGGCGGCTTCGTATAAATGGCCGGAATTATACAGTTCATGGCTGAGCTCCCTTTCTTTCACCCATCTTTCTGCACCGGCCCAGGCATGCGGCGCCTGCGGGTTAATGGTACGGGCGGTGTACAGATAGCCATCGGGCTCCTGTGCTTTGGCCACCTTATCGATCAGGGAGTCAATGTAGGCTTCGAGCTTTTTATCGGGGAACAGGCTTAGCGAAAAAGAAGCGCCTTCTATGGTTTTGTAAATATCGGTATCATCGAAAGGAAACGTAGTACAGAACTTTCCGCTTTTGGCAGCGGCCATTTCAAAGTTCTTAATACGGCCGGTACTTTCGCAACGGGCAAAAGAAGCAGGAATGGTCACGGTGTGATTGATCTTCATCCGCGGCAGCCAGAAATTATCGGTAAACTGAACCGCCGTAAAATTCACGCCCTGTACGGGATAATCTTTGGGTTGGGCAAAAGAGAGATTAGCAGCAAAAACAGCCAGCCCAAACAAGGTTTGTTTCATCATGGAAGCGTTCGTTTTAAGCTACTAAATATACGGCAAAAACGAATACTATGGCTTGAAATGTCGTCGTGACACAAATGACCAGAGTTAACTGATATAATTCTGCCCCTCTTTCAGCTTTTGGGTAATAAAATCCATATGTCGTCTTGCTTCGGTTTGTACGAAATCATTTATTTCCTTTTCGGTTAGCTGTTCTCCATATAAGTATTCAATTCTTCTCTTTGGAACACTTACTACATAATTCCCATATTTGAACTCAAATACAATATTGCTTGTATAATTAAAATATCCAAAACCAGAACGATTAAAGCCCTCATAACCATAATGAAATATTACTGAATTTGTGTCTTTCTTTAGAAAAGCATTTACATTAGCAAGTTGATCGGTCTTTATATCAGAATGCTCATCATTATTAATAACCGAAATATTATATTCTGTCGTTGAGTAAAACCTGTCAAATTTGCTACAAGTTTCAATAAAAGCTTTATATAGCTTCTTAATTGAATTTTCAAATACATCGATAATTGCTTCACGTGTTTTTTCGAGCTCTAACTTTTTCCCAACCCCCTTTAACTTTTGCTCCAGCAAAGCTATCTCCTTATCCAGATCATCCGGTTCCTCAATAATTTCTCCTCTTGCACCCGCAATCATAATCTCTAGTGAACGCACCAGATTTTTAGCGATGTAATCAAAAAATGGTTCATAACTCCCGCTATCTGCTTGTTGCAAGGCGGAAAAGTAATTACTCTTGTCATCTGTTTTAATAATCGCCGGCGGAAATCCATACTGCATTAAAATGAAATTCATTAATATGCGAGCTACTCTACCATTGCCATCATCGAAGGGATGAATGAGAATAAATTTGTAATGAAATTCGGCGGCAAGTATAACCGGGTTAGTATCCCGCGCGTCTTTTTTTTGCCGGTACCATTGAATCAATTCCTGCATCTTAGCAGGTGTCTCTTCTGGTGTAGCAAACCGGAATATTTCACCAGTTCTCGTTAAAACGTGATTGGGCACCGACTTGTATTTGCCTATTTCAATTCTCTTCGTAGTTTCCTTTCCATCAGCAGTAACCGCTTTCCGCTCATACGGTTCTTTCAAAAGTAATTTATGAAGCTCCCGAATAAACACTTCTGTTATCGGATAATCATCCTTTACAATTTCTGTTACCCACTTTATGGCTTCGTCATGACCGGTTATTTCCAGATGGTCATGTAAAGGTTTACCCTGCGCAGTAATACCAAACAAAATAAGCGCCTTTGTTTCACCATAGGTCAGGGAATTTCCTTCCAAGTGATTGGAATGGTAATCCCAATCTAGCCGAAGCTTTTGCATAATGATGGCTTCACGCTCCTCGTCTATGGGACGCAGTTTATCCAACTCTATTTTGAGTTGTAATGCTTTAGCTATTTGTTCCATATAAATTTATAGTCCCCTGACAGTTAAAAATACGTATGATTTATAACATATTGGAAAACAAAAAAACCCCGGCAACGTTTGAACCGTTACCGGGGTGATATTACCTTGTAATCTACTTATCACTATTTCAGCTTCGCCAAAGCAGCAGTGATGCGCTTCCAGGCTTCTTCGATCTTTTCCATGCTGTTGGCAAAAGAGATCCGGATAGCGGTAGGCTCACCAAAAGCGCGACCGGTAACGGTACTTACATGCGCTTTGTTCAGCAGGTACATACACAGGTCATCCGCATCTTTGATAGTTTCCTCGCCGTCGCTCTTGCCAAAGTAAGAGCTTACAGTGGGGAATACATAGAACGCACCATCCGGCTCAGCGAAAGTCAAACCAGGAATAGCGCTCATCAGTTCAATAACGCGTTTTTTACGACGCTCGAACTCTTTGGTCATATCCATGGAAGGTTTCAGATCGGTAGTTAAAGCCGTGATAGCGGCACGCTGGGTGATACTGTTGGTACCGCTGGTGAACTGACCCTGTAATTTCTCACAGGCTTTGATCACATCAGGATGAGCGGCCAGGTAACCTAACCGGTAACCGGTCATGGCAAAACCTTTACTTAAACCATTCAGAACGATAACGCGGTCTTTCAGTTCTTCGAACTGCGCGATGCTCTCGTGTTTGCCTACGAAATTGATGTATTCATAAATTTCGTCAGACAGGATATAACAGTTGGGATATTTTTTGAATACATTGGCCAGGCCTTCCAGCTCGGCTTTGCTGTACACGCTTCCACTCGGGTTACAGGGTGAAGAGAAAATGAACAGCCTTGTTTTATCGCTGATGGCAGCTTCCAGCTCAGCAGGAGTGATCTTGTACTTGTTCTTCAAAGAAGTAGGCACCAGTTTCACAACGCCTTCGCCCAGTTTCACGATCTCGGAGTAAGTAACCCAGTAAGGCGTAGGGATGATCACTTCATCGCCTTTGCTCACCGTAGCAAATACCGCATTGGCCAGGCTGTGTTTGGCGCCGGTGGAAGCAATAATATTTTCAGGCTTATAGTTCAGGTTATTATCACGCTTCAGCTTGGTACAAACCGCTTCACGCAATTCAGGATAACCGGCTACCGGTGTATAGTGGCTCCAGTTGTCATCAATTGCCTTCTTGGCAGCTTCCTTAATATGCGCAGGGGTATCAAAATCTGGTTCGCCCAGGCTCAGGTCGATCACATCAATTCCTTTGGCGCGCAATTCACGGCCCAACTTAGCCATCTTCAAGGTTTCCGGCTCGTTGAATAACTGTAAACGGGATGATAGTTGCATACTAAAATTAGGTTGGTAATTTTTTTGTGCCGCAAAAGTACTGCAAATGTGCTAATGTACTTATCTGAAAATGTGCCGCCCTGAAATATTAGAAAATTGAAAAATGCGCGGGCTGTTACGGGTTGCAGGTTTCAGGTTACAGGGCCTTCATGGCCAAAAACTTATAAGAATTGCAAAATTCCTCACCAACCGGCCCCGAACAACTGAACAACTCCGCTTTTCCGAAATAGTGCAGATCCTTCCGTAAGTGAAAATTTTAGCCCGACACGCATATTTCTCACTAAAACTCGTTTTTAGTTCCAAAATACCCCGTTTAAAGCCTGAATCCCCCGTGAAACCTGTAACTTGTAACCTGTAACCCTATTGTTTCCTGACCGAAAACACTATCTTTGCCAACTCTAAAAAAATAAATGACACAATCCAATGAGAGCACTGGTTAGCATTTTTGCAGGTCTGTTGATCCTGATCTCTTTATACCAGCTTTCGTTTACCTGGTTTGTTAACCAGCACGAAAAAGAAATGGGTAAAAAAGCAGATGCCTATGTAAAACGGACCTATCCCCTTACTCCTGCCCAAAAGTACCCCACCAACACCGAAGCCCGGGCTTTATACAAAGACACCGTGGACAATGCACGCGACGCTTATCTCGACAGCTTGCTGACTGCTTCAAGAGACAAAAAAATTACCTGGTGGGGACAAACCTACCAGAAAGCTAAAGAAAGCGAACTGTTGCTGGGTCTTGACCTGCAAGGTGGTATCAACGTAACGATGGATGTAGCCCTCGACGGTCTCATTAAAGGCCTGGCTAACAACCCCAAAGATCCACAGTTACTGAAAGCGATCGCTGAAGCCCAAAGAAGAAAATTAACCAGCGATCAAAACTTTATCGATCTGTTTGCCAACGCCTACCGCGAGCAGAACGCAGGCGGCAAACTGGCCCCCCTGTTCGCCAACGCCAACAACAAACTGAGCCCTACAGCTTCCGATAACCGGGTGTTAGACTACATCTACGAGCAGGCGAAAGCCGCTATGAGCCAGACCTTCCAGGTGCTGCGCAAACGTATTGACAAGTTCGGTGTAGCGCAACCTAACATCAGCCTTGATGAGAACAAAGGTATTATCACTGTAGAACTGGCCGGCGCCAGCGATCCGGAAAGGGTTCGTAAATACCTGCAATCGACCGCCAACCTGCAATTCTGGGAGGTTTATACCCTCGAAGAGCTTTCAAATTCTGTGATGAACGCGTCTAAAGCGCTCGATGACTACCTGTCATACACAAAACTTGATTCAACCGGCGCCATCGATTCTACCAAAAAAGACACATCTGCCGCCAGCCGTAACATCCTGGCCAGCAAAATAAAATTCATTCCACCGCAACAGGATCCGCAAACCGGCAAGGTGAGCTATTCTCCTTCACTGGGTCTGGCCCTGTTGTCTGATACCGGCGCGGTGAACAGGTACCTGAACATCCCTGCTGTTCGCAACGCCTTCCCTTCGAACATTAAGTTCCTGTGGGGCAAACAAGACCGCGACGACGATGGCAAATTGAGCAATTTCCTCAGGCTGTACGCCATCAAGACCGTTCCCGGCAGAGACCGCGCAGAACTGGAAGGTGATGCGATCGTAGACGCCCGCCAGGAATTTGACCAGGTTACCAACGAGGTGGCAGTTGCCATGGAAATGAATGCCAGCGGCGCCAAGAACTGGGCCCGCATGACCGAAAAGAACGTAGGCAAACCCATCGCTATCGTGCTCGATGATATCGTTTACAGCGCTCCCAACGTAATTCAAAAGATCGAAGGCGGTAACTCCCGCATTACGATGGGTTCAGGCGGCAAGAACCAGCAACTGGTGATAGAAGAAGCCAATGACCTGGCCAACATCCTGAAAGCCGGGAAACTGGAAGCTCCTGCCGTCATTGTACAGGAGCAGGTGGTTGGTCCCACCCTCGGTGAGCAGGCCGTAAACGGCGGTATCATGGCCTTCGCTATTTCATTCCTGGTAATATTCATTCTGATGCTGGTTTATTACAATACCGGTGGTATTGTGGCCAACATCGCCCTTATATTGAACCTGTTGTTTACCATCGGCGTACTGAGCGCCCTGAATGCCACCTTAACTGCCCCCGGTATTGCCGGTCTGGTGTTAACCATTGGTATGGCGGTAGACACGAACGTGATCATCTTTGAACGTATCAAGGAAGAACTGTCAAAAGGCAGCACATACGCCCAGGCAGTTAAAGCCGGTTACCTGCGTTCTTTGCCTCCGGTTCTCGATGGTCACATCACTACCCTGTTAACAGCTATCATTCTGTTCATCTATGGTTTGGGCCCGGTATTAGGTTTTGCCACCACCCAGATCCTGGGTATTCTGTTATCGCTGTTCTGCGGTATCCTGGTATCCCGCCTGATCACCGATTTCTATACCAAAAAGAACAGGCACTTCCAGTACTTTACCGCTTTATCAAAACGCATCTTCAAACATGCCGCTTATAAATTCATTCAATACCGGAAGATCGCTTACACCATTTCTGCTGTAGTACTGCTGCTGGGTGTGGCTTCTTTCTTCCATGGTTTCAGGTATGGTGTTGAATTTCGCGGTGGTAGAAGCTATGTAGTGAACTTTGGTAAAGAAGTGAATGCGGAAGAAGTACGGAATGCGCTGGAAAAAACGTTTGGAAGCACGCCTGTGATTAAGACCTATGGCGGCGAGAACAAATTGAATATCACAACCGATTACCGTATAGCAGAAACCGGATTAACGGTTGATTCTGCCGTGCAAAGCACCCTGTACACCGGACTGAAACCTTTCCTGCCGGAAGCAACCACCCAGCAGGATTTCAATACCCGTTTACTGGAAGGCAGCAACAAGGTAAACCCCACTATTTCCGATGACCTGAAAGCAGGTGCACAGTGGGCAACTTTCTGGTCACTGCTGATCATTGCTCTTTATATCTTCATCCGTTTCCGGGACTGGCGATATTCTGTTGGAACCATCGTTGCCTTGCTGCACGACGTACTGGTTACATTGGCCGTGTTCTCGTTCCTGAAAGATGTGGTGCCATTCCCGCTTGAAATTGACCAGCACTTCATTGCAGCGATACTGACCGTGATCGGTTTCTCGATGAACGATACCGTGATCGTGTACGACCGTATTCGCGAATACAGTCATACCATGCACGGCGCCGATAAAACGACCATTATTAACAAAGCGATCAACGAAACACTGAGCCGTACCATCATGACGTCGCTCACCGTGTTCCTCACCATCCTGATCCTGTTCCTGGTAGGCGGCGAGGTAACCAAAGGTTTCGCATTCGCGATGTTGATAGGTGTTGTTACCGGTAGTTATTCATCTATCTTTGTGGCAGCGCCGATCCTGATCGACTTTGCCAAAGATAAACCTCTGGGTGAGCCTGCTCCAGAACCCAAAGCAGGAACTGCCGCTCAGAAACCGGCACTGGCTAAGAAAGCATAGAAATACAGAAATTCGTAAATAAGAAAAGCCTCTCGATACATCGAGGGGCTTTTTGCTTGTATAGGCAGTGAATTGGCAATTGGTACAGTGAATCGCTTCATGCCGGTACCAATCAGCCATTTGTAGACGGCGGTGGCAATAAAAAAACGGAATGCTTTATCACTCCCCCTTTAGGGGCTGGGGAGCGGGGCTGGGATGAGGTAAAAAAACGCCGCCCACCCGGAGCGACGTTTAAACCCTAAAGAAACCGACCTACTTAAATGTTTTTATTGAATGGATGATGGTGTGTGGTAAACCTCTGTGCTTTTTTGCTTTTTGCCTTGTGCCTCTATGCCTTGTAGCCTCCGATAATGTGAAAGTATTCAAATGCATTACCCGGGAAAAATTTTACGGCCTGCTTAACCGGCGATTAACAATCCCCCTTGCCTTGACCAGCTGTTACCATCTTCGTAACTTTCCTTAACAAGCAGTTAACCAGATAGAAAAAATTCTGTGCATAATGGGTAGCAAATTTGCCTACGGGAGTTTATCAGATAATATGCGTTCATCAACACTCAGGTGGCTGGTATTGCTGGCCAGCATTTTAATAATGCTGATCATAACAGTGCAGTTATTCTGGCTTAACAAAGTGTATTCGTTCGAACAAAAAACGTTTAATACCAACGTTGTCAAAAGCATCCGCGGCCTGTATGAAGACCTGAACCTGGTTAATAGCCGCGCGCACCTGCAGGACCTCATCGAACATCCCAGTATCGATTATTTTCTGATGCGCGTCGATAACTTTCACTCAAAGGACTCCATCGCCTACCACCTGCAACATGAGCTCAACGAATTCGATGTATTGACCGATGCATACATTGCTTACTATGACGCCGGGCATACCCGCTATAAAGACACATCCTATATTACCGCAGCAGCTTCGCGTTATCCGCCCAGCACCATCAACCTCTCTGTTTACAATCGTCCCTTCAGCTATATCTTGCTGTATTTTCCGCACCGCAATAAATATGTGCTGCAACAAATGAATTTCTGGTTTATCAGCAGCGCCATTGTTTTCCTCGTGCTTATCGGACTGGCCATGATCCTGTTCTTCTTCTACCGGCAGCGGTTCCTCGCAGAGATCCAGAAAGATTTCGTGAACAATTTCACCCACGAATTCAAAACACCGCTGGCCGTAATGAAAATATCAGCAGAAGTATTGTTACAGGAAAAGATAACCGCACAACCGGATCGCTTACGTAAATATGCCACCATCATCGCAAATCAAACGCAGCACCTGCAGGACCAGGTGGAAAGACTGTTGCAGATCGCGCGGTCAGACAGGAAAGACCTGACCATCGAGAAAAAACAGGTGCCGTTGAAAGACCTCATTGAACAGGCCGTTGCCAAAATGCAACCCCTGATCGATGAGAAAAAAGCAGAAGTAAAGATCCAGGTCGATGAAGAACAGTATAACATGGAGTTGTCTGCCGACCGGGCGCACCTGGAACTGGCCATCGTTAACCTGTTGGAAAATGCCCTCAAGTTTTCGGCAAAACCGTACATCATTGTTTCCATTGGCCAAGAAGAGGGCAATATTTACATTTCAGTTAAAGACAACGGCATTGGCATTGACAAGAAATACCAGAAGCGCCTGTTCAATAAATTTTACCGCGTGCCCACCGGCGACGTGCATAATGTAAAAGGGTTTGGACTGGGATTAAACTTTGTAAAACGGATCATCGATGCCCATCATGGCACTATTAAAATAAACAGCCTGCCCGGTATTGGAACCGAGTTCAGGCTTATTCTTCCAGCAACTGTAAACAGCTGATCATGCTAACAAAAAAAGCTAAAGTACTATTGGCCGAAGACGACCTGTCATTAGGATATGTAATAAAAGACAACCTGCAGGACGCAGGTTATGAAGTGGTTTTATGTGCCGACGGACAAACCGCCATTGAGAAATTCGATAAAACACAATACGATATTTGTCTGCTCGACGTAATGATGCCCAATAAGGATGGATTCACGGTAGCGCGAAAGATCCGCCAGCAAAGCGACATGGTCCCTATTTTGTTCCTCACCGCCAAGTCAATGGAAGAAGACAAAATCAAAGGCTTTCTTACCGGCGCCGATGATTATATTACCAAACCTTTCAGCATGCAGGAACTGTTACTGCGCATGGAGGTATTCATCCGTCGCTCACGTAAACTGCGGGCCGATAGTATTCAGGAATTCAGCATCGGCAATATGAGGTTCTCCCATACCGATCTGAAACTGCACACACCGGCAGAAACCTTTACGCTAACACAAAAGGAAGCCGACCTGCTGAAGTTCCTGTGCGAACATGCGAACCACATTTTAAAACGCGATGAAGTATTACTGAACGTGTGGGGTAAAGATGATTATTTCCTGGGAAGAAGTATGGATGTATTCATGACCAAGCTGCGTAAATACTTTAAAGCCGATCCCAATATAATGCTTGAAACCATCCATGGTGTGGGTTTCCGGTTCAACGCAACCGTAAGCTAGATGGCGGACGCCGGTTACCGGTTCTTTATTTCATTATAGGCAGTAGTAAGAATATCTTTCAATATTGTTTTTCGTATTTTCTTCAGATCTACGAATGTCCAGCCCTGCTTGCCCCATTTATTCTCAACCGGGTAAATGACGGTTTTATCAATAGCGCAAAAAACCGATTGATCCACTTCAGACAGCTTTACACAGATCAGGTGGCTGCCGGGAGCATGCGTAGCAAAGATCTTTTTCTTCACCCTGAAAGAGGTCTTTTCAAAGTGAGGTTGTTCTTCCACGCCCTCGAACGAAAGCGCCAGTTCTTTGAATGTTGCGGGATCAACCATCGGATAGCTGCCTATACTGCAAACGAAGTTCCACAGCCGCAGGTTTTGCTGGCATTGGGATTATTAAATGTGAATCCACGTGCGTTCAACCCATCGGCCCAGTCGATTTGCATTCCCATCAGGTATATGCCGTGTGACCTGTTCATGATAAAGGTCTGCCCCTCGAATTCAAACACCTCATCATCGGCTTGTTTGTCGTCAAAACCCAGGATATAAGAAAGGCCCGAACAGCCACCGCCCTTTACACCAACCCGTAAGAATTTGGTAGTGTCAAAGTCCGGAGCGGTCATCAGGCGACGGATCTCAGCCAGGGCGCCGGCAGTAAAGCTCACAGGAACGGCCATTGTCATTTCCATACTTGAATCATTTATATTGCAAAATTACGATAAAACGGGTTACAGGCTGCCAGTTAACCGGTCACCGGTTCTAAGAGCATACCTGCCTTTGAAATGATTTAACAGAACATGTTGCAATGCCCCAAAACCGGCACACGGAACCGGTAACCGGGAACTTTTGTTTTATATACTGTAACTACTACCTTTTCGTTTAAATAACTTATTACTAATAACTTAAAACTAAGAACTATTTTTGTTCACCTAAAACCTATTGAATGCAACTAACTACCACCCAAATGGTAATTTCTGTGTTGATTGCCCTTACGCTGGGCGGTTTTCTGGCCTATGCGCTTTGGAAGCAACGCAAAGAAGCCAAAGAACTGATGGAAAAGCACGAGAAGCAAAAGGCTGCTGCACCCTCTGCCCAACCGCTTCAATTGCAGGCTTATGAACGTTTAATGTTACTGGTAGACAGGATTGCATTACCCAATATCATCAGCCGTACCAGCCAGGCCGGCCTGAGCGCCCGTGACATGCAGGCATTGCTGGTTCAACAGATCCGCCAGGAGTTTGAATATAATGTTACACAGCAGATCTATGTGTCGCAGGAATCGTGGGAAGCAGTACGTAACCTGAAAGATCAGAATATATTGATTATTAATCAGATCGCTTCATTTTTACCGGCAGACGCCACTGGCCAGGACCTCAGTCGCAGCATCCTCGAAATGCTGATGCAATCGCCCAAGGCCTCTTTGCACAACGTAGTGGCCGATGTCCTGAGTTTTGAAGCGAAAAAACTAATGAGCTAAGACGAAATCTGAAGTCAGAGGTCGGAAGTCGGAAATACAAGCTCTTCAGACTTCAGACGTCAGACCTCAGACCTCTAAAGAATGATATGCCAGAAAAAAAACTATATACCGATAGCGCCATTGAAATAAAACAGGTGTACACTGCCGATGATGTACCTGCTTCCAGTCAGGCTGAAAAACCGGGACAGTTTCCCTTTACCCGGGGCGTGCAGGAAGATATGTATCGCGGTAAACTGTGGACCATGCGCCAGTATGCCGGGTTCAGCACTGCCGAAGAAAGCAATAAACGGTATCACTATTTGCTGTCACAGGGCGTAATGGGACTGAGTGTAGCATTCGACCTGCCCACCCAGATCGGGTACGACAGCGATCATCCGCTGGCAGAAGGAGAAGTTGGAAAAGTAGGCGTAGCCATCGACAGCATTGAAGACATGCAAACGCTGTTCAAAGGCATTAGGCTCGAAGAGGTGTCCACCTCCATGACCATCAATGCCACGGCTTATATCCTGCTCTCATTGTATGTAGCACTGGCCAAACAGCAGGGCGCCGATCTGAAAAAGATCTCCGGCACCATTCAAAACGATATTCTGAAAGAATATGCCGCCCGCGGTACCTACATCTATCCACCGCAACCTTCCATGCGCATCATCACTGATATTTTCGAATGGTGCAGCAGGGAACTGCCTAAATGGAACACCATTTCCATTTCTGGTTATCATATCCGGGAAGCCGGCAGCACGGCCGTTCAGGAAATTGCCTTTACGCTGAGCAATGGTAAAGCCTATGTGAAGGCGGCACTGGCAAAAGGGCTCGACATCAATGTATTCGGCCGCCGCCTGTCGTTCTTTTTCAATGCGCACAATAACCTGTTCGAAGAAATAGCCAAGTTCAGAGCTGCCCGGCGCATGTGGGCCAATATCATGAAGGAATTGGGCGCTACCGATCCCAAAGCCATGATGCTGCGTTTTCATACCCAGACCGGCGGCAGCACCTTAACGGCCCAACAACCGCAAAACAATATCAGCCGCGTCACGGTACAAACGCTCGCCGCTGTCCTGGGCGGAACCCAATCGCTGCATACCAACGGCTATGACGAAGCCTTAAGCCTGCCTACCGAAGAAGCGGCCCGCATAGCTTTACGTACACAGCAGATCGTTGCTTTTGAAAGCGGCGCTGCAGATACAGTTGACCCGTTGGCCGGTTCTTATTACGTAGAAGCGCTCACCAGCGAAATAGAACAAAAAGCCTATGAACTTATAGCTACCATCGATGCCATGGGAGGCAGCGTATCGGCTATTGAAGAGGGATTCATCCAGGAGGCTATTGCCCGCAGCTCGTATGAATATCAACGCAGGATCGAAAATGGAGAAAAGATCATTGTAGGCGTTAATAAGTTCCAGTCAACCGAAAAAGATACTACCCCTGTCTTCCGGGTAGACGACTCCATTCGCCAGGTACAAAGTCAAAAACTGGCCAGACTGCGTAACGACCGCGATCCCGCCAAATGCGACCAGGTGTTACAATATCTTTCAGACAAAGCTACTTCCGGTGAAAACATAATGCCCACTGTTATTGAAGCCGTTGAGCAAAAATGTACATTGGGAGAAATTGCTGACACGTTACGGGAAGTGTACGGTGAATATAAATGAGTTCAAAGTTTTAAGTTCTAAGTTTTAAGTTCCTTTAAACCGCAAACTGTATACTATAAACTGGGAACTTTGAACCGCGCGAACTATGAACTTTAAACTTTGAACTGTGAACTGTAAACTGTAAACTGTAAACTGTAAACTATTACCAAACAATCTTCTTACCGGTCATTATTCCGTTGCCGGTTAACCGAATTAGATAGGTACCGCGTGATAAAGATGGCAGCGGCAATGTAACCCCGTGCACACCCGCTTCCAGCTCAATCCTTTTCAGTTTCAACACTGCGCCATTCATAGCTACTACCGAAATGGTGTAGCATCCTGTTTCCGGCGTCTGCAGCGAAGTGTAAAGTAGCTCCCCCTGTATGCTGGCATGATTTATCACTGCCTGTGTTGCCGTTTCCTTACTTACCCTAACTATGGGCGACAAAAACGTTCTTCCATCCGGTGTTTGGCCCTGTACCCGGTAATATAATTTGGAATAAACAGCCGGCACATTTACATCGGAATAATTATAAGAATACGTTGCTTTAAACTCTTTTTCGGTATAGGTGTTGATGGTGGTATAATCGATGCCGTTTGTTGAACGCTGCACCTTGAAAACAGTTCCCTCCTGAACCTGGCTCATCTGCCATTTTACATTAATACCGTTCGCATTGCTGCGTATTGCCTGTATGCCGGTTATGTGTACAGGTAATACAGCGCCTATCCCCTGGATGCTGATATTGTCCAATACAAGCCGGCTAAGACCTCCACTGTTGATACTTACATTATAGCCATATAACCGGAATGTAACTGTTGAATAAACCTGCAAAAAGGCACTGCCCAGGGGAACTGTATAATTGGTGTACGTATGTACCAGGCTGTTGGAAGCGATATCTGTGGTAAATCCATCGAGGCTTGACCGCAGGCTCCATGCAGTTGGACCAGAACCGGCTGGTGACCCCGTATTGCTGCGCCGGATGCGCAGAACGATACTGGAAAGATCGAGTTGATACCCGGTATTCGGACTGATGCTGAACTGCAGATAAGAACCGGTATTAACGGCCCCGGCCGGCCAGCCATCCTCACCATAATATTCTCCGCTGCCATTAAAGACTTTTGAAGGTATGCTTCCGCTAAAGTCGGCGTTCGCAACCGAATTATAGGTACCACCAGTGCCAGCCAGGGTATTGTTGAACGTCCAGTTGCCGATCGTTTGTGACAGACAGGGGAAGGTAAACAAAGTCAGTAGTAACATACCGACCATGGTCTTATCAGGAGATAAGAACCATTTGGGCCTGCCATGGGGTATGGCAGTTGTCATTGGGAGCACGGGCATCTCGGAAGGGGTTTTCGGGATTAAAACACTTATTAAACGATAAATATATTTCCTTATTATAGCTATGGCCGTCAATCAATTATAAAAAACATAAGTACCATATAAAGTAGATTAAAAATCATATGTTTAACCGGGATGGCAACTCACATTTTTTTTCTACATTCAGAAAAATAATCCCGCATGCAGCCAAAACAGTCAATCCCGTGGATCCTGCAACTGCTCCTGCTCCTGTTTACAATTACTGTTCAGGCCCAACCAGGACTGAATACGATGATCGACAACGAGGTCAGTTCCATCAAATCGAAAGTGATCGAATGGCGCCGCTACCTGCACCAACATCCCGAGCTTTCGAACCGCGAATACAAGACCGCTGAATATATTGCTGCTCATTTGAAGAAACTGGGTCTCGAAGTGCAAACCGGTGTTGCCAAAACAGGCATCGTGGCTATGCTGCGTGGCGGCAAGCCCGGGCCGGTGGTGGCTTTACGGGCCGACATGGATGCTTTACCGGTGAAGGAACGGGTGGATATTCCTTTTAAATCTACCGTACAGGCCGAATACATGGGCGATACGGTACCGGTCATGCATGCCTGCGGACACGACAGCCACGTAGCCATGCTGATGGGCGCTGCCGAGGTATTATCAAAGTTCAAAAAGGAAGTACCGGGTACGGTCAAGTTCTTCTTTCAACCGGCAGAAGAAGGTCCGCCCGGTGACGAAGAAGGCGGCGCGCCCCTGATGGTCAAAGAAGGTTGTATGGATAATCCGAAAGTAGATGCGGTTTTCGGAATGCATATTGAATCGGATATAGAAGCAGGCAATTTTGAATATAAGTCCGGCGCATTCATGGCATCGTCCGACTGGTTCACCATTCACATAAAAGGCAAACAAAGCCATGGTTCACAGCCCTGGAAAGGTGTTGATCCGATAGTAGTGGGCACTGAAATTGTAAACGCGCTGCAGACCATTGTGAGCCGGCAATCGGAGCTCACCAGGGCGCCGGTGGTGATTACCGTAGGCAAATTTCACAGCGGGGTTCGACCCAATATTATTCCGGAGGAAGCAATATTACAGGGCACCATCCGGGCGCTGGATAGCAAAATGCAACAGGAAACACATGAACGCATTCGTAAAATAGCCACAGCCATAGCATCCGCCATGGACGCCACGGCAGAAGTTTCGATCGATACCAAAACACTTGTAACGTATAACGATCCTGCCCTGGTTAAGATGATGTTACCCACCTTTGAAAGAACGGCGGGAAAGGAAAATGTAAAGGAACGGGCATGGGTAACGGGCTCTGAGGACTTTTCTTATTATGGTGAGAAAGCGCCGGTATTCTTTATTTACTTCGGAGGTATGCCCAGGGGAACCGATAGATCGAAAGCTCCACCGCATCATACCCCGGATTTTTACATAGATGACAGCCGGCTCGATGTGGGCGTGAAGGCATTCTGCAATCTTGTCTTCGATTATGCGAAACAAACGCAAAACATTAAACGATGAACGCCTAATGCGGAACGCTAATACAAAAAATGCAGAATGCCGGATGAATGTAACATCCGGCATTCTGATTTATACACGAAGCGTTATGTTTTTTGATCCGCCTTTGACGGTTGTGGCGTTGAGCGTTATGCGTTCAGCGTTAAGCCTTTTTCTGCTCCTTCGCCCAGGTATCCTTCAACGTCACCGTTCGGTTGAACACCATCTTCTCTTCAGAGGTATCTTTATCCAAACAGAAATACCCTTTCCGCAGGAACTGGCAGCGGTCGCTGAAGCGGATGTTCATCAAAGAAGGTTCTGCATAGGCGGAACTGATCACCTGCAATGAATTGGGATTGATATACTCCTTGAAATCGCCTTCTTCGCTGGTGGGGTCTTCTACCCTGAACAACCGGTCGTACAGCCGAACTTCCACATTAATGGCCTGGGCTACGCTCACCCAATGCAAAGTACCTTTTACATGAATACCTGATGTATCGGAACCACTTTTACTTTCAGGCAGGTAGGTGCAATGCAATTCGGTTATTTTACCATTGCTGTCTTTAATTACTTCATCACACCTGATGATATAAGCGCTTTTCAGTCGAACCATTTGTCCGGGCGCCAGGCGGAAGAATTTCTTGGGGGGATTCTCCATGAAGTCTTCCCGTTCAATAAAAATTTCACGGCTGAAGGGAATTTCCCGGTGCGTTGTATTCGGATCTTCCGGATTGTCTTCACTTTTCACCATTTCAAAAGAACCATCGGCCGGGTAGTTGGTAAGCACCACCTTCAACGGATCAAATACCACCATGCGGCGCAGGGCGATCTTGTTCAGGTGCTCACGAACGCAAAACTCCAACAGCGACACATCGATCATGTTCTCCCGTTTGGCAATGCCTATGCGATCGCAAAATTCGCGAATGCTTTCCGGCGTATAACCGGCCCGGCGTAAGCCCGAGATGGTTGGCATACGGGGATCATCCCAGCCGCTAACAAATTTTTCGTTCACCAGTTGCAGCAGTTTTCTTTTGCTGGTAACGGTGTAGTTCATATTGCGGCGGGCAAACTCATATTGATGAGAAGGATATATTTCCAGTTTTTCGATCAACCAGTCGTACAACTCACGATGTGGCACAAACTCCAGCGTACAAATGGAATGGGTAACATTTTCAATTGAATCGCTTTGACCATGCGCCATATCATACATGGGGTAAATACACCATTTATCGCCTGTGCGGTGATGATGCGCGTGTTTAATGCGGTATAGGACCGGGTCGCGCATCAACATGTTGGGATGCGTCATATCAATTTTAGCACGCAGGGTACGGGAGCCATCGGGGAACTCGCCGTTCTTCATGCGGGCAAACAGGTCCAGGTTTTCTTCCACAGAGCGGGTACGAAAAGGGCTGTCTTTACCGGGTTCGGTAGGCGTACCTTTCATGGCAGCTATTTGCTCAGAGGTAGAGTCATCCACATACGCCAATCCATTTTTTATAAGTTTTACGGCGTATTCATACAACCTGTCGAAATAATCGGAAGCATACAACTCGTTCTTCCACGTAAAACCCAGCCACCGGATATCGTCCTTAATGCTTTCCACATACTCCGTTTCTTCGGTAACGGGATTGGTATCATCAAAACGGAGGTTGGTGTATCCGGGGTATTTTTGGGTGAGCCCGAAATTTAAACAGATGCTTGAAGCATGACCAATATGCAGGTAGCCATTCGGCTCGGGTGGAAAACGGGTAACGATAGATTTATATTTTCCCGATTTCAGATCCTCTTCAATGATCTCTTCTATAAAATTCAGACTTTTTTCTTCCGGTGTGGTGATCTCTGCCATAACTCAATAAATTGAATTTGGCAAATTTACGTAATTCCGGCGTCTTAGTTGGGGTACAGGCGATCGTTCTCGCCGGGATGGGAATATTTTTTAGGGCCGGTTGCTCCCCCTTCGGTGAGTTTCATTCCGATTGACCGGAATGAAACTTAAGGGCAGCTATGACAAAACAAATTCGTGTTCAAATAAGATCTTCAAAAGTAGCCATACTGCGCAAAAGCGTCAGTTACTACATTCTTTTTACATAGATCTGTTGAACCATTTTTGATTCGGTAGCCAGCTCAAACTTGTGGCTTGTCTTGTTATTGCTGTCACGGATGATGATCACCAGTTTACCATTTTCAACCGGCGCTCTGAACACTTTACTGAAGTTCTTGCCAGTGAAAGTAGCACGGTACAGGTTATCGCCATTAACGTCATTAACCAGTACATCGAAACGGCCACCATCAGCGTTTTCGAACTTTACATTAAAGTAAACCTGGCCTTCTTCCATTTTGAGGCAGGATACAGTAGCGTTTTCATCATCGATCGTAGAATCAGCAACTTTCGCTGTTGCAGATGTGAGGGTCATAATAACCGCCATTAGTAATAAAGCTGTTTTCTTTCCTGAAGAAAAAGCATTAAGCATGATTGATTTCATATTCGTTTTGTTTTAATACAAAAAATGTTAATATGAAAGCAAATCGTTTATATTATAGGGGCAAGCTGGCAAGCGGTTGATTAACAAGTGAAGACAAGCAGCGTTGAATAGATGGAGTTAAAAAGAACGATTAATCTGTTGCAAATTTATACAAAAAACGGGAAAAGGTAACCCTATCGTATAGATTGTGACTAAAATAATATTTTGGTAATATCATCGCCGCAACAGGCGGTTCTGTATCAATTGCTGTAATACCGCTTCTTTTTCGGTGCGGCTGATAGGTATATGATGCCCGCCAATGGTTATATCATTGCCTTCAATACTTTCCACTTTTGCCGCAGCTACAATGTATGATTTATGCGTGCGTATAAAGCGGCCGGCCGGTAAATGACTTTCAATGCTGTGAAAAGTGAGATAAGTTATGTACCTCTTCGCGGTGGTATATACGGCTACATAGTTCTGTAATGCTTCTACAAACAAGATATCTTCATATAGAATCTTCACCAGCTTGTTTTCACACTTTATAAAAAAGTAACCGGGTTCTTCGGCCGGTGCAGCCACAGGTTGCGTGATGGCTTCCTGCATAGTTCGCGCTTTGGATACCGCCTTCCAGAAACGCTCAAACGAAAATGGTTTCAACAGGTAATCAATGGCATTCCACTCAAACCCTTCCACCGCATATTGCGGATAAGCAGTCGTGAAGATCACCATGGGCGGGTATGTCAGGGTCTTTAAAAATGCAAGGCCGGTCATTTTGGGCATTTGTATATCCAGGAACAACAGGTCTATCTTTTCTTTCATCAACAGTTCCGCTGCTTTTAATGGATTATCGAACTCCCCGGCCAACTGCAGGAATGAAACATCCTGGATGTATTCCCTTAACCCTTTGCGGGCGATTGGTTCGTCATCTATGATTACACAGCGGAGTGTCATGTTAATAGCAGGTTGAGTTCAATTTTAAAGGTATGGGCGTTGTTCGAGATCTGTAAAGTATGTTTGCCGGGATATAATAACTCCAGTCTGCGTTTTACATTCGCTAGTCCAATGCCGCCTGGAGGTTCTGTGCTGCGCTGCTGATCGTCTTTCGAGTTCTCTACGATAAAAGTAAGGGTTCCGTTTTGCCGCTGCAGACTAACCCGGATATAATTTTTTTGATGGCTATCATGTGAAATATGCTTGAACGCATTTTCAACGAAAGGTATCAGCAACAGGGGTGTTATCCGGAACCCTTTCACCTGCTCCCCTACTTCAATGCCTACTTCATATTGATTGTCTTTTCGCAGTTCCTGCAATCGGATATAATCCTGCAGGTAATGCACTTCTTTTTCTATTTCAATGGTATCGCTGTTGCAATCATACAACTGGTAACGCAACAGGCCTGCCATTTGCAATAAGGTGGTACGGGCTTCCGCATTCTGCTTATCGATCAAAAAATAAATTGTGTTCAGCGAATTGAATAAAAAGTGCGGATTGATCTGTGATTTCAAAAAATTCAATTCCGTTTCAGCCTTTTCCCTGGCCATTTCACCGAGGCGCCGCTGGGCGCGCGCATGATCTGTTAACAGTTTAATGGCAGCACCGGTGCTTACCAGCAAAAAATGCGGGATCACATTATCGTACACCCGAACTTTAAACCGGTCCCAGATATCAAAGGAAGTTTGCAGCAGGGCTGCTTCTACATACATTTTGCCAATGCTAAATGTAAACACAAGCGTTATGAAAAAGAGCGCAAACAGGAAATATCTTTTCTTATACAGCAGCCGCGGAATAAGCAGGTAGTTGGTGAGGTACACCATCAGGGCCAGATCAGCCACTTTTATGAAGGTTATATACCATCCCTTACCGGCGGGGTAATCCTGGTAACGGAAAAAATGCCAGCCGAAGAACAGCAATGCCCAGCCCAGCAGATGATGCAGGTAATAACGTTGTATAAAACCAGCCGTTTTCATACATGCAATTAAATATACAAAATTGAAAGGGGATAAAATGTTACAGGTATAGTAGCATTTGCTTGATGAACTGCCTTTTGCCCCCTTTAGGGGGATGGGGGGTATAAAAGAAAAAAGAGCTGTAGAAACAGCCCTTTACCATTAATCAATAACCTATGAAAAACACTATTTAATTATGTAAGTCAAAGATAAACAGTGTAATGCCCGGGTCATAATCAATTCGATGTTTGCATATAAAACCCCGATGAATTAACTGGAAAAACCGATAAGCTATTACAGGCGGGCGCCAAATAACAGGCTTCCGATGCGCACCAGGTTACTGCCCTCCTCTATAGCCAGTTGGTAATCACTGCTCATGCCCATTGATAACGTATCAAATTGGGTATTCCAGGGAAGGCCGGCGCAATGATCGAACAGTAATTTGAGGTATTTGAATTCTTTACTAACCTGCTCCATATCGTCGGTAAAGGAAGCCATGCCCATTAAACCTCTTACTTCCACGTTCCTGAGCTCGTTTAAGAGTTTATACTTATGAATAGCATCCATCACCTCCATCAGCTCCAGCTCATTAAAACCGAATTTGGTTTCTTCCTGGGCTACATGTACCTGTAACAGGCAATGGATCACGCGATCGAATTTGCGGGCCTGCTTGTCAATTTCGAGTAATAGTTTATAGCTGTCTACACCATGTATAAGATGTACAAAAGGAGCAATGTATTTCACCTTGTTCGATTGCAGGTGGCCGATGAAATGCCAGCGGATATCGTTCGGCAGCACCACCTGTTTTTCGGCCAGCTCCTGCACATAGTTCTCGCCAAAATCGCGATGACCCTGATCATATAATTCCTGAATATCTGCAACCGGTTTGGTTTTAGAAACAGCAACCAGGGTTACATTTTTCGCCTTTAATTGTGCATTAATTTCCAGATAAGCTTCTGTATTAACCGCCATTAATAGTTCTGTTTAGTCTATGATATAAACAATACCTTACTAACTGGCGCAAAGGTACAAGGAAAAGCTATTAAAGCTTTTCGATCAAATGAATGGCAGAAAAATAGAAGGGAAAGAGAAAAACTTCATAAGGGACGTTTCTCTCAGTTTAATCTGTATTCCATTATCACATCAGCTAATTATCACATTAGCTAATTATTTCAATATAGAGCGGCTGATCACAATGCGCTGTACTTCGCTGGTGCCTTCGTAGATCTGAGTGATCTTGGCATCGCGCATGAGGCGTTCTACGTGGTACTCTTTAACATATCCGTAACCACCATGTACCTGCACCGCTTCCACGGTTACCCACATGGCAGTTTCACTGGCATACACTTTGGCCATGGATGAACTTAATGTATAATCAAGATGCTGGTCTTTTTCCCAGGCGGCCTTCAAACATAGTAAACGGGCGCATTCGATGCGGGTAGCCATGTCGGCCAGCTTGAACTGAATGGCCTGGTGATGCATGATCTCTTTACCGAATGCTTTTCTTTCTTTGGAATATTTCAATGACAACTCATAAGCGCCACTGGCAATACCCAATGCCTGTGATGCAATACCGATACGGCCCCCGGCCAGGGTCTTCATGGCAAACGTAAAACCAAAGCCGTCGCCTCCTATCCTGTTCTCTTTGGGCACTTTTACGTCGGTAAATGTTATGCTGTGGGTATCGCTGCCGCGAATGCCGAGTTTATTTTCCTTGGCGCCCACCGCTACGCCTGGCCAGTTCTTTTCTACTATAAATACATTGATGCCTTTGCTTCCTTTCGAAACATCTGACTGGGCCATTACCAGGTATACAGATGCAGAGCTTCCGTTGGTGATCCAGTTCTTTGTGCCGTTCAACAGGTAATGATCGCCTTTGTCTTCAGCAAAAGTGCGTTGCGAAGTAGCATCGCTGCCGGCCTCCGGTTCACTTAACAGGAAGGCGCCTATGTACAAATCGCCGTTTTTACGGCCCTGTGCCAGCGGCACCAGGTATTTTTGTTTTTGTTCTTCAGAACCAAATTTTTCCAGTCCCCAGCAAACCAGGCTATTGTTTACGCTCATACATACACTTACGCTGGCATCTATCTTACTGATCTCTTCCATGGCCAGTACATAACTGATGGTATCCATACCGGCGCCGCCGTAATCCGGACTAACCATCATGCCCATAAAACCCAGTTCAGCCAGTTTCAGGATTTGTTCACGCGGGAACTTCTGGTGCTCATCGCGTTCTATAACCCCCGGCAGGCAATCGTACTGGGCAAAATCGCGGGCAGCTTTCTGGATCATTAAGTGTTCCTCGGTAAGTTGAAATTGCATATCACGAATTTAATACTTGGCCGCAAAAATAATGGAATTCATTACAAAACTAACATTTGTTCGTATTAATTTTAGGGTGTTGGAACGGATTTGCTATATTTGGTACCCCCTGCTTTTACTTATATAAGTAGCTATCAATCAGAATAAAAATTGAAATATCTATGTCCCATAAAGAAAAAAAAGTGGTTCAGGTTACTTCGGAGATCGGCCGCCTGCGACGATTGTTAGTACATAGCCCGGATAGTGGTTTGGGTAAGGTAGTGCCATCCAAAGCCCAGGACTGGTTATTTGAAGACATTGTGCACCTGGAAACCATGCGTAAAAAAGAGTATGATTACTATACCAAGGTATTATTGTATTTCCTGGATCCGAAAAAGATCAGGGGCCGCCTGCACCAGATAGATGCTCCTGAGAACAGCCGCGATTTTTATAAACCGGGGAAACCCGATTTCTACAGATCGGAAAAAGTAGTGGAGCTGGAATGGCTGCTGGCCGACATCCTGGAGGACCAGGAAATAAAGTTGAAACTGGTAGCTTCGGTATGCGCCGTGGAAGGTTGTTCCTATGCTACGCAGAACGAATTGCTGGCCCTGTCACCCACCACGTTGTCGAAAACGATCATCAGCGGCACTATCAATGAACACCGGTTGATCTTTCCGCCCATCCCCAATTTCATATTTACCCGCGATATTGGCATCGTGATCAATGACTATGTGCTGCTGAACAAGCCGGCCAAGACAGCCCGCCTGCGCGAGGCCCTGCTGGCCAAATACATTTTCTTTAACCATCCGCTGTTTGAAACTTATCGCGATAATATTTTAGAGATCCCCGACACAGCCCACCATTTTCTGCTGCCCCGTGATGGCGATGAAAAGAAAGTTACCCTCGAAGGCGGGGATGTAATGGTAGTACATAAAGACCACTTACTGATCGGGATAAGTGAACGTACCACGATGGAAGCGGCCCGCCAGGTAGTGAACATGCTGTTCGCCCGCAACATTGTGAAAAAGATCACGGTGATCAAAATTCCGCGCCGGCGCGATTACATGCACATCGATACCATCTTCACGCAGGTAAAACGCAATGTTTGGGTAATGCTGGGCGCCTTCAGCAAAAAAGTGATGAAACATGAAGGAGCCGATCCGGTTGAACGCATCCTGGAAGGCCCTAAAAAAGAAGATAAGATCAGGATCATTCAATTCAGGAAAAAAGACCCCGAGAATCCGGTATACTTCGATAACCTGGAAGAACTATTGACAAATATCAGCGAAAATGACCTCGAGTGCAATTCGAAAGTAAAGTTTATTTACTCCGGTAATAACCAGTTTCCCTTCGACACCCGTGAACAATGGACCGACAGTTGCAATCTGCTGGCGTTGAAAGAAGGCGTAGTGCTGGGTTATGACCGCAATGATAAAACAGTAGAAGCATTCCGCGAAGCGGGTTTCAATATCGTGCATGTAAAAGACCTGCTCGATCAATTCGAAAAGGAAGAAGTGCAGCCCGATGACCTGGAAGACACCCTTATACTTATTCCGTCGGCCGAGCTATCACGCGCCCGCGGTGGATTTCATTGTATGAGTATGCCATTACTCAGGGAAGATATAAATTAATGCATGTATGCAAACAACAGCCCATTTATTGATGATAAGACCGGTGAATTTCGGCTTTAATGCCCAAACAGCGGTGAACAATGCCTTCCAGGTTGCAGGCGCTGATGCGGCAGCCCAGGAAAAGGCCCAGGTGGAATTTGATGATTTTGTAAACCTGCTAAAGCAAAATGGGGTAAATGTCACCGTTATCGACGATACTCCCGAACCTCACACACCGGATTCTATTTTTCCCAATAACTGGATCTCCTTTCATGAACCTGATACCATTTGCCTGTATCCCATGTTTGCGGAGAACCGGCGGCAGGAACGCAAACCACCGGTGATAAAACAACTTCAACAACAATTTGCCATTCACAATACTTTGGATTTTACCGGTTACGAGAACGAGCAACAGTACCTGGAAGGCACGGGTAGTATGGTGCTTGACCGCGAGCATAAAATAGCTTATGCCTGCCTGTCGCCCCGCACGCATCAGGCGGTGTTGGATGATTTTTGTAAAAAGCTGGGGTACCGGCCGGTATTATTCACTTCGGTAGATGGCCAGGGCAAGGCCATTTATCATACCAATGTAATGATGTGCGTGGCAGACCGGTATGTGGTCATTTGCCTTGAATCGCTGCCGAACCATGCAGAGTATCAAATGGTGCAGGGAATTATTGGCAAAACCGGTAAGGAGCTGTTCAATATCAGCTTTGACCAAATGAATCATTTTGCCGGCAATATGTTGCAGGTGCAGAACCAGGAGGGTGAAAAATTACTGGTGATGTCGACCCAGGCCTATCAGTCTTTACGTCCTGAGCAGGTAAAAAAACTGGAAACGTATAACCGCATCCTGCATGCGCCATTAACGACCATTGAGACCAATGGCGGTGGCAGCGCAAGGTGTATGCTGGCGGAGATCTTTTTAAAACCAATTAGCTGATTTGATAATGTGATAATTTGATAATGAAATACAAGCCTACTGCTGACGCAGGGCTGTTTATCGGCTGACATCACGTGAGGCCACAAAAAATAGGACTGCTGCACCTAAAGAATTATCACATCATCAAACTATCACATTATCACATTAGCGCTAAGCCTTCATCAAACGACATTGGCTCATACCCCAATTCTTTCCTGGCCTTTTCAATTACAAACCCTGTCTTTAATGGCCGGCGGCCGGGTTGTGTAAAGGTAGATGCATCTACTTTTACGATCCTGCTGGCATCCAGATTAAACTTGTTGGCTGTCCTGATAGCGATATCGTACGGCGTTAACCAGTCTTTACCGGAAATGTGAAAGATCCCGGTTGCTTTTTTTTCAATGATCAGGGCAATGCCTTTTGCCAGGTCTTCCACATACGTGGGCGTGCGCAGCTGATCACTTACTACCTGAATGGTCTTGCCCGCTTCAAGACTTTCTTTAACCCAGCTTACAATATTACTGCGCGTACCTTTCAGCAGATTGCCATACACCAAACAGGTACGCACAATGGCAAATGGGATCTCACAGGTTTGCACCATACTTTCGGCCTGGAGTTTTGAAAACCCATACAAGCTGATCGGTCTGGGATCATCCTCTTCTGCATAATTTCCCTTCTCGCCGTCAAAAACAAAATCGGTAGAAATATAAATAAAGTGACTGCTAAAAGTTTCAGCATCCGTGAGTATTTGAGATGTGCCCTGCACATTGATGCGTTCGCATTGCTGCGGGCGCAGCTCGCATTCATCAACCTGGGTCATTGCAGCGGCATGTACCACTACATCGGGCTTTTCAAGGCTCATGACTGCAGCTGTTTGAAAGCCATCGGCAACATCCATGGAATGGTATGTATAATTACCGGATGGCTCAAAGGGCAATCTCGATTCGCCGCGGCTGGTGGCTACGACCTGATAATTTTTACTGAGTAATAATTTGGTTAAATGCTGCCCCAACAATCCATTCGCTCCGGTGATCAATATTTTCATCTGATTATTATTATTATTCGCTTTGACCAGATTGAACCTTGTCATCCTGTTTACACGGGGATGACCGTTTCATATCATTATTTAGTATTTCGTTTTCTTTCATTCAACACACGAATCGTATTATGCATACGGTTGTTCAATTTATTAATCATTTCTTTCTAACACATTTATTATCTTGAACCTTGTAAGCCATTAACGGGCAACTAATGTTAGCTAAACCCGTTTCCTTAATAAAACCGCAATAATGGTTAAAAAAAATAGTGTTTCGTAAAAAAAATATCGATTTATAAAACAATTTTAGTGTTTTTTTGAGTCAGCGTGTACTTAATACGTGTATCAAAACAAAACCTTATTTTTGGGCCGCCTTTCAAAAAAGTAGACAGCCTTTATCGATTTCCTTTGCAGATTCGAAGATTTATAAATAAAACAGATTTTATTCATGGCAAAAAAGGTGACTAAAATCGGTGTCCTTACCTCAGGGGGTGATTCTCCGGGTATGAACGCCGCCATACGGGCAGTTGTGAGAACCGGGAATTATTATGGACTGGAGGTGTTTGGTATTA
The DNA here is from genome assembly GCF_017356035.1 of Longitalea luteola. Taxonomy (GTDB): domain Bacteria; phylum Bacteroidota; class Bacteroidia; order Chitinophagales; family Chitinophagaceae; genus Niastella; species Niastella luteola. The sequence goes on along the minus strand of NZ_JAFIQX010000001.1, from coordinate 706,659 downwards.
TGCGCGGTTATAGCGGTATTATTGAAAATGATATAGTACCCATGCATTCGCGCAGTGTAGCCAATATCATTCAACGGGGTGGAACGATCTTGAAAACAGCCCGCTGCAAAGAATTCTTTCAACCCGAAGGACGTCAGAAAGCTTATCAAAACCTTAAAAAACTGGGTATCGACGGCCTGGTGGTCATTGGCGGTGATGGTTCATTCCGCGGCGCCGACATCTTCAGCCGCGAATTCGACATCCCCTGCATTGGTTTACCCGGTACCATCGACAAAGACATTGCCGGAACCGATTTTACCATTGGTTTCGATACTGCTGTAAATACTGCTGTTGAAGCTATTGATAAAATTCGCGATACAGCCGATGCTCACGACCGTTTGTTCATTATAGAAGTAATGGGCCGGGATGCTGGCTATATTGCCCTGCACAGTGGAATTGCCACAGGTGCGGAACATATTTTGATACCAGAACGTAAGACGGATATTGAGGAACTGATAGCCTCGCTTCAGGAAAAAGAACGCCGCAAAAAACTCGTGAACATGGTGGTAGTGGCCGAAGGTGATGAATTTGGCGGCGCCAATGAAGTGGCTAAAGTGGTAAAAGAACGCCTGCCGTTCGCAGATACCAGGGTTTGTATCCTGGGGCATATTCAACGGGGTGGTTCGCCAACCTGTCTCGACCGCCTTATTGCCAGCCGCATGGGATACGCTGCCGTGGAATCCCTGCTCGAAGGCCGGCACAATGTAATGGTGGGCATATTGAATAACCGGATGCACTATACCCTGTTGGAAAGAGCGGTGAAATCGAAACAGAAGATCAGCGAAGAATGGATCAAGATCGTGAAGATCCTGGCCAGCTAATCAATTTATTAGATACCATAACCTGCATCGAATAAACCAGAATTTTAGAATCAAGAAAAAAATACAATGGCACGAGATATTACCAAGTACCTGCACAATGAAATGGACAAGGAAGCAGGCATTCAACATAGTACACATAGAACCAAAATTGTAGCTACCGTAGGGCCTGCCTGTGACACTTACGAAAAATTGCTGGAGCTGGTAAAAGCAGGGGTTAATATTTTCCGCCTGAATTTTTCTCACGGAACCCATGAAAACAAGGCACAGATCATCGAACACATCCGTGCCATCAACTCAAAAGAACCGTACAACATTTCCATACTGGCCGATTTACAGGGCCCCAAGTTACGCGTTGGTGAAATTGAGAACGGCGCCCTGCTCATTGAACCGGGCGACATCCTCACCTTCACCTCCAAAGAAAAAGTAGTAGGCACCAAGGAAAAGATCTATGTCTCCTACCCCAACCTGCATGAAGATGTGGAAGTAGGGAACAAGATCATGATCGACGATGGTAAACTGGAAGTGGTAGTAGTTGATGTTACCAAAGCAGGCGATGTAAAAGTACAGGTAACCTACGGCGGTATGTTACTGCCCAAGAAAGGGGTTAACCTGCCAGATACAAAGATCTCGCTTCCTGCATTAACCGAAAAAGACCTTGTAGACCTGGATTTCATCATTGATCAGAAAGTTGACTGGGTTGCATTGTCGTTCGTGCGGAAAGTTGATGACATAATCGACCTGAAGAAAAGATTGCAGGACCGCAACAGCAAATCGAAAGTCATTGCCAAAATAGAAATGCCTTCTGCCCTGGTTGACCTGCGCAATATCATTCTTGAATCAGACGGCGTAATGGTGGCCCGCGGCGACCTGGGTGTTGAACTGCCGGTTGAAAAAGTTCCTTTAGCGCAACGCGATATCATTCGTAAATGTATCCACCGCGCAAAACCGGTTATCGTGGCTACCCAGATGATGGAAAGCATGATCGACCGCGTAAAACCTAACCGCAGCGAGATCACCGATGTGGCCAACGCTGTGCTGGAGGGCGCCGATGCAGTGATGCTGAGCGGCGAAACGGCTACCGGTAAACACCCCGCCCTGGTGGTGGAAACCATGCGCAAGATCATCCTGGAAGTGGAACGCACCGAATACCGTTATAACCGCGAAGAGGACCTGAAACCGCTGCCGCACTCACCTTCTTTCCTGAGCGACGCCATTTGTTACAATGGTTGTAAACTCGCTAAGGATACCAAGGCCGATGCGCTGATCGGTATGACGCAAAGTGGTTATACTGCTTTTGTGCTCAGCAGCTACCGTCCCTATTCGCCCTTGTACATTTTTACCAAGGAAAGAACGCTGGTAAACCAGTTGAGCTTAAGCTGGGGTGTTCGCGCCTTCTTTTATGATGAAGAGGAAAGCCTGGATGATATCATGTTCGACCAGATCAGGATCCTGAAAGAAAGAGGTTTCCTGAAAACCGGCGATGTAGTGGTGAATACAGGTAGTACACCGGTGCACCTGCACATTCCTACGAACGTATTGAAGATCACGAAAGTGGACTAAAATAAAAGCATTTTAAATGGCGGGTGGCGAGTAGGAGTTCCTACTCGCCACTCGCATTTTAAAGAGATGTGCCACACTTTAAAAGTGTGGCACATCTGTGCAGCAAATATGTTAATTACACTATTGGTATTGAATATAGATCGGCTGTGGCTTCAATTTCAACACTTCTGCCGGCTGTAACACATGGCTGTTGGCCTCGCGCAGGTCGTTCTTGTAAAAGATCTTGAAACCGGTGAACTGTACAGGCTCTTTATAAACGAACTGTTTGTAGGTATTGAACTTACGGGCCTGGTGTCCCCATCCATCCATATCCATGACGATCTGAACTTCAGGCTGTAGTTTGATCTGTTTATAATTAGTGACCATACCTTGAGTGAAGCGGTGCACCACCAGGATCTTGGGCGGCAGATTATGGGCCTTCACCAGTTTGGCCAGGTAGTCAGTAGTATAATTGATGTCGGCGGCATCCATGGAGCCGATCACTGAGCCGGGCTTTTTGCCGGTCTTCATCGAAAACTCCGGATCGATACCCAGGTGCACATTGGGCAGTTTCAGGTATTTTTCCAGCTGGGGCACTTCCTCCTGCAGGGTACTTAAGGCAATTTGAATATCCAGGAAAACCAGGGCATTCATTTTCCTGGCCATATTGATCGCTCTTTCAATATGGGAAGCAGGCATGCGCAACCGGTATTTTCCCGTTTCGCCGGGACTGCCCTGTGCTGTAACTGCGATATAATGAATAGCGGGGATCACTTCCACAGAGGTGTCGGCCGCCTGCCATTTTTTTACTTCTCCATTTAATTTGTCGATGACCACATCCTCGGCATATTCGCCCAGAATACCCATCTTTTTAGAATAGAAATTACCATAATAGGCTATAACCCGTTTAAAAGGGAAAATGGCGCCAGGTTTTGGATAAGCGCCTTTTACCGGCCATTTGCCGCTTGAGTCGCCATTGGCGTTCTTTTGCAGTTTAGCGAGAAATAACGCAGTATCCAGTGGTGGTAATGAAGGCTTTACAACCTCGGTATCATTTTTCACAACCTCTTTGCCGGTATCCGCCGCACCTGGTTGTCCTTTGGCATCGCCAGGTTTACACATACTGAAAGATAAAGCGGAAACGGAGAGTACGAATAGTGCGCCTGTCCATATACGGGCAGATTTCTTCATGGTAATTGATTTTTTAACGGAAGGCCGCCTGGCCTCATTTTGATGAATCATAAGTTGCTCTACAGGAAGGGATAAAGATCGGGTAATTTGTTAACAACGCATTATATGTGAATATATTTTGGCACCTGACTGATTTAGCAGGGCTTTCACATTTCAAATTTATTACAGGCACTGGTCTATAATAAAAATTTCAAGTGTAACTTTATAGTACGTTAACAGTTAACGGGTTCACCCGGTTATTTTGTTAGCGGGTTTTACCCATTAGCCATTAGCATTTTACAAATCATAAAATGTCCTGCCATGGGTACGCTTCAACAAATTCATCAGTGGAGCCTTACACACCATCCCCGTTGGCTGGTAGTGCTGCGGGTAGCTTTAGGGATCTGTCTCTTCTTAAAAGGCATCTTTTTCCTGGTAAACACGGCTACGTTGGAAGAACTGGTTAAAGGCAGTCTGGTTGCCAACCGCTCCGACTGGCTGGTCATCTTTATCACCTGGTCGCACCTGCTGGGCGGTTTCCTGATAATCATTGGATTGCTTACCCGCTGGGCTGCCTTGCTGAACATACCCATCTTAATGGGCGCCATTATTTTCATCAATACGCAGCGGGAGGCATTTGGCAATTTTGAATTACCGTTTGCATTGATCGTCTTGTTGTTGCTGATACTCTTCCTGGTTGAAGGAGGCGGCCCTATTTCGCTGGATAACTTTTTCAGCAAACACGAAGCCTGATTTTGATTGCGGGATTTCGGGATTGCGGGATTTCTGGATTTGACAATCTCTCGATTTCCGGATCTCGAGATTTACAGAGTTAGCGATTTTAAGACCGTTCAGTCCGCAGCAAATCTCAAAATCCCGAAATCAGAAATTACGTCTCTACTTTAGTATGAGAAACATAAATCAAATTACTCTCCTTCATAAATGACCCCGGATGTGGGCGTCTCATGCAGTTCAATGCGATGCATGGCGGGCAGTGCAGGTTTCAGCTGGTCCCAGATCCATACGGCTATCAGCTCGCAGGTTGGGTTTTCAAGCCCCGCAATATCATTCATGAGCTTGTGATCGAGCTGAGCTACTACTGGTTTGATGATCGTTTTCAACTCAGCAAAATCAATGATCCAACCCAGCCTGGGGTCTGGTTTGCCTTTCAGCCACACACGTAAACGATAGGTATGGCCATGAATATTCTTGCACTTATGACCATCGGGCACATTGGGCAGAAAATGGGCTGAATCAAATGTAAATTCTTTATAAAGCAGCATAAGACCCGCAAAGGTAGTGAAGAAAAATGTGCTAATGTGCTAATGAGATAATTTGCTAATGGGAATACAGGTTGCAGGCTACCAGTTACCGGGCACCAGTTACCAGGGACCGGAGGCTTAAATCTTTGCCCGGTGACCGGAACCCCCCGGTAACAGCATCATCCCCCCTCACTCTCCTTCAACCTTCACGACTCACCATTCACCACTCCCAATAAAAAACCCCGGCAATCGGAGCTGCCAGGGTTTGTGTTGCTTTTTGCTTGTATTATTTGTGAAGGGTAATGGTGCCAAGGTCTGTTTCCCTGCCGATAGCCACCGATATATTATTGATCGTTGTATCCTGGTAGCCATTGCCGGCATTTATGTAAACAGAATATGAACCGGCATCTAATCCGCGCACCTTATACCGGCCATCGCGCCAGGGGAATGCATAAGCGGTATCAGTAGCGTTGTAAATGGAAATGATCGGATAGGCATCAGCAGGTTTAACAATACCTTTCACCGAACCGGATTCTTTAATGATGAAGGCACGGATAAACGGGGCCAGGTAAAATTCATTATTGCGCAGGCGAACAATGGAACGGCCGCAATCAAAATCAAGCCACAGGCGGTAGCGGCCATTGGAGAAATTGTCCCACTCATGACCATACAGCCTGATCGTGATGGAAGTCTGCTTATTGACCAGGTTAAGCGGATAGGAAACGCTATCCTTTACGATCGAGTTGTTGGTGCCAAGGGTTATAACAATTTTGCGGATGGTGCCATCGCTTACCATGCCACTGCCCAGCAGGGTATCAACACCATTACGTAAGGTCAACAGATCATATACGCCCGGGGCAATGTTCAGGGAATCCCAGATGTTACATTTTTTGGTACTGTCCCAATCATCGCGACGGCGGCGGCTTTTATCGCAGGTATCAACCAGCACTTTTACTGATTTAATATCGATCAACACCTTGTCGAAATAATCAGTAGGACCATCAGTAAGATAAAGGCTTAACTCCTGCTTACCCGGAGGCACAGTTGAACTATTATCTGATTTGTCTTTGGAACAAGCATAAAAAATGATTGCTCCTGTTGCTACAATCATTACATACTTAAACAGGTTTCTCATTGATTTCATTTTCGATTGGTTTGTTTTGAATCAAAAACATTTCAAGAGAGCTTAACAATTTCCATGCCTTTGTAATAAAAAACGGTTACTATAAATGTTTGCACGTACCCAACCTTATACTACCTGTAACCTACACCGCCTGAGCGGAAAAAAACAGCCTGTTATGACACTATTTATACCACAAGAATTAAACCTTCTGAAAAATAGATAGTCTAAATTCTGCCTCCTCGAAATTCTATTTGTATATTTTTTTAGTCCACCTATTTTGTAGACTTAATTAATTGATGTATCATTGTGGTGAAATCGACACCACCATGCGACTTTATTATTCAAAAGAACGATGTTGATAATATTACCGGGAGGTATATATAGTCTATCATCATTTAAAAATATTGACGCATGAATCGCATACATCGCAATAGCTGGCTGATTGCGTTGCCGGCTGTTATTTTCAATACATCAGAAATTTTTCCGGCCAAACCATATACCATAGAAGGTGCGGTAAAGAACAGTGCTACAGGTAAATACATTGAGAACGCTTATATCTATATAATATCAGGTGAGGAGGAAGCGCTTTCGAATAACAAAGGCGCCTTTACTATTTCCACCTGGCAGGAACTACCAGTTATTTTATCGATAGAGCATCCTGTATATAATAAAAAGAAGATCCGCGTAACAGATGCATCGCAGTATCAACTTATAAAACTGGATCCGAAACAATAAAGCAAATATCCGCATCAATCTTTACCGGTTATGAAATTGAACCTGCTGGCACTGGCAGTGCCCTTTTTTGTTGTTTTCATGGCCCTGGAATTTTTTATAGCCCGGCAAAAAAAGAAGCCTTTTTTTAATCTGCACCATTCCATTGCTAATATCAGCGTAGGGATTGCAGAGCGGCTGCTGGATGTGTGGGTTACCGGTTTGTTCTTTTTTATATATGATCATTTGCAGAAAAAATTCGGTTTGTTCAATATTCAACCAGGCATCCTGTTGTGGATCGTACTCCTGTTATGCACCGATTTTCTGTGGTACTGGTATCACCGGCTGGCGCATGAGATCAATCTGTTCTGGGCAGTGCATGTAGTACATCATCAAAGCGAAGATTTTAACTATACGGTATCGGCGCGAATAACCGTGTTTCAGGCTTTTGTGCGAACGGGTTTCTGGGCAGTGCTGCCGATACTGGGCTTCCCGGCTTCCATGATCACCAGCATTTTGCTGGTGCATGGGTTGTACCCTTTCTTTATCCATACCCAACTGATCAGGAAACTGGGAATACTTGAATATGTGCTGGTTACTCCTTCACACCACCGGGTACACCATGCAAGCAATGAACAGTACCTCGACAAGAACTACGGAGATGTATTCATCATCTGGGATAAGTTGTTCGGTACTTTTCAAAAAGAAGAAGATGGTGTGGCTATTCAATATGGTTTAACACATCCGCTTAAAAGTTATAGTTTTTTGTGGCAGCATTTTCACTTCATTGCTGAATTGTTATTAGCAGCCCGTAAAACAAAAGGGGTTATCAATAAGATGAAACTGCTTTTTGGTAAACCTGATTTAATTGATCATCGGTTCCGCGAGCACGCCGAAGCAAAACTGTTGGTTCAAAAGAAGGATGTACCGGTAGATAAACCGCTTAACAGGTATGTTGTATGGCAGATCGTCTTAAGCATTGTCCTGTTGTTCGTATTCATACTTTTTGAAGGATACCTGCCCCTGCATCAACAGCTACTGATCACCATTGCCTTATTGCTTACGCTGATCAATTGCGGAGCTATTATGGAACAGAAACAGTGGGTGGTACACCTGGAATTCCTTCGATTGCTAACTGTTACCATCGGGGTTATGATCGCTTACTCAACGGGATGGTACAGTTTATGGTTGATCCCGGCTGCTGCGGTTGTATTCACTTACTATTTCGAAGATATCCGCAACTGGTATGTACGATGGGTGTATAATGAGCGGGTAATAAATGGCGAGTAGTAAAATGGCAAGTGGCCAGTGGGGCCGCCAGGCAGGTTCAGCGTTTTGCGTTTAAAATGAGTTACGTGGCCGAGGGGGAAGGCAGAGGCTAGCAAACCCTCTTACGGTGGTTCGAATCCACCCGTAACTGCAGTTTTTCATATGGCAAGCAATCATTCATTCATTCAGGGCGGTGTTTCTACACTGCCTTTTTTAGTATGGGCATAAAAAAAGCTCCCGGAACCGGGAGCGTGTATGAACAGGCAATCGTTATAATTTCAATGATTAACCAAAGTTTCTTTTTTCCCGGCAATCAAACAAGTGTTAGTAAAAAATTTGTCCTTACAGCAGGTCTGCAGACATAATATTAAACAAAATAAAATGTGGCACTTTCGGAACCTAAAATTTATTTTCACCACATTTATAAATAAAAATCATTCATCCTATACCCTTCCTATAGCTGCCTTTTCAACAAACCACGTGAATTTGTTAGTTTTTCGTGACTCAGCATAAAACCATTTAAGCCGAAAAAAAATTTTAATTTTTTTTTAAAATCCGCCCTGAAATGGATGTTTTTGGTAAGATCCGGGACTAAAAAGCAAAAGGTGTTGTTTTCACAACACCTTTTTTACTTAGACTTCATAAAGATCACCCTTCATCCAACACTAAACTCTTCTTATTCTGCAATTCTTTCTGTTTTCACTAGCGATCCACGCTAGGCTCTCTTACGCTTAACTGTGTGACATTCTTCCTCAATGGCCCGCGCTAATTCTGGCTGACTAAGCCGGCCATGATACAGGCGATCGTTAATAAACAGCGTTGGTACGCTGCGAACGCCCTTATTTAATCCTTCCAGCAGGTCGGTCCGCACGGTCCAACCGTATTTGCTTTCTACCAGGTCGGGCAAAAAGTTCTTACTGGTTACCCCCACTTCCCGGGCGTATTCCCGTAAACTGATGGTACCCAGGCGGCGATGGTGTGCATATAACAGGTTATGCATTTCCCAGAATTTGCCTTCCTGGGCAGCTGCCACCGCCGCTTCAGCCGCTTTATGCGCATGCTGATGTATCTGGGTCATCGGAAAATGCCGGTAATTGAATCTGATCTTCTTTCCATGCGAATCGAGCAACTTTAGAATCACCTTATGTACCTTGGCACATTCTTCACTTTCATAGTCACCATATAAAACCAGACTCACCGGCGCATCCGGCTCTCCAGCCCATAGCCCTTTAGTTGAAATGATATCCTTGTTTTTATCATTTTTTACAGGCATATATCGCTCCTCATTGTTTTGTTACGCTTTTTATGAATGGATTAAAAAAGGCCACTCTACTTTTAGCAGAGTGGCCTGGTCCAATTAACTAATAATTCCTCAAATTACCCGTTCATACAAAACCTGTCAGGTCCTCCCCAAAATCTGTTACCTCGTAAATGGACCTGACAGGTTTTTGATCACAGGCTTTCTCTCTCACTCACTTTAAATAACATCGGCTCGTTCATTTGGTTTTGTGCTGCCGGCAATTCCCATTTCTTTAACGATTCATTAAAATTTCAATTAACTGATCCTGTCATTTATATATTCAGCACTTTGCTTATCTCACTTTTTCCGGCGCCTCATTTCTGAAGACCACTACTCCATCAAATACGTCAACCATCACCGGTTTGGATTTGTCGATGTCGGCGGCCAGGATCTTTTTGCTCAGCGGATTAACGATCTCCTTCTGGATCAGCCGTTTCAACGGCCGGGCGCCAAATTGCATATCGAAACCCTGCTCGGCCAGGTATTCAAGGGCGTAATCGCTGAACCGCAGATCGATGCCATTTTCGGCTACCTGCTTTTTCAGGTGATTCAGCTGGATCTGCACAATGCCAAAGATCTCTTTCTTCAGCAATGGCTGGAACATGATGATCTCATCCACCCTGTTCAGGAATTCGGGCCTGATGGTTTGCCGCAGCAAATTCATCACTTCCACTTTGGCCCGTTCTGTAGCTTCTTCCACAGCGCTTTCTTTTACATCTTCGAACGCTTCCTGTATGAGGTGGCTTCCGATATTGCTCGTCATAATGATGATGGTGTTCTTGAAATTCACCACCCGGCCTTTGGCATCTGTCAGCCGCCCATCGTCCAGCACCTGCAATAACACGTTCCACACATCGGGATGTGCTTTTTCGATTTCATCGAGCAGCACCACACTATATGGTTTACGACGAACAGCCTCGGTTAGTTGCCCACCTTCTTCATATCCTACATAACCCGGAGGTGCGCCTACCAAACGGCTTACCGTATGCTTCTCCTGGTATTCGCTCATATCGATGCGGGTCATCATGCTTTCATCATCGAACAGGTAATCGGCCAGGGCCTTGGCCAACTCGGTTTTACCAACACCGGTAGTTCCCAGAAAAATAAATGACCCTATCGGCTTTTTGGGATCATGCAATCCCGCCCTGCTTCTGCGAATAGCATCGGCTACCGCGGTAATCGCTTCGTCCTGCCCTACTACCCGCTCGTGCAGTTTTTCTTCCAGCTGCAACAATTTCTCCTTATCGCTCTGCAACATACGGGTCACCGGTATGCCGGTAGCTTTAGCTATTGTTTCAGCAATATCTTCTGCGTCCACTTCTTCTTTCATCAACCGCTTGTTCTCACTAATGGCATTCAATTGGTTTGAATACTCATTGATCAGGCGCTCCTGCTCTTTTATTTTACCGTAACGGATCTCGGCCACCATTCCGTAATCGCCATTTCTTTCTGCCTGTTCAGCCTGCTGCTTCAACTGTTCCACTTTTGACTTGGCGTCCTGCACTTTATCAACCAGCTCTTTTTCTTCCTGCCATTTGGCTTTTACGGTATCCCGTTCAACACTCAGGTTGGCTATTTCGGTATTCAGCGATTTTAGCTTGTCCTCATCGTTCTCGCGTTTAATAGCCTCGCGTTCAATCTCCAGCTGACGTATTTGTCGTATCAAATGATCCAGCTCTTCGGGCATGGAATTCATTTCGAGCCGCAATTTGGCCGCTGCTTCATCGATGAGGTCGATCGCCTTGTCGGGAAGGAACCGGTCGGTAATATACCGGGCCGATAATTCCACTGCCGAAATAATGGCTTCGTCTTTAATGCGCACATGGTGGTGCGTTTCGTAACGGTCTTTCAATCCACGCAGAATGGAGATGGCATCCTCAACCGATGGTTCATCTATCATTACTTTCTGGAACCTGCGTTCAAGGGCTTTATCTTTTTCAAAAAATTTCTGGTATTCATTCAGGGTAGTGGCGCCTATGGCCCGCAGCTCGCCCCGCGCCAGGGCGGGCTTTAAAATATTCGCTGCGTCCATAGCGCCTTCACCGCCGCCGGCGCCCACGAGGGTATGTATTTCATCAATGAACAGAATGATCTCGCCATTGCTATCGCTTACTTCTTTCACTACACCTTTCAGCCTTTCCTCAAACTCCCCTTTATATTTGGCGCCGGCGATCAGTTGTCCCATATCCAGCGCATAAATAACTTTGGTTTTCAGGTTCTCCGGTACGTCGCCATTTACCACCCGGTGGGCTATTCCTTCTGCAATCGCGGTTTTACCCACACCGGGTTCACCTACGAGGATCGGATTATTCTTGGTACGGCGCGACAAAATGTGCAAGGTCCTGCGGATCTCTTCGTCCCGGCCAATAACCGGGTCTAACTTGCCGCGGCGTGCCAGATCGTTTAAATTACGCGCATATTTATTCAGCGCATTGAATTGGGTTTCCTGCGTTTGAGAGCTAACCGTTGCGCCCTTGCGTAATTCTTTAATAGCGGTTACAAGACCTTTCTCGCTTAGTCCGGCCTCTTTTAACAAACGGGCAGTAGAATCGTTGCCCTGCACGATGGCCAGCAACAAATGTTCGGGCGTGATGAATTCATCGCCGAATTCCTTCAAAGCCGCACCGGCCCGCAGTACCACATTGTTCGTTTCGCGGCTAACCATTTGTGCCGCATCACCACTTGTTTTGGGTAATTTACCGATCGACTCCTGCAATTTGTTTTCGAGCAGGTTAACGGTAACATTGTTCTTCTTCAAAAGGTATTCAACCGGAGAATCCTCCTGGTCGAGTAAGGCCTTTAACAGATGTTCCGTTTCTATATTCGGACTCTGCGAATTAAAAGCTACCTGCTGTGCCTGTTGAAAAGCCTCCGCTGCCTTTATGGTAAAATTTCCTAAGTTCATATAGCTAAAGTGATAATTTGATTATGTGATAATTTGCTAATTGAATACAAGCCAGCTATTTCAACCTGCTGGTCTTCCAACCGTTTACCCATACTCAACGTACAAATAAACAATCGGTTCAAACCCGAGCTTTGATATTCAATTAAGCTGTACATTACCTGCAAATCACAATCCAGGCCAAAAATTTATGCATTTATGTCATTAAAAATGAGACCCATCTGCCTCAGTTGCAGTATTTTAACCGTATACCTGTTAATCTTTCAGTTTTCGTTCGCCCAACCGGACTTCAGCAATGTGGACGCCCTGTTAAATAAGAACCAGAAACTCCTGGGCAACGACCTTGTTGCCATGGTGTATAAAGACGGCAGGGTGATTTACACCAAAGAGCTCGGAACTGATTTCAATGCCAAAACAGCCGCCCCGATTGCCAGCGCCAGTAAATGGCTGACCGCTGCCCTGGTGATGATCTTTGTAGATGAAGGGAAACTCGACCTCGATGACCCGGTAAATAAGTACCTCCCCGTTTTTGACAAATACATGAAAAGCCATGTCACCATCCGCCAGTGCCTGACGCATACGACCGGCATTGAAAAAGATAAAGGCAACCTGCTAAAGATCGTACAACGCCGCAAATTCATGAACCTGGAAGAAGAAGTGAATGCTTTTGCCGCTAAAGAAATTTCAAACAATGCAGGCACTGAATTCCATTATGGCACCATTGGCCTGAATGTGGCCGGCCGCGTACTGGAAGTGATCTCGAAGAAACCGTTCGACCGGCTGATACAGGAAAAGTTATTACGCCCGTTGAAGATGAGGGCCACCTCCTTTATGAATGAAAACGGGTATGCCCCCAATCCTTCCGGCGGCGCGCGCAGTACTGCCAATGACTATATGAACTTTTTATCGATGATATTGAACAAGGGCATGTTTGAGGGCAAAAGGATACTCAGTGAAAAAGCCATTGAAGAAATGCAGAAACCGCAATTCACCAACCTACCGGTAAAACATACCCCAAAAGTGGCAGAAGGCTTTCACTACGGTTTGGGTCAATGGATCCAGGAAGAAGATGCCAACGGCAACAGTACGGTAGTAAGCAGTCCCGGTTTGTTCGGCACCTGGCCGTATATTGACAAGTGCCGTAATTATGCCGCTATCATATTCGTGAAGTCGTTATTGAACGAACAGAAAAAAGATTTCGCATTACAGTTCAAGGCCGCTGTAGATGAGGCCGTTGGCGGAAACTGTAAGTAAGCAATGTGATGATGTGATAATTCGATAATGTGATAATGCTTCTGTGATGCAGCCGGATTTTCCGAAGCTTTACTTTTGCTCCGGATGCCGACACACAGCGCTCATACAATCTGTATTTCCATTATCAAATTATCACATTATCATATTATCACATTAACAAAAAGGGCATCCCGGCATCCCGGAACACCCTGTGTTCATCATCAGTCCTAATAAGTTATGAGCAGATCAGATCATTCCTGCTGTTAGAACCGAAAAATAATTACTATTTAACGCCGCCACGGTGTTATGGACATTACAAATATTCCAAATACACAAAATCACTTAAAACAGCTAGTAATAATCAATGAGATGATGTGATGATGTGATAATGTTCCTGGTTCGGCAGTCTGATCTTCCGGGTGTGTACTTATGGCAAGAGCCTAATGCATAGCACTCACCTAAACTGCATTTCCATTAGCACATCATCACATCATCACATCATCACATTATCACATTATCAAATTATCACATTAGCTAATTAACTCACCCGGCCCGGTTCTTGCTTAACTTTTATGTAACCAACCTTCTTACTTATGAAAACGTTCACCATCCTATCCATCCTTTCCATTCCCCTGTTACCCCACTGTACTACACTTAGCCCCGATCATATCAAAAGCCACCAGTGGCTCTATGGCAAGGGATACCGCATCGGCGACAAATTGCAGTTCGACAACAAGAACTTCAGCGTTCGCGGCGATACCATATTGAAAAGTGATTTGCCCGTAGCAGTTGTAGTGATGACCTCGGGCGACCTGATAGGCAATAATAACATCATTACCATTCAGTCCCTGGCTACCGGTGAAGAAGGGTTGTATCATGAACAATAGACAATTGACAACAGACAATTGGCAAACACGCCAGCAAAGTTCCATTGTTAATTTCGTATGCCGCGAGTGATTCACCATTCATCACGCACCATTGACCTCGTAGCTGGTTACCGTAACCATTAACTACCTGTATTGTTAAATCCATGTTCTCCCCATGCCGGCCTATTGCAAAACCGGCCGGATATGCTTATATTTAATTAATCAGTTATATTTTCCAAAACCAGACCGTACTTCTTATGAAAGCAATCTCTTACATGGTACCAGTGGTGATGTTACTATTGTCGTTTCTTTACAATAACAATCCCTTTATAGTTAAAGAGGAAGCGCAACAGGCTTTTCAATTATTGAACGCCATTCGCAATAACCCCCAGAAATATTATAAAGAATTACACCTGAATGCCAAACTGCCCATAACCAGGACACCCTTACGCTGGAACGACACGCTGGCCAGAGTAGCCGAGGCAAAGGCCATGGATATGGCCAAACGCAATTATTTCGACCACGTTGATCCCGACGGTTATGGCATCAATTATTTTATCAACCAAAGTGGTTATACGTTGAATCCGGACTGGCTAAAGGATAAAAAGGAGAATTTTTTTGAATCGATCGGATCGGGGCATGATTCGGGTGTAGAAGCTATAAAATCCCTGATCATAGATGCCGAAGATGCCACAAAGGGCCACCGCGATCACTTACTGGGCATAGGTAAATGGGATGCCTCCCTGGTTGATGTAGGTATTGGCTTTGTAAAATGCGATGGCGGTAAGTATCAATCCTACATCTGTATCATTATCGCCAAACACAACTGGTAGCAAAAAGAAAGTAGGCAGCAGGCAGCGTCTACTGCCCACTGCCTACTGCGCAGTGCCTTTTATTTAGCAACGCCTAAAGGCGAGAAGTACATAAAGGCGGCAACGATGAACAACAATACGATCACCGTTAATATCACATCTTTCTGGTTCCAGCTTGCGCGGGAAGCGGCTTTATCTTCAGCTACGGTAGTAGCAAACGTCAAGCCTTTTATTTGTTTTTCGTTCGGTGGCGGCGAAGCCAGGCTTACGGCGATCATCAACACGATCGAAAACACAAACAACGCAATACAGAAGTATAAAAAGTTCATGGTGGCAAAATCGTACAGGATGCCAGACAGGCTGCCTTTCATCAGTTCGAACACCAGCTTTAAAATACCAATGATAAAACCTGCTACCATAGCCGTGTAGGCTCCTTTTGCATTGATACGTTTTGAAAATACACCCAGCAGGAAGGCGGCCGCAATAGGCGGCGCCAGGTACGATTGCACGCTTTGCAGATAGCCGTACAATCCTTTGGATATATTCTTCATCAACGGGATCCAGATCATCCCCAGCAATACCACAATACCGGTTGCAATCCGGCCTACCCGCACCAGTTCATGACTGTTGGCATGTGGCTTCATTTTCTGGTAAATATCCATCGTAAACAGCGTTGAACAGGCATTGTAAACCGAAGCCAGCGAACTCATTAACGCGGCCAGCAGACCTCCGGCCAATAATCCTCTAAGCCCCACGGGCATGATCTCCTTCACCAGGGTGGGAAAAGCTGTATCGGTCTCTGACATGTTCAATTTCCCCTGTTGATGTAACACATAAGCGATCAGGCCGGGGATCATGAAGATAAAGAAGGGAAGCAGTTTTAAATAAGCGGCGAAAATGGTTCCGCGTCTTGCCTCTTTTTCATTGCGCGCTGCCAGGCAGCGTTGCACAATATGCTGGTCGGTACACCAGTACCATATACCAACAATGGGCGAGGCAAACAATATTCCTGCCCACGGGAAATCAGGATCTGATAATGGCGGGAACATATTTACTTTTTCTTTGGGCAGTGAACTGATCAGCACATCCCAGCCGCCGACCTTATTCAATCCCATAAACAACAGCACGGCGGAACCTACCAACAACACGATGGCCTGGATGGCTTCCGTGTACATTACGGCATGCAATCCGCCGAAGATGGTATATACCCCGGTAACTACTACGAGAATGATGGCGCCCGTCCAGAAGTCGACCCCCAGCAGCGAATTAAATACCAGGGCCCCTGCGTAAATGGTTACAGCCGCCTTCGCGATCACATAGCTGATCAGCTGAATGATCGACAACAGCCATCTTGCTTTGGCATTGAAACGTCTTTCGAGGAACTCAGGCATCGTGTACACCATACTGCGCATATAGAAAGGTACAAATACCCAGCCCAGCGTCAGGATGATCCAGGAGTGCAATTCGTAATGCCCCATCACTACCCCGCTATTGGCGGCGGTACCGGCCAACCCTACAATGTGTTCCGAACCTACGTTGGAAGCCAGGATGGAGGCACCGATCACAAACCACCCGAGGTTCCGGTTGGCCAGGAAGTAATCAGACGGTGAGTCTTTTGCTTTTCTAATCGACCAGATGGAGATCGCTGCTATCACAACCATGTACAGGCCTATGAACAGCCAATCGATTGGACCAAGAAATTGCATACGGCAAGTATTTAGTTTAAGACAATCGTTATTAATGGTTTGCTTTGTGATAATGGCATGCTTCGCAAACCAGAGGAAATTTCTGATTTCGAGATTTCGAGATTTTGAGATTTGCTTCTGTTCTACATTCCGACAAATCTCTAAATTTCTAAATCTTCAAATGCATAAATCTCAAAATCCCTAAATCTCAAAATCCCTAAATCCCCTAAATCGGAAATCTCGAAATCAGAAATCCTAAATGTATTGATTGATGATGTTCTCCAGCCACTCCTGTTTACCACTGATCTGTTTGGGCTCGCCGTTCGCCAAGGCGTACTCACGCAGGTCTTCCAGCTTCAGGAGGCCGGTCTCAAATTCTTTTCCTTTGCCGCTGTCGAATGAAGCATAACGGTCTTTACGGAATTTCAGGTAAGGCGATTTCTGCAGTACCCGGTCAGCAATTGTCAGGGCACGGGCAAATGCATCCATTCCACCGATATGCGCAATAAAGATATCTTCCAGGTCAGTAGAATTCCGGCGTGTTTTGGCATCGAAGTTCACACCGCCACCCGCAAAGCCGCCGGCTTCCAGGATGATGAGCATGCTTTCTACCAGCTCATTCAGGTCGATCGGGAACTGATCGGTATCCCAGCCGTTCTGATCATCACCGCGGTTGGCATCGATGCTACCCAGCATACCGGCATCGGCAGCCACCTGTAACTCGTGCTGGAAGGTATGTCCGGCCAGGGTAGCGTGGTTCACCTCGATATTTATTTTAAAGTCTTTATCAAGTCCGTAATGGCGGAGGAAGCCTACCACAGTAGCGCAGTCAAAATCGTATTGGTGTTTGGTAGGTTCGCAAGGTTTGGGTTCAATAAAGAATACGCCTTTGAAGCCCTGTTTGCGGGCATAGTCGCGCGCCATGGTCAGAAAACGGGCCAGGTGATCCAGCTCCCGCTTCATATTGGTGTTCAGCAGGCTCATATAACCTTCACGGCCACCCCAGAACACATAGTTCTCACCGCCCAGTGCTATGGTAGCATCCAGTGCATTTTTTACCTGCGTACCGGCATAAGCTACAGCAGCAAAATCAGGATTGGTGGAAGCTCCGTTCATATAACGGGGATTCGAAAACACATTTGCCGTTCCCCACAACAATTTCACGCCGCTGGCCTGTTGTTTTTGTTTTGCATAGTCTACAATGGTTTGTAAACGGCTTTCATATTCCTTTAAGTTCGCGCCTTCATCAACCAGGTCGATATCGTGGAAGCAATAATATGGAACCCCCAGTTTAGTGATGAACTCAAACGCCGCATCCATTTTATCTTTTGCGCGCTGATTGGCATCGCCGGCTGCATCCCAGGCGAAATGTTTTGTACCCGGACCAAACGGATCGGCGCCGGTGTTACAGAAGGTGTGCCAGTAACATACCGCAAAGCGTAAATGCTCTTTCATGGTTTTGCCGGCTATTACCTTA
The DNA here is from genome assembly GCF_017356035.1 of Longitalea luteola. Taxonomy (GTDB): domain Bacteria; phylum Bacteroidota; class Bacteroidia; order Chitinophagales; family Chitinophagaceae; genus Niastella; species Niastella luteola. The sequence goes on along the minus strand of NZ_JAFIQX010000001.1, from coordinate 688,450 downwards.
TTTTCATCATACCATTTAAAGGCCAGTGGGTTGTCGCTCTCCACGCCTTCATACTTAATGGAACCAATACCTTTAAAGAATTCCTTGTCGCCAGTAATTATTTTCATATACCTTATGTTATTTATTTACTTGAAAGATTTTCTAATTAATCAGGTTCCCGGTAACTGTCGGGAAGTGAATGGTGAATGGTCAATCCGCCTATGCGAAGGCTTCGGCGGAGAAGTACGGCAAACGGCAAATGCTCAAATTTAAAATTTATCCTTTTTCAGGTTACCGGCTCGCCAACTGGTAACCGCAACTATATTCATTTGCCCAGCCTGTCCCGACTTTAGTCGGGACCTTCAAATTTTCACGTTTGCTAATTAATCAAGCACATTATCCAGCAATTCCTTCCATTCCTCATACACGGCCTTATACTCCTTTTTCTTCGCAGGTTCTATGACGGTCAACGGCTTTATCTGCGTAAATGCCTCTTTTGGCGTTTTATATTCGCCCACCCCAATTCCGGCGCCAATAGCAGCGCCCACACTGCCGTCGCAATTGTACAGTTCAACCGGCACGTGCGTGGTGTTTACAAATGCTTCTACAAACAGGTCACTGAGGAACAAATTGGCTTTACCTGCCCTGATCACCTGTGGGTTCATGCCATTTTCACGCATGATGTCCAGTCCATACCTAAAGGCACAGGCAATACCCTCCTGCGCTGCACGGAACAAATGCGCCTGCGAGTGCAGGTTCAGGTCAATATGATGGAAGTGCACGCCGATGATCTGGTTCTTCAGCATGCGCTCGGCGCCATTCCCAAAGGGCAGCACGCGCAGGCCATCGGCGCCTACCGGCACTTTTGATGCTTCGCTGTTCATTTGCGAATAGCTGATGGCCGGCGTGAAAATATTCTTGACCCAGCGGTTTAAAATTCCGGTGCCATTGATACATAACAACACGCCTAACCGCTTTTTTTCATTGGTATAATTCACGTGTGCAAAAGTATTCACCCGCGATTCAGGATCATAGGTAAGCTCATCACTTACGCCATAAATTACGCCGGAAGTACCAGCTGTTGCAGCTACTTCCCCGGGTTCCAGCACGTTTAACGACAATGCATTATTGGGTTGATCGCCGGCTTTATAGGTAACCGGGATGCCGGTTCGTAATGATAACGCTGAGGCCACATTCGCCGATAACCGGCCATGGTCAGAAAATACGTTTTGCACCTCCGGTATCAGTTTGTCGTTAAAACCAAAATGATCCATCACATCGCGGCTGATGCGGTCTTTCCTGAAATCCCAGAAAATACCTTCCGATAATGCGGACACACTGGTGGTGATATTACCTGTCATTTTCATGGCAATAAAATCACCGGGCAGCATGATCCTGACGGCTTTCTTATACGTATCCGGCTCTGTTTCTTTTACCCAGGCCAGTTTCGAAGCAGTAAAATTACCGGGCGAGTTCAGCAGGTGTGAAAGGCTTGTCTTCTTACCGATGGCATTAAAGGCTTTATCGCCTATTTCAACAGCCCGGCTATCGCACCAGATGATCGAATTGCGCAGCGCCTGCTGCTGCTCATCAACCATTACCAGTCCATGCATTTGATAAGAAATGCCTATGGCGCCAATATCAGCCGGATTATACGCATTGGAGGTATTTGCTTTTTTAATAGCCTGCTGCACATGTTCCCACCACATATCGGGCGATTGTTCGGCCCAGCCGGGTTGCGGTGAAATAATGGGAGATTCTGATTCGGGGTACTGGGCAGATGCTTTTACAGTTTGCGTTTGGGCATCTACAACAGAAACTTTGATAGAGGATGTGCCTACATCAATTCCAAGCAATAGCATATGGCAGAGTTAAAATTCCAGGAACCAAAAACCAAGAGCCAAAAAATAAATACCAATGATCAAAATCAAATCCCAAATTGCAACCATTTGTGATTTAAGATTTGTGATTTATTTCTGGATCTTGAGATTTAAAATCTTTGCTTTATTATTTGGTTCTTGTGATTTGTGATTTGAGATTTAAAAGAAAAGGCAGCAAGCTCGAGATAGTTCTGATTCTACGCCCTACACCTGCTGCCCTGTTAACCAAAAACCTTTATCGAAGAATCGAAATTATCAGATATTAATAAATTGGCCTTCCACTTTATTTTCGAAAACATAAACTATTTTAATATAACTGATATCCAATATGTTTATTTTTGCTTAAAATAGTGTAACGGAGGGGCTAAGGCATGAAACCTTTAGTTGAAAAATTACCACTTTCCCAGAACACCTCATTTGTGGCGCGCACCTACCGTACGCCCCATTTTGAAGTACCCTGGCACCAGCATATTGAGTATGAACTGATCCTGTTCATCGAAGGCGAAGGCACTGCCTTTATTGGCAATTATATTGGCGAATTCAAGACCGACGACGTTTTTTTCCTGGGCAGCAACCTGCCCCATACATTTCAAAAAGCCCATAAAGACCTGGTTACCGCAGCAGTCGTTGTGCAGTTCACCGACGATTTCTGGGGTCCCGGCTTCATGCAATTACCTGAAAGCAAAAGCATCCTGAAACTGTTTGCCATAGCTTCCCAGGGACTGAAGATCCGGGGCGCCAGCCGGCAGCAATTAAAAACCTTGTTAATTGAACTCGAACATTTAGAAGGATTTGCCCGCATCATCCGGCTCTGCGAATGTTTACAGGTAATAGCCGCCGCTCATGAATATGAAACGGTGTCTACACAGGAGGTGAAAACCTTTCAGGCCAAAAACAAGGACCGTATCGACCGCATTTACCAGTTCACCATCGATAATTTCCAGGAACCGATTGCCCTTTGTGATGTGGCGTCCACCGCTGGCATGAGCATTCCGGCCTTTTGCAGTTATTTTAAAAAAAGCACCAAGAAGACCTATGTCGATTTTTTGAACGAAGTACGCATCGGCCATGCCTGCAAACTGTTGATCGATACACAGAAGACCGTTCTCGAGATCAGTATCGAAAGCGGCTTCAATACGCTGGCTAATTTCAACAAACAATTCCTGAAGCTGAAACAGCTTACCCCATCGGGCTTCCGCAAAAAATTCCGCATTCAGGAACAGGAAGAATACTTACAAGACGAATTCAGAACGCTTAATGCTTAACGCACAACGCAGCCTTCCGAAATGCAGTCATAAAATTGCAAACCGATAATGCAGGTACAAACTTCCAAACAACTTAAAACTTTGAACCTAAAACTTTGAACCTAAAACTTTGAACTATAAACTTGAACATACCCAGCAAATAAGATCATTCGTGCGCGAACTGGGTTTCGACTTTTGCGGGATTGCCCGGGCCCAACGGCTGGACGATGATGCCCGGCGGCTGGAGCAATGGCTGAACAAAGGCTTGCATGGCAACATGCAGTACATGGAAAATTATTTCGATCTGCGCATCGACCCCACCAAACTGGTGCCTGGCGCCAGATCGGTGATCACAGTATTACTGAATTACTTTCCGCAGCAGCAGCAAACAACGGGCACGCCGCATATTTCGAAATATGCATTTGGGGCTGACTATCATGAAGTGATCAAAAAGAAGCTGCATGCCCTGCTGGCGCTCATTAATGAACACATCGGAGAAGTACAGGGTAGAGGGTTCGTTGATTCCGCGCCGGTACTCGAACGAAGCTGGGCGCACCGCAGCGGATTGGGCTGGATAGGTAAAAACGGCAACCTCATTACCAAACAACAGGGCTCTTTTTTCTTCATTGCCACGCTCATCGTTGATCTTGAGCTGGAATACGACGATCCCATTGCCAAAGATTATTGCGGCAGCTGCCGCCGTTGTATCGATGCGTGCCCCACCGGCGCTATTTCGGAAGGCAAAGTGATCAATGGCAGCCAGTGCATTTCCTATTATACGATTGAATTAAAAGATCTGTTATTGCCCGATGATAAAAAAGGTCAGTTCGCCGACTGGATGTTTGGCTGCGATGTATGCCAGGATGTTTGTCCGTGGAACCGCTTTGCCCAGCCAACCCGGGAAACGGAGTTTACTCCTATCCCGGAAATACTCAACTTCACTACCAAAGAATGGGAATCGCTGACCGAAGAAGCGTTCAAACAGATCTTCAGGCACTCGCCCTTAAAGCGCGCCAAATTCCAGGGCATCCAGCGTAATGTGAAATTTCTGAAGGGTTAAGACTGTGCCACAGTTTCTGCTCTTTAAATGGCTAAATCCGTCTGCCGACAGGCAGGTGCACAGCGCATCTATTAAAACTGCAGACCCAGTTTCAACGACAACCGGTGCAGATAATTCCTGTAAGTTTCAAACGTTTCATAGCAACGGTTGGTAGGACAATCAACACTGGATTTAAAGTCGCGGGTAATGTTCTTGTAGCTATAGCCGGTGCTTATCAACCAGCGGCCTTTGCCCTGGAAACCAAATTTCATTCCGATGCCGGCATCGGCATACCACCCACTCTTATACCGGTTATAATGCCATTGGCTCACCTGTTCTTTTTTTTGGGCTATAAGGTGAACACCGCCGTCAACATACAGGAAGGGCGTGGTTGGTTTATCAAACAAATACTTCCTTACATCCAGGAATACCGGGAAACCCAGGCGGTAGTAATGATCGAGCCCCAGGCCTATACCGGCAAACCAGGCTTTATATTTAACACCATTGATCGTCTGGAACTGGAAATACTGGCCGCGGCTGCCGTGTAACACACCACCCTGGTTTATGGAACTGAAGGAACAGGAACAGCCTTTAGTGGCCGGCTGTTCCTGTTTGGCTTCCTGTGCAGTGGATATGAGACCATACCCGCTAAGAACAACTAATAAAAAGATCTTTATTCGCATATCCGGGAATTAGTTCAGGCTTATTTTACTGAGTAACCGGATCTGGTTTACATTGGAATAATCAAACTGGTACAAACCATCTTTCGCTACTACCAATGCTTTTTTATTCCAGGCTATTACATCATAGGTTTCCATACCACTAATCTGTTTTATCAACTTGAGATCGGCCGGCTGAGCTGCATCATACACTTTAACGCCGTCCTTGCCATCACAGATGAACAACACATTGCCATCTTTACCCAAACCGAATGGATTGGTCATGCTATACGTCTTTATAAGCGTAGGTCTGAAAATATCGGTGATATTGATCGCTTCCAGCTGGTTTATGTTACCACCGCAAAAAGTACCGGAACGCAGGGTAACATAAGCGGTATTGTCATCGGCGATAACCGGGTCACAACTACGGGCATGGGTGAACTGGGCTTGTTTAACCGGGTTGCCAGGCGTTGATACATCATAGATGAACATGCCCTGCGTAGAACCTATAAATAATTTGTTCTTGAACGGATAGATGGTTTCTATCAGCTGGTTATCGATGAATGATTTTTTAACGAATTGAGGATCCTGCGGAGTAGAAATATCAAAAGCATATAACTCACGGTCGGTTACTGTATACAGGTAGTTATTCAACAGGGTGAACCGGGCCATCGATCCGCCAATACCGCTTTTACCCGGAGCACTTGATGCAAAGCTGCTGCTGGCTATATAATCGAGACCGAGAAGACTGCGCGGATACTGGTCAGCAGGAAGTGTTGTATCGTGTCTTATCCAGCTTACAGGAATTTTAATCGAATCAGGATTCCTGCTGTTATAATTGCTGTAATAGTATATGCGATTGGGGAACGCGTCGCTTGTAAACTTTTTTACCACTACGGCCTGGGGATTGCTGATATCAAATGTCACCAGGTCACTATATGAATCGGCATATAAGGTGTTGCCATTAACAGCGAGATCAACATTGCCGGGAATCGGAATAAACGAAATCCTTTTGGGTGCTGCCGGCTGCGTGTTATCAATGATATGAATGCCTTCATTCTGTTCATTGAGGAATATGTAGTTCCCGTAGATATAGATCTTACCCGGATGTTTCAGCGCCTGGGCCGGACCGCTTTTCATCCCGGCCCGTACTTCGGTCAATGTTTTGTAAACAGGCTCGTACCAGGTGTATGTGCGGGTGGCCTTTTCTTTATCGCAGTTAGAAAAAAAACCGATCAGTATTACAGTCACCATTAACTGTAAAACCAGCATGGGATGCCGTTTCATAAGTTTTAGCTTTTTTATAACTGACAAACTGCATGAAACAAGCGTTGCAATAACCTGTAAATTTTACAGGACTGTTTTTACAACCTTCCCAGCATCATCTTTACGCTAAGCCCGGTTGACCAAAGGTATTGGCCGGAGGACACGTCTTTTTTAACCAACCCATTGAGTGCATATCGCAGGTTGGGGCCTATCCATACAGGATGTTTGCTGTGTTGAAACAAACCAACATTCAGGCCGGTGACAAAATTCAATTGCGTTTTATTCAAAAGACTGTTGTCTTCGTAATACACGCCTTTTACTCCTTCAAAATGTAGTGCCTGAGCAGATATGAGCTGACCGATAGATATACCACCTTCAAAGGCAACAGGCGGTAGCTTTCTTCCTTTATTTATTTGCCAGTTCAGCAGTAAAGGAATTTCTATGTAATGAAAGCGGTACCGTTGCTTCTGACTGTAATACACTTTATTCTGGTCAACGGTCTGGAAATTCGCATACATACCGCCCCTTGCCGTATCTATATAACCCGGGGTGCCATAAAAATGGTCAACCACTTTCAGATTGTTCGAACCGATATTAACGTCGATGGCAGAGTCGAACCATTTACCTACCTGCGTATTTACGCTCATATAGGCATATTCCAGTCCGATTGATATCTTAAGCCGCGGTGATAAGGTACGTTGCACAAACAAACCGGCTGAAAATGAAAAATCAGGTTGTATGGCCGATGCACTTCTCACCGGGAACGTATTGGAAGTAAAATTGAGCTGTTGATTGCCGCTGCCGCTTGGGGCCACATTAGCCGAACTGCGGGCCGACAGATCTTCGGCCAGGTATTTTTCCTGTCCCAATAAACCACGTAACTGGAACAGTTTACTTTCAGCAATGCGCGAATAACCGGCGTCGGCAACTACACCCCAATGCCATAAAGATGCTTTCCGGCGGGGAATTGCCGCTGCATGGGCAGTGCTGATGCCGGACGAATCAGGCATCAATAAAGGGAACTGGCTGTTGAAAGGCGCCGGTGCCGCTTTCTGGGTAGCAATTGCATTATCTGGACCTACTACCAGGGCAGGCATTCTACCATTAAGAACATGTTCATCAGCTTCCGTTGTTTGTACGGCATCATTGAATGTCATCAATTCCTGTTGAACCGGTTTTTGCCGCACAATGGCTTCACGCGTTCCTTTCTTCTTTCTGTACCGCGGTTTATCGGTGGTTACAGCCGCCAGCTGGCTTCCAGCGGGCCTGCTGTTCTTATTGGTGATGGAATTATTTGCCGGGTTATTTTCAATAGCTGCAGGAGCCGGCGGTATTTCATTCGGATTGCCGGTTTCATAGGCTGTTCCTGCTGACGTTACCGGTGCCCCGGTGGCCGGTTCGGCAGCACCGGTCTGTGGTGTGGCAGCGTTTGGTGTATTGTCACCGGTGGGTTGATTGTTCTCACCGGCCGGTTGTGAAGCAGTATTATTTTTATTCGGCGTATTAAGAGTAGAATTGGTCGATCCGGTAGTTTTTTGGGTGGAAGATTGTTTTGAAGCAGCCTCGGCCACATTTGTTGTAGCATCATTTTGCCAGGCATACCGATAAAGGATGTAACCGCTGGTGGTTACACCTACAAAAAGGGCGGCTACCCACAGCCACGCAAAGCGGCGGCGGCGTTTGCCGTGACGGATATTTTTTTCCACCTCCATCCATACGGAATCAGAAGGCCGAAGCTTAAGCTCCTGCATCTTCTGATGTACCTGTTTCTCAAATTCGTGGTCGGACATACGTTTCCTTTTTTGTTTCTACGGTCGTTTTTTTTAACCAGGTGATCAATAATGCGCGTGCACGGGCATATTGTGACCGGGAAGTTCCCTCGTTAATTCCAAGCATTTTGCCTATTTCAACATGAGAAAAACCTTCAACTGCATGCAGGTTGAATACAGTTTGATAACCGGCCGGTAACTGGCGGATCAACTCGGCCAGGTCCTTTGCCTGCAGTGCCACTTCGGGGTTGTCATCTGACACCGGGTGCAGGCTGGTTTCAGGAAAGGATAGATCGGTTTGATAGCGGCTGTTCTTTTTGAGATAATTTAAAGCCGTATTCACCATGATCCGGCGGACCCAGCCGCCCAGCTCTCCCTCAAATTTGAACTGGTGCAGGTTGCGGAATATTTTAATAAACCCTTCCTGCAAAACGTCCTCTGCATCGGCAACAGACTTGGTATAGCGATAGCACACACCCAACATACTCTCAGCAAAATGCTCGTAGAGCTGTCGTTGGGCCTCCGGCAGCCCCTTCAAACAATCTTTTACCAGCCTGTTATAATCCATTTCTTGTTATGTGGTTGACAATAACCGATGCCATTCCGTTGCACAAACAAAGTAAATCAATTATGGTTGATTGGAATATATTATAAATCAATCATATGAATAGCCGTTACAGGTTTCAGTTTCCAGGTTTCAGGGCCTTGGATTTATGCCACTAAAACTGTTATTCAGCATACTGTGATTGAAACCCTGGTAACTTGTAACCTGTAACAAGCAACCGCCTCATGGAATTGAAAATTTGAAATTTAAATTTGAACCGACTAGAAACAGAGAACTACCTTTGCTCCCTTTAAAATTATGGCAACACTTAGCGAAAGAGATCAAAAAGTAGTGTGGCATCCGTATACGCCGCAGAAGTCGATGCCCGCGACCATCCCTATTGTAAAAGGAGAAGGTGTTTATATTATAGACGCCCATGGAAAAGCCTACATCGACGCCATCAGCAGCTGGTGGGTCACCATTCACGGGCACGCCAATAGCTATATTGCCGAAAAAATCTATGAACAGGCAAAAACCCTGGAACAGGTAATATTTGCCGGCTTCACCCACGAACCGGCGGTTCGCCTGGCCGAACGGCTGCTGGAAATACTGCCCGGCGACTTTGCTAAGATCTTCTATTCTGATAATGGTTCTACCGCGGTGGAAGTGGGCATTAAGATGGCCCTGCAATACTGGTGGAACCAGGGTAATACCAAACGTAACAAGATCCTGGCGCTGAATCACAGCTATCATGGCGATACGTTTGGCACCATGAGCCTCAGTGAACGTGGGGTATTCAATATGGCTTTTCATGACAAACTATTCGAGGTCATTTTTATTGATCCACCCGTCGGGGGCAGGCCGGCTTACCCTGGCCCCTGGGATGAAATAGCCTGTATTATTTATGAACCGTTGTTACAGGGCGCTGGCGGTATGAATATGTATGAAGCAACGGCGTTGAACGAGTTACTGAAACAATGCCATGCGCATGATGTACTTTGTATAGCCGATGAGGTGATGACGGGTTTTGGCAGAACCGGCCGGCTCTTCGCCAGCCAGTATGTGGAAGAAAGGCCGGACATAATTTGTCTGTCAAAAGGATTGACCGGCGGCACCATGGCCTTAGGTGTTACAGCCTGCACCGCTAAGATCCATAATGCGTATGTGGACGATGACCGGCGCAAGACGTTTTTCCATGGGCATTCATTTACCGCCAATCCCCTCGCCTGCGCCGCCGCCCTGGCGAGTATGGACCTGTTACTGCAAGCCGACTGCCAGGCAAACAGGGAAAGGATCACCCGGCAGCATAATCAGTTCGTTCAACAATTAAGTACCGATGCGCGGTTCGCTGATCGAATTAAAAACGTGCGTTCGCTGGGTACTATTATGGCCTTTGAAATGGTTGCCGGTGCTGATGGTTATTTAAATACGATTGGACTCGAGATTACCCGCAAATCGCTTGAACAGGGGGTGTATTTGCGTCCTTTAGGCAATACCGTGTATGTTATGCCACCGTACTGCATTACGCAGCAGGAACTGGAAAAAGTGTATGAAGTGATAGTGAATATTTTGGGAAGCTAAGCTCCCCAATCATCTGCCGATAATTCGAACCTGATCTCGCCATTGGGCATTTTCCCGGTTTCAGCAAAGCCAAAGCTCCGGTAAAATTCAGCGGCCCGGGTATCGGGGGCGGTGCTAAGCCAGATCGTTTCGCGGGTTTGACTGTAATACCAGTCGAGCAACGTGATCAACAGTTCACGGCCCACTCCCTGTTCCTCATATTCTGGCAGCACAAACAGGGCCCACAAATTGTGCCTGTTAAGATCGCCGATGGCAAAACCTACCACCCGGTTATCCATTTCACACACCCAGCCTTTTCCCCCCGCTGATAAATGATCAGCATAATCCTGTTGCGTTACCTCACCGGAACCGGTTAAAGCATTTTCTTTTACGGCCAGTCGCACCTCGTTCATTTGCGGTATATCGGTCAAAAGGGCTTCTCTTACATTCATATAATAATTTTATCTCCGGCGTTTTTTGGCGGAACTGATCTTCATAAAAAATATGATACCCGATAAAGTAGCCGTGATGCCGTTGGCCAGCATTAATGGCGTATCGTGAATATACAACCCATAAACGAACCAGAGTATAGTTCCAACAAAAAGCATGGAAAAAGTAACAATTGAAAGATCTTTGGTCGATCTTGTTTTGATGGTCTTATACGCCTGCGGAATATAAGCCGCTGTTGTAAGCAGGGCAGCGATCATCCCTATAGTGGAAATTGTCATAGGGTAACAAAACTACAGAATCATACTCCGTCAGCTCAAATTACACTGTTATTTTTACCTCGACATCCTCAAATATATACATGTATTCAACAATAATTCCTTAGAATTCCATTAATTGATATCCATCAACACCAAAAGAAAACCCTGCCGTAAATACGGCAGGGTCACTTCTTAAACGAAACTGTATGAATTACAAATTTTAAAAAACCGGATCGGTAGGCGTATTTGGATTATTATCATGCTCCTGGAACGGATAAGGCAAAAAGCTGCGCTTACGTTCGGTAACCGGCCGGTTGAACCGGCGGTTGTCTACCAGCCGCAAACCCGACATATATAATTCTATTGCGCGTTGCCGGTAGATCTCTTCCAGCAGCGCCGTCTGTGTAATGGCGCCAGCATAAGGCGACAGGCCGGCTCCTACGCCAAACGGATCGTTTGCCGGTTGCTTGGTGAGCACCTTATTTAACTCAACCACCGCATCGGGCAGGTTCGACAGCCGGGCATGTGCTTCTGCTTTCGTGAGGATCATTTCACCCGGTAAATAAATGGGAATGGCAATAGTGGAGGTAGCGCCAAACCCATTGATGCGGTAACGGGGCGATGAAGCGGCAATACCTATATAAAACGGCACGCGTTTGTCGGCCAGATTCGGCTCCAACGACTGTGGTAAACCCATTGTAGAATCGATCGGCTGGTACACATTGTTGGTGGAAGTAGCCGTTTCAAAGATCGGGTTCAGCGTAACCAGATCAAAATTTAAGGTCGATTTCTTGGTGAGATCAACTGCGTTGGCTGCCGCTAACGCCTGCGCGTAGTTGCCGGTATACAAACTGTAACGCGCTTTTAATGCCTGCAGCGTATTCACGATATCGATGCCGGCAGGAATATTCGACAGGAATGATGCACTGATCGGGTTGGCGCTCACGGTAGCCAGCGCATTATTTACCACGCCCAATGCTCTGTTGAATCCTTCTGTATTGGGAATAAAATTTACCTGCAGGCCAATGCCGGTGGTATCAGGCACCTGTTCCCAGAACATCGACATATTGGCGATCGCCAGCGCTTTAAAGATGCTGGCATAGGCAATTAACCCGCTGGCATAATTCTTATCGCCCAGTTCCGGTGCATATGTCAACACGATATTGGCATCATATATTACTTTGTTGCTGTTGGTCCAGAACGACAGCACCATGGTATTGGTAGGATCTACCCGGTCGCCGCCCAAAAAGAACTGATATTCGGCGGTATTACCCTGGTTGATGATGTTCAACTGCCTGGTAAGAAAACCATCGGTGGTTATCAGGTTGTATACAGAACTGGCGCGGCCGGCCGAGTACGCTCGCTGCACCCCTATGGCAACACCCGTTAAACCGGTAGCTGAAGTGATTCTGTCAACAGCTGCATTATTGGGGTCGGTAAATTCTTTTTTACAGCCCACGGTAGTCAAGAACACTGCTGCCAGGGCAATACCCGTTGTATATCTTATCGTATTTAGCTTCATAAAATCAAATTTGCGTGTTAGAATTTAGCGGCTATATTAAAACTGAACGTGCGCGGAATAGGCACGGTACCGAAATCAACGGCTCTTAACAGAGTGCTTTGTCCGCCGGCATTTGTTTCCGGATCATATCCTTTATAATCATCCCAGGAAACGAGGTTACGGCCGCTTACACTTACCGTAAGATCATTAAAGAGCCTGGTTTTACCGAAACGATAGCTCAGGTTTATTTCCCGCAGCTTGACGAATGATCCGTCATCAACCCGCCATTCTTCTATCTGGTATACACTATTCACATAGCCGCGGGGCAACTCGCCCAGGTGTTCCTGTTCTGCTACTTTTCCATTACCAACGCCCTGCCTGGTCCTGAAATCGGCATTCCATACATCAAACCCCTGTACCGCATCGAACTGCACGCGTAAACCGAATTTTTTAAAGCTTACTTCATTCACCAGTGAGCCGGTCCAGTCAGGATTGGGGTCGCCGATTATTTTCCGCAACACAGCGCCTGATGGTAACCCGTTGTTATCGCGTTGAGCCGTGTAAGAAGTAAAACCATTCTGCGTTCCTCTTTCTGTGAGCGGAAAGCCGGATGCATTTTTTACTTCGTTGCCACTGCCATCCTTCGCGAAGAAGGTGCCATAGAAAACGCCTACAGGCGCATCTTCTATTAAATAGATCGGAGCGCCAGCATTGGTGCTGAAGGCGGCCGCCTGGCCAATACCTACTGCCTTGTTCCGGTTACGGTTGAAGATAGCTGTAATGTCCCAGTTCCAGTCTTTATTGCGAACCGGAGTACCGGTTAATACAAACTCAAACCCTTTGTTTTCCAATGTGCCATAATTATCCAGCAGGCTCGAATAGCCATTGGTAGGCGCAATATTGCGCTCTAACAGCAAAGCCTCTACTTCTTTATTATAATAATTAAACTGCAGGTTCAGGCGGTTGGTCAAAAAAGACAGGTCAGTACCTATTTCCAGTTCCCGTTGCTTCTCCGGTCCCACATTCACATTCGACAACCTCGAAATGGAATACAAAGCAGATCTTCCTAAAAATGTACTGCTTCTGTAGGAATTGAAACGATCATACGCGCCAATACCTGTCATGTTCCCTGATTCGCCATAGGCTACGCGCAGCTTGGCCACATTCCACCATTTGGATATTGCCAAACCGGCCCACCAATTGGTTTCCGATAACAGGTAGCTGCCACTGGCTTTAACATAGATCTGGTTACGCTCTTCTTCACCAAATACCGAAGAACCATCAGCCCGGATAGCTCCGGTAATAAACAACTGGTTCTTGAATTTAAAGTTTTGCTGCAGATAGGCGCCTGAAACTGATAACTCGCTACGGCTGTCGGTACCCTGTAGCGCCGTGCTGGCACTGGTCACCGATTCAATGAAGGGCGTCATGCCCCTGCCCTGCAAGATGCTCAGGTGCGATTTCTCGTACTGTACCGCATAACCTACCTGGGTGGTTGACGCCCAATCTTCACTGATATTGGCCTGGTAAGTACCATTTATTTCATGGTTGATCTGGAAGAAATTATTCGCCCCGGTACTGGCATAACCATTCAATGCAGGATCGAGGTTGGCGCCACCGCCCCAAAAAGCAGTGTTGACATTATAAGTAAAAGGCGGCATAAATGTATTACCCCGCTGCCCATAGTTATCTACGCCTATTGTGTAATCGAATGTGAGTCCTTTCGCCGGTTTTAACTTCAATTTGGCGTTGGCGATCAGGCGGTTGGTTTCCTGCCGTTGTTTGAAGTCCTCTATAACCGATACAGGGTTCACGCGGCCGCGTTCGCCCACTGCCTTTAAATTACCCAACGCATCGCGCTCCCAGATGTTATGGAAATTACCAATGATGGTCACAGAGTTCATAGGTGAAAAGAACGAATTACCATCGGGCTTTTCATCGGCAGCACTGTTGATGTAGTTGAGGCCAACGCCCATGCTCGCCCAACTGGCCAGCTCCTGGTCGAGGTTCACCCTGAAACTGAATCGTCTGAAATCGGTATTCTTTATAATGCCCTCGTTAAAGAAATAAGAGGCCGATGCAAAATACTTGGTTTTATCCCTGCCACCGCTCACCGATACGTTGTTGTCGGTACCCAGGCCCGTGCGGAAAATATAATCCTGGTAATCGTAGCGCGTAACCGGACTGGTAGTGGTAGGCAGGGCGGAAGGGGTTCCTACCGCCGTAATAAGATCCTGGGTCAATGCACCCGTGCCGTCGGCCGGACCGCCGAATTTAACTGGCGCCTGGTTCACTTCGAGCTTTTTGCGCAGTTCGCTCATCATAACACCGGTTGAAAAACTAACCACCGGCGCACCAGTGCTGCCGCGTTTTGTAAAGATCTGGATAACCCCGTTATTAGCCCTTGAACCATAAATAGCCGACGCCGCTGCCCCGTTCAATACTTCAATGCGCTCGATATCGGCCGGGTTGATATCCACCATCCGGTTTTGGCCGACGCTGCCAATAAAGTTGGTGCCATCATAACCACTCTGGGTATTGGTAACCCGCGTGGTAGCGTTATTCACTATTACACCATCAACTATATATAACGGATCTGATCCACTATTGATGGAACTGATACCCCGCAATCGAACCGACATACCACCGGCAGGATCACCTGAGTTCTGAACGATCTGGGCGCCTGCTGTTTTACCCTGCAGTGCGGCCAGCACATTGCCCGTAGCGCCTTTGGTAAGTGCATCGCCTTTAACGGTGCTGATATAACTTCCCACCTGTTTACGGGTAGTTCCTTCTGAAGTACCGGTTACCACCACTTCATCCAACCCCAATGCATCCTCTACCAGCGTAAGACTTACCGTATAACTCTCGGCACTGCCTACCTGCACCTGCTGCGTGGTGGTCTTAAAACCAACGCCGGAGAACTCAAGCGTATAGTTGCCGGGCTTCAATGGAGCCGATAAGGTGTAATTACCCGATGGGTCAGTAGCGGTTCCATAATTGGTATTCCTGATCGTTACTGAAATACCGGTTAGCGGCTGGTTGGCCGCTCCGGAGATCTTGCCACTGATTCGAACCTGGGCAATGGTCAGGCTCACTATCAACTGGCAGAACAGTAATAAGCCAACTGCTTTTACTGGCCGGCTAATCATTGATGAAAAATGGGTCATAATCCTTTTTTTCGAATTAATAATTAAATACCATGAATTTGGACTAAGGACAGGTTTATATAATCTTTTCGGATAGTAGTTACAGTTGGGTAGCGGAAACCAACGGATGCTAGTGCCTCGTTGCAGGCATCAAATAATTTGTGGTGACAGTTGAATTAATTAATGTGTAGGTATGCCCGGTAGTGTTTACAGGATGATCATATTTTCCTGACCGGTGGTAAAATCCCAGCATTTGGATTGCCTGGCTGAAGGTGTAAAGCATGGCACAACAGTTAGTTAACACCAAATTCAGCATAAAAACGCAAATTACCAAAACAAAAAGCACAGCACTGCGGCTTCTTGCAGGTTTAGGATTAAACTAATTAGTAATACCACCTGTTCCGGCTAAAGCATGCAGAAAATGGCCAGTAGGCAGGGGCAGTTAGCAATTGGCAGAAGGCAGTTTGTGATTCTGGGTTAAGCCATTATAAACCTGTTTCAGGTTGCAGGATGCAGGTTGCAGGGAAATACGAAATGCAAGGCGCTGAAACTTTTAGAAACTTGCAACGCTTACTCGCCCTTCAGGGGGTTGGGATAAAAAAAAAGCCATCCCCCGCTAACGCTCAGGACAGCTTTTCCTTACTTTACTCTTATATACGTGAAACCTATTGTACGTTGAAAGCTACTTGCTCATTTCCCCATAACAACGCTACCTTACCATCTTTATCAACGGTGAATGTCATACGTTCAGTAAATTGCGAGGCTTTGGTTGGCTTTACATTTACGCGTACGACATCATCTGCCTCCACATATTTGTATGCGCCCCATTGGTTCGGCGTTTTATTGAAGATGACTACCCACTCATCCTTATTGGGTATCGTGAACAAACCATATTTACCAGCCGGCAGGGATTTGCCTTCTACCTTTACGTCCTTGCTTACTTCAAAGGTTGTAGCTTCATTGGCGCCGGTTCTCCATACTTTGCCATAAGGAGCAATGTCCTTCCCGATTTCCCGGCCTTTCACGGCAGGCTGGCTATAATCGATGGTAATAACAGCACCGCTGTTAATTGTTTCTGTTACCTTGGCTGGCGGACTGGGCCTTTTTGATTTGTCGTCCTGAGCCTGTACACCCAACGCAACCCATGTTATGGCAGACAAAAGCAATAATTTTTTCATCTGAAATGTTTTTTTATTGTTTTTTAAAAGTCAGAGATTTATTAGTCCCAGGATGGTCACTGAACAAATTATCTTGCCCGGTGTACACAACCTGATCTGATAAATGAAAAATAAGCCTTTATGGATTGTTCTCCAGCAACTTTTTCAGGTTACCGAGCGATTTCTCCATAGACGGCCCCAATTGCTTATCAAAAACTATGCTACCAAATTTTTCCCATGGGTACCAGCGCAATTTTATATCAAAATACCATTGTAGTACCAGCTGGCCGTCCTCACCCAGCCACACAAACCCACTGGAAAGCATGCGCGCATTTTTTTGCTGCCAGTCGGTAAGCAGGCTATCGCCCACCAGCGACTTTTTCGTCACGGTGAGCTGATCACTCGAAAAGGCCTGATCGGTATATTGCTTATTGGTAAGATCCTGGCTATTCACCAGCTCATTCCAGGATTTCCATTGCTGCAGATCGGAAACAGCGGCGCGCAAACTGTCTTTAGGCGCTGAAATATTAATAGCCCGGGAAACCCGCACCTGCGATGGAATGATCAGCGAAAAAAGATAAGTGATCACAAATAACACGATCGCACTGATAATGGCCAGTTTTATAAAACGCATACTAAATGATTTCTGATTTTGAGATTTCGAGATTTCCTGATTTGAAATTCCCTTATTTTGGGATTCCTGATTTGATTTAGGGATTTTGAGATTTCGGGATTTTGAGATTTCGGGATTTTGAGATTTCGGGACCTTCGGCCCTGTGTACGTCCGTTGTGTGTCTGTCTTCTGTCTTCCGATCTTGGCTTTCGTGTTGTGTTACTTCCGACTTCCGCTGCCGGCAGGCAGGTTTTGAAATTTCAGCATTTCGGAATTTAGTGATTTAGAGATCTGTCGCGAGGACTGCCTATGAAGAAATCCCGCAATCAAGAAATCAGAAATCGAGCTTTCACTCCCATCTGAATATCCTGATCAACACACTATAGGCCAGCAAACACCACACAATAAGAATAGTGATCTCCTTCCCTACCCCCAGCAAATGCATGCCTTCAAACGACACTTTGCGCATCGCATCGTTCAGCGCAGTCAGCGGCAGATAATTGATGACTGCCTGCAGGCTGTCGGGCAGTAAACCCTTGGGGAAAAAGGTTCCGGATAAAAAATACTGCGGGAACATGAACAGGTTGGCATAGATGGGTATCACATGCTGGTTTTTGGCCAGACTACTAATAATAAAACCAAATCCCATAAACACGGTAATGCCCAGAAAGCTCAGCACCAGCAGTTCGAGGAAGGTGATAAAGCCATGTGCCAGTGTAAAATGATAAAAGAAGGTGCCGAATAATATCAATACAATGGAAGTAGTGAGCTGGAACAGCACCCGCGCAAGGCTTTCGCCCAACACAATAAAGGTTTTTTTTACCGGGGTGGCAAACATGCGTTTCAGTACCAGCGTTTCGCGCAGGGTAAAGAAAACAAAAGCTACCCCAAACACCGCCGAACCAATGAGGGAGAAACCCAGCATGCCCGGTAAATAAAAGTCGATCATCCGGTACTGCCGGCCAGGGATCTCTTCCACGGCTATGGTGGCTACCTGGTATTCATTTCCATTAGCTGTTACGCGGGCAATGATGCTTTCCAGCACTTCACGCACCGCCGGCAGCTCGCGCTGACCGGCTGAGGTGGTTTTCAACCGGATCTCGTATTGAGGTAAACTATGATCAGACAGTTTATGCACATCGATCATGGCGGTAATGCGTCCTTTTTTCAGGCGGTCGAGCAGTTCTTCCTCGCTGCCCTCGTTTATATCGAAAAGGGCATTACTCTTTATCCAGTAATAAAGTGGGCTCAGGGTATCGCTTTTGGCGTCAAAGGCAATATCATAGGCTTTTCCCCCGCCCCCGGCCAGGGCGCCAAATACCATTATCAGCACGATGGGAAAGAAAAGGCTGAAGAAAATGGCCTGGGGACTTTTAAAAATGGCGCGCATGGTAGCTTTGCATATCGCCCACATGGCGGTCCATTGGTTATACTGACCAGACATAGATTGCTCAAAAATTAGGCGGCAAAGCTATCGATAAAAGCTGAAGGCGCAAGGCTAAAGGCTAAAGGCTAAAGGCTGAAGGCTAAAGGCTGAAGGCGCAAGGTGCAAGGCTGAAGGCTAAAGGCTGAAGGCACAAGGCACAAGGCGCAAGGCTGAAGGCTCAAGGCTGAAGGTGCAAGGCTGAAGGCACAAGGCATAAGTCAACGCCCTGAAACCGCCTCGGGGCAACTGGAAACTCATAACAGCTCCCCCTTCAGGGGGCCGGGGCCTATTCTATACTAAACTCGAATGGAAGGCGGGCCTGCGTAATCCCAACCATCGCTTTTACCCGTTTAAGGGTCTGGAAAGTTTTTATACCCTCTTCCCCCAGTTCTTTCTGCAGGGCCGATTGGGTAGCTTCTTCATTGTAGCCTCCGAAGATCAATTCCAGCACATTGTGTGGCTCAGGATATTCGCGCAGCCGGTAATCAGTTGTTTTTGCCATCCGGGCTGCACAGGCAATGGCATCGTCCAAACCGCCCAGGCGGTCAACCAGGCCCAGTTGCAGGGCGCGCGAACCGCTCCATACCCTGCCCTGCCCGATGCTGTCTACATAACCGAGATCTTTTTTACGGCCTTCGGCCACTCTTTTCTTAAAGGTAAAATAAATAGAGTCGACACTATTTTGCAGGTAGGTTCGCTGGGCGGGCGTCAATGGCTTGGTGGCCGTTAACATGTCGGCCTGGGGCGCCGTTTTAACGCCATCGAAAGTGATGCCCAGTTTATCGTTAAAGAATTTCTGCATGTTCGGCAACAGGGTGAACACCCCGATCGATCCGGTAATGGTATTTGTTTGCGCAAAAATGCTGTCGGCGTTGCACGATAAATAATAGGCGCCGGAAGCGGCTACATCGCCAAAGCTTACCACTACAGGTTTTACTTTACGGGCTAAAGTAAGTTCGCGCCAGATATTCTCACTGGCCAGGGCGCTGCCACCACCGGAATTAATGCGAAGCACGATGGCTTTGGTCCTGTCGTCAAGGCGGGCTTTGCGCACCAGGTCGCGGTAGGTTATACTGCCTATGCGGTCACGGTCGCCCTTGCCATCAACGATATCACCCTGCGCATAAATAACCGCGATCTTGTCTGTACCATCGGGTTTATAATCTACTGCTTTGGCATATTTCTGTACGTTCACAAAATTGAGCTTGTCGAGCTTTACCCCACCTAATTTGGCGGCTATTTCAGTTTTTACCTCATCATCGTATTTCAATCCGTCAATGAGTCCGTATTTCACGGCGTCTGCTGCAAACTGGATGCGGTACTCATTTGCATACTGATGTAAGGTGGCGGTATCCAGCTTACGCGCTTCGGCAGTTTGTTGTAAAAAGCGGCCATACATATCGCCCAGCATAACCGATAACTGCAGGCGGTTAGCTTCCGTCATAGATGTTTCGCGAAAAGGTTCTGTTGCGCTTTTGAACTTGCCGGCGTAAAAGATCTGTGGTTCTATTTCCAGTTTTTGCAGCAGTCCTTTTACATAGGCCAGCTCGATGGCATATCCCCGCCAGTCGACCCCACCCTCGGGATTACAATATATTCTGTTGGCCACATTGCCCACCGAGTAACCAGCCTGGGTAATTACATCGCCATAAGCATAGATGAATTTGCCGGAAGACTTAAAGTCATACAAAGCATTGCGGATCTCCTGGCTGGCGCCCATGCCATTCGCATTGTTGCTGCATTTGAGGTAAATACCTTTTACCGCCGAATCGGACTTTGCATGTTTTATCAGGCGTATTACATCGTATAACGAGGGCATATCACCGTCTTCCTTACCGGAAAAACGCGCCAGCGGATTCTCTACACCAATTTCCGGGTAAGTTCGGGCCAGGTCTATCTCCAGTACCGCTTTGGCGCCCGTTCTTACCTTTTCCTTCGATGCTATATTGGTCACAAAACCGATAAAAATGAAAAAGATAATTACGCATACCACGAAAAAGGCCAGGAGAGATGCCAGGAATATTTTAAAAAAGCTCTTCATTAACAAATTTATTTTAAACGAAATTCAAAGATATTTGACCCTTCGAGGGAATGCAATATATGAATAAAGTCTTTTTACTGATAGGCGGCAATATGGGCAACCGGTTGCAAAACCTGCACCAGGCTGTAAGCCTGTTATCGGCTGCCTGTGGACCCGTCATCCAACAATCGGCCGTGTACGAAACTGCTGCCTGGGGGAAAACGGATCAGGCCGCTTTTATGAACCAGGCGCTCTTATTAACCACTTCGTTAAGCGCCCGGGAACTTATCACCACCATCTTATCAGTTGAAGAAAAAATGGGCCGGCGCCGGCTGGAAAGATTCGGGCCCCGCCTGATAGATATCGACATAATATTTTACAACGATGACATCATTGATGAACCAAACCTCACCGTTCCACACCCCGAATTGCAGAACCGCCGTTTTGTGCTGGAGCCTCTCAATGAAATAGCGCCCTCATTTGTACATCCGGTTCTTCATAAGACCGTTGCTGAATTGCTGCTGGAATGTAAAGATGAACTGGAAGTGAAGAAAGTTCAAAGTTCAAAGTTTTAAGTTCAAAGTTTTAAGTTATTCAGCCGGTACATTGACCATTGACTATTGACCATTCACCATTGACCATTGACTATTGACCATTCACCAAATATGAAGTATCATTTTATTACAATAGAAGGGAACATCGGTGCCGGTAAAACGACGCTGGCGCATCTGCTGGCCAAACATTTTAATGCCCGTTTAATACTGGAAGAATTTGCCGACAATCCTTTTCTGTCGAAGTTCTATGAAAACCCGCAGCAATATGCGTTCCCGGTGGAACTGTTCTTTATGGCTGAACGTTATAAGCAATTGAAGGAACTCATCCACACCAAGGATCTTTTCCAGCGTGTTACCATAACCGATTACCTGTTCACCAAATGTCTTCTGTTTGCCAAGATCAACCTGCCCGAAGAAGAATTCAGGTTATATCAAAAACTGTTTGAGATCATTCACCAGCAACTGGTTCAGCCCGACCTGCTGATTTACCTGCATGCACCGGTAAGCCGCCTGCAGCAGAACATTAAAAAGCGCAACCGCTCTTATGAACAAAATATCCCTGATGATTACCTGCTGAACATTCAACAAACCTATACGCACTATATCAGGCAACACAATATTAAAACGCTGTTCATCGATGCCGGCAATGCCGATTTCCTCAGTAATCCAAAACATTTACAGGTCATCATCGATGCGCTTGACCAGGAGTATGAACAGGGGCAGCATTATTTTACGTTACCTGAATCATAAGTTATTCAGTTCTTAAGTTATTCTGTTCGTAAGTTATTCAGTTCATAAGTTATTTAGTTTATAGGTTTTTGAGTTTAAAACAAATCGCGAGACCGAATAATTGAACAACTACAAACCACAAACCACAAACTATAGACTAAAAACTTTGTTAGTATTCAAATTTTCTAAGTGTTGGGGCTTTAAACCACATAATAACTACCACCAGCAAGGTCATGGCACCGCCAAAAACGACAGAAGGCACCTTACCCATGAAATGTGCGGCCACACCGCTTTCAAATGCACCGATCTCGTTTGATGAGTTGATGAACATGGAATTTACAGCAGACACACGGCCCCGCATTTCATCGGGTGTTTTCAGTTGCAGAATGGTTCCCCGTATGACCACACTGATGCCATCGAGCGCACCGCTTAACATTAATGCCACGAAGGAAAGCCAGTAAACGGTGGAGATCCCAAAAGTAATGATGCTTAATCCAAAACCAGCCACTACAAACAATAACAACGTGCCCTGCTTTCGCCGCAGCGGATAGAAGGTAAGCGTTAGTATAACGATCATGGAACCGATATCAGCCGCTGCATTCAGCCAGCCAAAGCCAATGGCGCCTACGTGTAAGATTTCCCCGGCAAAGAATGGGATCATTGCAGTAGTGCCGCCAAACAATACAGCCAGCATATCGAGCGATAAAGCGCCTAATAGTTCTTTTGTGCCGAAAACATACCGCAGCCCTTCCTTCACACTTTCCCAGGTAGCCTGGCCCTTATTCGAATGTACAATGGGTTTTCGTTCTATCTGGAACAGCGCCAAACCAGCAATGGCCACATAGCCCATGATCAATATAAAAGTGCCGGTATAACCCGTATAGGCAACCAGGAAACCGGCAGAAGCATGGCCGATCACAGATGCTGTTAACCAGGTGCTTGAGCTCCAGGTGACCGCATTGGGTAAAACAATTTTGGGCACCAGTTGCGCTAATATAGAGCTGGTGGCCGGGCCCGAAAAAGATCGTAGCACCCCTGTGCAGAACATAACCGCATAAATGGCAAACTGAACGAATCTCTTACCCAGGCTCAATTCAGTTTGCTGGAATGTGATAAACAGGAACGCACTGCAGCAGAGGAAATACAACACAAGCATTTTGAAAAGCAGGGTGCGTTTGTCGCTTTTGTCAACTACATGCCCCGAATACAAAGCCAGCGAAATAGCAGGAATGGCTTCTGATAAACCTACAAATGCAATGGCGAGCGGACTTTTAGTGATCTCGTACATTTTCCAGCCTATTACGGTGGCAATCATACGCATGGCCATAATGAAAAAGAACCGTTGAATAATAAACAGGCGAAATTCTTTTATCCGAATTGATGCGAAAGGACTTGATGGATTATCCGTACCGGGATCAGCAGCCATTCTGTAACGATTTGATGGTCAACAAAAGCGAAAATCGATTGCAAAAGTAGCAGTTATTGCTTATATGTGCAGACCACAATGGTTAAGCGGAGGTAAAGACATTGTAAAAACTCTTTTAAACCACTGCATTAAAAATGAAAAAAATTATGATCGGCTTATTGAACCAAAATGTTTCCAGAATTGTATAGGCAGTAATTCAAATATATAATGTTCAGGGCGCATTACACCTTGTTAAGAACATGTATAGGTACGGCACCTTTACATTAGAATGAAATTAGCGGAACATGATAATCTATCGTAGTGGTAGAATAAATTATACCATCCGCACCAATCAGAAATATAAAAGTGGTAATTTCAATCTTCTGTTTAAATTATTACAATGGCAAGCATTATAGACCTGGTAGGCAACACCCCAATGGTAGAGATCAAACAGCTCAATCCCAATCCGAATGTGACCATATACGCAAAGCTGGAAGGAAACAATCCGGGCGGCAGCGTTAAGGACCGGCCCGCACTGAACATGATCAGGTCTGCACTGGAGCGGGGTGAAATAAAACCGGGTTCAAAATTGATTGAGGCCACCAGTGGCAACACCGGCATAGCGCTGGCAATGGTAGCACGCCTGTTCAATCTGGATATTGAACTGGTGATGCCTTCTACTTCAACGCGTGAAAGAACCCTGACGATGGAAGCCTATGGCGCTAAGGTGACCTTGCTCGAAAGCATTGAGAAATGCCGTGATTATGCAGAAGAAAAAGCAGCTACCGGTGAATTCATCATCCTGAACCAGTTTTCCAATCCCGATAATTACAAAGCCCATTATAAAACAACAGGTCCCGAGATCTGGCGCGACACCAATCAGACGATCACCCACTTTGTGAGCTCCATGGGCACTACCGGCACCATCATGGGCTGCTCTATGTTCTTTAAGGAAAAAGATCCAGGTATCCAGATCGTAGGTTGCCAGCCAACCGAAGAATCTTCAATTCCCGGTATCCGCCGGTGGCCGAAGGAATACCTGCCCAGGATCTTCGATCCCAGCCGGGTCGACCGCATCATCGATGTATCGCAGGAGGAAGCGACCCTTACAGCCCGGCAGCTGGCCAAAGTAGAAGGCGTTTTTGCCGGCATGAGCAGTGGCGGCGCAGCTTCAGCAGCTTTCCGGCTGGCTAAAGAGATCAAATCAGGCGTAATTGTGTTTATCGTTTGCGACCGGGGCGACCGCTACCTGAGCAGCGATCTGTTTGGGTAATAATCGCACGATTTTTGTATATTTAGTCTAAGCCTGATTACCTATGCAAAAATTTAAGCCGTTACTCATTGAACTCATTTGGTTGGGTCTTATCCTGAATGTAACCGTTCTGGTAACCATCTTCGTTTTTGGCTGGACCTTCCTGAGCAACCATTTCGACATTCGCCTGCACGAAACGTATTTTACCATCTCCTCCTGGAAAATTGTATTACCGTTATTTATCTTCTTCGCCTTTTTTATTTTCCTGGTAAAAGAGATCAGGTACCAATTCAGCCGGAAAGCATCGAATGTTATCATGCTCATTGCAGGTTCCATCCTCATACTGCTGATAGCTACCATCAACAAGCAGGTCATCATTTCAGAAATGATCTATTTCGGCGATGTTACTGTCTATCCGCCTCTCTCGGCCATGAATGAGTCACAGATGAAAAAGGCTATCAGTCCGGCCGTGCATGTGGTTTCTAACTCGCTTACGGTAATACAGTTTATCGTAACCCTGAGTTTGTTATATGTAGCCTTTAAAATGGGCAGGAATCATGTGGCGCCTGCTCCGGACAAAATCACTCATGTGCTGAATCATACAAACAATACGGCGAAGCCCAGGGCTAATCCACTAACCCAGGTAAAAAAAGAGGAGAAAGCCAGTAATAAGTAATCAGTTATTCAGTTATTCAAACCTCGCGACTGTATTTAACTTAATAACTTATGAACTTAAGAACTTAGGAACTCAAGAACTTAGGAACTCAAGAACTTAGAACTTAGAACTGCGTATTAAACTTCGGCCGTCGTAGGATCCATAATAGTTCGAACCCGGCTTATCTTATCGGCTGGAAATCCGGCATCCGCTGCATGTTTTTTGATCGCTTCTTCATCAGGCGCATTATAAACACAGTAAATTTTGTCATCTGTTACATAGCTTTGTACCCATTGGATCGAGGGACCCATCTCCATTAAAACACCGCAGGAGGTTTGGGCCGCCTGTTGAAGTTGCTCTTGCGAAAGATTACCAACATTGGGCATTTCTCTTTCAATGACATATTTTGGCATAGCAGTTAGTTTAATTATAAAGTTAACTGTAATCAGATGGCCAAAAAACTGACTTTGGATAGATTTTTTGCCAGGTTACCGGTTGCCAGTTTCCGGAACTGTATTTCATTTGCACAACCTGTCCCGACTTCAGCCGGGATTATCAAATTATCATTATCAAATTATCACATCATCACAATCATCAAATTGCATTAGCATATTAGCACATCAGCACATTGGTTTTTATTGTCTGATCCCCGCTTCCTTTAACTCCTCTATTTTTTTGCGGTCGCCCACGATCCAGATAATATCGTCCCATTCAAAAACAGTGGTGGAATCAGGGTTCAAAATACGCTTACCATTGCGCTCGATACCAACAACCACGCCATTGGTAATTTCGCGAATGCCCGAGGCGCGAATGGTCTTACCCCGCAACGCAGTATGATTATCAACGATCAATTTATTTAGGATGATCTCTGCCTGACCATTCTGAGAAGGCAGAATGGCTGACTCTAAAATGGTTCGGAACTGTTCCAACTGCACATCCGTACCGATCACCGCGATCTTGTCAAAAGGATACAACACATCTGTGCGGGCCGGCGCCGTAATGGTGATAGAACCCCGCTCAACATAGGCGATGTTGATGCCGTATTTTTCCCGCCAGGCCAGTTCCATCAGGGTTTTGCCTACAACCGTCGATTCGGCGGGCATGGTAAAAAAGGCCATGTGGGCATCCCAGGGCGAAAGGTCGCTGGTTCCCGAAGGCTGCTGCTCGCGTTGGTTCAAATTCATCAGGAAGCGGTTTTCAATACGGGCATAGAATGAATTCAACCGTCTCGCGAATACCAGCAATACAACGACGATAACCGGTAATATGGCCACCAGCGCTACAAGGGTATTGAACAGCTGGTTCACCATAAAACCAACCAGCACGACCATCAATACATTTCGGACCACCTCTAACATCACCAGCGGACCATGATTATATTTCTTATCGAGCCACAAATTGGTGTACGACAACGAGTGCAACCGGCGAATGGCCAATCCCCAAAAGAACGGAGCGGTTGCAATGAGGGTAATGGCACAGGTTAATATGGCAGGCAATTGCTGGCCGGCGATATTGTTTTTTAAAACCGGTAACAGATAAGTAGCAGACAATAATATGATGGCAATAATGATCACCGAATTGGAAGCCATCACCGTGAGGTAAGATCTCAATACCACGCGCCAGTCGCTTTCCGCCTGAATGGTTTGCGCACCGGTACTGTACTGGTTAATGGCCATACGCCATTTTAATGGCAGTTTGGGTGCAAACCAGTTAAAGAAAGGATCGGCCAGTTTGATCATATACGGCGTAGTGAAGGTGGTGATCACCGACACACCCACCGCTATCGGATATAAATAATCACCGGTCACATGCAGCGATAAACCCAGCGTGGCAATAATAAAAGAGAACTCCCCGATCTGTGCCAGGCTAAAGCCCGCCTGTATCGATTGCCGTAAGGGCTGACCCGATAACAGCGCCCCCAAAGTAACATTCACCGTTTTGCCCAGGATCACCACGCCTGAAATGATCAGCACCGGTCCAATATATTTGATCAGCATTTCAGGGTCTATCAGCAAACCCACCGATACAAAAAATATGGCGCCGAACAGGTTTTTTACCGGTTGCACGATGTGCTCTATTTTTTCGGCCTGGGTGGTTTCCGCCAGCACAGAACCCATAATAAAGGCGCCTAACGGTGCTGAGAAACCGGCGTAGGTAGCCAGCACGACCATCACCAGACACAAGCCCAACGAAATTACCAGCATGGTTTCATCATTCATCAGCTTGCGGCCCCATTTAAAAAAGCCCGGCAGCAGGAAGATACCCGAGAGAAACCAAAGACATAAAAAGAAAATGAGCTTTAAAGCCGATTGCAACATCTCAATACCCGCAAACTCACGGCTGACGGCCACCGTCGACAGCAACACCATCATCAATACAGCCATAAGGTCTTCAACGATCAGAACCCCCATTACAATGCCGGCAAACTTTCTCGTTTTTACCCCCAGTTCATCAAAAGCCCGGATGATGATCGTAGTAGATGAAATAGCAATGATGCCACCCAGGAAAATGCAATCCATCGTTGGCCAGCCCAGCAGCCACCCGGTTAAATAACCTAACGCCACCATACACATGATCTCGAATACACCCGTTACACCGGAAGTGCCGCCGATCTTCACCAGCTTCTTAAAACTGAACTCGAGGCCCAGACTGAACAACAGGAATATAACCCCGATGTCAGCCCATACTTTTACGCCATCAAGATCAGATATGGAAGGCAATAAAGTAAAGTTGGGACCAACCAGCAAGCCGGCCAGGATATATCCCAGCACCACCGGTTGTTTTAATTTTTTAAATAAGAGGGTGGTTACACTGGCAATGGCCAGTATTAAGGCTAGATCCTGTATGAGCGTTGGTAAATGGGACATGAAAAGCCAATGTGATAATTTGCTAATGACAATATGCTAATGTGCTAATGTGATAATTTGATAATTAAATACAGCTAACAAAAAATGGTGCTACGCAGGCAGACGGCAATCGTCAATCCGCAGTCGGAAATCACTATCAACTTTATCAACCAGTCAACTTTGTCAACTTTATCAACTCGTCAACTCGTCAACTCGTCAACTAATCAACAACTCCCCAACAACCTCTCCATCACATGATATACTGCGGGACAAAAACTGGCATTCTTCAAGGTAAGCTGCGGCCGCTTCAGGATCACATCTTCATCGGTGTATGGGAACCGCTCGCAATCAGACGGACGAACTTCATAAATACTGCAATAATTATCTGCCCCCAAAAACGCACACGGCGTTTGTTTCACAACGTAATCCCCCTCCTCATCTAACCGTAAATAGGTTTCAATGAAAGCGCTTTCCTTCATTTTAAGATGTTTACTGATACGTTTAATATCAGGCGTCTTAAACCTGGGAGAATAGTTTTTACAACAGGCCGCACATTGCAGGCAATCGACCTTTGAAAATGCTTCTTCATGCAGTTCGGGCAATTTTTTCAACACTTTGTTCTTGTCTGCCCGTTTTAACAAATTTTTGTACTGCTTCTGATGCTCGGCGCTTTTCTTCTGCCAGTTGCCTTCTCCTATCCCTGCAACAGGTTCATTATTATCGCGATGTACTGCCATTTATTTTATAAAATACATTTTTTTCTTTAACCACCTGGGCCATTTAATGCCCACAAAGGCCTCAATATCCCGCCAGACAACTGTCACCACTCGCAGGGGCCGCTTGGGCTTTGGCCTTCGGCTTGTACCTTGGTGGCAGTAACCTGCAGATGCAAAAAGAAGCTCGTGTTTCCATTGGGCAAATGCAGCTTTTCCGGCCTCTGCAAGTTACTTTATCCCTGACATTCATGGTTTGGTTTTTGATTTTTAATTCACATGAGAGCATTATACGATCAGATCATACTGCTTTTATCAACGCCGCTAGCTGTCCTGGTTATTGGAGCCGAACTCCTGATCTGTCATTTGGAAGGTGTAAAATCTTATACCTGGAAAGATACGATTCATAATTTCGTCCTGAGCTTATTGACCGGTGTCGCCGACCTCGTGATGCGGGGTATTAGTTTAATAGTGCTCACCTGGTTTTTCACCCTTGGTTCTTTTTCCTGGTCACATTCCGTTCTGTATTGGATAATACTTTTACTGTTCACCGATATGATGCATTACTGGCTGCACCGGCTGGGCCATCAATGCCGTTTTTTCTGGGCGGTGCATGTGAATCACCATACCTCCACTCATTTCAATTTCAGTGTGGGTTTCCGCAGCGGGGTGCTGGAGCCTTTTTACAGCTTTCTTTTTTTTATTCCGATTACACTGGCCGGCTTTGCGCCTGTAGATATCTTCTTCATGTATTCGGTTTGCCAGGTTTGGGCGATCTTAACCCATACCGAAAAAGTACGTAAACTCGGTTGGCTCGAATACATTTTTGTGACACCCTCCCATCACCGCGTTCACCATGCTTCCAATCCCAAATACCTCGATAAGAACATGGGCACCGTGTTCATCTTCTGGGATAAACTCTTTGGCACTTTCCAGGAAGAGTTACCACCGCAGCAGTACAAACCCATTAATTATGGCATTACCCATCCGCTCGAGGATGATTCTTTACCCAACATTATCTTTCATGAGTGGGGCGCTATTATGAAAGACATGCGCCGCAAAGACATCGACTTCAAAAAGAAACTGAAATATCTCTTCGGTCCACCCGGCTGGAGTCATGACGGCAGCCGCCTTACCAGCGAAGAAATGAGGGTTAAAGAACAACAAAGTTCTAAGTTCTAAGTTTTAAGTTCTAAGTTTTAAGTTCTAAGTTCAAGTTGTTAATTCTTAGCACGTTAGATACTTGGTTTAGTTTTTTAAAGCGCTACGGCAGCCTATTTAACTGCCTAATAACCCGGTAATCAATTAATTTTCAATCATTAATGTGTATTTTCATTAGCGCATCAGCTAATTATCACATTAGCTAATTGTTGTTCTTATCCCCATTCAATTCACGCCTGACGCCAAACAGGTGTTAGTCTCCCGGTTTAATATTAACTTTGCGGCCTTATACCTTAAAATAACCATTGCAGCAGGAGAAGAAACAATAAACTACAAACATAAACGGGATTATGAATCTTTTTGAACAACAGAATACTGAATTCATCCGTCGCCACATTGGACCCACTGAATCTGAAACCCGCCAGATGCTTAAAGCTATCGGCGAAAGCAGCCTCGACACGCTGATCGATAAGACAGTACCGGCCGGTATCCGTATGGAGGGAGACCTGAACATTCCGCCTTCCATCAGCGAATACGAGTACCTGCAACTGATCAAGGACATTTCCCTAAAGAATAAAGTATATAAGAACTATATCGGACAGGGCTATTACGATACCATTACGCCCAGTGTAATTCTGCGTAACGTATTCGAGAATCCAGGCTGGTATACCCAATACACTCCTTACCAGGCTGAAATTTCACAGGGCCGTTTGGAAAGCCTGCTGAACTTTCAAACCATGGTCAGCGACCTTACCGCCTTACCGCTTACCAACGCTTCCCTGCTCGATGAAGCTACCGCAGCCGCCGAAGCCATGACCATGTTCTTCAACACCCTGAACAAGGACCATGAGCACATCACACGGCCAAAATTCTTTATCGACATCGATACATTCCCGCAAACAAAAGATGTAGTGGTTACCCGCGCCGAACCCGTGGGTATTGAAATAGTGTTTGGCGATTACCGCACGGCCGACATCGATCAGCAGTACTTCGGCGCGCTGGTACAATACCCGAACGACAAAGGCGCCATTGAAGACTATCGTGACTTCATCCATAAAGTTCATCAGGCAGGCGCCTATGTAGCCATGGGCACCGACCTGCTGGCCCTCACCCTGCTCACCCCGCCCGGCGAACTGGGCGCCGACGTAGCCTTCGGTTCCGCTCAACGTTTTGGCGTTCCTTTGGGTTTCGGCGGTCCGCACGCCGCCTTCTTTGCCGCCAAAGATGAGTTCAAGCGCAGTATCCCCGGCCGCATAATCGGTGTGAGCATCGATGCGCAGAATAACCGCGCCCTGCGAATGGCCCTGCAAACCCGCGAACAGCATATCAAACGGGAAAAAGCTACCAGCAACATTTGTACGGCCCAGGCCCTGCTGGCGAACATGGCCGCCATGTACGCGGTGTATCACGGTCCCGACGGGCTGAAGACCATAGCTAAAAGAGTAACGGTACTTACCAATGCCCTGGCCGAAGAACTGGAGGCAGAAGGATATGAACTGGTGCATAAGAACTTCTTCGATACCATCGTGTTTAAGGCGAAGAACGCCAGCACCATTCGCAAAAAAGCAGAAGCAGCCCAGATCAACTTCCGCTATTACGGCAATAACGAGGTAGGTATCTCGCTTGATGAAACCACCACCCTCAGCGATGTGCTGGATATTCTGTTACTCCTGGATCATCCGAATGATCAGAATGTAGCCACTTTCAGCGTTAGCGAAGATGCAGTGCTGTATAATATTCCCAATACGCTTACCCGCACCAGTCACTTTTTGACACACCCGGTGTTCAATACCCACCGCAGTGAAACAGAAATGATGCGGTACATCAAGCAGCTCGAAAATAAAGACCTGTCGCTGAATACATCCATGATCTCACTCGGCAGCTGTACCATGAAATTGAATGCCGCCAGTGAAATGATCCCGTTAAGCTGGCAGCACTGGAGCAAAATACATCCCTTTGCACCAGCCGATCAAACAGAAGGTTATAAACAGATCACCGATGAACTGAGCCAGTACCTGTGCGACATTACCGCCTTTGACGCCTGCAGCCTGCAGCCGAACAGCGGCGCCCAGGGAGAATATGCCGGTCTGCTCGTGATCCGCGCTTACCATGAAAGCCGCAATGAAGCACACCGCAATGTGATGCTTATCCCCATTTCAGCCCACGGTACCAACCCCGCGAGCGCTGTGATGGCAGGAATGAAGGTAGTGGTAGTGAAAGCGCTGGAAAACGGGTATATCGATGTAGAAGACCTCAAGGCCAAAGCGGAACAACACAGCAAGAACCTGTCAGGCATCATGATCACATACCCCAGTACCTATGGCGTGTATGAAGAAACCGTAAAAGAAATTACGCAGATCGTTCACCAGCACGGCGGACAGGTATATATGGATGGCGCCAACATGAATGCCCAGGTGGGCTTAACCGCCCCGGGTCTAATTGGCGCGGACGTTTGTCACCTGAACCTGCATAAAACATTCGCCATTCCCCATGGAGGCGGTGGTCCCGGCATGGGCCCTATTTGCGTTAAGCAACACCTGGCTAAATTCCTGCCCGGTAACCTGCAAACAGAACATATTACGATAGAAAGCAGCCGTGGACATAACAAGTCCACCAGCCTGACCACCATCAATTCGGTAAGTGCAGCGCCTTATGGTTCAGCTTCTATCCTGCTGATCAGTTACGCCTATATCAGGATGCTGGGCGCCGAAGGCGTTCGCAAGGCCAGTGAATATGCCATTCTGAATGCGAATTATATGCGCGCCCGGCTGGAAGGACAATACGAGATCCTGTATACCAATCATAATGGCGAATGTGCGCATGAATTCATTGTTGACCTGCGCCCCTTCAAGAAAAGCGCTGAAATTGAGGCGGAAGATGTAGCCAAACGTTTGATGGATTACGGCTTCCACGCGCCTACCATGAGCTTCCCGGTACCAGGCACTATCATGATAGAACCTACAGAAAGTGAAGACAAATCGGAACTGGATCGTTTCTGTGATGCCCTGTTAAGTATCCGGGAAGAGATCCGCGCTATTGAAGAAGGCAGGGCCGATAAAAAAGACAATGCCCTGAAGAATGCGCCGCATACACAACATGTTGTTATCAGTTCAGAATGGTCACATGCTTATACCCGTGAACAGGCAGCATTCCCATTGCCTTATGTTCGTGAGAATAAATTCTGGCCGAGTGTAGGAAGAGTGAACAATACGTATGGCGACCGCAACCTGATCTGTACCTGCGAACCGGTTAGTTCGTATGTTGAAGCAGAAGCTTAAATAGGCTTAATGCTGAACGCTAATGCTTAAGGCTGGTTCCCGCAATGCATTATTTCCGATAAAATATAAAAGAGGCAGTTTTCGAGTAAAAACTGCCTTTTTTATTTTAATGCTTTGCATTTATGTGAATCTTCGAAAAAGTAAGACTATCAGCCTAACAGCAACTGGCGTTCAGCCTTAGGCATTCAGCCCTTAGCCTTTAGCATTTGGCGTTAAGCGTTTCAGTCATTCTGCGCCTGGTCAAGCGCGCTGCGCAGGTCCTTAATATCGTCTATCAGCCATTTTCCATCCTGTTTGGAGAGCCTGTACTTCAATCGTCCCGCGGTAGGCAAACCAACCGTAATGGAGCCTTTATCGTCTGCAACACTCACATATTCCACGGTAGTTTTTTCAATACGAGCCAGGTCTTCCTCATACTCTTTCGCCAGCATTACCAGGTCAAAATCGAGCCCCTGTACCGGAGCTTCGGTTTGCGGCGCTTTGTGCAGGTTGTCGTTGCATTTTGTGAAATACGCACGCCAGTTGGTAATGTACGTATCACTCACAAAGCCGCTTCGCTTCAATGCGTCAAGGTATTGTTCCGTACCTGCATCATTCATCACATAATACCGCGAAGAATCGGGGTGGCTTGAATGTTTCACCATTTCAATCTTTTTCAACTGCTTTACATTAGACCGGTACCATTTTAAAAAATCGAGGATCGTTCCTGCGGGCTGCCTGTTAAAGGCTTCGTCAGCGGTTTCTGGCGCGTTTACGGCAACCTTGTCGCCGATGGGTGGCATCCTGGACTTATCGGCTGATGAGCAGGCTGCCAATAAGGCCCATATGCATACGGTGAGGTGTTTTTGGAGTTTCATATGGTAGGGGGTTTTAAGCAATGTTGTAGGTGAATATAACAATCTAAAAATGGAATTGCAAACACGACCCACGGCTTATTTTAGTATGCGGCGGCGCCGGTTTTCCTGATCAAGATCATAAATCGCTCTTTCCAAACAGGTTACATTACAAATTTTTTGACCAACTGTAGCATTATCCCTACATTAGCAGCTACCTCTTCCTTTTAATCCCGCTCCAGGCTCTACGCAACAGGTCCTAACCATTTTATAACCATAAACAATTGATTTATGAGAAATATCTTTGTAGGAACGATGTTCCTGATGATGGCCGTAGCCTGCCAGAATGAAGCAGAAAAAGCCACCGAACCGGTAGTCGCCGGCGAATCAACTAAAAATCCGCCCCCTGTAGAATTTGCCGATCAGAAGTACATCGATATGGGCAAAAAAGCCTGGTCCCAGTTTGCCAGTGGAGATATCGACGGCTGGGCCACCAATTTTGCCGACAATGCCATTTACCGCTGGTCGTCGGGCGACAGCCTTGCGGGCAAGGCAGCCATTTTAAAGTACTGGAAAGACCGCCGGATGAAAGTCATCGATTCGCTGGTCTTCACCGACGACATCTGGCTTCCCGTTACCGTGAATCAGCCACAAGGCCGTGAAAATAAGGGCACCTGGTTATTGCACTGGCAAAAGGTCAATGCAACCTATAAAAATAAGGCGCGGCTGACATTCTGGGTGCACACCGATATGCACTTTAATAATGAGAATCAGATAGATGAGATCATACAATATATCGACCGGGCACCCATCAATGCCGCATTGGGCAGGAAATAAAACAATTTTCGATTTCGGGATTTCGAGATTTCGGGATTTCGAGATTTCGGGATTTAGAAATACACAGATTTCCGGATTTCGAGATTTCGAGATTTCGAGATTCCGAGATTCCGAGATTTCGAGATTTTGCAATTTCTCAGTTGGCTGAACACAAGAAAATCGCTAAATCTCAAAATCTCGAAATCAGAAATCAGTTTTTCGTTTTTGTTATTGAAACGTTATACTTATTTGGTCCCTTTAACCTTTGCGTACTTTTTGACGTCTTACAGATGTAACATAAAAAATTTGTAAGATGAAAACGGTATCATTAATAGCAATTTTTGCATTGGGTATCACGCTGCATGCAGCGGCCCAAAAGGTGATACGCCCTGTACCCCGGTTTTATCCACGAACACATGTAGCGGTAGGAGTTGGACTGGGTGGCTGGGGGCCTTATTCTCCTTTCTGGTATAATCCATGGTATGCTTATCCTCCGGGATATTATTATCATTCACGGCCCAGTAAACTGGATCTGGAAATACAGGATATTCAGATGGATTATAAAGACAGGATCTGGTCGGTGCGGCATGATGAAAGCCTGACAAGGAAAGAAAGACGCAAACAGGTACATGCGCTGAAGATCGAACGTGACAGAGAGATCCTGCAGGCGAAGAAAGACTACTACAATAGTCGCCGTCGATAGTGGTGGGCGCTTTATAGAAATTTAGAGAAGTAGGGATTTTGAGATTTGTCGGAAAGTAAACCGGGAGCAAATCTCAAAATCCCGAAATCTCAAAATCAGAAATTAAATAGCCGGGTCGGGTAAGATCTTAGGTTCCATTATACTGCGGGTATCTACCGGCGTTATATTCAACCGGCTGCACCATTGGGTAAAGCTGTCATAAATGCCCTTCAATACATCCTTCTGCGCCGGCGTCAGCTCCTGCACGTACGCCCGGCTGATGGTACGAACCGGTAAACCTCGCAATTGCAGGAAATATTTGGCGCTCATCGGATAAGCCTGGTGAATGAGCGGATCAACCCTCGTAAGCTCAGATTGCAGCCATTGTACGTCCGCCTGTTTGGCCGGATCATTGGCGTTATTACACATCCACACCAATACTTCGGGATAAAAATTACCACTGATAGAAGACATACCTCTTGCACCCATTTGCAAACTGTGCATCGCATTTGGCGTATGAGCATCGAAAAAGTCGAAGCCCGGTACATTTGCTATCTGCAGTTTCTCTTTTACTTTGTCGAGGTCAATGCTCGTGTCTTTATGGTATTTCAATCTGCCGGTCGACAGCAGCGTCTTAAACACATCGGCCGATAAAATACGCTTGTAAGGCGCGGGGCATTCGTAAGTTCCCATCGGTATGTCCGGCGTTAAAGAAAACATTTTATCGAACCGCTTCAACAGCACATCGTCGCCATCATCCACATTGGCATAATGGCCGGTGATCAGCACTACCGCATCGATACCGGTATCATAGATCTTTTTACTGAATTCGGCTTTATCTTCAATGGTCAATCCAAATGACCCGGTAGCCACCACCGGTACGCGGCCATTCACATAACGCACAATATGAGCGGTTAATTCCAGGCGCTCATCTTCACTGATGCTGTACATTTCACTGCTGAGGCAATTGGCAAAAAAACCACTTACACCGGCTGCCAGGTAAAAATCAATCAGCCGTTCCACCATATCGAAATCGATCTTTGCCTTCAGGTTGAACGGTGTGATCATTACCGGAACAAATCTTTTTTCCATCCGACTTATTTTGATTTTGTTGTTTAAAATGTCAGGCCTTTCCGCCCATTAAAATTAAAAAGGAAATATTGTTTTTCAGACAATTATCGCGGAAAATCCATTGATTTAATATCGTGTTTCCAATAGGGTTTTGAAGTCCGTTGAAAATGAGGATTTAATGACTGTTTTTCTGTGCCGGCTTGCCCGGAGCATCCTGGGCGGAGCCGAACAACCGCAAACCTGCCAGGAACTTGCCGGTTAAAAAGATGGTCAGCGTTCCAATGACGATGGTCATGTTTGCATGCAGGTTGGTGCGCAACCAGGCATAGCTATCGGGTAATTGGCGCGAAAAAGTGATCCAGATGATCACCAGCACGCCGATAATGACCGCAATGGCCGCCTCGATGTTCCTGGCTTTCCTGGCGAGCAATCCCAATAAAAACAATCCCAGGATGCCACCTGAAAAGATACCCGCCAGTTTCCACCAGGCATCGAGCAAACTTTTTACGCCGATCATGCCAATGCCGAAACTGATGGCCAGTACACCCATAACCGCTGTAGCCACATACAACACCCGCATTTGTACTTTTGAAGAGGCATCCTTGTTGAAATACCGCAGGTAGATATCTTTTAAAAAGACGGTGGCCGAACTGTTCATGCCACTGCTCATGGTGCTCATGGCGGCAGATAAAATGGCGGCAATGATCAGTCCCAATAAACCACGCGGCACTTCGTTGCGCATGAAATAAGGCAGTACCCGGTCGCCATAATCAGCCGGCGTCAGGTTGCCCAGGGCAATGTTCTTTTCTGCCGACACCTGTTGCTGTAATGGCAGAATAAGATCGGGATGCTGTTGATAATAAGCATATAAAGCAGTACCGATAAAAAAGAACAACATGCTCACCGGAACATAAAACCACACACACATCCAGATACTGCGGCTGGCGTCGCGGGTGTTGCGGGCGGTGTGATACCGCTGGATGTAATTCTGATCGATACCGAAATTATTCAGGTTTATAAAGAAGCCGTAGAGAAAGATGACCCAGAAAGTTGACATCGAAAATTCCGAGACTTTAAAACTTCCCAGACTGAATTTATCGTGGGCCTTCCCCGTTTCGATGATATAATCAACACCACCATCGAGCCGGGAAACGATCAGGTAAAGGATCAATAAAGCTCCCAGGGTTTTAATCACGGCCTGCACCACTTCTGTCCAGATCACCGCCTTCATCCCACCCATCATGGTATATACAATAATACAAATGCCGGTGGTGATCATGATGGCCGGCATGGAATAGCCGGTGAGTGCTTTCAGGGTAAGGGCAATGGAATAGAAAATGGTTCCCATGCGGGCCAGCTGTATCAATACAAAACAGATCATGGCGTAGGTGCGGGCCCATGGACCGAACCGTTCTTCCAGGTGCGTATACGCGCTGATGGCTTCGCTGTTGCGGTAAAACGGAACAAAGAACCGGGAAGCAATGAATGCTGCAAACGGCATCGACAGGCTGAATACAAATGAATTCCAGTTGGCGCCAAATGATTTGCCCGGATCGCCCAGAAAAGTAATGGCGCTTAAAAAAGTAGCGTAGAACGACATTCCCAATGCCCATCCCGGTATGGCGCCGGAAGCTACGGTGTACTGTTCTGATCCTTTATTCCTGCCGCTCAAAAATATTCCCACGGCGATCATGGCCGCAAAGTAGATGAGAATAATTGTTAAATCTACAGTTGGTAAATGATTCATAATACAAGCAATCTATCCCTTCTGGTAAATGTATAAATAAATCAGCAATAACCAATCGGCAAAAGTCAATTGGCAATAGACTATCGACAATTGGCAATGGGTACAACATTCATACAAATGTAAAATAGACAGTTACAGATGTAAATATGACGATAGTGGTTGCCTGGGCAACAAAAAAAAAACAATTTAAAATGCCATTAAAAAAGCTGGTCAAAGATATCGGCCCCCGGCAATTGGTCAATGGTGAATGGTCAATGGT
The DNA here is from genome assembly GCF_017356035.1 of Longitalea luteola. GTDB lineage: Bacteria > Bacteroidota > Bacteroidia > Chitinophagales > Chitinophagaceae > Niastella > Niastella luteola. The sequence continues at coordinate 649,936 of NZ_JAFIQX010000001.1, read as the reverse complement.
GAATAGCAACTGGTAACCATGAACTATGAACTTTAAACTGTAAAGTGTAAAGTGTAAATATGAAGTGTGGTAATCGGAACAATCTCCTTTCCTGTCTATTATTTATGGGCATTGATAGATTATAACGATTACCATGAATGCCGGCTAAATACATTTGGGCTTAGCATTATTCTATCAAAACATCCTGTTACATGAAAAAGCCCTTTATCGGATTCCGTATTATGATGAAATATACATTGGTATGCGCCGCCTTGCTGCTTGCATCTACTGCAGATGCACAGCGATTTCATTTTGGTCCCAAGCTCGATGCCAGTTATGGCGCTCTTAAAGGAAATGGCGTGCAGAACAAATATTCTGCCGGCTTCCAGGTGGGTGGTTTTGTTGAGATCAATATCGCTAAACACTGGGCCATTCAACCCGAGTTATTATATAGCTGGTCGCAATATAAAAAAGCCGGCGATTTTATGACCTATTACAATAATTACGGACGAAGCGCCGCGAATGAAAAGATCAATCTGGGTGCAGTAAGTTTACCGCTACTGGTGCGATATAATTTCAACAAAACGTTCAGCATCTTGGCCGGACCACAATACAGTTATATGATCTTTGAAGATGAAAACCTGTTAAAGAACGGCCGGGACGCATTGAAAAAAAGTGAGATCAGCGCCAATATCGGGGCGCAGGTGAATGTAGGAAGTGTAGGCTTTTATGCCCGCTACAATAAAGGATTATCTGACGTTAACGACATTGATGACCGTTATGAATGGAAATCAAATCACATCCAGGTGGGAATAGCAGTAAGAATAATGTGATGATTTGCTAATTTGCTAATGTGCTAATATGCTAATTGATCTCCATTTCAAGCATTCCTCAATTATTCAAACATTATAATGTTCACTGAATTATTTTCATTAGCACATCAGCACATTAGCTAATCAGCTGATCGGTTTTTCATTATCACATCATCACATTATCGAATTATTAAATCAACAATAGTTGCCAGGCAAAGGTGGGTCGTCAAGAGTACTGACGCCCACCCCTTGCACTGGCGTTGGGTACGAATCACAATGTGATAATGTGATAATTCGATGATTCGATAATTAATTTCATTTTTGCGGATTTTCTATTTATCCCTAAACATGTTGATTATTGTAATTTTCCTGTATTTCATTATCACATTATCACATCATCAAATTATCACATTAGCTAATTAGCTAATTGACTATTACTGAGTACCACATCACTTATATATCCTGAACAGATCCCTTTGATGGTGATCTTTTCACCGGGCTTTACCGTTACAGGATGTTCTTTTTCCAGTCTGCACGAGATAGTGCATACCGGATCGCCGGTATACAATACAACGATGCTGCCAGCATACGGTGTATTCTTAATAGTTAGTACCTGTCCGCTAACCTGCAATACCTTATTCAAATAGGCCTGGTTAGCCTGACATTGATCTGAAGTGAATTGACTATATAATTCAGTCGCAGTAATGGGAATACCGGTCTCTGATGTCAGGTTTCTGGGTTTACTGTAGAAATAAATTAAAAGACCGGCCAGAAATGCTACAAAAGCGCATCCAAGGGTGAATACGATGTTCCTCATAAGGCGAATTTTACGGTTACAAATAGGCCCTACGGTCGGTTAAGGGGAATTATAGGAATACTGGTAAAAGCGGTTACTTATAGCCGTTCAATAACAGCCACACTGTAAGGATAAGGTAATAGTTAGATGTTCAGACTTATCAAAGGTGAAAGCACGTTACGATGTGCGTATTGGAAGTGTGAGGAAAAATTCAAAAATAATGCCCATTTTTTTTTACCGAAAGGAAAGGAAATGCTACAACTGTTATTATCAACCAGTAAGACATTACGAATTGGGGATAAATGCGAATATGAAGTAAGAAGTAGGATGTAAGAAGTACGAAGCCTGCCTGACGGCATGCAGGTTTGAGGATAAAGTGATGTTCAAAGATCAAAAAAGTAATATCCTGGTTCATACTTCCTGTTTCTTACTTCGCAATCCTGGGGCAACCAGAATTACTTTTTGCCAGGAACGTCGCTATATAGGGAAGCATTATAAAAAAGAAACTACAAACCTGTAAGCCGGATTCTGTATTATCCGCCGAAGCTTCACCGGCGGATTCCGCCCGGAAGCAACAACGAATAAGGCTATCATTTATCTTGTCCAGCCATTACTGACTGGATCATTCTGCCTACCCACCCAACGTTCCTCCCCGGTTACCCGGAAAGGATCGGACGAGCCGCCCTTCAACGCTGGTATACATGGCATTTCAGCATGCAAGGTTTACCCCTCCCGGCAGTCACCTGCCGGAACCGTGGGCTCTTACCCCACATTTTCACCATCACCCTTCCGGCTCAAGAGGTTTCCCTCTTTGCCGGAACAAACCCACCTCCGCCAAAGCTTTGGCGGGCGAAGGCTGTAATTTTCTGTGGCACTGTCTGTTCCCATCCCGATTTTATCGGGACAAGACCCGGCTGTTCACCGGTACATTGCCCTATGCTGTCCAGACTTTCCTCCCCGATAAATCGAGGCGATAGCCCGGTTTGTAGTTGATGGCAAAGTTACGAAATAGTTAAGGGATAGGCGAAAGGCGGAAGGCTAAAGGCTGAAGGCGGAAGGCTGAAGGCTGAAGGCTAAAGGCTGAAGGCGGAAGGCGGAAGGCGGAAGGCTGAAGGCTAAAGGCATTGAATATTTGGAGGTGTAAGATCCATTATTGGGTTTAAATTTCGCGAGCCATTCACCATTGACCATTCACCATTCACCTTCAACAAAAACTTAACCTGCAATAAAGCAGGAGCTCATTTACCGCTAGCGCAAACGTCTTCCCCTCAGGGTGCCGGGGGATCAATACTGAAAATAGATCTCCGTGGCGCCATACCCGTATGCTGGATGATAACGGTTGGCGAAGCTCTTCACCTCTTTCCGTAGCCGCAAAACCTCGTGGATCTCATCGCGGAGTTTGCCACTGCCCACCCCGTGGATCACGATCAACCAGGGCTGGTGATGCGCGATGGCCAGATCAAAATATTTTTCGAAGGTCTTCAACTGTAAGGCCAAAATTTCCAGGTTGCTCATCGACTCCCAGGCCGGCGTAAGCTTTTCTATATGCAGGTCGAGCTCCTGCCTGGCAGGCTCCAGGTTTTGCCGCACTTTGGAGGCATCGTATATTTTAAACCCGGCTTTCGAGAGGCTCGACAGATCAAGCCCTGCGGGCTTATCTTCGTACGGCCTGGGCGGATACTCATCAAACAGCTTATAGGAAAAAGTGGCCTCCCCCTTCTTCCGAACTTCTTCAATACGGTTAAAGACCTGCTTCGGTTTTAACTTGACCGTAGCCTCGTAATAGTCGGCCTTATGTTTATCAGGGGTAACCAGTGAAAACTCAAACCCAAAGACCGGACTGTCGTTCAGGTTCTCAAACGGAACGTCATGCAGGTAAAAATCTTCAAATGCATGGATCTGGTTTACCAGTTCAAAGTCTGCATTGCCGAAATAGGTCAGTTTGTACGTGAATTTATAGCCCTGTTCCGTCCGGTTAACCAAATGCACCTTTAGTTCGGTCACAATATCGTCGCCAAACTCATCATTTACGGTTACGGGAATGAACGTGATCCAGACGCCATCAACCACCCGCTGGGTGATCTTTTTCTTTTCCCGCGGCAGATCATCGATGAACTTTTTCTCTTTTTTGGGTGGAAAAAGCTTCTTTTCCGTAAAACGCTTGAAATATGGGAAATCCAGCTGATCGACGTAGGCGGGAAATTTCACGCCCCGCACGTCTATCATAACCATTTTATTATTAATAATATCAATCACTTCGCCTTCTTCATTGGTCTGAATGACCACTACCTTATCGCCTACCTCAAACTTCATGGATAATTATTTGATTGCTAAATCACAGCATATAGCTGTTTTTATTTTTTTCAGCTGCAAAGGTACGGCTGAAAAAGGGATGTCCGAAGCACCGGTCAGGCACCTTTTTTGACGCTTTAACAATCTCCTACCCCCTAAAGCTCCCTGCTTCTCATTTTCATTTATGAGGATAATCGCTTAAAACCGTATGCAACAAGGCCGGAAAGGCCTTTTTAGCTCAAACCGGTTGATTTTCGTTCTTTTTACTGCATTCTTCGCCTTTTTTGCTACTTCTTTATTGCCCTGGCGCCAGGGCTCGGCCGGGTCTTTGCCTGGTCAGGTCCGGGGATGTCTCGTACATATCCCGTACATGTCTCGTATATGTGTCGTACATAAGCCGTTCCTTTAAAGGAACGAGACATGTACGAGACACTTACAGATCACCTGGCTGAAACGGGCGAAAGGTTCCCGAACCAGACCCGGCGCAAGGGTTGATCTGGGCAAAACAAGTTCTAAGTTTTAAGTTCTAACTTCTAAGTGCCTCGCGCTTCAGCTCAATGGCTTAGAAACCCGGAAAGCTATCAACTTCGAATTGTGAACTGTAAACTTTGAACTGTGAACTATATACTATTAATCATAGCTAGCTCACGGTTTAAGTTCGCCCTCGCCTTCGCCTCATACTGCTCGCGGAAGATAGCCGTTTGAAAAATATGCTCCGTTTGCAGGCAGTGCTGCAGGAAATGCTTCCGGCCGGGATAATACAACTTATCGGGATAAATGCGGTATTCCCGCCGAACCTGGCGGGTATAGAGTTCATAGTCGTCCCAGTCGGCGCCGAGGATCGACATGTCGAAATCGAGGAATAACTGCAGATCGGTGAGATGTGTAACAGCTGCGGTAACCGCATGCGTTTGGGTAGCTTCTATATATATTTTAACCTGCTCTATTTTGGATGGCGGCAGTTTGAGCGCCTGCAACCGCCTTTCGGCCAGCCGGGCACTCCTTGGCTCATTATCCTTGCGCAGTACATTGTAAATGATATCGTGGTAAAAGATGGAGAATACTACCACCTCCCGGTCCTGCAGATGGCCGGCATACCGTTCACTGTACTGTAATAAAGCATGAATGTGCTGCAGGTTGTGATAATGCCGCCGCGATGTCGTGTATTTTCTCAGGATCTCCTGAAAGAAACGGTCCCCCAATTCACTATCCTTACCGTATTGGGCAGTTAACTGGTCCCACACTGTGCGAACCTTATCCTGCAGCTGTTGATTGCGTTCAGGACCTTGCGAGTTTACTTTTTTTGTAACCATAAAAGAAATAAATGACCAGGCCCAATAACAACCAGCCCAGGAACCAGGCCCAGTTGCTTTTTGTCATACCGGTTAACAGGTATAAACAGGTAGTTACACCCATCAGGGGGATTAACGAGTACTTTTTAACCAGGGCCAGGATGCTTAAGCTGATACAGGCGATCCAGAAAACGATCCCTGAAATTTTGGGCGTGGCCAGATCCATAAAACTTACGGCGTTTGATGTATAATCGGGATCGGCTGAAAAATCAAAATTCAACATGTCTGAAAAATAACCCGGCGCCCATACCGTCAAAACGGTCAACGAGATGAGGATCAATAACGGGTAAATAAACTGGGCATTGATATAGGGCATATTAAACCGGCCGGCTACTTTCTCTTTACGGGGTATCAACAACACACCACCACAAACAAGCACAAACGCAAACAGGGTAGCGATGCTGGTAAAGTCGAGCACAAATGATTTGTCGGTAAATAAAATAGGCAATCCAACCACCATACCGGTAAGAATGGTAGAGAAAGAAGGGGTCTTGTATTTCTTATGAATGCGTTGAAATACGGGCGGCAACAAGCCGTCGCGGCTCATGCTCATCCAGATGCGGGGTTGTCCCATTTGAAAGACCAGTAATACGCTGGTCATGGCTATTACGGCGCTTACAGATACCAGCAATTGCATCCAGCCTACATTTTTTACTTCGAATATCTTCGCCAGCGGATCGCCTACGTTTTGAAACTGCTTGTAGTGTACCACGCCGGTCAATACCAGGGCGAGCAGAATGTATACAATGGTACAAATGACCAGCGAATAGGTCATACCCTTTGGCAGATCGCGCTGTGGATTTTTGCTTTCTTCGGCAAGCACACTGACCGCATCAAAACCAATATAGGCAAAGAAAACGCCCGACACGGCAGCCATCACCCCGCCAAAGCCATTCGGCATAAATGATTTAGTACCCGCGTCGTTAACCGGTAACCAGTTAGCAGGATCAATATAATAGGCGCCTACAATGATCACCAGGGCTACCACGGCCAGTTTCAGCACCACCATGGCGTTGCTGAAATTCCGTGATTCTTTTATTCCAATATATACCAGGGTGGTTATGAGAATATTGATGATCAGGGCCGGCAGGTCGAAGATAATTTTCAGCGATCCCATTACCGGACTGTTATTCCAGGCATTCAATAATTCGGCATTGGACTGGTTCTTCACAAATTCAAGCTGGTCAGCCGGCGTTTGGGCAGCGTAGTGAAGGAATGTCTTTTTCGCCTCCTGGTAACTACAGGTGAGGTAATCGGGTATATGTACATTTATTTTATGCAGAAAAGAGGTAAAGTAATCGCTCCAGGAAAAAGCCACATATATGTTGCCGATGGAATATTCCATGATCAGGGCCCAGCCAATGATCCAGGCAAACAACTCACCGAAGGAAGCATATGCATAGGTATAAGCGCTGCCCGCTACAGGAATACGGCTCGCGAACTCTGAATAACAAAAGGCAGTAAACGCACAGGCAATACCGCACATGATAAACAGGACCACAACGCCCGGACCGCCCTTGAAACACGCATCGCCCAGGCTGCTGAAGCTGCCGGCGCCAATGATAGCCGCAATCCCGAAAAAGGTAAGATCCCGCACATTCAACACCCGCTTCAACCCGCCAGCTCCATGTCCCTCATCACTTCCTTCTTTTAAGATAGATTCTATTTTTTTTGTGCGAAACAGCGAGTTTGGCATGTTGACGGGGTTTTAAGCGGGGAAAATTATGGAAATTCTCTTTAATTACCGAATCCCCCAATTTGATTTCGAGATTTCGAGATTTTGAGATTTCGAGATTTTGAGATTTTGAGATTTTGAGATTCCGGGATTTATCGGAATGTTGAACGTATAGAAATCTCAAAATCGTAAATCTCAAAATCAGCAATCGCTTTTTGTTAGTGCTCTCTTTGTACTAGGAAGTGGGCAAGTTGTCTTAATGGTTCCTTACGTACTGATACGACTGCAATTTCTTCCAGGTGTTCGAAAGCTTCGCTGACGTATTTTTCTTTCAGGTCAGCCGCCCATTTATTCACCCCACAATCATCAAAAACCGATAGTACGCGGGCCACTTTGTCGTCAGGATTCTCCTGCATCAGGCGCTTTAATTCCTTTAACTGTGCGGGGTTGGCCGACTCCATGGCCTTGATCATTAAGAAGGTTTTTTTATTCGCCATAATATCACCGCCGGGTTGTTTCCCGAACTTCGCCGGATCGCCATAGGCATCAAGGTAATCGTCCTGGATCTGGAAGGCAATGCCCAGGTTACGGCCAAAAGCGTACAGGTGTTCCTGGTTGCTTTGGCCGGCCCCGCCTAAAATAGCACCGAGCCGCAAACTCGCCGCCAGCAGGACGGAGGTCTTCAGTTCTATCATCCGGATATACTCATCCATTTTCACCTGTTCCTGTTTCTCAAAATCCATATCGAGCTGCTGGCCTTCACAAACTTCTTTGGCAGTGCGGTTGAACAGGCTGATCACTTTATGCAGGTAATCGGTGCTGATCTTATTGAGGTAATCATAAGCCACAATGAGCATTACATCGCCTGAAAGCAAAGCAGTGGACTCGCCATACCTGGCGTGTACCGTAGGCTGGTTACGGCGCAAAGGCGCCTTGTCCATAATATCGTCGTGAATGAGGGTAAAGTTGTGGAACAATTCTATGGCGGCAGCTACCGGCCAGGCATCTTTATTGATCTCATCGAATAATTCATTGCCCATTAAACACATCACCGGCCGCACGCGTTTTCCGCCGAGGCTTAGGAAATATTCATCGGCATCGTACAAGCTGGCGGGTTCTTTCGGAAAATGCCGGACGTTGAAATATTCAGTGAACTGTTTTGATAGATCTTGAAAGCTTTGCATATAGTTAATAGAATACGGCTTTGATTTTGGGATTTCCGGGATTTAGAGATTTAGAGATTTCTTGATTTTGGGATTTAGAAATACAGAGATTTTGCGAATTATCAGTTGGCTGAACATAAAAAAATCTAAAAACCTGCCTGCCGGCCGGCAGGTCTCAAAATCTCAAAATCTCGAAATCAGAAATCAGAAATCACTTTTTGCTTCCTTTCTTTTTAGCAGGAACATTTTTCCTGGCACCGGATCTTTTAGCGGCGCCGGTCTCTTCCTTCAAACTCGAGGTGATCACCCACTCATAATCCAGCTGGCGCTTGGTAAGGTTGGCTGCCACTACTTTTATGCGCACTTTATCGCCCATCGCAAATTTGCGGCCGCTGCGTAAACCTACCAGACTGTAATCGCTTTCTACATGGCGGAAATCATCGTATTCGAGCAGGCTGTTAATGCTTACCAAACCTTCACATTTATGCTCTATGGTCTCAACCCAGAAACCAAAAGAAGCCACGCCGCTGATCACACCTTCAAATTCTTCACCCAGGAATTCTTTCATGTATTCTACCTGCTTGTATTTATTGGCAGCGCGTTCCGCTTCCATAGCGGCGCGTTCCTTCTCACTGCAGTGTTTACATTTCGATTCCAGCTTCTTCTGCGGCTCCGGATCGCCATCTATCACTTCCTGCAAAATGCGATGCACCATTACATCGGGATAACGGCGAATGGGTGAGGTAAAATGACAATAGTGCTTAAAGCCTAATCCATAGTGACCGATATTCTCTGTAGTATAAATGGCTTTGGCCATGGTGCGGATGCCCAGTTGTTCCAGCACATGCTGTTCGGGTTTACCCTGTACATCCTGCAGCATCAGGTTGAAGGAAGCCGCAATGCCTTCCGGGGTCTTGGTATCGAATGTATGACCGTATTTCTTTGCAAATTCAACAAAGGGCAACAGTTTCATTTCGTCGGGAGTATCATGCACACGGTATGGGAAAGGCAGGTCTTTTTTATTGACCTTTACCTTACCTACATTCTCTGCTACTACGCGATTCGCCAGCAGCATGAATTCTTCGATCAGCTGATGCGCCTCTTTGCTTTCCTTGACCATAATGCCAATAGGCTTTCCTGATTCATCGAGCTTAAAGCGCACTTCCTGTGATGAGAAATTGATGGCTCCCTTTTTAAAGCGCTTTGCGCGGAAGCCCTGTGCGAGTTTATTCAACAGCAATATTTCATCGAGGTATAAGCCCTCTCCTTTTTCGATGATCTCCTGCACTTCTTCGTACGTGAAGCGGTGATTGGAATGGATCACTGTGCGGCCCAGCCAGTATTGCTTTACTTCACCGGTATCGGTTATTTGAAAGATCGCTGAAAAGGTAAGCTTGTCTTCCCGCGGCCGCAGTGAGCACAGTTCATTCGAAATGCGTTCGGGCAGCATGGGCGCTACGCGGTCGGGAAGGTATACCGATGTGGCGCGGTCATAAGCTTCTTTATCAAGGGCCGAATCCGGCTCTACGTAATGACTTACATCGGCTATATGCACCCCTATTTCATACATACCGTTCTTCAGTAACCGAATGCTTAAGGCATCATCAAAATCCTTGGCGTCTACCGGGTCGATGGTGAATGTCAACACATCGCGGCAATCTCTTCTTTTTTTGATCTCGTCCTGTGAAATGGTATCGGGTATACGTTCCGCTTCTTCCAATACATTTTCCGGGAAAAATAAGGGGAAGCCATTTTCCATCAGGATCTCCTTCATGGCCATATCGCCTTCGTTACCTGGCTCCATTACCTGGATAACCGTGCCAACCGGCTTCTTCTGTTTCTCCCACTCAGTAATGCGTACAATTACGCGATCACCGTCTTTAGCGCCATTCAATGCCGATTCGGGAATGAAAATATCGGGCATGGGCTTTTCGGTATCTGCAGTAAAGAAAGCGGCAGTTTTGCCTATTTCCAGTTTTCCCAGAAATTCCATTTGTTTACGCTGCAGTACATCAACGATCTGGCCCTGTTGCCGGCCGCTTTTTTTGGCGGAGCCGCCCAATACGCGAACCCGCACGGTATCGCCATGCAGGGCGGTATTGAAATCAGCGGGCCGCACGAGAATATCATTGGGAAGATTTTCAACAATTACATACCCGATGCCTGACCGGGTAATATCTAAAACACCTTTCAGTGTGTGTGGCTCAGCTGCTCCTTTTTTCTTTTTCTTCTTTGCTTGTTTTCTGCTCATTCAATCATTTTAATTCGTGATACTGAATTCAGTAATGAATTTACTGATAATATCAGTAAACTGATGCCCCTCATTAAAAAGGAATTGGATCTCAATGGGAATTACATATAAGGGGTAATCTTGCAAGGTCTGTCCAAATTTTACCAGACGAACGGCATCTTTTTCAGTAGTAAGTATAATTTTATTTTGGGTGGGGATGTTCTTAAACCGGTTCACGATATCCTTCCAGTCGTCGATGGAAAAGATATGATGATCGCCATACAATATTTCATAGTACGTTTTTGTAGCATCCTGTAAATATTTTTTTAACGGCAGCGGATTTGCAATGCCGCTTACCAGTAAAACTTCGGTGGTTGTGCTCAGCGAAATCTCTTTTTTACTGATAATGTGGTAAGGATATCCATACTGTATGGAAGAGAAGAAAACCTGCTGGTGAGGCAGTGGTTTTATTTCCTGTTTAATGGCCTCTTTTTCTTCTACCGATAAATTAACCGGGCATTTGGTTACCACTATGACATCTGCCCGTTTATACGAACTCCGCTCATCGCGCAGATCGCCTGTAGGCATCATCCAGTCGCGGGTAAAGAGGTTATCATAATTCGACAATACGATGTTCAACCCCGCTTTGATCGACCGGTGTTGAAATGCATCATCGAGGATGATGACCTTTGTTTCGGGCCGGTCGTGCAATAACTGGGGAACGGCGACGATCCTTTCCTCCCCAACTGCTACGGCAACACCGGGAAATTTAATATGGAACTGCATAGGCTCATCTCCTATATCCAGGGCAGTGGTATTTTCACCAGCGAGTGCATACCCCTTGGTCCGGCGTTTATACCCGCGGCTTAATACAGCCACCTGCATTTCATTATGCAAGTATTTTACCAGCCATTCTACCATGGGAGATTTACCAGTACCTCCTACCGACAGGTTCCCGATGCAGATGATCGGCAGGTTAAACCCGGTTGATCTAAGGATGCCTTTGTCATACAATCGGTTACGTATCCAGATCGCTGCGCCATATAACAGGGAAAAAGGGAACAACAATATGCGGAAAGGCCGCAGCAACGGAGCATTAAAATTCATAAATACGATGCGGTGTAATGCAAAAGTTTAAAGGTACATCAAATTCGTCGATGTCCTCAATGTATTCTATTGCATCGAAAAACGAGAACCCGATCTTGATAGCGGCCGGGCGGCATTGTGACAGGTAACGATCGTAATATCCCTTGCCATACCCAACCCGGTATCCACGTTCATCAAATGCTACCAGGGGTACAAAAACGACATCGAGCTGTTGGGGCGGAATTATGGCCCCGCCGATGGGTTCCAGGATATTATACCGGTTCTTGATAAACAAGCCGTCTTTTTCAACCTGTACAGCTTCCATATCGTGCAAGTCGATATGGACCTTTGGCCATGCCACGCGCAAGAGCAGATTCTGCTCTTTCAATATGTCTTCACAAATGGAAACGTCGAACTCATGCCGGCTTGCCAGCGGGTAATAAGACAACAGAAAATTTACGGGGGGAAGTGTCAGTTTCCGGAAGTTAGCGGCAATTAATGCAGTTTGTTGTTGCAGCTCCTCTTCCGGCATGTTCATCCTGCGTTGCAAAAACTCTTTTCTAACGGTATTTTTTATCATAGTAATTCTTTCAGTTGCGCTCTTATAGCAGCTGCCTGAGTGTTGATAAATGTCCCGTTTATGTTTTCAGAATAGGGAATTGATGCTATCCTGGGAAAGTTGCTCCATTGTACGATCTCTTCTTCATAATCGAGATACTGGTCATTGAACACCCATCCGATCACCGGTAATTGCATTTCCCGGCACACACGTGCCGTTAATAAAGAATGATTGATGCTTCCCAGGTAATTACGACTGACCAGAATGACCTTTGCGCCGATCGCTTTGATCAGGTCAGCCACGAATGCCGAATTGTTCAATGGAACCAATAATCCCCCTGCGCCTTCAATGAGTAAGGTACGATTATTTATGGGAATATGCTTAATAATATTTTTTATATCGATCGTAATGCCTTCCTCCCGGGCAGCAATATGTGGTGATGCGGGTTTCGCCAACCGGTAAACTTCCGGATGCACAACCGAACCCGTGTCTTTCAGCCATTGCGCTACCCATTCGCTATCGGTACCATCGGCAAAACCTGCCTGTACCGGTTTCCAGTAATCGGCGTCCAGTGCCCTGGTCAATATCGCTGAAACGATCGTTTTTCCTATGCCGGTTCCTATACCTGTTACAAATATTCGCTCCACCCTTTGATGATTTTGGGATTTTGGGATTTTGAGATTTAGAGACCTGCCTGCCGGCAGGCAGGTCTCTAACGAAATCAGAGATTTTTATTTACGAAGATGCTGAAGATAGTAGTTCCATAATTACGTGAAGTTGCAAACAACGGATATGTTTCGTAATTGTTCCTGGGCGTATGTTCCAGCACAAACCAGCCTCCGGGTTGCAGCAATTGCTTTTCTGCAATCAACCTGGGCAATTCGTCAATGGTGCCCAGTGCATAAGGCGGCCCTGCAAAAATAAAATTGTATTTGTTGGTGCACTGGTTGATGAATTTGAAAACGTCCATCTTCACCACGTTGAAGTTCTCCAGGTGCAGGGAGGCTGCTGTTTTCCTGATGAATTCATACATCGCAGGATCCTTCTCTACAATGGTGCAGGCTGCTGCGCCGCGCGATTTAAGCTCATAGCTGATGCTGCCCGTACCGCCAAACAGATCGAGGGTATGTAAGGCAGTTATATCAAGGTTATTCTCGATGATATTAAATAGTCCTTCCTTGGCAATATCCGTGGTAGGCCGGGTATGTGGCATCTTACCCGGCGGATTGATCTTTCTTCCTCCTAACTCACCTCCTATTATACGCATAATGCCATTTTCAAAAGCGGTGAAAAGTAATGCGAGGGAAAGGTATCGAACGAAGCGTCCAGTTTGACCGAATCTGGCAAACGATCCCATTGCACCTGCAAGAAATATTTCAGCAGTTCCTGGTACAGGCGCGATTGTTCATCGAGCAATCCGGAAACGATCAGGGTAACCTTGTCCTGGCTTATGTTAAAGCGGTTGCAGATCGACAGCAGGTAGTATGATACATCATCCGGCGTTTGATACGAATAGGATTGTACCAGCTGAATGGTGGAACCCTTATATACAGCCACCAGGAACTGATCGGCGCGCATGACCATTTTTATTACCTGTTCGTCGCCGGAAGGCTGCACCTCGTTATCATACAGCAACAGCGTATAATAATGCCAGTAGTTGCCGGAAGAGAATTTCCGTTGCAGCAGGGCATGTATTTCGCGGGGAACACGGTAGATATTGTACATTTTCCAGCCGATCACTTTCTCACTCAGCAACAATCCCTTTTTGGCGTTGCCATAAACCACCTCGGTAACGGGCTGCGTCAGTTCAATATGGAATACTTTTTCCGGTAAAAAGTTGCTGTCGGTATAATTGTAGATGATAAATGCCTCTTTGAACTGCGTTTGCAAAACTTCATCGTTGGTAATAATGTCCAGCAGGTTTTCCAGCATGGTTTTACCAGGCGTATAATCGAGATTGTATTGCCGAAGTCCGATAAAGCGACGCTGCTCTTTATGGTAAATGACAAAGCTGAATGTTTTTTCCCCTACTTCGATGAGCAGTTGACTGTTCCGAAGCTCTTCGGAATCCCTCATTTCAGGAACAATATCAAAATTAGCCTTAAGCATAATGTTATCAAAAGCTGCAATGTTACGAAATAAGTTACAAGTTACAGGTTACAAGTTACAGGTTTCAGGCAAATCAGTTACCGGTTACCGGTTACCAGTTACCGGTTCCCAGTTACCAGTTACCAGTTACCGGGAAATACAGTTACCGGTTACCAGGTGCCGGTTACCAGTTACCAGTTACTGGTTACCAGTTACCAGTTACCGGGAAATACAGTTGCCGGTTACAGGTTTCAGGTCAGGGCTTGAAAATCGGCAATCTTGCAATCATTTCACAGACCGCAATTTGTGCCTTGTAACTTGTAACATGGAACCTGTAACTTACCTTTGCTCCCCTTTATGACCGCCTTATCTAAAAATACAGGATTTCAGGTAGAACTGTCGAACCGCCAGATCATCAAAATGGCTGCGCCTATCAGCTTTGCCATTTTGATACCACAAATCAATTTTGTTACCAATAATATTTTTTTAGGGCATTACAGCAAACAGGCACTGGCCATTGCCGGCCTTACCGGCGTATATTATCTTATTTTTTCAGCCATCGGCTATGGCCTGAACAATGGTCTGCAGGCACTGATCGCACGGCGCGCCGGCGAGAACCGCCCCGAAGAAATTGGTAAACTATTCAGCCAGGCGGTGTTTATCGGCCTTTCCATTTCCCTGCTGGGCATATTGATCACTTATACGATCACTCCTCATTTGTTCGGCTATTTTATCAACGATGCCGAGCGTTTACAACAGGCTGTTTCTTTTTGCAAGATCCGCATCTGGGGACTTCCCTTTTTGTTTGTTTACCAAATGCGCAATGCACTGCTGGTAGGCACCAATCAAAGCAAGTACCTGGTGGGCGGCGCGCTTGCAGAGGCGGTGACCAATATCCTGCTCGATTACCTGCTGATCTTTGGTAAAGCCGGTTTCCCGGAAATGGGATTGAACGGGGCTGCAGTTTCCTCGATCATTGCCGAGATCACCGGACTGCTGGTGATCTACCTGGTGATCATGAACAAAGGTATCGGCAAACAATTGCATTTGTTCAAAAACTTCCGGTGGGACGCCTACAATTCACGGCTCATATTTGCCATGTCGGCCCCGCTGGTATTTCAGCACGGCATCAGCATTGTAAGCTGGGAGTATTTTTTCCTGCTCATCGATGCGCACGGTGAAATAGCGCTGGGCGTTTCCAACACGATGCGTAATATCCTTGGCCTGTCGGGCATTGTAACCTGGGCATTTGGCTCTACTACCAATGCCATGGTGAGTAATATCATTGGCCAGGGCCGGCAGGACCAGGTTTGGGTGCTGATTCGAAAAATGATCAAACTGAGCCTGGGATCGGCCATCGTAATCGCCATTTTGCTCAACCTGTTCCCCGATCTGTTGTTTTCCCTCTATGGCCAGTCGGGCGAATTTGTGGCAGCGGCTGTTCCCGTGGTGCGGGTAATGTCTATCGCGATCATTATCATGTCGTTCTCGGTTGTATTCCTGAATGCAGTTACAGGCTCGGGCAATAGCCGGGTGTCGTTACTGATCGAATTATTTGCTATTGTTCTATACTGTGTTTACATATACCTCGTATTAGATAAATTCTTCTTATCAATCACCTATGGCTGGATGAGTGAGTGGTTGTATTGGGTGTGTTTGTTCTTACCGTCGTTTTTGTATATGAGAAGCGGGAAATGGAAGAACAAAGTAATTTGATAATTCGATAATGTGATAATGAAATACAGGTTAATTAGCTAATGTGCTAATGTGCTGATGTGCTAATGAATACAGGTAATTGGATAAATAAGGTGTTGCCGGCATATAGTTAATTGCGATAATGAACTAATTAGCTAATTATCACATTTGTTATTTGTATTCTTCCAAAAGTTTCTTCCCCTTTGCTTTTATGTGTCCATCGTCGCCGATCTTATTGGGCATTTTAAGCATGGTTTCGAGCAGTTCCACCGCTTTTTTGTCGTTGTTCTTCCGGTGATAGGCTTTGGCCAGTTCGAGGTAATTCAATAAAAAGGAAGGATTGAGTGAACGGCTTTTCTCATATAATCTGATGGCATCATCCAGACTTGCTTTTGGCAGCGCCTCATAGGCTACTTTCACCAGCCATTTTTCCACCGTATTCAGGTCGCTCACCTCGTAATGCCATTTGGCCAGCACATGGTACCCTTTAAAGTTGGCAGGATCGAGCTGAATGCTTTTTTCAGAATAGGATTTTACATCCTTTACCGCTTTGATCTTTTCTTCGCCCGAAGAAATAAGCGCCATACGGCCCATGGCCAGCGACATTACCACATTGGCATCGGAGCTGTTGGGATTCACCTGCAATGCTTTTTGAGCATATACCCGGGCGTTACGGTAATATTCTTTCTGCTTTTCCTTGGTACCCTGGTGTTTTCCTAAAATGCTGTATAATTCGCTTGTTTTAATGAGCGCGGTCAAATTCGTAGGCTGGTGGCGGGTGATGGCGAGGTATTTCTGTAAGGCTTCCGGTTCTTTAAATGCATTTTCGAGCTGTTGCGCTTCCTTCAACAGCGTATTGATATCCTGTGCATTGTTTTCGAATGGCAGGATTAACAAAAAAAGCAACAGCCCTATTGTACTTCCTATTTTACCCATCAAACTTCTTATGCAATGTAACGCCTATTTTCCCCTGAAAATTTTCAACAGGGGCCTCTAATTTATAGATCGAAAAACTTATTTCCCTGGTGAATGGATACTGGTGCCTGATCTTGTTTATTACATCATAGGCCACCTTTTCTAAAAGACCGGCCGGCATCCGCATTCGTTGCTTTACTATGTCGAGAACTTCAACGTAATTGATCGTATTTTTTAAATCGTCAAATGTACTGTCGCCTTCTTCATAAGCCACCCGTACATTGATCTCGTAGGCACTTCCGGTAAGCTTCTCACCCTCGTAAACGCCGTGAAATGCATGCAGCTTAACCTGATTTAACTCAATAACAACCATAACTCTATTTTGTTTTGCTAAAATAATGCCATAAAAGACACTGAACGCTTAACGCTGAAAAAGCTAAATGCCGAACGCTGAACGCTTAAGGCCAGCCTCCGAAATGGTAAGCTCGCGTCAAACATTCAGCGTTCAGATTATACTTCCCGCAGCGCCTTAGCGCTGCTCTCCTGTATTTGCGTTTTGCCTTTAGCCTTATTGCATTTTGCCTTCAGCTTTCAGCCTTGAGCCTTTAGCCTTATTGCGTTTGCCTTCAGCCTTTAGCGTTCCGCGTTAAGCGTCCGGCGTTAAGCGTTCCGCGTTAAGCGTTGAGCCTAAACGATGCCTTTGGCCGAAAGATAGCGTTCGGCATCCAGAGCGGCCATACAGCCGCTACCGGCTGCTGTAACAGCCTGGCGGTAGATCTTATCCTGTACATCACCGGCGGCAAAAACACCTTCAATATTTGTTTTGCTGGTGCCGGGGATGGTTTTCAGGTAACCGGCTTCATCCATTTCGAGCCAGCCTTTGAAAATCTCGGAGTTTGGCTGGTGGCCGATGGCTACAAAAAATCCGTTGATGGGAATGGTTTGCAATTCACCGGTCTTTGTATTCTTGATGCGCACTGATTCTACTTTGTTCTCACCCAGGATCTCATCGGTAGTGGTATTCCAGTACACCTTGATATTGGGTGTGCGTTGAACCCTTTCCTGCATCACCTTGGAAGCACGCATTTCATTACGACGAATGAACATATGTACGGTCGTGCATAATTTAGACAGGTACAGGGCTTCTTCGGCAGCTGTATCACCGGCGCCTACGATAGCCACTTCCTTGCCGCGGAAAAAGAAACCATCACAAACGGCACAGGCGCTTACGCCAAAGCCATTCAGGCGTTGTTCGCTTTCCAACCCAAGCCATTTGGCCGATGCACCGGTTGCAATAATAACCGAATCTGCTTCCACCAGTTTCTCCTCATCTATCCACACTTTAAAAGGGGGCGCTGAAAAATCGACCTTAGTAGCGAGTCCATAACGAATATCGGCACCCATGCGGGCAGCCTGCTTTTCAAAATGAACCATCATTTCGGGTCCCTGTACACCATCGGGGTAACCAGGGTAATTTTCCACTTCTGTCGTAATAGTTAACTGACCTCCGGGCTGGATCCCCTGGTATAATACCGGTTTCATGTTAGCTCTCGCTGCATAAATAGCGGCGGTATATCCTGCGGGCCCGCTTCCAATAATCAGGCAATGTATTTTTTCGCTTTCCATAATGCTGTTATTCTCCTTATTCTAAAGAAAAGTTGACAAATTTACCTGAAAATGAGTTACGAAAATGATAAAGGCAGGATACCTGCATTGAGTGTGAATAACGGGGCCTCCCCTGCCGCCCCTCGAAGGGGCAAAGAAATACATACCGCTGAAAGTATTTTATTTCGGTATTACAATTGTTTTGTACTGCGCTGCATAACCGCCAAAATACCCCAGGCCGCCGCCTTCAATATTACTAAGCACCTTATTAGGTGCGGCAAACGGGTTGCCGATATTGGCGTAGCTGTATTCCATCGTGCGCCAGAAGTCGAAAGTGGCCTTATCGATATTACAGAACTTCACTACCACTGAATCGCCGTGATCGAAAAAAGCATATTCCTCGAGGTTGATGCCGTTGTTGCGGTCAACCCCTTTTTCTATCTGCAGGTTGTAAGTAACGCCATCAGTCAACTGGTCATCAAATACCGAGTTAAAACCGGGGTAAAACTGCAAGCCGTCGACCTGCGTGTAATAGCGGGTATAATTGCCGAGCCCGGGCGGATCTATAAAGCGTCCCATCACTATTACTTTAACCGGATCCGGTTCATTGGGCGCATCCTCCCACCATAAGGAGTCGATCTTTTTGGTAAGCGTGGGAATGGTAGTAGTGGCCGTGTATTCCCGCTCGTCGATCTTTATACTTAATGAATAGGTTTTGCCAAACTCCCCTACAAAAGCCGTGTTCCGATTGGTGGTGGAATCGTTTGAATAATAATAAATGGAATAGCCGTTAGCCACCACCTGCCGGTATTCTTTTAAAGTATGGGTTAACGTACCGTTGGAGACGGTAATGACTGCATTGCGGATAAAGGAATTGGCCAGCGTCTCGGCGCTGATCTGGTTAAAGTAGTTGAAGCTTTGGGACAAGATCACTACGGGCGCCTGACCGTTCTCAATAGAAGCTTCCACAACTACGACGGGCGCTGAGTCATCAGGCCTGAACGTAATTGTTTTTTCGCAGGAAGCCAATATCATCCCCATGACTATTGCTGCTAATCGGAAATGCTTAAACATTGTAGACCTTCCACAGCATTCAAATAACGAACCAGATATATGAAGGTTCGAATATTTATGCGTATTTGTAACAAAAAACCCCGGAAGGCGGTAAGCCAACCGGGGTTCGTTTCTTTATAGTACTGTACTAACCTAAATACGCTTTCAATGCATTGCTGTAGCGTGCTTTCTGCAAACGCTTGATGGCTCTTTCCTTGATCTGGCGAATACGTTCTTTGGTAAGATCGTATTTCTGACCGATCTGCTCGATCGTAACGCCATTCTCACCGTCGAGGCCAAAGTAAGCATTTACGATCTCTGCTTCGCGCGGGCTGAGTGATTTCAACACCCGGCGGATCTCGTTACGCAATGAATCTTTCATTACATCATCATCGGTATCGTCTCCACCTTCCAGCAGATCACCCATGGCCACGTCTTCTGCTTCGTGTACCGGAGCATCGAGCGAGGTATGACGGGTATTGCTTTGAAAAATATTATTGATCTCGGTTTCACTCATTTCGAGTAACTCGGCCAGCTCTTCAGTACTTGGCTCACGCTCATGTTCCTGTTCAAAAGCCATGTAGGCTTTATTAGCCTTGTTGTAGGTGCCAATTTTGTTTTGAGGCAGGCGGACTAATCTACCCTGCTCTGCCAACGCCTGTAAAATGGACTGGCGGATCCACCATACGGCGTATGAAATGAATTTAAAACCCTTGGTTTCATCGAAACGCTGGGCTGCTTTTATCAAACCGAGGTTACCCTCGTTGATCAGATCGCTAAGAGAAAGACCCTGGTGCTGGTACTGCTTAGCAACAGATACCACGAAACGCAAGT
Organism: Longitalea luteola; assembly: GCF_017356035.1. GTDB lineage: Bacteria > Bacteroidota > Bacteroidia > Chitinophagales > Chitinophagaceae > Niastella > Niastella luteola. The sequence goes on along the minus strand of NZ_JAFIQX010000001.1, from coordinate 629,802 downwards.
TGGCCTGCACTAACTTATCCAATGCCTTCTGATCACCCATCTTGATCCGCTGGGCCAGTACTGTCTCCTCTTCAGGAGTGATCATCGGAATTTTGGAAATTTCCTGAAGATACTTTTCTACCGCCTGCGAATCTCGATTCGTGATCTGGGTCGCAATTTTGAGCTGTCTCATATTACTTTATAAAAAATGACTTTAATCGTCGATTATAAATCGCCTTTCTATGTTGTAAGGGTACTATACTAACATTTGCAAGACTAACTATGTTCGGGGGAGGTTGCAAATCAGGTGCTAATAACCTGTTAATCCATCCGGTACTGTCTGCAAAAGTAACACTCAATCTCCAAACCTCATAGCTTTTGTGGATAAAATCGACGCTATAACAGACAATAATTGATTAATAATTAGTCACGAATACATAAATTCTACTATCGTTCAACCTTCCTCCGGCTTTTCAGCGCCCAAAAACGCCCGTACATAGGGCAAACACCTACTTATTAGTACCATTTATCATACCATCGTAACCTTTTTCAAAAATATTTTGAAAAAAATCAAGCAGAATGGCGGCAACTAAAAAATTAGTTATACATTTGATCACACAACTAAATAATTAGTTATAGTAAACCAATAAAAATGCTGCAATGAAATCCCTTACAAAAGCCGAAGAACAGGTAATGCAGATCCTCTGGGAATTGAAACAGGGTTTTTTAAAAGACATCATGGATAAAATGCCCGAGCCCAAACCGCATTCCAACACGGTGGCCACCATTCTTAAAATACTGATCGAGAAAGGCTTTGTAACATTCGAAGTACAGGGTCGCAACAACCAGTACAAGCCGGCGGTGAGCAAAGCCGAGTACGGTAAGAAAAGTATCAACCAGCTGGTAAAAGGATATTTTGAAGGTTCGCCCGCCAAATTGTTATCCCACTTCGTGAGCGAGAACAAACTGAGCGAGGAAGAGCTGGAAGCCTTATTGGAACAAATCAAAAACGCCAAAAACCAACAACAATGACCTTTTTGCTGTACCTGGGAAAAGTTATGCTGTGCTCCGGCATACTGCTGGGCTATTACTGGCTCTTTTTACGCAACAAACGGTTCCACCATTACAACCGGTTTTACCTGCAGGCGACCCTCCTGTTCTCGGTGACGCTGCCCCTCATCAGGATCCCGGTATGGAACAAACCGCAAAACGGGGTGAACCAGGTCATGTACCAGACCCTGGAAGTGCTAACGGTGAATTATGGCGAGGACGACGGGTTGCAATCCGCACCAGGTACGCTGGCAAAACTGTTTACTTTGGAAAATATGCTGTACCTGATATACAGCGCAGGCATTATGCTATTGCTTTGGACACTGGCAAGGTCCCTTATGTACATCAGAAAGATCTCAACCAGGTATCCGTTCGAACGCATTGGAGAACTGAAGTTCTACACCACCCGGGAACCCAATACACCCTTCTCCTTTTTCCGGTCAATTTTCTGGAATAACGACCTATCCTTCAATAGCCGCGAAGGGCAGCAGATCTTCCGTCACGAGCTGTTCCATGTACAGCAAAAGCATTCTGCTGATATCGTTCTCGCAGAGATCATCACCGCCTTTTTCTGGTTCAACCCATTCTTTCATTTGCTTAAAAAAGAATTGAAGGCTATTCACGAATTCCTGGCCGATCAATACGCCATCTCGGACAGCGACCGCTATGCCTATGCAGAATTACTGGTGCTGCAAACACTGAAAACCAAAAACGGCTCCATTACCAACCACTTTTTTCAAAACCATATAAAAAGACGTATAGCCATGATTACCAACAACCAGTCAACCCGTTACAGCTATCGCAGCCGCCTCATGGCGCTGCCCGTATTGGCCCTTGTATTCTGCACCGTTGCCTTATATGCGCAACGGTCGGCCAATGCCTTAAAGAACATTTACTATACCGGACCTAACAAAACGCCCATCACCGTAATTATAGACGCCGGTCACGGCGGCTCAGATGCCGGCGCTTACAGTAAAGACGGAAAGGTCGCCGAGAAAGACCTCACTTTACAGATAAGCCAGAAGATTCAGCAGCTCGCTCCTTCGTATAATGTGAACGTGGTAATGACCCGCACCGATAATAATCTGCCGACCGGTACAACAGACAAAAACGATGGGTTAAGAGCCCGTACGGCACTTGCTGAAAAGATCAAACCCGACATGTACATCTCAATCCATATATCACATAGTGACAAACCGAATGGCGATGCCGGCAGTGGTTTTGAGGTATGGGTATCGAACAAGGAAAATGAACGTACGAACCAATCGAAACAACTGGGCACTGCCCTGGCACAGGAGCTGAGTAAGATATACACTACCGATATGACCTTAAAGCAACGGACAAAGAACATCTGGGTGCTTGAACAAACCCCCTGTCCTGCTGTTCTGATAGAATGTGGTTTTATCGACAATGAAAAAGACCTGGCCTTTATCAGCAACACCAGCAATCAGGAAGCTGTTGCCAAAAAGATACTGGAAGGTATTGTGAACAGCAGGCAAAAAACCACCGCTGCCGTTAGTGAGCCGGCACCTTCACCATCGGCCTACCCTGTTCCCAAAGCTACGCCGGCTGCAACACGACAGCCAGCCGGTAATGCAACACAACCATTGCAAGTGAGCAGACACCTCACGGCAAACACTGGCAAAGATTCAAAACATATTGATGAAGATTCTATTCTTTTCAAAATTGCATGGCATTACCGCCGCAGTGCCCGGTACCCCAAAAAAGCTATGGACAACCATGTAGAAGGCGTTGTGTATTTTTCATTGGCAGTAAATAAGAACGGTGAGGTGAATAATATAAAATTTTATGATCAGGCGCCGCCTGAAATAAAGGCCATAACGAGTTTGACTTCTGTAGGACTGGAAGCAGACACACATCCCGCCATTAGTGAACCGCTTACCCGGAGGGAAATGCAAAAATTACTGGAAGATGAAGTGAAACGGGTTTTTGATAACAAACTGAAATTGTCAGCCGACGAGCTGCCACCGGCTCAATACTATTTCGAAGTCAACTTCCGGATCCAAAAAAAGAAACAGCCTGCCGTTTAAATAACGAATAAAGCATATAAGAGGAAGGGCCATTTTCATTCAGGGAATGGCCTTTTGTTTTGCATTCAGCGCTCATACGCAAGGCGAAGACTTGACAGTTTCAGCGAAATTTTTGCAAATTTTATACAGGATTTTCTATAGCTTTCCCATTTTAACCGTCACTGGAATTATACCCTTCAACGAACATGTTAAAGAAAGAACGACAAGCTTACATATTGCACCAGGTGAACCTGCACAATAAAGTAATGTCATCGAATCTCAGCAGGGATATGAATGTATCGGAAGACACGATCCGGCGCGACCTGCAGGAACTGGCCGAAGAGGGGAAGATCATTAAAGTACATGGCGGCGCGCTGTCACACTCTTTCAGCCAGGTGCATTATACCGGCTCGCATATTTATTCCCACGATCATAAAAAGACGATTGCGCGCAAAGCCGCGTCGTTGATACATGACGGCATGTTCGTGCTTACCACCGGGGGCACCACCATTATTGAAATGGCCAGGGCTTTACCGCCCCGGTTAAAAGCTACGTTCGTGTCTGGCAGCATACCGGCCATTCTTGAATATATGCAGCACCCGTCGGTTGATGTGATCGCTATTGGCGACAAGGTTTCCAAGAATTCGAAGATCACAACGGGCGGCGAGGCTATTACCCAGATCAAAAGGATACGGGCCGATCTGTGTTTTTTAGGCGTTAACGCCATCAGTCTGAAAGACGGCATTACCGATAGCGACTGGGATGTTGTTCAGTTGAAAAAAGCCATGATCGAATCTTCCCAAAAAGTGGTTTGCCTGAGCATTGCGGAAAAGATCAACAGCCTGCAGCCCATACACATCTGCGAGATCGGCAAAATTCATATGCTTATTACGGAGTTACCGCCGGAGGATCCGATATTAAAACCCTACCGGGATGCGGGTATACAAGTTATTTAGTTCAAAGTTCATTCACAGTTCACAGTTCAAAGTTCAAAGTTTAAAGTTTAAAGTTCATAGTTCACGAGTTATTCAGTTCCTGAGTTATTCAGTTCCTGAGTTATTGAGTTCCTGAGTTATTGAGTTGTTCAGTTATTGAGTTGTTCAGTTCATAAGTGTTTTTATTTTAGGGGTAGTCGCGAGGCTGAATACTGAACAACCATAAACTATAAACCATAAACCATAAACTCCAAACTAGTAAACCGTATCAATAAACTATTTCTTCTCCTGCCACCTTCAAGATCAGTTCTTTTTTATCACTTGCTTCTACGCGGCCTACGATCTGCGCTTCTATGCCGAGCTTTTTAGCGGCTTCCATGAATAACGGTGCAGAAGCGGCATCGGTAAACAGTTCCAGCCGATGGCCCATGTTGAACACCTGGTACATTTCGCGGTTGTTTGAGCCGGAGGCTTTTTGTATAAGCTGGAAGATGATGGGCGGCTCGAACAAATTATCTTTTACAACCCGGAAATTGCCGGGCAGGTATTTCATACATTTCGTTTGTCCGCCGCCGCTGCAATGAATAAGGCCGTGAATGGCCTCAAAATAATTATCAAAGAATACGTTCAGCAAAGGCGCATAGGTGCGGGTGGGCGATAACAGCAGTTTACCTACCTGGTGTTTGTCAGCGCCCACCGTATCTGTCATGCGATGGGGCCCGATATACACCACTTCATCGGCGAGGCTGTTCTCGTATGATTCTTTGAATGTTTCCGCGTAAAACTTGCTTAACACATCGTGACGGGCGCTGGTAAGCCCGTTGCTGCCAATGCCACTGTTGTATTCCGTTTCATACACGGTTTGTCCAAAACTGCTGAAGCCGACGATCACATCGCCGGCCTGGATCTTTTCGTTGGTCACCAGCCGGTTTTTGGGCCAGCGGGCCGTCATGGTGCCATTTACCGCAATGGTGCGCACCACATCGCCCACGTCGGCCGTTTCGCCGCCCAGGTAATGGATGTTCACGCCAAACTGTTTCAGCGAATCGAACAGCTCCTGGGTGCCATTGATCACGGTTTCCAGCACTTCGCCGGTCACCAGCTTTTTATTGCGGTCGATGGTTGAAGAAAATAACAGGTTATCAGTTATACCCACACATAGCAGGTCGTCGAGGTTCATCACTACTGCATCCTGTGCAATGCCTTTCCAAACCGACAGGTCACCGGTCTCTTTCCAGTATAAATAAGCCAGGATGCTTTTGGTTCCGGCGCCATCGGCATGCATTACATTCACCCAATCGGAGCTACCGGTCAGGTAATCAGGATATATTTTGCAGAAAGCATGGGGATACAATCCTTTATCCAGTTTTTCCGTAGCCTTGTGAACTTCCTCTTTCTGGGCAGAAACACCGCGTTGTGAATATAAACTCATTACTGATTTTGATTATCTTATGAATCGCCAAAGGTAAGACGGAAATTTCTGATTTCTGATTTCGGGATTTCGGGATTTGCTGATTTCACGAAATGCGAATCTCAAAATCTCGAAATCTTAAAATCTCGAAATCTCGAAATCTCAAAATCTCGAAATCCCGAAATCTCTAAATCAGGCCTCCGGCTTCCGACTTCCGATTTCAGATTGTATTTTCGCACCGCATTTATGAAAGTTTACTTTTCAACCGATACTATTCCCGCCTTTAACAGGGCTGTAGTCACCATAGGTACGTTCGATGGAGTGCATACCGGCCACAAGAGCATCCTGGAGCAATTGAAACGGGAGGCAGCGCGCATCGGCGGCGAAACGGTCATTATCACCTTCCATCCGCATCCGCGCAAAGTGATCGTTAGCGGCCAGCCGGGTATTCAGCTGATCAATACGATCGACGAAAAGATTGAACTGCTGCATAAAAACGGCATCGATCACCTGGTAGTAGTGCCCTTTACCGATGCTTTTTCGCAACAGAGCCCCGAAGCCTACATTGAACAGTTCCTGGTTGAAAAGTTCCATCCGCACACGGTTATCATCGGCTACGACCATCGTTTTGGCAAGGATCGACAGGGCGACTACAAATTACTGGAAAAATACAGCGACCGGCTTGGTTTCAAGCTAATGGAAATTCCGGCCCATGTGATCAATGACAATACCGTTAGCTCAACCCGTATCCGCGAAGCCATTTTACAGGGTAATACCGAACGAGCCAACACCTTGCTGGGATACGATTTCTTTTTTGAAGGCACAGTGGTCGACGGCAATAAGCTCGGCCGAACGCTGGGCTACCCCACTGCCAACCTGCGTGTTGAAAATGAAGAAAAGCTCATCCCCGGAAATGGGATTTACGCGGTGAAAGCCGAAATCAGAAATCCGGGGCCGGAAGCCGGAAGTCAGGCTTCAGACCTCAGACCTCAGACCTCAGACCTGCTTTCCGGCATGATGAGCATAGGCATAAGACCTACCATTGGCGGCACCGACCGGGTGATTGAAGTAAATATCTTTGATTTCAATGAAGATATTTATGGCAAAACATTACGTGTATATGTAAAACAATACCTGCGCCCCGAAGTTAAGTTCAACGGGCTTGAAGCTTTAGTTGAACAACTTGAGAAGGATAAAGAAGATACATTACGTGTACTTGGGCAGTAATTTGATAATGTGATGATGTGATGATGTGATAATGAAATACAGGCATTATCACATTTGCTAATTATCAGATCATCACATTAGTTTACCATCTTCACCACCATTTCCTTTAACAGCGAAGCATCGGATGATCCTGTATCATTTACACCAACACTGCGGAGGTTGTAATGATGTAACAGCAACAGCGCTTTTTCAACACCGTTATATCCATAATTACGCGCTACGAGTAAATAATCTTTGACGAACCAGGCATTCACACCGATGTTGGCGGCTATGGTCTTTTCATCCTTGGCCGTTTGTCCGAAAATCATATAGGTCTTACTGAACAGGTTGTATAGTGTAGGTAATACCAATTGTATGGGCGCTGCTTTCGGGTTAGCCTCAAAATATTGTATAATGCGCATGGCTTTGGGCAGGTCTTTGGCAGCCATGGCCGATTGTAATTCGAATGGGTTGTATTCTTTACTTACGCCAACATATTTTTCAATATCGTCTTCGGTGATGTTGGTCCTGGTACCCAGGTTCACCAGCATTTTATCTACCTCATTATCTATGCGGCTGAGGTCATTACCAATATGATCAACCAGTAACAACACTGCTTTTTGCGAGATAGTGTACCCCTTGCCTTTAACCAGTTCGTTCGTCCATTCGGGTAGCTGGCTATCGTACATTTTCTTGGTAGTAAACAACTCGGCCTTCGATTTAAGCAGCTTGGCGAGTTGTGTGCGGCCATCTACTTTCTTTTCTTTGTATGAAACTACAAAAACAGTTGATGATAAGGGTTGGGAAATATACGATTCCAGTTTGTCGATATCACGCATATGTTGCGCTTCCTTCAGTAAAACTACCTGCCGCTCGGCAAACATGGGATATCTTTTACAGGCGTTGATCACCTGGGTCCAGTCTGCATCCCTTCCATAGAACACCGTCAAATTAAAACCAGCCTCAGCCTCCGTTAAAATATTATGCTCGGCGTAATGCACAATTTTATCGATAAAATAGTCTTCTTCCCCTTCTAACCAGTAAACCGGTTTAAAGAGCTTTTTTTTCCAATCGGATATAATTTTTTCTGCAGACATGACTGTAATCGTGGTTTAAACTTTGCAATATTACCACAAAAAAAGCGGTGACATATAATGAATTATACACAACTGTAACACAATACAATACTACGTTTCATCGTTTTTCCCCGACCTGTGGAATGGGTAAATGTCAAATTCTGGCATGGTTTTGGTCAAACCCTTATGCGAAACCCAATCACTAAGTATAACTAACCCGTTAATACTCGAATACTGAACCCGATTTTATAACCTTTCAAAATAAACATACACTTATTATGAGTACAACCAATTATCCATCCGCTAGTCCACAAGGCACACCCCCAAAACGCGATTCAAAGAACCTGATCATCGGTTTGCTGGCCGTAGGTATTCTTGGAACTTGGGGATACTTTTTATGGGACAAAAACAAATCTGATCAAAAGATCACACAACTGCAAACACAATACGTGGCAGTAGATTCATCTAAGAATGAATTACAAAAAAGCTTCGATGCTGCTTTAACCCGCCTGGATTCATTAACCGGTTACAACAATGAACTGGAAGGTAAAGTGAATGACAAAACCAGCGAAATTCAAAAGCTGAAAGGTCAGATCGGAAGCATCCTGAAAAAACAACGTCTGTCTGAAAGCGAAAAGAAGAAAGCCCAGTCTTTAATCGGTGAGCTGAATGACAAGATCGCTAACCTTGAAGCTGAAGTTGCCCGTTTAACTCAGGAAAATCAAACCCTGACTACCGAAAAAACGCAGTTAACAGCTGACAAAGAAAAACTCACAACTGACCTGCAAACTACTACTCAACAAAAAGATGAGTTAGCTGCAAAAGTTGATGTAGCTTCTACACTGAACGCAACTAACATCTCTGTTACACCGGTTAACGAGAAAAAAGGTGGCAAAGAATCAGAAACAACCTCTGCAAAGAAAGTTGACAAACTGGTAATTGCCATGGACGTTAGTAACCGTATCGCCCAAACAGGTTCTACTGATGTTTATGTTTGCATCACTGGTCCTGATGGCCAGCCAGTAGCTGTTGAAGCTTTAGGTTCTGGTAAATTCACTACTCGTGAAGAAGGTGAAAAATTATTCACTGCTAAAGTTCCTGTGGATTTCGAACAAGGCAAAAACAAACACGTTGAATTTGCCTGGAAACAAAACAGCCCTTTCAAACAAGGTAACTACAAGATCGAAGTATACCACAATGGTTTCAAGATCGGCGAAGCTACCCGTTCACTGAAGAAAGGCGGCATCTTCGGATAATCTTTCACTATACTATATTCGAAAAGGGACTGACCGAAAAGGTTGGTCCCTTTTTCTTTTTAGATTGCCTGATGTTGTGAGTGGGTCAATGGTGAATGGTCAATGGTCAATGGTCAATGGTGAGTGCCTTCCGCCTTATAAGAGCGCCCGGATAGAAGCCCGTCCGATATGAACAATACGGGAAGTACCAGGTTTACGCCCCTCATACTGCATGCTGAACTCAAGATTGTTCGAAAGACGTTTGGTAAGATCGAGCGTCCATAAAAAGTTCTTGCCCGGCATTAATCCTTCCAGAATGATATAGCCAGATGAAGAGTTTACATTAGGCACACTATCGAGCGAAGAGAAGCTTATACCGGTGTAAGTGAATTTCGCCATTATGGATGTGTTCTGCAATATGTTATACTTCACATCGGTGTTCAGCGAATTCGCTATTGATCTTTCCTGGCTGCCCTGGGTATTTTCTTTATCGCTGTACTTATAACCTACCCCCATCCTGAAATTGGTTCCCTTCGTAAAAGTGAGCCGGGGTTCTGCCGAATACTGGTTGATCCTGTAATTGCGGTTATCGAATTTCGGATTGGAAGAAATGAGCTGGTTGATGCCTGTGCGGCCCGCCATCTCGATGGCAAACATCCTGGTGATATTCAAGCGGCCGCGCACCGTCCAGTCATCGAGTTTATGACTTTCGTACCCGTACGTAAGCAATGATTTCGATTCATTACGGGCATTGGTCACATCGAACCCCCATTTTGTACTGAAGCGGTTAAAGGAAAATGTATTTACCAGATTGGAAGTAAGGGTGATCAGGGAAGTATCATTCAACGGCGACCTGAACGGATTGAACTGAACGATCTTATCGGCCACTTCTTTTTTGCTGATCTGTAACGAGGATTGCAGGTTCACCCTCGAAATGAACTTACGCAGGTTCTTAGCCTTCGCTACATCGATCACGGCGCGGGGATTAAGATTAATGCTATAGTTGAACGTATTGTAATTGGCCTTCACGTATACATTGGTAGGCGTAAAGATGCGAATGAACTTGGCCTGGTCCTGGAACAGGGCCACTTCAAATTCATTCAACTGCTGAATGCGGTCATTGTTGTAATCGATCCAGGTAAACTCCCCCTGCCCTGCCGGCACTTCGAGGTAAGAATAATCTCTTTTTTGCTCCTGCCCCGCTCCTACTTCATACAGCAGGTTGCCGCTCAGTAAGCCTTTTAAAATATTCACCTGGTATTCAGCCCGGCCCAACAGACTTTCTTCCGGTAGCTGCCGGTTCAGGGTGCTGTCGAGGATCTGCAGCTTGCGGTAGGTACTGGTAAACCGTACCTGGTGGCGGGGATCTTTCGCCAGTTCACCACTTACTGTTACGTTCTGACTTTTGTCGGCCTTTACCAAAGCTGTTCCCTGGGGATAAGAATTGGTTCGGGTGAACCAGTTAATACCCCAGCGGTTGGGTATGTTCTGGTCTGACTTCAAAAAGGCCGAGGTCTGGCTGAAGGAAAAACTTTGTATAGCCATGCTATCGGTGAACTTATTGCGAATGGCATTATGTTCCACCGCATAGGCACCGCCAATCGTGTAATTTTTCAGCTTCTTGAACTGCCGGGAGATGTTTATGGTCGGCCGCCAGAAATACCCTTTATCATTGGTAGCATCTATATTCGACAGCGTCAACTGGTTATTCAGCTGCCATTGCCGGATACTTTGAATATGGGTAACGCTATGGCGGAAACCGGTAAAACTGGTTCCGCGGTTGTATTCTGTGAACTGATACCGCAGCGAGTTATTTTTTGCGTCCGATACCTGCAAACCGGCTGTTACAATATTTTCATGTTCGGGTACATTCAACAGCAAGGGGAGCCCCCAATCGCGGGTAAATTCAATATTCCGTAACCGTTCCAGCGGCTTAAAGCGGGCATCTACATATTCATACCCAAGATCAGTCGTCAGCTTCAGGCCCTTTTTAGATCTGTTAAAAGGAAGGACATTTTTAAAATCTACTTTGGCCGCATAGCCGCGATCATCGGCTTTGTCAAGATCCGAAAACGTATTTACATTATAATTACTCATGGCCACCTCGGTGTTCAATACAGTATTCTTCCCAATATTATACTCCACCCCCAGGTTGGCTACCTGTTGTTTTTTTGGCGTTACCAGGAAGACAGCCGGTTCAAAAGAACCCTGCGGTACGCCGCCAACAGGTTCAATCCAGCGATATACTTTACCATTGGCCCCGTTGAGATCAGGAACGTAATTGCCGTTATTAACGCCCACGTCGATAAACGACAGGGAATACAGCGCTTCGTCGGGATTGGTTGAATACACAAAGATGGAATCACGGGCTCCGCCATTATATACTGTATCGATCTTTTTGTACAGGATGGCGCCGGTTGAAAAGGTATCGAGGGTTGAATAGGGATAATAAGCCCTGCTTATACTATCACCGAGGTTGCGCAAAAATGTTTTTTGATCGGCATCGAGGCTTTGATTGATGGGCGAGCTTTTAGCATCAGCATTACTGAAATATCCCAGCCGCAGTTTTACTTTCCGGTTGAAATCGGTTTCGTTGGTAATGTAAATATTCGAGTTCAGGTAATTGCGGTCGGCATATTCAAACTCCACCACAATGCGTTTGTCTTTGGTGACCATCTGCCGGGGCGTAAAGGAAATTTCCGCCGTATTGTAATTGATCACATAATCGCGGTCTTCGCCCCGCTGCATCAACACCCCATCGATATATACCCTTTCGGTATTGGCCAGCACCACAAAGTAAAATTCATTATTGGCGCCCTGTAAGCGATAAGGTCCCTGGTTGCCTTCCTGCGGCGTCAATATATTACGGGTGAATTTACCCTTGGCAATGGAACCGCTGAGCAGGGTTTTGTTGGATATGCTGTCGGTAATGGCTGTGGTTGTTTCGAAGGCAATACCCTGCAGGCGTTTATAAAAGTTGAGGAAATAGCTTTGCTGCTGCTGGCGGATATCAATATCGCCCAGGCTTAGCTGCCAGGTCTTTTTTTTGAACTGTAAAAAGATGCGGTCAAATTCGTTTAATTGCTGGGTAGTACCATCTGGCTGAATGGGTATATTGTTATCGGTAATGGCGGCCACGATCTCGATGCTATCTGCCAGGTAACCGCTTAACTGTAGGTTCAGGTTGCTGCTAAATACGGCATCCTGGCTGTTGCCAAAGGAAATGCCCCGGCCAAAGCTGCCGTTATAATTAATGTTACCGAAATTGAAAAAGTTATCGCCTGCCCCAACGCCTACATAATTGGGGGCAAAAGGCGCACCCATGAAATTATTCATGATGCTGTCGTACTGCATGCGATTAACCACGGCGTTCAGACGCGTTCTGAATACGCGGTAACGAACAAGAATACTATCCAGGGCGGGTAGCTGCTTCCAGGTGAGGCGGGCGTTTACAAAGTCAATGTCGTACAAGCTGTCGGGAATACCCGCTACAGAAACGGTACCGGGAACAATACTGAAGGTATCGAGCTGTACGACCTGTTGTTGGGCAGGAACCATTTTTTTGCGCAGGTTAGAGCCAGACGCCATGGGGCGCGGAGTTTGGGCAGCGGCCAGCAGCCAGCCTACGGAAAAACAAAAGCACAGTATCAGGTACTTCCCGATCAACAACCTTTAGTTTGATTTTTATGCGTCTTTTCAAAAGAGGATACTTACGGCATCTTCTGAAAAGAAGTTGGTTTGGGTAGCCCCGCTGATCTTCACTTTACAGTAAGCGATATCAGTCATACAGGTAAATAGCGCTTAAAGTTAGCATTTATTGCATGAAATGACAGTTTATGCACCTGTAACAGGCTTAAACCGACGATTTTACGGAGGAATGACGCAATACGTAATTTGACCGCGATCGCTGCAGGGTGAGCCCCATCACTTTTTCGCAGGACAGCTCCTGGCGTTTGGCCATGTCGCGGATAGCCTGTTCCGAAACGTGGAGCAGCTTATTCTGTTTCGAGATGGTACGGTAATCGGAAAACAACAGGTACGAGATAAAACCGACAAAAGCCCCTATTCTACCCTTTCTGATACAATGCAGGAAAAGGGAAAATGCATCTTTGATGGAAGAAGTGTTCTCATCAAGCACATCGGCTATGATCATGGTGCCCTGCGGCTGCAGAAAGCGGCTAAGCAAACGGATGATCTCTTCAAGGTCCTTTTCGTGTGGCAGGTACTGTACGATGCTGAGGACGAGGATATAATCGAACTTCCGGCGCTGCAACTGTTCTTCCAGGATCTTTTTATTGGTGGCCACATCGGTTGTAATAAGGAAGAATAAAGCGCCGGGATGGTTGCTGCGGCACTGTTGTATAAAAAATTCGTTGATATCGGCGCCGGTTATCTGAATATGTTTACCGGCCAGGGCATCGGCCACAAAGCCGGGTCCACATCCATAGTCGAAGATCTGGTCGGTTGGTTGTAGCTGGTATTTTTTTTCCAATTGGGTTACAAAATAGCCGGTAGCCATTTTCATAACCGCGTAAAACGATTGCCGTTGATCTTTCCAGAAATTATCCCAGCCTTTTGTGCTCATGGTTGAACGTTGATAGGTGTCTGATCCTGCTGTGAAGCCAAGGGTGATAAAGATAAATATTTATTGCTACTGCCAAATAAAAACCCCGCCCTGGTAAAACCTAGGACGGGGCTAACATATCACCTATTATCGAGTTATGCCAATTGTAATTTGTTGGCCTGCTTTTTTTCAAGGTATTCGTCAAAGCTCATCAGCTTATCGATGGCGCCGTTCGGTGTTAGCTCGATGATGCGGTTGGCTACCGTTTGCATGAAGGTATGGTCATGCGAAGAAAGCAGGACGATGCCGGTAAAGTTGGTCATGCTTTCGTTGAACGACTGAATGGACTCCAGGTCGAGGTGGTTGGTAGGCTCATCGAGGATCACCACATTGGGGTCCTGCAACATCATACGGCTCACCATACAACGTACTTTTTCACCTCCGCTCAATACACCTGTTTTCTTCATGATCTCATCGCCGGTAAACAGCATTTTACCAAGGAAACCACGCAGGAAAGGCTCATCTACATCAGTAACATGCGGCGGCACGTATTGACGCAGCCAGTCCATCAGGTTCAGGTTGCCCTGTTCTGCAAAATATTTTGAGTTATCGTTGGGCAGGTAGGCTTTTGTTACGGTGCCACCCCATTCATATTTACCGCTGTCGGCAGCCATTTCGCCATTGATGATCTCGAAGAAAGCGGTGATGGCCAGATGGTCATCGGCTACGATGGCAATTTTATCGCCTTTATTTACGGTAAAGCTGACGTTGGCGAAAAGGGTTTTCCCTTCAACCGACTTCGATAATTTTTCAACGTTCAGGATCTGGTTACCCACTTCGCGCTGTTGCTTGAAGATGATACCCGGATATTTTCTGTTGGAAGGCGTAATGTCCTCAATAACGAGTTTTTCCAGGGCTTTCTTCCGTGAAGTAGCCTGTTTCGATTTGGAGGCATTGGCGCTGAAGCGGGCGATAAATTCCATAAGGTCTTTCCGCTTCTCTTCCATTTTCTTGTTCTTATCGCTCAGCTGGCGGGCAGCCAGCTGGCTACTTTCGTACCAGAAGGTATAGTTACCGGTGTAGATCTTGATCTTTTGACGGTCAACGTCGGCCACATGGGTACATACGGAATCCAGGAAGTGACGGTCGTGCGACACAACGATCACGATGTTCTCGTAGTCGGCCAGGAAGTTTTCCAGCCAGGAAATGGTCACCACGTCGAGGTTGTTGGTAGGCTCGTCGAGGATCAGGATATCGGGATTGCCGAACAATGCCTGTGCCAGCAGCACCCGCACTTTCATAGCCCCGCTGATATCTTTCATCAACAAAGAGTGAACATCTTCCTTAACGCCCAGCTCGCTCAGCAAGGTAGCGGCATCACTTTCAGCGGTATAACCGCCCATTTCGCCAAACTCGCCTTCCAGTTCACCGGCGCGAATACCGTCTTCTTCGGTAAAATCGGCTTTGGCATAAATGGCATCGCGTTCGTGCATCACTTTCCACAGCTTACTATGCCCCATCAATACCGTATTCAGTACAGTACACTCATCAAATTCAAAATGGTTCTGCTTTAACACAGCCATACGTTCGCCGGGCGTTATGTCAACACTTCCCTTGTTAGGTTCAATTTCTCCCGATAAAATCTTCAAAAAAGTAGATTTCCCGGCTCCATTGGCGCCAATAACGCCATAGCAATTGCCTTTACTGAAGGAAAGGTTTACTTCATCGAATAATACCCGTTTTCCGAACGATAGGGTCACATTATTCACTGTTATCATACTTGCGCAAAAATTTTGAAGCGGCAAAGGTACGAATCAAAGGGCAATGGGCAAATTAGCAAATGGGCAAATGGGAAAATGGGCAAATTAAATACACCTCGGCGGCGGCAACCATGGCGGATCTTCCAGCGTCAGGGCATCATTGTGCGAATGTATTCATAACGTCCTCTACGTCAACCAGTAAGATCGTTTTATCGAGTTTCTCGCCCGAGCGGGTGTAGGCTTCTTTACTGCCCCATTGCTTTACCACCAGCCGGGCGGCCTGCTGCCTGCTGCCGGTTTGTTCATAAACCAGCTGTTTAACCAGGGGCTCAGGCGTCCAGTCGAAGTGGCTGGAGGCCACGCCAAATTCGTCCATCGACCTGTACACACGGTATTTGTCAGCTATATAGGTTTCCGATGGCCTGATAAAATGAATGGTCTGAATATCCTTGTGGTAATGCTGCCGGATATACTTCTTAAGGGCCGCCGTTTCATCGACCTGGGGCCGCACAAATGCCTCGCTGAAATTATAGCGGGCGCAGAAAATGAAGAACAACAGGGCGGCTACTCCTATTGCCTGCAGTAGCCGTTTGTTCTTTATGAAATACAATACCATTTCAAGGCAAACGATGAACACACACATATTCAGCGCCATGAGCGTTCTGTTGGAGGCAAAACTTTCCTTGATCAGCAGGGCCGGTAAATAGGAAAGCACCCAAACACCTCCTATTACAACCAGGTATTTAACGGCCTGTAACCGTTTGTCGCGGCCGAACCGTACGAAAGCCAGCACCGCCAGTATTACCAGCATCAGGGCATAATACACCTTTGAAACGGAACTATCCTCATGGGTCAACAGCGTAAAGCGGAAGCTTCTTTCCAAAGGCCGTGCCAGGAAGAACGACATTTTTTCGATGGGGTGTATATACAGGGAATTCCGCGGGTCGGGTACAATATTTTCGAAAAAATGAAAGCTCAGTTTATAGACTATAAAGTACACGGCATTCACTAAAAAGTAAACCAGCATGCCTGTCATCAGCGCCCGGTCTTTTCGATGGTTCATGGGATTTATAAAGTGCAGCAACACCGGCAGCAGGAAACAGGCCCATGATCCCTGGTACAGAAAAAGAGCAGGGATGCCTAAAAGCAGAGGCAAAAAAACTGCCCTGAAGGCCATTCGTAATTTACCGTCGCCGGAACGGATACTTTGCATAACAAGCGAGCCTGCGAGTAAACTCGCAGTGGCTGAAATAAAGAACTGCAAACAGGTGGCCCATTGTACCGCTACTATAAAGGGCAGGCTGGTGATAAGGTATAAACAGGTAAAGAACGGCAGGTATTCATAGCGGGCTACATTGGCCACTTCGCGTTTAATGACAACATACCATATAGGCAAACAC
Organism: Longitalea luteola; assembly: GCF_017356035.1. Classification (GTDB taxonomy): domain Bacteria; phylum Bacteroidota; class Bacteroidia; order Chitinophagales; family Chitinophagaceae; genus Niastella; species Niastella luteola. The sequence goes on along the minus strand of NZ_JAFIQX010000001.1, from coordinate 613,156 downwards.
AGCAACCAGCCAAACAGGGAGATCAGCCGCATGTAGATGACCTCGTGTATGGTATCGATCATATTGAATAACCACCGTTGCAGCACTTCCGTTAAATACCGCCCTTCATCTATGAACATATAAAATCCGGGGACGGCTCTATACCCCCAAAGCTGAAAAGCTTCATCCATGAAAATATAATCACTGTAAAAAAGAGGCAGGAAAATAAACAAAGCGCAAAGCCATAAAAATCCCAATAGGTAGAAGTCTTTTCGTTGCATATATGGCAGCCCTATGGCAATAAAAGCCCATTGATTAAATGCAGCATTTAACCAAAGCGCTTTCTGGTTTACAAAATTGATTCCTTATTAAAACCAGAAAACGGCGATAACCCCTATGTCAGGATACATTTCTTTCTGGGCAGGCAGGAAAACCAATGATTCGTTATTCACCTACCAAAGCAGTTGGCGCCGGGCTGGGGTCGCGTATATCAAACAGCTTTGCTTTATCCCTGATCTTCAGGTACCAGATAGCGCCCGATAATAATCCGGCGGTGTTGCCGATCGACAGTTCCATACAGGTAGCCCATTGAATGGTAACGGCAAAGGGCAAACTGGTTACCAGATACAGGCAGGTAAAGAAAGGCAGGTATTCATAACCTGGTCCATCGCTACGATTCGTTTCATGGTAACATACCAAACCGGTATACAGGCAAGCCATAACAGCAGGGCCCAGATCCTGATATAGGTAATTCCTTTAACGGAATCGATAGCCGCATAAGCCTGTGACAGGATCAGCTCGGGGATCCACCGGCCCTGGGAGCCATACATTTCGAAACCGCTGCCGGGCCTGTAGTTCCACAGCTGAATGACCTCGTCGGTATATATATATTCTGCAAAACAAACGGGATAAAAGATAAGAATGACTACCAGGAATAAAAGGGCCAGGAAGTAAACATCTTTCCGTTGAATGCCGGTCATAAGGTTAAAGTATTACAGGATGGTTTACATTAGGTACCATGTTCAGAGGAGGCTTAACAGCTCATTCGTATTGAGGGCTTCGGTCACCATTTGCAGGTTACCTTCGGCATCAAAAGGCCATAACTCGCGGGGCCTGTCGAAATACAGCTCAACACCATTGCCGTCGGGATCGTTTAAATAAATGGCTTCCGATACTCCGTGATCGGCGGTACCGGTTAAAGGATAATTGGCATCGATCAGGCGTTTCAATACTACTGCCAGGTCGCGCCGTGTGGGATATAATATAGCCGTATGGAACAAGCCGCAGGCGCGTTGCGGCGCCGGAGGCGCATTCTTACTGTACCAGGTATTCAACCCGATGTGGTGATGATAACCACCGGCTGAAATAAATACGGCCTGCGTGCCATAACGTTGCATGATCTCAAAACCCAGCAACCCCTGGTAAAACGCAAGCGCTTTGTCCAGGTCGGACACTTTCAGGTGTACATGGCCGATACGTGTTCCGGATGGTACAGTGTAGTCCATAATTGGCGGTTAATTTAAGGAATATAGTTATATAAGTTGACGAGTTCACTAGTTAACGAGTAACTGATCAAATAAATAACAAGGTAGTTAAATAAGCTGAAGAGTTGACAAGTTGACTAGTTAACGAGTAACCGATCAACTAAATAACAAGGTATGACAAAAAAATAAGGTTGATAAGTTGAAGCGTCAATAGTCCTATTAACCTTTCAACTTGTCAACCTTATGTATATTCAACTAAAAAACTACTTGTCGACGGTCATGCCGGCAGCAAGATATTCCTTGTTGAGGCGCGAAATATTCGTTACAGAGATCTCTTTCGGACAAACGGCTTCACAGGCTTCTGTAAAGGTGCAGGAACCAAATCCTTCCTTATCCATTTGCTGAACCATGTTCAGCACACGGCTCTTGCGCTCCGGTTCGCCCTGTGGCAGTAATGCCAGGTGCGATACCTTGGCCGACAGGAACAACATGGCCGAGCTGTTCTTACAGGCCGCCACGCAGGCGCCGCAGCCTATACAGGCAGCAGCAGCGAAAGCGGCGTCGGCCTTATCTTTTTCGATGGGCATGGCGTTGGCGTCAACGGCATTCCCGGTATTTGCTGAGATATATCCACCAGCCTGTATTATGCGATCGAATGCTGTACGGTCAACTACCAGGTCTTTTAAGACGGGGAAAGAATTGGCGCGCCAGGGCTCCACTACGATGGTATCGCCATCTTTGTAAGCACGCATGTGCAACTGGCAGGTTGTATTGGCATGCCAGGGACCATGAGGACGGCCATTAATATACATGGAGCACATACCGCAAATACCTTCGCGGCAATCGTGGTCAAATGCAATTGGGTCTTTTCCTTCTTTGATCAGTCGCTCATTCAACACATCAAACATTTCCAAAAATGACATTTCAGAGGAGATATCACTTACCTGATAAGTCTCAAACCGGCCCTTATCGTTGCTGTTCTTTTGTCTCCAGACTTTCAGCGTAAGATTCATTGTATAATGCTCCATTATAATCGTGTTAATTTGAAAATTTGTGAATTTATTTATAGCTGCGCTGAGTTGGTTTTGCTACTTCAAAGATCAACTCTTCCTTGTGTAACTGCCATTCGCTTTCGCCTTTGAACTCCCAGGCAGCTACATAACTGTATAAGGCATCTTTACGATCTGCTTCCCCTTCTTCGGTTTGCGATTCTTCGCGGAAGTGACCGCCGCAGCTTTCATTACGGTTCAGGGCATCTTTACACATCAGTTCGCCCAGCTCAATGAAATCAGCTACCCGGTTGGCTTTGTCAAGCTCAGGGTTCATTTCATTGATGCCGCCGGGAATGCGCAGATCGCTCCAGAACTCTTTTTTCAGTTGTTGTATTTCTTTGATGGCTTCCTGCAAACCCTGCTCGTTACGGGCCATTCCGCATTTATCCCACATGATCTTGCCCAGGCGTTTATGGAAGCTTTCCACTGATTGCGTTCCTTTAATGCTCATCAGCTTTTCAATACGGTCGCGTACATCTTTCTCGGCCTGTACGAAGGCAGGATGATCGGTAGAGATCGCCGAGGTGCGGATTTCATCGGCCAGGTAGTTACCAATGGTGTAAGGAATTACAAAGTATCCATCGGCCAAACCCTGCATGAGGGCTGAAGCTCCGAGGCGGTTAGCGCCGTGGTCGCTGAAGTTGGCCTCACCCAGTGCATACAAACCGGGCACCGTGGTCATCAGTTCATAGTCGACCCACAAACCACCCATGGTATAGTGCACGGCGGGGTAAATACGCATGGGCACTTCATAAGGGTTCTCACCGGTAATCTTTTCGTACATATCGAACAGGTTACCGTATTTCTCTTTTACTACATCTACGCCATGCTGGCGGATCACTTCTTTGGAAGGGTTGGTAATGCCCAGCTTGCCGCATTCTATTTTGCCATAACGTTCGATGGCGGCAGCATAGTCGAGGTACACCGCCTGTTTGGATGAACCTACGCCATAACCGGCATCGCAACGCTCTTTGGCAGCGCGGCTGGCCACGTCGCGTGGTACCAGGTTACCGAATGCGGGGTATCTTCTTTCGAGGTAATAATCTCTTTCTTCTTCAGGAATTTCGCTGGGTTTGCGGTTATCGCCCTTCTTTTTGGGTACCCAGATGCGGCCGTCGTTACGCAGCGACTCCGACATCAGGGTCAGTTTCGACTGGTGATCACCGCTCACGGGAATACAGGTGGGGTGGATCTGCGTAAAGCACGGGTTTCCGAAATAAGCGCCTTTGCGGTGTGCTTTCCAGGCAGCAGTTACATTGCTACCCATGGCATTGGTACTTAAATAGAAGACGTTGCCATAACCGCCGGAACATAACAATACGGCATGGCCGAAATGTCTTTCCAGTTCACCGGTAATGAGGTTACGCACGATGACACCGCGGCATTTTTCTTCGCCGGTCTTTTCATCTTTGATCTTTACGATCTCGAGCATCTCATGGCGGGTATACATGGCTACGTTACCGAGGGCAACCTGGCGTTCGAGGGCCTGGTATGCACCAATCAGTAACTGCTGGCCTGTTTGGCCGGCCGCATAGAATGTACGTTGTACCTGTGTTCCACCGAATGAACGGTTGCTGAGCAGGCCACCATATTCACGGGCGAAAGGCACGCCCTGCGCCACACACTGGTCAATGATATTGGCGCTCACTTCGGCCAGGCGGTGTACATTGGCCTCACGGGCGCGATAGTCACCACCTTTGATCGTATCGTAGAACAAACGGAAAACGGAGTCACCGTCGTTTTGATAGTTCTTTGCAGCGTTAATACCACCCTGTGCAGCGATGGAGTGTGCACGGCGGGGTGAGTCCTGAAAACAAAATGCTTTTACTTTATATCCCAGTTCGCCTAATGAAGCGGCAGCAGAAGCGCCGGCCAGCCCGGTTCCAATGATGATCACTTCCAGCTTGCGTTTATTGGCGGGGTTTACCAGTTTGCAATGTCCCTTATACTCTGTCCACTTATGCTCTAACTGCCCGGCGGGAATTTTTGAATTAAGCATATCTCGAAAGTTTCTTATTTTTTTAATGTCGTGAATGTGGAAAATGCCAGTTCCGCCCGTGTGTGCAGGCGGTGTTGTTGATGTTATTTGGTCACCCAGTCAAAATAAAAGCTAATAGGCATCAATGCAAAGATGGTGGGAACGATGATTGAAAAACCCACGCCCACACTTTTTATCAGCGCCATCCATTTTTTATTGTGCACACCCACGCTTCTGAAAGAGCTCTGGAAACCATGCAGCAGGTGCCATGCCAGGGAAAAACAACCCAGCAGGTATAAAACCACCACAATAGGGTTATGAAACACATCTACCATCTTGCTGAACACGTCGTGCATCTCACGGCCATTATAAGATACTTGATTCAATGTTGTTTCGTATGTTATACGGGAAGGAACCCAGAAGTGAGAGATATGAACGATGAGGAAGAGTAAGATCAACGTACCCAGTAAGCCCATTGATTTTTTGTACCAGGCGCTTCCTTTGCTGCCCATGCTTACGGCGTAGCCCTGTTTGCGGCGGGCCCTGTTTTGTGCTTCGAGCATATAACCCTGTACGATGTGAGCGAGAATTCCAATGAAGAGACCGATCTCCATTAAACGGATCACATAGGATGCACCCATAAAATGAGCGGCTTTGTTGAACATTTCACCGTTGTCGGTATCATCATAAATGTCTGCAAAAACACAGGCGTTGATCCCAACGTGTACGATCAGAAAGGAGATCAGGAACAATCCGGTAAATGCCATTACTAACTTTTTACCTACCGAAGACGTGAAGAACTCAGACCATTTCATGCGAAAATGAATTAAATGCGATTTTAAGGCCACACTGTAAGCCTGCCAGCAAACAGTGATCGCGCCCGGCAAAAATTTCATTGCCCTTTATCTATAATGAAATTTGCCATGGACGATTCATCTTAAAAAATGTTAAGGGCACAGGTAATTATTTATTCCACCAAGGACGATAAATAGGCACCTGTATTGAATAAGATAGGTTAAAGAACAAAGAGCTTTTTAAAATTCTTCGCTGAATACAGCCATCAAATTTGCCGCAAATTTAACGCAGCAAGGTTAAAAATCAACATCCTGTTAAAATTTTCCTGTAAAAGGCGGCAAAGTTTAACAGCCCTTAAATAACGGAAGAAATGATTTTTTATCGTATATACTACTTATGTGCTTTGTACGTTCTGGTGATGTAAAAGCTTGAGTTTCGGGACTCATTTTGTTAAAATCCCTATCTTAGCCCCTTTAAATCTAGTTAATGAAACAGGAAGAGGATTTTGAAGCCAACTTAGCAGGTGAAGATGGTCAGGGTGAAGAGGCCAAAAGAAGCTGGTTCAAACGCATTAAGAAAGGCATCCTTACCAGTACTGCTGAAAAAAAAGAAACACCGGAAGGTTTATGGAGCAAATGCCCTGAATGCGGTTATATATGTACTATGACCGAACTTCGGGAGAACTTATTTGTTTGCCCCAAATGCAATCACCACCACCGCATCGGCAGCGCCGAATATTTTGAAATCATTTTCGACGACAATAAGTACGACGTACTGTTCGAGAACATACGATCGAAAGATTTCCTGCACTTTACCGACCTGAAGTCGTATGGAAAAAGGCTTGAGGAGATCTGGTCGAAAACCGATATCACCGATTCCATTCGGATTGGCAAAGGCACTGTCAAAGGCCTGCACCTGATGATGGGTTGTATGGACTTTGAATTCATCGGCGGGTCACTCGGCAGTGTAATGGGCGAACGCATCGCCCGCGCCATTGATGTTTGCCTCGAGGAAAACATACCCCTGATGATCATTTGTAAATCAGGAGGCGCGCGCATGATGGAGAGCGCATTCTCCCTGATGCAGCTGGCCAAGGTATCGGGCAAACTGTCGCAGTTAACAGATGCAAAAATTCCTTATATCTCTTTACAGACCGATCCTTCATTTGGTGGTATTTCGGCATCGTTTGGGATGCTCGGTGATCTGAATATTGCCGAACCAGGCGCCCTCATCGGCTTTGCCGGTCCGCGGGTAATTAAGGAAACCATCAAAAAAGACCTGCCGGAAGGTTTTCAGCGAAGCGAATTCTTACTGGAGCATGGCTTCCTGGATTTCATTGTTCCGCGCAAGGAATTGAAAGAGAAATTAGCTACTGTGCTGTCTTTGTTTAAAAACTAATAAACGAATATTTCTGATTTCGGGATCTTGAGAGCTGCCTGCTGTGCCTTCGCGAAGCTACGGCGAAGCAAGACCGGCAGGCAGTTTTTCGGGATTTTCTTACATTTGAACTTTCCGACAGATCTCAAAATCTCAAAATCACTAAATCCCGCAATTTCTTCATGTCGGAGATCAGGAACCGCTCGGCTTACCACGATTATTTCATCGAAGATAAATACGATGCGGGCATGGTATTGCTTGGAACGGAAGTGAAATCACTGCGCGACGGACGCGCCAGCTTTAACGACAGCTACTGCTATTTTCATAAAGGCGAGTTGTGGATCAAAAGCCTGCATATTGCCGAATACTCGCACGGCACGGTAAACAACCATGACCCGGTGCGGGAAAGAAAATTGCTGCTTACAAAAAGAGAATTGCGAAAACTGGAGTCGAAGATCAGGGAAAAAGGCTTTTCTATCGTTCCACTGCGCATCTTCTTCAGCAGCAAAGGACTTGTAAAAATGGAGATCGGCCTCGGAAAGGGTAAAAAGCAATACGACAAACGCGAAACGATCAAACAACGGGATACGGAACGGGAAATGAAACGATACCTGAAATAATGTGATAATGAGATAATGTGATAATGTGATAATGTGATAATGTGATAATGTGATAATGTGATAATGTGATAATGTGATAATGTGATAATGTGATAATGTGATAATGAATACAGGCAGGGAAAGCTTCGCTTGAATTTCGGATTAAAAAGGACTTCCCCGAATTAGGGCATTATCAAATTATCGAATTATCACATCATCAAATTACTTGACCGTGTAAAAGTAAGCCCTACGCCTTGATTTTTACCCTTTTACCATTCGCCTTACCTATTAAAGAAATTTATTTTCCACAGAGTCTGCCAATTACTCTGAGATATGGAAACTGCGATATATTTTTGTGCCTGCCGTACCTCCATCCCTTGAAAAACACCCACCCGGAAACAAGCCATAGGCCGTTAAGAAAATCGTTAAGTACTCCCTACTGGTTAACTTAACGGATCGTATGTATTAGGAAATTTGCTATTTATTGCTTGGCTTGATTTTTCTACTTAAATTAACATATGCTACGTTTTATTTTAGTTCTCTCATTATTAGTTATCGGAAGGTTTGCATTTTCCCAATCCATATCGGGTTCCTGGTTTGGTAAGGCAGACGTAGTGGTGCAGGGCGTGTACAATAACTATCTCACCGAACTGGTCTTAAAACAAAAAGGCAATCAAGTAGAAGGTGTTTTTGGCTACTATTTCAAAGATACATACCAAAGCTTTTTTGTTCGCGGCACATACAACAAGGAAACCCGGGCTGTAAAGATCAAGAATTTGCCCATGATCTTCTATGGCAGCAAATCTACCGTAAACGGAGCGGAATGTTTGATGGATTTTGAAGGCACGTTGCGGGTAAGTAAGGTCAAAAGCTCCATGAACGGGTCGTTTGTTACTATTGACAGATACAAGTACACCTGCCCTGAAATGCGGGTGAGCTTTAACCTCGATGTAGCCACCAAAAACCTTGACAGTCTGCTGGGCAGCACCATTGTTGGCAAACGCTTCTGGATGCCGCAGCGCGAAGATGTGGTTGTAAAGGCCAGTACCCCCACGGTGAACGGCAGTCCTACCGCAACGACCATTGCGCCGGCTAAGATCACCGACAGCGCCCTTGAATACAACGAGCGCAACCTGTTAGCGCAGTTCACCCGCAGACAGATCGTTTATATAAAAGACCTCGAAATAGCCAGTGATTCCATTCGCGTAAGCCTGTATGACAATGGTGAAATTGATGGCGATACCGTTACCGTTTTCCTGAATGGCAAGCCGGTTATAACTCACCAGGAGCTCACCGCCCGGGCCACGAATATTTACCTTACGCTCGACAATAGCAAGGATGTAAATGAAGTGAGCCTGTTTGCCGAGAACCTGGGCCGCATTCCACCCAATACTGCATTAATGGTGGTTACCGATGGTATTTCCCGGTTCGAAGTGTTCCTTTCAAGTACTTACACGCAGAATGCCACGGTACGCATCAAAAAACGAATATCGCGACACTAGGAATACACAATTAGCTAATGTGATAATCAGCTGATGCGAGAATTGAATACAAAAGCCCCGATGGTAACCGTCGGGGCTTTTGCTTTTAAAAGTGTGCCACACCCGGGAGGTGCGGCACACTTAGATCTTATCAGAACAATTCCGGTTGCTCCGGATCTTCTTTCTGCTCTTTCATGACCCATTCAAATTCGGTGCTCTTGCTGAAATCGGCCAGTTTGGTACCTACCGCCTTCCAGCCCATTACCTCTACCATATCGGCGATCTTGATCTTCTGGGTGCGAACCTGCGCCCCCCTGCCCGTTTTTATTTGAACGATAGGCTCGGGATGTGTGGTCACGGCTTCCAGGTAATTGCCATCACCTTCCTTAATAAGCATAAACTTGTTGCGCAAGGTAGTGGTCTCGATCTTGAACCGTTTTACGTTGAACTGTTGTTTGTCATTATCCAGGTAAATGGCGGTCAGGACCTTTTCAGGATCGAATTTTTCGATCTCGATCACTTTCTCGATATCGAATTTCTGGGTCAGTTCCTGGTCGGTGATCTCGTAGTTACCGTCGCTGTACACCACCAGGATCTTATCTTCCGGCTGGAAGCTGCCCAGGTACTCCCCTTTCGATTCTGTATTCAAACGGCCGAACTGATCGTCGAACCACAACTTTTTACCGCCGAGCGTTGACTTACCGGCTTCTTTGAATTTAACCGATTTAACCCTGAACTTGGTTACCTGGTTACCCAGGCTTTGGCGGCTCTTGATCTCCAGTTCTTCGAAATAGAAATCAAACTCTTTCTTCCGGGCTGTACTGTTAGGATCCAATGTCACTCTTACTACTTCCGCTTCGCCATTGGGGTTGGCACTGAAGTAATGTACTTTAGACTTTTCAGATCCTTTATTGGTAAGGTCGTATTCTTTATCGCGGGTAATACCGGTTACATTAAAGCGTTTGGCGTAAGTGATGCCGGTCTTGGAATCTACATACATCATATTGTATGTAGTACGCTCATCGTTCTTCTGAAAAACAGCAACGTGAATGATATCCTTGCCGATAAAGGCTTTTTCAGACACCTTCACGATCTTCATCTTACCCGACTTCGTAAAAGCAATGATATCATCGAGTGAAGAACAATCCACCACAAACTCATCCTTCTTTAAACCGCTTCCTACGAAACCATCGGCCCTGTTCACATACAGTTTGGTATTGGCGATGGCTACCTGCTTGGCCTGAATGGCTTCAAACAGTTTGATCTCTGTTTTGCGCTCGCGGCCTTTGCCATACTTTTGCAATAAGCCTTCGTAATAAGCTACGGCAAAATCAACCAGGTTGTTCAGGTCGTGTTTTACCTGCTTAATGTCTTTATCAAGTCCTTTGATCTGCTCGTTCAGTTCCTCTATATCGAGCTTGTAAATGCGGCGTACCGGCTTTTCCGTAAGCTTTACGATATCTTCGCGGGTAATATCACGGCGAAGCTGTTTGCGATACGGTTTGAAGGCTTCGGTAATACCATCCAATACCTTTTCCCAGGTTGAATAGCGCTTTTCCAGCTCCTTATAGATCTTCTCTTCGAAGAATATTTTTTCCAGTGAGGTGTAATGCCATTTTTCCTGCAGTTCGGCCAGTTTGATCTCCAGCTCGCGTTTCAGCAGGTCCTTGGTCTTTTCGGTTGAAATGCGCAGCAGTTCATGTACACTGATGAAGGTTGGCTTTTGGTCAACGATCACACAGGCGTTCGGCGAAATGCTTACTTCACAATCGGTGAACGCATACAGCGCATCGATGGTAATATCGGGTGAGATACCGGGCGCCAGATCGATCAGCACCTCCACCTCGGCGGCGGTGTTATCGGTTACCTTTTTGATCTTGATCTTGCCCTGCTCATTGGCCTTAACGATGGAATCCATCAACTGGGTGGTGGTAACCCCGTATGGAACGTCGCGAATGGCCAGCGTTTTCTTATCAACTTCTTCAATATGGGCCCGCACCCGCACTTTACCGCCGCGTTTACCTTCATTGTAGTTGGTAACGTCGATCATACCTGCTGTTTGAAAATCGGGATACAACTCGAATTTCTTTCCCCGCAGGTATTTGATGGCGGCTTCTATCAGTTCACAAAAGTTGTGTGGCAATATTTTGGTAGCCAAACCCACTGCGATGCCTTCGGCGCCATGCGCCAGCAGTAAGGGAAATTTCATGGGCAGTGTTACCGGTTCGTTCTTACGACCGTCGTAGCTTACCGCCCAGTCGGTGGTTTTGGCATTAAAGGCAACTTCCAACGCAAAGCGGCTGAGGCGGGCTTCGATGTAACGCGGGGCAGCTGCTTCGTCGCCCGTACGCACGTCGCCCCAGTTACCCTGGGTTTCAATCAGCAGGTCTTTTTGCCCCATGTTCACCAGTGCATCGCCGATACTGGCGTCGCCATGCGGGTGGTATTGCATACTCTGCCCAATGATGTTGGCCACTTTGTTGAAACGGCCATCATCCATTTCTTTCATAGCGTAGAGGATCCGGCGTTGCACGGGTTTCAATCCGTCTTCAACAGCCGGCACGGCTCTTTCAAGGATCACATACGAAGCATAATCCAGGAACCAGTTCTTATACTGGCCGGTTACCCCGGAATCGTTGTGTTGCTGTAAAAAACTATTGTCTTTGCTTTTTGCCATAATATGTTCGCTGATACAGTTGTTTCAAATTCTTGCTAAACGATATAATCCCCTTCTTCCCTATCATTGCGGCGCTTCTTCCGTTACCGCTGCCGGCTGGGCCGACTTGGCTTTCACCTCAAAATCCTTCATGCCTTTCAACTCGCCCTGTACGTCATAATTTCCACTTGCCAGCAATTGTTTCAGGCGCCATAGAATATAGGCGTCGCCGGTAGTATGTTTACTCTTGTTCAGGAAATTATGAATGATCTTACTCGCTTTCTGCCAATCGTTGGTAATGAACTTCTTCAGGTCCTCGTCGTAAAAATCGTAATCCTTTTGGGCCAGTTTCTTTCCGCCTTCCAGCAAACGAACGCCTTTGTCTTCGTTTTGTAAACGCGTCCACTCATCGGGATCTACTTCAAACTCACTCAGCGTTATGGGACGGGCCAGTTTTTTGGCCTTCAGGAATTCTTTGGGCGGGATCTGGCTCAGCCATTCGGGATAAAAGATCAATCCCTTTTCATTGATAAAGGGCAGGTTGTTCAAATAAAGGATGAACAATCTTCCCTGAAAATCCTTTAGCTGGCTCATCAGCCAGTAGTAACCGCTTACATCGTGTTTGTTCTGGGCTGCCCAGATGTACACTTTCTCATCGGGCGTGCGGGCCAGTTCCACAATGAGATCAACAACGGTTTTCATATCATCTACCTCACCTGCATCTGCTTTACCGTCGTAATCGCCACCGGCCAGCACTTCACGCCACCATTGTTTACGGGCTTCAATGCCTTCTTCGGTGTATATATCTTTTATGGGACCAACCGCATAATCGTCCTTTATCTGGATCACCTCGCCCTGTAATGTTTCATCGAGCTCGATCGCTTTCTTCAGGACTTCTACGTCTGGTTCATTAAAAACTATATGGATCATTTACATATAACTTTATTCTTTCTATAAAAAAATGGCCTGGTTAACTGTTTTTGCGTTGCAAGTTCCATGATGCAGGGTCACCGGTTGCCAGTTACCGGTTGCCGGGCCTTGAATGTCGATTATTGTACCAATAATCGGGCTCTCTTTAACGGGGTAACCGGGACCTGGTAACCGGTAACTTTATTTCTTCTCCTCGGTTTCTTCCACCAGGTCAAGCTCAACCCGCAGGTTATCGATGATAAACTCCTGGCGCTCCTGGGTGTTCTTACCCATATAGTATTCCAGCAATTGCTGAACGTGTTCTCCCTGCTCGATGATCACCGGCTGCTTACGCATTTCCGGACCAATAAAACGGGCAAATTCTTCCGGCGAAATTTCACCCAATCCTTTAAAACGGGTGATCTCTGGTTTACCGCCCAGCTTTTTTATAGCCGCCTGTTTTTCCGCTTCATCATAGCAATAGAAGGTCTGCTTTTTATCGCGTACGCGGAAGAGCGGTGTTTCCAGAATGTATACGTGACCGTTCTTTACCAGGTCGGGGAAGAACTGCAGGAAGAAGGTCATCATCAATAACCGGATGTGCATACCATCCACATCGGCATCCGTGGCGATGATGATGTTGTTATAGCGCAATCCTTCATAGCCTTCTTCAATATTCAAAGCGTGCTGCAGCAGGTTGAACTCTTCATTTTCATACACCACTTTCTTGGTGAGTGAAAAACAGTTCAACGGTTTACCGCGCAGGCTGAATACCGCCTGGGTTTCCACATTACGTGATTTGGTAATGGATCCACTGGCCGAATCACCCTCGGTAATAAAGATGGTGCTTTCTTTGGCCTTTTCCATGATCATTTCCTTGTCACGGCCTGTAGGCTCATCGTTCAGGTGGTAGCGGCAATCGCGCAATTTGCGATTGTGCAGGTTGGCTTTTTTAGCGCGTTCGTTGGCCAGCTTCTTGATACCGGCCAGCTCTTTACGTTCCCGTTCGCTTTGCTCGATGCGCTTTTTCATGGCATCAGCTACTGCAGGATTACGGTGCAGGTAATTATCCAGCTCTTTCGACATGAAATCGCCCACGAAGTTGCGCATGGAAGGACCGCCTTCATACACTACCTGTGAACCGAGTTTGGTCTTTGTTTGCGATTCAAAAACCGGCTCCTGTACACGCACCGATACTGCGGCGCAAATGCTGGCCCTGATATCGGCCGCATCATAATCTTTTTTATAGAAGTCACGCAGGGTCTTTACCACCGCCTCGCGGAAGGCCGCCAGGTGGGTTCCGCCCTGGGTTGTATACTGACCGTTTACAAATGAGTAATATTCTTCGCCATACTGGTTCTCGTGGGTAAGAGCCACCTCAATATCATCACCCTTGAGGTGAATGATGGGATAGCGCAGTTCATCTTCGTTCGTTTTGCGCTGTAACAGATCGAGCAGACCGTTCTTACTAACGTACTTCTTGCCGTTGAAGTTAATTACCAAACCGGCATTCAGGTAACAATAGTTCCACAGCTGGCTGTCGAGATACTCATGAATATAATGGAAGTTCTTGAATACAGTTTCATCAGGGATGAAAGTGACAAGAGTGCCGTTGCTCTCTGATGTTTTATTCTCCTTGTGATCTTTTGTAAGCACACCGCGTTCAAATTCGGCTGTTTTTTCCCTGCCTTCGCGGTAAGCGGTCACTTTAAAATAGGTACTGAGGGCGTTCACGGCTTTGGTACCCACCCCATTCAAACCTACGCTCTTCTGAAACGCCTTGCTGTCGTATTTGGCGCCGGTATTGATCTTGCTCACCACTTCCACCACTTTACCGAGGGGAATACCCCGGCCGTAGTCACGTACGGTAACCGATTTTTCATTAATGGTAATATCAATCTGTTTACCATAACCCATGGTATATTCGTCGATACAGTTATCGATCACTTCCTTGATCAACACGTAAATACCGTCATCGGGACTGGAACCATCGCCCAGCTTACCGATATACATACCCGGACGCAGGCGAATGTGTTCGCGCCAATCGAGCGATCGAATCGAGTCTTCGGTATAATCAAACAAGTCGTTTTTTTCTGTTTTTGCCATGTTTATACGGATTCTTCTATGTTCTGAGTTTTGAGTATTGCTGAGTCCTATAACTCAAATGTGAGTTTTCTATTATATCATCAGCTACAGTACTGCCAGCACCTTTGGTTGTGTCACTCATTGCTGCGTTCTGTTCGCTATTCGGCCCGTTCTGCGCCACATCTCAACTGGTCACCAGTTTATATATTACTCATTTCCATCCTATTATGATACACATCCGGCACATCCGGCACAGCCGCTCCCTGTGTGCAAATCGTACACCAAAAAAGCCTAAACCGGGCAAATATAGCCAAATGAGGAATACCGTTTTTTTACAGACTTATTAACTAATGTGGAAAAAGGCTTGTTTGTGACTAAAATTCCCTGAAAACCATGAATATGCGTGTTTCCATGCGGAAAACCCCTGATTCAACCGCATGCCGTCATTTTCAATGGGTTGAATAGTTGTTTTTTAAAATTTACCACCTAAGTTGCAGCCTGAACCACTGCAAATAGTCAAGACATGAGTAGTCCACTGGCCCAACTGACCGATGTTTCGGTGACCTTTAACGGCGTTGAGATCCTGAAAAATATTAACCTGACAATAGCGCCCGGTGAACAATGGGCGATCGTGGGCAGATCGGGCAGCGGTAAAACCACCCTGGCACATGCCCTTACCGGCACCGTTTTTCACAGCGGCAGCGTTTCGTTCCATTTGCCCAACCATACCCATGCAAACCGTATTTTACTCATAGAACAACAGCATTTTTTCAGGAACCGGTCAAATACCAGCGATTTCTATTACCAGCAACGGTATAATTCAGCTGATTCGGAAGACACGATGACGGTGCAGGAAGCGCTGGCTCCCTTTTTAAACGGATCACCTATCAACTGGATCGAACAGCTGCACCTGACCCATGTACTCGACGAACCACTAATTCAATTGTCGAACGGCGAAAATAAACGGCTGCAGCTGGCGAAAGCCCTGTTCCTTGACCCGGCCGTGCTTATTATGGATAATCCTTTTGTGGGTCTGGATGTGGAAGGCCGGCAAACCCTTCATCAGATAATAGATTCCATTGCAGCCAGCGGCATCGCGATCATCCTGGTAACGCCGCCGCAAGAGCTGCCTGATTCCATTACGCATGTTGCAGTGCTCGAAAACGGCCGGCTGGTAAAAGCCGGTAAGCGATCGGCAGTAACGGTGGCCGCAAAAACAGCGGCGCCTGCCTTGCCTGCCGAAATCATCCATACACTGAAAGCCAGTACGGAGGCCAATCATTTCACAACAGCGGTTAAAATGGTGAACGTCAGCATCCGGTATGGCGAAAAAACAATTCTGCAAGATGTTAACTGGGAAGTCAAAAAAGGAGAATGCTGGAGTATTTCCGGACCCAATGGCGCCGGCAAAAGCACCCTGCTGAGCCTGGTAACCGCCGATAACCCACAGGCCTATGCCAATGAGCTCTACCTGTTCGACCAGCGGCGCGGCAGCGGCGAAAGCATCTGGGACATTAAACGGCGCATCGGTTTTGTTTCTCCCGAGCTGCACCTGTATTTCGACCGCGGCACTTCCTGCTTCGACGTCATTGCCTCGGGTCTGTTTGATACCATCGGCCTGTTCAGGCAAATTGCTGCGGCTCAACAGGAGCAGGTGGAGAACTGGATCAATTTACTGCAATTGCAGGCTGTAAAGCGGCGGCCCCTGTTTCAGCTGTCGCTGGGGCAACAGCGCATGGTATTGCTGGCCCGGGCGCTGGTGAAGAATCCGCCATTGCTGATCCTGGATGAACCCTGCCAGGGCCTCGATGAGGAACAGATCAGTTATTTTAAAACGCTGATCAACCAATTGTGCAACAGCTTCAACACTACCCTGCTTTATGTTAGTCATTACAGCAAGGACCTGCCGGGGTGTGTTTCACATACGGCTTATCTGGAAAATGGAAAGCTTACCGTTGGCAACTGGCCATCGTGAACAGGCGAACGGCAAATGTGAAATGCCGCAAACTGCGTCAACTACCGCTTAATCACCTTTTGCGTTATGACCTTATCGCCCAGGACTACCTGTACAATATATACGCCGCTGGCATACCTGCTCAGATCAAACGTGTAACCACTGCTACCGGTGCTGTTCAGCCGTTGTGAAGCCAGTTTTTCGCCGGCACTGCTAAAGATATTAATGCCTTTAATGAATGCCGGGTAAGGATAGAACTGCACAGTGATCATGCCCGTTGTAGGATTGGGTGTTATCATAAATCCTTTCGTTTTCAGAACAGGATTTATCGTTAAGCTGTACACATTGATATCGTCGAGGTAAATATTATTCTCGTGCTGATTGGTACTGGCAAATGCCAGGAGGATCGGTCCATCGTTGATGTAAGGCGTCAGGTTCACCGAATCTTTTCGCCACTCAGCGGCATTAGGTACAAAAGATGTAGGCGTAGCTGCAGCACGGGTGATCAGATCACTGCCGCCTTTTTTATACAAACTGGTAAATGTAGCGCCACAGTCCTTGCTTAAGAGCACTTCCAGGGTATCGAAGGCATTGACAGAGTCCTTGGGATCGGTTACAACTGCAGCCGCTACCTGGAACGTCATGAATGCCGAATCGCCGCTGGTAATATTCATCACCGGCAGCCGGAGGTAGTCTTTTTGTGCATTGAAGGGATACTCGAAATTACGGATCACCGCACTTGCAGTGCCGGTTTTGGCGGCAGCAGTCGTTCTTGACCAGGTAACATTTTGATCGGGATTCACAAGATCCCAATGGCCTGGCGGAAATACGCTGCCTTCAAAGCTTTCAGTCAATGGCGGCGCTACCGGCAGGGTATACAAAAAATTAATGGTAATGGTATTGTTGGCCGCGTTTTCATCGGTACTGCCATTGGGTGAAGAAATGTTCACGGTGAGCAGATGGGCGCCCTGCGCAGCTACTGTAAACGCATTCAGCGTAACCGCAGTCTCTCTTAATGACCCCAGCGAGCCCGTCCAGTTGGTGGTGGTGGTAGCCACTCCCCCATCGAGTGTGGCAACGATCGTAGCGCTGGTAAGCGTTTGCGCCCCATTGTTCCGCAAAGTAATGACCGGGGCAAATGTTGGATTGCAAATACGCTGTAAGGGCGTTGTAATGCTTTTGGCTGATGCGTCGAGGTTAAATGCGATAACCGGATCAGCGCCGTTGGACGTCAGCAGCGATGCCCTGTAGGTGCTGGCCGTCGTTTCCATCCGGATCTTCTGTTCTTCCGTAAACATCACCATACACGCATCATCTGTATAATCCATGAAATTCTGGTACATAACGCCGGGTGAACCCTTTGCACAGGTATCATACTTTTCACCAGACCAACAGCCGGAGGTATACTTGCCCTGTTTGGGGGTATCCATGATACCATCGTCGACATCACAAAAATTTTCATCGCCCCAGATATGCTGCAGGCCGAAGTAATGGCCGGTCTCATGCACCAGGGTACGGCCTATATCGTATGGGTTATTGCCACCAGGCAAAGCGGTATATCTTATCACGACGCCCTCTTCGTTGGCTATGGAGTTGCCGGGAAGAGTGGCATAACCCAGGTAACCACCCGACAGGTCAGTTATCCATACATTAAAGAACCGGGTATTATCCCAGGCATCGGCGCCACCGAGCGAATTGTATTTAACGCGGGCGTCGTTTATGTCGAAGTCCTGTTGAAAAGTTGTGACACGGTTGATTCCGTTTGAGGGTTCATTGGCGGGAGTCCGCTGCGCCAGTTTAAACTGAATATTTGTTTTAGCAAACAGCGGTTTAAAGGCTGCCGGAATACGGGTAGAATCTGGATTGAGCCCCCCAAAGTCGCGGTTCAACTGATCGAGCTGCTGCTGGATCTGTTCATCAGTAACCCAGGCCTGATTGATCAACACGATGTGAAATACAACCGGGATGTACATAGTGGCGGCTTCAATGCGAAGCGCCTGCTGCCGGGCTTTTCTTTCCCCTGCAGCCTGCTGAATGTTACGGGATTGTATTTCATAACGGGATTTGAGGGCAGGATTCTTTTTAAAATTGTTCTCCATCACCGGCACTGTTCCGCATCTTTCCTGGGCCTGGAGGGTCGCAAGGCCCAATGTACATGTAAAGCCAACTATAAGGTTTTGTAAATGTTTTCTCATCATATAGGTTGATCGTCGTATTACGTACGTAATATCCTTAAAAAATGTTGGTTTTCTGCGCTAAAAATAGACAGATGCCCGGGTTTTGCCGGTAAATTACCCAAATGTTGCTACAGATCATTAAAACGGCCAGACAGATAAAAGAATATTCATATTGAAGCCATTAGCCGGAACCGCCAAATCGCCCACAACCTACCGCTTATTACATACATTCCCCGCCCGAAGGTTTCGCGGCTAACGGTTGCCCTCGTTTCCCCCGCGCACTGATGACCGTCTTTACCTTTTTATTTTTTATTGACAGTAATCTTTATCGTTAACCTCTCCTCTTAAGAGATACAATAGGTACATACTAACTATGCTACGCAAACGAAGATACCAGGTGTGTTGAAATTATTCCACAGGCAAAATAATTATGCCAGTGCCTCTCTAAAAAATGTTAAAATATTTTCATATTCAACTTTAATTTTCTGGCATAGTACTTGTCTTCCCTTTGACGATCCTCTGATGATCTAAATTACAATTCCACCCTTGTTACCGCGGCTGATCTTTGTAGCATAAGTGTAAGCAATCATTATTTGTTAAACCTATAATTTGTTGAGTTATGAAAAATGCCAAGAAGAGCATCGTAGCGTTAGCATTTGCTGCCGCCGGATTAGGATTATTTGCTTTTAATGCTGTTAGAACAGGTTCCATTAAGGGAACAGTGAATCCGGCAGATGCTGCTGTTAGAGCATGGGCACTGTCTTCTACTGACACATTAAGAGCTGATATCAATAAGGGCGCTTTTGAAATTACCGATGCAAAACCAGGCACCTACCGGGTGATCATTGAAGCCAAACCACCTTATAAAAATGCTGCTAAAGACGGCGTTACTATAACTGATGGCCAGGCAACTGATATCGGCGAAATTAAACTGGAGCAATAAAGAGTTTCCGATTTAGTTTAGATATTAGCATTCCGAAAAAAAGGCTCTCCTGTTAATTGGGAGAGCCTTTTTTTATTTAGTGTTTAAAAAAGCTATCAGGAATATTGGTCGCCGGTGCACTTCCCTTACTATATCTAAGTTGCAGGGTGAAGCCACCACCGCCTTCGATGAAGTGCAGGGCGAATGGATGCAATCCTTTCATCAATGCAATTTGTCCGCTTTTTTCCAGGGGCGCGTGCTGACCATCATTGTTCACCACTTCTTTGTCGCCAATGGTTAATGTACCCCCATCATCACATAACAGGTAAAAACTGTAAATGCCGGTTTCGGGGATATCGATGTAGCCATTGTATTGCAAGCCAAAGGAAGGTGCATTGACTGTCGCCGGCACTACAATATTCTGCGTAACAAACTGGCTGTCGGGTTCAAGCGACTTCATACCACCGGTGTTCAGGAAATATTTTTTAAAGTATTTGCATTGCAATCCGGGCCGGCTCAACAAAGTGGCCACCGGCTGCTGGTAATTTTCTTTTTTATACTCAAGGGCATAAATATCGCCCCGCAAACCACCAGGCGTAAAAGCAGCCACTTTAATAGTGCCCGGTTGTTTAATTACCAAAGGTTTACTCAATACGGTTGAACGCTGAACAGGCAGGCTGCCGTCTGTAGTATACCGCAGTACCAGGTTGGGTATCGGCTTTTTGATATCCAGTATCGCCTGGTCAACAAAAACATTCTGGCCGGCAAAACCGCTGAGGTCGGGCAGGCGGTAATGAACGCCCAATGCTTCCAACCGGTTATAATGTGCCGGCAGGCGTTGCTGAAAAGAGGCAAAATCGAGCTGCCGGCTCCATACCCGTTCAGCTAAAGCAAGCATCCGGGGAAAGTACAGGTAATCGGCGCGGTTTTCTGAAGGCACGCGTTCCGTCCATAAGTTCGCCTGCGCCCCTATAATATATTTCGCTTCGGCAGCAGTGAGTTTTTCGGGCACCACCTTCCAATTATAAATATTGGCTAGAGAATGAGCATCGGGCGGATAATCGAAATACAACGGATTACCCGGGCTCATAATAACCCGGTTACCATTACGGGCAGCCGAAACCGGTGCATCCGGCACCCAGCTACGCCAGTACATCACATAGGCAGTTGCACTAATACCGCCTTCCAGTATCTCGTCCCAGCCGATCAGTTTTCTGCCCTTCGACTGAAAGAACCGTTCCATTCTTTTTACAAAATAACTTTGCAGTTCTGCTGTGTTCTTCAATCCTTCTTTCTCCATCAGCTCTTTGCAAAGCGCACTTTCCGCCCAGCTTTTCCGGTCTACCTCATCGGCGCCCAGGTGAATGTATTCAGAAGGGAAAATGTCCATGATCTCGGTAAATACATGCTGCGCAAATTCGAACGTGCTCTCCTTACAGGGACAAATGGGAGTAGAGAACAGTTCGCCCCACTGGCTTCCGCCTGTACAGGAAAGGTCGGGAAAAGCATGAATGGCAGCCATCATATGTCCCGGCATATCTACCTCGGGTATGATGTCGATGTAGCGGTCAGCTGCATAACGGACGAGGTCTTTCAACTGCTGTTGGGTATAAAACCCGCCATACATGGTTTTACCATTGCGCTGTACGATATGTTTTGGATCAATGGCCATATCAGGATTGTCTTTCTGCTCGCGCATGCAGGCAGAATCATTTTTATCGAAGGTGCGCCAGGCGCCCTTTGCTGTAAGCGCCGGATATTTTTTGATCTCTACCCGCCAGCCCTGGTCATCGGTGAGGTGAAGATGCAGTTTGTTAAGTTTATACAGGGCCATTCGGTCGATGAGCTTTTCCAGGTAAGAAATGCTGAAGAAATGACGGGCTACATCGAGGTGAATGCCACGCCACGCATAACCGGGCGCGTCGCTGATCGTAAGCGCGGGAAGCGTCCACGTTTGGGCACGTGCCGTCTTTTTCTCCACTGTCGGCGGCAACAATTGTCTGATGGTTTGTACCGCGCGGAACATACCGGCCGGTTCGCCGGCTGCCAGTTGCACCTCTTTTTCTGTAATAGTAATGCGATAGCCTTCGGGTGTTGTTATAGCAGCGTCTTTTTGTAATACGATCTGTTTACCGCTGGATGCTGTCGTTGTCTTCAATGGCTTGCCCCAGGCCTGCTTTACCAAACGCTGCAGTGCTGCTACCGACGGCTCAAAGCCGGGTGCTGCGTTGATAGCAGTAGCAGGCGTTATTACAAACGCTCCTTGTGCTGCGGTAAGGGATGTTGGATACGGGATCAGGGGTATGGGAGCGCTGGATTGCGCCTGTGTTTGTAGGGCTAACAGCATCCATACGCCGGTCATTAGCAACGAAGCAAGTGGTTTCTTACAATGAGTTGAATTCATCCGCTTTGGTTTTTATATTCCGCTGAATCAGTGCTGAAAAATAAAGTTTATGATCAGTATTTAAGCCGCGAAAATAACTAATGGGCAGATACAAACCAGGGCTGCTTCTTGCAAAGCAACCCTGGTTTCATAATGAAAAGTCAAGGGAACGTTTACCTCTTCAGTTCCAATACAGTGCCTCTTACTATCTTATCGCCTATCTTAAGTTTATAAATAAGTGCCTGGTTATTCAAACGCGTACTGAATTGTACAGTTTTAACAGTACCGGCATCTACACGCCCATCAAAAGCGATCCCCACGCGTTGCCCCTGGGTATTGAACACTTCCAGCACAGCCCGGCCGCTCATTGGCGAAACGAAGCGAAAGTTGACCGTATTACTGAAAGGATTGGGGAATGCCTGGATCTGCAGCTCTTTAGTTGCTGTTTTTAATGAAGTTGTCTTCGGATTAATGGCAGGCGCATTTTTGATCTGGCTTTTTACCTGGCCTGAGGTACCTGGACTTACAACACCCTGCGTTGCCGGCGCCGGACTGGTATTGGTGATCATCCTTGCGTTGTTATTCGAAATGGTGTTGGTAGTTATACATGAATCTACGGTGATGATCTGTGTGCAGGTATCCCGGTTACCACAAGCATCCACTGCGATCCATGTCCTGGTGATCACATCGGTGTAGTACACCTTAATGCCACAACCATTATCCGGCACGTTTGGTGTTCCGGTACTTGTTACCGGATCGGTAGATGCACCACATGCCAGCGATGTATCGCGCGGACAGGTTTGTACCAGGTCTGCATTCACATCTACATTTACGGTCTTGAAGCAGCTGTCTTCTATCAAGCCTGAAGTGGATCTGATCACGATCTTCAGCCTGTAACTGGTTTCACAATTTGCACCGGCCGTTACCGAGACTGTTGTATCATTTAACGGCCCGTTGAAGGTAGCATTGTTGCTATTGCCTGAGAAGCTCCAGGTTACAGTGAAATTATCCGGAACCGGATTGGCAACACCATTGTTATCCGGGTCATACTTGTATATATTGGTCGTCCTCGGACAAACTGGGTCTGGTCCGCTTATACCGCATGGTGCTGGCGGATTTGTTACAGTAACTTCTACCGTGTCTTTTGCCACGCAATTCGGTGCTGCGATCTGAGTGGCGGTAACGATGAACCGGTAAGTACCCTGTGCGGTTGCCGTGAACACCGGATTGGAGATATTGGCAGCACTCAGCGAACCGCCTGTAGTTGGGCTCTGCGTCCATGAGAAAGTATACAAAGTATTCGGGGCCGGCGCAGCAGTTGCAGTAAGCTGTGAGGTGTTACTGGTCGCCAGGTTGATGGTCGTTGGATTGGCCGCCGCCGTTACCTGTACATTCTGGATGGTACCTGCAGGACTGAGTGTACAGGAATCCTTGATCCCGTTCGCCGTTACTACCAGCTTCAGGCTGAACGAACCACCCGCTGTAAAATCTCCGCCTGTACCTGGAACTATTTTCACAGAAGAGCCTGAATTGCTGCCTTCGATAGTTGCATTCGCTGTGTTATTAAGTAATGACCAAAGGAAGCTGACATTGGTACCGCTTGCTGTATAGAAGAAGCGGAGCGAATCGGTTTCAGGACAAGCCAATTGCGCCGGGCTGATAGCGCATGGTGGCGGTGCAATTACCGCATTGGCAGATAATGACCGGTCCTGGTTACCTACACCGGAAATATTAACATTTCCCGGGAAGGTATTCATTGAGATCTGCCGCATGTGGTAGGGCGAACCACTGATACCGGCTGCCGAACGAGGCGTGGTGGGGTTTAAGAATCCCCAATCGATCTGGCTGGCAATATGCCCACCCCAGGCCAGTAATACAGAGTCATCCTGCGCAGTGAAGCGGATCCTGACCCTGGTCATTGATTCCGTTGCGTTATTTTCAAGGTTGCCCTGAAAAACGTACGAGATATTAGTGATGACGCCATTATAGATCGTGAACAGTTTCTCTGCTGCAGTCAACGCATTGAAACTGTTTTGTGGCATACCATCCACCGGTGTATTGGCATTTGGCTGATTGGGCGCCGGAATTGGAAAAGTATTGGTGCTCTTAACATTGAAAATATACTCTTTGCTGCCGTCTTCAAAGATCAGTGGATTGATCACTTCGGCGTCATGGCCGAACTGTTGGTGTGGTAACAAACGCTGGAAGTGGGTCAGGTAATCGATTGCCATTCTTCCGCTGTGTTTGGTATCATATTCAATTACATATTCATACTGTTGATTAATGATAGCGCCCGTTATCAAACTTCTGTAAGAGATGGAATGGCCTTCTACATAGTGTGCATTGGAAGCACCGGCATTACCGTTTACGTAAGTTGGATTATCAAAGTCATCGTAGAAATTTTTTGAAGGATCGTTTTTAGGGCCATTTCTTATTTGATCGAGATTGCCCGATTGACTAAATATTTTTACTGGTGCAAGAAACAGGATGGCCAGCATAATGGGTGTCAGGCCCCGATGGCAATATGTAATACCTTGGTTAAGTAGGGTTACTATTCTCATAAAAATTAATTGAGGATAAAAAAAATTGCTTTAGAATAGCGGCATGGGTTGCCCTGTTGCTGTTTTGGAACAGCAAAGCGTGGGTAACAACAATCTGGTCTATGCGAATAATTTTGAACATGGCGCCCTGGCGCCGTGGATCTTCAACGTATGCAATAGTGGGCTACAGTGACGCTCATTGACCGGTTTAAAAAAATAAGGCGTTGTTACGAATAGAACATTGGTCACAGTATACAGACGTCCCTCCAAATGATTTTTATATTTACCCGCGTTATTTCTATAATTTGTCATGATCTCAAGCTTTACATCAAGCCGAACCCGTTTAGCGTATCGTGAGCAATTGCACACGAATAGCTATCAGCTTGCTGACAATAAATGACGACATGAAAGTGCGGGCAGGATCAATACTGCTTAACAGTTGAAGTTGGAGATTGGAGTAATTAGTGCGTTGCACTCTATATACAAGAAACCCTTTTGAATGTGATACGGATAGACGAAGATTGGTTTGCTGGATACAATATGAAGTAAACAAAAAGGATTAACGAGGGGGCGAATTAGGCAGGTTGGCAATTAACCTGCAGTATAACCAGTGATGTAATTCGTTATCGAAGGTAGATTAGAAAATGTTCAGAACAACGTATTGTTAAAAAAAATAATACCTTTTTGTTCTTTTTTTGACAGATGTCAAAAAAATAGAAGGTTGCTATAGAAGCCAGAAATTAGCAACTTGTTTTAGCCGAATGTGACCGCTTGGCATGCAAAAGTTTTTGCAGTTCGCATATGCAAGGTAGATACTAGCAAAGTGACTGGCAAAATGTTCCTGGTATAAAGCAGTTTGCTAATTGGTCAGCAGTGTTAAGCGAGAATGAAAAAGGATGGGAAGCTACGCCAAATAAAAAACCTCCGGGGATTACCTGGAGGCTTCTTAGCGTGTCCCCGCAGCAACTCGAAGGCTGGGCCCTCCCGACTAAAAGTCGGGATGCTCTACAAACTGAGCTACGCCAAATAAGAAGCCTCCAGGCATTACCTGGAGGCTTCTTAGCGTGTCCCCGCAGCAACTCGAAGGCTGGACCCTCCCGACTAAAAGTCGGGATGCTCTACAAACTGAGCTACGCCAAATAAGAAGCCTCCAGGCATTACCTGGAGGCTTCTTAGCGTGTCCCCGCAGCAACTCGAAGGCTGGGCCCTCCCGACTAAAAGTCGGGATGCTCTACAAACTGAGCTACGCCAAATAAAAAACCTCCAGGCATTACCTGGAGGCTTTTTAGCGTGTCCCCGCAGAGACTCGAACTCTGGACCCATTGATTAAGAGTCAATTGCTCTACCAACTGAGCTACGGAGACATTCAACCTGACTGGTTGGAAAAGATTGCAAAAATAAGGGGTTAATTCATTCCGGCCAACACCCACTGGCCGAAAATGAACAAAATCTTGTTTTAAGGCGCTGATTAGCAAGGCAAATGGGCTGGCGTTTACTATCTCACCCTGATAACGCCCTCGGTAATCACCGGGAATTTGGAGAAAGAGGCAGAGTCATAACCAGGCATGATGAACTTTTCATCAGCCACCAGCATCTGCATGCGTTGCATGGATTTTATATACCCATTGGCATCGAAATTGCCGAAAGTGGGCGCCGGCGTTACAAAACTTGAATTGTAATAGATCCAGACATTATCCGATGCCAGGGCCATATTACCCAGATCGGTTTTCACCAGTGCACATTGCGGCAGCACCGGTTGTCTTGAACCGGGAAACATTTTTAGACCCGGAATTATTTCCTTATTATAACCTTCTACCAGCGTAACGCGGCCATTTGTATGTACTTCTATCAGCTTACGCACTTCCTTGCGGTTGAACTCGCTGTTCACACCGCCTTTCTGCCAGGCAGTAGTGGTGAAAAAATTGTAGTCGTCTTTCTGCACCCATACCTGGGCATTGGGAAACTCATCGATATTGTTCACATGGTCGAGGTGCTGATAGCTTAAAATGATATCGGTGATATCTTCATTACGGATCGAAAGCTTTTGCAGGGTAGAATCGGGCCGGAAATCATCGATCATATCAAAATCCCGGGCAGATACAAAACTGTACAGATAACCGGCGTCCATTAAAATGCTTTTGCCATTTCCTTTGATGAGCCACACCATAAAGTCTATGCTCACACTGTCATTTTCCTTTCTTACAGCGAGTGAGTCATGCACCAGAGAGCCGTATTTGATAGCATACACTTCGTATGGGGTAGTGGTTTGCGAAATGGCCAGGCAGGAGATGAACAGGCCTAAGAGCATAACGGAAATCTTTTTCATAGTACTGATTAATTGCTTTTAAAGGGTAGGCATTAAAGCCCTGGTTGTTACGGAAAGCAAATTTAATAATTACACCAATAACTAAAAAAAGAGTCCCGGCATGCCGGGACTAATGTTGTAACTTATATCAATGTTGTAAAGCCGGCACTTATTTATTGTTCTCTAAACGCTTATTTTTTCTCCACATGCTGTTTTTTGACTTTCGCCCTCGATTGAATCCTGATAACAGATAATGAATTTGCAGGCGCCTGATATGAAAACGACTTGCCGATACTAATATTTGATGTTTGCGGTATTATATTTTGCGCATCGCCACAACGGTTCTCTGCCATTGGATCACCACTCAATGTAGTGACTACTGCTGTTGACTGCAGGCCACCCAGACTACCCAGGTTGATCTTTGCCGGAACAGGCACTGAATCCCTGTTCACTATCCTGAGGATGATATCGCCGGTTTTGCTGTCTTTCACACAGGAGGCTGCAAAAGTTTTAGCGGTATCCGGAACATGGGCAGTAACGATATTGGAATAGTATATATCGCCATCATTATTGGCAAATAGCTTTTGCACATAATAATTGATAGTAGGACAAATTTGTGTTCCGGTGAAATAAATGAGGTTGGGATTCCATTGGGTATGTCCCCGGCGTCCGAGCAGGGGCGCATAAGAAGCAAATGATACCACATCCCCATTACGTTCGAGCGAAGTCATATAAAGAGCTTCTGCCAATGCAGAACGAAGCGTGTTCTTCCGCCCGGCATCGTGCGCCGCATATTCGCCAACGTATACTTTTGAGGCAGAGCGGGCATACGTATCATACCGTTTCAGGTTATTGATAAACCATTCGGGTTTTTCATAATAGTGTTCGTCAACCATGTCTACTTTTATCTCATTGGCGAACTGCCAGCCCAGGTCATAGTCTTCGCCCGAGTGAAAGGGACCGGTAGTACCAATGATCGTGATCTCCGGATGTTGAGCGCGCACCACATCATAGATCATTTTAAACCGTTCTTTGAAAACCGGGGTGATCTTATCTTCATTCCCGATGCCGATATATTCCAATTTAAATGGCTCTGGGTGGCCGGCTGCTGCGCGTTTGGCCCCCCACGTTGTTGTAGGCGCTCCATTAGCGTACTCTATCAGGTCGAGTATATCCTGGATATACGCTTTCATTTCATCCGGCGTAAATCCTTTTTGACCCGTGCCGCCAATGCGCCAGGTGCCACCCGAGTTCTGGCAACTTACGCCGGCTGCTACTACCGGTAATGGTTTAGCGCCAATGTCTTCACAAAACTGGAAATACTCAAAATAACCTAGCCCTACCGACTGGTGATAGTTCCAGATATTTCGCTGGGTTATACGTTGTTCAACGGGCCCGATCGTATTTTTCCATTGGTAAATATTGCCTAATCCATCCCCGTGCACCAGGCAGCCCCCGGGAAACCGCATGAATTTTGGTTGAAGGTCGGCAATGGTTTGCGCCAGATCGGCTCTCAGGCCATTCGGCCTGTTCCTGAATGTCTTTTTCGGAAAAAGGGAGATCATATCCAACGCCAGCTTTCCTTTTGTCTTTGCCACGATCACGAGCATGGCGCTGTCGTTTGTTTCAGTAGCTGTTAAAGCAGCTGTATACTTTTTCCAGTCTTTTCCCTGGGTGTTGAATGTAGCTTCATTTGACAATTTTCCCTTCCTGCTTTTGAGATAAACGGTAACAGGAAATGAATTATCGGTCAGCTGTTTAATAAAAACGGAGAAATCGTACTGCTCGCCGCCTTTTACTGCAATGCCATCGAAACCGGTATTGGTGAGGCCAACGCCTTCCCTGCCCTCGTCCTCTACATTGAGCACAGCATAATGCGGGTTATTGGCATGTAGCGGGGAATTGGTCTCGATCGTAATAGTTCCATAGCCAAAGCCCTCTGTGGTAAACCGCCAGGCTGTTAACGGATGCCATTCACGGTTATCACTGGCCGTGTATTCAAAGGAACGGTTCTGGATCAACTCAGCGTACAGACCGCCATCTGCGGCGTAATTGATGTCCTCAAAGAAAATTCCAAACAGATGCGGGCTAATAGCTTTACTGCCGGCGGGCAGCTTTGGTTTCAGTTTGTGGGCTGTTTGGGCTTGAGCACCCATTCCCATACAAACAAAAACATATACAAAAAAGCAGGCAAGTTTTTTCATACACAGCAATTGTTGGCTATAATCGTATAATTGACACTAAATGTACGAAGTTTCCGGTTACCAGGTAACCAGTTACAGGTTAGGGCTCAAAGATCAACATTCACTACTGCCATTAGACCCGCCGGTATCGCTGCCAGCGGAATAGAAATTTCCGATTGACCATTCACCATAAAAAAACTGGCAGGTTAAAGCTCCTTGCGTCGCTTCAGCCTGCCAGGCAATAAATTGATCACTCGTTAACCTAATAACCAAACAGCTCTTCCAAACTCAATGTCTTTACTTCACCGATCGTCTTAAGATCTTCCAGTTTTATCTTTTTGTCGGAAGCCACAACACAATAGGTATATGGTTTACCGCTGATCTGCTCTTTATGCATTTTCTGAACATCCTGGATGGTAAGTGAAGACAGGGAAGCATATTCTTCTTTCCGGAAATCGCCTTTCCAGCCTTTTTGCTGGGCCAACAGGTAGGAAGCAATAATGCCCTCCTTCGTGATCCGTTGGGTTTCCAGGTCTTTTTTAAATCCTGTTCTGGCCAGTTCAAAACGTTGTTCAGAAACCGGCAGCTCCGTCAATAATTCATTCATGCCCTTTATAGCTTCATTCATTTTATCAGCCTGGCACCCTACGTACGCTACCATATAGAATGGATATTCTTTACGGGCAGGGGTATTATAAAAAGCGTAGGTTGAATAGGCCAGCGCTTTCGATTCCCTGATCGTTTGAAAGACCACCGAGCCCATGCCTCCACCAAAATAATTATTGAACACATTCACCACCGCCTCTTTGTTGGCATCATAGGCTATGTCATTTCTCACCCAGGCAATTTCACTTTGCACCATGTCGTAATTAGTGAACAACAACTGATTGGTTGATTGAACCGCCGGAGCAAAATGCACTCTTTCAGGATAAGCAGTAAACGATGCAGGCAGCGGGTGCAACATCGCAATAGCCGTCTTGAAATCAGCATCTGTTTGCGGACCATAATACATAATGCGGTGTTTGTACTGCATCAGGCTGTGTAATACATTCACCAGGTCGGAGGCTTTTAACTGATCGATCTCGGCGTCTGTAAGCCCGGTGTTGAACGGATTTTTCGCACCATACCGTGCATAGGAAACCAGTCCCTGCATAATGCTTTGCTTGTCGGCCTTGGCATTGGCGCGAGCCTTTTTCAGGCGCGATTTCAATGCCGTTAACGCAGTTTCATCGGGTTTGCAGGAGGTCAGAATATCTTCGAATAAACTTACCGCTTTATGAAAATTCTCCTGCAGGCCGTTAATCGTTACGGTGGTCATTTCACTGGTAGTAGTGATGTTGAAGTTACAGGCAATATTGTAAAACGATTTGCTGATCTGCTCTGCAGAATATTTATCTGTGCTTAAGAACTGCAGGTACTGGGCTGCCAGGGGCAGCAGTTTATTGTTCCAGGAGCCCATGTCGAACTGATAATTCAGGGTGAACAGCTCATTGCTTTTATTCTGCACGTACAATACGTCGGCAATTCCGCTTTTGGTAAGGGTGATGTCTTTATCGTAATCGAGCCACAGGGGTTGAATATCCGATACGGCGATGGCTTCCATTTTCTTTAAAAAATCAGAAGACTTGCCGGCATTGGTCTCGATAGGGGTGATCGTTGGCTTTTCCACTTTTACGTTGTTCTTGTCCTCCCCTTTTCTTTTATAGATGAGCACATAGTTCTTATCGTTCAGGTATTTGTTTACCGTAGCCACTAATTCCGCTTTGGTAACTTTCGCCATATCATCCAGGTAGCTTACATCTTTATCCCATAATGTGCAACGGTTCTTGATAAAAGCGTCCATCAATTGCTGTGCGCAGTGGGTACTGTTATCGAGCCGTTGTAACAGGGCTAATTTGGTATTGGCCACA
Source organism: Longitalea luteola (assembly GCF_017356035.1). Taxonomy (GTDB): domain Bacteria; phylum Bacteroidota; class Bacteroidia; order Chitinophagales; family Chitinophagaceae; genus Niastella; species Niastella luteola. Next base: position 582,387 of record NZ_JAFIQX010000001.1, on the reverse strand, counting down.
ATTGCTTTGATCATGCTTTCATCAAACTCCCCTTTCTTTAATAAAGCCAGCTGTGCCATCAACAGGTCTTTCACCTCTTCCAGTTGCTGGCCTTGTTTAGGCGTGCCAAACATTATGAATATGCCATAATCTTTATATTGTTGTAGACCGGCCTGGGTCATTTGCGCTTTTTGCTGTTTGTTCAGATTCAGATCGAACAAACCGGCTTTTCCATTTGACAAAATGGAAGATGCCAGATCCAGTACCATTGCATCATGAGCACTGGCAGCAGGTGTACGAAAGCAAATGCGCATGTTCTCCGCAGACGGCCCAAAGATCTCTTTTACGACCGGGGCAGTAATGGGTTTCTCGGGCGCACATTTATATTCCTGCACGGGTTTGCTTTGCATGTAAGAAAATGCCTGGTCTACTTTTTTGATCATTGCATCCGGATCAAAATCACCCGACAGGATAATGCCCATGTTATTGGGCACGTAATATTTGTTGTAATAATTCCTGATAGCGATCAAAGAAGGGTTCTTCAAATGTTCCACTGTGCCAATGGTCGTTTGCTGTCCATAGTTATGTGTTGGGAACAAACCGGCCATCATGGCTTCCTGCACTTTGGCAGCGTCATTATCGAGCGAGCGGTTCTTTTCTTCATACACCGCTTCCAGCTCGGTATGGAAGAGGCGTAAAACCGGGTGGCGGAAGCGTTCTGCCTGTATTGTAAGGAATTTATCAACAGCATTGGAAGGAATGTCTTCTTCATACACAGTTTCTTCTACCCAGGTATGCGCATTGGTCTTTTGAGCGCCGATATTAGTCATCATTTTGTCGTACTCATTGGCAATGGCAAAGCGGGAGGCGATACCCGAAACGCTGTCGATCTGTCTATAGATCGCCTTACGGCCAGCGGCATCTTTGGTAGCGCCATACTTTTCATATAAGGCATCGATCTGATCCAGATAAGGTTTTTCTTTCGTCCAGTCCAGCGTACCATATTTATTCGTGCCTTTGAACAGCATGTGCTCCAGGTAATGGGCCAACCCGGTATGATCTTTAGGATCGTTGTTGCTGCCCGCCCGTACCGCCATGCGATACACAATCCGCGGCTCTTTGTGATTAACGGTCAAAATCACACTCATTCCATTTTTCAGGGTATAGAACCTGGTCTGAATGGGATCGTTGGTGACATATTTATACGTGTAACCACCAGCAGACGCCTGTTTCCACTGGTACTTGTTCTGGGCAATACTTTCGCAGGCTGCCGAAAGGAGCAGTAATAGTGCAAAAACCTTGTTGAATTGCATAATAATACGTTGATTTATTTCCTGGATTAAACTGAAACCGGGCATGATCATGTAGTAAAACAGGCCTCAATTGTCAGCAGAATGAACAATAATATTAAATACATCTTATAAAGACGCATCAGAGCGCCTAAAGTATCCCTTGCGGGGAAAACTTTTTTAAACGAATCTGTATAACTGGTAAATATCACAGACGAACGGTGCAGCCCAATAAACGATACGCTGAAAGGTGGATAACAGGTAACAAAAAAGACCCCGGCGCTACTGCCGGAGCCCTTCATTTGTGATTGTTCCTGATTATACCAGCAAAGTCAAATTGCGATGATAAGTGGAATGACCGATATAGCCATAACCATTGGTGGTGCGTGCCCAGGCCTGTACAATAAAACTATAGGCGCATTGAACGGGTGGGCGCCAGTTCGCAGGTGTGGTAGCGGTGACATTAAACGTAATGCCATCAGTGCCGGGTCCTACCTGGGAGGATTACAGTGTGGATGCTACAAAGGTTCATACATTCATTGAACCACATAGCGGTATCAATACCTGAAAACAAAACGTAATACTACGGCAAATAAGTGGAAGAACAACATTACTGCTACTTTTTGATCGTGGTCATTTTTTTATGATCAACAGCAGTATAAGCAGGATAGCTTCTACAACCGCATCACTTAAATAAATGGGCAGGATAACATCCTGGTACACATAATACACATCTACTGTTCCAAAACTAATAGCCGACAATATGGCCAGTAAGCGGGCCGGGTAATTCCGGATGCTATAGATCAAATAAATGCCAATGGTAGCGGCCAGGGCGCCGACCATCTTTACCAGCCAGATATCCGTTTTATCGCCGGTAACGGCTATAAATGAGGGAATATGAAGAATGGGCCATATGCCGGTGATGATATAATAGATGCCCTGAAACAGAAGGATTCGTTTTAACCATACAGAAGGCTTCATGATTTTTCATTTTACTAACTACAAAATAGATCCTCCGGCGGAAAACCCTTGTGCAATTCGCTCATCACCGTAACCTGGTCTTTAATATTGCCGGTTTCATCAATGTGATGTACGATAATTCGATCAAGTGCCAAAGCGCGGCCGATGAGCCTCGCCCGGTGGCATTCCTCCGGTTTACTTTCACTGCACATAATTGCCAGATCAAGATCTTTACTATAAGCTGTTTTTAACCGGTCAATTCCTTTTTTAAAAAAGTCTTTTGTCTTCACCTTCTCATAGTCAATTTTTCCATGGCTGTAACAACTCGCATCTTTTGGCCGGCCGCCCAACTCATCGCCCATAAATACATACGTTACCGCGTGTTCTTCTAAAAAGCGTTTCAGGGCATTTTGGTTGTATTGCGGGTTGAACCGTGAAAATGGGAACGAACGAACATCCACGAGGTAATTAATGCCATATTTTTTCAGCAAGGCAAGAAAATCTGCCGAACCCCGTCTGCCATGGCCAATCGTATATAATGGCTTTTTTTCCATCTTTCTTAAGAACTATAAAAAATGTGCCCGTTCTGCAGGATCCGGGGCCGTTCCCGTGCGTCTTTCTGCTTTCATTCATCCGCTCGTAAAAGCGATTGCCGCCGCCTTTCGCATAAACAGGAAGTTATTTATTAAAATGTAAAAAAATAACCGGGATGAACACCAGGAATGGATGAAGCAACTATCTTAGCGCCTACAGAATCACTTAAGCTTTCATTCACCTAATTTTCAGTTATGAAGATCTATAGCCTGCTGGTATTGTTTTTTGCTGTAATCCTGAAGTCGGAAGTCGGATCGTTGAAGGAACCGCCCTCTCAACACGGACCGCTGACGGCTAACCCGATTATCCCTGGCGCCGATCAAACTGAAAAATATATCCACCTGCTTACTAATAAAAGAGTAGGCATTCTGGCCAACCCTACCAGCATTATCGGCAACAAACACCTGGTGGATAGCCTGATGAACCGGGGGATCAAATTTGTAAAAGCGTTTGGCCCTGAACATGGCTTCAGAGGCAAGGCCAGTGCAGGCGTAAAAGTAACCGATGAAACCGACCCTGCTACCGGCATTCCCATTATTTCTTTATATGGAAAAAAAAGAAAACCTACTGCTGAAGACCTGGCCGATGTAGATATTATGATCTACGATATTCAGGATGTAGGCTGCCGTTTCTATACCTATATCAATATCCTGCGCGATATGATGGAAGCCTGCGCTGAACATAATAAAGAACTGCTGATCCTCGACCGCCCCAATCCGAATGGCTACCTCGTGGATGGTCCTATCCTCGATATGAATTACAAATCGGGCATCGGACAATTTCCCATTCCCATTGCACACGGTATGACCATTGGTGAATTTGCAAAAATGATCAATGGCGAAGGCTGGCTGCCCAATAAAATGACATGTAAGATCACCGTCATTCCGGTTCAGCATTACAATCATGATATGGAATATGTGCTGCCCGTAAAACCTTCGCCCAATTTAAATACACAGCAAAGCATCATGCTGTATCCCTCTACCTGCCTGTTTGAAGGCGTAGCCCTGAACCATGGCCGTGGCACCCAGTTCCCATTCACCGTACTGGGCGGCCCCGCATTAAAGGGCAAATACAGCTTCTCCTTTACGCCCGTAAGCATCCCCGGCATGGCCGAATCGCCGCTGTTCATGAACGAGGTTTGTTACGGGCTCGACCTGCGCAATTACGATGTATCGAAACTTCGTAAAAGCAAAAGGATCAATATCGAATGGATGATTGAATTGTATAAAGCACACCCCGACAAACAGCGCTTTTTCGACCGCACCATCAGCAAACAGATCGGCAATATCGACTTCCTGGCCGGAACGCCGGAATTCAAAAAACAGATCATGCAGGGCAAAACGGTAAAACAGATCCAGGATTCCTGGGAACCAGGCCTTTCCCAATATAAAAAGATGCGCAAAAAATACCTGTTGTACCCATAAAATGATTGCTGATTTGGAGATTGCTGATTTTTTGATTTGCTTATGTTCTACTTCCCGATAAATTTCAAAATCTCTGAATCTTGAAATCTCAAAATCTCGAAATCTTAAATCTCGAAATCAGAAATCAGAAATCAGAAATTGCATTAGATCTTCTGGTAGTGCAAACAAACAACCCCTGAGCTAAACGCTTTATTGGTAACCAGCTTCAACCGGGTCAATTGCTGAATATCTTTAAACAAAGGAATGCCTTTGCCAACGAGAACCGGATTTACAAACAACCAGAATTCGTCTATCAGTCCGTAATACATGAGGGAATGCGTAGCACGGGGACTGCCAAAAATGATGATCTCTTTTTCGCCCTGCTGTTTCAGCGCTTTCACGCGATGCTCCACTTCGTCACTAATGATCATGGTATTAGCCAGTTGCTGGCCTTTCATCGATTTCGACAGGATCACTTTGTCTACTTGCTTATACCAGGCGGAATGTTCAAGATCATGTTTGGAAGCATTGGGTTTATCGGCTGCTGTTGGCCAGTAAGATTCCATCAATTCATATGTAACCCGGCCGTATAAAGCCATATCACTCGCACTGGTGCGGTCACCGGCATAATCGAAAATTTCATCGTCTACCTTTATCCAATCCATTTCTCCGTTGGGTCCAGCCACAAAACCATCCAGGGAAACATGCATAAATGATACGAGTCGGCGCATACTATTAAATTGAAGTTTAAGATAAATAATTGATGACACAAACCTACTATGGCGGCTTGAATTTCATAAGGGTGAAATGCGACAATCTCAAGGGGTGATCCCGTCAATCAGGTATCGGCATCTTTTGCTATTTTGCGGAAAGATGGCTTTTTACCGCCAAAAAGATTTATTATTGAAGTCCCTTAAGCAATATCATGTCCGTCACTAATCCATTACTGGAGCTCAGCAGATCTGTGGTGAATGTACCTTTCGAGATACATACCATGGAATGGATCGCTCAAAACAGGTTTCACCAGAACGCCGTTCCGCATCGCCATAACTATTTTGTGATCATCTGGGTGAAAAAAGGTTTAGGTAAACACCTGATCGACCTGGAAGAATACGAACTGGAAGATAATACGGTGTATTGCATTACGCCCGGACAGGTACATCAGCTAAATACCACAGGACCCGCGGAAGGTTATGTGATCTCATTTATGGCCGAGTTCCTGGGTGGCGCCGAAGAAAATTACGATCTGTTGTTCAATACCGGCCTCTTTTACACTTTTTCCAATTCGCCGGTTATTAAGGTAAACGAAGAAATGAGCATTGAAATGCAGGATGCCGTGGTTAAAATGCAGAAAGAGTTCAATAACTTCTTTATCCTGCGGGCCGAGATCCTGCGCGGTTTCCTGAAGATTTTCCTCATTTACCTTACCCGCCAGTACGACAGGCCAAGAGAAACGGAAGCCCAGTCAAAAAGCATCGACCTGGTAAAACAATTCTTTGCCCTGGTAGAAAAAAATTTCACCAGCAAAAAAATGGTCACGGATTATGCCGAAGAGCTGGCCGTTACACCCAATCACCTGAATGAAGTCGTAAAAAAAATAACCGGTTCCCCTGCCAGTCATCACATTCAGCAACGCATTATCCTCGAAGCCAAACGCCAGGCCGTATATTCACGGGTCACTATGAAGGAGATCGCTTACCAGCTCGGCTTCGACGACACAGCCCATTTCAGTAAGTTCTTCAAGAACGCATCAGGTGAAAGTTTTTCCGATTTCAGGGCGAGAAATCAGAAAGAATAACCTTGATAGCCACAGATCATCCGGTGTAACAAGCGATACCAACTTTTCCATGATTTGTACATCAACATCCTTTGAACGTCAATTGCAGGGCAATTTGATTTTCATTTATTTTGTCAATTGAACAAGTATGAACACAACCGTAAAACATGCAACCTGGGCCATCGACCCCACGCACTCAACCATCCGGTTCGATGCCAAATACCTGTTGATCTCGTCTGTATCAGGCTGGTTCCGGGAATTTGAAGGGACCGTAGTGAGCGGGCAGGACGGTTTTTGCAACAGTGAGATCAACCTCACTATATATACCCATTCGTTAAACACCGGTAACGATGAGCGCGACAACCATTTACGATCACCCGATTTCTTTGATTCGAAGAACTTTCCCATGATACATTTCCGCTCAAGGGAAGTTACCATGCAGGAAAAGAACATTCAGATCAATGGAATATTGACCGTAAAAGGCATTGAACATCCATTCAGCTTTACCGCTACCTTTTTAGGGATGTGCGCCGATCCTATGGGTAATACGAAAGCCGGGTTTGAGATGGATACCGTCCTCAACCGGAAAGACTTTAACATCACCTGGAACCAGCTGTTCGACAAAAACGGACTGTTGCTCAGCGATGAAGTGAGGGTGCATTGCGATCTGCAATTGTTAAAACTATCTTAAGGGCTCAAGGCTAAAGGCTGAAGGCTCAAGGCTCAAGGCTGAAAATAAACAGTTAACATATTTAGGTTAAGGTCAGTAGAAATGTTCTGCTGACCTTTCTTTATTTTGTACGCTCTCCTACCCTTTTGCGTTCCGCATTAAGCACCTGCCTGCCGGCAGGCAGGTTCGGCGTTAAGCGTTCCGCGTTCGGCGTTAAGCGTTTGGCTTTCTTCCCATAAAATGTACAACAGATTCCATCATATCACTATTCTCCAGCTCCTGTTTCCGGGCGAAATTTGTGATGTCAATAATTAATAACAAAACAAAAAATAGTAAAACAATGGCACAAGTTAAATGGACACTCGATCCAATGCACAGTGAAATAACTTTCAAAGTAAAACACCTGATGATCAGTACCGTAACCGGACAGTTCAGAAACTTTAATGTAGTTGCAGAAACCGCAGGTGATGATTTCAGCCAGCCCGGTCATGTAGAGGCAACCATCGATGTAGCATCAATCGATACCAATAATGAGCAAAGGGACGGCCACCTGAAAAGCGACGATTTCTTCGGCGCGGCAAATCACAACCAGATCGTTTTCAAAGGCAACAAGCTGGACGTAAATGGTGATGAAGGCAAATTACATGGTGAACTGACCATTAAAGGTGTTACCAAGCCCGTAGTATTGAATGTAGAAGTCGGCGGTGTGGTAGTTGATCCATACGGACAAACAAAGGCAGGTTTTACCGTAACCGGTAAAGTAAGCAGAAAAGAATTCGGCTTGACCTGGAACGCCGTGACAGAAGCCGGAAATGTAGTAGTAGGCGATGACATCAAATTCACTGCAGAAATCCAGCTGGTAAAGCAAGCCGCTTAAGGAAATCGCACAGTTCCCACGTCGGGCAGCCGGTCATGGTATAATACCATGGCCGGCGAAAAAAGCCAAAACCTTATCGTAGCTTCATATTAGAATTTACAATTATGGAAGATAAAATTTTGGGCATCCATCACATTACGGCCATAGCCGGTGAAGCCCAGCGCAATTATGACTTTTATACCAAAGTGCTCGGATTGAGATTGGTAAAGAAAACCGTGAACTTCGATGATCCGGGTACCTACCACTTTTATTTTGGAAATGAAACCGGTACGCCCGGCACTATTCTTACTTTCTTTCCCTGGACCCATGTAAAACCTGGACGTGTAGGAACCGGCATGGCTACCGATATCGGTTATGCAGTACCTGCAGGCAGTCTCGATTTCTGGAGTAACCATTTTGAGAAACACCAGGTACGGTTTGGACAAATAGACGAACAGTTCGGCGAACAGATCCTTCGATTGGAAGACCCGGATGGATTACGTTTACAGCTGGTAGTTCCTTCGAAACCAGACAACCGCACGCCCTGGGTAACCAGCGACATCAACAAGGATGTGGCCATCAAAGGATTTCACAACGTCGTTCTGGCCTTACGGAATATTAAACCTACTGCCAGCATTCTTACCGATATCTTCGGTTATACATTATTGCAGCAGGAAGGTAACCGTTACCGCTTTGTAACCGATGCCGTTGAAAACGCCGCTATCGTTGACCTGGTAGAAGAACCTGAAGTAACGCACGGACTGGTAGCCGGCGGCACCAATCACCACGTAGCCTTCCGGGTAAAGAATGACGAGCAGCTCATGCATTTCCGGGAGATCATTGAAAGCAAAGGCTTCAATATTACCCCGAAAATAGACCGGAACTATTTTTACTCATTGTATTTCCGCGAACCGGGCGGAGTGTTGTTTGAACTGGCGACCGATAATCCCGGTTTTGCCATAGATGAACCGGTAAATGAACTCGGTACCAATTTAAAACTGCCGGTACAATATGAACCGGAACGTGCTACGATAGAAAAAGTATTACCCAAACTGATACAATAATATCATGCATACAAAACAAGTTATACGGGCCGGCAAGCAAACAGGCGAAGCGACAAAAGCGTTAATTATGATCCACGGACGAGGCGGCAGTGCAGAAGACATTCTGGGGCTTGCAGATTATTTGCCGGTGAAAGACTTTGCCCTGTTTGCGCCGCAGGCCACTAATAATACCTGGTACCCGTATTCTTTTCTGGCAGCTCCGAAAGACAACGAGCCGTGGTTATCCAGTGCCCTGGCCCTGCTGAAAGAAGTAGTAGCCGATGTAGAAGCCACCGGCATTAAAAAAGAAGAGATCTATTTTCTCGGCTTCTCACAGGGCGCCTGTTTAACGCTGGAATTTATCACCCGCCATGCAAACCGTTACGGTGGTGCGGTTGCTTTTACCGGCGGACTGATCGGCGATAAAATATATGATCAAAATTATACCGGTGATTTTGCCGGAACCCCCGTCTTCATTGGCACCAGCGATCCCGATCCGCACGTACCGGTAGAAAGGGTTCATGCGTCAGCAGAAATACTGGCAGGAATGCATGCACAGGTAACCAAGAAGATCTATAAGAACATGGGGCATACCATTAGCCAGGACGAGATTGACCAGGTGCGCGAATTGATCTTCCATAATTCTAAGTTATAAGTTTTAAGTTATAAGTTTTAAGTTTTAAGTACTAAGTAAGCAGCCTGAAATTAAAAACCGTGCAAGGATCAACCCTTACACGGCTTTTTGCTTTTTTTTCATCTCTCATCACTTTTCTAAAACTACAAACAATTCCTGACTGAAAAATCAAAACCTGGCTATATACAACGAACAAACTAAAAACGGTAAACTTTAAAACTGTAGACTACTGTTTAATATTACGGTAGAACCATCCCGAACTTCTTCACTCCCCGTCTTCACAATAAGGTCGCCTGCATTCAGCTCACCAAACACTTCGACTTTACCATCGGTTTCCCGGCCTTTCTTCACATCCACCCACTCCGCTTTATTGTTAACCACTTTAATTACAAACACCCGCTCCTGTGAGCTTACCACAGCCGTTTTGGGCAAAATGAACGTGCTGTCTTTCGTTGACAGCGGGATCATGACATTGGCAACCATACCCGGCAGCAATCGTTTGTTCGCATTGGTTACATCCATTTCTATCCGCTGCGAGCGCAGGCGGCTGTCCAGCGCACCAGCCAGCCTTTTTACCTGGGCAGAGAACTTTTCATTCGGAAATGCGTTCACGTTGAAGTTCACAATATCCTGCTGGTTCAGGTAACCGGTATAGGCTTCCGGTACATAGATCACCAACCGCAATTTCTTTTGCTCCTGCAGCGTGAATAACGGAAATTCAGACCCTTTTCCTGACGGACCTACATAAGCGCCGGGGTTAACATTACGGGCGGTGATCACACCATTGAAAGGCGCTCTTATCTCGAGGTAGCCCCTTCTGTTGGCCACTTCGCGGGACTGTGCTTTGGCCGCATCCCATTGGGCAAAGTCTGAATTCTTTTTGGCCAGGGCCTGATCCAGGTCATTCTGCGAAATGGTACCAGGCGTTTTACTCGTCTCCAGCAACCGTTCGTAGTTCGATTTGCTGGCTATATACAGTGCTTCCTGCGATCTTAACCTCGACTGTGCCGCCGCCTCCAGCGAAGCCAGTTCAGGCGCCTCCATGGTTACCAGTAACTGACCGGTCTTTACTTCAGAGCCCACATCTACGTATAATTTCCGTACAAAGCTGTTTTCCTTGGCATACAGGTCAACCTGTTGAAAAGCCACCAACTCACCAGGGATCTGCAAAGAAGAAGAAAGCCTGCCTTTTTGCAGCGACACCACTTCGGTTGAAACCACAACCGGTGCTGCTTTCGTATTATTCGCCGTTTCCTCCCCATTGGTTGACTTGCAGCTTTGCAATAAAGCCAGCAGGCCAATACCCGCCAGCACAAAGCCCGTGCTTCCTTTTAACAACCGGCTGAAAACCGGCTGACGTACAGGATCATGATGTATTACATTTTTCAGTTGCATATATGCGCTTTTTCTATTTGATTGAGGTGTGCCACATTTACTTTCGACGATGCGGGGAAATGTGGCACACCTTTTACATTTTACTCGAACTCTACGAATTTTCACTATTGCCGAATGTCGATTGACGATTGACGATTGCTGACTCACCCTCATGATAATATTTACTCTCCTTATCCTCAGGATCGAGGGATACAGATTGAATGGAAGCTTTTCCCTGCACCCACGCAAATACCATGGGCAGAATAAACAAGGCGGCAATTGTAGAAGCGATCAAACCGCCAATTACGGCACGTCCCAAAGGAGATGCCTGGTCGCCGCCTTCACCGAAACCCGAAGCCATTGGTATCATCCCCGCCACCATCGCAATGGTTGTCATGAGAATAGGCCGTAACCGCAGCGCTGCTGCTTCCCTCGCGGATGCCCAGGCATTGCCGTTGTGCAGGCGGAGGTGCTCTGCATTGGTAATAAGCAGCACCGAGTTGGCGATGGACACACCCACCGACATAATGATACCCATATACGATTGCAGGTTAAGCGTAGAACCGGTTAATTGCAACATCACCAGCGACCCGAACACAACCGCTGGTATGGTGGCCAGGATCACTGCCGACACCTTGAACGATTGAAAGTTCGCAGCCAGCATCAAAAAGATCACCACAATGGCTACCAGCAATCCACCCTGCAGACTGTCGAGCGTATCGGTCAGCACTTCACTTAAACCTTTGGGCTCAACAGTTAAACCGCGCGGTAATTCGCCCATCGATTGAAGGGCCTTTTGAATGTCCCTGGTAGCGGTACCCAGGTCTTTATTATTCAAGTTGGCAGTAACACTCAGCATCGGCATGGCGCCCACGTTATCGTTCTCACCATACGTAAAATCGGGTGTAATGGAAGCCACATCGCTTAGAACCGGCCGTGGCTGATTGCTTACAAGCGGTATTTCGCCGATATCGCTTACGCTGGTCATTTTGTTTTCAGGTACGTACACCATCACACTGTACGACAGGTTTGACCTTTCATCCACCCACACGTTCTTCTCGGTATAACGTGACGAAGAAGTAGACGTGATCAGCGAACGCGAAATATCGTTGATATCCACGCCCAGTTGCGCGGCCCTGGTTCTGTCGATATTGATGTTGATAGCAGGGTATTTGGTCGACTGGCCCAATTGCACATCCCGCAGGTACGGGATCGTTTTCAATTTATCGATCACCTTGTTGGCATATTCCTCATTCAGTTTTTTATTTCTGCCTGAAATGCGGATCTCCACCGGTGTAGGCGATCCCTGGCTCAGGATTTTATCGGTTAGTTGAATCGGTTCAAAAGATAATTTCACTTCCGGGATAACCGTCGCCAGTTTCGCCCTGATCTTTTCCTTCAGTTCATCCAGGTCTTCTTCATATTCCTCACTCAACTGCACCTGCACAACGGCCTCATTGGGGCCAGGCATGAACAGGTAGATGGGGCTGGTACTGAACAATGCGGGGTGCTGACCTACGTATGCAGAAGTAACAGAGATATTTTTTTTGCCGATCAGGTCATCCAGCGACTGAAGCGTTTTCAGCATAAACCCTTCAGTACGTTCAATACGGGTACCTTCAGGCGCTTTTATCCGCAACTGAAATTGTCCGGCATTCGTGCGGGGCAGAACGTCACGGCCAATGTTCGATAGCAACAATACGGCGGCGCCACTTACCAGCACAAGATAGGCGATCACTACAGGTTTGCGGTAAGGTAAGATCCGTTCCTGGAACCGCAGGAAGCGTGCGCGGATCTTTTCAAAACCTTTGGCATCTTTGCCTGTTTTATCGAGCAATACTTTCTTTTGATCCCAGGTATCTTTATCATGTTCAACCACTGCTTTAACCTGTTCCATGGTATGATGGTTTACAGGATGCGCCTTCATGATCCAGTTGGCCATGATGGGTACAAAGGTCTGGGCCAGGAAATAAGAGGTTACCATGGAGAATGCAATTGCCAGCGCCAGCGGCAGGAACAAAGAACCGGGTATGCCGCCCATGGTGAATGCCGGCGCAAAAACCGCCAGGATACACAACAGGATGAGCAACTTGGGAAAAGCGATCTCCTTACAGGCATCCCAGATGGCCAGCGCCTTCGGTTTCCCCATCGCAAAATGCTGGTGTATGTTCTCGATCGTCACCGTTGATTCATCGACAAGGATACCAATGGCCAGCGACAGACCGCTTAAGGTCATGATATTGATGGTTTGCCCGAACAGCGACAGGAACAAGACACCGGAAATGATGGAGGTTGGAATAGTCAATATCACAATTAACGCGCCTCTTGCATCGCCCAGGAACAACAGTACCATCAACCCGGTAAGTATGGCGCCAATAGCGCCTTCCGAGATCAAACTCTTCACCGCATTGATCACATATACCGACTGGTCGAATTCATAAGACAACTTTACATCATCAGGCAACTGGGCCTGAAATTTTGGAATGGCTTTCTTCAGGTTCTGCACCACTTCCCAGGTGCTGGCATCGGCCGATTTGGTGATCGGCAGGTACACCGACCGCTTTCCATTTACCAGGGCATACCCTGAGGTAATATCGGCGCCATCTTCAACGGTTGCCACATCGCGCAGGTACAGGTTCTGAACCCCGCCCTTGAATAACGGAATGTTCTCAAAATCTTTTATCGTTTTGATAGTGGTGTTGGTTGGTGTTATATAGTTCTTATCATTGATACGCACATTGCCCGAAGGAGAGGTCTGGTTGTTGATGCGTATGGCGGCCACCAATTGATCGGGCGTCATATTGTGCGCCCGCAGCAACTCCGGATCGGCCTTTATGACCACCGTACGCACGTTACCACCAAAAGGCGCCGGTGATACCAGGCCGGGAATAGAAGTAAAAGAAGAACGTACATACACGTTGGCGAGGTCCATCAGCTCGTTGTTGCTGCGCACTGCACTGCTCAATACCAGCTGTCCTACCGGCAGCGTGGAGGCGTCGAAACGCAGGATGAACGGCGGCTGTGACCCTTGCGGAAAAATTGCCTGGGCCCGGTTACAATACGCGCTGACCTCCGCTGCAGCCTGCGCCATATTGGTTCCGGGATAAAAAGACAGCTTCATCAACGTTAGCCCCTGGATATTCTTTGTCTCAATGCTCTTTACACCAGATACATACAGTAAAAGGTTCACGTATTGTTTACCAAAGAATGCTTCCATTTGGTTGGGCGTATAACCACCAAAGGGGTGAGAGATATAAATAACCGGCAGGTCGAGCTTGGGGAAGATGTCTACCTTGATGCTCCGCACGGCGCTTACCCCAAAAAAGCACAACCCTGCCACCAACACCAGGATCGTTATGGGTTTTCGTAATGCTAATCTAATGAGATTCATAAATTATATTTAATACGCTGAACGCTGAACGCAAAACGCTGAACGCAGAATGCTTGATACGTAAAAAGTTTAGCGGATTTGCGATTACTGTTCGCATACAATAAAGGACTAAGAACTATAAACTGTAAACTTTGAACTTTGAACTTGGAACTTTGAACTTTGAACTTTGAACTTTGAACTTTGAACTTTGAACTATAAACTTTGAACTATTTAACCTGCCTTATAAAAAGATCAAAATCTCCGGAAGCAGCCGATTTCAACAACAACGACTGCCATACATTGATATACGCCACACTGCGGTCGGTTTCTGCGCGGTTCAGCGTAAACAAGGCCTGCTGCAGGTCAACGATATTGGTTAAGCCATTTTTGTACAAAACGCTTTTCTGTAAAAAGGCGTCGGCAGCGGCCTGGTATTGCTGCGGCACCTCATGCACACTTTCCAGGCTGTTCTCGATGCGCTGATCGGCCAGGATCAATTGATCCTGCAATTGGGTATTCACCTGGTCGTACTCATTCTTGTAGGCCTCGGTAATGAACTGCTGTGCTTTTACCTGCTGTTTTATCTTAGCAATGCTCATGATATTCCAGGTAACGGCCAGTCCTGCCACATAGTTGCTGCGCGTTGGCCTGATACCATCCAGGTAATCACCTGAATACTTTGGGTTGGTAGCCGGTGAATAAGTATGATCAAACCCCGAACCCCTGGTTTGAAAAACACCAAACAGGTTCACGCCCGGTAAAATGCTTCTTTTCAGGTAGGCGGTAGCCACATCGCTTTGATTGATGCGTGACTGAAAAAACTTTATTTGCGGATTTTGCGTAACAGGCGCATTGGTTTTTACCTCGGCGGGCAGCGCCGTAAAAAAGCTGGTGTCGAGATTAAAAGCGGCCGGCGGTACATTCAGGAACTGCGCCAGCTGGATCCGCAATTGCAGCTCGTTGTTGCGTGCATTGATCAGCGCCAGGCGGGCGCGGGAAACTTCCGCATTGGCAATGGCAGAATCAACGCCGGCATTTAACCCGGTGCGGGTTCTTGCCGTCACCACTTCTTTTACCGACAATGCCCTGTTGAGATTCGCCTGCGCATTCTGCACCAGCTTCTGGGAGGTGAGTAAATTCAGGTAAGCCCCTGCAATCTTCACACTATGAATAAATTGTTCCTGTACCAGGTCGGCAGAATCCCGTTGCACCTGGGCACTGGCCAGGTTGATCTTTGATCTCAACCGGCCGAACGTAAAGAATTCCCAGTTGGTGTTTATGAAGTACAGCGAGCCAAAAGAGGCATTCCAGTTTTGCGAAGCACTGACCGGACCACTCGATGCCAGTCCCGGAACGCCCACCGCGCCCAGAGGACCATACTGTCCGTTAATGGTACCATAATCCTGTTGCACCGAGGCAATTACATTAGGCAAATATTCATTGCGGGTATTTTGCACCAATGCGGCTGAAGCATCCAGGTAATTTTTCTTCGCCTTTATGCTTTGATAATTCTTTAATCCCGCATCGATGGCTTCTGATAATAGCATCGGTGATGATGACTGCGCTGTTGCCGGCTTGTCAAATCCAAACAATAGCAGCCCCATAACGATCACCGGTAGTGGAGTGACACGTTTAGTACTTTTTTGGGTTCTTGCTGTAGTTAGAAAGTGTAACCCGTAAATTCTTTCGCGTAAGACCATGATTGGTTGTTAATTGAACGTTAACGGTGAAAAATCCTTCGCAGTGAAAGAAGTTACTCCTCACCTTTTAATCCGTTTTTAATGGAAAGCATCGTGGCAGAGACAGTATGTTTGCTCAGCGTTCATGTAGCAGGTGATCAATGATCCGGTTTTTACCAGGCTGCGCGAATTTTAACAGGCATGTAAAAATGCAAATTCCGGTTCGATATTCTGTTGTACAATTTTGGGTTTATTCTGTACTTTTACAGGCATGAACACGGAGAACCTCCATCAGCCTTTCGAGATACTTTATAAAGAAACAGATGAGTGCCTCAAACCAACCCACAAACACAACTTCTTCGAACTGGTATATATCATCGATGGCACCGGCACCCATTGCATCAATAAGAATAAATTCGAATACAGTAACGGTCATCTTTTCCTGCTTACGCCGCAGGACTCACACAAGCTGACGGTCAGGACTACAACCAAATTTTTCCTGATCCGCTTCAATGATATTTATTTCAAATCACAGAATGAACTGGCTAACAGCCATCAGAATGAATGGATAAAAAAGCTGGAGTTCATTTTTCATAATACCACGCATTCACCCGGCTGCATCCTGAAAGGAATGAACGATCGTGTGTTAGTAAAAGCGTTGATAGAAGGATTGATCAAGGAGCATATCAATAAAGATCCCTATCACCAGGAGATCATTCATCAAATGGTGAATACCGTGATCTCTATTGTTGCCCGCAACCTGTACATCAAAGTGCCGGGGAAAATGAAGTATGATTCCAACAATGATGAAACCATTTACAAGATCATACATTATGTGCAGGCCAATATTTACAAACCTGAATTATTAAAGGCCGAACAAATTGCCAACACTTTCCAGATCTCGGTCAATTACCTCAGTGAGTACTTTAAAAAACATACCGGCGAAACCTTACAACAATATATCACCAACTACAAACTGAAACTGGTAGAAACAAGATTGCTGCACAGCGATATGCGCATTAACGAGATTGCCTTTGAATTACATTTTACCGATGAAAGCCATTTGAACCGCATTTTTAAAAAATACAAAGGCATGAGCCCTACCGGCTACCGTAAACAGGTAATGTTCGACCGGAAAATGGTAGCGGCTGCTACAGCCTGAGAAAACAGTTACAGGTTACAAGTTACCGGTTACAGGGATTTTCCCTGCAACCGGTAACCGGTAACGATTAAATTGATTGAAATCTTAATCTCGTTGTATTAATTATGTCTAGTGCGTCGATCAATGTTTCTCCCCGGAAATCCCGAATAGCTACGGCTGTGTTTTTCTTTGTGTCGGGTTTTGGTTTTTCCTCCTGGGCTTCCCGTATTCCAACCATTCAGCAAAATTTACATTTAAGTGAAGGCAGGCTGGGTGCGGTTCTGTTCGCCCTGCCCGCCGGACTTATGTGCACCTTACCGGTCACGGGTTATTTGTTGCGCCGGGTCAGCAGCCGGTATACCATGTTCACCGGTGCGGTAATCTTTAATCTCATGTTATGCCTGGTTGGATTTACCACCGAAACCTGGCAATTGGTAGTGGTATTGTTCTTCTTCGGCTGTTCGCGCAACCTGTTCAATATTTCGGCCAATGCACAATCCATTGGGGTGCAGGCTATGTATGACCGAAGCATCATTACTACCTTTCATGGTATTTGGAGCATTGCCGGTTTTGCCGCTGCAGCCATCGGGTCGCTGCTGGTCAGTTTCAGCATTCCACCCTCATGGCATTTCCTGTCGGTATGTATTATCCTCACCAGTCTCTGTGTTTTCTTTTTTAAAGATACGGTTCACCAGCAACCACAACCGCATGAGCGGTTACAGAAAACGAAATTCAGGATGCCCGATAAAGCCTTGCTCAAGCTGGGATTCATTTGTTTTGCAGCCATGGCCTGTGAAGGCACCATGTACGACTGGAGCGCTATTTACTTGAAAAAAGCGGTACATGCTTCCAAAGAAATGGCCACGACCGGTTATGCCATTTATATGGTGGCCATTACCCTCGGCCGTTTGACCGGCGATAAACTGGCTGGCAGCATCGGCGTAAAAAATATGTTGAAGTACAGCGGCCTGCTCATCCTCACCGGCTTGTTGCTTGCAGCTGTCTTTCCTTATACCATTACAACCGCCGTGGGTTTTATGATGACGGGCTTCGGATTATCCTGTGTGGTACCAATGGTCTTCAGCATGGCAGGCAAGATCAAACATATGAGTGGCGGACCTGCCATTGCCGGCGTTTCTACCATTGGTTATTTTGGCTTTTTGATCGTGCCACCTGCTGTTGGTTTTATTGCTGAAGCATTTAACCTGCGCTGGTCAATTGCATTGATTGCTTTATTCGGCGCATTGATCACCTGGCTGGTGAGTGAAATGAAGGATTAAGTTGACCAGTTAAAGAGTTGACAGGTTGACGGGTTGACGGGTTGACGAATTAACAAGAATACAGGAAACAGATACAAAAGATAAGGCCCAGGGGGCAGGACCGGATCAGGCGGGGAACCTGAGCCTTGACATCTTCCCCCTGGCACCTTATACCTTGGTTTTTCCAATCATCTTCCAATACCCACTTTATCATCGATCTTCACAGTTCGATATGCTATAGTTTTACCAACCGGGTTGTGCTCACATTGCCTGTTTTTTTGTTAGTGATGCGAACGATCCAGATCCCTTTGGCCAGTCCACCTGTCTGGATAGTTATAGCACTGACGCCGGTAGCTGAGGCAGTATACGTGCGGCTGCTCACCACATAACCACGTGCACTTTGCACTTCAATGATCAACTGATCGCCGGCTTCCGCATATTTCAATACCTGGGCCTGGCTACCGCTGATCGGGTTGGGCACAACAGAAGCCCCTCCTACTGTAGTCGCCATATTGGTGGCTGCACTGCTCATTGTAGCAACACTGCAGGCGCCCAGCGGTTTCCACCACCAGTCAGCCGTACCAGGTGTTACATTGTACAGCGCATCAGACTGGCTTTCGTATAGATTGCCATTGTAAGTAACCTTGTCGCCCCTGCTGTAAATTCTGGGATAAGGCTGGTACTCAGCAACACCGGCGCAATTGCCGCCGCCTGTGCTGCTACCAACGGTGATCGTTACTGCCGCAGATGTAGTAACCGCACCACTGTTATCTGTAGCCTTTGCTGTAAGGGTATAAGAACCGGCCGCTACATTGCTCCAGGTATAGCTGTATGGCGATGCCGTAGCTTCGCCCAGGTAGGTGGCCCCGTTAAAGAATTCCACTTTACTTACTGAACCATCTGCATCGCTGGCAGTGGCCACCATTGTAATTGTTGCAGGAGCCGTAAAGTTAGCACCGGCTGCAGGGGAAGTGAAAGTTACAACAGGCCCATTGTTATTACCGCCGCCATTGCAATCGCTGATATATTTCCAAACCCTGCCTTCGCCTGAATTCAGATCAGGTTGCTCGTTTTGTGTCCACCATTTAGCTTCATACACTTTGTTATTATACACTACCTGGTTAGGCGCTACATAAACTTTAGTTGCGCTCCATGGTTCAATGCCATTACAGCCTGTGCCGCCACCTGTTCCTACTGTG
Source organism: Longitalea luteola (assembly GCF_017356035.1). Taxonomy (GTDB): domain Bacteria; phylum Bacteroidota; class Bacteroidia; order Chitinophagales; family Chitinophagaceae; genus Niastella; species Niastella luteola. The sequence goes on along the minus strand of NZ_JAFIQX010000001.1, from coordinate 563,160 downwards.
ATAATTACAGCAGCAGAAGTGGTTACAGCGCCTTTATTATCCGTGGCTCTTGCCGTTAATGTATAAGTACCATTGGCAACACTGCCCCAGGTATAAGTGTATGGTGATGCGGTAGCTTCGCCCAGTTTACTGGCGCCATTAAAGAACTCCACCTTGCTTACCGTTCCATCGGCATCGCTGGCAGCAGCAGTGATAACCACCGTAGCCGGTGCTGTATAGGTGGCGTTATTGGCAGGTGATGTAATACTCACCACCGGCGCATTGTTATTGCCACCGGTATTGCCAAAGAAATACTCATAATAGTTATTGGCAAACTCGTCGCCGTTGGCCTTATCCCAGTTGATCGACCAGGTCATGATACCTCGCAGCCCGGGATAACCGCCTGCCTTACGCATAACATAACCACCGCCAAAAGATTGCCCTTTTGTGAGGTAATTCAAAGCATTCTTTACATTGACAGGTGTTGTGTAGCCAGAGCCCGCCGCTGAGGTCATAGCAGGTAAACCAAAGGCTACCTGGTCTTCGCGCAAGGCAGGGAAGGTTTGACTGGTACCTGCTACAGGGAAACCACTTAACAACATTTCAGTCATAGCCACAATGAAGTCTGCATTGCCGGAAGAGTAGTTTTTATTGTCCATACCCGTCATTGGACCGGTATTATACAGTTGCGGGTGAATGAACGTTAATTCATTGCGCAACCCATAGATCAAAGGCAGGTAAGCACCTACCAATGGCGAATAGGCGGAAGCATAGGCAGCCTGCACATAATAGGTCTCGGGCGCCATAGTCAACCAGCATTCTTTTCCATTTGCTTTGCGGTAGCTGATGATCTCTTTTACCGCAGCGATCAGGTTCACCACCTTGGCGGTGGTTGGATTCATAAAGTTGTTGTCGCCATTATCAAGCACGAGGTTGCTGCCCCCTTCGAGGTCAATATCAAATCCATCGAAATTGTATTGATCCAGCAACGACTTCATGGAATTTACAAAGGCGGTTTTAGCAGCCGCTGTATTCAGTAACAGAACGCCGTTCTCACCGCCCAGTGACAGCAGCACTTTACGGCCCTGTGATTGTAAGGTTTGAATATCGGCTTTGAAATCCGCTACGGAAGTACCTTCCGGTGTAAAGCTGATGGTAGCATGGTCGGCGCCGCTCATCCCGAAAGCTATTTGTATTACATTGTATTTAGGATTCACATCGCGTAAACGGATATAAGGAGGCGTTCCCGTAGCAGTACCCCAGTTATGCCAGTAACCCACGATCACCTTGTTACCGCCATTGCCGCCGGTATTTCCATTAACCGTTAATGTTATAGCGGAAGAAGTGGTAGTGGCACCGCTGTTATCGGTAGCAACAGCTGTAACCGAATAGCTGCCTGCTGCCACATTACTCCAGTTAACGGTGTAGGGAGAGGCAGTAGCAGTACCGATAGGTGTGCTGCCATTGAAGAACTCCACCTTTGAAATGCTGCCATCGGCATCAGCTGCATTCGCAGTAAGGGTGATGCCGGCCGGTGCGGTAAATGTGGCGTTATTGGCGGGTGCTGTGATTGACACAGTTGGCGCCTGATTTCCACCTGTGCTGCCATTGGCAAACACCTGGTTGATCTTGTTCACCAGCTTCGATTTGGTATTGGGGCAGAAGATCAGTTTGCCTTTTGCCACGGTGCTGCTGATCATGTCGGTCATATCACCATAGACCTGCCAGATGATCACCCCTGCCAGTCCCTGGTCTTTGATGTATTGTGCTTTCGCCTCAATGGATCTTTCGTTATCATAGCTCAGGAAATAGTTGCCTTTTGTTTTGTACGGAACTTTGGCTACATCGTCCCAATGGTCGGTCCAACCCGAACCACTGCCGGTGGCCTGCAGAATATAACTGTAAGGCGGCGTACCATCCCACAGGTCTCTTGCCCAGTTGGTAAAATCGGCACAGGTTTGAATCGGACCATCCGGCTGCACCGTCTCAGCACGTTTGGTAGTAGCGCCATTCAGGGCAGCCGCTCCGCTCGTGATCACGCCTCTGCCATAGAAAGGAGCGCCCAGGTTCACCTTGCTCATATCAATACCCAGGTTACGGATACCCCTCACTGTTCCATCCAAAGAAAAACCCTGGTACTCCATCCCCGGATAATCATACAACGGCGCATTATGACCTGCTTTGTTGCTCCAGCCGCCATTATAATCATAGGTCATCATATTCATGTAGTTGAGCACGCTGTTCATACGGGTCCAGTTAAAGCCGGCCAGCTTTCCAGGGGATGCAGCAAAACAGGAAGTGATCAGTTTGCTGTTACCTATCGCTGCACGCAGTTCCTCGAGCAGGGTGGCAAAATTGTTATAATCGGCCGTACTGTAACGTTCGATATTCATACCGGGATCATTGGGATATTCCCAGTCGAAATCGATGCCATCAAAGCCCATTGCGATCAACTCTTTACAATTAGCAATGAATTTGGCGCGTTTGGCGGCATCTGCGGCTACTTCCGGATAATGTTTACACATGCTCCAGCCGCCGATAGAGGCCATTACTTTCACGCCTTTTGAATGCGCCAGTTCAAGTACGCCGGGGGCACCACCCTGTTTATGGATCGACAGCGGAAAGGCGCCGGTTCTGCCGGTATTCACATTCCGCCAGCCGCTGCCTTCATTGCGATAACCCAGGCTGTAAGCATAACTGCCATCTGAAATAAAATACAAAGTTTCCAGCTCGCCGTACAACAGGAACAGGTCCCAGCTGCTATAGATATCTTCATTCACCAGGGCAGCCGGTTCCTGCACCGCTCCTGCCTGGTAAATATTCTTATTACGGAAATCACCACTGTGTAAGGAACCATCTTTGGCAACGCCAAAGAACGAGAAATTCAGAATGGTATATTGGGAATAATCAACATTCAGGTGATTAAAGCCGCCTTTGGGAACCAGGTTCGACACTTCCTTCCAGGCATCCCATTGCGTAATATAACCGATCACCTGTTTGGTGTGCTGCGCGGTAGTCGCCGGCACCGATGGGCTCACCTGCGCATGGCTGTTGCAAAACAAACAAAACAAAATAGCCAAATGAACATACTGCAAAAATTGCCAGCGGCGCTTTTTGCGTAGGGTAGACAACGTTTTCATACTGTAAGGCATTTTTTTTGGTTAACAATTACGCGGAACGCTCAACGCTAAACGCTCAACGCGGAACGCTAAAGGCACAAGGCTCAAGGCTGAAGGCTCAAGGCTGAAGGCTCAAGGCTCAAGGCACAAGGCTGAAGGCGTAAGGCTGAAAGCAATGTCATTTACATGTAAGCGTTACGTAGGCGCACTTTTATTTGAGCGCATAAAAAAATGCACAGCAAGCCTTAAGCGTTAAGCTTTTTTAGTATTAAAAAATTGAAGAAGGTAATTCGTAAATGCAGTAATATAGTTGCAGAAGCAGGTACAAAGTAAAAGCAGATCGAAATATTCTGTTTACTTAAACAGTTTTATTTTTTTCCACATTAAGGATGTCCGTTACTGTTAAATTGATTCTCAGACCCGAACACATGCAAGACTTACAATTTATCAAAAAATAAACAGATAATCTTAAGAAACCACCCTGCGTCACTGTTATAGGTTCCATAAATAGCGGCGGCAGCGTCTGCCAGCCGCTGCGGCGATTATCGAGTAATTTTACTCTTTGCCATCATGATAATCATGTATAGCTTTGAAATTTCAAACGATTTAGCGAGATGATTCAATTGGAGTGATTTTTGCCTCTACCTTCTTTGCAGAGATCACTTGCCTGTAAATAGTAATTAAGTTGTAGTTGCATCCCTTGGCACTTAAGCGGGTATTGAACCCGCTTCCCTGAGACTGTTTAGATATAGCCATTTTTTTCCCTTTTGAATCTGTTACCAGTTACCGGTTTCCGGTTACCTGTTACCAGTTACCATTACTCGCAGCGCGGCTGCGGGGAATTGTCTATTGCCAATTGACGATTGTCGATTGCCGTTTGGCTTTTGCCCATTGTCTATTGCCAATTGACGATTGTTGATTGCCGTTTTGCTTTTGCCCATTGTCTATTGCCAATTGACGATTGTCGATTGCCGTTTGGCTTTTGCCCATTGTCTATTGCCCATTGACTATTGACTATTGACCATTATAAAACACCAAATTGTTTATCTATGAAAAAGTTTCTACTCGCTTGCTTATTGGCAGGGTCGCTAACCACCCTCCAGAAAAATGCCCAGGCACAGAACTGGCAGCTGGTATGGCAGGATGAATTTACCAACAGCATTGGCGCCGATTGGGTTTTTGAAACCGGCAATGGCAGCAGCGGCTGGGGCAACAATGAACTGCAATATTACCGCGGCGAAAACGCTGCCATTGAGAACGGTCAGCTCGTGATCACGGCCAAACGCGAATCATTCGGCGGTTTCAATTACACCTCTGCCCGCATGAAAACCCAGGGAAGAAGATCATGGAAGTATGGTAAAATAGAAGCGCGCATTAAAATGCCGGCATTTTCCGGTATCTGGCCTGCTTTCTGGATGCTGGGCGATAACATCACTACAGTTGGCTGGCCCGACTGTGGTGAGATAGATGTCATGGAACACATCAATGCTGAAAACAGAACGTATGGCACACCACACTGGAGGGATCACAACAATAACTATGCTTCCTACGGGGGTAACACCTTCTGTACGGTCACCGACTATCACGTATACAGCATTGAATGGGATGCCAATTATATCCGCTGGTTTCTCGATGGAACGAAGTTCCACGAAATGTACATTGGCGGCGGCATCAACGGCACCAGCGAATTCCATAACAATCATTTCCTGTTGTTGAACATGGCCGTTGGTGGCAACTGGCCGGGTTTCAATATCGACCTCAATGGTTTCCCCGCAAAAATGTATGTTGATTACGTACGCGTGTACCAGGATGCCGGTGGCAATCCCCAGCCCGGCACCACCATACAGGCAGAAAGTTATACCAGCATGAACGGCGTTCAAACCGAAGCCACGACAGATGCCGGCGGTGGCCAGAATGTTGGCTGGATAGATGCCAATGACTGGATGGCTTATGGCGCTGTTAACTTCCCCACCACAGGCACATATAAAATTGAATACCGGGTGGCAAGTCTGAACGGTGGTGGCCGCTTATCGCTCGACCTCAACGCAGGTTCTATCGTCCTGGGTCAACTGGATGTACCTGCTACCGGCGGCTGGCAAAACTGGACCACCATCTCGCACAACGTGCATGTAAACGCCGGAACCTATAATCCGGGCATATTTGCCGTGGCAGGTGGCTGGAACCTGAACTGGATCCGTATTACACCGCTATCAACAGCAAGGGTAACCCAAAGCGATATGGTGAACAACCTCATCAACAACCCGGTGCAGGCCGGCAAAGGATTTACCATTTACCCTAACCCCGTCAGGCAGCAATTGAATATCCTCAGCGGAGAATCGCTCACAGGCGGGCTCATCCGCATCTTCGATATCAATGGTAAACAGGTATTAACAGCAAGGCCGGCCGGCAACCAGATAAATGTAACCAAACTGCCGCCTGGTATGTACACGCTTGTTTTCACTAAAAACCAGACAAGAATTACCAAAGAGTTCGTGAAATAAAACCGCAATTTTTAAAATCTGACATCATGAAAAGAAATCTACCGGGAAAGATTTTCCTGCTTGTACTCCTTTTTGCTTCCATGCAACGCGCATCTGCGCAGTTCAGGGTGGTCGGTTATATGCCTTCGTGGGCAGGCGATGTGAACGCTATACAATACAGTAAGCTTACTCATATCAATTATGCCTTCGCATTGCCAACGGCAACAGGTGGTTTGCAGGCAATAGAAAATCCCTGGAAACTGCAAAGCCTTGTATCACTCGCGCATGCAAATGGCGTAAAAGTACTGATAGCAGTTGGCGGCTGGAACGACGGCAACGACAGTGGTTTTGAATCTCTGGCCGCAAACAGTACTTACCGCACCAATTTCGTGAACAACCTGATCAACTTCGTTAATCAGTACAATCTCGACGGTGTTGATATCGACTGGGAATATCCCGATGCCGGCGCTTCTGCCAACAACTATCTTGCGTTGATGTCGCAATTGTCTACTGCTATGCACAGCCGGGGCAAACTGTTGACAGCTGCGGTGGTTGCCGTAAACGGCGGCAGTATCCTGAGCAGTGTGTTCCCTGTTGTCGACTTTCTGAACCTGATGGCTTATGACGCCAACAATGCCGATCACTCAAATTTCAGCTACGCGCAACAGTCAATAAACTACTGGCGGGGCCGTGGTTTACCCAAAGAGAAATGCGTATTGGGTGTTCCCTTCTATGGCAGACCCAGCTGGGAAACGTATGCACAGCTGGTTAACCGGGGCGCTAACCCGTATGCCGATGTTTTCAATGGGGTGTATTACAATGGTATCACTACCATCAAAAACAAAACCAACCTGGCATTCGATCAGGGCAATGGGATAATGATCTGGGAGTTGTCGGGCGATTTCAACGCCGGCAATCCAAACTCATTGTTATCGGCTATTCATGAAGTGGTGTTGCAAAGAGGTGGCACTAACCCTCCTCCCCCGGGCACCCTCATCCAGGCGGAGAACTATAACAGCATGTCAGGTGTACAAACAGAAGCTTGTACCGATGCAGGCGGCGGCTCTAACGTAGGCTGGATCGACGCTACTGACTGGATGGCCTTCTACAACATCAACTTCCCTGTCACCGGTACTTACAAAGTAGAATACCGGGTGGCCAGCTTAAATGGCGGCGGCGTTGTATCCTGCGACCTGAATGCAGGTACGATTCAACTCGGCCAGGTTGCTATTCCATCAACCGGTGGCTGGCAGAACTGGACAACCGTTTCTCATAATGTTACCATCAATGCCGGCACTTATAATTTCGGCGTGTATGCACAGGCAGGCGGCTGGAACCTGAACTGGGTTCGTATTACCCCTGTAACTACTGCAGCGCGTACCGAAGCAGTGAGCACCCTGACCGGCCAACCTGTTCAAACAGCTGACGCTTTCACCATTTATCCCAATCCTGTAAAACAGCAATTGAACATTATAAGCGGTGAATCACTGTCAGGTGGAATTATCAACATTTTCGATATTAACGGTAAACAGGTGTTATCATCACGTGCAGACGGCAACCGGATCAATGTATCTTCGCTGGCACCCGGCGTATATACGTTGGTGTTCGCAAAGAATGGCACCAGGATCACCCGTCAGTTCATTAAGTAAGTGTTATTACTATCCCGCTAATTAGCTCATAAACCCTGTCTGGCTTACACCGGAACATACATATTTAAAAATATGTATGGAACCTGGAAAGGTTTTTGCCCGACAGGGTTTTCGCTTATACTTCATATCATACCTTAATTGACCACCATGAAAAAACTGAATCTGTACCTGCTGGCAGGCCTATGCGCCTTCGGGTCCGTAACCTATGCACAGGACAAACGTTTTGCCATAGGCAGCAGCACCCATGTCTTAAAAAATTATCGCGACCAGTTATTCAAAACAAAACAGCCGAATGGTAAAAGCCTTTTACAATTAAGAATTTCCGCTTCGCTTACTTTACCCGCCGCCATCCATTTCCGCCAGTCAACAGGCGCACAGGTTGAACAGCTGGCCGGCAGCATTGACAATGTTCCCAATTCTTCCTTTTATCTTATGATCGAGGGTAAAACAGTAGTTGGTCATATCCTCATGCGCAATAGTAAAAAAGCTTATAAGTACGTTTCGGATAACAACGGCGCTGTATTTATTGAAGAGACCGACATTAACAAAGTAGTTTGTATCGATTACAATAAAGCGGGCACAACGCCAGCCGGCGATACAGGCGCCAACGAAACACCTGCGGCCAATGCAGCGGCTGCAGTGACCGACCTGCAAAGTTATCCCGGCGGCAATGGTTGTGTATTGCTCGATTTCGATGGACAATATGTTTCAGGTACTGGCTGGAACAACGGTAATCCTATCAATGCGGCCCCGGCTAACCTGTCAGATGCTGATAAGGAAAACGTATGGCGATTGATCAGCGAGGATTTCCGTCCTTTCCATTTGAACGTTACCACCAGTGAGGCTGTTTTTAATACGTACCCAAAGACGAAAAGAATGCGTTGCATTTTTACACCTACCAATACAGCTGCTCCGGGAGCCGGCGGGGTAGCTTATCTGGGTTCTTTCAGGTGGAATGATGAAACACCCTGCTGGGTATTCAACAGTGGCGCCAGGGCAGCCGGCGAGGCCGGTTCACATGAAGTGGGTCACACCTTTGGGCTGTCGCACGACGGCAGAACATCGCCCGATGAGGACTATTACCAGGGCCAGGGCAACTGGGCGCCCATTATGGGCGTTGGCTATTATAAATCGCTGGTGCAATGGAGTAAGGGCGAATATGCCAATCCAAGCACCACCCAGGATGATCTGGCCATGATCGCCAGCACCACTTACGGCGTAGGGTACCGGGTCGATGACCATGGCAATTCCATGTCAGCTGCTGCCGCGCTTACGATCAGTGCTGCAGGCAGTGTAAGCAACACCGGCGTAATTGAACGTACCGGCGATGTGGATATGTTCTCCTTCAGCACCACCGGCGGTAACATCAACCTGAGCTTCAACGCCAATACCTGGTATCCCGACCTGGATGTACTGGCAACTTTGTACGACAGGAACGGAACCGCCATTACCACTGCCAATCCCACTACCCTGAACGCCAGCATCAGCGCCACACTGGCCGCCGGCACTTATTACGTTTCGGTTACAGGTACGGGTTCAGGCAATCCGCTTACCACGGGCTATTCCAACTACGGCTCCCTGGGTGCATACTCGATCACAGGCACTGTGGCCGGTGGTTCTGCCCCAACAGGCATTGCCATCTTTTATAAGGATTGCAACTACACGGGCGCCTTCGCCATCGGGTTGAATGAAGGCGGTTATACAACTGCGCAACTCAGCGCCCGCGGTATTACCAATAAAGACATCTCGTCAATCAAAATTACGCCCGGTTATGAAGTGGTGCTGTACAGGAACGACAATTTCACCGGCGCTTCTGCAGGCTATACAACGGATATTTCGTGTCTGGTAAGCAGCGGCTGGAATGATTCTGCGGCTTCTTTGCGCATTCGCTCTGTAACCAATACCTTACCAATTGTAAGCATTACCGCACCAGCGGGCGGCACCAGTTATACCGCTCCTGCCAGCGTTACCATCAATGCAAATGCATCGGATGCTGACGGCGCGATCAGTAAAGTGGAATTCTTCAATGGTACTACGAAACTGGGCGAAGACCCTGGCAGTCCGTATTCATTTACCTGGGCGAATGCACCTGCCGGAACTCATGCAATACGAGTGGTAGCGACCGACGACCGGGGCGGGCAGGCCACTGCACAGATCAATGTTATCATAAGCAATCCGCCCGGTGCTATTGTGTATAAACATTGCGATTATGGCGGGTATGCCATCCATCTGCCCGTTGGCAGCTACACTGTTAACCAGTTAATGGCGCTCGGCGTCATAAACGACGATGTTTCTTCGGTAAAAGTGAACAGCGGTCATGAAATGATCCTGTACCGCGACAACAATTTCGCAGGTCCGGCTTATCTGTTCAGAAGCAATGCCGCCTGCCTGGTGAGTGCAGGTCTTTCCGGCGGCACTACTGTCAACCTGAACGACTGGACCAGCTCCATAGTGGTTCGCCAGGCTGCGGCCCGCACCATGGCCCCGGGTGCAACTGACGGCGTGGTGCCGTTCACCGGCTACGAGGCCTCGCTGCAGGTATTGCCTAACCCGGTTAACAGTGAGCTGGTTATCCAGTACGGTAATATGGGAGAATTTTTCGATGTAAAAATTATTGACGTAAATGGCGCTATTGTCTACAGTGCACCACGCATCCTGAGCGGGCAGCACCTCAATATAGCCAGTTTGCGCACAGGGGTTTATTTCCTTAAGATCTATACCGGAAAAGAAACCATAACGAAGAAACTGATCAAACGCTAAGAAAGGCAACGAGGCATCAAGGCAACGAGAAAAGGCATAGAGGAAGTTCCTTTATGCCTTTTGCCTTTATGCCTTTTCTTTATGTGAAGTGAACTTTCAATTATTTTTTGTAACTTACTATGAATAGATCTCCCTCCCCAGGAAAGCTGCACTGCTGTTAAATAACCACCAATAGAAAGAACTGTACTTTTTACTTATCATTTTCCCTTCCCAATGAATTAGCTGCCCCGGCTGATGGTGGAAAATTACTGCTATTCCAAAACGAACTACCATTTCTTCATTCTATAAAAACGGTGTACATTATGAACCTACTGATCATGAACAAACAACGCCGGCTTGTTTTAATTGTAGCGGTCATTGGGATTATAGTAGCGGCATTTGGAACAGTATCTTCGGGCAATGGCCTGTGGCTCTCGCTCATGGCGCCACTGGCGTTGATCGTATATGCCATGCTGGTTAAAAACCCGGGCAGCAGCCGGTCAAACGGCATCACCAACCAGCCTGTAACGCCTGCCATAAATAAGCTGGAAGAAATGATAAAACTGATAGATCTGAGAGACGAGGGAAAGATCTCTGATGAAGAATACCAGGAAAGAAGAGCCAACCTGATCTATTATTCTTAAAGCGACGCTTGTCAGGTCCAATTCAACTTTTAATAAAGCAAGACCAATGATGGACCTTACAGGTCTGTTTAACTGTACAATTATTTCCTGCTCAGGGAAGGATCCGGAACGCCCAGTAACGTAACCAGGTCTTTGGCCGGGGTCTTTTGGATGAATTCCTGGTGATTGAACAAATGCTCATACCGGCCTTTGGCAGAGATCGTTTGTACCGACAACACGATCTGCGTGAGTCTGAGGAATGCCTGTTCCCAGGTCTTGCGTACCAGTTCGCCCCAGGCGGCATATTGCGCCAACAGGGCATTCATATTACTCCTGGAAATATATAATAAGGAGCAGTTCTCGATAGCCTGGATATTGAACTTTGCCTGGCATTGATAAGTATAACTTTCAAGATCGGTAAAGAAGTTCCCTTCAAAAGCAAACCAATTGGTGACTACCAGGTTATCAACCATTGTGTATACCCGCAATGAACCCGTTTCAACAAAATAATAATTATCGCAATACTGACCCGCTTTAATAAGGTGGGTTTCTTTTTCGAGGGTCAGTGGCTGAAATAACTGCACCATATACTCCAACTCATCATCCGAAACGGAAATGGTGCGTTTGATATGATCTTTCAGCGTTTTCATTTAAAATAGTGTACACGGCGATGGTGCAACAGGCGGGATATGCACATTTCAACAGGACCATAACCGGTATTCCAAAGGTATGATTTATAATATCTGCTTCACATAAGTGTAAATACTATTTCCGAATTAATAATTTGTTTTCCCTGATTCGTAACCGCTTTATGCTTTTTACGTATATGTTTGTACCTACGCAAACATTACAAGTCCAGCGGAACCCCGGGTAGATCCCGGGGATTCCGCCTGGCACAAGGCCGTGAAACGGCAATTTCAGCTTCTTAAGTTCTAATCAGTTTCCTTTCTTCAGACCGACTTTAGCGAGGCCATCAACCAGTTAACTGGTTAACTAGTTAACGAGTTAACTAGTCAACACGTCAACTACCCATGACCAAACAACCTAAAATTAATGCCGCCTTCACATTTTAGTAACATCGAAAGTTTCCCTTTGCACCGCTTTTCAAAAACGAATCAACCATCCTTTCCTATCGCTAACGGAGCTGGCCTGCATTTAAAAATTTAAATTTATAGAAGGTTCACTGATCACCATCTCATTACACCAAACAATTAATCATGAGAAAAAAAAGCATGCGTTTTTTTTGTTTCCCGCTTGCCCAAAAAACAACATTACTGCTATTGACAGCCTGTTTATTGGTGCTTACCTTCCCGGTATCAGCCTTCCAGCAGCAGGATCGCACAATTAAAGGAAAAGTTACAGATGAGAATAATGCGCCGCTGGCTAATGTGAGCGTTAGCCTGCAGGGCAGCAACAGATCGGTTATGACCGATGAAGCCGGAAATTTTGAAATAACCGTCCCTTCCAAAAAAGCCGTCCTGCAGTTCACTTCTGTAGGGTATGTGCTCAAAGAAGTATCCGTAGGCAATCAAAGCTCCCTCAACGTAGCGCTTAGCCTGCAATCGAAACAGTTAAGCGATGTGGTGGTAACCGGTTATGGCCGGTCGAGCAAAAGGAATATCACCGGTTCCATCACCAGCATCAGCAGCGAGAATTTTAACCAGGTAGTAACCGGTTCGCCCACGCAGTTACTGCAGGGTAAAGTACCCGGCTTGAACATAACCCGCAGCGGCGACCCCAACGTACGCCCCACCGTTATCCTGCGCGGCCCTTCTACCCTGCGGGATGGCGCCAATGAACCCTTGTATGTAATTGACGGCGTTCCCGGCGCCAGCCTCGAACTGGTGGCGCCTACTGATATCGTTTCCATCGATGTACTGAAAGACGCCTCCTCTACAGCTATCTATGGTTCCCGTGCTGCCAATGGCGTTATTATGATCACTACCCGCAGAGCAAAACAGGGGCATACCATGTTGTCATACAATCCCTATGTGGCTATTGAGACCGTATCAAATAAAATTGATATGTTGAGCGGTGATGAGCTACGCGACTACCTGGCGAAGAACGGACAAACGTTATTATCACAATACAACGACAGTGGCGTTAACACGAACTGGCAGGATGAGGTAATGCGCACCGGCATTTCGCATAACCACAATCTGGCGTTCAATGGCTCCCAGGGCAATGCCTTGTTTGGCGCCAGCATCAACTACTTCGACAACCAGGGGATCGTTAAAAACTCCAACCTCAAACGCATCGTTGCCAGGGGCAACCTGGAAAACAAGTTCTTTAACGAGCGCCTGAAACTGGGTGTATCATTGACCAACAGCACCACTAAAAAAGAAGATGTTGACCAGGGCGCTTTGTTCGGTAACATGCTTACCTATATGCCAACGGTGAGCGTTCGCCGTCCGGATGGCTCCTTCACAGAAGACTTCAGCCGGGGTGGTTATTTAAACCCCGTGGGTATTCTGGCCAACAACGTACTGGAGAGCAAAGAGGAAAAGACCCTGCTGACCGGTTTGGCCGAAGTAAAGATCCTGAAAGGACTGATCTACACCCTGAGTATTTCGGGCCAGAAAGAACAGACCACCAGGAACGTTTACAACAATGTTTATTCCGGACAGGCAGTAGGCGCCAATGGCCGCGCTTACCGAGGTTCCTATGAAAATACCAAACAGGTGATTGAGTCCTTCTTCAACTACGACAAATCGTTCGGCCGCCATAATATCAAATTGCTGGGTGGTTACTCCTGGCAGCAGGACCGCATTGGTGACGGTTTCGGCGTTTCAACCCAAGGGTATACCAATGACCTGCTTACCTTCTACAACATGTATGTAAGTAACCCCTTCATTGTAGGTAACATCAAATTTGATACTGCCGTCATCAGTACACTCCGCCTGATCTCTTATTACGGCCGTATCAATTACCAGTTCGACGACAAATATTTAATACAGGTATCATTGCGTAACGACGGTTCTTCTGCCTTTGGTAAGAACAACCGCTGGGGTTATTTCCCGGCTGTTTCTGCCGGCTGGCGTATCACCCAGGAGTCTTTCATGAGCAACCAGCGGATCTTCGATGATCTCAAACTGAGAGCCGGGTACGGAGTATCGGGTAACTCCCTGGGTTTTGATGCCTTTACTTCTATCGTTCGTTACAGCTCCGGTGGCCGTTTTTATCTGAACGGACAGTATCCTACCGGTTTATTGCCTGTACAAAACGAGAACCCCGACCTGAAATGGGAGAGCACCGCGATGACCAATATCGGTCTTGATTTCGCCGTACTGAATAACAGGCTCAGCGGTTCAATTGATTATTATATCAAAAACACATCGGATCTTATTTATAACTACCCGGTATCAACGACCCAATACTTTGTAAACAGGTTAACAGCCAATGTGGGTAAAGTGAGAAATACCGGAATCGAAGTGAGCCTGAATGCGACCCCGGTCACCACTAAAGATTTTAACTGGAATACTTCACTGAACTTTGCGCACAACAAGAATGAAGTAGTATCATTGGCGAATGACAAATTCCCGGCCCTCACCTCTATTCCCAATGCATACCTGGGTGGCAAAGGCCAGTCAGGCAACTGGAGCCAGGTGATCATGGAAGGACAGCCTTTGGGCACTTTCAGTCTGTGGCATTATATGGGCAAGAACGATGCCGGCACCAGCACCTTCCTTACGGCAGATGGAAAGACCATTGCCAGCCAGCCATTGACTTCCGATTATTATATTGCCGGTAATGCACAGCCTAAACTGATGTTTGGCTGGAACAACACTTTTACATATAAAAACTTCGACCTGAATTTCTTCTTACGAGGTGTAACCGGTAACAAGATCCTGAACAATACCCTGGCGCAGTTGAACAGCCCCGCCGATTCCAAGAACAACAATATTCCCCAGTTCACGAAAGGCGAAGCCTTCACGGATAATATTGCCTACCTCACTTCAGACCGTTTCCTGGAAGATGGCACTTACCTCCGGATGGATAACGCGACCCTGGGTTATACGCTGAAAACAAAAGTGAAGGCGATCAGCAGACTGCGCTTTTACGTATCAGGCAACAATCTGTTTACGATCACCGATTACCGCGGTATCGATCCTGAGATCAACATCGGCGGGCTTACGCCGGGTATCGATGCCAAGAACTTCTATCCAAAGACCAGGTCGTTCATCATTGGCGCCAACATTATGTTCTAATACGATGCCGTTCATTTATTGTCATTCAAACAAAACAAGTTCACGCAACATAAAATAATTATGAAAAAGATTGTAATCGCATTAACAGCTATCGCCCTGGCAGCTGGTGCGTGCACCAAACTGGATGTTACCCCCGAATCACAATACATTGATACCAACTTTCCCAAAACGGCGGCCGACTACCAGGCGCTGATCGGTCCCATTTATACGCAGCTGGCCAGCAGGTACGCCATCGAATATTTCCGCATGCAGGAGCTCACCACCGATGAAGTAATTCTGCCCGGCCGTGACGGTAACTATGATGATGGCGGCCAGTACCGCCAGCACCATAACCACACCTATACGCCAGACCATGCAAACGTTAAGGATGTTTGGGAATGGGGATATGGCGCCATCAATACCTGCAACCGCGTATTGAGCAATATCGCCAGCTCAACCCTTGCAGAGACAGATCCCATTCGCGTAAACGCCATTGCCGAAGTGAAAGCGATGCGGGCATTGTTCTACTTTTTTATGATGGACCTCTATGGCAATGTGCCTATTGTTGATACCTTCCCGGTGCTGGAATTACCCAAGACCAAACCAAGGGCCGAAGTATTCCAGTACATAGAATCGAGCCTGAAATCGGTGGTGAAGAACCTGCCCGTAAAAAACGCCAATAACGCTACATTAACGTACGGGCATCCTACCCAGGCGATGGTATATGCCCTGCTGGCAAAAATGTACATCAACGCGGAGGTGTATACCGGCGCTAAAAGAAATACGGAGGCAGTAGCCATGTGCGACAGTGTTATCGCCAATACCCAGTATAAGCTCGATGCCAGTTATGCTTCGGTATTTGCGCCGGACAATGGCCCCAATATTTCCGAAACCATTTTTGCCATCCCGTATGATGCATTGCAGCTGGATGGCAACCAGTTTACCCGTCACGCCTTTATGGCTTATTTATGGCCTAAGTACGGCGTACCCAGCAACCTGAGTATCTCCATCAGCACCACACCGGAATTTCACGACAAATTCAATTTGCCTGGTGATGAACGGAATGACACCTGGCTGATCGGAAAGCAGTATAACTGGGATGGCACACCGTTCACGATAAAAATAAAAAAGAAAGACCTGGATGCCAGCTTTACAGGTACCAATACCGACACTGTATGGCAGCTGGAGATCACCAAACCCATCATCATGACCGGTAAAAAGCCTTTTGATGTAGGTAATGATTACCTGGCGCGTTGTATGGGTGTTCGTTCCATAAAATATTATCCCGACAAATCAACAACAGCGGCTACCCGCATGAGCGGAAATGATATGCCCATCTTCCGGCTGGCGGATATTTATTTAATGAAAGCAGAGGCCATTATGCGTGGAGCTGCTGCAACTACCGTAAATGGAGAATTGCAGGATGAGCTCACTTTATTGAACAAGGTACGCGCCCGGGCAAAAGCGCCCTTAGCCACATCGGTTACCCTGGATGAACTGCTCGACGAGCGTGGCCGGGAATTACATTGGGAAAACTGGCGCCGCAACGACCTCATCCGCTTTGGCAAATATGAAGTGGAGTATCCTATTCCTGGTGATGTAGCCACTTCCGGTTATACACCTGGCATGAATAAAGATATCCGCAGAAGGATCTTTCCCATCCCTACTTCAGAAAGAAAACTGAATGCGAACCTGGATCAGAATCCTGGTTATTGATCTTGCAACTTATGAATACGCGCCCATGAAATGCAGGTCCCGGTTTTTAACCGGGACTTTTTTTTGTGGGACAACCACCCGAACAGGCAGCCAACACCGCTGTAACCCTTGCATAACCCTTGGTTAGTTTCATTGGAGAAATTGAGATATCCCGGAGATATCCCCGAGATATCCCGGAGATGTTCCGGAGATATTTCGCCTCTAATAAGATCCGGAATATCTCCGTAAATGGATGGATACACAAATGCAAAATGTGTAAAATATACTAGAAGCCTTCCTAAAGCCTTGCTGCCCCAGGTGACATTAGGCCCTGAATCCCGTACTTGTACCCTGCCTTTGGACTTGAGCCCTTTTACCTTGCGCCTTGTACCTTGTGTTTTCCTTACCTTCAGGCATGTTTTCAGCCAACCTTCCCAAAGACAGGACAGCCTTTAGCACCGAGATCATTGCCGGAATATCCTCCTTCCTGGCTACATCCTATATTATTGTGGTAAACCCATCCGTCCTCAGCCAGGCAGGTTTGCCCTTCAGTGGAGTGCTTACAGCCACTGTACTGGTTTCGTTCTTCAGCAGTTTGATGATGGGATGGTATGCAAAGAACCCGGTGCTGGTGGCGCCGGGCATGGGCCTCAATGCTTTTTTTACTTTTTCAGCGGTGATCGGTATGAAAGTTCCCTGGCCCGTTGCTTTAGGCGCCGTGTTCTGGAGCGGCATTCTTTTTTTGATCCTATCGGCCTTCAACATCCGCACATATATCGTTCGCGCTATCCCCCGTCCGCTGCGTTACGCCATTGCAGCCGGCATAGGATTGTTTATAACCCTCATTGGTTTTGTAAATGCCGGTTTCATTGTCCACAATCCGGCTACGATCGTGGGCATTGGCAAATTACATCCCACCTTACTTACTTTTCTTGCCGGTTTATTATTTACCGCTGTGCTGGTGACCCGCCAGGTGAAGGGCGCTATCCTCATTGGTATTCTTTTCACCACATTGGCTGCTTTGCCATTGGGCCGCTGGTGGGCCATGGATACACTCCCTTTAATAACATGGAAGGGATTGTTTGCTGCACCGGATTTTAGTCTCGTTCTGAAACTCGATCTTCTCAATTCCCTGCAATGGTCTGTAGTACCGGTGATCTTCGCCTTTGTGTTTACCGATATGTTCGACAGCCTGTCAACCCTCGTCGGTTTATCTGAAGCAGCCAACCTGCTCGATGAGAATGGCGAGCCGCGCAATATAAAACGGGCATTAATAACCGATGCGGTGGCCACTACCCTTGCCGGATTGGTAGGCAGCAGTCCCGGTACTGCTTATATTGAATCGGCGGTCGGCATTAAGGAAGGTGGCCGAACAGGGCTAACCGCTATTACAGGCGCTTTGTTATTCTTACCTTTTTTATTCCTGGCACCGCTCTTATCCGTTGTGCCGGCTATTGCCACAGCACCGGCGCTCGTACTGGTAGGCGTGTTCATGGTTCAACCGGTAACCAGGATCAACTGGGTACAACTCGATGAAGCCATACCGGCCTTTCTCGCTATGGTGATCATTCCTTTCTCTTACAGCATAACACAGGGGATCATCTGGGGCTTTCTTAGCTGGACGGCCATTAAACTGATCGTTGGTAAAAGAAAAGACATCTCCTTAGCACTTTGGATCATAGATCTATTCGCTATACTTGCTTTGATTCTTGAGTAGTTACCGGAAGCCATCAAGGCTGTTACAAGTTACAGGACACAAGGCGTCAATTTGAAAAAGGCTGATAAATACGTTGTCTGCGTGTTGCAGGCCGTCAACTTTCAACCTGCAATTGCTTCACCATTGACCCACGCCTTCGCTATCGCTACGAACGGGCAAGCATTCTCCATTGTATTTCCATTATCACATTTGCTAATTATCACATTAAAATACTAGTCCATTATTTTGGTGGACTTATAAAAAGATAGTAATCTTGTAGGATCAAATAAAAATTATTCAGATCCGGAACCTCTGGCCGGAAAGCGCTGCCGTTAGTACAAAACAATCTATAATGTATATAGCAAAGTGTACCATACACGTCTGTTGTTGTAAAAGCTTTTGTTGCTGATCTCCACGATTGCATCCTGATCTTGCTACCCCTGCCCATTCGGTAATATCAACTTTTCACTTAAATACTTTAAAAGAATGTTTCACAATACATCGTGATGATTTCTGACCATTGAGCATGCAGCTGATAAACGCATGATAAGACGGGAAAAAAATGGCCGGAAACTGTTCCAGCAGTCCCGGCCTGGCAAATAAAAAGGCTTAGCGATCACACCACACCAGCTATCAGTTAGCCAGGTGATGACCTCATTTTTCATTCACCAAAACAAAGATAATGAAGAAGGCGTACTACTTACCGGTCTTCGTTCTTCAAACTGCTCTTTTTAATTCCGTATTGGCACAAACCGGCAACGAACCTGCCACTGTCCCAACCGTTCAGAAAGCACCGGTTCAAAACATCGTATTCGGCGGCAGGATCCTCGACGAAAAGAACCGCACGCCATTGACCGGCGCCACCGTGCACATCAACGGCACCACCCACCAGGTGTTGACCGGTGACCATGGTGAATTCAGTTTTTTAACCGGGCAACGGCTGCCGGCCACGCTCACCATCAGTTATGTGGGTTATGTTACCCGCGTAGTTACAGTAACAGAAAAATATGCGGAAATAACACTGCCGGAAAAAAATAAACACCTGGACGAAGTGGTTGTAACAGCCGTAGGCATTAAACGCAGCGCCAAAGCGCTAAGCTATAGTTTATCCGAAGTAAAAGGAAAAGAACTGGTACAGTCACGCGAAGCCAATGTAGTGGCCGCATTAAGCGGTAAAATAGCCGGTGTGCAGATCAATAGCTCCGGTGGTTCGCCCGGCGGTTCTTCTTCCGTAAAGATCAGGGGCAATAGTTCCCTGCTGGGCAACAATGCGCCCCTGTTCATCCTCGATGGTATTCCGGTCGACAATTCCATACAGGACATATTACCATCCATCACCAATTCGGTTTCACTGGCTACGCCCAGCAACCGCGGTATTGATATCAACAGCGCCGACATTGCCAGCATCACCGTGCTAAAAGGTCCCGCCGCTGCGGCCCTCTATGGCATCCGCGCATCGAACGGCGCCGTGGTCATCAACACGAAAAGAGGCAGCGCCCTTACCAGTAAAAAATTACAGGTAACCTATAGCGGCTCCTTTACCATCGATGCGATCAATCGCCGCATGCAGCCGCGGCAATCACAATTCTCCAACGGCCTGGGCGGTCATTATATTCAACCCGGCATCACCGGTTCCGATGAGAACTGGGGCGCTTTGCTCGACACCCTCACCTACAGCGATTTGCCCAGCGATTTTGATAAGAACGGCCAAATCGTTGGCGCCAGCAGTCCGCTCTCGAATGGCCTACCGGTGAACAGGTACAACAATATCGATAACTTTTTCATTAATGGCTATACGATCGACAACAACATCAGCCTGTATGGTAATACCGGCAACGCTGGTTATTATTTTTCTTATGGTAACCTGAAACAAACCGGTATCATTCCCACCACTGATTTTTACAGATATACCTTCCGCTTCAATGGCGACTATACCGTAAACGATAAATTAAAACTGTCGGGCGGCTTGAACTACATCCAGGATGGGGCCCATAACCGCGCACTGATGGGCGGCTTCAATACGAATGTTGTTCGCGCCCTTGTGAATTCACCGGCCAATTTCGATATTACGAACGGCTATAAAGATGCCTGGAAACATCCCGAAGCGTATAAACTGCCGGCAACCGCCGCCAAACCCTGGGGCGATAGCCGCTCCTATGCCAATGGCATCGGGTGGGACAACCCGTACTGGTCATTGAACATGAACCCCCAGAACGACCAGTTAAACCGCTTTATCGCCTTCGCGGAAGCAAATTATGAAGTGAACAGCTGGTTGAAAGCAACCGCCCGTTATGGCATCGATAATTATACGGATGTGCGAAAAGGCGCCTGGAGCCGCGGCACATCGGGTATTGCCACCGGCACTATTAACGATGTGAACTTCAGCCGCCGCGACAATAACCTCGACTTCCTGTTATCATCGCAGCACCGCCTCGCCAATGACATCGATCTGAATGTGATCGCCGGTTACAATTATTACAATTCCTACAAGAACCAGCTCAATACCCGTGGCGACGGGTTGACCATTCCGGGTAATTTCAATATCAGCAACGCCGCTTCAACCCAAACGGTAAACCAAACCATCAGGAAGAAACTGGTGGCTGGTTATGCCGATATTAAACTGGATTACCGGAAATGGCTATACCTTGAACTTACCGGCCGTAATGAATGGACCAGCACACTGCCTAAAGGCAGGAACTCCTTTTTTTACCCTTCTCTCGGCAGCAGTTTTATCTTCACCGATGCCCTGCACCTGAACGGAAGCACCCTGAACTTTGGCAAGATCCGCGCCACCTATGCACAGGTGGGTAATGACGCTGATCCCTATTCGCTGGATACCTATTACGGCACTACCAGCGCCAGCGGCTGGATCCAAAGCGGCATCAGTTTTCCTTTCAATGGCCAAACAGGACTTAGCTACAGCACTACCATCGGGAATGCTGATCTGAAACCTGAAAGGATCAGCACGTGGGAACTGGGTACTGAATTACATTTCGGGAACAGCCGCACCATTCTGAATGCCGTGTACTACCATAACAACAGTAAAGACCAGATCATCCCCGTATCACTGCCAGGCTCTACGGGCGCACAATACACGCTTACCAATGCCGGCAGTATTACCAACCAGGGCATTGAAGCCTCGCTGCAGCAATATTTCATCAAAAAGAAGCAACTCACCTGGAGCGCTACCGCCATCTTCAGCAGGAACATCAGTAAAGTGAATTACATCACCAACACGATCAACAATGTGATCCTGGGCGGCATCTGGATGGAGGCCCGCGGACAGGCGGGTGATCCCTATGGCGTCTTCTACGGAATTGACGTAAAAAGGAATGAAGCCGGCAAAGTGGTGATCGACGATGATATCAGCAGCAGCAACTATGGCTACCCCGTGGTAAATACCAGCTTTACCAAAATAGGTGATCCCAATCCCGATTTCAACCTCGGTTTGCGGAATGAGATCAGGGCAGGTGCGTTCACCCTCTCGTTCTTATTGGACGGCCGTTTTGGATTTGACATCTTCAACGCCCCGCATTTACAAATGGTATTTAACGGCGTGGATGCCACCACGGCAGACAGGGGCTCTGCTACCGTATTTGACGGTGTTACGGCCGGCAAAGGCGAACCCAATACCATTCCGGCGGTTTTGTCGCAGGCCTGGTATCGCAAGACCTTCAGCATACAGGGCCTTTATGTAGAGCACGACGTATACTGGGTTAAACTGAAAGATGTGAACCTTACCTATGAATTGCCTGCAAAAATTATAAAACCGGCAAAGATCTCTGCCGCCAGCGTTACGATCACTGCCCGCAATTTCATGCTTGGCACCAATTACAGCGGCAGTGATCCGGACCTCGGCACGCGCAACGGTCTGGCCAATTTTTCCGGCATCGACTTCTGGACGACGCCCAATACCCACAGCGTGGGTATAGCCCTCAACATCACTTTCTAACAAGAAAACATGTAAACATGATCAACATCCGTTTCTACCATAAACTAAGCATGGGCATTATCGGTGGCTGGCTCACCGCATTAACCGCCTGCGATCTGTCGAAGACCAACGTGAATCCCAATGCTTCTTCCGAAGTATCACTAAGTGCGGTGTTAACCGGTGCAGAAGTTTCCCTGGCATTCAATACCGGCATCAATGCAGGTTTACTCACCAACATCTATACACAACAGGCCGCAGGCGCAAATGGCGATGCAGCCCCCTTTGATAATTACACCACCTCACCCGGCTATTTCAATGGCACCTGGACAGGCTATTACACCAATGCGCTCACCAATCTGAAGATCATTCAACAGACGGCTTCCGCCCGGCAATTGCCTTATTACAGCGGCATAGCCCGGATATTAACGGCTTTCTCCTATGGCACCCTCACCGACATTTTTGGGGATATTCCCTTCACGGAGTCTTTGTACGGCAATGGCATCACCAACCCGGTGTATGATAAACAGGAAGCGATCTACAAAGCCCTGCAGCTACAGCTCGATTCGGCGATCAGTGAATTATCGCAGCCGGTGGCTGACAACCTGGGCACAGTGCCTTCATCAGACGATGTGATATTCAAAGGAGTGACCGCCAACTGGATCGCTACCGCTTATACATTAAAGGCGCGGTATGCGATCCACGGCAGCAAGATCGATGCAAGCGGTTCGGCACAGAAAGTATTGGAGTACCTGTATAACGGTAATACCTGGCGTGGCATTCAAAGTAATGCCACCGATGCGCAAGTCGTATTTGGCGCTTCTACCACCAATGCAAATCCGTTTTACCAGCAGAATACCAACCGGCCTGGCTGGATCGGTTTGGGCGCCTCCTTTGTGAACCTGCTCAACGGCAACAAAGTGACCGATGCCAACACCAAACCTGAAGGCAATTATGTGGATCCGCGCCGGGCATCTTTTGCCACCAACTACCCTGCCGGCAGCAATACCTATCAGGGAAGCATAGCCGGAATACCGGGCGCGTTCTCCCGGATCGGTCCTTATTACGGGGCTGCCACCTCACCGGTAATACTGGTAAGTTATGCGGAAGCCAAATTCCTGGAAGCCGAAGCCAGGCTCATCCTGGATGCAACCGATCCTAAAGCGCAGGCAGCATTGGATGCTGCTGTGCGGGCGTCTTTTGCCAAAGTGATCAGCAGCAGCAACGATCCGTATGCCACGCCGCAGCAACAAACCGATTATATCACGGTAAAGGCCAGGCTCACCGGCACGTTCTCCAATGACCTGGAAACCATCATCACGCAGAAATACATAGCGCTGTTCCTGCAGCCCGAGGTATGGACAGACTATCGCCGAACCGGATACCCGGCCATTCCATTGGCACAAAATGCCACGCACAACGCAAATCCGAACGGCCAGATCCCACGCCGCATTCCTTATCCGCAAAATGAAACATCACTCAACAGCAACACCCCGGCTGGTTCCAACTATCAATCGCCGCGGCTGTGGTGGGACAAATAACACGATGTGCTGATGTGCTGATTTGCTGATGTGCTAATGAAATACAGGATTCACGATTCACGATTAAACACACTAACATGAATAAACAAACAATTATAGGATTGCTTACGTCAACCATGACCATTACCTCCGTGATGGGTCAATACAGTCCGGTACAAACATTCGGCGGCAGGATCGGCCGTACCCTGGCGGAGACAACGCCGGGCAATAAGCCATTTAATCCGGTGGCGCCTGCTCATGCGCCCAATATTGTGTATATTTTGCTGGATGATGTCGGCTTTGGCGCCAGCAGCGCTTTTGGCGGTTTGGTGGAAACACCCACGTTCGACAGTTTAGCCAACAACGGGCTGCGATACACTAATTTTCATACCACCGCCATCTGCTCGCCTACCCGCGCCTCTTTATTGACAGGCCGTAATCACCATTCGGTAAATATCAGCACGGTGATCGATCTGGCCATCGATGCGCCCGGGCATCATGGCTATATGCCTTTTGAAAAAGCCACTATTGCTGAAATAGCCCGTGAGAACGGTTACAACACTTTTGCCATCGGCAAATGGCATATAACCCCTACACCCGACCTTACCGGTGCCGGTCCGTTTAACCGATGGCCAACCGGCCGGGGATTCGATCGCTTCTACGGCTTTATGGCCGGTGAAACCGATCAGTATACCCCTATGTTGTGGGAGAACACTTCCAAAATAGAACCCGATCTGCAAGGCAAACACCTTACCACAGTACTGGTTGATAAAGCCATAGAATATATTGCCGGTCAAAAATCAGCAGCACCTGATAAACCTTTCTTTCTCTACCTGACGCCAGGTGCAACCCATGGTCCGCACCAGGTTGACCGGCAATGGCTCGACAAGTACAAAGGTCGTTTTGACGCCGGTTGGGATAAATACCGCGAAGAAGTGCTGGCCCGGCAAAAGAAGCTGGGCATTGTTCCAGCCAGCACCACATTGCCGGTGCGCAACCAGGGCGTGAAGGCCTGGGATTCACTGTCGGCAGTTGAAAAGAAAGTATTTGCCCGTTTTTTTGAAGCCTATGCCGGTTTCCTGTCGCATACCGATTATGAAATTGGCCGGCTGATCAATTATTTAAAAACCATCAACCAGCTCAATAATACGTTGATCGTATTGATGATCGGCGACAATGGCGCCAGTAAGGAAGGCGGTATAACCGGTCATGCGCAGGGCATCAATGAGTATATCGATGGCAGTTTGTTCAGCGAGCAATATGAAGACCGCATCAGGGAGATGGAGAAAATCTATGATGATATCGGCACTTCGAGATCAGGCCCCAATTATCCGGCGGGTTGGGCGCAGGCAGCGAATACTCCTTTCCGTTGGTTGAAGCAGGACGCCAACAGCGAAGGCGGCACCCGAAATCCGCTGATCCTTTTCTACCCCAATGGTATTAAAGCAAGAGGCATCCGTACGCAATACTCACACGTGAACAGTGTGACGCCTACGACTATTGAACTGGCAAAACTAACCGTACCAGCCGTGATCAATGGGTACAAACAGGAGCCGCTGGAAGGTATAAGCCTGGCGTACACCATTGCCAACCAGCAGGCGCCCGGCCGGCACCATATACAATATTATGAGATCAGTGGCAGCCGCTCTATTTATAAAGATGGATGGAAAGCGGAAGTATATCATCGCAACGGTACTTCCTTTGCCAATGACAAATGGGAACTGTACAACCTCCATGAAGACTTCAACGAACAGAAAGACCAGGCTGCTGCGCACCCGGAAAAATTAAAAGAGCTGCAGGCGCTGTTCGAACAGGAAGCGCAGAAATATAATGTATATCCCCTGCTCGGTGATACTACTGCCCGCAGTATTCAAAAGCTTACAAAAGGCCCGTTTGATATCCGCCGCCAGGCCATCCTGTATCCCGGAGTGGCGCAGTTACCCAACCGTGCGGCCCCCGCATTATACCAGCACTCTTTCAGCCTCAAAGCCGATGTGGAGCTTACCGGTGAAACTACAGAAGGTGTGCTGCTGGCTACCGGAGGCCGCTTTACCGGGTTCAGCTTCTTTGTGCAGGCTGGCAAACTAAAAGTTGCGCACAACAACAATGGCAAACTGGTGTACCTGGAATCGACGCAGCCATTGCCTAAAGGCAAGGCTGTTCTTCGCTATGATCTTTTATACAAGCCAGCCAAAAACCTCACCGATGAGGCGGGAACCGAAGCATTATACATTAACGATGTAAAAGTAGCGGAACGCACCATCACCAAAGCCGATGCTACCATCATGCCTTATGACGAAGGACTGGATGTAGGTAAAGACAATGGTTCTGCAGTAGCGCCTGTTTACAGATCGCCCTTTGTATTCACCGGTCAGTTGCATAAAGTGATCGTTGACCATCTTTCATTACCATAAACCATTTACTATGACATTGACTGATGTTGTTATCCTGTCAAAGAAGATTGCCGTTGGCATGCTCGTCTTCCTGATACCGCTGGCTGTTATTGCCGGTGGTATCTGGCTGGCCCATGCCTTATTTCAATAACCATCAAATAAAAAGATTGTAGTATGAAAACAGCACCCACACTCACATCAAAAATAACGCGCGATGCATTGATCAGTATCTTTATTTATGCATTGCCGGTAGCCCTTATGTTCCTGACCTTTTATTTAAGCGGTGTACGCCCGTGGGAACATGATAATACAGTTTTACCTTTCAGGGCGCCCTGGTTTTTGGAAGCCGTTTTTAAAAACCTGAGGACCTGGGGCCTGCCGGTAATAATGGTAGTAGTTGGCATTGTTGAGTTCGCCGTTGGGTTATATGAGAACAAATGGACGAAGAATGAGCGGATACTCGATATAGTATGTTTTATAGTTCCCAAAATCGTCATCAGGCCGCTTATTGCTTATTTCGGGCTGAAAGTATTGCCCGTTATTTTACCCGGCGGTAAAGATGCTTTTGCATGGATCCCTTTCTGGTGGGCGATTTTTATCATTGCTATTGCCGATGATTTAACCCAATACTGGTATCACCGGTTGCATCACCAGCTGCCTTTCTTATGGCGTTTTCACCGAACGCATCATTCAGCACCTTATATGGGAATGGCTATGGCGGGCAGACAAAATATTATTTATATTATTTTCTTTTCGCAGATCTATTTAACCACTTCACTCACTTACCTGGGACTGGGTTATGCTGCGTTGTTTGTATCCGGCATCAAGTCGCTTATTACAACGGGAGCGCATTCAAGTATTCCCTGGGATAAACCTTTTTATACCATCAAATGGTTAAAACCGGTGGGCTGGGTGCTGGAACGGCTTATTTCCACGCCGGCTACCCATCACGCCCATCATGCCGATACTACCGACGATGGGGTTGGTTATTACAAAGGCAATTTTGGCAATATGTTCTTTTTATGGGATGTCATTTTTAAAACGGGCATTATTACACGTCAGTACCCAACATCGTATGGCTTGAAACATTATAAAGAAGAAGAATGGTATGCCCAGTTCCTGTGGCCTATTCTTAAGTCGAAAAAAGAAGGCAGTGAACTCGCCGCCAATGGACCAGCGGTGGCAGATGAGAACATACCGTTGAACGGAGATCGCATACCGCCTGCTACCGGCATTGCTAGTTCTTAATCTGTAACTGCAGGGAAACAAATAATAATCCGGTTATTACTTGTTCGTTTAACAATTGTAAGTCTTTGTTATTATATCGCAATGAGATCATATTGGCACGCTTTTTTAATAGTAGTGGCCGTTAAACAAAGCACGGATATTCAAATTATTTGTGCTACTTTCTTTTTAATTAATAATAGCATAAACATCCGGTAACGTAAGCGTAAGGCCGGACCTTTATTTCAAACCATTAAATAAACTATATGAACACATTTACAGCCCGCGTAGAATTGCATAGTGCGAACCCGACCGATTATTCTAACCTGTATAATGAAATGCAGAAAGAATCGTTTGTGGTAGCTGGCGAAAAAGTAGAGACCGGTAATGTAGAATTTAAAAGCAAGGATAAAATATCGATCAGGGATGTGATAGATGCTGTTGTTCGGGCAGCTTCAAAAACAGGCAGGAAATTTTCGTTCACGGTGATGAAAGATAAGAACCTGGACAAAATGGAAAGCAGAATGCGCTATCATCTTCAGCATTGATGAATATCGTTCTTAGGTATGTATCATCTTTAAGTAAACGATTCTTTACTTAGGCAAGGAGGAAGTAGGAAGTATGAAGTATGACATAAGAAGAGATCTAACTTTTTAAACTAACAACTAAATTTTAACTCAAACTTCGTACTTCTTACTTCGTACCTCCTACTTCGTACCTCGTACTTCTTACTTTGCCATTCCTACTTCCCGCGCCTATCAATTCAGCGTAAGCAATCGGGTCAGCTCGCGCCGCCCGATGGTACATACTACGAAACCGGTTTCGTTATTAACGCCAAACGTTTGGCTGCCGCTTTTGGCTGTCAATAAATTTGGATTTATCTTGACGGCCCAATAAGCCCCCAAAAACCAAATCACAAATCTCAAGAACCAGATAAGTACCAGCTTGTAAATCTCAAGCCCCAACTAAAATCCAGCATATAAATCGCAAAAATTTGGGTTTGGGAATTATTTGAGATCCTGGATTTGAGATGTATTTGGTTCCTGGTGCTTGAAATTTGAGATTTTGAATCTGAAATTTATTTGGTTCTTGATGCTTGAAATTTGAGATTTTGAATCTGAAATTTATTTGGTTCTTGATGCTTGAAATTTGAGATTTTGCTTTTGGTATGATAACCAGTAACGATCTATGCTTAAACTAAAAAGAATGCCCCGTGCGGTCAGCCTTATGCTGATCCTGCTGCTGCCTGTAACCATTGCTGCGCAATTAAATGTAAAAGCTTCCTACGCACTTATCCAACGGGTATTACCCAAACACGCATCCCACTTTATTGTAGAGGAAATAGCCCCGGAGAACGGAAAAGATCTTTTTGAAGTGGAAAGCCGTGCCGGTAAAATTGTGCTGCGCGGTAATAATGGTACTTCTGTTGCTTCCGCTTTATATCATTACCTCACCGAATATTGTCATTGCCAGATCACCTGGAATGGCACCAACCTGTTTTTGCCGGCCAGCCTGCCGGTGGTAAAAGAGAAAGTGCATAAGTTCACCCCCTATACATATCGTTATTATCTCAACTATTGCACATTTAATTACAGCATGAGCTGGTGGGACTGGGATCGCTGGCAAAAAGAGATCGACTGGATGGCTTTGCATGGCATCAATATGCCGCTGGCCATTACCGGTGAAGAATACACCTGGTATATGGTATATAAAGACATGGGCTTTACTGACCAGGAATTGAAAGACTTCTTTTGCGGCCCTGCCTATTTCGCCTGGTTCTGGATGGGTAACCTGGATGCCTGGGGCGGCCCGCTGCCAATGAGCTGGATGAAAAGCCATAAAGAGCTGCAGGAAAAAATCCTGCAACGCGAGCGAGAGCTGGGCATGAAACCGGTGCTGCCGGCCTTTACCGGTCACGTTCCACCGGCGATTAAAAAGAAATACCCGAACGCAAAACTAAAAGCCACCAACTGGACGAATGGTTTTGCTGATACCTACATCCTCGATTCGGAAGATCCATTATTTGCGGAGATCGGAAAACGTTTCCTGCAAACGCAAACCAAACTGTTTGGAACAGACCATTTGTATTCCGCAGATACATTTAATGAAAATGAGCCACCGTCTGACGACCCGGCCTTCTTATCGGCATTGAGCGCGCGGATCTATGAAGGCATGAAACAGGCGGATACAGCCGCAACCTGGGTTATGCAGGGCTGGCTGTTCTATAGCGACCGCAAATTCTGGAAAGCGCCGCAAATTGAAGCTTTGCTGAAAGCAGTTCCCGATAATAAAATGATCCTGCTCGATCTTGCTACAGAAATTGAACCGGTTTGGAAACGCACCAACGCCTTTTATGGCAAGCCCTGGATCTGGAATATGTTGCACAATTTTGGCGGCAATGTAAATTTATTCGGACGCATGGATGGAGTTGCAGCCGGGCCTGCCCAGGCATTAAATGATAACAATTCAGGCAAGCTGTGGGGTATAGGATTAACCATGGAAGCCATTGAACAAAATCCGGTGTTGTATGAACTGATGATGCAGCACACCTGGCAAACAAGGGCTGTTGACCTGGATACCTGGTTGCCCAAATACGTATTGAACCGTTATTCAACGGCTGATAAAGACCTGGTGAACGCCTGGCAGATCCTCAGAAAAACGGTTTATAATGGCGCAGCGATCAGGGACGGCGCCGAATCGATCATTACCGGGCGCCCCACTTTTGACTCCACCACTGTATGGACCCGCACCAAACTGAACTACGCCCCCAAAGACCTGCTTCCTGCCTGGGACCTGTTCATACAGGCAGCCGCCAAAGGCGTCAATACTGATGGTTTCCGCTATGACCTGGTTGATCTTACCCGCCAGGTGCTTGCCAATTATGCGGCGCCGTTACAAAAAAAGTGGGTAGCTGCCTATAAAGAAAAAGACAGTACTGCATTTAACAGATACAGCCGCGCTTTTTTAGCATTGATCAGTGATATGGATCAGTTGCTGGCTACCCGCCGTGATTTTATGCTGGGACCGTGGATAGCTGCCGCCCGCAGCCATGGCACCACTGCTGCCGAAAAAGCTTTGTATGAACAGAACGCCCGCGATCTTATTACGCTGTGGGGCGACGCCAATAGTCCTTTGCATGAATACTCGAATCGCCAATGGAGTGGTTTGCTGAATGATTTCTACAAACCGCGCTGGCAGCAATTCTTTGCCATGCTGCAGGAAACATTGCGTACAAGCAGGCAACCCGACCTGAAACAGTTTGAAGAAGCCATTAAAAAATGGGAATGGAAATGGGTGAAAACACAGCAATCATTTCCCACGCAGCCGATTGGTAACGCGGTGCAATTGTCACAAACAATGTACCGTAAATACAGGAAGATAATTGAATAGTTGTTCAGTTATTCAGTTATTTAGTTATTCAACCCCGAC
Source organism: Longitalea luteola (assembly GCF_017356035.1). Lineage (GTDB taxonomy): Bacteria > Bacteroidota > Bacteroidia > Chitinophagales > Chitinophagaceae > Niastella > Niastella luteola. Next base: position 532,499 of record NZ_JAFIQX010000001.1, on the reverse strand, counting down.
TTGACTGTTTTTAAACTTAATAACTTATGAACTCAATAACTTAGATTTAATTGAACGTATACACAACACCAGGCAGCCAGCGCCCGAATTGAAATTGCGGGGCAAACGTGAGTGTGTTCCTGTTTTTAGCGGCCTCTTCCGATTTCAGCTTGGCATAACGGTGATAGTTATTGACCACCTGGCGGCCGATCAAATGGCCCAGAATGCCACCTATCAATACATCGGAAGCCCAGTGCTTGTTTTCGGTGATCCGGCTTAAACCAATTAAAGACGCCGCAGTATATGCAGAGATCTTCACCAGTGGCCGGTCGCTGTATTCCATGGCGTATACAGTAGCTGCTGCAAAGGCCAGACAGGTATGCCCGGATGGAAAGGAGGTATACGAATAACTATCCGGCCGGTTGCCGTTCTCATCTTTCCTGAACTGGTAAAAGGGGCCATGCCAGGCCGGACTGTTTGTGTTGGTTTCAGGATCGTAATAATAGGGCCGCTGCCTGCCCGATAAAAACTTGGCTGCTTCAAAGATCACCGCAGAGGTAATATATGCCTGTGTAGCCAGCAAGGTGGTGGTCTTTATTTTTTCGTTCTTAAAGAGCCAACCATACGTTCCCAGCGCAGCCAGGGTATACACCTCATAAGCGCCGCCAAAGCGGGTTATATATTTACTGGTGCTCACCAGGGTAGTACTATTCTTCCGCCAGTCCACTGCATTCCGGCTGATGGGTACATCCAGCAACAATACGCCGGCAGTAACGCCTGCTACTGCGGCTGTCCGGTACCACAACCGTGGTTTTGCATAAAATGGCGAGGTAACCTGTTGTTTCAGATCACTGGCCAGTAATTTCCAGTAAACGGGGAAGGTGATCTTTGTGGTTTGATTGTAGAATTCGCGCCTTATACTGTCCTTGTTGCCTCGTTTTAAGTAAGGAGGGATGCGGCTTAAACTGTCCATTTTTTTAAACAGCTCCTTTTGGGCTTCTGCCGCAAATGGCAGTGGTAACAGCATCCACCATAAAATACCATATCTAAGTAGGCGCCTCATAAACAATCCAATGGTGAGAACATAAGGTATCTTCGGGAAATGTCTTAAAAAATTATGCCAATACACGAAGTCAGAAGCCTGATGTCAGAAGTCAGAGAATATCTTATTTTAAAATCTCCTTCTAATTTCAGACTTCAGACTTCCGACTTCAGACCTCCGGCTTCAGACTTCAGACCTCCGGCTTCAGACTTCTAACAATGCCCAGTTCCAAACCCCGCAATTCTGCCAGTCCGCGCAAACGGCCGATGGCGCTGTAGCCCGGGTAGGTTGTTTTTTTCAGATCATCGAGCATCTGGTGGCCATGATCGGGGCGCATAGGCAGTGAAACGCCTCGCCTTCGCATAACCAGCACCAGTTCTTTGATCACCGCATACATATCCACGTCACCTGCAAGGTGGTCGGCTTCGAAAAAATTGCCGGCGCCGTCGCGTTTAGTGCTGCGCAGGTGAACGAAATGAATAAAATCGCCATAACGTTGAACCATGCCTGCCAGATCATTGTCTGCCCGCACCCCGAACGAGCCGGTGCAGAAACACAGGCCGTTTGCTTTTGCAGGTACAGCCTGCAGCAGATCCTTTACATCCTGCTCTGTGCTCATGATGCGGGGCAGCCCCAGCACCGGGTACGGCGGATCATCCGGATGGATCGCCATTTTCAGCCCGCATTCTTCTGCTACCGGAACTACCTGTTGCAGAAAATAAAACAAATGCTCTTTTAACTTCCTGGCATCAATGTGATGATACGTTTTTAATGCGGCCAGCACCTGCTCTTTGGTAAATGGTTCATCACTGCCCGGCAGCCCCAGCAGCGCATTACGGTACAGGGTTTCCTTTTTTTGAGGGGATATGGTATCGAGGTAATTTCGCGCAGCAGTAAGTTCTTCCTTTGTATATTCTTTTTCAGCACCTGGTCTTTCCAGCATGAACACATCAAAGGCAATAAAGGCCAGCCGTTCGAAATACAATGCCTTGCTGCCATCGGGCATTTCGTAATCAATATCGGTACGTACCCAATCCAGTATGGGCATGAAATTATAGGTGACCACCTTCAGGCCGCAAGCCGCTACATTACGCAGGCTTTGCTGGTAGTGCTGAATATACTGTTTGTAATTACCGGTTTGCTTTTTAATGTCTTCATGTACGGGCAGGCTTTCAATGACCGTCCAGCTCATACCGGCTGTCTCGATCATATTCTTTCGTTTGTTGATCTCGTCTATGGTCCAGACATCACCAACCGGTATGTGGTGTAATGCGGTTACCACCCCGGTACATCCTGCCTGACGAATATGTTGTAAGGGAACGGGATCATTAGGCCCGAACCAACGCATAGTATACTCCATAGAAAGTCTATCTTAAGTGGTTATTTGAGGATCTAAGTTACAGTTACAGGTTTCATGTTGCAGGTTACAGGAAATTCAGTTACCTGTTACCAGTTACCAGTTGCCGGGGCACAAACCCATGGCAGGCTGAGTATTGGCAGCCATGCTGCATTAAAGGCCTGGTAACCGGGAACCGGGAACAATTGACCTCACCACTCATCCGTCCTGAACGGCGATGCCGGCAATCCTTCTTTATTATACAAATTGGCTCCTTCGGGATTATCGGCCCAGGCGTAACGTACTGCTACGGGCGACGGCACCTGGTCGCTCCAAACAATAACTTTATTGCCTTCAATCGTGGCTTTGGCCCATACAAATTTTTTATCGGCTCCTGCAATAGCAAAATACTTTAACTCGCTGCCGCCTTTTGCCATCAGGCCGCTGCCGGTGCTCGTAAACTGCAGGATGACCTTTTTACCATCGATCTTCATGGACTGGTATAACGGTCCGGAATATACTACTTTCTTGTCGCCATACGCCTGCCGCTGTGCCCATAAGGCCAGCCTTTTACCCACATCCTCTTTGTTCAGCGGGTGAATATCGTTCCATTCGCCTGCGTCAGTGATCACCGCCATGCCGGTGTTGGGCAAAGCCAGGGTTTTCAACTGCGCTTCTCTCGTCATGGCCCAGCTGCTTTCACCGGGTTCCTTTTTAGTTTCCATATAATTTGCCAGCTGCACAAACAGGAAGGGGAAATTTCCCTGTTTCCATTCCTGCCGCCAGGTATTGATCACAGCCGGAAATAAGGTACGGTATTCAGCAGGCCTGCCGGCATTGCTTTCACCCTGGTACCAGATGACGCCTTTGATCCGATAATTCAACATGGGAGCAATCATGGCATTGAATAGTCCGGTCGGCTGATACTGAAAGAAAGTGGCTGGTGGTAAGGGCGAGGCGGTAGTGCCCAATGCAAATTGCCAGTCGCCGGTCAGCGGAATTGTTTGATCGCCCACCGTCAACTGGTAGGGTTTATCAGTAATGAACCCACCGCGGCCGGCATTATTGATCACCCGCACTACGATCGTATTCTTGCCGGGCTGTAACAAACCTGCTGGCAATTCGTATCGCCGGGGCGGGTATTGATAACCGATGGTGCCGGCAAAGCGGCCATTTACAAACACAGAGTCCTGGTCTACAATTCTTCCCAACAGCAGTTTCGCCGGCCTGTTCGCCATGGAAGCAGGCACCTCTATTTCTTTTTTGAACCACACGACTCCATGCACGCCTTTCAAACCATGCTCATCCCAAAATGCGGGTACGGGCATGGTTTTCCAGTCGCTCGTATTAACGCTGGGATCATACCAGGGTTTTGTATCATGTAATCCTTTATCCTGTACCCAGATGTTCTTGTACCAGTTATCGCGAATCTCTTTGTCATGGTTCCGGATGCTATCGAGATACGCGGGGCGTTTATACTTCGCCAGCGTTTCCAGGTGTCGCGGAAAAGCCTTTAAGGCGTTTTCCGTTAACCAGGCCTCAGCAGGTGAGCCACCCACACTGGCTTTTATCAACCCAATAGGGATGCGGTACTTTTCATACAGGGCTTTAGCAAAAAAATAGCCTACAGCCGTGAACTGTAATACCGTTTGCGGATCGGCCGGTTGCCAGCTGCCCGATTCAAGATCGGTACGTGTTTTTTGAAAATCATAAGTAGTAGCTACATTGAATTGCCTGATGGCGGGATTCGTTGCCTGCGCAATCACGGTTGCATACTTTTCCTTTACCCGCTCCATCGGTAACTCCATATTCGACTGGCCCGAACAAACCCATACATCGCCGATGAGGATATTCCTGATGACTATATTGTTGTTGCCACTGATCTCCATATTGTAGGGGCCGCCTGCCTGTTGGGCCGGTAACACGACTGACCAACTGCTGTCTTTACCCGTGGTGGCAGTGTACGTTTTATTGTTAAAGCGGACGTTTACCTTTTCACCTATGGAAGCCCAGCCCCAGATCTTAAGTTTAGTGTCCCGCTGCAGCACCATGTTATCGCTGATCAAACGTGGAAGCCGTATCTGGGCGGTGCCGCGCATGCAAAGGAAGCTTGCTATCAGTATGTGTAAGTAACGGATCATCGTTGATACCAGGTTCACAGTTTATAGTTTATAGTTGGTGAATGGTCAATGGTCAATGGTGAATGGTGAATGGTGAATGCTTGCCCGTCGGTAGCGACAGCGCAGGCGAGGTGAGTGGCTCGCTGCTTATGAAACTAATACTGAACTTGCACGGTCTCAAACTTACAGCAAACTGCCAACTCGTCCCGCCGAAGCCTTGCTGAAGGCCAATTGCCAACTGCTGTTCGCCCACTGGCCCTTCACCACAACCATTAAACAAGAAAGTCCGGAGCAAGCTACCCGCTGGTTGTAACTTCCTGCCGCACTTTCCGTCTTTATTGCGACAATTTGTAGGTGAAACCTTGTTTTCAAACGTTTTTATTAACATGGCAACCAATTGATACGCAATTGTCGACACTAATTTAGAGAGAAAAATGCATCAATGTAACCGATTACATTGTTTTTTTAAAAATAATTTTATTTTACCTTTACTATCATATATGTAAGCGATTGTATGACAAAACCCAAAGAAGTGACAATTTACGACCTCGCTCGTAAGTTGAACGTCTCTATAGCTACTGTAAGCCGGGCTTTGAAAGACGACCCGGTCGTAAGCAAGAAAACCAAGAAGAAGATCTTCGATCTGGCTGAAGAAATGGGCTATCGGTATAACCACTTCGCCCGCAATCTTCGGGAACAGCGCACCTATACCATCGGTGTAATTGTTCCGCGGCTCAACAGCTACTTCATGAGTACGGTGATAGCGGGTATCGAAAGCGTTGCCAACAACGAGGGCTATACCCTTATTATCAGCCAGTCGTCTGAAACAGCAGGTAAAGAAATAACGAACGCCAAAACCATGTTCAATAACCGGGTTGACGGCATGCTGGTGTCACTCGCTTACGATACCGACGATATTTCGCATTTTGACCAGTTCATTAAAAAGAACATCCCCCTCATTTTTTTCGATCGCGTTACTGATCATCCTGAATGCACCAGTGTATTGATCGACAACCGCAAAAGCGCTTATGAAGCTACCAGTCACCTCATAGCGCAGGGTTGCCGTCACATCGTTCATATTACAGCCACGCCAAAACGAAACGTATATATCGACCGGCTGGCTGGTTATAAACAGGCGCTGGCCGATCATCAACTTCCCTTTGATGAAAAATACCTGCTGATCAATAACCTGAGCCAGGAAGCGGGCGTGCAGGCAGCAGCCACCATATTACAGATGAACCCATTGCCCGATGCCGTTTTTGCCGCGAACGATAACTGTGCCGTTGGCTGCATGATGGCCCTGAAAAAAGCAGGCATCCGCATTCCGGCCGATATCGCTTTTGTCGGTTTTAACAATGACCCGGTATCTACGGTCATCGAGCCGAACCTGACAACGATCAACTATCCCGGTTATAAAATGGGAGAAATGGCAGCCGCCAGTCTGATAAATCATTTAAACGGCGTGAACAGCATTGACGCCACCAATACCATATTATTAAGATCAGAACTCATCATAAGGGCTTCTTCGCAAAAAATAATATCAGATAGCGAATAAAGAACAATTGGCAATAAACAATTGGCAATTGGCAATGGCAAAAGTTCCCGGTTATTGGTTTCCCCATACCGGGCAGTTAAATGAGTGACTGCAATCTGCAATAAGGGCCCGGCGACTGGTAACTGGTAACCGGTAACTGAAACTTTGAATTCATATGAAAAAATGGACTGGAATTATTATTGGTATTTTTCTCTCTGTTTCTGTACTTGGAGAAAACGGCTATCGTTTATGGCTGCGGTACAATACCATTGACAATGCTTCCCTTTTACAACAGTACCGGCAACAGATCACCAGTATCAGTTGTCCATCTGACAATGGCAGGCTCATTGCCGCCCACGAGGAATTGCAGGCCGGCCTTTCAGGATTGCTGGGCAAAAAGGTTCCCCTGCAAATGGCAGTCATCAATGGAACGATCATGATGGGCCGGCCGACACATTTACCATTTGTTCGTACCCTGGTAGGTGAAACCACACTGGCCAGTTTGGGCGAAGAAGGGTTCGTCATTCGCACGATACGTCACGATGGTAAAAATGTAATCTTAATTACAGGCAACAAGGAAGCCGGTATCCTGTATGGCGCCTTTCATTTTCTGCGCCTGCTGCAAACCCATCAATCCATTCAGCAACTGAATATTATCAGTGCTCCCAAAATACGTCTTCGGTTGTTGAACCACTGGGATAACCTGAACCGTACGGTGGAGCGGGGATATGCGGGCAATTCCATCTGGGACTGGCAGCGGCTACCCGGCTATATTGATCAACGCTATGTTGACTATGCGCGCGCCAATGCTTCCATCGGCATCAACGGTACGGTGCTTACCAATGTGAACGCCAATGCCATGATCCTGACCGAAAGCTGGCTGCAAAAAGTAGCGGCCCTGGCGGAAGTGTTCCGGAAATATAATATCAAAGTGTATCTCACGGCCCGCTTCAGCGCCCCGGTTGAAATAGGCAGGCTGAAAACAGCCGATCCGCTGGATCCCGACGTACAAAAATGGTGGAAAGAAAAGACCAATGAGATCTACCGGCATATTCCTGACTTCGGTGGCTTCCTGGTAAAAGCCAATTCAGAAGGACAACCCGGTCCGCAGAATTACCAGCGCACCCATGCCGATGGCGCCAATATGCTGGCCGATGCCGTAGCTCCCCATGGAGGCATTGTAATGTGGCGCGCCTTCGTTTACAGCAACGAATCGCCGGAAGACCGTTTCAAACAAGCATATAACGAATTCAAACCGCTCGATGGACAGTTCTGGAAAAATGTATTGATACAGGTGAAGAACGGTCCCATCGATTTTCAGCCACGCGAACCTTTCCATCCTCTTTTTGGCGCTATGCCCAAAACACCTTTGATGATGGAATACCAGCTTACGCAGGAATACATGGGCTTTGCCACCCACCTGGTATACCTTGCGCCCCTGTTTACCGAAGTGCTGAACGCCGATACGCACACGAAAGGAAGCGGCGATACGGTGGCCAGGATCATCGATGGTTCAGCCGATGGACATACCCTCACCGGCATGGCCGGTGTTTCCAATATTGGCAGCGATATCAACTGGACCGGACATCCCTTTGGCCAGAGCAACTGGTATGCATTAGGCCGGTTAGCCTGGGAGCCTGCCCTTACACCCGCGCAGATCGCGAATGAATGGATCAGGCAAACCTTCACCAATAAAAAAGCATTTGTCGATACCGTGCAGCAGATCATGCTCGCTTCGCGCGAGATCATGGTCAACTATATGACACCGTTGGGTTTGCATCATATCATGGGGTACGGCCATCATTATGGTCCTGCTCCCTGGTACGACAAAGCCCCGCGTGCCGACTGGAACCCGACTTATTTTCATAAAGCAGATTCTGTTGGTATCGGCTTCAACCGTACGGCCACCGGCAGCAATGCACTGGGGCAATACCAGCCTGCCGTGCGACAACAATTTGAAGATATGAATTCCTGTCCTGAGCAATTTTTACTCTGGTTTCACCATGTACCCTGGGATCATAAAATGCGCTCGGGCAAAACCCTGTGGGAGACGCTGTGCGACAAATATTACAGCGGCGTTGATTCGGTGCGCTGGATGCAACGCACCTGGAACCGGATGAAAGACCATATCGATCAGGAGCGGTTCAATGAAGTGCGGCAACTGCTGGCCATTCAGGAGCAGGAAGCCGTGTGGTGGCGCAATGCCTGCCTGTTGTATTTTCAAACCTTTTCCCGGCAACCTATTCCGGCAGGTTATGAAAAACCAAACAGGACACTGGAATATTACAAGGGCCTGAGTTTTCCGTATGCACCACATTAAGCAATGTGATAATGTAATAATGTGATAATATGATAATGTTATAATGGAATACAGGGTTTGATGATCGATTGACGATTCACGACAAGAACACGTTTGCACGGGAAAAGAAAACTTAGTAATGTAAGATCTATAAATCTAGTATTAATGAACACAGTTAACCAAACAGTAGCGATCGTAACGGGAGGTGGTTCCGGCATTGGCCTGGCCATTACAGAAAAATTTGTGCAGCACAACATCACTACAGTGATCGTAGGCCGCGACCAGGAAAAATTGCACCAGGCCAAACAAAAGCTGGGTGCATTATGTGTACCCATTGTTGCCGACCTGAGCGATCTGGACGCTATACCCTCACTGGTGAAACAGGTTATTACCCAATTCGGACATATCGATATCCTGGTGAACAACGCCGGTATTAATATGAAAAAAGAGTTCACCGAGGTAACCAATGAAGACTTTCAAAAAGTGATACAAACGAATTTGGTAGCAGTATTCGCATTGACCCGGGAAGTGGTAAAGAACATGTTACCTAATAAAAAAGGAAGTATCATAAACATCAGCTCCATGGCTGCCCAGTATGGTATTCCCAAGGTCATTGCTTATTCAGCGTCTAAAACAGCCATTGAAGGAATGACCCGGGCCATGGCGACGGAATTGTCGCCACAGGGTCTTCGAATCAATTGTATTGCGCCGGGTTTCATTGCCACTGACATGACCTCGAAAGCGTTTAACCAGGATACCGAACGCAAGAACAAAGCCCTGGGCCGTACCCCCATGGGCGTTATGGGCGCTCCTTCAGATATTGGTGATGCAGCTCTTTTCCTGGCTACCGATTCATCACGGTACATCACCGGCGTTGTATTACCGGTAGACGGCGGTAACTCCATCGGCTTTTAATTATTGATCAGGGTTTGCCATGGTCCTGTACCAGGTTCAGGGCCGTGGCCAACCTTGTTACTGACGATACGTTTATTGTTTTCCATATATGAAAAGAAAAGTGCTGATATTACTGGCCTGGCTGATGGCCAGTGCTGCCCTTGCACAGCAAGCGATCCTTCCTGAAAATGCGCCAGGGGCCTTTCCGATTGTTGCGGCGCAAAAAGCCAGTCCGGTGTATGTAGGTGCGGGCGATCACTGGCTGGTGCAAAAAGCAGCCGCTTTACTGCAAACCGATATAGAAAAGGTTACCGGCCAGCGGCCTGATACGGCTCACACCATTGCTGCGGCTTCTAAAAACATTATTATCATTGGGTCGCTGGATCAGTCATCGCTCATTAAGGAATTGGTTCAAACTAAAAAATTAACCGTTGACAGCATAGCCGGTAAATGGGAAGCTTTTCAAATCCAGGTGATAGCGAATCCCTACCCCGGTGTTGCCCATGCGCTGGTAATTGCCGGCAGTGATAAACGCGGCACTGCCTATGGCGTTTTTGAATTGTCGAAACAGCTGGGCGTATCGCCGTGGTACTGGTGGGCAGATGTGCCGGTGAAAAGATCAGCTTCCTGCTGGTATAACAGCGCAGTCAAACAATTCCAGCGCCCCGGTGTTACCTATCGCGGCATTTTTCTCAACGACGAAGCACCCGCTTTGTCGGGCTGGAGTAAAGCCACTTTCGGTGGCTTCAATCACTTATTCTATGAAAAAGTGTTTGAGCTGTTGCTTCGCCTCAAAGGAAATTATTTGTGGCCGGCCATGTGGGGCAATGCTTTCTACGATGATGATACACTGAACCCCGTGGTGGCCGATCAGTATGGCATTGTGATCGGCACCAGCCATCACGAACCCATGCTGCGGGCACATGATGAATGGCGGCGGTATGGAACCGGTAAATGGAATTACGACAGCAACGAATTGCAGTTGAAAAAATTCTGGGAAGCAGGCATTCGCCGTATGCGCAACTATGAAAGTATTGTAACCGTAGGGATGCGGGGCGATGGGGATGAGCCTATGAGTGAAAAAAGCAATATTGCTTTGCTGGAAAAAATAGTAGCCGATCAACGGGCGATCCTGGCGAACGTAACAAAGAAAGAAGCGGCGGCCACACCGCAGCTATGGGCTTTATATAAAGAAGTGCAGGACTATTACGACAAGGGCATGCGGGTGCCGGATGATATTACCCTTTTATTGTGCGACGATAACTGGGGTAACATTCGCAAGCTGCCGAAACGGAATGCACCTGCGCGTGCCGGCGGTTACGGGATCTATTACCATTTCGATTATGTGGGCGGCCCGCGCAATTACAAATGGCTTAATACGAATACCATCGCACGCACCTGGGAACAAATGAACCTGGCCTATGAATATGGGGTCAACCGTATCTGGATCGTAAATGTAGGCGATCTGAAACCCATGGAACTGCCGATATCTTTCTTTCTGGATCATGCCTGGGCCCCGCAGCAATATACAACGGATCGTTCGCGTGCGTATACCGAAGCCTGGGCCGTACAACAATTCGGTCATCAACATGCAAAAGAGATTGCCCGGCTGCTGGCGCTTTATACGCAATACAACAGCCGCCGTAAACCGGAATTGCTGTCGCCGGATACCTACAGCCTGATCAATTACCAGGAAGCTGAAAAAGTGGTACAGGAATACAATGTTTTGGCAGCAAAAGCGGAACGCATCTCCAAAGCATTACCTGCCGACGCAAAAGACGCTTTTTACCAACTGGTGTTATTCCCCATAAAAGCCTGCGCCAACCTGAATGAGTTGTATGTAACCACCGGTAAAAATCACTTGTATGCAAAACAGGGCCGGGCATCCACCAATGCGCTGGCCGCCCGTGTTCAGGAATTATATATGGCAGATTCTTTACTCACCATCCAATACAACCGGGAACTGGCCAATGGAAAATGGAACCATATGATGGATCAAACACATATCGGTTACACCTACTGGCAACAACCCCCGGCTAATAAAATGCCCGCGGTTAAAACCATTACGCCGGTTGCCGGTGCAGCTATGGGTATTGCCATTGAAGGATCGGAACTGGCCTGGCCGGGTAATTCCGATAGCGCTACCCTGCCCGGCTTTTATTCACAAAATCCCCAAAAGCATTATTTCGAGATCTTTAATAAAGGCGCATCCCCTTTTAATTATTCCATTCGTTCTGCAAAACCCTGGTTGCAATTCTCCTCTGCCAGCGGACGAACAGACAAGGAAAAACGCATCTGGGTACAGGTTAACTGGCCGGCCGTTCCAATGGGAACCCATCGCATTCCGGTAACCATCACCGGCCCGGATAAACAAGCGGTAAAGATTTGTGCGGTCATTAAAAAGATAAAACTGCCTAAGATAGATCCATCGACCTATGTGGAAAGCGACGGTCATATTTCCATAGAAGCAGATGCGTATAAAAAAGCAGTCCCCGATAAAGAGGGCCGCTGGATGCGCATACATGATATTGGCAGAACCGGCAATGGCATCACCTATTTCACCAATGCTACTGCAGCGGAACAACCCAACAGATCATCAGCGCACCTGACGTACAACATGTATACAACCGATTCCGGCGCCACCAGGGTAATGCTGTATTGTTCGCCCAGCCTGCCCTTCAATGAATCATCGGGATTGCGCTATGCTATTGCCTTCGACGATGAAACGCCGCAGGTGGTTAACCTCCATGCCGATAATTCAGACAGGGCCTGGGCGCAATCGGTAAGCAACAATATCAGGATCAGCACCTCAACACATAACCTGTCCAAAGCAGGTCATCACACGTTGAAGATCTGGCCGCTTGATAACGGCATTGTGCTGCAAAAGATAGTGATCGATTGGGGCGGGGTTCGCAAGAGCTATCTCGGGCCGCCTAAACAATGAGCTAATATAAATTCCCGACTGACGATTCAGGATTGACGATTGACGATTGTCGACTCACGATTCACGATTCACGATTCACGATCAAACAACGCATATATGAAAAAAGCACCCATAAACTTGCTGACCCTGATGCTGCTATTCAGCATTCAGGCAACCGCGCAAACCAAAGGGCTCAAAGATCATTATTCAAACTACTTTCCCATTGGAGTAGCGGTTAGTCCGCGCTCATTAACAGGCGCCGATGCACAGCTGATCACTGCGCAATTCAACAGCATCACTCCGGAAAATGCGATGAAAATGGGCCCCATTCATCCGCGGGAGGATTTTTACAACTGGACGCTGGCTGATTCCATCGTACACTTTGCACAACGGCATGGCATGAAAGTGCGCGGCCACGCTTTGTGCTGGCACGAACAAACACCTGACTGGTTTTTCAAGGATGCTTCCGGCAAAACGGTTAGCAAAGAGGTCCTGTTACAACGCCTGAAAGATCATATAACCACTGTGGTGAACCGTTATAAGGGAAAAATATATGCCTGGGACGTGGTGAATGAAGCGGTTGATGACGACAGTTCGCGCATCCTGCGCAATTCCCTTTTTCACCAGATCTGTGGCGATGAATTTATTGTAAAGGCTTTTGAATATGCGCATGCAGCTGATCCCGATGCCGTGTTATTCTACAATGACTATAACACAGAACGGCCTGAAAAAAGAGAACGGATCTACAAATTGCTGAAGAAGCTGGTTGATGCCAAAGTGCCCATTCATGGGGTGGGTTTACAGGGGCATTGGTCAGTTTTTGAGCCTTCTGAAGATGAGTTGCGCACGGCCATTGAAAGATATTCCTCCCTTGGTTTAAAGGTGCAGGTCACTGAACTGGATGTTTCCGTTTATCCGTGGGAGAAGAACCGCCGCGCCAAAAGGCCTGGTGAGAATGACAGTTTCACCGCTGAACGCGAGCAACAGCAACTGGAGCAATACAAAAAACTGTTCCGCATTTTCCGGGATTACAAAAATGTGATCACCGGTGTTACCTTCTGGGGCGTTTCTGACCGCCGCACGTGGTTGGATGAATACCCGGTCCATGGCCGCAAAAATTATCCTACCCTGTTCGATCAGCAACTAAAACCCAAGAAGGCCTTCTTTGAAGTGATCTCTTTCTAGGTATAACCAGGTTAAGAAATATGCTTGCAGAATATAGGCACATGAAATAAGAAGTAAGAAGTCAACTGATTTTTAAACCTCATACCTTAATCGCTTAGCTCAGTCTTCGTACTTCTTATTTCTTACTTCGTAATTCTTACCCAGGCTGTAGATCCTCGTTAAAAAATCGTATCTTTTAGCAAATAAGCGCTCATGAAAGCATTGTTTTACGGGCTGCTGTTGCTTGCCATACTACCGGTTGCCGCCTTATCCCAAAGCACAAACGAGGAACATAAAACACTTGCCATTGGCTCTGCTGCCCCGGATTTCAAATTACCAGGTACCGACGGCAAAACCTACACCCTCTCCTCTTTCAGGAACGCAGATCTTCTGGTGATCGTCTTTACCTGTAATCACTGTCCAACCGCCCAGGCTTATGAAGACCGGCTCATACAGTTAACGAAAGACTATAGCGCCAAAAACGTCGCCGTCGTGGCCATCAGCCCCAACGATCCACGATCTGTGCGTTTGGATGAGCTCGGCTATACCGATCTGAGCGATTCATTCGAAGAAATCAAGATCAGGGCGCAAAGAAAGAAATATAATTTTCCCTATTTGTACGATGGCGACGCGCAGACTACCGCCAAAGCCTATGGGCCGGTGGCTACTCCGCATGTCTTTATTTTTGACAAGGCCCGAAAATTGCGCTACCAGGGCCGGGTAGACAATGTAGAAAAACCCACAAAAACACCTACAGAATTAAATACGCGGGATGCCATCGAGGCCTTGCTGCAAAACAAACCGGTGGCCATACAAACCACGAAAGTATTCGGTTGTTCCGTTAAATGGGCCGATAAATCTTCGTCGGTTAAAAAAGGATTTGAAGAATGGGCCAAAGAACCGGTGACCGTAAATACGATAGATGAACCTGGATTAAAAGAATTGATAAAGAACCCTTCCGACAAATTACGTTTGATCAACATCTGGGCTACCTGGTGTGGTCCCTGTGTTACAGAATTCCCGGAATTCATTTCCATCAACCGGATGTACCGGCGGCGTGATTTTGAATTTATCAGTATCAGTGCTGATGGCCCGGACAAAAAGGACAAGGTGTTGAAATTCCTGCAGCAGCAACAGGCATCCAATACGAATTATCTCTTCTCTTCAGACGACAAATACAAACTAATTGAAGCTATCGATCCCAAATGGCAGGGCGCGCTTCCCTATACCATCCTGGTAGAACCAGGCGGCAAGATCATCTACGGCAAACAGGGACCGATAGATCCGGCAGTGATCAAGCAAATGATTGTAGACAATCGTCTTATTGGAAGATTCTATTAACTGAAATCGTCGGTCGTGCAACGGCAAACGTGACATGGAAGCCCCGTCAATCGTCAATTACCCACCCGTGCAGCTGCCCGGGGCCTGTAATTATAAGGCGCACCGGTTCAGCAACATGGTTGACATAAGGGCTGGCTAAAGACTAGTACTGTCTGCCAGTCCTTTGTCTGTTCTCCCTGCCAGGGAACATAGCTTTACCAAAACTTTTGAAATTATACATGAAACTAACGAGGAAGAAGCGTTGCAGCACGCGCGTGTAGGTATCTTCAATATGGTTGTCACCCACTGACCGGCTTATGCTTTTATTCTGGTTCAACAGGTCGATACCACTTACCCGCAGCTCGCCATTCTGTTTCCTGAACAGCAAACAGGAAACATACGCATTCCATAAAGGAATAGGCTGGTTGAATCCCTGTGCACGCCCCGTATTGATATAATAATCAAAATCGTTGTTGATCATTATCCGTTTGAAAATGGTATAGGTTACATCTAATGAATAGTGCTGATCAAAATATTTATAGTTCAAACTTTCCTGCACACTGTACCGCGCATCGTTGTAGTTAAAGCTGGCATTGGCCTGCAGATCGAGCTTATCCTGAATAAAATAATTGAAAGATATTCTTTCGCCCAGGCTACGGGTATAATTGTAATTCTTGGCTTTCTCCAGTTCACTTACATCGCGACCCTGCCGCAAGGTAGTAGTAAGGTTCAAATTCACCGGACTGCGCCTGCCGGTGGTTATTTTCTTCAACGGAATGCCAATGGTTCCCGAGACATTGAAACTCTGAGCGCCGTTCAGGTTCACCGGCCTGGTCAGCAGCACGCCGGTATCGAGTGTGCTGATGCCGTTCACGATCTTGTTGTTGATGATACTTCCACCGGCATTGATATTGACGTATAAAAAATTCGTAAGATTGAAGGTGCTGTAAGTGAGGTTGATGTTATGGGTGAACTCCTGTTTCAGATCCGGATTACCGGTACGAATATTCAATGGATTGCTGATATCCTGCACATCCTGCAGCTGGTTGATACCCGGGGCCCTGGTGCTGCCGCGATAATGTAAACGCAGGTTCTTCCGGGGTTTGGGGTTCCAGTTAAAAGAAGCGTTTGGAAAAAAGTTCGTATAGGTCTGGCGCATCGTGCTGTCCTTGCCGGTAGTGGCGCGGTTGCTCAGATTTTCCAGTGAAGCAAAATTCACAGCGCCACCGAACTGATAGTTAAACTTTTCCTTTTTTACCCTGAAATTGGTTCCCAGCCTGTTGGCCGTGAACAGGTTCTCAAAATAATTGGTCATGGGTTTATTGACACTGTCAAAGTCCATCGTCGTGGAATCGTAGTCATAGGTATCGCGGTCGCTGTTGCTGCGATTGATGGTATACGCATAATTCAGTTCCCATACCATACTTGAATCTATCATTTCAGTAACCGAAGTACTGATGGTATTATTAAAGGAACGCGTCAACTGATCGTTGCGCTGCTGGCGGTTCTGTACGCGGGTTTGCGTGCCATCGGCATTGAAGAAATAATAAGGCGACATATTCAACCCATGGCCATCACTGCCATTCAACGACGTATTCCAGCCCATAGTGAAAGTACGGCCCGGTTTATGGAACCGGTGACGGAACAGCAGGTCATTGGTGAAACTTTTTCCTTCCCGTTTATTGGAACGGTCACTTTGCCCTTCAATAGCCTTATACGCCAGTTTTGGATTCGATGCTTCTGTAATGATCGATTCATTGTTCGATGACCTGGCCTGCTGCCAGTTTAAGGTCGGGGTTATCAGCAATGAGTTCATGCTGTCGATCTCATATTCCAGCCGGAAACCAAACCGGTGATTCACATTGGTATTCGAAGTATTTGAAGTTGAGCTGGTGTTAGCTGCAGAGTCATTGGAGAAAAAATTTTGTCTGAAGCTTTCGCTAAAAGTGGTGGTCGTGTTTTGTGAAACAAAATAGCTGCCGGTAAATTCAACCTTTGAGCCCCATCTGTCACGGTAATTGATACCCGTACTCCATGACCTGGTGTTGCCGTTATTGGTAGTGGCGCCGCCGCCACCGCCACGGCCGCCACGGCCCCCACCTCCACGCCCACCGCCTACATTGCCCATTCCGCCCATAGCACTGGTAAGATCGTTGTTGGTAAAACCTACGCGGTTAATATTGTTAGCGCCACCTAGGATCGACACCTGCCGGTCATTATTAAACGTATTGAAGGAAGCGCTTCCTTCATACCGGTCACTGCTGCCTATAGATGCGCTGCTGCGGCCGAATACGCCTTTCTTGCGATCTTTTTTCAGTCTGATATTGATCGTGCGTTTACGGCTGCCGTCATCTATTTTGGTGAACTTGGCCTGATCACTCATATCATCGAATACCTGCACGGCTTCCACCATTTCAGACGACAAATTTTTTGTGGCCAGCTTGGGATCGTTCAGAAAAAATTCTTTACCGTCAACATAGATCTTCGTGATCTCTTCCCCCTGCGAAGTAATGTTTCCTTCCTTATCTACTTCAACGCCGGGCAGCTTCTTAAGCAGGTCTTCAACAGTGGCATTGGGTTTTGTTTTGAAAGAACTGGCCCTGAACTCGATCGTATCTTTCTTCACCGAGATAGGCGGCGCCTGCACGACCACACTGCCCAACATACTCAATGTATCGAGCGACATGAAAACAGTGTCCATGTCAATAGTAAATTGCGCTTGCGTAATTTCCAGTTTCTTTTTATAAGGAGCGTAACCGGTAAATGTAATACCCAACTCATAATTACCCTTTTTGAGGTTCCTGATCTCGAACAAACCTGTTTTATCAACTACGGCAAAACCCATGGCAGATGAATCAACCGGATCGATGATCGTAACGGTGGCATCGGGTAAAGGCAGCTTATTCATGGCATCAACTACTTTACCGCTTATTTTATTTTGAGCAGTAACAAACTGAGCTGTACATAGTAATAGAACAATAAGGGTAACAAACCGCATGCAATCTTATTTGGTTAACTCCAGGTATTTTGATTTCTGATTTTGAGATCTAGAGACCTGCCTGCCGGCAGGCAGGTTTGGAGATTTCTTTTTGCACAGCAGATTTATCAATCGCAAAATCCCGAAATCCAGAAATCAGAAATCCTAATGGCCATTAGACGGGGCATTTTTTGAAATAGTGGCACGAGATTAAAAAAATATTAGAAAGATCAGCGGACAAGGGTAACACTCATTAGTCCAATGACCACATCGTTGGCAATCGTATGAAGACTAATAGATTGGAGCTCTTTACCGGGATCGAGCGGCATATCGAGGATGGTAGCAGCGCCGCCATCGATGGCCATATTGGTGAAACCCTTTATAGTCGTATATTCCTGGGCTGTAGTATATACTTTCCCCGTTTTTAATTGCAGGCGGAGCGGACGCGGCGCATCTGTCGTAAAGCCAAGGCCGTCAATGAAATAGTCCTGCTCGATGGGCCACCAGTTTTGCGGGTTCACGAGCGGCAGCGTATCGGTTGTACCATCTTTATAATGCACCCGCAGCTCACCGTTTTGCAACCGGGTTTGCATGGTATTGGTGGAACCGGCCATTAAATAATACGCATGGCTGGCGCGACCAGATACAGGCACAACAGCAGAATCAGGATAATTATCCCATTTTGACGTGAACAGGATATTCCTGGCTAAAGTATCCGCCGGCGTTGCAAACGGGATATGTTGGGGCAACACAAATTCATTATTGACTGCCCCCTTACGCAAACCTGCATCATCGATAGCCGGTTGTACCAACGGATAACACCAGTTGCCTATACCCTGTACCGGTAACTGCAAGGTGGGTGACTGCGGCCGTGGCGACAAATACGTCTGCCTGAAAATATTAGTCACCTTATCATTGAACAGGTGCGAAAGGTTCAGTTTTTCAAAACGGCTGTTGGCCGTGGCAGATACCTGCCAGTTCAGGATCACCGTGTCTGTATAGCGCCCGTTGCCCCATTCAAAGCGAACATGGTTGCTGCCCGGCACAAGATGTGTAGCAGGTATATTAAAGAGATCGCTTGTTGCATTTGCTGTTAATTGTACTTCCTGCTGATGATCTGTGACACCAGGGTTTACCATGAGCTTACCCGTGATAGCCGCACCATTATTCTTTAGATGAAAACGGAGCTGTTGATCATTGGGATTGCCGGCTGCAATAATTTCAACGGGTTGTTTTACTTCAAAAGCCAGCGGACACCACCAAACCAGTTCGCCCTGCCTTACCTGGATAAAAGCTGTCTTATGGCCAGGGGCACCTTGTACAGTTGCCTGTACCTGGTTACTGGTCAACATGATATTTTGTAACACCTGTTGCGGATCGAAAATAGATTGAATAAAGCCGGCCGGAGAAGCAGCTGTTAATTGCGCGCCCTGTGCATATATGCTGTCATAGCGCATATGCTGAACCGGTGAACCGGCCCATTTAATAACGATCGTATACTGGCTGGCTTTACCGGTTGCCATTTCGATCACAGGTTCGCCTACCGCATCGGGCATGGTATGCCAGTTCACCGGTTGTCCGTTAACGGTTACCGATTCAATGGCATCTCGCCAGGCCCGTACCTGCAATCGCAGGTTCATGGCACGCGGAAAAGAAGGTTTCACGATATACTGATCGCCGGCAGCGGTCCTTTTGAAATCAAGTGTTATATCAGGTGTTTGCAGGGAAGTGTTGTTCCAGGCAACAGGCCAGCCTGGTTTTATCGTAAGTGTGTCCCGCAGTGCATCGGGTAAAATGCCAAACAGCCCTTCTATCAGCGAGCGGCCGGCCATGCCGATGGGATCTGCAAAATCGCGGTACAGTTCGCCGCGGATAGCATCATAATAGGAAAGCTGTTGAAATCCACCGGGGCTCGATGACAGGTACATACTTTCGACGATAGCGCTTTTCCATAACCGGTAGGCATCTGCAGACCGGTTCCCCTGCCAGTACGCCAAAGCAGTATGCAGGTTTTCAGCCAGCGCCACATTGTTCAGTGACCATGTATATGGCTGCCAGTTGGTAGTGGTCAACAGGTAGAGGCCTGAATCGCGCAACCCTTTTGCGAGCACCGGAATATGCGGGATCGATTTATCTACATAACGTAATGCCTGGTAGGCTTTAAATCCATCGGGCAGCCGGCCATCGATGGCATGATAGATGGTCCACAAACCGGGAGCAGGGTGTAATAATTTCTCCCCTAAGGCATCTTTAAATTCGGCATACCAGCCGAGTTCCGGCATCCAGAGCTGGTGATTCACAGCATCGAATATTTTGTTGGCTTCATGCTGATAAGGCGCCGGATCTTCGCCTACTATGGGCGCCAGTTGCGCCGCCACCATGTGGGCGCGGTAATTATAGGCTGAAGAATGCGTAACACCACCCCCACTGTACTGCAGGGCATCGCTGGCCCAGATACAACAATAAGCGTCGTACAGGCCGTCATTATCTGCATCAAAATTCCTTTTCTCCCAGGCCAGATGCCGTTTCAATAAAGGCCATTGTTCTTTTATATACGCTGAATCGCCGGTGTAATAAAAATGCGTTAACAGCTGATCGACAAACACCAGGTTCATATCATAGTGATGCGGCCGTAGATCGCCGTTGGGATTACGGCAGATGTAGCCACTACTGAACATGGAAGTGCCCATTTTTTCCTGCTGCCTTGCCAGGTGCAGGGCAGTATCAAATACAACCGGACCTGAAGCCGGTGTTGTTACCTGTGATAAAGCGTAACTGCTGAAATGCGTTCGGGCGCGGTCGTGCCAACCCAATGCATCGGCCACATAAGCGCCGCGCCAGGCCGGCAGGCGCATGCGCCAGGCAACAGCCCCATGTAAATAGGTAGGCGATTCCCAGATGCCGTCGGCCGCTATACTTAATGCGCCGCCCAATGTATTGATCCAGTGATCAGGCGTAACTATTTTGATCCGGCCTGCCAGTTTTTTACGGGCTGTTTCGGCTGTAGTGAAGATTTGTGCCAGATTGCTGTAGGTATTCCTGATGGTATCAACAGGCTGTATCAAAAAATAGTAGGCGCCATTAGCGACCGTCATTTTACCGGCAATGGCAGGCGTAGCTGATGCCGTGCTTTGATATAATGCAAGCGGATTGTCCTGTTGGGCAGCATCTGTTATACGGATATCAGAAGCGGGGGGTACAATGGCTGCAAGCCGCTTCAGATTTTTGATCTTTACACCGGGTGAATCGTTCTTTGGCTTATACTGTATTTCATACCGTTCTTCTTCCGTTAATACCCGCCCGGTTCCATATAATAGCTGAAAGCTGTTTCTTGTGATCGTATAAAGGTTGTCTTTACAATACTCCGGTTTCAGGTAAAACGACGATTCGGGATCAGCGCCAATGTCGCCATCACGCGAAAACTTTTTACCGGAAGCGCCACCGAATGCCCAGCACAAAGCGGCTTTGCTGCTAACGTTTACGAATTGTGTTTTAATGATCAAACCTTCTGCATCTGCCAGCGCCAGCACCGTGACCTGCATGGAGCCGTTGCCCAGGATCGGGTCTTTTACTTCATACAGCATGGAACCCGGACGATAAGTAGCTTTGATACTTCTCGCTTCCGTTAACCATATGCTTTTATTGCCTGCTATCAATCCAAATTTAAAATTACCGCCCATACCCGGCATGTATAAAGCAAATTCAGGCAGGTCGCCCGCCTCTACCCGGAAGCCGGTATTCGTGCCGTAAAGGGCACGGTTGAAACGCATCTTACCATTTATGGTGATAAAATCCGTTCCCTGTGGCGTATAATGAACAGCCCGTTGTTTTACCGTATGCGATGGCTCCTGTATAACCGGTGTTGACCGATTGGCAGTTACAGATTGGCCATCGACTTTGGCAGGATTGATGAGAGCAAGTAAGGCAATAAAGTATAGAGAATTACGGAACATTGTTGGTGATAGTGGGTCGGTACCTTTATTAGACAACCCGTTCGTTTTTATTGCTGCTTATTGGTAAAGAGTGAATGTTACAGGTTACAAGTTTCAGGTTACAGGGCGCCGGTTAGCAGTTCCCCGATCCCGGGAATTTGTGAACTTCGCTTGGCATTCAGCCATTGCCGCTAAAGCCCTGCAACTTGTAACGTGGAATCCTGGAACCGGTACCGGGTAACCGGTAACTGTATTTTTACTCACTGCTAATTTTCACATTAGAACATTGGCTTCAACCCTTCCCATTTCACCTTCCAGCTCCCGTCTTTCGGGAAACCGGGTGTGGCCGTTTTGTTCTGATCGTAACCGGCACACATCATGGCAACGGCACTTAGCAAACCACCATTGCCGGGCAGGTAAATCGTGAGCCGGTCATCCTGGTAATTATGTCCATTCACGAGGTAGGTGTTTGTTTGTACCGGCATGAACAGGGCATCGATGGCTTTATCAGGCATATTAAGCCGGGTCGCTGTCATCGCCATTAATGGAAAATCCCAGCCCCAGGTAGTTTCCCATTTCCAGACCTTTAAGATAAGGTTATAGGTATTCTTCATGACCGTTGTATCGAGGCGGTCACAGGCAGGCAGTGAGCTATACGCGCCCAGCACGGCCGGATGATCGGTGATGTACCGTTCGTTCGTATAACAATCCGGTGTACTCTCTGTGGCCAGGTATACGCCGTTGGCCTGCGGCCATGGAGACAGTTGTTTAACAATAGCATCCCATTTCTTTTCCCGTGGTAATCCCAACCGCTGGCGCCATTGCTGGGCTACAGTCAGTGCCCATTGCCAGTATGCCAGCTCATAGGTCGGATTAAAGGTCTTCACTGCATCGAAACATTCCTGCGCAGGAATTAATCCTTTGCCCAGGTTGTATCGTTTATTCACGGAATCCCAGGTAGGGAAGGAAGCCATAAAATCGGCTGTTCCAAAAACCAGGTCTTTGTATTTGTTCAAAACCTTTTTATCCTTTTTGGCGCGATACGCCAATTCCGCCATATAGATCAAATGCGGCTGTTGCCAGATGAGGAATGCGCCTACCGATGACGGTGCTTCTTCGCCGGCATGATCGGTCATTTTTTGCCAGCGCAGGCCATCGAAGCCCTGCCGTTTGGCCAACGCACGGGCGCCATCAGCTACGGTGAAATACCAGTTCAGGCTTCTCTCCATTAATTCGGGCCTGCCCCACAATGCATAATGCACTGCATGCCACCAATGCATTTCCAGGTGTGGTTTCCCAAACCAGCTGTTGTAGGTTAAACCGGTTTCCTGGGGCGGATAGGCCGATGCACATTGTACTTTCGTAAGGTATTGCGATAACACGATCCTTCTTTCCAGTTCTTTGGCCCGTTCATTGGTGCTGCCCGACAGATCTATAGCGCCACCGCTTTTCCAGAATTTATTCCATTGAGTGCTGCTGTTGATCTTTGTTTCACTATACGACGGAACCGTATTTTTTATACCTGGTGCAAAATAAAAGGAAGCCTGAAAATCTGTTGCCCCCACCGGTGGTTGAATGATACAATCATGCGCACGGCGCATGCTTACGGAAGCTGCCCGCGTAAAAGTATATTGTACAAAGTAAGTGGTGGTGTCAAGGGTTCTGCGAATAGCGCCGCCAAACGCAACCGGTTTGTACAGCTCGGAGCGGTGTTTGGAACTGTCGCCTTCGAAGGTGCCTACATCCTTGAATTCGCCATTAGGGTATGGGAAATGCAACCGGATCGCAAGGCGCTGTTCCGCCAGCAGCGGTGAGTTGATCTGTACGGATATACCATCCTGTTGCTGATGCGCATACGTTGTTACCACTACGGGAACATCTTCCACCGTGAATTTACTTTGCAATTCACCCGTCCACATATCCAGCTGCTGATCTATTTGCTGAATGTCTTCAATAGTAGCCAGCGCCCCATTCTTTTTTGTGATCTCGAAACCGATATTACCCAACTGCAACCGGTGCGGATTCACCCGGAAGTATTCAACAGCCTTTCGGCTGCGCTCGGGTTCTTTCACCTGCACACAATAAGTGATCTTCTTTCCATTCAGCTCATACTCTTTGAGCGTCTCTTCGCGGCGGTATTTTTCCGTATTGGGAAAGCTGTGCCAACCCCACTCCGACTGGGTACCTAAAGGAACACCTTTCTGGTAGTAAGCCGGAAAGCTTTGCAGTCCGGTTACATCGGCCGTAAATGCAAACTGACCGTTACCAACCGTCAATGAACCCAGCGGATCGGGTTTGTTAATACGGATCGTATTTCTGCGAACGACGGCCTCTCTATCGATAGCCCCCTGCTGCGCCATGCCATTACTTGCGGCAATACCAAATACTAAAATCGAGATCAATGTTTTCATAATCGTGAATCGTTAATCGGGAATCGTGAGACGGCAAACGTGAAACGGCAAACGCTTAACCTAAAGCACTATTAAACGCTTACGTCTATCTTCTTAGCTGTTACCCTCCTTCTCCGCACTTCCTTTTTTCGAACTTGTATACTTTTTAACTGAATGACTTACGAACTAAGAACTTTGAACTGTAAACTTTGAACTATGGAACTTTAACCGCCTGCCTCGCAAGTAACTTCCATTGTCCTTTTTGTTTTTGCCAAACCAGCAATATATTCAGTTTAACAGAGCCGGGATTACCGCTATCGTTGGTGGTGGCAGCTAATACATGGCGTACAATCGCCGCATCTCCCGACACTGAAACGGTCTGATTGGTGAGATCGATCGTCACAAAATCTGATTTCCCGGTAACAATATTCTCTACGAACGATGCTTTATCTTCAACCCGGCCGCTGCTGTGGCCATAACTCAACTGATCGGCAGTAAGATTCTGCAGACCCGCTTTATCGCCATCGATCATGGCCTTACGCAATTTCTCTACGGCTGCGCTTACAGCTGCTTCCTGTTTGCTTTGTGCCATTGCTGCATTCATAATTCCGGTCAATACAATGAGATAAAAGATTCGTTTGATCATATTGTTCATTTTAATGGTTTGATGAAAAGTTGTTTGGTTGAACTGAAGTTTCGAATTTACTTCATACCATCGAACCAGCCAACAATCAAACCATCCGTCTATTCATCTTTGTTAACATACTTTAATGACGCAATCAGATCTTCACAGCATACACCTGCGTAGTGCCTTCAAAGTTGGCTCTGAAAATGATCCACTTTCCATCGGGGGAAAAATGCACATTGGGCTCCAGTTTATAATTATGGTGCTGCATGTTCACCAGTTTCTCCGATTTAAAATGATCTCCCTCCGGTCTGAACAAATAGATCCATCGCCCGTCGGGTGCTTTTGCTACCTGGCCGGGATCACCGCCGTCACCGGCAAATAATTTCTGATCGCGTGATGTGGTGAAGTGAATGCTCCATTCGTTGCGATCCAGTTTATACTTTTTCTCTTCCAGCGATCTTACATCTACACCTGCTACGAAAAATGTGCTGCCACGAGGCTGTTGCAGGTCAAACCAAATGGTCTTACCATCGGGTGAAAACCACTCATGCCCGGCTATTTCCATATCCATGGTACGCTTGTGCATCAGCTTTGCTTTTTCCTTGCTGGCATTGCGAATATCAACTGTCCAGATACGATTGACCTTGTGCCAGGGCCCTTCGTGGCAGAACATTAATAAATTAGGGTCGGTTGAAGAAAATTGCACATGGTTTAACCAGGCGCTGTCAGTAAACAGTGGTTTCAGTTGTTTGCCATTGATGTCAATAACAAACAGGGTACGGGGCAAACGGGCCTCGTAAATCTTTTGAAAGTAGTCGTGTTTAGCGGGGTTCTTCCTGTAAATCTCTCTTTCAGCATCTGTGCTGCGGTAGCCGGCCAGCAGGGTTTCATCGGCATTTACGGTAGTGACGCTGGCTTTAAAATCGGCGGGAAATACAAATACCAGATCTGTCTTTTTTGTATCTATATTGGTCACGAACACACTGTCTTTGATCTGATAGTAAACGTTATGCCCTTTAGCACTAACTATTTCGCCATTCATCGGTGAGCCCTGGTTGGTAATTTGTTCAACCTTGCGTGTTTTCAGGTCAACCGTATACAATTGACGGCGGCCGGTGCTTTTGCTGCTGTCAGTGTTATAAAAAACCATCTTATCACCAACGAACGGATTGTTATGAAAATAAAAGCTGGAATTACTACCGGGCAGGTTGGTGAGGCGTACAATAGTATGTTTGGTAGAAGCATCGATCCATGTATCGGGCATTGGTCTTTGGGAACCGGTTTCCAATACAGGTTGTGCAGCAGCTGCGAATGATGTAAGGCTGATAAAGGCAAAGAATAGTTTTTTCATATAGAAGCTGTTTAAAAAAAGTCCGGAAGACAATTACAAAGGATGTAAACTGTTTCCGGACTTTCTATCTTATCTGATCGATGGGTGATCTGACTCTTCAATATCCTGCACTGCGTTCAATCAGCTTAGTAACCTTTGTTTTGTTCATACAAGCCCGGCTTTACATCCAGTTCCGATTGCGGTATTGGATATAAGATGTAATTTTTATCAAAAGGTTGCATTACCCGTTGTACATCTTCTGCAGCTATCCATGACGGCATAACGGTTTCCACCAGGCCACTGCGAACGAGATCGTGCCAGCGGCTTCCTTCTGCTGCAAATTCTTTCCTTCTTTCTTCCATCAGTTGAGGAAGGGTTACGTTTGCTATCGGATCTAAACCTGCGCGGTTCCGTACCTGGTTAACAATAGCATCTACATCGGCTTGTGAACCGGGAGCACCTTTCAAAATACATTCTGCTTTCAGCATTAAAATATCGGTAAAACGCAACGCGATAAAATTGATCGGCCAGTCGAGCCGGTTATTCCTCGGCACTTTTGTAAGATCGATGTACTTTTTAAAGAAGGAACGGCTTTCCGGAACCCCATTCGCCACATAACCCGATTGAATGGAGAATGCTTTCCGGCTATCAGCTGCCTCATAAGCGTTCAACAAGTTGGTTGATACCGGCCTGATGGTTAAACCACCCTGTGTTCCGAAGCCAAGTTCCTGGAACCAGTTATCGGGTGCAAGCAGCCAGGGAAAGGTACCACCTGTTATGGGGTTTGACCCATTGTTATATTGCACATCAAATACAACTTCGGCATTGTTCTCATTGGTGTAAGAAAAGATATCCGGATACTTCGCCAGGAAAGAATATTTTTTGCTGTCGATCACTTCATTCAGCAAGGTAAGCGCCTGGTTCCATTCATTTAACCCTAATCCCGGCCCTTCAATACCATAGGTGGGTCCTGAGCGGGTCATATGTACCAATGCCAGTATGCTTTTAGCTGCATATTTGGTGGCCCTTCCCTTATCGGCAGCATCTTTATAAACATCGGGCAAGTTGTCGGCAGCAAATTTCAGATCAGCCATGATGAAGTCATATACTTCAGGCACGGAGCTTCTGCCAATCTCCAATGCTTCATTAGCCAACACAGGTTTATCAATGATCGGCAGTTTCCCAAACCATCTTACCAGGTCGAAGTAAAAGAAGGCGCGCAGGAATCTTGCTTCTGCTTCCAGGCGGGTCCTTAATGTAGCATCGGCAATGATACTTTCACCTTTCAGGCTTAATTGTTCCAGCACCTGGTTGGCCCTGGAAATGGCACTGAAATTTCCTGTCCACGCTTCTGCCACGTATGCATTGCCGGCAATTGTTTTATGAAAACTGTTGATCCCCTCCCACTCCCGAACACCACCGTCTGATACTGCATATAAATTATCCGACCTGGTTTCCGATAAGTTCAACAGTCTGTCTGGATAGGTTCTTAATCCATTATATGCCGCGTTTACGCCTTGTACAAAATCTACAGTTTGTTTATAAAAAGTTTCGGTAGG
The DNA here is from genome assembly GCF_017356035.1 of Longitalea luteola. Taxonomy (GTDB): domain Bacteria; phylum Bacteroidota; class Bacteroidia; order Chitinophagales; family Chitinophagaceae; genus Niastella; species Niastella luteola. Next base: position 505,072 of record NZ_JAFIQX010000001.1, on the reverse strand, counting down.
CGCCTCTGAAATTGGCAACTGGTCCAGCTTCTTCTCACAGGCGCTCAGCAAACCCACGGCTGCCATCAATGAAATTCCAATTATTTTTTTCATCTGAATATTTATTGTGTTTTTGCAGATGGTTATCAGCATTAAAAAGAAAAGTTTACACCCAGGATCAATGATTTTGGCAAAGGCAGACCACCATAATCGCCTGGTTCCAGATAAAATTCGTTGCCGCTCAGATCGGTATTATTAGCCTCAGGGTTCAAACCGCCTTTGTATTTATCGTGGCCAAAGAAGTTCTCAGCAGTGATGAACACGCGGGCCCCCTGGATATTCTTCGATTTAATTAACCGGTTGAGGTCATAACCGAGGGTGATCATGCGAACCCTGATATAATCTGAAGAATATAACCAGTCGGTATTGGCGATCTGTCCAAACGTTGAAAAGGCTTTACCTACTTTACCTGCACCCGGGTCATCGGGCGAACGCCAGCGGTCGCGATAAAAGCCCAATGCATTATCAACGACGCCCTGTCCCGTTCTGCCGAGGGCGCGTCCCAATAAAGAATAAATGGATCCGCCTTTTTGTCCCTGCACCAGCACCGTTAGATCGAATCCATTCCAGCGTATATTATTGGTGATACCATACACATAATCAGGATTGGGATGTGCTACTATCTGGCGGTCATTCAGGTCAATGACGCCATCGGGGGTGAAATCTTCGTATTTGGGGTCACCCACTTTTTGCGGTCCGAACAGGGCCACTTTTTTATCGATGTCTTCCTGGGTGAGGATGCCGATTTGTTTTACCACATAGATACTGTACATGGGTTCACCCACCCGTAAAATAGAGTGTTGGGCACCGGCATAAGCAGAAGGGATAATGATCTGGTTTTGCCCGCCGCTTAATGAAACTATCTTATTCGTATTATGGCTCAGGTTAAGTGAAGTGGTCCACTGAACAGGTCCTTTTACAAGGTTCCGTGAAGTGAGTTCAATTTCCCAGCCTTTATTTCGTGATGAACCCGCATTCGTAAGCTGCGTACCAAAACCCGTTACCCAGGGAATGGGCACATTCAATAATAATCCGGTGTTCAGTTTGTTGTAGATATCGAAAGAAGCACTGAGGCGGTTATTCAAAACGCTCAGGTCAATACCCACATCGAAGGTTTCCGATTTTTCCCAGGTAAGATTGGGATTGGCGATCCTGCCCTGCGCCTGGCCCAGCGCAGCCCCTCCGTTCAGTGAATAGTTATAAGGCGACAGCACTGCAATGCTGCTGTAATTGCCGATGTTGTAGTTGCCGGCTTTACCCCAGCTGGCTCTCAATTTCAGATCATTGATAAAGGAAACTGTTTTCATAAAATTCTCGTCGGATATTCTCCAGCCGACAGAAGCACTGGGAAACCATCCCCAATGGGTATTGCTGCCGAAACGGCTCGATCCATCGCGGCGTAAGCTGGCTGAAAACAGGTATTTGCCATCAAAAGAATATTGCACCCGGCCAAAATAGGAAAGCAGCACATTCCTTTGTTCAAACGTTTCGCCGGTATATCCGTTCGCTGCATTCAGGGTAATGACGTTATCCCGGTTATAGCCACCGTTTGAGGCTAGCCGCTGGTTATCGTATTTTTCAGTATTATAAGAGTAGCCTGCCAAAGCCGAGATATCATGTACGCTGTTAATTGTTTTGTTGTACGAAAGCGTATTCTCATTTACAAACGTGAGCTTTTTATAACTGGTGAAGGAGCCGCTTGAACGTATGGTGAGGTCTTTCTGGCGGGTAGCCAGGGCATTGGTCACCTGGTATGGCGTAAAGCTCTTGGCGTCCTGGTCTGTATTATCCAGGTTAAGTGTTGTTTTGAAGCTTAAACCCGGTACGATCTGGTATTCACCAAAAACCGAAGTAATGGTACGAAAACGTTTTGTCTCCCCGATGATCTGTTGCAACTTTGCGATGGGACTATTCGTTGAAGTGCTCCAAGGGTACTGACCATTATCGCCTGCATTGGGATATAATCCCATGCTCTCTTCCTGTACAGGGGTCATGCTCAGGAGCTGGTGAAATATATTATCCTTGCCTTCAACACCCGGATCATTGATGATCGAATAGGTAGGCGCCAGGTTCAAACCGAGTTTCAATTTTTTGGTAGCATTTACTTCCACGTTGGCGCGGGCCGAATAACTGGTATAATCGGTGTTGATCACCATGCCCTCCTGTTTGGTCATGTTGCCAGACACATAATACCGCACTTTATCGGTACCGCCGCTTAATGAAACCTGGTGGTTTTGCGTAAGGCCTTTGCGAAATGCTTCGTCCTGCCAGTCGATGAACCGCAAACCCGGATATCCTTCCTGCGCCCACCTGGGATCAGTCATATAGTTCGTATTATATTGACCCGGCTGAATGGGGGAAGGCAAATTTTTATTGAGCAACTGGCGCCGCGTTTCGTAATCGTCGCTGGCAGTGGCGCCCTTTGAACCATAGTCGGCAACATATTTTGCGTTGATCATTTCTGTGGCCCGGTCTATCCACTCCTCTGCATTCAGCATGTCGAGCTTCCTGCTGGGTTCCACAAATCCAACATTCCCACTGTATTCAATTCTTGCGCGGCCCGATTTACCGCGTTTGGTAGTAATGAGCACAACGCCGTTGGCAGCGCGCGAACCGTAGATGGCTGCTGCTGCAGCGTCTTTCAGTACCTGGATGTTCTCAATATCATTGGGGTTCATATTGTCGAGCGGGTTACCGGCAGCATAATTACCGGCCGAATTCGGCGAAGCGGGCGACAGTGGAAAACCATCAACCACATACAATGGTTCGTTACCGGCTGAGATAGAACCAGTACCACGAACCTGAATGCTGAAGCCTTTACCCAGCGCGCCGCTGGTTTGTTTAACGGCCACACCGGCCATCTGACCAACCAGTGCCTGATCAACCCTGGTTACCGGGCGCTCATCCAGTTTACTGGCATCGAATTGTACAGTGGCTGCAGTTACATTCCGTTTCTTTTGAGTTCCATAACCGATCACCACCACATCGTCAAGTGTATTCTTTTCTCCGGCCAGTTGAACGGAAACAAAGGATTCTCCCTTCAGTGGTACTTCCCTGGCGGTGAAACCTACTGATGTAATTACCAGGGTCTCATTGCCCGTAGCCACTGAAACAGAAAAAGTTCCATCTTCTTTGGCGCTCGTACGCTTGTCTGTACCCTTGATCTGCACGGTGGCGCCGGGTACTGCACTGCCTTTGTCGTCTGTGATCTTTCCGGTAACGATCTTGCTGCTGTCCTGTGAATGCGCGTGAAAAACAGTAAACAGAAGTAATAAAGGTATTAACCAAATACCCCCTGGTTGAAGTTGCGGTACTCTCATATTGGCACTATTTATAGTTTACAATCGCCTGATGTTACTAAAATTAGGATTGCCTGTTTCAACGTTCATCCTGTTCCATCCTGTCTAAATGGAATTGGTAACCGCTGAAATCAAATGAATTGTAATCTGTACTTTTCTAAAAGATCCGGCATAAAAAACGGAAAGAACTGCTATGGTTGATCTTCCTTACGGGTATAGAAAAATGGATCATGCTACAAATAACCTGGACCGGCACGGCAGTGAAAAGGGAGCTTAAATTATCGTTTAAAATACAATTATAATGCCTATTACTTGTCCGGCTAAAATATTCCTTTAATTGTCAAATTAACCTTTCCGGGAACGATTGCGTACTTCACGACAACCATACGGGATGCTTCAGGACAGTTTTTACTAATGGAATTTTAATTTTAGTATTCTAACTGCTATAACCAAAACGAAACTGACTTGCCATGCTGCACATTACGACGGCAGCTATCACCTCAGGTGTGATAGCTATTGCCCAAACCTTAGCTTCATTTCCACTATTGTTTCATTTACCACCATTTGACCGGAAGACAAACCACCCGCTCCTGAGCCCTTAGGGGATCTTACAGGCTATTCATTTACATACGGCTTTTCTTTTACGACTAAATAATCAACACTTGCCATGGTGAAATCAATTCAACCATTCCTGTTCCTTATTGCTTCCTGCGTACTACTGGTTAACTGCCGGAAAAAAACATGGGAAGAATTTTACGAACGCCCCGGTTCCATGGAACCGCCCATTTATCAGCAATTAGAAGCAAATGGCAACTTTAAACAGTTGCTTGCCTGCATTGATAAAGCAGGTTACAGGCACACGTTGAGCGCCGCCGGTTACTGGACTTTATTTGCGCCCAATGATGAAGCTTTTGATAACGACGCTGCATTCAAAGCATTTCTGCAAAGCAGGAAGATCAGCAGCATACAGGACATCGATTCTACCACAGCACAAATGATCGTGCAATACCTGTTGGTGTACAATGCTTTTGAAAAAGACAGGCTGGATGATTACCAGTCAACCACCGGATGGATAGAAAACTCGTCGTTTAAAAGACGCACCGCCTATTACACCGGCTTCTATTCAGACACCACGATCTCCGGCCAGGTGGTCAAAGCCATTGCATCGAACCGGAACGGGGTGAACAGCTATGTTCCGGCTGACAACAATAATAAATACATCCCATTCTTTACCGACAGCTATTTTACCGCCAAAGGGTTGTCGTCTGCAGATTATAATTACTTCTACCCGGGCACTTCCTTTGCCGGTTTCAATGTGGCCAATGCAAAAGTTATCCGGGAGAATGTGGCCGCAGAGAACGGGGTGATCCATATCATTGACCATGTGATAACCCCGCCGCCCAGTATCGATCAATACATAAAAACAAAACCAGAGTTCAGTGAATTCAATAAGCTGTTCAATCAGTTTATGGTACAGTTTGTACTCAACAAGGAAGCCACACGCCGTTACCAGGTGCTCACCGGCAGCAGTGACAATGTGATGTTGAAAGAATATCACTTCCAGCTGGCCTTCTCACCCAATAACGAAAATTATTTAAAACTACAGGACAACGATGGCCAGCGCGACGGGTGGACGATGTTTGCGCCGCACAATGATACCCTCATGAGTTATATCAACCGGGTACTGCTTGAAAATTACCCGTCGGTAAGCGCATTGCCCTTCCAGGTAATTGCCGACCTGTTAAATGCGCATATGTGGCAAACCACGGTATGGCCTTCAAAATTCAGTTCCACCTATAATTACCTGGGTGAAGCCGCGCAAATGAATAACCAGTCGAACATCATTGACAAAAAGATCCTGAGCAATGGTATTTTTTACGGCACCAATAAGGTGAATGAACCGAATGTATTCTCTACCGTATTCGGCAAGGCCTATCTGAATCCGCACTATTCCATTATGACCCGTTTGCTGAATATGGAATTAAGGGATGTGATCACAAACCCCAATGCCCGATTCACCATCTTCATGATGCCTGATTCTGTACTGGCCAAACAGGGTTACAGTTTCAATGTAGCGTCCAATGAATGGCGATATGTGAACCCCGCCACCGGCGCCATATCGAACAACGACTCTAACCGCATCAACCTGTTGCGCATTTTAAACACCGGCGTTATTGAAACGCCCAATAATGAATTGAACAACCTGGGCATACCCGGTACCGAAGGCATCATCAGTTCCTATGGACTGGAATATATAAAATATGATGGCAACCAGATCATCACGGCTGGTACAAAAGACAGGGGTTTAACGGTAACCTTTGATCCGGCCCAAATAAGAACCGCCAAAAACGGCAGGGTGGTGTACCTGAATAACCTGCTATATTTCACCTATACGCCTATTGGTAAACACCTCGAGGCTCTCGGCACAAAACCAAATTCGCAATTCGAGCTTTTCTGGAATTACCTGAAGAATGCGGCCAATATATACGATGCAGCCAGCGGCAGTATTGCCGGAACTTCAGCAGGAACCTTTTATACCATATTTGTCCCTGACAACAATGCGGTGCGCCAGGCCATTTCAGATGGTTTATTGCCGGGGACAGCAGCATCGCCCAACTATACGCCCACCAGCACCGATGAAAAAGTAATGGTGGAAAAATTCCTCCAGTATCACATCCTCGATAAAAAATCGGTGATCGCCGATAAAAAAGACGAAGGCGATTTCAACAGCCTCCTGAAGAACAGTGCCGGTGATGCGGTTCCCATACATATCTCCTACACAGGCACGACGATGGAACTGACCGATGTCTTTGGCAGAAAAGCCCGCCTCGTTGCCAACGAAAGCAACCAGCTTTCGAACCGTACGGTGATACACCTGATGGACAATTATTTTAAATACTATTAGGGTGAATGGTGAATGGTGAGTCGGCTCACTACGGTTCAAAAACCTTGATAGTCGCGATCCTCGCTATTGTTGAGAGAATTAAAACATTCGTGAACCAACTCACCGCTGACCACTCACACGCACGATTGTTGAATCGCGAAAAAACTGAATAATAAAAGGCACAATATGAACATTTATATAACGCTGATAATAACCTGCTTTCTGCTGGCCGGTATTCCGGGAATTACAGCGAACGCACAGAACGCCGCTGTTACAAAAACAATACAGGGCAGAGTTACCGATGCCAGGAAAAGGCCCCTGCAGGATGTAACGGTAGCTGAAACAGATCAGGACAGCCGCACCATCCGCGCCGTAAAGACCGATATCGATGGCAATTTTGTAATTAAGGTCACCAGCACAAAACATAAACTCAGTTTTTCCAATATCAGCTATTCTTCGCAGGAACTGAGTATTGGCGACAGAACCGTATTTAACGTAACCCTTGAAATGTCGGCCAGGGAAATGGGAAGTGTGATCGTAGTATCACAAAGAAAAACAGACAATGGCATGGTTCCCATTCCTGAAAAGAACCTCACCATTGCCGCTTCCCGGATCAGTGCGAAAGAAATGGAAGAAATGCAGGCAGCCTCCATTGACCAGGCATTACAGGGACGTTTACCGGGTGTTGATATCACCGCCTCTTCGGGCGATCCGGGCGCAGGACTGCAGATCCGGATCCGCGGTACCTCTTCCATCAACTCATCGGTTGATCCCTTGATCGTGGTAGACGGTATGCCCTATGAGACCGCCATTCCTTCGGACTTCAATTTCGGCGCCGCTGACGAGGTGGGCTACGCGCAGTTATTGAACATTGCCCCGTCAGATATCAGGGACATCACGATCCTGAAGGATGCTGCCGCCACAGCCATCTGGGGATCGAGGGCCGCCAATGGCGTAATTGTCATTTCCACCAAACGCGGTTCTGTGGGTAAACCAGCTGTTACCTACACCTTCAAAGGTTCTGTCACCAGGCAGCCGGAAGCGATCCCCATGCTTAGCGGCGATCAGTATTCAACCCTTATTCCCGAAGCGTATATGAACGGGACAGGCACACCGCTGAATACCCAGGCAGTGAAGGAGTTTCAATACGATCCAAACGATCCGTACTGGTATTACAACTACAGCAACAATACCGACTGGATAAAAGCCATAACCCAATTAGGGTACATGCAGGACCACAATATTTCCATGAACGGCGGCGGTGAAAAAGCGCGGTACTTTGCCTCACTCGGTTACCTGAACCAGACAGGTACCAACATCGGCACGTACCTTAACCGCATCAATACCCGCATCAACCTCGATTACATCGTATCCCAACGCATTCGCATCAAATCTGACCTGTCTTACTCATACACAGATAATAATCGGAACTATGGCGAAAACCTGCGCGATATCGCTTACCGCAAAATGCCTAACATGAGCATCTATGAGTACGATGAATACGGCAACAATTCGGGCAACTTCTTTTCACCGGCTTCCAACATTCAGGGCTCCTATGCCGGACTGAACAGCAGGAACGAGATCCTGGGAACCGTTAACCCGGTTGCCATGGCCAAAAATGCGAAGAACAATATCATCACCCAGCGGGTTACGCCCCACTTCAACCTGCAATTTGATATTAAAAAGGAAATATTGATGGCCACCTTCGATGTACAGTTCGATATTAACAATACCAAGAACAGGACCTTCTTACCGCAAACAGCCACCGGCAGGCCCTGGACAGAAACATCTGTTAACAGGGCCTACGATGGGGACGTGAACGTGTTCAACGTACAAACAAAAACGAACCTGGTATATACACCCCGCTTCAAGAACGACAACCACTCGCTGATCACATTTTTGTCGTTTCTGACGTACGACAATAAAAGTGTATCGCAGGAAGTAATAACATCCAACACCGCTTCTTCGGTATTACAGGATCCTTCTATACCATCCCGCTCACAGAGCGGCGATTCAAAGCTCACCGCCGGTATGGCGCAAACCAGGAGCGTTGGCCTGCTGGCAAGTGCACAATACGGCTTTATGGATAAATATATCATCAACGTAGGGTTGCGGGGTGATGGTCACTCGCGTTTTGGCGCCAACAACCGCTATGGCCTCTTCCCTTCCGTTTCGCTGCGCTATAGAATATCAGATGAGGAATTTTTCAAAAAGGCTATCCGCCATGTCGATGACCTGAGCTTCAGGGCCAGCTATGGGCATAGCGGCAACGCCCCGAGAAGGGATTATTCTTTTTTTGGCACCTACAGCACTTTCGGCTGGAACTACCTGGGCCAGTCGGGCGTGTATCCCTCGAACATGGAATTAAAGAACCTGCGCTGGGAAACAATTATTGGTAAGAACGTAGGTATCAACCTCAGCATGTTCCAGCGAAGGATTGCGCTGGACGTGGAAGTATATCACAACAGAACAAAAGATATGTTCTTCGACGGACTGCAGATCTCTTCTTTCACCGGGTATGACAAAGTGAATATGAACGTAGGCACCATGGATAACCAGGGCTTTGAGATCGGCCTGAACACGATACCATTCAAAAACACCAACTGGCAGGTTGATCTTAACTTCAACATTGCCCGCAATGTGAACATCATCCGCGAGATCTCTGAATACTATCCGCGCGACAAAGGCGACATAACCCAAAACGGCCAGTACAAGACCTATATGCAGGTGGATAATCCCTTCGGTTCCTTTTATGGCTTTCGCTACAAGGGGGTGTATGCCGACCGGGAGGCAACCATTGCCGGCGATGGCACCGGTAAACCCATTGTAGGGCCCAACGGACAAACAGTTTACATGAAATTCAATTATCCCAGCATCAATTATACTTTCCAGCCCGGCGACGCCATGTATGAAGACATTAATCACGACGGCAATATCAATTACATGGACATCGTATACCTGGGTAACAGCAACCCCAAATTCACCGGCGGTTTTGGAGCTTCTGTAACCTATAAAGGCGCCTGGAAACTGACCTGCTTCTTTAACTACCGGTATAAGTATGATGTAGTGAATGGCACAATGGTCAATACCACCAATATGTATTATTTCGATAACCAAAGCACTGCCGTGTTAAGAAGATGGCGCAAGGAAGGGGATGTTACTGACATGCCCCGCGCCATGTACCGCACCGGTTACAACTGGCTGGGATCTGATCGTTACGTAGAGGACGCCTCCTTTCTCCGGTTCCGCTCCCTCACGCTGCGCTATACCGTTGCTCAAAACCTGGTGAAAAAATTAAAAGTGAAGAACCTGAGCGCTTATATCACCGGTGAAAACCTGTATACCTGGACGAAGTACACCGGGCAAAACCCGGAAGTTACGCTTCGCGGCAGCGACCCCTTCAGGGTGGCAGTGGATTATTCGTTTACTCCACCGGCCATCATGTGCACGCTCGGACTGACCGCAACCTTTTAATGCTATTAATCATTCCATACTATGTTAAAAAAGATATCGATATACACTATTTTCCTTTTAACCCTGCTGGCCGGTACCTCCTGCAAAAAATGGCTCAACCTGGAGCCGCAGGATGGTATCACCAGTGCTGAATTTTGGAAAACGAAAGAACAGGTACAGGCGGCCGTTTTTGGCGTGTATGCTTCCCTCCTGGGCTCACCCTCGGGCAAACCACTTACAGAAACTTTCTTCCTGTGGGGAGAATTGCGGGCCGACATGTTATCAGCCACTACCCTGGCGACAAATGAAGAAGTGGATATCATGAATGCGAATATCCTGGCCACCAATTCCATCACCAACTGGCGCAACCTGTATCAAACCATCAACTATTGTAATACGGTAATAGCATTCGCTCCCGGCGTGCTGCAGGCAGATAAGACCTTTACGCAGGAAGCACTGAACCAGTACATCGCAGAGGTACGAACGATCAGGGCGCTGTTATACTTTTACCTGGTGAGAAGTTTTGGCGATGTACCGCTCAAGTTATCCGCCACCAGCAGCGATCAGGAACTGGAGCAATTACCCAAGAGCCCGCAACAGGAAGTGTTGAACCAGATCCTTGACGATCTCAGCCATGCAGCAACTGACGCCGTTATTTCTTATGGAAACACGCTCTCTGATAAAGGAAGGATCACCAAATACTCCGTATATGCCCTGCAGGCAGATGTATACTTATGGATGGAAAAATATCCTGAATGTATAAACGCATGCGACAAAGTGATGAATGCCGGTAAATTTGGCCTGGTAGATGAAACAACTTCCAATGTTTATTTCAGTAATCTGTATGCCAATGGCAATTCAAACGAATCCATATTTGAGATCCAGTTCAATCCCCAGAAGCTGAATTCCTTTTATCCCATGTTCATCAGCAACCGCCGGTTCCTCTCGAACCCGCTTGTTATGGAAGAGCTGTACACGGTTGACTACATCAATGCTGACAATAAAGACTTCCGTGGCGATGGAGCTGCCATTCGCACAACAGACGGCGTTATTTGGAAATATATGGGTTGGAATAATACCAATATCCGCAGCGCCAATGAATCATACGCCAACTGGATCGTTTACCGCTTCGCCGATATCCTACTGATAAAAGCAGAAGCACTGAACCAGTTGGACAGAGGCAGTGAGGCCCTGGACCTGGTGCGAATAATCAGGAACCGTGCAAGAGCACTTGTACAAACGGAGGAAAATCCTGACCCCGCTGATAAAAGGGCCATCGCCGATTATATCCTCGAAGAAAGGGCCCGGGAATTTGCCTACGAAGGGAAACGGTGGTATGACCTGCTGCGCAATGCCAAACGGAACAACTATGAACGCCTGGATATCCTGCTTAACCTGGTAGCCCTAACCGTGAGCCCCGACCGGCAGCAATCAGCCATTGCCAAATACAAAGACAAGAACAGTCATTACTTCCCGATATATTTCTATGAACTGACCACTGACAAACAACTGGAGCAAAACCCATTCTATAAATAATGCCATTTATGAAAAAATATATTCCAACCAGTTTGCTGTTATCATGCTGCATGATCATTGCCGTGTGGCTCAGTGGCTGTAAAAAAGTTGCCATTGTTGTATCAACCACTACCGATGTGAACATCTTTGAATACCTCACCAAAAATCCCGAGAAATATTCCGACCTGGTGAAGATCATTGAAAAATCGGGTTACAACGGCTTTTTGAATGCCTATGGCTCCTATACCATGTTCGCTCCCACCAACGATGGCATAAAAGGGTATTTGACAGAAAGGAACCTCGGTTCTGTTGATCAGATAACAGAACAGGAGGCCATCAATATCGTGAAGCTCCACCTGATGAGCGATACGCTTACCAGCAGCTCCTTTAAAGATGGCAAGCTGCCAACAGTAACCATGTATGGCCAATACCTCATTACGAGTGTTAACAATGAAAACGGCGTATCGAATTACACGGTGAACCGGCGTGCCATAATACAGGAACCCAATATCAGAACGGGGAATGGCTATGTGCATACGATCGATCATGTGCTCTTACCAGCCACCAAGACCCTGGCCCAGCTGGTTAGTGAGAACAATGAGTATTCCATTTTCAAACAGGCGCTGGAAGCAACCGGTTTTTATGACAGCCTGAACACCATCAACCTGGCAGATACCACCCGGCGCTGGCTCACGCTGTTTGCGGAGACCAACAGCGCCCTGGCCGACAGCGGCATTCACAGTTATCACGACCTTTACCAGAAATATTGCCATACCGGCAAACCTGATAGTGTGGGTGACAGCCTGCACATTTATGTAGCCTACCATATAATACCCGATGCCAAATACCTGGCAGATATCGTTTCGTCCAGTTCCCATACCACGCTGGCCCCGCTGGAAGTACTGGCCTCGAAACTGGATGGTGAAAGAGTGCTGTTGAACGATATTAATTTCAATGGCGTGCATGAACCCGGGGTAGAAATTCAACGTACGACCAGCGATGTATCGGCAACCAACGGTGTATTACATACGAGCCTGGGGCATTTCAGTCCGAAAGTTCGTTTACCGGTGCCTATCTATTGGGATGTGGCAGATTTCCCCGAGGTAAGAAAATTACCGGCTGTATTCAGGAAAGCGAGTTACAGCTTCACGTATGGTTCCATTAAAGATATCAACTGGGATAAAACAACCAACAACCTCGATTACTCCTACACTACATCAGGATCCATACCGGTATTTTATAACGACCACCTGTCGATCCCGATGGGTAATACCTCGCGCCACTTCTGGATCGATTTTACTTCTCCGATCATTGTAAAAGGCAGGTACAAAGTGTGGATCTGTTACCGTACTGCCAAACAATCAGGCTCTATTGGTCAGCCCGGCGGCTCCAATATGCCCGTGCAGGTCTTTTTCGACGGACAGGCCATGTCGCGCACGTTCAACTTTACAGAGCGCAGGCCCAACCTGAGCGATGGCGAACTGGAAGCATTGGGCTGGAAAAAATATTCGCCAACTGCTGAACAACTGGCCGCCGGCAAATACCTGGGCATCATAGATGTACCTACCACCGACCGGCACGTATTCAGGTTACAGGCATTACCCGGCGCCGGTACCGGGCAGAACTCCAATTTCCTGGATATGATCCACATCATACCAGTGAACATGAACCAGTACCTGCCGCGCTTTGCCCGCGACGGAACACTGGTTGACTTCTAACGATGAATAGCAAGCGTAAAACGAATCAGTAATACAAATCAACACGTAATGTATTCAAGCTATAAACAACTCATAACGATCTTTCTTTTTACAGCCTGCTTCAGCATGTCAGCCTGCAAAAAATGGGACGATCACAACCAAATAAACAACCAGGATCTGTCGCTCAACCTGCAGCACGCCATCGATGCAGACGACAACCTGAGCACGTTCAGGGAGCTCATTACCAAAACCGGCCTCGATACCCTGTTGCGGTCATCAAAGAACTATACGGTATGGGCGCCCACCAACACGGCACTGCAAAACCTCGATCCTGCCATTGTAAATGATATTAGCCGGCTCACCACCTTTGTAAAGAACCATATTGCCAGTCAGGCATATTTTACCCGGGAAGCCGTCACCGGCACCCGAATACCGGTACTGAGCGGAAAGTACAATGGATTTGAAAAAAATACATTCGATGAAGCCACTATCACGGCTGCCGATCGCTTTGTAAGCAATGGTGTATTGCATATTATCGATAAGCCTGTGCCTGCATTGCAAAGTATCTGGGAATATATCAATAGCACTACCACCACCTATCAGCAGCATGCATATATCGTATCTACCAACCGTGTGGAGCGCGATCTGTCACAGGCTGTCATCGACAGTGTAAATCCCATTACCGGCGATCCTATTTACCGGCCCGGCACCGGTTATATTAACCGCAACGCCTTTAATGAAATAGCTTATGATGTAAAAAAAGAGGATAAGCTGTACACGTATTTTGTGATCACCGACGACAATTTTAATGTGGAAGCCGATTCCCTGAAGCCCTACTTTAAACATCCTGCAGCTGCTGTTACCGACTCATTGAGCAAATTGCATCTGGTAAAAGACCTGGTGGTGGAAGGCCTGTACCAGCCGAATGCATTACCGGCATCCCTGTTATCGAGGAACGGCACGCCGGTGCCGCTGAACGCCTCCAATATTATTTCCACTAAAAAGCTCAGTAACGGCATTGCCTATGTAATGAGCAATATAAATGTGCTTACAGTAGACAAGTTCCGCCAGCGGATCATTGAGGGCGAGTTTCCATCAGGTTACCACTCCGACAAAACCGGCAATACCAACAAGCGGATCCGGTACGACACCATTAACAAAAGAACCTATGCTGATCTTATGATCACGGGTCATGGTGTTTCGGCTTATTACGCTTTTTACAGACTGAACAATTCTCCCTCTATGAAATACCAGGTATATGCCCTTGGGGTGAACGATTTTCAAGCAGGTACATTCAACCAGAACATTGTAGTGAAATCGCTTAATGAGGGTACTTATACCACGCTGGCCACCCTGGCCCATGCAGTACCGTTAAGTACTGCTGCAGGCGCCTTTAACGAAAAACTGTTGGGCGAATTTACCGCTCCCGGTTATGGCACTATTGAAGTGCAGCTAACCGCTTCAGGAACCAACCCCCTGGTGCTGGATTACCTGCGTTTTGTTCCTGTTCCTTAAACAACATCAGATCACCGTAACTATATACGACCAAAACATGCAGCTATTGAAAAAATTTACTGTATTACTCCTGCCGCTTATGGCGGGTATGTATGCAGCGGCCCAGGACCAGCCTCAACAGGTAGATAGCATTATTGTCATTCAGAAAAAACGGCCCGGCGCCATCTCCGTAACCGGTTTGGTTACAGATGCGGTTACGAAAAAACCACTGCGTGGCATCCGTGTCACTTACAAAAAATATTCGGCTGCCATTACCGACAGCACCGGCGCATTTACCATCGACGTTCCATCGAAATATGTTTCGGTAACCCTGCACAGCGACGATTATCAAACAAAAGAAATAGCGCTGCAGGGCCGGCAGCAGATAACGGCGGCTTTGTATCCCAATCCTTACAACTCCTATTTCGATGCAGCGCAGTTGCCGTTCGATCAACGCATGAAGAGCCATACGCCTTATGCTACTACCTCGCTGCAAACAAACGGTACCTGGAACCGCGTGGCAGAAACACCGGCTACCTGGTTGCAGGGTAAAGCGGCCGGCCTGATGGTAACCCGGCGTTCAGGCACACCCAATAAGGGCGCATCCCTGCTGTTGCGCGGCCCATCTTCCTTATACGCTACCAATGCACCGCTGATCGTGGTAGATGGTGTGCTTTTCGACAACAACGACTATGGCGGCTCCATTATCAATAACCATTATACCGATCCATTATCGACCAT
Source organism: Longitalea luteola (assembly GCF_017356035.1). GTDB lineage: Bacteria > Bacteroidota > Bacteroidia > Chitinophagales > Chitinophagaceae > Niastella > Niastella luteola. The sequence continues at coordinate 489,950 of NZ_JAFIQX010000001.1, read as the reverse complement.
TGATGTAAAGGATATTGACAACATCACCGTGTTAAAAGACGGCTCCTCCATCTATGGTACTAAAGGCGCTAATGGCGTAATTATCATTACCACCGCGCGTGCCCATGAACTCCAAACGAAAATAGATTTCGCCTCCTATGCAGGTATCAATTTCACACCCACCAACCTGCCGGTAATGGAAGCGGCCGATCACCGAGTATACCTGGCAGATATCCTGAAATCAAAAGGCATGTCCGATGCAGCCATCCAGGACCTGCCCTATATGAATGATGATCCTTCGAACTCATCGTATCATCAATACCATAACAATACCAACTGGCAAAACCTGGTATACGACAGAAGCACTACGCGCAATGTATACCTGAAAGTGACAGGGGGTGATAATATTGCCAAATACGGCCTCTCCTTGGGTTATATGAGTAATGGCGCAGTTATAAAGAACACGGGTCTTACCCGCTACAATATGCGTTTCAATGGCGACCTCAACCTGGGCAAACGAATGACCGCCACCACGAACCTCAGCTTTACCTTCAATGAGCAGGAACTCAGGGACCAGGGCAGGGCTTATAAAACCAATCCTGTTTTTCTGGCCCTGATCAAATCACCGTTGCTGCATTACCGGGAGTTGTCTGATAAAGGCATTGAATCGCCCCTGCTGGCCGACCGCGATACCTTTAACCTCACCAACCCGGTTTCTATCACCGATGTGGCATTGGGTTCCAACAAAAGCTACCGATTCCTGGGATCTGTGGCATTTAACTATGAGCTCGGCCGGTCACTCGCCTTATCCAGCACGGTGGCAGTGACCAGTGATAAAGTACGGGAAAACTTTTTTATTCCACGTAAAGGGGTAACGCCGGATACGTTAAGCAACGAGATCGCCTTCAACAGGTCGGGCTCACAGGTAAAAACTCTATTCTCACTGTATAACGATACGCGACTTACCTATAATCAAACGCTTCACCATTTACACGAGCTCACCGCACGGCTGGGCATCCGCTACCTTTCAAACAAAACCGAACAGGATATAGGCCGTGGATTCAATGCAGCCATTGATGAACTGGTAAGTGTAGGTTTTGGTTCCAATGCTTTGCGCAGGGTCGGCGGCAGTATGGGCAGATCACACTGGCTAAGCACTTATTTCAATACAGACTATAATTATGCCGGCAAATACTTTGTTTCCCTGAATGTGGCCATGGACGGTTCATCGCGCTTTGGAAAAAATATTCCCGGCGCCCTGGGACTAGGCGGAAATAAATTTGCCGTATTGCCATCATTGGCAGCTGCCTGGCTGATCTCCTCCGAAAACTTTTTGAAAACTGATCTTATCGATCTGTTGAAGCTAAGGGCCTCCATTGGCCTGTCGGGCAATGATGATATAGGCGATTTCACCGCCCGTCAATATTATATTTCCCAAAACCTGCTGGGCATGCAGGGATTGACACGCGGCGGTCCCGGCAATAACCAGCTGCAGTGGGAAGCAGCTACCCTGCTGAATGCAGGCATCGATGCCGCTCTTTTAAATGAACGCATCAGTCTCAGTGTAGATGTATATCAGCGCAAAACCGATAAGATGATCGTATACGAACCGGCGCCTGTTTCCGGTTTTAGCTATGCTATCACCAACACCGGTGGCATGACCACCAAAGGTATTGAAGCATCACTGGCAGCCCGCATCGTGAACGGCGCCGCTTTTAGCTGGGATGTTGATATGAACATCAGCAAATACCGTTCAACGATTGATAAACTGCCGGTAGACAATATTATCTCATCCTTTGCCGGCGCTTCTTATATTACGGAAGCAGGTAGAGCACCCAATCTATTCTACGGCTACGAATCCAATGGTGTGTATACCACCGATGGGGATGCGGCCCTGGCTGGTTTATCCGTTAAAAAAGCAGACGGCAGCCTGGTGCCTTTCACTGGAGGCGATATTCATTTTACCGACCTGAACAATGATAACATCATCGATGAAAATGACCGCCAGGTAATCGGCAATCCCAACCCAGACCTCACCGGCGCTTTCAATAATAAATTCCGTTATAAAGGCTTTGAGCTGGATGTACTGGTGACATTTGTAAAAGGCAATGACATTTACAATTATACCCGTAACCAGCTGGAATCCGCTTCCGGCACCAATAACCAGACACTGGCTGTACGCAACCGCTGGCGCACCAACGGGCATGAAACAGCGATGCCGAAAGCTACCTGGGGCGATCCCATGGGCAACAGCCGGTTCTCCAACCGCTGGATAGAAGACGGGTCTTACATGCGGTTGAGAAGCGTTTCGGTTACGTATAATATTCCTTTCAAGCCTGGATTTTTCAAATATGCAACCGTGTACCTCACCGGTAATAACCTGGTTACATTGACAAAGTACAAAGGATACGATCCTGAATTCAGCGCCACTGAAAGTGTTTTTGGTATGGGCATAGATAACACCCTGGAGCCGCAATTCAGGTCCATCCTGTTGGGAGCAAGGATCGGTTTGTAATTACAATTATTAAAAAGTCATTGAGAAACTTATGAGACCTTCAAGAATAAAGTACTATTCAATACTGCTTATAACTGTGGCCTGTGTAACAGCCTTAGCTTCCTGCAAAAAGATCTTTGATGTAGAACCGGAGAATGCGGTTGATAAAACACAGATGTACCGTAATGTATTTGATGCCGATGCTGCCGTCATTGGCATATATGGCAAGCTGATGCAACTGGCAAAACCTTATATCCTGCTGAATGAGTTAAGAGGCGACCTCATGGATGTTACCCTGAATGCAGATGAAAACCTGCAGCAATTGAATACCCATTCGGTTAAAGCAGGCAATCCGTATGCAGACCCCCGCCCGTTTTACGATGTTATTGTGAACTGTAACGATGTGCTGGCAAATTTCGATATCATGATCCGGGAAAACAAACTGAAAGAAATTGAATACAACCAGCGATATTCCGATGTAGCCGCTATCCGCTCATGGGTATATCTGCAGCTGGGCATTCATTTTGGTGAGATCCCCTATATCACTTCACCATTGGAACAGGCATCGGACCTGCATGACATCTCTAAATTTCCCATGGTAAAACTGGAGGCGCTGATCGACTCTCTGGTTTCCTTTACCGAGCGTTTGCCTTTTACCGAAGATTACCCAACAGGTACTACCTTACTCACCACTGTTGACGGTTATAGTACTTCCCGTTTCTTCATCAACAAGAATATTTTGCTGGGCGATCTGTACCTGTGGGATGGACAATATGATAAAGCAGCAGACCGGTATAAAAGAGTAATGGAGATCAACGGTCCTTCTGGTTTGGGTGAAACATTTTATAACCAATACCGTATTTCCAGCTTCGCCAATTCTTCCATAAGTTATTCAAGGGCCCAGGACTTCAGCTCCCTGGTGTATACGCCAGGCTGGCGTTATCTGTTTGAGCGCGGGCAGGACAATGAGTTCAACTATGAGTGGATCTGGGTATTACCCTTCGATAAGAATTTTGAACCCCAAAATCCGCTGATCGATCTTTTCTCACCCAGCGGCGGCAGTTACCTGGTAAAACCTTCACAGGCAGCCATTGAAAATTGGAATTCACAAACGCAGGTGTTCACCTATGCTTCCGGAACGAATACCGCCGCAGCGGTACTGAGAGATAATTTCCCATTCGACTCAAGAAGTGTTTTTACCTACAGAACGATAAACGGTCAGCCGGTGATCATGAAATACCTGTATAACTACCTTGGCTCTGATAATTTACCGGTAAACCTGTTCAACAAAACCGGGAAATGGTTCCTGACCCGTGCCGCCACCCTGCATTTACATTATGCAGAAGCCGCCAACAGGGCCGGTAAAATGAAAGTAGCATACGCATTGGTAAACCGCGGCATCAAAGAAACCTATGATACTTTACCCGGCGCCGCCAGAACAAGGGATGTAACCAAATGGCAACAAACGTTTCTTCCCTATCCGTATGATTTCGATGCCCGTGAAGGAGATGCACCCGCCTATCGTAACAACTGGTATCGCAACCAGGGCATCAGGGGACGTGCAGCCCTGCGTTCGGTGAAGGTTGATTCGGCCAGGTATTTTGACATGAGCGCCAATGGCTTTATAAAACCATATTCAGATAGTCTGGGTTTTCAGCAGTTCATAGAAGATATGATCATCGATGAAAATGCACTGGAACTGGCTTATGAAGGCAATCGCTGGCCCGACCTGGTTCGGGTGGCCCTGCGAAAAAACGATCCCGGTTACCTGGCAAATAAAATAGCAGCCAAATTTGAAAAGGCCGGCAATCTTGGACTCGCTGCAGTTATCCGTGGCCGTTTGTCGGATAAGGACAATTGGTTCTTACCATTCAAATGGCAATAAGAACAATGTGATAATTTGATAATTTGATAATGTGATAATGAGATAATGAAATGCAGCATACGACCAGGCATTCGGCCTTCGCATTCAGCCGTTAGTGTTTTTAGTCAGTTTCAGCATCCGTACCCGTTTTTTTATTATCTTATGCCTATGCTACGATCCGGGCCCTGACGACCAATGTTATCAATTAAACCTGTTATATGAAAAAAACAATTGCTGCCATTACACGAGGCCATTCGTGTACAATTTCCCTGCTATTACTTATACTATCCGCTTATGAGCCAAATGCTCAAACACTTGCTTTCCCCGGCGCTGAAGGTTTCGGCCGCTTTGCATCCGGCGCCCGAGGCGTTTCAAGCCCGCAGGTATATGTGGTTACCAATCTCAATGATGCCGGCGCGGGTTCGTTCCGCGATGCCGTTAGCGTATCCGGCCGCGTGGTGGTATTTGCGGTAGGCGGCATAATCCGGTTATCTACTGATGTTGTTGTAGCTTCCAATACCACTATTGCCGGGCAAACGGCTCCCGGTGACGGCATTGTGTTGTTTGGCAAGCGGGTAACCTTTACCAATAGCAACAACACGATCTGCCGGTACCTGCGCATCCGGTTAGGCGCTACCAATAATTCAGGTAAAGATGCATCGGGCATTGCCAATGGCGCCAATATGATCTTCGATCATATGTCGTTCACCTGGGGTATGGACGAAGTGTTCTCTATTAACTGGGACAGCAAAAACACCTCGCCCGACAACATTACTATTCAGAACTCCATCCTGGGCCAGGGCCTGCACCGCGAGAACCATTCCTGCGGCGGTCTTATTCAAACGCCCGATGGCGGCAGGGTAAGCCTGATAAAAGATCTTTACATCAGCAACAAGACCCGCAATCCTAAAGTAAAAGGCAAGAATGAATTCGTAAATAATGTGGTATATAACTGGGGCAATGGCAACCGGCTCGGCGATCAAATGAATTATGGCTGGGAAGGCGATGCCTATATCATGGGCGGATCATCCGGGGTATCGGAGGTGAACATCATCAATAACTATTTTGTAGGCGGACCGCTAACGCCTCCTTCCGCTGCTACTCCATTTTCAAGAGGCACTGGCACCTTCCATTTATTCGGTTCGGGAAATTATTTTGACAATAACAAAAATGGCACGCTCGACGGTACACTGGTTCCTTATAACAGCAGCGGCTACCCGGGGCTCGACGCCGCCAACTTTAAAAGCACACGGTACGCCTATCCGGCAGCCAATCCTTCCATGACCGCCGCCCAGGCATATACATACATCATCAACAATGCAGGCGCCACTTATCCGCGCCGCGACCAGGTAGATTCACTGATCGTTGCAGAAGTAAATTCACGTGGTACACAGGGCCGGTATGTTTACCGCGAAACCGATCTGCCATTGATCAATGGCGGCATCGGCCGGGTAAATGGAGGAACCGCTCCGCTGGATTCAGATGCCGATGGCATGCCGGACAACTGGGAAACCGCGCATGGACTGAACAAGAACAATAAAGCGGACGCTACCGCTTATAGTACCACGAATCCCGGCTACCTGAATGTTGAAGTGTATGTGAATTCGCTGGTAGCTGCGTCTGGGTTATTTGTGCAATCGCATAAAACGTTGCCGGGCGCCGCTAAGTAAAACCATTTCTGATTTCGAGATTTCGAGACCTGCCTGCCGGCAGGCAGGTTTTGTGATTTGTTCAAAATTTAAACCACCTGATAAATCTCGAAATCCCGAAATCTCAAGATCCCGAAATCTCAAAATCCCCAAATCCCGAAATAAGAAATCTCGAAATCTCAAAATCCCGAAATCGAAAATCTATTCAACTAGCGGCCATCCGGCGCTATCCCAACGCAGTTCCCTAATGATGAGCTTTGGTTTCCCATTGTCCTTCGCATCATAGCCATGGCACACGATATAATCCTTACCATCAAAGCTGTATACCGAATTATGTCCTACCGCCGCCCAGTTGGTGCTATCACCGGCTATCACGAGGGAACCTCCACCCTGCATCATGGGAATATGCTGCTTATCTACGTAAGGGCCAGCCAGCTTTTCGCTTCTGCCAACCATTACTTTATAATTACTCTTCAAGCCGCGGCAGCAAAAATCGGTTGATACAAACAGGTAATAATATTTTCCTTTCTTAAAGAGAAAGGGCGCTTCAATGGCGGAATTACCAGGCAAACTGTCGGGCAGTGTTGCATCTCTTTTGCGGCTGGCGAGGTTGTACCACTCTTCCGGTTTTGCCAGCGATACCAGGTCACTATCCAGTTTCACCAGCTTGATGCCATTCCAGAAAGAGCCAAAGGTTAACCAGGGCGTGTTGTTCTCATCAATAAAAAGATTCGGATCAATCGCATTCCAGTCATCCCGGTTAGGAACCGATTGGATCAGTTTACCATGATCCTGCCAATGGTAATCCCGCGAAGAAGGATGCAGGGTCTTATTGGTAGCTACACCTATGCAGGAGGTGTTCTTACCAAAAGCAGAAACAGAATAATACAGGTAATACAAACCGTTATAATAACTGATATCTGGCGCCCAGGTATGGCCTTTAAACGTTGGAAGCTCCTGTAATACCCAATTGGAAATGCCGGCAAATACAGGTTGCTCTTTTTTCCAGTCAACCCGGTTAACAGACGACCACATGCTGATGCCCATACCGGTGCAAAACAGGTAATACATACTGTCCTGTTTTATCATAACGGGATCATGTGCCTGGATGCGGTTTGTTTGTGCCATCACAATGGCCGGGAATGCCATTAAGACGAACCTAATAATATTTTTCATTCGGTATCAGGTGATGTAATGTCTGTAGTTATGAATGGTTATTAAAATGTCATTCCAACTTTACCCGCAGCACACTGAATGAATACGGTGAACTGTTCAATACTATTTTTTTAGCTTTTGTATTAATGGTGGATTCAACAGGTGCTACATTGGTTGGATTGTCGAATGAATTCAAAGCGGTGAGCTCGGACTGCATCACGATCAGTTTCCCTTTGGCGGCGATCTTTTTAACGCCATCCACCTGCAGGGTGTTGATCTGTGGTTTGTCAGAGGCATTTACCACTTTAATGATCAGTTCTTTGGTAGCCGTATCGATACAGGCCGAAGCATAGAGACTGTCCTGCCCGGCAACTACATCATTGTTCAGGGTAATGGGTACTACTTTGGAACCTTTGTTCAGGGAGAACAGTTTTTGTACATGGTAATCAGGCGTTCCATACGATTGCAGGTTGTTCACCCAAATGAGATCGGGCGCCCATTGCCAGCCGTCCACATGGGCAAACAGGGGTGCATAGGATGCCATTTGCACTACATCGGCGTTGCGTTCGAGGCCGGTCATAAAAGCGGCTTCCGAAAGCGCAGCCAGCCAGGTATTCCGGTTGTTGCCAACTGTTTTGTCAACATGCGATGCATATTCGCCACCGAATATTTTGGAGCCGGTACGCGGATAATTATCGTACCTTCTCGCATTCTGCAGGAAGAACTCCGGCTTGCGGTAATAGTGCTCATCTATGAAATCGGCATTCATTTTACGCAGCTCGCCATTCAGGTAATCGAACCGCTCGCCATTGGGATCGGTGCCTGAGCTGCAGATCAGCTTCATGTCAGGATATTTTGCCTTAATGGCTGCCTGGAATGCTTTCAATCGCTCAATATATTGCGGTCCCCAGTTCTCATTGCCTATGCCCATCATCTTCAGCCTGAACGGAGCAGGATGACCCATGTCGGCCCTTACCTTGCCCCATTTAGTGTTCACATCACCGTTGGCAAATTCAATAAGATCGAGCGCATCCTGGATATAAGGATCAAGCGCCTGCATGGGAACTACTTCTGCTGAATTGAACTGGCAGGCCATGCCGCAGTTCAGGATGGGCAGCGGTTCTGCACCAATGTCTTCTGCCAATTGAAAGTACTCGAAGAAACCAAGACCAAAGGTTTGAAAGTAATCGGGCGTTGACCGGTGGGGGAATTCAATATTCCAGCGGTTGATCATCAACTGCCTTTCTTCTATGGGACCAATGGTATTCTTCCAGCGGTACCGGTTGGAAAGATCGAAACCTTCCACGATACAACCACCGGGAAAACGAATAAAGCCGGGTTTCATATCTGCCAGTAATTGGATCATATCGGCGCGCATGCCGCCCGGGCGGTTCTTCCAGGTGTCACCGGGAAACAGGGAGATCATATCCAGGTCTATCGTACCATTGCCTTCGAACCAGATGTTCATTTTGCCTTTCAGTACGGTTTCATTCGCATGGAAACTTACGGCTGCTTTATGCCAGTTGTCGCCTGCTTCGGTCAACGACAACACCGTGTCGCCAATAACCTGTTTTAAGGTATCTATAAGTTCTATATGCAGCTTCGTTTGTGCCTTAGGCTGACGGTACATGACAGAAAAATCATACCGTACGCCTTTTTTAATACCCATGCCGCGGAAACCTTCATTGGTAAGGCCCAGATCGCCTTTGCCGGCATTATTCAGGGTAACGCGCAGGAAGCGGGGATTACGGGTATTTTCATCGGTGCGGTTGATGACCAGCAATTCGCCTTCCACCAGTTTTTTGCGGTTCACCGTCCAGCCCATTAATGGTTTAAAGAACTCAAATGACCGGTTCTTCACCAGTTCTGCGTAAATACCACCATCAGCGCCCAGGTTGATATCTTCGAAAAATACGCCCCACATGGTTGGCTGAATGGTGGCCGTTGGTTGTGCAGCTTTCACCACCAGGGTATGGTTTTGTTGCGAAAAGGCGCACATGTTTAGCACTGCAATTGTCAATAATACAAGCATTGATCGTTTTATCATTCTATTTAATTCTTGGTTATTAACTATTTCTTTTTTCCCCAAACCGCGGTACCCGCGTTATTAAGGCCGGTAAACACCAATGTAGCACTTTTCTTATTCTCCCAATCACGTTCCCGGGAAACATACACGTTATCGGTGTAAGTTCCGTTGTTCCATTTTAATTGCAGCCAGGGTGCTGCATAGGTCCAGGAATTGGCAGCAGCTCCGTTGATCTTTCCGTCTGCATTCAGGCTAATGGTGGCAGCCACCTGCAGATTGGCATCCACCTGTTCTGCTGAATAGCCGGGAACCACTTTGTAGCCCAGCACGATCTGCTCCCATTCGCCCACTAAGTCTGCCTGCGTAATGGAGCCCTGGGTAGTATTGGCATAACGCTCTGGAGAAACCACCGGCCAGCCGTCCGTTGTCCAAAAGATCTTGCGCACATGCAGGTCCATAAAGTATTTGTCAACAGCTGGCCTGCCCTGGTGTGCCATGTAATACTGACCGCTATTCTCAAAAACCGAACAATGGGAAACGCCCTGCCAGCCTCCATGGCCCTGGAACTGGTATGGCGCCAGGATCATGGGAATATTATCCTCTTCATTATTCATATCCTTTCCATTGAAATCAAGGAAGGGTCCCTGTGGTGAAGCCGATCGTCCCACGCGTACGTTGTATTTTGTTTCCAGCCAGTCGTAGGCAATAAACAAATAATATTTGTCTAATGTACTGTTATAAATGACCTCCGGCCCTTCGATATTTCCGTTAACTACACCGCCGGTAAAACCACGTTGAGCGATCCGTTTTCCCTTATCACCATTGGTGGCCGCCAGACCGGTGGCTGCGTTCAGCTTCAGCACATAAATGCCATCAAAGGCCGAGCCATAATACATCCAATGCTCGCCATTTGGGGTAACCACTACCGTTGGATCGATGGCATTGGTTTGCACCACCGGGAAATCATTCCTGGAAGTGACCACCAGTCCCTGCTCCGTCCACGGACCTTCCGGTGCCGTGGCTGTGGCCAGTCCGATCACACTTAACCGCAACGTGGGTGATGACAATGAGTAATACAGGCGGTACTGGTTGTTCACCTTCATAATGTACGGCGCCCATAACGACTGGAACGGCGTACCACCGGCCTGGGTGATATAATTCGATCCCATGGCGGGCAACCCATTAAAAGCCCAGCCGACGAATTGCCATTGGATGAGATCCTTTGATCTTCTTACCTGGATACCCGGTTTCACGGTAGTACCATAGGCAGCATCGGTACTGTAACAAAAATAATAGTCACCGTTTTTCAGGATAGATGGATCATGTACATTATAAGGCCCCCACTGGGCATAGTAGGTAAAGGGCGCTATGGCTGCGTAGGTATCTGAAATCGAATTTATATCAAAAGCTGGCCCTGGCGGCGGCGCCGTTGGTTCTGCTGGCGTATCCTCTTTCTTTTTCTGACAACCAGCGACACCGATCAGTACTACCGCAAACAGCCATCGTATGTAATATCTGTACATAAAGAAATCTCAAATTACAAATTGCAAGAACCAAAGAAAAAATCTCAAATCACAAATCTCAAGAACCAAAGAAACCTCAAATTACAAATCGGAAGAACCAAAGAAATCTCAAATTACAAATCACAAGAACCAAAGAAATCTGAAATCACAAATCGCAAGAACCAAAGAAATTTCAAATCACAAATCGCAAGAACCAAAGAAATCTCAAATCTCAAAAATCAAGACCAAAGAAAATCTCAAATTGACATAGTTCGTAGGATTGGGCTTTTGCATTTATTTTTGGGTTCTTGTGATTTGGTTCCTGGAATTTGTTTTGCTTCCTGGTGCTTGTTCTTGTGATTTGTTTTTGGTTCCTGGTATTTGGTTCTTGGTTCTTTATTTTAATATCCGGCATTCTGTTTCAGGTTCTTGTTCACATCCATTTCTGCCTGTGGAATGGAGAAGAACTCGCGGCCGCTTACATAACTGTTGAACTCGGGATCATGGGATTTTAGCTCGGCTAGTTTGGTAGGGTTCTGTAACCAGCCCCAGCGGCGAATGTCATCAAAACGGTGTCCTTCAAGGGCAAATTCCAGCGCCCGCTCATGGGCAATGCGTTCACGCATCAGCTCTTTTGACAAAGCTGCGAATTCCCCTTCCCGATTGGGCAGGTTGGCGCGGTTGCGTACGCGTTGAATTTGTTTGGCGCACTCGACCCGGTTGTCGAGCTCATTCTGGCATTCGGCATACATCATCAGCACATCGGAATAACGCATCAACCGTTCATTGATCCCCGAACGCCAGTCTTTCTCGTCGGGTATATTCTTATCGCCATTGCCATATTTCTTTACACCCAGCTTATTGAGGTCAGCAGCATATACGGTTTGAAAGGATTGTCCGTATAAATTACAACCAGGATAATTGTAATAAATGGTGGCGCGCAGGCGCGGATCGTCTTCACCACTTATTGTCTTTTCTTTTTTGAATTCATCCACGATCCATTGGGTGGGAGCGGCGTCATTCCAGCCAAAAGGCGCCGGGGCAAAGGTAATGGCACGGGCAGTTGTTTTGCTCCAGTCAGAGCCTGGTGAACTGATCCAACCTAATGTAGTGCCGCCTACCTCGCGGCTGAATTGGATCTCAAAAACGGATTCCTTGTTGTTCTCAAAAGCTTCGGTAAAATTATCGCCGTAGTTGGCCATAAGATCATAAACACCCAGATCCATGACTGCTTTAAATTTCGCAGCAGCGAGGTCGTATTGTTTATTGAATAAATAACTCTTCCCCAGAAAAGCCAGTGCGGCACCCCTGGTGGCTCTCCCCAGATCGGCGCCCGTATATGAAACCGGTAACAGTTTGGATGCTTCGTCAAAATCCTGGTATACCTGGTTCCATACATCCTCCGGGGATACCTGCCCCGGAAAGTATTCCGATGAATTTTCATAGAACTTGGTCACCAGCGGAATATTATTGAAAAAGGTGACCAGGTAATAATAATTGAGGCCGCGCAGGAACAGCGCTTCGCCTTTCAGGCGGTTATAGAGGTTCTGATCTCTGAAAGGAACTTTGTCGATGTTATCCAGCACGAAATTGGCACGGGTGACACCCCCATAAAAAGCGATCCATAACCATTGCTGCATGATGGAATTATTGAACAATTTAAAAGAGCCGGTATTTGATAATACATCCCAGGGGCTTGGGCTCATCATATCATCTCCACGCAGATCGAGGGCGCATTGGGCAAAGCGCATAAAAGTACCGTCATAGTATAATGATTGGTAAACGGCATTTACCGCCATTACCGCATCGTTCTCATTTTTCCAGAAGGTAGCGGTTGTCTGCTGATTGGGATTGGTAAGATCCAGATAATCTTTTCCACAGGAAATACCCGAAACAGCAATGGCAGCAGTTAATATGATTCGTTTAATGTTCATTGTTTACAGTTTTGTTGTTACTCCCTTGAGGCTTATAATCCGAGTTGCAATCCGAACAGAAAGGAGCGGGGATTCGGCAATCCACCTGCTTCATTGGCCGTAAATGGGCGGTTGGGATACGATCCATTGTCTATTGCCCGGTCGAACAAGCCATTGTTATTGGCAAAGTCTGGATCAAAACCCGTGTATTTTGTAAATGTGACCAGGTTCTGTGCGGTGATGTATATTCTGAGATTTGACAGGTGTGCTCTTTGCAGGATCTGTTGCGGCAAGGTATAACCCACCTGTAAAGTAGTAATGCGGAAGAAGCTGCCATTCTCGAGCCAACGGGCCGAATTACGCGCGTTCTTATTAGGGTCGAACATCACCACGCGGGGCACATCGGTATTCGTGTTGGTGGGCGTCCAGCGGTTGAGCAGCTTCGTACCATAATTATCCCAACCTGCTCCGCTTTCAATACCGGCGCGAATGCTGTTAAAGATCTTGTTTCCTGACACACCTGAAGCCACTACCGACAGATCGAACTGTTTATAAGAAACGGAAGCGTTTAAACCATAATACAGATCGGGAATGGCACTGCCCAGGTAAGTGCGGTCATCATCGTCGATCTTTCCATCAGGTGCACCGGTAAGTTTTCCATTCGCATCGCGGCCATTGAGGTCTCTAAAGCGGTAGTCGCCCGGACGGGTCAATTCTTCCTGGTACCGTTTAATAGGGCTCTTTGCATTAAGCGCATCTATTTCTGCCTGGTTCTGGAAAATGCCATCGATCACCCAGCCATACAACTCCCCTACTTCGCGGCCAACTTCTGTTTTGGTCAAATTGCCATACCCATAAATCGGATTGTCACCATATCCCAATGACAATACTTCATTGCGCAGGGTGGAAACATTGGCGTTGATATTATAGGAGAAACTGCCTTTTTTATCAGCATAACCTAACTGGAACTCAAAGCCGGAGTTTTGGATAGATGCGCCGTTCACCACCGGTGATTCGCCGGGATACACGCCTGTTGAACCGGGGATCTGCACGCGCAATAAAATGTCTTTACCCGTGTTATGAAAATATTCAGCGGAGAACGTCAGTTTTTTAAAGAGCTCTACATCGATACCGATATTCCGGCTGATCATTGTTTCCCATTTTATATCGGGCACCGCAAAAGTGGTTTGGGTAGCACCGAGTGCCAGCTGATTGCCAAAGACCGCATGCGCATAAGAGTTAATAAAGGCCTGGTATTGATAATCGCCGATCTCCTGGTTACCCAGTTCACCATAAGAGGCGCGCAACTTCAGCTGATTTACATAAGCAGGTAACAGCTTTTGAAACCATTGTTCATTGTGCAGTTTCCATCCCAATGCCAGCGATGGAAAATTTCCCCAGCGGTTTTGCGGTGCAAATCTCGATGAACCATCACGGCGGATAGTAGCTGTTAACAAATACCGGTCGTCATAAATATAATTCACCCGGCCGAAATAAGAAGAAAGCCGGCTTTTAAACAGATCTCCCGTAGCGGTGATGCCAGAGGTACCATTGCTTAATACCGGTAAATACGGTTGGGTAAATCCTTCTGCATGGGCAAAACTGCGCGACAGATTGCTTTCGAGTGTCGATTGCCCCACCAGCGCATTCAGAGAATGCCGGCCAACCACTTTGTCGTATGTCAGCGTATTCTCAATGGTACCTGTATTGCCGGAGCCACGCCAGTCATTCAGCTTGGCAATATTATTTACATAAAACCAGCCCAGGTCATGTACCGGCACAAAATAGAAATCGCGCCAGTCAGTTCTTTCATAACCGAGGCTTAATTTATATTTTAGTCCCTTAATGATCTCATACTCACCATATGCATTTCCAATGAATCGGAACCGCTCCGTTCTACTATCGAGCACATTGTTGAAACCGATGGCATTGGCCGTGTATGAACCATGGATGGTTTGACTGGCACTGCTGAAACCATCGCGGGTCGTTGAATCATACACTGGTAAGGTGGGTATGGCATTTACAATATAACCCAGGATATTACCGTCATGCAAAAAGGTCATGAAGCGCTGATTGATCTTTGCATAACTGAACGACTCGCCAAACCGGAAGCGCCCCTGTTTAAAATCGGTATTGATACGAAATGAATAGCGGTTGTAAGCTGGTCCTTTGCCGGCTACTGTACCGGTATGATCGAAATAATTGATGGATACATAATATTTGGCTGCATCGGTTCCACCGGAAATACCTACGGTATGTTCCTGGATGTTACCGGTCTTAAACGCTTCTTCCTGCCAATCGGTATTGATGTCTTTTACATACAGGCTCGAGCCGGGATCGTTGGCAGGTTTTACCAACTGTACCGGATCGGCATTGGCGCTGGCTTCGTTTACCAGTTGCTGATATTGCTGCGTGTTGGCCACGTCATATCTTTTTACAATATTCTGTACGCCATAATAGCCATTATAATCGAGTTTGAATTTGCCGCTTTTGCCGCGTTTCGTAGTGATGATAATGACCCCGTTGGCAGCGCGGGAACCATAGATAGCAGCAGCCGAGCCATCTTTCAACACCTGTATGGTCTCTACATCAGCGATCACCAGGTCATTCACAGGGGCCTGCACACCGTCGATGATGTACAATGGATTGTTGTTGGAGAAATTTCCGATACCACGGATCTTGATGGCAGGTGCAGCACCCGGTTGTCCGCCGCTGGTAACGCTTACACCTGCTACCTGTCCCTGCATGGCTTTCAGCACATCATTGCTGGCGATCTTGTTCAACACTTTCGGATCCACCGTACTGATAGAACCGGTAAGGTCTTTTTTGCGTTGCGTTCCATAACCAATGATCACCACTTCTTCCTGCTCGGTTATATTTCTTTTCATTACCACATTGATCTCCGAACTGCCGCTGATGGGCAGTTCCGTGGTTTGCATATCGATAGAGGAAAAAACCAGGACGGATGCTTCCTGCGGCACGTCCAGCTTAAAAAAGCCTTTTTCATTTGTAACGGTACCAACGGAAGCCAACCCTTTTACATATACAGAAACGCCGGGCAGTGGCGTGCCTGCTTCATTAGTGACCGTGCCGCTGATGGTGATGGCCGCGGCTCCATTGAGATCTTTTGAGATGATGATCACTTCATTATCGATCAGCTTAAATTTCAGCCCTGTTTCCAACAGCGCTGTTCTTAACACGGAAGAAACAGGTGTTTCTTTTACTGAAATGGTCACCAGGAAATCACGCGGCAGAATATCGTTGCTGTAGGCGAACCGGTACCCGGTTAATTTTTCAATGCTCTTAAACAATTGCGGGATCGATGCATTCGTCAGCGTTAAGGTAACTTTCTCTTCCTGTGAAAGTCCTTTGGCCGATACATGCAGGCAACCAATGATCAGTAAAGCAGTCGTTAGTTTCATAATCCTTACAACTCTGGCCAATGCCGTGTAAAGAAAGGTATCCACCGCTGGCGGATGATTTTTTTTCATACCTTTAGAAAGTTTAAAGATGAATAATGGAAACAGGCCAATGCTATCACGTTAACCTGTTTCGGCTTTAAGCAGGGGAATGTTGCCGCATTCCCCTATTTATTTAAGACATAGGCTACATTGATATCCGGCACCAATTGAGGCAATTACCATAACTGATTTAACCTCTAACTTCCTACTTCGTACTTCATGCTTCGTACCTCAGACTTCGTCATCTATAGATCACAATATTCCGTTCACCCTCGAACCGGTAATTGAACTTCCTGGATGCTTTAAGGATATCCAGCACCTGTTCAATTTTCTCCTTTTTAAAGGTGGCGGTAAAATGGTATTGTTTTATATCGTTCGATTCAAACCGGATGTTCACATTGTACCAGCGGTTCAACTGCCAGGTTATTTCTTCGAATGCTTCGTCTTCAAAGGCAAGGCTGTTCTGCACCCAGGCCAATTCTTTCAGCTCGCCATTGTCTGATTTTCTCGCCGGTTTTATGACCGCCTGCTCCAGGCTGCTGCTTGTAGTAGCTGTACCGGTGGTCTTACCATCTGCTGCAGGCTCCGTCCACAACACTTTCTCATCCGGATGTAACAACAGTTTCCGGTTATTATCTTTTTTCAGGGTCACTTCCACCAGTCCCCGCACCAGTACGGCCTCCGTCCTGTGTTCGTCGTTATATGATTTAACATTGAAAGCAGTACCCAGCGCTTTTACATCCATAGTGGGTGTGTGCACAATAAAGGGCACGGCTGCATTGTGCTGCACTTCAAAGAAAGCTTCCCCTTTCAGGTATACTTCGCGGGTATTTTTTGCGTATAAATCATTCAGGTATATTTCACTGCCTGCATTGAGGATCACCTGGGTGCCGTCGGGAAATTGAAAACTTTTACGCTCACCAGGTTTGCATACATAGTGTACTTTCTCTGTCTGGGGTGTAGCTGCACGTTGTGTTTTCCACAACAGGTAAAGCCCCACAGCGATCACAGCCAGGGCAGCAACGGCCACAGCACTGAATCGACGGTATAACCGGTGGTGAGAGAAACCGGTGCGGCTCAGTTCAATGACCTGCGCTTCTTCCTTCCCGGTTAATTTTTGTTTCAGGCCTGCCAGCTGCTCCTCCAGATCTGCCTGGGCCAGCGCCGAAAACAGCATGCGGTATTCATGCACTGCTTCTTCTACCAGCGCTTTTTTAGCCGGATTGCCTGCTATATAACTTTCCCAGTAATGAACATCCTGCTCATTATTCCGCAGGCAATAATTGATGAAGGATTCATCCTTTAACAGATCGTCAACCGTCCGGTACTGATGTTGCATTTCCGCTCTTTTATAAGCAGAGTGGCGGATGTTCGTCTTTTACCCGTCTTTTTTACAATAATTTTTCAGAAATGAAAAGCGGAAGCCATGCCAAGCAGAACAAGTGATTGAATACCAGAAACAACAGCCGGTTGAATCATTTTGTGTCTTATTGTATACAGCGCTTCGTGGATCTTGTTATATACCGTGCGGTGGGTTAATCCTGTTTTTTGGGTAATGGCTTCGTAACTCAGGCCTTCGTAGAATTTGAGCAGGATGAGCTCGCGTTGCCGGGCCGGCAATGCATTGATGATGGCCATCAGGTTCCTGCTGATGGTCTCATTATCATCTTTTATAATAAGCGTTTCCTCCCAGGAAGTTTCAAACCCTTCTTCTTCTTTTTTGCTCCAGGCCACTTCCAGGTTAACGGTGCGTCGGGCTTTCAGCCAATCACCCGTAAGCCGCCTCAAGAATGAAATGATGAGGTAACTGCGAACGTTTTTGGCTTCCATCAGGGTATGCCGTTTTTCCCAGAGATACAGGAATTGCTGTTGTATCACGTCTTTTACGAGATCGCTGTCGTGAATATTTTTAAGACCAATAAAGAATAGCGTGTGATAATACCTGGTGTACAGCTCGTATAAAGCTTCTTTATCACCCTGCAGCAGGCGTTGCCAACAAAGGTTGTCGGTATGAATAGCAGTTGTGGTCATTAATGGCAGTCAATCTTTTACGCTGAACACTTAAGGCTTAACGCTGAATGCTAAAGGCTTAACGCTTGTTTCGTTAAGCGTTTTGCATTTCGCGTTTTGCATTTCGCGTTTTGCGTTCATTAAATTTAAATGTATTCACCACATTTAAAAAATCTTTTTACAATCGCCTCAATAAGAACGAAAAATGTATGACATACACCAAATAAATGTGCCACCCCGGCGGCCGGAGTGGCACATTACAACAGGTGTGCCGCACTTTGAAGGAGTGACACACCTTATATACTAGCGAAGTTCTGTAATCGCGCAATGATCCATATCGCCATAGTCGAGGTTCTCACCAGCCATACCCCAGATAAAGGTATAGTTGGATGTACCCGCGCCGGAGTGTATGCTCCAGTTAGGAGAGATCACCGCCTGCTCATTCTGCATCCAGATATGACGGGTTTCCTGTGGTTCGCCCATGAAATGACAAACGCTCTGGCCCTGGGGCACTTCAAAATAGAAATACACTTCCATCCGGCGATCGTGGGTATGGGCCGGCATGGTGTTCCATACACTGCCGCTTTTCAACTCGGTCATACCCATTTGCAGCTGGCAAACTTCCAGTACACTGCTTACGATCAGTTTGTTGATCACCCGGTGATTGGCCGTAGCCGGACTGCCCAGTTCCACCACTTCGGCATTTGCCTTTGAGATCTTTTTGGTGGGATAGGTATGATGCGCCGGCGCTGCATTGATATAGAATTTGGCAGGTTTGCTGCTGTCTGCAGATGTGAACTGCACATTTTGTGTTCCCTTGCCAATGTATAATGCTTCTTTATAATCCAGTTCATAGGTTTGTCCGTCGGCGGTTATGGTTCCTTTACCACCTACGTTAATGATGCCCATCTCTCTTCTTTCCAGAAAATACTGCGCTTTCAGTTTCTCAGGGTTGGGCAGCGCTACCGCTTTAGTAACGGGCATAACACCACCGGCAATATAGCGGTCGTAATGCGAAAGCGTAAAATGCGCCTGGTCTGCTTCAAATAATTTGTCTATCAGGAAAGCCTTACGCAAAGCAGCGGTATCCATTTGCTTTGCTTCGTTCGGACTTATTGCTAGTCTATTATCCATATCAATAATTTTATCGTTATCATTAAACCCCGTATTCCATTATGACATTAGCCCATTAGCACATTAGCTAATTAGCCAACTAGCTAATTATGCTATCTGCCCATCCAGCCGCCGTCAACGGTAATAATGGTTCCGGTAACGTAATCAGAGGCCGGCGATGCGAGGTATACGGCAGCGCCTTTCATATCATCCCCTTCGCCCCAACGGCCGGCGGGAATCCGCGCCAGGATAGATTTGGCACGCTCAGGATCGTTGCGCAATGCTTCGGTATTGTCGGTTGAAATATAACCGGGCGCAATAGCATTCACCTGTACGCCTTTGGCAGCCCATTCGTTCGAGAGGGCCATGGTCAGCCGGGCGATGGCGCCTTTGCTGGCCGCATAACCGGGAACAGTGATACCACCCTGGAAACTCAATAAGGAGGCCGTGAAAATGATCTTACCACTTCCCCGCTGGATCATATCCCTGCCAAATTCGCGGCTCAATATGAACTGGGCATTGAGGTTGACATTGATCACTTCATCCCAGTATTCATCCGGATGCTCGGCGGCGGGTTTACGCATAATGGTACCGGCATTACAGAATAAGATATCAACGGGAGCGCATTCGCCTTTTACCTTGTCGATAAAAGTATAAATGGCTTTGCGATCGTTGAAGTCGGCCTGATACGCTTTGAAAGAACGGCCGGTAGCTTCCACTTCCTGCTGAACTTTACTGCCTGTTAATTCGAGGCTGGCGGATACGCCAATAATGTCTGCGCCTGCTTCGGCCAGTGCAACGGCAATTGATTTACCGATGCCTCTTTTGCAGCCTGTAACCAGTGCGGTTTTGCCTGCCAATGAAAATTTTGAAAGAATGCTCATAATGATTTTAGTTAACGGAATACCATGATATCCCAGGTGAGTCCCCTTCCGGTGCAGCGGCTGCTGCCGGAATAATAAACCGGGCTGCAATTTCCTGCATGAGGGGTAGACTACCAAATTTAACCGGTTCAGAAGTGTATCTGTCTGCCCTTCACCGACTTAGGCGAAAGTGATCATCTTTTCCAAACCATAACGGTGCGGCTCTCACTTAGTACATCGACTTCGGCCTGTTAACAGCCGGCTTACCGAATTTTGCATTTGGTTTATTGCCCATCACCACCCGCAGGGTTCCGCCATTCATAATATCCTTATGAAAAATATATGTTTTTGGCCAGGGCTTTCCGTTCAGGCTTACGCTTTGGATGTAAATATTCTTTTCACTATTGCCCACCGTTTCCACGGTGAACTTCTTTCCACCTGGTAATTGTAGGGTCGCTTTATCGAAGAGCGGACTGCCCAATACATAGGCGCCGCTAGCAGGAAATACGGGATAAAATCCCAGGGAAGAAAAAATATACCAGGCCGACATCTGTCCGCAGTCTTCATTACCACTGATGCCGTCGGTACTGTCAAGGTATTGTTCTTTTAAGATATAACGTACTTTCTCAGCCGTTTTTCCCGGGTCACCAGCGTATGTGTACAGGTAAGTAGTATGGTGTCCGGGTTCATTGCCATGCGCATACTGACCGATCATGCCTGAAATATCGGGCGGTGATTGGGGATCGAACTCTATCTTGATCCGGAAGAATGTATCCAGCCGCCTGATAAACGCTTCATCGCCTCCCAGCAACTGGATCAGTCCTTCTACATCCTGCGGCACCAGCCAGGTGTATTGCCAGGCATTGCCTTCACAGTAATCATCGATCCAGGGATGGCTCGTACGGCCCGGACCAAAGGTCTTATTCCATTCGCCCTGTTCATTCTTTCCCCGGAAAAATTTAGTGGTGCTGTCGAAGTAATGACGATAGTACAGCGCTCTTTTTGCGAACAGTGCCGCATCTTCATTCCTGCCCATATGTTTTGCCATCAGGGCAATGCTGCCATCGCTGATGCAATACTCCATGGCCTTGGCTACCGATTCCTGCACTTTGTTATGCGGAATATATTCCAGCGATTTTACATAATTCAACCCAAACTCATCGCGCAGCGAGGTATTCTTCACGGCTTCAAATGCCAGCGCGGTATCAAAACCACGATAGCCTTTCAGGTAGGCTTCTGCAACGATCTGCACACCGCTCATGCCCGGCATGAGGTTGGTTTCATTACCTGCCAAATGCCAGATGGGCAATTTTCCCTGCTGCTGGTAAATATGCAGCATGGTATTGACCATGTCATTCACCCGGTTGGGCTGCGTGATGGTGTACAAAGGATTCAGCGCACGGTAGGTATCCCAGAGGGAAAGTATTGTATAGTTTTGGAAAGACCCCTTATGCACATTTTTATCCGGACCACGGTATTCTCCATTCACATCATTAAATGCGGCGGGATCGATCATGGTATGATACATCGCCGTGTAGAATATTCTTTTTGCTGTGGCGTCTTTGGTATGGATAACGATCTTTCCCAGCTCCTGGTTCCATTTGGCGTCGGCGTCCTTTACCACTTTATCGAACTGCCAGTGCGGGATCTCTGCTTTGATATTGGCCATTGCATTCTCAGCACTCACCGGTGAAATGCCCACTTTAAGGAATACTACAGCAGGCGCTTTATCAAAACTTATAAATCCCTTCACGCCGTCTCCTTTTGCCGATCTGCCTGCCTGCTGTTTGTCATTATTATAAATGTCAAACTGCTGCATGGCTTTCGATAACCGGATGGCAAAATATAAACGCTGATCCGGCGCCCAGCCTTTTGAATACCGGTAGCCGTAGAGGGTGGAATCATCTACTTTCTCGAGATACGTTTCTGTTGCTTTATCGCCAATACCTTCTTTGAGATCGATCAGGATGCGGGCGGTTGAGCCGGCGGGGAATTTATATTGATGGAATCCTACGCGCTCAGTGGCTGTTAACTGAACATTGATATTATAATCGTCCAGGGTCACTGCATAATAACCTGGTCTCACTTTCTCTTTTTTATGCGAGAAACGGGAAGAACAACCGGCTGTTGGATCTTCCGGCGTAACCTTGCCGGTCTTTATAATACCGGTAAATGGCATAATGAGCACATCGCCAAGATCGGGCATGCCGGTTCCGCTTAAATGCGTATGAGAAAATCCTTTGATGATGCTGTCGGTATAGTTGTAGCCCGAGCACCAATCCCAGCCGCGGAACACATTATCAGGCCCCAGCTGCACAGCGCCAAAAGGCACATTGGCGCCCAGGAACACGTGGGCATGCCCTGCGGTACCTATGTACGGGTTTACGAGATCAGTAAAACGCTGGGAAAACGACGTGGAATGGAACAATACAAAACACAAAACCGGAACGATCTTTTTGATCAACCTGCAAAAGCTACCTTTCATGCCGATGAATTTACAACAAATCAAAATATTACAAATTTGTCGCAATATAGTGCACTTAATGGTCAATAGTCAATGGTCAATGGTGAATGGCCAATGGTCAATTATTCCCAGTTCCCGGCAACTGGTAACTGGTAACCGGCAACTGAATGAATTAACATCTCAGTTGCCTACAATAAAAAAGATGGGGCGGTCTTATAAACTGCCCCACCTCTTAACTTGTCAACTTATAAACTCATCAACTTATTTACCGATTTCGGCAAAATAATTCGGATAATCAGTAATAATGCCGTCAACACCATCGGCGATGAGGCTTTTCATTTTCTCTTTATCATTTACGGTCCAGGGAACCAGCTTCATGTTCCTGCTGTGACAGTAATCGGCCATGGCTTTGGTCACCAGGTTGAACTCCGGACTATAAATATGCGGGAAGAATCCCAGGCTCTTGAAATTGCTGTCGAGGTTCTTGCCGGTAGTCAAATAGCCAATAACGATATGCGGATACTTTTTGTGCACGTACTGCAGGGGGCGCACATCGAATGACTGAATATAGAACCGGTTACCGATGTTCCGGCCTTTTACATCTTCCAGTACGGCGTCTACCACTTCGGCCGGAGGGGCATTGTATTTCAGGCTGTCATACCGGACGGATGTTTTTAGTTCAATATTATAGATCGGTTTCGGCAGGTTATTCGCAGTTACATACGCTTCTACCGAATCGATCAGTTCGCCCAGCAACGGCATACCTACTTTTATTTTTTGTTGCTGCGGCCAGGCAGGAAAAGGTTTGGAGCCTACATCGAACTTTTTAATGTCTTCATAATTCATCTGGTACCACACATACTTTTTGGCATCTGCTTTGGGAATTTCACTGCCATCGTTGAATACGGTATGGGCAATGTTTGGGAATGGATCATGCGAGATCAGCACTTTTTTGTCTTTGGTAAGATATACATCCACCTCAATACAATTAGCGCCCACTTCCACGCCTTTCTTCATAGCCGGAATGGTATTCTCGGGCATTAATCCGCGGGTACCCCGATGTCCTTCCTTGTAAAATGATGGATAGTTATCGGGAATGGTCATTTTCCTGGAGGCACTGCAGGCTGCTACACAGCCCGCGATCACCGTTAACACTACAATACGTTTCATTATATGTTTCATTTTTTAATCTCGAGTAGCATGTATATCAAAGCGGCTAAAACGGCCCCGATGGTTGGACCTATCACCGGGATCCAGGCATATTTCCAGTTACTGCTTCCTTTTTGTTTAATGGGCAGTAAAGCATGGATGATGCGGGGCCCCAGGTCACGTGCGGGGTTAATGGCATAACCGGTTGTTCCGCCCAATGACAAACCAATGGCCCATACCAGAAAAGCCACCGGCAACGCACCTAGTGAACCCAGGCCAATAGGCGCTTTAGGGTTCCTGATCTCGGCATCGGTGAAATAGAATACGACAAAGATCAGTACGAAGGTGCCGATGATCTCACTTAATAAATTGAATGTAACGTTTCGGATAGCCGGCGAGGTACTGAACACCGCGAGCTGGGTATCGGGATCGGCAGTAGTGTTGAAATGATCCTTATACACGAGCCATGTCAGGAAAGCGCCTGCCATTGCGCCCAGCAGTTGGGCCAGGACGTAGGCGGGCACATTGGCCCAGTCAAATTTTCCGGCGATCGCCAGTCCTATTGACACGGCAGGATTCAGGTGTGCGGTGCTGTAGGGGCCTGCGATCACCACGCCTACAAATACAGCCAGCGCCCAACCGGTGGTGATCACCATCCAGCCGCCGGCATTTCCTTTAGTTCCTTTTAATATTACGTTCGCCACAACACCTGTTCCCAACAGGATCAAAAACATGGTGCCGATAAACTCGGCGGTAAATGGTGACATACACAAACTTTTTTAGATTAAACCCGCTAAGGTTTAAAGTGTTGATTTCTCTTTTTGCGTTACCGGTTGCAGGTTACAGGTTTCAAGTTGTATAGCCCTGGAAGTTGTAACCGTAACCTTAACAGCTTATTACTACCATTGCAATTCCAATTATCACATCATCATCACATCATCACATTATTAAATTATCACATTATTCTTCAGCATACGCTTTTGCCGCTCTGATCGCTTTTTGCCATCCCTTCATCAACTGGCTGGCATGCGCGGTATCGGGCGAAAAGCTTTTATTGAGCTTCCATTGTTTCTTGATCTCGTCGATATTCTTCCAGTAACCTACTGCCAGTCCGGCCAGGTAAGCAGCGCCGATAGCAGTGGTTTCGGTGATCTGGGGTCTGATCACTGTAGCCTGTAAGACATTGGCCTGGATTTGTAACAGCAGGTCATTGGCAGTGGCGCCACCGTCGACCCTGAGCTCTTTAATGGGAGAACCGGCATCAGCCTGCATGGCCGTCAATACATCCATGGTTTGCAGTGCAATGCTTTCAAGGGCTGCGCGGGCAATATGGGCAGCGCTTGTTCCCCTGGTAATACCTACGATGGTACCGCGGGCATGTTGATCCCAGTGCGGAGCGCCCAGTCCGGCAAAAGCAGGCACCAGGTATACGCCGCCGTTATCAGTGACCTGTTTGGCCAGCGCTTCCACTTCGGAAGAATGGGTAATGATACCGAGGCCATCGCGCAACCATTGCACCACTGCGCCGCCGATAAAGATGCTGCCTTCCAGGGCATACTGCACTTTACCATCGATTTGCCAGGCGATGGTGGTCACCAGGTTGTTCTTTGACAAAATGGGTTTGTCGCCAATATTCATTAACATAAAGCAACCGGTTCCATACGTATTTTTTACCATGCCGGGCTCTGTGCACATTTGTCCGAACAACGCCGCCTGCTGATCACCGGCAATACCGGCAATAGGAATTTGCGCGGCCAGGATCTGGGCGTCGGTGGTACCGAACACTTCACTGGATGAACGCACCTGGGGTAACATGGAGGCTGGCACATTCAGTAATTGCAGCAGCTCTTCATCCCATTTGCAGGTATGAATATTGAACAGCATCGTACGCGATGCATTGGTAATATCGGTTGCATGTACTTTTCCCCCGGTAAGCTTCCATACCAGCCAGGTATCAATAGTACCAAAAGCGAGTTTTCCTTCTTCTGCTTTTTTGCGGGCGCCTGCTACATTGTCCAGGATCCAGCGGATCTTGGTTCCGGAAAAATAGGCATCCACGATCAGCCCTGTTTTTTCCTGGATCAGCTTACCGGATCTTACTTTCAACTCGTCACAAAAGCCGGCCGTACGCCTGTCCTGCCAAACAATGGCATTGTGGATCGGGGCGCCTGTCTCTTTATCCCATACAACGGTAGTTTCGCGCTGGTTGGTGATGCCAATGGCGGCTATATCGGTTGCTTTCAACCCGGCCTTACTCACGGCTTCCACGGCAACGGCCAGCTGGGTGCCCCAGATCTCACCGGCATCGTGTTCTACCCAACCGGGCTGGGGATATAACTGCGTGAATTCTTTTTGAGCGATAGATATAATGGAACCAGCCTGATCGAAGATAATGGCGCGCGAGCTGGTTGTTCCCTGGTCGAATGACAAGATGTATTGAGGCATGTTATTTTATTATCGTTAGTTATTACGTTTATGTAGACCGATCTAAACTACGTGTTACAGGTCCCAGGTTCCAGGTTGCAAGGGTAAAGAACCCGTAGTAAAAAGCCCTGTAACCTGCAACTTGTAACCTGTAACTCCTGCCTATGTCGTCATATATTGAACTTTACAAATAAGGTTTCAGCACACCTGCCCAAACCTTGTAACCCTCTGCATTCAGGTGCAACCCATCCATCGTATAGCGTTTATCCAGTTTTTTGGCGGCATCGAGGAAATGCGGGTGCAGATCGATCACGGTGATGTTTTCTTCTGCGCCTATTTTCTTCAATCCCTCATTCACATAAGCAATATGCTCATCCTTGTTATAATGTTTTTTGAACTGGGTGAACTCATTGTTCACGGGCAACAGCGTATGGAAATAGATCTTTGTTTTTGGTGACTGTGCTTTGATCTGCCGGATGATGCGCCGGTAATTATTCACGATCAACGAATCGGGAATATTGTGCTGAATATCGTTAATACCGATCAATATAAAAACTTTTGCCGGCTGCCCTTCGGTCACCTCATGCAGGCGTTCGAGCACGCCATAGGTTATATCGCCTGAAATACCGCGGTTGCGGGCATTCGGGTTTTGCAACAATTCCGCCCAGTCAACCCCCTGCGTAATACTATTGCCCAGGAAGATGATATCTTTTTTTGAATCGGGATAGTTTTTGAACAATCCATATCTTACTGCATAGGCGGCCGGACGGATCGTACTATCCATTTTTGTCTCTTGCGCCGATACAGCAAGGCCAATCATGAACAAACCTGTAACCAGTCCACTGATCCTTTTTTTCATATATGCTGCTTGTTATGTTCCTGTTGTAAATATATTCGATAGTGATTTCTTAAAAACTGTTACTGTACTCATACTTCATACTTCATACTTCGTACTTCATATTTCGTATTTCTAGGCCTTGTATTCCGCAGTATACTTCTTGCCAAACCGGTCGGTAGCTACCACCTTCACCTGCTTTGCAGTAGCCGGGATCATTGCATGGAACAAATGATCTGTTTTCTTGGGTTCGGCAAAGCCGCGTGGCTTGGGCAATTGCGGCCCTTTATACAGATCAACCGCTAACAGGTCGAACCCTTTTTCCTGTTTCAAAGCATCGTGTTTAGCGCCGTCTACCCAGCATTCTACCTGCCAGGCCGGATCATAATTCCACACATTCACCTGCAGTTTTTTGCTGGCGGCATCTTCGTCCTTTACGATCAGGCTTACCTGGTGGTCGGCTTCTTTACCGGTAGATTGATAATACCAGCTTAACTCGGTGCCTTTTACCGAATACACGCCATAACCAGAAGGCGTACCATCGCCGCAAATAGGACCCGTCCACCAGGCGCCGCAAACCGTACCGTGGTTGTGCTCAAATATATCGTGTTTTATAACATTTCGATGATAATGCGTATGGCCCGACATGATATGTACATTCCTGCCTTTCAAAACGGCATACAATGCTTCGTTGTTCTTCACTTCATTGTGTACGGGTATATGTACGCACACGATCACCAGGTGATCGTTGGGAACAAACGACAGGTCTTTTTGCAACCAGGCCAATTGTTCTTCTGAAATATAACCATCGTATTCGCGGTCTTTGCCCAGGTAACGTACGTCATCCAGTACTACGTAGTGCACTTTACCCCGATTGAAAGAATACCAGGTGGGACCGTAATATTGCTGGAAGGTATCATCCGATACTTCATCACCACCTTTATTATAATCCATATCATGATTGCCGATACATTGGAAAAAGGGAATGCCCATTTTTTCTACGGCCGCATTATAACTGGGGTACAGGGCATGGTTATCCCAAACAATGTCACCCACCGTAATGCCATGCAGCAGGGCGCCATTGGCTGCCTGCACGAATTTCTGCACGTCGGGCACTGATTCCGCCATCATGCGGTTAACATCTTTTTCGTTTTTAACCTGCGGATCGGCCCAGATAATGAACTGGTGATTCGTATCATCTACCGTTAATGCTTCCAGCTCAAAGTTGATGCCTTTGCGTTTATTGATGTCTTTTACCAGGCGGTAATGGCGGGAAAGTCCTTTTTCATGGGTAAACGCATAACCGGCAGGGGTAGAAACAAAAATAGCCGTGGCATTGGGATGCAGTTCCATTTCATATTTTCCGGACTTATCGGTGGTTACTACCGAATATCCGTCACTTACGACTACATCTTTGAGGCCTTTGCCTTTTGCGAGTACGGAACCTTTAATTTTCTTTTCTAGGGGAACAAATGCTTTTGCAGGCGCTAAAGGGGTCAATGCCCATCCTGCAGTCAGCCAACCAAGCGAGGAAATGAATTTGCGTCTTTTCATTATACAGATTTTATCGTGAAACGGCCAACGTGAAATAGCGCACGCAATGTCAGCTTCACTTTACTAGCGTAAACAGCTTGGGGCTAACCCATCAGGCAATTGCAATCTTCCCCGCCCACAGTTATTATGCTATATTGTTAGTGTTTTTTTCGGCTTCAAGAGACGGCGCCATTTAGGCGCTGGTTGCAAGTAATCAAAACAAAAGCGCTAAGCAAACGTTTGCGCATTCCGGCTTCCGACTTCCGACTTCCGCCTCAGCTCTTCAACACGTATCCTTCAGCCAATTTTGTATAGGATGCCACCTGCTCCTTTATCCAGTTATTATCTTTTTGTAATGCTTTCGCCATAATAGCGGCTACCGGTTCCGCCATGCGGATGCTTTCGCGGGCATCGAGCAGCAGCGCCCTGGTACGGCGGCTTAATACATCTTCGACGGTGCGCGCCATTTCATGCTGCACCGCCCATACTACCTGCGCTTCATGGATCTGCAGACTGGTGCTGAGCCATTCATTCGAATGTCCGTTCATCAATGCTTTCACGCGTTCTTTATCGCTGCCATAAAAATATAACGGGTCGTTGAGGTTAACATTCGCCACCGATCCATGGATAGCCAAATTACGGGTAGCTGTTTTCTTATGCGGCCACCGCAGTTCTTTCTCTATGCGGTCGACCATATCCTCGCCCATTTTGCGAAAGGTGGTCCATTTACCGCCTAAAATGGTGAACAGCTTTGAAGGCGTTACCATGATCTTATGACTGCGGGAGATCTCTTTGGTTTTCTGGTTGCCACCCTGTGGCGCTGCGAGCGGACGTAAGCCCGCAAACACACTCAGTACATCGCTTCGTTTCGGCTGCTGAACAAAATAGCGTGATGCATTTTCAAGAATAAACGCAATTTCTTTTTCCAGTGCCTGTGGTTCCAGCGATGCTTCGGTTACCGGCGTATCGGTAGTGCCCACCACCACCTTGCCATGCCAGGGCACGGCAAACAACACACGTCCATCACTGGTAGCCGGGATCATCAACGCATCGTTACTGGGGTAAAATTTTTTATCCAGCACCAGGTGCACCCCCTGACTGGCTGTTATACTTTTTGTTCCGGTGGGATTATCCATCTGCAGCACCTCATCAACAAACACCCCGGTGGCATTGATCACGGCCTTTGCCTTACAAACATAGGATCGGTTGGTTTCCACATCGGTGATGGTAGCTCCTGCAATTTGTCCGTTGTCTTTTAGCAGACCGGTCACCTTCATATAATTCAGCGCTACCCCGCCCTGCTCGATGATGGTTTGCACCAGGTTAATGGCCAGGCGGCTGTCATCGAACTGACCGTCGTGGTACAGCACGCCACCTACCAGTCCTTCGGATCTTATATTGGGTAATTTCTGTAATGCTTTGGAACGGGGAACAAAAACAGACGATCCCAGGCTCAGGCGGCCCGAGATCCAGTCGTAGAGCTTCAGACCGATGGTGTATTTCAGCCGGTCCCAGAAAGTATAAATGGGAATAATGAAAGTCTGGTTCTTAACCAAATGAGGAGCATTTCGCCATAACAGGCCCCGTTCGATGCTGGCTTCTCTAACCAGTTGAATATCACCTTGTGCCAGGTATCGCACGCCACCATGCACCAGTTTGGTGCTGCGGCTGGAGGTGCCTTTCGCAAAATCGGCCTGCTCCACGAGCAATACCGAATATCCTCTGCTAACTGCTTCTAATGCAATGCCTAAGCCGGTGGCTCCACCCCCAATCACCAGCAGGTCCCATGTCGTTGGAGGAGCCAGTCTGTCAATTAGTGTCTTTCGGGTCTGTACGGTTTCTACTTCCATTTTATACCAAAAACTTTCGTTTTATTACAAATACTTCTATGATGCAATAATAACGAAACAATTTGAAACTTTAATATAATATTGCGAAACTTTCTGTTATCTTATTTGGAGCACTAAACCTGCCAGGCAGGAACAATTGAACTTATTAAGGACGTTTGCATTGGACAGGCGGTACTAGAGACCAGGCAATTTTAAATACCCGTTACCGGAGCATTACCAGGTCTTAAGGGTACCAGATCCCGGAGCCTCTTGTGCATTTCAGGTGCGAGCTTCCTGCATGTTTCCCGGATATCCCGTTCCTTTAAAGGATCGGCATAAGTACGGAACATATACGAGACATCTACGGGGTATCAACGAGACATTGGCGAATCTGGCCCGAAGCAGACCCGGCGCAGCTACGGTTTACAGATGGTCAGGAAGCGCGAACCGCCGGGTGCTTGTTAAAAGCAGAGCGGCCAACGCCATTGTAATCAGACAATTCTGTTATTCAAACTACCGTCCCTGTACAGCCATCTGATAATTTTCCTTTAATTTGGTACACCAATTATGATCTCACAAACTGAACGCCACCAATTCATACTGAATAAACTGAGTAAGGAAAGTTTCGTTAACGTACTGGAGCTTTGCAAGGAGCTCGATGTTTCGTCTGTAACGATCCGAAAGGATTTGAAACTGCTGGAAGACAAGAATCTGTTGTTCCGCACGCATGGCGGCGCAACGACGAATAATCCCTATACGATCGACCGGCCGGTCAATGAAAAGGAGAAACTGCAGTCGGCAGAAAAAATGAAGATCGGCTTTACCGCGGCCCAACTGATCACCGATAACGATTCCATCATCATTGCCTCCGGTACTACGGTGCTCGCGCTGGCCAAAAATTTTCCGGCTAAAGAAAATGTGACCGTTATTACTGCCTCGCTGCAGGTAGCGCAGGAATTGATCAAACACCCGGATATCGAGATCATGCAGCTGGGCGGGATCCTGCGCAAAAGCTCCTCTTCTGTAACCGGACCCTACGCGCAAAAGATCCTTACCGATTTTTTCTGCAGTAAATTATTCCTGGGTGTAGATGGCATTGACCTGGAGTTCGGCCTCACAACTACCAGTGTAATGGAAGCCCACCTGAACCGGCAAATGATAGAGGTATCACAAAAAGTGATCGTGCTCTCCGACTCTACCAAATTTGGTAAACGTGGTTTCGGCCGCATCTGCGGGCTCGAAGAGATTGATCAGATCATCACCGATAGTGGCATCTCAGAACATTTTGTTTCGCAGTTCGAAAGCCGGGGGATAGAAGTGACCATCGTTAATTAGCTAATTTGATAATGTGATGATGTGATGATGAATACAGAGGAAGATAAGGACAACTTCGAATTATCAAATTATCAGAGTGCGTATTACCACATTATCGAATCATTAATTATCTCAATTTCCAATTATCAAATTATCAAATTATCACATTGCCGTTAGCACATTGCCATATGGTCTTTCAGCAACCGCAGCGCCGCCACCATATGATTCTCAACGGTGTTCTTTGATAATTGCAATCTGTCGGCTATTTCCTTGTAGGAGCTGCCTTCTTCCCTGCTCATGGTAAAGATGCGTTTCTTTTGCGGCGGTAACCGGTCGAGCGAATTCTTATATAAACGTTCCAGTTCTTTATGCAGAATACGGCTATCGGTAATAAATGAAGAAGGCGGTTCCACCGATGTTTGATCCAGGGAAACAGTAGGCAGGTGTTGTTTGCGCAGATGATCTATCAGGCGGTTCCTGACCGATCTATATAAATAAGCCGATAAAGAAAGATTGCTGTTGAGGCGGTCGCGCTTCTGCCATACCGCCAGCATAACGTCCATCACTATCTCTTCTGAAATACTTTTGTCAGAGATCAGTTTCAGGGTATAGTTGTACAGCTTAAAAAAATAACGATCAAATAATACACGGTATGCGTTCTCATTACCGGTACGCCATAATTCAATCAGATGGCTATCAGGTGTGTTCCCGTTCATATCAAATGGTTTACAATCGTTTTATTGCTGTGAATGGCTGTTGACCCGATAAGTAACATGGTACATTGTGCCCAATAAAATTATTGCTATTATTGTGCTGGCTATTTACCTGATTTGATATTTGCGTTGTACTTTTTGATATTAAAGCAACAACATGGTCAATTACTACAAATACCTGCCGGTAAGTGAAGAAGATGAAAGCTGGGGCCTGAGCGTTTTGAACACCGGCTGCACACACATTGTTGCAGGGAGCACTTACCCCTATGCCACACATCCTGCCCATCATTATTTCAACTGGGAAAAAGGAAGGGTATTGCAGGAGTTCCAGATAATTTATATCACACAGGGCAGCGGCCTCTTTGAATCTAACAGCGGCGGACAGCAACCCATAACAGCAGGTTCTGTCATCCTGTTATTCCCCGAGGAACGGCATCGCTACAAACCCGATAAAAAAACCGGCTGGGATGAATACTGGGTGGGATTCAATGGTCCCATCGTACAAAACCTGCTGGCTAAAAAATTTTTTACCCCGGCCAATCCGATCATACCGGTTGGTTACCAGGAACCGCTGTTGCATTTATTCCAGGAGATCATCGATACCACGAGAGAAGAAAAAGCGGGCTATCAACCGCTCATTGCCGGCACCGTGTTACACCTGCTTGGTAATATTTATTCATTATCACAACAGGAAAAATTTACCGGGCAGGACGTAGAAGCTATTGTAGATAAAGCGCGGTTATTGTTCCGGTCGAATATCGATCAGAACTATTCGCCGGTTGATGTAGCGCATGAACTGCAGATCAGTTATTCACGATTCAGAAAAATATTCAAAGAATATACCGGCCTTGCACCGGGGCAGTTTCAAATACAACTGAAGATACACAAAGCCAAAGAACTGCTTACCAATACTACCAAATCGGTAAAAGAGATCGCTTTCGAGCTCAACTTCGAATCCAACTTTTATTTCTCAAAATTGTTTAAGGAAAAGACGGGGGTAACACCCGTTCAATTCAGGAATAAAACTCTTAAGTTGTAAGGCGCTTGAGGGAATGAAAGCGATTCAAAAAGTCAAGGAGTTAGCTAATTTGCTAATGTACTGATGTGCTAATGCTAATACATGCTATCGCTCTTGCTTAGGCATGAACTAAGCCTTTAACAGGAACCTCTGCAAAATCGGAATTAGCACATTAGCCAATGATCCCATCAGCACATTGGTTTCCCCTGGCATCCGAATTGCGTATTCCTGTTCGTATTTAATATGAATACCTTTCATTCAGAAAGCGTTAATAGATAAATCAGGAGCGTACTTATGTTGTATAATTTTCACCATATGCCACCCTGACGCCATTTTTCCCCAACCTCCTCGCATACCCCTATCACACCATCGCCGTATAATTTTAATTGAAACAACAAACAGAAATTATTGGCTATGTTGAGAATTGCACAAATTGCCCCGTTGGTTGAATCAGTTCCGCCCAAATTCTATGGCGGCACAGAACGTGTAGTAGCTTACCTCACCAATGCTTTGGTAAAGCTTGGTCATCAAGTCACATTGTTTGCATCAGGCGATTCGGTGACGAATGCCAAACTGGTTTCTGTTACACCTACTTCGTTACGATTGAGTAATTGTGTCGATCAGGTTGCGGGGCATATCCTGCAGATCCAGGAAGTAATGGATCGTGCGCATGAATTTGACCTGTTGCATTTCCATACAGATTATCTGCATTTTCCCGTGAGCCGCTTCTGCGATACACGGTCATTGACCACCCTGCATGGACGCTTGGATATCCCGGAACTAAAACCATTGTATAAAAAATTCAGTGATATTCCGGTGATCTCTATCTCCAATGCACAACGGCGGCCATTACCTATGGCCAACTGGGTGGATACCGTATATCATGGGTTGCCGGTTGACCTGTATGATTATGGCGAAGGAAAAGGAGATTATGTGGTTTTCCTGGGCCGGTTCTCGCCCGAAAAAAGAGCAGACCGCGCTATTGAAATCGCCCGCAAGGCGAACATAAAAATAAAGATCGCGGCGAAAGTAGATAAAGCCGATGAAAGATATTTTGAGAAAGAGATCCGTCCGCTGCTCGATGAGCCGCATGTTGAATATCTGCAGGAGATCGGGGAAAAGGAAAAAGGGCCATTGCTGGCCAACGCCAAAGCATTGCTGTTCCCGATCGACTGGCCCGAACCATTTGGCATGGTGCTGATAGAAGCTATGGCTTGCGGTACACCTGTCATTGCTTATAGTCATGGTTCCGTTCCCGAGATCATTGAACATGGCAAAACCGGCTTCATTGTTAACAATATTGATAAAGCAGCGGAAGCTCTTAAAAATATTCATTTAATAAGCCGTTCGGCTTGCCGCGAAACCTTTGAAAAAAGATTCAGCGATATTGTAATGGCTGAAAATTATGTACGGTTGTACGAAAAAACGGTATTCAAACAACCCAAACTTAGTTTCTCTTTAACACCAGCGTATAGAAAATAATAAACGGATACAAAACACTGGATAATGAAAAAGCACGACACCCTGGTGAAGCTGCATGATGACAAATACTACATACTGGCTTCTTCTTCGTATGCCGATGATCGTGTGCTCACACTGAATTATGGCGATACCTTTGGCATTTTTGACCGCTGGGGCGATATTAAACAGTTTGGAACCTGTGTGCAGGGCATCTACCACCAGGGCACGCGGTTCCTCAGCGATATGGAACTGGAGCTAAACCATTACCGGCCCATGCTGCTCAGCTCCAATATCAAAAATGAAAATGAAATGATGTCGGTTGACCTTACCAATCCCGACATCAACGACGATCAGAATATGGTCATTCCCAAGGGCACCTTACATATCTCCCGCAGTAAATTCCTGCAGGACGGCGCCTGTCATGAACTGATCATCCTGCACAACTATGGTTCCGATGTACATGAGGCGGAACTGGAGATCACTTTTGACGCCGACTTCAGGGACATCTTTGAGGTGAGGGGCATACCGAGAAAACAAAGAGGCGCTGTACAGGTACCGGTAATATCAGCTAAAAATCATATTGTACTTTCCTATAAGGGGCTCGACAACATTGAACGGCAGACGAACCTGCATTTTGATCCGGCCCCTGCGGTCATAAAAGAGAACAGGGTATATTATAAAATAAAACTGGCGCCACAGGAAACCTTCAGCATTAATTGCACTTCCGTTTTTTCGGTTTCCCAGCCGGTTATGCTCGAATCTTATTCCGCCGCGTTCAATAAGATCAGAACGGGCATGGAGAAGAGCAAGGAAATGATCGCTGAGATCTATACCGACAATGAGCAGTTCAATAACTGGATCAACCGTTCGAAGAATGATCTGCTCTCATTGCTGGTGCAAACACCGTATGGCTGTTATCCCTACGCGGGGGTACCCTGGTACAACACGGTGTTTGGCCGCGATGGCACTATTACGGCCCTGGAAACTTTATGGGTAGCCCCCAATATTGCCAAAGGCGTTTTAATGTATCAGGCCAAAAGACAGGCAAAGGAATTGTTACCGTTGCAGGATGCTGAACCAGGCAAGATCTTACATGAAATAAGATCGGGTGAAATGGCCGAGACTGGTGAAATTCCGTTCAAACTGTATTATGGCAGTATCGATACCACACCTTTATTCATCGTACTGGCCGGCCACTACTTAAAACGCACCGACGACCTGGCGACCATCCGCGAAATATGGGATAATATTTTACAGGCACTCACCTGGATAAAAGTATATGGCGATATGGATGGCGACGGCTTTGTAGAATACGAGCGCAAAGCAGAAAGCGGTCTGGCCAACCAGGGATGGAAAGATTCACACGATTCCATCTCGCACGAGAATGGCGACCTGGCCTCTTTTCCCATCGCATTATGTGAAGTGCAGGGCTATGTGTACGATGCCAAAAAACAGGCTGCTTATATCGCCCACCGCTTAGGTCATCACGAAATGGCAGAACAGTTGAAAAAAGAAGCGGAAGAGTTGAAAGAACATTTCAATGAAGTATTCTGGGACGATGATTTAGGTACGTACATCCTGGCCCTGGACGGCGATAAAAGACCCTGCCGGGTGGTGTCATCGAACGTAGGACATCTTTTATACTCCGGCATTGTGACCCCGGAAAGAGCCGTGCGCACAGCCAATGTATTGATGAGTGATGATATGTTCACCGGCTGGGGCATTCGTACGCTTTCATCGCGGGCAGCGAGGTACAACCCCATGTCGTATCATAACGGATCGGTATGGCCGCACGACACCGCCCTGGCCGCCTATGGGTTCGCCCGCTATGGGTTGATGCAGGAATCCCTCCGGCTGATGCAGGGATTATTCGATGCGTCGCTCTTCATAGAACAACAGCGATTGCCTGAACTGTTTTGTGGCTTTCCATTCCGGCGGGGAGAATCTCCTACCGCTTACCCCGTGGCCTGTTCCCCACAAGCCTGGTCAGTAGCCGCGGTATTCCTGCTGATACAGGGTTGTTTACGCGTTACCTTCGACGCTCACAACAAGAAACTGACCCTGTACAAACCGATGCTGCCGGATTACATTAAACAGATCAGGATCTCGAACCTGCGGTTTGGCAATGAAGTGTTTGAGCTGGAAATGATCAGGTATGAACATGACCTGGGCATTCATTGTATCAAAAAGCCGGTGGGCTGGGAAATAGTCGCCATCAAATAGATTTCTGATTTCTGATTTTGGGATTTCGGGATTTCGGGATTTTGGGATTTCGGGATTTCGGGATTTCGGGATTTTTAGATTTAATAAATCTCGTAATCAGGAAATCAGAAATCCCAAGATCCTAACAGACTTGCTTAACCTCGATACCCAACAACAATCCTAACTTTTTAATTTTCGACACTATGTGCCCCACGCCTACTGCACAATGGTGGGCGGGGCCATGGCTGTTCCAGTCATTTACAAACCGGCGGGCGCCGATGGAGAATTTATAGCGGCTATTGGTATTACCTATTTCGAGGATCGGACCGGCAACAGAAGCCCCTTCAGCGGTTAACAACATCAGCCGGCCGTCCCCCTGCTGTACAACCGAAAGCAGGGTAACCGGTCCGTTCTTTACCGACATTTCAACCGATAATCCCCTACCCACTTTCCCATGATACACATAGAGTGGGCGCACTTTGGTCTTCCCTTCGGCAATAGCTATATGGCCCGGACCGTCATGTCCCATCAATACCACATCTTCCTTGAAATCCATGGCATAGTATTCCGTAAAAGAACCGCCGGCGCCAAAGCTGTCCATGATCTTCATAGCCTGCGCATTCTTTATCTCGTATTCACCCGCCACGGGCACACCGCTGGCAGTGAGCATGGAGTTGCCCAGGATAATAGAGCTGATAGCATCTTCATTCTCTTCATTGCCGGTGCCTTTGTAATAATAAGCCATAGAACCCAGTTGGTATTGAGCAACCAGCTTGTCTAAAGCTACGGAAGTACGGGCGGCCCTGATCAATTCTTCAGTAGAACAATCGGCCTGCACATCAAAGGTCGTCTTGAATAAAGCAACGCGTTGTTCGATCGCTGCTTCTGTTACTTCGCGCCGTAAGGCCGCCAGTTCATCTACTTCTATCAACTCAATATGCCCGCCGAAGAACCGGTATTGCTGGGTGAGGTCAGAATAAATATCAAGCATGCCGCTGTAATAATGGCCCATACAACCCAGCCTGTTAAACGCCATAGTGTGGGCTACTTTAGCCGCTTCTACCCATTCCAGGATCTCTTTCCAGCATTCGGCATCGCTGTACAACATACCGGTAACCTGGTAGAACTGTATGCCGGTACGCAGGAACACATTGGCGATTTCGGGCACGGGGCAGGCAGAACAATAGGCCAGCCATTCACCGGTCATGCGGGTACGGTCATTCATGCTGTTGAATGCCTTGTAGTCGATGGCCGCTTCGGGCGACAAATTCAAAACGATCACCGGTACTTTAGCCTGCTGTACCACGGGCAATACGGTTGAGGACAATGCATAGGTGGTTACATACAGAAATATAATATTTACCCCTTCCGTGCGGAACCGGTATCCGGCTTCAAAGGCTTTATCAGCCGTATCAACCAGTCCGGCATTAACAATATCGGGGTGCAGCGCCGCAATTTGTTTATGCACTTCACCCAGGTAGCCTTCCAGTCTTTCTTTTAAGCCTGCAAACTGAGGCCAGTAGGTATCCAATCCTATTCCAAACAATCCAATTTTAAATGGGGGCGTTTTTGTCATGCTGCTGAATTATACATTTCCAATTACCAGTTTCTGAATGTTGCGTTTTTTGAACAAGACGCGTCCTGCGCATCCATAAACAATACGCAAAACAGCTCCTCGACCACCAGTTGTATTGGAAAAAGACAGGTGGGCTCAAAAAAAGCGGCGCCACGATTTTGGACCGTGGCGCCGCTAACTATTATGTTGACTTTTTACTGTACCGAAACTTTATACTGTGTTACAGTATGGTATTTCTGTCCGGGTTGTAAAATGGTGGATGGGAAATTGGGTTTGTTGGGTGAATCGGGAAAGTGCTGGGTTTCCAGGCAAAGGGCTGTACGTAATTTCACCGGTTTGCCACCGCTTGTAAAAGTGCCATCGAGGAAATTACCGCTGTAGAACTGGATCCCAGGCTCCGTGGTAAATACTTCCAGCTTACGGCCGCTCACACTGTCGGTCAATATAGCCGCCAGTTGCAGGGAGCTATCTTTGCGGTTCAACACAAAATTATGATCATAGCCACCGGGCACGGCATCGATGCGGGCGCCAATGGTTGCTGGTTTTGTAAAATCGAATGGCGTTCCTTTCACCGGTTTGATCTCACCCGTGGGGATCAGCGTAGTATCAACCGGAGTATAATGATCGGCATTGATCTGCAGCGTGTGATTCAAAATGGTGTTCTCTGTACTTCCGGTAAGATTGAAGTAACTGTGGTTGGTTAAATTAACCGGAGTGGCTTTGTCGGTTTCTGCGGAATAGTCCATATTCAGCACATTATCATCTGTAAGGGTGTACACCACCGTTACTTTCAGGTTGCCGGGGAAACCCTCTTCACCATCTTTGCTGAGGTAAGTTAATGTAAGGGAAGGTGTGCTGTCGGCAGCAGGCGATGCATCCCACACCACTTTATCGAAACCTTTGTTGCCGCCATGCAGGTTATTCTTTCCGTTGTTGGCAGCCAGCGTATAGGTTTTGCCATCGAGTTTGAATTTGGCATCACCAATCCGGTTACCATAACGGCCAATGATAGCGCCAAAATAAGGTGGCTTTTTCAGGTACTCATCCAGGCTTTCCATACCAATCACCACACTTGACTTGTTGCCATTTTTATCAGGCGTAACCCATGAAGTGACAATTCCACCATAATTTGTGATGCTTACTGTTAAGCCGTTTTTATTGGTGAGCGTAAATAACTGTACTTTTTTGCCATCAGTTTCGCCCCAATCTTTTGTTGTTACGCCAGCTTTGATCATTTCCTGATTATTTTCTGTTGAAGGTTGTTTGTTTTCGCCGCCGCATGATGCTATACTCGTGACCAGCGATAGCATAGCGACATGGCAAATCAATCTATTCATTGGAAATCCGTTATTATGTTTACAATTGGGTTGTTTGAAAATTTGTCAAATATCTGATATTTTCCCTATCACGACCACACTATTTTAACTCCAGTACAACTACAGAAAAAGGGGGCATCTTTACATTGAGAGATCTGCCTTTTAAGGCAGCGCCCTGGAACGTTGCCGGTTTAATTTTAGCTGGTTCCTCAAATGTGTTATGGTCCTGTAATTTAGCCGATGTAAGGATGCGGCCGCTCACTGTTTTATAATTCCCGCCTTCCAGGGTGATCGCAAGGTCCTGTGCCGCTTTGGGATCGATATTCACCAGGGAAATATGCATAGCGCCGGTAGAGTCTTTAGAAGCAGACGCCGATATGGCCGGCAATTTTTCATTGCCGAACATATAACTGTTGCTCCTGATCGTTAACGGAACCATTTTAGCATCCTGATGTACATTATACATTTCCATTACGTGATAAGTGGGTGTAAGGATCATTTTTTCTTCCTTCGTTAAGATCACCGCCTGCAGCACATTTACCGTTTGCGCGAGGTTGGCCATCCGAACCCGGTCGCAGTGGTTATGGAAGATATTGAGTGTAGCGCCGGCGATCATGGCATCGCGCATCGTGTTTTGCTGATACAGGAAACCCGGATTGGTACCTGCTTCCACATCGTACCAACCACCCCATTCATCCACTACCAGGGCTACCCGCTTTTGCGGATCATATTTATCCATGATAGCAGCATGTTTTGTCACCAGCGAATCCATGAACAGGGCCGATTTCATGGTTTGAAAATATTGCTGTTCGGTAAAATCAACGGCAGGGCCTTTTTTGTTCCATTCAATTACGGAGTAATGATGCAGGGCCAAACCACCCACCATGTTGTGCGGGATCTTTTTCATCAATACTTCCGTCCAGTTATAATCTTTTGAATTGGCGCCGGAGGCAATGCGGAATATTTTGGTTTCGTTCGACCAGCCGGTCATGAACGTGGCGTATTTGCGGTAAACATCCGCATAATATTCGGGGGTCATATTACCACCACAACCCCAAGCTTCATTACCTACACCCCAGTAAGTAACATTCCAGGGTTTTTCGCGGCCGTTCTGGCGGCGCAGGTCCGACATAGGACTTTTTCCGTCGAAGTTTACATACTGCACCCAGTCGATCAGCTCCTGTACGGTACCACTGCCAACGTTACCAGCAAGATAGGGCTGGGTGCCAATGAGCTCGCACATATTCAAAAAATCGTGCGTGCCAAAACTGTTGTCTTCGGTAACACCGCCCCACCAGGTATTTACCATGCTGGGCCGTTTGTCTTTAGGGCCAATGCCGTCTTTCCAGTGATAGGTATCGGCAAAACAGCCGCCGGGCCAGCGCAGGTTGGCGATCTTTAATCTTTTCAGCGCATCAACAACATCGTTGCGTACGCCATTACTGTTCGGAATCTTCGTGTTGCCTTCTCCAACATAAAAACCACCGTAAATACAATGGCCTAAATGTTCAGCAAAATGCCCATAGATATTACGGTTGATAGTCGTTTTTGCAGCGTCTACCTTAAAAGTTATGTTGTTCTGGGCAAGCATGTTAAAAGCGATCAATGAAGTGCAAGTTACAAGCAAAGCAAAGCGTTTCATGTAAGAACTTTAAGATGAATAATTAATGAATGTAAAGAATTGGTTGTTTATAGCAAGGAGCATAATTGGCAGCATGGTGATCGTTATTTATAGTAAAAATTCATCCCGACGAGGTCCGGACCGGGAAACTAAGATAGTATATCTGTCAATTTCACACTTAATTATTTTTCAATTGCGTTGCTGCGGTTACCAGTTACCAGTTGCCGGTCGCCAGTTACGAGTACCAGTCACCAGTTGCCGGATTGCCGCTCTATTTGCCTTGTTCACCGAAGCCTTGGCGTAGCGGATTGCCTTGAGCCTTGAGCCGTGTGCCTTTAGCCTTGAGCCTTGAGCCTTGAACCTTTAGCCTTGATCCGTTTCACGTCTGCCTTCCGCCTTTTCCCTAACTTTATATAATGCAAACGGCCCATATTAAAATAAAAAAGATCAATGCCGGTGAACAAACCGAGGTAGAGGATCAACTGGCCGTGGAAGCACCGCTTGAAATTCAGTTGGGCTGGCAGGGTGCCGCCGGGTACGAACAAAAAACCATCTCGGTTACCATGCGCACGCCCGGAGATGATGCCGAACTGGCTGCCGGTTTCCTGTTTACCGAAGGCATTTTACAACATATTGATCAAATAAAGCATATCCTGGCACAGCCAACCCGGGTGCTGATTACCCTGGCGCCGGGCGTAGTGCCGCAACTGCAACAGGCCGAACGGAATTTCTATACCAGTTCCAGCTGCGGGGTATGCGGTAAAACAGGTATCGATGCCGTTAAAATACAGCCGCCGTTCGCAAAACAAGCCGATGGGCTGATGGTGCCTGCCAGCTTGTTCTACGGGCTGCAGCACGGACTGCAACAAAAACAGCTGGTATTTGAAACCACTGGTGGACTGCATGCTGCCGCCCTGTTCGATACCCACGGGTCGTGCATGCTGCTGCATGAGGATATAGGCCGGCACAATGCGGTTGACAAAGTGATAGGCGCCGCCTTCAAAAACCGGCAACTGCCCTTATCGCAACACATCCTGCTCCTCAGCGGACGCGCCGGTTTTGAACTGATCCAAAAAGCGGTTATGGCCGGCATCCCGGTGATTGCTGCGGTGGGCGCCCCTTCGAGCCTGGCCGTACAACTGGCCACAGAACATGATGTTACCCTCATTGGCTTTCTCAGGCATGACAGGTTTAATGTTTATAGTGGATCACACAGGATAAAAGTATGACACCTGAAAAACTTAGTTTGAGAATACAGGCAGGCGAAGCAGGAAGTACGAAGTAGGAAATACCAGGTAATAAAGAAGGTTTTTCTTTCTTAGGCATGTGTATGAAGGAAGTGGGAAATAGATTTTTGCGTGCCGAAATTGTGCGTGAGGTACGAAATTAAAGCTCTTCTTACTTCCTAATTCTTTCCTCCTACTTCGCAATGTTCTGGCCGAAACCTCCATTTTAAGACTGAACTTAGTTAAATGGATACATTATGAGTGACAAGAAATTAAAAGTCGGACAGGTGAAAAGATCGGCAGCCGGATTGCCGGCCATTGTAGAAACCGTTAAGCAGGTAGTTGGCGAAGCAGGTCTTACCCGTGGCTGGAAAGCCCTGGCCCACCTGAACAAAAAAGACGGTTATGATTGTCCGGGTTGCGCCTGGCCCGATCCCGACGATGAGCGTTCGGCCCTCGGCGAATATTGCGAGAATGGCGCTAAAGCCATTGCTGAGGAAGCAACGCTCAAAAAATTAACGCCTGAATTCTTTGCGCAACATAATGTAGCCGAATTAGCCGCCCTCAGCGATTATGAGATCGGCCGTAAAGGCCGCGTCGCCCAGCCGATGTTCCTGCCCGCAGGCGCTGCCCATTATCAGGCGATCTCGTGGGATGCAGCCTTCCATACCATCGGCAAGGCTTTGAACAACCTGGGCTCTCCTGACGAAGCGATCTTTTACACGTCGGGCCGCACCAGTAATGAAGCCGCTTTTCTGTACCAGCTTTTTGTACGGGCCTATGGTACCAACAACCTGCCCGACTGCAGCAATATGTGCCATGAAAGCAGTGGCGTGGCGTTGGGTGAGTCGCTGGGTATTGGCAAAGGATCGGTAACGCTGGAAGATTTTTACAAAGCGGAAGTGATCATCATACTCGGACAAAATCCCGGCACCAATCACCCGCGCATGTTAACGGCCTTACAAAAGGCCAAAGCCAACGGCGCTTACATCATTGCAGTGAACCCATTGCCCGAAACCGGGCTCATGGGCTTCAACAATCCTCAACAGGTGAAAGGCTTACTGGGTGTTACCACAGCCCTCACAGATCTTTTTCTGCCCGTAACTATTAACGGCGATATGGCGCTGCTGAAAGCCATTGAATACCTGTTATGGCAATACGAACAACAGGCACCCGGCCAGGTGTTTGACCGTTCGTTCATTGAACAGCATACAGCCGGTTACGAAGCGTTCATCGACGACCTGCAACAGCAAAACCTCGATCAGCTGGCCGAGGCATGCGGTATATCTATGAATCAACTGAGGCAGGTAGCGGAGCTGCTGAAGAACAAGA
Source organism: Longitalea luteola (assembly GCF_017356035.1). GTDB lineage: Bacteria > Bacteroidota > Bacteroidia > Chitinophagales > Chitinophagaceae > Niastella > Niastella luteola. The sequence continues at coordinate 445,908 of NZ_JAFIQX010000001.1, read as the reverse complement.
CCAGGATCATTGCCTGCTGGGCCATGGGCCTCACGCAACATACCAATGCGGTTGATACCATTAAAGAAATTGTAAACCTGTTATTACTCAAAGGCAGCATAGGCAAACCAGGTGCGGGAACCTGCCCGGTAAGAGGCCATAGCAATGTACAGGGCGACCGTACGATGGGTATTTATGAAAAACCCGGCCAGCCGTTTTTAAACAGCATTGAAAGTAATTTTCAATTTAAACCACCACAACATGCGGGCTACGATGTGGTAGAAGCCATAAAGGCTATGCATAGCGGCCGGGCATCGGTGTTTATTGCCATGGGCGGAAACTTCCTGTCTGCCACGCCCGACACCAATTACACGGCCGCGGCCCTGCGCAAATGCACGTTGACGGTGCATGTATCTACCAAGCTTAACCGAAGCCACCTCGTGCATGGGCGCGAAGCCCTGATACTGCCCTGCCTCGGCCGCAGCGATAAGGATCTGCTGCATGGAGAAGAACAGTTTGTGTCGTGTGAGAATTCTATGGGGGTTATACAGTTGTCAAAAGGGGTTTTGCCGCCAGTGTCTGACCAGTTGCTGAGCGAGCCGGTGATCGTATGCCGGCTGGCGAAAGCGACGCTGGGCAATCGCAGTCCCGTCAACTGGGATAAATACCTGCAGCATTATGATCATATCAGGGATGATATCGAACGTACCATTCCCGGCTTTGCCGATTATAATAAAAGGGTTCGCCAGCCCGGCGGTTTCTATTTGCCCAATTGTAACCGCGAAGGTTCTTTCAATACTGCATCTAAAAAAGCGCATTTCAATATTGCGCCTATAACCACCATAAAACTGGCCGATCATGAATTACTGATGATGACCATTCGCAGTCATGACCAGTTCAATACAACTATTTATGGGTTGAACGACCGGTACCGGGGCATTTATAACGAACGGCGGGTGATATTGATGAACCAGCAGGACATGGACCAGCGGAACCTGAAGCAGGGCGATGAGGTGGATCTCTGCAATTACAGTGGCGGTATTGAACGGGTGGCGCATAAATTCCTCGTTGTGCCCTACCCTATACCGGTACGTTGCACAGCCACTTATTTTCCCGAAGCCAATGTGCTGGTGCCCGTGAACAGTGTGGCGAAGAAAAGTAATACGCCGGTATCGAAGGCGGTGGTTATTACCGTGCGCAAAACGTGAAACGGCAAACGTGAAACGGCAGACGGCATCGACAATCGACAATCGACAATTGACAATCGATAGTCGATAATCGACCTAATAACTTTTTAACTAAATGACTTGCGAACGCGACCAGAACCTAAACAAAAACCTTCAACTGTGAACTGCAAACTTTGAACTATAAACTTTGAACTTTGAACTATAAACTTTGAACTATCTTCTTTGATACCTGCCCATCAACTCTCCATATGCCAGCACGTGGCCATTCATGGCTTTTTCCAGTTCATTCCTGCTGCATTCGTGGGGCAACACCAATTGGGTGTCTAGTGCATATACCTTGAAATAATACCGGTGTATGCCGTAGGGCGGACAGGGACCGCCGTATTTGTTCTGCCGGAAATCGTTGATACCCTGATCTTTAAGAAAAGTATCCTCTTTGATGTGGGTACCCACCGGAATATTCCAGGCCAGCCAGTGCACCCAGGGCCTTATCGGCGCATCCGGATCATCCATGATCAATGCCAGGCTCCTGGCCTCAGCAGGAATATCATGAATGTCCAGTGGTGGGTTTACATTCGCCCCATCGCAGGTAAAACGGGAGGGTATAAACTCATTGGGCGCAAATTGAGGACTGCTAACATGTAAAGGAGAGATATCACGGAATGTTTGTCTGGGCGGTGTTTGTTGGGAAATTATTTTCATGGCTATACCGTTTTATAGTTTTAGCAATCATCCTGAGTACAACCCCAATCTGCTGCTTTTGCCAAATATATTATCACAACTAAATTTTAACAATGACGGTGGTCACCAGTTAATGGTGATCGCTGCAATAAGGAAACTGGGTATCTTTTGCTATAAATCAATTAACTAATACATTTTTGCAGAGCGTATCCAATAAGTTTTCGTGAGTAACCGTTATAAGGATACATAGTGTTACACATACCCACCATTAAACTTACCGATTGCCCCTACGTCATACATAATAATGATTAGTGGCTCGTATATTAACCAGTAATGACATGGATTACAGGTTAATATGCTTGCAAACCGCCCAGGAGACGTTGTATTATTGTGATGTGGTTTTCATTCCTTCACTATTAAATCACTGTTATGTCCAGCTATCCTTTCAACAGCAGCTTCACCAAACAATTCAGACAGGAACATCCCGTTTCTTTTTGCGCTGAAGAAAAACCTTTCCAGCACATTGTTATCAGCAACTATGGTCGCATGAATGAAGCTGCCATGAATGCCCTTGGCCAGTCTTTGAATGAACGGTTGTTCGATAATGCCATCATTTACCGGCTGCTCACCAAGATCACGCAAAATGATACCCTGGACACCGTAAGGCTGAGCGGGTTTATAGAGAAAGCCCATGAAGAATTAACTGCCCATGCCAGTGCAGAACCTTTTACAGCCCAATACTACAAACACCTGATTGAATTATTAGGCTCATTCCTTGAGCTGGTAAATGAGTTTGATGCCAACGGCCAGGAATTATTATTGGGCAATCTGAATGCCTGCTACCATAATGAGAACAGCTTTGCCGTTAACCAGTCGGTTGACAGTGAAGAAATAGCTACGATGCACCGCATCATTGAAGACTTCATGTATCAGATCGGGGAATACTACCAGTATTTTCACATTCTGCTGCAAAAAGAAGGCGAACAGGAAGACAACAAGAGCCGCGTACAGGTTATGTCGTATGTAGCGTATTATCTCGATACATTGATCACCTGCACAGAAAAGCTGATCATTAATATTGAAGGCACACTCGATATGCTGCTCGAATGGGAAACTGCCCTTCAGAACAGAGAATCACAATCATTGTTTAATTAGTCACCGGTTCCCGGGTTACAAGATTCCGGTCTTCAGGATACATCGGACCAGGATCACAGTTTTGAGGTTTTGAAATTGAGAAATCCATTCACCATTGACCATTCACCATTGACCATTCACCATCTTTCACCAGCTTACCGCCACCAATTCACAATGCCGTCTTAGGTCATGCTCCATCGCCCTTGATACCAGGTGCATGCGCACGTAACTTTTACCGATACCAGTAAACGCACAAAATTCCTCCACGGTGATCAGATCCCGTTTATTTTTACTGTAAAATTGACGCAATTCCTGCAACAACTGGCGGGCTTCCGCATGATTTATGGCCATTATCTTGGTAACATCAACTATATGAATATGCCATTGTTTAAAAAATGGTTTGGTAGCCAATGGGATCTTACTAAAACAGGGAAGTACTTGCGACCGGATGCGTTTTTTTTGAAGGATGGTCTGTTGAATTGCAACGGATCTTTTCTGGGCAGCAAAGGTCATCTGATCAATCTTTTAAAAGTTTTGCCAATAGTGGCTTTTGCAGCTCACCAATCAGAATGCCTTCCAGGGTATTTTTTACTCCCTTACGAGAATACAGTTGCGTAATGGGAATGACTAATTTACAACTTTTAGGTACACACGCTGCATAAATTCACTGATATTTGATAATAATCAATCCATTAACGCCTTTTTCTCCTTCTAAAACTTTGTTAACAATCCCACTGGCGGCCCCGGTATTCGAATAAAATGCCGGCGGCAATTTCTTCTGGCATAATAATTATGTGGATTTTATTATATAACCGGTTATATGAAATCCACTACACCTGTATTGAACGATAAATTGCACTGGTATAAAGATGCTATTATATATGAATTACACATTAAAGCATTTTGTGACAGCAATGGCGATGGCATTGGTGATTTTGGCGGGCTGTTGCAAAAGCTCGATTACCTGCAGGAGCTGGGCGTGAATGTCATCTGGCTGCTGCCATTTTACCCTTCACCGCTGCGCGACGACGGTTACGACATCGCCGATTATTACAGCATCAACCCTTCGTACGGCAACATTGCCCAGTTAAAGACCCTGCTCGATGAAGCCCATCAGCGGAACCTGAAAATTATTACCGAGCTGGTCATTAACCACACATCTGACCAGCATCCCTGGTTTCAACGGGCACGCACCGCTCCCAAGGGATCACCGGAAAGGGATTTCTATGTATGGACCGACAACCCTACCCAATACAAGGATGTGCGCATCATCTTCCAGGACTTTGAAGCGTCTAACTGGACCTGGGACCCTGTTGCCCAACAATATTACTGGCACCGCTTTTTCCATCATCAGCCCGATCTTAATTACGACAACCCGCTGGTTCAGCAGGAGGTCTTCAACATCATAGATTACTGGTGTGATATGGGGGTGGATGGTTTCCGGCTCGATGCCGTGCCTTACCTCTTCGAACGGGAAGGCACCAATGGAGAGAACCTGCCGGAAACCCATGCTTTCCTGAAACGGTTACGGGCACATGTAGATGCCAAATACCCGGGCACCGTGTTGCTGGCGGAAGCCAATATGTGGCCGGAAGATTCGGCTTCTTATTTCGGCGAAGGCGATGAATGTCACATGAACTATCACTTCCCCGTAATGCCGCGCATGTTCATGGCACTGCAAATGGAAGACCGTTACCCTATCACAGATATATTCGATCAAACACCCGCCATTCCGCCCACCTGCCAGTGGGCCATTTTCCTGCGTAACCACGATGAGCTTACGCTGGAAATGGTGACCGATGAAGAGCGGGATTATATGTATAAAGTGTACGCAAAAGATCCCAAAGCGCGTATTAACCTGGGTATTCGCCACCGCCTGGCGCCCCTGATGGAAAATAACCGCGAAAAGATCGAATTGCTGAACTCCCTGCTGTTCTCGCTGCCCGGAACACCCGTGATCTATTACGGCGATGAGATCGGCATGGGCGATAATTTTTATTTAGGCGATCGCGACGGGGTACGCACCCCCATGCAATGGTCGCCCGACCGCAATGCCGGATTTTCCAATTCCAATCCCCATCAGCTGTATCTGCCATTGATCCTCGACCCGGAATATCATTACGAGTCGGTAAATGTCGAAATGCAGCGACGCAATACATCTTCCCTGTTCTGGTTCATGAAACGCATGATCAACATGCGGAAGAAACATAAAGCGTTTGGCCGCGGCGATCTTACTTTCCTGAATGTAGATAACCCCAAGGTACTCGCCTTCCTGCGGAAGTATGACAATGAAACATTGCTCATTGTGGTGAACCTGTCGAAGTTTGCGCAGGTAGCGGAAGTTCCCCTGGAAGGTTATAAAGGATTTGCCCTTATAGAACTGATGAGCCGCAACAAATTTCCGGCCGTTGGTAAAGCAGAGACCTACTTTTTTACGCTCGGTCCGCACACCTGGCTGTGGTTCTCGCTTGAAAAAGCGCACCCTGAAATAGATGACCAAAAAGCGATCCCGCTGCTGGAGGTACAAAAGCTGCAGGACCTGGTTAGTAAATCAACCTGCGCAGAACTGGAGAATGCCATCTTGCCGGCGTACCTGAAACAATCCAGGTGGTTCACCGGCCGCGCCCGGTCGTTGTACAATGTTGAGATCATAAATTATGTTGCCATACCTGTTGAATCGAACGATGCTTTATTGCTGCTGATGGAAGTTACCTATGAAAGTGGTTTACCGGAGTTATACCAGCTTATAGTGACCTTTGTACAGGATGCCGTAGCCAAAAAGCTGGAGAACAGTTTTCCGCAATCCATCATTGCCCATTTGCATATCGGCGATCAGCAAGGGGTTCTCGTGGATGCCCTTTTTGTGACCACCTTCCAGCACTGGCTTTTTCAGCATATAGCCCGTAACGAAACTTTTGCGAGCAAGGATAATAACAAATTGCGCTTCTTCAACAACGGCGCTATAAGCACCTATAATGCCCAGCACGATGATATAAGATCAAAAATACACGAAGGGAACCGGTATCAAACCGCCATCAACTACGATAACAATTTCTTTTTGACCATGTACCGGCGGGTGGATTATTATATAAATCCCGATGCGGAGATCACCCATTTCCTGAGTGAGCAGGCCAAATTCCCGTACGTGCCTACCTTTCATGGAGCTATTGAGTGGAGCACGGAAAAAGGCATGATCACCATGGGTATGGCCCAGCGTATGGAAGAGAACCACGGCAATGGCTACACCTATATGCTGGAACGTGTTTACAATTATATCGAAAGGATCCTGGCCATGAACCAGGAAAACCTGCCCACGTGGGAACAGCAGGGAAGCCTTACTGAACCTGTTGCCTTTGACCAATTGCCCAATGACCTGAAAGATCTGCTGGGCAGCCGTGCTGCAGATCAGGCACGGCTGATCGGTATTCGCACCGGAGAAATGCACAAGGCCCTGGCGTCGGGTGTTTCACTGAAAGATTTCAAACCGGAAGAATTCAGCTTACACTATCAGCGGTCGCTGTTCTCGGCCATGGTATCGCTGGTGCGGGAAGTATTTCAGAACCTGAAAAGAAATATCGATAAAGTGCCTTCCCAGTTACGTCCTGAGGCAGAAGAATTGCTGAAACACCGTGATGATGTGCTGAACGTCTTCAAAAAAATATACACCAAGAAACTGGATGTGCTGAAGATCCGCATACATGGGAATTACACGTTGAGCCAGGTATTGCTCACCGGGAAAGATATTTCCATAAAAGGATACGGCGGCGATCCGCTTCGTCCTTACAGCGAACGGCGGTTAAAAAGATCACCCCTGCATGATGTGGCTACCATGCTGCGCTCATTTCACAATTCGGTGTATGATGGATTTCAACAGAACCATCATATTCTAAAAGAAAATATGCCGAAGTATATTCCCTTTATTCGTTTATGGGCGCATTATATGGGCGGATTTTTTATGAAGGCCTATCTCGATACGGTTGACGGCAACCAGTTTGTGCCTGACGACAGAACCGATTTCAGGGTATTGATACAAACATTCCTGCTCGAGAAATCGCTGCTGGATCTGAACCATGCATTGAACAATGGGGCCACTTCAATGATAGTGCCCATGCGGACGATTAAGGCGATCGTGAAATAATGTGATAATGTGATGATGTGATGATGGAATACAGTTCCGATAATCAAGCTAATGTGATGATTTGATGATGTGATAATGTGATGATGGAATACAGTTCCGATAATCAACGGGACTGATAATTTGCTAATGTGCTAATTAGCTGATGTGCTAATGAAATACAGTTTCGATAATCAAGCTAATGTGATGATTTGATGATGTGATAATGTGATGATGAAATACCATTCCGATAATCAACGGGATCATACAGCAAATGTGCTAATGGAATTTTAATTAGCACATTTGCTAATTATCCAATAAAAAAGAGCGGTCCTTTCGGACCGCCCCCGTCTAACGTTGGTAGCTTGAAGTTACTTCTAACCGTTATGCTATCAGCGTTTGCTTAACCAATTCGGGTCTTCGAGTTAAGATAACAGAATAATTTTCTGTTTTTCCGGACAGTTAGTTTTTCTGCCTCCGTTCTTGCCTCTTTTCAAACAATACGAAACAGTTTTACTAAGTTCCTGCTTAACTGATCGCCCATTGGTTAATCTGATATAAATGTACAGCGGAAAAAGCGCCAAAACAATGACCGTCATCATAATATAAATTTTTGGCAGGCGCCACTAAAACCAATGATCCAAATCAATATCGTATTACTTCTTTAATTTGTATCTGCTTAATCATCATTCAATTGTATTTTCCGCTCAACAAGACGCCCAGTAAAATCGTTATTGATACAATTGAAGTGATAATTATTGGTAAATTACTGACAAATTCATCCGGTTTTCGGCAAGTTTTATGACAACATTCTGGACAGAAGATAGCATCCTGACCAATCAAAGCGATTCTACACCGCCTGCTGAAATATTCGATGCCTTTTGTCAGGCCATCGGATTCTATTATCAGCAGAAGGGATATAAGTATACCAGGAGCCGGCCTAAAGTAAAGATCGAATCGAAAGACCTTTTTGTGGAGATCAATTTCTGGAGCTCCAGAAGCAATATGGCAGGCAGCAGTGTAGGCCTGGAAATATTGCCTTATGTGGGTTCCAAAAAATTAAAAAAATGGATCAAAACAAACAAGACCGGACGCAACGAATACATTTATGGTCCTACCAAATATGATTTCCGTTTTCAGAATATCTATGGCGCTACCGTCGATTTTTTCCTCGACCTCATTCTGAAAATTGATAAATACATAGCTTCCCACCTGAACATAGAAGATAACCACCAATTCATCAACCGGCTCCTCAGCGAGAACAGCAACGACATCATCACCGATAACTTTGCCTGCTACCTGGCCATGAACAAAGACCCGCGGTTAATCGACTTTATTGAAGATCACCAGGAAGGCATTGGTGAAGAATTGAGCAGTAAATTAAGGGCACTTACGCCCCCTGCGCCGCTGAAGGGAGAAACCAATGTGCCGATTTCCTGATTTCTGATTTTGAGATTTCCTGATTTCGAGATTTTGAGATTTTGAGATTTCCTGATTTTGGGATACCGATAATTTATAAGAATGTTCAAACTGCACAATTCATGAGACCTTAAATCAGAAATTTCTTTGCTTTCTGCATTCGCGCTCAGCATTTTGCGCCTGCCTGCCGGCAGGCAGGTTCTGCGTCAGCGCAAAGTATTAAGGTAAAATGCTCACCTGAATATTCTTATAATACACTTTGCTATCAGGGTCATGGCCCTGCAATGCAAAGGTTCCGCTAGATAAAAAACGTCCGTTCATATCAGCAGGGCGCTGTGCATTTTCGGGCTCAGTATATTCTACTACTGTTTTACCATTTACTTTAACGGTCACTTTCTTATCCTGCACAATGATCTCCTCGGTAAACCATACGTTGTCTTTTACCAATACGTCTTTTACGTCATCAACAGCATATAAGCTACCGGTGCGGCGCCAGTCAGTATGCGAATTATTCACCTGTACTTCATAGCCTTTTTTCGGCCAGCCGCCTTCCTGGTAAGCAGTATGAAAATAGATGCCTGAGTTGGAGCCGGGCGTGGTCATTACGTCGGCCCTGAAATGAAAGTTCTTAAAGTTGTGGTCCTGCACAGGCCCGTCGTAAAAGAGGTGCGCCACATTTCCATGGGCGACGATCCTTCCGCTATCCACTGAGAATGTAGCCGCATTCTCCCCCACTTTCCAGCCGGTAAGCGATTTTCCGTCGAACAGGGAGATCCATTTCTTTGACCCTTTTTGCGCAACAGCTGCCCCGGCCAGTAAACAGCCGGCGATAGTTAACAGGTATGATACTCTTCGCATGCTTATCGTTTGCGTGAAGGTAAGAGTTTAGCAAACAAAATTGTTACCGGTTCCCGGACGCCGGTTTCCAGGCCATACATTTTAAGTTGCCCGACAATTGTCGGATTGTCCTGAACTTTTTAGCCTGGCAACCGGTAACTGGTAACCGGCAACTGGTTTTACCGCTTTCCTACCCAATGCGGATAAATGGGGATCTGCTCGCTCACAGCGTCCAGCTTCGCCAAATGCTCGGGGTTCAACCGCCAGCCAGTAACATCCAGGTTCTCCAATAACTGTTGTTCATTACGCGCTCCAATGACGCAGGATATAACTCATGAACTTTTAATTGATGTGTCAATAACAATGCAGGCGGGCGATAGTTCGGTACCTGCAAAACACCTCACCTGTTGCTGCTCCTGATCATAACAAAATTGGCCAGCCATTGGAAAGCAATAAATCCGAAGAAGAATATGTAAGCCAACGTTTCAAATACCGGATTCCGGGCATATGCAGTTGCCAGTGCCGCCACACCAACGGCAGCCATGGCAATCGTATAAATGAATAATGAATTGTATTTTGATGGAACGAACATTACGCTGAGCGGAACCATCATGATCAGCCCGTATGCCGCCACAAAAAGATATAGCTCATCAGACCGGAAAAAATACATTGACAGGCCGGTTATAAAAACAAGCAGGCTTACACCTACAAAATTTGAACTGATCTTCTCTTTTCTGTCGAGCAGGAATTTCCCATAAGGGTTAAATCGCAGAAAGAGATTGCTCAGTGGTTTAATGACCCAGGTTGAAAAAGCAAGCAGCACCAGCAGGATGATCAATGGGAAAAGAAATGGCTCCAGGGCCGGATTGGCATTAGCAAGCGCATTGAGGGCACGCGTGCTGAGATATAACCCCAGGATTACAAACCATTGGTATTTGGCAGATAAATTACCGATCCAGAAGGCGTATTTCAGGAATAAGCGGTATACCGGGTTACTAGCCTTCAGCGCTTCGATCATTCCCTTTTGCGCATAATCGAAATTAGGATAGTTCTTCAACGCTTCCTTGAAATGCTTCAACGCTTTTTTATGATCACCTTTCTCGAGCAAAGCCCAGCCATAATTGGCATGCGTATAGGCATTATTGGGATCATTTCTCAAGGCGCCTTCTATCGTTTGAAAAGACTCTTCCTTTCTATTAAGCTTAATTAATACCGTGCTTCTTACATTCAGCGCCAACAGGTTTTCGGGATCAATTTCCAAAGCCTGATTGGCCAGGCGTAATGATTCCTCGTATTGCTTACGCGCAAGTTTTATGTTGGCTGACCAGCCAAAAAAATCTGCCGTATAAGGATCCAGTTCTATGGCTTGTTGAATGCTTGCTTCCGCATCATCATATTTGTCTTTCTGAATATCTACCCGCGATTTGATAAAATACAAATGCGCCGTATCCGGAGAAAGCCCGATGGCATCCTCTATAACACTTTCCGCCTGCTCCAGCCGGTCCTGCTGCAGGTTCAACTCCGCCAGCAGCGCCAGGTAATGTATATTGGTGGGTTCCTGGGCCAGTAACTGTCTTAAGATCTTTTCTGCTGCGTCGTATTTCTTCTGTTGAATGAGGATACCAACTTTCGATAGACTATACTCCGTCATATCACTTTTTTATTTTTAAATAGGAAAGAATGTCGTCATATAAACCGGAATCATTGGCGAACATCGCAAAATTCTTCGCGGTCATGAACCATTCCTGGGTACTGGCCTTATGTTTTTTTACGGCATTCAACAGATCCTTTGTTTCAATGGGTTTTGGTATCCCGTCTGTAAATGAGGATTCCAGCTTCAGTTCAATGGCAATATCGATGATGGCATCGATGTCGGCGCCTGAATAATGCTCCGTTCTTTTGGCGAGCTGCGCATAATCGATGGCATCAGTTGGTTTATTCTTCAGTTTGAGTTTTAAAATTGACTCCCGGGTTGTTTCATCCGGCGGTGGCACAAAAACAATGCGGTCGAACCGGCCCGGCCTTCTGAAAGCGGGATCCAGGTTCCAGGGCGTGTTCGTTGCGCCGATGATCAATACGCCTTCGTTGCTGGTGTCAATACCGTCCAGCTCCTGCAGGAACTGGTTGATGAGGTGCCGGCCTGCCGACTGTTTCATATCGCTTCTGCTGGCGCCTAAAGCGTCAATTTCGTCGATGAACAGAATACAGGGTGTATTGTAGCGGGCCAGCTCAAAGATCTCGTGCAGGTTCTTTTCGCTGTTCCCGATCCACATATCCAGGATATCGTTCAGCCCTACGCTGATGAACTTTGCATTCACCTGTCCCGCAGTTGCTTTGGCGAGAAAGGTTTTACCACATCCCGGCGGACCGTACAATAAAATTCCACCGCCGATCTTTTTGCCATAGGCTTTGTACAGCTCGGGATGCATCAACGGTTTTATGATCTTTAGTTCGATCTCTTTTTTAACAGCGTCCATGCCACCTACATCACTGAAATTGATGGACGGCTTCTGCAAAAAACGGCTGTCGTACATTTCTTCCTCCGGCTCGTCGTCGTCGTGGGTGTGGCCGCCGCCTTTTACCCGCAAATGACTGTCCAGCTCCTCGTCGAAGTAATTGGGATCGATTGCCAGTACTTTTTTATAGGTCTCCATGGCGCGCGCTATGCTATTTTCCTTCAGTAATCCTTTTGCATAAAGGGTAAGCGCCTCCAGATCAGGGCGGCCACTTTCAATAAACTCTTCCAGGATAACGTTACAGGCAGAATAATTTCCTTTTCGATAAAAGACCTTTGCCAATCCGATCTTCGCTTTTGTATCGTTCGACGATCGCAGCACCTGGGTATATTCGATCTCTGCTTCTTCCAGCCGGTTCAATCCCAACAGGGTGTCGGCCAGCAATAACCTCAGGGGCGTATTGTTGGGCGAATGCTTCAATGCCTCCCGCAAACTATCTATGGTATGCTCGTTCATTGTATGTTATATTACAGTCGACGTAAAAATTTACTAATAGAACGTTAAAATCCAACGCAGGTTACAACATCCCGAAGGCACGTTCTAAAACGGGTGAAATATACAAAATAGCTTGTAACCACCCGTGTTTTGAAGTGCAATATTGAGCCATTGAACGATTTTTTACATGGAATATGCGTGGGCAGCATTGAAAATACATTTGATCTTTATTAATCAGGAATTCCTGCAACCACCCTTATCCGTTTATTAAAAACCAGTTTGTCTTTTACGAAAACCTTTAAATAATAACGCTGTGGCGAGCGGTATGAGAGATCATATTCAAATGTGGCTTTTTTGAGACCGTGGTATTGATGTTCTTCCACCACAGCATTATCGCCTCCATCTGCAACGATTTGCACCAACGGGTCCTGCGGCTCGTTACTGAAATAATCCATAACCACTTTTCCTTTTGTCATGGTAGGGAACAAACCAACGGAAACGGCTGCACCGGGCTTTGACCATTGCATACTATCGGCCGACACCACAAAGGCATATGACACGCTGCTGCCAAAATCCGATTCAAAATGCTGCAACGCCTGCCCTCTTGTGTTCAGCAGTCTGCAAATGCCACGGCCTGCTTTCACGGCATACCAGAACTCAAGGCCGTTGTTAGCAGTATCCTGTACATCGAAACGGTAACACCCTGGCTGCAGGCTGACTGTATCGCTGTATGTACTATCCTTTTGCAACGTGCCCAAAGCACGCTCAAACACCGCCTGTCCTGCCGAATTTTTTATACGGTAACTATTATCGGCCGGGCGGTTATTGGTTGTAAACTGAATGACAATCTTTCCATCATGCACCGGAGCGCTTTGAAAATAGCTTACCTGCTTATTGTCGGCCGGGTAGCCATCTTTCCTGCCGTTCGGCTGCTCTACACTCACTACAAACTCATTCATTCCCTCGTTAAAATCTATTGCGCCTGGTAAGGTGATCTCTGCTGTTTCACCAAAGGCGAGTTTCCCCTTCCATTTGAAAACGTGAGCAGAAAATCCTTTAGTGCCGTACCGGATCTGGCAACTCGTCAAAGGAGCGGCGCCATTGTTCTTAATGACAATGACCGGATTGCTGCATGCCGGATTGAGGCGGCGGTAAATATCGGTAGTGGAAGGCACCATCACTTCTTCCAATGATGCATCGATGGCTGATACCGGCGATCCATACTCGATCAAGTAAGCAAATATATTTTCAATTACATTTCGATCATTCGTTTGATAAGGCTCCATTTGTAGATCTATGACATTCTCCTGGTTGCGCACAAGCGGCTGATCTGTGATCTCCGGCTGATTTAAATAACCGGGGCACCAGTTGGCACGGTCGAAGAGCCAGGTGCCGGCCTGTGGATACAGCGGATTGTCGCCGCATTTTTTCCAGATATCCGTTCTTTTCACCAGCTTGTTATTCCACCAGACCTCCCTGAAACGTTTACAAAATTCGCCACAGCCGATACTATCCATACCGTGGCCTGTTTGCAAAACATAAAATCGGGCTGTGGTACTTTTGGCAGTTGGCCTGAAACTATAGGGACGTAATTTCTTCTCGATGGGATCTGCGGCATTTCCGTATTGGAAAGCGGCATTGTAAACGGGATGGAATGCCATAGGTTCTGCTACGGCCGGTCCTTTGATAAAAGAAAAATCCAGTTGGATCTTCCAGCCCCGGTCCTTATTTTCTTCATAGCCCGAATGGATGTATTCGATCTCTACACTGTCTCTGAGCACCAGGCTGAGATCAGTAAGATCAACCTGCCACTGAAAATGCCAGCCTTTTGAAAAGGCGCCGCCGTACGGCGTTAGCATTTGCGCAATGGTATAGTTCAATTCGGTAGTATTTGCAGCATTCCGCCGCTTCAGCACGATGCGGTCAGAATAGTCCCAGTCGGCACAGCGCATGGAATCGGGACAGCCAAATTTTACATACAGCATGATCTTCCTGATGGGTACATTTTTGCCGGGGAAGCGGGTCCAGCGGCTATACGGATTCACGCCCCTGGAAGGATCTGTAACTACTTTATCAAACGATACTACCACATGCGACGTATCGGCTGCCAGGGATGGAAGTCCGTGCAGGGCAAACACTAACAAAAGGCTTATTATTCTTTGCATAAAAAATTACCGGCTTAAGCGGTATGCAAAGTAAGGCCTTTAGCAGGGCTGTAAAAAATATAGCGTGTGTTTAATGTTACGCTTGCAGAGATTCTTTAAGCGATCAGTGCATACACCCGAGGAACATTTCCTGCTTCACTGTTTTTACCGTCGACATTTTATCCTTCAACAGAGAAGCTACACTGTCAGCCTGGGATTGTAATGAATAGATCCCGGCAATTACGACCATTTCCAGGGTATCGGCATTGTTATCGATAAATCCATTCGACATTTCAATACTTACAAAGTTTTGGTCTTCAAATGGCCTTCGCGGGAAATATTCGCCTCTGTACAATTCATCGTCTGAATCCTCGGGAACAATAATTCCCTTACCTGATTTATAAATACGATCCAGCATGTTTAATTTCGTTCCCAATAATGAAGCTGTATTCGTTGAAATAACTTTCAACGAATCGTAGTTCAGCGCTCTGGCCACTTCCACTACATAAAAGGTGCCGCTTTCTTCGTCGGTACTATTCACTTCGTCCATAGCGCTGTCTTTGGCGGCAACAGGTTCTGCGATCTTTACGGAATCAACTTTACCGCTCCTGATAGCCGGAGACTTTTGTCCACACGCGCCAACGAACAATAAAAACAAAGCAGGAAATAACTGTTTCATATACTTAAAATATCCTAGTTCTTACTTTATATTTAATGAACAAAAAAGCACTACTAATTCTCGGGCAACGAATACCAGCGGCGGTATACCTTGCCAATGTAGGTTGATACAAGCACCAGGAATAAAAGCGCGCCACCGATCTCTGAACACATAATATGCCAGCCCATATCGGGCAGCTCTGTTGGCAATCCCTGTTCGCTAAGCTGGTCCTTCTTCCACATATAGTACAGGGCTACGATCAACAACGGAAATATCGGAACTATAAAAACAAAGAGATTGGTCATGATACCGGTTATAACATTACGCTTTGTAGTAGTCCAGGTGGCCAGGGAACCGAAGAAAAACAGGATCGTGTACATGATCATCCAGATCAAAAAGCCCGTTTCATCAGCATGCGAAAAAGACATCATGAGCGCCGTTAAAATTGTCAACAGCACAGCCGCCAGCAGCGACAGGAAAAAAGTGCGCACGGTGGAATGCCTGAAAATAAAGATCAGCAAAGTGATGCCTAATGTGAAATAATAAAAAATGCGTACATACTCCGCCATGTGCCTTTCTGACCAACGGTATTTTTTGGAAACAATATGGCTTATGTTATCGTAGATATAACCTATTTTGTACTTGGCGGAAATTTTGTCGTACGTAGACATTCTATTATTGATCTCCGGAACGGCTGTTGACCTTCCGCTTTCCGCATAGTCATACTTATTGAATAAAGCAGCGAGTTCCTTACTGATAGTTTCCCGGTCGGCTGCCTTTGGCGGATGCCTTAGCACCTTATTGTAGATCTCGAAGGAGGTAAAGATGTGCGCTTTGGTGTATTCATCAGCCAGGTAAGAGTCAACAAATGTAAAATCTGGTGTTTTATAGTCCAGGTACATGGTGTCATTCAGTTTCACCACGCTATCTGCGTTCTTTATGATATTGTCAAATATTACAGTGTCATATCTGATCAGATCGTATTTTCCGTTTTTCGGTTCCGTGTCAACAGTTGCCGTTTCATCATAATCGAGGTCCGGCGCATACTGTTGTACTTTTAAATTTTTTGCCCTTACAATGGTGTCATAATCCCATGGTTCCTGCAGCGCATTATATTCCAGCTGACATATTCTAAGGTTCATGGCATTGATGTCATGCACGAGCTCTTCATCGTCAAATGCCAGGTTGGCCCGCACACTTTCCACAACCGGATGAACATAAGTAAATAGTACAATTATGCCGGTGGAAATGAAGTAAAAGCAGAAGGTCATCAGGCTGTAGAACGGGCTAATGAGACCATACTTCTTAAACACATTGAAACGCAACAGGTAAATAAGCCACACGGTAAGTGCAATAATGGCGATCATAATTACAAAACCCGTCCAGCTATCTGATGTAGAATAATCTCTTACATCATTCGGCTCCAGGAAACTGATGCCTGCGAGGAAAAGCATGAATAAGATACCGTAATACAGTACCAGGTGGGTGCGCGTGCTCCAGATCCCGGGTTTATTGAGTAATAATTTTTCTTCTGCGGTTTTCAGGAACCCTGGTACCAGGGGTCTTTTTATGTTCATGGGTAATCGTATTAAATGAAGCGTTTTGTAGAATGGGTAATGTCGCGGAAATAGGAAATGGGGATATCGCCTGTTACCAGTTGTGATAAAATAGCCTGTGCCGCCAGCTCTTTCGAAGTAATGGTATAGAAACCTCCATTGAATTGTAACTCGCCGAGCCCGTTCAACACGGTCAGTAACGAGTCCCTGCTGGCAGTTGTTTCCAGTTCTATTACAAAGGCATTGGCCGTTTTTTCCTGTTCCCCTGTTCGGAACAAACAGGTTCCGTTCTTAATGAGCAATACCGTATCGGCAATCTTTTCCACTTCATGCAGCTGCTGTGAGCTTAACAGGATACCCATTGGGTTGTGCACCGACTTGGCCATGAACCGCAGATCTGTGAGAATGACCTGTTGTGCGTTGATGTCAAGGTTGGCGAGCGGTTCATCCAGTATCAATAGCCGTGGTTTCTGCAATAAAATGCGGGCTATTTCAAAGCGGGTACGATAGCCGCTGCTGATCTGGTTCCAGGTAAGGTGAGCATACGGTGTAAGATCGAGCCGTTCGAGCATGAAATCAACCATTACGCTGTTTTCTTCGCCTTTTACACCTGAAATGGCAGCGGAGAAATGAAGATTGTCTTTCAACAACCCATACCACCGGGGAATACGCTGCGGAATAAACGCCAGGTGATGTTTTATATCGTAATGATCGGGGTTTTCCAGTTGCGCGAAATCCAGTTCGCCCGAATCCAGCGCCAGCTGGCCGGCCATACAGCGCAGCAGGGTTGTTTTACCATTACCATTCTCTCCTACAACACCCAATACATCGCCGGTATTAATTTGAATAGTTATCGGCTGTAAACTGAAGCTGCCTGCCGCGTAGGTCTTGCTGATCTCACGGGCACTTGCCAGCACACGTGGCTCGTAGGTAAATCTTTCAGTAACATTATTGATCTTTCCCAACAAAGTGTTGGCTGCTTCAAAAAAAGAAGCCGGTAATTCACCGGTTTTATACTCGCGGTATGTTTTACTTACCTGGATGGCTTCTTTCAGGAGCGACATATCGGCAGTATCGAGCGAAGCATCCAGGATCCTTCGTACAGCTAATGAATGGTCGTTATGCCGGAGATACGATTGAATTTCTGCAATTCTTGTATGCATAGGGTTTTAAAGGTTAGTATAAAGATGCAGGAAATAACGGAAAATTGAAATAACAAACGTTAAAGCATCTCCGCTTATTTTCATAAATTAGTGCTAATTTGGAAAATAGATAATCTATTTTTGTCATATGAAGCTCTTTCATGCCAAAACCCTGCTGCTATTAACTGCATTTCTTTACTGCCAGTTTAGTTTTTGCCAGAAAAAGATCTCACTGCCAGATACAGTTGCCATCAGGCATTCCCTCAATGAGGCCCTGCAGCTCAGCAAAAAAAATTACGATTCGGCAGTTAACAAATGCAATGACATCGTGCAATTGACCGAGAAACATCATTTAAAATTATTGTCAGCCACTGCGTTTGATGTGCTTGCTGAAATAATGCTGGCCAGCGGCAAGATGGCCGCTGTACGAAAATACGATTCACTGGTACTGCCTGTAGCCACTCAGTTCAGGGATACCAACCTGATCATCAATGCAAAGAACCGGGAAGGCATTTACCTGCTTGAGCAGGGAAAGAACGCAGAGGCAGCTGCGAATTTTCAATCGATACTAGACATGCGGTTGGAAAAAGCACAGTCGATAAAAACAGCCGAAGTATACAGTAACATGGCTTCGGTATACATGCATCTGAGCAAGAACAACGAGGCTATGAAGTGGTTCCTGAAGGCGCTGCGCTTGTACGAAAAACATGGCTCGGATGCAGGACTGGGAGAAACCTACAGCAATATCTCCTCTGTATATTATCTCATGGGCCGTCCGAACGAGGCCATCAGTTTTCAACAGAAAAGTATTTCGCACCGGGAAAAGCTGAACGACATTCAGGGGCTTATCATTCCGCATATCAACATAGGGCAACTATACATTCTTAAAGACTCCATGGGTCTGGCCCTCGACCACCTGAAACGGGCTGTGGTATATGCCGAAAAGATCAATAATATCAAGCTAAAAGCAAGTGCTTATTCGGGCATGTCGACTTATTATATCCGGGCAAAGGATTATAAACAGGCCCTCGAGTGGCAGAACAAATCGATCGCCCTGTTCGAGGAAACAGATAATCAGACCATGCTCTCGCGGCTGTATGTTTCGGCCGGCAACCTGGCCAGCGCTACCAACGATTCCATAGGCGCATTGGCTTATTACCAGAAAGGGCTGGCGCTTTCGCAGAAAATGGGCAATAAGGAAAATATCGGGAATGCCTATGAGAAAATGTCCAACTTCTATTTTGCGCACAAGGATTACCAGCAGGCATACCAGTATTTTAAGATCTACACTTCGTACCGCGATACCATTGCCACTGCCAGTGCACTTGCGAATATTGAAAAGATCAAGATCGAGTACGAAACAGAGAAAAAAGACAATGAGATCCTGCGGCTTGCCAATGAACAACGGATAAAGGAGTTACAAATAGAAAAACAAAAGGCATTGCTGGAAGGCAACCTGCTGGAAGCAGAGCGAAAAGAAAATGAGATAGAATTGCTGTCAAAAGCCAAAGAACTGCAGGAGCTGAAAATAAAACAGCAGGATGAAGAACTGGAGAAACAGGTGCTGCTGGCCAGGAACAATGAGCAGCAATTGCAGCTGGCAGAAAAGGAAAAACAATTACAGCAAAAACAACTACGCAACTCGAACCTCATCAGAAATTTCATTTTGGGTGGTGTGTTATTGCTGGGCCTGGTGGGCTATTTTCTTTTCAACCGCTACCAGTTGAGAAGAAAGATAAAAGAACAGGAAGCCCTGCTGGCGGTTCGTAACAATATTGCCAAGGACCTGCATGATGAGATCGGTTCTACCCTTACCAGCATCAAAATATTATCGGAGGTATCGGAAAAGAATCTGCAGAAAGACCAGGCCAGGACCTCCGCCTTTCTGCAAAAGATAACGGAACAATCGGCTGCCGTTCAGCAAGGAATAAGCGATATTGTATGGGCGGTAAAACCGGAGAATGACAAACTGGAGAACATGGTGATCAGGATGCGGGAATATGCAGCGCAAACGCTGGAATCAAAGAACGTTCATACGGTGATCAATATCGATGAACAGGTGCTTGACAAAACCCTCGACATGAACCAGCGCCGCGACCTGTTACTGGTGTTCAAGGAAGCCGTGAACAATATTGCCAAATATGCCGGCGCCAGCCAGGTGCAGGTAAATCTGGAAAAAATAAACAATGATCTGCAGCTGCAGGTAGTAGATGATGGCTGCGGATTCGATGCAGCCAGGCAAACATCTTCGAGCGGGCTGAAAAATATGCAGGCGAGGGCGGCCTCTTTAAAAGGTACGCTTGACATTCATTCAAAACCCGGCAAAGGTACGGCCATTACCTTACGCATTCCTACTACATGATCATGTAGTGCGGCCAAAACAATGGTTCCTTATTTTTAATTATATGGGCATAAAAGTATTGTTATACGACGATAACGAAGCTTTGCGTACCAGTATGGAAGCATTGATCACCGAGGAACAGGGCTTTGACCTGGTTGCGGCCATGCCGAATGCAGAAACAGTAGCAACCGACATCCGTGAATTGAAACCGGATGTAGTGCTTATGGATATTGATATGCCGGTGGTTGATGGTGTGGAAGCGGTAAGGATCATCAGCCGCATCGATGACAAGCTGCCGGTAATCATGCTCACCGTATTTGATGATAATGAGAATATCTTTAACGCCATTTGCGCCGGCGCTTCGGGTTACATTCTGAAACGTTATGCCACCGAAGAAATTCCGGCCGCTATCCGGATGGTGCTCACCGGCGGCGCTCCCATGACGGGTTCTGTTGCCCGTAAAGTGCTGATGATGGTTCCTTCCGCCAAAACATCTGAACAGGAAAAAAGCAATCTTACCGAAAAAGAAACAGCCATCCTGCAGTTCCTGGTAAATGGGTATAGTTATAAAATGATCGCTGCCGAATTAAAGATCAGCATCGACACTGTACGTTTCCACATCAAAAAGATCTACGACAAACTGCACGTACATTCCGCCACCGAAGCGGTTTCTAAAGCTATAAAGGATAAACTTATTTAAAGTTGCCGGCTAACCGGCTACCGGTTGCCGGTTGCCAGGTACCGGTTGCCGGTTTCCGGTTTCCGGTTACCAGTTACCGGTTGCCGGTTGCCAGGTACCGGTTGCCGGTTTCCGGTTACCGGTTATCGGTTTCCGGTTACCGGTTATCGGTTTCCGGTTACCTGTTACCGGTTGCCGGTTGCCAGTTACCGGTTACCTGTTACCAGGACCGAATTCTGAACCTTGCGTTGAGCCGGCCTTCGCTGAAGCTACGGCGTGCAGGCGTTTTGCGTTCAGTGTTGCGCGTTATTCGTTTTGCCGCCCTACATATTTATGTAGTTGAAGCAGGCGGCCTACACTGTTAGTTTTACAGGAAATTTATAGCAAATGAAAACACTATTTGTTTCCCTGTTACTGTTATTATCTTCAGCAGTAAGCCTCTTTGCCCAGTCTTCCGATTTCATTCCAGGCGGTACGGTGATCTTTGAAGATAATTTTTCGCAAGATCCGGTGGGCGACTTTCCCGCCAAATGGAGCACCAGCAGTGAAGGTGCTGTAGTAGAACTCGATGGTTTTCCCGGCAAATGGCTTCGGATAAATGGCGGTGTAGCGGTGAATCCTGAGCTGAAAAAGAAACTACCGGAAGATTGCACCATCGAATTTGACCTGGTGATAAAAAAAGGATCCTGCCGGGCCCTCTTCGGTGTAACACCCATCAGTGACGTATCCGCCGGGAATGTGCATTACAAAAAAATGGCAGTCACTCTTCAAAACATGACCGGCTATCCCGACATCGTAGTTACCAAAGATGTGCAGGATATCAGTAAAAAAAGCGATTTCCCGGTGGATGGTTACATAGAACGCATTATGCATGTGGGTATCGCCATCAACAAAACACGGTTCAGGGTATACCTCGATGAAACGAAAGTGATCGACATGCCAAAACTGCTCGTACCTGAATACCGCAGCAATTTCTTTGTAATGGGTGGAAAATCCATCCCCACCCCACCGGAAGGTATTTATATCAGCAACATCCGTATTGCCGGCGGTGAAGCCGATGCCCGTCGCTTGCTGATCAAACAGTTGCTGGAACAGGGTTCTGCTGTTACTGCAGATATCAATTTTAATCCGAAGACCAATACCATGACACAGGAATCATACCCCGTGCTTGATAATCTCGGTGAGGCCATGGTGGCCGATCCCAACCTGAATGTAGCCATCAATGGTATGGACGCATCGGCCGGTTATATGCCCGCTGCCTCCGGTGAAACACCAAACGACATAACAGCTACCGGCACCGGCAACAGCGCCGCTGAAGAACTCGTAAAACAGAAAGTAGAAAAGATGAAGGCTTATCTCATTCAAAAATTCCATTTGAAAGTTGACCGCATCGTGACTGGCGTGAGCACTAAATTAAAACCCAGGCTGGACGCAGTTCAAGCCAGCAAGACCGGCCAAAAGATCAACCGTTTTCTTACCGAGTTCGTAAAGCAATGATCTTCTTCCTTTTTACCTGAAAAAAATGCCACATGAAGCTCTACCAGCATATCCTGTTACTGCTGTTGATCCCCTGGCTGCTGAGCGCTGTTTCCCGCGATGGAAGATCAACAGGCACACTCCGCTTTCAGGCGAATGGCGTTTTATATACTGCCGACTCAACGCATGCCAGGGGCTACGCAGTAAAACAAACTTCCATGGCGTATATCAATGGCGCCAGTAACGATATGGTGATCGGTATTGAATGGCAAGGCATGAAAGGCCCCGGCATCTACGCCATAAACACCCGGGCTGGTAAAGCGGAGTTCTCCATTAACCATAAAAGTTATTTGCCCAAACAGGCCGATGACTACCTGAAGATCACCGTGCGGGCCATAAAACAACAGGGCGCCTTCCTGTTATTAAGCGGATCGTTTGAAGGCCAGCTGCAGGACCGCGCGGGTAATAAACTGAAGATAACAGCCGGCAGTTTTGAGACCATATCCCTCTGAGACCAATCTCTAGATCCAGATAAGACAATGCTGCTACATGCTTATGCAGTTGATGAAAGTATTGAACCGTATCATCTTTGTTCCGTAAAGAACATTAACCTTAAAACAGTCAAAACAATGAAAAAAATAGTATTACTGGTTTGCCTGGTTCAGCTGATACATGGCGGACTAATGGCGCAGATAGGGCCCAACAAACAGATTACGCCGATCAAAAAATTTACGCCCCTGAAGCTGAAAGGCAATGTTCCTTTTCTTGCAAAAGGAAGCCCGGTGATAAAGTATATTGTCCCCGCAAACGCCACCAACCCCAGTTTCAGTTTACAACGCGGTACTACCAGCGCCAGAAGGACGGTAACAAGTACGACCACTTCCTCAGCGCCTGATGCAAACGGCCGTTATTGTACAGAGTCGATAGTAAGCGAAGAAAAAGGCGATTATACCAAGATCGTATTGGGTAACCAGAACGATAAGATCTATCCCGGGGCCATTTATTACGATAATGCCTTTCTTAGCGGAACGTACAATGCGCCTGATAACCTGGAGTTGAAACCGTATGACATCACAACCGATCTTTTTTCCGCTTCTTTCTCCGGCTCTTCCATTATAAATGTGCAGCCCAGTTTCGGCGGCGTTAACGATGGCATTGGTGAACTGATGAGAAGAAGCGGCAACGTTAAAAATCCGAGTCTCATCTCAGTAGAAGTGAAGTCGATGAACTCCTCCGAACAACTGGCTTTTGAGATTGGCGCCGGCTTTACCGGTTATGGCGCTGAACTGAATACCAGTTTAAGCTCGATGAAAGCGACCAACAAAAATGTGTTTATAGCGAAATTAACGCAGGTATACTTTTCTGTTATGCTCAACCGGGCTGATGGAAAGTTGCTGGCAGCCAACAGCGCGTCATACCCCAACCTGGTTTATGTAAACAAGGTGAATTATGGCCGGCTGGGCTATATCCTGATCTCATCCGATTCAAGCCGGGAAGCTATACAGGCCGCACTGGACTTTACGTATAGCTCCGGCTCTGTTTCGGCCAGCGCCAATGCGCGGTTGAATTATCAGCGCACCCTTTCCTCCATGCAGATCAGCGGGTTCTTCTTTGGCGGCGATGCAGCCAATACCATGCGTCTTACCTCCGTTAATCAATTGCAGTCGTTCGATGATTATGTACAGAATGGGTTACGCCTCGATCCCAATGTGGCGCCGGTGGCTATCAGTTATGAATTGAAATACCTCAATGACAATGCCTCCTGCGCTACCCGCAGCACCACTACATATACGGAAAGACAATGTACACCGGCCAAAGGGATCAAAATCCAGTTCCATAATGTGGCCATAGAAGATGTGCATAGCGGCGATTGCAGTTATGCCTGGGGACGGGTAGCTGTAGATGTGTATGAAACAGATAACCAGAAAAGACCTGTAAAAAGAATAGGAAGTTTTATGTTATGGAATCACCCCGCCAATGCGCCTAACCGCACCGTCATTAATTTTGCCGATATCAGGGCCGGCAACAGGTTGCGGCCAGAGATCATGAGCATCCCTAATGGTACGAAGACGATCACCATTAACCCGGTACTGGCCAGTGAAAACCGGATCATGTTACGGTTTTACCTGAACGTGAACACCAATCATAAGGATAATGACCTGGCCGCACTGGGTTTCCATGGTATGAATCGCCAGGAAAGCATTGATAAAATGCTGAATGAAGTATTTGTGGGGTCAGACCAAATTCAAAGCAGACCGAATGACTATAAGTACGGCACTTATATGACCGGCCGCTTTTGCTCCAATACCGACCGTGTGCATTGCTTCTATGCCTTATTCACTATTACGAATATGTAACGAACGTTAAAACAATCAACCATAGCATACACTGTGCCATCCGCTGTTTGCGGATGGCACAGTGTATTTTCAGATTTTATGGTATTATTCAGTAAATTACGTAATCAAGCTGCCATAAAACCAGTCGTCATCCGATGAAAAAAAGCGTGTTCCTGTTGTTTGTTTCATTAAGTTGCTTATCCCATATGCCAAAGGCACAAAAACACTGTACAACCGATATTGATACCGCCATCATAGCTGGGGGCGCTACACCGGTCCTTATTGCCAGGACTTTCAGTTTCACCGAAGGGCCTGCACCCGATAAACAGGGCAATATTTATTTTACCGATCAGCCCAATAACAAGATCTGGAAATATGGAACAGATGGCAGCCTGTCGATTTTTCTGGATAGTGCCGGCCGGTCGAACGGATTGTTCTTTGATAAAAAAGGCAACCTGCTCTCCTGCGCCGATGAACAAAACCAGCTATGGTCAATCAGCAGGGATAAAAAAATAACGGTGCTGGTAAATGACGTGGACGGAAAAAAACTGAACGGCCCCAACGATCTGTGGGCTTCACCTGGCGGTGACATTTATTTCACCGACCCTTACTACCAGCGCAGCTGGTGGACGAGAACCAAACCAGAATTGGATAAAGAAAAGGTATATGTGCTTCGGCGTGGCAGCAAAACGCCGATACCTGTAATAGACAATCTGCAAAAACCCAATGGCATTACGGGAACACCCGACGGGAAGTACCTCTATGTTGCAGACATAAAAGGAAACAAGACCTATAAGTATGCCATCAATAAGGATGGTTCTTTAAGCGATGGAGCGCTTTTTGTAAACATGGGTTCCGATGGTATGACGATCGATAACAGAGGGAATTTGTACCTAACCGGCAAAGGCGTTACCGTTTTTAACGACCAGGGCCGGCAGATCGCTCATATTCCAATACCTGAAAACTGGACCGCCAATGTTGCTTTTGGCGGCAAACAAAGAAACAAGCTATTCATAACAGCTTCTGAAGCTATTTATGTGTTGGAGATGAAAGTAAAGGGAGTTGAGTAAAACCAATACCAGAAGTTTTAATAATATTTAAATGTCGCATGGCAACAATGTAAGCCACCATTTGGTTTGTCTGCGGGGCATATGAGTTGCATATATGGAGCATGGAAACACAAGTAATCACTGTTCTGTTGAACAACAAGCCCTACCATTTGACTTTGGAAGTGGAACAAACGGGTAATGAAAGGATCTACCGGGTGTCTGATAAGCAGCAGGGCGAAAGGCTGTCGGAGTATATTCCTGATCCCCTTGAATTTAGTGTTGACGGTAAAGTAAAGATCACTGATCGTGTGCGGACGGTGGAAGGCCAGGAAATTGCCCGGGAAATATGGAAGGCCATCAAGGACCAGTTTGAAGACCCGGAAAAGAAGTGATGACAGATTGTACCGGGAATTGACATTCCCCATTGGGAATTTCAATCCTCATCCACATCATACGCGATGCCCTGTGCAAACATGAATACACCGTAACAGATCGTTGCAATAGCAACGAAAATAAAATAGACGTGCCCAATATGGTCGCCGACAAAATCAAAGGCCTGATCGGTGTTCACCACATACCCGGCATTTTCAACGACACCTGCCTTCACGAAGAAAAATCCGATGATACCCAAAATGATGCCCCTCGCCAGATAGCCCAACCATGCCAGCACATGCAGCAGCTTCCGGAAAAACGGGGAAAACCGTTCAATATCCACCCGCTCCCTGTATCCTCTTGTAATACCATAGAAAAGCTGAATGACAGCGGTTGCGGCATAGATCACGCCAATACTTATTACCGGCCATTGTCCATAGTGCTGCAGCATTTTTTGAACCATTTCCCTTTCTTCCCGCGGCTGCCCATCGGTCTGGTAATGACTGGTACCCAGCAGCACCCGCACAGCTGCATACACAATGAGTATATCGGCAATGGTGCTAAGGGCTATACCGGTCCGCTTGATAATTCCTTTAAAATTTTTACCGTAATCGTAAGGGTCGGTTACAGCTTCATAAAACCGCCACAGCACATAACATAGAGTGCCCAGCAGTATGACCCAGATAATTATTTTTCCAATGACATATTCATCCAGGATGGCCATAAGACTGCTTTCATCGGCCCCGCCATGCCGAACCTTCAAAAAAGATAACATGGCGATGACGCCAATAGCGCCATAAATGATACCGGTAGCAATGCAGCCGTAGACCGGCAGATAGTGAATAATTGTGCGTTTGTTCCTGGTGCTTTCCATACTGTATTTTAATGCTCGTCATGATCTATTTAAATCACATGCCACCCGATCAATTTTTACAAAAAATAAAAAAACCGGAAATGAATTGGCTTATTCGATTTCCGGTTATAAACTGAAATAGGATGCATTCACGTAGCCTGCAGGGTTTCAGGGCTTCCGTTCATTTGTTTCTTCATTCCAACCTGTTGCTCCCACAGCCTGGTGTATGCGCCATCTTTTAACAGTAATTCGGAATGAGATCCTTCTTCGACGATGCTGCCCTGGTGCAGCACTACAATTTTATCGGCATTCATGACGGTACCGAGCCGGTGAGCGATCAATAAGATAGTCATACCTGCATTGCGCAGATCGCACAATGCGTTTTGGATGTGTTGCTCTGATAAGGAATCGAGGGAGGAAGTAGCTTCATCCAGGATCAACAGTTCCGGTTCTTTATACAGGGCGCGGGCAATGGCAATACGCTGGCGTTGTCCGCCCGAGAGGGTCATACCGTTTTCGCCAATGTTGGTAAGGAAGCCGTCGGGCAGCCCTTCAATGAATTCCAGGATGCCCAGGCGCCGGCAGATGCTGATCACTTTCTTCATGTCGGGCTCCGTTTCACCGAGGGCAATATTTTCTATAACTGTACCAGCAAACAGATGCACTTCCTGGGGCACTACGCTTACCAGCGTGCGTAAACTGGCAGGATGGATATATTTTATGTCCAGTCCGTTGATCTGGATACTGCCCGATTGTAAAGGATAAATATGCTGCATCAGCGATAACAGCGTGGTTTTGCCGCTTCCGCTTTCGCCGACAATTGCCGTGATGGTTCCTTTGGTAATGGTCAGGTTCAATCCATTAAATACGTTCACCCGGGTGCCGTACCTGAAATGTACATTTTTAAAAGTGATATCGCCCATCATGTCCCGGGTTAACCTGGTGGTATTGGCTGCAGACTCTACTTCCAGGTCCATAATTTCAAATAACCGGTCGGCAGCAATGACGGCATCCTGCATTAGTTTGTTCATATTAATAAGCGCTATTACCGGTCCGGTAAAATAACCCATAAGCGCATAAAACCCTAACAGCTCCCCTGCCGTTAACTGCCGCTTCAATACAAAAGCACTGCCGGCCCACAATAATATTACCGTAAACATCCCAGAAACAAGCTGGCCCCCACTGCCTGCCAGCAGCGAATTCTTCCCGGAATGATAAATGGTTTGCAGCAATCGCACAAAGCGGGTTTCGGTCTTCATATTTGAATATTCTTCCAACCCGAATCGTTTGATGGTTCCAATGGCATTTATGGACTCTACCAGCTGCGCCTCCAGCTCTGCTGAATTCTCCATCAACTTACGCTGCGTGCGTTTATTACATTTATTGGAATAGTAGTACACCAAAGCATATAGTGGCACGACGGTGAACAGGATGAGCGCCAGCTTCCAGTACGAGGTGAACATCAGTGCAAAGGAAAATAAAAGTATGAACAGGTTCACTGCCAGGTTAATGAGCACATCATTTACAAATACCCTGATCTTTACCGCATCATTCATACGGGAAACGATTTCGCCCACCCGCATGGTATCGAAAAAGGCCTGCGGTAATCGCAATAAATGTTTGTAGTAACCCAGAATGAGCCGTGCATCTATTTGCTGCCCCGTTCTCATGGTTAACACCACTTTGAAATAGTTTATACAGACCTGCGCCAGCAAAATGAAGATCATTAGCAGGCTCATGAGGTTGAGCAGGTTGCGGTTACCATCAGGCAACACATAATCGATGATCTTTTGTAAGTAGATAGATGTGCACAATCCCAGTATCGTATAGACCATGGCCCCCACGATGATTTGTATCAGCATTGGGGTATGGGGTTGCAGCAGCAGGCGAAAACGATCGGCCACCGAAGTGGTTCCTTTTCCCGGTAAGAAATTGTCGGCCGGCGCCAGAAGTACAGCAATACCTGTCCAGATCTTTTTAAATTCATCCGGAGGCATTAGCTCCATCGTACCTTTGGCGGGGTCCATTACACGGATGCCTTTCGGTGATGCCGCATATACTACTACATAGTGCTGTAACCGCTGATCGATAATAACATGCGCTATAACCGGGTGCGGCAGTTTGTAGATGCTTTCAAAAGCGCCTTTAACGGCCTTTGCAGAAAAGCCCAGGCGGGTAGCTGCTTCTATCAATCCCAGCACATTGGTGCCTTTACAATCAGTGCCTGCATATTGACGGATGCGGGCTATGGGAAGTTGTAACCCATAAAATGCAGCCACTGAAGCCAGACAGGCGGCGCCGCAATCTGTGAGGTCATGCTGCCTGATGATAGTGCGCCGTGTCGATTTCCACCAGGATCTGCGAAGGGCTGTTTTCTGTGCAACCGGCGCTGTATGTTGATTAGTGCTCATTTCGAATAAGATTAGGGTTCAGCCAGTCGTCTGCTTTATCAAACAGCAGCTGGAACAGGGTTCTGCGCGTGACCAGGAACCGCGCCTGTACCGTCATACCTTTCTTTATCATGCCCTGGTAACCATTCTTCAATCGCAGTACGGGCTTATTGATTTCGCACCACACTTTGAACAAAGGCTGTCCATCCTGAATAAATATGTCACGCGAAATGGATCTTACTTTACCTGGCACCATGCCCCATACATTATAATCGAAGGCGTCTATCTGCATTCGCACTGTCATGCCCTCGTAGAGGTAACCGATATTTTTCGGCGAAACATAAATTTCGGCCAGCAGGCCTGAATCAGGGCTCACTTCCCCGATCAACTCACCTGCCGTAAGCAGGCTGCCAGGCGCAATTCCTTTTAATTGTTGAATATAACCGCTGGTGGGAGAAGATATAGTGTAGAGACCCTGCTCCTCGCGATAAGCCGTATGGCGTGCCTGCAGATCCTTCAGTTGTATATTGAGCGCAGTGAGCTCCGATTGCCATTTGTCGCGTTGTTGTTCCCGTAGCAATGACAATTCGTTTTGCGCTGTTCTGTAGTCGGCCTCATATTTTTCGAACTCTGCAGTGGAAATAATTTTTTCCTGGTACAATTCTTTATACCGGTTAAAATTCCTGCGGGCCACATTCAGGCGGATGGTAATTTCATGGAGCTTACTGTTATAAACCACCTGTTCCTGCATATACAGCCTGGATCTCAGGTGCTGGTATTTTCCACGCAGTAATTGCTGCAGGTCCTGCTGTTGTTTTAATAACTCATTTTTTTGCGAGATAACGGCGCCCTGTTTATCATTCACGGCGTTAGCCAATAATTGCACCAGTGGTTCACCTGCCGAAACATGATCATTCTCTTTCACAAGTACTTTTTCTACCGTAGCCGCTACCAGGCTTCGGATCTCGGTACGTTCCCTTGCAGATCTGAACAGGCCGGAACTTCTTACACTGATATCTATTCGCACAATGAATAACAATACAAAGGCGATAATAAATAAACCCAGCAACAGCCAATATAAAACAAGGCTGCCATGCCGGTGATCCCTGTAATGTTTTTCAATATAATATTCGGCGGCTGCTGACGGATAGATCCGGCTTGATTCAGGCATAAGCTTTTGGTTCGTCGTTACTGGTAAGCGTTTAGGACTGGCATGGTCAGGCAAATAGAGGAACAGCTATTTGCTATTCCTCTATTTGTTTGCAGGCAACCCTACAGGCAAATGCCAATAGAAAGTTTCAATTTAACATCAATGTTAAGGCCATCACCGCAATCGTCATCGCAGCAGCGATCTTTACAGCAGCTGGATCCCAATAGACCTAACAGGCCACCATTTACTTCCGTCATTTCCTGGAGGGTTAATTCTTGTACTTCCATGATTGATAAGTTAATGATTAAACAGATATGCCTACTCTGTTCAAGGGTTTTCGGCACCGCCCTTTTTGACCGGTCAAAAAATATGTATAGCTGTTGCTCAGGACCAGCAACAACGCAGCGTTATCGATAGGTTTTAGAAGCGGGTAACGATCGAAATAAAGGATGGATTATAAAAACGGGCTTAAGGGAATAATCACGGGTCAGGCAAACCAATTCGTACTTTTAATTGGTGGGTTGGATTTCTATATAGATACATTTATGTACCACTAAAGGTATGCCAGCATCACTTCATTTGCTATCAATGGCAAAGAATATGATCGTTATTAAGAAATGAAAAAACATTTCCCATTGCGGGATAAATACAAAATAAAAAGGAATAGAAATCAATGCGTTGATAATAAAAGGTGAGACATTGGACTTTTAACGCATGCTTGGGCGTGATGTTTTATAGAAGAATTTTTATTACATTCTCACCGGGTCCTTTCACTTACACCTTCCTCAAAACTGCACCGGATCATCGTATTTAGCCGCATACGCTTTATTGTAGTCGATGGTTCCTACGCGGCTTGCTATATAACGGATACCCTGCAGCAGATGTTGTATAAAAACAGGATCGCTATAATCTTTACTATCATGCCCGAGCACACTGCACCAGGTATATCCGCCATCATAATCATAGGTCCAAACAGCAGGATACAACTCCGCATAACCGCCGGCATTTTTTCTAAGCAGCGCTGTATCAACATTTGTTAAGGAAGTAAGATCGAAGGCCATCAGGGTTCTCGGACCAGGATATAACTCTTTGGCAAAATAACATTCATCTTCTTTTGTCCATTCTCTGGGCATCCCCTGCATAGAAGCATGACGGGAATCCATACACTTTACCGTTAGCTTCTGAAATTTCGGGTGCCAGGAAAAAGTGCCGCCCATCATCATCTTGAACCATTTCCAATTCCGCTCAGTTCCTAAAACGGAATGAATGCCCACCAGGCCGCCGCCGGCCTGAATATAATGCCTGAATGCCAGGCGCTGGGCATCAGTATCAAATACATCGTTATTGGTGCTGGTGAAAATGAGGAGCTTATACCGTTTCAGATTATCGCGGGTCATTACAGCCGGATTGCTGGAAGTATCTACTTTAAACCCATACTGCCGGCCCAGTTGCTGTAAACAGCTTACCGCAGCGGGAATATTGGCATGCACATACCCTTTGCCATTTTTAGTGTATACCAGCACTGCAAGCTTTTTCCAGTTAACTTTTTCCTGGGAGAACAAAGGCAGGGCAATCCAGGCAAATAAGAGGCAGGCAATAGCTGTTTTCTTCATATATGAAGCTGGTTGGTTCGTCGGGCAAATGTAGTGTTTAATGTATTACCGTCAATGCAATGAAAGCGTAAGTGTGCCACACTTTGGAAGTGGCACACTTCTTCACCTAATAAGATCAATTTACAATATTAAACGTAGCCATCACCGGCAGGTGGTCTGACCCATAACTATGCGCAGTGAGCACACTGTCTTTTTTAAAAGAAAGTTTATGCTGCTGATAAAAGATATAGTCAATCTTCTTTTTCGGTTTCTCTACCGGGATCGTAAACCCGTTCAGGCTTCCTGCATTTGTATAATACTGCATAAGGTACTGAATACTTTCTTCCTCAGGTACCGCATTAAAATCACCGCCAAAAACCAGCCGTTGTTTCTTGAGCTTACTTAATACTTTTACTACCTCGGCAGCCTGGAGTTTTTTTACCTCCTTATTCTTAAAGTCGATATGTGTGCAGCCGAAATAAACGGGCAGACCGTTCATTATAACCTTTGCAACCAATAACTTTCTTGGTTCGGTTGGTATACCAGCTATGGCGGGCAGTTGATAGCCAGTTGCCTCTGCTATTGGGTATTTAGACAAAATACCTATGCCGTATGCCCCTCCTTCATGAGGAATGGTCCGTTCAAAATGATAGTTCATTCCCAACTTATCTGCCAGCACTTTTAACTGGAACACCCTGTTACTGCGGATGGTCATGCTATCCAGTTCCTGGATGGCTACCAGTTCGGCATTGGTGGCTTTAATGGTAGCTGCTATGGTATCTAAATCGATCACATCCTTCGACCGGGAAGGCGGATTGGCATGATGAATATTATAACTTAAAACAGTAAGTGGCGTATAGGTTGCAGCCAGTTTCCTGGATTGGCTGCAACTCAATAAAAATACACCTGCTAAAACAACTATGAAATTAAATCTTGCCATGGTCTGTTATGGGTAATTAAACAATGATACCGGGTTGTATTTTATTCGCTGGTTTTCTTCCGGCACTTTTATATCGAGGGTAATGGTAGCATAAGCACCATTCACCTGGTAATCCCGGACGATCACTAATCCAAAGGACTGGTTGTTGATAGGATCCCATTGGCCCCATCCGATATAAAAACCCTGTCCCACATTGAATACATTATTGGTTCTGCGATTGGTACCGTAAATATTATAGTTTTCGCCGCCCTGTGCTACCGGTGCGGCCACTTTAGCGGCCACGTGCTCCATCAATTGCGTATCCCACTGCAGCGTATCAAAGGAAGTGTTATTTACACTGGGCCGGTTAGCGGTAACCAATGTGTAGGGCGCCTTATCGAAACCTGTCATATAAGGAGCAACTGCACTCGCATAAGCGGTTCCGGCAGTAAATACTGCGGGCGGCATAATGTTGTTGCTGGAAGCGGAATATTTAAAGAACCCAAGGTCAATCATTTCATCATACGCCGCGGCATTATCTATACTGAAAACATGCGGCGCTTGGTAGGCAGAAAAGAAATTGTTTTTCCCCGATCCTATCTCCGTTGTCAAAACGATGTTTTTAAACAGTTTCAGTGGCCTGTATACTTTGGCAACCCTGAATTCCGCTTCTGCTTTTTTACCGCCCGCATTTATGCCGGTGATCCGCACGGCTTCAATACCGTTTTCCCCCATAAAGTTAAATGAAAAGGGAAACTCATCCGCAGGATTACCTACCGGTAAAGTGATCTCGTTACCGTAGACACCGCCCTTTTTTAAGGCATAGGTTAAACCGGTGATGGCTGTTCCGGAAAATACGTTCCCGCTCACTGTATTATTTACGGTAGTATACATTTTTTCAATGGTAGTACTATTGCTGGCCAGTGAGATCACCACGGCATCATCCTGTACCCTGCCGATGGTAAACGTATCTTTTACCACCGCACCATGTACATTCTCAGTATTGATGATAATGCCAGATAAACCGGTAGTCACACTTACATTTATGGCAAACGGTGCATTCCGTTTATCGGTGATGGCAACAGCCGTTGCTGCTGACACCGTTCCCTGCCGGATGGTTTGGTAGCTGATGGCCGACAGATCGAATTCAGAAATCACCTTTCCTTCTATCAACAGTTTTTTACCTTCAAACACCGATTCCCGGTGGGTAACATCATCTTTGAATTGGATGGCCTGTACTGAACGGATATTGTCAGTAGCAATATGTATTTCACTATTGTTATGTTGAACGTCAAAAGCGATGACCACCAGCTCCAGAAAATTATCCGTTACAGTGAGCCGGATCGTATCGGTGAGGTTTGTAGGCGCATCTGTGCGATCAACAGCAACCGGGTCGCCAGCGCTTGTGCCGTTGGCTGTTTTGGTGATCAGGTACCAGGCCAGCCGTTTAATACCCAATGGGGAATGAACCTCGACAGGAATACGCAACTGATCCCCTTCATTAAGTCCTTCAATGTTTGTATATTTTTCACCAATAGTAATAACAGGCTTCGAACCGGATTGATCGTCCACCTTTTTACAACCACCTGCAATAAACAACCATAACAGGCTTATTGCACTGTAGTGGAATATAGATCTCATATATATATTTTATCTGTTTATTTTTAATTCACTGATCACCGGTAAATGGTCCGATGCATAGGTTTCCATGACCGCTTTATGATTCATTACGCTGAATCTGGCTGCTGGTTTATAAGCCAGGTAGTCAATTACGGCAGTGGCATTACTGGCCGGGAAAGTGTTCGGGCAGCTTGTACAAGTCCTGGTAAAGCCACCATCTAAAACGTTGATGAAATCTGTGGCTGAAGGCCGTTCGTTCAGATCACCGCCCATCACGACCGGGATTGTAATTGAGGAAGCGACGTTGACCAGTTCTCTTACCTGTAACAGCCTGGATGCTTCGTTGTCATGTTGCAGGTGCGTTACCATGGCCAACAGGGAGTCTTTACCGGGAAGATCTACCTGCGCCAGGCCGATCACCCGCTGCTCTTCGGCGGCATTACCTTTTGGCAACAGCTGTTTCCGGATATGGCTCATGGGAAATTTACTCAGAATAGCGACCCCATAAAAGCCTTTCATATAATTGATAGCGGAAAAATAGGCCACGTTCATTTTTGTAAGAGCGCCCAATTCAGCCGACTGGTCTTTGGTATACCCGTTACGACCGGTATTCTTATCTACCTCCTGTAAAAAAACGATATCAGGCGCTTCATCCCTGATCACTTTGGCAATGGCGTCTATATTCACCACACCAGGCGCAGCGGGTGGTTCGGCAGTGTGAATATTGTACGTCATAACTTTAATACTGCTCAACACCGGATCATTATCATTCTCCTTGCCGTAGGTGTTCACATTATTGATCAGCTCTATATAGGTTGGCGCGTTACCGGGCATATACGGATCCTTATTGCAACCACCGTGTATTACCAGGGCCAGGGCTGCCAGAAAGCATTTTAAAAATTTGTGCTTTACCATAGTACGTATTATTACCAGTTAGGGTTTTGTGTAAGATTTTCATTAAGCTCCCGGTCCTCAATAGGCAAAGGCCATAAGTAATCCCTGTCTTCGCGGAATGTTTTGGTAATGTTCCTGTTCGTCAGGATATAACCGCCGGTTGACTGGGTAAGCTCGCTGCTGGCAATCTGGTATGGACCGGTTGCCGGTGGTTTTGCGCCGTCATATATTTCTACATCTACTTTGCCATCCCGGTTCAGGTCATATTTTCCGGCTCCCGGAAAATACATGCCTAAAAAGGGCCTGGTCAACAAATGACCTTCTTTCCATCGCATAATATCATCCCAACGCTGGTTGTTTTCCATTACCAGTTCAATTCTTCGTTCCCTTCGTATTTCCAGGATAACCCCTTTATTGTCGCCGATGACGTTTTTATACATGTTCGCCAGGTATGGATCAGGATTGGCGTTTGCTGCTGCCAGGTTCAGGTTAGGCATATTTACCCTGTCGCGCAGTTTCTTAACAGACATATCTATATCTGATTGCGTGATGGTGCCTAACTCTGCTTTTGCTTCTGCGTAGTTCAGCAGTACTTCGCCGGCACGGAACAATACCATATCGTGATACGACTGGCTATTACCATCCATGGAAACGTTATTCATCCATTTGATCGGTTGATAACCGGTCATGGTTGATTCAAAGTCAGGCGCAAGAGAGGCAGTTTGCCCGATACGCGTATAGCCCGGCGTACGAATGGTTTGCGCCAGCCTTGGGTCACGGTTCTGAACCTCATCATAAAACTGCATGGTCTGGTAACCCGGTATATCGGTAAAGCGAGAACCATCGGCCATGAGATAACTGTTTACCAGGCTTTTTTCAAGGCCGGGTTTACCCTGTGTTCTGGAAGTGATATAAAACTGGAGCCCATGCCGCAATGCCTGTTCATTGGAATACCGTCTTGCCAGTATTACTTCGTCCGCTACGCCATCTGCATTGATCGTAGCAAAAAGATCCTGGTAAGGTTTACCGGAAGGGCCGGTCGTCTTATTGTAAATGGTATACCCGCTTTCTTCTATAAAGGTCTTTGCCGCTTCTGCAGCCAGCGTCAACAACCGATCGGCGCCGGGCAAAGCAAATTCAGTATGGTATTTTCGCCAGGTGCCTTCATACAAGGCCACCCTGCTTTTTAAAGCCAATGCGGTCCATTTGGTGACGCGTTCTACACTTTTGGTAGCAGGTAAATGTGCTATGGCGAAGTCGAGGTCGGCCAGGACAGAATCAATGATCAACACGCGGAAATCCCTTGGCTTCATCAGGTTGTCCAGATCAGTATTCTCCAATACAATGCTATACCAGGGCACATCACCATACAATCTTACTTTTTCAAAATAAAATTGTGCCCTGAAAAAACGCGCCAGTCCAAAATAGCGATCACGAACGGCGGCATCTTTATAATTAATGGCGCTGGGATTATTCAACAGGAAGTTAATGCTGCGCAGGTCTGCCCATCCCCATTTGGTATCTGTTGTGGGAACGATCCTTGTGCCACTCACTTCTGCATTCACGGTTGACTTGACAATATTATCCACTGACTCGCCGTATATTGCTGCTGCGTCAGGGAATTGCGGGTAAAATCCATTGGTATAGGAAATGAAGGCGCTCTCGCTGCTGAAAAAGTTCTGCGGCGTTACCTGATCCGTAGGGTAACGTTCTAAATAATCCTTCGAACAGTTGGTGAAAGATATAAGGCTTGCAGCTATAATCAATTTAGAACTCAGTTTCATCTTGAATTTTTTTGGGTAAAACACAACAGGATTACAGGGTGATATCAATTCCAAGTGAAAATGTTTTACTAAATGGATACACCCTTCCGTCGATCTGCGCCATCGCCTGCTCCGGATCGATATAAGCCGATCTTAGTTTGGTGGCAGTGAAAATATTCTCTCCACTGGCAAAGAAGCGCAATCCTTTTATGCCGGCTCGCTGGGTAAGCTGCCCGGGAAGCGTATACCCAATCGTGAGATTCTTCAGCCGGATGTAAGCCAGATCCTGAATGTAGCGGTTATTCGTTGCACGCAGTTCATTGTTCGCATTCAGTGCTACATACGCTAAGAGATTCGGAAAATAGGCGTTGGGATTGTCGGCAGTGTATACATCTTTTTCAAAATCCTTGGGAATAAAAGAGAAATACGGGCGGGAATAAGGCCCCCAGAAACGATCCGCATTATTGCCAGGATACCAATCCATTTTACCCAGGCCCTGGAACAGGAAGCTAATATCAATATTGTTCCAGCTGGCGTTGCCACCGAACGAATAAGAATAACGCGGCGTATTATTACCTACTACCCGTTGGTCGCCCGGATCATAGATGGTATTGGCGCCGGAATTGATAACATTGTTTTTATCCAGATCTACCCAGCGAAGATCACCTGCACGCAAAGGAATATTATTATCGAGGCGAACGCGGTTTAAAAACTGTTGGTTAACCGGGTAGGTCTTCGCTTCTGCATCTGTAAGGAAAAAACCATCTGTTATGTAACCCCAGATCTCGCCCATTTTTTTCCCCTCGTATAAGCTGTTGGTAAGGGCAGTGGGGTTGTTAATTCTTTTTACGGTGGAATGATTATCGCTTAACGCAACTACAAAGCCATACTTAAAGGATTTTGACAATAACCGGAATTGATCACGGTAGTTCACCGCCAGCTCAAATCCTTTTGTTTCAATGCTGGCCACATTCTCTGCAGGCTGTGTGGCGCCATATACATTGGGGATCTTAACACCGGCAGCCAGAATATTGTCGGTGATACGAACAAATTTATCAAAGCTGATGTTCAGCCTGTTCTTGAATAAAGCGATGTCAATGCCGCCGTTGTAAGTAGTAGCCATTTCCCAGGTTAAGCTGGCTGATACGGGGTTAGCCGGACTGTAATAGTTAGCTTTTTGTCCATCGAGGATATAAGAAGCTGTAGCCGGGTTCATACTGGAAATGTATGGATAGCGGCTATCCACCTGCTGGTTACCCAATGAGCCAATCGACGCTCTGATCTTCAGATCGCTCACGATATGGAGCATGCGATCAAAGAAAGGTTCCTGGCTGATACGCCAAGCGGCAGACATGGACGGGAAAAAGCCCCAGCGATCCTTTTTGGGAAAACGGGACGAACCATCGTAACGTCCATTGGTCTCCACAATATATTTTCCCTTATAGTCGTAGCTAAGCCTGTAAAAAGCGCCGATCAGCGCTACCTCAGAAGAACCCCCGAAAGCACGCTGCTCGCCCGTACCCAGGTTAAGATCGTTCAGGTCTTCGGCAGTCAGATTATTTCTTTCTGCACGCACCTGCTTATCAATATGCAATTCCTGGTTATAGCCCACCAGCACTTTCAGGTGATGATCTTTATTGAACGAGGTTGAATAATCAGAATACACGTTCACCACATGCCGTTGGTTGAACTGCTGTGTTTCCTTCAACATATCCACGCTGTACTTCGGGGCAATCTCTACTATACCCGGATACAAAGAATATGTTGCAGGTGTTTGCCGGTAGAACCTGGGGTCTGTATATAAGTTAAAGCTATAGTTACCGGTAATGTTCCAGTTCTTCAACGGGGTCACCACTACTTCATTAATAGTGGTGAGCTCATACTTTTTATCTACCCCTCTGGTATTGCCATTGATGAGCATGGCGAAGATACCGTCGCCTATATCGTAGTTGTTCAGTCCGGTCCTGTAAGAAGCAGTACCATCCGGATTAATGGGAGCATAAGCCGGCGATGCATGCACGTTAACATGCGTAAAGTTGGCGGTTCCACCCCCTTCCCGTCCCTGGTAAGTATAGTTATTATGGTACAAATTCGTGTTATTCGAAACGCGTAACCATGGATTGAGCCTGGCACTTATTTTGGTACGCAGTGTTTTTGCACTGTATTTATCGGTGTTCATCCGCATAATACCATCTTTCGATTTGATATTACCGTTGATCATATAACTAACCGTTTCTGTACCGCCGCTGATGGAGATGTTATGGCTTTGCGATGCCTGCCATTTCGTGAACATGATATCCCACCAATCATAATTACCATAGTAAACATACTGGTCTTTCCCGTTCCGGTTCTGGATAGTTACCCATGGCCGGGACGGGTCCTCGGTTTTGTCATTGCGCCTCGCATATAATTCCTGGTAATCCCTTTCTGTATACCCGGAATATCCGCCTACATGCGCCAGGGCGGCATCGTTCAGGCGCATCCAGTCGTATCCGTTTGTCAGAAAATCGGTACTTACGGTTGGGGTTGAAAATCCCAGGTTATTGTTGTAGCGGATAACTGTTTTTCCCGACTTCCCGCTTTTCGTTGTAACGAGTATTACGCCAAATGCGCCACGGGCGCCATAGATGGCTGCCACCGATGCATCTTTCAATACACTGATGCTTTCCACTTCTTCCGGGTTCAGCCGGTCGAGCGTGCCAGGCACGCCATCGATAATGACCAACGGTTCCTGAGGGCCGCCGGTTGAAGCAATACCCCTGATATTAAACGTGCCCATCTGGCCAGGCGTTCCGCTCGACACCCGGACATTGAGATTAGGCACTACCCCCTGTAAGAGCGTGGTAATATTGGTAGCCGGCCGGTCGCGCAGCTCATCACCGGCAATTTGCTGCACAGCACCACTTAAATTCATTTTCTTTTGCGTGCCGTATCCGATGTGTACGACTTCTTCCAGGCTGCTGGCCTGCGCAGGACTCATCTTTACCATTATAGAATTGCTTTCGCCCGCCTTGATCAGAAAGTTCTTTACATCATACTGCTGATACCCGATAAAAGAAAACCGGAAATGATAAGAGGTATTCGTTTGCAGCTGGTTAAAACTGAAAATACCATTGATGTTGGTGCTCGTTAGATACCGGGAAACAGTATCGGATGCGTTGATAGCCGTAACCGTCACATTGGCCATTACCATGCCTTTTTCATCCAGTACAGTTCCTGTTATGGCACCCGTTTGGGCTTTCAATGCGGATGACAGCAGCAAAAATAGTAATAAACATGCCCCTGCCCGTCGGAGACAAGTTAGTCCAACTTTCATTGTTGATTGTTTAGTAAAATATATTGTTTATAGATCGATAAGTACCTACTGCTTTGCCAACTTAACAGTATATTCACCGCCTTTCCTTTTTATCAGCTTCAAACCGTTCATGCGGCATATAACGGGAAGCATATCGATAGACGAATTATCATTGGGGATGGTACCAGTAAAATATAATTTTTGTATTTGTTCCTGCTGGTACTTTATTGTTACGTTGTTTGTTTTTGCGATCTGGTCAAACACCATAGACAGCGGCACTTTTCTATAGTCTTTGCCTGTTGGCAGATCCACAATGCGCATAGTGTTTGCATCTGGCAAAATAATATCCCTGCTGCTGTCTACGGCCGCAGGAGGAATTACTGCCGGCACCGGAATAATTTCAGGAGCCGCTACATCACGGGGTCCCCCGCTGATTTGCGGCGACGTTGCATTCGTTGTTGCTGCTTTTGGAGAAAGTCTGAATGTATTACCTTCCTGCTGTACCTGTAAACCGTTCATACCAGCGATGATCTGTAAGATCTGCGATAATGAATCGCTTTGATCGAAATGGCCGGTAAAAAGATCCTGCGCTTTATTATTACCATTAAATACGATCTCTTTTCCAAATATTCTTTGCAGCCGTTTGAATGTTGTTTCCAGTGGCACTTTTTCAAAATCGAGCGCCAGTTGGCCGGCTTCATTTTCTTTAACAGGCTTTGCCATTAAACCACGGTTGTTTTTATTACTCGCCAGTTCCTGGATCCTCGATACTTCAACCTTTGCCAGCGCCAGATCCACATTACATTGTTCCCCCGGGAGCAGATAAGTATCGCCGATAGACAACTGCGCATCCACAGATCTTACTACCACTTTTCCTTCATACAATTGCACATTGATACCGGTTGCTGCCTCGCCGGCATTAACCAGGAAAACAGTACCCAGCGCCGTTGTGGTAATGGCTCCGCTGTGAACAACAAATGGCGACCTGGGATCTTTAGCCACATGAAAAACAGCTTTACCTGTTAAAAAGATGTCTCTTTTAGCTGTAAAGGGGGTTGAATAGATCACTGAGGATCTTGCATATAATTTGATGCGTGAACCGTCGGCCAGCAATAATTGACGTACACCATTGCTTTCATTAATAACCGTATCGAACGCCGGTGCACTTACCGGTTGATCCACTGCAACAATAGCCTGCTGCTTTGGTACCGGGGGCATGAATATAAAAGCGCCAATAATTAAAGTAATAACAGCTGCGGCCACCGCCAGTGGTTTCCACATAGCCGTTATCTTACCTTTCCTCGTAGCTGCGGCTACATGCCGCCAAATATCCTCTGCTGTTTCTTGTGGTATTATCGCCGTTTGATCAGTATCCCATTCCGAGGCGGGCGACAACTCCTCCAGAATACCGGGGTTCTCGGTAATGAACTGCATCGCCTCTTCCGCTTCTTCGGCAGTACATTGATTACTCAGAAACTTTATAACGAGGTCTCTTTTTTTCAAACGGGGATCAATTATAAGAAGTAGTACGTGCGGAATTTGTGTTTCCCCTAGTCCATGAAAAATAAAATGTAGATAATTACAAACTGCGAGTTACTCAGCGTTTTCCGGAGCTGGCTAAGGGCTTTCAGCAACTGGCTATCAACAGTTTTTGTGGAAATACCCAGCAATTGGGCTATTTCTTTATAAGAGTAGCCGTGTACATGCTTTAATTCAAAGATCTGCTTTCGCTTCTCAGGCAACCTGTTCAGCGCCGAATGGATAGCATCGCGGATCTCATGGCTGTTATTATGCCCGGTGGAAGATGACTGGGTGAGTATATTTTCCGGCGTATAGAAATGCTGGCGATAACTGGCTTCTTTTCTAAGCCAGTCAATGTAGACCTGCCGGGCTTTCTGAAAAATTTGTTGATCAAGGCCCATTGCCTCATCCATTTGCGCGCGGTATTTCCATAATTTGATAAAAGTATCCTGGGTGAGCTCTTTGGCAATTTCTGCCTGTTTGGTTTTTTTCAGGAAGTAGGAATACACTTTATGCTTCCATATGTCGAAGACATCTGTAAAAGCATTATGATTTCCCTCCTTCAGACTACTTAACATAACAGGGCTTTAAATTGAGTCGCAAACCTATATAGTTATCTAATCTAAACGATTATTTTTATTTTAAGAAATTATAAATAATCGGCATCTGTGTAAAACAGCTGATGAAACAATTTACTAATCATTGAAAAAAAGAAGCAAGACAATCGCAGCTTCTTTTTATGTAATTAAAAATCAAGCCATTGAGATTTGCATGGCTATTATTAAAAATTATTTATAAGATTTGTAGTGCTTTTTCAGGCTTCCGGTTACTCCCTGCCCTTTACAAATTATCGTTTTAAACCAGTCAACGGCTCATTGTCGTTTCCGCTTACCTGCATGAATACCTAGATTTAAGCTTATACGGAAATCGAGCATGCGACCACTGTTTATGATATTGTTTATTGTGCCGGCAGCTTTTCCTGCTGCTGCACAAAATATCGATAGCCTTAAAAAAGTTTTGCTGCTTGCAAAAGACACCCATCAAATTGACTGCCTGAACGCATTGAGCAATGCCTATATTCTACTGGAGAAAAAGGACGCTGCTGAATACTATGCCACCCAGGCCGGCGATAAAGCAAGGTCATTGAATTATAACTACGGCCTTGCCGTCAGCTTCGCCCGAAGATCACAAATTGCCAAACATTTTGATGACGATTTCATTAATTCTGAAAAATGGGGCAAGGAGTCGCTTTATTGGTATGATAGAACGGCAAATAAAGAAGGTATTAATAAAGTGTATGACTACGTCGCTTTCGCTGTATTTGCACAAAGCCGGTTCGAAGAAGCTCTTTACTACACAGAAAAGAACTATGCCTTCGCCAAACAAAAGAACAGTCTGCTCGGCCTTATCCACGCATTGACCTGGTTGTCGGCCATTCACCGGTCAACCGGCAATTATGAGAAAAGTTTCCTGATGGCCAGGCAAGGTTATGAACTGGCATTAACAACAAAAAACAAAGTATCGATCTCAACCTCATTATATCACATCGCCCAATTGTATGCACAGATAGAAGACTTTCCCAATGCCCTGATCTATTTTCGCAGGGTGCTGCAAATGGATGATGATGAGATCCGCAATGAGCGGATCCAAGGCGATATCGATATCTGGTTTAAAATGGAATTCGCAGAGGTTTTCAGCCATTTGAACCAATTTGATTCTGCCTGGTATTATTACAATTTATTCAAGCCGTCAGTAGATAAGGCAGCTTATCTGCGGGTGTACTGGATCAGTACCGGCGAATGTTATTTTCTGCAAAAGGATTATCACAATGCCCTGAAAAACTTTCAACTT
Source organism: Longitalea luteola (assembly GCF_017356035.1). GTDB lineage: Bacteria > Bacteroidota > Bacteroidia > Chitinophagales > Chitinophagaceae > Niastella > Niastella luteola. The sequence goes on along the minus strand of NZ_JAFIQX010000001.1, from coordinate 402,005 downwards.
GGCCTGGCAGAGCACATAAAACTAAATGACCGGAACGAGATCATGCGGGCACTGCTCGACCTGGGGAAAACCTATCTCGCCCTGGGAAATAATGCAGCCGCTTTACAATACGGGCGCGATGGGCTGGCCATAGCGCTTCAAACCAAAGCCAAACAATTTATCCGCGACGGATTCCTGATCCTCTCTACCACCTTTGAACGGATGCAACAGGCCGACAGCTCCAATTTCTATTACCGGAAATATGTTTACTGGAAGGAATCCATGGCCAATGATCAGTTAAAGGCAAAACTCACCGCCTACCGCTACGAGGAACAAATAAAACTGCTTGACAAAGAGAACCAGTTACAGCAACAGCATTTAAAACGGTCATTGGAGCACAGGCGAATGCTTATCATTGGCATCGGGATCATCCTGCTATTGGGTGTTATTATTATCCGGTTCATTATGCTGAAACGAAAGATCCTGCAAAACGAGCTGCACATTCAAAAGCTGGAAAATGAAAGTAAACAGGCCGCCTTTCAACAGCAAACCACTGAGCTGGAAATGCAGGCCCTGCGCGCCCAGATGAACCCTCACTTTATCTTTAACTGCCTCAGCTCCATCAATAGCTTTATCCTGAAAAATGAATCAGAGACGGCGTCTGATTACCTCACCAAATTTGCCCGGTTAATCAGAATGGTCATGCACAACTCAAAGGAACCGGTGATCACGCTGGAAGAGGAACTGGAGATGCTGCAGCTGTACCTGGATATGGAACGCTTACGGTTTAAGAACGCTTTTGATTATACCATTATTTTTAAAAATGAAGTGGATGCCGCCTTCATTTATATTCCACCGCTGTTATTACAGCCATTTGCAGAAAATGCCATCTGGCATGGCCTGTTGCATAAAGAAGGTGAGAAACAGCTGAGCATTACATTCAGCGCAGGCAACGGCCTGTTACATTGTTCCATTATTGACAATGGCATAGGCCGGAAAGCAGCTACAACATTGAAAAGCAAATCGGCTGAAAAACAAAAATCAATGGGGTTAAAGATCACCCGGGAAAGACTGGCATTATTCAATGGCGTAAAAGACCCGCAGAACGTCTTGGAAGTGGAAGACCTGTTCGATAAGAACGGGCATGCCACCGGCACCCGGGTATTGTTAACCATACGGGTAAAAACTAATATATGATCAATGCCATTATAATCGACGATGAGCCTTATTGCTGCGAAAGCCTGGCTACCTTACTCGACCGGTATTGCCCCCAGGTACATGTACTTGACACCTGTTTTAGCGGAACAACCGCTTTACAAACGATAAAGGCAAAAGAACCCCAGCTGGTATTTCTGGATATTGAAATGCCACAGATGAATGGCTTTGAGCTGTTGCAAAAACTGCCGGAAATAAATTTTCAACTGGTCTTTACTACCAGTTACGATCAATATGCCATTAAAGCCATTAAGTTCAGTGCATTGGATTATTTGCTGAAACCTATTGACCGGGAAGAGCTGCAAAGAGCCGTACATAAAGCCATACAGCACCTTTTACAACCATTGCCCCAGCAATTCGAGATCCTTTTGCAAAAGATCAAGACGCCTGTAACCAGCATTCAAAAAATGGCATTGCCTACGGTGGAAGGTTTGCAAATGATAGCAGTTGATTCCATTATCAGCTGCACCTCAAACAGTAACTATACTACCCTGACATTAAAGGACAAACAAAAAGTAATTGCATCGCGTACGTTGAAAGAAATAGAGGAAATGCTGGACGAATACTTCTTCCTGCGGGTGCATCATTCCTTCCTGGTGAACCTGAACGAGGTAGACAAATACATTAAAGGTGAAGGCGGTTACCTTATGATGATCGATGGTTCAACAGTGCCTGTTTCGCGCAGCAGAAAAGAAGTGCTGTTGAAAAAATTGCAACCGCATAAACATTGATCTTTGTTTATCTTGCCAAATGCATTTTAACTTCCCGCTTCCGGCATTTTTGGTATCGTCAATTATCCTACAAAAATTGCCAATTACTCAGTGTCACTTTCAATGGCTTTTGCAGCAACTTATTTTTGACGTGTTATTTCACCTCAACACTCAAATTAAAAAGTATAGCCATGAAAAAAATCATCCCTTTTGGTCTGGCCATCGCTTTACTGACCACGACAGCAAGCAGTACGCACGCCCAGTTTGCATTTAACAACAAGAAGTTCAGGGCGGATTATCTTTCTGAATCAAACAACCACTTTAGATCCAATGAAACTAAAGATGCTGCCACCATGCAGCCCAATGCGGTTACAAACTTTATTACAGCATTTCCAAATGCTACCAATGCAGGATGGACCCGGTTGCGCAACGGCGAATCATTGGTTCATTTTTTCAGCGATGACATCGAGACCAAAGTATTTTATAACAGGAAAGGGAAACACATAGCTACGATCCGTTATTATGACGAATATACATTACCCGCTGAGGTGCGGCACCTGGTAAAATCCGCATATTACGACTTCACTATTTTCCTGGTGATCGAAGTTACCATTAACAACCAAACCGCGTACCTGGTAAAAATTGAAGACAATACCCGGATTAAAACAGTCAGGGTACTGGCAGGGGAAATGGATGTGCTGGAAGAGCTGGAGAAAATGTAAGATTTATATAGCCATGAAAAAGAATAACCGTGTCAAGGTCTTACGCCGTGGCACGGTTTAACTTTTAAAATTTGTCTTACTGCATGCTTACCGTTACAACAACTTGTCTGGCGTTATCGGCAACTGCCTGATACGTTTGCCAGTGGCATTGAATACGGCGTTGGCAATAGCTGCCGCCACGCTGGTAATCCCTAACTCGCCTACACCTTTGGCGCCTAACTGATTGATGATCCTGTCTTCTTCGGCCAGAAAATGTACATCAATTTTTCCTACGTCGAGGTTCACCGGCACATGGTAATCGGCCAGTGTTCGCGTTACAAAGTTGCCATAGCGGTCATCGAGCAACGATTCTTCTGTCATCGCCTGGCCAATGCCCCATACTACGCCTCCCATAATTTGTGAGCGTGCTGTTTTTTCATTCAGAATGGTACCTGCAGCCACAGTCGTAAGAAAACGCGGGATCTTGACGATCCCAAGGCTTTCATCAACCCATACTTCAGCAAAATGCGCTGCGAAGCTGAAATGCGCATAATTGGCCATCCCGGCCGACGGTTTAGCGGTGCCCGTACTTTCATATTCCTTAATGTTGCCGGCGATCATGAGATCGGCAACAGATGGCCCTTTAATGAATTGGGCATTGACCTTCGAGCGCAGTTCTGCTTTTAATTGTTCGCATACGACTGCCACAGCGCTGGCATAACTGCCTGCGCCCCACGAGCCGCCTGAACCGGGCGTTGGCGGCAGACTGGAATCACCGATCTGTACCTTGATATTTTCCAGAGGCAAACCGAGTTTCTCTGCTGCTGCCTGCGCGATAATGGTATATGAACCGGTACCTATATCCGTTGCCGCCATTTCAACCACCGCCGTCACTGCTTTATTTTTATTGCTTACTTTAATGCGTGCCGAAGCTTCGCGATAAGGCGCCCCGCGGGAGGCGGACGACATTCCATAACCGATCAACCATCTTCCCTGCTGATGCGAACGTGGTTCCATTTTGCGTTTATTCCACCCGAACTTTTCTGCACCTGTCTGCAAACATTGAATAAGTGAACGCGACGCCCAGGGCTTGCCATTCTCCGGATTTTTTTCCGGTTCATTCTTTATCCTGAAAGCGACGGGATCCATTTTTAATGCAAAGGCCATTTCATCGATGGCCGACTCCAACGCAAAACTGCCCGGTGTTTCACCCGGCGCTCTTGTCCACCGCGGCACCTGGATGTGGGTATGAAACACCCGGTGAGTGACCAGTGAATTCGGCACCGCATACATCATACGCGATATAACGCCTGTTTGCTCAACAAACTCTTCATTCATGGCGGTATGGGTCACCGTTTCATGCGCCAGGGCCAGCAGTTTACCGCTTCTGTCGGCGCCCATCCTGATCTTTTGCCGGTTGTGTTGTCTTAGCCCAACATTGGTTTGCATCATTTGCCTGGTAATAACCGTCTTTACGGGACGGTTCAGCATTTTAGCCGCCATTACTGTCAGTAGCAGGTGCTCGCGCGGTTGCAGTTTGGAACCGAATCCGCCGCCGATGTAAGGCGATAATACTTTTATATTTTCCTTCGGTATATTAAAGGTATTGGCAACGCCCTGCCTTGTTTGCTCCAGCATCTGCGTAGCTTCATAGATGGTTAATTGATCACCTTCAAACAACACTATTGAGGTATGCGGTTCCATGGGGTGATGATGTTCTATCGGGGTGTCATAGGTCTCATTCAGTACAACGTCGGCCTGTTTCAGGGCGTCGGCTACATTTCCCCAGCTGGTGTCGGTAGGATAACCAGCATTGATCACTTCGGGTTTATAAGCTTCAGCTGCAAAGGCATCAAAATTTATTCTGGGCTTTTCGGCCTTGTAGGTGACCTTTACGAGGCGGGCAGCATAACGTGCCTGTTCATATGTTTCCGCCACTACTAAACCTATGTACTGACCGAAAAACAGCACCTTGTTGTTTTGCAAAACGGGATTGGCTCTTGTCATCCGGTTGGCATTCGTTACCGGCGGACCCGCAGGTAATTTCAATGCATTTTCATGGGTGATGATCCTGATGACGCCGGGTTGTTTTTCGGCTTCGCTGGTATCGATAGCAGTTATTTCACCGGCAGCAATGGTGCTTTGTACAGGAAATCCATAGCTTATGTTCTTAACCGGAAACTCTGCTGCATAAGGCGCCTTACCCATCACCTTCAGCGCACCTTCTATACGGCTGACAGGCGCGCCGATGAATTTATTCTCAGACATATATTAACCAATTAATGATCATTAAATAATATTCCCGAGCGCCATTTGCAAGGCCCGCACGATGCTGCGCCTGCCCAGCTCTATTTTAAATGCATTATGCGCCAGCGGTTTCGCCTCCTGCAGCGCCTGCTCCGAAGCCAGTTTGAAATTGTCGGCCGTGGCCGTTTTGCCTGCGAGAAAGCTTTCAGCAGCGGTTAACCGCCAGGGTTTATGGGCGATGCCGCCCATAGCAATACGCGCCTGTTTAATGGTACCGCCATTCAGTTCCATAGCGGCAGCCACTGACACCAGGGCAAAGGCATAACTTGAACGGTCGCGCACTTTCAGGTAATAGCTATGTGCGGCAAAATTATTGGCCGGTATTTCTATCGAAGTGATCAGCTCACCCGAGCGCAGGTTGTTGTCAAGATGCGGAGTATCTTCCGGCAAGCGGTGATAGTCGGTAATGGGAATAGTCCTTGCAGTGCCGTCAGGTCCCTGCACCTTTACCACTGCATCGAGTGCTGCCAATGCTACACACATATCTGAGGGATGCACCGCCACGCACTGGTTCGACCAGCCCACAATGGCATGCATCCGGTTCACGCCCTCGAGCGCGCTGCATCCTGAATCCGGTTGCCGTTTATTACAGGGCATGGCGATATCATAAAAATAAGCACAGCGTGTACGCTGGTTCAGATTCCCGCCATTGGTAGCCATATTCCTTATCTGGGCAGAAGCGCCGGCCAAAATCGCCTGCGATAACAACGGATAATGCTGGCGTATCAATGGATGATTGGCGGTTGCTGCGTTTTTAGCGGTTGCCCCAATGGATATACCGCCGGCTGCCAATGTACTGATGTTCGATAAATTTAACCTGGTGACATCTACCAGTTCGTCGGGCCGCTCCACGAATTCTTTCATCAGGTCAATGATATTGGTGCCGCCGGCAAGAAATTTTGCCTGGGAGTTGGCGGATACCTGCCTGGCAGCGGTGCTCACGCTGGTAGCCCTGCTGTATTTAAATGGTTTCATGATGCTGCTGTTGATGATTGAAATTGCCAAACCTGTTTAACTTCCCGGCCGCTATGCACTTCCTGGATAGCCGCAAGTATATTCGGATACGCGCCGCAACGGCAGATATTGCCAGACATGCGTTCCCTGATCTCGTCTTCGGAAAGCGCAATGTTTTTAGAACGAATGGAGCTGGTAACATAACTGGCATCGCCCCGTTTAGCCTCCTTCATCAATGCAACTGCAGAACAGATCTGCCCTGGCGTGCAATACCCACATTGAAAACCGTCATGTTTTAAAAAGGCAGCCTGTATGGGATGCAAACCATTCGCAGTAGCCAACCCTTCAACGCTTAACACGGTTCTGCCTTCGCAGGTAGCGGCCAGCGTTAGGCAGGACAATACGCGCTCTCCGTCTACGAGCACCGTGCAGGCGCCGCATTGTCCATGATCACAGCCTTTTTTAGCCCCCGTCAAATGCAGTCTTTCACGCAAGGCATCCAATAAGGTCATCCTGCTGTCCACCTCAAGCGTCTTTTTGGAGCCGTTCACCTCGAAAACCACTTTCACCGCATTTTCAAGAAAATTTGCAGTGCTTTCAGGAAGGTTTGTCTCAGCTGCTACAGCCTGTTGATCTCCCCACATGGAGTTGGTAAACATCCCGGCGCCTAAAATGGTCATCAGTTTTAGAAAGTGCCTGCGCTGTACGCCGAATTCCGACAGCTCTTTATAATCTTCCGGCATCAGCGACTGAAAAAGCTGTTTTTCTTGTTCGGTAAGTTCCGGATCTTTTGTATCCTCATTCATGATCATATTGCATTTCGTGAAAAAAGGCTTCTTTAAAATACTGCATAATTGATTTCATCGAAAATTGTTTGCTATCAGGATCAGTTTCCACATATTTCATACCACCTTCCACCTGTTCACCGGTATTTTGCTGTTATATTACCGTTATTATTGAAATATCTAAACTGTCGCCATAGCTTTGCAAATCAATTTACGAATATGAGCTCGCTGCTGAAAGACCTTTATTCCCCGGCGTTTTATGACCGGCTGTGCAATTCATTTGTTCATACCATCGAAGGATTCGATAAAAAGAAATTCAAACGTCTGCTGTTTATCGATGCCTTCGAATCGATGGAGTTAAAGGAGCGCATGAAACATACCGCGCGGTGTATGCATCCCTTTATGCCCGAAAAGTTTGGAGCAGCTTCGGTTAAAATCCTGTTTGCAATTCTCGACCGTTGGCGTACACATGAATTTCCCCGCGGCGGACTCGAACACATGTTCCTGCCCGATTATGTTGAAACTTTCGGTCTTGACGACTACGACAATTCCGTCAGGGCATTGGAACATATCACGCAATATGTAAGTTGTGAGTTTGCCGTGAGGCCATTCCTGCTTAGGTACTATCAACCCATGCTGGCGCAGATGGTGCGCTGGTCAACGCATGGCAGTGAAGCGGTGCGCCGCCTGGCCAGTGAGGGCTCACGCCCGCGGCTACCCTGGGCCCTGCGTGTACCCGCGCTGATAGAAGACCCGCGTGTAGTACTTCCTATCCTTGAAAACCTGAAGAACGATCCCTCCGAAACAGTCCGCCGCAGTGTAGCCAACAGCCTCAATGATATAGCCAAGGATCACCCTGAGCTGGTTCTTTCCATTGCCCGCGCCTGGAAAGGGATCAGCGCCGAGGTAGATGCAGTTATTAAACACGGAAGCCGAACGTTGTTGAAAAAAGGCCATACAGGCATCCTGGCGCATTATGGACTGAAAAGCCAACATGTGGAGTTGAGCGGCCTGGAAGTACTAACACCGGTGGTGAAGATAGGCAGCAGCTTACGGTTCCGGTTCAGTGTAATTAACAAGAGCAAAACGGCGCAAATAGTACGGATCGAATATGGCATTTACTACCTCAAAGCCAACGGTACCCTTACCAGGAAAGTATTCAAGATCAGTGAACGCCTGTTTCAGCCGCGGGAAACCGCCACCATTGACCGCAGCCAGTCCTTCAGGTTGATAACAACCAGGACTTTCTATCCGGGCGCCCACCAGGTATCGGTAATTGTTAATGGAGCAGAAAAAGCAATGGCCGGTTTTTTGCTGAAATAATTGGGAAAACAAGACGCTATTGCCCCATTATTGATCATAAACAGATAATAAATATTTTTATGCAAAAGATTATCCCCCATTTATGGTTCGATAAGGAAGCCAGGGAAGCTGCCGAATTTTATACTTCGCTTTTTCCCGAATCAAAGATCACCCACACCATGGTGCTGCGCAACACCCCATCGGGCGATTGTGATGTGGTTAGTTTTGAGCTCTGGAACCAGCCCTTTATGGCTATCAGTGCCGGTCCCTACTTCAAGTTCACGCCTGCCATATCTTTCATGGTAAATTTTGATCCGCTATCATTCTCTTCATCCTCCGACCAGCACAAGGCAGCCAGGGAAAAATTAGATATGATCTGGGACCGGTTAACGGACGGTGGTACGGTGCTGATGCCGATCGATGAATATCCGTTCAGCAAACGTTATGGCTGGATCATGGATAAATATGGGCTCTCATGGCAACTGATCCTGACCAACCCCGAAGGAGAACGGCGGCCACCGATAATACCCTCACTGATGTTTGTAAAAGAGAACTGCGGCCGTGCAGAAGAAGCCATCAATTTTTATCTGTCAGTCTTCAGGCACTCGAAGCAAGGTTCCATACATCGCTATCCCGCAGGAATGGCGCCAGACAAAGAAGGGACCGTCATGTTTGCCGATGTCATGTTGGAGGATATGTGGTTTGCCGCTATGGATAGCGCACATGACCATAAATTTGGTTTCAACGAAGCCGTCTCGTTTATCGTGAATTGTGGCGATCAAAATGAAATTGACTATTACTGGCAATCGCTTTCTGCCGTGCCGGAAGCTGAACAATGTGGGTGGCTGAAGGATAAATTCGGCCTGTCCTGGCAAATTACGCCCGCTGATATGCAGCAGATGTTCAACAATGGCACGCAGGAACAAATTGATCGTTTAACGCAGGCATTTCTGCCCATGAAGAAGCTGGATCTGGCCAGGTTACAAGAAGCATATAACAGCTAGCATCGACCCGTTCGGTCATTATTAGTTTTTAAATTCTATTTTTGCGCGGCAAACCGGGATGTAGTCCTGCTATTATATTAATACATGATGCGTTAAATGAAAGAACAACTAACTACTCTGATCGAAAAATTAAGAGCAAATTCAATTACATTTAAAGAGGTGATCGAATTTATAGAAACGTACTATCAACATCAGCCCACAGCCTTCAAGAATGGCGAAGCGTATAATGAGGCAACGCAAAACCAGGGCAGCGCTAAAGTATTTTCTTTCGCACAATTGAATAACCTGAGCAAGGAAGATACGCTGTATTTGTTTGCAGAGCATTATCGATCGGTATTGAATACGCCGGATGCAACAGACCACCAAAACATCAGGCAGTTTATGAAGCATGGCTGGCCGGGAGTGGTCTTTGAAGGACAGGCACTGGTGGCAAAATAATAAATAAGGCTATAGACCATCGCATCTATAGCCTTATTCGTCTGGTTTTATGTAAGTAGCTATTTACCGCTGCCATTTAGAATTTGCATGATCTGCTGCATGTGCATGACCAGCTCTTTTTGTTTTGCGACTGCCAAAGGTGCTATCAGCGCATCCACCTGGTCGTGCGACGCACGGTTTAACGTATGAAACACTTTCAGCCCTTTTTCCGAGAGCGCCAGTAAAGATACCCTGGCATCGGTGGAGAAGTTCTGCTTATTGATCAGTCCCTCCTTTTCAAATTTCTTCAGGATGCGGCTAACATAGCCCTTATCCATACTTAAGGTGGCTACGATCTGCGAAGCGCTTATTTGTTTTCCAACATAGATCTCATAGAGAATACGGGCTTCTGCAAGCGAATAGTCGCTATCGAGTAAATGTCCATCCAGCAAACCGATCAACCGGGTATAGAACCGGTTAAATTCCCTTATATCCTGGATCAATTTGGTTTTGTCCTTCATGTGTTTGCAATGCTTTAGTGGGATATGTAACGCCATAAATTGTTGCCTATGACAACAATCAGCAACAGTACGGCATTATGCCAGGTGCAGGTCGTAACGCCTTTCAGTAAGCGGTTTGCCGAAAGCCCTGGAAGGCTTTTCCTCGGTAAGTTGAAAGCCAAAACGGGTGTATAAACTAATGGCTGCATGCTGTTCATCGGTGGTCCACAAATAAGCGGCTGTAACACCGCGTTGCTGCATGAACGCAATGAATTCTGCCATCAATTTTTTTCCCAGGCCAACGCCTCTATACTCCGGTAAGAAAATAAAATACCTTAACTGAATAGCCCGCTCCCGGTGCTGTGCCACCAGGGCGCCTACAATGCGGCCTTCATGTTCGCACATCCAGATGCGGTCTTTCTCCGCATCATAATCATGGGCCAGTTCGCCCAGGCCGGCCAATACATATGCTTCGAAGTTCAAACCGTATCCACACTCCTTTGCATATAAGTCGCCATGCATGTAGGCTATATAGCCGAGATCGCCGGGAAGCAGCTCGCTCCTGACAGCGATATCGTTTAAGGCAATTGTCTTCATAATTGTCCCCTGTATTATTAAGTTTCCATACAAAATAAGGAAAATAAGTTGACATTGGCAACTATTTATACGGAGCTGATAAAATTGATCCCGGTCGATCGGGCGCATGCCTGTTTGAACGTGCAACAATAAAAATGGCCTCCACTGTCGGTATCGTGGCGGCCATTTTATTTCAGCAATCCTGTTGACCTGGAACCCCAGGCCCTTTGTCATTTCAAGGTGATAGCTTTAATATAATCTACTTTGTAGGTTGTTTCCGGAGCTTCTCCTTTGACTATTTCGTAACCCACTTGATCCAGCGACGTAACGCCACCGGATTGCAACACTCCTACCTGTGTGTCATTGATGTAAAAAGCCAGTTTGCCATCCACCAGTGTAATGCGCAGCTTGTTCACTTCGTTCAAGGCGCTTTTGATAGCGGAGGAGGTTGTCCAGTTGATCAGCTGGGTTGTGGTTCCATTGACCTGGGAGTACACGCGAAATTCCTTCTCACCAACCTGGAAACCGAGAATATAGTTCGCATCCTTCACGGCGAAAATAAGTCCGCCCTTGTCATACTTATGACCTGCTACATGCTGTTGTGCAATCTCAACTGCCTGTTTTTTGTCACTGTCCGCAAAAAGTTTTCTTGATGACCAGGTTTTGAATACATAGGGACTGGTGCCTCCATATTTCAGGGAGAAAAAACCAGCGGAGACCGTTTTAACCGCCAACCCATTTGTACCTGGCTGCCAGAAGGCAGTATTGGCATTGTCGAAATTATCCGTAAAAATGACTGTTTCATTACCGTTACCCGGAGGGTTGTCGGCTTTGTCATCACCCCCTTTGCTGCAGCCTGTTGTAGAAATTGCCAATGCAGCCAGCGTAACGAACGAAAAAAAGGACAAAGCTTGGTGTAATTGCTTCATAGATTTGTTTGTGTTTGCCTGGTAAACAGATTTGATGTAGAAAGTGGAGCCGAAACGTCAATTATAATGCCAGCTTTTATAAAAGCGTATGTATGGTAACGTCAGAGCAGAAAGCTATAGAAATGGAGATTATATTATTAAAAGTATGGTTTTGACAGGGCCAGGCATTTCACTCCCTGGACAGGTTACCCCATCGGGTATGGCCAGGTGCACCAGGTCAGCATCCGGGAACAAAAAGCTGTAATAAAATGACAATTCGTCTGGTTTAAAAATTGCTTATATTATAAACTATTATTACGGCTTGCAGCTTACATTTATAGCCCCCTAAAGACGATCGAACCATGATGAATTCGCGGCAGCCATCAAATATTAATTTAGAGCTGGAGCTATTACATACGCTTGTCAGGCAGGCGCCCGTTGCCATGACCTTGCTGAAAGGCCCCTTGTTCACGATTGAGATCACTAATGATAAAGCGCTGGAACTGTGGGGAAAGCAATATAAAGACGTTATTCATCAGCCGGTTTTGACAGTTTTTCCGGAGCTTGAAGAGCATGGATTTGGTCAGATCCTTCAGCATGTTCTTTCCACCGGTGAACCGTTTATGGCCCATGAGCTGCCTGTGAAGATCACCCGCGGCGGACGCACGCAGACGCTGTTTGTGAACTTTAGATATGAGCCCTTACGAACGTCGGATAATGAAATCATAGGTGTTATCGGCTTCGAAACAGACGTTACTGAAGAAGTAGCTTCCCGCAAAACGGTCGGGGAAAACGAAAGGCGTTCCTTTGAACTGCTGGCCCAGGCTGCAGTTGGCATTACCGTGTACCAGGGCGATGACCTTACAGTGCTGGTCGCCAACCAGAGCGCCTGCGAGGTATGGGGTAAAAGCCAGGAGGAGTTGCTTGGAAAACCAGTACTTGAAATATCACCCGAACTGGAGCATTCGCCCGCTTTACAGATTGTTCGCCAGGTTTTAAAGACCGGGGTACCTTTTGAAGGCCGGGAGGTTGCCATCGATTTTATTCGAAACGGACAGCCTTATACCGGTTATTATGATGTCGTATATACCGCGTGGAAAGGATCACAGGGGGAGATCAAAGGAGTGATCACCGTATACACAGAAGTAACACATTCTGTACTCGCCCGCAAGAAAAGTGAGGAGAAGGAAGAGCAGCTTCGGATAGCTTTGGAAGGCGGCGATCTCGGCTATTTCGACTATCGCCCGCAAACAGGAGAACTGATCATGTCGAACCGGCTGCTGCAAATGTTCGGATTGCCGGTTGATACTAAGGCAAGCCTGGACATTTTTTTCAATGTGCTGCATCCGGAAGACAGGGAGCCGGCGAATAAAAGAATTCAGGAAGCATTGGACCCTGCATACGGCGGGATCTACGACAATGAATACCGCGTTGTGAGTATCTCTGACGGTAAAGTACGATGGCTGCACTCAAGAGGCAAGACAAGTTTTGATGAAGCGAATATACCTGCCAGGTTTACAGGCGTGATTCGGGATATAACACCTGAAAAACTGGCCGAAGAAGCCGTCAGGGAAAGTGAAGAGCGGTTCCGCAGCACGTTTGAAAATGCAGCTGTAGGCATTGCACACGTAGATCTCAACGGCACCTGGTTAATGGTGAATGACCGTTTGTGCGAAATAGCGGGCTATACGAGGGAAGAATTATTAGCCAAGACCTTCCAGGAGATCACCCACCCCCACGATCTGGATGCTGACCTTCACTTTGTAGCTGGCCTGCTCAGTGGCCGGTTGAAGACGTATTCGATGGAAAAAAGATATATCCGGAAGAATGGATCATTCATCTGGGTTAACCTCACGGTTTCCCTGGCAAAGAAAAGAGATGGGAGCCCGGACTATTTTATTGCCGTAATACAAGATATAAGTGAACAAAAAAGGACTGAAGAAGAAGTTAAACAACGAGAAGAGCAGTTCCGCACGCTGGCAAATAATATTCAAAACCTTGCCTGGATGGCGGATAGCGCAGGCACGATATTGTGGTATAATCAGCGCTGGTATGATTATACAGGCACTACGCCACAGCAAATGGCGAACAAAAGCTGGGAAAGTTTTCATCATCCGCAATATGTCGACCACGTGAACCAGTTAAAAACGGCCTTGCATCAGGGAGAACCTTTTGAGCTCACTTTTCCTTTGCGAAGACACGATGGCAATTACCGATGGTTTTTAACACGGGTTTATCCAATCAAAGGAGCAGGCGGTGAAGTGCTTCGCTGGGTGGGCACCAGCACGGATATTGACGAACACAAGTCGGTTGAAGAAAGGTTAGAGAATCTTGTAGCCGAGCGCACGCGTCAGTTGAAGCGTTCTAACGAGGAACTTCAGCAATTCGCACATGTAGCATCACACGATTTTAAAGAACCCGTGCGTAAGATCAGGATCTTCAGTAATCATTTAAGCAGCGAGTACGGGCAATTCCTTCCTGAAAAAGGAAAAATTTATCTAGACAAAATACAAGACGCATCGGCCCGCATTTACGAAATGATCGATGCCATATTACTGTATTCTTCCTTCGAGGAAAACGACAGGTTGAACGAAAGCGTTAACCTGACAACAGTGATCAGGCAGATCATGACAGACCTGGAACTGGCCATACAGGATAAGAATGCAAAAATTGAATTCGGTGAATTGCCGACAATACAGGGATCATCGGTCCTGTTTTATCAATTATTTTCCAATCTTATAAACAACGCGCTGAAATTCAGCAAACCAAATGTACCGCCGGTCATTACCATCACCTGGGAACAAGCGGGCAAAGACAAAGTGCAGATCACCTTACAGGATAACGGTATTGGCTTTAAAGAGAGTTACGCAGACATCATCTTTAAAGCCTTTTCCAGGCTGCATGCTAAAAGTGAGTTCCAGGGAACGGGCCTGGGCCTTTCGCTATGCAAAAGGATAGTAGAGCGGCATGGCGGCGAAATTTATGCGCATGGCAAAGAAGGGGTTGGAGCTGTGTTTGTGATACAACTGCCTGTTAGCAGGCATTACTCACCAGGAGCGGTATTTGCGCCGGAGTGAAGTTTCAAACACCCATCATAGCACGTATGTTACACCATTGATAGGTAGTTGGCATGCGAATTACAGCAATATGTATAAAAAATTGTGGAAACACTTCCTTTGACAGTCAGGCGCTCGATCGAAATGCTCGGACTGGCGGTTGTTTTCTTTTTCATCGTTCATGCGGCGAATATTCTTTCCCCGATATTGCTCGCCTTTTTTCTTACCATCCTGCTATATCCTTTATTCAGATGGCTGACCAACAAAAAAGTGCCGGAGATGCTGGCTATTGCTCTTGTGCTGATCGTACTGCTTGCCGGTATGGCGCTGCTGGTATGGTTCATTTCCGCTCAATTTTCCCGGCTGATCGCAGATTTCCCTACCCTCAAGGCCAATGTCACGGTGCACCTGGAGCGGTTAAGCAGCTGGATCAACAGCAAGACGGATTTTTCAACCGAGCGGCAGTTGCAACTGCTTAACCAGCAAAGCGAGAAACTGGTGAATTTCGCAAGTGGATATCTTGGCGGCATCGCTTCGTCACTCACTGCGCTTTTGATCTTTTTTGGCCTTGTTCCGATCTACATTTTTCTGTTATTATTCTATCGCAACCTGCTGCTGCGTTTTGTTTTTCTCTGGTACAAAGAAAGTGAACATGAACGCGTGCGGGAGACGGTGCAGGAAATGCAAACGATCATCAAGAGTTATTTGGGAGGCCTGCTGATCCAGATAGGCTATATCACGATCCTGCTGGGCGGTATCTTGATGCTGTTTGGTATAAAACATGCGCTGCTGATCGGTGTGTTGTTCGCTATTCTTAACCTGATCCCTTACATTGGTGCACTGATTGGCAATCTCATTGGTGTACTTCTTACCCTTACTTCGTCGGACCAGTTGGGGCCCATCCTGACTGTACTCATCGCCATTGCCGCCGTGCAATTTCTCGATAATAATATTTTGATGCCTAAGATCGTCGGCTCCAAGATCCGCATCAATGCATTGACCAGTATCGTGGCCGTTGTTACCGGCGGGGCGCTTGCCGGTATCTCCGGCATGTTTCTCTCGCTGCCTATTGTAGCCGTGCTGAAGGTGGTGTTCGACCGGTCGAATCACCTGAAGCAATGGGGTGTGTTATTTGGCGATGAGCGGCCACGCAGGAGTCCTTTTACCTGGCCGCGCTATCGCAAGGCATCGCAGGCGGTACAGCAGGAGATCAAGAAAACCAGCGGGATAGATGAGAAAAAATAATTAGTTGAACCTTGTCACATTAAAGATACCCTGGCATAGGTTTTAAGCGTTCCCTGGCATGGAGAAAGTACTTGTTCAAATCTTTTTGCCCCTGACCGACAATTCAGGTCAGCGCTTTACGGGGGATTCGTATATAAGCATTAGCCGCCAGTTGAACGAACGCTTCGGCGGCGTTACGGTATACCAACGGGCGCCTGTAACCGGACTTTGGAAAGAAGAAGAGCAGCATACGGTAAAAGACGAACTGATCATTTATGAAGTGATGGCAGACGGCATCGATCCTGCCTTTTGGAAACCGTTCAAGCAACAATTAGAGCAGCAGTTCCGCCAGGACAGTATTTTGATCCGGAGTTATGCGATAGAGGTCATGTAGGTTGTTTGCCTGGCCTTTCCTTTTATTCAGTTAAAAAATCCATAAATTCCCAATCCGGGGGATCAAAAAAATCGAACTAAGAAATATAAGCTCTATTTTCAAAAACCAACCCCCCGGCATGTTTAAAAATTATATCATCACTGCCTGGCGTAATATTGCCCGGTACAAATTGTTGGCTGCAATCAACGTCTTTGGGCTTTCCCTGGGAATTAGTGCCTGCCTCGTTATTTTTCTCATCGCCAGGTTTGAATTAAGTTTCGACAATTATCACCCGGGCAAGGAACGGATATTCAGGATCGTTAGTGACAGGTATTCACCGGAATATGGAGAAGAGCACAGCGGCAATATTCCCGTTCCTGCACCTTTTGCCATACGCGGTGAGATCGCCGGTATTGAAACACTTGCCGTGTTCCATAATGATTACATGGCAACAGTGACCATACGGGATAGCAGTCTTCCTGAGAAAAGATTCGCCAAGCCACCATTTGGGGAAGAACAACATTCGGACATTGTGCTTACAGAACCTCAATATTTCGATATCTTTCACTATGACTGGCTGGCGGGAAATGCTGCGGTATTAAAGGAGCCTTACACAGTGGTGCTCACGCAAAGCAAAGCGCGGCAGTATTTTGGTGAACACGCCGCGGCTGAGCTCATAAATAAAACCATCATCTACAACGATTCATTAAACATCAGGGTGGCCGGCATTGTAAAAGATCCCGCTAAAAACACCGATTTCAATTTCACGGATTTTATTTCGTTTAATACGCTTAAAAAAGGCGCTGCTTTTGAGTCGTGGAATGATGGGTATACATCTGCGCAGGTATTTGTTAAGCTGGCCAACGGCGTTCCTCCATCCCGCATCAATGCCAGTCTGGCTGATCTCAGCAACAGGCATTATAAACAAACAGGTACCGGCAAAACAACCTGGCTGTTACAGCCTTTATCAACTATTCATTTTGATGCCCGGTACGGCGATACTTATTCCAGGAAAGTGCATTTGCCAACACTGTATATCCTGATGGGCATCGCTCTGTTTATTCTTGTCCTTGCTGTTATTAATTTCATTACATTATCCACTGCGCAATCCATTGACCGGGCAAAAGAAACGGGTATTCGTAAGATCTGTGGAAGCACAGTCAGCGGGCTCGTATTAAGATTTCTGGGAGAAACTTCTATCTTGACTGGCCTGGCCCTTGCATTGGCTATCGCAGGCATATATCCGCTTTTAGCCGTTCTCAGGCCTTTTATCCCGGAAGGTGTCAGTTTTTCTTTTTTCAGCTTTTCAAACTGGGTATTCGTATTAGCGGTTGGTCTGTTCACTACTCTGCTGGCCGGCATCTATCCGGCAAAAGTTCTGTCTTCTTCAGTGCCTGCCATCAATCTGAAAGGTGCCGGCATGCAAACATGGAACCGGCGTGGCTACTTTATTAAAGGATTGATCATATTTCAATTTACCATTTCGATGGTATTTATTATATGCAACCTGGTAACTGGTAACCAAATGCAATACATGCTGAATAAAGACCTTGGCTTTACCAAAGACGCGATCCTTACCGTACAAACGAATCCCGATCATGGGGCTGATAAAAAACAGGCGCTCGCAGAGAAGATCAGGAAATTACCTGAGGTAGCGGCTGTAAGTTTAAGCGAAGGAACGCCTCTTGCTAAACGGCACTTTTTCAATCCCCTTATTTACAAAGGAAAAGAAGAAAGGGGCACAGCCTGCATCCTGGAATGGGCCGACGAGCATTTTTCCCCATTATATGATATAAAAATTATTGCAGGCCGGAATATTCAGCCCTGCGATACCATCAAAGAATTTCTGGTAAATGAAAGCTGCACCAGGGCATTAGGCTTTACAAAACCGGAAGATGCGGTTGGCAAAATGGTGGAAACGATTATGCCCGGCCGTGTTTTGAAACGACCAATCATTGGTGTAATGGCCGACTTTCACTCACAATCTTTGCATGAACCTATAAAGCCGGTTTTTCTTACTACTTCTGCGTCGTTTACACGGCTCATCAATATAAAACTAAACACCGGCGAAAAACAGTTAAGCCATTTTAAAGAAACTGTTTTAAAAATTGAAAAGTGTTGGAAAGAAGTTTACCCGAATGATCCGTTTGATTATACCTTTTTTGATGAAATGATCGGGAAGTTCTATGAAAAGGAAAGGCAGACCTCCAGGCTGCTGGTGATTGCCCTGGTAGTTTCCATTTCCATCTCCTGCCTGGGCTTGTTTGGACTGGCCACGCTTACTGCCCGGCGGCGGGCCAAAGAAATTGGCATCAGGAAAGTGCTGGGTGCAGGGATCGAACAAATTGTTTTTGTGCTAAGTAAAGACACCATTCAACTGGTATTGATTGCTATTGCCATTGCTTCGCCAATGGCCTGGTATGGGATGAACCGGTGGCTGAATAGTTTTGCTTTTAGGATCGCTATAAACGGGTGGCAATTCGTGTTGGCCGGTGCTATTGCTTTATTCATAGCGTTCTGTGCGATAAGCTATCAATCCGTCAAAGCCGCTTTTATGAATCCCGTCGCAGCATTAAGAAGTGAATAGCGTTGTGCAAAGGAGCATCTATAAGGGTATAAACTGAGACCGGCGTATCACTTTATTAACAGTTTATCTATGAAGAAATTATACAGTACCTGCCACCTGGTTATATTATTCTTTTATGTTCATGCACAGGACATATCCACAAAACTGGATCGTTATTTGTCGAGGCCCGGAACTTTCAATGGCAGTGCTTTAGTGGTATATAAGGGGAATGTTTTGTTATATAAGGGATATGGCTACAAGAACAAGACCATAAACACGTTCAACGATACAGCTACCATTTTCAGGATCGGTTCATTGTCAAAACCGTTTACTGCTACCACTATTATGCGTTTGGAGCAGGACGGCCGGTTAAGCCTGCATGATCCTGTTTCAAAATATCTTCCGGCTTATCCTGAGGGTGATTCCATTTCGATAGAACAGTTACTGACTCACCATTCGGGGATAAAAGAGTACCTGGCAGTAAAAGCTATCCGAGAATTACCTGATGCAGCGCCGCCCATATCGATGGAGCAATTAATTTCCTATTTCAAGGATGAGCCAAGGTTCATTAAACCAGGAGAAGAATTTCCTTACTCTAATTCAAATTACATTTTACTAGCCTGTATCATAGAAAAAATTACCGGTGAGAAATTTGAGCATGTAGTACGTAAAATGATCTTTGATCCTTTACAAATGCATCATTCAGGATTTGATTTCATGAACCTGAAAAGCACTGATAAATCAACCGGCCATGTGCGTAATAAAAAGAAAATTGTTACCGTCACCGATTTTGATTCTACTTATGCTCCGGGCTGCGGTTCTATGTTTACCACCGTGATGGATCTGTACAAATGGTATAAAGGGTTGTACTCGGGCATGGTAATCAGCGACTCCACCCGGGAGCGTGCATTCATACCCCGGCAATGGAAATACGGATATGGATGGTTCCGGTACCCGTTGTATGGCAAGAAATGTATCTCGCATTCCGGTGGCGTGCCGGGATTTATTGCCGATATGAAATTTTTTCCAGATGATGATCTCTGTATTATTTTGTTAAGCAACAACAGGGTGGGAAAAGCCGATGCCGATAAGATTGCTGCCATAGTATTTCAGAAGCGTTATCAAAGATCAGGCTTATAAGCGTCTGTGGAGAGCTGGGCAACTTATTCGTGAAATATACATAACTCCACATTATATTTGTCCCTAAACTGATAACAGACATGCGTTTGATCAATCTTGTTTTTAGTATGATACTGGCCCTGGTGATGACTGGATGTAGTAATAAGGATAAAGATGTTAGCTGTACTACCGTAGCAGAAGATGATGCCAAAATGCAGAGTTATATTAGCGCTAATGGCATTACGGCTACCAAACATGCCAGTGGGATGTATTACCAGATCATTGAGCCGGGCAGCGGCGCAACGCCCACAATTAATTCAACGGTGAAAGCGAATTATACAGGTAAGTTCACCAACAACACATCTTTCGATAGCGGAGTAGCAAGTTTTCCGTTGGGAGGCGTCATTGAGGGCTGGCAGATCGGGATCCCGCTTATCAGACAGGGAGGAAAGATAAAATTGATCATTCCGCCTTACCTGGCGTATGGATGTGATGATTACAGGACTATTCCAGGCAATTCGGTATTGGTATTTGATGTGGAATTGCTGGAAGTGCAGTAGTCCCGCCTCAGCTAAGACCATTTCTTAAAACCTTGGGCAAACTACCTTATCCTGGCTGCTGTTATTTTTCGCAAAGCCTTTAAAAGCTAAACCAAGTTCAAACCCGCCCCGCAGTTGGCTGGCCGTTTTTAGTGGAGAAGTATTGATGTCATAGCTTAACGTGATGGCAAATGCCCGGATGTCCATTTTTACTACAGGAATGACCGCATCCTTATACCGAATGAACAGGCCTCCATGCAGCACATAAAGAGGATCATCTGTAAAGCCGCCCAAAATATGTGAATACCATCCGCCGCCGATAATTTCGCGGGAGGAACCCTGTATAAATACATCCTGGTGAAGGGTGAAGCTGCTGAAGTCATCAATGATATATTTAAATCCGGCCGAATAAACATATTTTGGGCGGATCTCGATGGCGGCATTCCGGTAAAATGACGTTTTTGGACGGTTCAGGTGGTGGTAAGCTGCGCCAATAAAAAGCATGTGCTTATACTCGCTGCCCAGAGAAGTATTAAAACTCATGCCTACGCTTCCATCCCAATAACCAAGGGTAGGGTTTGAAATGGTCTCACCGGTAGGAGCCGCTGCATTCCAGTTATTGTCAAAATACTGATTGTTTGTAGTTATTTTCGAATAGTCTATTCTCTTCTGCACCCATCCACCCATAAAACCCAATGAAAAGTAGCTTGTTCTTTGCGTGCTAAGCGACTTGTGGTAATTTACCACAGGCAGTAAATGTGTGGTGGACTGAACGGCAGAGCCGGCTTTATCCAGCAGGACCTGTCCGCCAATAGTAAAAAAATCATCTCCCCCACCAACCTGCATTTTATACTCGCCATTAAAAGAGGCCGTGCGAAATGAATTTGGCGTAACGCTTTTCCACTGGTCCCGGTACACCAGTTGTAACCGAACATCGCCATCAAACAACCCTGCCAGGGAAGGATTGCGTAATAGTGGCGCATCAAAGAACTGGGAAAAATGAAGGTCCTGGGCTTTTGTATTCTCTAATACCGTCATTAGCGCCAGGCTTGTCAAAATTGTTTTGAATATCGTTCTCATAGTTAGATCCCGGAATTATTATTGGTACAAAAACCCGTCTACAGGTTAACTGGTCAACTGGTTAACTGGTCAACTGATCAACTGGTCAACTGGTTATCTATCTCATCAACGTTACATCTCCTTTAAACGTCAGGGCTTGTCCGTTTTCACAAATCACTTCAATAACATATACATATACATCTTCCTTTGCCGGGGTGCCTTTATACAGGCCGTTCCACCCTTTTGAAAGATCGTTGCTGTAAAAAGCCAGCTGTTTAAATACTTCCTCGCCCCAGCGATTGTAAACGCGGAACCTTTGGATATACGAAATGCCTTTTCCCCGGGGGAAAAACACATCATTGTTACCATCGCCATTAGGAGAAAAAGTATTAGGTATGAATATATTTTCTCCATTACACACTACTAGAAGCGTAATGGCTTCTTCAGTTACACATCCTCCTTCGTTGGCTACCTGCAGTTTGTGTTTAATCGTTTGCTTAGGGGTGCTTACCGGCGCAGCGCAATTGTCGCAACTAAGCCAGGTAGCAGGAGACCATTTGACGCTGATAACATCTGCTGACATTGCAGGCTGCAGCGTCGTGGAAGTGCCTACAATTACGGTCTTTTCTTTTTCCAGCATTAACTGGGGATATGGATATACGACTACCGGAACATACGCCGTATCTGCAAAACAATGGTACTGATCCTTTCCTATTACCTGGTACATCGTGGTCGTCTGCGGTTTAGCATTCGGAGTGGCAGATTGAGCATTATCCAATCCCGAGGTTGGTGTCCAATTATACAGATCAGCCCCGCTTGCCTGCAATCGGTAGGTTTCGCCGGTACAGATGGTATCGCCGCTATTGGCTCCAACCGTGATCCGTTGCTGCACGGTTACCAATACCGAGTCGGTGGCCTTACAACCAAAAGCGTTCTCCCCTTCCACATAATACTTTACTGTTGAGACCGGATTCACCATGATGCTGCTGCAGGTAGTGCATGACAGGTTACCGGTTGAACGCCATTTATAATTCATAGCACCGCTAGCGTGTAATAGTTTGGGCTGATCGCGGCAAACTACTATATCATTCCCTGCATCGACGGGTGGTAATGGATGTATGGTAACAGGATAAACAGATCTGCCTGAACAATTGTAGGAATTGGTGATGGTGAGCGATACATTATAATTACCCGCCCGGTTAAAGTTCACCAGTGGCGGATCTTTGACCGATGCTGTTTGTCCGTTATCAAAGTCCCAGGTCCATGTTAAAGGATAGGGATTGCTGTTCAACAGGCTGCCTGCAAATTGAAAGTTCACCGGTACACAGGCAGATGTTGGTCCGGTAATACCTGCTCTGGGCGATGGTATTACCTGTATGGGCACAGCACCAGCTGTATCATCTTTACAGTTGTGCAGCGTGGTTACCGCCAGTTTTAGCGGATAACTGCCTACGGTCAGGTATTGATGAGCGAAGGATCTTGCCGTAGCAGTGGTACCGTCGCCCAGCGTCCATAGATAACCGGTGATAACATCATTCGTTACAGATGCATCCGTGAACTGAACCACTCCCCGATCGCACAAAGATTGTTTGTCTGTTGTGAAACTGGCCTCTATTCCATAAGCGTGCAGGCTGTCTTTTCCGCTTACGGGTACCTGGCAGCCCTTGGCATCTTTCAGCACCATTTTCGGTAAATAGCTGCCGGGCCGGGAATAAGTATGTGATATTCGGTTATTCACTGGCGTTGCGGCGGCAGTGGCGCCATCGTTAAAATCCCACAGAAACGATACGGCATCAGTGGTATTCGCCGTAAAATTCACCGCTAGGGGCGCACATCCTGGTGTTTTGTTATAAGTAAGCGTGCCCCTGGGACCGTCGATGTTGATCTTCTGGTCGTGTATGATATCCACGCAGCCGCCTTTACTGGTGACCTTCAGTATTGGCCAGTATTCGCCGGGGTAGGTGTAAAAGTGTGTAGGGTTTTTGAGGTTAGAAGTGTTACCATCCCCAAAATCCCATTCCAGGCTTTCTGCAAATTTAGAGGTGCTATTGAATGTTACCACCAATGGCGGACAGGCGCTTTGATTGGCGCTGATTGAAAATTGGGCAACCGGATTATTTATTTGAACATAATTCAGTTTAGTAAAGGAGTTTTTACAGCCATACTGATCCCTGAAGTCAATTTTAACGCTATAGTTGCCCTCGCTGGCATAGCTGTGCACCGGGTTGATGCCGGTTGAGGTTTTTCCATCGCCAAAATCCCACGTATAGCTATACCACGGATCGCCGATGCTTTTGAAATGAATGTTCTTTCCGGTACAGCTCATGGAGTCGGGCGACATAAAGCTTGCGTGCGGATCGGCAATAAGAATATTTCTTGAAGTGGTATCCCTGCATCCTTTACTGTCAATTGCTATTAATGAAACCGTATAATTGCCAGCCTGCGACCAGGTATGTTTAAAAGAGGCAGGATTTATTTCATCCGGTGTTCCATCGCCATAATTGATGATGCGACCGGTTATGGAAAGGGGTGCATTCACCCATGACTGATCTGTAAAAACAGCCGGCGCATTGATACACGCTGCAATAGGTGCAGAAAGCCGGGCGTTGGTTTCAATCACTTTTATCCGCAGGGGAATGGTTTTGGAGCATTTATTGGTGTCAATGATCACTGCATGTACCGTATAGTTGCCGGGTTGGGTATAGGTTTCCGTAGCTGTATTTACGTTAAACCAGGTTTGCCCTGAATAGGTTGACGTAATATACTTTGAGATCACATTCGTGGCATCGCTGATCGTCATGTCGAATTGGATGCTCGTGTAGGGGCAGATAGTGTCTTTTGAAGCCGTAAAGCCCAGGGTATTATCAACGATAAAGACATTCATTGACCTGCTATGCCGGCATCCGCCGTTCTCAACCGTTAAGGTGACGGTATACTTACCCGGCGCTGAATATACGTGTGAAGGGAACTCGCTGTTGGAAGTGGCCCCATCCCCAAAATCCCACAGATAGGATACTGGCGCCGCAGACCTGTTGACGAGGGAACGATTATCAAAAGATCGCCAGTATGGATTACTGCAATTTATTATTTCCGTGAAACGGGCAACGGGCGGTATGATGCGCACAAGATTATACTTTGTTAGCCATGAATCGCAGCCATTGCTTTTTACTGTTAGTGATACGCTGAAACGGCCGGTGTCGGAGTAAGTGTAGCCCGGGTTTTGAAGACTGGAAGAACCACCATCGCCGAATTGCCAGTACCATTCATCTATTTTATCGGTTCCCGGGGGAATGGGTTTCGACAGATCGGTAAACTGTACAGGATCCGAAGCGCATACCTGCAAAGGACTGGCCGAAAAATCAGCCGTTACCTTATTACCTACTTTTACCAAAGCGCTTTTTGTGATGGTTTCTTTACATCCATCCTTTGTGCTATAGGTGAGGCGGAGGGTGTAAGTTCCTTTTTGCGTATAAGTATGTGTGGGGTTAGAACTGGTGCTTGTGGTGCCATCGCCAAAATCCCACAAATAATCTGTAACAGGTACAGGCGAATAAATATTCAGAAAAGGGGTGAAGTTGTAAGGCACACAGCCCTGCTGATCACTATTCACTATACTTACTATTGGTTTTTGGACAACCACGTATTCCGGCTTTTCAACTGTTACCTTACAGCCGGCGCTGTTGGTAATGGTGAGTGAAACTTTGAAGCGGCCCTGTGAAGCATAAGTATGAACCGGCGCCGGATCGGTACTGGTAGCGCCATCGCCGAAATCCCATTTCCAGTCTACTGCATTGGGAGCGATTGCCTGGAAGGCAGCCTTATAGGGAGCTTTACAGGATAGCCTGTCGGCTGAGGTAAAATCAGCGACAGGCCGCGGGATAATTTGAATGGAACCGGTTTTGGTATCGATGCAACCGCCAAAATTGACTGTTTGGGTAATTGTGTAGGTGCCAGGAGAAGAATAAACATAGGTGACAGGTGTGCCGGTGGCAGTAGCGCCATTACCAAAATTCCAGAAAACGTTCAGCGGATTGGTTGTCGATGAACTGGTGAAGGTAACGGGTTGTCCTACGCAACTGATAGCAGGAGCAGTAAATTTGGCTTCATTGAGCCCGACCGCAACGTTGGTGTTTATAAATGTATCGGTACAACCGGTATTGTTCTTTATGGCCAGCTTTACCACGTATTGGCCGGCGGCCATATAGGTATGTTGCGGATCTTTAGCCGTTGACTGGCTGCCGTCACCAAAATCCCAGCTATAGCTCATAGCTCCGGTACCGGTGCTGGTATTGAGAAAAGTTACAGTGGCCGGTGCCTGGCAACTGGAGATCGTTCCGACTGTGAATGCGGCTTTTACTCCTGTTTGAATATCGATCGCTTTGAGCCGGGTAATGGACCCCGTACAGCCGTTACTGTTCACTGACCGTAAAGAAATATTGTATTGCCCCGTGCTGTTATAGGTATGAGTAGGGTTTGGGTCTGTACTGGTGGTGCCGTCGCCGAAATCCCATAAGTAGCTGGTAGCGGTGCCGCTGCCCGGGTCACTTTGATTGGTGAAGGAGATCTTTAACGGAAAGCAGCCTATTGCAGCAGATTGCGTGAAATCAATGACCGGCGAAGCGTATGCGTTTATGTATTGTGTTTTGGTTACTGAAGCAGTGGCAGTTCCCTTTTTTACGGTCAACTTTATAGTATAAACGCCGGGGTTGAAGTACGTTAATGAAGGATGCTGATAATGGGAAATAGTGCCGTTGCCAAGGTCCCATTCCCATTGGTCGGGATTCCCGGTAGAAGCGTCGGTAAAATTAACCAGTAGCGGAGCACAGCCAGCCGTTGTGGCGGCGGTAAAGTCTGCAGTGAGCTGGGCATGCACGTTATTGAAAAAAAGCAGCAAGCATAGGGCCACGCTGGTTTTGAACCGCGCAATATTCATTTTCATATATATTGGAAAGTGCTTAGGTCGGTTAGGGATTATACCGGGTAAACGTTAAACCAGGTTATTTAAGTATTTAGCTGGAAATACTTATTGAAGCTCATGATAACATGCAATGATAAAAATATCAATAAATTATAATGTAGTAAAAGGCAATCATTTATACTTTATGAAAAAGGCTCCAAAACGGTCCTGCCTGTTTTAACCGTAAATTTAAAAATTAGAAGAGCTAAATACATTGCCCGAGAATATGCAATTACCTGAAGCGATATCGTTGATTCAAAAAGGAATTGTTCCGCATAGCGCACCACAAACCTGGGCAGATCTTGGCGCCGGTAAGGGATTATTCTCAGAGGCCTTACTCTCTATTTTACTACCGGGTTCAACTATTCATTCCGTCGATTTGCATAAGCACCCTGATCTCCCACATCATCCCTCGATCATTTTTCACCAGGCGGATTTTGTGAAGGACCAATTACCAATTATTAACCTCGATGGAATATTGATGGCAAATTCACTTCATTATGTAAAAGAGCAGGTAGCATGCATCAAACAATTAAAAGCCCGTTTACGCAGTGGCAGTGGAGTGTTTATTCTGATTGAATACGACACCGATAGAGCGAATCAATGGGTTCCTTTTCCCATTTCGTTTGCGCGTGCACAGAAGATATTTGGTGATGCAGGCTTTTCCAAAATCGAAAAAATAGGAGAACGCAAATCTATGTACCGCAGTGATTTGATTTATGCAGCTGTAGTTAGTTGAGCGATTGTTGTTTAGTGATGGCTTATCCCACTTATTACAAATTACCGTTGCCCTTTTTAGTCAAAAGATCGGCTTGAATTGTTTCTAATATATATACTGTTTGGCTGTGAAACATCTCCTTTTACCAGGATTTCTGGCATCAACCTACCTCACTGAAACCGTACCGTTCATTAATCGTTACACTTTATGAGTATCCAAAAGATAACAGATCCAGGATATAAACAATGGTTGGCTATACTAAAGGACAAGATCCGAACGAGGCAGTTAAATGCTGCCCTGAAAGTCAATACAGAAATGATTAGCCTGTACTGGGACCTTGGAAAAGCCATTACCGAAAAAGTAGCAAATTCTAATTGGGGGGAAAGAATCATCTCCCAATTGGCAATGGATCTAAAGGCTGAATTTAAGTCGACTAATGGCTTTTCAAGATCTAACTTATTCTATATCTGCAAGTTCTATAAATTTTATGCTGATCATTCAAAATTAGTCCAACAGCATGTTGGACTATTCCCCACAATTTTGGGATTTGTTCCGTGGGGGCACCACGTCCAAATTTTTACCAGATGCAAATCCGTGGAGGAAGCACTTTTCTATATTCAGCAAACTGCAGCGCATAACTGGGCACGGTCATTACTCGTTTACCACATGGAAACTGATTTATATAACCGGCAGGGTAAGATCTCAAGCAATTTTCAGGTTGTCTTACCTAAACCCCAATCGGATTTAGCGTCCGAGCTTTTGAAAAGCCCATACAATTTTGGATTTCTTATGTTATCGAATGCTGCCTCAGAAAGAGAATTGGAAAATGCCCTTATAAGCAATCTTAAAAAATTTCTTCAGGAGCTAGGGCCTGACTTTGGTTTCATTGGGCAACAGTACCATTTACAAGTCGTATCCCTCCGGCCAAGTACATCTTTTTAAAGAGTTAGCCGAATGTTAGCTTAGTTCTTTAAAACCAGGATATGGAATCAAATAGTATCACCAAGAAGGCCAAGGTTTTTAGAAGTAAGCAGGAAATTAAGCGGTTATTAATGGAGCATGCTCAAAGTGGCCTAAGTGTAAAATCGTTCTGTGCAGGTCTACATATAGATGATGGCACATTCTATCATTGGAAGAAGAAATACTCAAAAGATACTGGAGCAGCTGGAAAGACAGGTTTTGCGCCTGTTGAAATTGTTCCATCCGCTTGTACATTGTTTGCCGAAGTGGGTAGCATAAAGATATACCAGCCAGTGAGTGCTGCTTATCTTAAAGAGTTGTTAGCATGAGCAGTTTGATTTTACTTGGTGATCACAGGTCCTACCATCTATATCGCAAAGAAACCGATATGCGTAAAGGGTTTAACCAGCTGTGCGGGATAATAACTAATGAATTGGGACGACTGGTAACAAAAGGCGATGCCTTTATATTTATCAATAAACCGCGGACTCATCTCAAGATGCTTGTATATGAGCAGGGCGGGTTCACCATTTTCTACCGGCGCCTGGAAAAAGGAGCTTTTGAAGTGCCTGCTTTTGACCTGGATGCCAGGAGCATGCAACTAACCTCCAACCAGCTACATTTTATACTGCAGGGTATCTCTTTAAAAGAGATCAAATACCGCAAAAGATATCAACATAAAAAAGCAAATAGTGAATAACTATTGTTGTATAGCCCTTCTGTAAAGCCGAACTTAGGCTTATCTGCAAGCAGGCTATGCAAAGCACTTCATCTCCAGATTATAAAACGCTGTATGAACAATCGCAACTAAGAATAGTTGCGCTAGAGCAGCAATTACACCAGTTGCAGAAAATGATCTTTGGTTCGCGTCATGAGCGCTTTATACCTACAGACAAAAACAACCCGCAATTATCACTGGATATATACCGGTGTAATCATAGGCGATCTTCCTTCAAGACCAATCGACAAGGCAATAGCTGGAGAAGGCTTGCTGGCACAGGTCGTGATCGATAAGTATGTTGATCATCTTCCATTGCATCGCCAGATGCAGCGTTTTGAAAGAGCCGGTGTTAAACTGGCTTATTCTACATTGACCGACTGGGTAAGCAGTACCTGCCACCTCATTACTCCATTGTTTGAAGCGCTCAAAGCTGAAGTATTGCAAAGTGGCTACCTGCATGCAGATGAAACACCTATCAAGGTAATCGATAAAGACAAAAAGGGGCAAACGCATCGCGGCTTTTATTGGGTTTACCAGGATAGTATTAATAAAATCGTCTTTTTTGATTACCAGGAGGGCCGAGGCCGGGAAGGTCCAATGATGATACTGGAAGACTTTAAGGGTTATCTGCAAACCGACGGGTATGCGGCCTATGATGTTTTTGATAAAAAGCCAAACATCACGTTAATCCATTGCATGGCCCATGCCAGGCGTATGTTCAGTGAAGCATTGGACAACGATTATGAGCGTGCATCTTACGCACTGGGTGAGATCCAGAAATTATATACAATTGAGCGTATCAGCAAAGAAAATGGTCTGAACTTCCCCGAATTACAAGTCGTTCGTAGCAAAAAAGCTGATCCGATATTGAAAGGAATGTGGCTATGGATGCAACAACAATACTTACACGTATTGCCTAAAAGCGCCATAGGCAAAGCGCTTGCTTATAGTATCGAACGATGGCAAAAGTTATCAATCTACACTACCGATGGCCGACTGAAAATCGATAATAACCCAGTGGAAAATAGTATACGCCCTGTGGCTCTTGGCAGAAAGAATTATCTATTTGCCGGCTCTCACGAAGCTGCAAAACGCAGCGGGATGCTTTACAGCCTATTGGGTACTTGTAAAATGCATGGCATAGAGCCCTACACCTGGCTCAAAGAGGTTCTTCACACAATTGCAGACCATCCTGTTAATAGAGTTCACGAGCTACTTCCTCATCGCTTCAAAAAATAGTTCTTACGTGTTTTTGAGCAGCTTAGCAATATGTACTTAGTCGAAGGCATACTACAAGTCAGTGATCAGGATTATTACATCGATTTACTGTTTTATCATACGGCCTTACACTGCTATTTTGTAATCGAACTAAAGGTTAAAGATTTCAAACCTGAATATGCTGGTAAAATGGAATTCTATATAACCGCAATCGATGAGCAATTAAAAAAGGATGGCGATAACCCCACAATTGGACTGTTGCTTTGTAAGGATGTAGATAAAATTATAGTTGAATATACTTTACAAAGCAGATCCAAACCCATGGGTGTTGCTAAATACCAATATACACATGTTGTACCAGATGATTGGAAAGAATACTTGCCAAATGAGGAAACTATAAAGGAAGAACTGTGCAAAAAATTGGAGTCCCCAATAAACCCAGTCGATGCAAAAATGAAACGTTTGAAGGGATTATTAGAGAAAATGACCTCTGAAGAAGCAGACTTACCTAAAACTCATGAAATAATAGGCCGGGTCTTTTCAAACATTTTACAACCTTTAATTGAGTTTATTGGAGAAAAAATGATCGAACTTGAACCTTTGTTCAATAAGACAACTATTGATACGTGGTATAATGGTAAAGGCCTTAACGGTAGAATTACGGAAACCGATCTTGAAAATCTAATTTCAAAAGAAGGGGATATATGGTCTCTAGGCATTCAATTCCATCTGGATGGGTTCAAAAAAGCTGGCATTAAAACCTTTAATGTTGTGAACAGGTTGGAAATTAATTTGGACAAATACAAATATTCGATTGCATTAGGAGGTGATAATAGATTAGCTGAAAGAGTTTATCGTCAATTTCACACAACTGAAGAACTTGAAGGGCTTGCTGAAATATATGTTGAAAAAATGTTGGATGAGATCAATCAACGAGTTGAAGCGTTGGTAAAAAATGTCTGAAAAGGCGTATGGAGTTGTATGAAATACGAATTACAGCAGATGCGCAAACAGGGCAACGGTGCTATTGTGTTCTTCAATCGGCGGCATTTTGGGAGGGCCGCAAAGAGGAACGATCACGCAGCCAAACATGGTGTAATCGGCCTTACCAAAAGTGCAGCATTGGAATATGCCTCACAGGGAATACGTATCAATTCCATTTGTCCTAACATCATTCATACTCCCATGGTAGACAAAATGATGGCTGGCGGCCAGCAGGAGCTATTAGATGCAATGATAGAAGCTGTACCTGCCAGGCGCTTGGGACGTTCTGAAGAAATAGCGAGTGCGGTACTTTGGCTTTGTAGTGACATGGCAAGCCTTGTAGTTGGTCATACCTTGGTTGTGGACGGGTGGTTACAGTATTCAATAAACCTCTGGTTGTTTTGAAAAACTATAAGTTCTAAATAGCATTGTCATGAAAGAGAATAAAAAACACCTGGCGAAAGAACGACCATAAAAATTGCATAAATCAATCACTTGCGATCATTTGCCGGTTCATAATAAAGAATGACTGCACCACCGCGAAACGTTTTGGTCTTTATGAGTTTAAGGATAATTTTTTCGCTGATGTTTTTAAATAATGGCATACCACTTCCTGCAATAACAGGGTGAACACAAAGTTGATATTCGTCTATTAAATTAAGTTTCGTCAAAGCTACAATCAGGCTTGGACTGCACACAAAAACGTCTTTACCCGACTGTTGTCGGAGTTCCAAAACTTCTTTCTCAAGGTCCTGACTGGCTAATTTTGCACTTTTCCAATCTACACTTTTCAGTGTGCGGGAAAAAACAAGCTTTGGGGTGTTGTCTATTGCGACGGCAAAGTCGTCCATTCCTTTATCGCCTGTGGGATTTTCAAGCACGGTTCGCCAAAATTCCATAAGCTGGTAGGTTATCCTGCCATATAAAGTGGTACCGGCACTTTTCAACAACTCAGCATAATGTTGATGTATTTCTTCGTCAGGGACACCTGAGGTATGGTCACAAAATCCGTCAAGCGTCATATTGATTGTTGCAATTACTTTTCTCATATTTTCTTGTTTGCCTGTTTTCGTGGGTTGTATAAAAATAGATTAAAATCCCAGACAGCAAAACTTACGTAGAAACAGACACCACTTTCCAGTCATAAACGGGGAAATAAAATATTAAGATATGGAAGATGAGGCTATTGATTAAACAAAAAAAGGAAACAATCAAATTTGACCGTTTCCTTTAGTGGAGTCGGGCAGAGTTCTATCGAACCCCTTATTGCTTTCCTTGACACCATTCAAATAATAAAAATAGCTTAAAATCAATCAGTTATATTGCAAGATCAACAGTTTGTGTTCAAGTATCTTCAGTTATCGGAAGCACGTTGTTAAAAATAGGATATTTGCAACCTATAACAATATAAATGTGCATTTACTATAAAGGTCGAACTGACCTGACTTTTGAGAATAGGGAACATATCATTTCTGCAGGAATTGGCGGAATAAACAGACTGCCGAAGGACTATGTCAGTACGCAATTCAATACCGACTCCTCCAATCTCGAGCGGGAATTTATTAGAAATTCCTTGATATCAATTCCGAGGCCTATTGTCGGACCAGGCAAGAGAGGCAAGCAATCGGAAAAATATGCGACGAAATCATCGATAGTTGTAATGGAAAACTTGCATAACCCGGGTGAATTTTCTTTGGGTTATCTAAAGCTGGGCAAACCCTATGAAATCCCATTGCTTTTATATGATGAGACGTCAAAATTTGTAAAATTCAGCTTCGACAAAACGGACGAAGGAAATCTGGATGAGATCATTGGATCTTTTATAGACAAGTTGATAAACCCTGAACCATTTAAATTAAAGATACTTGATGACGAAAGGCTCCCACTTCAGCAAATACTTTTGGGCCATTCGACCGAAGTGGAAGATAATTTTAATTTTTACCTTGCCAAGCACCCGGGCAATAAAACTCAGGTAACACCGGAGAAATTGAAGCCTTTTGCCATGGCACTTACCAGAACGAAAACCGATTTGCCCCAGCATGAACAATATATTCCGAAAATGTCAATAAAAATGATCTGGAAGGAGGACCATTTAAGGGTTTTTGGAAAATATGCATTCAATTGTCTTTCTTTTTTGAAAGGAAAAAATTTTGTACTGAATGAAAGATTTGACGGAGTAAGAGGTTGGATAGCAAATGGCGGCCACAATATCTACGCCAAAATGAACAACGAGTATGGTGAAATATTAGCAAAATTACCAGTCACATTTCCCGAGCTCTCACATGTCATTCATTTTACGAAAATCGATCGCCACCTTGTTGCCCTGGTTTCCTTATATGAGACTTCGAGTGTGTTTATTGACTTGGCTGACAATTTCGATTCTCCCTTTGAAGCGGATACTTGGATATGCGATTGGAAAAACAGAAAGGAATATAGGCTGATGGAGTACCTTAATACATTATATCCGGGCGTATAGCCTATATTGGGGCGTAAACACACTGGGAGATGGAAGGTAGATCTCTTCAGTCGATTACTTACGCCTCCCACATCAAATTTAGCCCCGTCTATATTCATCGACTAACTGGTTTAATGAACAGTTTGTATAATTCGTCGATGATTTTCATCGAAATTCCAGTTGCTTGCGCCATATTTGGCTTTTTAAGAGACCGCCAATAGCTGGATGCCACTTGATAACATAAATAGTTAACGGCGAAATTTATATCGCCCTTGAAATAGTATCTAGCGACAAATCGAAATCAAACACCAATGAACGATGAGCCGCTGCAAGTAGCTGAACACCCCCACGCCGAGTGATTGGGCAGGTAACCAGATCAATTACGAGGATGTTTCCCCGCTTTTCCCAATAACGCTTGTACCTTGTACAGCTTTTTTGAGGAATATTTAAAGCTTTTGCTGCCTGGGAGCAGGTTGCAATATGTTGCGTGAAATACAAAGATAAAATCGGTAACGATCGCTGTTGGTCTGTATTTGCATTGTGTAAATTTTTACGACATCAAAGATGGATGCAAATACATGTCTGTACGCATTAGTGTACGTACATTATACCGTACATTGTTATTGAAATGCCTTGAGGGTTTTGATATAATTCTGGAGCAATTCTCCATCTGCTTCAGAAAGTGCGGGTAGCAATTGCTCAATTACTTTTCGTAGGTTGCGCTTATTTTCGCTATTTGAGTAGTGCTGGCGTACCTTGTCGCTGTAGGCCAATTTAAATTCAGTACATATGCGGCGGCACAGCTCCTCGATCCCTTCGCCTGGAACTCGGGAACGGATACCCGCCCTATCAAGCAGCCTACAGAATAGCCCGATGATTTCGCGGGTCGGTTGCTTCTCCTGTCGTTCAACCTTACGTTTCTTAAGTTGCTGAACTTCCCCAGCCAGGTAGTTAATGAATTCTTGAGCAAGGGCAAGGAGCGCTATATCAAGGCCGCTGGAATACTGCATCTTTGCCCGATGCAGTTCAATTAATTTAAGGGTATGGTGATGAAGCTCTTCAAAAAATGCCAGACGGACACTAGGTGTATCAGAGAGAGACTTTGCCGTAAACTCACGATCACAAATTAGCCGAAAATCAGCAACATTGGTAGCATGACGCCTTTGGTTTGTTTGAACGAAAGGCACTTTGATAACTTGGAGGCCATCTTTATTGAAAAAACTGACTTCATCCGCGGTACATAACATGGGCAGATAATACTGGCAGTAGACGTATTTTCCACTTATGGGATCCTGGTAGCTCGTGACGGGTAAAAAGCTGGTTACGATAGGTTCGAGTGATTTAGTCTCAAATCCTTTGTATCCATATTTGTGATGATAAATATTACATTCAACCGGCTGATTATGGAGGTCATGCAAAAAAGCGTGTTCGTGAACTATATCGGGAGCAGGGACAGAGAGAAAATCTGAAAGCCGCGTCCCATCCATGATAGTCTCAATGACTTTCTCTATACCCTCATTGTCAATCGCCGGGGGCACTGAGACCTTGCCAACTGGCTTAAATAATAACCCATGTAGTTCTTTATAGTAAGCATATAATTCCTGAACATGAATAAATGCTTTCATTTCTTCAACATTCAACGCGATTCGACGCTCATCGAAGACATGACCATGCCGAAACGAAGCAAAAACCGCTGATTGCCAAAGCGCTATATCCTTAATAGAATAAGGGTATAGCAATTCGAGATAGTTATCAAGATGTTGATAGCCAAAATGCCGCTCTAGCCGGCGCATTTCCGCCCGGATTGATTCCTCTCGGTCAAGTGCACGGGTCAACTGGTCATGAAATGCCCTCAATCCTTCATTTAGACGAAAGCCCTTATATTCTTGGGGAATGAGCCAGTGAAGAGACTGCGGGGAATCTATAATTTGCTGAACATGTTTGCGGATATATTGGTTATAGGTCGCTTTTTGTTCCGCACTGGACGGTGTAAGGTCAATGAGTGCATGCCTGCCCAGTAAATGGTCAGGAACGGTACCTCCACCATCAGAAATGAATCGTACCCACTCATTACTTTCGACTACCAGACTTTCCGGCCTTAGTTGCCCCGCCCGGCCTTCAATTAGACACGCCAATTGCCCGTCGTAAGTGTTGTGCAAGGAAATTTTGCTCAATAGGCGGTCAACTTCTCTCTGCCGCTCTTTTAGAAAGACCTCAAAGTCAGGATCGTTCCGACCAGTCTTCCTAAAGAACACTTTTCCATCCCCATGGAAGTCATCATACTGGCCGTAACAGTGAAGTCCATCGGCTGGATACATGTAAGACAGACTGCAAATCTCAATATTATATAAGTCAAAGGCATTCGACAAATTGCCAGTTGATAGGAGTTTTTCTCCTGCACGAAGCACATGGTCCGCTGGCGTTATAGTAAAACTTTTGAAAGAAGGATAAATTATATCTAAGGGATCGCGCATGACAAAAAGTGAGATTGGCAAGTAAATAATAACTGCTAAGAAACGTATTTTTAAGAATGATTTCAAACCTAACTGCCGCCCGCCAATATTTGAAAGATAATCCATTGACTAATCAAGCCCTGCGCAAACTTCTTCGGACCTCAGTAGCTGATAAGAAGGTGACATTCGCTATTGATCAATGGCAGACTGAATACGATCTCTTGAACAGTCCAGAGGTTCTGACTAAAACGATCGGTAAAACTTTTCAATTAGATTTTGCCATGTTACCCGCAGCCCATGCGTTGCTCGATTTCGCATTGGAATTGATGCACGTAGCTATGCCTAAAACATTCATCGAAGCGTTGGCCTTCGTCCATGATTTCGAGCATTATATTCGCCAGCCCAAGATCCGACACCATTGGGAACAAGGAATGGGTATGCGACTTGAAGCGATGCTCTGGCTTCATCTCGAAGAAACTGAGGGCGTTGATGTGTGGGATGCACGTAAAGCTCTTCTCGAAAAATCAGACGAAGAGCACAGAGGAATAAGATCAACCGCTGTCACGTTTTTTTATAGTTTCCCATTCCTGTCTCAAAGACCGGAGCGTGCACTGCAAATTATCAGAGCAGCGTTCCTTGATGACCGAACATCAGATAGCGCATGGGAAGCGGTTGTGCAGACAGCGCTATTAAAACCTGATAAGGCTGAACAAATAGCAGGGTTGCTAAAAGCAGAAGGACAACAGACCGATTTGCCAATAAGGACAGCTCTAATTATAGGGGCCTATCCAAATGATCCTTTTAGGTATCTGACAGAAGCGTTTGCCTTGCATAAAGAAAGCCCAGTAGAAGGATTACGTGCCCTGGCATCTCTTAAATATTCAGACAACACCTCTATTCGTCAGGCGATTGATTTCGTGCATACCCAAAATATTTCAACGATTGAATACCTGCGAACGCTGCCTGTGTTTTACAGCAGAATTATCGAGAATCCTGCAGGAGACGACGAGATCACCCAAGTGGCATTTTTAGGTCTTCGGGAATTAACGAGATTTAAAGACCCCAGTCTTCGCAGTAATCTTTTGTTTCGCACCCGAATGATTAAAGGACATGACAAAGAGAAAATGGACTTACTGCCTTATTTTTTGCAGTGGGAAGGTCAGGGCATTATGAATGAGTATTTCAACTATTTTTCTTCGGTTCAACCACTATTTCATCTGCTTAGGGATACTATTGCCGAATACGGATTAACCATAAATATGGAACTTTTTTATACACCCATGCAGTCAATGGCGACTTTAAAGAAAGAAGAATTCGGCCAAGAATTACTTAAACTATTGAGTGATAAAAATGGCATGGTGCGTTTTGCGGGCGTGCAGATCCTTTGTCGTAACCGCGGAGAAAGAAAACTATCCGACACACTGCTATCGCTTACGGAAGATGAGCAGTTGACGATTATTGATACGCTCGTTCATTTACCGCTTAGCATAGAGGTGATAATACCTGCACTACTGACGTTTCGCCACAGCAAATTTGACACAGCTAAGGAAGCGCTTAAAACGGGATTACTTGTCTTAACAGAAGCGTTTGAAAGCAGTATTAAAGACCTAGTTTTTTCTCGATTGGAAGATAGTGCGTTTGATGCGGATCTACGTGCATCTTTTCAGCAAACCATTGATCGGCAGGAAATCGCCCATCAACAGAAGAGTACATGTAAAGAGTTCGATCCTTATTTAAACGAACTGGAGTTTGTTGAATATTTTTTCCAACTGGAACATGAGAAAAATTCCGAGGAAATGGAACAGATCGAAGCAAAAAGCATTTTTGCGGATATCGGCCAAAGAGTAAGCGTAGTTCGCGGTAGCGCCTTTAAAATAGGCAAATCAGGAAGAATCGGAGAAATGGGAAAATTCGGATTTACTCCTTTGGTAGACCACCGCTACAATATTAATCCTGACAAATACGAACAGGATTTTCATGATTATATTAACGGCACCCCTCAAGAACCTTCTATATGAAAAACATCATTATAAGAGAATATCTTGAATCCCTGACTGAGAGCGAGGAACTAGACTTTATTTTTCCGATTCTCCTGGAAGCGATGAATTTCAAGATTGTCAGCACACCGAAAATGACGAAAGGGTTTGCGCAGTATGGCAAGGATGTAGTCGCCATTGGCACTGAAGATGGAATAAAAAAGCGCTTTTATTTTGAAATAAAAGGTGGCGAAGATAGACACATTACAACAACAACCTACGGTAAAATTGATGGAATCAGGGAATCGATTATTGAAGCAATGGATAAAGTATATAAAGATTTTTCCCATCCCGGATTTAATGAACTGCCCATCAAGATAATACTGGTACACAACGGAATAATCCGGCCAAATGTAAAGCATACATTCGACGATTTCATCGAAAAGAATTTTGCAAAAAGACCTAACGAAGAAAAGATTGTATTCGAGCGATGGGGTATTTATGAACTCACCGAATTATTTGCAACAAATTTGTTCAATGAGTATTTATTGATAGACGAGGAAGCACTGATGCATTTGAAAAAAGTACTTGTTCTGATGAATACTCCAAGAAACACTTACAGTGATTACTTTTCATTGGTAAATGGCTTGTTCAAGCAGGCTGAGGATATTACAACTCTGGGTAAACGGAAACGCTGGCTATTTCTGGAAACACTCAACTTATTGTCCTATATCATATTTGCGTATAGCAAACAGGCAGGAAATCTCGAACCGGCAAAAAAATGTCTACCATATGCACTCCTACGAACGTGGAACTGGCTGATAACAACAGGTCTAATGCGAGATAAGGAAATGTTGGCCACATTTCAAAAGCAGGTAAACATCATTAGGGAGCTACTCGATCAGTACTTCACCAAGACGTTACCACGTTCGTAATGATCTCTTTCCTAACAATATGTCCTTTGATTCCTTCTTATACGTTTTTGCTATTAACATGTTTAGTCCAGCAAGCATGCCCATCGGGCATTCGCTTTTCCATAGTTTACTGAGAACCTGGTAAGTCGTATTATCCCTACTGCACATAAGTATTCCCTCTATGTCCTTCCTGACACTGGTTAATTTAACTTTTGTTTCATCTGTAAGGTAAAAGAACTCTTTAATATTGTCATGCAAATACAGGTGCGTTGCGATTTGGTTAGCCGACTTATGGACAATCCGTTGCCACTTATACCATTTTTCATAGAGCGGCTTTAGTTCTGATTTTTCTTTAACATCAAACAAAAGCTGTATTTTTCTAGTAATAGTAGGCATCCACTGTATTATATTAATTTACTATTCCTTTACTTTATCCTGGTAAGCAATTTTGATACTTTAGTTCCTCTTAGTTTAAGCGACCACTATCCTTGAGTCAGAATCGCGTATCCATAGCCCATTCTTTTTTAGCACGACAGCCTTATAGTAGTCTTCATGTACATGGGTAAACAGTTTAAATGAGCTCCCATTACAATGCTCTTTTAGATCCGGACAGCCAGGCACCATCACGGAGGCCCACAACTTCGCCATTAACTGCTCACCAGTCCGATAAAAGGCTACTGGAAAAGAGTGTCCGGAAAATACAGAGATATGATGCCAATAGACAACGCTGCCGGCATTCCTTTCTGAAAAGGATGCAACAGAGTTTGTCGTTTACAGATGCCGCCGTAATGCAGCAATGTTAAGCAAAGAAGCAGTGTCAATGCATTCATACTAAGGAAGGGTTTGTACAACCATTAACATGTTAGTGCTTATAAAGCAGGCCGGTTTCCCGACCCGCCTTATAGTATATGAATCGTCGAGTAGGGCGAATTGGTTTTCATAGGCCAATAGCAAAGACAAAGAATCCCTCGCCAATACTATCGGAAATAGTATTGATTTATCGCGTCAAATCATCTGCGTCAAATAATGGGGAATCTCTATCCTCGTTTGAGAAAGAAACTTGTCAATGATGAAACTGTTCGTCTTTATGTTACTGATACCAAATAGTTGGACTAGGTTTAAGCCTAGTGCCATCGCGAGCTTGTCCACTTATTAAAACTATCAAACTGACAAATCATACTATTCAAAATGAAACTTTTTATTATTTTTTTTTATTAAAATATTGTATACCATGAGAATCAATCATTTACCACTGCTTCTGCTAAAATCCCACATATCTAAGACGATTGGAAGCGGCATTTCATCTAAACGGACAAAAAAAAATAATTCTTCCTCTCCAGGTTCCGCCCATGCGACCAAAACACCTAGCTATTTTTATCCGGGGCTATAGTTTAAGATTTGGCACTGAGAATACCATTTTCATACATTTCCTACTAGCACCGAGTAGACATCCGATCAATCTTGCAAATGTTCAAATTCCAAAACGTTAGGACTTACAATTTTTTAAATGTCATATTTTGCACACTTTTAAAGATATTTCATCTTAATTTTAATCCACTCACGACTTTTAATTTTCTGGATCCCCACTCCACGAAAACCAACCCTAACACCGTTGGCAATGATAAACCTTAGAATGAATGAAATGTGACATAATCAATTATGTCACTAAAACCTTGTCTATATGCGAATATCAAAAGACGATCTTCAAAGAGCGCAAATCGCAAAATCCTTAATCGAAAAAGACCTCTCAAAACACCACACCTATCAGGATCTAGCCCATGCTGTGAGCATGAGTGTTAGTAAGCTACAATGCAGCTTCAAACGAATCACCGGAAAAAACCTGTATGAATACCTTACGATTAGGCGGATAGATGAAGCAGTGTACATGCTTGAAAACACTGAATACAATATAGATTATATAGCGTTCAAAGTTGGATTGAACCGAACAAATTTGAATAAGCAGTTTAAGAAGGCATTGAACAAATCGCCTCGGCAGTGCAGACTTGAGCAGGAACAAAAGGATACTACAAACATGAACTACTCTATCTGACTTCGAATTTTGCCAAAAAGAAATTAAATCGCTACAAATTAAAATGGATTCGCTACAAAACCCGGCCTATCTTTGATCTACAAATCTGGACCGATAAAAACAGATCTACTGCAAGCAACCTTGGACCGTGTAAGTATTAAACCTTGAAACTTTATCCATTATGACGGCGTACACAAACTTCCAAAAAGCAATACCGCCTGACCACTACAGCAAGGGCGATCTAATCAAAACAATCTTTCGACGTTTAACTTCTCTCAGGGATCCTTTTTTGTAGGAGCTGATGGCA
Source organism: Longitalea luteola (assembly GCF_017356035.1). GTDB lineage: Bacteria > Bacteroidota > Bacteroidia > Chitinophagales > Chitinophagaceae > Niastella > Niastella luteola. Next base: position 361,019 of record NZ_JAFIQX010000001.1, on the reverse strand, counting down.
CCCTAAGCAAACCTATGCATTTTTATTTGTATGGTACTATAGACTGCTGCTATATCAACCGACTCATGTTATATCGCGACATGTGACTCTATCTGCTGACTCACAAATCTTATTCTATGCACACAACAGAAAGACAAGTGCATCCAACCGTCGATGCACAATTGAACCAGGACGAACTAATTGACATCTCTAACAGTCATGACAATGTAAATGACCGTTCGGAACAGCCGATCAAAAGACTGTCGATAATAATACCTGCGTACAATGAAGAAAAAACCATTACCAAAATATTAGATAGAATCAATGAAGTAAAGTTGATACGAAACATAGAGAAGGAAGTAATAATAGTTAATGACTGCTCAAAAGATAACACTGAAAGCATTATTCAAAACTATGTCGAAAATCGTGCAAACCATACGATAAGCCTTTTCAAATATATAAAGCACGACGTAAACCAGGGAAAGGGTGCGGCTATCCATACAGGTATCGCGCAGGCTACCGGCGATTATTTGTTGGTACAGGATGCGGACCTAGAATATGATCCAGGCGAGTACAATACACTCTTGAAACCAATAATACTCGCTTCGGCTGATGTGGTATACGGCTCAAGATTTATGGGCGGCAATCCTCACCGCATCCTATTCTTCTGGCATTCACTTGGCAATCGGTTTCTCACTTTTCTCTCCAACATGTTTAGCAATTTGAATCTAACGGATATGGAGACTGGATACAAAATATTTCGGACAGACATGATAAAATGCATCACGCTTTGCGAGAAGAGATTTGGGTTTGAGCCGGAAGTGACCGCCAAAATTGCGCAAGTACCAGGTATTCGGATTTATGAGGTTGGAATTTCTTACTATGGTCGGACGTTCGCTGAAGGGAAGAAAATAGGCTGGCGTGACGGGCTCAAGGCCATCTACTGCATACTAAGATATTCACTGTTACCACTCAAGTCCGCAGCTGAAAAGCGGAAAAGACAAACACACTAAAGCTATTAACCACAATCTAGAAAACACAAGATTTATCCGATCCGATCAACGTTGTTTAAGGTTCAATTTGCTAAATGAATAAATTTTCACACGAAGATACGTTCAGCTCTTCCGCTGCAGAAGACGTATTACCAACAAATGTGAATCTCATATGTCTCTACAAACAACAGAAACGTTTATGCAAGACATTGATAGTAACATGGCCAGAGTGATTGATTTTACTCTGAGGTCTTTCCAGGAACCGTTAAGATTATCACAGATTGCTAGTATAGCAGTTATGAGCGTATCATCATTCTGCTATCATTTCAAAAAATGGACAAATAGGACGTACATAGATTATCTAAATGAAGTAAGAGTTAACAATGCACGATATCTACTAATCGAAACGACTAAATCCGTTTCAGAAATCGCTTATGAATGTGGCTACAACTCCAAATCTCAATTCCATCGACAGTTTTCAAAGAAGGAAAAGAAAACGCCACTTCAATATCGCATTGCTCATCAATATCAATGAAACAATGATGGTGGAACGTATAGACCTCCAGTAATTATATTAACTATTTACTATGAATACATTTGCAAATCATAGCAGTGGACACTCATTCAAACAATTCGTATTTCAGGACAGACGTAATCGAAGAATTCTATCCATCGCCGCTGTGTCAATAATTATACAGTTTGCATTCTTCAAGTATTTATATCCATATGCCAATTTCATCCATGGAGATTCGTTTTCTTACTTAAATGCAGCAGATAATAATTTAACAATCAATACCTATTTAATAGGTTACTCAAAATTCTTAAGGGCAGTGAGCATCTTCGCAAAACCAGATATTGTTCTTGTAAGTTTACAATACCTGATGATCGAATGTAGCGCCTTATTTCTAATCTTTACTATCCTGTACTTCTATTCTGTTCGTAGAGTAATGCAAGTAGTGCTCGTGTCATTTGTAATTGTTAACCCATTGTTTTTACATTTGGCAAACCTAGTGAGCAGCGACGGCGTCTTTTTATCGCTTAGTATGACTTGGTTCGGCCTTCTCTTGTGGATTATATTCAGACCATCTACAAAGGTTGTCATTTGGCACGCAGTTGTTTTATTCATGGCGTTTACAGTAAGGTATAATGCAATGATTTATCCCTTAATCGCATGCTTAGCCTTTTGGATGTCAAGACTTACCATTCAAAGGAAGCTGGTAGGTGTAGGTTTGGTGCTGCTACTTTGTGGATGGTTTGTAGGCTTGACGATGTATCAATACAAGCAATTGACGGGACACTGGCAATATTCACCGTTCAGCGGTTGGCAATTTGCAAACAACGCGATGTATGCTTATCGACACGTTGATATCGTTCGCCGCGAACCGGTATTAGCAAAATATCGAGCACTAGACAATATGGTTAGAAACTTCTATGACAGTACGCGCGACTTAACCATTAACCCATCAGAAAAAGCTATGGCCAGCACTTTTTACATGTGGTCACCAGGCATGCCTTTGATGGCATACAGAGATAGTCTATTCAAAAATGACACAGCTGCCAAAGAACTAAAAAAGTGGGCAAGCATGGGGCCGTTCTACAAAGAGTATGGTATTTACATAATAAAGAAATACCCCCTACACTTTCTTGAATATTTTGTATGGCCGAATACACGAAAGTATTTTGCACCGCCCGTAGAGTTCTTACAAGAATATAATTCTGGGAATACTTATGTCACAAAACAGACCCAAAAGTGGTTCGGATACAAAAGCTATTTTGTCAGCACAAGGATGAATACAATAGAAACATGGGTTTTAAATTACTATCCTATCCTTTCTGGAATTATTAACGTAGTTATGGTCTTTGGACTTATTTATTATCTCATACTTAAAGGATGGAAGAATAACGAAGTTTTTAACAAAATACTCGGATTGGGAGCATCCGTATGGCTTTTTAACGCAGGATTTACAATTTTTGCCTCTTCCGCAGCCTTGAGATTCCAATCATTTCCAGTCATAGTTACTACAGTCTTCACACTACTAATTATTAATTGGATGATACAGTTAATAAACGAATTAAAGAATGAACAAACCGTTCAATCACATAACACATTTGCCCCTAAAATAACAACTTAAATGTACTATATCTGATCGATTTATGATAAAATCAAATGTAAATAAAACAGTCATTGAAACGATTGTCTTCTTATATGCAATACTGTTTCTATACTCAGGCATTAGCAAGCTAACCGAGTTTAACGTTTTCAAACAACAATTGTCAGAATCGCCCATTTTAGGACCAATTTCTTCGCTCGTCGCGGTGGCGCTGCCCTGGATCGAATTTTTAATCGTGATTATGCTAATAATACCGAAATGGCGTCTGAAAGGCTTCTATGCTGCCCTAGTATTAATGGCCTCTTTCACATTATACATAATTCTTTTATTGTCGATTAGTGACAAACTTCCTTGTAGTTGCGGTGGTGTGTTGTCTGAGTTGTCATGGACACAGCACATAGTTTTGAATGGAATCTATATTTTAATTTGCGTTATAGGCATCATTTTACAAAGAAAACACATTCAAAAGATAAATAAGACTTGGGAACTAGTAGCCACTATTCTGCCATTGCTCTCAATATATCTTTAGTACATACGATAAAACGTAATTTATGAAATATTGTATTCTATTATTTACTGCCGCCTTGCTGATAAGCTGCTTTGGGACAGAACCGCAAAAAACAGGAAAAGAAGGAAAACCAATGCCTTCGTTCAGTTTATTGTCTTTAGATAGTACTACTTGGATAAATAGTAAAGACTTTCCAATCGGAAAACCTACGGTGATGTTTTATTTTAGTCCTTATTGCCCGCATTGTAAAGCTCAAACTAAACAAATTGTTCAGGAAATAGATGAACTGAAAAACATACAATTCTATTTCATATCCAGTTATTCTTTAGCAGAAGTAAAAGCCTACGCGAACGAATTTCAGTTGGCAAAATATCCAAATGTGACCACTGCGTTGGATAGTGCCAGCTTCATTAATGACTATTTCGAAATACCTGGCTTCCCTTACTTCGCCATATATGGCAAGGATAAGAAACTAAATAAGTCCTTCTTAGGCAAACTTTATATTAGCCAAATTCTGAAAGCAGCTGACGAATAAATTCATGTAATAATGATTTGGACGTTTAGTAGAAAAAAATCGGAGTTAGCGTGAAAGCGATAAAGTATTAAGCAAGGTTATAATTAAAATATTGCCAATTAGAAACCAACGCGGGCCCATTAAAAAGTTTCTAAAAGGAAACCTGTCGCAATTGAAATATTAGGCGACAGAAGTGGGAAAGCCGAAAACCACGAGAATAGAGTAGGCAAATTTTTAAATCTAACAGTTAGCTTTTCGATCTCAAAAAGCACAATTATTATGAAAAAGGTAAAAATGATGCTCCTTTCATTAGGACTGTTCGCAGTAGTAGGTGGCGCACTGGCATTTAAAGCAAAGTATTCCACAAGTTATTGTACGGCCCCGACTCAACAAGGTATAGCATGTGCTCAAAAGTTCTGTCCAAACATTGTGGCCAATTCGACAACACTTAATGCAGGGACACAGCCATTTGTTTGTACTGCGCTACCTGTCGACGGACAATGTCAGCCGAACACTAGATGTGCTGGTGCGTCTACAAGGCTTACCACAAACTAATCTTGCATGGCATTAAAGAAATACCGGCTTTTTAAAGCCGGTATTTCTTTATAACGGAGTTTGAACGTATTCTCTAATTGACCTGTGGTACCTTTGTCTGACATACCAATAAACATTATTCTGCCTGACTAGTGCATCGAATTTGATGCTGGTCGCCTTCCATAAAAAATCGCTGAGCGATCTAAAACGTAGTATTTGGATTAGAATAAAATAGCCAAAAACCCCCAAGGATAGTCAAGCAACTATATAAACTAACGGTCGTTTTTTCAAACTCAAAGGCACAAATATGAAAAAAGTCAAAATTATGCTGTTTTCACTGGTATTGTTTGCAGTAATAGGTGGCATCTTTGCTTTCAAAACAAGGTTTACCTACACATTTTGTACAGCTCCAACTCAACAGGGCGTCGCATGTGCTAATAAGTTCTGTGTAAACCGGACGTTTTCGACATTTTTTTCTGGAACGACCCCATTTGTTTGCACGACAATTCCATTTGATGGAGAATGTCCTTTGACAATGAGATGTGCTGCCGCTTCGGCAAGACTTACAATAAATTAAAATTCCCTAATTCACAAAAATAACACCTGATAATAGATCTAAGCATCCACTAGGCGAACGCCACGTACTGAAAGAATAGAAAAAGAAAACTTTTGTAATAAGCCCATAAATTTAAATAAAAAAATAGCGTTATGAAAAAAGCAAGATTGATGCTGCTTTCACTGGCATTGTTTGCGATAGCAGGTGGTGCATTGGCCTTTAAAGCAAACTACGGCCGTTATTACTGTACAGCTCCAACTCAACAGGGTGTATCATGTTCCAACAAATTCTGCCAAAATCTTACGAATGCGACAACCCTCGGCGGAAGTCTAGCACCATTTGTTTGCACAACAACTCCTATTGACGGAGATTGCGTGCCAAACTTAAGATGTGCTGCCACATCAACAAGGCTTACTCTAGACTAGTTAAGATTACCAAAAACAAACACTTCCAGGAGGTGTTTGTTTTTAGCATAATAATTTTAATCTTAATTTCCTGTCCAACTTTATTTTGGAAGATAATTAAAAAGTTTGTCCTTGTTGCTCGAATGACACCCCGAAAACTAGTCATAAATTTGGCAGAACACATTTTTTCCAATTACGCATCATTTTTAAAACGATTATTCGACCCGCTGCCAAAAACTTAACTTGCACTTAGCAAGGGTTATTATGCTTCTTACAAGCAAAGGTCAACAAATTACTTAAGTACATTACTTGACAATTGGCATACAGGCTTTGCAATTGATGCCGCATTTAGCTGTACTATCTAATTCAAACCCACTTAATATTCCTTTATCTTTGTGCATTATTCCCTTTGTCATCCACTTAGGTGCCGGCGCACTTTTTAAGTAGTGATCAAAAAACTGTGTGTATCTAATTGTGAAATCCCGTTGTTCTTCTAATTTCCAAACTTCATGACCTCCATAATCATATTGCAGCCACCATGCCTTTTTTTCTAGCCTTCTCAAACTAACAAATAGCTCTTCCGCAAGGCGAACGTCGTCGCCATCCTTTTTATTGTGAAACAACAACAGCGGGCTTGTTGACCTATCTGCTTGTATAACTGCCGTATGGTCAATCCACCTTTCCTTGTTTTCCCACAGAGAGCCAAGCGCTGCGCCGTATGCACCGTTTTCGGCCCATTCTAACCCGCTTTCTCCCTTTCCTCCATGAACTAACGACACCGCCACGCTAATTACATTCGTACCTCCGAAACCTGAGCCTAGGGACATTGCTGCGAATGAGTTTGAATGAGTAAACAAATAATAACCAAATCTTCCAGAATTGCTATGACCACCTACGCCAAGATGGTTTGAATCAACATATGGTAATGATCGCAGATATTCTACTGCACCTTCAATGCCATTGACTGTACTGGGACCCCATTGATCTTTTTTAAAATAAATGTCTGGAACAAATACCAGGTACCCATGACTAACCATCCATGCTGGATTCTTAAAAATACTTGGTGCTGTGATATATTCTGCTTGGGGATAGCGATGTAAACCGTTTGTTAACATAGCATAAAATGTGATTATCATCGGATATCGCTTTGTAGAATCAAAGTTCTGTGGCTTATAAAGAATTCCATGGCTTTCTGTTCCATCAAGCTGCTTGAATGTATGCAATTCTGCGGTCAACCAATTGATCTCCGTATGAGGTTGAAGAAAAGTTAACTGCTTGAAGTTTTTGAAGTCTAAAGTACAAAAGTAATTTGGAGCCGCATTGAATGACTCCCGTTTGACAATGCCAATCGTGAAAGCTTTGTGGTTTTCTTTGGCTCCTGTGGAGTTAGCACTACTTAAAAGAATTTGCGTACCGAAGCTGACTGGTGCCATATACAAAGAGTCAGGACGCTGACGAGATTTAAGATTTTTTTGATAGAACCCGCTATATTTTGTTTCCGTGTTAAAAGCGCGGACAATCAAGGGCTCGTCAATAGCAATAATCTGCTTTGTCGGGTACCACCTGTCTACTGTTAGCATACTGAATACGGTTTTAGTTGCTGAACCTATAGAGGTAACGTTTAAGGGAGGCTTTACACCGGCCAAATCTAGTTGCCAAATGTCATATTCGTCATACACAAAAACACCTTTGTCATTTAATAAAAAACCTGCAACACCATAAGAAAATTGCGGTTTCGCATCTATTTGAGGTCTAAGTGCAAGCAGCGAGTCGGGGATTCCTGACGAGATCCTATGCCGCTTTCCAGTGCGCAAATTATAACTGAAGTAATGACAGCCATTAGTGATGTCAAAATAAACCACATATTCCCCACCCGGAGAAAAAATCACATCGAAGCTGTGTTGTCCGCGGCTTGCAATATATTTTCGCTCACCTGTGTGTAATGACACAAGCCATGCACTATCCAAGTAGTTACCCGACCTCCAAAATAAATCACCATTAGATTCGAAACTTGATTTTGAAACAATGGCGTATTCACCGTGTATTTCAAGTACATGTTCATACTCGTTCTCTAATAGAACTACATTTCTATTTTTTAAATTTATGACCGCCTTGTATTGTCGGTGTTGGTTTTCCAAATGAGGCTGCATTGACTGTAAGAATTTATCGTGATAGCTCCAAACATCTACCTGGGCTTTACCAGGCATAGGACTTCGCTTCTCTTCAGGCACCTCCAAAACAAACTGAATGAATCGGCCATCATCCGTGAAAAAAGCAGCATTCCCAATAATTTGTTCATCTTTCACTTCCCTCTGATCATTTGGGACGAGCAGCTCAGCATTTGATCCTTCAGCCCAGTACCATATAGAATTCTTTCTTGAGCGTACAGCCAATGCTCCATTAGAAGGGGTAGTATTATGACCACTATCTCCAAGTATGAAAACAACTTCCTTTTCGTTGGCATTTAGGCTAAAGCTAACCAGTTGAAGATCATGATTATCAGATTCCCAAACACCGCTCTTCTTGCCAGTGACTAAATTCACATACACAAGTTTCGTGTTTATATATTTCAAACCGGGTACTGCAGTCTTCACGACTAAACACATTCCACTTTTGCCAAACGCAAACTCATCGACGTTGCTAAAATTTCGATCACGACCTGTTTTAACATTATGTAAAATCAACTGCCTTTTTTCTCCTTCAACCTGGCACCAAAGCCACTGGCCACTAGCATCGAATTCATAAGATTTCACATGCGCGTATCTTGTCTGTTCGCCTGAGAGAAAATTGTGTAAAACAACCGTTTTATCGTAATCCGTAAGTTGAAAGGCCACCCAACCACTGCCAAGGTCTGGTGGCAATTTGTATGAACATACACCTGGAAATGAGACAAGAGTATTTGTTCCTGTTAAGAGAGAATGTAAACCATTTTTCGTTTTGTAAAGGTATTGTCTTCCCTTGGCTAAAAACTGACCGTCCTCACTACCAGTTATAGCGTAACGCCAACTGTTGTTGGTTGACTGAACCACCAATGTGTCTAGTCTTCTATTATTACTGTTGTGATTTCCAACACTATAGGCAATATATTTACCATCTTCGCTTAGAGCTACCTCGTCCCTCACGCTTTTCCAGTTATCTATGATCTTAAAATCAATGGGAGGCTTTCCCTTTGTTAAGTAGGCTTGGTTGTGGCTCCACACATGATTATTTAAATCTTCATGTATTGATGATTCAGACAGTACTTGAGGTAGAGAATTCTTTCTCTCCTGCGCATGTATTTGACAGACGATAAATAAAAATACCCAAGAGAAAACGGACCTTTGCATAATAATAAATATTTATTCGTTGAGATGGTGTTATGAGACAACACAGGTCTAGCCACCGAACGTTGACGTCATATTATTGACCGAAAAACGGTAAGGACAATGGTAACAAGAATACCCCAGAAAACATTTGCGTATTTTCTAAATCGATTCCTTTAAAGAGTTTAAAAAGACTTAATTATAATACCGGTGGTCAGCATAATTATCTATCATTATTGACTCTTGTGATTCCAACTGAAGAAAAATCATTGATCTTTCCCCTTATCACTAATGTGACATTGGCGAACCTCGGGGTGTTTAAGGTGTAAGTCACTACGAGGGAATCATCTGAGGACTTTCTAATTTCGAAAGTATATTTTGTATTATCGGCTTTGGCTGGATACGACTTAAAATCAGTATGTTGTTTATAATCTAGATTATTTGCTTCATATACTGAAGGCGATTCCTTTAGGTTAACGGAAAGCGGTCCACTATCTGGAGAAAGATTTATGAATCGGATACCGCATGTACTGTCTGAATGGTATGGCAAATTTTCCTTTATTAAAACGCCTTCCACATTAGAATAAGATCCAGCAAGAAAGAGAGAGTACACCTCACCTTTTTCAATTTTGAATTTCTGATCCGAAAAGTACGGTCTTGAAGAATCGCTGACTGGCCACACATACAGGCTACTTTCACCCATGTCTATTGCCATGTGAGCGGAGCTGTTATTTGCAATGATAGCTGACCTGCTTCCAAGTCTAACAGGTTCACCATCGGTTACCGCATTGATTATTGTTAATGATGCAACATTCGGACTGTGTATAACCTCCCTTTTACAGGCTGAAAATAATATTGTCGCCAATACCATCGTAAAAATATCTTTGTTCTTCATCACATAAATTGTAATTGTTTAGTAATATAAATTTCAATTGTTTAACCAGACTGCACCCCTATGTACATAAGTGGGCTGTCCCAGCTTCATTTTGTACAACGCTTCTTGCATATCTTTGTCGGATGGTGACAAAGAAACTGCTTTTCCTTGCCAACCAATTGCCTGATCTTTTAGTCCAACTTTATACAAAAGGTTTGCATAGGTATCGATCCAAGCGGCAACCGTAGGTTTTGCTTTGATTACTTTTTCCATCCACCTAATGTACCCATACAAAACTTCTTTTTCATTTACGTACATAAACGCATTCCAAGCCATCGCGTTGATTCGGTCGGATACACCTTTCTTCAGAGTAGGGGGATACTTATTTAAATAAATAAGCGAATACTTCGCAGCGGCACCATAATTCCAATGCCTGGTGTACCATTCGATTTTTGATTTTAAAACAACACGCTGCGCATAGTACCTATTGAACCTTTTGGAAATTAGCTTGGCAAGCTTATACCAGTGTGCTTCCCGATAGTCAGCCTGCAACAAATTCTTGCCCGAAATATCTGTAAGATATCCGCCCGTCATGGCTACACCAGACTCCGCTGCCTCCTGCTCTAAAAAAGGAATGGCAATTTCATACATTATCGCAGGTTCCACTATGTTTGCTGCCACGTATCCTTCTTCTTTCATCACCTTATCAATAAACTTAGCGTCTGCATAAAACATTTTAAATAACTTAGTGTTGATGCCTGGGTTTAATGCTACCCAGCACTCAATATTTCGGGGCAGATAGCGTTTTTCTTTTGGCAATCTTACGCTGATATCTACATGTGTTCGGATCAATTGCATGCGCATTATGCTATCATTTCTCATTTCTGCCATTTCTATCATAGCCGGCAAACTATCATATATAATATTGCCCATCAGAAAGTTCTTTTTTAATTCCAAATAGCCAGCAGTTGGATCATAAAAGCTTCTCCCTGGTAAAATGGCCTCTTTGGCAATTGCAATAAACTCAGCTGATGCTTTGTATCCGACTTCTTTATGTACGATTGTGCCTTCAGGAGAAAAGAACAAATAACAGGGATAGCTTCTTATAGAGTATTGGCTCAATAGACTGTCAGCGCTTTGATACCATTTTTTAACATCTTCGCCGTCCATTGCAGTCCTATCCATCTGAACTTTGACGGAAATAAAGTTTGAGTTAATAAATCTTCCCACCGTGTCTAAATTAAATACCTCCGTATTCATTCGTTTACAAGGGCCACACCATGTTGTAAAACAATCAAGAAAAATGTATTTACCATCCTTTTTTGCCTTGACTTTCACCTGCTCCCAACTCAGCCCTTTGGACCATTGTATCCCAGGCCCATTTAGATGATTGTCTATAACAGGTTCTTGCGATTGCATATTTAACGGCGCCAAAAGAAGCAGAGAAATAGCAAGCTTTATCCAACACTTTTTATTCATATTGCAAAACTTAAAAATCATGATTACTAGTTTTCCTTTCTTAATACCCAGTGTTCTGCTTTATATTGGGAGCTCTATCAATATCACTCGTTTTTGGAATAGGATATAATTGTTGATATGATTCCCAAGAGCCACCGTTTGATTTCAACGGCGTTACGATACTCATTACTGCGTCTATTGTACCCGTTCGTTTGAGATCAATCCAGCGATGGCCCCATTCAGAAAAAAGCTCCACCCGGCGCTCATGCAGAATTGCTGCCAACATTTCTTCCTTTGAGTCTGCAGTAGTATTAGGCAATCCAGCTCTCGTCCTGATTACATTTAAATCCTCTTTAGCTTCAGCAACCTTTGACTGTTGCGCCCGTGCCTCAGCGCGTATTAGATACTGCTCGCCCACACGCAGCATCATGAAATATTCTTGCATATTGTCAGACCCTGAATTGGAAGTAATCGATCCGTCAGGAAGATTCAACTTGTATTTATAAGGAAATCGGTATGTCGTTCCAGAAATTGCAATCGTATCTATCCAATTTTTTGGTAACGCCCGGAGATCATCAGGTTCAAAACTATTGAAAAGTATATCGCTTACGTAAACTGGATTGGCGTCACTTGGACCTGCTTCGGGAAGCACCAAAACAGTAGCTTCTGTGGTGTTAAAATCAATTGCGGTTGGCTGCAACTGCCAGATTGCCTCTCTGCTATTTTTAAGAAACACATCATTTAAGTCAGGTAGTGGACCATATAAATGGTTGTTACCGATCAGAAGGGACGACATGGCCTCTGCGTTAGCAAAATCGCCAATGAATAGGTATACCCTCGCTAAAAAAGCGTTGGCGGCCCAGCGAGTAGGGCGAACTCTTTCCACACTATTAGTTAAAAGAGTGCCATCCAAATAATCACTGCTTAACAGTTTTTCCGCTTCTACAAGATCTGAAATGATTTGTTTAAAGACCTCTTCCTTGGATGTTCTGCTCAGTGATACATTAACAGAGGGGTCAGTTGAAAGAACAAGTGGAACATCTCCAAAAAGGCTGACCAGATAAAAGTAGAAAAAGGCACGCAAAAATCTAGCTTCACCTAGTAGTTGTTGTTTCACAATTGGCGTTAATGAACTAGCCTGTGGTGACATTAGTCCTTCAATTGCGGCATTACATCTAAAAATATAACTAAAAAGCGGTGCCCAATGTTGGGTACCTATTTCATCCAAGGCAGAAAGAGAATTGCGGTAATAACCTTCATAACTCGGCTCGCCAATTCCAGAATATAAAGTAAGTTCATCGGCGGAAAGCCCACCCAAAAGCGATATGCTCTTTCTACCTTGAATTGGCTGATTGTCTTCGTTCATAGAAATATAAATTCCATTTAGAACAGCAATGGCAGTTGCATCAACGGAAAAAGTATTAGTCTCTGCTAAAACATTAGTTGGAGGAGGCGTCTCAACCAATTTTTTGCATGACAATGAAAAAAGAGAAATGACCAAAATAAACCGATTCATCTTGCGACATAAAGTTGAGCAGTTCATATTATACGATTTAACTGTATTACCCTTTTAAAATTCAATTTGTACGCCGATAGTTAACATGCGAAGTGGCGGAAGTATACTTACACTTGCTGTCTCGGGGTCCAGTCCTTGATAGTTAGTAAATGTTGCAACGTTCTGACCGTTACACGATAATCTGGCATTTTGAAGGTGTAATTTTTTTACTAGCTTATCGGGTACCTGCCATGAAAGCGATATATTTTTTAACCGAACAAATGATGCATCATAAGTGTACCATGCATCACTATTGATTACTCTGGACAAAAATCCAGCGGTTAAATAAGGAGCTTTAGAAGTATTGTCCCCGGGCTTTTGCCAACGATCTCGTACAGCAGTAGGTTGATTACTTTCTCCGCTAGAAAACTCTCCTGGGTATCTCTTACCATTATAGAAGACCATATCATTAGCACCTCGTTTTCTTACAAATTGAAAAAGTACTTCGAGTTGAAGGCGTCTATAAGTAAAAGTATTCATAAGGCCTCCGTAGTACCTGGCCAACGACGATATGAACACATTCCGGTCTTCTTCCTGAGGTGCTGTGGCCACTGGATTTCCATTTTTATCTCTAATCATATATGCTCCATTTACCGGATTCGTCCCCGCAAATGAAGCAACCTTACTTACCCCAATGGGTTGACCTACAACAACGCCGGTTGCTCCGGTCGCATGGGCGGTTAGTTCTATCCCTGGAAAACTTCTTAATTTGTTTTTTGGAATTGAAAAATTAGCCGAGGTTGTCCAGCTAAAGCTTTTACTTCTTAGATTGGTGGATGTGATCGTAAACTCCCAGATTGTGTTCTCAATTGTCGCTGGAAGATTCTGAGCAATTTGACTGAAACCTGAAAATGTCGGTAAAACATACTGCACGAGTTGATTGCTGCTTCTATTTCTAGAATACGTTGCACCTACAACAATACGATCTTGCAATATGCCAAAATCTATTCCGGTTTGCCATTTTTTAGTTTCCTCCCATTGCAAGTTCGGATTGGGTATTTTTTCCACATTTAAACCAATGTTACCTTGATACAAGATTGTAGAATAGCTAATTCCATAAGTGCTCAAGTAAGCAAAATCAGGTATTTGATCGTTTCCCGTTATTCCGAAACTGCTACGGACCTTGCCGAAACTAACGAACGGAAACCGTTTCCTAAACCACTTTTCCTCACTCATTATCCATGCCACACCCACACTTCCGAAGTTTTGAAATTTATTATTACCTCCAAATTTGTTGCTGCCGTCTCGCCGGCCGGTCAAATTCAAAATGTATTTATCGTCCATATTAAAATTCAATCTGCCAAAAAGAGCATTAAACCTATTTGTGACAGAGTTTGAAAGATCAGCGTTAATAGAAGTGGCCGCATTTAGAGTCTTCATCAATTGATCTGTCGGAAAGCCAAAACCAAACAATGATAAATAATCTATGCTGCTTTTCTGAATAGTTGTACCCACCAAAGCGTCCAATTTTATTCTCCATGCACGAGCTTGATAGTTTATTTGAGGCTCGATGATCCAAGAGCTCATGTTTCTATTTCCAAAACCCGCGATCCTCTGCGACGTTGCTCTACGTTCAGGTCTATTTACTTCCAATCTAATTGGGTTAAAGATATTCGTTTGCATATTAGTATATCCGAAACTTGTACGTAAGTCCAAGCCCTCCAAAAGACGATAGCTAATAGTGAGATTACCAATTAGATTTTTAGTGGTGTTGTTATAATCAGTACTGTTAGCATTAGCCAGCGGGTTAATAAATGTCGACCTACCAGTTGCATTTTGTGCCCAATTTAAGTTGCCATTGCTTGTGAACAGTTCAGGTGCATTGGGCTCAGTAAGTAATGCTGACTGAGTTAAGTCAACGCCCGGCAGATGATTTTGATCATAGGAATACGATCCTGATAGTTGCATCCGTAATTTCCCATTGCCAGGCGCTCCACTTAGGTTAAAATGCAGTGTTCCAATATTATCGTCAAACCTACCAGGAAATACAGTTGTTTGCCGATTATAAGTGGCCCCAATTAAATATTGCAGACTTGGCGTACCACCGGAAATACGAGCGTTAACGTTGGTATATTGCGCAGTACCACCAATTAATGTTTCCTGCCAATCCGTATATCTGGTAGTGTCCCAAAACATAATATCTGGAGCATAAACAGACGAACCAGAAGCTGAAGGGTTTGCAGAGGGAACTTGTCCGCTGTTATGAAAGGCCTCTTTCCGCATCTCGAGATATTGAGATGTATTCATCATATCTACTTTCCTTGAAACGTTTCCCCATCCTTGTTGCATGTTAAATGTAAGAGTGCCTTTTCCGGCTTTTCCCTTCTTTGTTGTAATAAGTATGGCTCCGTTGGCCGCCCGGGATCCATAAATTGCTGTAGCGTCTGCGTCTTTCAAAACAGCTATTGATTCAATATCAGCCGGGTTCACATAGTTAAGTGGACTGCCATTTTGAACTGTTCCTTCCATGTAATTTCCATATGCAAGCCTTGATGGAAAAGGCACCCCATCTATAACAATCAATGGATCTAAACCGCTTTCAATACTATTTTGCCCTTGAATACGTACATTTACCCCACCGCCAGGCAAACCGGTTAGCTGTGTAACTTCTACACCCGGAACGCGACCTTGTAATGTCAAAAGAGGGTTTTGAACAGGCTGTTTCTCAATGTCGGACGCTTTAACACTTGACACATTGCCAGTAGTCAACCTCTTACTCGTTGTACCATATGCAATCACAACAGTTTCATCTAAAAAAGTAGATTTAGGATTGAGGCCAATAACTAAAGATTTACGTCCTTTCAAAGAAACTATTGCTGTCTCAAAACCAACATAGGAGATTTCTAAAACAGAATTGTCGTCCACATCCTTTAATAGAAAGGAACCATCGGAATTCGTAATTGCTCCTTTACTCGTTCCCTTAATTTTTACATTTGCTCCAACTAGTGGCATCCCCTCTTTGTCAGTTATTTTACCTGTCACATCTACTCCGGGGTCTTCTCTAATTTTCTTCTCTTGCCTGAATTTTAATGTGATATTATTTCCCCTGATAACATAAGTAAAAGGTTGATCTTTAAAGCAAAGATCCAATGCCTGTATTAGAGGCATATTCTTTACGTTTATAGTCACTTTTTTCGCTTGACTAATCAAACTAACATTATAAAAAATAGCATAGCCCGTTTGGTTTTCGATTAGATGCATGACTTTGAGAAAAGGAGCATCAATTTCAGACAGAGTTACGGTCTGCGTTACGGCTTTTGCACTCAGATGCAAGGAGGTAGCCAATAAAATAATTCCAGAAATTTTCATAACACGTGTCAATTGTCGTGAAATAGAGCAGTGTAGTTTTGGCATGGTCATGCTGGTAGCAGAGCCTTTGCCGACAGCAAAAGATTGCATAGCTTTGTTTTGTGTGAGTAATAAAACCAGTTATAACTTGCATCCATCACGTCGGGTACCATCCGGCGTGATTTTTTTAAGGTTACTTGAGACGGGTTCAATGGTTAGCGGTCATATCACTTGGAGATGTAGCGCTATACTTTCCGTTAGGAATGGAGATAGAAGAAGGGATGGCACTGTCAGGACGGAATTGACTTTCGCCGATTAACCGCTCAATTGCACTTTTATTTCTACCGAATACCAAACAACCTCTTGGTAATCTCCAAAGGTTTAATGAATTTTTATAGGTACTAGATGTATATTCCAAGTTCTGAAATAAAAAATTACGAAGACTGAGTAAAGTAAAGCCCCGGAGGTTGAAACAAGATTTGAATCGCGAGTTTTGGACAAGCTCACGTTGATTCTATAATGTTTAGTGAAGAACTCCGGGGCTTTTCCTACGGGTCTTCCGACAAATTTTTCAAATATTAGTTGACAATTATTTTCTTTCCTTCCACGCTAAAATGTATAGAATTTTGTTCGAGTAATGCTAAAACCTCAGATAACTTACTATTTCGTTTGATTCTGCCACCATACGCCTCTGAAGAAACTGGACCTTTATACACGACTTCCATATCGTACCATCTTGCGATCTTTTTCATCACCGCTCGGATATTTTCATTGTCAAAATGAAAATATCCATTTTTCCAGGCAATCACATGATCAACGTCTACATTATCGACAGTTTTCAGCAACCGTTTTCCAACATGCAGCTGCGCTTGCTGCCCGGGCATCAATATCGACGCTGAAGTGCCACTGGTCATTTTTACCTTGCCTTCGAGTAGCGTAGTTCTAACAGCCTCTTCATCTGAATATGCGTTTATATTAAAATGCGTCCCGAGTACCTGAACACTCCAGTCCTGTCTTCCTGGCGCGGCATTGGCAACAATGAAAGGCTTATCACTTTTCGCCACCTCGAAATATGCCTCGCCGGTAATCACCACTCTTCTCTCACTTTCAGAAAAATTCACAGGATACGTGATACTCGCTTCAGAGTTAAGCCACACTTTTGTGCCATCCGATAATTTTGTAGAAAACGTTTGTCCTTTCGATGTTTCTAGTGTATTATATATGATTCGAAATCCTGACTCATTCTTCTTACCCATCCCTTGCCTGTTGATATATGTTACCTGTCCGTTTTCGTTCGTGATGGTAACGCCGGCCTGTTCTGCCACTTTTCCCACACTACTGCTATCCAAATTCAATTGCGTCCCATCGCCTAATATCAATTTTGCCTGCGCAGATCCAGGAGCAACATCTTCTGCTGCAGTTGTGGTGTGTTTGGTTTCTGCGATGGCGACGCTCGGTTTCTTCTTAATCTGAGAAAACCACAAGAATCCCCCAAAGGCTAAAAGAAATATAACGGATGCAGCAGCCACCATCCTCCAACCATGCCACCAGTTTGAATACCCTACCCGACCTGTTCCATTTATCAAAGCGTTCAACTTTTCCCATGATCTTTCATTTTGCAACTTCAACTGTTCGATACGCTGGTATTTTACCGATACGTTATCCTCTTTAACAATGTTATCAAAGATGATTTTATGTTTTACATCTTCCGCAAGCCAAGCCTGTAGCATTGCCCTTTGCTCCTGCGTTAAATCAGGATAGTGGGATAAAATATCGGCTATAGAATCGTAGTCATTCATTATAATGGTTTTGGCAGATGCACATTACCCAACGTTTACTGCACGTAACATTTACTCAACACTTTTGACAGTATAACAGCATGTGATAAAAAAAATTCAATTGAAAAAGGAAGAAAATGACATATTATTTTTTACAATATCCAAGTGACTATAAAACAACAATATAAGGAGTTCTTTACGGCAAAAAATGATCCGTAGCTTACGGACTGCGTCCGCGCAATGTTTATTTACAGTATTAATAGAAATGCTTAGCCTCTCGGCGATTTCCTGCCTGCTTAGACCAGAGAAATAGTAAAGTTTACAAGCTTCCCGGCATTGAGGCGGTAAAAGTTCTACAGCCTCATATAACTTCTCAAATAAAGCAGCTTCGTAAGTATACTGTTCAATTAACAGTTGTTCGTCGATTACATTTATCGGTATAACAGTTTCTTGGTAATTACGTGCTGCCTTTCTTGACTTCAAGTAATTTAAACAAGCGTTTTTGGCGGCTATATATAAAAAGCTACGAATTTGGCTGACCGAATTAAAATTCGCGCATCGTTCCCAATATTTTAGGAAAGCGTTGGTAGCAATGTCCTCTGCCTCCCCTGACTCTTGAACGATCTGTTCACAAAAAAATCGAATATGGTGGTATAAACGACCGTGCAGGGCTTTGAAGGCCAAAGTATCACCCCTTTGTAACTGTTCTGTTAGTAACGCATCATCTTGTCCATTGAGCATATCAGTTCCTTCTTTGTCTTTGGCGGTTCTTGGTTATATATACTAAATTACAAAAAACACTAACACTAGTTAGTAATCAGCATTTTAGGCATAGATAATAAACGACATAGGTTTTTTTGCGGCTATTGATTACCAGGACGAGGTTGGATAAGAAGTAGACATTTACGAAGGATAACGCAATGGCAAAATAGAAAGGAAAAACATTACTGCAAAATTGTGAACATTTTAATGCAGCTGGAATTGGATTATGAAACTAGTAATTTGGCAAAAAGGCGCAGGCAATTAGTCTTTTAATTTAATATTTTTTTTTAAAACTTCAAAAAAAGTTTGCCCTAAGATGGAAAAAACTTTGATTCTCGTTGAAAAGTGAACTAAATTGAATAGCAGATACAATAACCTTACCTAGAATGACACGATCAGCAAAACGGATATATGCCTTCCTGGATGAACAATCTACAGAATATAGAAATGCCCATGGAATTGAATTTCATCTTAGCGTTGACAAGTCAATCTTTGTGATATTTGCCCTTGATCTCCTGAACCATATGCAGACTTCGGACTATTATACCCCTCCAATTCTTTTGACAGCTTCCTAGAGGATTTCGAGATCAGAAGCAGTCGTCAACTAAAGACACTGAACCCTTCACAACTGCGAAAAATGTACTATAAGGGCAAAGTCGAAATTTACTGCGCAATCGTAGCAAAGTCTATTTTGTACACATTACATTTCCGGTTGACAAACAATAAATCAATGATCGTGCGGGATGACTACGATAACGAACACCTGTTGGACACAATCCTTAACACCCCTCACCAGTTCCTAAGCTATACCGAAAACCATTTCTGGAAGAAGAATCCCGGACAGGAGGAAAATGGCTTCAGATGAACTACCCTTTTTGGGTGTCTGGCTTAACAAATAGTAAATGGGTCAGTTCCGGATCATTCTTTATCCGTTCTATTTCAGTTTCAATAATCTCAACAACATCATTTTTAATGGTAATGTAGTTATTCTGAATGTCGATTGGTGAGATGTTTCGCTTCGGTAGGGGTTTGTATGCATCTTCCTCTGCTTTTATTGCCGAATGGTCGTTCTGAATTGAACAGTGAAACGCCTTCAGCTTGATCTGCTGGTCTGGATTGTCGGCCAGCACCCCTACAAATTCACCTGCCGACAGCATGGCGATTTTGGCGGCAGGAACAGCACTGTCTAACTGAGTATTTCGGCTAACATTGGTCTCTGTTCGGTTGATCGACACACTTTGCCGCTCCTGTACGATCTTTCCAATAATCTCCGACACCGCTTTTGCTGTATCTCCTGTGGCCTGGCCGCATAGTATATTACCAGCTAAATTAAATATAACGTCTGCCTGTTCGCGTCCATAACTCTTTCGCATCTGCGCTATATTTTGGATAGCCAGGTAGCAGAAAATACGATAGCCGCGTGATATAGCTAAAAAGTTCTCTATCCCATTGGCGAACAGGCTGGAAAATTCGTCCGCAATTATACAACACTTCTCCATGCCTTTCTTTGGCAATATCCGGAACACACGATTGAGATAAAGTGATATAACCGCGCCGTAGGTCTGTGTCTTTTCTGGATTGTTGGCTAACACTACAATCTTTGGATCTGATGCATTGTTTATATCAAGTGTAAAATCGTTTCCACTCAAAACATAATACAGAAGCGGAGAGGCGAGTCTAGCCAACGCGATTTTAGCAGAAGCAATTTGGCCTTCAAGCTGCTCCATCGCCCGATTGCAGTAGGCCGTTATGAACGGATTAATTTTTCCTGCGTAGCGCCCATCCAAATTTTAGATGGATGGGCGCTACGCAATCAACACCTCTATCTCCGGCTCAGTGCCGAGAACAGGAAACAAGTCTTCGTAGTCCATCTGCATCAGTTCAATTACGTGTGGGAGTGTGCAGTACTTACCGCCCTTGTACTTTCGCAAGAACCAAATAATCGCGGTGACAAAATTTATTGGCGATTCGACAAAGAAATCCCCGGTTTTCTGGATCCACTGCATATTTAACCCCAGCAAAATCGTCCGCGAACTTTCAGTTGCATCCGTAATATCCTTCATGCTGGACGGCTCCAAAGGGTTGCACCGGTTTATAGGCTCATCGAAATTAATGATGTAAAACTTTGGGGCCTTCTTATAAAGGTGCTTAGCCTTCAGCCACGAGTTGTAAGCGATCTTCGCAAGGTCATCATACTTAAAATCATAGAGCAGCATACCAGGAAATTGCCGCAGCTCAATCTTTTGTTTGATGATATGACGAATAAGGAAGTACGTTTTACCTGCACCAGGGCTGCCAATAATGAGAACCATTCGAGCGCCATTAATGATGTTCAACCACATCTGACGCAGCTTTCCTTTATAGCGATATTTACCAGGAAGATTAACGCTGTATGGATTTTCAAGTAGCCGTTCTTCCTGCGGGAAGGTTTCATTTTCCTCGTTAAAAATATCATCGCGCATCTTGAGTTTGATCAGGCGGCTGAGACGCGACCCTCCTGTAAGGATGAACAAAAAACCTATAGAGGTGGTAAGTATGTAAGTGCAGGCCGTTTGTGTAATTGATAAGTGACAGAAGAACCAAACGACACCTCCCCAGTACAGAGCATTGCCAAAAACCAGATAAAAGATGATATGACTTCCTTTCGCTTTGATATCTTTCTTGCCGGGCGTCCCTATCATGGATATGGCTAAAAAGCCAAGCGCGATCAGTTTGGTGACGTAACTTTTTGAGAACAACCCTATGTTTGCGATGTTTAAAAGTATCCGTTCTACTATCGGATGTATCAGCCCCCACGCTTCAAAAGCCGCAAAGCAAATCACTACGAAATGCAGCACCAGAATCACCACACTTGCCTTGCGGAACAGATCAATTATTGCCCGTAAGCTTTGCTCGTTCTCCCCTGTATTCATACACACCTCCTTTCTATAACGCCTTTACTAATTCAATTCTATCTTCTTCGCTTCTTTCTTTTCTTCCTGGCTTCTTCCAGTAGGGCTGACGAAATGGAATGGCCACCGGTTGTTATTTCAAAACATTCATCTACCATTTTTCTCAGATGGCTTTGTAACTGCTGATCAGACATTTCTTTGATTTGTTCTGCTACTGTACCGATCCAATCAGTCGACGCACGACGCAGGTAGTCCGTTCGTTCCGGCGTAACGCCGTTAATTTGCAGGTAACGGGATAGTTTTGGTGCCAATGTGCTGTAATCATCTCTGCTGGTATTCCGTCTTCCCAGAGCATACAAAACATTGTTATTTGATCCGCATCTCGCATCGACAAGCAATCCCTGGCTCATCCATTGAACCATTACCGACCTAACCCCTTCATCAAATCGCGTCTGAGAAATCGTATTGGCTACTAATCGTTCATTTTCGCGGTGTTGCTCGTTTCGTCTGTCATTGTGCAGGCTTTCCTTGATTCCGGCGGCAGCATACCTCTTGCTGTTATCCAAATCGGAGCCGTTAAAAATGTAAAGCGTTTTACGATCTACATATGTAATTCCATAAGTCCGTCCATCCTTGCTTTTCCTGAAAACAATGGAGATATCATAGCGGTCAAGTTCGTTCAAGAAGCCAGTTTCAGTTACCCCTTTAGCCAACACATCATCAATGATTCTACAAACTCGAGCTTTGTAGTTATCTCGTCTTCGCGCGTTTGCCTCAAACTTTTTACTTATTTCTTTCAGAATTGGATTGTCATAGATCGAGCTTGCTTTGATTGATTTTCCGATTTTATTTCCCGCCGGGTCCAGCAAAGAGTAAAGCAAACCACCGTTTTCTTGCATTTTCGTACCTGGAGCCCCTGTATCTGCTACTACATTAAAAGCATTCAAAGCCGCGTTATATTCCGCAAACGTCGTAAACTTAAAGTGGTGAAATACGCTCCGCACAACATTGCTGATTTCTGCCTTAGTTTGCCGTTTTCCGTATTGCGCTTTCGTCAGGTCTGCAGGCCTTAATATCGCCTGAGAAACACTATTACGGCCTTTGGCACGTACCAAATTGAAATCAGCTTCTAATTTTTCCCTAACGGCAGAAGACTTTGTTTTGCCCAAACAATTAAGGTTGATGCGCTCAGCATCGGACTGGATCGGGGTACTGACGATATGTAGGTGCGGGTGAGAGGCGTCCGTGTGGCTGTAGACCAAATAAGGCTGGCTACCGAATCCGATACCCTCCATATACAACCTGGCGATTTCCTGAAACTGTTCGTTGGTAAGGTTGTCAGAAGGATCAAAGTTAATGGATATATGAACGCACCTATGATCAATGGTAGGTCGCAAATCCGCAAGGCGCTGCAAAACGTTCAACTTTTCCCTAAAAGAAAGTTCGGCAGCATCTTTAGGATAATTGGCTGCCGAAAGCAGTACAGCACCCCCCTCCTCCACCTTATTTTCGTTATACGACAATGCCCCTCTGATCATCTCTCCACTTCCTATTATTGCAACCATTTATTTGAAAAAACATCTATCTTCTTTTGAATTTCTGCTATTCTTTTCAATAACTCCCCTTGCATCTCCAAGCTATACGGCACCCAAATGTTTGGATCCGTTTTAGGTATACTGTTAACTTTTTTTACAACCTGGTTAAAATTTTTACTTATCGCCAGCAGATCACCACGCAATCCGATAAGTACCCACATAAACTCGTCCATTGACCTGTCCCTGGTCAGCACGGTAATCGGTTTGTCAAAAAGCGCGCTCCGGGCATATTCACTGACCTTTTGAAAAGTAGTTGACGAAAGTTTCTCCTTTAGGAGTTTATGTTCTTGTTCTGTTAACCGGATATGGCACCAGAATTCTCGGTTACCTTTGCTGCTTTTTCTCACTTTAGCCATTCCGAAGGCATATTGATTTTTGAAACAACAACCCGCTGAGTTTCGAAGCAGGTTCCTCACCACTGCACGACTTTGGAGTGCAGTAAACTCACGTTGTGATACAACGGTACATCTTGCTGGCGACAAACGACAGTCGCCGAGATCCGCTTGCACCTCTAACAGTTTTTTGGAAGTAGCATATATATATCTATCCTAAAATAAGTTCACATAAGATTTATAGGCCACGGTTGTCAAAGTCTTACATTGAATATTTCCGGATTATCAATCCCATACTTTCGAACATTGTCCTTCAAGTCAATCCACAGCATTATCATACAGTCAGCGACTTCAATAAGCTCCTCTTTTGTCAGATTATATATATTTTTAACGGAAGGAAGTTCTTTATTGTTTTTTGAATCATGATCATAAAAAAAGACCAACCGGGAATAATAGTCAGCTAATTCAAGGGATGATACAATCGAAAAAATACCTCCCAGCACCTTGATTTGCCTTCCGCTACTAAACGTTATTATATCCTTTTTAAGTACCGCCATAATGAATGTATTTACTTCACAATCTTTTAACCTTACCAATCCAACTCTTGATGACTCGGATACCCTTATTTACCTTTATGGGAACAGTCTGAATTGATTTCTCGTATGCATCATCCGGTGTGGGCAATGCGTTATTTGGATGATTTGGATAGTATGCTGAGTAGCTGCCTTTACTTACCTGCAATCCATGAAATAGAGCAGGCATTTCATATTTTGGATCAAATTTTCCTTTGAATCCAAATTCAATCGGATCATTGTGGATTTTAGTTTTTAGAGACAAGCAAAAATCGGAAGCCTCCAGACCGCCACCATACCAAATCATGATATCGCGCTCCGAACTCTGCTCCTGAAAAGCAAAAAGGAGATAGGATTTTAGCTGGGTTTCTATGGATCCCATTGATTTTTCATAGACTAGTTTCGTGTAGCCGGCATCTCGAATCGGCTTCATAAATTCATGAACGTTTCTCTCAATAATTTCAGGTAAATCCATCGGTTACTATATTTTGTACGTGGCTACTTTCTTTGCCATCTCCTGCAAAATCTGAGGTCTGATTCGACCCGGATGCCTTTGTAAAAAGTTAGATGCTGTATCGACTGCAGCCACAAAAGTGTGGACCTTTTCATTCGGGCATACCTGACCTTCGTGCATCGACCGATTTCGAATAAAGTCCATTAGAGTTCCTTTATCATGATCATTGGCAAAGTTTCTGAACACAGTTTGCCCGTTTCGTTTTGACAGTCGAATAAGTTCCAACGGATTGTCCTTAAAAAACAATCTCGTACTTAAAGGTGTATAGCCGGATTCAACGAGATACTTTTCAAACGAAACTTTAGAATTCAGGTCTGTGCCAAGTGCGGCCAGTTCATTAACAAGTTCTTTATTAAACATTCTATAACTTTCCATATACCTGCATTTTAAGAGTTTGAGTTCTGAGTTTTTTGAAGCCATTGGCACAAGGATGCGGTTCTTCAATATGTAATTGTATATGCGATTGTCTTTGCAGTACCAGCTTCACCTTGCCCATGATCTCCCTGGTAAGGGATGGCTTTTAAGGTGTATGCGCCGGCGGCAGGAGGGTTCCAGTTCCCATAATAGAAGTTACCACTCCCATCATCGCCATGCAGCGAATAAGGAGCTCTGCTATCTATAAAAGCTTTGCTTTGCCTGCCAGCCAACTGAAATTTTATGCTTCCGGTTGTTGACGTGTTTGCCCGGATGTTTACTTTCTTTAACCCAAGCGCACCCAGGCTTATTACCTGACCGCTTTGGATTCTCAACACATCCTTTTCTGTGGCGGCGTTAACCAGGATGAAATCTGTAACTACATTTCCCGAAGCACCAGGCGATGGTGTGGTGGGATTTGAAATTCCAGGAATTGTACTCCTGTCGGTTGAAACCATATCCTCATAGGCAGCTCCTTCGTTACCCAGTTTAATGTCATCGAAATAAAGAACCCGCTTGCTCGTGGATGAAGTACGGCTACCATTCCAATAGGACTTGTAAATACCGATTTTCCAATAAGGCAAATGATAATTGCGATTGATCGGGTACGCGTTCGGTCCTTTGCGATACATAATCTTATGTCCATCACGCCACATTTCGATTAACCCATCAGATCCCGCTGCGTGGTTCACACGCATTATATAGGTATGCCATTTGTCTTTATCCAGTACACCCAGATCGATCCAGGTATCACTTAGGATTCGCAAGAACAGTCGATCTGATTTTGTGCGCAGGCAAAGAGCTGGTGTAGCGCCTCCGCCTTGGTGCCATTGGCTGATCACCTCATCGGTGGGATCAACCTCATATTCAAAACTTGGAACATACAATGCAAAGGAATACCACCGGGTATTGTGAGTTGCTTTCGGAAATATTAATTCAGCTCTTGTTCCGCTCTCTACTTGTTTATCTGAATCTCTTAATTCAAAACGAATGGATTTTGTACCACTAAAACGTTGAACTGTAGAGGCAGTGATTGAAGGAAGCCGCAGCCTGAAACTTTGCGTAAGTATCATCGAACCATTTTGCATCGGCATTCTCGTAATACAGAAGGTTGCTGGTTGCCCGGCTCGAAACCATTTCGTTGACTGTGGAGACAACTCCAACGACCGGGTAGATAACGGCATCTTTTCTACAAGAGTATAAAGATGCTAAGAATAAGTACATGGCTATTAAATAGTGTTTTCCCAGTTGGCAGTCCCTTTTTTCTTTAGTGGATATCATGCATTCCACTTCCTCTTCTTCGCGCCTAACTCGCTTTTTCATTGTGTCCTTTGCTAACATATCAAGTCCCTCCAATTTATCTTTTAGTCGAATGTCATCGTCAAGACGGCCACCGGTAACTGCAGACTTGCAGCCCCAACCGACGGCTTTATATACTTCTACCTTTTCCGGTTCGAAGGATAACCTGCTTTCCAGAGCTTTGAACTCTATTAACCCGCCTTTCCCTTTCCTTCAGGCTCATATATTTCCTCAAAACGGTATCTAAACCCTTTACCGGCTCCATTTCAGTCATAGCAGCATTCATACGGGCTAATAACCTACGTGATTCAAAACCAGGAACCACCGGTTTCAAAGGTGACAAGTCAATTCTGTCGAGGTATGACGAATGAACGGAAAGAACAACACCGTTAACATCCTCCTGGCCTTTAGGATAGTGATAAGTTGTATGTTGATAATTTACTGCAGCAAACGATTTATACCCTTTTCCATCAGGTTTAATTTCGCTTAAATGAATACCAGAACAGTATCCATTCAAATCTTTATCCCATGCCAAACCTTCTTCCATCCTGTTATAGTCGATATTGAACATGGTATAAAATGACTCGACAATATCTTTGTGATAGAAAACATCCTGACTAATGGTATTTGATACTTGCCGACTTCTTATTTTTCCATCATGTACAAATAATTTATTACTAAATGACAGCTGGAAATTAAGAGACGCCCTTTTATATGCAGGAATTGCTTCGCGCAAAAGTTTTACCCCTGAACTCGCCAACAATACGTCATTTGCGTCGTGTACCATATAAGCTGCTAACACGAAGTTATTTTTGGGACTATAACCCTTAAAGGAGGCAAGCGAAATACCAGCTTCCTGCTCAAAACCTTCTATACCTTCTGGAAATGTATAAAACAACCCGGGCACATTTACTCCATTTCCTCCTACATCTTTACTGTCAATTTGAACAACTACCTTATTCATAGCGTTGCTATCAGTAACTAATACCTTAGTGATGTATGGAATATTCAGGTGTCTCGCGTTCAAGGAATAACTGTCAAGATCCAAATCTGCCAATACATAAAGAGCGGCTTTGACATCAGCGAAATGCATGTTTCTGTTGTATTGCCAGCCCTCCGAACTCACCACCATCGCCAACTTATATTTCCATTCATCGTAACTCATAAACCTAACCAATCAACTCATCCTTTTATTATCTCGTCTTTCATTACCACCGCTAAACTTCTCCCACCAACCGTTCAAAAAACTCCTGGATGCTGGCACGATTGGGTTTACAAACAGCAGCAAAATCATTTTTAAACTTCGCATCAGCTTGGCCGCCGTCCTCCAATGTTAACACCTTGTTTCCCAATCGAAGTGAGATTTTTCCCCCTGCCATAAAGCTAATTTTCAATATCTGTTATTCAGTCCAAGCACCTATTAATCAGAACGCCTCACAGGAGTCGGCACATGCGCCCGTCTCGCAATCCAGGCATGGGTCAAATAACGGTAGCTGCTTGTACGGGTCAATGGTTTTACTATCGTCGACTGCCAACCGGTGTTCAAATGATGCCTCGTGCAGGAGATCATCTACTGATCTGTAATCCCGAAAAAATCTGACTGGCAATTTGA
The DNA here is from genome assembly GCF_017356035.1 of Longitalea luteola. GTDB lineage: Bacteria > Bacteroidota > Bacteroidia > Chitinophagales > Chitinophagaceae > Niastella > Niastella luteola. The sequence continues at coordinate 333,175 of NZ_JAFIQX010000001.1, read as the reverse complement.
TATTTAGATTTCCTTTGCTCTTTTCAGGAACATAAGTACCATATCGGTTTTCCATTTCCCTCCACCAATCTGCGAGGTGCGGGTTTTCCTTAAGAATGGTAATCAATTTTCGATTGCTTTTCTTCCAGCATAGATCGCAGTTACCCTCATAGCTCTTTAATTGTAGGTCAAAAGCCTGCCTTGACCAAAACAAATTGACATCGCTTTTGGTTACTTTAAGCCATTGCGCCAGCGGATAAACCAAACGTTCGTGCTTGGCGGTTCGCAAGTTAATCCGGCCGGCCTCATCGTATCGGATACCGATACCAGTGTAATATTTTTTCCACCCCAACGAGCGCGCATAAGCTCGAATCGCGTACGCTTTCAGTTCTCTTGAACATTTTGGAGCCCCCAGATTCGGAATGCCATGCTTTTGGATAAATGATTCAAAGGGTTCTCCTTTTCGGCTGGCATTGTTGAAATCAACCTTTCGCGCCGAAACCCCTTTCCCTGGTTCTAAACTCGTAACCGCCTCTATCCAATGCACTTGGAATCCTAGGATCTTATCGCACTGGTCGACAAATTGTAAGGTTTCTTCACGCTCTTTACCCGTGTTAGCAAACACGACCATCATTTCAAACTGACCGGACTTGTTTTGCAACAGCCAGTGAGTCATAAAAGCACTGGTTCTACCACCTGAAAAACTTATCAATAACCTCTCCTTCATTACTTATCTTCCTCAGTTTGTTAATAGCACACTCTACAGAATAGATGGATCTTTAAAGTATCGCTCTATTTCAGTAACCGGTACATAAATCTTTCTTTTCTTCTTTATTGTATTAATTTTATTGCTGGCCACGAGCTCATCGAACTTTGACCGGCGAATTCTGACCGCATCCATGAATTCAATAGCTGTAATGTAATTTGCAGGTATATCAGACTTTGAATTTGTAGGGGTGGTCATTTCACTTAATCTATCAATGATCTCCTGCTGCTTTGCTTTTATCAAGTTTAAATCTTCAGCAGGAATAATCAGCACTATCGTCGAACTGCTCAAATCCATTCAACCACTTTTTAAGAACCAAAATATATTCTCCGAGAAGCGACATTTCACACATTTTCCCATATGGGATAAATTAACTTCCATCGATATTATATTGCAGACACACTAAATATGATGAACATGAATAAGTGGAAGCAAGTGATTATGGATAACATGTTTTTAAGAAATGCCTGCTCGGATTTATCTGGTCGTTATTTCTTTGCCAGGGAAAGGGGAAACTTCAAACCTTATATACAATTCAAGTTGGGCCGTCAGCAAAATGATTGTTTTTTGTATTTTTCGAAGGTGCCTTTTTCCAGAGAATATGAACAGGCCTTCGTAAAAGCAGTTTCGAAGAATGATGTTACCAAAGTAAGCACGTTTCTTCATTTCCATTACAAGGCTTATCCCGATAAACAGGAATTCCTTAATTGGGTTAAGTTGACGTTAATAGCTTCGCTTAACAATGCAAAACGTTCGATTAACAGATGTGCAATAATCAAAGGGATCATTTGGGCACAACAACAAAATGACGTCATTCAATTCGAACAAGCACTTAAGGTCGAAATTGTAAAACTGCTTGAACCAGCATATGACGAAGTCGAAATACTGGAAACTGAAGCCTTCCAAATAGCAGAACAAATATCGTCCGGCGTTCAGCGACGATTAGTTGTTAGTGTTGCTAAATTTTAGATTAAGCAATTGTAAAACATGAATAAGCGGTGGGTATGGACTGTGAGAAAGCCAAGCAGGAATTGGATAAAAAAGCAACGGAAAATAATAATAATTTTGAGGAAAAACAGGAGAAAGAATTAGTAACTTTAATAGCAAACATTATTGTTGAAAAAGTATTGAAACAAGATGGACAAGAAAGGAATACGATACTTAAGGTATAGCAGTGACAAACAAAGCTTTCACAGTATCGAACGTCAAGATGCTGTTACTTCGCATTGGATGAATTTCAATAATGTCGTTATAACTGACACATTTGTTGATGAAGGTCACACTGCTAGAAATTTTGATCGCCCTGATATTAAAGAGCTGTTTCAATTTATCAAGAAGAATTATAAAACAATAGATTTTTTAGTCGTTTCAGAGTTAACTAGGTTTAGTCGAGAGGCCGGTGATGCAATTAACATGGTTAAGAAAATTCAAACAGACTACGGTGTGAGAATTGTAAGCGCAGGGCGTGGTGCAATCTATGATTGCATGGATCACAATTCATTCTTTATGATGGGGCTCGAATTTTTGATGGGGAATTCGGAGAATATCAAACGTCAGAATGATATAAGAGGGGGAATATATGCAGCCAAAGCGATTAAAGGCTTGTGGATTCAAGGTGGGCATAAAGCGCCCTATGGTTATACAAAAATTGGGTCAGGCAGCGAAAGAAGATTAGTAATAGATGAAACGCAAGCTTATATCGTTCGGTATATCTTCGAGGCTTTCCTGAACAATACGCCTATTATGACAATATACCAGGATGTTCGGCAGCTTGGCTTTAGTAAGACCGGGAACTCGGCCGTTCAGGAAATTCTAACAAACCCTATATATGCTGGATACCAAAACGTGAAAGCCTGGAAGGAGCAACCGGGAGGTTTGTTTCCAATGTCCAATCATACAAATATCATCGAAGTTGCAACTTATAATCGTGCTCAAGAAAAATTGCAACGTTCAGTTGAAAGACATCGGGTCAGTATAGCAGAAGATTTTCCGCTGCGAGGTGTTCTGCGCTGCCATTGTCAGAAAATGTTAACAGGGGCACCAAGTAAGGGTCGGCACGGAAAGTATTACAATTATTATAAGTGCAATCATAGTGGTCATAATAACTTGAACGCTAATAAAATTCACGATCAGTTACTCGAGGCACTTAAGTACATGAGCCTTCCAAGTAGGATGATAAAAAAGATCAGCAGCGAATCTGAGGGAATTTTAGAAAAAAAACTTTCAGAAAATGGAAAACTGTTGATGAGTAAGCGGACGGAAATAAGCGAGAAAGAGCGGCAATTACATTCTATCGAGGCCAAGTGGATTAACAATGAAATCAAAGCAGATACCTATCAGCGGTGGCATACTGATCTTAGCAGAAGCCTTGCTATATTAAGAGATGAAATTAAAGATATGAATCGGGCGGATGAACAGAGATATATGTTGTTGAAAAATGAATTGCAAAAATTATCTGACTTAGCGACCGTATATAGCAGTGCAACTATCCCTCAAAAACACGAACTTTTAAGAAAGGGGTTCGATAACGGTTTATACTACAAAAATGGCCTCTATCGAACCCCTTACATGATGGAAGTGTTTCATCATAGTACATTGATACTCAGCCAGAAAAAACTACTGGAAATTGATGAAAATAAAAAAACCGGACTAAAAGTCCGGTCAAGTGGAGGTGACCGGATTCGAACCGGTGTCCAAACATATCCTTCAAAAGCTTTCTACATGTTTATTCCGGAATTATTTGTCGGGAAATAACAGGAACCGGACGAACCAATTACTTCCTTAGCTGAATAGTCTTTTGTAACCGGCACAGCCTACGGTTACAGCATTCTGTATTTGTTTTAAGTCGGCGGCGGAGCGTGGTTACAGAACGACCTGCCCGGCGGCCCTAATGACTACTTAATCACTGATTAGGCAGCCATGGCAAATTGTGTATTGCCATTTGTGTTTTGAATATTCAGATTTACGTGCTAATTATCCAACGCACGACATGCTTACACCTTCAAAGATCTACGCTGTCAAAACCATACACCCCCGAATTCAGTTTGTGGTTTGTCGTTTGTTGTCCTTATTCTGCCCATCTGATTACATTCGGCATCAAAATGTTCAGAAGTAACTAACGACAAACAGACAAAATACAAACTGCAAATTTAATACTATTTCCTTGCTTCTGCCAATCTTACACCTTTTACCATTAAATTTTTCATTTTCAATAACATATCGTCACGACTCCGGCTGCACAAAAATCCCGGTCCTGGCTGGCCCAGGCTGACCTGCAGTGCCGATTCCAGCATGGATGCGCCTATAATGCGCCTTATTTTAAGTGCATTTCTTAAATGTGATAATTCAGGCAAAAAAGAATCCCGTTCAGGCCAGGCCCAAACGGGATTTATAAAAAGTTAAATCTTTTAAATTCGTGTGTTGCCCGCTTTCGGCGTTTTCCGCCTGCCTGTCGGCAGGCAGGTTAAGCGTTCTGTGTCTTAGTTCTTGAACAGATATCGCCAGAAATCCAGTCCTAGCGCATAAGCCATAACGCCCAGCAACAGGATCATTCCGGCCATTTGCGCATACTCCATGAACTTATCGCTTGGCTTGCGGCCGGTGATCATTTCATACAGGGTGAACAGTACGTGTCCGCCATCGAGGGCCGGAATAGGCAGGATATTCATGAACGCCAACACAATGCTCAACAGCGCTGTCATCGTCCAGAAACGCTCCCAATCCCACTGGGCGCCAAACATATTACCGATGGTTAAGAAGCTGCCCAGCGACTCACTGGCCTTCACTTCCTTACTGGTGAACAGCAGCTTGAAGTTCTGCACATTCATTACCAGGGTGCTCCAGCCCTTCTTTACCCCTGCCGGTAATGATTCAAAGAAGGTATATTTCTTTACTGCGAATTTTAGGAATTTGTCGGGCGGCCGGGGATAGAACCCAATACTGGCTTCAGCGCCCAACTGCACTTTTACTTCGGCCGTATCGGTTTGATTACGCAATACGGTCAACGATACTTCTTTATTCTTATAGCTCTTTTTAATGTCGCTCAATTCATAAAACGAACTTACCGGCATGCCGTTGAAGGCAATGATCTGGTCGTCTTTCTGCAAAGCGCCTGACGTAAATTTTGCTGTGCTTTTATTAATGCTGTCTACTACTGCCGGAAATTTGGGATAAGCCAGCGGATCGCCTTTACGTTTGATCAACTGACTGATCGTTCCGTCTGGTATGGCTACATCCATGTTTTGTCCGTCCCGGACAACCTGTATGGTCTTTGCTTCATTCAGGATGATGTCGGTGCTCAGGCGGCTAAAGTTCTCTATTTCCTGGCCATTAACAGCGACGATCTTGTCGCCATCCTTCAATCCAATGCTTTTTCCAAGGCTGTCTACATACACGCCATACACGGCATTTTTTGCAGGCAGGTATTCTTCGCCCCAGACCCACAGGATCATGGCAAATAAAAAGAATCCGAGTATAAGGTTAACCGTAACACCGCCGATCATGATGATCAGGCGCTGCCAGGGTTTCTTGGCCCGAAATTCCCAGGGCTGCGGCGGCAATTTCATCTGCTCCTTATCCATACTTTCATCGATCATCCCCGAGATCTTTACGTATCCGCCGAGGGGTAACCAACCGATGCCATACACCGTATCGCCGATCTTCTTTTTTACCAAAGAAAACCAGGGATCAAAGAACAGATAAAATTTTTCTACCCGGCATTTAAACCATTTGGCGGGCAGAAAATGGCCCATTTCATGTAATATGACAAGTATAGATAAGCATAATATTAATTGTCCTGCTTTTATACCTACTACAGCCCAGTCTATTGCTAACAATGTGATCATATATACGCTAGATAAGCGGTGTGTTTATTTTAAAATAGACTCAAAATATCGAATAATCCTGCAATTCAGTCAACCGCTCAAAAAATTTAACGGAAAAGGTTTGTGACCGGTTCCGGCTGGAGTTACAAAGTCAGCGCTGGCCTTGATTGAAGGAGTTCCAGGTTTCAAGTTACAGGGAAAAAAGCCCTGAAACATGGAACATGTAACATGGAACTTTGAACTTGTAACCCGTATCACCACCTTTTCATTATCATTCATAGTTCCTCTTAGCCTAAACTACAACTTTATAAGTGAGGCAGCAAAATTACGGGCCTCGCCATCGCTGTCAAAATATTCTTCCAGCGTGGGTTTTTCAATAACCGGCACGTGTTGCAGGGTTCTTTCAATCAGGTCGGTCATATCTAAAAAGCCAATACGATTGCGTAAAAAAGCAAATACGGCTATTTCATTGGCGGCGTTCAGCACACAGGGCTGATTTCCACCCCTGAAAAGGGCTTCTGTTGCCAGTATCAGATTCCTGAATGTTTTGGTATCGGGTTCCTCAAATGTAAGCTGGCTGGGATTCTTGAAATTATACCGGGGAAACTCGTTGGGAATTCGGTGGGGGAATGCCAGTGCATATTGAATGGGCAGCTTCATATCGGGCAGTCCCATCTGTGCTTTAATGCTGCCGTCTTCAAACTGAACAAGGCTATGAATAATACTTTGGGGATGAACCAATACCTGTACCTGCTCGGGACCCAGGTCGAACAACCAGCGGGCTTCGATCATTTCGAGGCCCTTGTTCATCAGGGTAGCCGAATCGATGGTGATCTTGGCGCCCATTTGCCAGTTGGGATGCTGCAGCGCATGGTCGCGCTTTACATTCACCAGGTAGTTGGGCTTCTTACCCAGGAATGGTCCGCCACTGGCTGTTAATATAACTTTTTCGATCTTGTTGCGGGTCTCTCCTACCAGACACTGGAAGATGGCTGAATGTTCTGAATCTACCGGAATGACCGGCACGCGTTTTTCAATGGCTTTCTGCATCACAATATCACCTGCCACTACCAAAGTTTCTTTATTGGCCAGCGCAATCGCTTTCCCCGCTTCCAACGCGCATAGTGTAGGGCGTAAGCCGGCAAAACCTACAATGGCGGCCAGCATCATATCATAACAATCCATGCCTGCCACATCTTCCAATGCTTTCTCGCCGGCAAATACTTTTATATCGGTATGCGAAAGGGCTTCTTTTACCGTGAGGTATTTATTTTCATCTCCAATTACCACAATATGCGGATTGAACTGCAGGGCCTGTTTTATCAACAGCTCATCATTGCTGAAAGCGGTTAATATTTCCGCTGTGAATTTGTCGGGATTAGCGGCTATCACTTCCAACGCCTGACAGCCAATTGAGCCTGTTGATCCAAATATTGCAATACGTCTGTGTGGAAAACTGTTCGACATGATCCGGTTTCAATAATTTGTTTAGTAAGCTGATCAGACAGCGTTAACGTTAAAACTACTCTACATATTTTTCGAGTGCCGAGGCAATATTACGATCATTGCTTAAGCGCGGCACTTTATTCTGACCGCCTAATTTACCAATGGATTTCATATAATCTATGAAGCCATGTTTTTTAACCGGGCGAATATGTAATGGTAACAATATATTGCCAGTGATGAGATCGTTGTAGTAAATATTCTTTTTGCGCAGATTCACATCCACCTTCTCGGCAAAACGGTCGAGGTTCTCCGGTTTGTTCTCGAACTCGATGAACCACTCGTGGTACGATTTGCCTTTGCCCTGTTGGATCATGGGCGCTACCGTAAATTCAGTGATATGCACCCCTTCTTCTTCTGCGGCTTTTATAAGGCTTTGTTCTACTTCTTCCCCAATAACATGCTCGCCAAATGCCGAAATAAAATGTTTGATACGACCGGTCACTACCAGCCTGTACGGATTTGTTGAAACAAATTTAACAGTATCGCCGATATTATATCCCCATAAACCTGCATTGCTGTTTATGATAAGGGCATAATTCTCGCCCACTTTCACATCTTTCAGTGATAAACGGGTGGGGTTGGCATTAAATATTTCACCAGCCGGAACAAATTCAAAGAATATTCCGCTGTTAGTATTCAATAATAATCCTTCTGCTTCCTGGGAATCCTGGAATGCCATAAAACCTTCCGATGCCGGAAATGTTTCAATAGCGGCTATCCGTGCGCCGATGCTGTCGAACAATTTGGTTCTGTATGGTTCAAAGTTCACACCACCATGCACCAGCACCGAGAAATTCGGAAATATCTCTTTGATCTTTTTGCCGGTCTTCTCCATCAGCCTGTCGAAATACATTTGCGCCCATGGCGGAATGCCGCTGATGAGGGTCATATCCTGTTTGATGGTTTCCGCTACTATTTTATCGAGCTTGGTTTCCCAGTCATCTATACAGTTGGTTTCATACGAGGGTAACTGATTTTTGCGCAGGTAACTGGGCACATGATGGTTTACGATGCCGCTCAAACGGCCTGTAGGTATCCCTCCAATGCGTTCCAGTTCGGGCGAACCCGATAAAAAGATCATTTTACCATCGGTAAACGTAGTATTTCCCGATTCGGCAATATAACAAAGCAGGGCATTACGTGCCGTGTTGATGTGGTTGTCGATCGATTCTTTACTGATGGGAATATACTTTACACCACTGGTGGTGCCGGAAGTTTTAGCCAGGTAAATTGGCAGTCCTTTCCACAGAACATTGTGTTTGCCTTCCTTGATCTTTTCAATATAGGGCTTGAACTGTTCGTAATCCCGGATAGGTACGGCCTGAACATACTCTTCATGCACATTTATTTCCGGTAAACGGTGGTCTTTACCAAATTCAGTTAGCTTACCTATTTTGAGCAGTTCCTTCAGGATGTTTTCCTGGTCTGCTACTGCGGTGGCCATGCCCTTTCTGATACCTTTATATATATAATGGGCAAATGGTTTTGCCAGAAACGATTTTATTTTCATTGAATCCCGTATTCCATCGTTAGGAGAAACAAACCTACGTCAATTAGTGAAATGCGCAAAGATTGATTTGCTGCAAATCGCTCAAAACATTAATTAACTCGTTCAATGTCTGAATGTTCGAAGAAGCAGGTGTTAAAAATAGTTACTTGTTACCATATACCGGGAAATCAGTTTACAGTTTAAAGTTCATAGTTTTCAGTCGCTGCGCCCCGGTAACTGGAAACCGGTAACCGGCCACTGAATTCAATCTATAGTATATAATGTTATGGTTTCGCCCGGCCTGTAAACAGTTAACAATCAATATTTCTTACTAATTTGCCTGAAAACCGGCCATTTCCAGGGCAAAAACCTGAAAAAAATGTTTCGTTAAAGCCTTCACAATCTGATGCAAACCCTTACCTTTGCACTCCTAATTTTGGAAACCTATGTTTGCAATAGTTAAAATCGCCGGACAGCAATTTAAGGTTCAAAAGGACCAAACTTTATATGTACCGCGTGTAGACGGTAAAGCCGGAGACAAAGTTGAATTTTCTGAGATCCTGCTGTTAGATGATGCAGGTAAACTGTCTGTAGGCAGTGCAGTTAAAGGTACTGTTAAAGCAGAGATCCTTGATCAAGTACAAGGCGATAAAGTGATCGCTTTTAAAATGAAAAGAAGAAAGGGTTTCCGCAAAAAACACGGACATCGCACGCAATACACAAAAATTCAGGTAACAGGTATAGCCTAATAAATTCCAAATCACAAATCTCAAGATCCAAAAATAAGATCTCAAAATACAAATCACAAAATCCAAAAACCTGATTAGAAATTTGGACCTGGATTTTGGAATTTATTTGAAATTTGAATTTTTTTTGGTTTTTGGAATTTGGTTCTTGAGTTTTATCTGGCTCTTGTTATTTGGTTCTTGAAACTTGAGTTTTGAAATTTTAAAATAAATAACCATGGCACATAAAAAAGGGGAAGGCAGTGTAAAGAACGGTCGCGACTCCCAAAGCAAACGCCTGGGCGTTAAAATATACGGTGGTCAATCTGCTATTGCAGGTAATATCATCGTTCGTCAACGTGGCACTGTATATCATCCCGGAAAAAATGTTGGTATCGGAAGAGACTACACCATTTTTGCATTGACTGATGGTGTTGTTGAATTCAGAAAGACCAGAAACGATAAAACTATCGTTAGCGTAGTAGCAGTAGCGTAAGTTGTATAGTGTATAGTGAATTTTTCACAAAATGTGAAAAATTTTTTGGCGGTTTGAAATTAGTTTTTATTTTTACACTAGTTAAATTCTATTTACTAACCGTTAAAATTCACAAAAACATGGCAACTAAGAAAAAAGCTGCTAAAAAAGCTGCAAAGAAAGCTGCTAAGAAAGCCGCTCCAAAGAAAAAGAAAGCTGCAAAGAAGAAATAACTTCGGCTTCTTGGAAAGCAAAAAATATCAAGTCCTTTCGGTTCAACCGGAAGGACTTTTTCTTTGTACCTACTTAAGCCAACGCAGAACGCTGAACGCAGAATGCAGAATGCAGAACGCAGAACGCGAAACGCAAAACGCGGAACGCTTAAGGCAGAACCCACATCAGCCAGCAGGCGCTCAACACCCAATAGAACGCTCGCCTGCCCGGCAGCAAAACGCTTAATCCGCCAAAGCCGGACATGCGCGAAACGCCGGACCAGCACGCAGAACCTGCCTGCCGGCAGGCAGGCGCAAAACGTTTAACGCAATGAAGAACGCCCGCCCCTCCGCCACTTCCGCGTAAATTCTTAATTTTACAGCGGTCACCATAGCATTCCCCCTCTTATCTTACATAACTGTATCGAATCCTATATAAAACCATTGGCAATTACCCTGGTACCGTTTTTTCATAGTCACATGTAAAATGTAGTGAACATACTATAGTGTAACTGTACAGTAAGCGTAATGAGTTATGTTAACACTACACCCAGGACTAGTTATTGATGTATGAAGTCGAAAGTATGAAGCATGCGCCTTGTGCCTTCAGCCTTGCGCCTTAAGCCTTATGCCTTCAGCTTTAAGCCTTGAGCCTTATGCCTTGAGCCTTTTATAAGGGATTTCCTTTATCGATATACAAAACAAAAACTACAACTGCTTGTCATGTTTAAAAAAATCCTTGTTGCCAACCGGGGCGAGATTGCTATCCGGGTACTACGTGCTGCTACCGAGTTAAACATTAAAACCATTGCCGTTTACACGTTTGAAGACCGGTACTCCCTGCACCGGTACAAAGCCGATGAAGCCTACCAGATCGGCAAAAACGATGATCCGCTTAAACCTTACCTCGATATTGAAGAGATCATCCGCGTTGCCAAACACGAAAAAGCCGATGCCATTCATCCCGGTTATGGCTTCCTGTCAGAAAATGCACGTTTCGCCCAGCGATGTGCCGAAGAGAATATTGCCTTCGTAGGCCCTACAGCCCATATCATGGATCAGCTGGGTGATAAGATCGCTGCGAAAAAAGTAGCGCAACAGGCCGGCGTACCTATGATCGAAGACAGTAAAGCCGATATTCAATCCATCGACATTGCTGTACAGGAAGCGCGCCGTATCGGTTATCCCATCATCATTAAAGCGGCGGCCGGTGGTGGCGGCCGTGGGATGCGGGTGGTACGCAATGAGGAAGACCTGCAGAAGAACGTGCTGGAAGCCCGCAATGAAGCCAAAACAGCATTTGGCAACGATACCGTGTTCTTCGAAAAATTCATTGAATCGCCCAAACATATTGAAGTGCAGATACTCGGCGATCACCATGGGAATATCATTCACCTCTTTGAACGCGACTGCTCTGTACAACGACGCTTTCAAAAAGTAGTGGAAGTGGCGCCCGCTATATCACTGAACACCGAAACGCGGCAAAAATTGCACGACTATGCCATCCGCATCTGTAAACAGGTACACTATAACAACGCCGGTACGGTAGAGTTCCTTGTTGATAAAGCGGAGAACATCTATTTCATTGAAGTGAATCCGCGCATCCAGGTGGAACACACGGTTACTGAAGAAATAACCGGTATCGATATTGTAAAAAGCCAGATCCTGGTCGCCCAGGGTTATGCCCTCACCGATCCGCCGATCAATATCGCTTCACAACAACAGTTACAGATCTCCGGTGTAGCCATTCAATGCCGGGTGACTACGGAAGATCCTTCCAATAATTTCAAACCCGATTTCGGAACGCTCATTGCCTACCGCAATGCGGGCGGCCCCGGCATCCGCCTCGATGAAGGCAGCTCCTACCCCGGCGTAAGCATTTCTCCTTTCTTCGATTCATTGCTGGTAAAGATCACCGCCAGCGGCCGCAGCCTCACAGAGACCTGCGACCGCCTCGTGCGTACGTTAAGAGAGTTCCGTATTCGCGGTGTAAAGACCAACATTCCCTTTTTAGAAAACGTATTACAACATCCCACCTTTCAGAACGGACACGCTACTGTTGATTTTATCGACAACCATGCAGAGTTGTTCCACTTCGCGCCGCGCATGGACCGCGGCACCAAAGCATTACAATACCTTGCCGAGATCATTGTGAACGGCCATCCGGATGTGCCGGCTGTTAATCCTGCCGTAACCTTTCGCTCACCGGTAGTGCCCGATGCCGCGCAACATCATATTACCCCCGGTTCCAAAGACCGGCTTACCGAAATGGGCCGCGACCGGTTCATCGACTGGCTAAAGAACAATCCCGCCATTCAATATACCGATACTACCTTCCGCGATGCGCACCAGTCGCTGCTCGCCACGCGGGTACGCACCACCGATATGTTGAAGGTGGCCGAAACTGTCGCTAAAAACCATCCAGAGATCTTTTCCCTGGAAATGTGGGGCGGCGCTACATTTGACGTGGCCCTGCGCTTTTTACACGAGTGCCCCTGGCAGCGCTTGCAGCTCATGCGCGAACGCATTCCCAATATCCTGTTCCAGATGCTGATCCGCGGCTCTAACGCCGTAGGTTACACCGCCTATCCCGACAACCTCGTAGAAACCTTCATCGAGGAGTCGTGGAAGAACGGCATCGATATTTTCCGCATCTTCGACTCGCTCAACTGGCTCGAGGGTATGACCGTAAGCATCAATGCCGTTCGCGAAAGAACGGGCGGGCTGGCTGAAGCCTGCATCTGTTATACGGGCGATTTCCTCGACCCGCAGCGCAATCAAAAGTTCAACCTGCAATATTATATCGACCTGGCAAAACGCCTGGAAGATGCCGGCGCCCATATCCTTGGCATAAAAGATATGGCCGGGTTATTAAAACCCATGCAGGCCGGTATCCTGATAAGTGAATTGAAAAAAGCGATCGATATTCCCATCCACCTGCATACCCATGATACGTCCTCTATTCAGTCTGCCACCTATTTAAAAGCTATTGAAGCCGGGGTTGACGTAATTGACGTAGCCCTCGCTTCCATTTCGGGCCTGACGTCACAACCCAATTTTAACTCCATCGTGGCCATGATGAAAGGCCATCCGCGGGAATTGCCTTTGAACCTGCCGAAACTGAATGAACTTTCCAACTACTGGGAAGATGTGCGCGAATACTATTATCCGTTTGAATCGCAGTTAAAAGCAGGTACGGCAGAAGTTTTCGATCATGAAATTCCGGGTGGACAATACTCCAACCTGCGGCCACAGGCGCGTTCGCTTGGGTTAGAACACCAGTTTACCGACATCAAGAAGAACTATGTGGTAGTAAACAAACTGTTTGGGGATATTGTTAAAGTAACTCCCTCCTCAAAAGTAGTAGGCGACATGGCCTTGTTCATGACCGCCAACGGTTATACCGAGCAGGACATCTTTGAAAAAGGTGAAACCCTTTCTTTCCCCGATTCAGTGATCGGTTTATTCCGCGGCGACCTCGGACAAACTCCCGGCGGCTTTCCGGCCACGCTGCAAAAGCTCATTCTTAAAAATGAAACAGCGTTCACCGACCGGCCCAACGCGCATTTACAACCGCTGAACCTGGAAAAGGAATGGAAAAAATTTGTAACCAAATATGGCAAGCAGTACACGCCGCTCGATCTGTTGTCAGCCCTGTTCTACCCCCGGGTATTCGACGAATACCATCAATTCAAAATGCAGTTTGGGGAAGTGTATTATGTTCCCTCCCCCGTTTTCTTTTATGGACTGAAACCAAACGAAGAAACCCTGATAGAACTGGCGCCGGGCAAAAGCATTCTTATTAAATTCTTACATACGGGTGGAACCGATGAGAATGGCTATAAACAGGTATTTTTTAAACTGAACGGACAAACGCGCTCGATCTTTGTAAAGGATAAAAGCTTTACATCCGTAAAACCCACCCATAAAAAAGCAACTGCTGATAACGAGATCGGGGCGCCCCTGCAGGGAAAACTGTCTAAAATACTTGTGAAGGCCGGCGATACGGTTCAAAAGAATACAGCGTTGTTTGTTATCGAGGCCATGAAAATGGAATCGACCATTGTAGCGCCGCATGCGGGCGTAGTAAAAAGCGTTGTGTTGAACGAAGGGGTTTTCGTGGAGCAGGATGATGTGGTGGTGGAACTGTGAGGCGTGATTGTCACCAGGTACGTCACATCTTATGGATGTGGCATACCTGGTAACCTTGGAATTAAGCAATTTTTGTAGTAAATTACATTGAGTTTCAGTATGATTACTGGTAAAAGAAATTAAATTATGCCTGAGAATACTTTTCATATTCGCATAAAAAAACAATATGCAGCCGCTCTGATCGAAGATCTGATCAAAGTGAACGCAGTTGAATCAATTTCCGATGACGAAACGGTGGAGCTTACTGAACAGCAAAAAGCCGCTTTGGATAAAGAACTGGCAAATATTGCCTCCAACCCCGATTACTTACTTAAATGGAATGATGTAAAACACCGGTTTAAAAAACCCTGATGTCATATACCATTTATGTTTCTCCTACCGCTGTTGAAGATATTAATGCAGCCATCGAATACTATAATGCCCTTGCGACCGATCTGGGTTACCGGTTTGCCGATATCGTAAATGAATATTTCGAACGCATTGCATTTTCTCCTACATCGTCTGCCATTCGTTATAAAAGCATTCGCTGCAAACCTATTAAGCGGTTTCCCTTTCTAATTACTTTCACGATAGATGAAATAAACCAATCTGTTAACATCCTGCGTGTTTTTAACACTTACCAGGAGCCTCTTTGGTAATTACGCACGATAAAATAAACTGGAAAAAAGTAATTTAGCAGGCTGGTTAACCTAGCACAAATCAACATGATAGATAATTACTTCATCGCTGATCAATTTTCCATGCTGGCCAAACTGATGGACCTGCACGGCGAAAATTCGTTCCGGTCACGAACCTATTCCAGTGCCGCTTTTGCTATTGAAAAAGTAACGCATCCCCTGGCCGACATGCCCGAAGAAAAACTGGTGACCATAAAAGGCATCGGCGAATCGGTAGCCAAAAAAGTGATCGAGATCCTGCAAACCGGCAAACTGAGCTCCCTGGAAGACATCATTTCCAAAACACCGCCCGGCGTACTGGAAATGATGAACATTAAAGGACTCGGCCCCAAGAAGATCGCTACCATCTGGAAAGAAATGGGTGTTGAATCGGTAGGTGAACTGTTGTATGCCTGTAATGAGAACCGCCTCCTGCTGTTCAAAGGTTTTGGCGAAAAAACACAAAAGAACGTACAGGAATCCATCGAGTTCTATATGAAGAACCAGGGCAGCCACCTGTATGCAGAAACGGAACCTTACGCTGTCGTAATTGACGCCACCCTGAAAAAACAATTTCCACAACGGCAGTTTGCCCTTACCGGACAATTCCGGCGTCAGGCAGAGATCATTGACCGGCTCGAATGGGTAACCACCGCCACCACTACAGAACTGCTGGCCTTCCTGGGCGCCAATAATTACACGACAAGGGAAACACTGGAGGATATCTTCACCGTAATGGGCCCCGAAAATGTATTACTGAAATTTTATACGGCCACACCCGGGAACTTCGCCACTGTTCTGTTCCAGACAAGCGGTAGCGAAGAATTCGTTACAGCCTGCCAGGCCTTACCGGGCTGGAACGGTACAGCTACCTACCCATCGGAAGAAGCTATTTTTACCGCATTGGACCTGCCCTTTGTTGCCCCACCGATGCGCGAACAGGCCAATGTGCTGAAAACGGTAAAGAATAACCCGGTAAACCTCATCAAACCCGGCGACATTAAAGGCATCATTCACAGCCACAGTCAATGGAGCGATGGCGTGCATACAATAGAAGAGATGGCCAAAGCCTGTATTGATAAAGGTTATGAATACCTGGTGATCAGCGACCACAGTAAAAGCGCCGCGTATGCCAATGGCTTAACCGAAGAACGCATCCGGGAACAACACCGGTATATCGATGAGCTGAACGAAAAACTGAAGCCGTTCAAAATATTCAAAAGTATTGAATGTGATATTTTAGGGGATGGCGCCCTGGATTATTCCGATAATGTGCTGGGCACCTTCGACCTGGTGATCGCCTCCGTACATTCCAATTTGAAAATGACGGAAGATAAAGCCATGATGCGGTTGTTGAACGCCATCCGTAACCCGCATACTACCATCCTGGGACATATGACGGGCCGTTTATTGTTGAGCCGTCCGGGTTACCCTGTCGATCATGTAACGATCATCGATGCGTGTATTGAACACCAGGTGGTCATTGAATTGAATGCGCACCCACGCCGCCTCGATATTGACTGGCGCTGGATCGATTACGCTATTGAAAAAGGTGTGCTGATCTCCATCGATCCCGATGCCCACTCCATTGATGGCTATGATGATTGCCGTTATGGCGTGCTCGCCGCGCAAAAAGGCGGATTAACGAAAGAACAGAATCTTAGTAGTTTTACGCTTACGGAGTTTGAAGAATACCTGGCTAATAGGAAGAAAGCCAGGGGAATATAGCTTCGCGTTTATGGTTTGTTGTTTGTGGTTTGTGGTTCTTTACCTTTCAGCAGTCTTACTATTGCCCAACTCAAAACAATTTTGGATTTTGTACCGCTAAGAATTAATGAGGAATGCCGAACCTGCGAAGCAACTACAAACAACAAACCATAAACCACAAACGCTAACTACGAAGACGAATCACCCCGCTTACGAATTAATTTGCTCTTAACAAGGGTATTTTCACATAAAACGTCGTTCCTGCTCCTTCTTTGGTCACAAACCAGATCTCCCCTTTCGCCTGCTCCACAATACCTTTACTCATCGCCAGCCCCAAACCTGTGCCGGATGTTTTGGTAGTAAAATTAGGGGTGAAGATGCGGGATTGGGTTTGCTCAGGAATGCCCTCGCCATTATCTGTTACACTTACCGTTATAAACTCGCCGTTCAATTGTTCATTCACCCTTATGATGCGATGGTCGCGGTTAGCACAGGCTTCCACAGCATTCTGCAGCAGGTTGGTGAATAACCGGTTCAGCTGCGTGCGGTCGGCAAACAGCAATACCCGCTGCTCAACCGGGTTCCATTTAAAGTCGAGGTTACCACCGGTATTGTATAAAGAAGCCAGCGATTGTAACATTTCATGCAGATCGAACACTTCATTCTTCGGATTACCAATATTGGCAAACTGCGAGAAATCGGAAGCGATCTTCGACAGGTGATCGATCTGTTCTACCAGGGTTTTTGCTACATTGGTCGTGAGCTTCTTTACGTCTGTCTGGTTATTATCGATGGCTTTCTGCAAGTATTGAATGCTCAGCTTCATGGGCGTTAGCGGGTTCTTGATCTCATGTGCAACCTGCCGGGCCATTTGCCGCCAGGCGCCTTCCCGCTCGCTTTTAGCCAGTGCTTCGGCACTTTCTTCCAGCTTTTGCACCATCTTGTTGTACTCCCGAACCAATACACCTATTTCATCATCGCGCTTCCAATCGATCGCCTCGTTCACCTTGCGCAGGTTCACTTCGCGCATCTTCTGACTGATGATGGTAAATGAATGCGCGATCCGGTTGGTGATGAGCAGGGCGATACCACCTGCGATCAGGAAGATGAATGCAATGAGGTTGATCACGGTAACCACAAAGTTCGAGATCTCCTGTTTTAATTCTCCCTGGCTGCTGTAGGAAGGAATATTCAGGAACGCCACGGCATGACCGCGCTCGTCCCTTATAGGCGCATATATACTCAGGTAATCAAGTTTACCTACCTGTTCATTCGTAACGGTTTGTACCTGCTGCAAATGATTTAACCGGTAATAAGCCAGCGGGTTCATTTTATTGCTCAAGACCCCGGTTATATAAATATTCATATCGGGGTTCGAAGTCACGCGTAACCCGCCGATGGTATCGTACAGGTTCACATCCATACCATGCACCTCTGATATCTCCTGGATGAGCTTTTCCATTTGTTCACTGAACACCGGCTCATAAAACACGGTATCATAATTGAACGAATGGTGCTGATTGATATGTGACTGCACCTGGTTCACCATAATGCCCATGGCACGGGTAAGCCGGTCCTGGTTATTACGTTCGTACCGGTTGATGAAGAACAGGATGGTAGCCACACCGATCACCACAAACGACAGTAAGCTCACCATGAGAATGGTACTATGGATCTGCGACCGGATGTTTAACTGAAAGG
Organism: Longitalea luteola; assembly: GCF_017356035.1. GTDB lineage: Bacteria > Bacteroidota > Bacteroidia > Chitinophagales > Chitinophagaceae > Niastella > Niastella luteola. Next base: position 314,984 of record NZ_JAFIQX010000001.1, on the reverse strand, counting down.
CCTGCTTCAACGCTGACCAATGGAACCGGCTTTTGATGATAACAGAGCTTAACCGGTAAAAAGCCAGCAGGAACAAAAAGGTACTGAACAGGTAAGCGAACAGCGTAATGGCCTCGATGAACGTATTACTTTTACGGGCAATGATCACCACTTTGTCTGATGAAGGCCGGTACCACAGTTCTTCAAATGAATTATTGCGGCGGCGCTCAAATTCATTCTGCGGGATCAGGTAAGGCGATAAATGCGTGGGAAAAGCGTAATCATTGTAATTCAGGATCAGGTTGCGCAAGCTGTCGTAAATGGCGTATGAATACACCGAAGAATACTGCTCCGGCAGCAATACGTTGGTTTGGCGGAACAGTTCGGGCGTAAGCGCTTCAAATTTAGACCGCCGAGGATCGGCGAGTACGAACAGGGTGCCCAGTTTCTTTTGTTGGTTGTATGCTTCGCGCCTGTAGATGTAAGAGAATTTATCGAATGACTGCTCAAAAAAGCGCATGCCGGGGATGGCTGTTTTCTTACCCTGGATCTGAAAGATCGTATTCAGGGTATCGTACGATGCCTGCTCGTCGTTGTACAAAGGCATATCTGTTGAGTCGAACGTAAATATCCTCAGATTATACCTGTAGTTGAGCTCAACACTTTTTTGAACGATACTGTCTTTGAGGTAAGCATTGGTTTGCGGTTTGCTGAAGCGGTCCATATTCTGCACCACAAAATTGCTATCGAGGTAGGCGAGCGTAACGCTCAGCATATGTTCACTCGAGGGGTCGGCCTGCAGGGCCAGTTTCTCGGCAAAGCGCTTACGTTGCTCCAGTTCAATTTTACCATTTTCGAAAATGATAACGGCCGACATGGAGAAAGAAAACACGAACAACCAGAATAACACGCCTGACACGTTCAACCGTAAATTATGGCCGGCGAAAATACGCTGCTGCATCAGCCACATAAAGGCCAGCAGCCATAACAATACATACAGGTTCAACTCTACAATATTGTTGTTGCCCGTGAAGGTGAGTATAGCCAGACCGATGCCGGCGGCAACGATGAACATGAAATAATTGCGGTCACCTACCAGTTTCCCGGAAACGGTGAGCAGGATCTGCGACATGAAGAAATAGCTCAGCGCCAGGGTCGCCAGCACAACAAAGCCGACAAAGCTGTACGGTGTCGCAATCAGGCTGAAGAAATTGGTAACATTGAAAGAGATCTTGGCATCCGATACCATGGTTTGCAGAATGGCGGCAAATGTAAAGGTTACGATCACCAGGGCGCTCACCGCAGCCCCCAGCACCAGCCAGTTCTTCCAGGGTTCGTTGTAAGGGCGTATAGCGGCGACATTTATCCGCCGGTTTATAAAGGTGATCACCCAGCATAAGAGCAGGGCATTGATCATGAGATCGCCCAGCGAGCTCAATACATAACTTGACCCATAGATAGCGGGATCGAATAACTCAAACTGCCGCAAGGCAAGAATGTCGGGGAAACCATATACGATCAATCGCAGGGCGCCCAGCACACCGGCCAACAGGCCCACGCCATACCAGGTGCCATACAGGCGGCCAACATAATCGGCTAACTGGTGCAGGAACAAAAACAACAGGAAAAAGCCGACAACCATCACCGATATTACCCAGATATTGTTGGGCTTGCCATGCATGGTATTCTGCTGCAGGTAGAACAATACATCGCCGGCGAGGCTTTTTACCGGGAAATCAGTCACGGTATTGGATATATCCACCTGCTGGGTGGCTCCTTTTACGCCAACAAATTCCTTTTGCAGGTTTTCCGTTTCCACATTATACTGCCACTTACGCATTACCGGTATCAGTGCTTCGGCTACGAGGCGGCGGTCGTTCCGCAACAATAATACCTTGGCCGTATGCACATAATAGCCGTTCGATAAACGTTCCCACCGGCTGCTCATGCTGTCTTCCGATACATACAGCCCGTTCTTTAACCGCTCCATCTGGTTCGACTCGTTGTCTTCACGCGCTTTTTTAACGGGAAGGATCAATTGCGTATTCCAGAACAGTAGCACGGGACGTGCATCATACTCCGATTCTGTTTCGTCATAAATGTATAAACCATATCCTCTTTCCTTATCGAGCAATTTTTGCAGGGTGGCTTCGCTATAAGTTTGATCTACCAGCGAACCCATCAGGGCAGTGTCACTGGTGATGCGCTGAAAGTCCCTTTCCTTTTCCTGGATCCTGTTCTGAATCAAGTGCGCAAAATACCGGGGAGAAGTAACATCAGTGACATACCTGTTCAAAAAATAGGCAAGTGTAAACAGGCTGATGGCGGCTATTAAGATATACGTCTGCCTGTTCAATAATTTGTGCTGCAATGACTTCAAGTATCGGGGTTTTGTTTTTTGATAGCGTTCCAAATGGCATCCATTTCCGCCAGGGTCATATCGGCCAGGGGTTTACCCTGTTGTAATGCCAGTTCTTCCATGCGGGTGAACCGTGCAATAAATTTCTTGTTGGTCTTTTCAAGCGCGTTCTCTGCATCAATCTGCAAAAATCGTGCATAATTGATCAGGGAAAACAGCAGGTCGCCAAACTCTTCTTCTATCCTGTTCTTTTCATTGGCGGCCACTGCTTCATGCAGTTCCTGTGTTTCTTCGGTTACCTTATCCCAAACCTGGTCGCGGTTATCCCATTCGAAACCAACCTGCCGGGCTTTTTCCTGCAGGCGGGTGGCCTTTACCACGGCCGGCAATGAAACCGGAACGCCGCTTAACACCGACTTCTTGCCTTCTTTTAACTTCAGCTTTTCCCAGTTCTGCTTTACTTCTTCCTCATCTTTTACCTGTATATCGCCATAGATATGCGGATGGCGGTGGATCAGTTTTTCGCAAATGCCATGGATGGCTTCCTCCAGGGTAAATTGCTGTTGTTCAGCTCCGATCCTGGCATAAAATACCATATGTAACAGCAGGTCGCCGATCTCTTCTTTAATGCCTTTCCAGTCGTTCTCCGTAATGGCATCGGCCAGCTCATACATTTCTTCAATCGTCAAAGGCCGCAGGGTTTGAACCGTTTGTTTTTTATCCCACGGACATTTCTCACGCAGGTCATCCATAATAGTTACCAGGCGCATAAATGCATCCGCTACCGCTTGTTGTTGTGCCATATATCAACCAATTGTTAAAATTTAAACACTGCAAATAAAAAGAATGCCGTGAACAGGAAAAGGAGCGACAGGGAAGCCAATGTATTCAATATAAAGAATTTGAGCAGTGTTTTACCCCTGCCCTGCCCATAAAACTTACGCATGGCCTTATAGGCATACCATACTCCATATAACAATACCGCCGCTTCCAGCCAGCCGATCCAGTTCCAGTGCATTGACTCGCGTATTTTCATAAGACCGAAATATACAAGCAGGTCAATGAAGGTAAAGATATAGAGATATATTAAAAATATGCCGTGTGTTACATACAGGAACTGCCTGCGCCTGATGTACAACAATTTCAGGTATAAAGCATACAGCGGCAACGACACAAACAACAGGTAAGGTAATGTATGTGTGAATTTTTGCAGCAGGTCTTTCAACATGGCTCGCTGGTTGCCATTGTACCGGGCATGCAGAGCTATTTCGCGGTGTTTGGCCTTGCGCGCTATCCAGTTGTCACGTTCATCAGCCGGTAATTTTTTTTGTGCAGAGTCGTACTGGGCGATGCTGCGGTACTTTTGATCGGGATTTACCAGATTGAAACTATACCGCTCCTTTCTTCTCTTTTCCCTCCGTTCCAGTTTCTTCCTGTAATTTTCCTTCCATTCCTCGCTTTTTCCGGCAGTATCTGCCTCCAGCTTTGCCACGTATGGTTCCATTGCAATGGTAAATGCATCTTCAATTACTGCCGAATCACTGCTGTTCTTTGCATTTCCCAGCGCTTTCAGTCTGGCCGAATCAAGGCTGTGTTTAGTCAGTTCTGCATCTTCCACTTCTTTTTTCTCACGCTTCCGGTCAAGCATGTTAAAACTGAACATGGAATAAAAGATGATGAAGAACACTGCAGACGAAAATACATACATCCTGATAGGATGCAGGTAACGGGCCCGGCGGCCCTCAAGATATTCTTTTGGTAAAAATCCCGGGCGGGTGATCAGGTACCTGGTTGTGCTGAAAAATTTGCCGTCGTAGTGCGTGATGTCATAAAAAAAGTGGGTTATCAGGCCCCAGACTGTTTCTTTTGGCTCAATATTTTCCTGACCACATTTATGGCAATACCTACCGTGCAGCTCGGCATTACAATTCAGGCAGATTTTCTCATGGCGCTCTTTACTATGTGACAAAGCAGAAATTTTAACTAAAAATAAGGAAACAGGCTATTTTACAGAAAAATTCACAGTTACGTTGTATTATTGGATCAAATTATTCGTTACTAAAGCGCTAAAAAAATAAGCCGTTTATAATATGACCAGATTTTTGGGGTTAACTCTTCTTATTAGTTTTATTGCTCATACAGGATACAGTCAACATTACTATAATGATCTTGTGATGAGCAATGAAATTGTTAAAAAACGGGCAGTATACCAGGCCAATAAAGTGAGATCGGTTAAAATGATCAGCTACGATAACAACAACCAGCCGATCGAGGGTTTTGGCGGTTCACAGGCCGTTGCATCTAATTATGCTACCATCACTACCGAAACCTCTACCAGTCTCAGCGGCAAAGACGAGATCACGCATTACTTCAACGAAAAGGGACAGCTGAGCCAAAGCATCGACACCACTGATGGCAACAAAGTGGTGATTCAATATACGTATGATGCCAACAACCGTATTAGCGGTATAACTAATACATCTTTTTCACCCGGCGGTTACACCACCCGGGAACAACACCTGTGGTTTTATAACGCAGCCGGCAAACCGGAAAAGATGTTGAAAATTAAGAACGGCACAGATACCACCAACGTTACCTTTAAGCTTGATGAAAAACAGAACGTGGGTGAAGAAAGAAGTGTACACAATGGCGTTGAGCAGCCCGTAGTGTATTATTATTACGATGACAAAGACCGCCTGACCGACGTGGTCAGATACAACAATCGCGCAAAAAGGCTCTTACCTGATTATATTTTTGAATATGATGAAGCTGGCCGCATTGCCATGATGCTGGTAACCACATCGGGCGGCGCCGATTACCAGAAATGGTTATATAAATATGATGAAAGAGGATTGAAGCTGAAGGATGAGTGTTATGCGAAGAATAAGATGTTGATCGGGAAGATAGAGTACAGCTATAAATAATGTGCTGATGTGCTGATGTGCTGATGAAATACAATGCAATAATGTGATAATGTGATGATTTGATAATGAAATTGAATGGGTAATTTGCTGAGTGCAGGTTGCCCATTTTTAATTGAGTGTCGTTTAGTTAAGTAGTGTTTCGGCTTTGTTCAACGCCTGATCGCCGGACGTTCGACTAAGCTCAGGGCCTACCTGCGTTGCATTTACCAGATATCAATTGTAAGTTCGATTTCTTTATCGCCGGAAATGGTGATTACCAGCTTACTGGCAACGAAGCTGTTGCCTTTATATTCTGGCACAGCGGAATAGTTTAAATTATGACCTGCCACCAGCAGCTCTTCTATCATGCCATCTATACGGGCTTTTTCTTCCAACACAAAGGGCGGCACATAAATGATGTTCATAACAAGGTCCTGTCCGCCCCAGTCTAATGGCATCAGATGTAGTTTAACCAGCTCTTTTTGCGCACATAACTGTTGCGCTTTTTCATGGTCATCGATATGTGAATAATCGGCAGATGGCGGCATGGGAGTGGTTACAAGTGGCAAGTTACAGGTTTCAGGTTTATCGGGTACCAGTTACCGGTTACCGGGTACCAGTTACCGGTTACCGGGGTTCCAGTTACCGGGTACCAGTTACCAGGTACCGGGTACCAGTTACCAGTTACCAGTTACCGGTTACCAGTTACCGGTTGCCGGCAAAAAATGTAAGCAGCCTGAAGTGCCTCGTTGCCTTTCGCCTTCAGCCTTTCGCCTTCAGCCTTTCGCCTTTAGCCTTTAGCCTTTAGCCTTTCGTCTTGTGCCTTGAGCCTTGTGCCTTTAGCCTTTCGCCTTTTGCCTATTGTCTATTGCCTATTGTTTATTGCCTCCTTCGGCCATATAGTGCTAGTCAGCCAGGCCACCAACACACAGATGAATACTGCAGCCGCCGGATACAGGAAGAAATTAATGATGCCTGCTGCCTGGATAAAATACAAACTGATGGCGCTGACAACAAAACCGATTATGATACCGGCACTGTGCACGCGGGGGAAGAAAATACCAGCCACAAACATACCTGCCAGGCATCCACCGAATAAACCGATGATCTTGATATACTGATCCCAGATAGAAGCATTGCGCAGGTATACCATATACACCGCGATCAGGCAACCGAGGGCGCCCAATATCACCGTTGTCCAGCGGGCAAACACAAAACGCTGCCTGTCGGTACTGGCGGGCCGTGCACTCTGGTAAAAATCGGTGGTGATCACCGTAGCAATAGAGTTCATACTGCTGCTTATCGTAGACATTGTTGCAGCAAACAAACCGGCAATAACCAGTCCGGCCAATCCCGAAGGCAGCTGATTACTGATGTACCAGGGGAAAACATCATCGGTACGGCCATGCGGATTCAACGCCGCAGGATGATGCCGGTAATACACCCATAAGGCCGTTCCTACACTGAAGAAAATAAGTGACGCGGGTATTACCAATATTGCATTTGTATAAATTGACTTTTTTGCTTCTTTTTCGGTTGAGGTGGTGAGGTAGCGCTGCACTACCACCTGGTCAGAAGAATAGGTGACGAGCTGCGTCAGGAAGCCCCCCACAAATACCACCCATAACACCGGTTCGGTGATCGTCCAGTCGGTGATGGCCAGCCGGAATTTATCGTGGTCCATAGCTTCATTGAATAACTGCGTAGCGCCGCCATCCAATGAACCGGCAATAAAGAACAGCGTGGCCAGTGCGCCGCCCAGCAACACACCCACCTGCATCACTTCCGTCCAAACGACTGCTTCAATACCACCGGATACACTATACGCAGTAGTGATGAGACTGGTACCAATGATACAGATAAAGATGTTGATGCCCGTTACCGCACTGAGTACCAGGGCGGGCAAATAGATCACAATGCCCAAACGGCTTACCTGGAACAATACGAAAGTTAAACTGCCCAGCCATTTTACCTGGCGGTTGAAGCGGATGTTCAGGTATTCATATACACTGGTGAGTTTCAGTTTGCGGAAGTAAGGGAGATAAAAATAGACGACAATGGGCGCCACCACCACGATCATTACATTATTCAACAGGTATACCCAATCGGTTGCATAGGCTTTGGCGGGAATTGCAATAAATGTTAACGCACTCAGTTTGGAACCGAAGATGCTCAGGCCCGCAGCCCACCAGGGAATTTTTCCGCCGCCGAGAAAAAAGCCGCTCGTCGTGCGCTGCATGTTACGCGATACAATAACACTGATGGCAATCACCAGCAGGAAATAAATGCCTACGATCGTCCAGTCGAACAGGTGAAAGCCACCGGGCGGCTGCACGGGTGTTGCCATCAACACGCGGTTGGTACGTGTACCGGGGCGCACTTCACCGCCTGGCAGCACGAGGTTGCCATTCCAGACAACAGCTGTTGTGGTCACCGGCGCCCAGGTACTGGCAAGGGGATTGCTTGCTGCATCTGCTTTTTTATCGGTAATAACATTCCCTATGGTGCTCCATGAATCGGTTAAGGAATTATACATTAATACTTCCCGCGAGAAGCCCGGATGTTTTTCCTGCAGGGCCGCATTCTGTTCAAAATAATTTCCGTTATCGCCGCCAAATAATAACAGGTGCGTTTGGCCGGTAGTGAAAGCGGGTGATGGGGCTGCTGCTACGGATCGTGGCAGATCGGCAATGCGGCTCCACCCTTTGCCGGGAATGAATTTATAAGCGTCTTTTAAATAGGTGCGACGAACGGTACTATCGCCGGGCTGCTTTGACAGGGATGCGCCACTGATCAAATAGAAAGCGCCCTCCTGGGTACCGGCAACTGCCAGCATTCTGGCGGGTCCGGGCCAGGGTTCCAGCGCCTTCCAGCTGCGTTGGGCAGCCGGCGCGGCCAGATCCATTACCCAAAAGTTCTTTTCTGCGTGGGTAGCAGTTGGTGTGGTTATGCCGCCGGCTATATACATTTTGGAACCTATTACCAGGCCACATGCATTGGCCACCGGAGCAGGTAATGCCGGCAGGTGCTCGGTATCAATACGTCCATTTTTGTAACGCAACAGCAACACCTCGTTGTAATGTTTTTCTGCATCACTGCCGCCGGCGATGATCACGCCATCCTGCCAGGTACATGATACGCCATATGCCAGGGGATGCGGTAATCGTCCCACTTCTTTCCATGCGCCATTGGGTTGTTCCAGCACGTATATTTTGTCGTACCAGGTTTTAACTCCCCCATTCCAGGGTGTGCCTGCACCAAAATTGGAACCACCTGCTACCACCAGGGCGCCGTTCGATACACCCGCAAATGAACCGGCAAATCCTACCGGCGAGGGAATGACCGGTAACTGGCTCCATTGGAGATAGGTTTTGGTAGAGTCGCTACTATAACTGGCCACACTTAAAAAAAGAAGAAGAAATAAATGGAAGAAGCGTTTTTTCATAATTGCTTTACGTTACGGCTAGTAGTAAATGGCAAGGGCACCTGGTGAATGGTGAATGGTGAGTGGGCTCGCTATTGTTCAAATGGCCTAAATTCGAGAACCTCGCAATTGTTCAGAAACCTAAATTTTCGGGAACCCACTCACCACTGGCCACTCACCACTGACAATCAGAGCAAGATTTAAGATTATTCTATCTAAGAAGCTACAGTTGCCGCCTTCGGCTTACAGATCCAGTCAAAGAATCCGATCTTTCTCAAATCAGCTTCCAATAATTTGTATTCATTCTCTTTGAACGGATTCAACGGATAACGCACATTGCCGCAATCGCAGCCGATCAGTTTCATCATCGCTTTTTGCGCCCGCAGTCCGCCATACTTCACGATCACCCGCACCATTTCTACCGAAATATATTGCAGGCGCTGCGCTTCCTTCAGATTGCCTTTCTTAAATTCTTCCATAAGGGCATTGTACAATGGCGCCACAAAATTATAGGTGCTGCCAATGAATCCTTTTGCCCCAGTGGCGAGTGCGCCTAACAACATCTCATCGGTTCCGTATAAAATGTCGTATTTATTATTATTGAAGTTAACACAAGCCTGGTAATCATGGATCAGCGGAGCAGTATATTTAATACCTGCAAAAGAAGGGATGGCGTCCCCTGCTTTTTCCAGCAGCTTCACCATATCGAGACTGATGCCGGTGAGCGCCGGGATATTGTAATAATATAACGGTAAAGCCGGTGCGCCTTCGGCAATCTCCTGCAGACAGGCAACCAGCAGGTCAATGGAATCTACTTTAAAATAAGTTGATGGCGTGGCGGAAATATAGTCAGCACCGATCTGCTGCGCATGCGCCGCCAGCTGACGGGCTTCTGTAATGCTGTTATGCCCAACATGCACAAATACCAGCAATCTTTTATTCGCTGCTTTTACAAATGCTTCCGCCAATTGCTTTCTTTCTTCGGTGGTAAGTGAGGGTCCTTCGCCGGTGCTGCCACAAACAAACATGCCCTTTACCTTATTATCAATTAACAGGTTTACTACATCGGGTACTTTACTGAAATTAATAGTTCCATCAGGATGCATGGGTGTAAAGGGTGCGGATATCAATCCATTAAGATGGCTCATGTGTGTGCTCATTATGATTAAATTATAATATTTACCTGGTTAACAATTCCTTTGCGTTCAGTTTTTGAAAGACAATAGTTTCATAGGGCCTGTTCTTACCCGCTTCGTACAAACAATTAATGCTTCCATCGGGTAAAACGGTCATACTGGAGTAAGCGGAAGGTCCTGCATGTAAGGTGCGGATGACCGGCCAGGTTTGTCCTTCATCGTAACTGGCCCTGATGGTCATGTTGATCCGTTTGGCCGAAGCCGGGTTCAGGAACAGCATGGTGCTTTTTGCTTTTTTCGATGGCCAGGAATAGCGAATAATACTGGCCTGGCAAACCGGTTCCATCAGCGCCGGTACATCAACAGGAGCGGTCCAGCTGATGCCACCATCATAACTAATGGCATGGGCGCGACAATTGCGTTGAAAATAGGAGCGCATATTCATGAGCAGGGTGCCGTTGCCATCTGCCACTTCCACTACCTGGCATTCATTCATCTTTGGTGTGATGGTGCCGCCTAACTGCCAGGTGGCGCCATGATCATCGCTATAGATACTATGTGACCCCATTGATAAATGCCCCTGTGCGGGAATGGTAGTTGAATCGTCATAACTGAAATCACAGGGTATCACCAACCGCCCTTTGTGCGGGCCGTTCTTTATTTGAATGCCAATGCCCGGCCCTGTTGCATACCAGCCCCACTCCTTTTTCTTGGTGGTAGCTGTAATGTTCTCCGGCGCCGACCAGCTAAGGCCATCATCCTTGCTCCTGCTCACCCAAACCGTGCGGGTGCTGCGGCTTATTTTTTTATTGATAGCTTCTTCTTTGTCATCGCCCAGGTTATGGCACATGATCAGACAAATGGTACCGGTTTCTTCATCTACTACCGGGCATGGATTGCCACATGTATTGATACTATCGTCCCAGATCACCTGCTGTTTACTCCAGGTGCGGCCGCCATCGGTTGATCGTTTTACTAACATGTCAATATCGCCGGCATCGGCCGCATTGTTCTTCCTGCCTTCGCAAAATGCCAGCAGGGTGCCTTTATTAGTGGTTACAATAGCCGGAATACGATAGCTTTTATAACCATCTTTACCGGATACGAATAATGCAAGGGTATCGGGGTTTGACTGGGCACGAATTACAGCGGGTGCACCTATGATTATAATAAAACCGAAGAACAGGAAATAGCTTAATAATTTCATAGTTAATTTGTCTCTTTTTTATAACTCAACGCTCGACTTTGCTCAGCTGAAAGAACGCCGACATCATTTCATGTGCTATCGGGCGTAACCTGGCGACCTCGCCGTCATCGATACCATTGTAAGGCCACCGCAAACGGGTACCCACATTCGACCAGCCGCCGATCGCTGCCAGTAATTTATCCGCCGCCTGGTTGCTATACCCCTGCTTACTGATAAATGGTTGAATGTACTGGCTCATGAACAACTGGATCCCTTTCTCAATGTTCAATGCCCGCGGCAGATCTGTCAACATCATATCATACCATTGCTGGGCTGCCGCGGGTTGTAAACAGGCGACATTTGAATACGCGCCGTGAGCGCCCAGGCTGATACCCGTTGCCAGGTAATGCCCGGGTACAAAAATGGAAATATCAGGCGCCCATTTTTTCATGGCTGCATACCAGGCCGCATCGCCACCCACGGTTTTGCAACCTACCAGGTGGATCCCGGCTTCTTTTAACTGGTAAAATTCTTCAGGCGTTAATCTCTTTTTTGCATGGGGCGGATTGTACAGCACCAACCCTGCCGGCGCTGCAAGTTCGCTTAATACCCACAGGTAGTTGATCACTTCGGGCATCGAGGGGGCCGACCAATCGGGCAGGATCACCTGGATGGCGCCGGGCTGCAAGGCGGCGGCCCGCTTCACCCGCTCGCGCGCCATGACGGGACTGGTATGACAGGCGCCGATCTGAAAGGGCATACCGGCTGCATTGCATTTTTCAGCCAGCATCTTACTGATGGCATCGAACTCTGCTTCGGTTTGATTATAGAACTCGCCAGCCGTGCCATTTGAATATATGCCGTTCACCTGCATGTCGATCAGTGTATCTATTTCTGCCGACAGGTTATGGTAATCGATGCTGTCATCGTTTTTCATGGGTATCAAGAGCGTGGCCCAATTACCTTTGATATCGTTTGCCTGCAATGGCTCCATTATTTGTTTTTATTGTGGTTTTTATTCACTCCCGGTGTATTGAATTTGGTTCTTCATTATCACATCAGCTAATTATTTGTTTTAATATCCATCCGTTTGACGTAATTCGCCGTTGTTGGCCATTACGTTGGCTGCCAGCGGCCAGAACAGGGGCGTGGTTTTGCCCACCAGGTTCGGCACATAGGTATACACATCGATGGTACCTCCTTTATGGAACCGCACCAGGTCGTGCCAGCGCTTGTTCTCGAAGAACAGCTCGCGGCCGCGCTCATCCAGGATCTCTCTTTCTACACTGGGTTTATCGGTTGCACCGGTATAATTACCTATGCCGGCGCGGTTACGGATCCTGTTCAGGTATTCAATGGCTTTTGTTGTATTATCAATACCGGCGTACGCTTCCGCCGCCATCAGGTATACTTCGCCCAGGCGATACAGGATGATATCATTATCGGGCACGCGGTCATCGGCATATTTATTGCCAGGCAGTTTGGTGATCCAGGAAATTTTAGGGGTTGTGCCCTGGCGCTCGGTGACCCAGGTGAAGGGAATGCGTTTATCATTGCTGGCGAACAGGGCCCTTGACCTGGGACTGATCTGGTAAGCGCCCTGTCCATTCGAGGTAGTGTTGCAATAAGGCAGACTATCCTTATTGGTGGCGCCGGTAATACCGGACTCATAAGGAAGGGCGTTAACGGCGTAATTATTATAACTTTCATCCCGGTTAAAATATGCGGCAACGATGATCTCGCTATTGGCGCGCGTGGTGGTCACTTCCTTAAAATCTGCGCGCAGGCTGAGGCCTCCTGTTTTTTCCACTTCGGCCACCGCGGCAATAGCATCGTTGAAATCACTGGCTCCACCGCCCAGCACTTTGGCGCTCCACAGTTTGGCATCTGCTTTCAGCGCCTGTGCAGCAACGTAAGAAAACCGGTATTTACTTGGGATGGTTTTCTGTGGGTAAAGGGCTATGGCCTGGTCAAGGTCGGCAATGATCTGCTTCATTACATCAGTAGCTTTTGACCTGGGCAATTCGGGTACGTGCTCGTTGGTGATGGCTTCAAGCATTAACGGCGTATCGCCGATAATGCGGATAAGACTGAAATAAATGAAAGCCCGCAAACTGTAGGTTTCTGCCATCACTCTCTTTTTTACGTCTTCATTGGTAAATTCGAAGTCCTCGATCCTGGCCAGCAACAGATTACAGTTACCAATGGCTTTATACCAGTTGGTGTAATCAAATGCGCCGGTAGTAGGCGTTATGTTGTGTGTCCACGCCTGGGTAAAACGCGAGTTCAGGGCTGGCACCAGCTCTTCACCGCGCTCCGTTCCATAGGTAATATTATTGGCTATGCCTGTAATATTCTGCAGGCCGGTTCTGGCCGATCCGCGCAAATACATATAAATTCCCACGACGTACGGCTCAAAATCACTTTCATTTGAAAAGTAGTCCGCCTCGGTAATATTCGATTCCATCTTTGCGTCAACCAGCTTCTCGCAACCGGTCCCTATCAACAGCAACCAGCAACTTGTAATTAAAAGAAATAATTTGTTCATATGTTGTAATTACAATCGTTATGAATAGTTATTTAAAACCGCACGCTTGCGCCCAGCGAAAACTGACGGGGTCGTGGATAACCTATTGCATCGAACCCGCTGTAGGTTTCCGGGTTCACCCCTTTGTATTTTGTCAGATACCCGATGTTATAAATGCTGCCGAATACATTCAATCCTGAAAGGCGTGCTTTTTTTACCAGTTCCCTGGGAAGATCATACGCCAGGTAAATTTCGCGGAAAGCCAGGAAGTCGCCTTTTTCGAACATGGTGCTTACGTCAACGCCGTAGGAGTTGTTAACGCCAACCGTGTTCACCTGGCGAATATAATTGCGCTGACCAAAATCGAAATCGGCAAAAGAGAAGCGGGCGTATTTCTTGCCTACATCGCCGGGTTGTTTCCAGATGTCATCACCTAACGCTTCTGCGGGAGCGCCTTCGTTGTAGGCACGGCCCTGTCCTAACGACCGGGCCAATGCGCCATTGCTGATCACATGCCCCAGGGCATAATCCATAGTAAAACGCAGGGTAAGCCTTTTATAAGTGAAAGTATTTTGCATACCACCGATCTTGTCAGGCGCCCGGAAACCCATGAACACCATGTCGCGGTTGTCGATGATGTTGTCGTCATTCAGATCGGCCCAGATATAATCACCGGCTCTTTTACCCACGGTCTGACCACGGGGAGAAGCCATCAGGTCGGTCTTACCCCAGGCAGCTGCTTCTTCGTCGGTAGCAAAAACGCCTTCTACTTTAAAGGCATACAAACTGTAAGGCCGCTCGCCTTCAGCAATACCGCCTACTTCGATTTCACTCTTTGAAGCGGGGTCATACACCGTACCACCGTTCTGGCGGTTCTTGGCCCGGCCATTATCCGGCAGGTCAACAACTATGGTACGGTTCAATGCAAATGAGAAATTGGTTTTCCATGTAAAATCCCTGTATTTTAAAACAGTGGCGGAGAGTTCCACTTCAACGCCCCTGTTCCGCAATGTTCCATTGTTATAGGTGATGGCAGTAAATGGCCCTTCCAGCGGCAACGGCTTCGAAGCCAGCCTGTTTTTGGTGAGCTTATTATAATAATCTACCGTCAATGTGATCCTGTTCTGCAGAAAAGCGGCATCAATAGCCAGGTCGGTAGTTTCGGTTGATTCCCATCTCAGGTTCGGATTGGCCAGCCCATCGCGCACGATGCCCGAAGTTTGGCCATAGGAAGTACCCACATAACTACCATAGGTATCTCCCGGATCCAGATCGTTCAACCCCGAAGCACCCCAACTGGCCCGTAGCTTTAAGGCACTGATATATTTGCTGCGCCAGAATGATTCATTATGCAGGTTCCAACCCACTGATAAAGCAGGGAAAGTAGCATATTTGTTTCCGGGAGCAAAGTAAGAAAAGCCATCATAGCGAAACGAACCGCTTATCAGGTACTTATTGTCATAATCATAATTAAACTGTGCAAAATAACTGGCAGACCGTTGATCTGTTATAGACGTGTACAGATCGGTTACGTTGGGAACGGTTTGCCCGTTTATGATGGTTGTGGTAGGTTCTTCAATAGTGTACACGTAATCGTTGGTAGCCCGTTGAGAACCCAGTCTTGCCGTATCCAACTGTTTGCGGGTGTAGTTAAAACCGGCCAGCACGCTGAGGTTATGATCGCCAAAAGAACGATCGTACTGCAGGATCTGGTCTACCATCAACTGGCGCTCGGCATGGATGGCCTCAAATTTTTGCCTGGTGGTAGAGAACTGTGGTAAACCGGGAAACGCTTTGCGGAACAACCGGTTCTTGTTATCGTCCAATATATAGGAAACTGCAGGTCTGAAATGCAACCCTTTGGCAATGGTAAGATCTCCGGCCAAACGGGAGATGATACGTTCGGTATTTACCCGCACATCATCGTACTTCAATGTATGAAAACGGTTGCGGGTAGTTTGCACTTCCCCAAACACAGGCGTACCGTCATCACGGAAGATGCGGATCAGCGGCGTAATACGTGTAGCTCGCACAAGGTCGTTCTGGTACGACTCAACGTAGTTCGGGATCACATTCTGGTAGTTCACCTGGGCATCGAGTTTAAAGTTCCTGGCCACTTTGAAACCAAAATTGCCCAATACGTTGTAGCGTTTGTAGTTGGTTCCAACAAAAATACCTTCCTGGTTCACATAACCCAGCGATACATTGTAATTCGCGTTCTCGCCGCCCCCGTTCACACTGGCATTGTAGTTGTCGGTGATCCCTGTGTTCCATAACATATCCTGGTAATTGTTATCGGCAAACAACAAGCGGGTGCCGGGGTTTACGGGATCATCTATCACCTGCCAGCCTTTTGCGAGCAGATTGTTCACATAATCCTGTCCTTCTACCGCTACAATATTGTCGTATAATGCGGTTAAATTAATGGAGTTGCTATACTCGCCTTTTTGCGTAAATACCCTGGCACCGGCGGAAAATTCGCCGTTCAGCAGGTTGTCTTTATTGATGGGATCATGGGTGTTCTTAACCGTGGTACGTGCCAGGATCAGATAATCTTTGGCACTTAAATAATCATAATCGCGCATCTGGGTTTCCCAGTTGCGGCGATAATTAAAGGTGATCACGGGCTTTGCACCAAACTTGCCTGACCTGGTCTTAATGACAATTACGCCATTAGCGCCGCGGGCTCCATAAGCAGCTGTAGAAGCAGCATCTTTCATTACCTGCAACGACTCAATATCGTCTGGATTGATATCGTTCATTGACCTGAACACCCCATCTATCACAACGAGGGGATTTGAATTATCTACACTGCTGTTGGCCCTGCCGCCGCTGGTGCCCAAACCGGTACCATAGGAATTGAGTTTGGTACCACCGCGAATGAGAATATTATTGGCCCCTGAACCCGGTTGTCCGTTCACAATAGGAACCGAAACCCCGGCCAGTTTTCCCTGCAGCGCCTGTACCGGGTTCGGGTTTGGGGTGTTAACCATTTCTTCTGCCGCCAGCTTTGATACGGCGGCTGCCGTTTTATTACGGGTTTGTGTCATATACCCGACCACCACTACATCGCTAAGCGCAGTGGCTTCAGCCTCCAGCGATACATTGATCACCTGCCGGCCATTGATAGCCACTTCTTTTGGCTGGGTGCCGATATAAGAAAATACCAGGGTGTCGTTCAATGAATTTACCCTGAGCTGAAACTGACCGTTGTTGCCGGTAACAGCGGCCCGGTTAGTTCCTTTTACAGTAACGGTTACATTCGAAAGCTTGTCGGCTGTGGAGGTTGTGGTAACGGTACCTGAAACGATGGGATTGGTTTGCGCAATACCCATAGCACTAATCAATAACCAGCAACCAGTGAGTAGCCAGAAGAGGATCTTTTTCATATGGCTTATCGTTAGTTTCTCAATACGTAGTTATGTACTACATAATACAAATATAGAACTATCCTAATTCAAACCAAATATTTTTACGGGTGAATTTGTGCATTAAGTGCCGGTTGTATGGTACATGCTTTGGAGCCTTCCACAGCAGAAGAAATTATGGTTACGCCTTCGTCACTCAATAGGTTGCAGTTTTTCAATACGTTAAATGTGTAAGAGCTGTTGAGCGAGGGAATTGCTGCAAGGCTGCCGTCGGATCTTTTAAAATCATCGAATGCAAGTTTACGCAATCGATTGACTACATTTATACGACCGAAGCGGCAAGCTAAAGCGCTAATTTCTATTAAGTATTACATATTGAACTAACTTTTTGTTACTTTTGATAGTATGAGTATTGACAAAGATCTTTTCAAACTTAAGCCGATCGCCTATACCACGATGGCCGATCAGGTGGAGAATCACCTGCGCGAGTACATCATCAAACGTTCCATAAAACCCGGTGACCCTATTCCGAAGGAAACTGAAATTGCCCAGGCATTGGGCGTAAGCAGGAACGTGGTGCGGGAAGCGCTGAGCCGTTTGCGCATGCTGGGCATGATAGAATCGCGCAAGAAAAGAGGGATGATACTCACCCAGCCTGATGTTATGAAGGGCCTGGAACTGATCATTCACCCCACTATCCTGGATGAAAATGTTCGTAAGCAATTGTTTGAATTGCGGCTTGTGCTGGAAGTGGGTCTGGGCGATCTTTTATTCCGCCGTAAAACGGAAGAACATCTAAAGAAACTGGATGCCATTGTAGAACGCGAGCACAAAGCCACCACACAAATTGAACGCATCCGCTGCGAAGTTGATTTTCACTCTACCTTATATGAAATGGCCGGTAATGAGACCCTGAAACGTTTCCAGGACATTCTGATGCCGGTGTTTGAATATGTAGTAGAATACGAATCAAAACTCGATCATACTTCCGTAGGTTCGGTAACCCATGCCGACCTTGTTAAAATATTATACAGTAACAATGCCGAAGCATATCCCAACGCGATGCGTAAACATCTGATGCCGCACCTGGATCATTTATAGGTTTCAAATGCGGTGTTTGTTTCGTGTTAATTGAAAATCTGCGTTAAATTATCCAGCGTTTATAGTTTTTGGTTCATCGTTTATGGTTTCCTGCACATAAACGGCCTGATTATTGTCCATTGCTCCCGCTAAGCAAGACCAATTGTCTATTGCTAAACGCCCCGCCTTCGCTGTTGCTAAAAAACAATTAACACTAAAACAGAGGTATGAAGAACATAATTATTATCGGCAGTATGTTATTATTAACCGGCACAACAGCATTTTCGCAGGAGATCCTGTCGCTCAACGATCCTATTTTCCCTTCCACCCATAAGATAGCCAAAGAACAAGCTGCTGCCACTCCCACCTATACCACCGAACAACATTTTCTCACTGATTTTCCCAATGCAACCAATATACAATGGAAACGGATGGGGTATGAAGAAGTTTCTTTTGCGATGAATGGAAAAGACATGAAAGCATTTTATGATCACAATCATAAGCTGATAGGCAGTACCATCTCCGCCCACTTCACCGATCTGCCGGCCAAAGCTCAAAGAGAAATAGAAAAGCGCTACCGGAACTACACACTTCAGTCTGTTCTCCTGTTTCATGACAACCAATACAACGCCACTGACATGATGTTATATGGCAATGTGTTTGAAGATGCGGATAATTACTTTGTAGAGTTGGTGAACAATGAAAAAACCATCGTGCTGCAGGTAAATATGGAAGGTCTTGTGACGTTCTATAAGGACATTTCCTATAGTAATGTTAAATAACAATCCATAACTACAGGTTTCCCTATAATAAGGCAACCTGTAGTGAAAATAATTGTTAGTAAACACAATTAATCAAGGAAATTGTCATTAATACATTTTATGAAGGGGGTTACTATATTACTGGCAGAGGATAATTTGGTTTTGGGCTTATTTGTTAAACGCGTGTTGCAGCAGGCTGGTTACCGGGTCTGGTTTTGTTCCAATACGTCGGAAGCCTGGCAATATTATGCTGATAAAAATCCCGACCTGGTATTACTCGATAACAACCAGTCGGTGCAAACCAACCTGTTGCTGGCTCACCGCATCAGGCAGGATAATAAGTTAATCCCTATTCTTTTCCTGTCGGGTAAAACGTATGAAGAGGAAGTGTTTGAGAACATCTGGCCGCAAGAGATCCAACCTGCTACTTCCGAATCACTGAGTGAAAAAAAATTACTGGAGAACCTGCACAATATGCTGCCGGTGGCAGCACCAGCTGCCGCGCTGGCGCCGGTATATGATGTCAAAGGAATGAAATTGTGCGGGCCCGAAGATATCCTGATCCTTACCAGTTTCTTTGAAGGATCGGTGCACCTGAGAGAATATGTTCCTAATTAATGGTTACCGGTTACCAGTTACCGGGTGCCGGGTTCCAGTTACCGGTTACCAGTCACCAGTTGCGGGGTACCAGTCACCAGTTACCAGTTGAAGCTCGCGATGATCGGGTTACTGTTTCGAGGTTACAGGTTACAGGGCTTTTTCCTCAGATCACACATCACTGCTTTATGCCCTGCAACCTGAAACATGTAACGTGAAACGTATAATATTTAAACCTTATTGGGAATTAGCACCGTTTCGTGTGTTTCTACGAAATCTTTAAATCCTCTTATTTCTTCTTCGATCAATCTTTTGAATACCGGTGTAAACAACCTGGCCACCTGTTCACCGGCTTTGCCCAAAGGCGCATGGTACGTGAGCACTACATCGACAGTAGTACCTTGTCCGCCCAATGAATCGCGGAAACCTACTTTACCGGCATTATCTATTGAGGAACCGGGAAGGCTTTGCCACGCGATCATTTCACCGTAGCGTTCTTTTACGATCTCTGCATGCCATTGCAGGGTACCTACATGGCCTGGCAGCTCCATTACCCAGTTTGAATACAATTCGTCCTGTTCTTCTACCCGCTTCAGATGTTTCATGAAGGAGGGCAGGTTACTCAGGTTACGCCATGCAGCGTACACCTCTTCGCGGGGTTTATTGACTACCATCGATACCCTTATGTTGAGGGAGCGGCCATGGGCTACCTTTTCGATGGATTGATACATTTCGTTGAATGTACGTTTGCCGGCAAGTCCCTTATACGTGAGGTAGCAGCCTACTGCCGCTTTCAACACGCGTCTGGAAGAATTTCTGTTGAATGCACTGCCGATCAGCATCATTCCTCCAACTACGGAAGCCAGCCTTTGGCAGGAGGCTGAGCTCAATAATTTGTCACGGTTGGTATGCATAACCTATAGTTTTTAAGTGGATAGTATTTGATGAATAGCATTAAGTATCAAAATACTATACCACGAATGGAGGGGCAGCCAGCTTAGGTTATGTTGCCTGGGAGGTGAAATTGTGGCCTTTTTTCTACAGAAAAACAAACATGCTGATTTCGAGATTTTGAGATTTCGAGATTTCGAGATTTGCTTTCTGCTCAGCACTCTGAAGAATTTCGAGATTTTGAGATTTCGAGATTTCGAGATTTGCTTTCTGCTCAGCACTCTGAAGAATTTCGAGATTTTGAGATTTCGAGATTTTGAGATTTGCTTATACGCAAGCATCCTGACATTCAGTAACCTCAAGAACGGGCAATCTCTATAGATGGCGACATTTCGGGATTTTGGGATTTTGAGATTTTGAGATTTTGAGATTTTGAGATTTGCCTATTGATCAGCAGTCTGACAAATAAATAAATCAAGAAATCTCAAAATCAGGAAATCAGAAATTTCTTAATCATGTCTCATCCCTTCTGCCACTCTGAAAATATGTATAATATAGGGAAACAACGCATCCATGGTCTCTTCGGAGCCTTTGGTTGAACCGGGCAGGGTAAGCACCAGCGTATTTTGAACAAAACCTGCGACACCCCTCGATAACATGGCGTAAGGCGTACGTTGCTGTCCGTACTGACGGGCCGCTTCCATAATGCCGGGAATGGCGCGATCGAGCAAAGGCGTAATAGCTTCGGGTGTTACATCACGTGGAGAAAGACCTGTACCGCCGGTGAACAGTACCAGGTTGTACTGTTCGCTTACCAGCTGCTTTAGTTTTGATTGAATGATCTCCACTTCATCCGGGATGATGTCGTAGATACCTGCAGCGAGATTGTATTGTTTTAATTTTTGCAGAATGACCTTGCCGGCCCGGTCCTCTTTTTCGCCGGCAGAAATGCTGTCGCTGCAAACGATCACGGCGCAGCGCAGGCTTTCGGTGAGTGATTCCCTGAAATCGGTTTTACCGCCTTTTTTGTTAACGAGTTTGATGGTGCTGATCTCAATTTCTTTATCGATCGGTTTCAGCATATCGTACATCGTCAGGGCCGTTACAGAGGCGCCGTGCATGGCCTCAACTTCTACGCCGGTCTTATAGATCGTATGTACTTCTACGGTGATGGTGATGTTCAGACCTTCTATCGTATGGGTGATACCGGCATATTCTACGGGCAGCGGGTGACAATCGGGAATAACATCACTTGTTTTTTTGATGGCAAGCAATCCGGCCGCCCGGCTGAATTCGAACACGTCGCCCTTGGGCACTTTCCGTTGCTGGATGGCGTCGATGGTTTCCTGTTTGGACACTTTTACAATTGCAGTGGCTATGGCCTGGCGTAAACTATTTACTTTGTGGGTTATGTTTATCATTCTTGGTTAGTCTCTCTTAAATGGTCAATGGTCAATGGTCAATGGGCAGACGGCAGACGTGAGACGGCAGACGTTCACAATTTAAACATTCCTATTTTCCGCTTACCTAATAATTTCCACTATCTCTTTATCACATCAGCACAACTTGTCCCGACTTTAGTCGGGATTAGCAAATTACCACATTGCATTTCTGTATTCCATTATCACATTATCAAATTATCACATTATCAAATTATCACATTATCAAATTATCACATTATCAAATTAGTTATTTGTTTTCCTTCCATTGATAACTCTCATCCTCAAAGATCTCCTTTCCCCAAATTGGCAGCTCCGCTTTCAGTCTTTCCACCACTTCGTTACAGGCATCGATGGCTGCCTTGCGATGCGCAGAGGAAGTGAATACAAACAGGCAGATGTCGCCGGCCGCTATCTTACCCAGACTGTGATGCACATGCATGCAAACCAGCGGGTATTTGGCAAAGATAGCTTCCCTGATCGCGTGCATTTTTTCCAAAGCCATTTCTTCATAGGCCGTATATTCTATCGCCGACACTTTTCGGCCATCGATCTCATCGGCCCGCACCTGTCCAAGGAATATACTATGCCCGCCAATATTTGTTTTGGTATTATGCTTTTGGATGCTGTCTGCAATAAAGGAAGGGGCAATTGGTCCCTGGGTGAATATGTTTTTTGGCTTGCGTTCTGTGATCATGATGCTGCTTTTGGTGGTCAATGGTGAATGGTCAATGGTGAATGGTCAATGGTGAATGGTCAATGGCTCGCGCATTTTGGTATTAATAACTAATATTACGCCCCCACTTATATATTGCCTATTGCCATTCATTTATTGTCTATTGTCTATTGCCTATTGTCTATTGTCTATTGATTCTATCCTCCGGCAAAAGGTGGCAGCAAGGCTACGGTATTGTTCCCCGATAAAGCGGTATGCACCGTTACAATCTGCCTGTCAACGGCAATAATATACGGCTTATTCACCAGCGCAGGATAACGTTGATTTAACTGCTCGATCAATTCACTGGTATCCGCCGCATGGTCTACCATTACGGGACTGTTGCCCATAATATCTGTAAGCTGTCCAAACACAATGACCTGTACCGCCATAAATATATTTTATTCAATGTTATTTAAACGTTTCTACCCTTTGCATCTACCCTTTCCGGGCCGACCACAAATTTACTTAACTAATTGAACATGACCGCAGCACGCTTTTCCCGGCATCAATGGGTTGCATTGGTTACTGAAGCAGGGGCATCGACGCTTTTGTCGGCCGGCTTTTTATCGGTTGAAGAAAAGATCAGTTTTATTGAAGCCACCAGCAATGCCGACGCCAGAATATTCTTCAACACCGCCTGCCTGAACCGCAGGGCGCCAAAATAAGCACCTGCCAGTCCGCCAACAAAGGCAATGGCTACATACAAATACATATCGGCACTAAAGTGAATCCCTTTCTGTAATTGACCCAGCAGGCCGGCTATTGAATTTACAAAAATGAACAGCGCACTGATAGCTGCCGTTTGCTTTTGATCGGTCCATTTAAGCATTAGCAAAATGGGCGATAAAATGATGCCGCCGCCAATACCTATCAGCCCCGATAAAAAACCAATGCTGGCGCCAATCATCAGCGACCATAGCCAACTTGCCGGTTTAAACTCCGTAACATCTACTTTACTGAAGAACCAGAAACGAATAACCGGTATCAGCAACAGGAGGCCGAGGATCTTTTTATATACATCGCCGTCTATCTGGATCAACCCACCCAGGTAAGCCATCGGGATGGAAGCAATTGCAAAGGGTAAAAATATGCGCCATTTAAAATGTTTACCGCGATAGAACTGAATGAAGGAAGTGAGCGACACAAACAGGTTCAACATCAATGCCGTGGGCTTCATCACGTCTGGAGCTATACCAAACAGGGCCATGAGGGCCAGGTAACCACTGGCGCCTCCATGACCTACGGAAGCGTAGAGGAAAGCTACCAGGAAAAGTAGACAGTAGAATATGATTTCCATAATAGTCATAGACTGTTACAGGTTGCCGGTTACCGGGTACCGGTTGCCAGTTACCGGTTACCGGTCAAAATCTCAAAAGTCAAATCGCAAGAACCAAATAAAAGTCAAAATCTCAAAAGTCAAATCGCAAGAACCAAATAAAAATCAAAATCCAAAACGCAAATCGCAAGAACCAAATAAAAATCAAAATCCAAAACGCAAATCACAAAAGGAAACATCTATATAACTGAATAACCAAATAACTGAATAACTGAATAACTGAATAACTGAATAACTGAACAACTGAACAACTATAAACTTTGAACTTTAAACTATGAACTTTGAACTGTGAATGTGAACTGTGAATGTGAACTATGAATCAGGTAATAAATGAACTTCCACTTCGTCCCCGGCATTGTATTCCATTTTCTCTTCCGGCAAGCACAACAGGCAATTGGCCATGGCAAATGATCGAAGCCTGTACGATTCCTGGGCATCGAGCGGAGCAGCCGATTGTCCGTCGTAATAGCCTTTCAGGAAAAAGGTCAGCGCCGCATTTTTGGAATACGATCTTGATATAGTCGTTGTAATGGTTTTTAACACCGGTGGCAACTGCATCAGCTGCTCGAGGGCCGGTATCACATATTCATAAAAACAGGTGAGCACCGATGACGGATTACCGGGTAAACCGAATACCCATTTATTTCCTTTTGTACCTACGAACAATGGTTTGCCCGGCCGCTGCTTTAGTTTGTGGAATAAAGTGGTTACGCCACAGGCTGCAGCTGCTTCGGGCACAAAGTCATAATTACCTACACTAACACCCCCGGTCAACAGGACCACATCACTATTGTCCAATGCGTTTTGCAATATATCTTTTACTGTTTGCGGATCGTCCTTCGCTTCAAACACCGGAACATTTTCTATCTGTAATCCCTGCAAAGCCGCCCGTAGCTGAAAGGAATTGCATTCGTATACCTGTCCATGCAACAATTCCCTGCCCGGTTGTTGCAGCTCATTGCCGGTCACAATAATGCTCATCACCGGTGTTGGATAAACAGTTACTTCCGACACACCTGTTGTGGCCAAAAAGCCCACAGCGGCAGGCGTTAGCTTTTGTCCTTTCGACAATACCAGCTCACCGGCTTTTATTTCAGAGCCTTTGAGGCGCACGTTGCTGCCGGTCTTTAATTGTTCGTCGATGATGGTGAGCCGGCCATTGGCAGCCTCCACTTTTTCCTGCATCACCACGGTATCGGCGCCGGCCGGTACAGGCGCCCCGGTAAAAATGCGTATGGCCTGGTTGCCCTGTAAAAGGGATAACGCAGATGCACCGGCGGGCACTTCGCCCTGTATGGTTAATGTTTTATGCAATTCGTAACCGGCAAACGATAAAGCGTAACCGTCCATTGCCGATTGATTGAAGGCGGGAATATCAGTTCTCGCCGATACGTCGGCAGCCAGTATGCGGCCTGCCGCTTCCTGCAATGGTATGGTTACCGGCGTCAACGCTTTGGCATTGGCGCGGATCAAGTTTTTTGCTTCTGTTACAGAAATCATGACGCTGATATTAACCTCCGATGGTGATCATACTGCGGTTCTGGATAGCATTGGCTTCCAGGTGTTCAAAATCGGTATTGAATTGTCCGCCCAACGCTGCGGCCTTTGCATGAATGCTCTGGCGGATCAAAGGAATGATGTCGCCGCCATTTCGCAATGTGGTAAGCAGATCGGTCTCTTCTTTCGAAAAAAGACAGTTTTTCATTTTGCCATCTGCTGTCAGGCGCATCCGGTTGCAGGTGCTGCAGAACGGAGCGCTCATGGTGCTGATGACGGCAAAGGTTCCGGCAAAACCAGGCACCATATATTTTTTAGCGGTATCGTTCAATTCGTCTTTCAGGCGAATGAACGAGTACTCGGCTTCAATGATCTGCAGCATCTGTTGCCAGGTAAGCACTTTGTTGCTCGTCCACCGGTTACCCTGGAAGGGCATGAACTCGATGAAGCGAACATGCACGGGCGTGTTTTTCGTCCAGGCAACAAAATCATTGATCTCCTGTTCATTGAAATCTTTCATCACTACCACATTCACTTTGGCGCGAATGTCGTTTTCCAGCAACAGGTGAATATTATCGTATACCCGCTGGAACTGATCGCGGCGGGTGATGAGTTGGAATTTATCGGCCTGTAACGTATCCAGGCTTACATTGAGGGATGTGATGCCGGCCTGTTTCAACGTAGGCAGAAACTCATGCAGGCGGGCGCCATTGGTAGTTAATGTTAAGGTAACTGGCAGTTTCGACAGGGCAAGGATAATGTCGGCGGCATCTTTGCGTACCAGCGGCTCCCCGCCGGTTAACCGGATCTTTTTCACCCCCATATTGACAAATGTTTTCGCGATGGCTTCTATTTCAAACGCCTGCATCAGTTTGGAAGCGGGCGTGAATTCGTATTCCTCTTCGGGCATACAGTAGAAGCAGCGAAAATTACAATTGTCGGTCAATGAGATCCGTAAATAATCGTGCACTCTGTTAAACTGATCAATTATCATTTCCTGCAATTGGTTGAAGTGGTAAATTTAACTAATTCAGCTGACAAGTTGATTGGACAGTTGATAAGTCACCTTTATCACCTTTTCACCTTTTCAATTAGCCCCTCATACTCCCCCAACGTATCAATATCGATATTTCCTTGCGGAAATAACACTGTAGCGGTATCATCGAGATTGTTTTTAATCAATTGCTTCGCCCCTGTGTCGCCCTGAAGCTCAAGCAATTGCGGAAACATGGTCCTGTCGAACAAAGCCGGAATGCCCAGAGTGCCGTCATAAGCGCTGGCTACGATGGATTTACCGGTGTTTTGCCGTTCATTGATCAGCTCCAGCAACAATTCCGGCGTTACAAAGGGTTGATCACATACCATAAAGATCACCTGGTCGGGCTCCGGCGTGCGGTTCAGCAGGGCCTGCAAACCACAGCGAATGGAAGACGCTATTCCCTCCTGCCAGTCGGGATTGTACACTATTTTCGCTCTGCCGGCATCGACAGCAGTGGCCAGGTGTTCTGCATTAGCGCCGGTTATGACTACCGGATTGGTGGCCACTGCCAGTGCCGTTTCTACTGCATGGCGCAATAAGGTGGTTCCCTGCCAGGGCAATAACTGCTTGGGCTGGCCCAACCGGGTAGATGCGCCAGCGGCGAGAATTATAATATCAGTGTGGAAGATTGTCATATACCCCCTACCCCCTAAGGGAAGAATTTAAGATCGTTTATATATTGGTTTTCGCTCTTTGTCGGTTGACCGTTACAGCTTACAATTACCGGTTTACCGGACGAATGTTGTCAATCTTTTGCCGGATCGAGTACCGGTTTTTGCGAATGTGATGGTCCGCTTACCTGATTCACTGGCCTTTTTGCGGCTTATATCGATCTTTTGCCGGATTGAGTAATCAGTTTTGCAATTTGTATCGAACTTTTTCCGGATTGAGTGATCTGTTGTGCGATTTGTATAAATCATTTGCCGGATTGAGCACCCTGTTTTTCAACTTGTATCACCCAATTGTGAAATTGCTTGATCAAATGACCGAAATGATCAGTTCTTTTTTCAAATTGTGTGCGCAGTTTGCTGGTTTGATAGTCCTGTTGCTCATGCGGCCTCGGCAAACAGCCAGTTGGCCTGCTCAATCAGCTAAAAGAGTAACGCAAACCGCTCAATGAGTTAGTCAATTAAACAAATCAATATACAAAATCACCGAATGCATTGTAATAACCCGCAAACGGCTTATCAAAATCAGAAAATGATCGAAGCTATTTAGCAAACAGATGGTCCAATTAGCAAAAAGTACCATCAGATCCTGAAAACATACAACCTCAATACCCAATTGCCTATTGTTTATTGCCAGTTGCCCATTGCTTATTGCCCATTACCTACTAAACCTTCACCTCCTCCATCTCCTTCTCCACCCGCGGATGAATAGTATCCGCACTGTTACGTAACGATTCGCCGGTTCTGCCCGTTATAATGGCTTTTATTTCGGCAACGATCGATAATGCGATCTCCTCTGCATTTTCTGCTCCGATATTCAACCCCACAGGACCAAACACCGACGCCATTTGCTCCTGTGTTGGTTCAATACCTTCTGCCTTTAACTCATCGAGCATACGCACCAGTTTTTTGCGCGGTCCCAACATGCCAATATATGTAATGCGTTGGCTGATCAGCTGCCGGAACACTTTCAGGTCATAATTATAATTGTGGGTCATCAGCACAAACACCGTTTGCGCATCCACGACAACCTGCTCTATCACTTTATCGGGTTTGGTCACCAGCACCCGGGTAGCGGTTGGAAAGCGTGCCGCGGTTGCATAAGCCGGCCGGCCATCGGCTACCGTTACCTGCCAACCGAGCAAATGCGCCATTTGCGCCACCGGTATGGCATCGTTGCCAGCGCCAATTATGACTACAGACACAGCAGGTTTAACCAATTCAATAAAGGCCGTATACTGTTTTCCTTCTGCTACGTATGTTTTTGTGGCTGATACCTGGTTAATGAAAGCGGTTTGCGCATCGTTCGCAATGGCCTTTTGCAACGCTTCGCTGGTCAGGCGGGTTGAAATGGTTTCACCCGGTAATTGCAATAAACAGGTGCCTGGCTGCACTTCGCGCCGGTCGTTCAATGAGAACAGCATTACCAGTACAGCATGTTGCCGCCGGGCGCTGATATTCTTTAATAATTGTATGGGATTATCGGCTTGCGCAGGAACGATCGGTTCAATAACTATATGTATAATGCCTTCACAACCGAGTCCTACACCTAACTTGGCATCGTCTTCATCTGTTGTGTCATAAGTCACCAGCATGGGTTGCTGCTGCGCCATCACCAGTAATGCCTTGCGCAAAGCATCACCTTCCAGGCAACCGCCGCTGATAGCGCCGGTGAGTTGTCCATCCTGGGTGATCAGCATGCGGGCGCCCGGCCGCCGGTAAGAAGAACCCTGTACATGCACCACGGTAGCAAGGGCCGTTTGTTTGCCGTGTTGCTGCGCCTCCTCAAAGGCCTGTATAATGGCCTGTATTTCTTTCATGGAAAGTAATTTATTCTATAGCAATTATATTAAAGTTACAACAGTTGGTACACATATTTTCAGGCAAATTCGACCAACGGCGTTCGGCATAATTCCATGACCATTAGAATAATAAATTAGCCGGCCGCCTGTTCATTGTCGTACCTTAACATTCTCTTAAATCACCCGACTTATGGCTTCCTACAAACTTAGTATCAACGGCACTACGCATGCTGTAGAAGCTGACCCCAAAATGCCCCTGCTTTGGGTATTGCGCGATCTGTTGAATTTAACCGGAACAAAATATGGTTGTGGCATGGCCCAGTGCGGAGCCTGCACGGTGCATCTAAACGGTAATGCCATTCGCAGCTGCTCGATGCCCGTTTCCGCAGTAGGTAATCAAAAAATCACGACCATTGAAGGGTTGGGTACCGATAATTCTCATGTGGTGCAACAGGCCTGGCTCGCCGAACAGGTGCCCCAATGTGGTTATTGCCAAACGGGACAGATCATGGCAGCCGTGGCATTGTTGAAGCGCAATCCCAATCCTACCGACCGCGATATCGATATCGCCATGCAGGGAAATATCTGCCGTTGCGGCACGTATCCCCGCATTCGAAAAGCCATTCACAAAGCAGCCGCTTTGATGAAACAGCCGCCGGCAAAAAGTTTTTAACCTGTTAATCAACCTGCGTTATGCAAACGAAAAATTCCATCAACCGCCGCGCCTTCCTGAAATTAAGCAGTTTTACAGGCGCAGCGCTCACCATAGGTTTTTATCTTCCTGCCCTGGCAGAAGAAAGTACGATCATCACTGCTGAAACAGCCGAAGGCCTCGGCATTCCGCTGAATGCATTTATTTCTATTGATAAGACCGGCAAGGTATTTATCCTGAACCATCGTTCAGAAATGGGCCAGGGTTCTTTCCAGGCTGTTCCGCAAATGATAGCAGAAGAGTTGGAAGTGTCGCTCGACGATGTAGAGATCGCCTTTGCGCCCGGCCATCAAAGCAAATATGGCAACCAGATCACCGGGGGCAGCTCTACTGTACGCGGCGCATATAAACATTTGCTCAGGACCGGCGCCACGGCCCGTGAAATGTTGATCCAAGCCGCCGCAAAAAAATGGGGCGTGCCAAAAGAAGAATGTTATGCGTTGAAAGCCGAGGTGATCCATCGGCCCAGTAATAAAAAGCTCGGTTATGGCGAACTGGTAGAAGAAGCCGCAAAACTCACGCCGCCCAAACAGGTTGCGCTCAAAGAAAGAAAAAACTATACGATCATTGGCAAGCCATTACCGCGCCAGGATAATCCTGACAAAATAAATGGCAAGGCCACATTCGGGCTCGACAAAAAATTACCGGGTATGTTGTATGCCGTGGTAGAACGCAGTCCGCACTTCCTGGGAAAAGTAAAAAGCTACGACGACAGTGCCGTGAAATCTATGCCCGGAGTGAAACATGTTATCAAAGTTCAAATGCCGGTATTTGACACCATAAGGGAAGGTATAGCCATTGTTGCGGACAATACCTGGGCCGCCATGCAGGCACGCAAAGCGCTGAAAGTAGAATGGGATACTGCGGGTTTTGAACACCTGGATACTGCCGGTTTGTACACCCGCATGAAAGAAGACCTGAAGAAGCCTGGTTTGTCGCAACGCACCGGCGGCAATTTTGAGGCCGCCTTTAACAAAGCGCAAAAGAAGCTGGAAGCCGTATATGAAACACCGTACGAAGCGCATGCCTGTATGGAGCCACTGAATTGTATAGCCGATGTGAAAGGCGACAAGGTTACTATCTACGGCCCCATTCAGGGCCCCGACTGGATCCAACGCGACCTGGCGGAACGGTTGAAGTTACCCATGGAAAACATTACTGTTCACATGACATTTTTAGGCGGTGGTTTTGGCAGAAAAGCATTTACCGATTATACTGCGGAAGCTGCATTGATCTCAAAAGAAATAAAAGCCCCTGTACAGGTTGTCTGGACGCGCGAGGATGATATGACACAGGGACCTTTTCGTCCCGGCGCGGTATATGAATGCAAAGCCGGACTGAACAGTGGACGCATTGCTGCTTTTCAAACGAAAATGGCCGCACAAAATATGGACCACCAGTGGCCGCATGCCGATAAAACAAACTTTAACGGCAGCACTACGGAAGGACTGCCAGAAGCTTTTATCAATGGCATCGATCACTACAGCTTTGCCGATATTCCCACCGAATCGCCGATCCCGGTAATGTGGTGGCGTTCGGTGTATTCATCTACCAACGGATTTGCATACGAAAGCTTTATGGATGAACTGGCGCATGCCGCAGAAAAAGACCCGCTCGATTTCCGGCGGCAGCACCTGCGCGAAGAACGCTATGCAGCCCTGATAGATACCCTGGAAGAAAAAACAGGCTGGAAATCGCGGGAAAAAAATGCAGGCTGGGGCGTTGCCATCACAGAATGTTTTAAAAGTATTGTGGGCGAAGCGGTGAAGGTCTCGCGCCAGGCCGATGGAAAATTAAAGATCGACCGTATTGTAGCCGTCATGGATTGCGGGTGGTATGTGAACCCCGATATCATCAGGGCGCAGGTGGAAGGCAGTATTGTAATGGCCCTCGGCGCAGCCACCACCCATGAAACCCATTTTACTGATGGCAAAGCGGTGGAAACCAATTTTCATCAATACCAAATGCCAAGGATAAGCGATGTACCCGACATCGAGGTTTATATTATGGAGAATGAAGAAAAGCCAGGCGGTGTTGGTGAACCCGGGCTGCCGCCTTTTGCCCCCGCTTTATGTAATGCGATATTCGATCTTACCGGTAAACGGATCAGAAAGCTGCCCTTCAATATGAAAGCGATCTAAATAAGAAATCACAAGAACCAAATCTCAAGATCCAAATAAGAAATCACAAGAACCAAATCTCAAGATCCAAATAAGAAATCATAAGAACCAAATGTCAAGATCCAAATAAGAAATCACAAGAACCAAATCTCAAGATCCAAATAAGAAATCACAAGAACCAAATCTCAAGATCCAAATAAGAAATCACAAGAACCAAATCATAAGAACCAAACAAGAAAATAAATCTCAAACTCTCAATAGCCTTGTGATTTGGGATTTATTTGGTTCTTGATATTTGGGATTTGGAATTTTATGATAGTGTGGATTATTGAAACTCAGCCTACATTAAAATTACCGTCAATATGACACTCCCACTCATATGGGTAATTTAATATGCCAGTATAAAATAACATATATCTTTGCAGCATTAATTACGAAACCTGACTCGTGAAAACCCCTAAACCAACAACTACTGCCCGCAGAAGGTTTATTAAAAATGCTGCCCTGCTGGCTCCTGCCATTACATTATTTCCATCCTGGTTAACCGCATCAACCGGTTCCCGTTTGCGCATAGCGATCATTGGAACAGGTAGCTGGGGCCGTTTATACCTCGAAGCAGCGTTGCTGCACAAAGACATTGAAGTAGCGGCCATCTGCGAACCAGATACCAGCGCATGGCAGGAAGCGAAACAATTGTTTAAGAAAGCAGGCGTTTCACTGCCCGCCCCCGTCAACGAAGCAGGCAACAATTACCACACCCTGCTATCCCGCAATGATATCGACGCTGTGATCATAGCTACCCCGTGGCATACGCATTACGAAATAGCGAAAGCCGCTTTACTGGCTGGTAAACATGTAGCCTGTGGGCCCATCATGGGCAGTACGGTGGATGAGCACCGGGACATCGTGAACATAAGCCGGAAGACCGCAAAACAGTATGTTACGCTCGATGAATTAAGCTGCCGCCGCGACCTGCAGGCCATTCAGCAAATGGTGACAACCGGACAATTAGGCGAACTGCAATCGATCCAGGCGGGCGCCGCTTATACAACGCTGCATAAAACCACCGGTAACAGCAACCTGCCATACGCCGTGTATCCCGCAGCAGCTACGGCCCAATTACTGGGCATTTCGGCGAACAATCCATACATATCGCTGCGTTTACAACAGCAACAGCAGGATTATGTGATCGCAAAGTCAAACGCCAAAACCGGCAAAACCAGCCTGTTTGTTACCCGGGGACTCGTGAGCACGATCCGCCTGAGCACCGGCAACCGGCAAACTGTTTATCTGCAATCAACTTCCAATATTGATCAGCCTT
Source organism: Longitalea luteola (assembly GCF_017356035.1). Classification (GTDB taxonomy): domain Bacteria; phylum Bacteroidota; class Bacteroidia; order Chitinophagales; family Chitinophagaceae; genus Niastella; species Niastella luteola. The sequence goes on along the minus strand of NZ_JAFIQX010000001.1, from coordinate 282,121 downwards.
TTTCAACCGGTTTCCGGTTACAGGCTACTGGCGGCAGCTGGTTGGATATTTCGAAAACAGTTCAACTTACAGGTGCAACTGCCAGTATTCGTTTAAATGACAATCTTCCTGCAAATAACCAAACAGGCCGTTACAGGCAATCACCTGCTCATGAAGCCGTAGCCATGGCGCTGCATGATTTTGTAAAAACCGTGCAACAACCGGTGGCCGGTAATATACCGGTGTGTATAGCTGCTACGAACAGTGTGATAGGTATGCTGGCAGATCAGTCTGCCCAACAAGGCGGCGCCAGTATTGAATTCCCGAACTTCTTTATATAAACATAGAAGCTGAAGGCTCCATCCGCTGAAGGTTTTGCTTTTCGCAGGTACAGCGGCACCACCCGGAATTCAGCAATAACGATCACGCTATTTATAAACTATTAAATTGAAAAAAATATGGATCAACCCTTTTTAGCGAGTATAATCTTGTTTGGCGGAAACTTTGCGCCGAGAAGCTGGGCCTTTTGCATGGGCCAGATCCTGTCAATAGCACAGAATACCGCACTGTTCTCATTATTGGGAACAACCTTTGGCGGCAATGGCCAAACCACATTTGCATTGCCGGATCTCCGCGGCCGCACTCCTATCGGTACCGGACAGGGCCCCGGTTTACCTAATTACAATTTGGGCGAAATGGCCGGGTCGCCGCTAACCACCCTGCTGAATGTGAATATGCCTGCGCATAACCATTCAGTGAGTGGCACCGGTTTAACGGTGGCGCAATCGGCCAGTACCGCTGCTGCTACCACGAACACGCCCGGCAGCAACCTGGTTCCGGCAAAACTGCCCACAATAGGCGCAGGTCCCACTGCAACCAATGTTAACGGTTATGCCCTTCAGGACAACACGGCGACTTTGGCAGCCAGCCAGGTGAGCGGAACAACAACAACAAGTATTTCAGGCAGCAGCCAGCCATTTTCAATAATGCAGCCTTATTTAGGCATGAATTATATCATTGCCATTGAAGGTATTTACCCAAGCAGAAACTAATAATTGCTTTTTAAAAGCACTATCATTATAAAGCGCACATGACCGCACCCCTAACCGTTGGCTTCCTGACGCCTTATTCAGGCACCTACCCCTATTTCTCACAACACCTGGTCACAGGCTGGTTACTGGGTATGGAGCTCGATCCCGTGCGACAACGCACCATTCAGTTCACGCAGGAATATACCAACCTGGGAAGTGCGCGCGATACGGAAACGGCAGCCCGCAAACTGCTTTTCTTTAACCGGGTAGATGTATTGTCGGGGCTGGTTAGTTATAAAGCCATCCCCGACATTACTCCCCTGATCAACCGGGAAACAAAACCTGCTTTCTTTTTCGATATGGGCGAACACGTGCCCTATTTTCCGCATTTACATCAGGATATCTTTTACGCGTCGCACCAGCTTTGGCAGTCGCAATATGCATTGGGATACTGGGCCCAGAAAACCTATGGCAGCGGCGGTCACATGATCATGCCCGTATATGAGGCCGGTTATCATTTGCACAGCACTTTTCAGCAGGGCGTAGCCGCCGCCGGCGGCACCCAGCTGCAATTATCGGTGATCCCCTACGATCCCAACAACCACAACCGCATGGAGCTGGGCGGCTTTTTCGACCGCCTGGCAAAAGACCCACCGCCATACGTACACGCAATCTTCAGTGGTGATCGCGGTACTGTTTTCCTTAAAAAATGGATCAGCAGCGGTTTTCATAAGAAGATCCCGCTACTGGTACAGGAAACGATGGCTTACGACGACATTCTCGCCGATATTAAACACATTGATCTCGAAATTTACACTGCCCAGCAATGGATACGGGAAGCAGAACATAAACCCAACCAGGTTTTTGTAAAAAGATTTGAAGCCCTGGCCAAACAACCCGCCAATATCTATGCTTTAATGGGCTATGAGGCCGGACTGGTATGGAAAGAAGTATTACCCCATGCCCTGAAAAGGGATTGGGATACGGTCAAGCAACAATTGCGCGACGGAATTATCAATGGCCCCAGAGGTGAAAAGAATTTCTTTCCAAGATCAGGCTTTGCTTTACCTACCACCAATATTCTCAAGCTTACAACAACCGGAAATAAAATACACAAACTTATTCTTGACCAGGGAAAAGGAATGCGCTTCGATGCACAGGAATTCGAAATCATACATCGGGAAAGCGATTCAGGCTGGCAAAACCCCTTTCTCTGTTATTAACCAAACACCATGAAGCAAATTTACATGCTGTTACTGGGTCTGTTGTTTTGCACATTGCAAAGCAGGGCGCAGTATTCGGCCACAAACCTTGAAACAGGCAACTATTGTTACGGGGTTGCCAGGGACAACGGCAATAACGTATTCGTGACCCGGTATAATGCATCCCAGAATTATTATGAGGTAGTAAAGTATACAAATGGTACGGGAACACCCGCCGTCATTTATACCTTTTCTACAAATGGCCCGTCTATTCCCTATGGACTAACTGTAAATGCCAATGGCGATGTGTTCGTGAAAACGGTTAGTGGTAATTGGAGCATCGTAAAACTTACAGCTCCGGCCTATACTCCATCTGTAATACAAAGCGGGAACTTTTATACAGCACTTGCGGTAGACAATAACAACAACCTGCTTTCGATGGAATACAATAGCAGCACCAACAGCTACCAGTTGGTTCGTTATCCCGCAGGCGCTGAAAACAGTGCTGGAACAGTCATTTATAATGGCTTACCGGTGCCACCAACCGGCGGACCAGTCGTTGAAGACAGTTATCCCTGGGGTATTGTAACTGACCAGGATAACAGTATTTATATAACAGATTTCTTTACAAATGGGCGGCTGATCAAATTGACCGCTCCTGGTTATTCTTCCTCCGTGCTGGCAACGAATAAAAAGATAACCACATTAACGAAGGATGCCAGTAATAACTTCTATACGGTTGAAGTGGTAAGCAGTACTCAGTCACGGGTGATGAGATATACCGACCTGGCAGCAGCCGGAACAGAGATCTATGCCGGACTATCGAGTGCAAACTACGCGTATGGCTGGGGTTTGGCGATCAGCAACGCCGGTGAAATATTTGTTGGCGATGCGGCGGCACCGGGAAATGGAAGAGTCGTAAAATTATCACCGCCCGGAATTACCGTTTCCAGTGTCAACCGAACCGGTGGTACTCACTCCAATGCCACTTCTGTACAATATACTGTTACCTTCAGCGGATCGGCCGCTAATGTAACGGCCAGCTCATTCGGATTAACGACAGCCGGGGTAACCGGCGCCGGCATAACCAGTGTAAGCGGCAGCGGTAACACGTATACAGTAACGGTGAACACAGGCACCGGTGATGGCACCATACGGCTGGACGTGAACGGTACAGGCATAAGCCCTGCAGTAACCAATGTTCCTTTCACCACCGGACAGGTTTATACGATCGATAAAACAGCACCTACCGGAAGTATTTCCATCAACAACGGTGCAACAGCTACCAACAATGCCAATGTAGTATTGACTGTTACCGGTAATGATAATGCGGCGCTGCAAATGCAGTTTAACAATGACGGTGGCGCTTACAGTGTTTATGAGAACCTGGCCGCTACCAAGAACTGGACACTCACCGCCAGCGAGGGCGCCAGAACGGTGAACATGCAGTTGAGAGACCAGGCTGGTAACGTAGCGGTTTTTTCAGATCAGATCATACTAGATCTCACAGCACCTGCCACAACTTTGTTAACAACCCCAGCCAATCCTTCCACCAGCAATTCAGCTACGTTCACATTTGACGCCTCAGAACCGGGTTCTACCTTCCAGGGCAGCCTTGATGGCGGCGTCTTTGCGCCCGTGGCCAGTCCGCTGACCTTGACAGGGTTGGCTAATGGCAGCCATACCTTCAGCGTACGGGCAACAGATGGCGCAGGAAATACCGGGGCGCCCGCATCCTATACCTGGATGATCGATGCTACGGGGCCTGCGGTAACTTCCGTGAACGTTCCGGCGAATCGCTATTACAAAGCGGGTGAAGTACTATCTTTTACAGTTGGCTTTAATGAAAATACCACAGTGACCGGTACACCGTCGCTGCCCGTAATTATCGGCTCAACTACCGTACAGGCTGCTTACACTGCTGGTTCAGGAAGCACCATGCTGGCATTTGCCTATACTGTACAGCCAGGGGATAACGATATGAATGGCATTCAACTGGGAGCCAGTCTGCAATTAAATGGCGGCACCCTTACAGATGCACTGGGTAATAATGGCAATACCACCCTGAACAGTGTAAGCCCTACCAATAACATATTTGTGAATACGGTCATTCCTACGGTAACGTTGTCAACAACGGCCCCTGCCCTCGTGAATGCACCGTTTACAATTACAATTACCTTTAGCGAAAGTGTAACAGGATTTACAGTGGCTGATATAAATGTACTACAGGCTACTGTCAGCAACCTGCAAACAAGTGATAATATCAGCTACACAGCACTGATAACGCCTACAGGCGACAGGACTTACAATATAAGTGTGCCTGCCAACGCAGCAGTCAATGTAGGCAACAATGGCAATAGTGCATCCAACGCACTCTCAATTGCCTATGATGCTACCGCACCTGTGATCACGTCGGTAGACCCACCAGTTAATGGCTATTATAAAGCCGGAGATGTATTGACATTTGCAGTGAACTTTGACGGGCCGGTTACATTGAATACAGCGGGTGGATCACCCTACCTGCCCATAACCATTGGCGCCACTACCGTAAATGCTACTTACTATAGCGCTACATCAAACACCATCAGCTTCCGCTATACTGTTATGAATGGCGACCAGGATATGGATGGCATTGCGGTAGCTGCAAGTAATGTTATTGCGAATGGCAGCGTGATCCGGGATGCAGCCGGCAACAACGCCAACCTTACCCTGAACAACGTTGGCCCAACCAATAACGTGTTTGTCAATACAGCCATACCAACGGTGGCTATATCAGGCACACCGGCTTTGAACGCACCATGGACAGCTACCATTACGTTCAGCGAAAATGTGACCGGGTTTACAACTGCTGATATTACAGCGACCAATGCCAGTCTTAGCAACTTCAGTGCTGTCAATGCAAGCACTTATACTGTAACCGTAACACCGGTATCAGAAGGTCAGGTAACCATCCAGGTACCGGCGAACGGAGCCCAGAATGTGGGTGGCAATGGGAATTCAGCATCAAGTCCATTCACCTATGTATATGATATCACCGTACCGGTGATCACGGGCGTCACTGTGCCCGCTAACGGTTTTTATAAAGCAGGTGACCAGCTGACATTTGTCGTTGCTTTCAGCGAAAATATTATCGTTGGTGGAGGAGCTCCGGCGCTTGAGCTTGCTTTAACCAGCGGTTCGGTGCAGGCAGCGCTGGTTGGTAATACCACTGCTTCCCTGACATTCCGATACACGGTGCAGCCCGGCGACATGGATGCCAATGGCATTGAAGTGACAGCCCTTCGCCTGAATGGCAGCACCATCAGGGATGGCGCTACCAACAATGCCAATACAACACTGAACAATGTTGGCAATACCAGTGCAGTAATTATCAACACAGGTACTCCATCAGTAACAGTTGGAGGCGCAGTTTCCTTAACCGCACCATGGACGGCAACCATTACCTTCAGCGAAGCGGTAACCGGTTTCGACCTGAGTGACATTACGCTCACCAACGGAACCGCCAGCAACCTGCAAACAACCGATAATGTTACCTATACTGTATTGGTAACACCAGGCATAGAAGGCGGGGTAACTATCAGGGTGCCAGCCAATGCTGCTGTAAATAATGCCAATACCGGGAACACGGCTTCCAATAATATATCATATTATTACGATCCAAACCCGCCAGTGATCACTTCGGTAACTGTACCTGTTAACGGTTATTACAAACAAGGGCAATTACTGAATTTCACGGTGAACTTCAATGAGACTGTGCGGGTTTCCGGACCACAACTTTCCCTGCCGGTTGTAATTGGCAGCACCACCGTGCAGGCGGCCTATATCAGCGGTGATAATACGAATGCCCTGTCATTCTCCTATACCATACAGAACGGCGAGATGGACCTGGATGGCATTTCACTTACAGCGAGTCTGCAAATGAATGGCGCAACCGTTCGCGATCTGTCTGATAACACAGCCGTTCTCACCCTGCAAAATCCCGGCAATACATCCAATGTATTCGTACATACCGGACATCCGACGGTAACGTTGTCAACTACCGCCGCAGCCCGGGTAAATGCACCGTTTACCGTAACGGTTGTTTTTGATGAAGCTGTAACCGGGTTAACCGCCGGCGACTTTACTGTTAATAATGGTACTGCCGGCACGCTTACAACTACCGATAACGTTACGTATGCCGTTGAAATAATACCAGCTGCTGACGGCGCGGTGACCATACAACTTCCTGCCGGCGTAGCGCAGAACATTGTTAATAACAGCAACCAGGTTTCCAACAGCCTTACCGTTACTTACGATGCCACCGCACCGGTGATCACCGCTGCACAAAACTTCTCCATTTTGCAGAACAGTGCAGCTGGTACACAGGTAGGTAAAGTAATGGCTACAGAAGCAGCAGGCACTTTACAGAACTGGACCATCACTTCCGATGGATCAGGCGGCGCTTTTGCCATCGATGCCAACGGTAATATCACTGTACAGAACGGAACGACCCTCAACAATAACGTGGGCAATACGGTCTCAGTAATGGTAACTGTAAGCGATGGCCTTAATACCAGTGTGGCGACACCAGTTGCCATCACCGTGACACCGATCAACAAAGCACCCGTGCTTGATGCCATTGGCAATGTAAGTATTTGTGCCACTACCGATGCCCATACCATCCAGGTAACCGGCGCTTCGGCCACAGAGCCTGCACAAACCTATGCGTTGAGCATTGCCAGCAACCAGGCTTACTTTGATGTGCTCACCATAAACAATGCAGGCCTGATCAACTACCGCCTGAAGAACAATGTGACTTCCGGTACAGCGACCATTACCGTTACCATTAAAGACAATGGCGGCACAGCCAATGGCGGGGTGGACACTTACCAGCGCAGCTTCACTATTACGGTAAATCCGCTGCCGGTGATCACCATTACCAGCGATAAAGGCAACAGCGTATCAAAAGGTGATATCGCACACCTCACCGCTACCGGCGGCGCTACGTTTAACTGGGAAGCCAACAGCAGCATTATCAGTGGACAACAAACTGCTACGGCGGAAGTACGGCCACAGGCCAACACTACCTACCGGGTAACGGCTACCAGTGTGGAAGGTTGCAGCAACTCGGCTGGTTTCAATCTGTCGGTCATTGAGGACTTTAAAGTAGACGCTACCAACGTGCTTACGCCGAATGGCGACGGCAGAAACGACAGATGGGTGATCCGCAATATCGATAGCTATCCCGATAATGAATTGAAGATCTTCGACCGGGCAGGACGACTGGTATATAGTCAACGGAATTATAACAACACCTGGGATGGAAAAGTGAACGGTCATCCATTGGCTGAGGGCACTTACTATTATTTCCTGAGTATTTCCGGTGGCGCCAAAACCGCCAAAGGGTATATTACCATCATCCTGAAAGCAAATTGATAAACATTAAATTATTACGATCATGCGCACAACAATAAAGTCAAGATATATCAAACAGCTTCGGGCGATAGCAGTATGCTGCCTGTTATCAGGCGGCGTGTTTGTGCAGAAAACCATTGCCCAGTCGCCGAGCAATGCAACAGGCCTGCTGAACCCTTCCGGCACTATGTTCTTCCAGAACCAATACCTGGGCAACGCCGCCATGGCAGGCATCGATTCGGGCTTACACCTGAATGCGGCGCATCGCCGTCAGTGGCAGAACAGCATCGATGGCGCTCCGGTAACCACTTTCTTTTCTGCAGATGTGAACACCGGTAACAGGGGCGGTGCAGGTTTGAATGTGATGAGCGATGTGGCCGGATTGATAAACCGTACCCGCCTGGCTTTATCCTACGCCTATCACATGCCGTTGAGCAGCACCCGCAACCAGTTCCTGCATTTCGGGATGTCGCTTTCTTTTAACTTTCAACGCATTGATATGAGCAAGATAGATGGTGACATCAACGACCCCGCCTTGCTGGCGTACAATGCACGTGATAACTATTTTGAAGGTGATTTTGGTATGGCTTATACTGATGAGCACTGGAATGTGCAGGCGGCTTTACCGAATATCAGGGCGATGTTCACAGGCATTAACCGCGGTATCAACGGAGGTACGCTGGTATATTCGGCGGCTTCTTATAAATTCAAAAATGAAGGCGCTGTAAGCACCATTGAACCAAAGGTCGCTTACCGGAACATCAGAGGATTTGATGACATTATCGACGCAGGTGTGAATGTTTCTTTCCTGGATGATGTAGCCAACGTTATGGCAATGTATCATACTTCAAAAAGCTTTACCGCCGGCATTGGTGTCAACATTAAAAAGACAGCTGTTATCCAGTTGATGTACACCACGCAAACCGGTGGCATAAGATCACATGTCGACGGCAGCTATGAGGTGGGTGCTACAGTGAATTTGTTTAAGTAATAAATTCTCAATATAACGAAGCCTTCCCATTTTTATGGGAAGGCTTTTTTATCCGGCCATTGAGCTTACTGATGCTGCTATAAAAAATCAGTGTACCCTGAAATGGTCCTCATCTTCTTTCCTGCGCACGGGCAAAGAAAGAAGGATGACGCATGCTACGAAAAGCAATGGAAATCCCATAAAAAACCAGAACCAGCATTTGCGGCCAATGATTAACCGGATTAACAGCCAACAACCGCTTATAATGTAACTTTATCATCCAAGCGGCACTGTATGGATCACATGACAAATAATAATGAGGATGAGGCGTTAAAAAAAGCACTGGGTAAACCGAAGTATTATATCGATACGCCTGGAAAGCTGGCAGGCGAACAATACTATTGGTTTCCCAACCAGGGCAATAGCATGACCGATGGTACGGCCAGGTCAATTCCCGGCGGCAGCCTGGTACTGGGCCGACTGCTGTCGATCAATACCATAACTGATATTCCCCTGCACCGCCCGATGGTCTTTATTATTGATTATAAGGGTGAACAATATTGCTTATTGAAAAGCCCCTGCGCTATCAAAACAACAGCCGAAGATTCCGATGCCGATATGGTTTGCCTGCATAGCTATAACCCTGCACCTGGTTTTACCGATCTGTGGGTTCCTTATCATTATATTAAATACTTTTTTGTGATTGAACGGGTTCGCCGGCCAGATGGAACTGACTTTCTTCCGGAACAACAAGCGGAGATTTAAAAAGAAAAAAGAACGGCCTCATTGAGGCCGTTCTGCTTTATCTCAATCTGTAACGTGATAGATGACCTCATGCGCTTCCCAGGGTGCCGGCACTTCCAGTTTCGACACCAACTTGTCCACAGCCCTGTCCGGCACAACCGCCTCGCGGCCTTTGTTCTGTCCATGTAACTTTTGATAAGGCACTTCCACATACACTATTTTAACATAGGCCTTATATGTAATGAACAGTTCTATCAACTGGCTGCGCATCTGCCGGGTGATGTTCGTGGCATTCCAAACAAAGCCCTGCTTTTTGCGCAAGCACTCACGCGCTTTTTCCTTGGCCAGTTGCACTGCCCTGCCATTGCCGCTTTTGTCGGTGGCCGTAATTTTATGCTCCCTTCGTATATGGTCCAGGTTTATGGCTGGCCAGTCTTTATAATGCTGTTGAACATAAGTATCCTTGCCGGCGCCCGGCAAACCACTCATCAGGATCACTGTTGGGCCAAAATCATCAAAGGGAACAAAATCGGGCCCGTTCTTCGGATTTTGAAAGTATTTAAACCGGGCATTGGGTGTTTTAAATTCCCTGGGTTTGCCCCAACAATCCTGCTCCTGGCACAAAGTTTCAAACAACCCGATGCGATATAAGAGATCAGCCTGGTCGGGACTGATCCTTCCCAATGCATCTGCTCTTGCCAGCAGGGCGAGCAACTTAGTATCAATCATCAAACTGGATTCGATGACGGTCCATATTGGGTCTCGCTTTTCCATAGCCCAAATGGGCTGACCATGCAGCCGCACCAGTTGTACGATCTGTTCGCGAATGGCGAATGGCGCAGGTTCTTCGGCATATAAGATCCGCCGCGTGGTCATGGCGCCTTTTTTCGAATGGCCCTTCGATGTTATCCGGCCATCGGCTTCGTGTACGGTGGTCGACCGTTTCTCCACATCGTGCAAGAGAGCGGCCGCCCATAGGATCTCCTTTTGCTGCGGCGAAAGTTGTTTGAACCCTTCCAGTTGTTGCAGTGCTTCCATGACCATCTGCGTATGGATAGCCACGTTACCTTCTGCATGATATGCCGGGTCCTGGGGAACAGCATCCATATCCCGAACCCAGTCGAACCGGTCATGCAGATGGGCCCAGTCTTTATCAGCCGTTAAAGTCCACATACTTACCTCCTTCCTGTTTCAATGGCGCCCGTTTCCTGTTGACGGGGCTCAATACGTCTTCCTTTATGGAAGTACATAAAAATGGCGTTCCAGTTGTTGGTACATCAATGCGGCACTCAAATTGCTTATTCAAACATTGAATAAACTTTACACTATGACACTCACAGAGTTATTGATCCTACTGGTTATTGCAGCCATTTGCGGGGCGGTTGGTCAGTCCCTGGCGGGCTACGACCTGGGCGGCTGTTTGGTATCGATCGTTGTTGGTTTTATCGGCGCCTGGATCGGACTATGGATCGCCGGTAAATTCGGCTTACCCGAAATATTTGCCATAAAAGTAGGTGGAAAAACTTTTCCCATAATTTGGGCCGTGGTAGGATCGGCGGTATTTACATTGATCATAGCACTTATCAGGGGCGCTATCTTCGGAAGGAACCGGTATTAGAACAGGCATAGTCACCTAACGTAACCACAATAACTAATCGGTTCAATATTGATCGATATATAAAAATTGATGATTTAGTAAAAAGCTGTATCACTTCCCGATACGGCTTTTTTTTATGACCATGGTCATAAATCCATAGCCATTCGTTGAACTTCCAGGTTATAACTGTTAATCTTTTAATTCGTTCTATTTTATAATTTTTAACTCGCCCTGCAGAAACATCATACACATCACGAATATTTGGCATGACTGGGCATGAAATTTTCAGCAATTCAAAAGTTATTTCTGTGAAGGCTTACAAGCTTAGCTAAGACATTTATATCAGGGGATATCCTTGCCCAAACAGATCATTTTGTGCACTTTTTAAACTGACGGCTATGATAAAAATTGATCTCAACCAAAACAGGATTCTCTATTGCTCCATCCTTTCCCTCCTTCTCTTTCTATCACTACCCCCGTCTGCCGATGCAACCGGGGAACCAGAGAAAAGATTTATTCCGGTAAGCGGAAGAGTAACTTCCTCAAACGATCAGCAACCACTTGAAGGTGTATCTGTTACAATCAAAGGTACCAACACGGGCACCTCAACAGATGCAAGCGGACAGTACAACTTCGCCAATGTTGAAAGCAATGCAACACTTGTTTTCAGCTTTGTAGGTTATCAAACGATGGAAGTGCCGGTAAGGAACCGCAATGTCATTGACGTTACCTTACAGGTAGAAGCCGGTACACTCGTTGAAACGATCGTTACAGCCAACGCCATCCGGCGCGACAAAAGATCACTGGGATATTCAGCCCCGGTGGTAAGAAGTGAAGAACTGCTGACAGGGCGGAACACCAGTCCGTTAAACGCTTTACAGGGAAAGGTTGCCGGTGTAAATATTACCAGCACAGCCGGCGCTCCCAACAGTTCATCCCGCATCGTATTGCGAGGCGGATCCTCAATCACGGGCAACAACCAGGCCCTCATGGTAATAGATGGTATCCCTATCGATAACTCCGACTTTCTCGGCGGAAGCGATGTACGCACTACGCAAAACAGCGGGGTTGTTGACCCCAGAAGCACCGTCAACTTCGGTAACCGCGGAAATGATATCAACCCCGAGGATATAGAATCCATCACCGTATTAAAGGGTCCCACAGCGGCGGCACTGTATGGTTCCAGAGCCTCCAATGGAGCAGTGGTAATTACCACCAAATCTGGAAGAAGAGGCCAGAAAACGGAAGTAACAGTAAGTTCAACAACCACTTTTTCAAACATCCTGCGACTGCCCAGGTTCCAGAACAGTTTTGGCCAGGGCTATGCCGTTGATATAAATCCAGACAATACGCTGGAGTATTATCTTGACCCGATAGAGAACTGGAGCTGGGGACCTCCTTTTACCGGCGAAATGCAGGAATGGGGACAGGAGATCAATGGCGTACGGCAACAAAAACCGTATTCGGCACAGGAAGACAACATAAGGAAGTTCTTTGAGACCGGAAGAATGATCAGTAACACAGTATCATTCGCAGGGTCGGGCGAAAAAACAACTTTCTATTTATCGCTCAACAGCCTGAACTCCGATGGTATCATGCCTACAAAAAAGGACAATTATAACAGGTACAACGCCCGGTTCAATGGTACTGCCCATTTCAATAATAAGTTCTCTGCCAGCATTGGTGTCAACTACAGCAGGCTGAACAGTAACCTCGTACAGGGCGGACAGGGCCCAGGATCTGTTTATGACAACGTGATGCAAACACCACGTGATATCCCGATTGATAAAATGGGCGATCTGAACAATCCTTATTATGGTTACGGATTCCTGAACGAACGCGGTGAGCAGGTTTATGGCTTTTACGGAGGTTATACGGTAAGTCCATATTATATTTTACAGAACTATAAAAATGAAAATGAACTGGACCGTATCATCGGAAACTTCACGATCACGTACGAGCCGTTTAAATGGCTCAGTATCGTTGAAAGAGTGGGCGCCGATGTATACTCAGACCGCAGAAGGTTCATGTATCCTAAATTCACTTATTACCCGGCAGATGAAACAACCGGCAACTACTCCCGCTCAAATGTTCAATCGGAAGTAGGCCAGTACCGGGAAAATAATTTCAATATCAGTGAAATCGTGCATGACCTTATGATCACCGCCAAGAAAAATGTTGGCGATGATTTCACCGGAAGTTTAATGCTGGGACACAATATCCGGCAAAGGGTGTCTTCTATCCTGGATGCCAGCACCAATGAATCATTCGGACTTATAGTACCCGGATGGTACAATCTGGATAACAGCAATGGGCCCGTATATAACTTCAATGAATTCAGCCGCCGGCGGTTAATGGGTTTATATGCGCAATTGACGATGGGTTTCCGGGAAATGCTTTTCCTCGACCTTACAGCCCGTAACGACTGGTCATCTACCCTGCCGGAAGATAACAGGTCTTTCTTTTACCCAAGTGCCAGTGCCTCTTTTGTGTTTACAGAATTGATGAAAGACGGGCCATTAGCTGATGCGCTGAACTATGGTAAAATACGCGCCAGTGTAGCACAGGTGGGTAACGATGCCAGCCCGTTCCTGCTCAACAATTATTTCGCAAGGCCCGAGATCGAAGGAAATTTCGGAAGCACAACATTTCCTTTCAACGGGATACCCGGTATCACCAGGTTCGGACGGATCGGAAATCCCAACCTGAAACCCGAGATCACCACAGCCTATGAAGTGGGCGCCGAACTCAATTTATGGAACAACCGGTTGTACCTTGATTTCTCTTATTACCAGAACAGATCAAAAGACCAGATACTTACCATTCCTATATCAGAAGCATCTGGATTTACCAGTATGGTGATCAATGGGGGTATTGTAGAAAATAAAGGTATTGAGATCAGCTTACGGGGCACTCCTATACGAACCCAGGGAGGATTTTCACTGGAACTGTTTGGTACCTACACCCGCAATCGCAACAAGGTGGTTGATCTTGAACTGGAAGGCGTAACGCAGGTATCGTTGGGTGGATTAGCCGATATGTCGGCCGTAGCAGCAGAAGGAAAACCATACGGAACTTTCTATGGCGTAGATATCCTGCATGATTCCCTGGGAAGAGTTATCGTGGATCCTTCCAGCGGCATTCCGCTTGAAACACCAGGCGCCGTTTATTTTGGTTCATACAACCCGGATTATTTAGCATCCCTGGGCGCCACTGCCCGCTACAAAGGATTTACGTTCAATATTCTTTTTGATACAAAACAGGGCGGACAGTTCGTTTCCCGCACAAAAGACATCATGGCTTTTGTTGGTACATCGTACGAAACAATAGAATATGGACGGGAACCTTATATATTTCCCAATTCAGTGTATTACGACCAGACAGACAAACTGGTGACCAATACCGATGCACGGCTTCTACCGCAGGATTACTTCAGCAATCTGCCTTATGGGCGGAACGTAATAGACGCCTCTTACGTCAAACTGCGCGAAATGAGCCTGAGTTACAGGATCCCGAAGAGTGTACTTAGGAATTCGTTCCTGGGCGATCTAACAGTGGGCATATTCGGGAATAACCTCGTGTTGTGGACACCATCACAGAATAAATACATTGATCCGGAAATTAACTCGGCCGGCGCCACCAACCTGCAGGGCTTTGACTTTACTGCCCAGCCCTCACAACGGAATTTTGGCTTTAACATAAGCGCCAGCTTCTGATTAACCTACAAAATAGCTGAGATATGACAACTATCCATATAAGATACAAATGGCTGCTGTTTTTACTGGTTATCGTGACCGGCATCAGCGGTTGTAAAAAGTTTTTGGATACCAACGATAACCCCAACCTGGCATCCAATGCTTCTGTTGAGTTATTGCTGCCTTCCGTGCAGGCCGCCATCGGCCATGCGCTTGGCAATCCACTCCAGATCCATGGCAGCATCTGGGCCCAGTACTGGACACAAAATCCAACTTCATCGCAATACAGAAGCCTCGATCAATACTCGGTAACAACTACTTCTTTCGACAGACCCTGGAGAATGTTGTATTCCGATGCGATAGCCGATATACAGGAAATATTAAACCTTACACAGGGCAAGGCGGCCTCCAATCAATATACTGCCATTGCCTATTTAATGAAAGCCTATGCATTTCAGTTAGCAACAGATGCATTTGGCGACGTTCCGTTAACGCAAACGGCTAACCCGGCTATTACCAACCCTGCTTACAATCCGCAGCAGCAGGTATATGACAGCATACTTGCGTTTGTTGACCGTGCTATTTCATTAATAGACGTAGACGCAGAGGTTCACCCGGGTTCAGATGACCTGATCTTCCAGGGCGATATGGAGCAGTGGTTACGCTTTGCCAATACTTTCAAATTGCGGGCTTTGTTACGATTGTCAGAAGTGGCGCCGCAAAAAGCCGCCGCCGGCATTGCCACCCTGAACGGCGCCGAGTTCCTGGAAGACGATGCACAAATTGAATACAGTGCCGTTGGTGGTAACCAGAATCCATTGTTCTCGGAAATGCTGGGCTTAAGCCGCGTACAAAACATGGTAGCCAGCGAAACAGTGGCTAAATTCATGACACAAAACCGCGATCCGCGGGCAGATGTTTTCTTTGACAGATATAGAAATACGGCCGGCACCATCGATTCTATCATTGGGATCAAACAAGGCTCTTACCGAACCAACACCCGCGTATTCAGTTTACCATCGGCTGCGGTGGGCGCTAACGGAAGAAATGACCAGTCGGCCAATGCACCTGTAAAATTCATGTCGGCCGCTGAAAGTTATTTTCTGCAGGCAGAAGCAGTTGTAAGAGGATGGTTAACTTCAGGCCAAACTGCTGCCAGCCTATTCAGGCAAGGTATAAGAGCGAGTTTTGAATCTTATAATGTGAATGGTGTTGATACATACCTGGCTTCTGCCCCTGCTGCTCAATGGCCAGGTGGTGGAACAGAAGCACAGATCAGGGCAATCATCATTCAAAAATGGCTGGCCATGACAGGCAATCAGGGTTTTGAAGCATGGACGGAATGGCGGCGTACCGGTTACCCGGATTTCTTTACCGTATCATTGGCAACCGCATTAGGAGATGAGAGATTGCCGGCACGTTTACTGTATCCGAGTTCCGAGGTAACAAGGAACGTGAACTTCCCGGGCATCAGGCAGATCTATGAACCTGTTTGGTGGGATGTTGATTAAAGATCTCAACATGCAAATTCCAGGAACCAAATAAAAAACACAGAAAAAGAACACAAATAATAAATCACATGATCCAGACTGATCCCAATAACAAATGTTGTGGGAAGCGTTTTGGGTTTTGTGATTTATTTTTTGGTGAATGGATCTTACACTTTGGAATATTTTTTACTTCCTGCGATTTGGTTCTTGCAGTAGGATCTTGAAAGTTTGGTTCTTGAGATTTTGCTCTTATTTGGTTCTTGCGATTTTGGTTCTCTTATTTGGTTCTTGAGATTTGGTTCTTGAGATTTGGTTCTTGAGATCTATCAATTATGACCTTACTCCATTAAAATAGGTATCAGCTATAAAAACCAGTTGGCTGTTCGTTAAATTAAATTCATCTTCCAGGAAGATCTTATTGGCCGTGCCTTTTAACGTTATATTCATCATTTTCGCCCACAAACTCATTTCTGCATTGTTCATCATTTTTACTTCCTGCTGACTGATGCCGAGAATAAGAATATCTTTTATCAGCTCTTCAATATAGGAATCGCGCTTTTTTACGATATTCTCAAACAGGAAATGATTCTCGTACAGGTCTGTTTTAAAAATCGAAAATTTATTGGCTTTATATTTTACATCCTCCAGCAGGCTGGTAAACAATACCCGGAACTTGCTGAGAGCCGACGATTCCTTTTTTACCGCATCTGCCACTTTTGCCTGCGAAGCTTCAATATCATTTAGAATAACTGCTTCAAAGATCTCTTCCTTTGTCTTATAATAATAGTATAAAGCGCTTTTCGACTTGCCTATCTGCCGGGCAATATCTTCCATGGTGGTCTTTTTAAACCCAAACCGCTCGAACAATTCCCGCGCTCCGTTCAAAATTTCCTCTCTGATGGGATCTTTTACAATTTGACTATTCGACATTTCTGGTCGATTTTAATGATTTACTCAAAAATACAAAATCCGGTCTAACTGTCAGTCCGGGAAACGCAGAAACAATGAACATTTACAAAGTTTCAGTCGTGTAATCAGCAAAATATTTGGCTTACAATTAATTAAATCCATCCGCTCTCTGCCTTTCAATTCCAACAAAACGCTTTTAGGCCTTGCTTTCACAGTCCTTTAACATTTATTTTCGACCATTTATACAAATTAGTCGAAAAGTCATATTACCTTTGACCAATAAACCAAATTGGTCGAAAATTTGATGAATGAACTAGTCATATTAGAAACGGCTTTCAGGTTATTCACCACACAGGGCATCCAGCTCTTTACGATGGATGATATTGCCTCAAGGCTGGCCATATCAAAGAAGACCTTATACCGGTTCTTCACATCCCGGCACGACCTGGTGCAGCAGGTATGCAGACAGGTGGCCGGCAATTATAACCAGTCGATGGCAGCGGCTGAACAGGCCGAGGTCAACAACCTGCAACGGGTGCTCCGCTACATGGCCGTGAATGTAGATTTCTGTAAAAAGACCTGCCCGGCATTTTTCACGGATCTGCAGAAGCATTACCCGGCAGAATCTTCGTGGCTGGTGAACAGCATGAATGAAACCATTCAATCGAGATTGGTAAAGGCATTGGAGCAGGGCATTGTGGAAGGCGTGTTCAGGGGAAGCCTGCATCCGAAACTGGTGGTTTCCATTTTACAACAGCATATCCAAAAGGATTTTGAATTCGCTGCCGAACTGGTGAACGATTATTCAAAAGATGAAGTATTCAGGCAGGCGATGTATATGTTCCTGTATGGCATCATAGCGCCGGAAGCCATTCCTCAACTGGAAAACGAGTTGGAAAAATACAGTTTCGCTAACCGCGCGCTGTATACCGGAATAAACGAACCCACTTTACATAAGAAACAGCTCAACTAAATACTGAATTAATGAAACACAATCCATCGCTTCGAAAATTAGTGCAACGTGTGGTATTGCTGGTGGCAGGAGTGAGCATTTTGTCGCTGGCCAATGCGCAACCAACGCCACTCTCGCTGAAAGAAGCTTTACAACATGCTTTGAAGAACAAATCGGAAGCCGTTAAGGCAAGGCTTGATGAAGAGAACAGTCAATACAGGATCGACGAAGCCAGGTCACAGGCACTTCCGCAGGTGAACGCGAATGGCAGCCTCACCTACAATCCTATTCTGCAGCTGAGCGCTGTACCGGGCGACCTGGCGGGTCAACCTGGTAAAACGCTGCTGATCCCGTTCGGACAAAAATGGAACGGCAACGCTGCTGTGTCCCTGTCGCAAACCTTGTTCGACAAATCGGTTTTTACTGGTTTAAAAGCGGCCAGGGCCACGCAACAATATTACCAGCTCGTAGCCGGATTAACCGATGAGCAGGTCATTGAAAAAGTAGCTACCCAATACTACCAGGTATTGGTGCAACGCCAGCAACTGGCGATCGTTGACAGCAACATAGCTACTACCACCCGGGTAAAAAATGTCATTGAAGGCCAACATAAGAACGGCCTGGCCAAAAAGATCGATCTCGACAGAAGCAAGGTGAACCTCTCAAACCTGGAAGCACAAAAGCAGCAACTGGTGAATGCCGTTCAGCTGCAGGAAAACATGTTGAAATTCTATATGGGCATTCCTATTGAAACACCCATCGCTGTTCCGCCTTCGGCACTCGACAGCATACAACCGAACATGGCTGTGCTGGCAGAAACGCCGGATGTTAAAAAGCTGTCTGATTACCAGGTGCTGAAAAAACAGGAAGAGCTGTTGGTATTACAGAAAGAAGCAAAAAAAGCCGCCTACTACCCTTCTTTGTCGCTTACAGGTAATTACGGTTACATGGGATTAAACAACAAATTCCCCATTGGAACAGGGGCTAACTGGTTCGACTATTCGTCCGTTGGACTGAACCTGAAAATTCCCATCTTTAACGGATTTGCTACCCGCTCAAGAGTACGGCAGGCTGATATTGAAATAAAAAAGCTGCAGCAGGACATCAGGAACACCGAGCTATCATTGAACCTGGGTTATCAGAATGCCACTACTCAGCTTCGCAACAGCATCATTACGCTCAATACGCAAAAAGAGAACGTAGCGCTGGCCGAAGAAGTGTATGCCAACTCACAAAATAATTATGCGCAGGGATTGGCGCCGCTGACAGACCTGCTGGATGCAGAGAACTCACTGGCCACCGCGCAGAACAATTATACCGCTGCCTTGCTCGATTACCGGCTGGCAGAGATCCAACTCATTAAAGCACAAGGAAACTTAAAATCACTCTTAAACTAACAGATAATGAAGAAGAAGATCGTCAGGATCATTATTACAATCGTAGTCATTGCAGTTTCTCTGGGCGCTATAGCCAAAGTACTTTCGAACAACAAAAAGAAATCGGAAGAAAAGACCCAGATCGTAGCCCAAACCAATGCCACGGTATCCGTACGAATAGATACTGTTTCGCGCGCCATTCCAAACCTGGACGTAATTGCCAATGGGAATTTTGCGCCCGAACAGGAATTAAGCCTGGCCGCGGAAAAATCTGGCCGGGTGGTACAGGTGCTGGTTGATGAGGGCAGCTACGTACGTAAAGGACAAACCGTAGCCACCATTCGTGTTGATCAGTTATCAGTTGATCTTACCAATGCGGAAGCCAACTATCAGACTGCCCTTACCGACCTCGACCGCTATGAAAACGCCTTTAAAACGGGTGGTGTTACCCAGCAGCAACTCGATCAGGCAAAGCTGAATGTAGCCAATGCCAAAGCAAAACTGGAACAATCGCGTATTAACCTTGGGGATGCCAGCATTCGCGCCACCATCAATGGTATTGTAAACAAACGCTATATTGAACCAGGCAGTGTTGTGTCACCCGGCACCAAGATCCTTGATATTGTAAATGTATCAACGCTCAGGCTGAATGTAACGGTAAACGAAGCGCAGGTGCCTTACCTGGCCATCGGCAAACCGGTAAAGGTGAAAGCAAGCGTGTTCCCTGATAAAACATTTTCAGGCAAGATCAATTTTATTGCGCCCAAAGCCGATGAAGCTTTGAACTTCCCCGTAGAGATCACGATCACCAACAATGCCGCCAATCAACTGAAAGCCGGTATGTATGGAACAGCCATCTTTGATTTCCCGAATCAATCAGCAGTTATCATGATACCCCGTACTGCCTTTGTAGGCAGTGTGAACAGCAAGCAGGTGTTTGTAGCCGATAATGGCGTTGCCCGGCTGAAATCAGTTACACCCGGTCGTGTAATTGGTGAAAATGTAGAAATACTGGATGGGTTAACCGAAGGCGCCCTGGTTATTACCAGCGGTCAGATAAACCTTGTTGATGGCAGTAAGATAAGCATCCTTCAATAAGCCGGAACAACAATATAAAAATATTAACAGATGAAATTAGCTGAATTATCGATAAAACGGCCTTCCCTCGTGATCGTACTGTTTACGATCCTTACGCTGGGCGGTTTGTTCAGTTACACGTTGCTGGGCTACGAACTGATCCCGAAGTTCGACAGTAATGCGGTAACTATTACAACGGTATATCCGGGTGCATCGCCGGCTGAAATTGAAAATACCGTTACCAAAAAGATCGAGGACGCGGTAGCCTCCCTGGAAAACATCAAAAAGCTGGAATCGAAATCAATGGAAAGCATCTCATTGGTTACTATCCAGCTTAACAGTGGCGCCGATGCCGACTATGCATTGAACGATGCCCAACGCAAGATCAATGCGATCTTGAAAGACCTGCCTGAAGATGTGGATCCGCCTTCCCTGAATAAATTTTCACTCGACGATCTTCCCATCCTCACGCTTTCTGCTTCTGCCAAAATGGATGAGGCGTCCTTTTACGACCTGGTCGATAAACGGATCAGTCCATCCCTTTCCCGCATCAACGGCGTGGCCCAGGTAAACCTGGTAGGTGGTGAAGAAAGAGAGATCCAGGTAAGTCTTGATGCGGAAAAACTCAAGGGTTACGGTTTATCTGTTCCCCAGGTGCAGCAGATGATCGTTGCTTCCAACCTCGATTTCCCTACCGGTAATGTGCAAACCCGTGAGCAAAGCATCCTGGTGCGTTTGTCAGGTAAATATAAGAATGTAGAAGAACTGCGCAACCTGGTGCTCACTTCCCGTAACGGCATTGCAGTCCGTCTTTCAGACGTTGCTGATGTGCAGGATGCACAAAAAGAAGTGGAGAAGATCTCAAGGGTTAACCAAAAGAATTCTATTGCCGTACAGATCATCAAGCAAAGCGATGCCAATGCGGTGGCCGTTGCAGCAGACGTTAAAAAGAAAATTGCGGAGCTGCAGGCTCAGTATAAAACAAACAACTTACAACTTGATATTGCGAACGACAGCACCGTATTTACGCTGGAAGCAGCAGACTCTGTAGTGCACGACTTATTGCTGGCAGTGGTGCTGGTTGCTTTTGTGATGTTGTTTTTCCTGCACAGCATCCGGAACTCATTGATCGTAATGGTGTCGATCCCCGCCTCGCTGATCGCTACCTTCATTGGCATGGCGTTGCTGGGTTATACCCTCAACCTGATGAGTTTGCTGGGCCTTTCGCTGGTGGTAGGTATCCTGGTCGACGACGCCATTGTGGTGTTGGAGAACATTTACCGGCATATGGAAATGGGTAAGAACCGCGTTCGGGCAGCATTTGATGCCACCAAGGAGATCGGTTTTACCGTTACCGCCATTACCATGGTAATCGTGGTGGTGTTCTTGCCTATTGCGCTGAGCACCGGCCTGGTATCGAACATCATTAAACAGTTCTGTGTAACCGTAATTATAGCTACCCTGTTATCACTGTTATCATCCTTTACCATTGTACCCTGGTTGTCTTCGCGTTTCGGGAAACTGGAGCATCTTTCTGCGAAATCGATCTTTGGCAGGATTATCCTGGGCTTCGAAAAAGGCCTTACGAATTTCACCAACTGGATCACCAGTATCCTGAAATGGTCGCTGAACCATAAACGCATTACGCTGGGTATTGTAGTGGTACTGTTTGTAGCCTCCTTATATATGTTAGCGGGCGGATTTATCGGTGGTGAGTTCTTTGCCAAAAGCGACAGGGGTGAATTCATGGTGCAAATGGAATTGCCCAAAGATGCATCCATTGAACAGACCAACCAGGTAACCCGGAAAGCCGAAGAATTCCTGCGCAAAAAGCCGGAAATAACGGACCTGATCACTACGGTGGGACAAACAAGTGAAGGCATGGCGGGAAGCCAGTCAACAGCTTACAAGTCGGAGATCCGGGTAAAGCTGGTTGATGGCAAACAGAGAACGGATGATTCCTATGTGTATGCCGCTAAAATAAAAAGTGAATTACAAAACGAACTGGTTGGCACCAAAGTAAAAACGACGCCCGTAAGTATCCTGGGTACTGCCGACAATGCGCCCCTGGCATTGGTAGTGATGGCGCCCGACCTCGATAGTGCAATGGCATTTGCCAATGCTGCACATGAGGAGCTGAAAAAGATAAAAGGCGCTGCAGAAACAAAACTGACCGTTGAAGCCGGTAATCCCGAGATCAATGTTCAGGTAGACAGGGATAAAATGGCCAGCCTGGGTTTGTCGCTGCAAACAGTAGGCGCCACCATGCAAACAGCCTTCAATGGTAATACCGATGGTAAGTTCAGGGCAGGTGAATATGAATACGATATTAACATCCGCTATAACAGTTTTAACCGGTCGAATATTGAAGACGTTCGCAACCTTGAATTTGTAAACGATCAGGGACAGCGCATCAAACTGTCGCAGTTTGCATCGATCAACGAATCTTCAGGTCCCAGTTTGCTGGAGCGAAGAGATAAAAGTCCTTCCGTAACCGTACAGGGACAAACCGTGGGCCGCCCTACCGGTACAGTAGCTACTGAATGGCAGGCCGCTTTTGAAAAATTAAAAAAGCCCGCCGGTGTAAGTTATGTGTGGGGTGGCGATATGGAAAACCAGTCTGAAGGTTTCGGTACCCTGGGTGTTGCCTTGCTGGCCGCTATCTTACTGGTGTACCTGGTGATGGTGTTGTTATATGACAGCTTTGTGTATCCTTTAGTGGTATTGTTCTCTGTACCCTTATCATTTATCGGTGCCCTGTTAGCACTGGGTCTTACGAACAATTCACTCAACATATTTACGATCCTGGGTATTATCATGCTGATCGGTCTGGTTTGTAAAAACGCTATCATGCTGGTTGACTTTACCAACCACCGGAAAGCGGCTGGTGAATCCACCTTCAAAGCGTTGATACAGGCCAACCACGCGAGGCTTCGCCCAATTTTGATGACAACTATTGCGATGGTGTTTGGTATGTTGCCAATAGCCATAGCCTCCGGACCTGGTGCCGAATGGAAAAATGGTTTGGCCTGGGTAATTATCGGAGGCCTGATCAGTTCCCTATTCCTTACGCTGATCATTGTACCTGTTATCTATGCGATCTTCGATCATTGGATCCAACGCAGAAAACACAGAAAACAACAAAAATCCATTGAAGAACTAATGACGGAGGAATACGTACCCGCTGAAAGCGAGGACGGCTTTACGCCTGTTCATGTTGTTTGAGTAAAGGAAGGATCAGAACAATAGACAGGATCTGTTTACGAATGGCAGCAGGACATCAGAAGTCAACTTCTGTGTCCTGCTTTTTTTATTAAGATCGCAAATCACAAGATCCAAAGGATAAAACTCAAATCGCAAATCGCAAGATCCAAGAATAAAACTCAAATCGCAAATCGCAAGATCCAAAGGATAAAACTCAAATCGCAAATCGCAAGATCCAAAGAATAAAACTCAAATCGCAAATCGCAAGATCCAAAGGATAAAACTCAAATCGCAAATCGCAAGATCCAAAGAATAATACCTAAATCTCAAATCACAAGATCCAAAGAATAAAACTCAAATCTCAAATCGCAAGATCCAAAGAATAATACTCAAATCGCAAATCGCAAACGATATGGGAATTTTGGGCTCTGTTTTTTGTATTTATTTTTTGGTTCTTGCTGCTTGGTTCATGAGATTTTTAATAATTATCCACGGCCTTACCGCCCATTTGCACAGTAAGCTTTCCTCCTTTCGTAATGTCGGCAAACGACAAAAACGGCTGCCGCAGTTTTTTTTCATTGAGCTGCATGGATTGAATATATACATTCTCATCACTGTTGTTTTCAGCTTCGATCACGAATTGTTTACCGGCGTAATACTTTTCATTGAGCCGGATAGTGATCTTGCTGAACAATGGACCCGCTATGCCCATTTGCGGCTTTGCATCAGTTAATCCCTTTACATCAAATAAGCCCATGGCAGCTATTACATACCATGCCCCTAACTGTCCCTGGTCTTCGTCCTGCCCAAAGCCATACCCATGTACGGCTTCCGTTCCATAGAACTTATTGCAGATCGATCGCACCCATTTCTGTGTTAAGGAAGGTTTGCCGGAAAAATTAAATAACCAGGAAATATGTAGGCCGGGCTGATTGCCATGGTTGTACACCCCGCCAATACCGGCAAAAGCGTCAATATTGGCGCCACCGCCAAACAGCGCTTTTTCTGAAATAATAAATGTGCTGTCAAGTCTTCTGTTAAATGTACCGGCGCCAACTTTCGCGATCAGGGCCTTTGGATCCTGCGGCACAAAATACGTGTATTGCCAGGCATTGCCTTCCTGGAATCCGCGCCACGGTTGCGCAGGATCGAAATTATCGATAAAAGAACCATTGGCCATTTTAGGACGCACCAGTTTTAAATCAGCGTCGAACAAATGCTCCCAGCCTTTTGAGAGACGAAGAAAAGTTCTATGATCGGTTTCTTTGCCCAGCCGTTTAGCCCATTGGGCCATAGCATACGCACTGAACGCATATTCCAGCGTGTGCGAAGCAGAGAACTTCCATACTTCTTCCCAACTGCTGCCTTTATCTAAATGGTTCACATAACCGTATTTTATAAAGCTGTCCACATCCAGCTTGCCGGCGCCACGCGGACGGTCCTTTCCTTCCAGCTCATTTTTTCTGGCGGCAGCGTACGCTTCCTCTACATTAAAATCCCTGATGCCTGCCATCCAGGCGCCAGCAAAAACAATACTTACCATGTTGGTGCCAACGCCCGATACAAACCGGCTGTTGGCAATGCCATCTGCCAGCCAGCCGGCATCTTTATAGATCAGCAATTGACTTTTTATAAAATCAGCATAATATTCCGGATATGCCAGCGCCCACAATTGCGTAAGATTCCAATAAGCGCCCCATACGGCATCCGTGTTGTAATGATTATAGGTTGGCCGGCCATTTTTATCTAATGGGATCTGCCCCTTTGTGCCATCATTCTTCGGATAAGCACCATTCACATCACTGGCCAGTCCTCGGCCCAATAAGGCATGATACAGCCCAGTGTAAAATTTAACAGCGTTGTTCCGGTCAGCCGTTTCTACCTCTATTCTTCCCAGGTAATCATTCCAGGTTTTGAGGGCCTGTTGTTTTGCATCATCGAACGATAAACCGGCCGCTTCCTGTTGCAGGTTTAACCGGGCATTATCAATAGATGTGAACGACAATCCCGCCTTAATGGTAACCGCTTCATTTTCGTTGGTCGCAAAACGCAGGTATAAGCCGGCGCCTTTGCCGGAAATCTCATTCTTATCAGGCGTTATATTGTTACCCGTGAATACGCCAAATGCGGTTGGCTTTTTATCAACCAGGGCAGAAAAATACATGGTCACTTCGCCACCCGGCTGGTACTTCTGCACGTACACGGGTAAGGTGGTTACATAACCTTCAATGCGGCCATCGGGCTGCAGGTATACCCTCGCATCTTTCACCGGACCGCTTTCGCCTTGTGTATTTCCTATATCGAACAGAACATACGCTTCATCAGTTCTGGGAAAACTATACCGGTGAAAAGCTACCCTTTTGGTAGACGTCAGTTCTGCTTTGATATTATAATCTTTCAGCAATACAGCATAATAACCAGCAGTGGCCGTCTCGTCTTTTTTATCGAAGCGCGAACGGTAGCCTTCATCCGGATTTTCCAGTTTGCCCGGCATTGTTTGTAGTTTACCGGTAATTGGTGCAAACACAATTCCCCCAACCTGAAACTCATGAAAATTGGGAAAACCCTCTATCGACTCGTGGCGGGTATCATAGCCGGTGGCCTCCCAGCCATGGACATTACCGTAAGACCCATTCGTTGAAGGAGCAGGTTTGGCCATGCCGAAAGGAACAGCACCGGGTGTATAATGAAACCAGCGGCAATGAGCAGTACCAATATTGGGATCAACAAACTTTGTATAATTCGTTGACGTTTGAGCTACAGATGGCGCACAGATCGCCATAAACAGAATAGCAAAGGCAAGCAATTCTCTTTTCAAGATGGTTATTTTTTTTGATCACTTATATAATGAAGGTTGCTGACTAAAGAAACCGGCTGCGCCCAGCAGGGCTGCCTGTTCGCCCAGTTCTGATCTTACAATACGCACTTTGGGAAACCGGCTCCTTGTGGTTGCGAGTAAAGCATCTTTAAACAGCGGATATGACTGTGCAATGTTGCCGCCGATCACTACCGCCTGTGCGCCGGTTTGTTCAATAAAACGGCTTAAGAAAGCAGCCAGGTTATTGCCGAACTCCGTAAATAATGCTTGCACCCACTCATCACGCATAGCCAGTCCTGCCAGTTCCTTTACACCGCTGATGGCATTGCCGGCAATGGCCGTGTATTGCTGCACAAACCAGCGCGCAGAAAGATAATCTTCAGCAATTCCGCTTTTAAATGGCATATTCCAGAGATCGGCGCTTCTGGCCTGTCCATTTTCAAAAACAGCCGTTCCCAAACCGGTACCTAATGTTACACTTATTACATGCTCACAGCCGCTGACACAACCACCAAATACTTCCCCCTGCAAAAAACAGGCAGCATCGTTGTTGAGGCAAACAGCCGAGGGCGCTATCGCCAACGCCTCCGCGAGCATGGTCTTTACATTGAGGCCATATAACATCGGGTACTTGTTCTGATCACTGATCAGGCAAATGCCTTTTTCATAATCGAATGGTCCGGGCATGGCCAGGCTGATGTTGGTGATCCTGTTATGCTGCATGGCCTGCCGGATGCCGGAAGCCCAGACATCGATCACCTCCTCTGCTGCAGCCATTGAATCAAGATGCAAACGTACCAACGAAGGCACGATCAACTGCCTGGTTTGCACATCAACCTGTGCCGCCGTAATATGCGACCCACCGATATCAGCACCTATTACTAATGTATGGCTCATCTTTTTGTAAAACAGTTCTTAATGAAGTTTATACTTAATGACCAATGGGCGTTACGAACAGATCCTGCTCTTTTGACTGGTCTTTCCAGTCATTTTCTATCTGCTCCAGTGATTTGCCTTTGGTTTCAGGTAATAATTTGTATACAGTGATAAACGCAATCAAACAACACAAGGCAAACACCCAGAAAGTAAAAGCAGTACCAATGCTTTTTAAAAAAACAGGCGTTAGCTGGCCAACGATGGTATCGGCGATCCACATGACCATAATACTAATGGCCATTGCCCTGCCCCGAATGATACCGGGAAAGATCTCTGACGCCACCACAAATTTCAATGGACCAATAGAAAAAGCAAAGGAAGCCAGAAAAGCCAGTACACAGATCAATAGCGCCCAACCGGTGGTAGCGCCGGCATAAAAACATATACCGGTCGCCAGCAGACTGATGGTAGCGCCCGCGGTTCCCACTAAATACAAAGGTCTCCGCCCCAGGCTATCTACTTTCCAGATCGCGATCAATGTAAATAACATATTGGCCCCGCCAAAAATCACCTGGCTTAACAATGAATTGCTAAGTGAGATCCCTGCATTGTTTAAAATGCTGGGACCATAATAAATAATAGCATTTATACCGCTGAATTGCGAGAACAACGGCAATAATATTCCAATGATCAAGGCTTTACGCCATTGCGGCGCCAGCAGCGTTCGGTATGAAATGTTCTTTTGCTTCTGCAAAAGCCTTCCCTGTTGTAAACTGGCCTGCGCCTCCATGGCATTATGATTGATACGGTTAAGAATAGTTGTTGCTTCCTGTTCCCGGTGGTGCTGCATCAACCAGCGCGGACTTTCCGGAACCATAAAAAGCCCCGATACAAACAATACCGCTGGTATTATGCCCATACCAAACATCCCGCGCCATACTTCACTCACGAATAAGGCATGCATAAAGCTACCAGTATCGTTTGTATGCACCAGGGCGTAATTCAATAAAGCTGCATTGGTTAAATACGCTACCAGTATACCCAGGGTGACCGCTAATTGATAATAGGTTACCAGCCGGCCGCGGATACGGGCAGGTGCTATTTCTGAAATGTATAAAGGAACGACATTTGAGGCCAGTCCGATACCAATGCCGCCGATCAAACGTGCTGCAATAATGCCCGGTAATGAAGGCAACAGTGAACAACCCAGCGCCGAAAGCAGGAACAACAAAGCTGCCAAGAGCAGTGGTTTCTTCCGGCCTAACCGGTCGCTCAGCTCGCCTGATATTGCAACACCTATGATGCACCCTACCAATGCAGAAGATACAAACCAGCCTTCCTGGAAAGGTGACAGCTTAAACTGCTTTTGTAATAAAGGCAGGATTCCTGAAACGACCGCCATATCGAAACCAAATAAGAACCCGCCCAGCGAAGCCACCAGGGTTATAATGAAAAGGTAAGCGCTCTTGTTGCGTGTTTCCATTTAAAAGTCTTTTATTTTATATTTCCTGGTTATGCTTACCACAAAACCATGTTTAAAGCTTTTGTATTTTGCCTTTGGCGTTGCGCGTTTTTACGTTTTGCGCCTGCCTGCCGGCAGGCAGGTTCATCTTTTTGCGTTCACCGTTTTAGACATGGAAGGCGGTGCATCACCGGGTTTGCTGCCCCATTCCATATTGGCTTCAGGTCCCATTTCCAGTACCAGCGAACCACCATCTACGAGATCGCTATGATAAAACCAGGGTTTGGTCAGTGGTTTTCCATCCAGCGTGGCCGACTGAACATACCGGTTCTTATCCGATACATTATGTGCTTCTATTGTAAAGGTTTTGCCTGGATAATACGTTGGATCCAGCTGGATCGTAGCTTTTTCAAAAAGAGGACTGCCAATCTCGTAAAATGGTTTTACCGAAGCACCGCCATCTGTTTGAAACAATCCCAAAGCAGCCATTACATACCAGGCGCCCATCTGCCCTTCATCTTCATCTCCCAGCCAGCCATGTAACGGCGTTGAACCATAATACCGGTTCATGATCTCGCGGGTATAGTGCTGGGTAAGCCAGGGTTTGCCGGAATAGTTGAACAACCAGGCAGCCTGCATGTTAGGCTGATTGCCATGGTTAATAGGAATCCGATCGTACAGATCACCTTCTGCATTGAAATTATACCGGGTCGATTTTTTAAAACCCTCTTCCAACCGGTTATTAAATTCGTCTTTTCCCATCAGGTTCAATATGCCCTGCACATCGTGCGGATTAAAGAAACTGTATTGCCAGGCATTGCCTTCCAGATAACCGGTTCCGCTGAAAGAGGTACAGCAATAGGGATTCCAGTCTTTTACCCATGATCCGTCCCGGTGTTTCATCCTGATGTATTTGGTAGCAGTATCAAATACATTCTTGTAATTCCCGGCGCGTTTGATAAACTGCTCGTATTCTTTTTTCTTACCCAATGCTTTCGCCATTTGTGATACACACCAGTCGTCGTAAGCATACTCAAGGGTGTTAGACACCTGGCCTTCTTCTGTGGGCACATACCCGAGTTTCATATATGATTCAAAGAATTTGTTACCTGCAAAACCATTCTCGGGCGTTACAATCCCGGGCGTTGTTTGCTGATGCACCATGGCCCTGAAAGCGTAGGCTGCATCAAAATCACGGATCCCCTTTTGGTAAGCACCCACAATGAGCGCAATCTCGTGCGAGGCTTCCATGATACCTGAGTACTCTATACCGGCAGGACCTTTAGGCAACCAGCCACCGGTCTTATAGATCTCTAAAAATGATCTTACCCATTTGCTGGTAATATCTGGATTTACCAGCGCCCACAATTGGTTGAGGTTCCAGAAGGTGTTCCAGAGTGCATCACAACCGTAGACGGGGCTATCAGGATGTACCTGCTGTACTTTTTCATTTACATCGACATATTTTCCATTCACATCGCTCCACGTAGTACGGGCTACATACGAACGGTACATGTTTGTATAGAACTTCTTTTTTTCTTCTTCCGATCCGCCCTGCACCTGGATCTTGCTTAACATGCCGTTCCACACTTTTCTTGCATTGTTCCTTACTGCGTCGAAATCCCAGTTGAAAGGATTCATTTCCGTTTCAAGATTCAGCCGGGCCTGCTCGATGCTTACCAGGGAAATAGCCGTTTGCATCAATAATATCTCATTCTTCTTTGTGTGAAAATCGGCGAAAGCGCCCATACGTCCCTTACCAGCCACCTCTTTTACATCTTTGCTATTCTTATTGCCATTCCAGCCGCCAAAAGTTTCGAATGGTTTGTTGAAACGTACTACGAAATGAACGGTGTACTCGTTCCAGCTCCATTTCTGCTTTGAATACCCTTCAATTTCTTTGTCAGTCACTTTGGTGATCTTTGCATCGAGGATCTCCGCTGTATTTTCAAAAGGAATATCCAGATCTAGCAGAACATGCAATTCTTCCTCCTCTGGCGTCGTAAACCGGAAGAAGCCGGCGCGCGTCGTACTCGTTAACTCAGTATGAATGTTACCATTCATCAGCGTAACTGCATAATACCCTGGGCTAGCTTTCTCGGTTTCTTTATAGATCCGGGAGCGGTAACCGGTCGTCCAGCCGGTGGTAGGACCATCAGCTGGTCCGCGCCGCGTATTCAATGCCCCAACAGTAGGCATAACCGATAAGCCGGCCATCGTCCAGGAATGGATATGGCTGAAGCCACCAATATTATTGAGTGAATATTCGTAGCCGGATTTCCAAACGCCCCCCTGGTTATCCGGAGCCAGCTGTACCATACCAAAAGGCATGGTGGCACCCGGGTTCAGCATCCAGCGCGATTCGGAAGTTCCCAGTAAAGGATCGGCATAATCGACCGGCTCTTTTTGCTGGGCAATTGTAAACAGGGCACAACAACTCATGAGAACAGGCAGGAACAATCTTTTCATAATCGACGTGATATTATTTAAGTTCAGTTATATTTTCTTTACAAAAAGCCTTTACCACTTTTGCGATACCTGCGCCTTTGTTGATGAGCGTATAACTTCTGGCAGCAGCAGGGATCACAAAGGTTTCTGCATAATTAAAGGTAGTTGTAACACCTTCAGCCGTTTCAACGGAAATAGCAGTGCCTTCTACCAGCATCAGGATATGACAGGTATCATTTGTTTGTACGGTTATGCCAGACATAAACTCAAGCCGGTGGATATCGTAAAAATGAACCGGATGGGTTGGACAGTGCACCAGTTTCCAGTCTGCCCCCTGATCGATCACTGCCTGTTTAGAGATGAGCTCATTGACCACCGCCGATCCTTTCCGGTCGAAATTCAGGTTGTTGAAAGCATGATCAATATTAATAGCTCTTGGCTCACCGTTAAGGTCCAGCCTTAACCAGTCATACATCTTGAAGGTAAAGATATACGGCGTTGCACTGATCTCGAGCACCAGGTTATTTACGCCGGCGCTGTGCACGGTGCCATTGGGAATTAAGAACAGGTCGTGTTTTGCTGCTGTATGAGACTGCACATATTGTTCAATGGCCACTATCTCTTTGTTCGCTTTGCTCTGCTCCAATACCTGCTTAAAAGCTGCCGCATCGATCCCTTCCTGGAAACCCAAATAGACCTGTGCATTTTCCTTACAATCCAGGATATAATAGGTTTCGTCCTGGGTAATGGTCTCGCCAAAATGCTCACGGATATAGTTTACAGTGGGATGGCATTGAATAGATAAATTACCCCCATCCCAGGTGTCGAGAAAATCGAAACGGATGGGGAACTCATAGCCAAACAAGCCGGCATGTTTACCGAGCACATTCCTGTTTTCTTTGAACATTAAAAAGTCAAAGGATATTTCCAGCAAATTACCATTGCTTTCGAACACGAGGCCATTTTCCGGCACGATCAGTTCAAATGACCAGGCGTAATTCACTTCCTCCTTATTCAGGTCACGGATCTTATCCTTCATCCATTGTCCGCCCCAGGCGCCTGCTTCAAACCAGGGACGCACGCGGAATATTGTTTGACTGATCTTTGACAGGCCTGCCTGTAGGGAATCGCCTAACATCCAGTTCAGCGATTCTTTCCATTGAGCGTCCCCAATAACAGCTATTCGTTGTAAAATATTCTTTTTATGTTCATTCAATACTACCCAGTCAACAAAATAAAAACGCTTATACATCTCTGCGGAACGCATTACCTTTTTGCTGCCTAGGTTGGTTATGCTGCCGGCCCGCATACGGTACTGTATTTCGTTCTTGGGCAGATCGAGGTAAACCACCGGAGCATCCCAGGTCAACAGCGCGGCGCCGGTACCGAATACGATCGTACAATCAGCATCCTGCGCCGGTTTCAATGATAAAAGATCATCAGGGTTGAAAAAATCAGCCAGTGTACAATTACATTTTGTTCCCCAGACTGAATCCTGTGCACCAAGGAATGGTGTCACCATTTCCCCGATCACTTCTTCTTTTTTCATACAGGTACTTACATCTATCCAATGCACCTTCACGCCCAATTCCTGCAAGGCAATGTGCAGGCATTGCTTCACTTCTTTCCAGAAGATACCGCCATATCCATCTAACAGAATTTGCCGGTGGTCCGACATCCATTTGGCCAATGATCCATACCCGCTGAAGATCCTATCAGCGCCCAATGCATGAAAGGGGTACATGTTGTATCCTTCCTTTGTCACGGTATCTTTGCGGATCTGCTGAGGCAATAATGACTGCGAACTTATCCGTCTTTTACTCCCTGCACCTTTGGTTTTTCCTACAATATTCTCCGATGTTTCGTACATACTTTACTTATTTTAATGCTGCGTTATTGACATACTTAATGAATCCAATACTTCTGTTAAAATACCATTCGTAGACTTACTGTTCCGTATTTCGGTAACACCAGGCGTCCCATGTTTCGTTGTAATAGCTTTTCGCCTACTGTGCAGGTAAAAACCGATTTTGGTAACTGCGATGGATAAGTTATGCTGACGGTTTCTGTTTGAGCTGATAAAGAGCGCAGGCGAACGATCAATGCCTGCTTATCATCACTTACCTTCAGCGCTGAGATGATCGTTTTTGAATTATCGAGTGTGATCAATGATCGATTCAGGGGATTGTTATTTGCCGGTACTGCTATCAGCGGGCGATGCTGTTCCATACCAAACCGGTTGGCTTCTACCACATCGTATTTACCATGCACTTCCATGCTGTAGGTAGAGGTAATGATACCCTGCTGCTTAGGCGAAAAATTGGTATCCCAATGATTGTTCACCGGCCATGAGATGATGGTTTGAGTAGCCGGTAATTTTTTGAGCCAGCGATCGACCTGCCGGGCCCCATCGAGTATAGTGCCGGTAATATTTCCCAATTCAACCACCGGCGATTCAATGGCAGTCCAGGTAATCCCATAGTCGTTGTTCGATACATCGATCCATCGTTGAAACGCCAGCCAGTTCCTGTTGGCGCCGGGTAACTGATCCATCTCAGGCGTCATAACTCCCCAGGGAATATCCATTTGCACATTACCACCGGGCACATTAAACGCAAACCCGTAGTGTATTGCCTCTTTTTTCCTGTTGGGCAGTTTATCTATGGTATTGATGAAAGTGACTACCGGTTGGTCCCTGACAATTCGAACTTCCCGGGTTAACCATTGGCAGCCTGGCGCTTTTGACGTGATCACCAATGAAGCAACCAATGGACCCTGTTCTTTGATGCGAACGGCTACATCAGTAGCCGGAATGATCGGGCCGCTGCTGTCTTTACCATTCCATACACCGGGCACATAATTAAAACTATTGAGCTGAAAAGTGGACGAACGATCAACCAGCTCGCGGTTATTCTTCAGATCGACCAGACTGCTGATACCACCTGTTCTTTCATCTACTATCAGCAGCAACCGCTCATTCCTTAAAGAAGTTGAATCTGCTACCAACGTGTGCGCTGCATGGCTATTGCCAGGTATTACCCGGTATAACTTCGAAGCCAATGCCGGTATAATGCCCGATTGAAAGACCAATTCTCCATTCGATAACCGCTGCGCCAACACTTCGCGATCGGCTTCATCCACCACCCGGTCGCCCGCCTTGCTTTGCTGTGGCGACAAAACCACCAGTCCGCTGCGGGCCCAGGACAAGGTATTGAATACGGCTATGGTATCGCTGTTCGTTACGGAGACAGTTTCAAGTGCTTTCGCAATAAGCTCATTGCTGATTTGTGCGGCATTTTCAAAATAAGCTCCTTTGTTGGCTTCAATTCTTTCGGCTAATGGTGTACCGGGATTTTGCGCGCCCCAGGTATGCTCTGCAGCCAAGAGCAGGTTTTCCCAGGCGTTATAGAACTGTTGCGCCGGCGCCGCTTTTCCCGGGCGTAACAAAGCCCATAATGTTTCAGCCTGTACCAGATCTTCTTTAGCTTCCCTGGCCAATGCCACCCGGCGTGCGTCGGAGCCCAGGCCGTCTGTCCAGTATTCCGTGAAGTCGCCGCTATAACTGGGAATTATCTTTGCATACTTCGTTTCATAAGCCTGTAATATCTGCTTTGCTCCGGCAATGATCAGTCTGGGATAGGCATAACTGGCATTCCATTGCTTCACTGCCTCCGGCAGATCGGCATCGATCAAACAATTATCAGCCATAGACCAGGTGATGGCTATAATATCGTAAGGAGAATTATTCTTTTCCAGCCGCGCTGTTTCCTCGAAAATGAATGGATCTATGAAGTGCTTCATCGGCGTTGCCGTATGCAGGCGGTCGCAGGTATCGGTAAACGATTGAATTTTACTTAACCCGTATTTGCTGCCCTTAATGGTGTAGCCTATACCATAGGGCGTGGCCTGCAGGAACAGCAGCTTGCTTTTGCCATCGGGCGCCATCCAGTAAAATGGTTTATGCCCCAGGGTTCTGCGCATATCATAGTAATTAGGAAAACTGATAAAACCTTTTATGCCGTTTTGTACAGCAGCTTGCACCAGCCCCCAGCTGCCACCGGGATTATCAAATTGCACCATCGTATTCACCGGTACGCCTGTCACGCTTTGGATATATTGCTGGTTGCGGAACATCCGCATCAATTCCTCTTCAGAACAGGTGCTGGTATTCATGTTGGAATGTGCGCCGTCAATTTGTACCCAACCGTTTTTTACGGCATCGATCAGCTTTTTCCTTTTTTGCTCTGTAGCCGTCTTCAGGTAACTGTTCACCACCCAGGTAGCTTCCGGGTTCCATACAAAGCGTGCACCTACCGGGTAATGCTGTGTTTTCTTTGCCAGGTCGATGCCTACGTCGATGTTTCGCACCTGTAATTTTTCAACCGTTTCCTGTAAGGCTGTATAACCAATATCCAGATGTGCATGCGGATAGATATATACAGTCCATTGCTTTTTAGCTGGAACCAGCACAGTGTCTGTACTGCTCTGGTTATTTGAGCGTAAGGCAATCGTTACGGTTGTTTCGGTTACGCCTACATCTGCAGGCAATAAAATGGCGATTGAATCGGCATTAGTACCCGCTTTGATAGCTGTCGTTTCTTCGCTCCTGTTACTTTTTACGGTAACGGTTGAGTTATCTGCCAGTTTTCCCTTACTAATATAGAGTACCACTTCTCTTCCTGCCTTTCCATCTTTGCGGTACCTGTACCAGGGCTTTACTTCGCAACTAAATGACAGCGCTTCGTCAGGCTGATATAAACAATCTACACATTTTAATTTATTCCCCGTTGTTTTGTTTATGGAAAAAACCAGCATTATACCTACCGACCAGAATAAAGCATACCGTTTACTGCTCATACGAATAATTTATAACTTTCTATACACCTGTTCAATGCCAACATAAAATATTCCATTACGGGATCGATACCTTTTTTACTTCATTGTAGTTATACGGACGACCCAGGTTAGGGAAAGTCGTTCTGGCCGCCACCCGTACAAACCAATCGCGTTTATCAGGTAAAGCACCGCCTGAAGTAGTGAATGTGAGCGTTTGCCCCAGCAAATTGTTACCGTTCGTGCCAGTATATGCTACACGGGTCGAGTAACGAGGATCGAAACTATTGGCATTGCTGCCTACGTATGGCAATCGATTCACATACAAATTAATGTCGGTTACATTCAACTGGTAGTTCGGGTCATTCGTACCGCGGGTAACAATGAACTGCACACTAACGGTTCCGTTGGCATTCAAAACCGGTTCGCCTACCCATTCTATGCGCAGAAAGGGCTCCACCGTAAAATCAACTTCTGTTATACCACCCTGGATATCCACCTCTTTACTTTTGTCAACCGGGTTGGCGCCTGTTTGTACCAAAGGGACAAAAGCGCCATCGGCAGAAATTCTATAATGACCGGCAAATATTTTGGTATTGTTATATGTACCATCCTGCATAGTAGCCAGGTAGAGCGGCGTTGGGTTATCACTCCAGCTCAATTCTCGTAATTCAATGCGGGTTCCGGTTCCATTTTCACCCGATACTTCGCCCGGAACATTTTTACCTGTGCCGGCATCGATGATCCTGCCTCTTAATGTTTGATCGGGAGCAGCATAATTATCCACTTTCGAGCAGGCGGCTGCTGTCATCAACGCCATGCCAACGGTGATATAATAAATTACATTTTTCATATTGAAAGAATTAGAAACCTGGGTTTTGAACTAAGTTTGGACTTTTTGTAATGGCAGCTGTTGGAATTTGTTGATAATACCAGCGGGTATCAAAGGTGAACCGGACGTTTCTCTCATCTGTGCGCGCATCGAAGAAATACTTACCGGCGTCTGCTGAATAGAATGGCATCAACACTCTGTACAGTGTGCTGTTCTGTTCTTTATCAAGAATGCGCCATCTGCGCAGATCCCAATAGATCTTGTTTTCAAAAGCCAGCTCTTTTCTGCGCTCTCTCCTAATGGTATCAATAGTTAAGATGGCAGCCGGTGTGGCGCCAGCCCTGTTCCTGATGGCATTGATATTATTCAAAGCTGTGGTGAGGTAATTAGCCCCCTGCCCTGCTTCATTTAATTCAAAACCGGCCTCAGCTGCATTTAACAACACTTCTGCATACCTGATCTCGATCCAGCTTTGTTCTGAGCGGTTGGTCATTACTTCCGAGGTTGGTTTATCCGGCACCAGGTATTTGCGAACAGAAAATCCGGTTATGCTGCCACCAGGCCCGTTGGCTGCCAGATTGGTAAATATTCCACTGGCGCCGGCCGGATTCATCTTTGAGCCGTTGGGTAATGTATAAGGTGTTTGCAATACCGCCGCTGATTGTACAATGTTCGTAGTGGGGTAATTCTGGGTAGAACCTTCCGGCAATAACCGGCTGATGCCGCCGGCTGCACTACCGGTGTATATTCCACGCCGGAATTCGATGCTTTGCCCTTTGAACATATCCCCGGGTAAGATTACAGTAGCTCTCAGCCTGGGCTCGGCATGGGCAAACAGGTCCATCGTATTGTTATATAAGATGTACTTACCGCTGCCATCGAGTGTTTGAATAGTGCCGTCAGCATTTTTGGGCAGGCCTTCAAACATTTCCACAAAATCGAGTGTAGGATTTGTTTCTGATGAATAATTACCACCGGGACCTTCCAGTTGCTTAGGCACGCTTAAAGCATCGTAAGCATGCACGGCATCAGGATATTTATACTGACGGATAAATATGTTCTCCGGACTGGCGGCATCCAAAAACAGGTTCACAAAATTCTGGTAGATCGCCGTTTTATCACCGGTAACAAAATTCCGGGTATATAAAGAATATTTACCATTCAGCAGTGCTGCCGCATCGAAGCTGGCTTTAAAGTAGGTGTTTGCTTTTGCAGCAGGAATGCCGCAAAGACGTTCCGAACCAGCCGTTAAATTAATGGTATTGTATTTGGCAACGGTTCCAGCGAACAACATCGCCCTCGATTTAAAAGCTGCTGCCGCATACTTGCTGGGTCTCCCCGGTTTATTGCTTTCCGGCAGATTGTTCCAAGCAAAATCCAGGTCTTCGGCAATCATGTCATACACTTTTTCTTCCGATGACCGCGGAATTTTCAGCTCCTCTATACTGGCCGTTAATTCGTCGATGGTTTGGTTGGGTTTTGTCAATACCTTATCGACTATTGGCACGCCGCCATACCTTTTAACCAGAGCGAAATAGGTTATTGCCCTGATGAACCGCGCTTCGCCCTGCCAGTTATTCACCTGGCCGGCACTAAAATTTTCGGCATAGGCGGGCAGCGTTTCCATGAAGTAATTACTTTCCCGGATCAGGCTGTATGCATCTGCCCAGTAATTAAAAGTTTCAATGGTATTGGGCATATCCCTGCTCAACGCCTCACCGGTTAAACCACTAAAGGAACCAATAACAAAAGCGTTGAAGTTAATGGTGGGTGAGTATTTAAAATCCTCGATGGGTAAACGGCTGTACATCCGCGCCATGTAGGAAGTGATACCTGCTTCGTTGGTAAATATGTCTTTGTCCTGCACAACGTTCAGCGGTGGCACATCCAGCTTTTCACAGGCACACAACCCGATAAAAAAAACAGCTACTATGATAGATATAGACTTTTTCATGGCAATAATTATAATTGAATATTTACACCGAAAGTGAGTTTAATATCGAGTGGGTACAGATAGCCAAACTGGCTGGAAGGATGTTCGGGATCAAGGTAACGGAGTTTTGTAAACGTTATGGGATTATAACCGTTGGCATATATCCGCATGTTTTTTATGCCTGCTGCAGAAAGCCATTTATTAGGCAATGTATATCCCAGCTCTACCGTTTTTAACCGCAGGTAGGCGGCGCTCGAGGCGTTGGCCAAAGTATTTGTATAAGGAACCGTACCGGTATAAGCAAAATGACCGGGCACCCATTCCGTTTTTGGATCGTATGGATCTGCCGTTGGATCTGCGGGATGCCATCTGTCCATAAACTGCTCAAGCGCACCGCCGCCCGCCCAAAGCGGTGTATTCAATTGTTCAAAATAAGAAACGTACACTTTGCCTGCGCCGTTCCAGGTCATACTAAAGTCGAATCCTTTGTACGCTGCATTGATCGTGAACCCGTAAGTGATGCTGGGCAATCCGGCGGTTGCAATGGGGCGATTGTCCTGTGTGCTGATCTGCCCGTCGCCATTCCAGTCTTCATACATATAATCGCCCACCACGGTATTCCTTGGTAAATAAAAGGGGTTGTTAACAATGTCTTCGTATGACTGGAATTGTCCATTGCTACCATAACCCCAATAGATATTGTTCCAACGATTGGCAGTGTAAGTACTGTTGTTCCAGTTCAGGTACGAGTTGCCTGCTCTGGCTGCAACACGGGTCGTATTCATGGTTCTTGTATAACCGAACACACCTTTCACCATATAGTTCCAATCACCGATCCGGTTTTCATGGCTTAGTTCCAGGTCAAAACCTTCCGTGCGATCGCCATTCAGGTTCTCCTGTGGCAATCCGACTCCCACCACATCGGGCAACGTTAAAACTTGAGTAGCCAGCAAACCGGAACGGTCGCGGCGGAAATAGTCGAATGTGACGCCCAATAATCCACGCCAGGCCTGCGCATCTACACCAATATTCAGCATTTTGGCAGTGTACCACGAGATGGCAGGATTAGCCAGGCCTTTACTTTGTACAGCACTGATGAAAGTACCGTCAAATACAGCTCCACCGGGTGTACCGGTTGCACTACCGCCTGCAGGGTAATTGTAACCGGTAATGAATTGGTAATTGGAAGCGTTCTCATCACCGGTTAGCCCATACGAGCCACGCAACTTCAGGTTGTTGATGAAAGAGAGTTTGGAACTGTTCTTAAAGAAATTCTCTTCAGAGATCCGCCAGGCGACAAAACCGGCCGGAAAAAACCCCCATTGTTTATCAACAGCGAATTTCGAAGAACCGTCTTCCCGGAAAGTGAACTCGGCAAAATACTTTCCTTCATAGTCATACGCCAAGCGGCCTACATAGGAAGCATTGATGGTCTTGTACAACCAGTTAGGCGACATATTTGCCTGCTGGTTGGTGCTGTTACCTGCCAGCAGCTGGTCTACCGCAATGGCCAGTTCCCGCTGGGCATAAAGATTGTCGGCGCTGCGCGTATTCCTTTCATACAACAAGAGGGCCGAAAGGTTGTGGCCGCCAAACTGCCGGTGGTAATTCACAGAAGCCTGTAATAAGCTGGCCGGGAATTCAGCGTATTGTCTTCTGATAGTAGCTGGTGTTTGCTGGGGTACCGGTTTATACGTATCGGTACTGGCGTCGTAATTATACAGGTTGTACGCCTTCATATATGTTTTGTAGCTGGTATCGTTGAAATCGTAACTGTACAATGCTTTCAACGATAAGCCCTTTACAGCCGGCACTTCATAGGTTAAACTAACTGAGCTCTGAAACCATTTATTCCTGTGGTCAATATAACCGTTCACATCGGACCGGGAATGCGCAACGCCATTGAGGTTGCTTGGCACATTATTGAAATACGCCGGATTATTGTTCGCATAAATATTTTGTATCGGCGGCTGATACCAGAGACTGCGGAAAACATACCAGGGAGAAATATAAGGCTGCATCTTGCGATCAAGGATCCCCGACAGGTTCATATCCAACGTTAAGCCTTTTGCCACTTTGGTGCTCAGGTTCGAGCGGATGTTGTAACGCTTATAGTTTACATCATCACTTTTGAAGATGGCATCCTGCGACATATAGCCAAGGCTTACAAAATAAGTGGTATTATCGGTTCCGCCCGATGCGCTGATATCGTGTTGTGTAAAGGGAGCCGAATTGCGAATGATAGCATCCTGCCAGTTGGCCGCCACTTTGGTTCCATTTCTATAAGCTTCGAAATCGGCTTCTGTGTACAGCGGCGTGCCCCCGTTGACATTATGCATGCGCTGCTCATTCACCAGGGCCATATAGTCGAAAATGCCAACCGGCTCGGGCAAACGCGAAGGGAACTGCAGTCCATACGTTCCGTTATAAGAAAGGTCTAATTTACCTTTTTTGCCTTTTTTAGTAGTGATCAATACCACGCCGTTGGCAGCCCGAACACCATAAATAGCAGCTGAAGCATCCTTTAACACAGAGATGCTTTCGATATCTGCCGGGTTCAAACGCGTGATGTTATTTCTGGGAACGCCATCGATCACCACGAGCGGATTCCCCAGGCCTCTTATGTCAAATGAGTTATCGAAACTTCCGGGCTCACTGCTGTTTTGTATTACCCGTAAACCGGCTACTTTACCGGTCAACATATTTTGTACGTTCTCATTTTTCGTAGTGACCACTTCTTTACCGGTAACAGCGGCTACTGCACCGGTGAGCGTGGCTTTCCTGCGGGCGCCATAACCGATCACCACCACATCATCGAGCGAAGTAGCGCTGGCTGACAGGGTTACATTGATCGGACTCAGATCACGTATCAGCCATTCCTGAGAAGCATAACCTGTCATGGTAAAAACAAGTGTCTGCCCTTTTTGTGCGTGAATGGTAAAAAGTCCCAGGGAATCGGTTGAAGTACCCGTTTTTGTTTCTTTAACGATGACAGACACTTTTGCCAGCGGATTTCCCGTTCCACTCATCACAAAGCCTTTAATAGGATTGTTACTTTGCGCCACGACCGGTTCAAGACTGCCGATGAACAGCAGGCCTATAAGTTGAAAGGCAACATAAAAAAAGACCTTGGGTGAAAATGATTTTGTCCGCACAACCGGAGGCGGCTGGGTGTTATCGGCATCAACCGATGAGCGGGTAAAGCTTCGCCATAGGTTACTACGATCAAAAGAAGAAAGTTTTCTTTTTGGGGTAGTAAATATTGTCAGGGAATTCATATGCAAACGCAGGTTATGAAATGATTAAATGACGTTACATAGAATAAGGAGAAAGGGCAGGCTTTGATAGCGTTCCGATGAGGATGAAGGTTTATGTCGTTTTGTGCTGGTGGTTGGAACGAGGTATGTAAAAAACTGTGTAGCGGTTCTTATGTTGACGGTCGTGCAGGAACTGAAAAAACTGTTTTATCGGTAGATGTTGATGGCATATAATCAACATGCCCTTCACGGGAGCTGGAACTTTGTAAAAGGATCGCTTTTTTCATATGCAGGCAGTTTAGTTTGGCAGCAATTTCAAGGCAAATATATGTACATACATATAAACATACAAAACATTTCGCCGGGTTTTTTCTATTTTTGTCCCGACTGCACGAAAAATTAACCCAGCATGAAGCTTCGTATAGACCATAAAAGCCACGTCCCACTTCATTTACAGGCCGAAGAGCTGTTACGGAATATCATCCGCGATCCGCAGTATGCCGAAGGCAAGTTCCTGCCCAATGAAGTAGACCTGGCGAAGGAACTGGCCATTTCGCGTACCACTTTACGGCAGGCGCTGAATAAACTGGTGTATGAGGGTTTGTTGATACGTAAGAAAGGGATCGGCACCAAGGTAGCAGAAGCGTCTGTTAGCTCGAAATCGAAGAACTGGTTGAGCTTTTCGCAGGAGATGCAGGCCCGTGGCATTCCTATCAAGAATTTTGA
This sequence comes from Longitalea luteola, assembly GCF_017356035.1. GTDB lineage: Bacteria > Bacteroidota > Bacteroidia > Chitinophagales > Chitinophagaceae > Niastella > Niastella luteola. The sequence goes on along the minus strand of NZ_JAFIQX010000001.1, from coordinate 239,316 downwards.
ACTGCATGTTACCTGGGTATATCCCGACGAAGCCGTGGCTAATTTTTTTGAGATCACCACACAGAAAAAAGTGTTGAAGCTGGAAAGGCTGCGAGGCCGTCCGGAAGGGCCTTTCGTGTATTTTGTATCTTTCTTTCATCCCCGGGTAGGATTAACCGGTGAAGAAGATTTTAAAAGACCCCTGTATGAGATACTGGAGAAAGATTACCGGGTAGTAGCCAATTTGTCGAAGGAAGAGATCAGTGCGAAAGCGGCTGGCAAATTCATTGCTGGTAAGCTGGAAGTAGAGCCTGGCAGCCCCATCCTCTTTAGAAAGCGTTATGTGTACGACCAGGGCGACCGGCCTATCGAATACAATCTTGGTTATTACAAGGCAGACAGCTTTGTATATACAATTGAATCGAGGAGGGAATAGTGGTCAATGTGCTGATTTGCTAATGTGCTAATATGCTAATGAAATACAAGTATCGGTATCGGTATGGCTGTTTCGCCATCCGCGTTTCAAGGTGAAAGCCCCTCCAGGCGCCAGGCATTCACCATTCACCAACATCGTCCTTATATCGCTGCTGCAGCGCCCGTAACCGCGTTTTAAGGTCCTGAATAACCTTCGCATATTTCGGATCATTATATAGGTTATGTATTTCCAGCTTATCTTTTTTCAGATCATACAATTCCCAGGCATGGATCGGATCATAAAAATGCATCAGCTTATAACGTCCTGTATAAATGCCGTAATGGCGGGTAAGGCCAAACGAAAGCTCATAATAATGATAATATATTTCCTTACGCCAGTTGCGGACCTGGCCTTTTTGCAACAGCCTGTTCATTGACTCACCCTGCATGTCTGCAGGAACCGCAACGCCTGCATACTCAAGTAAGGTGGGCGCTATATCCAGGTTCAGCGTAAACTCATTTACCTGTTGACCTGCTTTTATCTTTGCCGGGTACCGTATAACCATAGGTGTTCTGAACGATTCCTCATACATGAACCGTTTGTCGTACAGGCCATGTTCACCCATGTAAAATCCCTGGTCGGAAGTATAGATCACGATGGTATTTTCAGCCAGACCGGTTTTATCGAGGTAATCCAATACCCGCCCGACATTATCATCTACCGACAGAATACAACGCAGATAATCTTCCATATACCGGCGAAACTGGAACTTTACCAATGAAGCAGGATCATGGATCTTTTTGAATTGCGCATACTCCGCTTGATAAACGGAATCCCACTGCCTGCGTTCCTGGGGTGTTAACCGTTCAATTTCCCGCTGGTATTCGGCAGGCGCCCAGTTATTGATGGCTGTAACTGCACAGGTGTCACAGGGAATTTTGCTATCGTACCGGATATCGAGGTCATGAGCCACCGTGATCTGCTGCCGCTGCAAGGCCGGACGATCTTTATAATCATCATAAAAACTGGCTGGCAACGGGAATGCAGCATCATCGAATTTGTGCAGGTACTTCAGTGGCGGCATAAAATTGCGATGCGGCGCCTTGTGATGCAGCATGAGAAAGAAAGGTTTGCTGCGGTTTGCATCGATCCATTGCAGCGACAGATCGGTAATAACATCAGTTACATAACCCTTGTATACGGTATCTTTTCCCATTTTAATAAAGGGCGGATTATAATAATGCCCCTGCGCCGGCAGAATATTCCAATAGTCAAAGCCGCTCGGCTCGCTCCATAAATGCCATTTACCTACAATGGCCGTCTGATAACCGTTTGCCCGCATTATCTTCGGCAGCGTTTGTTGCGCCCCGTTGAAATAAGTGCCATTATCCCTTAGGCCGTTAAGATGAGAATATTTGCCGGTCAATATAACCGCCCGGCTCGGACTGCAAACCGAATTGGTGACAAAGCCATTCTTCATAACAGCGCCTTCACGGGCAATGCGGTCAATATTCGGCGTTCGTACCAGCTTAGAACCATAGGCGCTGATCGCCTGCAGGGCATGATCATCGGCCATTATGAAGATGATATTGGGACGGGTACACTTCGCCTGCTGACTAAAAGCAGTTTGTCCAGAAAAAATAAACAGCAAGCTCACTGCATGCATCATCAATACGAACAGCAGGCGGTTCATATGGCATATTTTGTTGAGTGTTCAAAAGTAAGGCACTTTGTACATACATACAAACAAATTATTACAGAAAAAGACGGTAAGAAGGTTAAACAACGCTGCCCACTTTGAGAGCCGCCGTCACAATTACTTTATCCAACACGATTCCGAGGTACATTTGTTGCATTAGTTTTTATATGAAACGTTCAGCGACAGACTGGCCGGCTTCATTAAAGCCCCTGCTGAAGAAATATAAAAGAAGCCAACATCCGCTGGAAGCAAAGAATGCTTATCAATGGATGGTAATGGTGGTATTATCAGCGCAGTCAAGTGATGATCTTATCAATCACCTGGCTCCTGAATTCTTTAAGAAGTTCCCCGATATGCGGGCGCTGGCAAAGGCAGATCCAAAATCGCTATTTCCCTATATCAGTAAGGTCAGAAATTTTGCTCACAAGGCGCAGTGGCTGGTTGAAACGGCAAAAAAATTAAAAGATACCAATCAAATTCCGCTGGAAATGGAAGCGCTGGTTGAGTTTCCAGGCATCGGCCGCAAGTCGGCCAATGTAATACGGCGGGGTGCGGGTTTACCACCGGATGGAATTATCGTTGACCTTCACACCATAAGAGTTGCGAACAGACTGGGTGTTGTAGATACAACCAATGCAGAAAAGATCGAAAAACAATTGATGGAAACCCTGCCTAAAAACGAATGGGATGCAGGAATGGCCATGTCATTTTTAGGCCGGGAGATCTGCAGGCCGGAACCTGAATGTCCGATCTGTTTAATGAAGAGAGTTTGTGCTTACTACAATACAGTTATAAAAAAGAAAGTGAATAGATCATCGCCTAAACGATAACCACCATAGAGAAGGGCAGCCCATACTTGATGAACTGCCCTTACGCATCCTTAAATCACACTAAAGTTTTATCAGCTGTAGCTGTTTAATTGTATTACCCTGTCTTACCTCAAGATAATAGAAACCTTTTTGGTATGCCTGGCCTAATCGCAGCGTTCCTTCAGCCACATTACTGCGCTGCTCTATAATTCTGCCCTGTACATCAACCACGCGAAGGCTTATTTTACCAACAGCTCCCTGGATATTAATGTTGAAGTAATCGGAACTTGGGTTGCCAAATACCTTAACAGTAAACGGCGTCACAACGGGCACTATCTCTTCAGGCGCCCCGACACGTGCAATGGTTGCAGTTGGTGTGGTTGATGGAGTGCTGCGAACAGAAACGTTACCGCCACCCAGGTTCTGTAAAGCTGTTTGTATACCATTCCAGTTGCTCGAGAAGATCACCTGTGAGGTATTGGGATCCATTAACAAAATACTCACCTGGTCGTTTTGCCCACCTGTAGAAACATCATTCATCCTGACAGTAAGATCTATGTTACCACCTAATGAGATCGGGTTCAATGGATCGGTGATATCCCTGTAATTAGCCTTGGTGTTAAAATAGGCCGGCGTACCGCTCGCATTTTTTGGAGAGACGACAAGCGTGTTCACCGCGTTACTTTTTACCTGGTAGATCCTGCCATTGCAACGTATTATAATATTACACTGCCCTTTCAGGTTGGAACCCGATTTATTGTACTGCATGTTAAAACCAAAATTGGTCTTTAAGCCGGTTGTTCCAGCTATTGTACCGTTGCAGGAAGCATTACGGAGATAACCACCACCGGTTACAAAATCAGCACCGGGACGGGCAATTGTAATGGTGGTAGCCACATCAGATGTACCTCCCGTATAATAATTATCTGCCACTGCATATACCTGCAGATTAGCACCACCTGCCTGTAGTTCGGTACTGGTTAACGTATAATTAAAAGAAGTTACCACAGTTCCAACTGTTGTGTCCGTCATCAAGGCTGGTGTAATATTAGCCGTACCTAATATGGCGCCAGACACAGGGTTATCTCTTCTGAAAGTGATCTTTGCATTCTTGATATTTCCACGGCTTCCATCGGCAGTCGGGAACAGGTCTCGTACGGTGGCACTCAGGCTGACAGTTACCGAAGTGGCTGTGGTACTCGGTAGAGAAATGTAATCAGCACCTGTATAAGTTATGTCAGCATTTTCTTTTTCGATAGTAAGTAAGCACGTAGAGGTATTATTGCTGCTGTTCAATCCATAATTCGCATTAGGCGTATTGAAGATGGCCGTTACGGTCTTTGTGCCGGGAGCCATTTGCCCCGTCAGACCTTCTACCAGTTGTTTGTCTGCAAGTATACCTACCAGGTTGTTGCCAGCAACGGTTAAGGGAACAGTACCCATTACCTGGTTTCCTACTTTAAAGGTGACAGTAGATGCTGCGCCATTCGCGCCAGTTACGACCGGTGCTCCGTTAGTAATGGTAGCGGTAAATGTTATCTTATCGCTGTATTGTTGGGTAGTGAGGTCAGTACTGGCGTAGGTAATTACCGAAACAGCTGTAATACTTAATGTTGCCGGTGTATTTGATACCGTATAGTTGAACAACCGGTTGTTGGGATCATTCAGCGTGGCGGTGATGGGGTAATTGCCGATCCCCGAAGCGGCAGTGGCTGTTGTTATATAGCTAACGGTAATATTATCTGTTGATATTATACCGGTTTCAATGCCATCGAGCACAGGAAGATCGGCGCCGTAAACTTTCGTTTTGTTATTAACGGTGATGGTAAGTGCTCGCTTGGTGATGGTAAGATCTTTACCAACATAAGAAACGAAATAATTATTATTTAGTGCTAATGAACCTTGCTGAATGGCATAATTACCTATGTCCTCCCCTGCCACTCTTGTTAATGAACCAGTGAAATCATCGGTGAACGCCAGACTGCCTGCACTAATTTGATAGGTTAACACGGGATCACTTTCGCCATAGGTTTTGCTCTTCTCGTCCGCGGTGACGGTAATAGCGCGTTGGCCGATCGTCAGATTGGCGCCGATATAACTCAAATTATAATTTGCGTTCAAAGCCAGGCTGCCTTGTTGAATGGCATAAGCGCCCACGTTCTCGCCGGCAGTTCTTGTGAGTGCACCGGTGAAATCATCGGTGAACGCCAGGCTGCCGGATGTGATCTGATAAGTTAACGCCGGATCGCTTTCGCCATAGGTTTTGCTCTTCGCATCGGCAGTCACAGTAATGGCGCGTTGGCCGATCGTCAGGTTGGCGCCGATATAGCTCAAATTATAATTTGCATTCAAAGCCAGGCTGCCTTGCTGGATGGCATAAGCGCCCACGTTCTCGCCGGCAGCTCTTGTGAGTGCACCGGTAAAATCATCGGTGAATGCCAGACTGCCGGATGTGATCTGATAGGTCAATGCCGGATCGTTTTCGCCATAGGTTTTGCTCTTCTCGTCCGCGGTGACGGTAATGGCGCGTTGGCCGATCGTCAGATTGGCGCCGATATAACTTAAATTATAATTTGCGTTCAAAGCCAGGCTGCCTTGCTGAATGGCATAAGCGCCTACATTTTCACCGGCGGCTCTTGTTAACGAACCAGTGAAATCATCGGTGAATGCCAGGCTGCCTGCACTGATTTGATAAGTTAACGCCGGATCGCTTTCGCCATAGGTTTTGCTCTTCTCGTCCGCGGTGACGGTAATGGCGCGTTGGCCGATCGTCAGGTTGGCGCCGATATAACTCACATTATAATTTGCGTTCAAAGCCAGGCTGCCTTGCTGAATGGCATAAGCGCCCACATTTTCACCGGCAGCTCTTGTGAGTGCACCGGTAAAATCATCGGTGAATGCCAGACTGCCTGCAGTAATTTGATAAGTTAACGCGGGATCGCTTTCGCCATAGATCTTGCTCTTCTCGTCCGCGGTGACGGTAATGGCGCGTTGTCCGATCGCCAGATTGGCGTCGATATAGCTCAAATTATAATTTGCATTCAAAGCCAGGGTGCCTTGCTGAATGGCATAAGCGCCCACATTTTCACCGGCAGCTCTTGTCAGTGCACCGGTAAAATCATCGGTGAACGCCAGGCTGCCTGCACTAATTTGATAAGTTAACGCCGGATCGCTTTCGCCATAGGTTTTGCTCTTCTCGTCCGCGGTGACGGTAATGGCGCGTTGGCCGATCGTCAGATTGGCGCCGATATAACTTAAATTATAATTTGCGTTCAAAGCCAGGCTGCCTTGCTGAATGGCATAAACGCCTACGTTCTCGCCGGCAGCTCTTGTGAGTGCACCGGAGAAATCATCGGTGAACGCCAGACTGCCGGATGTGATCTGATAAGTTAACGCCGGATCGCTTTCGCCATAGGTTTTGCTCTTAGCATCGGCAGTGACGGTAATGGCGCGTTGTCCGATCGCCAGATTGGCGCCGATATAGCTCAAATTATAATTTGCGTTCAAAGCCAGGGTGCCTTGCTGGATGGCATAAGCGCCCACGTTCTCACCGGCAGCTCTTGTGAGTGCACCGGAGAAATCATCGGTGAACGCCAGACTGCCGGATGTGATCTGATAAGTTAACGCCGGATCGCTTTCGCCATAGGTTTTGCTCTTCGCATCGGCAGTGACGGTAATGGCGCGTTGGCCGATCGTCAGCGTTCCATTTACATAAATGAAATTATAGTTTGCGGCTACCCCGCTGGCAGGTACAATAGCATAAGTACCCACCCCACTAGTTGCCGTAGCAGTGGAGGATACTGTTGGTTCTGTTGTAAGCGCTGACGCATTTTCTCCGTTGACAAACCCCGAATAACTGATAGTGAAAGCAGGGTTTGCCTCACCATATGGCTTTTCTTTATTATCAGCCGTGACCGTTAAGTTCGCCTTATTAACAGTTAAATTGACCACGTTACTGGTGGTGGTCTTAGCCGGTGTACAGTTAGAAGCAATACACCGATACTGGTTTCCATTGTACGATGCAGGAGGTTTGGTTACACTAAGCGTACTCGTAGTTACACCTGCATAAACAAGGTCATTAACTATGTTAGTCCAGGTGCCACCTACATTTACCTGCCATTGGTAGGTTGCCGGACTGCTCGTACCGAAAGTAAATGAAGCGTTGCTGCCATAGCTGATCGATTGAGCAACAGGCTGCGATGACACGGTGGGTGCAGCACATGCTAAGACAGTTACGACAGGATACTGTTCCTTACCACTAACCTTAACAATAGGAATATCATTTGAACCAGTAAACGAATAGTTATCGTGTTCAGAAGCCAGGGTGGTAAAAGTATATTGCGTTTGCGCCGCCACTGAAGGATTAGTAGCAGTAAAACTAATATCCACATAAGCCGCCGATCCCGGCGGCACATGAATAGGCAGCCCGCTCCCGCTGGTTACAGCCTTGCAACGGATATGATTCGCAGCACTATTGTAACCGTTGGTATAACCAGCAGCCGTTTCAAAAATAAAAGGATAGCTGCCATTATTAGAAGTTGTAATACCTGTGGTAGTAATGTTTGAAAAACCGGTGGGGATCATGATCTCTATTGATTCCAAAATTTCGGCACCACCGCTTGACGACAAATTGGTAACTCTTATGGTGTAAGCAACACTTGCACCCGAATTACCTGTCGTTGGTGATATTGCTGCTGAAAAAAGTTCGGCATCAGTGAAAGTAGTTTTTGCAGTTAATGCCGAGATCATCCCGGTTGCTGTTAAAACAAAAGATTCACCTAAATGAAATGGCTGAATAATATACTGCTCGTTCCTGATATGTCCGTTCGCATCAGCAGTTGCATATAATATGGTATTACCGTGCGTTACTGTCGAATGATCAATATCCAATTTTACAGGTTCACCTGGCAGCCAGCCGTCGCCTTCAATAATAACTACTTCACCAGGCTGATAATCCGCTTTATCAGTATATACAGTAGCGTTAGTAGTCTGGCCTAAAGTACGGGCAGTAAATAGCATGGCAATAAGCATCGCCAGCATTCCCAATTTGGTATGCATAATAAGCAGTTGTTTAGGGTTAAACTAATTTAACAGAGGAAATGGAGAAACGCGGTTTTTCGAAAGATGCTACTATGAAGGAACAGGTCTTACAATGGTTTTGCAAGGTTACGGAAGGCAGTACCCGATGTTGAACAGGTATGTAAATTTCTAATATAAATTTAATATAATTCTAATCTTATGCAAGCTTCTCAGTAATTATCTGTTTATACTTATGCCTTTTATAAGGAAGTTGATGGGAGTCAAGCATAACTAAGAGCTTACGGGTTAAAAAATTATAATGAATGCACCGGATTGAGACGGTCTCATAAACGGCGCGCTCACCCCGGTTACCAGCTGGTAAAAGCGGCATTGCACTTACCAAGGCAGCCTCCAAAACGGCGGCTGAAACCGGTTACCAGCGCCCCATAAAAAGCGACGATGAACTGATTAAGACAGCCTCTGATAAAACTGCGAGCTCACACCGGTTACCATCGGCCCAATAAAAGAGGTTAGGTGGCATTAGTGATAATGTCCAAATGGGGCTGCGGATCCGTATCAGCTATCGCAAACACATAGCCAATTTACTGACAATCATTTAGGTCAAGTGTCCAAAATTATCAACACTTCTCTGAAAGGTATTGGCTTATTATTTGTGCCTTCATTTAAAAAACGTGAAATATGAAAAAGATATTTTTTGCAACCCTGTTTGCGGCAGGCTTCGTGTTGGGTGCATCGGCACAGACAGAAACACAGACCCAACCGCAGTCGAAGGACATGCAGGAAGTAAAAGAAAGTGATGTGCCCGCTACAGTTAAAACCAGTTTTAAATCGGCATTCCCGAACGCCAAAGATGTGGAGTGGAAAATGAAGGAAGGCAAATACAAAGTAGAGTTTGAAGTAAATGGTACCGACCATATGGCATCATTTGGAACGGATGGCCGGTTGATGTCAAAGGGCATGAAGATCAGAACCTCCGAACTTCCGTCGGCAGTGTCAAATGCAGTTAAAGGTGCCTATGCCGACAGGAGTATTGATGAAGTTTACAGAGTGGATAAGGAAGGTACTGCTTATTATCTGGTAAAATTGAGTGGTGATCCGGAAACAAAGGTCAAGTATACAGCAGATGGACAGTTGGTGAAAGAGAAGAAGGATCAGTAAAGAAATAAGAAGCCATAAAAAAGCCGAAGGCCGCTCCGCTCCTGGAGCGGCTTTCATTTTTGTAAGGCACGGGTCCTGTTACACCCGGGAATACCTGAACTGCCCCTTAATAATGTCGTTTAAAAACTGACCTTTCGATGAAGAAGCTTTAAAGGCTTCCCAGATCTGTTCAGGAACATCGAAATACTGATACACAGTGCCATTATGAAATTCAACTTCAAGCGAAGCGTTTGAACGCTCATAGCCAATTTTCGCAACGGTTGCTGAGGTGAAATTTGCAAAATATTCCATACTACCTACTTCTTTTGGATGTGGGGTAAGGTAGGATTTTGTTGCCTCCATACCAGCATAAGCTCATCATAGTTGGGGTTGGGCTCCATGCCAATATTCCATCCGCCGGGATGCATTGATAACTCTCCTGTAACTTCGTCGCAAACTATTGGGTCCTGGCTATCGGGCCGTTTATTTTTAGGAGGTGGTTCAATGATTGTTCGCATCGGCAGTTTAACGGCTTCTCCAAGAATAAGCGCCTCCCCTGTTCTTAATACCGGCAGCATGCTGGTTAAACTTTCCAAATTATCCGAGATGACACCGGTTATGTGTGACCGATCGCTGTGGTTGCATAACCTTAGCGCGAAAAATGTTCCACATTGCGAAAGAATCGTGGAATTTATCTCAGCCGGCCTCTGGCTGACGATCATTGCGCCAATGCCATACTTACGTCCTTCTTTTACTATCCTTTGCACAATCGAAGATGCCCGGCCTTCAGCGTTATTGTTCAAATAACTGTGCGCTTCTTCCATCACTACTAACAATGGCCGTTCCTTACCTCCCTGTGATAATTTCCTGGCCCAAAACAACGCATCATAAAGGATCCTTAACAAAATGCCAATAATATCATTCATTATTGGCAGGGGTATGCCTGACAGATCAAGAATGGTTATACGCTTTTCTGAACCTATCCATGATCTCATAAGCGTTGAGAGATCTTCACGCGTATTTCCATCAAGGTCAGGCGTCCAGCTGCCGGGTTTAAAAAGGAAATCATATCGGGGATCTTTTAATTTGGCCGCCAGGCCCTCTAATGGTCTTCTTATGTTTAAATTGATAGCGCTGAGATAGATCTGTTTATCTTTTTGCACCTGGTAAACCGGTGGAATAATGTTTTCTGCATCTCCTGTCTGGAATGGAAGGTTAGTAGCTTCATTTATTAAAAAAGCCTCGGTGGTATTCGCTACATTGAAATCGTCTGTAATGTTGCAAAACTTTTGGCCTGTTCCAGGCACCGGATGCGTAGCATGTATAAGCCGATGTAAGTACAGCCATAACCTGCGAATACTAAAAGGAATAGGAGTATCTACAGTTAGATTTTGTTCTGAAATTCCGCTGAATTGATTTTTGCGAAATGTTTTCCGCTTCAGTTCCGTTATTTTTTCAAGAATAAAACCTTTATTCGTTTCATCAATATCACCAAATGTTATTGATAATAATTCATCAAAGCTCATTGCCCAAAATGGAATATGAAGATGCCGCTCGCTTTTGTTACGTGGGTCTGGATTTATTTTAAATATGTTTGCCTTATCCTTCAATGCATTTCCATATTCCCCGTGTACGTCTAATATTAACATCCTTGAAGAGGGAAAGCGCGTTTCATCAGACAATGAGGATAGTAAACCAGCCACCGTAGTTGATTTTCCTGAGCCAGTTGATCCTACGATCGCTGAATGCCGGGTTACCAGTTTATTGATATCAACAAGCGCGTCTATAGACTCAGCACCTGCAATATGTCCTATTCTGACCAAATGGTGCTGTTTTTGTTGTTCACCGTAGATGCCAGCCAAATCTTCTTCTGAAACTAAATGAACTTCATCATCAATGGTTGGATACTGGGAGATCCCTCTTTGAAAACTACCTTTTTTATAACTCTCGCCTATCAATTGAATGGTAAGCCACCGGTAGCCATACGGTTCTTTATCAGCAATGTTCTCTGGTACCGCACTTGCTCCTACCTGACTGATGATCCCGAACAGATCTAGATAGCCGATAGGTATCTTAACAAAACTTCCTACCTGTCCTACCCTGTACCCTTCACCCTCGACAAAAGTGAGTCCGGTTAACTGGTTATTGTTCAGCGTAACACTAACGGATGTGCCCTTAACATCCTGAACAGTGCCTAAAAGCGTGGGTCTGTTAAACAGGTTTTTCATTTTCTTCTGTATTTGTGACACTTAATTCCCGCAGCAAGGCGCCAAACCTGGCAAAATCCCCTAATCGTAAGTGAACTATTTTTACGTCTTCCTCCATTCCATTGCTATCTGTCTTCTGTTTAAAAAGAACAGCTGCGTTCCCGGGTATATCGTTGATCAACTCTTCATACTTTATGCTCCAAACACCTTCATTCCGTGCAATGATAGCTTTATCAAAAGCCATCAGGCTTAAATTGGGAACAGACTTCGCACAGTGCCTGGCTTTTTCATATTTCGGATCATCGAGCTCACCAAATAAAAAAGCAAATACCATGGCGGTTGGATTTGCTTTCAGGCTCTGCAGCATTACATCATTGATATGAAAATCATTAAATGAAAAACCCGTTACAAACAAGGCACAGGAAGGTGTTAACAAAAATTCCTTTAGCCTGTCTAACATGGCTAAATAAGGCATCTTTCTGCTTTGATCGTATTTCAGGTGGGAAGGATAGATGAGGTAACCTTTTTTATCGTCTCTTTTATCGCTTCTGATCACGTTGTTCTCCTTATTCAATTTCCAATTTATTGAACCATGTATTTTCCATAACCTTGTCCATCTTGCATCAAGTAATTGTTGATTTTCAACTGCCCCTAAATCAAAAAAAGCTTTTCTGGAACCTATAAAACCGTCGAAGTATGGACAACCTTCTTCTTCAAAAGCCTGTTCAATTAACAGATCGTAATTGGTTGTAAAAATGTGAACCGGCTTTTCCCGTTCAATTGATCTGGCCCAAATGGCAACGTCGTGATAGGGAGTATCAAGGTCGGGCAATTCCTTGTCAACTTTTTCTGAAATGATCTGGCAAATGGCGTTATCAAGTTCTACAAGATCCTGCGCTACGAAACCCCTCACCGTTCCTTTTCCTGCAACTTGTTTCAGGGAACGGATCCGGCTAAGCATATCTTCTACGTTTGGACTGGCGAATCCATCTTCAACCATTTGCTTTACCAGTTTATCGCAATTGCTGGGATTGTCGTTTGATCCGGCTAGTTGATGTATAATTATATCGGTCAGGCCCGCAACATCGGGAATCAAGGGGTCGGAAATCTTTTTTCCTTTTTCTTCTCTTTCGTTTACTCTTATGGAGAGCGGACAGCCGGCGGCAATAAAAACGCCTATGGCTTTTTTGTTTTGGGCAAGTACCTGTTGGATAAAACCAACTTGTTTGTATATATCGTGGGTTCGAACCATGTTGAATAGCAGGTTGCTATAAATTATAACAAACAAGGTGGCCAAATGAACTAATAATCCAATAGGTTTTTTTGTTATATATTTTGAAAAAAAGACCAGGATGGCGGACAGTTTACAGACAGTAAACCCGAAATAAAAAGCCCGGGCGTCCCCGGGTCAATGCGATTAATAGTAAATCCTGAGGAGTACTCTTAACCTTTTTCCAATAAGACTGATTCTTATTCTCATGATCATATAGCAATGCTCGCTGTTTCAATATGAGGTAGCGAGGTCTCTAACCTCTGTACAAATTGTATGTACAGTTTCTTTAAAACCCGGCAGCCGTCGCCACCGGGTTAATCGATTCTTTGCTATCGTTCGATTAACGGAAAAGGCAATTGTAAACCTGAGAATCGATTGAGACCTATATGGTCATGAGATCGGTAAGATAATTGAATTGCATATTGTTCAATGGCATTCATGATAAGCAGGTTAACTTCTTGACCATTTTCAAGAAATCGAATAATCAAGAACATGAAAAGATTATACACCTAGTCTTACTATTGATATCAACGGTCCGCTTCGGCCAATGTAACCAGGCAATGCCTGCGTATTTTAGGCGATAAAAACTGAGTTGAATGTTGCTGATGTGTAGATAGTGAAAGCTATCAGACCTTTTACTTACGCGGAGAATTGAATAAGTTGAACCTTCTGAAACACGGCCAGTTCAGAGAGTGGATGTTCCAGAGCTCTCTTAGCTATGAACGACGTCTATTGAACACTGTACCTGCACCGGTCTTTCGGGCATAACAGACTGCAATAAAAGAAAAGGGCTACCTGTTATAGTAGCCCCTGTCAAAAATCTGGGAGAAACTCCCCTTCGTACCCGGGACGGGAGTTGAACCCGTACAGCCATTGCTGGCCACAGGATTTTAAGTCCTGCGTGTCTACCAGTTCCACCACCCGGGTAAACCGTATCTTGAATCTACACCAAATACCTGATCCCGGCACAACACCTTAGGATCTTTGTGAAACAAAAAATTCCACCTTGTGGATGGAATTTAGAGCGGAAGACGAGGCTCGAACCCGCGACCTCAACCTTGGCAAGGTTGCGCTCTACCAACTGAGCTACTTCCGCATGTGACCGAAGTTAATCTGGTCTATTTTTAAAAGAACTTTATTTTTTATTTTTTATCAGCCACGACCTCAATCCGTCGGCTGGCGGATTGCGCTCTACCAACTGAGCTACTTCCGCATGTGACCGAAGTTAATCCGGTCTATTTTTAAAAGAACTTTATTTTTTATTTTTTGTCAACCGCGACCTCAATCCGCCGGCTGGCGGATTGCGCTCTACCAACTGAGCTACTTCCGCATGTGACCGAAGTTAATCCGGTCTATTTTTAAAAGAACTTTGATCTCCTATTTTATTTATCAACCTCGCCGGTTGAAAAATTTTCCCTTTTTGCTGCAACTTATCTCTTCGTGATTCGTTGCTTTCGTTATTGGGAGTGCAAAAATAGGAATTATTTAATACTCACCAAATTTTTCTCGCTAAAAATCATTTATTTATACTCGGGAGTGTATTTGGTATTAGCAGGCACTTCCACCTTGGGCTTACCTTTATACCGATGCGTGTACAGGCTGTAGCAGCCGCCCAGTACAAAAGCCAGAATACAAAATACTTGCAGGTAAAACAGGAATACGGATGAATTTACCCAACTTCTTTTAAAGTCTTTATCGCGTGGATCTTTTTCCAGATGTTCCATAACTCATTTGATTGCAGTGCAAAAATAATAGTTCAATCTAAAAATTCACCTTTTATTATCAACAATTTCTGTAAAAGTCTTTTTGCCTCGTATAAAATAACTCCATACAACACTTTTATGCAGGTAACCACACAGCTCTCCTTTCTTCTTTGGCGGAAATAATCCTTTCCGCCGCGTTACAAACAACCACTTCAAAAATGCGCCATGCGCTCTCATCACCGACCGGTAATAGGTCTTCTGTCCCGAAAGCAATGATTTAAAAGCAGAAATATAATCCAGCCAAAAACGATAACTTATCTTCCATATTGCCTCCCACCGGTGCAGATTCTTGGCCATCATCACCAGATTGTTCCTGAAATTCAAGAACACCTTGCGCGCATTACCCTTTGGCAAAGTGCCTCCACCAACATGGTACACCACCGACTGCGGACAGGCAAATACCCGGTAACCAGCCAGTTGCAACCGCCAGCAGAAGTCAATTTCTTCCTGATGGGCAAAAAAGTATTCGTCCAGTCCGCCCAGGGCATGATATAAATTAGCGCGCACGAACATGGCTGCTCCGCTGGCCCAGAAAATGGGTTCCGCCGTATCGTATTGTCCCTCATCTTTTTCACACACATCAAAGATCCGTCCGCGGGCAAACGGATAGCCCAGGTGATCGAGCCAGCCACCGGCAGCGCCGGCATATTCAAACAAACTTTTGTCAGCGTATTGCAGCAGCTTCGGCTGGCAGGCGCCAATGGTTCTGTCATTTTCAAGCAAGGCCACCATCGCATCGAGCCAGTTTGGCGTCACCTCTACATCAGAATTCAACAGCACATAATAATCTGCCTGCACCTGCTTCAACCCTTCATTATACCCTTGCGCAAAACCATAATTGGCTTTGTTTTGAACAATGCGCACCGTAGGCCAGTGTTGTCGTAAATAGGAAATGGAATCATCAGTAGATGCATTGTCTACCACCACCACTTCCTTATTAATATAGGTAGTCGCCAGCACCGACGGCAGGAACTGTTGCAGAAAGTTACGTCCGTTCCAGTTCAGGATCACTATGGACACGAGAGGTGTTGTCATGCTGGTGTAAAAATAATTCAACCAAATAAAGGATGCAAAGGAACGGTTTTTATAAATTAGTTACATGATTCAACCGCTTTTTAACTGGAGAACCGGATTAGCCCTCATTGCCATAGCAATTGTAAGCGGTACTATCTTTTACTCCCAATATCTGGCCCGCAAAATTGCCCGTGAAGAACGTCAAAAAGTAGAAGAATGGGTAGAAGCCACCAAATTGTTGTTGTACGACACTACTGGTTTGAGCGATAAACTGGTGAGCGTCATCATTGCCGAAAATAATACAGTACCCATCATTGTTACTGACGAAAAAGGCCATATCCTCGATCATGTGAACCTCGACTCTGTCAGCGTGGCGAATGACAGCAATTATGTACGAAAGCAATTAAATGAGTTCCGGTCGCAGAACCCCACCATTGAATGGGTTGATCCGCTGAACCCCGCAGAAAAAAACCTGTATTATTATGGTCATAGTTCTTTGTTAAACCAGGTGCGTTATTATCCGCTGGTACAGTTATTCATTGTGAGCATGTTCATTTTAATAACCATCCTGGCGCTGACCACCAGCTTCCGCTCTTCGCAGAACCAGGTTTGGGCCGGCATGGCCAAAGAAACGGCCCACCAGCTGGGAACGCCATTAACTTCGCTGCAGGGTTGGGTAGAAATGCTGAAGGAAACTTATCCCGCAGAAAAGATCGTGCATGAAATGGAAAAAGACGTGAACCGGTTAAAGCTGGTATCCGACCGCTTTGGAAAGATCGGCAGCACGCCGCACCTCGAAAAGCATAACATTGTTGCGCAGGTGGCAAGTATGGTCGAATACATTCGCAAACGGGCAACCGGCAAAGTGCAGTTTGTGCTGAACACCCGCGGTATCAATGAGATCTATTCCATGATCTCCCCGCCCCTGTTCGACTGGGTAATTGAAAATCTGCTCAAAAACGCCCTCGATGCCATGGAAGGGAAGGGCACAATCACGCTTACTATCTGGCAACAGGACAAACAAACCTATATAGATGTTACCGATACCGGCAAAGGCATTGCCAAACAGAATGTCAACAAGGTTTTCAAACCGGGGTTTACTACCAAAAAACGCGGCTGGGGGCTGGGACTGAGCCTGTCAAAGCGCATTATTGAACAATACCATAAGGGACAGCTATTTGTAAAAAGCTCCGAACCGGGTAAGGGAACCACCTTCAGGATCGTACTGAAATAGTTACCGGTTCCAACTGGTTACCGAACGGATTTTCTTTTTGCCCCATGCGCCTGCCTGCGGCAGGCAGGTTGGGCGTTCGGCGTTTAGCGGTTGTCGTACAGAATCGATGCCGGTTTCCGGCTTTCTGATCCTGTTTTTTGGGGACCAGCTTTTTGCTACTATCGCCACCTGTTGTGTCACTCACTTGTACGTTCGGTTCCTTATTCGGCAATTGGAAGCCGTTCGGGCTGTATGCGGTTCGGCCCGAATGGTCAGATTTTCAATCATATTAGCCAGTCAGCTTTCATGCTTAATCTTCTTAGGTTTCAAACAACTATTTTAGAGTTGATCTACAGTTTTTTAATTTTCTTTCCAATATATCAGTAAATCAATTAAATTTGCGACCCAATTCTAAGTGCCCAGGTGTTGAAACTGGTAGACAAGCCACTTTGAGGTGGTGGTGCTGGAAACGGCGTGCAAGTTCGAATCTTGTCCTGGGCACAAAGGCCCCGACGAAAGTCGGGGTCTTTTTATTTAGTGCGGGCCGGCACGCGAAGTGTGCAAAGGCCTCTGAGTAAGAGCAAGTAAAAAAGATCATTCAAAAATTCCTCTTAAGCACAAAGGTCTGCTTAATAAGCGACTGTAAACCGTTTGCGGATGTGCTTCGGTTGTTCTAATTCATCAACGATCGCAACCGCAACATCCTCTACAGAAATAAAGCTGCGCCCCTCTTCATTGTAAACAGGGGTGTCCAATCCGGTGCGGTACTGTCCCTTTCTTTCCCCTGAAGTTCCCCGATGCATTTCAAGGGCCGGACTTAAAAAGGTCCAATCCAATTCGGGTTCTTTTTTAACAATATTCAAATAGTCTCTAGCGGCTAAAGCACCTGCTTTCCATTCAGCCGGAAAGGCCGGCGTATCAACTTTCTGCACACCTTCGGCAACAAACAAACTACCTGCTCCACCAATCACCAATAATCTTTTCACACCAGCTTTTTTTACACCTTCCTGTATGGCTTGAGAGCCCTGCAAAAACTCATTATACAAATTCGGATTAGTCCATCCGGCATTATATGCACTGATTACGGCATCGTGTCCTTTCACAGCATCTGCCACTGCATCTGCATGTAACACGTTTACCTGTTTAGCCACTACATTGTCTTTTTGATGCATCGCCTTAAAATTACGCGCAATGGCTGTTACCCGGTGCCCTCTTTCAAGCAGTTCATTCAAAATTGCTGTACCCACAAAGCCAGTTGCTCCAATTAATGCTACTTTCATTGTTTGTGTTTTGTGTTTAAAATATACTGTAGTAATTATTGTTACAGTTTGTAACAAAAAAAATTAATTAAACTTTTTAGCGAAATCTTTTACCGTGGTCTTACCCAATTGATTTAAAAATGCTTTATCGGCTGAACTGAACAAATCATTTAAATGGCCATTAATTTGCTTACCAATTGGGCACTCAGGATTAGGGTCATTCGACCTGCCAAGCAATGGGCTTTCATTAAGGGATTTATATACTTCTGATAACCGAATGTGAGCTGCGGGTTTTCCCAGTGAATAACCACCGCCTTTGCCTTCTTTGCTTTCTATAAATCCATGTGCCCGAAGGTTACCAATCTCTTTACGAACCACAGCTGGGTTAACATTGATACTGTTTGCAATGAACTCGGAAGAAAGCAGCTCGCCCTTCTTTATTTCAAGAAGAGTAAGAATATGCAGTGCTGTAGCGAAACGTCCGTTGTTCATACTGTAACAATTCTTATTACAGTACAAAAGTATAATTTCTTTCCATGCCTTTTTCCGAAAAAACAATTTTTTAACAATAGTGAGGAATTGACTGTGAGCAAAAGGGAAAAAATCTTAAAAATCCACTGTGAACGTAATTCGTTTGTCTAAGGTAGCGCACGGCTATGAATTCAGGGAAACAAGCTCAAATCATCGCGGTAAACCAGCGTTTCCGAGGTCATGGAATGGATCGCTTTTGTTTTCATAGCCTGTTCTATTGAAGATAGGTCTTCCGCTAAGTTCGCAAACCGGCTAAATGCGGCAAAGCTGTTTAATCCGATCAACAGACAAAACTGGTTACAATCACCTCCGTCAATCAGCTTAAAAGTCATAAAGGATCCTATGCCGGCCGACTGATACATGGTCTTTAATTTTTCAAGCACCTTTTTGCCGGCTAACACATCTATACAACTTATCGTTATCAGGCGAATAAATTTTGATCGCAAGCTGTTGCTATCGGCAATACTCAGCGCTGGTAAATGTATCATTTTACGAGCCGCCATAAAATCGCCAAACGGGTATGTGTGCAGTCGGTTGTCCGCTGCATCGGCTGCCGGTTTTACCGGTGTATCAAAATCGCTCCAGGCATGATTAAAAGTAGCATCAACAAATTGACCACTCCTTTCGCCGGATATTATATACCAGCCATACCAGGCCCATGGATCTTTATTGTCTTTATGCCACTGCAGATGCTGCTTGTACCCATTTTCAAAATTCTTTTCCAGTCCGGCCCTCGGTTTCCAGAATGAAAAATGGGCCACCTGGTTTTCTTGCGCCATTAGATTAGCTGACGCCATGAACAGAACTACCATCAAGGCTTTCATGCTTTTTTTCAGCGAAGCTATTCAGCGCGGGCAGGAAAAAAATGTAAAAAAATGAACTGGTCACATTTCCGTGAAATAATCATTTATATGATTATAATTCTTAAAATACTCCTTTGGCAATTTTCCGGTAACCGATTTGAACAATTTTATAAAATGCGACTGGTCGAAGAAATTGGATTCATAACAGCATTCCGTGAGCTTTTTGTGCGGGTATTTATTTTTATAACTGATAAAGCTGTTAAGCTTTACAATATTACAAAATGATTTGGGATTGATCCCTACAGACTCTCTGAATACAGTGTCAAAATACCGTTGTGATATACCTGTTCTGTTAAGTAAATGACTGATCGAAATATCACCTTTGCTTTTTATTATTTCCTGCACTGCATAATCTATGTAATGAAACCTGTTAACTGACAGATCGGCCTTTTTACATAGTTGCAGCAATACCATTTCCAGCTTGCTGCAGGTTTCCTCAAAATGTTCGCTAATACAATTTTTCAATATATAAGCCGCAGGAATATCATGAAGCGGTAGCATATTGTTGGTTAATAAGTCGGCGGGAAACCCAAATAAAAAATGTAAGGTGTGCGGATGAAACCGGATCCCATACAGCAGGGAGTTGTTTTCCAGTTCCAGCGAGTAACTGCGCAGTGTTTGCCCCGCAAAAAACGCATCAGGTTCTTTGATCCAGCGGGCGCTCTCTGTGGTCCTTTTCGCATTTTCGCCTGTGACATGAAAGATGATCTCATGATGGCCATCCGGCAGGATATCTTCCCTGTAGGAAGCATCGTTCAGCCCAGTGACTTTGAGCTGCCAGAAAGATTTTACCAACCCTGTTAACGCTGATGGAATATATGTCTGAAGTGCTATCATGACGTTTGCGACCTATTCGAAGATAAACAAAATCCCCTGCAATGCCAGTTATGCGCGCAAGTTCGCTAATTGGTGGCGCTGTGCACAGATTACCAGGTATTTTTCACAGTTAAAAATCCTTGCAGATCAGCAGATCTACGAGTTTTTTTTCGTTCTGCGCAATTTCCGGGAAAAAGAAAAAAAATATATTTTAGCGCTTTGTTTGCACCGTATCTCTGAAAAAATCCGACATTATGACAAAACCTGCTATCCGTTCAGCAATCGCGCAAGATGCGGACGATAAACGTTCCATTCGCTGGATCATTCTCATCCCATTTATAATAGTACTCGGTGTATTGGCTGCCATTGTAAGACAGGGGGAGACAACTAATTCCAAACAGCGCCTTGAGGCTGTAAAGCCAGCTCAGCACGGCGCTCTTGCCGGTAGCGATGCAAGCATTAAAAAGATGGTCAGGAATAATATCTGGCTGTACGTAAAAGCGGAGAGTAATGATTATGATAAAAAGGGACTGGGTGGAATTTCCAATCTCGAGATCAGTGTAACCAATCCAACCGATTACACGCTCGACAAAGTGCGGGTAAAAATAATGTATGTAAAAGCCAACGGTAGCATCTTCGAAACCAAATACGAGGACTTCTTCTCTGTAAAGCCCAATTCAAAAGCAACCCATAAGATTTCCGATACCAAACGCGGCACCAGCGTTAAGTATGAGATCAGTTCAATACGGTCAAAAGCGTTGGGTTTAAGCTAACCTGAGATTTTAAATAAGAGTCCTCCCGATACATCGGGAGGACTGATGTGTCAGAAGCGGCTCCGCCAGCTTCTGTATATCCCGTTTTAATCTACCTTGCACGTTATGAGAGCTGATAGCAGCTCTAATTCAACATGGTTCTCAGCTTGGCTTCATTGAGGATCGTTATGTATCCTTCGCTTATCTCAATGAGTTTTTCCTGCCTGAATTCACCCAGTGTCCTGATCAATGATTCCGTAGCTGTTCCGGCAATGGCTGCGAGGTTATCTCGGCTGATCTTGATAGCGTCTTTGTATTTCCGGCTTAACAGGATCAACGCTTCCGCCACTTTTTTGCGAAGGGAATTATAAGCCAGCCCCAACAGCAGCTGCTCTTTGTCTGTTATATCTCTCGCGAGCAGGGTTATAAACTTGCGCGCAATCTGCCAGTCGGTCTCCATCAAAAGATCAAATTCATCTTTCGAGATAACCGCCAGTTCAGCATATTCAACCGCTACCGCTATATCTTTATACACCGTTTCTTCCAGCAAGGCAACATAGCCAAGATATTCCCCCTCGCCATAAATGCCGGTTATCAGTTCCTTACCTTCGGGGTTACACTTATATGTTTTTACAATTCCTTTCTTTATATAGAACAGCTGTACCGGGTGATTGCCTTCGCTGTAAATAACCTGTTTCTTTTTATACTTATTGATATTTGTATTTTGTTGGAACAACGCGGTTAACCGGTCGGCTTGCTTAATGCGTGCATAAGCGTTAGAACCATTTTCAAATAAAGGTGTAGTAGTTTCTATCATGTTATGGTTCTGTGTATTATTTTCAATTACAAGCAGTCTTTTCATTGTGTAATAAGTTTAAATGGTCATGGCGGTGTGTACCCGTGACGAACTATAATAAAATAATTTTAGTAGCAATTCAATTGAGCAATTGTTTTCAAACAATTTCAGGGTAGCAGCAAACGACGCTGCATAATTGGCCAGGGAATATTGATTAATGAGCGTTTTTCAGGAAAATCAGAGTATGCGCAATCCAGGAAGAAAATAAGCATCATGCATTAACGTTAGTCGACTCTTCAACACTGATAAACAAATATAACAATTATTTTAAATATTCAGTATAAGCGCAAAATCTAAAAAGTATTCTAGTTGGTACATTTAATAATTCCTAAAGGTCTACCATTAGCCGGCCGGCTAATTAATTATCCTTAGCGTATCTGTCAACATTTTAAATGCAGCTTTTTCCTCTATGGACGCGTTGCCAAATTGGGCCGGACAAAGAGATATGCCGGTTGATGGGTCATACTTCAAAACAACAATGCCTGCACCAAAACAAAATTGCCAGTAGATGATATTATCCTGCTTCTCTTTATTGCAAAACGAAATGCCTATCTCATGCCGCAGCCAATCTGCTGTAGTATAGAAATACGAAGTCTCACATTGAGAAGCCAGAACTACCTCTGGATAGCCGTTCTTAGTTTGCATTGTCATATAGCGTAAATTTGCGGGTTATCTCCAAATGGTAAATTTCGCAGGATATCTGGCAGGAAGGTATTATTATAGAGTAAGTTATGTTTTTTATACATGAAAAACTATGACCATGGTCATAGTTTGTATATAACTTTAGTAAGTTCTCTTTTTATTATCTCTGCTCAAGTTTGTGATAAGTACGGCAAGTTACTGCTGCAATAAAATCAATGGAATAGAAAGCTCCTTTCAGTTTAATCTGTCAATTGACATTAATCAAAATAATTTTACAAAGCTTCTGCGCCGGTACGCTTTGCACATCTTCTTCGTATATTAGTATCAGTTCGATCGGGCGTATTGGTTTCGTTTACGTCCGATGTTATTTGGTATTTCAAGTATATTGTTCTCTCCGGTTATACCATGAGCCGGTTTGATTTTATTAAGCATCATTTGAACACAAGAAACGTTCTTATCCTCTGTAGTTTTTTGTGTTGGCGATAGATCCGGCAGTTACTGTCCGGATCTATTTTTTTGTACCTCCGCTAACCTTCCCGGTATTAACTGCTACTTCATGATGGCAACATTGGTAACAGGTACCTGCCCATAAATGCGCCACCCGAAAATGGAAAAAATCTCGGAAATGGAATATTTTTAAAACTAATATTTGCCTATAACCTTGTAAAATAGACATTTATAAAATTTAACCAGGGTATTGCCTTAGGGAATTTGCTGAAAACATTTACTTTTACCTACTGGATCCTATTAAAAGCAACCGTAATCCCTAGTTCCAAACCGTTATGAAAACAGTTCTTTGCAAAAAAACCCGGGCATTCCTGTGCCTTTACGTCACCGCGTTTGTTTCCCTGGCCGCTTCGGCCCAATGGTCTGAACAAAACAGCGGGACTAACTTTACCCTGTACAGTGTACATTTTGAAGATGCGAATACCGGCTGGGCGGTAGGCAGCTCCGGCGCTATTCGCAAAACCTCCAATGGGGGCGCTAACTGGTTTAACCAGAACAGCCCCACTAACGAACGATTGAACAGTGTTTTCTTTGTCAACACAACTACCGGCTACATCGGCGGTAACAATGGCACCGTACTAAAGACCATCAATGGCGGCGCCGATTGGAATAACCGTGACATCAATACCGGTGAAGAGGTCAACAGCATCTTCTTCATAAATGCCAATACCGGCTGGGCTGTATGCGATGGTGGTGAAATTTATAGAACCATCGACGGCGGCACCAACTGGACTGCACAAAACAGCGGCACTAACCGTGACCTTCTTCATGTAATGTTTGTTGATGCCAATACCGGCTACGCTGTAGGCACCAACGGCACTGTTCGAAAAACCACTAATGGCGGCACGAATTGGGACAATGTGAATAGCGGCAATTCCACCCTGAATGCCGTTCACTTCGTGAGCGCCACTACCGGTTGGGTAGTTGGTGACAATGGCCTCATACGTATAACCACTAACGGCGGTAATGACTGGACCACCCAAACCAGTAATACCAATGTGAAACTGAACAACATTTATTTTGTAAGCGCTACTACCGGTTTTATAGCGGGTGATAATGGCGTTGTGCTGAAAACAAATAACGGTGGCGCCTCATGGGGATTACAAACTACCAATGTCGGGGATGATCTTGAAGGTATTCACTTCATTAATAGCAATACCGGCTGGGCATGCGGCGACAATGGCACCATAATAAAAACAATCAATTCAGGTAGTTTTACCTGGACAGAAGAAAACAGCGGTACTACCCGAAGCCTCTATGATATTTTCTTTGTGAACGCTACTACCGGCTGGGTAGTAGGCGACCAGGGCCACATTCGCAAAACGACCAATGGCGGGATTACCTGGAGCTACCAGGACAGCGACTTAAACGGTGACGAAGACCTGCACAGTGTTTTTTTTATTGATGCCAACACAGGCTGGGCCGTCGGAAATGGTGGCACCATCATTAAAACTTCCAATGGCGGCACTGAATGGGACAATAGGCACAGTGGCACTAACAACACCTTGCGGAGTGTTTTTTTCGTCAATGCCACCACCGGCTGGGTAGTTGGTTCTAACGGTACCATTCGCAAAACAACCAACGGCGGTACTAACTGGTTCTACCAGGACAGCGACCTGGACGATGATGAAACCCTCTATGATGTTCAGTTTGTTAATGCCAATACCGGCTGGGCAGTAGGCGATAACGGCGTCATACTTAAAACAACCGACGGCGGTACTAACTGGAACGAACAGAACAGTAATACGAACGAAAATCTGCGCGGTGTTCATTTCCTGGATGCCAATACCGGCTACGCCGTAGGTGATGAAGGCCGTATTCGTAAAACAACCAATGGCGGTACTACCTGGACATCGCTCACCAGCGGCACTAATGAGCAATTGAATGAAGTTGTTTTCGTAAACGCTACCACCGGCTGGATCGTTGGTGATAATGGCACCATCCTTTTCACCGTTGATGGCGGCACTACCTGGGTCGATCAAACCAGCAATTCAAACCAGGATATCAACGCCGCGTATTTCATTAACGGCACCACTGGGTGGTCGGTAGGTAATGCCGGCGAAATTCAATCCTACAATATGACCCCATTGCCAGCCAGCTTCTCGTACTTTGAAGCAAGCAGCACCGATTGTAATACTGCCCGCTTGCAATGGGCAACGGCCAGCGAAAACAATAACAGCCATTTCACTATTCACTGGTCAACCAATGGCAGCAACTGGCAATCTGTAGGCACTGTTAAAAGCCAGGGCCATTCGAATAGCACGCAATCTTATTCTTTTAATTATACAGGATTGAACCACGGAGCCAATCATTTCAGATTGGTACAGGTTGACCACGACGGCCGGGCCGCTTATTCAAGAACGATCACGGTAAACAAATCCTGCGAGTTAGCCCGTACAGACGTACAGGTGTACCCCAACCCCACCCGCGCATCAGTAACAGTAAGCTTAAGCAATACATCACTCATAGGTACAACAGCCCGCCTGGTTAACCAGCAGGGACATGTACTGCGCCAGTTTACCATCACGAATGTTAAAGCACCATTGCATTTAACCGGTTTGCCTGCGGGAATATATTTTGTGATCACGGCTGATAAACGATCTGTGAGAATTGTAAAAGAATAAACGCGGAACGCTAAACGCTTAACCTGCCTGCCGGCAGGCAGGCGCCGAACGCAAAATACAAACAAAACCTGCCTGCCTGCCTTGCTTCGCCGAAGCTTCGCGAAGGCGCAGCAAGGCAGGTGCGGAACGCGGAACGGTGAACGCTGAACGCTGAACGCAAAGCGCAGAACGCGAAAAGCAAAAGAAAAGGGTGAGTTTCTCATGACGGAGGAACTCACCTTTTTTGTGAAGTGGTAAATCATAATAGCGTCCGGGCTGCACCGGCTTCAGTGAGCGTCCTGAGAACCGTCACTGGATTAATAATAGCTGCCAAACTCCTGCACCCAATAGGTATTAACCTGGGCGGCACCCATTTCGGTATGTGCTGCATCCATCACAGCCCTGCAATGGCTGTCGCTTCTCAGCCAGGCTTCCATCACACTTTGCTGCGAGCTAAAACCTTTGGCGATATTTTCCGTTACATGATTTCCGGCATATCCAACTACAACAGCCCGCTGTATGGGTGAACTGCCATTGGGGGAAATATGGCTGAAGTAGTTGTTCGCTTCCATGTCCAGGGCATGCGCCAGCGCAGCAGCAGCCAGGGTATCGTTCCAGCTTAATGGTTTCACCGGCGGCATCCAGGTATCAGCACAATTACATCCCGTGCTTCTCAACATATTCACCGCCGCAAGCATTTCCTGCTGCACCATCATCGTTACAGGCCTCTCTTTGCGGCAGGCCGGCCATGCAATAATTGCCAGGATAAACCAGCACCAGGTACATTTTGTTATAACCGAATTCATAGAACCAGCCGGATTGTAATTAATTAAAACTGACAGAATAACTGTTGGTTGTCCATTGAAGGCCGGAGCCATTATTACCAAAGCTCGAAGTGATCTCATAACCGAACTGTACATCGCCAATGGTAATATTGCCGAACCAGCCCTGGTTCCTGATCCAGTTGGCAATGGCTCTGATATCCACAGACGTGTTATTGGTTTTGGACGTGCGCAGGAACGAATACACGTTATTACCGCCATTATGCCCACGGAATACATTCCAGGTAGTGCCGCCCACCGATAAATTGGTATACACCGGCACCGGGTTGCCCGATGCATTCCAGTTGTAGGAAATGGGTTTAATGTTTCCAGACCCATTGCTATTGCTGGTATAATTCATCCACAGCATAATTTCATGCTGGTGATTATTATCCCACACATCATAACAGGCCGTCCACGCGCCCCCTGATGGTGTGGCAATACTAATGCTGCTGGTTAATGCATTCAGCGAACCAAGCGCCCGGTTAACATTCCGGGTACTGTTGGGATATGATTTTACGCCCCCGGTGTTGGGATGGTTCGCCCATATACCCCAGTTGCTATAGCTGTTGGCCCAAATGGTTTGAGAGCCGGCGCCACTACCCCAGATATTATTATACAGGGTGTAGCCGCCGTTTGACCAGGTGCCCCATTGGGCGCTGGACGACCACGCAGCTTCCACTTCCTGTTCGGGTGTGCTGGTGTTCTTTTTACAATTGGCGAGGAAAATGGCAGTACAGGCCAAAGCAATCGTTAATTTTCGATTCATGGTGATAAAATTTAAGGTTAAAAAAAGCTCAATGCTTAATGCTGAAGGCTAAAAGCTCAAAGCTGAATGCTGAATGCTAAAACCCCTACCTGCAGGGTTCCTTCCGCCTTCGCTGACGCTACGGACCGGCAAGCGTTCACCATTTTTGCGTTTGGTTGTGCGTTCCGCGTTAAGCGTTCTGCGTTCTGCGTTAAGCGTTCTGCTTTTGCGTTTTGCGTTTTGCGTTAAGCGTTAAGCGTCTTATGAATTTACCCACCATGAACCAGAATGAGGGTAGTTGAATGTTTATAAAAAGGGGAGCGAATGTTATATTTGGCTTTTTTACAATTATACTGATCGCACATGGGTTTGTTTGCTGCGTACTCTACCTCCAGCCTGTTACTGATAGCGTTGTCAGCTTTTATTATCGGACTATCCAAAGCTGGTCTCAAGGGCATTGATATGCTGAATGTTACTATAATGACCATCGTATTTGGCGGAAAAGCCTCTACAGGCATTGTATTGCCCTTATTATGTGTAGCAGATATTATGGCGGTAAAATATTACCACCGGCATGCGCAGTGGTCGCATGTAATCAAGCTGATGCCCTGGATGATCGTTGGCATTTTAGTGGGCGTTTTTGTAGGCAGGGACCTGAACGAAGCTTTATTCAGAAAAGTAATGGCCACCATCATTGTACTTACGGTGGTGATCATGCTGGTGATCGAATTTCGCAAAAGCCTGGTAATACCCAGGAACAAATTGTTTGTATCTGGTATGGGACTGGTATCGGGATTTACTACCATGCTGGGCAACCTGGCAGGTGCTTTCTCGAATATCTACTTTCTTGCCATGCGTTTGCCCAAAAATGATTTTATTGGAACCGGCGCCTGGATCTTCCTGATCATTAATTTGTTCAAACTACCTTTCCAGGTCTTTTACTGGCATAATATCACCTTCACCTCACTGCTGACCGATCTGGCGCTGGTGCCCTTTCTGATCCTTGGCTTCTGGTGCGGCATAAAACTGGTGGCCAGGATCAAAGACGATCAGTATCGCCAGGTCGTGATCGTGTTAACACTCATTGGCGCCATTTTTATCTTTCTGAAAAGATAGAGTCCTTTATTTGTTCATCAGACCTTTTAAAGCCTGGCTCAACTCTTCGAAGGAAGCATCTTTCGACAGAAACCCATCGGCTCCGAGCTGCAACGCCTTATTGATGTAGGATGTGCTGTTATGCATAGAAAAGAACAGTATCTTAATGCCGGGCCAGTCTTTTTTCAAGGCCGTGGCCACTTCAAACCCGTCCATTACAGGCATATTTATATCAAGCAGGCAAATAGCGGGCGGAGCCTGCAACTGGGATAATTTATCGAGGAACTCTTTTCCATTTTCTGCCGTAAGCACCACATTAAATCCGAGCAAATTTAACCGTAAAGTAATAGCCTGTCGCAACATCGCATGATCATCCACTACCGCAATTGAAACGGGCTGTTCGTTTTCCATAGCAATTATTCAATAATATATTTTATTCATCAATACACCTGGCACCATTTGAGCATTTCAATGGCCTGTAAATGGAATCCATCACTTTAAAGAATTAACCTACAGGAGGGATTAAAGACCGGTTCCTGCATGTATGCTGTTACCTGCAGAAAACCTGGTAAGCTATAGCTTTCGAAGGGTGCGAAGAACCAGAACTGCCAAATACCTAAGGTGATTGGGTATTTATGCAGTAATCTTAAAGGTCCATGACAAAAATAATTTTAATAATGATGAGACTAGCAAATACGGGTGGGCGTAAGTGTAAAAAACTGACAGTTTTTTCGATTGCTAAATATTTTTATTTAGTGGCCCTATAATTCGTTTGTCTAAAGTCAATGAGATTTACAAACGCTTTCTTATCCTCACGGGCCAATATTAACCCTTCGCAACGAAATAATTCATGGCAGAGCTGCTGACGGCAGTCATTTATTCGGCTGTGGCAAATGAAGGATCATCATACTGTCGGGCATTGCCCGTTGACCATTCACGTTCCCTTTAACAACTTACGCATGATCGAAATACAAACCTCCAGTTCTTCAGGCGTGGAAGATGCAAATCCAAGCCTGGTAGCGTTAAGGATGGGAGATACTTCCTCATTCCTGAAACCAGGAGAAAAGAACAGCTCATGCTGAAGGGCCTTTTGAGCCAGCGTAGTTAAATTAATAGCCGGGTCAAAATGGGTCCATACAGCCATTCCGCCTACGGGCACCTGGAATTGCACATAGTCGCTCAACTGGTTTGACATTAGATCGCAAAAGAAATCGCGCCGTTGCCGGTAGGTGCGCATGGCTTTACGCAAATAGCGTTGAATGATACCATGCTGCAAGAGTTCCGCAATGGCGTTTTCCAACATATTGTCGCCCTGGCGGTCGATGATGCGGCGCAATTGCCCCAGGTGGCGGATCACGTTCTCTGAAGCCACCAGGTAGCCTACCCGAAAAGCCGGCGAAATGGATTTGGTAAAAGAACCGCAATACAACACCATCCCCGCTTTATCGGCGCTGGCCAGCGGCAACAGCGGTTTACTGAGGTAATGAAAGTCATAATCATAATCGTCTTCAAAAATGATAAAGCCGTATTGCTCCGCCAATCGCAATAGCTCTATGCGGCGGTCAGCCCGCAAGGCAGTAGTGGTAGGATAAAAATGATGGGATGTAACATATACAATACGTACCCGTTGTTTCCGGCAAATGGCTGCCAGTGCTTCAACTACAATTCCATGTTCATCAACCGGTATCTTCAACAGCTGGCTGCCTGCCTGTAAAAAATTCATATTGGCGCCGTTGTAGTTCAACTCGCCTACCACCGCAATATCACCTGGTTGCAAAAATGCTGTACAGGAAAGATACAATCCCATGACGGTGCCCCGGGTTATCAATATGTTTTCTGGTGTCACCTTTAATCCTCTCGTATCACTCAAATAGGAAGCAAGCACCTGCCGGAGCCATAATGACCCGAGCGTATCCCCATAGCCTAATCGAACATATGGATTTCCGGTAAGAAGCTGGCTTCTGTATGCCCTGGCCAGCTCTTCCAGGGGCGCCAGCCGCGAGTCGGGAAATCCATCATCCAGGTGATATTTGTGCTTCGATAACATGGTAGGCTTATCCAGGTGCGGAGCAGCTTCAAATTCAAAACCTGCGGTATGCGCCGGGTTAAATGATCTGGCCGATCCATTCAGTAAACTGCGTGGATGTATTTCCGGTAAATGTTTCGCCACATAGGTGCCGCTGCCCGTTCGGCTTTCAAGCCAGCCCTGGGCCAGTAACTCATCATATGCCTGGATCACTGTTTTGCGATGCACCTGCAACCAGTCGGCCATCTGCCGGGTGCTGGGCAGGCGGTGCCCTGCCTGAAGATTACCTTCCTTAATAAACAACATCAATTGATTCGCAATCTGCAGATATACAGGTTGCACGCTGTCTTTATCGACTGAAATAAGGGTTGAAAGTGCCTGCATGGTAAAAGTGGACTACTGACTTTATACAAACCGGATGATTACACCGATCCAATAAAGATACAATTTTGTAAAAAATTCAACCAAGCATGGCACCACAATCACATCTTATTCCCAGCCGGTCAGCCAAAAAAGCGCATTATGACAAGGAAACGATCTATTCTATTTTGGATGAGGCGCTTTTCTGTACGATCAGTTACGTGTTCGAGAACAAACCATTTTCCATTCCAACCGCTTTTGTACGCCATGAAAATAAATTGTATATCCATGGTTCAGTAGGCAGTCATTTCATCTGGGAACTGGAAAAAGGCATTCCGGTTTGTATTTCAGTGACCCTGCTCGATGCCCTGGTGGTGGCCAAATCGGCATTCTCCCATTCAGTGAATTACCGGTCGGTGATATTGTTTGCAAAAGGCGAGAAAATTGAGGAACCAGGTTTAAAATGGAGCGCCCTCGAATGGCTGACCAATAAAATTGTACCCGACAGCTGGAATTACCTGCGGCCGATGAAAGAAAATGAAGTGCGTAAAACAACGGTTTTGGCGTTTGACATTGATGAGGCTTCCGCCAAAATACGTACGGGGATGCCGAATGATGAAGAAGAAGACAAAGCGCTGCCAATCTGGTCGGGTATCATTCCTATTGAAACCAGCCGGCGCGATCCACAACCGGATGAGCTCAGCCGCGACATTCCCCTGCCCGCGCATTTAATGCCAAGGGCCGACCGCAATGAAAAGATCGACGGGTTGATAGATGTATGGTTCAACAACAATAGTTAATTAAAAATACCGCGCCTCTTTCATCATTCTGACTTTAAACTAAGCGCCGGATTCAACAGCGCTGCTTTAATAGCCTGGTAGCTGACAGTAGCCAATGCCCCCAGTAAGGATAACACGCCTGACAGTGTAAATACCCAGCCGTCAACCGGAACGCGATAGGCAAAACTATCGAGCCAGCGGTTCATGGCCCACCAGGCCAGTGGCCAGGAAAGCACTATACCGGCCAGCACTAAGACCATAAAATCTTTTAACAACAATACAGTGAGGTTCGACACAGAAGCGCCCAGCACTTTGCGAATGCCTACTTCACGCGTTCTTAATTGGGTGTTGTATGCTGAAAGACCAAACAAACCAAGGCAGGCAATAACGATCACGAAAACAGCAAAGGCTTTGAACACGCGGCTCAATTGATCTTCGGCCGCATAAAGCCGTTTCATTTTTTCATCGATGAATGTATAGGTGAATGTACTTTCGGGCGCTAACATTTTGATCTCCGACTGCAGGAATTGCAGGATTGCCGGCATTTGCCCTGCCTGTACTTTCACCAGCAGGTAATTGGCCTGAAATGGATCATATTTTATAACCAATGGCTCTATGGGAGAATGCAGGGATGCAAAATTGAAATCTTTGATCACCCCTACTATTTCGCCGGTGTCGCGGTTATCCATAATGAATTTCGTACCTACGGCATTCGACAGGCCATACGATCTCACAGCCGTTTCGTTCAGAATAAATTCATTGTTCTTTATTTCGGGAAACTGGTTGAAGAAATTGCGCCCTTCTTTCAGCCCAATATCCAAGGTTGGCAGGAACCTTTCATCGGCGCGCAGGATGCGGCAGGAAGGTCTGTTATCCTCGCTTGCATTGGCCAGGTAAAAAGGTTGCATACTGAGCCGGTCGCCCGGCAAAGCAGAAGTAACAGCATACCGGGTAATAGCCGGTTGCTTTTTGATATCATTGATCATTGTACCAAAATGCTTCCACATAGGGCCATACATGGTAATGGCTACTACCTGCTCTTTATCGAAACCAACATCCTTATTATGGAAGAAACGCATTTGTTTGTAAATGATAATGGTACTGAAGATCATAAACACCGAAACGGCAAATTGGAAAACGATCAGTCCTTTGCGCACAAAATTCAGGGAGAACCGGACATCCTTTTTTCCCTTCATGGAATCGATGGGGTTGAAATTCGCTACAAACCACGCTGGATAAAAACCTGCGAGAAGTCCGCACACAACGATCAGCAATAACAACAGACTGAAATTAGTTACAGTGAACAGCTCTTCAAACAGGAACTGTTGTTCCGTTAAATACCTGTATAACGGGAATGCAGCTTTAACGAACAACACAGCCACCGCTGCAGACAATAACGTAATTAAAAACGACTCACCGATGAACTGCCTGATCAGTTGTAGCTTCGTAGCACCAGCCACTTTTCGCAGGCCGATCTCCTTCATGCGGTTAAATGCCAGTGCTGTAGATATATTAATAAAGTTAACTGCCGCAACCAGCAGGATAAATACCGCCACAACAGAGAAAATGTATACATATTTGATATCGCTGTTAGGATACATCTCTTTCTCCAGTTTTGAATGCAGATGTATTTCAGTAACCGGTTGCAGATGCATTTTTGCCGCCGCCAGAATATCTTCCGGCTTTTCACCCGAGGAGCCGTAAAAGTTCACCATAAAATCGGCTAGCCTCGATTCAATCGTCGCTTTAGACGTTTTTTTGTTCAACAGCACATAGGTATAAAAAGCTGACCAGCCCCTGTTGTCCAGCGATTGCTGATCTATATACCGTTGAATGGTAGGCATGGAAAGCAGGTAATCGAATTTCAAATGCGTAGGAAATGAAAAAGAGCTCATGACGCCTGTAACGGTCAACGGCACTTTGTTCAGATCATCCTGAATGACCTTACCCAACGGGTCTTCCTCACCAAAATATTTTTTTGCCAGTTCTTCAGTAAGTATAATAGTATTAGGATTACTCAATGCAGATCGTGCATTTCCGCGCCTGAAAGGAATATCGAACAGCCTGATAGCAGCGGCATCGGCAAAAAAACCGCCTTTCTCTTCAAACCTGTTTACCTGGCCCTTCGCTGATGTGTAGCTGAACACCTGGGATGGATAAGGGCGGTAAAAGCGGGCGACCGATTCTATTTGCGGAAAGAACTGCTGCATTTCGACACCAACCGGGTACGCTACGGGCGCCCAATGCCGTTCTTTTGCACCCAGATTCTCGAGGGTGACCCTGAAGAGCCGGTCTGACCCGGAAAAACCTTTATCGTAATTGATCTCATTTTTTATATGCAACATAACGAGCAGCGCGCAGGCAATGCCCATGGATAATCCGGTAATATTAATGAAGGAAAACGTTTTGTTTTTCCAGATATGACGCCAGGCGATCTTGATATAATTCAGGAGCATACAGGTAAATTAAGCCGTGATCCAATAACTCATCGCTTTACTGCTTATAAACTACGTTGCTCTAATAAAATGCCGGTTTACGAGACTGTGCAAATCAACCGGTTATACGTTTGGGGTATTTCCAGTTGTCCGGTTTTGATACAATGACTGTTCAGTATTAACGGCTACTTTACTTTGTCAGCGATCTGTTTGGCAGTTTCGGCGCCGGCGTTGGTAGTAACGGGCACATCCTTTCTTTGCCGGTACAAAAGATACCCATAAACAAACATGGAAATCGCTACGATGGCAATGAGCACACCCCATTTTTTATTGCTGTTATCCAGCGAATGTTTGCTCTCATTATAGGTATCTACCGTCAATAACTGATCGCCGTTCAGGGTAAGACTGTAGGTATAAATTGTAGCCCACTGGAAATGCTTTTCAAAATAACCCGGTACTTCGGTCTTCAGGATCTTAACGCCGTATTCATGCTTTAGAATCGACAACTCTACCGGTGTTCCCCGGCCTGCGCCCTGCAGTTGTTTTACCGGAATGGAATTATACCCTACTCCATCTATATGAAAATTGATACCGGGGTATTCGAGCAAATACAATTGAATATACCCATATGCATTTCTGCCGGAAGGCGCTTTGATCTCGGGTGGCATACTAAGATGGCCACTCAACGTGATCAGTTTGCTGCCATCGATCGAGAACTCCGGCGAAATAACCGATTTGATGGTAAACCCCAACAAAAAGGCGCCGGTGATCATCAGCACTACACCGGTTCCCCTGTTCTCGAATCGCGAATGGCGGGTGATGGGCAGATCAAATTTGCGCCTGATCTTCCATTTTTGGAGTTGTATTATCAGTTCTTCATGGTTACTGATCAGCGGCTCGGGCAATACCATATCTTCACCGGATGTTTTGATGATAATATAGTTGATCTGTTTACGGGTAGTTACGCCAAAAGCGGTGATTGCAGATTTATTGATATAACGGGAAGTAAAACGCCATTTCACTTTCAGCTGATCTTCACATATGTCAACCGCTTTAAAACCCTGCATGGTCACCAGCAGTATAAAAAAGAAGAACAGGGTGAGACTGGTAGCGGCCACCAGCACATCAACCTGTACATACCGGTACGCAAAAGCGTGTTGAAAAATATAGAACGAAATAACCGACATCATGGCAAACAGGATCAGGATCAATAGCCATTGCCGGTTGTTGAACTTGCCTTTTGAGATTACCGCCATGGTTCTAATGTACTTTATCTCCCGCGTTTTTAATAAGAAACAGATAAAAATATTGGCACACTGGGGATAAAATACCAGCCAGTGGCAAGTAGTAAATGGCTAGAGGGAAGCACATTCCGCAATTCCCTACTCGCCACTAGCCACTTGCCACTCGCTCCTTCATTATTTTACAAACTTCCTCGTGATCTGGCGTCCATTCTGTGAATAAATCAATATATATACGCCGGGTGGCAACGCATTAATATTGATCCGGTTCGTGACCAGCCTTACCGTCATTACCGGGCGACCCATAACATCGTATATACGTACAGGACCATTATCAGCAACCGGCCCCAAAAATAACTTTATCTCCTGCTGCCCGGGTATGCTGGAAACGGTCGTTTCCGGCGTTATTGACGCGCGCGCCGTAATAGCTGCCGCTACTGTACTGATCACCAGGGAAGATACCTTGTCATTCCAGCCATCATCAACCAAACAGGCATCGCTGGCCGTTTTAACCAGGGTAGCGCCGCCAAAATTATCGTCCCAATACAGCGTAACCCGGTAACCGCTTTGCACCGTCAGCGAAGAGATATCATCATTAACAATACCCCTGGTCTGAAGGCTGCTCAGTGTATAACTCCCCGCCGGCAGCCCCACTGCACTGCCCCCATAATTGCAATCTTTATAAAAGGTAGCCGCCGTTGTACCGCTGCCTCCGCTAAATGCATTGTTGATGGCAGCAGCATAGGCTTCGGTGCCGGTGGTATTATCAAAATCATCATATAACCACATAAAGCCACCGTCAATACCACAATTGTTTTTCCACGTTGTCAACTGGCTTTGCACCTGGCTGGTTGTTTTCTCCTGGTCCCACAAACCGGCGTATACTGGTATGCTGCCAAAGTTCCAGTTGCAGGGATTATTACCTGCACCACCCGCATAACATTGCAGGTCGATGCGATCAACCGTACCCGGACGTTGATTATTCGTGTTGGTAGCAACACCTGTCCAGAAGGAAGCAGCCGTATAGGGCACCAGTGACACCTTAAAACCCAAACCTCCCAGCATAACCGCAAAAGCCGTGGCTGAGTTTACATCATAAGTGCTTTCATCATCAAAGCCGATGGCATCTACTGTAGGAAAAGTATTCTTTATAACCTGGAAATTACGATACAGGATGCTTGTAGGTCCGGTTCCCTGTGCATTGATCAGGTTTCTGATATTGGCAAATGTAGACGAGCCCCAGGCGCTTAAACAAAACTCCAACCGGTTAATAGTAGTAGGCGCTGTTTTCAACGATGCAATATCACTGGCAAAATTGGGATACGCAGCGCCGCCAATATATGTACCATTTTGTACCAGGGGGAATTCTGCATTGAAATTCAGGTTACCGCTGGCATCGATGTGAATGGTCCATACCACCAAACAGGTATACCCCGAACCTTTCAATTCACTGATAGCATAATTACGGTTCTTATATACGGGACCACCCGCATAAATTCCGGAATTCCCAAACGAACTCTGGATGATACCAATAAGTAAACAGGTATATAAAAACTTTTTCATAATTGGTTTTTTAGTTCGTTACTGATCACCTCTTGACAAATTTTCTTGTAAAGCGCTTATCATTGTTGATGATCATTAAAGTGTATACACCGGCAGGCAACTTCGACACATCCATTCTGTTTGAAGTGAACCTGGTTTCCATCACTTCGCGGCCCATTACATCGAGTATCCTGACGGTGGAACCCGCCAATGACCGAGGCATATTAAATCGCAGCTCATTGATAACCGGATTAGGATATATCGTCAATGGTTTAACAGCCAGGTCATCAGTTACAGTTCTTGCTGCCACACTGGTAGGGGCCACCCGAACCGAACTGGTCCTGTCATTAAAATTATTGGCGACCAGGCAGGTATTATCTGCTGTGATGGTTACTGAAGTGCCGCCGAAATTATCATCCCAGTATAATTGTACCTGGTAACCATTGGCTACTTTGAGTGAAGAAATATCATCGTTTAAAACGCCGAGGTTTTGCAACTGGCTCAAGGTATAATTGCCTACGCCAAGCGCTGTTACATAACCGCCATAATTACAATGTTTATATACATAAGCTACACCTGTTCCGTAGGCAAAGGGAAAATCAATGCGGGCCTGGTTGAATTGGGTTTCAAAGGCGGACGTCCAGCCGAAAGCCGAAGTAGCCAGTGGTTTCAGACTTACGCCGGCGGCCCCACTCCAGAAATGAATGAATTCGCCCCAGTTCATGCTGCGGGAATAGCTGTTGCCGCTTTTGGGAAAATGCTGCGCCAGCAGTTCAAAGAACCGGTTCAGCACCTGCGTGCCGCCATAGTTATTATAAATGGGATAGAACCAATCGCGGAACCAATGAGTACCGGCAACCGGGAAGTTGTCAGTGGTATTCTGCATCTGGTTATACCAGCGCGTAGCTTCGCTCGTTTTGCCCAGTTTCAGGTAGACATCGTAGATAAAGATCTCGGCCCATTTACTATCGCCCCAGATAGGAAAAGCAGGAGAACCTTTTATGCCTTTACTGGCGCCTTCAACTATATGCGCCACCTCATGCGTGGTGATATCCAGGTCACCACCCGTGCCGCTCGTCCAGGTATAAGGACCAACATCTATAACATTACGGTGATCATGGCTGGCATCGAAATAAGTGGAAGGATGACCGCCACTGTACTTGTTAGTATGAAAGATGGCAAACAGGTGCGGATCGCTGCCAAAGTTGCCATAAACGTTTTTTACATACCGCCAAACATCGCCCATATAAGTATAGGGCCAGGTAACCGAGCCCGGGACGTCGTTGTCGTAATACACCGCTACATCATTGTCATAAAACTTTCGGCTAAGCAGCTGGTTGTGCTCAAACCAATGTTCCTGCCAGGTGGCGGGAGGGGTTTGCGCTGTTATTGATTGTACAAGAAGGCATAGGAATAAAGTGTAAATGATCTGTTTCATAGTAATGATATTTGAATATGAATGGTCAATAAGAGATCAGCAATCGGCAATGCCGACAGCAAGGGCTAACGGGCACGTCATTGAAAAACACCAAAACGTGAAAATGTCTAATTCATGGCAATAGTTGCGGGCTACAAGTAACAAGGACTCGTATTAACCTAAGTGGCTATAACTAATGATGTACAACCTGCAGGAGTGTTAACAGTTGCTGCAAAACGCGGGGCCGCCTGCGAATGCTTCGTTTAGCTTTTGCGTTTAGCATTTCTTCTAATTTACCCTGTTTAGCAAGTTCGAGCCAATAGAAAACCAGGCGGGGTGGGAAATATTTTTATTCACATGAGTGTCTTCGTATATATCAATGGGCAACAGACAATAGACAATAGGCAATGGACAACAAAACAATAGACAATAGGCAATCGGCAATGGTAACAGGCAGCTTTTAGCCTGTCAGCATTTAGCGTTCAGCGTTCTTAATGATCATTCAATGGCATACCACGCAGCTGAAATTCTTTCCAGTTCACATATTCCGGGCCTTTGCGCTGTTCCACCATGGTAATGCAATTGTCAACCGGACAGATGAGCTTACATAAATTACAACCTACACAGTCCTCTTCCCGGATCGTATAAGTATTGTAAGGCTTGCCATACTGCTGGTTGATCGATTGATGCGAACCATCTTCACACGCAATGTAACAAAGCCCGCAGTGAATGCATTTTGTTTGATCGATATTGGCAACAATATGATAATTGATATCCAGTTCTTCCCATTGCGTAAGATGGGGAACCGATTTACCAATGAAATCATTGATCGTTTTGAATCCTTTTTCATCCATCCAGTTATTCAATCCTTCACACAGATCCTCGACAATGCGGAATCCATGTTTCATTGCGGCCGTGCACACCTGAACGGTGGTAGCGCCCAATAACATAAATTCAACCGCATCTTTCCAGGTACTAACGCCGCCGATACCTGACACCGGCACTTTGGATGTTACCGGGTCCTGGCTGATAGTAGCCAGCATTTTCAGCGCAATGGGCTTTACAGCCGGACCGCAATACCCACCGAATACCGATTTACCGGCAACATTCGGATTGGGTACAAATGTATCGAGATCAATACCTGTAACCGATTGAATGGTGTTTATCAATGACAGCGCATGAGAACCTGCTTCTACCGCTGCTCTTCCGGTTGGCACAACCGAATGCACATTGGGCGTGAGTTTAGTGATCACGGGAACGGTCGCTTTTTCCATCACCCATTCTACCACCAGTCGCGCGATCTCGGGGTCCTGCCCTACCACAGCGCCCATCCCACGTTCGGTCATTCCATGGGGACAACCAAAATTCAGTTCCAGTCCGTGGGCGCCCGTGTCTTCCACCTGCGCTATGAGCTCATGCCATTTCTCGCGGGTATTATCAGCCATCAGCGAAACGATCATTGCGCGGTCAGGAAATAATTTAATGCACTCTTTTATTTCACGCAGGTTAAGCTCCAGCGGCCGGTCACTGATCAGTTCAATATTATTGAATCCCATTACTTTGGTGCCGTTGTAATTGACAGCCGAATAACGGCTCGATACGTTTTTCACCTGGCTGCCCAGGGTTTTCCATACAACACCTCCCCAACCGGCTTCAAAAGCCCGCAGCACATTGATCTTTTTATCGGTAGGCGGCGCACTCGCTAACCAAAACGGGTTGGGCGATTTGATACCTAAAAAGTTTGCAGAGATATCAGTCATGTTTTTCGTTTGTGGTTTGTCGTTTGTGGTTTGTGGTTTATGGTTTGTGGTTTATGGTTTGTGTTTATGGTTTGGGCCTCGCGATTAATTGCTAACTCAATAACTCAATAACTCAATAACTCAATAACTCAATAACTCAATAACTTAGGAACTTAGGTAATCCAGCATTGCATTAGCCGCAAGCTTTCCGGCCTGTACAGCATCCACCACTTCCTTACCTCCATTCACACAATCACCACCGGCAAATACACCGGGTATATTGGTGGCGCCGTTCTTTTGCACAGTTATCTTCCCTTGCGCATGTTGCAACTGGTTACTGGTCACCAATTCTTCAAATGGAATTTGACCGGCGGCCTTTATCACCATATCCACTTCGAGGATGAACTTCTCGCCGGTCTCCACCGATGAACGTCGACCGCTGGCATCTGCTTCGCCCAATTGCATCAGGTTACAGACCAGTTGCGTTACTTTTCCCTGTTCACCTTTTATCATAGCCGGCGCTGCCAGCCAGATAATGCGGCAACCATCCAGTTTCGCAAGATCCAGTTCCGCTTCCGTACAGGGCATTTCCGCCTGCGTTCTGCGATACACCAGGGTTACCTCTTGTGCGCCCAGTCTCTTCGCTTGTGTGGCAGCATCGATGGCTGTCATACCCATGCCGATCACGGCCACTTTATCTCCTACCGGCACCCGGTCATATGCACCAGCCCGGATATTGTAAATAAAACGGATGGCATCTACCACGCCTTCCAGCTCTTCACCCGGAATATTCAGTTGCCGTGCCAGTCCAACCCCAAACCCCAGGAACACCGCATCGTATTGCGCTTTCAGTGCTGCAAGCGAAATATGTTTACCGAGTTCCTGGCCGTACTTGATTTGAATGCCGCCAAGAGCAGTGATGTAATTCACCTCCTGTTCACAGAACTGTGGCGTTACTTTGTAAGCGGCTATACCATAGGTCATCAATCCGCCGCCTTTATTTTCCTTTTCATAAATGGTTACATCAACACCTTCA
Organism: Longitalea luteola; assembly: GCF_017356035.1. Classification (GTDB taxonomy): domain Bacteria; phylum Bacteroidota; class Bacteroidia; order Chitinophagales; family Chitinophagaceae; genus Niastella; species Niastella luteola. The sequence continues at coordinate 198,699 of NZ_JAFIQX010000001.1, read as the reverse complement.
CGGCTCAATATATGTGCACAGCTCAATCCGGCCGGCCCTGCTCCTACAATGGCCACTTTCTTTCCGGTAGCCGGTTTCCGGGTAAAGAGCTGCCAGTTTTTTTCCATGGCCTGCTCGGTGGCATAGCGCTGCAAGCGCGCGATGGGTATTGGCGGTTCTTCCAGTAAATTGTATACGCAGGATCCTTCGCATAATTTTTCCACAGGGCAAACCCGCGAACAGCCTGCGCCCATGATATTAGCAGCAAATATGGTATGCGCAGAACCTTTTACATTGTCTGTACTGATCTGCTTTATGAATTTGGGAATGTTGATCTCGGTTGGACAACTCTTGGTGCAGGGCGCATCATAGCAGAATAAACAACGATTGGCTTCCACCAGCGCCGATTCCCTGCTGTCGAATGGCGGGTGAATATCGCTGAAGTTCTGCTGGTATTGTTCAGCCGTTAGTCGATTGTTTTTTATAGCCATGTTATAAATTCCGTTAACATTTTCGTTTTATAGTTCCACCAACTTGCCATACGTCTCCGGTCTTCTATCCCGGTAGAACTGCCAGATGCTTCTCACTTCTTCGATCATATCCAGGTCAAAATCAGCAACCAGCAACTCATCCTTATCTTCTGAAGCAATGGCAAATATTTGTCCGCGCGGATCAACAAAATAAGAGGAGCCATAGAACTTACCCAGATTCCAGGGCTTTTCCTGCCCTACCCGGTTGATGCACCCCATGAAATACCCATTGGCTGCCGCATGCGCTGGTTGTTCCAGCTTCCACAGATATTGCGACAAACCCGCTACGGTTGCGGACGGATTATACACGATCTCGGCCCCATTCAATCCCAATACCCGGGCGCCATCCGGAAAATGGCGATCATAACAGATATATACACCTATTTTTGCATAGCGGGTCTGAAAGACCGGATAGCCCAGGTTGCCCGGTTTAAAGAAAAACTTTTCCCAAAAACCGGAAGTGTGCGGAATATGATTCTTGCGGTATTTTCCCAAATAAGTACCATCTGCATCAATAACAGCTGCTGTGTTATACAGTACGCCGGCCTGTTCTTTCTCATACACCGGTACTATCATTACCATATTGTATTTCCTTGCATAGGCAGCCATGCGTTCAATGGTTGGTCCGGGAACCGTTTCAGCTGATTCATACCAGGCACGATCCTGGCCCGGACAGAAATATGGGGTATTGAATATCTCCTGCAGGCAGAGGATCTGTACACCTTGTTCTCCCGCCTTTTCAATATATGGAAGATGCTTTTGCACCATTGCTTCCTTGATCTCTTCAATAGTACCCTCCCCTTCCGTCTTCGGCAAACTCATTTGTATTAAACCCGATTTAATGATCCTGGCCATATATGAAGTTTTAAGTTCTAACTTTTAAATTTTAAGAGACTCGCTTTTGCTTGTTACCTACTGCCTATTGCGACTTCCTATTACCAATAGATTAAATGGTTTGTTTTACTTTGTTCCGTTTAATGAACTTCCCGTAGCCTTTCTCCACCAGACATTTTCCATTATCAATGGCAAGCTGTCCACGCAGGATCACCTTTTTCACTTTGCCTGTCACCGGCCACCCTTCATACGCCGAATAATCCACATTCATATGATGGGTGGCTGCCGACAACGTATGTTGTTCAGCAGGATCAAAGATCACGATGTCGGCATCACTGCCCGGCGCCAGCGTTCCTTTACGCGGGAACATGCCAAAGATCTTCGCCGGGTTCGTACAGGCCACTTCTACATACTTGTTCAAACTGATCCTGCCCTTGTGAACGCCTTCACTGTATAATAATTCCATGCGGTTCTCGATGGCGGGATGTCCGTTCGGGATCTTTGAAAAATCTTCCCTGCCTATTAGCTTCTGCTCCCATTTAAACGGACAATGATCCGTTGCCACTACCTGCACCAGTCCCTGGTTGATGCCTGCCCATAAAGTCTCCTGGTCCTTTTGCTGGCGCAGGGGCGGACTCATCACCCACCGGGCTCCTTCAAAATCTTTTTCGTACAAAGAGGCGTCCAGGAGCAAATATTGAATGCATGTTTCCACAAATACTTTTTGGTTTCTACGGGTGGCATTGCGCACGGCATTCAAAGCGCCTTCACAGGTGAGGTGAACAATATACCCCGGACAACCCGTATAATACGTCATATCAACAAACCGTTCCGAAGCCTCCGCTTCGGTAATCTCCGGCTGTGATAAATAATGATACAGCGGAGATAATTTCTTTTCAGCCCGGTGTTTGGCCACCAGGTAATCGATCATATCACCGTTAGTGGCGTGCACATTGATGAGACCGCCATACTTCTTCACTTCTTCCATGAGGCCGATCATTTGCCGGTCATCGATCATGAGCGCTCCTTTATACGCCATAAAAGTTTTGAAGGAAACAATACCTTCGCGTTCGATCATCTTCCGGATCTCTGGTCGGGTATTGTCATTAAAATCGGTCACCGCCATATGAAAGCTGTAATCACCCACACAATTATTATCTGATCGCGACCGCCATTCATCCAGGGCCGCCTGCAAACTGTTGCCTTGTTTTTGCAAAATAAAATCGATGACCATGGTAGTGCCCCCAAACAAAGCAGCCCGGGTACCTGTTTCGTAATTGTCGCTCGAGAAAGTTCCCATAAAGGGCATATCCAGGTGCACATGCGGATCGATACCACCGGGAAATACGAGTTGATCCGTTGCATCGATCTCCCTGTCGGCCGATACACCTAAGTGTTGACCTATGGCCTGAATAGTTTCATCCACCACAAAAATATCGGCAGTATAATCCGCATCAGCAGTAATGATCCGTCCGTTTTTAATCAATAGCGACATGCAATTTTTCCTCTTTAGTGGTGATTGAATCTGATACCAGGGGTTTATAATTTCGCATCATGAGCAGATAGGCCAGCCCGGAAATAAAAAAGCCCACAAACCAGGCATAGTTGTACAAATGTGATATCCATGCTGGTATACTGCTGGCTGGAATCACTTTAATAGTAATGAGAAAGCCCGGGATATTCGGTACTACGCCGGCCAGCAAAGCAATAATAGCACCGTAATTATAGCCATTCTTAAAAGTGTACAATCCATTTGTTTTATATAGATCAGCCGTTGACAACTGCTGTTTGCGAATGAAATAATAGTCAGCGATCATGATGCCGCCTACCGGACCTAGCAAACTTGAATAAGCGATCAGCCAGGTAAAAATATAGCCCGTCGGATCGGCGATCAGCTTCCATGGAAAGATCAGAATACCGAGTATACCGGTAATATAGCCACCCTTGCGAAAAGAGATCTTTGATGGCGCCAGGTTGGCAAAATCATTGGCCGGACTAACAATATTTGCTGCAATATTTGTGGCAAGCGTAGAAATGGCTACAGCGATCATGGCAACGCTTACCAGTATCTTGTTCTCAAATTTAGCGGCCAGCACAACTGGGTCCCAAATGGTATTGCCATAGATAATAACAGTGGCAGAGGTTACCACCACGCCAATAAAAGCAAACAAGGTCATGGAAGGTGGCAATCCAATGGCCTGTCCTTTTATCTGCGCCTGCTGGCTTTTGGCATAGCGGGTAAAATCAGGAATATTGAGTGACAGTGTTGCCCAGAACCCAACCATGCCCGTTAGTGCCGGGAAAAAGAAATTAAAAAATCCGGCCGTAGAAGAAAATTTTGAAGGCTGTTGTAAAATGGGTCCCAACCCGTTCGAAGCACTGATGGCCCAGAACAGCAATGCCAGCGCTGCCACCGGCAGAAAGATAGCTTTGAACACCAGCAGTTTGCGGATACTTTCAACACCCAGGTAAACGATGAACATATTGAGTGCCCAGAATGCTAAAAAACAAATGAAAGGTATTGCCTGTGGAAATAAAGCTGCCGAATCGATCTCGGGCAGTGAGGGACTCCATGCCCTGATCATTTGATAGATAGCAGCACCGCCGATCCATGTTTGAATGCCAAACCAACCGCATGCTACAATGGCGCGCAGGATGGCTGGAATATTCGCGCCCCGGACCCCAAAGCTGGCACGGGCAAACACAGGGAATGGAATTCCATATTTCGCACCAGCATGCCCGTTGAGGATCATAGGTATCAGTACAATGGTATTACCCAGAAATATGGTCAGGATCGCCTGCCACCAGTTCATACCGCCCCCTATTAGTGAACTGGCCAGCATGTAAGTAGGAATACACAGGCTCATGCTGATCCACAAGGCTGCGTAGTTCCAGGTATTCCATTTGCGGTTGGCTACCGGAACAGGGGCAAGGTCTTCACTATATAGTGATTCATTTTTCATATATGTAAGGTGGCAAAGAGCGAAAAAATCAAGATCTGTTTCAATAATCGATCGGGCGGTGTACGGCAGGAAAATTCACCAGAACTTACTTCAATTTACAAATTCATCCGCAATTGCAATGGCCTCGCTGATCATGTTTAGTCCTTCATCTATTTCTTCTTTTGTAATACATAAGGGAGGGGCTATAAAAATGTAATTCCAGCGAACGAAAGTGTACATACCCAGCTCTTTAAGTTTGGCAGCGACCTTATTCATGATCACCATTTCTTCCGGTTTGGCATTGAAGGGCGCCATTGGTTCTTTGGTCGTGCGGCTCTTCACCAGTTCTATGCATCCCAGTAAACCGGTATTTCTGAAATCGCCAATGCTGGGATGTTTCAATTTTAACAGTTCAACCCGGGTATCCAGATAATGCCCCATTTTAGCGGCATTCTCCAAGAGTTTATCTTCTTCATAGATCTTCAAAGTTTCCAGGGCCGCTGCACAACTCACCGGGTGGGCGGAGTAAGTGAGGCCAAGCCATAATACCCGGTCGTTAAAATGGGCCGCAATGGTATCGCTGACGATCAATGCACCCAGCGGCAAATAGCCGGCTGTTAACCCTTTTGCCGTAGCGATCATATCAGGTACTACTCCATAACAATCCATACCGAACCATTTGCCGGTGCGGCCAAATCCGCTCATCACTTCATCAGCGATCAGCAGGATATTGTGTTTATCGCAAAGGGCCCGTACTTTTTGTAAATAATCGGGTGGATACTTAATACAGCCGGAAGAACCGCTTTCTCCTTCCATAATAATTGCTGCAATATTCCCTGGGCCTTCAAATTCTATGACCCGTTCCAGATGACCCACACATTCGCGGCTGCACGAACTAATTTCCTTACCCCAGGGACAGCGATAACAATACGGATCCTCTATATGTACAATATTGGGTACCTGCTGTGCATCGGAAGCCAGTTTACGCGGATCGCCACCGGCCGTCATAGCACCGTAGGAAGCCCCATGAAATGCCCGGTAGCGGGCAATGATCTTGTGCCGGCCAGTATATAACCGGGCAAGCTTGATGGCATTTTCAATCGCAGAAGCCCCGCAAACAGTGAACAGTGTTTTTGTTAGTCCGGGTGGAGTTACCGATGCCAGCTTCTTACCCAGGTCGCCGCGTATTTTAGTAACGCAGCTGGGAGTTACATAACTTACCTGCTGCATTTGTTCCATAACGGCCTTAGTTATCCGCTGGTTACCATAACCAATATTCACATTCATAAGACCGGAGGAAAAATCGAGGTATCGCTTACCGTCATAATCATATAAGTACACGCCCTGTGCGTTTTTTACCGCAATAGGCGCAATGCCTTTTTGCTTGCTCCATGAAAAGAGCGTGTAATCCATATTATCCCGAATAATTTCCTGGGTTTCAGATATGGTGCTAACAGTTGACATGATTATTTAATTATGTTTCGTGAATTGGCGAACGAAAGCCAACAATCGACAATCGTCAATCGTCAATCGACAATCAACAATCGTCAATCGACAATCGTGAAACGACAAGCGCCAGCGGCAAACGGCCATTATCACATTATCACATTAGCATATTAGCATATTAGCCAATTGTGATTCAGCTCATCCAGTTCACGCCTGCCTCCGGGTTCCACTTTACCGTTGACTTTTTCAGTTTTGTCCAGAATTCGATGGAGCTTTTTCCGGTTATGTCGCCCACCCCAAATTTGCTTTCATTCCAACCGCCAAATGAGAAAGGCTCTCGGGGTACAGGTACGCCTACATTAACGCCGATCATGCCGGCACTGGCCCGGTCGATCACATATCGCGCCAGGCCGCCATTCTGGGTAAACACCGAAGCGGCATTACCATAAGGGTTGGCATTTTCAATAGCCAGCGCTTCATCTACCGTATCGGTGCGCATGATGCTTATAACCGGACCGAAGATCTCTTCCTTTGCTACCGCCATGTCAGGTTTCACATAATCAATAACGGTAGGCCCCACATACGTTCCCTGTTCTTTACCGGCAACAGTCGCATGCCGGCCATCCACCAGCACCCGCGCGCCCTGCGCTTCCGCCTCGGTTATATAATGTTCTATTCTTTCCTTAGATTCTTTACTGATCACAGCACCCAGGTTCTGGCCGGGCACGATCTTCTTCGCTTCTTCACAGATCTTTTGGATGATATGATCTACGTTCCCAACAGCCACCATGGCCGACGCAGCCATGCAGCGTTGACCGGCACAACCACTCATAGATGCAGCAACGTTCTGTGCGGTCATGTCGGCTTTGGCGTCGGGTAACACCAACAGATGGTTTTTGGCGCCACCCAATGCAAGGCATCTTTTATAATGGTGTGTAGCACGTTGATAAACAATTTTGGCCACTTTTGTACTGCCTACGAACGATACGGCCGAAATACCCGGGTGGTCACAAATGGCATTCACTATTACACAGTCACCATTGACTACATTGAATACGCCATCCGGTAAACCCGATTCCTTTAAAAACTGCGCCAGCCGCCCAACACTCAGGGGCACTTTTTCAGAAGGTTTTATGATCATACAATTGCCGAGGGCAAGAGCATTGGGGATTGTCCAGTTAGGTACCATACTGGGAAAATTAAAGGGTACGATAGAAGCAACGACGCCCAGCGGTACATGTTCTGTCCGGCATTCCACACCTTTGCTTACTTCCAGCACTTCGCCAGTGACGAGCTGGGGCAATGAAACGGCAAACTCGGTAAGCTCGATGCACTTTTCAACTTCAGCGATCGCTTCACTCATCGTTTTACCATTCTCTTCACTAACAAGTGCTGCCAGTTCCTGCAAATGCTTTTCCAGCAAATGCCTGTAACGGAATAACACCTGTACTCTTTCTTTAATGGGTGTATGGCTCCAGGCGGGAAAAGCAAGTTTGGCCGCTCGCACCGCAGCATCGAGATCTTTGGGGGCCGACAGAGGCACCTTAGATAAAAGTGTTCCATCAAGTGGAGAAATAACGGGCAATGTTTGGTCCGATGAGGCATCCACAAACTGTCCATTAATATAGTTCTGAACAGGGGCGTACTTCATGAGCGGCTGTTTTAGATACTACAAATTTTGCAGAAACATAACTGTTAATTTAAAAATAATTTAGTTCTGTACCAAAAAATAAACAGGATTTTTATTTTTATCGCATCTTTGCTATATGGATAAAAACGGTTTTCCACTCGATGAACTCGATTTTGCTATTCTGTCGTGCCTGCAAAAAGATGGCCGTATGTCATTTACCGTTATTGCAGAAAAACTGAATGTGTCCATTGGCACCATTCGCACCCGTGTAAATAAATTAATAGAAGAAGGCACCATTAATATTATTGGCCGCGTGAATCCCGCTAAAGTAGGTTTCGGAGCTTATGCCCAGATTGCTGTGTATGTACGGCCCGCAACGTTGAAAGACAAAGTAGCCCAGAAAATAGCTAAACTGCCTGAAGTAAGCTTTTTGGCAATGACCTCCGGTGATTATGACCTGGAAGTAGATGTAATGTGCCGCGACAACGACCACTTAGTACAATTTATCAATGAGATCTCCAGAATTGACGGTGTTTATCAAACCAAAACAACGCTGTATTTCAAAGTATATAAATACGCACAGCCTGATCTGAACTTGCTGAAATAGTTACAACCTATCATCCAATCCCGAAAGTGCGTTTGCTTTGCCCTGCATAAACCTTCCCTGACTTGCCGTTCTGCATTTTTCACGGAATCTTCCAGGCTGCGAATACAGGAAATCCGGACTTCCAAAGGCTCACTTACCTCATCCTGGTTTGGCCGGATTTCGTTAACTTTAGAGAAACCGGTGTTGCCCTTGATCAAATTCATTCTCAATAATAAAGACATTGCTACCAAGCTGCCGCCCGGTATGGTGCTGCTCGATTTTGTTCGTTATCACCAGCATTTGACCGGTACTAAAGTGGGCTGTAATGAAGGGGACTGTGGCGCCTGCACCCTGTTGGTAGGAGAATTGAAAAACAACGAAATGCAATACCGGTCGCTTACGAGTTGTTTAACCCCGCTGGGCAATGTGCATGGCAAACATGTGGTAACTATTGAAGGCCTGAACATGGAAGGCTTGAATCCCATCCAGCAGGCCATGTATGATGAGTCGGCCACCCAATGTGGATTCTGCACGCCTGGTTTTGTGGTATCGCTGGCAGGGTTTTGCTTAAGCGGTAAAAATGCTTCCACCCAAAACGCCATTGCCGCTATTGACGGAAACATCTGCCGTTGCACCGGTTACAAATCTATCGAACGCGCCGCTGCCAAAGTAGCTGCATTAATGCAAGCCCGGTCATCAACAGAACCGATCGTCTTTGTTACCGAAAATAACATCTTACCAGCGTGGTTTGCTACGATCAAACAACGGCTGTATTTCTTAAGTACCGAATTGAATGGACAACTGCAACCTACAACCGCAAAAGAATGGGTAGGCGGCGGTACCGATGTGTACGTGCAAAAGCACGATGTCATGAAGGATGCATCCATCAGGTTCTTATTCGATGAGGGCGGACTGAAAGGTATTACACAACAAGGCAACCGGTGTATCATCGGCGCATCGGCCACGGTGACAGATCTTTGTGAATCGCCCATCCTGCAGTTACATTTTCCGCGGTTGGCCGATCACATGAAACTGGTTTCATCTACCCCTATCCGGAACATCGCTACCGTGGGCGGCAACCTGATCAATGCATCGCCGATCGGCGACCTTACCATTTTCCTGCTGGCGCTGGACGCGACGCTTGTTTTTCGGCATGGAGAACAACAAAGAGAAATTCCGCTAAGACAATTGTACAAAGGGTATAAAACGCTTGACAAAGATCCCAAGGAACAGTTGGTCACTATATCATTTGATTTACCAGGCGCGTTTACCCTTTTCAATTTTGAAAAAGTAAGCAAACGTACCAATCTCGATATAGCCAGTGTGAACACGGCTATTTGTTTGACCATGGCGGACGATCGTATTCAGTGGGCACGGATTGCAGCAGGCGGTGTTGCTCCCATTCCAAAACTGCTTGAACAAACAAGTGCATTTTTGGGCGGACAGGTCATTACAGAAACGACTATTCAGGAGGCCATCGCCATTGCCCAAACCGAGATATCACCCATTAGTGATGCCCGGGGAACTGCTGATTATAAACGATTGTTGTTAGGCCAGTTGATGAAGGCGCATTTCCTGGAGCTCTTTGCGAAAGCAGCACATTGAGCGCATGACATTTTGCGCGTGTCCGCCTCAGGGCCGATTGAGCACCTGCCTGTAGGCAGGTTTTGCGTTGCGCATTAAGCGTTTTGCGTTGTGCGTAAGCGTTTTGCGTTGTGCGTAAGCGTTTTGCGTTGTGCGTAAGCGTTTTGTGCTTTGTGTATTGTGTTTTGCGTTGAGCGTTCTGCGTTGAGCGTTTCGCGTTCAGCGTTGAGCGTTTTGCGTTGAGCGTTTATTCTAAGCGTTAAGTGTTATGAAAAATATCGATGCATATACACACGTGCGGGGCGAATCCATTTACCTGGATGATATTCCACTCATCCAGGGCAGTTTGTTTGGTGCATCGTTTGGTTCGCCGGTGGCGCATGGTGTCATTACGAACCTCGACCTCAGAGATGCAATTACCCATCCCGGTGTTGTACGCATTTTCACCCATAAAGACATTCCCGGCGAAAACCAGATCGGTGGCATTGTACCCGATGAACCCTTGCTGGCCGGTCACGAAGTTCATTTCTGTGGCATGCCGGTAGCCTTTGTGGTAGCCGACTCCATGGAAGCTGCCCGGGCAGCAGTCAAAAAGATAAAACTAACCATTGACCCGTTACCTGTGATCACTGATCCACGCGAAGCCCAGGCACAGGGTGAATTGATCATTCCTCCACGCACCTTTCAACTGGGTGACACAGCCAGTAGCTGGTCGCAATGCGCCCATATATTTGAAGGCCGCGCAGATACCAACGGCCAGGAACACCTTTATATCGAAACACAAGGCGCCTACGCTGTTCCCCAGGAACATAACGCTATTAAAGTATATTCGTCTACGCAAGGGCCAACAGCTGTACAGCGCGCCGTTTCCCGTGTGCTGGGTTTGCCCATGCACCTGGTGGAAGTAGAAGTAAACAGGCTCGGTGGCGGTTTCGGCGGCAAGGAAGATCAGGCGAACACCTGGGCAGCCCTGTGTGCACTGGCAGCTCATCATTTAAAAAAGCCGGTTAAATATTCGTTGCACCGGATGGAAGATATGGCGATGACAGGTAAACGTCATCCTTATTCTGCCGACTTCAAAATTGGTTTGAATGAAGCGTTGAAGATCATTGCCTATGAAGTTACTTTCTATCAAAATGCAGGAGCCGCAGCCGATCTGTCACCTGCGGTATTGGAGCGCACGCTGTTTCATTGTACGAACTCCTATTATATCCCGAATGTAAAAGCAACGGCATACAGCTGCAGAACGCATTTACCGCCTAATACGGCTTTCCGTGGTTTTGGCGGTCCGCAGGGCATGTTCATGATCGAATCGGCCATTGCAAAAGCGGCAGAAGAGTTGGGAATAAATGCTGCAATCATCCAGGAGAAGAACCTGCTGCAGACCGGTGATGAATTTCCGTACGGACAAAAAGCCCAAAGCGAAGCACCCGAATGCTGGCACAAAGCAAAAACGTTGTATGATCTGGATGCGATGCTGCAACAAGTGCAGGCATTCAATGCAACCAACACTTTGTACAAAAAAGGATTGGCCTGCATGCCCATTTGCTTTGGTATTTCTTTTACCAAAACATTGATGAACCAGGCGCGGTCGCTGGTGCATGTTTATATGGATGGCAGCGTAGGCATCACTACCGGCGCTGTTGAAATGGGCCAGGGTGTAAATACCAAGATTGCACAGGTCGCTGCCCAGGTATTTTCCATTCAACCAGAGAAGATCAAAATCCATACGACCAATACATTCAAGATCGCCAACACCTCACCTTCTGCAGCCAGCGCCACCGCCGACCTGAACGGCAAAGCCACGATGCTCGCATGTACGGCTATTGCCGACAGATTAAAAAAAATGGCAGCCGAAGAACTGGGTGTGGATGTGCGATTGGTCGCATTGCAGAACGAATACGTATATGTGAACGGACAAAGAACCGATCGGGACTGGAAATCGCTGGTAATGGCTGGACACATAAAGCGAATAGGCTTATCGGAGCATGCCCATTATGCTACGCCGGAAATATATTTTGATGCCACCAAAGAAAAAGGTCATCCGTTTGCCTACCATGTGTATGGAACAGCTTTTGTTAGTATAACGGTCGATTGCATCCGCGGCATATATACTGTTGACGCCGTCAAAGTAGTTCATGATTTTGGCGCCAGTATGAATATCGCTGTTGATATGGGACAGCTGGAAGGCGGAATTGTGCAGGGTATTGGCTGGATGACCATGGAAGAGGTGGTGTATGACACCAATGGCAAATTGCGATCCAACGCATTGTCTACTTATAAGGTGCCTGACATTTATGCGGTACCGAAAGAGATTGCCGTTGAGTTTTTACAAACGCCGCACGAAAACCTGGCCATCTTCCGGTCGAAAGCAGTAGGCGAACCACCGCTGATGTATGGGATCGGTGCTTATTTTGCCTTGCGTAATGCGATCCGCGCCTATAATGAAAACGGTCATTTCCCTTTTGCAGCGCCCATGACGCCCGAAAGAGTACTGATGGCTTTATACCCAACACAAAAGAAAGGAATTACCGAATCTCATGAAGAAACAATTAATCATTTGGCAGTTGATAAATAAAAGCCTGCAACAAGAGATACCGGTTATGTTGTTGTATGTGGTGCAGAGTGACGGAAGCAGTCCTGGCCGGCAGGGCTTTTTCATGGCCGTAAACTCGGCCGGTGAAACAGCAGGTTCCATTGGTGGTGGTATTATGGAACATAAATTCGTGGAAATGGCAAAAGACCGGTTGAATGCGGGAATAACCCTGCGCTTTTCCGATTTACACAATGCGTACACAGATGAATCCAAAACGACCATTAAAAAACAATTTCATAATAAATCAGCAGCTACCGATCAAAGCGGCATGATCTGTTCAGGCGAACAAACCATTTTGTTATACCGGGTTGCCCCCGGTGATGCCAACGCAATAAATCAGTTAATAGACAGTTTGCAACATCAGCAGAACGGCACCTTGCAATTATCACCAGCCGGTTTACAATTTACAAGAGCAGTACCTGATACGGACCATTATTTTTCAATGACCTCCGAGGTGGAATGGCTGTATCAGGAAAAGACCGGTTATAAGAATCATCTGTACATTATCGGCGCCGGCCATTGCGCGCTGGCGCTTTGCCGGATGATGCACGATATGGAATTTTATATTCATTTATACGATGACCGGTCGAACCTGAAAACCTTTCAGGAAAATGATTATGTACATGAGAAAAAGATCGTTGCTGACTTTAATGAATTAACTGAATTGATTGCAGGAGGTAACAATCAGTATGTAGTAGTGATGACGGTAGGATATCGAACTGATGATATTGTACTTAGAGCATTATGGCAAAAGCAGTTTAAATATATCGGCTTGCTTGGCAGTAAGAGCAAAGTAGAAAAGATGTTCAATGATTACCGGTCGCAAGGCATTCCTGAGAATTTGTTGCAACCTATCCATGCGCCTGTTGGAATTGCCATTCATAGTCAAACGCCGGAAGAAATTGCCCTTAGTATAGCGGCGGAGATTGTCTCTGTAAAAAATCGCAGATAATGACGCTGGTTAACTATCAGATAGCTTAGGCAAGCTTTTCATTTTGTAAAGATTTTCATGATTCCCGCACCACCGTCCCGGTAATATATCCATACGGCTCATCCGTAGCAATAAAGATCTCATTCTTATTGTCCATACCGAACTGTTCCAGATTGAAGAGAATATGGTGTTTATTCGGCATTTTTAGGCTGACCTCATTAACTGCAGCAAACTTATTCAATACGGCTTCCCCCATTGCAAACAATGTATGTTGTACCGAAAGGCTTTGGTGATCAGCAAAAGTTTGCAACAGCGTAGTGCGAATGCCATTGAACAGCTCCGCAAAAAGCACATTGGAGGAATTGTAGGTCCAGCTAGCTTCACATTGAGTGGCCAATATCCGGTCACTGGTTTCCTTCAGAGTGGTATATTCATCTTTGATATAATTTTCAAAAGCAGAGTCGGTAGTTTTTAATATCAGCAGGTCACTAATGCCGGCCGTTACGGTAATACCTTCTTGGCTCTGCACAATGACAGCCGTATGTTTTTCTGCGCCACCGCTGCAATAAGCATGCGGATGGTCGGTTCCATTGAAACGCATCCGCTTCCAGTTGTGCTCGGTCATCTCAATGCGGGCCTGTGAAAGCTGGGGATTGTTGTTCATAAAGTAATTGGCCAGGTATAAGCCAAAAGACTCTATTGAAGAAACGAAATGTTCCTTGGCCAATGCATACACGGTATTCTTTTGGGTATCGGTGGGCAGGATCCTGGAATTGTCGCCTAACGTATGGGCCGTAATAAAATCACCTTCCAGTACTACATTCACTGAGATCTGCCTGAACTCATGGTATTCCGGGTGACGAATGATCTTGGATAGGTTGACAGCATTTTTTCCATAGGTGTTCTTACCCAGTTTAATTGGCATAGCAGCGTATTTTGGTGGAATGTGTTCTCAATTTAAACAATTAATTGTCTATTTTTAAGTAGAGACGTTAAATATTCGAGCATGTTCGACCTGGCGATCATCGGCAACCATATTTGTACGCCCGAAGGCATACGGGCGGGTGTGGTACTCATCAAAGATGGTATCATCGCCGATGTGGTAACCAGTCTGTCGGGCAAAGTCAGTAAAACGGAGATCGATATTGGCGAAAAGCTGCTGATACCCGGCATTATCGATCCGCATGTACACCTTAACGAACCCGGCCGTACCCACTGGGAAGGTTTCGACACCGGCACCCGCTCTGCTGCCGCAGGCGGCATCACCACGCTGGTTGACATGCCGCTAAATTGCTCACCCGTTACGACTACCGTCTCTGCCTTTGATAAGAAGCTTACTTCGGCACAGGGACAATTACATGTGGATTGCGGCTTTTGGGGTGGCATTATTCCAGGTAACAGGGCTGATATTGAGAACCTGATCCAAAAAGGCGTGCTTGGTTTTAAAGCATTTCTAACGCATAGCGGCATTGATGAATTTCCTAATGTTACTGAAAGCGATCTGCGCGCCGTTGTGCCAGTTATTGCCAGGCATAATTTACCGCTGCTGGTACATTGTGAACTAAGTAGCAACATACAGGGACAATCGACGAATAACGATCGTTCTTATCAACAGTACCTTTCCTCGCGGCCAAAGGCATGGGAAAATGATGCCATTGCACTCATGATAAAACTTTGTGAGCAGTACCGTTGCCACGTACATATCGTACACCTGTCATCGGCTGAATCAATAGAACCAATAAAACAGGCACGGGAAAAAGGATTGCCCATAACCGTTGAAACGGCACCGCATTATCTACATTTCAACGCAGAAGACATTCCCGATGGACAACCCGTATTCAAATGCGCCCCGCCGATTCGTGAAAAAGCAAATAATCAACAATTATGGCAGGCGTTACAGGAAGGCGTTATTGATTTTGTGGCTACCGATCATTCCCCCGCGCCGCCAGGGATAAAGGAAATGGGATCAGGCAATTTAATGAAAGCCTGGGGTGGTATAGCATCCCTGCAACTGGCATTACCCGTATTATGGACTGGCGCCCGCAAACGGAATATACCGCTTACGAACATAGTAAGATGGCTTTGTGAAAAGCCGGCTATATTGCCAGGTTTGCAGGAAACAAAAGGCAAAATAGCCAAAGGCTTTGATGCCGACCTGGTAGTGTGGGACCCGAACAGGTCATTCACGGTTACAGCAGAACAACTGTTTCATAAACACAAAATGACACCATACCTGAACGAGGAATTATTCGGCGTGGTAGAACAAACCTGGCTGAACGGTGAATTAATATTTGAGCAGGGCCAATTTCCTGCATTGAACAAAGGAAAACTAATTATTAATTGACACCCGATTACCAACAGCAGGCAAGCAATATCCTGCAACGGATCAACGAACTGGCTTCTATTAGTGAAGAACCGGGTGTTATTACGCGTACCTTCGGAACAGATGCTTTTGTAAAGGGAAGTAAGCTGATGGCCCGATGGATGCAACAGGCCGGTTTACATACCCGCATTGATAATATCGGCAATGTCAGGGGCAGACTCGAATGCGCTGATCCAAACGCCAGGACCTGGGTGATCGCCTCTCATATAGATACCGTCATCAATGCCGGGAAATTTGATGGCCCGTTGGGCGTGCTCGTGGCACTTAACCTGCTTGAGCAGCTCATTCAGCAACAGGTATCCCTTCCCTTTCCTATAGAACTGATCGCATTCTGTGATGAAGAAGGCTGTCGCTTTCATACAACCTATCTGGGCAGTAAAGTAGTGGCAGGGCAATTCGATAACCACCTGCTCGCCCAAAAAGATGCTGCCGGCAAAACGTTGCAGGAAGCGATCGTGGGTATGGGCGGCAACATTATGCAGCTGCAACAGGATGTTATACCTGCAAATAACTGGCTGGGGTACTTTGAGATCCATATCGAACAGGGACCTGTTCTGTATGAAAAAAATATTCCGGTTGGAATTGTTACCGCCATTGCCGGCCAAAAAAGAATTACCATTACGTTCATTGGAGAATCGGGGCATGCAGGTACGGTACCAATGCCTATGCGGAACGATGCCTTATGTGCCGCAGCTGAATTTATTTTGGAAGTGGAACGGTTTGCCAATACGCATCTGCAGCAGATACTGGCTACCGTTGGAACTGTACAAATTAGCCATGCAGCCAGTAATGTGATCCCCGGTGAAGTAACAGTTACTCTTGACCTGCGTAGCGCCGATGCGGCTATACTATCAGACTGTTACAAACAATTACAACAACTCGGCCTATCCATTTGCCGGCGACGTAATATAAAAATGAACTGGCAACCGGTGCTGGAAACCGATCCTGTAACCTGCGATGGTACATTCAATCAGTTACTGGCTGATGCCATTCAGCAATCAGGTTATGAAGTAGTGAAGTTGGTGAGCGGCGCAGGACATGATGCCGTGGCAGTGGCCCAGGTATCACCGGTAGCCATGTTATTTGTACGTTGTTTTAAAGGCATCAGCCATCATCCGATGGAAAATGTTGAACTAAAAGACCTGGCCGCTGCCATTGAGGTATCGGCTGCCTTTATACATTCGCTCATTAAAAAATATAACCCCGGTTAATATGGAAATATCAGCGCTAACAAGATCGGTCGTAAAAAGTAATCATGCAGTGATCAGTCCGGATGGCTATGTGAACAGTAATGTGCCGGGCTGGACGAACTGTACTATCAATGTGATCATCAATGAACAAATGGGCGCCCGGCTTTGCCAGACATTGGTAACTATGCAAAAAGACGGAAGCCTGGCAGGAAGTACGCTGGAATCGCAGATCTTTTTTTACGTCATAGAAGGTCAGTGCAGGGCAACGGTGAGCGGTGAATCGAAAGCATTAGCCAGTGGCCATTTTGTATATGTACCTGTTCAGAAAGAATATGTGTTTGATGAAGTATCACCAGGCACAAAGATCCTCACCTTCCATAAAATATATGAGCCATTGCAGGAAGCCACGTTGCCACCAGCGCTTTTCGGTGATGCTTCCAAAGTACCGGCTCCCAGCTACCTTAATGATCCCGCCCTGCGATTACAGGTATTATTACCGGATAACCTGTCGTTTGATATGGCGGTGAATATCTTCACTTATGATCCGGGCGGACATTTACCTTTTGTAGAGACCCATATCATGGAACATGGTTTGCTGTACTTACAGGGGCAGGGGGTGTATATGCTGGATAATCAATGGTATCCTGTCAAAAAAGGAGACGCGATCTGGATGGCGCCCTACTGCCAGCAATGGTTCACCGCTATGGGCAAGGAACCGGCTGTATATATTTATTACAAGAATGTGAATCGATTTCCCACTGTAGTATAAACGAAAATCTATGACAATGACAATTGCCGAATTCGATCACCTCGATGTAGAAGAAAAAAAAGCACTGCTGTATAACTGTTGTGGAAGTACCACCTGGGTGAACAAAATGCTGCCAGCGTTGCCAGCTGAAGACCTGGTTGACCTGTTGGAAATAGCCGAAGAACAATGGTATGCCTGCCACGAATCAGATTGGCGGGAAGCATTTGCCCAGCATCCAAAGATCGGAGACATCAATTCCCTGAAGGAAAAACAGGCTACTGCAACAGCCTGGGCAGAAAGCGAGCAGGCATCTGTTAAGCAGGCTTCTGAAGAAACAATTCAACAACTGGCAGCAGGTAATGAAGCATATGAAAAACGGTTTGGCTACATTTTTATCGTTTGCGCTACAGGTAAATCAGCCGATGAAATGTTGCAGATACTTAACCAGCGCTTATACAACAGCCCGGAAGTTGAAATACAAATTGCCATGGAAGAACAACTTAAAATCACCAAACTTAGATTGGAAAAATTGTTTGGCATTAACGAACTTTAACAGCTACTACCATGAGCCAGTTAACCACGCATATTCTGGATACTACCCAGGGCAAACCTGCTGCCGGTGTGCAGATCGTTTTATACCAATGGCAAACTACCGACTGGAAAGAGATCGTGCGCGGATTTACGAACAACGATGGCAGGATCAATGACTGGTTGCCGAAGGACGAGCTGTTACCGGGCGGGCAATACAAATTGAAATTTGAAACAGGCGATTATTATAAACAGCTGCTGATCCCCTCCTTCTATCCCTATGTGGAAGTTGCCTTTTCAATTACTGATAGTTCGCATTACCATGTGCCGCTGTTATTAAATCCGTTTGGTTACTCGACCTACCGGGGTTCTTGATATCCTGACCAGTCCGGCACCTATCATTGTATTCATTGTATAAAGAATAAATATGAAATTTTCCATACCGGAAAAAGACAAATCAGACCTGTTGGCGCAATTGCAAATAGCTAATCTTAAATTCCAGCAAACCTATCCCGGTGATAAGCCGGACCGCCAACCTGTGCATACAGTATATGGAGGCGCCAACCTGTTCAAGGCCGATACATGTGTGAAAATGGGTGACATTGCCCTAAAGAACCTGCAGACCTATGCACCCAATTTTGTAGTGCTGGCGAATGTGTTGCAATTAACCGGCTATGATTATTTGCCACGGCGACAAAACGACATTGAAGCGCTAACTAAAAAGCTACACGACATGCCGGAAGCGTTGCGAAAGCAGGAACCAGCATGGCTTGCTTACACCATATACAACAAGATCGTTCAAAAACTGCAAAAGGAAGCAGTTGAGGATTTCCGGATAGATTTCGAAGACGGCTTTGGTAACCGGCCCGATGAGGAAGAGGATGCTACCGCTGTGCACGCGGCCCTTGAGCTGGCCACCGGCATGAAGAATAAGACCATTTCTCCTTTTATAGGCATCCGCATAAAACCATTTACTGAAGACCTGAAACAACGCGGTGTACGTACCCTGGACCTCTTTCTTTCTACCCTGCTTGATAATACCAATGGCATTTTGCCAGAGAACTTCGTGGTTATGTTACCCAAGGTAACCATTCCTGAGCAGGTAGTGACCCTCGTGCGCCTGTTTGAACTCTTTGAAAAAGCGCATCAATTAGCGCCGGGTTCGTTGAAGATGGAAACAATGGTTGAAGCCACGCAGATCATTATGGATGAAGAAGGGCGCAACCCCTTGCTACGCATTATAAAGGCCAGCGAAGGAAGATGTATAGCTGCGCATTTTGGCACTTACGATTATACGGCATCCTGTGGCATTACAGCGAAATACCAGACCATGGCGCACCCCGTGTGTGATTTTGCCCATCATATGACGAAAGTAGCGCTGGCAGGTACGGGCATCTTTCTGTCAGATGGAGCGACCAATGTGATGCCCATTGGTCCGCATCGGGCAGACCAACTTAGTTATGAACAAATGACTGAGAACAGGGAGTCGGTACACCAGGCCTGGCGTACCGGATTTCAGCATACCATGCATTCCCTCATCAATGGTTTCTACCAGGGGTGGGATCTTAACCCAGCCCAACTGCCGATGCGTTATGCGGCCACCTACAATTTCTTTTTAAACAGTTACGATGATGCCGTGTTCCGGTTAAAAACCTTTGTAGAAAGGGCTGCTGTCTCTACGCTTACCAAAGACATATTCGACGATGCAGCCACTGGTCAGGGCTTACTTAATTTCTTTTTAAAGGCCATGAATTGTGGAGCGATCACTGAAGAAGAAGCTACCGCTACAGGCCTTAGCATTGATGAAATCCGCAGCCGGTCGTTTTACCGCATTCTGGAAGGCAGAAGAAAGGGCAGCCGCTAAAGCAGACAAACATTATCCACCCGGATAATTACAAAATAGGCACCAATTCTTCGGAAAAGCGGAAGCGGTTCTTGATCAGATGCACCCCTCTGTTCTTCTGGTTGCGGACGGTATGCACAGAAAGCCGCATGCGGCGGGCAATTTCATGGCAATCGAGGCCTTTGGTATAACTTAGCAACATCACTTCTTTGCATTTCTCTGGCAGATCATTTACAATAGTATATACCTGCCGCAATACCTCGGCATGGATCGCCTCGTTCATCCCACCAGGTTCTACCTCATTCGATTGCTGGCGGATGTTTTCCCGAACACGAGCCTGGTATTGCGCCTGATGGTTATGATTAAGACAGGCATTGCGGGTGCTGATGTATAAAAACGCCTT
Source organism: Longitalea luteola (assembly GCF_017356035.1). Classification (GTDB taxonomy): domain Bacteria; phylum Bacteroidota; class Bacteroidia; order Chitinophagales; family Chitinophagaceae; genus Niastella; species Niastella luteola. The sequence continues at coordinate 178,546 of NZ_JAFIQX010000001.1, read as the reverse complement.
TGCCGCATAAACCGTTTTGAAATCGGACCGTTTTTGCCAGAGTTTCACAAATACATCGGTTACGATATCCTGAGCGATGGCAGCATCATTCACCATCCGGCGGGCAAAAAAACAAAGTGAAGGATTGAATAAATGAAATACTTCTTCGAATTCGGGGATCTTTTGCTGTTTAAGTCGTTTACTTTTCTCATTCGTTAAATTTTCTGTATTCCTCATGATCATGTAGTTTTTGAAATGTCGCAACACATTGATGGTATCTTTCTAATTCATGGCATCTTCGGTACAACGGATATATGGAGGTTGATACAGGTTTTCCTAAAAACCGGCTGCAGCCCAATGGCAGAACAGCCGGGCGTTCTTCCATGTGATAAATCGGCAGTTTCTATAGACCATAAAACTATTTACCCTATAATTTCTGCTGCACAGATCTGCTCTCAATTCCCATCATGATACAAATTCCCCTTTTAGCACCGGGAACCGCCTCTTACTAATGGTTTTCAAATACACATCCTATAAATAAAAACACCAATTCTGCCACTTTTTACTAAATAACCTTAAAATAATTTCAGATATAATAGTTGCATTGATAACTACTTGAGTATCGCGCGATTACTGCTAATGGAATCAGTTATGATTTACCAATGTTCTGCTTTCAGCGGCAAGCACTGCACCTGCCTGGTTATAGGATAAAATCAAAATTGTTGCAGCTGTTATAGGAAAGGTGGTGATCCTTTGATTGGTCTTCGGCGGATATGCCCTTAGGTAATTAATGATTGTTGACAATTAGCTTAAGCCAGCCTGTGAAAATTTTGAGAGTAGACATTATAAGTTTTTTCAAGCCATATTTAACAACCCGTCAGCAGCTATCTGTTGACGAAATATTTTTACAAAATATATTTTCTTTCTCCTAACTTTACCCGCATTAAAAGAGAATTAAGATTTTTCTCCCTTCAGTACTAACCATACTTCTATCCTGATGAACAGTATCTATCCTTAAGAACATACTTCTATCCTGTTGAATTGACAACTAACCTAGCGTCCTTAGTTCTATCCTTACATCCTTTTTTTTCCTTACGTCCTTGCTTACCTGCGATTACCACGTTATTCATTAGGTAGGTTTTCAGTTATTATTATCGTTTATTGTTCCGTCCCTAAAAACTTTAACCAATTGCGTTACTACCACTTGACTTTTCCGGTGTAAACCATCGGACAGGAAAACTTATGCCCCTAAACGAACGGGTTTAATCATCATTCATTCACCCAATGTTTTTACTGCTTTTTACAGAATAAAAGCAGCCAACATTATGAAACAAGCGAAATTAGCCTTGTTCCTGTCAGCATTTGTCATTACGTTGACAGCCCTTGCCACCGTAAAACCAGATTTCAAATCACCTAAACCAGCAGCCGTACAAGTGAACTATTATTGGTTTGATGTCACGAACACCTGGCTTGGCCGGCAAAACACGGTTGCCGCTGAAATGTCTCTTACGGGTCTTGATGAAAGCACTGCCAATCCAAAAACCTTACACGAAAAAGGCTGGGCGCCTGGTAACTGTTCTATAGATGGGCTCGGCGTACCTACGCCTATAACATCTCATCCTGACAAACAACTTTATTCTCACCCTTAGCAGCTAAGTTTAAAAAAAGGCGTATCACGTATTATTTCGTTTAATACATCGCTATCCGGCTAAAAGTTAGGAAACCGCGAGCGCGTATTCACTAAAACGTGATACGTCTTTTTTAATATCCTGAATTTTGCTCCAGGTTAGGCGCATTTTCCAGCTCAGTAAACGGAATAGGATATAATTGATCATGGGCTTGCCAGCGACCGCCTTTTGCGACGCCTAATATAGCATCAGCTTGCTGCGTGCGCTTCAGATCGAACCAGCGATGTCCCCATTCGGCAAACAATTCAACCCGCCTTTGCTTTTGCAGCTGCTGCAAACATTGGTCATTGCTGATATTCTTAGCAATCGCTGGTAGACCTGCGCGCGTACGTATAACATTTATATCATCCACCGCCTCTTCCGTTCTCAGTTGCCGGGCCCGGGCTTCTGCCCGGATCAAATACTGTTCCGCCAGTCGTAATACCACATTGTATTCTTCGGCAACGGGTGATCTGAAAACTTTGTATTTGTGTGGATGATCATATTTGATACCATTAATCATTACCGTTCTTACCCAGTTATGCCTCCGTAGATCATTGGCTTCAAATGCGGCTAAAAGACCGGTATCAATCGTATAATTTGGCCTTACAGCGGCGGAAGAAGGCACAAAAATAAATCCCTCCCCTGAATTTGAATTTGCAGTTACAGGCGCCCATTGAAAAATGGTTTCAGGACTCTTGGTTTTAAAGACAGCATTCAGGTCGTTGGCTAGTGTAAATTGCCCAGCAGTTATGACCGCATTTGCCATCTCCTCGGCCCTGCTCCAATATTGCATGTGCAGGTATACTCTCGCCAGCAAGGCCATAGCCGCATATTGGGTTGGCCTGGTATTAATGTTTGTACCTGCCAATGCATCCGTGGCCGCCAGCAGATCGCTTTCCATCTGTATATACACCTTGTCGGACGCAGCTCGTGCAAGCATGGCATTTACTTCCGCATTGGTGCCTAATACCAGCGGTACATCGCCATATAAATTAACCAGGTAATAATAACATAAAGCACGTACAAATAGGACTTCTCCTGTCAATCGCTTTCTTATTTCGGCAGTTACTCCAGTTGACTTATGTAAACCCTCCATACAAATATTGCAATGATATATATAGGAATACGCAGCTTTCCATAGATTTGAATTTACCAAAAGATTATTGGGATTAATCGCATTTTGAAAAAACTGTTCTTCATTGTTCATAGTACTGGTGCGCAGCAGTTCATCGGCCGACAAACCAGGAAATAAGCTCATACCCCCATTTAACAGAAATTTAGTATTGGTCATTATTTTTATATACAGACCATTGACGGCAACTTGCGCCAATGAATCGTTGGAAAAAACAGTTGAAGTTGTCAGGGAATCATCCGGCTCGTCTACCTGTACCAGCTTTTTGCAACTGGCAATGGTTAGTGAACTTAGAAGAACCCAAAGGCAAATAAATTTAATAGGACAACTATTCGGTTTCATAACCAGTTTTTTAAAAATTCAGTTCAAATCCCGCTGCAATGGTCCGCAGTGGCGGTAAGGTAAATATGTTGCGGGTTTCAGGGTCGGTACCGTCATAGCGGGTGATGGTGAACAGGTTTTGCGCCTGCAGATATAACCGGAAATTTTTTAATGAAATTCTTTTTAGCAATTTGGCTGGGAAACGGTAGGACAATTCAATATTCCTTAACCGGCAATAAGAAGCGTCATGAAAAACGCCGTTTGATTCCTTAAATCTTTCCGTGGCCTTGTTGGCAGCTTCCTGAGCGCCTGTGGTATATTGCTGTAATATTCCATGACCGGAAAGTCCCTGCCAGCGGTTTAAGGCTAGTACCGGTTGATTGATCAGCATTGTACCTGGAGAACTTCCATCGTACATAGAATACAGGTGATTGTAAGCCCTTTGATTCCTTATTTCGAAAAAAACATCCAGTTGCCAGCCTTTGTATTGCCAGTTGCTTTGGATGGAACCATACCAGGCGGGATCGAAATGGCCAACGATCCGGTAATCGTCCGGGAAGCTGATCTCACCATCTCCATCCAGGTCATTAAAATCAAATAATCCGGTTACAGGATTTACGCCCGCATAGGAATACCCATTAAAGGTGGAAAGTGATTGGCCGATCGTTAATTTGTGCGCATAAGAGGAGGTTGCCAGGTTAGGGAATGCAATCAGTTTATTACGCGGTATCGTCAATAAGAGATTACCATTCCACTGCCAGTGTTTATTGAACCGGTTCTTTGTTTGCAACTGTATTTCCCAGCCGCTGTTTTGTACCAGTGCATTTGAATTCTTGGCCGCATAACTGGTGAAACCGGTAAGTGATGGCAAAGTATATGAGATCAATTGATTGCCGGTGCGGTTCCGGTACCAGGCCACGGAGATCATCAACCGGTCGTTGAATAACCCCAGGTCAAGGGCGGCTTCCAGCTTCCGGCTCACTTCCCAGCTGTAATTACTATCTGCCAGTTGAACAGGATCAATACCCCTGCTACCCAGGTAAGCCCCCGATACATCCTGCCATTTATCGAGGTATTTGTAATCACCAATTTGATCATTGCCGGTAACCCCATAACTTGAGCGCAACTTTCCAAAGCTGATCACCGACTTCTTATTCTTCATAAAGGGTTCGTTAGAAAAGATCCAGCCCAAACCCGCCGACCAGAAATTGCCCACCTGTTTACCCGGCCCAAACCGGCTGCTGCCATCCGTACGGCCTGTAAGGTTGACCAGGTATTTGTCAAACAGGATGCTAGTCAGCCTGGCAAAAACCCCACCATACCGGTATTCTGTATTAAGGTCCTTATTAATTAAACTGCCTGCTTCATGTATATTACGTAACAACGCGTCACTGGCAAAATCGGTAGCTTCAATAGTTTCAACAGAGTGAGTTTGTAACTGCATGGTGGCCCCTAACAAACCGGAGATCTTACCTATACCGATATACCGGTTATATTCCAATTGCGGTTCAGCAATCCAACTGTTATAGATTAGTTTACCAAAATAAGATAAGCCTTTAGCATTGGGGGAAGTGTACGGGTTAAAACTGCTGCCCGGCTGTAAACTGATATCCTCCATTCTTAAGCGGTTATAACCAAGGCTTGTTTTAAATAACAGGTTATCAAGAATCCGGTAGCTGATCTCAAGATTACCTAACAGATTACTGGTCTTAGACTCGTATTCCTTCAGCAATAGCGACATGGGATTAGTGAAAGAAAGATCACCTTCCCTCCAATTTAACTTTCCTGTTGAATCATAAAGCACAGGCGAATGGGGCGCCACGTTTACAAGGTTAGTAATGTCAGTAATTAAAGACCTATTCTTGTCACCTGTGGCGATCACGTTTAAAGTAGCATTTAGATTAGAATCCTTGCTTTGGTAATGAAGATTTGCATGACCTGACAAACGCTCGTTCCTGAGATCTGCAGGAAAAACGGTTGTCTCCCGATGATAACCCGCCCCCACGTAATATTGTAACCTGTTCGATCCACCGGATAACGCCAATTGCGCATTGCTGTAAACGGCCGTACCGCCGATCAACATCTTTTTAAAGTCGGTATAACGGGTGGTATCCCAAACCGTCAAATCTGGCGCCGTGCTTTTGTCTAGGGACAGCCCATCGTTAGCCAATGCTTCCCGGCGCATTTGTATATACTGGGCAGTATTCATCATATCAGGATAGCGGGTGATCTGGCTATAACCGCTTCTGATATTTGCAGTAAATGACTGTGGTCCTGGTTTTCCTTTTTTGGTGGTGATGAGAATTACGCCGTTGGAGCCGCGGCTTCCATAAATAGCCGTAGCATCGGCATCTTTTAATACTTCAATATGATCTATATCACCGATATTAATAAAAGATAAGGGACTTCTTCCAAATTCTCCCAGCGCAGACCCTGATGTAACACCTTGAATAGGATTGTTGTTAGGAGCATACGGAACGCCATTGATTATGAACAGCGGATCATTTGGCGGTAATGCGCCGGGCACAATTCCAATGGAGCTTTGGCCGCGTAACTGTATTTTATAAGGTGCGCCGGGTAAACCGTTGCTTTGGGTGATCAGCAAACCCGGTATACGGCCCTGCAGGGTGGCCAACGGATCAGATACCGGCTGGCGGGCAATGTCTAACTGGTTAACTTTATAAATAGAACCCGTGTTATACCGTTTAGATGTTTTTCCATACCCGGTAATAACCGTTTCATCGAGATCAATTACATGTTTCTTTAATCGAACAATTAAGAAGGTTTCCTCTTTTATTAACCTTTGCGCAGGTTCAAACCCTACACTGCTGAAGCTTACTACCGCATTAGGCTTTACAGCAATCTTAAATTGTCCCTCAAAATTTGTAGTGGTACCGTTGTGAGAACCGGTTTCCTGTATAGACACCTGGTCTAACGGCTCTCCCGCTTCATTGAGGATCTGGCCGTCAACGGTCAACAGTGCAGGCTTTGGCTTCCGGATAGCAGAAGAATCAGGACGTACTGTAATCACACCATCGCCTATCATCACCATCTCTAATTCCAGGCCTTTGAGCGCCTGTTCCATTACTTCTTGAACAGTACCATTTTTTACGTGTACTGATACCCGGCGAACATGTTGCAGGTATTCGGTCCTGTAAGCAAACTTATATTCTCCGTAATCCTCAATTAACTTAATAACTTTCTTAAGCGGAACATTTTCCACCGAAATGGTCATCTTTTGCGTTTGTGCAATCCCCGGAAAATACGCCACCAAACAAAGCATTAACAAAATTCTATTCATTTCCAACACTTTGTGATTAGCTTTTCGCTAATATTACACTAATTAAAATACCATTGAACCAGCCCCTACCGGTTCTTTTCACCATGCCCTAAAACAGGCTTCCCCATACCTCATGCAATCACACTTTCCTGGCTATTCTGAAACACTGATCAACCGCCCATCCAATTCGAAATGAACACCACCCGACATTTCAAGCGCTCTCAATACCTGGTGGAGCGGTGTTTGCCGTGTTATGGTCAATGTATAATGACCACCAACAGGCTCCTTGAAAAAAAACTCATAATCATATTGCCGGGCAATCTGTTGCATGATCAGTTTAATATCCAGGTCATTAAAAATAAAAAGATCTTTATGCCAGGCCATTACTTCCTGGATGTCTGCATACTGTACAAGTTCCAGCTGTCCATCACCGTTAACCTGCGCCTGTTGCCCTGGCGTTAAAAAAACCGATTGAACAGCCTGTTGGGCCGTATTCGTTTGTTCGGGATCCATGGCAACGCCAGTTTCAAACACGGGATAAAATTGAGTGCTCACTTTTACTTTTCCCTCCAGCAACGTTGTTCTTATAATAGGATCGTCTCCATATGCATTTACATTGAAATGTGTTCCCATTACTTCCACTGCGGCACCGGTTCCATTGCTATTAGGAGACTTTGCATATACTATAAACGGCTTTTTTTCGCTTTCCGAGCCCAACATAGCCGGCCGGGGATTCACTTCGAAATACGCTTCACCGGTGAGCTGTACGATCCGCTCCTTATGTATAAAGGCAGTTGGAAACGTAATACTCGATGAAGCATTCAGCCACACCTTGCTGCCATCAGGTAACTCCAGCGTAAACTTTTTGGTCTTTGGTGTCGTGATCGTATTATACCCCAGTTCCTGCTGCGCATTACCGGTTGACCATTCATACCGCACCAGGTCACCACGTTTATTGATCACTGACCGGTATTGCAATGCAATATGACCGTTAACATTGCTGTCGAGATATACAAGGCTTTCATCTGCCAGCTTCAGTACGACCCGGTGTTCAATGGGTGCCTGATCCTTGCTCGCATTTTTAATTGAATCAACAGATACAATTTTTATTTCTCCCTTTTTATGCCGTACGGTATACATGCTGATGCCAACGAATAAAAGACCGGTTACTATAGCCGTATATATAAGAACATTTTTTAAACGCTTTTTTCGCTGGTCAGGAAACAGCTGTCTTACCATTCCGCCTTCATCAATAGCAGTACTATAGAGATGAAGCAAATGTCCGGTAACTGCATCCTGTTTGTTCAGTCGCTCGAAAAGCAAACGGTTCTCCTCACAAAGATTACACCATGCTTCCAGCTCCTGCTGTTCCTGCTCATTTAATACATTTCTACGATGCCTGAGAATGAGCCCGGCAATATGTTTATGGGTAGCCACGGCGAAGGGTTTAATTCACAAATATGATTAACCGTTAGATATAACCTATTGCCACGCGATTAATTACAAATCTTCTCCTGTTTACATCCATGGGTAAAATCGGGAAACAACCTTCATGTTTGAGCTGCCTGATCAGTAATAGAGCCACCTTTCAGAAATATCCTTGAAGTTTAAACCAGTGGTATTATAAGCCACAACATTCAGTAAACATATGTACGGTACTGTAATGACTTAAAATACGTTCAGGATAAGGCCGATTGCATTTGATCTGATGGGAAAAATAATATTGGGCAATCTCTGATTCGCTATTGGTTGGGGACCTGCACGGGGAACGGGGCAGGTTTATACGAAAGTAGGAAAATTCCTGAATGGTAAAAAAAATATGATGTCTCCGATAAAGGTTACGTGTTTTACGGTAGAGGTTTTCGGGTATATAACCCTCCGCACCGCTTACATAAGACAGTTGCGTCTGCCGGCGCCAATACCGGCATCGGGTCAGGAAGCAATTCCGGCTATCTATTCATGTTTCTACACACTAATTTCATTTTGAAACATGCGTTAGTTGTTATGCAGTAAGCCGTAAGCCGCTCACTTTCCCCCTTTTCCTTAAATTGCGCAAAATTCGTACATGGCTACAGAAATCAAATGCCCCGGATGCGGACACAAGTTTGCCATTGAAGACGCTGTTTCTGAAGATATTAAGAAAGAACTGAGGGAGAAGATGCAGACTTTCTTAAAACAGAAAGAAGAGGACTTTGCCAAACGTGAAAAAGAACTGATCCAACTGGCCCAACATAAAGAAGCTGAGTTTGCAAAAAAGTTGCAGGAAGAAACTACCCGGCTTCAACAATCGATCGAAGTGAATATGCGCAAATCCATCGCAGCCGACTTCGAAAACAAATTGCATTTATTACAGCAAACGAACAAAGAGCAGGAAAACAAACTGGCGCAGGCCAGACAAAAAGAACTGGAATTCCTGCAAAAAGAACAAGCATTAAAAAATAAAGAGGCCGAACTGGAACTTTCTGTTCAACGGAAACTGCAGGAAGAACGGGCGAAATTATCAGAGGAGCTTCGCAAACTCGAAGAACAAAAAACAGCGGCCAGGGAAACTGAATACCAGTTACGCCTGCGTGAGCTGGAAAAACAATTAGACGATCAGAAAAAACTGGCGGAAGAAATGCGCCGCAAGGCTGAACAGGGTTCTATGCAACTACAGGGCGAAGTACAGGAGCTCATTTTGGAAGAAATGTTGAAATCGGCTTTTCCTTTTGACCTGGTTTGCGAAGTAGGCAAAGGCGTACGCGGAGCCGACTGTATCCTGACCATCCGCAACAACCTTGGACAGGAATGCGGTAAGATCATTTTTGAAAGCAAACGCACCAAACATTTTGATAAAAACTGGATCGAAAAGCTGAAGGCGGATATGCGCAGTACATCGGCCGATGTGGGGGTTATAGTAACCCAGGCACTCCCCGAGCAGATACCCGGTTTTGGCCAGCTCGATGGCATCTGGATCTGTTCGTTCAACGACGCGCTCGCGCTGGTACATGTACTGCGCGATGGCATCCTGAAGATATTTAGCGCCGCCAAAACGCATGAGAATAAAGGCGATAAAATGCAAATGCTGTACGGCTATCTCACCAGCAACGAATTCAGCGAACAATGGAAGGCCATCCGCGAGGGATTCCAGGCCATGAAACAATCTATTCAGAAAGAACGCGATGCCATGGAAAAGCTCTGGAAAATGCGTGAAAAGCAATTAGAGAAAGTATTGCTGAACGCGTCCCACATCAAAGGGTCCATCGAAGGTATCGCCGGCAGCGACAATATTCAACTTGACCTCATCGACGATACCGATCCGTTGTTGCTGAGCGAGTAAGTTGTTCGAGGTTTACGGCGGGAATTGCGTTTTTTGCCGATTGCCCATTGCCTGCCTTGTTCGCCGCAGCCCGGCGAAGGCGAATTGCCCAATTGCCCATTGAACTCAGCCCTCGGTAAGTACCCAGGCCAGCGCCAGCTGGTCAAATATTCTTGCCTCCACGGTGAGGGCAACTGGTTCCCGTTTCTTGAACACAAAGGGAAGCACAATGGTTTCATCTGCCTTGAAGGTGATGGCGCCGTTCAGCTGCATATGCTGTCTGAAATCGAGCTCGCCATGGCCATACCATTTATAAATGGCCTCCTTGGCGCTCCAAAGTACGGTGGTGAGCTCCAGGTGCATTTTGGTCAGGTGGATCCAGTCATTCAGGAACACCTTTTCATCGTGATGCAGGAACTTATGGGAGATGGCGATGATGCGGGGAGAAACAAGTTCAATATCCACGCCTACCCGGCTTTTGCTGCTCACAATGGCCGCGGCGAAATTACCGCCATGGGAGATGGAAAAATGGTACTGCTCACTTTCCAGAAAGGGCTTGCGGGTGTCGGCCACCAGGATCTCTTCCAACGGAAAATCCTCATACAAAGTGGGCAGCAGAAACCGGCCCGCCAGGTGCTGTAACCGTTTATAAGGGTGGGATACACCTTTTTTCAGCGGTACTTTTTCGAGGTAAAACGCTTCCGGCTCTTCTATACGCCAGATGCCCAATTTTGTATTTTCGTTAATATTATGTTGATAAAACAATGCCACAGTAGCGTTTTAGATTTTACATTGCACCAATTTTCAAGGGCAGCAAATGTCTGTTAAACAACAATCAAATATAAACTAATCACATCACATGATCTTGTCGGATAAACGCATACTGGAAGAAATTGAGAAAGGCAGCATCCGCATTGAACCCTATAAAAGAGAATGCCTGGGCAGTAATTCGTACGATGTACACCTGGGGAAATACCTGGCTACCTACCGGGAGCATATCCTGGACGCCAAGAAACACAATGAAATCGAGTATTTCGAGATCCCCGACGATGGTTTCGTGCTTTATCCGCACATATTTTACCTCGGGGTCACGGAAGAATATACCGAAACCCATGCGCACGTGCCCTTCCTGGAGGGAAAATCTTCCACAGGCCGGCTGGGGATCGATATTCATGCCACCGCCGGTAAGGGCGACGTGGGTTTTTGCGGCAACTGGACCCTCGAGATCTCGGTAAAACAGCCCGTGAAAGTGTACAAAGGCATGCCTATCGGGCAATTGATCTATTTCCCCGTGGACGGAGACATTGCCATAAAATACAATCAGAAAAAAGACGCCAAATACAGCGGTCAGCCCGACAAACCGGTTGAAAGTATGATGTGGAAGAACAAATTTTAATGTGCTGATGTGATAATTTGCTAATGTGCTAATAAAAAATACAGGCTACAAGGCTGCTTCACCTGAGTTTCGCTTTTATAGGGGCGGCCGGCATTTGAAGAATTAGCACATTAGCAAATTAGCTAATTGGCCGCACCACATTACCATGTATCACTTCACCCCTAGGCAAGCCTATATAGCTTCCGCTCCAAACTTTTTGTAGTACGCCACCAGCCAGGCGACCACCTCGTTGTAACTTAACTTTCCGCCTGGCTGCTCATTGGCTTTCAGGTATTGCCCGTACAGGTGGTCGATGATCAGCTCTACAGGGTTGCGATGTTTCTTTACGAATTCTCTTAATTCCTTATAATCTGCTTTAATGCCCGGCGGCAATTGCGCATCCAGCTGTTTGGCAGCCACTGAATCCTGTGCATATAGATAATACCTCGAATAACTGTACAGATCAAAATAAACCGAATACCGGAACAGGGGATCCTGCGATGATTTGGCGGAAAGATACCCTGCAAAATTGGCTTCATTCTCTTTGGCATACCCCAGCTGATGCCCTATTTCATGACAGGTGGTAAATGGCTGCACAAATAAAGGTACTGTGGTATTTACCTGCGCCTCACCGCTGAACGGATTATAATAACCGGTATAACCGAGATAATTGCCCAGGTAACTGTATAGAGAAGGTTTTACCGATTTAAAAGAATACGTGAAATGCGCATCTTTTTGCGCCAGTTGCTCATACGCCGATGTGGCGCCGTTAAACAGGTTCTGCTTGCGTTGCAGCATTTTCCGGTTAACCCGGGCCACCGTATCGAGGCTGTTCAGCCGTACAACCAGCTGCTGCATCAGGTGTACCAGGTCGTCTTTTGAATACCGCTCCACTTTCAGGTCTAACTGGTAAGCTACCCCGCGCCGGTTATAATTCAAACCCCATAATGCATTAAACGAGACGTAAACCACTACTACGGCAAACGCTATTTGCAGCAGGGCATGCAGCCAGTACTTTTTATTCGTTTGCTTTTTTACGATCTTGCGCGTAGTCTGATACACTTTATTTAATAGCCAGATAATGATCAGCCCGTAGAAGATATCGCCCACGCTAAAAGGCAGCCAGCCGAACAATAAACGCTGGAGCTTCGAAATGACAGGATATATCCCCGTAGCATAATAGGTTTCCACAGCATTGGGGAATAAAGAAAAGATTTTAATAATTATTGCCAATCCTAATAAGATCAACCAGGCAGTTTTTTTCCTCCACATAAATGTTATTTTGCCAATGTGATAATTAGCTAATGTGCTAATTCCCCAAATGAGGGCAGTTTCAGAGCCTCACAACGTTCACGAGAAGCATACACCTTAGCCTGTATTCATTAGCCTTAGCCCATTAGCAAATTAGCACATTATCACATTATTCTTTATATTCACAATAATAATACTACTATGAAAAGTTTAATTTTTATTGTGAGTATATTCATTACCTGGTCTGTACGCGCTCAAAATTATCCCTTTGCCAAACAATTCGTTCCAGGTACGATCGTATTAAAAGATGCTACGCAAAAAAAGGGATTGATCAGGTGGTTTCCCTCCCCTAATGAAAAGCTGCGGTTCAAAATAACAGAAGAACAGGAAGAAAGATACGGGGTTAATGATCTTCAGGGATTTTCAACAGATAGTTTGCAATTCAAGACGCTGACGAACCTCGAAGTGTATGGAGAAGACTATGCCTTGCTAAACAAAATGTCGAAATTAAAACACACTTTTGCCCAGGTAGTTTATTCAGGGAAGATCAATATTTATTATGTGTTGTATTATGGGTATGATGCGCTGCAAGGTGGTTTTGTAACCTATCCCAATCTGATCTTCGAAAAGACCAGGGAAGAAAATCCGGAATACGCTGCCTTTCCGCTCTACATCAGAATGAGGGAAAAGAAATATGAGCAGGCAAAACAAAAACTGTTAACTTTCTTTTCAGATTATCCGGCTATTCAGGAAAAATTAAAGCAATACCACCTTGAGAACAATATATTCACTTTGGTAGAATTCATAAAAACAAATACCGGAAATTCACAATGAATAATCAATTGTTTGAATCTGTTGATCATTATATCAGCGATCTGCTTGCCCATGAAGATGAAGCCCTGGTGGCTGCTACGCAATCGTTAAAAGAAGCCGGTATGCCTGCCATCAGCATATCACCCAACCAGGGTAAATTCCTGCAAATAATGGCCTTGTTATGTAATGCCAGGAACATTCTTGAACTTGGAACACTGGCAGGCTACAGCACTATCTGGATGGCCAGGGCGCTTCCCAAAGATGGCCGGCTCATCACACTCGAAGCAGACCCCAAACATGCTGCGGTGGCTCAGAAGAACATAGAGCGGGCGGGATTGGCATCACAGGTGCAGATCAGAACCGGCAAGGCACTATCTATACTGCCGGAGCTGGTACAGGAAGGAGCCGGTCCGTTTGATATGATCTTTATTGATGCCGATAAACCACCGTATGCCGATTACTTTCAATGGGCGCTTCGGTTATCGAGGTCCGGTACACTAATTGTTGCGGACAATGTGATCCGCGAAGGCAAGGTGCTGGATGCAGCACCGGCCAATGAAGCAGTAGCCGGTGCGCAACGTTTCAATGCCATGCTCGGCGCGAACACGCAGGTCACCGCCACTATTCTGCAAATGGTAGGTGTAAAAGAATACGATGGAATGGCGCTCGCCGTTGTAAAATAATTAGCTAATTTGCTAATGTGATATTATGCTAATGAAATGCAGATAAGGATCCTTGAGCATTAGCACATAAGCCGATTAGCATATTAGCACATTAACATTAGCAAACTATGAATTTGGAATTTAACAAGAACGAAGATGTAATGAAGCGGGCGCTCAGCGAAATGAAGCAACGTTTTGCACAGGTAGCTCTGGGTGGTGGTAAAAAAGCGATTGCCAGGCAGAAAGAAAAGAACAAATTAACAGCACGCGAACGTATCAGTTACCTGCTCGATGCAAATACACCGTTTGTCGAAATTGGCGCTTTTGCCGGTTGGGATATGTATGAAGAACAAGGGGGCTGTCCGGCCGCAGGCACAGTTGCCGGCGTAGGTTATGTGAGCGGACGCCAATGCATCATCCTGGCCAATGATCAAACTGTAAAGGCTGGCGCGTGGTTTCCCATCACTGGTAAAAAGAACCTTCGCCTGCAGGAGATCGCCATGGAAAATCATTTGCCGGTCATTTATCTGGTCGACAGCGCCGGCGTGTTCCTACCCATGCAGGACGAGATCTTTCCCGATAAAGAACATTTTGGAAGAATATTCAGGAACAATGCGCGCATGAGCGCTATGGGCATTACACAAATTGCAGCAGTGATGGGCGCCTGCGTGGCAGGTGGCGCCTACCTGCCTATCATGAGCGATGAAACTTTGATGGTAGAAGGTAATGGTTCCATCTTCCTGGCCGGACCTTACCTTGTAAAAGCAGCTATTGGCGAAAGCATTGAAGCCGAAGCATTGGGCGGCGCCGTAACACATAACGCCATCAGTGGAATTGCTGATTATAAATTCAAGACCGAGGAAGAATGCCTCGACCAGGTCAAGAAGATCATGTCAAAACTGGGACAAACGCCCAAAGCCGGTTTTGATCGCAGCAAACCCAAACCGCCAAAAAAGAATTCCGGGGATATTTATGGCATTATTCCGGCCGACCCTACCCGCCCCTATGATATGCTTCAGATCATTGAGCATCTCACCGATGACTCGGTATTTGAGCAGTTCAAACAGGATTATGGCAAAACCATTCTCTGCGGGTATGCCCGCATCGATGGATGGGCTGTGGGTATTGTAGCCAATCAACGTACGATGGTCAAAAGCGCCAAAGGCGAAATGCAGATGGGCGGCGTCATTTACAACGACAGCGCCGACAAAGCAGCGCGTTTTATCATGAACTGTAACCAGAAAAAAATTCCGCTGGTATTTTTGCAGGATGTAACCGGTTTTATGGTGGGTTCGCGAAGTGAACATGCGGGTATCATAAAAGATGGTGCCAAAATGGTGAATGCAGTAGCCAATTCGGTAGTGCCAAAGATCACGGTCATTGTAGGCAATTCTTATGGCGCAGGAAATTATGCCATGTGTGGTAAGGCCTATGACCCACGATTCATCTATGCCTGGCCCAGTGCAAAGATCGCCGTAATGGGCGGCGAACAGGCTGCCAAAACCCTGTTACAGATACAGGTAAGCGCCATGAAAGCCAAAGGCAGCACTGTTTCCCCCGAAGAAGAACAAAAGCTGTTGAACGACATCAAGGGCCGGTACGAAAAACAAACCACCCCTTATTATGCCGCTGCCCGGTTATGGGTAGATGCCATTATTGATCCGGCGCAAACAAGGCAAATTATCTCGGAAAGCCTGGCGGCCGCCAATCACAATCCGGATATACCAGCTTTTAATACGGGAGTCATTCAGGTATAGTATCTTGCCGGTCCAAATCACTAATTTGTATTCAATTTGGCAACTTCTGCAAATAAAGAACTGGTAATTTATACTGATGGCGCGTCCCGTGGAAATCCAGGCCCTGGCGGTTATGGCGCCATATTACAATGGGGCAGCAGCCGCAAGGAACTATCAGCCGGTTACCGCCGCACTACCAATAACCGGATGGAATTGATGGCGGTGATCGCCGCGCTGGAAGCCCTGAACCGGGAGGGATTGAAGATCACCATTTATTCCGATAGTCAGTATGTGGTAAAAGCGGTGATGGAAGGCTGGCTGAAGAACTGGATCGCCACCGATTTCAAAGGGGGCAAAAAGAATAAAGACCTGTGGACCCGCTTCTATAAATTGATGCAAAAACACCAGATCCGGTTTGTATGGGTGAAAGGCCATGCCGATAATCCATTTAACAATCGCTGCGATCAATTAGCCACCGCTGCAGCCGATGGCGGCAATTTGTTGGATGATGTGGGATTTGAAAATTCGTGAAAAGGAAAACGTGAAACAACAAAAATTCCGGAGCTAACCTCCTATGGCTACATCAGCATTCATGAGCGATTTTCAGCAGTTATTGCCGAAAGAAGAACCTTTCCTGGCGGTAAACTTCGCTGACAACAACACCCAATTGTTTATCGTACTCAAGCTGTATAAATACCATAAACTATTAAACATCGAGTTATACCAGGCAGAAACTACCCAGGCGGGAAAAATTAAAAATCCATTGACCCTCGTTAATCCGTTAGACCTAATGCTGAAAACGGAAAATATCAATGAGGCGAAATTCTTTTCGGCCATCACCCGGTTTCAAAACAATCCTACCGGAACGCGGTCTTCCACCGATATAAACGCGTTAAAAGCGATCATTAAGAATCCATTACAACTTCCCTTTTATTACCATAATCCCGTATTCTCGGAAAAAGTTGTCGCCGGTTCCATTGAGCCGGTAAATATGGGCAGCGTGGTAAGGGAGCTGTCATTATGGGTAAACAGGAAAGAAGCTTTCTATGAAATAACGCTGCAGGTAACCGTCGATGGTAAACCATTTGAATGGAACGATCTGCAGGTGAAATACGATTATTTCTTTCAGAACAGGGATACACTGCATGCCATCGGTAATTTCCACTTCCTGAACGTGGTGCGCTTCTTTAAACAAACCAACGGCCTCATTCGCATCCATGAATCGAAATTCAAAAGCTTCCAGCAAACCATATTAACGCCGCTCGCTGATCATATCCAGATCTTTTATTCGAACGCAGCCTCCCCGACCGCCGAACAAACGCTGCCATCCGGCGGGGAACAGCCTGTTGAAAAACTGATCTACCTGAGTGAACTGGGAAATTATGTAATGATCGATCCCGTAATAAAATACGGCAACGTTGAAATTCCTGTTCGTACAAAAAGACAATTATATTATACCGATGCCGAAGGCAAAGTACAGATCATGTACCGGGATGAAGCAGCCGAAAGCCGGCTCATAGCCTTACTAATACAACAACATCCTGATTTCCTTGAACAGCTGGATAATGATTTGCGCTATTTCTACCTGCATAAAGATCGTTTCTTACAGGAAGAATGGTTCTTCAATGCTTTTGAAGCCTGGGAAAATGAAGGCATCACCATTTTTGGGTTCAACAAAATAAAGGGCAACAAACTAAACAGCCACCGGGCCAAAATAGCTATTCATGTAACCAGCGGGCTCAACTGGTTCAATACAGAAATAAAAGCCGCTTTTGGCAAACAGGTAGCCACCCTTACACAGTTACAGCATGCGGTTCGCAATAAAAACAAATTTGTGCAACTGGGCGATGGAACCCTGGGCATTCTGCCGTCAGCATGGATCGAAAAGCTGTCGGCTTATTTCGCTGCAGGCGACATTATCGACAAAACACTCGTCACCCCTAAAATAAATTTTTCTGGCGTAAAGGAGTTGTACGATGCGGATATGCTTGATGAAGGCGTACAGGAAGAACTGGATCTGTACACGGCAAAGATTGCTAATATATCCTCGGTAAAAGAGGTGGCTGTTCCCGAGGGCTTGCATGGTTCCTTACGGCATTATCAGCGTAAAGGTTTAAACTGGTTGAATTTTATTGACGAACATAATTTTGGCGGCATCCTGGCCGATGACATGGGTTTAGGAAAATCAGTGCAGATCATTGCATTTATTCTATTACAAAGAACCAGGGTAAAACAAAACACCAATCTGCTGGTTGTGCCTACATCACTGCTGTTCAACTGGAAGGAAGAAGTGAGCAAATTTGCGCCCTCAATAAAAGTACTGACTCTATACAACGCTGACAGACAAAAAAACACCGATGGCTTCGATCAATATGAAATTATCCTAACCACTTATGGCACGCTGATCTCCGATATTACATTCCTAAAGAACTATATGTTCAACTATATCTTTCTCGACGAATCACAAAACATCAAAAACATTGAATCGCAGCGTTACCAGGCCGCACGGTTATTGAGATCGAGGAACAAAATAGCTATTACCGGCACGCCGATCGAAAACAACACATTTGACCTGTATGCACAGCTGTCATTCGCCTGTCCCGGGTTATTAGGCAGCAAACAACATTTTAAAAGTATATACTCTACACCCATCGACACGTTTAAGGAAAAACGGCGGGCAGTTGAATTGCAACATAAAGTTGCCCCCTTTATTTTAAGAAGAACCAAAAAACAAGTAGCTACTGAATTACCTGAAAAAACAGAGATGATCGTTTATTGCCCCATGGGCGAAGAACAACGGGCCGTATACGATGCCTGTGAAAAGGAGTTGCGCGATTATCTCTCGGGTCTTGACACCGAAGATCTGCCGAAAAACGCTATGCATGTATTGCGCGGACTTACCCGCTTACGGCAGATCTGTAACTCACCCCGGTTACTGCAAGACGAAAAGCTGCAGGGCGATGGTTCTGCAAAAATCGAGATCCTGCTTGAACAAATTGAAAGCAAAAGCAGACAGCATAAAATCCTCATCTTTTCACAGTTTGTAAGTATGCTTGCGCTCATTCAAAAAGAACTGGAGGCGAGGAACATCCCTTTCGAATACCTGGCCGGCCACACGAAGAACAGGGAATCGGCCGTACGCAATTTTCAGCAGGAAGCTTCGGTGAGGGTATTTCTCATTAGTTTAAAAGCAGGTGGCACGGGATTGAATTTAACGGAAGCCGACTATGTGTATATCGTTGATCCCTGGTGGAACCCTGCTGTAGAAAACCAGGCCATTGACCGCAGCTACCGCATCGGTCAGCAAAAACATGTAATGGCTGTTCGGTTAATTACTCCAGATACGGTAGAAGAGAAAATAGTGAAGCTGCAAAACACCAAGAAAGAGTTGTCTGATAAACTGATCAAAACTGAAAATTCAATATTGAGCGCTATTACCAAATCAGAGCTGCTTTCGTTGCTGAACAAGTGAGTTTCTAAGCATCACGACACAGGTCACAGGATGATGAAGTAGGATGCAAGAAGTAAGAAGAGTCTGATATTCTTACCTCCTGCTTCATACTTCTTGCTTCATATTAATAATTCAGGAATGTTGACCTATAGATCAAGCCGCCAATGGGAGATCGGCGCTCACTTTTACATTACAACGGAACCGTTGCCCTGAACACGATCGCATCAGCCGACGCCTGCAGCTCAAACCCGGCTCCCGCTACAGCCAATAAGGTTTCTCCCTTGACCAACGAAAGCTCTTTTTGACCGTCAGAAGCTTTGATCGCCCCTTCATACACAAAAAGTATTTCAGCGGTAGAAGCGGTCAGGGTTACAGGAACGCCGGTTCTCAGCTTCAGCCTGCGCAATTCAAAATCTGCAGCAGGTGTAGGGAATATTGTTTCACCGATCACAGCGCCATCCGTACCTTTTAAAATGTCGGGAATTACAGCCTCAAACCGGGTGTGGTGCATAAGCTCCGGAACGTCGATATATTTATTGGTGAGCCCGCCCCTTAAAACGTTGTCAGAGTTAGCCATGAGCTCCATATTCTGCCCTTCGAGGTAGGCATGCGGAATACCGGCATCCTGGAAAATGGCTTCACCTGGTTTCAGGTTCACCAGGTTAAACAGGTAAATGGAAAAAATGCCCCGGTCAAGTTTATTGGGCTCGCAAAAAGTTTTTGCCGCCCGTGCTGCCCAAAAATCTTCCTGGGTTCTGTTTAAGAATCCTTTTTCATACAGGGGAACTATGCGATCTAGCAGGGGTTGTAAATGTTCGTCCACCTCGTGCTGATCCATGGTCATTACCCGTTCGTACAAAGCATGGTAGTTCTTTCCCTCAAAAATAGGTACCAGGAATTGCAGTTCAGGTGTTTGCATGAGAATGGTCACCAATGCCTGGGGCGATTTAAAGCCATGCAGCAGCCAGAAATCGCTCAGCGCCAGCATCAGCTCCGGCTTATGGTTATCGTCTTTATAATTGCGATTAGGTGCGTTCATCGGTGTGCCTTTCATGTTCTCGGCAGCAAAAGCCGATTCTGCTGCTTTCTTGTTAGGGTGCACCTGTATCGACAACATATCTTTTACATCCAGTACTTTAAACAGGTACGGCAGGCGGCCGAACCGTTGATGTACCGGCTGCCCCAGGGCAGTAACTGCATCCTGTTTAATAAATGCATTCAGCGGTTGCCGGGTACCGTCAGGCAATATGACCTCAGCCGGAACATTATCATGCGCTCCCATCCAGTATTCAGCAAAAGGCTTCTTGTCAACATTAGGCAGGTGCAACAAAGCAGGAATAAAGTCCGTTCCACCCCATGTATAATGTTGAACCTTGCCTTGCAGTTTGAATATTTTAGTATTGTACGACATAGAACTTCAGTAATTTGCAATGTTACAAAAATGCTATGAGCTATCAGCATCATGATACCGGTAAAAAAGGCGAAGACATGGCTGTTACTTATCTGCAGCAGCTGAACTTTACCATTTTACACCGCAACTGGCGGCATGCCCGGTATGAGATCGATGTGATTGCGGCCAGGGATAATATACTTCACATCATTGAAGTAAAAACCAGGACTAACCTGTTGTTTGGCCACCCCGAGGAAAGTATTTCAAAGAAGAAAATAAACTACATGCTTAAATGCGCCCGGGCATACATGTACCTTAATCCGCAATGGCGGGAGGTGCAGTATAACATACTCTCAATTACCCTGCTGCCCAATCAACCGCCGGATTATTTCTTTATAGAAGACGTTTATTTATGATCGGCCTTCTTACCTGTTTCCTTCAATTTGATGCCCACCACCTCTGCCTTCCCGGTGGCAGATCGCTCCATCATTCGCTCCACTAACCTGAAAGTAGCCGGACAATACTCGATGTTCTGCTTGAACACGTGCATATAATCGATCATGCGGCGGCGCGTATGGTGCGGAAAACCGGAGCAATCTTTCGGCCGCACTTCATAAATAGAGCACTTATTATCCTTGAGGTTTAGGAACTGACATGGCTGGCGGGTGTTCACCCAATCACCGGCGCGGTCTTTCTTCAGCCATTTCTTTCGAAAAGCTTCTTCCGTCATATTTAAATGCGCCGAGATCCGTTTTATATCGGTATTTGTGAAAGTGGGCGTCATGGTCTTGCAGCAATTGGCACAGGCCAGGCAATCAGTTTCTGCCCAAACGAGCTTATCGGTTTGCACCGCCAGGGTATCGAGCCCACGGGGAGGATCCTTTTCCAGTTTGGTCAGGAACCTTTTGAATGCAGACCGATTCAGCATCATTTTCTTTTTCATCATGCGAAGACTCAATAGCATGTGGACAGTGTTTTAAGTGGGCAATAATATGGAACCCTTATTTTTGAGCAACGAATATAGGAAATTTTGTTACGGATAACAGTATTGTTCGCGGAACGGAGTTATCTTTCAACCAGACACTATGTGGGACCCTTACAAAAAAGGATTTAAGGCTTTCTTGCAACTGGAGAAATCACTGTCTGATAATTCAGTGGAAGCGTACCTGCGGGATATAGACAAGCTGACCCAGTTCCTGCAGGAGAAGAACAATGTGTTAAGTCCGGCCCACGTAACCCTGCCCGATCTACAGCAATTTATCCGCTGGATAGGAGAACTGGGCATGACACCCACGTCCCAGGCACGCATTATTTCAGGCATTCGCTCGTTTTATAAATACTGTTTAATTGAGAACATTGTAACCAGCGACCCCACCACCCTGCTGGAAGCACCTAAACTGAAAAGGGCGCTACCTGATGTGCTCACCTTTGATGAAATTGAAGCCATCATCGGCCAGATAGACCTGAGCAAACCCGAAGGGGGCCGTAATAAAGCCATTCTGGAAACCATGTACAGCTGCGGCCTGCGGGTAAGTGAGGTGGTAAATTTGAAGTTATCTGCCCTGTACCTCGATGTAGGCTTTATTCGCGTAACCGGTAAAGGTGATAAAGAACGACTGGTGCCTATTGGTGAATCAGCAGTCAAATACATTACGATCTATAAGAGAGACATTCGCGTGCATATGCCGGTGAAAAAGGGACATGAAGATATTTTGTTCCTGAACCGCCGCGGCGCCAAGCTTACCCGTGTAATGATCTTTTTAATGTTAAAGGAACTGGTGAAAAAAGCAGGCATCACCAAGAACATTTCGCCACATACTTTCCGTCACTCCTTTGCTACCCACCTGGTAGAGGGCGGCGCCGACCTGCGCGCTGTACAGGAAATGCTGGGCCATGAAAGTATAACTACCACTGAAATATATACGCATTTAGACCGCGAGTTCCTCCGTGACACCTTGCAGCAGTTTCATCCGGCGTTTAAGGGATAAAACAAAATACCGGCCTGACGGCCGGTATAGGAACCATGAAATGGAAAATAAACACTACTCATAGAATCCTGAATGAACCCCGTATAACTAGAAAAGCGTTTATTGTATTGCTACTTTACATTGATACACATTCTTTTCGCCGGGCGCAGCGATACGCATGACTTCTCTGACATGATCCGCAAAAACGGCCTGCTCCTGGTGAGTCATATCATGCCTGCTCTCATGACAAGGTTCGGGTATTCGAATGTGTAAAGTTTTTGACATACAGTGTCTAATTATGAGATGTTGAATGTTCTAAAATTCCATAAAGCGGTTTTTTATGCCGCTTACTTCAACAGCACTTTGTTCTGGAAGATCTTTTTTGAGCCGGGGGATGAGATACGCACCCAGTACATACCGGCACTCCAGTGAGACTGTGTGTACAGATCAATCAGTTGTTCCTTTGTTTGCATGAACAGGGGCTGGATCAGCATTACCTGTCCCGCAGTATTGAGTAATTCCAATTTGTAATCACCAGCTTGTGGAAGGACTAGTTTTACCTGGATACTGTTGCCCCGCGCAACCGGGTTTGGATAAATTTTAACATCCTTCTTCGCTACAGCAGGCGCCCAGTCATTGATGAATCTTTTATTGTATCTATTCTTGTTATACGTATGCCGCCGATCGCACCGCCCATGACATACCGGCCTGTCTTACTACCGTTTCCAATTACACTCACTTCTTCTAACGTTACAGCCTGTGGCTTCAGCAATACCTGTATATTCTTCCAGCTGGTGGTATTTTCGATCATGAGCGTTTGCGTTTCATAACCAATGGCACTGATCACGATTTTCATGTTATGTTTGTTTTCAACAGATAATCTGAAATGCCCTGTTGAATCGGCCATCGTTCCGTTTTCAGTGCCCTCGACAGTGATACTGGCTGCCACGACCGGCTTACCATTTTGTGCATCCACAATTGTTCCATTCATTACAATGGGTATCACTGCCTTTACAGGCTCATCGGGCACGAGGGCAACCTCTCCCAACGTACGATTTGGGCGAACACTTTCCGTGGCCGGTTTTTTCATCCTCGGTTTGCCCTGAGCATATGATTTGGTAATGATAAAAGAGGCCAGCATTACACTCCACAAATACACGAGCTTAAATCGTTTCTTCTTTTCCGTTGGTTTTATTTCCTTATTCAACTGGTCGTTCGAAAAGCGGCCACATACATGCTCACTGGCTTTTGAAAAATAATTCAGCATCTCCTGGTCGCTCATTACACTGAAGTCAACCACCACTTTTTGACAGGAACCGCAAAAACGGCCCTGCTCGCGGGGCGTCATATTGTTCCAGTTCTCATGACAGGGCTCGGGGATATTCAAATGTATAGATGCAGGCATACGGTTGTTTTTTGAAAGATGTAACCATCGAAAAAATTACATATGCGTCCGATAAAAATAATTTTAACCGCCAAACCCGTCATTTCAGCAGTAACACGCCCTTGCAACTTCAACATCGGATAATCGTCTTATTAATTAAATACCCTATACAGCCTGGTTAAAGCTGTATTCATTAAATACATACGCCAGTTTTTGTTAATTTTAGCCGTCGGTGGCATTTTTAAAGAACATACCCGCTAATGAGTTGCCCGATAAAGAATTGGTCAACCTGTATCGTACCTCCCGGAACATGGAGGTGCTGGCAGTTCTTTTTCAACGGTATATGGATCTTTTATACGGCGTTTGCCTGAAATACCTGAAGCAGCCGGAAACCGCCAAGGATGCAGTGATGCAGATCTTTGAGGAACTGGTGGCCAAATTGCCCAAACATGAGGTAGAAAACTTTAAGAGCTGGCTGTACACCCTGGCTAAGAACTACTGCCTCATGCAGTTGCGTACGCCCAAAAACCTGAAAACAACAGAATTTAATGCAGACAGTATGCAATTGGAGGAAGAAATGCATCTGAATGGCATACAGTTGAAGGAAGAGAACCTGCAAAAGCTGGAACGTTGTTTGGAAACCTTATCGTTGGAGCAAAAGAAAACAGTGGAGCTGTTCTATTTGCAAAACAAATGTTATAAAGAAATTGCAGAAGTAACCGGCATTGAATGGAATAAAGTGCGCAGCTTTATCCAGAACGGCCGGCGAAATCTAAAAATATGTATGGAAAAGGGGTCAGCCCTGCCGATTCATGAGCGATCATAAGGAACATATCAATCAATATACGGCAGCAGATATCCAGCGATATGTGCAGGGGAAATTATCTGCCCGTGAAATGCACGCTATGGAAAAGGCGGCACTGGATGATCCGTTCCTGGCCGACGCCATTGAAGGAATGCAGGAAGCTTATGCCGCCCATTCCGAAAACCTGGTTACCGGTCAGTTACAACAGTTGCAGCAGCAGTTGCAAACCCGCACCGCCGCTTCGGCTAAAGTGGCGGCGTTTAAGCCGTTCCGGTACTGGCAGGCAGCGGCCGCTGCTGTGGTAATCATTATCACCGGTGTATGGATATACAGCCTTGTTTCCGAAAAAGAAGTAAGCAGCAACGGTTCCATCATTGCCAAAACAGAGGAAAAACAACCTCAGCAAGAACAACCCCCGGCGCCGGCCACCGTTTCGGCAGATACCATGAACACTCCGGTAATTACCAACCAGCAACCGGCTGCAAAAGCTGTTGAAAGGCCTCCCCTGCCTGCTGTTGCCGAAAACAAACGTCTTGAAGATAAAGCCACCCAAACGGAAGCTGCTACGGAGTCACTGGCATTTGCGAATGAAAATCGCCGGCAAAAGGACAGTTTCCCACCGTTGCGGGACGAGATAGCAGCAGCCGGTTCGTACCCCAGAGAGGAAGCCATGGCAAAGCGGGAAGTGGCCCCTTCCGCATCACCGGCAGCAGTTCCCGAGCTCAATAAAGCCAAAGCTTTAAAACCGAATAATAACATTTACAACCAAAACAGAGAACGGGAAACAGAGCTGATAACGATCCAGCCATCCGACAACCATCCCAAAAAGACGTATGGTGCTTATAAAAACAACCTGTCGGGCGTGATAAAAGGCCAGGTTACCGATTTCAATAGTAACCCGATTGCCAACGCCTATGTACAGATAAACAAGAACAACAACAATTTTATCACCGATAAAGCCGGCTTCTTCAAAATACCGGTAACAGATTCTGTAGTAGATGTAAATGTGAATGTAACCGGCTATGGCACCCAGAACTTTACCCTACAGAACAATGCCACATTGAGCCAGCTGCAGCTGCAACCGGCCAATGCAACGCCGGAGGATGTAGTTGTTACACCACCTGCCAATAACAAAATACTTACACCATCCGGTAACAGCCAGCTGCCCAATACTGTTGTGTTCGATGCAGAGCCGGTATTTGGCTGGCTTGCGTTTGAACAATACCTTGAGAAGAACAAAAAAATACCTGCCGGCGCTTCTTCTACAAGCGGCAAGGTGGTAGTATCCTTTGAAGTAAATAAAAAAGGGACTTTATCAGGCTTCAGGATCGTACAATCCCTCTCTAAACCATTTGATGATGAGGCTATCAGGCTCATTATGCAGGGTCCCAGCTGGAAGTTGCTTAAAGGACGCAAAGCCCGCATAACAGTTATGGTAAGATTTTAATATTCCGTTCATCCAGGATTTCTATAAAACAATTCGTTTATATCTTACTTTCGCGCAAATTCGTTCGTCATGAGAAAGACCATTTTGATTGGATGCATGCTTGCATTTGCATTTACCACTCAGGCGCAATTAAAAACACCTGCGCCTTCGACCACACAAACCATTAAACAGGATTTTGGATTGGGTTCTATTGAATTAGCATATTCCCGTCCGGGTATCAAAGGCCGCAAAGTATTTGGCGACCTGGTGCCTTTCGGCAAAGTATGGCGTACCGGTGCCAACCAGGCGACCACGCTTACATTTGCTGACGAAGTAACTATTGGCGGAAAGAAAATACCTGCCGGTAAATATGGTTTGCTCACCATTCCTGATAAGAGTTCCTGGACGATCATCCTTACCAAACAACTGGATGTTACCTCGCCAGCAGCTTACAAACAGGAAAATGATGTAGTGCGTGTGCAGGCAAAACCTGAAAGCATTAAAAACAAGGTAGAAACCTTTACTATGCAATTCGCCAATGTAAAACCAACCAGCATTGAATTGCATATGATGTGGGATCAAACCAATGTAGTTCTTCCCATCACTACAGAGATCGACGGCAAAGTAATGGCCCAGATCGATGAGTTGATGAAAAAAGAAGATCCCAAGAGCCATCCTTATTTCGGCGCCGCCATGTATTACATGGAGACAGGGAAAGACCTGAACAAAGCACTGGAATGGTTTAACAAGGCTGCTGAGGCTAATCCGAAAGCTTTCTGGGTTATACATCAGAGAGCCAATTGCCTGGCCAAACTGGGCAAAAAGCAGGAAGCCATTGAATCAGCTAACAAATCGATCGAGCTGGCCAAAGAAGCCAAGAACGATGATTATGTAGCCCTGAACCAAAAGTTGCTGGCTACCCTGAAATAATTGTCAATAGTATATTCTTTACAAAGTGGGTCCGCTTTCCGCTGGGACCCACTTTTTTTATGTGCGTCCGCTTGAGGGCCCGGCTACTTTTTGTAAGGTCGCGCTTGGCGGCGTACCGGCTTTTTTATTTGGCGCTTCCCGGCGTGGTCCGCTTTTTTGTGTGCGTCTTTGGCGACGCTAAATATCTGTTGTTTGGTATCGCTTCCGGCGCTGCTTTTTGTTTTGTCCAGCTTCGCGTCGGGCATGCCGCTTTGTTTCCTGATATCGCCCCAGCGCAACCCGCTCTTTTTGTTTGGGACCGCTTGCCGAGCTGTTTTTTTATTTGACCTGCTTCGCGTCGCGCATACTGCTTTATCCTTGATATCGCCCCGGCATGATTTACCTTTTTGGGTGGTTCGCTTGGAGGCAAAACGCCGTTTTTTTTCGGCGCTTTCCCGTGTGATCCTTTTTTTGTCCCGCTTGCAGGCGCGGCCTTACATTTCGGAACTCCATCCCTGAAAATTTTAAAGATTACTTCGTGTAATTCCAACAAAGGTCGTAAATTACGTAATTAATTACATAATTGATTAAATAATGGACTTCTACAATAATGCCGGTAAAATGGCGCTGGGAAGCCGGTTGCGCCGGTTAAGTGAACAGATAACGGAAGACGCGGGCCAGGTATATAAAATGTACAATGTATCACTGCAGCCTAAATGGTTTCCGGTCTTCCATGCGCTATCGCTGGGACAGGACAAAACCATCACAGCCATTGCCGAAGAGATCGGCCACTCGCACCCGTCGGTAAGCACCATCATCAGGGAAATGGTTAAACACGGCATTGTCACTGAAAAAAAAGACAAGCTGGACGGCCGTAAAAATGTTGTAGGTCTCTCAAAAAAAGGCAAAGAGATCATGCAGAACATTGCTCCCCAGTACCTCGATGTTACCAATGCTATAGAAGAAGCTTTATCGCAAACAAGGCATGATCTGTGGAAAGCGATCGAAGAATGGGAGTTCCTTTTACAACAGAAATCATTGTTACGCCGTGTGCAGGAACAAAAGAAATTACGCGAAAGCCGTGAAGTGCAGATCGTCGATTACAAACCGGCCCACGAGGAGGCTTTCAAGCGATTAAATGAAGAATGGATCTCGAAATATTTCAAAATGGAAGCTGCCGATCATAAGGCGCTGGACAATCCACAAAAGAACATTATCGCCAAAGGCGGACATATTCTGGTTGCCCTGTACAACAATGAAGCTGTTGGTGTTTGTGCGCTGCTCAAAATGGATGACCCGGTATATGAATATGAACTCGCTAAAATGGCCGTATCACCCGCAGCCCAGGGCAAAAGCATCGGGTGGCTCCTGGGCAAAGCGGCTGTTGACAAAGCGAGATCACTGGGTGCTAAAAAACTGTATCTTGAAAGCAACACCATCCTGCAACCTGCCATTAACCTGTATCATAAATTAGGATTTAAGAAAGTGGTCGGGCATGCTACTCCGTATGAAAGATGTAACATACAAATGGAGTTAATTTTTTAAAGAGGGGTAGGGTGAATTGTCAATGGTGAGTGGTGAGCCTTTTATTTTTTAGACGGTATTATCTTCGCGCTGTCTTTACGAAAGAACGCTGCCTGTAGCAATCCCGAAAACAAGACTACGGCAGCAGCTCCCACCAAATTCAGCCAGAGAAATGAGATCAGATCAAGCGAATATACGCTGATAACAACCGCTTCGGCTATGATAGCACCAAAGAAGACGGCATTTCCGCCAACCCTTTTCATAAATATGGCTACCAGGAAAACACCCAATATCGTTCCATAGAACCAGGAACCCAGGATATTCACAGCTTCTACCAGACTATTGCCAAGATTATAACTGAATTGTGCCACTACCACACAAAATAAACCCCAGATCAGTGCATAAGCTTGTGACCAGCGATATTCCTGTAAAGGTGTGGCAGTTCGCTTCGACAACCGTTTATGAAAGTCGATCATGGTGCAGGAAGCCAATGCATGCAATGCCGCGGCTATACTGCTCCAGGACGCCAGGAAGATAATTGCAATGATCAAACCCACTAATCCATTGGGTAAAAAATCTCCTACGAAGCGAAGAAAGATATAATTGGTATCATTCCCATCACTGCCGGGAATTGTTTTCTTTACAATATTCTTTATTGAATCCCGCACCTGGCCGGCCTGTTGCTGATCCTGTTGTAACTGCGTTCGCAACTGATTTACCATAACCTGGTCATTTTGCTGCAGCGCATTTCCTAACGCCATAGCCGTTTTTCTTTTTTCGTCCTGTACCTGCTGGTATCTTTTTTCAGCAGCAGCAAATTCACCAGCATGCGCACTTTGCCGTAAGGTTCTCTCCTGTGCCAGATTAAAGTATGCCGGCTCTTTGGTAAACTGGTAAAATGCAAATATAAAAATACCAATAAGCAGGATGCCGAATTGCAAAGGCACTTTGGCAAGTCCGTTCATCAATAGGCCCAATTTGCTTTCCTGTTCACTACGGGCGGTGAGGTAACGGCCAACCTGGCTTTGGTCGGTGCCGAAATAACTCAGGGCCAAAAAGAAACCGCCAATGACGCCGCTCCAGATATTATACCGGTCCTTCCAGTCGAAACCATTCTCAGTTATACCTGAAGTAATTACATTGAGCTTGCCCGATTTGCCCCCTACATGCAAAGCTTCACTGATCCCGATGCCTGCCGGTAACATTTTAATCGCCCACCACGCAGCAGTGAACATAGCTCCGTAAATTATTATGATCTGTAACTGCTGCGTGTAGGCTACCGCTTTGGCGCCACCGCTCACGGTGTAAATGATCAGCAGTCCGCCCATGAATAAAGTCGTAAACGTCATATCCCAGCCAAGCATACTATGTAATACCAGGGAAGGCGCAATGATGCTGATACCGGTCGACAGGCCCCGTGAGAGCAGGAACAGGAATGAGGTGAGCAGGCGGGTCTTTACATCAAATCGTTGTTCCAGATATTCATACGCTGTAAACACTTTTAACCGGTGAAAGACAGGCACAAAGATGATACATATCACCACCATGGCAAATGGCAATCCGAAATAGTATTGCACAAACCGCATCCCTTCACTATACGCCTGGCCGGGAACCGTTAAAAATGTAATGGCGCTGGCCTGCGTGCCCATGATGCTCAGCAATACCACCCACCAGGGCAATTGCCGGTCGCTTAATAAATATCCTTCCAGGTTTTTGGATGTACGGCTGCGGTATACCCCATACACAATTATGAGTAACAGGGTGAACACTAATACCGTCCAGTCTAACCGGGAAAAATTCATGCAAAGTGTTTAGTGAAGAGATAAAATAAGACGATCAGGAATAACAGAAAACCGATCACCAGCCAGTACCAGTACCGCCACTTTTTAAATACAGGTATACGTTCTTTTTCCACCGGTGACATATAAATGAATCTGACGTGTTATTTCTTTTTGTTCGAAAAGATCATGACGGCCATAAATGCCAGTAATACGCCCAGCACCAGTCCAATCGTTAATTTTTTTAACAGCTTGCCCAGGATCAGTCCCACAATAATAGCAATTATGAAAAACCACTCGCGCTTTGTTAATGAGCCCATCTAAAAACCTTTCTTTTTATTTAGTGCAATAATATTGGCCAGTAACCGGTAGGCGCCGGGTACGCCGGCAGGTAATTCCCGGAAGAATACCAGTCCGGTATATACAAATTTGCCTTTGCCATAACTTCCAATGATCAGGCTGCCTTTTTGTTCTTTTTCGTTCGGATCAGCCATCGACAACGGGGCTTCATAGGCGTTGTCGATCTGGTCGGCAAAGTAAATGCCTCTTTCCTGCACCCAATTGTCAAAATCTTTTGCAGTGATCTTATTAGGATAATTTAATACAGGATGATTGGGCAACAGAAAATTCACGGTTGCTTTTTCATCAGTTACACGGTTGCGCGAGATCGCAAATGGATAGGGTCCTATTTTATCTGTTACCGAGCTGATGAAGTTACTGGTATTGTACTGAACGATCAGATTGCCACCTTCTTTTACATAATCCATCAGTACAGCATGTTTTCCTTCCAGGTAATTATGTACATTGTATGCACGTACGCCGGTAATAACTGCATCGAATTGCTTCAGATTAAATGGCGTAATATCCTTTTCCTTCAAAACAGTTACCTCATACCCCATTTGCTGCAGGGCGATGGTCACTTTATCGCCAGCGCCTTCAATATAGCCGATCTTCCTGCCTACAGTTTTAATATCAATATTCAATACCTTGATGGCATCCTGGTAAAAATAATGAATGTGAGGTATATGGTCGTACCTGATGTTGCTCATGTTCAAATAAGCCGGCTGCTCTTCAGTCCCATTTTTCAATTCAACAAATGCCTGCACAAAATCCTGTTCCTTATCTTTCAGCATGCCATTGTCGATGGTAAAAATATATTGCCGTTGACTGCCTGGCAGTACCGTGAAGTTGCTGTCTGTTTTGGTACTATTGTCGTAAGTAAGTCTTTTTGAAATACGGGCTTTATATCCGGTGAACTTTTTATTTGCCGTTACCGTTACCGCTATGTCAGCGCGTTGTTTTTCTCCTTTGCGGAAAATGACGATGCTCGGTTCGGTAGTAACGGTTGAAGAAGGCACTACTACCAGTGGCTGATACAGTTCTCCTTTCACCGGATCGGTATGTTTGTATTGTACCGGTTTGTAGTAGGTGAATGGTTGCCCGGCAATGACCACATCGAAGCGCGCCTGGTAGGCCGGTTCATTCTGGGGTTTACCAATCATCGACTGATCGTTAACGGTAAAAGAACCATCGCTCATCTTTTGTTCCAGCCAATAAGGCTGTGAGATGGGCTTGGTAGCAAATACGTAAAATGTTTTCTGCAGGGATACATTCCGGTTCTTTTCCAGGTTCAGCGATAGGGTGGTATCCAGCACATCGAGTTGTATCTTACTCAATTGCACTGGAGCCCCTAACCGGTTATTGATAACCATATTTATTTTTACAGAATCGCCTTCCACAGCCTGTTCATTGCCGGTACTGGCTTCCATAAATAAACCACTGCACTGTTCTACCAGGCGCTGTACTTCTTCCAGCTTCTGCTTTTTCCAATATCCGTCTTTCAATGCCTGTATTGACTTATATAAATTCACCAGCGCAGGAACAGTGTTCTCGGGATTTGCAATGGAGTAACTTTTCAGTATCTCATCGATCTGGGCTTCTATGGCGGCACCGCCCTCCAGTTTTGCCCAGCTGGTATTGATGCCATCCATGAGGTCGTTCTGTGCGGGTTCACCATCGGTAAAAGAAAAATATTCCAGTTGTGCGCCACGGCTCCCCGGTACGCCAAATCCCTGGCTTTTATGCTGGCTGCGGCTTTCAGCAGCTATTTCGCCATAACTTTTACCCACCAGGGCATTGTAACCGCCTACATCTATTTTCAGCTGATCGTTGCTGGTAGTATTGGTAGTACCGAAGTTGAAGGTATTCCAGAATATGCGTTTCACCTTCCACGGTTGTACCCCTAATTTAAATTGTTCGGGAAAGCGATTGGGATCTGCAGCGGCTTTAAAAGCCTCATGGGCTACCACGGCAGAAGCGGAGTGATGTCCATGCCCGGCGCGGCTGTCTTCGGGAAAACGCGTGATTATAATATCTGGCTGAAATTTGCGAATGATCCAGACGGCATCGCTAAGCACTTTTTCCTTACCCCATTTTTCCATGGCCTCATCGGTGCTTTTGCTGAATCCGAAATCGAAGGCGCGGCTAAAGAATTGTTCGGCGCCATCGGTACGGCGGGCTGCCAGCAATTCCTGGGTACGGATCAAACCCAGATCAATACCCTGTTCGTCGCCGATCAGGTTCTGGCCCCCATCGCCACGGGTCAATGATAAATAACCTGTACGATATAACCGTTCCCGGGCCAGCCATGCCAGCAAACGGGTATTTTCGTCATCGGGATGGGCGGCTATATATAATACGGAACCTAAAACCTTAAGCTTTTTAATTTGCAGGAAAATATCGGCAGACGTATAAGCAGCGGGCGTTTGTCCTGACACTGGCAGTACATACAGCAGAACAATCAACAATAGTAATCGCCCGGGGTAAAATTCATTCATCTGAAAATCATTATTTTTCTTTAGCCAAATGGAACTATGCGAAATTTCCATGCCTTAAATGTCATAACGGAAATCTGGGCATGGACGTTTCATTCTAATGGTTTTGATCTTAATCCGGGGGCAAAATAACACAATACGAGGCAGTGTGCCAATCCGCCGGTAAATTTTAACATGGTCAATGGTCAATAGTCAATGGTGAATGGCTCTTACTTGCCCCGGCACCCACAATCCCCTTGATTATCGGAACTGCATTCCATTAGCACATTAGCAAATTATCACATCAGCACATAAACTACTTGCCCCGGCACCCACAATCCCCTTGATTATCGGAACTGCATTCCATTAGCACATTAGCAAATTATCACATTAGCACATAAACTACTTGCCCCGGCACCCACAATCCCCTTGATTATCGGAACTGCATTCCATTATCACATTAGCTAATTATCACATTATCACATTAACTACTGTCCCACCATAAATACCGCATTACTGAACAACAGCTTGCCATTTTCCCAGAAGCTTCTGAACAGCGGATCATCGGCCAGGTAAACAACCGCACCCTGCCCCATTTCCTGTACGCCGAAGATCAATCCATCCTTTAATTTATCTTTCAACTTTGAGCCTACGAAACCCGCTACCTGGTTGTCTTTTTTTATGACGCCCACATTCCAGCCAAATTCCTTGAAGAATTCGTAAATGGTATTATCCTGCTTGATTGTAAAATAAGTATCGTCGTAACCAAAGGCCAGCGGATGCGAATTGTCCAGTTCCACTTTATAAATGGAACCGGGATTATATCCTGGTATAAAATCCCGCTCCCGGTTCTCATAGCGACGCAACATACTGTAATCATCTTTTTTGTCTTCCCTATCCTCTTTATCGCCTTTATCATCATCCCCTTTTTTGACCTTGATGCCCCAGTCTGCAGAAGCCAGTTGCGCCACAGCACCTTCCAGCGCAATCACCCTGCCGCCGGTTGTGACCCAGTCTTTCAGCGCTTCGTTCATTGACCGGTCCGAAAGGAAACGATAATTGCCATCCGGCAAGATCAGCACATCGAGGTCGCGCAACACATTTTTGGTAAGATCGCTTGCCCAGATAACATTTACCGGGTAACCGATCTGCACATCGAAGAAATGCCATACCTCCCCCATACTTAAGGAAGAAATGCCATCGCCCGCCAGCAGCCCGATCCTGGGCGCCTGCATGGTATGCACTTTTTCTGAACCAAAATCAAATCCTTTGTCAACAAAAGAAGAAGCGACAGCTGTATAGCCAATGCCTGCTTTGTCGGCAGCTTTATTGATAATGCTGCTTAAGGAAGTACCTAACGATTGGTTGCTGGTGCGGGTGATTATAAGTGTTCCCTTATCAAAATCTTCATTGCCGGCCTTGAACGGCTGCTCAGCATACCTCACTTTTACTTTCTGTTGCAATACGCTGCTTAAGAATTGTACGCTGTTCAATCCGTTCCAGCGTATCAGCCACGCTACGCTGTTCTCACCATTGATGGTTTTGGTTTTCGCTTTATCAGGTACTGCCGATTTCGGCAAACCGGTAATATAGCTGCTCAATCCATAGGTTGTAAGTCCGTAAACATAGGGAATTGACCAGGCGGTAATGTCATAAGTTACCGTATCACTCAACAGGGAGTTCCTTTCAAAAAGTACTTTTACCAGGTTGGCATTGGGTTGATTGGCATTGACCACTATATCCTGGCTGTCGGTTTTTAACGGCGCCATTTTGCCCGTGAAATAATTGAGGCCATTGTAGCTGCCAATGCCGGTATGGCGCCATTCAATATTGTTTCGCGTTAGCAGTTGCTTCAACCGGGTGATTTTATCTCCTTCATCGGCCTTTATGACGTAAGCCTTAAATTCTCCCGGAGGTGAAGTACGTGCTTTATCGTAATACTTTTTAAACTCCTGCACCACTTTTGGCGCATTTTGCGCAGTGGCTTCAATCGTGCTCATGCCCGTAGTGAAATGGTGGTACAGCCGGTCCCACAACGTGAGCGTATCGCCATCGCGGTTGATGACAGCAGCACCGCCCCGGCTATGCCCGCCCTGCTCATACGTCATTCCGATGGCGCCTTTATATAATGGATACGTATCTCCATAGCTGGGATAAAAAAGATCGAACCGCTCTTTGGTGAAGAATAACCAGCCCTGCTGATCGAAATATTTGGCATTGTTTCGGCCAATGATGGTTTGAAAATCGCGTTGCCAGGGGGTGATCACTTCATGGTATGGTTCGGCCGCGGGGGCAAAATAATAGGGGTTATTATAGTATTGTTCGTGGTAATCGACATGTATTTGAGGCAACCACTGGTTGTATTTTATTATGCGCTGCTGGGTTTCAATCTGGGTTTGCCAGGCCCAGTCGCGGTTCAGGTCGAAATAATAGTGATTGGGCCGTCCACCGGGCCAGGGCTCAGCATGCTCGCGGGTAAAAGGCTGCGGATTGGGTTGTATACCTACCACCGAATTGAACCAGTTCACGTACCGGTCGCGGCCGTCGGGATTGATACAGGGATCGATAATGATAACCGTATGCTGTAACCAGTCTTTGGTTCTTGTATTGGAAGGGTTCACCAGTTCATATAGCGTAAGCATGGCAGCTTCTGACGAAGAGGTTTCATTACCATGCACATTATAGCTTAACCAAATAATGGCCGGCGCCTTTTCATCGGGGGCCATTTTATCGGGCGTTAATCCGGCCAGCCGCAGGTTATTTTGCCTTATGGCTTCCAGGCGCGCCAGGTTGCCAGGTGAGGTCACATACAATAATAGTAAAGGCCGTCCTTCATGGGTAGTTCCATACTGTTCCAATTTTACCATATCGGGCACCGCTTCCGCCACCTGCCTGCAATAATTGACAATATTAAAATGAGGGGTGTACCGGCTACCTAACTTATACCCCAGGAACTGATCGGGCGATTTAACCTGAGCCAAAGCCAAACTGGAAATGAATAATAACAGGACTATACCAGCGGGGACTTTCTTCATAATAAAAAAATGTACCGTGAAAGTACTTAAAACGGTGAAAATGAAAAAAGCACCTCACGAAAGTGAAATGCTTTTTATTTTCTCATGTGACCACTAAGTTTTTATTAGAACGCAAATGTCTTGCGTCAGTGATCTATATAAACCGAAGCAGCGGCCGCTATTTGACCTGACTGCTGTTTATGACAATGCCTGCGTTAATATTTGGGTAGATAATATATCTAAACCGTATGAACAATAAGGAGAAAGCAAAAACCCGCAAAATAACCAGTGACTTATATGAAAGGAAGGTTGCTAAATGCCGTGTACATTGGCTCTTTCTCATAAGCTCATGTGGTTTGATCCCCCGTAAACAGTTTTTGTTAGTGCTCTAAAATTAAAACATTTAACGTAATTATAAAAAAAACCAGTAGCTAATTTTGGTTTGTTAATTTTAGCTACTCAACGTTTACTTTAATATGAAAGGCTTTATTTTATATACGTTCCCGTTAGTACTGCTTTTTGCAGCCTGTTCCGCCCCGCGTAATGCAACGAACTCACCGGTTAACCCATATAGTTATTCCATTCAAAAAAAGGTAACAGGTTCAAATGGTGCCGTCGTTTCTGCCCACCCGCTGGCCAGCGAAACCGGGATTGCCATTATGAAACAGGGTGGGAACGCCATAGACGCCGCTATTGCTACCCAGCTGGCACTGGCAGTAGTATATCCCGGAGCAGGAAATATCGGTGGTGGTGGTTTTACGGTTATCCGGCTGGCTAACGGTGTAAATATTACTATAGACTACCGCGAGAAAGCCCCGGCTACGGCACACCGTGATATGTACCTCGATCAACAGGGCAATGCACAAACGGAATTAAGCCAAAACGGACACCTGGCAGCAGGTGTTCCCGGCACCATTGCGGGTTTATTCGGGTGCATGAAATACGCCAGCCTGCCCTTTAAACAATTAATTCAACCCGCTATTGACCTGGCCGAAAAAGGTTTTGTAATAACGGAATCAGAAGCCCGCAGCCTCAATCATGCACGGGACGCTTTTATAAAATATAATACGGTTACACCTGTTTTTGTAAAACCCGGCGGCTGGAAGACCGGCGACACCCTGGTGCAGCAGGACCTGGCCAACACCTTAAAACGGGTTCGTGACAATGGCTTACCGGGTTTTTACGAAGGAGAAACCGCCCGGCTGATCGTAGATGAAATGAAACGGGCCCATGGCATCATCAATTACGACGATCTGAAAAACTATACTGCCAAAGAACGCGAACCGGTTGTATTTGATTACAAAAATTATAAGATACTCACCATGCCGTTGCCAAGCAGCGGTGGCGTTCTGCTGCCGCAAATGATGCATATGATCGAAGATAAACCGGTGAAAGAATATGGTTTTCAGTCGGCACAGGCAGTGCAGCTGATGACAGAGATCGAACGCCGGGCATATGCCGACCGCGCCAAATACCTGGGGGACGTTGATTTTTACAAAGTGCCGGTGGAAAAATTAATGAGCAAGGCCTACGCGGCAGAAAGAATGAAAGATTACGATCCACAAACTGCCGGCAGCAGCCAGGCCGTTCAGGCCGGTGTAATAACGGAAAGTGAAGAAACAACCCATTTCAGCGTTTACGACAAAAGCGGCAATGCGGTATCAGTGACCACTACCCTGAATGGACATTACGGAAGTAAAACAGTGGTTGGAGGCGCCGGTTTCCTGTTGAACAACGAAATGGACGATTTCAGTATAAAACCAGGTGTGCCCAATATGTATGGAGCCATTGGCGCCGATGCCAATGCCATAGCGCCTGGTAAACGTATGCTCAGTTCCATGACCCCCACTATCGTTTTAAAAGACAACAAGCCTTTCATTGTGGTAGGCACCCCGGGCGGCACCACCATTACGACCTCGGTGTTTCAAACTTTGATCAACATCCTTGAATTTGACATGAGCACTGAAGACGCCGTGAACAAACCCAAATTCCATCATCAATGGTTGCCCGATGAAATTTTTGTGGAAGCAGATTTTTCCCAGGCCGTCAGGCAGCAGTTGCAGCAGATGGGCTATAAGGTAACGCAGCGCGGCTCCATTGGCCGAACTGAGGTCATACGCATTGAACCCAATGGAAGATTTGAGGCGGTCGCAGATAAACGCGGCGATGACTCGGTGGCGGGATATTGACGATTCGTAACTTGCTTAAAACTTTTATACTATGTCCATTTCATTAGGCACAGAATTCCTGCAAACAGCGATCAAACGCTTACGCTATTATAAAAGTCTGGGTGAAAAGACGTTCGACCAGCTAACAGATGCCGACTTTCATTTTGCGCCCAACGAAGCATCTAACAGTATTGCGGTGATCATTCAACACCTGAGCGGGAATATGCTAAGCCGCTGGACCAACTTCCTTACCGAAGATGGGGAAAAGGCCTGGCGGCAGCGGGATGAAGAATTTGAAGTGCATAATTATTCGCGCCAGCAATTACTCGATCTGTGGGAAAAGGGCTGGAACTGCTTTCTGCAGGCACTTACGGCACTCACAGAAGATGACCTGCTAAAAACCATCTATATACGGGAAGAACCGCTGTCTGTCATCGATGCCATCAACCGGCAACTGGCGCATTATCCCTATCATGTTGGACAGATCCTGTACATTGGCAAGCTACTCAAAAATACCGGCTGGCAAAGCCTGTCGATCGAAAAGGGAAAGTCGGAACTTTACAATAAAAGCGAGGGCATAAAGGACCCGGCAAAGAATCAATAAGCAATTGACAATAGGCAATATACAAGTTATGCACAATGCGCAACCCGCCAAAGTCACGAATTTGTTTCTCTTGAAACAGGCCGGTATGTAACAGACTTAAATCCATTGAATTCGAGTAGTTTAAAACTACCGGATGCCTCGCATCAATCCCCCCAACTGGAGGAATTAATATAACAATTAAATCAGTTATTTCCGGAAATGCCGCATTCCATCTAACCTTTGCCGTCTTTTTACGTCGGGCTCTGTAAAGGCGGTTTGAACATTGTCTATTGTCCATTGACAATCTACTCACTCCCCCCTTTGACTAACCAGGTCTTTTGTCTATCTTACCCCTGTCTTACCATTACCGCTAGTGCCGATTTACCCCGTTTACCTGTTTTGAACCATTTACCCAAATTGTTCGTTAAAAACCATTGAAATAACCAACCTTCATATCCATTTTACGTATGTTCCATACAGCTATCGGCGCGGTACACCCTGCAGGGTATGTTAAAGGCACTGAAAAGTTGCTCAAAAACAACTCATTGGTATTGATTTTGCGCCATATAGACAACTCTTTTATTACTTTTACATTTAATACGCTCCAACCCTGAGAAAGTTTTGGAAAATATCCCGGACCGTGCTGCTGGCGCTGATCGGTTTGATCATTTTAGCCTGGCTGGCTATCCAAACCTCCTTTGTCCAAAACTGGTTAGTAAAACAGATCACCGGTAAACTTTCCAAAAACCTCCATGCTACCGTTCGCATTAAACACGTCGATTTCGCATTGTTCAATAAAATGGTGCTCGAAGGCACCCTGGTAAACGACCAGCACAAGGATACCCTCCTTTATGCCGGCGCCGTAAAAGTGAATATCACCGACTGGTTCTTCCTGAAGGACCGGGTGGTGCTCAACTATATCGGCCTCGAAGATGCGCTCATTCATTTGCAACGCAGCGACAGCACCTGGAACTACCGCTTCCTGGCAGACTATTTCAGCAGTCCCCAAAAAAAGGAAGTAAAAAAGAAGGACGACATCGACCTCGACCTCGAAAAAATAGAATTCCGGAATGTCAAACTCGTGCAAACCGATGGATGGCGGGGAGAAGATATGACCCTACTGCTGGGCTCCATGGATGTTGATGCCGATGAAATAAACCTGAAAAAACGAACAGCCCACATCAACAGCATCACCATCAATAAACCGGAATTTTCCATTTACAACTACGACGGCAACCGGCCCGACTCTTTACGGCCCAGGCCCGATACCGCCGCGATCATCAACGATCCCAATAACCTGCGCTGGAATCCCGGCAACTGGGATGTGGCCGTTGATCGCCTCACCCTCGATAAAGGCATTTTCCGCAACGATGTGCAAACCGGCAGGCCGCCTTACAAATACTTCGATGGCAATCATATCCTTTTCTCCGATATCAATGCCGTTTTTAATAAAGTAAACTTTAAACAGGATACCCTCACGGCCGGTTTACTGCTTTCTACCAAAGAACGCAGCGGCCTGGTGGTTAAAAAACTAAACGCCCGGGTTACCTGGCATCCCGAGGCGATGGAATTTGCCCGGCTCGATATTCAAACCAATCGCAGCCACCTGCAGAATTTCTTCGCCATGCGGTATGCTACCTTCGACGACATGAGCGACTTTGAAGATAAAGTACGCATGGAAGGCGATTTTACGAACGCCGTACTGAACAGCGACGACATTGCTTTTTTTGCCCCGGAACTGCAGGCATGGAAAAAAGAGATCCGTGTTACCGGCAAGGTCAGAGGTACTGTAGAGAACCTGAGCGCCCGTAAACTGGTGATCGAAGCCGGCAAAGACACCTATCTCAACGGAAACATCCGGCTCAACAGCCTTACCAACCTCGATAAAACGTATATCGACTTTGAGGCGAACGAGTTCAGGACCACTTACCGGGATGCTATCACTATTATTCCCGACCTGAAAGACATCCATCAACCGCGGCTCGATAAGCTCGAATACCTGCGTTTCCGCGGTAACTTTACCGGCTTCATAAAAGACTTTGTTACCTACGGCACCATCGAAACCAAACTGGGCGTAGTGGTAAGCGACGTGAATATGAAGTTTCCCGACAATGCCCCTACCGTGTACACCGGTAGCATTGAAACCAGGTCTTTCTCCCTGGGTGAATTTGTAGGCGCGCCGCAGGTAGGCAAGATCAATTTCATGGGTTCAGTGAATGGCCGCGGCCTTAGAGCCAGCACCCTGAACGCCAAACTCGACGGCAATATCCGCTCGCTCGACGTAAACAACTACAATTATCAGAACATAGTGGTAAAGGGTACCGTTGCCAAACGCCTGTTCAATGGTGAAGTTATCAGCAATGACCCTAATTTAACAGCCCGGTTGAACGGGTTGATCGACTTCAGCCAGAAAGTGCCTACGTTTAATTTCGATGCCGAAGTGAGCAAAGCCGATCTGCGGAATGTCAAAATCACCAAAGACAGCATTGAAGTAAAAGGAAAGTTCAGGATGAACTTTACGGGCAGCAATATCGACAACTTCCTGGGTACCGCCCGCATTTACGAAGCCTCCATCCTGAAAGACAGCAAACCCATTTCCTTCGATTCACTAAGCATTGAATCAAAAGCCATGGGCACCAACAAGGTGATCACGGTGGTAAGTAATGAATTCGACGGGGCGTTGGTCGGCGAGTTTTCCATCAGGGACCTGCCCGATGCCGTTCGCTCCTTCCTGAATAAATATTATCCCAGTTATATTAAACCGTCGCGCCGGGAACTCAAGAACGAGAACTTCAGCTTTGTGTTCACCACCAAAAAAGTGGATGAATACATGAGCTTCATTGATAAGAACCTGGGCGGCTTTAATTACAGCACCATTACAGGCCGCATCAACAGCAAGGAGAACGTGTTGGACCTGAACGCGGAAGTACCGCAGTTCAACTATAAAAATATCTTCTTTTATAACCTTAACCTGAAGGGCGCCGGTAATTACGATTCGCTGTCACTCACCAGCACGATAGCCGATGTGTACCTGAACGACAGCCTGCATTTCCCTGGTACGGATCTTCGGGTACGGTCAGCGAAAGATATGTCGCTGGTACAGTTAAAAACAACCGCCAACCAAACGCTCAACTCGGCCGACCTGTTTGCCCGCGTGCAAACAATGCCTGGCGGTGTGCACATTACCTTCAATGAATCGAAATTCGACCTCAATGGTAAGAACTGGACGATTGAAAAGAACGGTGAGCTCGTGTTAAGTAAAGAACTGGTATCAGCAGACGGAGTAAAGATCTACAATGGGCAGCAGGAGATCCTGGTGACCACCCATCCTTCCGACATAGGCAATACCAACGACATAAAAGTTGAACTGAAAAAAGTAAATATCGGTGACTTCGCGCCTTACGTAACTACCGACAACCGGCTGGAAGGTTTGCTTACGGCTACTGCGGATATCATCGATCCCTTTGGCAAATTACAGGTTGACCTGGCCGGTGAGGCCGAAATGTTCCGGCTCGATAACGATTCCATTGGCAAACTGCAACTGAATGCCAATTACAGCCAGGTGACCAACAAAGTGAATTTTAAAACCATTTCAGACAACGACAAATACGTATTTGACCTGAACGGTTTGTATGATCTGTCTGATACCGCCAATACCGCCCCCCTTGATATAACCGGTAATTTCAGGGATACAAAGATCAACCTGCTCGATAAATACCTCAATGACGTGTTCACCGACCTGAGCGGTTATGCTACGGGACAGTTGCGCATTGTGGGTCCGCCGAACGACCTCAAATACCTGGGCAGGATGCAACTGCGCGATGGCGAACTGCGCGTCATTTATACCAATGTACTGTACAAAATACCATCG
The DNA here is from genome assembly GCF_017356035.1 of Longitalea luteola. GTDB lineage: Bacteria > Bacteroidota > Bacteroidia > Chitinophagales > Chitinophagaceae > Niastella > Niastella luteola. Next base: position 135,946 of record NZ_JAFIQX010000001.1, on the reverse strand, counting down.
GCTGTTTTTGATTTCCAGCAAGATCAGATCGATTTTGGCGCCTTTAAATTCCGGGACGAACGCGGCAACAGCGGACAAATTACCAAGGGTATTTTAAAACACAGGGGCTTTGACGACCTGTATTTCGACTTTGCTTTCAACACCAATAAGCTGATGGTATTGAATACCGGCAGCTCCAGCAAAGACCCATTCTTCGGTACACTCATCGCTAAAGCAAATGCCACTTTTAAAGGCCCGCTCGAAGACATGCGGCTCGATGTGCGCGGCGAACCTGCTGATAGCTCCAAATTAAACATCCGTTCACAAACCGGCCGCGAAAGCGGACAGGCTAGCTTCGTCGTATGGAAACAATACGGTAGCGAAATGAAAGCGGTGCGCAGTACCGATGCCAGCAACCTGCATGTGTCGCTCGACGTAACGGCAAACAACTATGCCAACATGTATGTCATCCTCGATGAATTGACCGGGGACGTAATACAGGCTAACGGCCATGGCAATCTTAAAATGTACACCGGTACCGATGGCAACTTCAGCATTACGGGCCGGTATGAAATAGACCGCGGAAATTACAATTTCAATTTCCAGTCGCTGCTGCGCAAGCCGTTTAAACTGAAAGAGAATACCGGTAATTATATTCAATGGCGCGGCGATCCGTATGACGCCACCATCAAGATCGATGCCGAGTATGAAGCAGACGATGTGCGGTTCAGCGATCTGGCAACCGAAGCGGTCACCAACGCCAACTCCAACGTGCGCAAATACCGCGGTAAAGTAATTGTGGTAGCCTCGTTAACGAAAAGCCTCATGAAGCCGGATATCGCTTTCCAGATAGAGCTGCCCACCAACAGCCCGTTGAAAGATGATCCGGATGCGTTGCGCATTCTGCAATTGATCCAACGCGACCAGAACGAGTTGAATAAACAGGTGGCCTTCCTCATCGTGTTCAACAGCTTCGGCCCGGTATCTTCATCGAGCCAGAACAACATCGGCAGCCTCGCATTCAGCGGTGTTGTCGTGAACAGTATTTCCGGCGTATTATCAGGCGCCCTCAGTAAACAGTTCTCCAGTATTTTCCAGAAACTATTCAACGATAAAAGCATCAAGGTCAACTTCAATGCCCAGCTGTACAATGGTAGCAATCTTGTTGACAATATCGACCGCAGCAAGCTGAATATCGACCGCACCAATCTTAATTTCAATATTGGTAAAAGCTTTATGAACGAACGGCTCACGTTTACATTCGGTAGTGCCGTTGACTTCGGGTTATCGCCCCAACAGGTGCAGGCCACCAAGAACCTGCAATTCCTGCCCGATATTTCTGCCGACTGGAAAATACGCCAGGACGGTAAACTCGTGCTCACCTTCTTCTATCGCGATTCATACAATTACCTGGCAGGTACCGGTGCGCGGCAAAACCGCTCCGGCGCCAGTATCAGCTACCGCCGCGACTTCGAACGCCTCAGCGATCTGTGGCGCGCCGACCGCAAGAAAAAATTAAAACCACCCGTTGTTGCAAACGATACCTCACGAAATGATACCGGCAGTAATTAGCCATTAAGGAAATCCATTAGGGGACCAACCTCGGAATATCTATTGATCTATAGTTGCGTCGCACACTTCAACGTTCTTATCGCTATTCGACAAAATAAAAATGCCATCCCGGATTACCGGAATGGCACGTATAAAACTTGGCGCATAAAAATTAAAATGGAATAATCTGGCAAGGCTCAGGAAACTTCGGAACCCTTTCCGTTAGGGACTACTTCTTCAATATCTCATGCCCTAATTTATCACGCTTGGTGGTCAGGTATTTTTCATTGTGGGGGTTAGGCTCCACCTCAATAGGCACAGCTTCCACTATTTCAAGCCCATAACCCAGCAGCCCGGCGCGTTTTTTCGGATTGTTGCTCAGCAGGCGCAATTTGGTTATACCCAGGTAACGCAGGATCTGCGCCCCGATACCATAATCGCGTTTGTCCATCGGAAAACCCAGGTGCAGGTTGGCTTCTACTGTATCGAAACCGCTTTCCTGCAGTTTGTAGGCTTTTAATTTATTTACCAAACCAATGCCTCTGCCTTCCTGGTTCATATACAGGATCACGCCCTTACCTTCTTGTTCAACATGTTGCATAGCTGCGTGCAATTGTTCGCCACAGTCGCACCGCATTGAACCGAGAATATCACCGGTAAAGCAGGAAGAGTGCACCCGAACCAGCACTGGTTCATCTTTCTGCCACTCCCCTTTTATCAGGGCCAGGTGCTCGTTGGGTGTGCCCTTTTCATTAAATGCGATCAGTTTAAAATTGCCCCATTTGGTAGGCATATCCACCCGCACCACTTCTTCTATCAGCGAATCTGTTTTCAGGCGGTATTCAATGAGGTCTTTTATGGAGATCAGTTTCAGGTCGAATCTTTTGGCAATTTCTTCCAGCTGGGGTAAGCGCGCCATGGAACCATCGTCGTTCATGATCTCTACCAGTACGCTGGCAGGCTCAAAACCGGCCAAACGAGCCAGGTCATTACCCGCTTCAGTATGTCCGGCCCGGCGTAAAACACCCCCTCTTTTAGCGCGGAGTGGGAAAATATGTCCGGGGCGGCCAAGGTCTTCGGGTTTTGTATTGGGATCAATCAGCGCCTGGATGGTCTTTGCCCGGTCATGGGCTGAAATACCGGAGGTACAGCCATGGCCCAGCAGGTCTACCGACACGGTGAAAGCCGTTTCGTGCAGGGCGGTATTATTATTGACCATCAGGTCCAGCTTCAGTTCAGCGCAACGGTCCTCTTCAAGTGGAGCGCAGATGAGCCCACGCCCGTATTTACTCATAAAATTCACTACCTCGGGGGTCACATTTTGTGCTGCGGTCAAAAAATCACCCTCATTCTCACGATCCTCATCGTCCACTACAATTACCAGTTTACCATTTTTTATGTCTTCAATGGCACTTTCTATAGAATCCAGCATGTTTTGAAATTTCGGCAAAGTTAAAACAAAAGAGGGAAGCAAACAGCCCGTAACAATGATCCTGAAAAGGGAGCATAATTGCCTGAGTATTTGCTTTCTATGACAGATATACAACATGGGTTGAACCAAATTGTTCGCCCTTTCTGGCAAACCGGCAAAAAATGCCTCATACCTCTTACTTTTTACTTCGTAAGCCGCCCTGTCCGGGTTGCCTGCCAGCCTGATAAATAATTTAGATGAGTTCCCTGTTACATGACTTACATCACCATGCAGCCTTTTCAGTGTTCAACTTGCCTCTATAGCAGAACCCCCCGGATTGCTTCTCCCCATGAAACATAGCCAGGGCTATACAGGTATTTGGGTAAAATTCAGTGTAATGGTGAGCGTTAACAAACTGTGAACTCCTTTTAATATAGAGATAATGTGTTTAATTCTATTTTCAGCTACATTTGCGGCATCATTAAGCAACTGCTCCTCAACAGCATGATACTCAAACCATGCCATGGTTTTGCCTGATAGGCCATGAAAACAATTTTCCATGCGTTGCAGCACCGGTAACATCGGATCTGCTGTAATATCTCAACGATCCCTTGCTCTACGTTTGCCAACAGTACCCTTTACTAATTGTTTGCAAAATTAAACACGCATATATGAGAAATTTAAAGGCTTATTTACTAACCCTCTTATTACTTTGTGCCGGAATGCTGAATGGGTATTCGCAGGTTACAACCAGTAGTATGACGGGTGTTGTTAAATCAGGCAAAGGAGAACCCCTGGTAGGAGCTACTGTGGTAGCCCGCCATGAACCAACCGGTTCAGCTTTTACCACCCTCACAAGGAACGGCGGCGTATTTGACCTCACGAACATGCCGCCCGGCGGGCCGTATACAGTTACCATTACCTATGTTGGCTATAGTGCTTATAAAAGAAGCGATATAAATATTCCGCTGGGCGAAAAATTCGACCTGCAGGCAGAGGTGGCTGATAAAGAAATGCAGCAGGTGGTGGTTACCGCAGCAGGCCGGAGAGCAGCTACCGAAAAGACCGGCGCCTCCACCAACATCAGCAACCGGCTGGTGCAGAATATGCCGAATATCGCCCGCAGCCTTACCAACCTGACGCGCGTTACCCCACAAAGTAACGGTAACAGTTTCGCAGGTATGAACAACCGCTTTAACAATATCATGATCGACGGTTCATTGTTCAACAACAACTTTGGCCGCAGCGGTGATGGTATGGTGCCCGGTGGCGCAACTTCTGCCATTTCAGTGGATGCGATAGACCAGGTGCAGGTAAATATTGCGCCTTACGATGTACGTCAGGCAGGTTTTGTGGGCAGTGGTATCAATGCCGTAACAAGAAGAGGAACCAACAACTGGTATGGAACGGCTTACGGTTATTACAGGAACCAGAACTTCACTGGTGAAAAAGTAAAAGAAACCGATGTGGCAAACGCCAAACGTTCAACCAAAATTTGGGGCGGAAGCATAGGCGGTCCCATCATTAAAGACAAGTTGTTCTTCTTCTTCAACGTTGAATCGGAAAAAAGAACACAACCCGGCCAAACCTGGGTAGCTAAAACAAGCCCTACAGACGCCAACCCGAATGCAACGGCCGTTTTGGCCAGTGACCTGGAGACCTTAAGATCATACCTTATCAATAACCCTAAATACCAATACAACCCGGGCGCTTATGAAGGCTATGATTTTGAAACCGACAACACCAAATTCCTGGGCCGCGTTGACTGGAATATTACCAACCAGCATCGGTTAACACTTCGCTACACCAACTCAGAAACGAACGACGATGATATGGTCAACGCTTCGAGCATGACCGGCATCGGTGGTGTAAGTGGCCTCAACAACAGCCGTCGTGGCGGCCGTACCGGAGGCATGGCCTTTGAAGGCACCAATTTCAAGAACAATGTGAAAGTATGGTCAGGAGTTGTAGAATTGAACTCTACCTTCAATAACAAATGGAGCAACCAGCTCATAGCTTCCTATACCAGTAATCAGTTAATACGTATCCCAAACAGTAATGTTCCATTTGTAGATATCATGCGCGGCGGCAATGACGTATACATCTCTTTTGGAACCGATCTGTTCTCATACAGGAACGAGATCCGCGATAAAGCCCTGAATCTGGCCAACAATGTGACCTATATTATGGGCAGGCATACCTTTACCGGTGGCGTTAGCTTCGACGCCATGCGCTTTGAGAACTCTTTCACCAGTGCCGGCGGACCAGGTTACTACCGATATAGTTCATTGGCTTCCTTTTTAAATGACGAGGCGCCGATAATATATGCAATTGCCTATGACCCCACGAATCCGTCGGGCATCAAAGTACCAGAAGCCAGATTTTCGCAGCTGGGTTTTTATGTACAGGACATCTTTACAGTTACCAATAAACTTAAAGTAACAGCTGGTCTTCGTATGGATATTCCAATGTATCCTTACGATCCTCCACGTAACCCGGCCCTGGAACAGGTGGTGTTCAAGGATGAAAACCTCATAGACGAACAATTCGATGTTAGTAAATGGCCTGACGCAAAACCTTTATGGTCGCCGCGCCTGGGTTTCACGTATGACGTACTGGGGAATAAATCGCTTGTTGTACGCGGTGGTACCGGCATCTTCACCGGTCGTATTCCATTCATCTGGCTGGTGAACCAGGTGGGTGACAATGGAGTGATCCGCGCAATATACCAACCTACCGGTGCAGCACTGTCAGCTATCCGTTATAACACCAACAGGTCGACCTATCTTCCCGAGAATCCGCCTGCCGTGGGTACTACCATTCCCAACAATTCTTCATACAGCGCTGCGGCCAAGGATTTCAGAATGCCGCAGGTATGGCGCTCGAACCTGGCTGTTGACAAACGTTTTGCGAACAACTACACCGCAACGTTCGAGGCTATCTACACCAAGATGATCAATAACGTTTATTTCCGCAATGCCAACCAGGGCCCGCAAACCGGCAACCTGGGTGGCGTGGCAGACAAACGTCCTGTTTACCAGACAAGGCTTAATCCTGGAATTAACCAGATGATCGTTATGGACAACACCAGCAAGGGATACAGCCTGGCATTGACAGCCCAGTTACAAAAATCATTCTCTGATAAATGGGAGGCAGGATTGGCCTATACATACACCCTGGCCAAAGAAGTGGCTATTGGTAGCTCCGACCAAAGCGGTAGCGGATTCAATACCAATAACATCATCTTCAACCCCAATCAACCGGACCTTGGTCATTCCAACTATGCTGTGCCACACCGCATAGTAGCCAATGTATCATACCGCCTCGAGTACCTGAACAAGAATATGGCCACTACCTTCAGCCTGTTCTACCAGGCACAGCCCCAGGAACGGTATACATTCCGGTATGCGAACGATATCAACGGTGATGGTCAAAGGAACGATGCTATTTATATACCCAGAGACCCATCAGAAATTACCTTTGCACCAACATTTACATCGAACGGGGTAACGTACACTGCCCAACAGCAAAGCGACGCCTTCTTTAACTTCATCGAGAATGACAAATACCTGCGAGAGCACAAAGGCGAATACATGGAAAAATACGGCGCTACCCTTCCGTGGACGCATACACTTGACCTGCGTGTGTTACAGGATTTCATTTACAGAAGGGGTTCAAATAAACACACCTTACAATTCAGCGTAGACGTAATTAACCTGTTGAACCTGCTAAACAGTGAATGGGGCTACCGCTATGCTTATTCCTTCGGAACATTCCAGGATATGGGCATAATAGGCACGCCATCATCTTTCAACCCGGCGGCACCAACGTTCACATTCGATCCTGCGAATCCCACAAAAGCCTATCAGCCGAACTATTCAACCACCAGTACCTGGGGTATTCAGCTTGGCTTGCGATATATCTTTAATTAATAAGATAAACGATCCGATAAAAAAAACGTCCCGCTTGGCGGGACGTTTTTTTTATGTAATACTATTTCATTTTTAAGCATCCGGCGTTGCACGTTGCGGCTTCCGCCACCCCCACTTTAAAAACACCGGCAGGCCCTTGGCCCAGGAACGGATATCATGCTTCCCATCGGGCAATTGCAGGTAGCGCATATCTTTTCCTTCTTTCCAGCCTTTGGCCAGCAGCTCGCGCATGAGGTCGATCGTATCATCAATGGAATCAATTACGTTATTACCATTTCGGTCTTCGGTTTCATCCAGCTCACCAGCCTCAAAAAAGAACTTCAACCGGGGGTTATAACTGCCCTGCCTGATCTGCCGGTGCATCAGCCGGTCGGTAGCCTCGTTAAAATCTTTCTCTTTCCTGTCTTTCGACCGCCACCAAAGGGAACCCGAGAATACCCCCACCTTTGAAAAAACGTCCTGGTGGTTCCATACAATGTCCAGTGCGCTTAAGCCTCCCAATGAAAAACCGGCAAAGGCCGTTTCATTAAAAGTAAACTCGTGGTAACGCGTATGTATAAATGGTAATAATTCTTCCAGTATAAACTGCCGGTACAATCCTGCTTTGGCGCCCCTGCCTTTAAAATCGGGACTGCTGATCATGCCATACTCAAGCGACCTTTCTTCCCCACTATGAATGCCCACACATAACATGGGTTTAATGGTTTCTGTTTGCAGCAGATATCCGATCATTTTATCGAAGCCCATGGCTTCAACATCCTGACCATCGTTGAGTAAGAGTAAACCAAGTGTATTATCAGCAGGAAGCTGCGCAGGTCCGTAAAAGTTTATTGTAATGGTCCGTTGTAGCGCTTCAGATGGCAAATCAACCGTTTCTACCATAATTCCGGTACTAACTTCTGTGTGCATAGCCGCCAAAATTAGGTAAATATGGATTAGCCGGAACGTTAAATGTGCAGGAATTGTAAATTTGGTAGGAAGGATTGTGAGGCTGGACCTGATTCACCAAAAAGTGCTTGTATGAAAAAAATCGGTATTCTTTTCGGCCGTGAAAGAAGTTTTCCCATGGCGTTCATTGAATGCGTCAACCGCAGGAACACATATGATATCACAGCAGAACCTGTTCATATAGATAAAGTAATACAGGGCGCCGCAGTTGAATATGATGTGATCATAGACCGCATTTCACACGACGTTCCTTTCTATCGTTCTTTTCTAAAAAATGCAGCTGTTTGCGGCACAGCCGTCATTAACAATCCCTTTTGGGAAAGTGCAGACGAGAAGTTTTTTAACAACTGTTTAGCGGTACAGATCGGCGTGCCGGTGCCGAAAACAGCTATTCTTCCATCGTACGAACTGCCCGCCGATACCAGTGCCGAGTCGTTTGCCAACCTGGCCTACCCGCTCGACTGGGAAAAGATCTTTGACTACGTTGGTTTCCCTGCCTATATGAAACCCTTTGCCGGTGGCGGCTGGAAGAATGTTTATAAACTGCATAATAGCAGCGACTTCTTTCATCTTCACAAAGAGACCGGTCAGCTGGTGATGCTATTGCAGGAAGAAATTGTGTATGATGCCTATTACCGGTGCTACTGCGTTGGCGGTAAATATGTGCACATCATGCCCTATGAACCACGTAACCCGCATCACCTTCGTTATAAATGTAATTACAACCCTTCTCTTGATCTGCGGCACCAGATGGAAGGCATCGTCCGCCGCCTCAACCAATACCTGGGATACGATATTAACAGTGTTGAACTGGCTATCCGGGATGGTGTCCCTTATGCAATAGATTTCTGCAACCCGGTTCCCGATGCCGACCGGCAGAGCATCGGCGATGATAATTTTGACTGGATAGTTGAAACGGCTGCTACCTATGCCATTGAAAGGGCGATCGTTCATGAGCCCGGGCATGATAATCTTACCTGGGGAACGTTCACCCGGCGCAGCGTTAACCGCGAACCACTGGGAGAAATGATCAATGAAAAAATAGAACAGGGAGAATGAAGAAGAGTTAATAAGTTTGTATGTTACTCAGCCTGCCACCGGCAGGCAAGTTCGTAAGTTATCAGGTTATGGCTGGCCAGACGGTATAACTAATGAACTAAAGCATTAAGAAATGGCAAATATCAATTTAACGCATTTTACGATTGGCATTGAAGAAGAATATATGGTGCTTGACCCGGTTAACCGCGAGTTAAAAAGCCATGAGCAACGGATAGTTACGGAAGGACAGAAAGTGATAAGAGATAAAGTAAAAGCCGAAATGCACCAGGCGGTGGTGGAAGTGGGCACCGATGTTTGCCGCAATGTTGATGAAGCTTTTAAAGACGTTAGTCACTTACGCCGCACAATTTCACATATTGCCGGTGATCTCGGCTTCTGGGTCGGGGCCGCAGGCACACACCCGTTCAGTCATTGGGAAAGCCAGCTGATCACTGATCATGTACGATATAAAGAAATACTGGATGTGCTGCAGGATGCCGCACGCAGTAATCTTATTTTCGGTTTACATGTGCATATAGGCATGGAAAGCAGGGAAATGGCCAATCATATTGCCAATTCAACCAGATATTTCTTACCCCATATATACGCACTGAGCACAAATTCACCTTTCTGGGAAGGAAGAAATACCGGCTATAAATCATACCGCACCAAGATATTTGATAAGTTTCCCCGCACCGGTATCCCCGAAACATTCGACACCATAGAGGATTATGATAACTTTATCAAACTGCTGGTAAAAACCAATTGCATTGACAATGCTAAAAAAATATGGTGGGACCTGCGGGTACATCCTTTTTACAATACCGTTGAATTCAGGATCTGCGATGTGCCTTTGACCATCCAGGAAACCATTGCCATCGCCGCCCTGTTTCAGGGCGTATGTGCAAAGATCTACAAGTTGCGGTTGCAAAACCTCAACTTTATTCAGTACTCACGCGCGCTCATCAACGAAAATAAATGGCGGGCCAGCCGCTACGGCATCGACGGCTTGCTGATCGACTTTGGCAAGGAAGAAGAGATCAATACACGTGTATTGATATATGAACTGCTCGATTTTGTTGACGATGTAGTGGATGAACTGGGCAGCCGTCATGCCATCAACTTCATAGCCAAACTCATGGAAGAGGGCACCGGCGCCGACCGGCAGCTGAAGGTATTTCAACAAACGAACAGCCTGGTGAGTGTGGTGGATTATATTCATAGCCAGTTCCTGGCGGGTGTATAGCCTATGGAAATAAAGGTTACAGTTATAGGTTACAAGTTTTAGATTAAAGGGGCTGTGCTTGGCGTTTAGGGTTTAGCGTTTCTACCCAACACATTACAAATAAACCTAATGATGCAATAATTATTCACATTAAAGCGTTTAATACGCCAATCCCGTCCCCTGCATCCACCCGGTATTCCCGAAATAAAATATCTTTGGTTAAAATCTGTTCCGGTATGAAACAATTCCTGGTTAATTGCTGGCCTGTTTTGTTATTGGCCGTATTGTTAGCGTCTTGTGGTAAAGAAGTGAGTAATAATGATGACATTTCGCAATACTATATCAAATGCAAGATCGGCAGTACCGACAAAACGTTTAATTTTTCTCCGGCCGCTGTTAAGCAAGACCTTGGCGGCGGCGTTATGAACTATTCAATTTTTGGTAAGGCTTCTAATGATCCTGCAGATCTTGAAAGCATGGATTTTACCATTCAGTTGGCGATACCTATTGCCCGGGGCACCTACAAGGAAACGGATCCTACCAGCGATTATTTCCTGATGGGCACTTACAATCCAAACACTACAATATCTGACAATATTTTTGTCAACCAGGGCGATGAACACAATCCATTCGAGATCACTTTTACCGAAATTTCCAGCACTACGTTGAGCGGTACTTTCAAAGGAAAACTGTACTTGAATAACACCAGTGCAAAACCTGACTCTGCCGTTATTTCCAATGGACAATTTAAAGTGAAGATCCAGTAAACAAGGTCTAACAGCCGGCTACCTGTAAAGCAGACATTCCGAAAAAAAGAAATGCAATTTAAGAACCCCACCTGCACCTATACTGAAAAAGAGCTATCGATCAATTAATGGCCAGGTAGCAACCGTATTTTTTATCTCTTAAGTTCAACATTTATATTTCGTTAAGCTGGCTGGCAGCATCATCTTTCAAACCTATGCCCGACAACTGAAGCCGCAGCGACTCCCTGATCAGAAAGAAGAGCTTTTCTGCAGCAGCAGGATACCTCAATCCTTCGGGCCTGATATTGGAAATACAATTGCGCGATTCGTCTGATAAACCAGGTGCCGGCCGATAAGTAAGATAAACTCCTAAGCTATCGGGCGAACTCAGTCCCGCCCGCTCACCGATTAACACAGCTACCAGTTTTACCTTCAACAGGCAGCCACATTCATCACCTATGGCAACCCTTCCCTCCTGCACAATACAAATAGGCGCTACTGATAAACCGGCTTTTTGAAGATATGGCAATAATAACTGCAGTGCTGCAAACAAACCGATAACCGGCCTTTTAATCCCAACGTGTTGCGAAAACGGGTAATTACTTCGCATTTGCTGGCCACACTGATCAGGTCCTGGTTGCGCATCAGCTTTGAAACGGCCGCCACCATCTCAGGCGTTAATCCCGGCGCCAGTTGCCGCAGGGTAGGTGAGCTGAACTGTTGAAGCCTGTTTTATCACGCTGCAGCAACCGTTGAAACTTTATTGAACTTAAGTTATTAAAAACTACTTAAATCTGCCAATTGGCGTATAAAAGAATTTATCCCAAACACGGTTGGGCCGGGTTGCAAGGCTGGCGGCTACACGAAACCGTCTATTTGTGCAAAAAATGCCCGCCATCAAATGAATATCAAAATTTGTGATTAGATTCGCTGTCATTGAAATGGCTTTATCGGGCCTTTTTTATTTCTTTCTAAACCTATTAGTTATGAGATTGCTTCTGTACGTTTTTTCATTCATTGCAATTGCTTTAGTAAGCTTTACCGGTATGCAACAAAAACAACGGATCGTTTTCTTTGGAGATTCCATTACCCAGGCAGGCGTTGGGCCTAACGGTTATATTACCCAGCTAGGCAACCTGATCAATAAAAAAGGATTAAAGGATCAATATGAACTGGTAGGCGCCGGTATCAGCGGTAATAAAGTAACCGATCTGTATTTAAGAATGGAAGATGATGTACTGGCTAAAAATCCAACAACCGTAGTGATCTGGATCGGCGTAAACGACGTGTGGCATAAAAAAACCGGTGGCACAGGCACCGATGCCAATAAATTTGAACAATTCTACAATGCCATTCTGAAGAAACTGCAGGCTAAAAATATAAAAGTGATCATGTGCACACCGGCTGCTATTGGCGAAAAGACCGATTTCTCAAATGAACTGGACGGCGATCTGAACAAGTACGCCAACATGATCCGCGACATTGCCGCCAAACATAACTGCCAGCTGGTTGATCTTCGCAAAGCCTTCCTGGCTTATAACCTGGCCAATAATGCCGAGAACAAAGACCGCGGTATACTGACTACAGATGGCGTACACCTGAACGAAAAAGGCAACCTGTTTGTGGCGGAAGAAATGATGAAGGTGCTGGTAAAATAACAGGTTAAGTATAACCTTTTCGCCATTTCATTGTTTTATAGCAGTAGTGACATTCAAATTTTTTAGGGATTAACTTATATACAGTAGTCAAATACTGTATATAAGTTATTTTTGTAGCTATACTATGAATAAACCACAAACCATACGGGTGGCGCTCCTGGATCTGTATGAAGGCCAGGTTAATGAAGGCATGCGGTGCATTCGGGATATTCTGCAGCAGTATGGTAAAACACACGACATAAACCTGGCATGCAAGGAATTTGATGTGCGGCTTAAAGGTCAGTTACCTGATTTACATTACGATATATATATTTCTTCGGGCGGCCCCGGCTCGCCGGTCATAAGCGGTCATGAATGGGAACGCTGGTACTTTGAATGGGTATATGAACTTGAGCAATACAACAAAAGCACGCAGGGCCCCAAAAAACATGTGTACTTCATCTGTCACTCTTTTCAGTTGGCTGTTCAGTATTTTAAAGTGGCCAGGGTAACCAAACGTAAATCCACCGCTTTTGGCGTTTTCCCTGTACATATGCTTCCCGACGGTAAACAGGAACCGGTGTTCACCGGCCTGCAGGATCCGTTTTATGCGGTGGACAGCCGCAATTACCAGGTAGTGGAACCCAATCACGATCGATTGCAACAGATCGGCGCTTCCATTTTAGCGATCGAGAAAGAACGGCCGCATGTGCCATTGGAACGGGCTATCATGGGAATACGATTCAATGAGTATATGGTAGGCACTCAATTTCATCCCGAAGCCGACGCCCCCGGCATGAGCCGTTACCTGCAACGGGAAGACAAAAAACAAATGGTGATCAAAAATCATGGGTTCGATAAATGGCAATCCATGATAGAACAATTGAATGATCCGGATAAGATACTTTATACCTACTCACATATACTTCCTAATTTTCTGGATATGGCGATAAATGCAAAACGCTTAACGCTTAACGCCTGACGCTAATGCCGTAAACGTTAACCGGCCACTAATTCGTACCTTCAATGCCAAAACAGATAAAGCATGGTTCCCGGCTTACGGAAAGCATTTAATAAATCTTTTACCGATCAGCAATACCAGGCATTTTTAAAAGACCTGCACAGTAAATATCCCGGCGCTATTGAATTCCGGCTTTGCGAAACCCCGGTTTTTGTAGATAAACAATTTACCGCCCAAATGATCGAAGCGTGTGAGCACATCATTGATGTAGTAACAGATCCGTCTTTTAAGCAAATGACCGAAGCATCCATTCCCGCCAACGAACGTGTGCCTCATGAGAATGACCGATGCGCCATGTTTGCCTTCGACTTTGGTATCTGCCTGAATGACCAGCAGCAACCAGAACCCCGCCTTATTGAAATGCAGGGCTTTCCTACCCTGTTTGGCTTCCAGGTATTTTATCCTGATCTCTTCAGAAAATATTTTCTCATTCCGGACAATTACAGCCAGTTCCTGAACGGCCATACCCGCGAAAGCTATCTGAAGCTATTGAAAGAAGTGATCCTGGAAGATGTGCCGGTTGAAAATACCATTCTGCTTGAAATAAAACCCCATGAACAAAAGACCCGCATCGATTTTTACAATACCCAGGAATACCTGGGCATACAACCTGTTTGTATCACCGAACTGATACAGGAAGGAAAAGATCTGTATTACAAACGCGCCGGGAAAAAAACGGCGGTAAAGCGCATCTACAACCGCGTTATATTCGATGAACTGCAGGCCAGAAAAAATTCATTAGGTAATTATGTGGATATCACCCAGGACCTGAACGTACAATGGGTGCCTCATCCGAACTGGTTTTACCGCATCAGTAAATACACCCTGCCCTTTTTGCATCATCCCTATGTGCCTCCTACTTATTTTTTACATGAAATAAAACAGTTACCGGCCGACCTGGAAAATTATGTGTTGAAGCCATTGTTCTCGTTTGCCGGACAAGGCGTAGTGATAGATGTAACACCGGCGGATGTAGAAAAGATCGATGATCCGTATAACTGGATCTTACAGCGTAAAGTGCAATATGCCGATATCATAGAAACACCCGACATACCCGCCAAAGCGGAGATCAGGATCATGTATGTATGGAAAAAAGGCTGGGACCGTCCGCAGCCCGTCATTAACCTCGCGCGTTTGAGCAAAGGAAAAATGATCGGCGTGGCTTACAACAAGGATAAAACCTGGGTAGGCGGCAGCGTTTGTTTTATGGAACGATAGATAAATCTGATTATAAAATTGTAGCTATGCAACACCTTGATGACGTTAAAGGCAAAGAGATCGTACCGGGACTATATGGCCGTTTTGTACATGGCGACAGCATAACGCTGTCGTTTGTAGATATTCAACAAGGCGCACGATTACCCGAACACAGCCATCCGCATGAACAGATAACCTATATCATGGAAGGTGAACTGGAAATGGTCATCGGCGGTGAAAAAATGCTGCTGACGCCCGGCATGGTGCATGTGATTCCCGGCAACGTACCACACAGCGCCTATGCACGTACGGCCGTTAAAGTGCTCGATGCCTTTTCACCTGTTCGCGAAGATTATATGATCCATTAAATACATTTCAAGTTCGTAAGTTATTAGGTTCCTAAGCTCATGAGTCTGGCTTATCGCGAGATTAATAGCCGAATAACTTACGAACTGAATAACTTACGAACTTGTATTTGATCTACTCTTCCTCCGCGGTATTTTTCATTTTTCCCAATACGGCATAGGCGTTTTTAGTTACCACCTGCATACCTGCCAACTCAGTTTCCTTCGAACGGACAGCAACGCGGCCATTTTCCCTGATCCCTGTTTCTACTGTCACCAGTTGAAAATTATTCCTGCCATTTACCTGCACAATGTACTGCTGGTTGCCATAGCGTACTACAGCGTCTTCCGGCACGGTAAGTGATGGCATATTTTTGATCATTATAGAGGCATTCAAAAACATGCCGGGCAACAGGTTTTTGGGTCTTGTCTTGAAATGGCAATGAATGATGCCGCTGCGGTTCATATCAACATTACGGGTAACCAGTATCACTTCGCAGTCGTATTCCTTGCCGGGTTCATCCACAAATGATACTTTCACCAGCTGGTCGACCTTTATTTTTGGCATATCCTTCTCAAAAACTGTTAACGCCGCATGAATGTCATCGGGATTTATCAGTTCAAACAGCACATCTGTAGCATTCACAAATTTGCCAATGTTGACATTCACCTTCGATACAAAGCCGTTGATGGGCGAATACACGGGTACGCTGCGCGAAATGGTATTTTCATTTAATGAGCCGGGATTGATATTGATGAGCCGCAGTTTTTCAGCAAGCGCTTTTACCTGTACTTTCTGGGCAGCAAAATCGGCATTCACCTGTTGAAAAGTTTTGGCAGCGGCTACCTGCTCTTCACTTAATTCTTTTTGCCGGTCATATTCCTGTTGCAAATAGCGCAGGCGGGCCTGTGCCACCAGGTAATCCTGTTGCAATTGCACCAGTCCCTGGTCTTCGATAATACCTATCACCTGGCCTTTGTTCACATGCATGCCGGGTAACAAAGTCGTATTTTTAAGATACCCACCCAGGGGAAAACTTACAGAGACAATATTCTGAGGTGGCACATCCACTACGCCATTTACTTTAAGCACATCGTTCAGGTTCTCCGATCTTACCGCGCCGGTCTGAATGCCGGCATTTTTAATCTGGGCATCGGTTAATCCCACGGTATTCACTTCTACTTCTTTTTCAGCCTCTGTGGCTTTTTCATTGGAAGAAGAAGAAGAACAGGCTACTGATAAAAACAAGACAGCTAAATATATTAGATTCTTCATGTCGCGATCATTTTCCGGTTAAATACTCCAGTTCAATTATGGTGTTGTTAAGGGCATGCACTGCCTGCAGGTAACCCAGTTCAATGTTAACGGCGTTGTTCATTTGTAGGGTCCACTCTACATAACTTACGTCGCCTTTTTCAAAACCCAGCCGGGCATTGCGGGTGATCAGTGCCGCTTGTTGCAGTCCGCTGGTCTCATAGTACTTTACCTGCCCCGCATATTTCCTGTAAGCTTCATTCAGCTGTTGCCATTGATTGTTGAGGTACTCACTGGTAGCGGCTGCTTCCATGCGGGCCGTTTCTACCTGCACCTGCTCTGCTTTTATGCGCGCCTTCACGGCTTTATTGAATATGGGTAATGCCACTGACAACTGGTAAATATTAAAGCGATCACCGGCGTCGTAATATTGTTGACTAACCCCATCTTTTGACTGATAGCCTACTATCGATTGATTGCTGTAGCCCAGCGTGAACCCCGGTGTCAGCTTCGCTTTTTCAATATTGGTTTCAGCCGCGTTCACTTTTACCTGCTGCTGTTGTACCTGTACAGCAGGATGACCGGTCAGGGCGGTGGTATCGCTTAAACCCGTATATTCTTTTTTAACGGCCCTGTATTCAGGTAAAAGAAGCTCCTTCGTATTCAGCAGCCACTGTAATTGTTGCTGGGCTATATGCAAGTCGGCTTTTACCTGGTCCTGCTGCAGTTTCAATTGTTGTATCTGCGCTTCGGCATTGCTTTTCTCGAGCATGGTGCTTTCACCGGTTTTTAACCGCAGTGTAGCAGCGTTCAAAAAACGGCTGTAAATGGAGTCGAGCCGCAGCAGCAGCTGTTGCCGTTCCATCAGATCAACCATATTATAGAAAACGGTCTTAACGGCTTTGTGTAATTCCTGTTGTTTTAACGCCACCTGGCTGGCCACAGCCTGCTCCTGCGCCTGGTACAGCTCTTTTTGCCGCCGGTAAACCGCCGGCAATTCAAATGACTGGTTAATATAAAAACGGGTATCGTTTTGAAAGCTGTTGATGTTGCCGTATTCAGCGCCTAATTGTGTACGCGGCAGCTCTGCGGTCGCAGTTTGCAATTGCTTATAATAATTAATGCCGGTTCTGGTTACCTTTAATGACAGGTTGCTGGTATCGGCCTGTTGCAGCATCTGTTCCAGGGCCACCGGCCGGCCGGTTGTTGTTTGCGAAAATACCGGTTCACCTATTCCCAACAGCAAAATGATACCTGCTACTGTTGGTGCAGCCGGTTTCACTTTTACCCGTTTTTCAAACCACATATATAATACCGGTAAAACCACCAGCGTAAGAATGGTAGCGGTGATCAATCCGCCAATAACGACAGTGGCCAGCGGCCTTTGCACTTCCGCCCCGGCTCCCTGGCTCAATGCCATCGGTAAAAAGCCAAGCGATGCCACAGAGGCTGTCATTAACACCGGCCGTAAGCGAATGCGTGTTCCTTCCATAATGATCTGTTTAATATCATGTATGCCATGATGTTTCAGGCGGTTGAATTCAGCGATCAGTACAATGCCATTTAATACGGCCACACCAAACAGCGCAATAAACCCAATGCCTGCTGAAATGCTGAACGGCATGCCCCGCATCCATAAGAAGAGGATGCCTCCTATTGCCGATAAGGGAATGGCTGAGAAAATAAGCAACCCGTACTTTACCTTACCGAAGGCGAAATACAACATCACTAAAATGAGCAGCAACACAACAGGTACGGCAACGGATAGCCGTTGACGCGCTTCTGTAAGGTTCTGGAACTGCCCGCCATAATCAATGTAATACCCCGCCGGCAGCTGTACCTGTTGCTTTATTTTTTTATCCAGCTCCTGCACAATGCTTTCCACATCGCGGCCCCGTACATTGAAACCGGTAATGATCCTGCGTTTGGCATCTTCGCGTTGTATTTGATTCGGGCCGTCTTTTATTGTTACAGTAGCTACCTGGCTCAGAGGCACCTGTGCTCCATTGGGCGTGGGAATTAGCAGGTTCTGTACATCGGTTATGTCCTGCCGCTGGGTATTCTCCAGTCGCACGACCAGGTCAAAACGCCTTTCGCCTTCATATACCAGGCCGGCGCTTTGGCCGGCAAAAGCCGTATTAAGCACGCGATTAATATCTTCAATATTCAATCCGTAATGCGCAATGGCCGTTCGGTTGTAACTCACCAGTATTTGCGGTGTGCCGGTCACCGTTTCTATATACAGATCGGTAGCTCCCTCTATGTTATTGACGATCGCTCCTATCCTGTTGGCATATTGCGCCAGCGTATCCAGGTCTTCGCCAAATATTTTACATACCACATCCTGCCGGGCGCCACTGATCAATTCATTGAACCGCATTTGCACCGGGTACATAAAACCGAAAGTAGCACCCGGGATCTCCTGTAAGGCGGCCTGCATTTTTTCCGCCAGCTCATCGAAGCTGCCGGCGCTGGTCCATTCTTTTTTTGCTTTCAGTATCACCATGAGGTCGCTGGCTTCCATGGGCATTGGATCGGTTGGGATTTCACTGTTACCATTCTTACCAACTACTTTCACCACTTCAGGAAAACGGCTTTTTAAAATATGTGACGCCTGTAGTAAGGTATTTACAGAGGAGCTGATATTACTGCCAGTAAGCATCCGCGTTTCTACGGCAAAATCACCTTCTTCCAGTTCAGGAATAAATTCGCCACCCAGGCGGGTGAACACAAAAATGCTGACAGCAAATAATATGATACTCGAGGCGACAATTGTTTTCGGGAAACGCAGCATGGTCTCGAGCACCCGCCGGTAGATTTTTTCCAACTGCTCCATCATGCGGTCACTGAAGGTCTTTTTGTGCGACAGCTTTTTGCTAAGGAAAAGAGCGGTCATCATGGGCACATACGTAAACGATAACAGGAAAGCGCCCAGCAAAGCAAAGGTGACCGTTTGCGCCATGGGCTTAAACATTTTACCTTCAATGCCCTGTAAAGAATAAATAGGCAGATAAACCACGAGGATGATGATCTGGCCGAAGATGGCCGCATTCATCATTTTGGAGGCGCTGTGCTGCACTTCTTCATCCATAGCGTTTTGGCTAAGCCGCTTCACCGGTGAGAAATGTTTGGAATGATGTAACCGGTGCATCACCGCTTCTACAATGATCACGGCGCCATCTACTATCAATCCAAAGTCGATAGCGCCAAGGCTCATTAGGTTGCCGCTCACGCCGAATACATTCATCAATATAATGGCAAACAGCATCGATAAAGGAATAACCGAAGCCACTACAAGCCCGGCCCGCAGGTTACCGAGGAAGATCACCAGCACAAACACGACAATGAGGGCGCCTTCGATCAAATTGGTTTGCACAGTACCAATGGCATTGTTCACCATCTTGGTACGGTCGAGAAAAGGTTCCACTACCACGCCTTCCGGTAATGTTTCCTGGATCTTCGCTACTTTTTCTTTCACCCGCCTGATAACTGCAGAGGAATTCTCACCTTTCAGCATCATGACCACCGCACCGGCAACTTCGCCTTTATCGTTATACGTCATGGCGCCGTACCGGGTAGCACTGCCCATGCGGATGTTGGCTACATCCCGCATCAGGACGGGAATGCCCGCCTCGGTCATTTTCACCACAATATTGCCAATATCCTGTTCATTGGCTATAAGGCCCTCGCTCCGGATGAACAGCACCGTAGGCCCTTTTTCAATATAGGCGCCGCCCGTGTTCTGGTTATTTTTTTCCAGTGCAGTGAATACATCATCTATAGTAAGGTTATACGATTTCAACCGCGACGTATTCACTGCGATCTCGTATTGTTTCAGCAAGCCGCCAAAACTGGCCACATCTGCTACGCCCGGCGTGCCTAACAGCTGGCGCCGAATGATCCAGTCCTGGATCGTTCGCAATTGCATGGCGTCATACTTTTGCTCATACCCTTTTTTTGCCCGCACAACGTACTGGTAAATTTCGCCCAGCCCTGTTGTTATAGGTCCCATTTCGGGTTTACCCAAATTAACAGGTATCTGGCTTTGCACCTGCTGCAACCGTTCTGCGATCTGCTGACGGGCCCAGTAAACATCTACATCCTCTTCAAATACAATGGTCACAACAGATAATCCAAAACGCGAAAAACTCCTGATCTTTTTGAGGCCGGGAATAGTGCTGTTGGCCTGTTCAATGGGAAAGGTGATCAACCGCTCTACATCGGGCGCGCCCAATGAGGGTGAGGTTGTGATCACCTGCACCTGGTTATCGGTGATATCAGGCACGGCATCCACGGGCAGCCGGGTTACCGAATAACTACCCCATAAAATAAGCGCCAGCACAAATAAACCGATCACCAGTTTATTCTTTATTGAAAAACGGATAATGGAATGGATCATGAAATACTTTTAGTTCAGGTACAAATCGTCAAACGGCAGACGTGAACGCTTCGCCGCAGCGGCGATACCTCGCATCCTGGTTATTCGCTCGCAGGCGAACCTCAACATGGCTCATGCGATCGCCAGGCGATCGTACGCATGAACGTCATTACCGGTGTTTTGACAGACTTACTTTAAAAAAATGCAGGGTGTAGCATACACCACAGCCATACCTGGTATACTATAACCAGTTATGTCTGAAAAGTTGTCGATGATTTTTATTAAGCGCCGCGGGGAGGTTGAAAGATATCTGCTACTGCCAGTAAGGAGTGATTATCTTCATTATGCAGAATAAACTCGTTCTTTGTTTCGGTGCTTCTTACCGTACATTCGATCGCGGTAGTAGCCGGACATTCACAACATACGCTCGTGTAGGTTACGCTACAGTCAGTATGCCGGAAGGGCAATTGCTGGTCGCGCTGGTAATCCTCATCATGTATATATTGGTGAATGTAGTGCTCGTTCAAAAAAGCCAGCAGGGAAATCTTCGGGTCCTGTTGCCGGTGCTCTACGAAATGTTGTATCAATACCGGCATACGCAGAAACTGATGCAGTTCTGAGAACGACAGCATATAAATACTCATGAAAAATATGGCAACGGTCTTTTTCACGGCCCAAATGTACAAAACAGCCCGGCAATTCACACCCCAATAATCATTTTTTAACCTCGGTTAAGGCCCTAACAACTTATTATCGAACATGGTATTACAATGATTGTTGATAAGTATAAGTGTATCTTTACCTTCCCATCAAGATTGTTCTATGGTATTTAACCGACCGTTTCCTTTAGATACACCCTCGCGTAAATCGTTCCGGTATACTTTTTACGCAGCGCTGGTGGTGTACCTGATCCTGGTGCTGTTACAACCTTTTGGTATTGATGAGCTGAATACCCCCACCCTGTTACTTCACGCCGCCTTATATGCGCTGGTCACTTTTATCTGTACAACAGTCAACACCTTTCTGCTGCCCTGGCTTTTACCAGCCATTTACCGCGAAGAAAAATGGACAGTGGGCAAAGAGCTGTTGCATATGTGCTGGCATCTTATCCCCATTGCCATTGGCAACTGGCTGTTGACCCACTGGTTGTACCGGTCGCCATTATCGGCTCAGAACCTGTTCAGCTTTTTATGGATAACGTTCGTGGTAGGTATTTTTCCCCTCGCACTGAATGTTTTATTAAAACAACAGCGGCTGCTAAAAAAATACCAGGCCGGCGCTTCCCGCCTCGAAGAACAACTGAAGCAACCGGAAAATCTGCCGCAGGCCACCACACCGCTATTTTCAGTGCCGGAGACTATTGTTTTTACCAGCGAGAATGGCAAAGAGCAATTCGTCATTCCCGCCAACGATATCCGGTACATTAGTTCGGCAGACAATTATGTGCGGATCCATTATATAAAAGACGATCGGCCCGTCTCGCAGCTGTTACGCAAAACCTTGCGAAAGGCAGAAGACACCCTGTCGCCATTCCCCGAATTTTTCCGCTGCCACCGCGCCTACATTGTTAACCTGGACATGGTAGAACATGTGAGCGGTAATGCCCAGGGGTATAAACTGCAGTTGACGGGCGTACAAGAGCTCATTCCAGTTTCCCGGAATCTGAATAAAGAATTGGCTGAGCGCTTATCACCCGCCCGCATCAATCGCTCAGCAGGGCAAAAGCTTTAAGGCAGGACTAACATTTCAAGCATGTTCCCAAAGCGCAAAAGGCTGACTTTTGAAACCCGGCAACGGCAATTGGCCCCTAAGCCCGGCCGCAGCCATGCAATTCGCCCCCTTTAGGGGTTGGGGGGTTGCATTTCGTCCCATGCATTTGGAAAAGGCCCTGACAGACAGGCATTTTTGTGAAACAACCAGCGTTCTGCCGGTTTCACAAAAAACAACAAATTATGACCAGCCTGTTAAAGATCATGCTCGTGCTGCACATCATCAGCGGTTTTCTGTCCCTGGCCTGCGGCCTTTTTTCAATGTTGAACAAGAAGGGCGCCCGCCAGCACCGGCTTACCGGAAAGCTGTTCTTTTATGGCATGACCGGCGTTTTTATCACTGCTACATGTATATCCATCGCCAGGAACATTCCTTTCCTGTTCATGGTGGGCTTCTTCAGTTATTACCTCGCCTGTTCAGGCTATAGGGCTCTATATCTTAAAAAACTGCATTTGCAACAGCAGCCTGCAGTGCTCGACTGGATCATCAGTGTAACGGGCATTGTAGCGGGAATAGCACTCATTGCGTTCAGCTATGTGTGGTTCACCCAACGGGGCATGTGGGGAAGCGTGCCGCTGACCTTTGGTACTTTTTGTTTGTTAAGCGGCTGGAAGGACATCAGGCATTTTTTCAAACGCCCCAGCGGCAGATCACATTGGTTCTTCACCCATGGAAGCAGAATGGGTGGCGCTTTTGCCGCTACCGTAACAGCTTTTATAGTAGTAAATGTGCAGATCGGGTCGCTGAGCTGGTTACTCTGGATCTTACCCGGCGTATTGATCGGTAGCTGGACGAGCATAATTTTAAGCCGATATCGTAAACAATTGCAGGGAAAGAAAGCAGGTTCCCACGAACCAGCAGTAACTCCCTAGTTTACGAAACTCCAGAAGATACCTACCCTGATCTGTAAACCAGGATAAGGATAATTGATCGTTGGCACATTGTTATTGGTAAATCCGCCCTGGGGAAATTTGATTGAGTTCAGATTTTCAGCGCGTACATAGGCACTAAAGCTTTTGATGCGGAAGTGCAGGTAGGCGCTGATATCGGGCATTTGCAACTTCACAGTCGTTAAGTCCTGGTAGAAATATTGCCCGTTTAATGGTGAATATTGCGGCGCCTTGTAAGGCGTGAAATAACGCATTTCACCGCCAAAGCTGATGCGCAGGTTCTTAAAACCAAGCGTTCCATCATACCCAATCTGATTGCGGGTTGAGATCAGGGGCACGTTCACAGGACCATCGCCTACCCGTTGCTGTAATACTACCCATGTTTTCCAGTTCCAGTTTCCACCGATCCTGAAGATCTTTTCGGCCGACACCTGCAACACATTGAATAAGGTAGAAGCCTGGGCCGCCTGGAAATAATTAGTGAAATAAGTATAATTTGTAGTAAGGTAATAGCGGCCGGTCAACTTCAGCCTTAATTTGGGTTGTTCGAATGTGCCAAAAAGAACAGAAGTATTTTCCTTATTGAAGTCGTTGGAAACGGTATCGAGGTAAAAGCTGCTGATAGGATTGAACACAAAGGAAGGTGTGCGGTTCGTGTTTTGAAAACCAACTTCCAGGTAGCCGATCTGCCGGCTGATGAGGCGCCGCAGGCTCACATAAGCATTATAATCACCGGCATTCAACCCCGTCACATAAAAATTACCCAGGGCCTCAATATCCCATTTCTGGTTCCTGGTGCGGTTACGGTATTCACCATGCACAAAGAAGTTATGATAATCGCGGTTATCTATATTAACGTAATTCGAGTCAAAGGTTCCTTTCAGGCTTTGAAAAGAAGCGCCCAGCTTCAGGAATTGTTGTGCGTTCTTGGCATCGGGGAAGGTGTAAATAGAAAAATCATTCGTGAGCTCACGCCAGTGTTCTCTTAAAAAATATTCCTGCCTGGCCGTATCCAGCTTGATGGAGTACAGGCTGTCATAATATACACTATCGGCATAAGTATCCCGGAAACGGTTGTGATAGGTATTCAACGCGATGGTATGTTCCAGGCGAACACGGGGATAAAATAACGGAACAACTGTCGTATCGTTTACGACCATCGAGTCCTTTTGTCCCAAGTCGTACTGCTGCCGCATCATATAAGTGGCATTGGTATGAAAAGTACCTGTTGCAATACTGGTGCTGAAGAAATTGCGGCTGCCCGGCTGATCGGGGCCCAGCTTGGTAGGAATATTCGAACGCTCATCAAAAGCGCCGCCGACACTGTCTTCCAGGTAGCCATCGTTTACAATACCACCATTTTCGCCCGATTGCAGTTTGTTCCCAACAATAACAATGAAGTTCTGGTAACGTTTATTCTTTGACTGGTACCAGGATGTAAACCGGTAGTTATTATGATTGGTATTCTGATTCTGAAAAAAGCCGGGGGAATTGATCAACCGGTATTCAAATGACATATTCCAGTTAGGCTTCAGGTTCTGCGTATGCATCAGCCTGATATATTGTTCAGACCGCGAGCCGAGCACATAGTTCAGTTCAGCGTATGGCCGGGTGGTATTGTAGAAGCGGGCATCACTCGCCGTAAAATTATAAACATCGTATGCATGAAACCCATGATCCCAGCCTGCTTTCATAATGGGCTCATACAACAGGCTGCGGGAAGCATTCCCTAAATTGCCCAGCGTAATATGATACCAGGGCAAATCTATCTTTTTATTGAAATCGAATAACACAGAATCAAAATTCTGCATCCTGCTCGTATCGAGATAACGGAAATGGATAGTGATTGAATCTTCCAGGCCGGTACGGTGGGCAATGGAATCGCCCCCACCCTGCCCCATCGTCATTCCGCTGAAACGGCCCTGGGCTCTGCGAAGCAGATCGTCCTGCGCATTGGCAGAATGCACAAAGCCGGTGATTAATAAGAGGGGCACAAAAAATATGTTCCGGATCCTTAACAAGTATGAGCGATTATTAAACAAGGCGACAAATTAATAATTAATAAACCGTTACCGGTTATAGGAAAGTTAATTGTATATCTACTGGTCAAAGCTCGGCAGCAGGATTTACAGGTTAGCTACCAGTTCTTTAAAAATAATGGTAAGCTTGGGTTCAGCTTCTTTCGCTGCCAGTAACACCTCTTCGTGCGTTATAATATTATCTTCTTCTCTTATACCAATATCGGTGATCACGCTGATAGCAAATACCGGTAGTCCCATATGTATGGCCACGATCACTTCCTGCACCGTACTCATGCCCACAGCATCTCCGCCCAGCCGGTGGATCAGCTTATATTCAGCCCTGGTTTCAAATGTTGGACCAGTAACCCCGAAATAAACGCCTTCCTGCAATTTTATGTTGGCAGCAGCTGCAATATTTCTTACTTTTTTGATCAGCTCTTTTGAATACGGCTCACTCATATCAGGGAAACGCGGCCCCAGCTCTGAATGATTTTTTCCGATCAGCGGGTTGATGGTGCTTAAACTGATATGGTCAGTGATGACCATCAGATCGCCCACTTTAAAAGCCGGGTTTACCCCGCCGGCGGCATTGGATAACAGCAAATGGCCAATGCCCAGCAGCTTCATTACCCTTATAGGATACACCACCTGGTCAGGCGTATAACCTTCGTAAAAGTGAAACCGGCCGGCCATTACCACCACTTTTTTGCCGTTCAGTTCGCCAAAAATCAGTTTGCCATGATGGCCTTCAACAGTAGAAACCGGAAAATGCGGAATGGCCTCGTATGAAATTTCTTTCTCTACCTGAATTTCCTGCGCAAAATTTCCCAGCCCACTCCCCAGAACAATGCCCACCTGTGGTGTATGGGGATATATGCTTTTAATAAAGGAAGTGGTTTCTTGTAATTGCTGGAGTATTCCGGGCATAACTGATTAATAATATTGGTGTGATTGCTGGTTGAAAATGCGTGCAAATATAAGAAATGCAGGTTACAGGTTACAAGTTACAGGTTGCAGGACTTACAACTGGTAGGCGGTATTTGGGTTTCCCTGTAACTTGCAACCTGAAACCTGTCACAATCGACATTCCCGCAATCGTTCCCGTAAATAGGATGCCCCGGTAACGGGAAACAGGTAACAGGTAACATGATTTTTGCTTATTTTCGCCAAAATTTTTTACGGCATGAATCTTCACGAATACCAGGCAAAGGAATTATTGAAAAAATACAATGTACCGGTGCAGGAAGGAATACCGGTTGACAGAGCCGACGCGGCCGAAGAAGCATATAAGAATTTAAAAGTTCAGTTTGGCAACAACTTCGCGGTTGTAAAAGCTCAAATACATGCAGGTGGTCGCGGAAAGGGCAAAATTCAGGGCACCGAACAACGCGGTGTGGCAGTAGGGAAAAGTGCCGAAGAAATTAAAACAATCGCTTCCAATATACTGGGTGGCACGCTGGTCACCATTCAAACCGGCGCGGCAGGTAAAGTAGTAAACAAAGTACTGGTTGCCCAGGACGTTTATTATCCTGGTCCTAACCCGGTAAAAGAGTTTTATTTATCTATCCTGCTCGATCGTTCAAAAGGGCAAAACGTGATCATGTACAGCACCGAAGGCGGTATGGACATTGAAGAAGTAGCCCACAACACGCCCGACAAGATCTTCAAGGAGTGGGTTCACCCCAGTGGTGGCCTGCAACCCTTCCAGGCTCGTAAAATAGCCTTTAACCTGGGTTTGAAAGGAGAAGCTTTCAAAAATTGCGTAAAGTTCGTAATCAACTTATATAATGCATACGTAGGTCTGGATTGCGCTATGCTCGAGATCAACCCCCTGTTCAAAACAGCTGACGAAAAGATCATTGCCGTTGACTGTAAAATGAACCTCGATGACAACGCCTTGATGCGTCATCCCGAGCTGGAAGCATTGCGCGATATCAGCGAAGAAGATCCTACAGAGGTAGAAGCCGGTAAATACAACTTGAATTTCGTGAAACTCGATGGTAACGTAGGCTGTATGGTGAATGGCGCCGGTTTGGCCATGGCCACCATGGATATGATCAAACTGAGCGGCGGTGAACCTGCCAACTTCCTTGACGTAGGAGGTACTGCCAACGCTACTACGGTTGAAGCTGGTTTCCGCATCATTTTAAAAGACCCGAAAGTGAAAGCGATCCTCATCAATATCTTTGGTGGTATCGTACGTTGCGACCGGGTTGCACAAGGTGTGATCGATGCCTATAAATCAATCGGCAATATTACCGTTCCCATCATTGTACGTTTACAGGGAACCAATGCAGAAGAGGCTAAAAAACTGATCGAGGAAAGCGGATTGAAAGTACAATCAGCCATCCTGTTAAGCGAAGCTGCTGCACTGGTGAATAAAGCAGTTGCTTAATTACAAAGCAGAACTTACTTATAAGATAGTCCCCATTTCATTCGAAGTGGGGATTTTTTTGTGGTTACATGTTACAAGGTGCAGGTTACAGAGGCCCGAAATATGTGCCCCCAAACTATCATTCAAGATGCTATTAGTAAAAGCTGCTTATGACAAGAAACCGTAAACCGTGTAACTGTAACTTGTAACTTGAAAAGCGGCGAGGTGTAAACTGGTTTTGAACTACTGACCAAAATTAAGGGTTGCTTCGCGATTGCTTAACCGGTTACCGCATACACGGTGACCGTGCAACCTGGAACATGTAACTTGTAACCTGAAATCGTGAACCGGAAACCGGCGACTGTATTCCATTATCACATTATCAAATTAGCTAATTATCACATTAGCACATTAGCATATTATTCCTCCCCCTTCATATACTTCTTCAGCCAGCCAATGACAAAACTTACCCGTTTATGGGTGTTCTGCAGCAGTTGATAGTACACGAGTGATTTTACTGATTCGGGCTTATCTTCCAGCGGATATTGCGGCCGGCCTTCTTTATCAATAACTTCAAAATGATTGATGATGTACCGGTAATGACCTTCCTTAATTTCAATACTCATCTGCAGGCCCACGGGTACGTAGGATGGAGTGGCCAGGCCACGCAGTTTCGCTTTTACATTAATATACCCTTTACCTGATACCACCAGGTTGGCCGGCTGTTCGCTGCGTGCTACAGTGTCCCAATGTATAAGGAATGGCTGGTTAAAGAAGGATTTGGCCCTTTCTATGGCATTGGCTGTATTGTCGGTGATGATCTCGCCATAATATTGGAACTGGCCTTCAGTTGAACGGGGCAACTGGGCTGCAGCATCAAATACCAACGCTATAATTAGCCATATAATAAGTACTGGCCGCATGATTCGTTTACAAGTTAACATATTGAACGGATTCGATAAAAACCACTCAACACAATTACCGGCTATCGGCAAAATTGTTGATCTGAAGCAGGTCTTATGACGGAGGCTTATAAAAACAAATGTCCCCGCAACGGAAAGCGGGGACAACTTTTTTTGAGAGACGGTTTCTGTTTTCAAAGGATTACTGGATCAGTTTTCAAAAGGACTCTTGGATCTTTTCTGGTTTTTCAATGGGACGGTGGACCTGGTTTTTCTTTCGGACTTTGGACGTTTTGGATCGTTTTACACAGGAATACGGTTCGGTTTTTCGGACATCGGACGTTGGTTTTTCTTACGGATTTTGGACCTTGGTTTTTCCTGGATTTCTGGACCTGGTTTTTCTTTGGATCGTTGGATGTTGGTTTAGTTTTTCTTCTGGATTTTTGGATCTGGTTTTTCTTTAGGACGTTGGATACTTTTAATGTCTTATTGTTTGACGGTGTAAAGATCGAAACATTATTGGCACTTTTAACATTTAATCATCACTTATTCGCTCATCTCCTGGGTTAACTTATTTGCATCTAGGGTTATACCCTTACGTGACACTTTACTTTCTAAAGAACTGATATACTAACGGGTATGCTCAATAAAAAACCCACCTTCACCAGGCGGGCAATATCGTTAGTAATAGTATATACCTCAGCTTTGCCGGTCTTCACAGGTTGGGTATTGTTATATATATTTCTGTTTTCGGTTCTCATTGATCGTTGGATGTGCAAATGTAGCTAAAAGGATTAAACCGTCATAGCCGGTATAAATATGTAACTATTTCTTTAAATTAGGAAGCATCTGATAATATTAAGTTAATGATCTCTGCGATTATTTTAGGATCGACTACGATGAAACCTTTATGCTTCGTATTTTTCGCAAAAACAGTAAATCGTACATTTACGAACCGCATAGATCATTCATTTACTAACGGCAATCCATTATATCGGGGATATCTAATTGCTCTCATTATCTCATCAAACTTGTAAGCAGCCTGCATCTTTGTTTACATTCATTTGTTTAAGAGAACACGCATGCTACTGCTGTTTATAGTGAGGTATCGATTCAGCCAGGTGTTTTCATAACAGTCTTCAACTAACCTCTATCAGCGAGCTCGTGTTGTTACGAACAACCAACCGTATTTTCTGTAATTATAAAATTAAGTACATCCCTCCTGTGGAAAAACTTGCTTTTGGCTAGAATTTTGTCAAATAAATTATCAAACCATTCGTTAACCTGATTAATCTGTAGCAAATGAAAAATCCCGTACGACTCTTCTTCGGCTTCATCTTTGTAACCTATGTGATCATTTACAGTCTGATGGCCCTGCTCGCATAGTTACTGACCTGCACCTAGCTGTTCTCCGTTACAAAGTTCTGTCATTGATCTCGATCCGTATATACTACTTTCCTCATTGTATATCCGATCTCAGCGCTTACTTACCGTTGTTGATCCTTACCCATACAAATAGCTATTATACCCGGCAGCCATCGGGATACCAGGTGACATGTACCATTATCGTACCTTCGTGATATGTCAACTGTTACCATCAGAACCATTCAACCGGCCGATAATCAGGCATTGGCCGTTATCATTCGCAATGCATTAACTGAATTCGGCGCCAACAAGCCGGGCACCGTTTATTACGACGCAAGCACCGATGCGTTATACGAACTGTTCAGGCAGCAGGGCAGCATTTACTATATTGCTGAAGTCGATGGTGTGCTCATTGGTGGTGCCGGCATTTATCCATCACCAGGCCTGCCGGCTGATACCTGCGAGCTGGTGAAGATGTATTTGTCGCCTGCCGCCCGCGGCCAAGGCATTGGAAAAATGCTGATAGAAAAAGCGCTGCAGTTTGCCCGCGAAGCCGGTTACCGTAAAGTGTATATTGAAACGATGTCCGAATTAAGAAAGGCTATGTCGGTATATGAAAAATTCGGATTTAAATACCTGGATGGCCCTATGGGGAACACAGGGCACTTCGGCTGTGGGATCTGGATGCTGAAAAGTTTATAGTTTATTGTTTTTGGTTCATTAATTCCGGATTACCGCACTCTTTTTAATAAGGATTATGCTCGAACTTTGCCGGGTCACTGTCATAAGAGCAAGCACAAACCGCAAACCACAAACTACAAACCACAAACCATAAATTCTAACATGCTTTCACTTCATAAATCGGACTAAACAAATACAGCTTTCCTGTATCCACCTCAAGACACTGGAAGCGCTTGCGCAGTTTCTTTCCTTTTTTAAAAATGCGGCCTTCGCCAATATCGAACAACTGGCCTTCGGGCAGTTGTTCAACCATTACCAATCCATTATCGCGGTCAAACTTTTTCAATACCCGCATCAATCCCTCGTCGGCGCAGCTGCTGGCCGGCAGATCGTGCATCGTTTGTTTAAGCGCCTGCTCAACCAGTGGCGGAAAGATCTCCCTGCCCATAAAATCCTTCAACATGAGCGCGTAGCAATTCTTCCATTCCCGGCCATGCGGCGCTACACGATGTCCGAATTGCATAAAGGTGACCAGGTGAGCCAGTTCATGGATCAACGTAATGAGGAAAGCGTAAGGATTTAGATTTCCGTTTACACTTATGCGGTGATTCTTGTCGGTAGTGGCGTGGCGGTAATCGCCCAGCACTGATTTTCGTTCGCGGGTGATGGTTAAATGAACCCTGTACTGATGTAGATATTCCAGTATCCGGGGAACGGCCGTTACAGGAATGTATTTACTAAGATATTCTAATGGCGCCTGCTGCTTAGACATTCTTTTTTTGCTTGCTCAATTTCATCAGAATAACCACTTCAATGGTAGTATATAGCAGGTACAGGAACATACAGCCGAAAATGCCCGCTTTATTAACTCCTTTGCCTGCAATGCTAATATAAATAAATACAGCCACCAGGCAAATCATCATTTTTGAAAAAACACCACCATAGACCGTGCGTACAATAGCCTGCGGATTTTTTGACCCCAGCGAGCGGGAGAACAGGAAAAAAGATACCGCCGTGGCGGCAAAAAGGGTCAGGTTACCGATGATCAGCACATCTACATTTACGTCCCGTTGGTTAAACCACGCCCGGTTGGTCAAAAACAGCGCTGTAGTGATTACAAAAAGGAGGATCAGCGGACGAAAAGACCTCGAAACCGAATTATTTGTCATTGTTTTTTAAAATGGAGGGCAAAGGTAGACCAGAAAGTTGAAAAGTGGATAGGGATAACGAGTTGACGAGTTAATAGTTAATGATGTTCATGCAGTTAATAAGGTAAAGGCAGCAAATAAAGGTAAGAGGCGGAAGTATGAGGTAGGAATTACGCGTGAATGTAAGAAATACCGCATAAGCCGATTGCCGACTATTAAAGCAGCATCTGGGATATTGGAAAACCGGCAACCGGTAACTGGGAACCGGCAACCGGTAACTTATGATAGTAATTTATGCCTTGTAACTTGTACCATGAAATTTGTAACAAATAGAATCCTCCTCCGGTAACAATAGGTTATCGAATAGGGAGCGTTCAACAAGTACATAGGGGGCCTGACCAGGTCTATTCCACTACAGGCTCTGAAGCTTTT
Source organism: Longitalea luteola (assembly GCF_017356035.1). Lineage (GTDB taxonomy): Bacteria > Bacteroidota > Bacteroidia > Chitinophagales > Chitinophagaceae > Niastella > Niastella luteola. The sequence continues at coordinate 103,701 of NZ_JAFIQX010000001.1, read as the reverse complement.
TTGCTCTTTTTATCAGCAATCACTTCATTTACCTGACCATTGGTTGCTGTGGTCATATGGCACTGACCATTGAAATTGGCGCTGGGTTCTATCTGCAGTTTACCTGCATATAAATTCCCGTTTACAAAACTGCCGCCTTTTAATTGCAACAACTCTTTCACTTTAATGGTGCCTGATACTTTGCCCATGATATCGGCCTGCTGGCCCGAAATATCGCCTTCCACTGAACCATTGGAGCCAATTACTACTTTAGCCTGGCACTGGATGTTGCCCTGCAGCGAACCATCGATGCGGATATCGCCATTGCTTGAAATATCGCCTTTTAATACGGTTCCGGCAGCAATAATTGTGGCGGCTCCTGTTCCGGGTGCAGATACATCGCCTGTTGATTCGGATTTGGATTTTTGATTGAACATACGATATGGTTAGATTTATTCTTCAATATTTTCCGGCTGAGGAATGGAAAGCGTGGTAGTGTCTAATTTTACGCCGACATTCCCCTGTAACACACTTTTAACGTTATCCAGATACTTATCCTTATACTGCATCGCCTGCTCCAGCGAATCAGTTCGCACTTTCAGTTCCCGCAACTCACGCATGGTGTTAACATCTCCATATCCAGGTATGTACATACGCAACGGCGTGAACACGATAAGTGCTACCGTTAAACCAGTCAGCAACACAAAAATGGTGCTAAGTGTGATGTAAACACTCAGTCTGGATAATTTAAACGTCACAACCTCTTCGTAAGTATCATCGTTCATCACTACCAGTCGGTACCGGTTCTGCAAGCGCTTCAGGGTAGATTGGGCATCGAATTTAGCCATAGAGAGAGTTTCAAAACGCTAAAGGTAATAAGTTATTTTAATGAATGGTCACGAGTATAAAAATTAACGTACTTACAAAATATTTTTCTTGAAAATCAGTTAATAAGATTTTAGTTTGTGGTAGAAATTCAAAGGTATTGACGAGGACACTTGCATTAATTATTCTTTTAATTTTTTCGCTGCCGAAATTGTACGCGCAGCCTACGCTTTCTTTTGACCTGAAAAAGCCTCAAAAGTTTGAAAACCGCAAGCTGGCCTCTGAAAAAACGGAGAACAGAAAGTTTCACGTAGTACGCCGCTTTACCCAGAACGGCACCACCAAGTTCAATTATCATTACAACGCTTATAAAAAACTGGCCGATGTAATTGCCCGCGCCAAAGCCCAGCATAAAGACGATTATGCCCGCCTGCTTTCTTTTTACAATTACAGCCTCGAAGTAACCGCAAGAGACAAAACAGAGCTCGATTCGGTCATTTATAAAGCCAACGCCGGCATACTGTTACACGACCTGCGCAACAGCTGGGTCGATAACCTGTATATGCTCATGGGCCAGGCTTACTATTTCAAGAATACGCTCGACTCTGCCTATCTCAGTTTTCAATACATCAACTACGCTTTTTCTCCCAAGGAAAAAGACGGCTACGATAAACCGATCGGTTCCAATGCCAATAAAGATGAGGGCGGCAGCGCTTTCACCATTTCCACCAAAGAGAATACCAGCCTGCTGAAAAAAGCATGGTCCCGGCCGCCCAGCCGCAATGAATCCTTCATCTGGCAGATCAGGACCTACCTGGCAAAAGATGAACTGCCCGAAGCGGCCGGCATGATCGAAACTTTAAAGAACGACCCGAACTTTCCGGCGCGGTTAAAAACGGATTTGCACGAAATGCAGGCCCTGTGGTTTTATAAACAGGACATGTACGACAGCGCCGCTTATTATTTGAACCTGGCCCTGGATAATGCTGCAAGCCACGAAGAACGCGCCCGGTGGGAATACCTCATCGGCCAGTTGTATGAAAAAGCAGGTAAAACAGCAGAAGCCACTACCTTTTTTGAAAAAGCGGTTAGCCATACGCTGAACCCGGTAATGGAAGTGTATGCCCGTCTGAATGCCATCAGGCAACAAAAAGGAGACGACAAAATCATCCAGGAAAATATTAATGAACTGGTAAAAATGTCGCGTAAAGACCGTTATGCATCTTACCGCGACATCATATTATATGCTGCGGCTGAAATGGAACTTGAACGGAATAATATTCCCGGCGCCAAAGCGCTGTTATTGAAAGCAACTGCTTCGCCGGGTGAAGATCCGGGCGTTCGGCCCAGAGCTTTCCTGCTGCTGGCCGAACTGTCGTTTAAGGAAAAGAACTATGCCGATGCAAAACGGTTTTACGACAGCATCGCCAACGTTGGTCCCGATATGGCCGACCCTGCCAAACTAAGTAAGTTAAAAGCAACCCTGGCCAGGATCGTAGCCTATCAAAACACCATTCACCGCGAAGACAGCCTGCAACATATAGCCGCCATGCCTGAAGAAGAGCGCGAGGCTTATTTAAAAAAGCTGGTAAAACAGTTGCGTAAGACCCAGGGACTGAAAGATGAGGGAGGCGCTGGCGAAGTTTCCGGCGGACCGTTATCGTTCAATGATAACAGTGGTCCCACCGACATGTTCAGCAGCAATGCCAAAGGCGAATGGTATTTCTATAACAATGCGCTGAAAGCGAAAGGATATACGGAATTCAAAGGGCAGTGGGGCAATCGCCCGAACGTAGACAACTGGCAAAGGATGGCTGCTATCAAACAATCGGGACCTATCACACCTGGTAATGTCGACGAAGTACAGGAAGGCGGCACGAACGCACCGGCTGGTCCGCTTACCTATGATGAATTGCTGAAGACGGTGCCGCTTACACCGGCCCAAATGACCGCTTCCAATGATTCCATTGAAAATGCACAGTTCTATTTAGGAAAAACCTATCTCGAGGGGCTGGAGGATTATACCTCTACCATTGATACGCTTGAGGTTTTACTTAACCGTTTTCCCAACACCAAACACCGGCCTGAGGCCCTCTTCCTCCTTGCCTATTGCTATACTAAAACAGGCGATGTGGCAAAAGCGACAGCTGCACAGAATGAGCTGAAACAGAAATACCCCGGCACCAGCTTTGAAAAAGTGGTGTCAAACCCCAATGGCATTTCTCCAGACAGTAGTGCCAAACTGGAAATGACCCGCCGGTACGACAATATCTACAACTTATACATTGAAGGCAATTTCGAAGAAGCGCAGGCGCAAAAGAGAATTGCCGATAGCATGTACCAGCAAAATTACTGGACACCCCAGTTGCTGTATATTCAGTCTGTATATTACATCAAACAACGCCAGGACGATTCTGCTACCAAATCATTGCAGCATATTGCCCGCCTCTTCCCGAATTCACCCATGTCGGCAAAGGCGCGTGCATTGATCGATGTATTGAGCCGTCGTAAGCAGATAGAAGATTACCTTACGAATCTGCAAATTGAGCGCCCGGTAGAAGACAGCACCGGCACCGCAGAGCCGGTTGCCGTTGTAACGCCGCCACCCGTTGCCCAACAGCAACCTGTAACTGTGCAACAACCCGCTGTAACACAACAGCCAGTCTCAACCCAGCAGCCGGTTGCTGCCAAACCCGAACCACAGCAGCAACAGCAGCAAACTGTTGCCAAAGCGGATCAACAGCCGCCGGCCGCCAAAGATCTCAAACCGCAGCAGCCTGCTACGGGGCCTGTAACGCAACAACAGCAACCCGATGTTGCAAAAACAGACAGACCGGTTACCCCGGCAAAACCGCCTGTTACACATGCAGCGCCGCCCCCGGCGAAAAAAGATTCGGTGGCTGCGAAAGTGGAAGCGCCCAAACCACTGGTGCTCACAAACAATACAGCAATTCCGCATTATGTAGGCATTGTGCTTGATAAAGTTGACCCGGTCTATGTGAATGAAGCCCGCAACGCGTTCACCCGTTATAACCGCGAACAATATTCAGCCAAAGGATTTTCAGTGATCAACCAAACGATCAGCGATGACATCAAACTCGTGATGATCGGTTCATTCCCCAATGCCAACGAGGCCATCACGTACATCGATAAAACGCGTAAACTGGCAGCTACCGAGATCGTTCCCTGGCTGCCTGCTGCCAAATATTCTTTTGTGATCATTACCGATAACAATCTGCAGGTATTGATGAACACAAAGGATGTAAATGCCCTCAAAAAATTTCTGTCAGATAATTATCCCGGTAAATTCTAATCCGGTTCTAATAACAAAGTACAGACCCGTGAGCCAGGGCGCAGGATCTAACAGATTAACAGCAATCCTTTTTTAACTCATTGATAGTGAGATACAACTCATTTCTTTTGACCTTTCCTCCCGTGCCTTGTGTCTTGAGCCTTGCTCACTTTCATCGGGTGCCCTGCGTTTTGTGCCTTGAGCCTTACAATTATTAAGAATACTTTCGTAGCCGTTCTGAGTTTTTATCCGCTATAAAGCATGATTTTTGCAATTCGTAAAATCCCGGTCGGTTAAACCCGGTTTTACAAAACTCCCAACTATGACGCGCGCAATTAAAATATTCTGGAAAATATTTCTTATTGGATTCCTGGTAGTTGTGTTGTTTATCACCCTTATAAGCTTCGGCATTTTTGGAAAAATGCCTTCATTGGCCCAGTTGGAAAACCCCTCCATTACCCTGGCCAGTGAAGTCTATGGGGACGATGGCACCATGTTGGGGAAATATTACAAAGAAAAAGGGAACCGCAGCTTTGTGCAGTATAAAGACATTTCAAAACATGTGGTAGATGCGCTGGTAGCCACCGAAGATGAACGCTTTTACGATCACTCAGGTATCGATGGCCGCTCCCTGGCCCGCGCTATTTTCTTCATGGGTAAAGAAGGAGGCGGCAGTACCATTACCCAGCAGCTGGCGCTGAATATGTTCGATGAAAGAGCAGACAACAAGCTCGCCCGTTTATTGCAGAAAATAAAAGAGAATATCATTGCCGTTAAACTGGAAAGGAATTTTACCAAACAGGAAATACTGGCCCTGTACCTGAATACGGTTTCCTTTAGTGATAACGTATACGGCATTCGCAATGCGTCGCGTACTTTCTTTTCCAAAGAACCCGACCGCCTGAATGTGGAAGAAGCAGCCGTGCTCATAGGCATGTTGAAAGCCACCGGAACGTATAACCCCCGCACGAATTACAAAGCCTCTTTCGAGCGCAGGAATACTGTGCTCGATCAAATGACGCGCAATAAATACCTGTCTGAAGCCAAAGCCGCCGAGCTGAAAAAAGATCCCATCCGGCTCAACTATAAAAAGCTTAATGAGAACAATGGCATTGCACCTTACTTCCTGGATGTTCTCAGGGATGAATTGAAAAAATGGTGCAGTGAACATAAAAAGCAGGATGGCGATAATTACGACATTTACGAAGACGGATTGCATGTCTATACTACCATTAATCCTCGCATGCAATTGTATGCAGAAGAAGCCGTTGCCAAACACATGCCGGTATTGCAGCGGGCCCTGGCCAGCCAGCGCAGCCTGAAAACAGATGCTGTGTGGAAAGGCCATGCCAATGTGCTGGAAGCCAGCATGCGCAATTCAGACCGCTGGAAGAACCTGAAGGCAGAAGGATTGAGCGATGAACAGATCAAAAAATCTTTCAAGCAGAAAGTACGCATGAAAGTATTTGCCTGGAACAGCAAACGGGAGAAAGATACCATCATGTCGCCGCTCGATTCCATTAAATACCACCGTGAAATGCTGCAAACGGCTTTTATGGTCACCGACCCTATGACCGGACATGTAAAAGCATGGGTAGGCGGTATTGATTTCAAGAACTACAAATACGATCACGTAAACCTGAAAACTAAACGGCAGGTTGGTTCGGCTATAAAACCATTTCTGTATGCACTGGCTATTGAAGAATATGGTTTTACCCCTGAAACGATGTGCGAAGCCACGCAGCAATACTTCCCGGGTTCAGGTTATGTGCCTGCAAATCCTAACCCCAAAGTTTCTGGTGTACGCACCATGGCTACCGGCCTGGCTTACTCTATAAATGAAGTAGCAGCATATATCATCAAACAAACCACCCCGAAACGGTTTGCAGAATTTTTATCCCAGATAAATATACCCACCAAAGTGCAGCCCTACCCTTCAATTAGTTTGGGTACCTGCGAACTGTCGCTGTACGAAATGATGTGGGGATATAGCATGTTCCCAACCGGAGGTGTTAGTATAAAGCCAATTTGCATTACCCGCATCGAAGACAAGAACGGCAATGTGCTGGCCCGCTTTGAACCAGACCGTAAAGAGGTGATCAGCCAGGCTTCAGCCTATACCATGGCCCGCATGATGCAGGGCGCTGTGGATTATGGCACTGCCGCCGGATTACGCGGGCGCCTGGGTGTTGCTGAAATGGCTGGCAAAACAGGTACCACTAATGACAACTCCGATGCCTGGTTCTTTGGTTATACACCCCAGCTGATGGCCGGTGTATGGATAGGTTGCGACGATCGCTTTATTCGTTTGGAAGGCGGACTGGGATATGGCGGCGCAGCTGCGCGACCAATTTGGGAAGCGTTCTTTGCCAAAGCGTTTACCGATAAAACACTTGGGCTCGACAGGCAGGCCAGGTTCGTGCAGCCTGAAAATATGCGCAACCAGTACTATGATTATCTTGGACCGATCGATCATACACCACCACCCGGCGCCGAAGGCGAGAATGTAGGTAATGGCGGCGCCGATGCTTACCTGGATAAACCCGATACGCAAAACGTTCCGACCGAGTCAAAAGAGGCTATGGAAGAACAAAAAGTATTGCAGGAAGCTACCAGCACCAAAAATCAGATCCCTAAGGATTCAGCTTTGCCTGCAGATACTAAGAAAAAGAAAGGTTTCTTCAGAAGGCTTTTCGGAAAGAAAGAAGATAACTAACCGGTTTTGCCGGTAAACCTCATTATACTTAATAAAACACCCGTTGTCAGTATTTTCTGTACCGGCAACGGGTGTTTCGTTTATGGCGACACCCGACAATAGGAATAAAAACAATGTTGAGAGAATGATAAAGACGTCGCAGGAGGGGAAAGACATTAGCAAATGTGCAAATCATAAAATCCACTTTTAACCAGATGGCCTCATGTTATAAGTCGCTTATACAATAAACCATGAACTGCTCTCCGCCAGCTGAATATAAACGAAAAAGCCGCCTGGTTACAGGTGGCTTTTTTAACTTTCCTTAGGCGATTCGGGGTAACGTTTACTTACATCCCAACAGCTCACACAACCGTGCTTCAAGGTCGGGGCCGCGCAGGTTCTTACCAACGATCTTTCCGTTAGGATCGATAAGGAAGTTCTGGGGAATGCTTTCAATTTTGTATTTCCGGGCAACTTCGTTATTCCAGAATTTCAGGTCGCTTACCTGCGTCCAGGCCAGTCCGTCGTCTTTAATTGCCTGGATCCAGGGTTCGCGGGCTTTGTCGAGCGACACACCCAATACCGTGAAATTCTTGCTTTTAAATTTATTATAGGCGGTAACTACATTTGGATTCTCCATGCGGCAGGGTTTGCACCAGCTGGCCCAGAAATCGACCAACACATATTTTCCGCGGAACGAATTCAGCGATACCGGTTTGCCGGTAGTGTCGTTCTGGGTGAATTCAATTGCCTCGGTGCCAACGGCGCCTATTTTACTGTCAGCAAGTCCCTCCTGGATTATTTTACCATAGAATCCCTGCTGCGCAACTGCACTCAGCTGTTTATACCGCTTCTCCAGTGTTATGGGATCCTGTTCCAGTTCGCGGGTCACCACCAATAAAAATGCCGCTACCGGCGATGCCTTTTTCTCTGTCACAAATTTATCTATCGCGCTTACAATGGCATCGTACGCCTGTTTATAAGCAGCCATTAAAGAATCGTTCGGCTGTGTATTAGGCTTGCTGTAGATCTTTTGATTAAGACCGGTAAGTGTTTGAAACAATGGGTTGAAGGTGCGCTGGAACTCCATGAAATCGTTGTTCACAGCCGAACCTTTTACCTCTAATTGTTGCACATTATCGATATTACCCTTTATGGTGATATTCTCATTACCCATAAAGAGTACCGACTTCTTATTTCCGGCCACATCGAAATTCAGCTGATGCAGGTTGGGTTCAGCCACCTTGCCTTTCAGCACAAAACTGCCCTTGGTTACCTGGGCCCTTGCCAGCGTATCGGTAGGTTTGTTCATGTCAACCAGCGATATGCGGGTGTTGTCGGCCAATCCGGTAACCGTACCTGTGATCACAAATCCCTTTTCCTGCGCCATTACCGCAACAGGTATAAAAAAAAGTCCTGCTATCAGCTTCTTCATATTACTTTTTATTGGAGTGTCGGTTCTGTAAAATACTTACGACCTGTTGCAAATTATAACCTTTTGCGTTAAGTAATACCAAATAATGGAAAAGCAGGTCTGCAGCCTCGTTGAGGAAAAGCTCCTCGTTGCTGTCCTTGGCCTCAATGACCAGTTCAACCGCTTCTTCACCTACTTTTTGGGCAATTTTATTGATGCCTTTGTTAAAAAGCTGGCGCACATACGATTTCTCGTCTTCGCTTTTCTTACGTAACTCAATGATATCCTGCAAGTAATACAAAAAGTCCTCAGAATGGTTCCGTTCGCTCCAGCAGGTATCGGCGCCGGTATGGCAGGTAGGGCCCAGCGGCTGGGCTTTTATGAGCAGGGTATCATAATCGCAGTCAGACAATATTTCCTTTACCAGCAGGTGATTGCCACTCTCCTCGCCTTTTGTCCACAGCCGTTTTTTGCTGCGGCTGAAAAAGGTCACTTTACCTTCGGCCATTGTTTTCTGCAGGGCTTCTTCGTTCATAAAACCCATCATCAGTACCCGGTGGGTAATAAAGTCCTGGATGATGGCCGGCACCAGGCCGTCGCTGTATTTCTTGAAATCTACTTTCATGGTGAATGGTCAATGGTCAATGCCTGCCCGTCCGGATCCGCGAGCAGGCGGAGAAGGCGGGGGAATTGACCGATTTATAAATAATTTTTCCCTGGTAGTTGTGTTAAACCGGCCTGATCTCAATATTTCTGCCCTGCAAATATCCCTTTAATTCGGGAATTGCAATTTCTTTAAAGTGGAAAATGCTGGCGGCAAGGGCTGCATCCGCATGGGCCTGTTCAAACACATCTACAAAATGCTGCATGGTGCCGCCCCCGCCTGAAGCAATCACCGGAACCGGCAGTTTTGTAGCCAGCTCCCTGGTTATATCGAGCGCAAAACCCTGCTTTGTTCCATCGTGATTCATAGACGTAAGCAAAATTTCACCCGCGCCCAGCTCTACTCCCTGTTTCGCCCAATCGAAGCAGCGCGCCTCCGTTTTGGTACGGCCTCCATTTAAATACACATACCATTCGCCGTCTTCCTCCTGCCGGGTATCGATAGCCAGCACTACGCACTGGCTGCCGAATTCCTTCGACAATTCCTGTATCAACTGCGGATTTTTAAAGGCAGCTGTATTTACAGAGATCTTATCGGCGCCGTTCTGTAACAAGGCGCTCACATCATCTACACTGCTGATGCCTCCACCTACGGTAAACGGGATATTGATATGGTGCGCAATACGGTTCACCAGTTCACGCAACGTCTTGCGCTTTTCAACTGTTGCAGTTATGTCAAGGAAAACCAGTTCATCGGCGCCCTGTTGCGCATATAGAGCACCCAGCTCAACCGGATCACCTGCATCGCGGAGATTCACAAAATTGGTACCCTTTACCGTGCGGCCATCCTTGATATCTAAACAAGGTATTATTCGTTTACAAAGCATGTTTATACTTTTTAGGGAAGCTTTCTTTGAGTTTTAGGTTTTCTAACCCTATAATGAATTTCTGATTTCGAGATTTTGAGATTTTGAGATTTTGAGATTTACACTTAATGGAAGGCTTATAACTGATCTCAAGGTCTCTGATTGCCAAGACCTCAAACCTGATATTACTGATTTCGGGATTTCGAGATTTTGAGATTTACTCTTATTGCAAGCCTCATAAGTGATCTCAAGGTCGCTGAATGCTAAAATCTCAAACCTGATATTTCTGATTTTGGGATTTTGAGATTTAAATCTCGAAATCCCAAAATCAGAAATCAGTTATATTTCTTCAATTCTTCCAGCGTAATCCTGTTCTCGTAAATCGCTTTTCCAACAATGGCGCCATTACAACCAATGTCTGCCAGGATTTCAAGATCTTTCAGGGAACTAACCCCGCCACTGGCAATGAAATGTAATGCCGGGAAACGTTCGATGATCTTTTTATACAGGTCAACCGACGGCCCCGCCAGCAAACCGTCTTTACTTACATCTGTGCAAAACACCTGCTGCACACCGTGTTCGATATATTTCTGCAAAAAGTCGTAAATAGTGATATCAGTCGTTTCCAGCCAGCCGCCCACAGTGATCTTCTCCTCTTTCACATCAGCGCCCAACAGGAACTTTTCTGCTCCAAACTGCAACAACCATTTTACGAACTCCGCTTCATTTTTAACGGCTAAACTGCCAATGGTTGCCAGTGCAGCGCCTGAGTTGAATACAATGTTTACATCTTTCTCCGTTTTGATACCGCCGCCAAAATCAATCACCAGCGCCGTTTTACCGGCAATGGTCTCCAGCACTTTCCAGTTCTTCACGGCACCGGCTTTGGCGCCGTCGAGGTCTACCAGATGCAGGCGTTTCAGGCCTGCATCTTCGAATTGTTTTGCCACCTCTAACGGATGTTCATTGTAGATTTTCTTTTGCTCATAATCGCCCTGCGTCAGCCGCACGCATTTTCCATCTATAATATCAATAGCGGGAATGATCTGCATATTCGTTGATTGCAATAGTTGTTTTTCCATTTTTATAAAGTCGAGGCCGTATTGCTGCCAGGGTTTGCCCACAGCCTGCATACCAAACTTTTTGTAAATACCGGTTGCTGTTAACCTCGCATTACACCAGATCTTCTTTTTACCGCGGGCTTTTGCCCATGCCATCACATGTTGCAGTAAAGTAGTACCATAACCTTTGCCCTGCCGGTCGGTCCGGGTGGCAAATTTTCTGAACTGAACTGCGTTGTCCTTGTCAAATACCGAAATAACAGACACCAGAACGCCTTCAGCATAAAGCCCTAAATGCAAACCAGCTTCATCATCTTCCAGCTGAACAAAAGCTATGCTTTCCTGCGGATACATCACCGCCTGTCGCATGGCCCACACTTCGGGTAAGGAAACAGGTTGTATCGTCATCTTACAGGCTCAAAAAGTTTTTCAATAGCTGCTCGCCCACTTTAGCGCTTTTCTCGGGGTGGAACTGGGCGCCGTAAAAATTATCGCGGTGCAGGGCAGCACTATAGGGCTGCACATAATCTGCTGTTGCAATAGTATGTTCGCCCAAGGCAGCATAATAGCCATGCACAAAATAACAGTAACTGTTCTCGGGTAACCCCTTAAACAATGGTGATTTCAGGTTGAAGATATTATTCCAGCCGATCTGGGGCACTTTAATACCCCTGTCAGTTGGTGGGGAGAATAGTTTTACGTGTTCGTCGAAGATGCCCAGACAGGTAGTGTCATTCTCTTCACTGTAGGCACACATCAGTTGCATACCCAGGCAAATGCCCAACACAGGTTGTTGCAGGTTCTTGATAACGGTATCCAGCTTATGTTCTTTCAAATAGCGCATGGCGCTGCTGGCTTCCCCTACTCCGGGAAAGATCACCTTATCAGCGTTTTGGATCTTTTCATAATCATCGGTAACCAGCGCGTTCACGCCAATGCGTTCCAGCGCATACAATACCGATTGAATATTCCCTGCGTTATATTTTATGATTACCAGGTCCATTTTGTATGTATATCAACTTTTTATATCAGAAATAAACTTTTTCACAGCCCCTTCCATGTCAGGGGTATTTTCCAGCGCTTTTATGAATGCTGTTCCTATGATAGCGCCGTTGGCATGTTCGCAGGCTTGCTGAAAAGTTGGTTTGTCTTTTATCCCGAAACCCACCAGCACCGGGTTTTTAAGTTGCATCTTTTTCAACTTTTGCAAGTAGTTATTCACCGCATTCATGTCCTTATCTTTCCCGGTGGTAGAAGAAGAAGAAACCGCATACAAAAAACCGGTGCTTAAACTGTCGAGCCTGCGAATGCGCTCTTCCGACGTTTCCGGCGTAACCAGGAATATGAATTTCAGTCCGTAACGCTGAATGATGGCGCCATATTCGTTCTCATATTCATATTCCGGCAGGTCGGGTAAGATCAATCCATCAACAGGCACATCTGCAGCATGCTGACAGAACTTTTCAAACCCATATTGCAATACCGGGTTCATATAACCCATTAATATAACCGGTACATGTATTTGCTGACGAAATCCTCTTAACTGTTCGAAGAGCGTAGCAATCGTCATCCCGTTGGCCAGTGCCTTGGTGCTGCTGGCCTGGATCACGGGACCATCTGCCAGCGGATCGCTGTACGGCATACCCAGCTCTATCATGTCAACCCCGCTATCCTGCAGCGCCTTCATTACAGGCAGGGTGCTGTTCAGTTGCGGATAGCCGGCAGTGCAATACACGTTGAGTATATTCCTTGTTTTCAGTTTGAATAGTTCCTGAATTCGATTCATTGTGTTTTTATTGAACCTTTTTTGTTTCACGTTACAGGCTTAAGGCTGCAGGTTGTTTTTCCCTGTAACTTGTAAACTGTAACTTGTAACCTGTAACTTGTACCTGTATTTATTTCATGTCCATGGCTTTCATATACGTGGCCATATCTTTATCGCCTCTTCCACTTAAACAAACTACTACAACTGAATCTTTGGTGATCATCGCATTCGCCGGTATGGGCGCTTCTGATCTTTTTGCTTTTAGCGGGTTCAGGTATTCGAGGCTGGCCAGGGCATGGGAACTTTCCAGGGCTGGAATAATTCCTTCCTGTTTAGCCAGGTTAAAAGCGGCTTGTAATGCTTCTTCATCAGTAGCGCTTAAAAATGCACCCCGGCCTGAATCAAACAAATGCGCATGCAGGGGGCCAATGCCGGGGTAATCCAGTCCGGCAGAAATACTGTGCGGTTCCACCACCTGTCCATCTTCCGTTTGCATCACCAGGCTTTTGCTGCCATGCAACACCCCGGGTTTGCCTAACTGGGTGGTAGCAGCGCTAAGTCCGCTGTGCACCCCATGGCCGGCAGCTTCAACCGCCACCAGTTGCACCGTTGGCTCTTCCAGGAAGTGATAAAAAGCGCCGGCGGCATTACTGCCTCCGCCTACGCAGGCAAGTACATGCGTTGGTAATTCACTGCCTGTCTTCTCTTTTAACTGCCACCGTATTTCTTCGCTGATGACGCTTTGAAAACGCGCCACCATATCGGGATACGGATGTGGTCCTACCACGCTGCCGATTATATAGTGCGTATCAACCGGGTTATTGATCCAGTCGCGGATGGCTTCATTGGTTGCATCTTTCAATGTTTTACTGCCGCTGGTAGCCGGAATTACCGTAGCGCCTAACATTTTCATGCGGGCTACATTCGGCGCCTGGCGCTCGATGTCTTTTTCGCCCATATATACAATACACTCTACGCCTTTCAGTGCACATACCGTTGCGGTAGCAACGCCATGTTGTCCGGCGCCGGTTTCGGCAATAATACGTTTCTTGCCCAGCCGCTGCGCCAGCAGGATCTGCCCAATGGTATTGTTTACCTTATGTGCGCCGGTATGACAGAGGTCTTCCCGCTTCAGGTAGATCTGTGTGCCGTATTGCTGACTGAGGCGTTGTGCATGATACAGTGGCGTAGGGCGGCCTGCATAATCGCGTAACAGCATTCTGAATTCTTGCTGAAAAGCAGGATCGTAAATAATGTCGAGGTACTTCGATCTCAGCTCTTCCACATTGCGGTGCAGCATCTCGGGAATGTAAGCACCGCCGAATTTTCCATAATACCCCTGTTCATTGGGTTGCTGATATGTTGTTGTGTTCGTCATTGTAATGCTTTATTTAATGTGTCGCCATCTCGTTACTCTTCAACCGGCTGCCCGGGTGTTTGCAGCAACAATTGCATAAACGTGAGATCCAGCCAGCGGCCAAATTTGTAGCCTACCTGTTTAAAGGTGGCCACTTCTTCAAATCCAAAGCTGCGGTGCAATTGTATGCTGGCTTCGTTCGCGGCATCTATTCCCGCAATTATAGTATGCAGGTCCAATGCTGAAGCTGCCTGTATCAGCGGTTCGATCAGTTTTTTGCCAATTCCCCTGCCGCGTTGATCCGCTGCCACATACACCGAGTTCTCTACCGAATACTTGTACGCCGCCCAGGCGCGAAAGGGCCCTATTGAACTGAAGCCAACCACCCGCCCATTTTCTTCTGCTACAAATACCGGGAAGCCCTGTGCTTCCTTTATCCGGAACCATTGCCGCCGCATTTCAAGCGTATGCGGCTTATAATCATAGACCGCCGTGGTATTCACAATAACGTCGTTATAAATGTCCAACATGGCTTCCAGGTCCTTCTCTTCGGCAGTGCGTACTTGAATCATATCTATTGGTTAATACCGGCTGTTCAACCGGGTTACAAATTGTTTCACTTTTTCCATGTCCTTTATGCCCGGACTTACCTCGAACTTACTATTGATATCTACAGAAAACAATGCTTTACCAACCGGCAGCGCGGCAAACTCTTTCAGTTGTTCTTCATCACCGGGTTCTATACCACCACTCAGAAAAAAAGGTTTACCGATAGCTGCTTCTTTAAGCATGTTCCAGTTAAACTTTTTTCCGGTTCCTCCATAACCTGCGCCCATGGTATCGAACATAAACATGTCGCACACATCCATATACGATCGCACCATCCATTCTATGTTGTCGTTCTCGCTCACGCGGAAGGCTTTTACAACCGATACATAATCTGCGATCTTTTCGCAATACTTTGGGCTTTCATCTCCATGTAACTGTACCATGTGCAGGCGGCATTCGTCTACCATATGCAATACTTCCTCTATGGAAGCATTTACAAATACGCCTACCTTGTTAATGTTGTTCTCTTTCCTGATCTGGCTGGTGGTAAGGCCTTTGAATACATAGCGCTGACTTTTGGGATAAAAGATAAAACCGGCAAATGTCACGCCCATGTGGCCTAATTGTTCCAGTTGTTCAGGCAGGGTCATACCGCAAACTTTTACTCGCATAGCGTTGTCAGATTTTAAGTGTTAGGGTGGTGGCCATGCAATCGCTATATTATTTTGACTCCAGTTGCGCTATGAATTTATGAAAGGCCTCACCGGGATGCGCTTCTTTCATAAAATTCTCTCCTATCAGGAACCCACGAAAGTCATGTTGCTTAAAAAGCCTGATGTTGTCGACCGAACTGATACCGCTTTCAGCGACCTTGATCTTGTCGGCGGGAATGCGTTCGGCCATCCGCAGGCTCCGGTCAATATCGACCTCAAAGGTTTTCAGGTTGCGGTTATTAATACCTACAAGTTTTGTTTCATCACAGATGTGCTCCAGCTCTTCTTCGGCATGTAATTCCAGCAATACCTCCAGTTGTAAAGAAGCGGCAAAAGATGCTAACCGTTTAACCTCAGCTGGTGTCAGGCAGGCTGCGATCAACAGGATAACATCGGCTCCCATGGCCCTGGCTTCCATGATCTGGTATTCATCGATCATAAAATCCTTGCGAAGGATAGGCACCTGGTTCACTCTTGCTTTGATGAGATCGGCCGTACTGCCGCCAAAGAATATTTCATCGGTGAGTACAGATAATCCGGAGGCGCCAAACCTTGCATAGGCTGAAGTCACTTCAACCACATCGGCGGCTCCATTTATGATGCCTTTGGAAGGCGACTTCCTCTTGAACTCGGCAATAATGCCGGTTTTGGATCCATCAAGCAAAAACTGACTGAGTGACAATACAGGCCGCGTATAAAACGCCTGCTTTTCCAGCTCCTTTACAGGTGTCTGTTCCTTTCTTTCAGCAACTTCCTTTCGTTTATGCTCTATTATTTTATCTAGAATGTTCATTGTTTAACGTGATCATTTGTGAATGTGGATCGTGAATCGACAATCGTCAATCGACAATCGTGCTTAAACTATACCCACTTCTTTTCTCGTACCTGCACATATAAATTGAAAAACTCAATAACTTAATAACTTATGAACTTCTTATTGTAACGCAACCAGTTTCTTCAATGCCTCATTCGCCTTCCCGCTTTCCAGACTTACAACTGCTGCGCCATACGCATCATCATAAGTTTTATAATTACCGGTGCAGAACAGCGCCATGGCTGCATTCGCCAATACCACCGCATTCTGCGCCCAGGTTCCTTCCCCTTTCAGGATCCTGGTGAAGATTTTGGCTGCTTCTTCTACCGTATTGCCACCATATATATCGGTTGGATTAACCATTCGTTTTCCCAATTGCTCGGGCGTCATGATCTTTTCGCCGTTATTAGTGATCACCTTTGTATCGTTGGTAAGGGAAATCTCATCGTACCCATCCAGGCCGTGAATGATTGTGAACGCTCTATCGGTTAACTGCAACAGGTAATTATAAATGCGCGCCATTTCGAGATTGTACACACCTATCAGCTGAAAGGGCGGAAATGCCGGGTTCACCATGGGACCAAGCATGTTGAAAAAAGTGCGCATGCCCAGGTTCTTTCTGATGGGCCCTACTGTCTTTAATGCCGGATGAAACAAAGGCGCATGCAGGAAACAGATATTTGCTTCATCCACTTCCTTCTTCAGCTGGTCGGGGTTATTCTTCATTTTATATCCCAGCTGCTCCATCACGTTCGATGCTCCACTGATGGAAGATGCGCCGTAATTGCCATGTTTGGCCACTTTTTGTCCGGTACCAGCCACAATAAAACAACTCAGGGTAGAAATATTGAAGGTATTTTTTCCATCACCGCCGGTACCTACGATATCAATGACAGGGAAACCGTTGAGGTCAACTTTCACACACAGTTCCAGCAGTGCATCCTGGAATCCCTGCAGCTCTTCAATCGTTACGCTGCGCATGAGGTATACAGTCATAAAAGCCGTTACTTCATGTTCGTTGTAAACACCTTTACCAATGTTCATCAAAACGTCTTTCG
This sequence comes from Longitalea luteola, assembly GCF_017356035.1. Classification (GTDB taxonomy): domain Bacteria; phylum Bacteroidota; class Bacteroidia; order Chitinophagales; family Chitinophagaceae; genus Niastella; species Niastella luteola. The sequence continues at coordinate 86,710 of NZ_JAFIQX010000001.1, read as the reverse complement.
CCTGCTCGCGGCTAAGTGTTTTATGTTCAAAAAGGTATTGTAATATTTTTTTCATATTATGATGAATAGAGAATCGTTAATTACTGAATTTCGTTAGCACATTAGCATATCAGCACATTAGCTAATTATGCTTTGAGCCAGTTTCTAAGAATCTCTTCTCCTTTTGGCGTTAATACACTCTCCGGATGGAACTGCACGCCCTGCACATCGTATTGTTTATGCTGTAAAGCCATAATAAAGTTGTTGGAATCCCGGGCTGTGATCTCCAGCTCTTTTGGGAACGCTTCTTCACTTACTACCCAGCTATGATAACGGCCTACCTCAAACTCGTCGGGCAACCCATTGAAGAGCGGTTTATCACGATTAATCACCTGTACCGGCGTAGCTACTCCATGGTACACGGTACTAAGATTGACCAGTTTTCCACCAAAGGCCTGGCCAATAGCCTGATGACCTAAACAAACCCCCAGGATCGATTTGGTTGCCGCATATTCTTTAATCAGCGGCAGCAACAAACCTGCTTCCTCAGGGATGCCCGGACCCGGCGACAAAATGATCTTATCGTAATCCTTCACTTTTTCCAACGGGATCTGATCGTTGCGGTGTACATCTACTTTTTGATGCAGGATCTTTTCAACCAGGTGTACCAGGTTGTAGGTAAAGGAATCGTAATTATCGAAAACAAGGATCTTCATGTTCATTTATGTTATGCTGCTCCGCCTTCTCCGCCAGCCGGCGGCTTTGGCGGACAAGCCGGGTACTATTAAATTATTTCCTGGGCAAATACGATCGCTTTTTTCAAAGCGCCCAGTTTGTTATTTACTTCCTGCAATTCACTTTCGGGTTTGCTGGCAGCCACCACACCGGCGCCGGCCTGGTAAATCAGTTTGTTTTGCCGGCTCATGAACGTGCGTATCATAATGGCATGATTGCATTGTCCGTCAAATCCCATAAACCCGATAGCGCCGCCATAGTAACTTCTGGCCGTGGGTTCAAAGGCATCAATGAGTTCCATGGCCTTGAACTTGGGCGCACCGCTTAATGTACCTGCGGGAAAAGTTTTGGCCAGCAAGGCAAACGGATTGCTTCCGGTACGCACTTTACCGCTTACTTCACTTACCAGATGTATAACATGCGAATAATACTGCACTTCGCGATAGTGATCTACTTTTACATCATCGCACAGGCGGCTCAGGTCATTGCGGGCCAGATCAACCAGCATCACATGTTCTGCATTTTCTTTGGCATCCTGCAAGAGGCGCTCTGCTTCGCGTTGATCTGTCTCGTCATCGCCGGTTCGTTTAAACGTGCCTGCAATGGGATGCACGATGGCTTTGCCGTTCTGCATGATGAGCTGTGCCTCGGGAGAAGATCCCATCAGTTTGTAATCGCCATAATCGAAAAAGAAAAGATAAGGCGAGGGATTGATGCTGCGCAAAGCCCGGTAAACGGCGAATTCATCGCCGGTAAAGCCCTGCTCAAAACAGCGGCTAAGCACGATCTGGAATACATCGCCGCGTAAGCAGCTCTGAATACCTTTCTTCACCATGTCGATGTAATCGTTGTCGGTCATGTTGGAGGCCTCAGGTCCTTTCGCTTTGAACGGATAGACCGGCACATCTTTACTGCGGATCAACGATTCTACCACCGCCAGTTCGCTTTCAACGCCTGGCATGGTGTTCTCGCAAATAAATAATTCGTCTTTATGATGATTGATGGCTATTACATATTGGTATAGCCTGTAACGCATGAGCGGGATCACCGGTTGGCCGTTGGGCGATTTCCGTTCAACGCCCAGGTGAATGGTATCAAAAAATTGAACCGCGTCATAAGTCGTGTAGCCGTATAAGCCCTGGGCGAATTTGGCTTCCCGGCTGCCGGGAAGGGCTTCAAAGCGCTGCATGAACTCCCACAGTTTTTCCGGTACTTCGGCGCTGTTTGAAATGGAGGCTTTTTCAGGAGGCTGACCAGGTAATTTATATTCGATGCTTTTTGAAGAAGTGATCTCAATACCGGCGATGGCATTGATACAAATGAAAGAGTAACTGTTATCTGCGGCGTGGTGGTCGGTACTTTCGAGCAGTACTGTATCGCGAAAGCGATCGCGCACCCGGAGGTAAATGCCTACCGGTGTGAACACATCGGCCAGCAGCTTTTTACAATTGGTAGTGATATTTATCTTTTTCATTTATCAGCCTCATTAAGAACGGTCAAAAAAAAACCCCGACAGTATCGTCGGGGCTGAATATGGTGTTAATAAACATCAAACAGTAGCTTACAAGCCCCTTTTAGAGTTTGTATGCCACCACCAATGATTATTTTGTAATTGCTTTTTCATTGAGTTACAAAAGTGCTGTGCAAAAATGATTTGACCAAATTTTTTTTGTTTAACTGTATTTATTTTTAGCGGGATGTTGGCGGGTATCGAAAATATTCACTATTTCAAGCCATTCTTTAGTTTTCCTATAATATAGGCGATTGTGCTTCGTAATGGAAATGCTTCAGATTTCAGGATCGTTTTGGGATCGTAACCCCATAAAAGGGTGTTTAACGATCTGTTGTATTTTATGTTCCAATAACTCTATAAAACGTAAGGCAATATCCTCATTCCGGTCTCCAACAATATTCCACTACGTTTCTATAATCCTGGATCGCATTATCAGACCACCTTATTTGCGCAGCCATGATCTTGCCTCTTTCTTTACCTCTTCATGTGACTTCCATTGTCCATTGTTCAGCTGCTCTAATGATTCCTTCAACCGCTTTTGTTGTTCTGGCGTTAGCTCCTCTATCGCGCCCTTGTCTGCCGCCGTTTCATAGGCCACCGCCGCTTCATGCAGCATTTACAATGCCATTTCATCCTCAAGATTATCAATATATTGGTGTAATTCTTCCTCCAATTTCTTCTTGTCCATAACCAACAATTTAAATAAAAATACGATTTTTACCCTTCAATTGCAGGTGAGCCGGAATTAGTTGAAATTGATCAACATACGTTACCGATCATGGCAATAACTTAACCCCCGGACCGTTTGCCGAATGAATAATTTTTATAATTATTGCATATTCCTATTCATTATGGTAATACAACACAAACAATTAGAAGGAAAGGGTATGTTTTACGTCGGGCAGGATGGCGCTATCCTGGCAGAAATGGTGTACACAATGGCCCCTAACAAAATGATCATCGAACATACTGAGGTCGATGAATCCCTGGAAGGAAAAGGCGTTGGAAAACAAATGGTACATACCGCCGTTGAATATGCCCGCACCCATAACATCAAGATCGTACCCCTCTGCCCTTTTGCAAAATCTGTTCTGGACAGGACAAAAGACTGGCAGGACGTACTGGCCTAAGGCTACAAGAGACAAAACACAAGGCACAAGCGAAACTCATTGTTCCCGTTCCTTGTGCTTTGTGCCTTTACTTCAACTGTCTTTTATACAACTGAATGGTATTTTCATATCCCAGGTACAGCGCATCAGCAATCAATGCGTGGCCTATTGATACTTCCAGTAAACCAGGAATGTGCTTTGCAAAATAAGCCAGGTTATTCAGGTCAAGATCGTGGCCGGCATTGATACCCAGCTTCAGCTCATTGGCTCTTTTGGCGGCCTGTACATAGCTGGCGATCGCTTTTTCGGGGCTGTTCGCATATTCGCGGGCGTAGCCTTCGGTATACAGTTCAATGCGGTCGGTACCGGTTTCAGCAGCGCCATTAACCATTTCTACCACCGGATCAACAAAGATCGATACACGGATCCCTGCTTTTTGAAATACCTGGATCATCTCCCGCAAATAATCGCGGTGGGTAATGGTATCCCAGCCATGGTCTGATGTCAGCTGCCCCAGGGCATCCGGAACAAGCGTAACCTGGTGGGGTTGTGCTTCCAGCACCAGGTCTACAAATTTCTGCTCACTGCAATTGCCTTCAATATTGAATTCGGTAGTAATGATCTTTTTAATGGCCCGTACATCGTCGTAGCGGATATGCCGCTCGTCGGGACGCGGATGCACTGTTACTCCATCGGCGCCAAAACGCTGGGCATCGATGGCTGCCTTAACTACATCGGGGTTATTACCTCCGCGGCTATTGCGTAACGTTGCAAATTTGTTGATGTTTACACTCAGCTTAGTCATGCCCAAAAATAAGACATAGTTACCAGTTACCCGGAAGGCAGGAGGGCGATTAATTATAGCTTGAGGCTTTGTAGGGCACTGTTGAAGGTTACAGCTTTCAGGGTACCGGGCCTTTATTGCGGCAGTCGTTATTAGCCGAAGGCTTGTCGTTTATCAAAAATAAAGCGTTCAGCGTTAAGCATTAAGCGTTTAGCATAAACAAAAAAGGAGCTGTTTCGCAACAACTCCTCTACGTGGGGGTTAGGGGTTAAATATTTCTCTAGCCTTTTGAAATTTGTGTGCTGTACAAAACATCGCCTTCCAGGTCTACAATGTCGAGTGAATAAACACCTGACGGCAAAAACTCTACTTCGCTTATGTTGGTTATGTTTATTCCTTTTACCAGGAACCAGCTGAACATCTTCACGATCTTATCATCCTCATCGAACATCCGCACAATTACATGTTTGCCCTGGGCACAAGTAACATCTAATGTGATCGAAGTGAAAAAAGGGTTCGGGCGGACTACAACTTTAGGGATCATATTTTCTGATTTTTGAACTTCTGACGAAGTTTCATTTCCATTCGGTCCGGCCTGATCGATCTGCAATAACCTGTTCAGTTTTTGCCGCATCGAAACAGCGTTTTTCTCCGCCTTGTGCTTTTCTGTGCTTTGATTATGGCTTAATGGTATCACAAATAATGGTTTAATTAAAGATTACTAATCAAATGCCACATTTCAATACACTCATAATCAGCAATATAAGCTACAGGGTCTTTTCTATTCGTCTCTTTTTGGGAGTAAATTTTATTAATTTGGGAAACTATGTCGGCGTTTTGCGCCCCTACTACAGGTTTCTCTTTGCTACGGTAAATGAACATGTACAGGTTTCCATGGCGCCAAGGAAAAAAACATTTACTTCACCACTTTGGTGCTGCATAAAATGTGGCCTTTTTCATCCATTACATCCAGCAGGTACATTCCGGTATCCAGTTTATTCAGGTTGTTAATATTGCTGATGTTAACGCCTTTCTTCAGCTTCCATAAAAAAAGACTGATGATCTTTCCGGTGGTATCTACCATCCGCACTACACCGGGTTGATCCTCCGAGGCTGTGATCTCCAGCGTCAGGGATGAAATGAATGGGTTGGGTCGGGTTGTTATTACATTTACAGCCATCATAATGCTCACGTTTAAGGGTTTAGGGTATTGTTATTATCCTTCTCAGGTTCTATATGCATTCCTATAAAGTGCCAAAAAACAAATCACTTAAAATCAGGAACTTATAAGTTTATGTTGCAACGTCTTATTCTCATTTCCGGAAAAAAGGTGGTAAAACGGGAATGGTTGACCATAATGACAAAACGAGATGGCTTCTGTTGGGCACCAGCTCTGTTCCGTACCTGCGCCATACCAGATTCGCCTATGTTTCGTAGATATTCCGTATATGTCTCGTATATAAGCCGTTCCTTTATAGGTACGGGATATCTACGGCACGCCTATGTGTTACCGGCGTGACAACGGCGACAGATTTGCGCTCCTGGTACGCTTCAGGTACGAAGCAGATACCCGGAAAACGGCCACGGGACCACGGTTTAAAACCTGGCCACCAGCTTCAGGTTCAGCAAACGTGGAGTAAGCCGGTTGGGCATCGCAAAGACAGTATTGGAAAAGTCTTTGATCAGCATGTAAGAGATGGTATTGTCCCGGTCGATCAGGTTGAACACCTCGAGTGTAGCCCAGATGTTCTCAAAATTGCGGAAGGGACTGTGGCTGCGGCGGTTGCTTTTTTCGCTATCGAGCAGCAGGGCGCTGAAACCAATATCAATCCGGATATAAGGATCTATGACCAGGGCATTGCGGTATTTTACACTATTGGGAATATTGTACGGCATGTTACTTCCGTAAAGGAAATTGAGATACACTTTCAGATTCTTGTTAGTGCTGAGGTAATCCTGCAGGAACATCCCAAAGGTGAACAAGCGGTCTGAGGGCCGGCGTAACCAACCTGCTTCCTGCAACGAACTATCCGTCACTGTTCCGGCGCCATCGATCTTGTAATCGTAATAGGTATCGCCTTTCAGGTTCTCACGGGTACGCATAAACCCAAGGCTAACCCAGCTTTCTGCATCTTTCACCAACTCGCCGAAAAGGCGGGTCTCGAATCCGGCAGCATATGCTTTTGCCCGGTTCTCGCCAAAATAACGCAACCGCACGTTGTCAATATCGTACGGCACCACATCCCACATGTTTTTGTAATAAGCTTCAGTGGTTATGCGGAACGGCCGGTTACCAGAGCGGAAATTATAATTGAACCCGGCTGTTACCTGCCAGCTTTTTTGTGCTTTCAGGTCTTTGTTCACGGTGCCATCATAGCGGCGTAATTCCCGGTAAAAAGGCGGTTGGTTGTAAATTCCGGCAGCGCCGTGAAAGATGATATCGCGTTTCCAGTGCGCAGGCTTCCAGGAAAAACCAATGCGGGGCGATAACAGTAATTCGTTATTCAGGTCATTGTAGTTATACCTGATCCCGGCCTGCAATACCACGCCCATGGAATCATGCAAAATGATATTGTCCTGAATGTAACCGGTAAGCCGCGTAATGGTAATATCGGCTTTTGAATTCAACACTTTGTTCAGTATAAGACCATTGGGATCATGGGGCAAACTGTAACCGGCGGAATCCTGGTATTCCCATTCGTGCAGTTTATCGCTGATGGTTTGCCGCTCGGCGCTTTGTCCCCATTGCAGATAATGTCTGCCTTTATCGAGCATGCCTTTATGTGAGGCGTTCCATACCTGTATGTTCAGTTTGTTACGGGCATAGGTTTGATACAGCCCTGCGCCCAGCGGATTATTGATCAGTCCGAAATCAGCTTTGCTTTTATCAAATTCGCGTTCGCCAAAGATGTACGCTCCGGTTATATCGAGGCCTTCGCGTTCGTCGTTCTCAAAACGGCTCAGCATCCATTTCAACCGCAGGTTCTTTTTAGGTTGCTGGGTTAATGCCAGCCCCACCATATTGGTGCGGTAACGGTCTTCTTCGCGGCCATCGAAATAGATGTCCAGTCCCAGGTTGGCGCTGAAATACGGCGAGAATACCGAAGATGTGAGCTGACTGTATTCAGGTATGAGCGTGAATTTCGTTTGGGAGATATTGCCCAGCAGTTCGATGCTGTTCTTCGCATTGAGCTGATAGGTCAACAGCGCCTGCAGGTCGGAAGAAGAGGGCACATAGTTTCCTTGTGTTTCCTGGCTCTTGAGCAGGTTGCGGTTACTGCGGTTGCGAACGCCTATGAGGTAGCCGAATTTATTGTTTTTGGTGATGCCTTCCAGGTGCAGTCCCTGTTCCAACAAGCTCACATAAGCAGAGCCGCCGAATTGCCGGGGCTTTTTATATTGAATGTCGAGCACCGACGACATTTTATCACCATATTTGGCCTGGAAGCCGCCGTTATAAAAACTTACATTACGGGCGAGTTCAGGATTTATAAAACTCAATCCTTCCTGCTGACCGCTGCGCACGAGGTATGGCCGGAAGACCTCGAAATCATTAACGTAGATCAGGTTCTCATCGTAATTACCACCGCGTACTGAATATTGAGAGGTTAATTCATTATTGGAACCTACAAATACTTTTATCAGGCTTTCTATTCCACCGGTGGGAGAAGGAATATTGATCGCGTTTTTGGGATTAATAACCACCAGTCCGGCCTCACGCCGCTGCCGCTGGTCGGTAATGACCACGGGTTCCAGTTCGCGGGTCCCCTGTTCGAGCCGCACTACCACATGTTCTTCTTCTTGCTCATTCAGCAGGAAATTGCGTTGCTCGGTTTTGTACCCCGTATAACTGAACACAATGGCAAACGCTTTATCGGCCGGCACCTGCAATCGGAACGTACCCGAATCGGAAGTCGTACTGCCTTTAAGGCGCCCCAATATCACTACCGACACATTTGCCAGAGGCTGCTCATTTTCTCCGACCACCCTGCCCGATACCCACGCCGACTTTTTCTGCGCGATCACTTTACCGGAAAAACAAACTGCAAAGCATAACAGTAATAAAGGGACAAATTTCACCGGGTTAGTTTTAATTGCCGTCGAAATTAATTGAAATTGATGTCATTGCAAAACGCTATCGAGCGCTGAACGCTGAACGCTTAACGCTGAACGCTGAACGCTGAAGGCTCAAGGCTAAAGAAGGCCTAAGGCTAAAGAAGGCCTAAGGCTAAAGGCTTAAGGCCAAAGGCGGAAGCTGAAAGCTTAAGGCCGAAATCTACATATAAAAATGCAAAAGCCTCACGGCGCGAAGCGCCTGTCCGGATCAAGCGTTAAGCCTTGGGCCTTCAGCCGCCCTAAACATTTTTGCGCGAAGCGCCTGTCCGGATCAAGCGTTAGGCCTTAAGCGTTAAGCATTAAGCATTCTAACGCTGGTCCACACTTGAAAAAGATCAATACTTACGTAAAGCTGTAAGTATATGTATGTAGCCACTTTATGAGGCGAACCAATTCCTGGAATATCATTCCCTGGCGTGGACAACCGCCTATATTGGCACGCCTTTAAACAATTGAAAACGAATCGTTTAATTTTTGGCACCCGGTTGGAAAATACTATATCAACAACGCAATCAGCAAAAAAGTGAGACGGATGCGGAGAAAGCAGCGAAGAGAAATGATCATGGCGTTTGAAGCTGATTGCCCGCCCGACGGTTTGGGTGGCCGGGTGAAAGGGGATTCCTACTTTGATTGTAAACTACATCAACATATTTACTTGGAAGGCGTGTTTTGTAAGGGGCTGATTTTCTAATCGGCCCATTTTTTTTTATCCTTACATATAAAAGCCAGGCTGGCAAAACGCTGTAAATATTATATTGCAAAATATAATTGACCTACCCCCTGCTCATTCCGTAGTACTGTTCCCTTTTCAAACCATTACCAACACTTAAACAAATTAACCAATGAACAATCCTGCTTTTCAATTTGTAGCGCCAGAGATCATGACCAAACTGGCGAGTATCAAACCGTATGTCCTGGTGATACTAACAAAAGGCGAGAACTACGGGCTTAGCGATACTCCCCGGATCATTCAAAGCGAGCACCTGCCTTACATCTTTGAACAACGGCGCGATAATCACATGGTATTGACCATGCCCATCATGGACAATGACACCAAATTCGCTGCTGTTGCCGTGTACAACACAACCGATAAAGAAGAAGTTAAACGTTTGATGGATAAAGACCCCGCCATCGTGGCCGGCGTATTCGATTATGAAATTGTAACCGGTATGGGCTTGCCGGGAGATAAATTGCCTTAATGGTTTCCGGCAATCTACTGTCTTATAGGCACCGTGCCACACAAAAAATAAAAATAACACGCACAAAAAAAAGCAACAAAGCATAATGTACATTCATTATGTTTTGTTGCTTCCTGGTTTTTCTGTTATAACTTGTTACCCGGATGAAATAAGTTTATAAAAAAACCGGTGGATTAGGAGGGTACTTTTCAAACTCGGTCATGATAATCCGCCGGTCAACGAAAACGGAACGAACTTTATTACAAGTTTAATTCAAAGGTTCTCTGGATCCAGCCAGTGGTGAATCCTACAACAACCAGTACAACAACTATTAATAATAAAATGGCCCATGCCGGCATTCCCCGGCGATGCATAGCCGTACGCCTTGTAGCATCATGATTACGGCGAACGGTATTGTCGCGACGTATTGTATTGTCATCGCGATAGCCATCGCGATCAGTTACCAATTCATTTTGTGTTACCACCCTTGCTTTTATAACATATCCGGCGTATCGGCTGCTAAATGAATCCACTTCAGCCTGATTATTTACCATTTGTTCTGCCACAAATAATTCTCCGTTTGCTGATGGCTGAAAAGCCTGGATCACCACCGGGAATTCTCTTTCGTTAATTACCATAACAAATAAATTTGTGTTCGAAACTATTCATGCAAAACCACTGCCATGGCCGCTTTTAACTTATTGGTTGAATATTAATGGAATTAGTAGCTGAGGAATTATTTTCACACCTCCGTGGCCGCTTTCTTCTTTCTTACTGTTGCCTTCCTGCCGGTTGTTTTTGCCGGAACGCGTTTGGCAGGCGCTTTTTTCGGTGCGGGAATGGCTTTGGTATCTGGCGCTTCATTCAGGTTTTCCGGCGCTTTTTCCAATTGCACGATCATATCCTTCAGGAATTTTATTAACCGTTTGCGCTGGGTTTTATCGCTCACATTCCATTTGTCTTTTTCGGCTCGCCGATGTGCCAGTTTGTATTTAAGACCTGTGAGCGCAGTTGTATAATCATTTGCGTTTAGTTTCCTAACGTGCTGGTGAGCCAGTATATACCAGTGATATTCTGTTCCTACGGGAACGCCTGATCCTTCCGGCGCTTTACCAGCCCTGCGTTTGGTTACGGCATAACTGATGGTCCACAGGTCAGGTGTCACTTTGGTTTCTTTCCACTCGCCTTTGTCGTAATACCATTTATGGCTACGGCCTATTTTCATGCCGGTGTAAACCTGTCCTTCAAACTCCTTGAACTGATTGTATGTTTTGGAAAGGTCCTTATCCGCTTCCTTTTGCGTTTTTGCCTTCGACTTTCCTGTTGATGTTGCCATATTCAATCTGTTTCATTTATATATGCAAAAAATGCCACCGGGCAATGGCTTCTATAAAACAGCTTCTTATGTAGACATTTTTTCTCAGGAACGCCTCTGCTACAGGGGCCAGCGAACAGCCTGTCTTTCCTTGGACGAACGATATAATGCAGTAAACAGTTCTACTGTCTTTCTTCCTTCTTTTGCAGTGACCAGCGGCTCCCTGTTTTCGGCTACTGCTCTAATGAAGTCGCGGTTCTGCTGGCGAACATAATATTCTACGGGGTCCACGGCATTGAATTCGGCCCTGTCTGCATCATGAAATGTCTGCAATTGTTGTTCTTCGCCAGGGATTGTCCAAATGTCGTTCAAAGGCGGTTCCAGTACGGTAGATCTACCCGGAAGGAACATGGCCCCGCCATCGGTTTGTACACCGGCCGACGCACCGTTAGACCCATGTATATGCACTTTGCCATAAATACCTGGTTTCTGCGCATTGCTGACTACAATATTCGCAACAGCGCCATTCTTAAAACGGACAACTGCAACCGCAGTATCTTCCACCTCTATATACGGGTGGTTGATGTTTTGCCAAACACCATACAGCTCTTCCATTTCGCTGCCCATATACCATTGCAGCAGGTCGAGCTGATGGGGCGCCTGGTTCACCAGCACACCGCCTCCTTCTTTATCCCAGCTTCCCCGCCACGGATCACTGTTGTAATATTTTTCATCGCGCCAGCCATACATCACCACGGTGCCCAACATAGGTGTGCCCAGTTTGCCGTCGTCAATGGCCTGCTTTATACGACTGCAGGCAGGATAGAACCGGCGCTGGCTTACCATTCCCAATTGCCTGTTGTATTTGGTGGCTGCTTCCATCATGGCATCACAATCGGCCAGAGAAACAGCCAGGGGTTTTTCTGTGAGTACATGTGCGCCCTGTTGCATCGCGATCACCGCTCCCTCGCGATGACAAGGATGTGGGGTGCAAATAACCACCACGTGCACCTGTTCGCGTTGGATCATCTCAGCTATGTTTGAATAGGCTTTAACGCCGAAGCGGTCAGCCGTAACAGCTGCTTTTTCCTCACTGCGGCTTTGTACCGCCACGAGTTCTGTTTCTTCAATTTTTTTCAATGCCTGGGCATGTACCTGCGCCATTTTGCCACACCCAATAATTGCAGATCTAAGCTTGCTCATAATGTTCAAATTTCCTGAATTCATTAAAGTAAACTGACCTAACGGGAATTTCTGATTGCGAGATTGCAGGATTTTGAGATTTGCTTTAACTCTCACCTCACAATTGATCGCTAAATCCCGAAATCTCAAAATCAATAAATCAAAAAATCAGAAAATCTTATTTCGCCCTTCCCAATTTCAGGAACAAAGGGAAATAAAAGTATCCTGGTTCCTGGCCTGGCCACAGTTCTTCGATCATTGACGCCAGTTCAGTCACCGGGTTATATTGATTGGCTTTTATAAAATGCTGTACGCTCGACCAGGTATTGAAATAACCTATCAGTTGCTGCCGCGTCCACTGTACCTGTATGTTGAACGTTGTTGAAGGTAAGGGTTCGTATGGAAAAGGCACCGTCGTGTAATGATCATCGATATAGGACCTTTCCTTATCCCAGTAAGCGCCTACTTTTTCGCGGTAAAAGGTTTTGATGAGGCTATTGAGCTTTTCATCAGCACTCATCAGCAGGCTGTATCCCCAAACGGCGATAACAGCGCCGGGTTTGGCTACCCTTTTTACTTCTTTTTCGAAAGCCTCAAAATTGAACCAGTGATATGCCTGGGCTACTGTAATGCAATCAAAACTGTTATCGGCAAATGGTGTTCTTTCGGCGGAAGAAAGGGAGTAGATGATCTTTTCATTCTGCTGCGCCTGTTGTATTTGTTTTTCGCTGATGTCGGTGGCCATTACCTGCTCGAAATAACGCGCCAGTTCAACAGCTGCCTGGCCGTTGCCGGTAGCACAATCCCAGGCAAGGTGCTTTTCATCTACATGCTGCACAATATATTCATACAATTCGGGCGGATAACCCGGGCGGTATTGTGCATATAGCGAAGCCTGGTTGCTGAAGAGGTCTTTGGCCATACATCAGTTAATTTTTTTCAACTGCGCAATGGTATCTTTTGGATCTTTCGATTTGAATACGGTATTACCTGCTACGAGCACATGCGCGCCAGCCTTAATGATATCAGGTGCATTTTGCAGCGTTACACCGCCGTCGATCTCAATTTTAGTGGCGAGTCCCTTTTCATCGATCATCCGGCGCAGCGTAGTTATTTTTTGCAGGGTCTGCTGAATGAATTTTTGTCCGCCAAAACCCGGATTCACACTCATGATCAATACCAGGTCAAGATCATGTAGTATATCTTTCAATAATTCAACCGGGGTGTGCGGATTCAAGGCCACGCCGGCCTGGATGCCGAGCGATTTGATCTGCTCAATATTGCGGTGTAAATGCGTGCAGGCTTCCAGATGTACGGTTATATGGTCGGCGCCTGCCTTTTTAAAATCTTCTACATATTTTTCCGGTTCCACGATCATCAGGTGCACATCGCATACTTTAGGTGTTGCTTTCCTGATGAACTCAATGATCATAGGGCCAAACGTAATGTTGGGTACAAAACGGCCGTCCATTACATCGAGGTGGACCCAGTCGGCCTCACTCTCATTGATCATTTTACAATCAGCTTCGAGGTTCAAAAAATTAGCCGATAAAAAGGAAGGTGCTACTATTGACATCTGAAAGTTGATAAGTTGATAAGTTAACTGGTTGAAAAGGCAGTCATGCCCGTCTTTTACGTTTCGCAAATGTAACCAATTCAGCCTATTTACTTATCAACCCTGTCAACTTGTTAACTGGTCAACTCCTGTACCTACTTCTTCACCCTGTTAATTCCCTCCCGTGCTTCCTCAAAATTCTTGTCAATGGCCAACGCCCGTTGGTAATTCACGAGCGCCAGGTCTTTTTTCCCCTGTAGTTCATAAATACGGGCCATCCAGTACCAGGCATCGGGATTGGTATTGGCAACTGTAGCCGCCATGGTAAACACTTTCAGCGCGCTGTCATGCTTTTGCAGATCATGCAGCACGATGCCTTTTTCAATATATGCATCGGCGAATTTCCAGTCGCGTGTAATGCATTCATTGAACATGGCCATGGCCTTATCGTATTGTTTGGTATCTGAATAAAAGCTGCCTTTCAGGTACAGCACATCGTTAATGATGCCGGTTGTATCTTTCCGTATGAGGTCGTCGCAGATAGTAATTACTTTGGGATTCAGGGTAGCGGCATACAAACTTGCCAAAGCCAGCCCGTTGTAGTTGATAGGTGCTATTTTATACGAATGTTCAAAGGCCTGAATCGCTGCCGGCGTATCTTTTAACTGAGTAAGCAATACACCCTTTTCATACCACACTTCAAAATTGAGCGAATCCTGTTGTGCCCACTCATCGTATTGTGCAATCGCTTTTTGCGTTTCGCCAATTTGCGTGTAGATCTCACTTAACCGCCGGTGCATATCCGGATTGCCAGGCCATTTGGCCAGACCTTCCTTTAACAATTTGATCGCTTCTTCAGGCCGGTTCACCAGCATCAGGTTCGATACATATTGCAATGCCACATATTCATCCGGTTTCAGTTCCCATGCTTTTTTATAATCAGCCATAGCCAGTTCATGCTGGTCATGCTGTGACAGCAGGAGCGCTCGTTGTAAATACAACTCCTGGTTTTGCGGAAATCTTTTTATACTGTCAGTTAATCCTGCATATGGAGGTGAATTCAATACTTCATCTGCCGATCTCTTATTGTTACCGGAACTACAGCTGCATAACCAACATAGTAAACCCACCAGTAATAATCCGTTTAACGGAAACCATTTTTTCATCTGTGTTATATATGTTTATTTCAAAGGCCGGCAAAGCTCCCGTACCAACATGTATGCCGATCAGGGGCAAAACTAACCGATTTTTATAAAGTACTTATGACAATATTCTGACAGCCAAACTATTTAACAAAATTATCTTCATTAATTGTTATAAGGTTTAAAACCCGCCCTGCTGACGTCGCCCGGGTGGGAATCAATTGAAGCGACATGATCAAAAATTTCATATTATACCTGCTGGTCGCCGGCCTGACAGGCGTTCTGCTTACTGCTTTTAACAGGCAACCATTGTTCAACAAGCTTGCTTCGCAACCTGCAGACACACTGCTGTACCCGGAAGAAAAACATTTCCGGAATATACAACAGTTAACGTTCGGCGGCGATAATGCCGAAGCATACTTCAGCTATGATGGTGAATGGCTGGTTTTCCAGCGCACGAGTGTCAAAGACGGCATTCCATGCGATCAGATCTTTGCCGGAAGGTTACCCGCGCCGGGCGCTCCTTTTGAATATAAAATGGTAAGCACCGGTAGAGGAAGGACGACCTGCGCGTTCTTTACAAAAGATGGAAAACATATCATTTATGCCTCTACCCATCTGGGTGGCGACATCTGCCCGCCTTTGCCCGACCGGTCGAAATACAGGAATAGATACATCTGGCCATTATACAGCAGCTATGATATTTTTATGGCCGACCTCAATGGTAAGATCGTTAAACAACTTACTCATAGCAAAGGCTATGATGCTGAGGCCACCTTGTCGCCTGATGGCAAAAAAATGATCTATACCAGCGTTAAGGACGGTGATCTTGAGCTCTATGTAATGGACCTCAGATCCGGCAGGGAAAAGCGGATCACCCATACACCAGGCTATGATGGCGGCGCCTGGTTCAGTGCAGATGGTAAAAAGATCATCTGGCGGGCTTCACGGCCGCAAACACCCGAAGCCTTACGATCTTACAAAGAATTACTGGCCGAGAGCCTGGTGGCGCCAACGCAAATGGAAGTGTTCATTGCCGATGCTGATGGCAGCAATGCCCAACAAATAACGCAATTGGGCCAAGCCAACTGGGCCCCCGCCTTTATGCCCGATAGCAAGCGCATCATCTTTGCTTCAAATCATGAATACAAAAGAGGCTTTCCGTTCAATTTGTATATAATGCATGCAGATGGCAGCGGACTGCAAAAGATCAGCCGGGATAAAGGGTTCGATGCATTTCCGATGTTCAGTCCCAACGGTAAAAAGATCGTATTCTGCAGCAACCGGAATAACGGCGGTACCAGAGATACCAATATCTTCATTGCCGACTGGATAGATGATGCAGATCAGGAATAAAGGGTGCCACACTTCGTTTTCTTTGGCAGAAGTAAGTGTGGCACACATCTTATATTAGTTAATCATAATCAAATTTGAGATTATCCTAATCCAACGTTAGCTTTGCGCCAAATCTCCCCCATATGAATTTTTTAGTTGTACTACATAGTTATTTACGTTGGATCCTGTTAATACTGTTGCTGGCTTCTATAATCAAAAGTTTGTCCGGCATGAATGGCAGAAAAACATTGACGGCAGGTGACAAAAAAGTATGGCTGTTCACCATGATCACAGCCCACACTACACTGCTTATTGGTTTAATACTGTTGTTTGTTGGAAGGATCAGCTTCACCAATATACCTGAGGGTGTAAGCGTGATGAAAGATGCCACCTACCGCTTTTTCCTCGTAGAACATCCATTAATGATGCTTATAGCTATTGTGTTTATTACCATTGGCAGAGGTCAGGCAAAGAAATCGATACCCGATGCGGTTAAGTACAAAAAAGCTTTCTGGTTCTTTGTTGTTGCATTGATCCTGATCCTGGCCGCAATTCCATGGCCTGCGCGTGAGATCGGCCGTCCTTTGTTCCCTAGTATGTAGTGTAGAATATACATTTTTTATCATATTAATGAATGCCATCCGCTCTTTTGGGATGGCATTTTGCTTTTACCAGGTGCCTGCTAAATGCCGATTTTGAGTTATCCCGTGGAAAATTAACCCATTACAAACCAGGCATTTCTAATCTGACTCTAATTCAAAATCGTTCTATCTGCTTCATTTCAATTCACTTATCACGGTTCATCGTGGCATGTAACAAACTCAAACACAACACAATAATAGGTTTATAGCCGCGTTTTTGGATGCAGTGCAGCCTTGACCGATACCGGAGCAGGACACTACAGGACATACGTTTGACTTTAAAACGATACGTTTGCGCGCCCGGAATTGAACCTATCAACCAACAGACCACCGGAACATCCCATTAACCTTTCCATGTTGAACAGTGGTGTTGAAATGGTTCAGTCGTAGTACAGAAAAACGATATGCTTATTTGCTTGCTCCAGTTGAATAAATTACCGTAAAACTTATTGGAACTGAATTTATAAAGTTTAATTATTTCGGCAGACTTTTTGAATTTTACACATAAACGTTATCATGACACTTAACACCTTGGCGAGAATCCGTACTGGCGTTTTATTTGTATGCTTACTATTCTCCTGTTCGACCCTTTTAGCACAAAATCAAACTATCAATGCTGTGTATGCAGGTACTGCGTATGAATACGATCAAAGTTCTGATGCCGGCGAAATGGTGAGGACTGATTACGTGTATTACTTCCGGCCCAACTTTTCATTCTGCAGCGACCTGAATAAAGCAGACTGGCAAAAACGGGTAGACGGAACCTACTCTATTGTAGGAAACCAGTTAAAAATGAAATTCCTGAGCGATGGTTCAGAAAAGATCATCCTGTTAGGCATTACCGGCGAAACCGGTCAATCCGGTGCAGCCACTTTTATCAGACTGAACATCGTTAACAGTGTACCAGCTGGTTTTTACAAATTCGTAAGGTCAGCCGGCAAACAGGATGGCTTTTATTTCACTGACGGCAAGTTCAAGCGTACTACCGACTGGACAACTATTTCAGGTGGCAAAACCAATAGTGGTGATGGCGGTTCTTATACCATCAATGAAAGCCAGCTGGCGCTGAAATTCGACAACGGAAAAACAGCCAACTATAGTTTCTTCAGCAGCAATGAGAAAAAAAGCATTGTTGTGATCAATGGTGAAATTTATTACCTCGATGAAGAAGAAATGGCCAAACATGCCGGCGCTTCAAAACCCGCGGCGGTTGCAGTTGCAGCAAAACCCAATGATGTACTGGAAGCTGGTATGAACCTGCTGAAAGCGGCCAATTTGACCCATGGTGCAAGAAATCTGGATAACCTCAATACAATGAAAGCGGTGATGAATACCAATAATCTTACGCTTACTATGACGGCCGACTTTACGCGCCAGATAGTGCGTTTGGAATCATCCCTGCAAGGCAATACCATCCTGTTAGAGCAAATGGAAGGCAACAGCGGCTGGAGTTTCGACGGTAATGGCTATGCTACCTTGTCGCCCCAACGTGTTACAGAGCTCAAACGCTACCTGTACTGTGGTCTGTTAGGTTTGAAATCAGATATACTTGCTAAATCAACTGCTACCCTGCAAACACAGCAATATGGCCTGACCTCTGTAATGGTAATGGTGAACAGTATGCGTTCAGGTTATATTATCAACGACAAGGACAAACGGCTGGAAGCGTTGATCATGGTTGATCCGCTGAGTGGAACCACCACCTTTACATACTCTGATTTCAAGAAAACAGGCGGTATCCTGTTGCCTTATACAGAAGTTATGCAATCAGGTAAACACGCTCAAACCATCAGCTACGAAAGCTACGACATTAATCCAACATTGCCGGCAAACACCTGGGCAAAACCCAAGTAATTGAAGGTTACTGAAAAATAATACAGGTCTCACAAATTATGTGGGACCTTTTTTGTTTTAAGTACCAGTTACCAGTAGCCATTTACCAGTCGCCGGTTTTCCCAAAGGTTGGGTTTCGGTTACAAGTTTCAGGTTACAGGGGTTTCAAGTTGCCTGTAATAATTTGGATTTGCCGAAGCAAAAGCCCGGGAACAGGTAACCGGTAACAGGCAACTGTTTTCCCTGCAACTTGTAACATGCAACCTGGAACAGTTTCAACATTGCCGATTGCCGTTTCACCTTTGCCGACTTTGAGAATTCCGTATATTGCCACCCAGAACTGCAACTATGATCACATACAATCCTAAAGACTGGTTTACCTTTATCTTTCGCTTTCACAAGGCCGATACGCTACGCAAACTTCTGCCGCTTATTATTGGGATCAGCGTTTTCAGCTGGCTCATTGCTTTCCTCGAACTGAATGTATTCAGGTTATCGGAGAACAGCCATGTAAAGAATATAATCTCTATGCATACCCTTCTCAGCTTCGTGATCTCGATGCTGCTGGTATTCCGTACGAACACGGCTTATGACCGCTGGTGGGAAGGACGTAAACTATGGGGCTCCCTGGTAAACAACAGCCGCAACCTGGCCATAAAGCTGCATAGTATATTGGGGCATGAAGAAAAAGCAGACCGCTCATTCTTCCGGCGCATCATACCCATGTATGCCAGTGTGCTGGCACATCACCTGCATGCCGAGAGCACCCGGCTGGCGCTGGACGAAAAGGAACATCCTGAACTGAGAAATATTGATACCAATCGCCATGTTCCCAACCAGGTGGCCTCGATGATGATACAGCGCGTGCACCGCTTATATGAAGAAGGAAAGATAAAAGGCGATCAGCTGATCATCCTCAATGCGGAGCTGCAATCATTCACCGATATTATGGGTGCCTGTGAGCGCATTAAGAACACGCCTATCCCCTTTTCATACAGTGTGTTCCTGAAAAAATTCATCTTTTTTTATGTAATGACCCTGCCGTTCAGCTTTGTTATCAGCCTGGGTTATATTGCCATACCGGTAGTGGCCTTTATATTCTATGTACTGGCCAGTCTCGAGCTGATCGCTGAAGAAATTGAAGACCCGTTTGGCGGTGACGAGAATGACCTGCCGATGAACAAAATGGCATCGAACATAAAAAAGCACGTAGCCGAGATCATCATCTAGGCAGACAGTTTACTCGTAAATATCATGAAATAATTTTTTCAGATGCTCATTGCCGGTGGTTGTCGCCGGCAATTGTTGTATCTGCTTTTCAATATTTTCAATGCGGTCTTTAAACACCGGGTGGGTGCTCAGGAAGGAAGATCGTTCTGCACCGCCGCTTTCCTTTTGCAGCATTTGCATTAACCGCACCATACCCTGGGTATTGATATTATTTTTTGACATCAGCTGCAGGCCATTGTTGTCGGCTTCTGTTTCCAGCGACCGCGAGTATTCCAGTTGTTTCAATGCATCTGCATTATTAACGACCACCGAAGTAATGCCTGATTCATTACCAAAGACCATGGCCAGGAACATTTTGCGCGCCAGGTCACGGAAGATGTTCCGCAGGGAGTGACGCAGGGCAATATGCGAAGCCTCATGCCCGAGCAAGGCAGCCAGCTCTTCCGGGGTTTTCATATTTTCGAGGATGGAACTATACACCACTATATGTCCACCAGGTATCGCAAAGGCATTCATTTCATTTGATTCCACCACCGTTATTTTTACCGGGTAGCCGACATCATAATGCAATTGCGCATAAAAATCATTCAGCACGGCCGTCTTATGTGCATCGATCTTGTATTGCTGTATTACCGACTGGTACATTTGTTCGCCCATGTTGATCTCTGTTTCTTTGGCAAAACCACTGGCTATCCGTTCGCCCAACCAGGGCGCTAGCCACAGGTACAGCGCCAGCAATATGCCTATCAGCACCAGGGCAATAACCCCCAGTTTCAGCCAGATGCTGCCCAGTGCGCGGGTATGCGCTTTGCTGAACAGGCGATGCCCCCGCAAAGTTTGTTTCAATGCCAGCACGAGCTGCGGGTCGCGGATGCCGAGGCGTTCCACTTCTCCCCGGTTGTTCCGGTATTGCAATTCGCTGCCAACAACCTGTTCATTGAATGCCACAAGGTCCTTTGTTAGCCAATACACATCTTTTTCCTGGTTGTCTTCATCACGATACCGGATGGTGATGGTTACCGGCGATAAAAAAACAACAGCCTGGTAAAAATGGCCCACCGCATTATGATAAGTTGCTGAATAAGTAATGCTCATACTGGCGCTAAATTAGCAATTTCGGGATTTTGAGATTCCGGGATTTTGAGATTTCGGGATTTTGAGATTTGCCCATTTATTAGCGCTTCGAGCCTTAGCTAAATCCCCAAATCAAGAAATCCCGAAATCAGAAATTCCTTCATACTTCGGCCTTATATTTGACTATAGAAACTTCCACTATGAAACAGTATTCCTGGTTCCTGCCTGTAGTAGCTTTTCTGATCTGTATAACTGCCTGTACCAGCAGCAAAAAAGTAACCATTCAACCAACGAAAGAAACGCCGGCCCGGCTTTTACCGGCATTACCAGCTTCCAGGATAAATATTCCCTTCAAAATATATATGAAGCCATTGCTGGCGATGATGGATTCAGGAACCGCCAGGGAATTCACCAATGACAAGTGGCCTAATTACACGCAATCGGGTTGCGATTTCCGTTATAAATTCCGCTTCGTACGTTCACCGTTTGTTTTTGGCTGTGTAAATAACAAAGTAACAATAGGTTTTCGCGGTAATTACCAGATCGCCGGCAGCAAAGCGGCTTGTTCATTCGACAAGCAGGTAACGCCCTGGGTGAGCGGCAGTTGTGGTTTTGGCAACGAACCGCTGCGCCGGGTTGACCTCAACATCAGTTCTACGCTTACCCTGTTGCCTAATCACCAGGTGATCACTTCTACCAAATTAGATAAGATCAACCCACTGGATAAATGTGAAGTGACGCTCATGCAAAACGATCTTACCGGCGAAATAATGGACAGCATCCGGTCGTCGATCGAAAGTTATTGCGGCAGCTTCGACAGGTTTGTTCAAACGCTTAATGATAATGAAATGCTGCGGCAGTGGCGTTCTGGCGGCAGCCGGGTTATGCCCATCAGCACCTACGGGTTTTTAAACCTCAATCCAACAGAGCTACGGGTGAGTAAATTCAATATTTACAAGGATACATTATATTTTTCCATCGGCTATAGCGGACAGCCCAGGTTTTCCTCAGACAGTGCGCAACTGGTAACACATGCCGCCCTGCCGCCAATCAATAATTCAGAATACTCAACCGGCATCAGCACTTACCTTGATGCCGTATACCAGTATAGCTTCTTTAATAAACTCATGACCGACAGTTTGGTGAACAAACCATTTGAAGTAGAAGGAAGAACCTTTGTGATAAAGGATGTAAAGATCAGCGGAACGAATGAAGGCAAAATCCAGGTGGATGTAGCTTTCACCGGCAACCGCAAAGGCGTATTGCATTTGACAGGCACACCTGTTCTCGATGCGGAAAAGCAGGTATTGAGCATGCCCGATGTAAGTTTTGCCGTTGACACAAAAGACATGATGGTAAATATCGCCAAGGCCCTGTTCCGGAAAAAGATCATGAAACAATTGGCCAACCAGTCGGTACTTGATATTGCGGCGCTTATAGAAAAGAACAAAAAGGTCATCGAGGCACGATTGAATCAAACGGTGACGCCCTGGATGAGCACATCAGGTACTTTTCAACAATTCAGGCTGGTTGGATTGCTGCCGCAAAAAGACTATATCCAGGTTCAGGCGTATATCCGTGGCACCTTAATGCTGATCGGGCAGCCTCCGGTAAGTATGCTTAAGAAGTAAATAATGTACAACGCGAATAAACTACATGTACTAAGAAGTAAGAAATAGGAAGTACGAAGTAAGAAATTACCTTTCCCCTTAATTTATTACCTATACTTTACATGAGACTTCTTATCTCTTACTTCTTACTTCCTATTTCAAATTCCTGCCAGGAACACATTACAAAAAAGCCGAAAGGCATACCTTTATATCAGATTCATTCTTTAAAAAGTTTTCAGTACGAGGCAACCTGCAAACCCATTCCTGCGTAATAGCCTTTGAGTTATGAAAAACAATTAGTTAGCAAAGAAATTTTCCCGCAAACCAACACCCTTGCTAGATAACTCAAACATTTCCTCCTTACTGAATGGCTGTCGCAAAAATGATCGCAACAGTCAAAAGGAGTTATATTACCTTCTCCGGGGTTTTGCTATAAAGATCTGTTACCGGTATACCAACGCGATGGAGGAATGCGAAGAAATTATGAATGAAGGCTTTGTAAAACTCTTCAAAAACATTCACCAGTTTGATGAAACCCGGCAGGAAGATACTTTATTGTCGTTGAAAGGGTGGTTCAAACGAATCCTGATAAATACCTGTATTGATCATTACCGAAAAACGAACTCATCGGTGAATGGCCATGTGCTTACACATGAATCGGAGACCATTGCCGATCAGGGCGAAAATGGTATTGATATGTTATCGTATAAAGAAATAATTGAAGCGATCCGGTTACTTTCGCCGGCGTACCGGGCGGTCTTCAATTTATTTGTGATAGAAGGGCTTAGCCATGAAGAAATTTCACAAACACTGGGTATTTCAGTAGGCGCCTCAAAATCCAACCTGTCGAAAGCCAGGGACAACCTAAGAAAACTATTGCACAACAAAAACTTGGTAAAAACGTATGCATCCCCTCCACGATAATGACCTAGACCGTATCAGCCGCGAAGCTGCCGAGCACTTCGAGGTAGATTCAGGCGCTTCTGGATGGGCCGATCTGGAAAAGCGCCTGGATGAAGAATTGCCGCAAAAAAAGAAAAAGCGGCGCTTTCTGTTCTGGCTGTTTTTCATTACTGCCACTACAGGCGGCGCTTTAACCGCGCTATTGAAATACCAGCCGCTGACACCACTGGCCAACAATGTACCCGATGTTCATGCGCCGGCTTATACAACGGCTACCGGGCAGAACAATCAGGCTACTTATAACCAAAAAGACCAGCCAGCTGCACCCGCTCCATCACGCAGCACTGCTGATCAGGAGCCTTCTGCATCGACTGCCCAGTCGAAAACGAATAAAACCGGCGACCGCCAACCCACTGCCGCCACTAATCTGGCGTCAACACCCGGGAAGAGCAGTGCGCAACCTATTGCCAAACCGGGCAATGTTCAAAAACAAAAGCCAACCAATGCAGTGGGTGTTGATAAAGCTCCGCTTACCTTGAATTATGCGACTATTCCGCCTGCCAACGCCGGAAAAGACAAAATACGTTCAAAAAGAACATCACGCGGCAAACAGGGCAAACAGCAAAACAGAACCGACCATCAAAAGAACTTGTCAGTAGATCCAGCGCCGGAGAAAACGGGTGCTGATACACCAGTTCCAACTGTAGACGGCTCAACAACCGGAGAACCCGTTGATGCCGATAAGGGAACAGTTACACCTGCCGCGGCCACTGATCAGCAAGCTACTACTCAGCCGGCCAATAAATTACCGGCAACAGCAGCTGATTCCATAAAAGACCCCGTTCAACAGCCCGTTAAAAAACAAGACCGCAAAAAAGATAACATCAGCCAACCACTGGAGATAGGACTGGTGGCTGGTCCTGACATGAGTGCTGTGTCGTTCGGCCCATTGTATAAAGCCGGTTACGTTTTCGGTCTGCAGCTGGGTTACCGCTTATCGAACCGCTGGTCGGTAAATACCGGTGTATTGTACACTAAAAAGTATTACCAGGCCGATAGCCAGTATTTCAAATACTATTCGCCCTGGCCAAACTGGAAACTGGATGAGGTAAAAGGGAACTGTTCTATGTGGGAGATCCCTGTAAATGTGCGTTACGATGTTGCCTTTAACGATAAACGGCGCTGGTTTGCAAGTACCGGTTTATCTACTTACCTGATGGATAAAGAGAACTACACGCTCTATTATAATACGCCGGGAGGCCGCTATTCGCGCCCGCAGAACACAGACAGCAATTCAAGCTATGTATTTTCCATCTGGAATTTATCGGCAGGGTTCGAACGCTCGCTGGGCAGGAATTTCTCGATCCAGGCGGAACCTTATTTAAAAGTTCCTTTGAAAGGATTGGGAACGGGCAGCATGCGGATGAACAGTTATGGCATTTTCTTTACGCTGAAGTACAAGCCCGGCTTTCAGAACAGAAGGTCAGACAACCGGAAATAGCTTTGCTATTACCGGATCTATCGGATACATTGCTTTAAGATCAACACCCGCCTGCCCCGGTACTCACCGGGGCAATTATTTTGAAAGGCAACTACAACGCCTCAAACCACAATTTTTTCTCATTATTCCATTCCCCGTTGTAATTAATGAATAACTCTTCGCCTGGTTTTATGGCGCGCACCGTTTTAATGGAAATAAGATGACCCTCGTAATCCATTTCGTATTCGCAGTTCGATCGGTAGGAATGATTATACACCGGCACATAACCCAGCGCCATACAACATTGATCCTGCTGTTCGCCCCATTCAAAAATATAGTCGTGTAATAAAGTTTGATCAATGAGCTTACGGTCGGCCAGGGATAATACGATCACCGGGGCTATTTCAATAACGGTACGAGCTTTCAGTTTTTCAGATGTAAAAACGCCGCGTCCCATTTTGGGGGTTGGCGCTATGTACAGACAGGGCAGTATCATGTAGGGTTTGTATTATTTCAATTACAAGGCACAAGATAATCAATTGGCAACAGGCAACAGACAACCGGCAAGGGTTTCCCGATTTTTCACACATTCAGGTTATCTTGCCAATGACTAGCATGTTGCGGTGTATTCCATTAGCTGATTTGCATATTAGCAAATTAGCACATTAGCTATTTGTCTATCGTCAATTGTTTAAATTTGGCCCATGAGCTTGGAAAATGAAAATGCCAGAGATCAATTCCTGCACCTGGTTCGACAGGAAGATGTGTTGCAGATGCGGGAATTTTTGAACGACCAGAATATCAGCGAGGTGGCTGAACTGATCAATGAATTTCCTGAGTACTCCAGCCAGATCATCGGCAATATGAGTATTCACCGGGCAGCCAGCGTGTTCAAGATCCTTGACCTGCACACGCAGAAGGCGATCATCCAGGAATTGCAGCCTTTTAAAACGGCCGAACTTTTGAATGAGCTGCCTGCCGATGACCGTACCTCCTTTCTGGAAGAATTGCCCAGTGAAGTGGTTAAAGAGCTCATTAAACTGTTGGATCCTGATGAACGGCGGGTAACGCTGTCGCTGCTCGGCTACCCCGAAAGCAGCGTAGGGCGCCTGATGACGCCTGATTACATTGCCGTCGGGGTCGACTGGACCGTTCAGGAGGTACTGGATCACATCCGCGAAGTAGGCAAGGACAGTGAGACCATCGATGTGATCTACGTGGTGAACGAACGCGGCGAGTTTGTTGACGATATGCGGATCCGCGAGATCATTCTCGCTCACCCGCAAAAAAAAGTAGACGAAATCATTGATTACCGTTCCATAACCCTGCATGTGAATGACGACCAGGAAGTAGCCAACCAAACCTTTAAAATGAACAACCGCGTGGCCCTGCCGGTAATAGATGATAAAAACATCCTGCTGGGCATTGTGACCATCGACGACGTGTTGTGGGTGGCTAATGAAGAGTTCAGTGAAGACATTCAAAAGATCGGGGGTACCGAAGCGCTGGACGAACCTTACCTGGAAATGCCTATTATGAAGCTTTTTAAAAAAAGGGTCGTATGGCTGATAGTGCTGTTCCTGGGTGAAATGCTTACGGCCACCGCTATGGGCTATTTTGAAGATGAAATTGCCAAAGCAGTGGTACTTGCCCTATTCGTTCCTCTCATCATTTCAAGTGGCGGTAACAGCGGTTCACAGGCTTCCACTCTTATCATCCAGGCCATGGCGGTGGGCGAGATCACCATTGCCGACTGGTGGCGGGTAATGCGGCGCGAGATAACTTCCGGTGTCATGCTGGGCACCATCCTCGGACTCATCGGTTTCATCAGGGTGGCCTTATGGAATTCAATATTTCATACCTATGGCAGCCATACCGTACTCATAGGCAGTACAGTCGGTTTCTCATTGATTGGCGTTGTGCTGTGGGGCACCATCTCAGGCTCTATGCTGCCCATTATTCTGAAAAAACTGGGCGCTGACCCGGCAACGTCCTCGGCCCCATTTGTGGCCACCCTCGTCGACGTAACCGGACTGGTGATCTATTTTTCGGTAGCCTATTTATTTTTGAGCGGCAGCCTGCTCTAAACAGGCATATCGGGTGAGGCATGACCAGGTTTTGAATAAATACCACTCATCAATTGAGGTCAATATTCCAGCCCGTTTTCCTATAATTTCCGTTTATGAAAAAATTGCTGTTCCTGCTGTTACTACAGCCAACCCTTATTTCCTATAGCCAGCTCAGTCCATTAACGGTAGAAAAGATCATGCGTGATCCCAAATGGATCGGTACCTCACCGGCCAACCTGCAATGGACAGCCGACGGAAAACACCTGCTGTTTAGCTGGAACCCTGAAAAAGCGGCCGCAGATTCGGTGTATTACATTACGCCCACAGCGATCACTCCTCAGAAAACGACCCGGGCTTTCCGGCAGACAGCCATCACCGACAACCAGATAAAGTATAATGCCAAACGTGATCAATATGTATATACACAGGAAGGCGATATTTACCTCGTAACTGTAAAGACCGGCAGTCGCCGGCGGGTAACGCAAACCGTTGCGGTTGAAAGCAATCCGCAGTTCTCATTCCATGATCAAAAAATAGTATACATCCGCGAACAAAATGCCTGGGCCTGGGATCTGCAAACCGGCGCCACCACCCAGCTCACGAATTTTCAAACAGCCACTACCCCACCCGCTGCACCGGCCGGCAATCAACAGGAAAAATGGTTGCAGCAGGAAGCGCTGCTAAATTCGGTTGTGCTGCAACGGCGCAAACAAAAGAAAGACCTGGCCGATTCCCTGGTAAAGCAATTTGCCAGAGAGAAGTTAGTACGCGCCATTCCGCTCAATGGCAAGACGATGTCATTGCTCACCATTAGCAACAATGGCCGTTTTATCTCCTACCGTTTGATCACTACCGTTCCCGGCAAATCGACCATCGTGCCCAGTTATGTAACAGAAAGTGGATACACGGAGGACCTTCCTGCGCGAACCAAAGTGGGCACAACACAAAATACGCAGGAGCTGTTTGTTTACGATACCGAAAAAGACACGGTGTTTGCAGTAAACACTGATTCCATTCCCGGCATCCGCGACCTGCCCGCTTACCTGAAAGAATACCCAACAGTATATGCCGAAAAAAGCAGGAACCCGCCATTGCGTGCTGTTAATTTTATAAACATCAATTGGGCGCCAACGGGTAATTATGCCGTGGTTGAAGCGCGGGCGCAGGATAATAAGGACCGCTGGTTGTTACTGCTCGAGGGAGCAACCGGCCGTTTATCATTGCTCGACCGCCAAAGAGATGAAGCCTGGATCGGCGGACCCGGCGCCGGAGGATTTCCCGTTTTTAATTCAGACTGGATGAATGACGAAACGTTCTGGTTTCAGTCAGAAACAAGCGGTTATTCGCATTTATATACCATTAATGTTAAAACAAGAGAAAAGCAGGCGCTCACCAGTGGAAATTATGAAGTGCAGAACACGCAGCTCTCGAACAATAAAAAATACTTTTACATCACCACCAACGAAGTGCATCCCGGTGAGCAACATTTTTATCGCCTGCCCGTATCGGGCGGTAAAGCGGAACGCATTACCACACTTACCGGTTCAAACCAGGTAAAATTGTCGCCCGATGAAAAATGGATTGCGTTTTTACATTCATACAGCAACAAACCATGGGAACTGTACCTGCAACCCAACAATACTTCCGGCGGCAACGCCAAAGCAAAACCAGTGCAGGTAACCACGATGGGCCAAAGCGAAGAATTTAAAAGCTATAACTGGCGCGATCCGGAATTGGTCACGTTTACCGCCCGCGACAGTGCGAAGGTGTATGCGCGGCTTTTCAGGCCGGCCCAATCCCATACCGGTAAACCAGCGGTGATATTTGTGCACGGCGCCGGTTATTTGCAAAATGCTCATAAATGGTGGAGTAGTTATTTCCGCGAATACATGTTCCATAATCTGCTTGCCGATAACGGCTATACGGTGCTCGACATCGATTATCGGGGCAGCGCCGGTTATGGCCGCGACTGGCGTACGGGCATTTACCGTTATATGGGCGGCAAGGACCTGGATGATATTGAAGATGGCGCCCGCTACCTCGTTCAACAACTCGGCGTAAACCCGCAGCATATAGGGATATATGGAGGATCATATGGCGGTTTTATTACATTAATGGCATTATTCACAAAACCTCGTATATTTGGGGCCGGAGCCGCATTAAGGCCCGTTACCGATTGGGCCCATTACAATCACGGCTATACCTCCAATATTTTAAATGAACCTTTTAGTGACAGCATTGCGTATCGTCGCAGCTCACCCATAAACTTTGCATCAGGCTTACAGGATCATTTGCTGATTTGCCACGGAATGATCGATGTAAATGTTCATTTCCAGGATGTTGTGCGTCTCACGCAGCGTCTGATAGAACTTGGTAAAGACAACTGGGAACTCTCCGTATATCCAATGGAAGATCATGCCTTTATTGAGCCTGAAAGCTGGACGGATGAATACAAAAGGATCTTCCGCTTATTTGAAACCTGGCTAAAAAATTAATCCATTTTTCCACTAAAACGCTGAACGCTCAAAGCTCAAAGCTTAACGCTGAACGCTTTACCCGAATGTCGAACTTGCCGAGTTCATTCGGAAAGAACCCATTGCGGAAAGGTGCGTTGAGCGTTAAAACGCCAAATGCTTAATGCAGAACGCCGAACACAAAGTCTGGTATCAAAGCCTGCTTGTCTTCTGGCAGCGTCAAAAATCACGGACACTAGCGTTGAGCGTTAAGCCTTAAGCGTTAAGCGTATATTATGCGTGTTTTTGCGTAGCATATGGCTATTTTTTTGATAATATTGCGCAACCGTTTGCGGAATACGGCAACACAACATATTTAACTCGAAACACATAACTCAAAACACAACAGAAAACTGTTGGCTCAACACTTAATATTAAACTAAAACCCTGTAATTATGTGCGGAATTGTAGCATATATAGGACATAAGCAAGCTTACCCGATCATCCTGAAAGGATTAAAAAGACTCGAATACCGCGGATACGACAGTTCCGGTGTTGCCCTGTTAAATGGCGGTTTGAATGTATATAAGAAAAAAGGTAAAGTAGCCGACCTGGAAGAAACACTGGTTGGTAAAGATCTTCAGGCAAATATCGGGATAGGCCACACCCGGTGGGCCACCCATGGTGAACCCTGCGATCGCAACGCTCATCCGCATGTATCTGAAAATGGTAAACTGGCCATGATCCATAACGGTATCATTGAAAATTATAACCAGTTAAAAAGTGAGCTGCAAAAGAAAGGTTACAATTTCATCAGCGATACCGATACTGAAGTACTGTTGAAATTCATTGAAGACATTCAGTTGAACAACCAATGCAGCCTCGAAGAAGCAGTACGCGTGGCCCTGAAACGCGTAGTAGGCGCTTATGTGATCATCCTCATCGACCAGGACAATCCCGATACCCTTATTGCAGCCCGCAAGGGAAGTCCGCTGGTAATTGGCATCGGCAAGAACCGCGATGAACATTTCCTTGCATCTGACGCTTCTCCCATTATAGAGTACACAAAAACGGTAGTATATGTTAACGACTATGAGCTGGCTATCATTAAACCCGATGAACTGGTTTTAAAGAACCTGGGTAATGAAAAGATAACACCATTCGTACAACAGCTCGACCTGGAACTGGCAGCCATTGAAAAAGGCGGTTACGATCATTTCATGTTAAAAGAGATCTTTGAGCAACCCAGCACGGTGTTCGATTGCTTACGTGGCCGGGTAGATGCAGCCAACGGTACCATCACCATGTCGGGTGTTACAAGCAATATTGACCAACTGAAAAATGCCCAGCGGATTATCATCATCGCCTGTGGCACCAGCTGGCATGCCGGGTTGATAGCAGAATACATCTTTGAAGAATTATGCCGTATTCCGGTTGAAGTGGAATATGCATCGGAGTTCCGCTATCGCAATCCCGTCGTTCAAAAAGGCGACGTGATCATTGCCGTATCTCAAAGTGGTGAAACCGCCGACACGCTGGTAGCTATTGAAAAAGCCAAAGAGCAGGGCGCGCTCATCTTCGGTATTGTGAATGTGGTAGGTTCCTCTATTGCCCGCGTATCACACGCCGGCGCCTATACGCACGCCGGTCCGGAAATTGGCGTTGCCAGTACCAAAGCATTTACTGCACAGCTCGCTGTACTAACCATCATTGCTTTGCAACT
Organism: Longitalea luteola; assembly: GCF_017356035.1. Taxonomy (GTDB): domain Bacteria; phylum Bacteroidota; class Bacteroidia; order Chitinophagales; family Chitinophagaceae; genus Niastella; species Niastella luteola. The sequence continues at coordinate 55,751 of NZ_JAFIQX010000001.1, read as the reverse complement.
CGCTTATGAAAAAGGCACCCTCGACAATAAACGCTACCTGCATTTATTGAACGAATTACAGGCTATCCCTGAAAAAATACCTGCCGCCTTGCAACAGGCAGAAGAAGTTAAACAACTGGCTTATAAATATAAAGATGCGCGTGATTTCCTGTACCTGGGCCGCGGCTACAATTTCCCCATTGCCCTGGAAGGCGCGTTAAAGCTGAAGGAAATTTCATATATTCATGCAGAAGGTTATCCAGCTGCAGAAATGAAACACGGCCCCATCGCACTGGTTGATGAAAATCTGCCGGTAGTGTTTGTAGCCACTAAAGACTCTTACCACGAAAAGATCATCAGCAATATTCAGGAGATTAAAGCCCGGAAAGGAAAAGTTATAGCCGTGATCACTGAAGGAGACGACGTAATTACCAAAATGGCTGATGATGTAATTGAAGTGCCGGCTGCCGATGAGCTCGTTGCCCCCATGCTCAGTGTAATTCCATTACAGTTGCTGGCCTATTATATTGGCGTTGCTAAAGGACTGGATGTAGATAAACCGAGAAATTTAGCCAAGTCGGTAACTGTAGAGTAATCGGTATAAAGAACCATACATGATTATATGAATGAGGCTGGTAGCAAGTAGGGAGTGGCAAGTAGGAATTCCACTGGCTATTTACTACAAACTACTGGCTTCTCATTTTTAACAGGCCTCTTCCTTCCTTACAAATCTCATTAATAGCTATTGCAACAATTATAGTTTATGAATGAAATCAATCGCAAACCGCTCAATACATTAGGGTACGACTTCATTCCGGCACCTTATTTACCCAAGGGAAAAGATGAATATTACCTGCGCAATAAACAGGTAAAGAACGGCATCCACTACCGGCATTTATCAGCGTATGAAATTGAAGTGCTGGTGCGCAACCGCAATACGTCAGACAACTGGAACAACCTGCTGGTATCAAATGCATTCAATCCGGAACTGGTGCAGAACTGCAAGTTCTTTGGCCTGGTACGCATTGGTAAACTGGAACCTTATTACCTCGAATATCATAATCTTCGCCGGCCGGTAGGCTTCTACAACAGCACCGTTATCAGCTGCGACTTTGGCGACAATGTAGTTGTAGATAATGTAAATTATATTTCGCATTATATCATCGGCAACGACGTGATGCTGGTAAACTGTAATGAGATTGCCACTACCGATCATTCCAAATTCGGTAATGGTATCCTGAAAGAAGGGGAACCGGAGAACATCCGCATCTGGATGGAATTATGCAACGAAAATGCAGGCCGCAGCATTCTGCCATTCGATGGCATACTGCCTGGTGATGCTTTTTTATGGACCTACTTCCGCGACGATGGTAAACTGTTAAATCGTTTCAAGGAATTTACAGAAAAGAAATTCGATGCACTTCGTGGTTACTACGGCACTATTGGCGACAGGACCGTTATCAAGAACTGCCGCATTATTAAAGATGTAAAGATCGGGTCCGATGCTTATTTGAAAGGCGCCAACAAAATAAAAAATGTAACCATCAACTCTTCGAGTGAGGCCAATACCCAGGTTGGTGAAGGTTGTGAACTGGTGAATGGAATTATCGGTTACGGATGCCGGCTGTTCTATGGCGTAAAAGCCGTTCGCTTTGTACTGGCCTCGCATTCACAGCTCAAATATGGCGCCCGGTTGATCAACTCGTACCTGGGTGATAACTCCACGATCTCCTGTTGCGAAGTGTTGAATTCCCTGATCTTTCCTTCGCATGAACAACACCATAATAATTCATTTCTATGTGCCGCGCTCATACAGGGACAAAGCAATATGGCAGCAGGTGCAACCGTAGGTTCTAACCACAACAGCCGCAGCCCGGACGGAGAGATCGTTGCGGGCCGTGGCTTCTGGCCAGGATTGTGTGTTAGCCTGAAGCACAACTCAAAGTTTGCCTGCTTTTCAATACTGGCTAAAGGCGATTACCCGGCGGAATTAAATATTCCGATCCCCTTCTCGCTCATCAGCAATGATATCAGCAAAGACCAACTGGTAGTGATGCCGGCCTATTGGTTCATGTATAATATGTATGCGCTGGCCCGCAACTCCTGGAAGTATACGGATCGTGATAAACGCATTGATAAAACCCAGCACCTGGAGTTTAATTTTCTGGCGCCGGATACCATTAACGATGTGTTACAGGCATTGCCTTTATTACAAAAATTCACGGGCAAAGCCTGGTTGAAGCGCGAAGGCAATCAAAAAAAGATGACCGATGATGAGATCATTGCCATTGGTCAGGCACTGCTCGACACGAATGATCCCGTAGTGAACGAGCTGGTTATCCTGGCTGATAATTTCGAAAATACCCGCCGCCCCGTACGTGTGTTGAAAGTGATGCGGGCCTATCACCTGTTCCGGGAGCTGGTAATGTTTTACCTGTCGCAGCAGTTGCTGGAGCACATCAGCCTCAACAACATTAAAACGCATGAGCAATTGATAGAAAGCCTGCCTTCAAAAGCAGCCATTGCGCAGTGGATGAACGTTGGCGGACAATTGATCCTTCGTTCAGAGATCGATAAGCTGAACAAACAGATCGTTGCAGGCAAGATCAAGGACTGGGAAGCAGTACATGCGTTTTATGTTCAGCAAGGCAAAAACTACCCCATGGAAAAGCTGGCCCATGCCATGGCCGCTGTAAAAGAGGTGTTTGATATCAATTTGAAAAAAGCCAGTCCGGCCATCATCAAAAGCCTGTTGCATCAAAGCATTACTACCAAAGAATGGATGGTGAAAGAGATATACGAATCACGCGCCAAGGATTATCGCAATCCTTTCCGCAAGATGGTCTATGAAAATCAGGAAGCCATGAACAAGGTAGTGGGTAAGCTGGAAGACAACAGCTTTATAAAACAGGAACAAAAAGCCCTGGAAGACTACAAGAAAGAAATACAACAGCTGGTTACCAAATTGAAATTAGACAAACCAAATAAATTAAAGGTCGCATAAAAGCACCAGGATGAGACGGGGCTGCATCAAAGCTGATGCAGCCTTTTTTATTTAGGTTCCTGATGGATTTAGGTAGCCATTTCAACGATTTTCCGGGCTGGGATATTCAATGAGTGCTTTCGCTTCTCGCCGGTTTAGCTACTTTATATAAACAAACCGCAATACATTTGAAGATCCTTTAGGCGTAAAAGCACGTATATTATAAACGCCAGCCGGTAATGAGGGCACCTCGAGCGGTAAATAGTTCAGGCCCTTTTCAATGACAACATTCCTTACATTAACAATGACGCCGCTATTATTTACGATATAAACCATTGCCTGCGTTTTATGGGACGCCTCGCACGTAAGTAACTGGGCGTTGGAGAAGTTAACGGCCAGCAATTGTAACGGGCCGGTATTATTATTTATAGCATTATTACGGCTTACCGGCCTTATAATATCGTTCAATGCAAGCGGCCCTTCTACAGGAACACTACTGCCCAGGGTAAAAAGATCGGGAATTGCGTTCCAGGAAGCCACTGTATTACTCACAATGGACCCACGCGAACCGGGCGAACCGGTAAATGCGGTATTTCCAGCATTAATCCAAACTTTGTTATCAAGTTTGGCAACTCTTGCTGTTGTAAGATCGGTTCCCACGCCACTGTTAGGCCCATTAAAAGATAACTCAACCAATGCAGCAGTGGAAGCAGTGGCATCTGCCTGAACTGTCCAGTATCCCATTTGGCTAATTTGACTGATGCCCGAACCATAGGTATTACTGATCTGTTGTGGATTGCTGTTAAAAAATTCCACATTGAAATGGCCGTTCGCATTTTTCAATGCCAGCCATCGCATGGTACCGTCTTTCCCAACAGGAAATAAAAAATGAGTGGCAGCCGACAAACCTTCTTTTCGAAGCGGGCCATCAATAAAGCTGTTGTTCGACAAACTATCAACCACAATACTGCAACCAGCAAGTAAGGTAAGGCTATTAGCAGCCGAGGTAACTATTCTTCCCTTCGTCAGGTTTAACTTATAAGGTAATGACCATGGTGAGCTGAGCGTAGCCATGGCTGCATTATTCATTTTTATGGCAACATTGTCTTTTATAGCGCCTTTACAATCGATCTGTTGGTTGGCATTACCGCTGAATACTATTTCAGGAAAGGAAGTGCCCGTTTCATAAATTAAACCGGTGGCGGATTGCATGAAATGCCGGTTAATAACAGTTACCAGTGAACGGGCTGCGTTGCCTAGGTTGATGGTTCCACCCTGCTGGATCAGATCGCGATCTATAAACAGCGTGTCAGAAAAATTAAGGCTAAGGGTTACTCCGGCCGAAACATGCAGGTCGCTTCTTACCCTGACTGTATTAACTCCTGAAGCGGTGTAGGTTACTGCGCCATTTCTGGCATTGGACGAAAGCATCAGTTTGCCATAGGTGCGCCCGCTCAGTGACAATGTGCTGGACGCGGAAGGGATGTCGAAGTCAAATATTCCCTCTTCTGTACCAGGCGCTCGTGACAAGACCGCAACAATAGCGGCATGACTTCCTGAATTGTTTTGTACATACCGGCCACCATTGTTAATTTTCAGGGAATCGGCGATTTCAACGGGCAAACCGTTGTCAGCGCCTGAAGCATTCCTGAAGATGCCACCGTTGCCGATCACCATTCCGTACATGGCGCCGGAAAGTTTAAAAGCCGGAATGGCTGTATTGGTTGAAGGCAGTACCAATTCAATAGTTTGACCAGCCGCTGGCGTAATAGTTATTGATCTTATGTGAACACTGGTACTATCACCCGGCAAGCTAACCGTATAACCGCCTGCGATAAATGTATTATCCAAGATCACATCATCCGTAATAGCGGGGAGTACATTGCCGGCCCAGTTGCTTGCGGTCATCCATTGGCCGTCGCCGGCCTCGCCATCCCACCGAAGTTGAGCGTATGAAGCATTAATGAGTAGAACAAAAAGAAGCAGTGGCTGCAAAGTAAGCAACAATTTTCTCGTATACATAACAGTAAAGTTTATGCTACTTTGTTGGAGCCAGTAGATCGAAGGTAAATAAATAATTATTTCAAGCAGTAAAATAATTATAATTTTTTCGAATATCTGTTAGGGTAACAAATATCTATAGGCATGAATATAGTTTTGCACCGAAGCCAGTGCTAAAACTATACTCATACTACTGTAATAGCTTATTTTTTTCTAAAGAAAATACGGACAGGCACGCCTGTGAATTTAAAATGCTGCCGCAGCTGGTTCTCGAGATAATTCTTATAGGGCTGCTTTACATCGTCGGGAAAATTACAGAAGAAAGCGAACGATGGCACCTGGGTGGGTAACTGTGTTACATACTTAATACGTATGGGATTACCGCGAACAACAGGCGGCTGGTAAGCGGCTATAGCTTTCAGCATCGTATCGTTCAGTTCTGAAGTAGGCACTTTCCGTTGTTTGTTATCATACACTTCCAGTGCCATTTCAATGGCTTTATGAATACGCAGTTTTTCCAGCGCAGAAATAAAAATGATAGGCACATCGGTGAATGGCGCTATGCGTTTCTTCAATTCATTTTCATAATCGCGGGCTGTATTGGTGGCCTTCTCCATCATATCCCATTTATTCACCAACAGCACAATCCCTTTTCCTTTACGCACGGCCAGACTGAAAATGTTCAGGTCCTGCTGTGTAATGCCTTTCTCGGCATCCAGTAATAACAAACATACATCAGCTTCGTCCATAGCTTTAATGGCCCTGATGACCGAGTAGAACTCAAGATCTTCATGCACTTTGGTCTTACGGCGGATCCCGGCTGTATCGATCAGAATAAATTCTTTCTGGAATAAATTATAATGGGTATGTATGGTATCGCGGGTTGTACCGGCAATATCGCTTACGATGGTACGCTCCTGCCCTATCAACGCATTCAGCAGCGAGGACTTCCCTACATTCGGCTGGCCGATAATGGCAAACTTAGGCAGGGCTTCAGCAGCTTCCACAGCGGCAACCTGTTCCTCTGTGATCAGGGCAGAAACCGCATCGAGCAATTCGCCCGTACCACTACCGCTCATAGAAGAAAGGAAAAAGATATTATCAAAGCCCAGTCCGTAAAACTCGGTAGCTTCGAGCAGCCGTTCATGGTTGTCGACCTTATTTACTACGAGGAATACGGGTTTGGCGGTGCGGCGTAACACATCGGCCATGGATTCATCGAGGTCGGTAATGCCGGTGGCAGCGTCTACCATGAACAATATGGCATTAGCTTCTTCCACGGCGATCATCACCTGTTTGGCGATCTCTTTTTCAAAGACCTCCTCACTTTCGGGAACGAAACCGCCGGTATCGATGATGTTGAACGTTTTACCATTCCAGTCGGCCACACCATACTGCCGGTCGCGGGTAACACCGCTCACATCATCCACGATTGCTTTACGCTGCTCAAGCAAGCGGTTAAAAAAGGTGCTTTTCCCTACATTGGGTCTTCCTACTATTGCTACTGTAAAACCTGCCATAATGTTGCTCAAATATTATTAGTGATAGCCGTATTCTTTTAACATGTAATCATTATCGCGCCACTTAGGCCGCACTTTCACAAACAGTTCCAGAAACACTTTTTGTCCGAGGAACTGTTCAATGTCCTTTCTTGCTTCGGTTCCCAGTTGCCTGATCATTTTTCCACCCTGGCCCAGTAAAATGCCTTTCTGGGTTTCGCGGTTCACTATTATATCTGCACTGATCTTTACCAGCGAAGACTTTTCTTTGAACTCGTTCACAATAACAGTGGTATGATAGGGAATTTCTTCCTGATACAGATAAAAGATCTTTTCCCGGATCATTTCCGCGCAAAAGAAGCGGGTGGGCAGATCGGTCATCTCATCGCCTTCGAAAAAAGGCGGGTTATCGGGCAAAAACTTCAGGATGGCCTGGATGAGGTCCTGCAAGCCGGTTTTCTGGAGGGCTGAGGTGCCGACAATTGCCTTGCAATAAGGTTTGGAACCAAAGAAAGCGAACACTTCTTCTTTCTTACTGTTAGAGGCCTCATCGAGTTTATTGATCACGATGATGGCCGGAACCTTCAAACGCAAGGCTTCAAAAATGGCATTGACTTCTTCATGATTATCATTTACATCGACCATTAACAGGGCCACGTCGGTATCTTCGAGGGCCTGTTTTACGGCCTGCATCATTTTTTCCTGGAGTTTGTATTTAGGTTCAATGATGCCGGGGGTGTCGGAAAAGATGATCTGGTAATCAGGTTCGGTTAGAATGCCTTTGATGCGGTGGCGGGTAGTTTGCACCTTGGGGGATACAATAGCCAGCTTTTCGCCCATCAGAGCGTTGAGCAAGGTGCTTTTGCCCGCGTTGGGGCGCCCGAAAATGCTAACAAAACCCGCTTTCATTTGACATTAAAATTCCTGCAAAGGTAGAAGATTAAAATTTGTTTGGTGGCAATGATTTATATCTTTATCTTTGCAACCCAATTAACGAACAAGGGTCAGCAGCGAAGGGGTGAAAATGAGAAGGTTAATGTTGAAATGCTGAGTTTGAGGTGCGAAAGAAAAGTTAATTGTTAGTTCTTGATTAAAAGTGAAATTATTATATCGCGCGGTAGAGCAGCGGTAGCTCGTCGGGCTCATATCCGCCGGCTGGCGGACGCAAGTTTGAAACAAGTTCTTTTAGATAAAACAGTTAAAAAATATTATATCGCGCGGTAGAGCAGCGGTAGCTCGTCGGGCTCATATCCGCCGGCTGGCGGACGCAAGTTCGAAACAAGTTCTTTTAGATAAAACAGTTAAAAAATATTATATCGCGCGGTAGAGCAGCGGTAGCTCGTCGGGCTCATATCCGCCGGCTGGCGGACGCAAGTTCGAAACAAGTTCTTTTAGATAAAACAGTTAAAAAATATTATATCGCGCGGTAGAGCAGCGGTAGCTCGTCGGGCTCATAACCCGAAGGTCGCAAGTTCGATCCTTGCCCGCGCAACTTTGGAAAGGCTTCTGGTAACAGGAGCCTTTTTTTATGTATATAGTCTACGTTCTATATTCTGTACAATTTGACAAAATCTATGTTGGGTTTACCAACAATCTCGAGAACCGATTTAAATCTCATAACGAACTCGGCACCAAAGGCTGGACAATCAAATTCAGGCCCTGGACAATTCTTCATACGGAAACATTTAACGACAAATCAAGTGCGATGAAGCGAGAGCGGCAGTTAAAATCTGCTGGTGGCAGAGCTTTTATACGCGAACTTCTACAACAACGATCTCAGTAGCGCTCATATCCGCCGGCTGGCGGACGCAAGTTCGATCCTTGCCCGCGCAACTTTGGAAAGGCTTCTGGTAACAGGAGCCTTTTTTTATGTATATAGTCTACGTTCTATATTCTGTACAATTTGACAAAATCTATGTTGGGTTTACCAACAATCTCGAGAACCGATTTAAATCTCATAACGAACTCGGCACCAAAGGCTGGACAATCAAATTCAGGCCCTGGACAATTCTTCATACGGAAACATTTAACGACAAATCAAGTGCGATGAAGCGAGAGCGGCAGTTAAAATCTGCTGGTGGCAGAGCTTTTATACGCGAACTTCTACAACAACGATCTCAGTAGCGCTCATATCCGCCGGCTGGCGGACGCAAGTTCGATCCTTGCCCGCGCAACCTTGGAAAGGCTTCTGGTAACAGGAGCTTTTTTTTATGTATATAGTCTACGTTCTATATTCTGTACAATTTGACAAAATCTATGTTGGGTTTACCAACAATCCCGAGAACCGATTTAAATCTCATAACGAACCCGGCACCAAAGGCTGGACAATCAAATTCAGGCCCTGGACAATTCTTCATACGGAAACATTTAACGACAAATCAAGTGCGATGAAGCGAGAGCGGCAGTTAAAATCTGCTGGCGGCAGAGCTTTTATACGCGAACTTCTACAACAACGATCTCAGTAGCGCTCATATCCGCCGGCTGGCGGACGCAAGTTCGATCCTTGCCCGCGCAACCTTGGAAAGGCTTCTGGTAACAGGAGCCTTTTTTATTACATTTAATAGAAACGAAGCTTATCCTCTTTTTGAAATACTTCCACCGCCACTGGCCGATTTATATTTTATCACCGGGTTTCCCTTGTAGTTCACATCACTGCCGCCACTGGCCTCTGCGGCCATCTCTTTATTAACGGTTATAGTAGCATCACTGCCGCCACTGACTTCCAAAATGGCGTAGTCAGCAATTAAACTGTACCCCTTAAAATCACTGCCACCGCTGGCATCTACCTTTACATTCACGGCACTTCCTTTGATGTGCACGTCAGATCCACCGCTTTGATGAACAGTAAGATCAGTAACCGCCATTTCACCGTTAAAATCACTTCCGCCCGTTAAGGATAGATCCAGTTTATCAAGGGTCAATTTTCCCTTAACAATAATATCCGACCCGCCCGAAGCGCGAAGTTTTGAGATAGTTCTTATCGCCACATACGCGGTCAGTTTCTTATTCCTCCAGTTCCATCCCTTGTCCAAAAAAATCTTCAGCTCCCCATCTTCAACAATGGTTTTTATTCTGGCCCGATCGCCAATCTCAGCTGCGCTTACTGCCACCCCTTCCTCTGTTCCGGGAGACAGGTACAGGTCAATCCCATCTGACACCTTTATGGCCTGGAAACCTCCTACCGTGCGTTTTTCCACGTTGGCGTCATAGATCACCTTCTCCTGGCTAAATGCCACAAGACTGATTAACAACAATGTAGGCGTTAAAAGGGCCTTCAACATAGCGCTCATTTGTTGGTGAAACGGGCAAAGCGGTGAATATGTTACAATATCCTTAAAAAAATAATGTTCGTATCTTTGCCCGCTATTCTTTAAAAATATAGATTTTCAGTTTCCCGGGGTGCTTTCCCGCCGCAGGCGGAGATCGCTGAGAAAATACCCGTAGAACCTGATCAGGGTAATGCCTGCGCAGGGAAGGTAGCTCCGTTATTTGTCTACGCTTCGCTTTCGCAGCATTTCTCTCAAACCATTTTTTCAACAAAGAGATCCGGATGAATGAACCGATACAGGCGCATCGCATATGGATCAAAAACAAGGGAATTACACATGAAAAAAATGCTTTTGGGGATTTGCTATCTGTTGCTAACTCAATGCCTGGTGGCTCAAATCAGTGGAAAAGTTACGGATGCTTCCTCGATGCCTATCGCCGCTGCTACTGTAGAGCTGAGCAATGGAATGAGTACGCTCACCAATGAAAACGGTTTTTTTGAATTCAGAAAGATCAGACCCGGTAATTATACATTGCATGTTACTTCCGTGGGCTTTCAGGGAATTGATCAACAGGTAACTGCTGGTAATACGATTGATATCAAACTGGAAAGGGTCAATCTTTTTTTGCAACCGGTTGAAATAAAAGCCACCCGCGCCGCTGATAAATCGCCTTTCACCAAAAACAATCTTTCAAAAAAAGACATTGAAAAGCTCAACCTTGGGCAGGATCTGCCTTTTATTCTGAATCAAACGCCATCTGTGATCGTTAATTCCGATGCTGGCAACGGCGTGGGTTATACCGGAATCCGCGTCAGGGGTAGTGATGCAACACGCATCAATATGACACTTAATGGCATCCCGTACAACGATGCGGAATCACAGGGAACATTCTTTGTGAATCTGCCTGATTTTACTTCGTCGGTAAACAGCATACAGGTGCAACGTGGTGTAGGTACTTCGTCGAACGGTGCTGCCGCTTTTGGCGCTACCATTAATCTGAGCACCAATGAAACGAATACTACTCCCTATGCGGAAGTAAACAATAGCTATGGTTCCTTCAATACCTGGAAACACACCGTTAAGGCAGGGAGCGGATTGATCAACGATCACTTTACCATCGATGCCCGCGTTTCCAGGATCTCCAGCGATGGCTATATTGACCGCGCCACCAGTTCGCTGAAATCATTTTACCTGTCGGGCGCTTATTTAAACAAGAATACCTCCATTCGCCTGAATGTATTCTCAGGTAATGAAAAGACCTACCAGGCCTGGAATGGTATTCCGGAGGCCAAATTGAGAAACAATGATTCGGCCCTGCTGGCCCATTATTATAACAACCTTGGCCCTGGATATTTATATGTGACTCCTCAGGATTCGGCTAATCTTTTCGCATCCGACCCCAGGAAGTACAATTATTTTACGTATGCCAACCAAACGGATAACTACCAGCAGGACCATTACCAGTTATTCCTTAACCATGATTTCAATGGCAGGCTGGCCGTTAATACGGCCTTCTTCTTAACGCGGGGTAGAGGCTATTATGAAGAATTCAAGCCACAAAGCAGTTACAGCGACTACGGATTGAATGATCTGATATTTGGCAATGACACCATTCGCTCAACGGACCTGGTTCAGCAAAAATGGCTGGATAACTACTTTTATGGGCAGATCTTCTCTGTACAATACAAGGAAGGTAATAACCAACTCATCATTGGCGGCGGCTGGAACCGGTATGATGGCAAACATTATGGCAAAGTGATATGGTCTGAAAAAGGTGGCATTCCCATGGATTACCATTGGTATAATACGGACGCCTACAAAACGGATGTGAACGCCTATGCCAAATACCAAGTGGCATTAAGTGAAAACCTGCAGGGCTTTGTTGACCTGCAATACCGCCGGGTATTATACTATATTGGCGGATTCAGTAAAAATCCGACGCTTTTCTTACGTAATACATGGGATTTCTTTAATCCCAAAGTGGGTCTCGTATATACAAAAAACAACTACCAGTTATATGCTTCCTATTCCCAGGGCAACAAAGAACCCAACCGGAATGATTTTGAAGCCGGCATCGACCAACAGCCAAAACCTGAAAAGCTGCACGATTTTGAATTGGGTGTAGAAAGAAAATCCAGCGATTATAATTGGGCGGCTACCGTTTATTATATGCTGTATAAAGATCAACTGGTGTTAACCGGTAAGATCAATAACGTAGGTGAGTACACCCGCACCAATGTTCCTGACAGTTATCGTATGGGTATAGAACTGCAAGGCGGCATTCGGTTTACTCATTGGCTGAATGCAGTTGGGAATATAACGTTGAGCAAAAATCAGATCAAAGACTTTACTGAGTATTATGATGATTATGATAACGGCGGTCAAAAAGACACTGCACACGGCAATACCGACATTGCATTTTCGCCGGCTATTGTTGCATCGGGTATGTTGAATATTATTCCCTGTGCTAATGTTGAGATCAGTCTGCCCGCAAAATATGCAGGTCGTCAATATCTCGATAATACCTCCGATAAAAGACGCAGCCTTGCTCCTTATTTTGTGCAGGATGCGCGGATCAGCTATACACTGCGTAAAGCCCTGTTTAAAGAAACTACTTTTATTGTTCAGGTGAACAATGTTTTCAATAAGAAATATGAGCCCAATGGCTATACGTACAGTTACCAGTATGGCGGCTCAGTGATCACTGAGAATTTTTATTATCCCATGGCGGGCACCAATTTCATGGTGGGATTGAATGTGAAGTTGTAAGTGCTGAAAAAGCCTGTAAACAAAGAACCCCGACGGTATCGCCGGGGTTCTTTGTTTACATAGATCGCTTTTTGAAGGATGCTGTTTTATCATAAATACACTGTAGACAATAACTTTTTAATCAAATATCTCGAACACAACAGTATATGGAAATTGCTTTAATCTGCCCTGACGAACAGGCTCTTCATAAAAGGTCCCGCGCTACGGCTGTGCAGCCGCACTATCCACCATCTGTCTAACCGGCTTTTCTGCCTGCACCCAAAGATCAATGATCTGGCCCTGGCGAATACGGTTTATATTTCCATTGGGCGTAAAGTGATCGGGCGCCTGCCTGTAAACAAACCAGTTGGGATCTGCACCCTGCGGCTGGGTGGTACCGGTGGTAAATCCGTTTGCCTCCAATACGGTTTTTGCTTCATTTAAAGTAAGACCGATCAGATCAGGTACTTCTAACAGCTCTGAACCGGTACCACGTCCCAATACCAGTACGATGCCGCTGCCCATCGGTATTTTGGTGCCCTCTTTAATTGGCTGCCCTTTATAATGTTGTTCAAGTACCAGGTCGCGGGCAAAATAAGGTGCATAGATCGTGTCTTCCAGTTTCAGCTTTTGTTGCTGTATGGTGATCTGTGCACTGCGAAAGCTTTGTCCGGTCAGCTTGGGCATGTCTATATCAGGCGCTGCATCGCGATTAATGGTCAGGTAAACCGTACGGTTCATCTTTACCTTCGTTTCAGCATTGGGAAACTGTTTTACAACCGATAAAAGCGCAGCGGTATCGTTATAAACAGTATCCTGTATCTCTACTTCGAACCCCTGTCCTTCGAGTAACTTTTTCGCTTCTTCAAATGACTTGCCGGTTACCGATGGTACAGGCAATGTCTTATCATGGCGGGTGATCCATGATAATGACTGAAAGAAAAGAAAGAACAATACTAACAAGATGCCAATACCCAGGAGGATATTCGCCCAAAGCGGTTTTCCGGTAATGAATTTAAACACAGGTGGTATTTGAATGATTATAAATCAGGACACTTAAGGTGAATGGTGAATGGTCAATGGTGAATGGCTCGCGACAGTTAAAACTAACAACTATCTTGCGCCGCTCAAATTCTTTTGCCTGTTTGCCTTGCCCGGCGTAGCCTTGGCGAAGGTAGGCCTTCTGCCCTTTGCCTTCAGCCTTTTGCCTTCTGCCCATTCACATCGCCTATTGATTCGAACCAAATTTCGACTGCCAGGCCAGCATCCCGCCTGCCAGGTTCTTTGTATTGGTAAACCCAAGCGTTTCCAGGATCATGGCAGCCTGACCACTACGGTTACCACTGCGGCAATAAACGATCACTTCTTCATTCTTCAGGTTGTTCAGTTCATCAACCTGCATCATTTGCACCTGTCCCAGGGGCACATGGGCGCCGCCAATATTGAACTCAGCACGCTCATGGGGCTCACGCACATCTACGAGATTCAGTTGCTCGCCTCTGTCAAGACGCTCTTTTACTTCTTCAGGAGTTATATTTTGCATAAACGCTTATTTAAATAATTATTGTTGTTGCGGTTGCTCGCCGGGTGCAGGTACAACAGGCACTTTCATTGGCTTGTCGGCCTGCAGCCACAGGTCAACAGACTGCCCCTGGCGAATACGGTTTACCCGGCCATCAGGGGTCATGTATTCAGGGGCCTGGCGGCCAACATAGGCATTCGGGTCAATGCCCGGTATCACCGTTCCTACATTCAGGCCATTCGACTCCAGCAATACTTTGGCATCATTGTAAGTGAGTCCAACGAGGTCGGGTACACTAAAATCTTCCTGTCCCAAACCGCTGCCAAGTACCAGTACTATTGCACTACCCTGCGGAATTTTTGTTCCGGCCTTAATACGTTCGCCGTTATATTGTTGCTCCAGAACCGAGTTCTTGGCGAAATCGGCGCGATAAACCGTGTCTTCCAGCTTCAACCCGTATTGATTCATTGAGATCTCTGCACTGCGGAAGCTCAGTCCTTCCAGGTTCGGCATTTCAATAAGCGGTGCTACAGCTTTGTTAACAGTGAGATAAACGGTACGGTTTACTTTTACCACCGCTTCGGCTTCAGGGAACTGCCGTAACACTGACAAAGGTTTTGCCGTGTCATTATAAACGGAATCCTGTAATTCTACTTCAAATCCTTTGCTTTCCAGTATTTGGCGGGCTTCTGCAAACGGTTTTCCAGTTACGCCAGGAATGGTAAGGGTTTTGTCATGCCTGGTAATCCAGTGTAGCGATTGCAGGAACACAACTACCAGTAAAATAACAATACCTATTCCTGTTAGTATGTGCACCCAAAGGGGTTTCCCTGTCATGAATTTAAACAAGGTAGTATCTGTTTGTTTTCGTGAATCGTGAAACGGCAATCGTGAAACGTGAAAGGGTACTTCTCTTCTTTCACAATTTAACTGCCTTTATCAACTCTATTAACTTGTCAACTTATAAGTTGTTAACCGGCCAACTCACTTTCTCGCCAACGCATCTTCGATCAATGCCGAATAAAATTCCTTCAGTGTCCATCCCATGGCCCTCACCTGCTGCGGCACTATGCTTGCTTCACTTTGGCCCGGCACCGTATTAATTTCAAGCATAAACGGAGCCTGCTTGGCTTCATTGTATATGAAATCTATCCGAACCACACCCCGGCAGTTCAACAGCTCATAGATCTTTTTGGCTGTACTGCGAACCTTATCTGCAATGGCTTCATCAACCCTGGCAGGCGTGATCTCTTCGCTCAGGCCCTGGTATTTCGCCTCATAATCGAAGAAATCTTTTTTCGAGATCACTTCAGTGATCGGCAGGGTAATGATGCCTTTAGGCGATTTAAACACGCCGATCGTGAATTCGCGGCCGGCAACAAACTCCTCTACCAGTATCTGATCATCTTCTTTAAAAGCTTTATTCAACGCCCCAGCCAGATCTGCCGCATCTGTAACCTTGCTCATGCCTATGCTTGAACCGCCGTTATTCGGCTTTACAAATACAGGCAGGCTGAGCTGATTAAGGATCTGTTCCGGACTAACCGGATTGTCCTTAAAAATATGTACTGATTTGGCAACATTTATGCCAGCAAAGGCAGCCACGGCCACCGTATATCTTTTGTTGAATGTTAGTGCAGAAGTCGCTGAGTCACAAGAGGTATAGGGCAGTCCGGCCAGATCGAAATAGCCCTGTAATTTTCCATCTTCGCCGGGTGTTCCGTGTATCCCGATCAACACAGCATCAAATGTTAATTTTTTACCATCAATGAACAGGGAGAAATCATTGCGGTCGACAGTTATCTTCTGGCCATTGCCGGCCTCATGAAACCAGCCTTGCGGAGTGATATCAATTCTATATACGTTGTACTTATCGGTATCGATATTCTTTTCAATAGTGAGTGCACTTTTGTAGGAGATTTCTGCTTCAGTAGAGTACCCACCGGTAACAAAGGCAATATTGGGCTTCATGTAATGGTTGGAAAATTTTCAGCAAATAAACGAAAAAGGATGGGAAGCCGGAAACTACAAAAGCAGGTATTTGTTAAAACATAACCTAACCGCCTACATCATAGCATTATTACAACCATTCTGCCTCACAGGCATCGGCAACGATACATTTCTTTGTGATTGATCGCATAAAAAAAGGTGAAGGTCGTTAATCCTTCACCTCAATACGGCAGGACATATCACCCGCCACTTACAAGTAGCACAAAGGCTACATTACTATTCTGAAAGAAAGTTAGGAAAAATATCAGCCTGAATCAAATATTTTTTGCCGTAAATAAAGGCCGGCTTCCTACTTTCTATATGTGCAGTTTTTCTTTTTTTGCCATCAGCTCTTCCACTGTTTCAACATACATTTCATCAGGAACACAGCAGTCAACCGGGCAAACGGCTGCACATTGCGGCTCTTCATGAAAACCCTGGCATTCTGTACATTTATTTGGAACTATATAATATGTATCAACACTAATAGGAGCATGGGCAGTGTCGGCATCCGTTACAGTTCCATCCAATAAAACATACGACCCTTTTACAGTAGTGCCATCAGCGATCCTCCACTCTACTCCTCCTTCATATATGGCATTATTCGGGCACTCGGGTTCACAGGCGCCGCAGTTAATACATTCTTCGGTGATTTTTATAGCCATAACTTACTGAATTTAAAGCCTGCTCATTGGCCTTGCTGTGCCCGGTCCTTTACAGCCGGGTAGTGCCACAAATTGGCGGCAATACAAGGTAATAGCAGGCAAATGAATTGAATACATCTATTTTTGCACAACAAATATAAGGTGGAATGAATTTACAACAACGAATCCTTTTATTAAGCCGCTTAGGTGAATATATTTTACAGGACGACGATAACTGGCAGATTGCCAAACAAAAAGCCAATTTGCAGAATAGCTGGTTCACCCCGGAATTCATTGAACTGGCAACCCGTACCATTGCGCTGGAATTTTTACAAAAAGATAAATTAACCGCCTGGGCCCGGCAATACGAGATCCCGGCCGAAAATACCACCCCTAAAAATGTGGGTATAGTCATGGCCGGTAATATTCCCCTGGTTGGTTTCCATGATTTTTTATGTGTATTCATAACAGGCCACCGGCAAACCATTAAACCTTCCTCCAAGGACGACGTGCTCATCAAACACCTGGTACAGCAACTGCATAATTGGGATGAAGCCACCCGCCAGCAGATCGCCTTTGCTGAGATGTTGAAAAATTGTGATGCCTATATAGCTACTGGCAGCAATAATTCTGCCCGCTATTTTGAATATTATTTCAGTAAATACCCCCACATTATCCGCCGCAACCGTACTTCCGTAGCCATCCTTACCGGTAACGAAACACCGGAAGAACTGGATAAACTGGCCGACGATGTGTATCAATATTTTGGTTTGGGCTGCCGCAACGTTACCAAATTGTATGTGCCCGAGCAGTATGATTTCCTTCCGCTGCTCGATGCGTTCAAAAAGTATGACCACCTGATAGATCACCATAAATACAAACACAATTATGACTATATACTGGCTGTACTGATCCTGAATAAACAGTATTACATGACTAATCAGTCGATATTGCTGAATGAGAACAAAGAGCTGTTCTCCCCTATCAGCCAGCTGAATTTTGAATATTATAAAAGAGACAACGAACCGGAAAAGGCGCTTTCAGGCAATTCTGACGTACAGTGTATTGTTGGTAAAAACCACACTCCTTTTGGCCAGGCACAACATCCTTCCCTCACTGATTATGCAGACGGAGTAGATGTCATGAAATTTTTGCTGGAATTACCAAAAAACTGACAAAAGCGCTGGAGTATATGCATCAGGATACACAATGGTTTACTTATAATAATTTTTAACTTTTCACCCTAACGCATGCATTTTTAGCGTTTCATCCTTACTTTTAGTAAATTTGGTAAGCGAAGTACGAAGACTTTAGTAAATTAATTGTTAAACAAAAACAATTCCGCTGGTTTACTATATTTCCTGACGTTAATTTGTTGTGCTGTCAGGCATATATTTTGAAACAAGTATAATCTCATTAAATCTATAACGATTATGAAGTGGAAACAAATTCTGGCTATCGTTCTCATCAGTGCCTCGACTACCGGGGTCACACTGTGGGGCTATAACCAATTTAGGAACGATCCATATGTTTACCAAAAGGATGGAAATGATTCAGGAAAGGTTCCAGCAAATTATGCCGGTTTTAACGGCGTGGTAGGCCAAAACGGCCCGGTTGACTTTTCAGCTGCGGCTGAGGCAGCCATTCCTGCAACCGTACATATTAAAACAAAGGCTACCAGGATGGTTAGCAATAACCTGCCCCGTAATAATCCATTCGGCGACCTCTTCCCCGACCTGGATGATTTCTTCGGTGGCGATAAATACCGCTCCATTCCGCAAATGGCTTCAGGCTCCGGCGCTATTATCAGCGAGGACGGATATATTGTTACCAACAATCACGTAGTGGACGGTGCAGATGATATCACTGTTACCCTCACCAATAAAAAGTCATTTAAAGCTAAACTCATCGCTTCTGACCCAAGCAGTGACCTGGCTGTAATTAAGATCGAGGCGAAAAGTTTACCATTCCTGTTATACGGTAATTCTGATGATGTAAAAGTTGGTCAGTGGGTACTGGCTGTAGGTTATCCTTTGACATTGGAAACAACGGTAACCGCAGGTATCGTAAGCGCCAAGGGCAGAACCCTTGAAATAAACAAACGCCAGAGCGATGCACCGGTTGAATCATTTATTCAAACCGATGCGGCTGTAAACCCCGGTAATAGTGGTGGTCCGCTGATCAGCACCGATGGAAAACTGATCGGTATCAATTCAGCCATCGCCTCTCCTACCGGCGCCTATGCGGGTTATTCATTCACCATTCCAGTTAATATCGTAAAGAAGATCGTTTCAGACCTCATCAAGTTTGGAACCGTTCAAAGGGCTTACCTCGGTATCGAATACCCGAGAGATAATATAACAGAAGATGAAAAGAAACAAAACGGCATCAAAGATGACGGTGGTGTATATGTAATGAGAGCAACCGAAGGGGGTGCTGCCCTGACGGCAGGTATCCAAAAGGGTGATGTGATCACCAAGATCGACAATGTACCTGTAGTAAGCGGCGCCGACCTTATTGGCCAGATCGCCACTCACCGCCCCGGCGATAAAATAACGCTCACTTACCAACGCAATGGCAAGGAGTATACAGTTCCTATCATTCTGAAGAACAGGGGTGGCAATACTGAACTGGTAAAAACATCTGTTCTCGATAAACTGGGTGCCGAACTGGAAACTGTGAATAAAAACGATGCAAAAGAACTCGGCATTAAAGGCGGTGTAATGGTTAAATCGATCGGCAGCCGTGGTTTATTAAGCAAAGTAAGAATTCAGGAAGGTTATACGATCATTAAGGCGAATAACAAAGACATAACCAGTGTTGATGATCTGCGCAAAGTGCTGGAAACTACAACCGGCAGTGTTAAACTGGAAGGTATCTATCCCGGTTACGAAGGTGTATACCCGATCGTTATCAATCTCGATAGCAAATAAAGGGTTACTATATATTTCCTGAAAAAAGCAGGCTGGGTTACCCAGCCTGCTTTTTTTATAATTATTCGTGAAAGGCCGGGTTAGCTACTTAACCAGTACCAGATAGTCCCACGCCTTCATATCGAGTGAAAAGGATGGATTGACGGTTACCGGCTCCCCGGTGAATGCATTGGTGAATTTTCCCTGCACGTGTGAACCTGGCAGTTGTACTGTCATCTCCTGATTTGAAAAGTTCAAAACGACCAGCAGCTCTTTGCCATCATGCCTGCGCACAAAGGCAAGTATCCGCTCATTATCGCTTGTATTCAGCATTTGGGGTGTGGCCGCATCGCCGGCTTTCAGAGCCGGATGTTGTTTCCGCAACTGCAATAATGTTTTGTAGAACGCGTGCAGTTGGGGCGTTCCGTTCCAGTTGATCTCGTCTTTATCAAAAAAAGGCAAGCGTTTATGCAGGGGCAGCTCCTGCGCCGTATAAAGCAGCGGGATCGCATTCCAGGTAAAATTGAACACCGCCAGCGGCGTCGCCATTTCGCCGTATTTCTCATACTCGGTACCGTTCCAGGTATTTTCGTCGTGGTTGCTGGTAAACAGCATGGGAAAGGTATCGGCGGGCAGATCGAAGGTATAGTGATTCAGCACATCTTTCAGCTGGCCAAGTGTTATTTCCTGCCTGAAATATTTTTGCGTGGCCGACATCCACCGCCAGCCATATAAGCAATCAAACACCTGCAAATAAGGAACATCCTGGGTTTCACCCAGCCAGAACAGAGGTTTGATTGCATCCAGTTCCACCCGGGCCCTGAACCAGAAATCGAGCGGCACCAGGTGGCACATATCGCACCTAAAACCGTCAATATCACACTCTTTTACCCAAAAACCCATAGCGTCTATCATGGCCTTGCGCATGCCATGATCGTAGTAGTTCAGGTCAATGACGTCGTGCCAGTTATTGGTGTCGTAAAACTTACCCTCATGGTCTTTTTTATAGTACTCGGGGTTCGATTTTGTCCAGATATGATCCCAACCCGTATGGTTGGCTACCCAGTCAATGATCACCTTCAACCCCAGATCGTGGGCTTTTTTCACCAGGGATCTGAAGTCGGCCAGGGTGCCAAACTCGGGATTGATTGCCTTATAATCTGAGCAGGCATAATAGCTGCCCAACGTTCCCTGGCGTTTTTCCTTGCTGATAGGCGTAATGGGCATGAACCACAATATTTCAACGCCCATCTCCTTTAACCGGGGCAGGTGTGTGGCAAAAGCGTTAAAAGTACCTTCTGGTGTATACTGGCGAACATTTACCTCATAAATATTGCTGTTCAAGCTCCAAGCTACCGGTGAAAATCTTCTCTGCATAAATCTCATTCCTGGTTGGTTTAATCAAAATTACGGGCAAGTATTCAATAAATACGTTACAGGTTCCATGTTTCAGGTTACAGGGACTCTCCTATTTCTCTGAATACTTAAGATCCAGCTTTTACCTTTAAATCCTGTGCCTTCATACCTGCAACTTGTAACCTGTACCCTGTAACCATTTCTTCGTACCTTCGCTGTGGCATGAAAACATTTAATGTACCTATTACCTACCGCAGTCCACTGATCACGGCCATTAAGAACAGCCGCAGGCAGCAGGACAAGATGAAAAAAGATTTTACCCCTACCCTGTTGGCGCTGGACAGTTTGCATATTTATCTCGCCCGCCATTTCGGGTTCTGCTATGGGGTAGAAAATGCCATTGAGATCTCTTTCCGCACCATAGAATCGAATCCCGGCAAACGGATCTTTCTGTTAAGCGAAATGATCCACAACCCACAGGTGAATGCCGATCTGCAAAGCCGGGGCGTACAATTCCTGCAGGACAACTATGGTCATCAGCTTATCCCTTTTGAGGATCTCACCGCCGATGATGTCGTGATCATTCCTGCATTTGGTACAACGCTCGAGATCGAAACAAAATTGAATGCACTGGGTATACCGGTAGAAAAATACAACACCACCTGCCCCTTTGTTGAGAAAGTCTGGAACCGCAGCGAGCAGATCGCTAAAAAAGGTTACACCATTGTAATACACGGCAAACCTAAACACGAAGAGACCAGGGCCACTTTTTCGCATGCAGCCAGCAATGCGCCATCGGTGATCGTAAACGATATGCAGGAAGCCGAAAACCTGGCGAAATATATGACGGGGGAAAAACCGGCCGAACAATTTTATACAGAATTTGCCGGCAGGTTCTCTGTTGGTTTCGATGCTACTGTACACCTGCAACGTATTGGCGTGGTGAACCAGACCACCCAGCTGGCCACCGACACGCAGGCCATTGCAGAGTTCCTGAAGCAGACCATTCAACAACATTATGGCTTATCGCCGGAAAATATAGAGACCCGCTTTGCCGATACCCGCGACACGCTGTGTTACGCGACGAATGATAACCAAACAGCGGTTACCGGTATGTTGCAAACACCGGCCGACATTGCCATTGTGGTAGGCGGTTATAACAGCAGCAATACCACTCACCTGGCGGAACTGTGCGAACAGCAGCTGCCTACTTACTTTATCAACTCACCTGAAAAAATGCTTTCTGCCAAAGACATCCTCCATTATAATTTTCATACAAAAGAGGAACATATTGCAGCAGATTATTTGCCAACCACCAGCCCCGCCCGCATTTTAATAACCAGCGGCGCCTCCTGTCCCGACGCTGTGGTGGAAAATGTTATCCGCAAGCTCGCGTCGTTTTACGGCGTGGAAGACAAACTGGATGCAGTAACCAGTCAATTGGCTGGCTGATCGTTCCCACCTGCTCATTTATCTGTAAAAACGGGTTATTCACCTGATCACTGGCTATGAGTTATTCGCATGGTTAAACCTACTGCCATGTAGCAGGGTCAAATCAAACGCATACGCTACAAATCGGGTATTCGCGTTGAGCGTTTAAATTATACAGTCATGAAATGGGTGACCTACTTATTGACGGGAATGCTGATCGCATGGATAACAACTGTCCGGTCACAGCAACGGCTGCCGAACATCAACGGACAAGACCGCTTGCGGCTGCGTGACCTGAACTTATCAGCAGAGCAAAAAAGAAGACTGGCGCTGCTTATTCAACGCGAGCGTATGCAGTATTATTTAAATCAGAAAGAATTGAACGATATTCTTACGCCTAAACAGAAGGAGCAGTTGATGATGTGGAGGGAGCGCCGGAATAAGAGCGATAGTACGAAAGTAAAGGATTAAAAAGAACGGGTTGACCGGTTAGCCAGTCAACCCGTTAACAGGTATATTACACCATTTTAAATGTTTCGAGGAATTTGGTGTTGAAGTTACCTTTTATAAAGTCTTCGTTGCGCATCAGTTGCTGATGGAAAGGAATGGTTGTTTTCACTCCTTCGATCACATATTCACTTAATGCACGACTCATGGTATTGATGGCTTCTTCGCGGGTACGTGCAACAGCAATGATCTTGGCGATCATGGAATCGTAGTACGGCGGAATTACATAGCCCGCATAAACATGCGAATCGATACGGATGCCATGCCCGCCGGGTTGATGCAAGGTAGTGATCTTGCCCGGGCTCGGACGGAAATCGTTATACGGATCTTCGGCATTGATACGGCATTCGATAGCATGCAATTGCGGTTCGTAGTTC
The DNA here is from genome assembly GCF_017356035.1 of Longitalea luteola. Taxonomy (GTDB): domain Bacteria; phylum Bacteroidota; class Bacteroidia; order Chitinophagales; family Chitinophagaceae; genus Niastella; species Niastella luteola. The sequence goes on along the minus strand of NZ_JAFIQX010000001.1, from coordinate 32,534 downwards.
AAGCCGCTGATGGCTTCACCGGCCGCAATTTTGATCTGTTCTTTAATAAGATCGAAGTTGGTCACTTCTTCTGTTACGCAATGTTCTACCTGGATACGTGTATTCATTTCCATGAAGTAGAAATTGCGGTGTTTGTCGACCAGGAACTCGATAGTACCAACACTTTCATATCCAATGGCAGAAGCGGCTTTGATAGCGGCTTCACCCATGCGTTTACGCAGTTCGGGCGTCATGAATGGAGAAGGAGACTCTTCTACCAGTTTCTGGTGGCGGCGCTGAATGGAGCAATCTCTTTCGCTGAGGTGACAAACCTTTCCATAGCGGTCGCCGGCAACCTGTATTTCTATGTGGCGTGGTTCTTCCACAAACTTTTCCATGTAAATGCCGTCGTTCTTGAACGCGGCGCCTGCTTCGGCTTTAGCCGTATTGTAGGCTCTTTCCATTTCCTCTTCATTCCATACCACGCGCATCCCTTTACCACCACCACCGGCAGTAGCTTTCAGAATAACGGGATAGCCTACATCTTTCGCCAGGCTTTTGGCTTCTTCCAGGCTTTCCAGTAACCCTTCGCCACCGGGCACCACAGGTACACCGGCTTTGATCATGGTTTCTTTGGCAGTCATTTTATCGCCCATTGAACGGATCTGATCGGGCGTGGGTCCGATAAATTTAATGTTATGCTCCCCGCAGATCTCCGAGAAACGAGCGTTTTCGGCCAAAAATCCGTAGCCGGGATGAATACCGTCGGCATTGGTGATCTCTGCCGCGGCCATAATATGCGGGATATTGAGATAGGAATCGGAGCTGGCCGCCTTTCCTATACAAACAGCTTCATCTGCAAACCGCACGTGAAGGCTGTCTTTATCGGCGGTGGAATAAACAGCAACCGTTTTGATGCCCATTTCCTTACAGGTGCGGATGACCCGAAGGGCAATTTCTCCACGATTGGCAATTAATATTTTTTTGAACATGGATTTAATTGATAATGTGCTAATGCGCTAATCTGCTGATATGCTAATAAGGTTCATTAGCACACTAGCTAATTAGCAAATCAGCTAATTAAGTTAAGCTGGTTCTACCAGGAACAATGGCTGGTCGTATTCTACCGGCGAAGCATCTTCTACCAGTACTTTAACAATACGGCCTTTCACTTCGCTTTCAATTTCATTAAAGAGTTTCATGGCTTCGATAATGCAAACCACTTTGCCGGGTGTAACATCATCGCCTACTTCTATAAATGCAGGTTTACCAGGTGCAGAGCTGCGATAGAAGGTACCTATCATGGGGCTCTTGATGGTGATCAGATTGTCGGCAACGGCTTCTGCAGCTTTCGGTTTTTCTGCAGCGGGAGCAGTAACATGAGCAGCAGGTTGGGTAGCCGCAGTTTGCTGTGGCATGGCAGTCATCATAGGAGCAGTATGTACAGGAGCTGCAATGACATTCTGAGCCGGTTCTTCTTTTTGCTTGATGGTTAATTTAAATCCCTTTTCTTCTATCGTCACTTCCCCAATATTTGATTTGTTGATCATTTTGATCAACTCCTGAATTTGTTTAAAATCCATCTGTTAAAAATTTTAGTTTGTCGTTTAAGTCCTGTAGAACAGGCGGCTAAGATAAGGATTACACACTAAATTTATCCAAAACCGTTTTTTTTAAATAGTGTTGAAGTCCTTATAAAAAAAGAGGACAATGGATTTAAGTTCCATTGTCCCGTTATAACGTAAATACCGGTATTATTCTTTTACCCGTTCTACATATTCGCCGGTCTTCGTATTTATACGAATCAGCTCACCTTCATTAACAAACAGGGGCACGTTAACAGTGGCGCCTGTTTCAACAGTTGCAGGCTTCAGCGTGCGGGTAGCGGTGTCACCTTTTACCCCAGGCTCGCTGTAGGTTACCTTCACTACAATTTTATCAGGCAGTTCCACGCTCATCGGTTGTTCGGTTTCGGTATTGATGAGTACAGAAACTTCTTGTCCATCTTTCAGGAACTGGGGCGCATCTACCAGGTTTTCGGCTAAGGCTATCTGCTCAAAAGTTTCATTATCCATGAAATTGTAACCGGTATCGTCCTTGTACAGGAACTGGAAAGTTTTGCGTTCAACGCGTACCGGGTAAATGGTATCACCGCTGTTCCAGGTCTTTTCAATACTGCGGCTATTGTCAACGCCTTTCAATTTTGCCCATACCTTGGCAGCAGCCCGGGCAGTTTTATTTTCGCCAAATTCAACCACTGTATATAAGCTTCCATCCAATTTAAGAATCATGCCGCGGCTGATATCTGAGGTATTTGCCATAAATGATAAAAATTTCAAAAGTCAAAAAACAAGTACAGTTCTAAAAAGTGGGAGCAAAATTATGGCAAAATTGGCAGGTTGCAAAATGGTCAGTTGCTATAAAAAGTGGATAAATACTGGTTTTGGTCATAAAGTCAGGCGTCCTGTTTATTGTTCCTCTTCAGGTTGGCCGGCGGCTTGCTTTTTTGGTTCGGCTGCCGGTTTCGCCTTCTCGGCGGTCTTTGCTGCAGCAGCTTTGTTGGTTTTTTCGCTTAGAATGATAACGTCGGGCTTAACCGGAGTTAAGTTTTGTAACTGCACCTCAGATTTCATATCCATGACGCTTTCTGCCTGCACCTTCTTTCCAATAATAACAACTTCGGTTACCGGTTTTGCCTTCACCGCAGTTTTCGCAGTAACGGCGGTCTTTGCATCAATTTTTATATTTTTTACCTCAACATTGCTCACCGGGTTGGCCTCAACCGGTGTTAATTTCAGGGAAGTTACCGTTTTCGGGCGACCGACGACTTTTTTTACAGGTGCGGGGATCCTGGGAATATTGCCATACTTTTCCTCATATGTTTTGTCATTATTCCAGTCTTCCAGCGTTATTGCTTTCAAAATTTTATTGTCCTTGTCCTTTATGATCACAACACATTCGCCGTAATTGTCAACAACGGTGATACAGTATCCCTTTTTATTCAGACAATCCTGTAAAGTAATGACAGGTTTTTCCGGAGCTTCAGGGGCGTCCGGTGCTGTTGGCGGCACAGGAACGCCGGCAGCATCCGGCGTATTTGGCGTTTCTGGTTTGTCAGGTAATCCGGCGGCTTCCGTTTTTTCAGGGGCATCCGGCGCTGCTGGCGCATCCGGCAGTTCTTTATCATCACGCAAAGTAAGCTCCGGAGCTGCTGGTGGCGTAGGCGGTTCTGGCAAAGCACCATATTGCCGTTCAAATGCCTCTTTTTGTTTCGGATTGTTAAGATCGTATTTTTCGATCCTGCCGTTCTTTAACCGCAGCGTTACCAGTTTCTCATCGGTAATATCAATGGTAACAATGTTTTTCCAGCCCGCCGGCGTTTTTACAGCTGCCGGTATGGTATCGGTTAAGAACTGTTTCAAAGGTTCCTGCCGGTCTTTGTGTTGCGTGGCATTGCGAAATGCTAACAGAACGACTAACAATAAAGGTAACAGGAACAGGAATCGGATGAGGTGCACGCGGGCACTCCTGGCTTTGTTCATCATGGCTATTCTTTTTTTTAAGGATGAAAAATTGAAATTGGTGGCTATACTAAATGAATTGACTCCAATGACTTTCAGCAGCAGGTACTGGTACTGTTTGCGGTCTAAACCGGTTTGCAAGACCTGCTGATCGGCAATAAATTCCAGGTTCTGCCTGATATCATGGCGCAGCAACCACGCAAACGGGTTATACCAGTTCAAGATACACAACACTTCGCTCCAGATGATATCGAGTGAGTGCCGTTGCTTTACATGAATGAATTCATGGCGAATGATCTCTTTCAGTTCGTCCTCGCTATGCTGGTACTGGTTCACATAAATGCCCCGCCCGAATGAAAATGGCATTACCGGTGCGTCGATATGGTATAGTTTCACTTTGTCTTCATACAACAGCACGGCCTTCGAGCGCATTTTAAATAATGAATAATACTGCACCACCAGCCGGACCATCATCAATAACATGCCCGCAGCTATTACCAGGGTAGTTACCTGCATCCAATTAATCGTTCCGGCACCCGATTCAACAGTTACGTCTGTGCCGTTGGCCATTTGTGTGATAGCAGGAATGTAATTGATAAGGGCTGATTCCCGCAGGGTCGGTTGCTTCACTATTATGGTAAATACATTTATGAAAGGAATGACAAAACATACCATGGAGTAGATCAACAGGTACCAGCGGTTCCAGTTATAAAAGGTCAGCCTTCGCAGGAACAATTGGTAAAAAAGGTATACTACTGACAGGCTTATCGATAGCTTGATTATATATTGTAGCATCTTGTTGGTTTTGAAGTAACGGCAATCAATTCTGCGATGTATTAGCGAAGTACTAGGTATTGCCCCCGCCCTCGATCATATCAATAATGTCTTTCAATTCCTTCGGGCTTAACTTTTTCTGTTCCACGAAAAAATTCACCAGCTGTTTATACGAATTATCAAAATAATCCTTCACCACCCCGCTCATAAAATGCTTTTTGTATTCTTCTTCGGTGATCGCCGGTTTGTACATATATGTATTGCCTACCAGCCTGCTTTGCAGCAGTCCCTTTTTTTCCAGGTTCTTTACAGTAGAGGCCAGGGTGGTATACGGAGGCTGTGGCGATTCCATATTCTCCAGGAACAATTTAATGTTTCCCTCCCCTGTTTTCCAGATCACCTGCATGGCCTGCTCTTCCTGTATGGTTAACTTTTCCATCTACGAACTTTTCGTAAACCTACGAAATAATCGTAAACTACCAAATCTTTTTTTGTTAAATGAACCGTGAGGCTCTCTATCCTGTTCATTTACTGCTAATTTTGAAAGAAAATAAATGTGAGGCTCGAAATTTGACGGGTCGTAAACCAACAAACATTTACAGATGAGAAACCGGCTATTCCTATTCATTCTGGCTTTTACGGTAAAACTGGCATCGGCACAAACAGTGGCTCCCGACAGTCCGGCCTATAAACGTTTTCCTACCGTACCGCCTTTCACCATTTTACAGGCAGACAGCACCACTTTATCGAAGGACAAGCTGGCCAGGCACCAGCCAACGATCATTATGTATTTCAGTCCTGATTGCGACCATTGCAAACACCAATGGGCTGATATGCAGAAACGGATGAAAGACCTTTCGAAATTCCAGATCATAATGGTTACTTACCAGCCTTTCGAGGAAATGGTGGCTTTTTATAAAGAGCAGAACATTGCAAGTTACCCCAATATTAAAATGGGCCGGGACACCAAATTCTTCCTGCCTACTTTTTATAAGATCCAAAACCTGCCCTTTCAGGCATTATATGATAAAAATGGCACGCTGGTGACCACTTTCCAGGGCAATGTGAAGATCGATAAATTGCTGGCTGCCTTTAACGAAAAGAAATGATTTTTCGAATTTGGGAACAAATGCAGCAGCAGCGATAAATAAAAATCAATATTCTTTCTTCGCGCCCTATTTTTGCGCAAAAATTAGCTCAACACCTTAAATTTTTTTCTGATGAAAGTAACTGTTGTAGGCGCCGGTGCAGTAGGTGCTACCTGCGCTGATAATATCGCCCGGGCCGAACTGGCTGAAGAACTGGTATTGTTGGATATTAAAGAAGGCCTGGCTGAAGGTAAGGCCCAGGACATGATGCAAACAGCCGCTTTACTCGGCTTTGATACCCGCATCACTGGCAGTACCAATGATTACAGCAAAACTGCCGGCAGCGATGTAGTTGTAATTACATCAGGCTTACCCCGCAAACCGGGTATGACACGTGAGGAACTGATCGGAACCAATGCCGGTATCGTAAGAGGCGTTGCGGAAAATATTCTGAAACACTCACCCAATGCCATCATTATTGTTATCAGTAACCCGATGGATACCATGACCTACCTGGCTTTAACCGCTACCGGTTTGCCAAAGAACAGGATCATTGGTATGGGTGGAACGCTCGATAGTGCCCGCTTTAAATATCAACTGAGCCAGCACCTGGGTTGCAGCCCTGCCGACCTGAATGCTGTTGTAGTAGGTGGTCACGGTGATACAACCATGATCCCGCTCATTCGCCTGGCAACCTGGAACAGCGTACCAGTTACAAAATTCCTGAGCGAAGAAAAACAAAAACAAATCGTTGCTGATACAATGGTAGGTGGCGCCACCCTTACCAAACTGATTGGTACCAGTGCCTGGTATGCGCCCGGAGCAGCCGGAGCAGCCCTGGTTGAAAGCATTGTACGTGATCAGAAAAAATTATTTACCTGCTGCGTTTCACTGGAAGGCGAATATGGCCAAAAAGATATTTGCCTGGGTGTGCCCGTTATTATCGGTAAGAGCGGTTGGGAAAAGATCATCGATTTCGGTTTGAATGCTGATGAACAAGCGCTCTTCAACAAAAGCGCCGATGCCGTTAGAAGCATGAACGACGTTTTGAAGACACTGTAAGTATACGAAGTAAGTACTAAGAAGTAGGAAGTAAGAAGATCACACATTTTCTGACTTCCTGCTTTTTTTATTTTCCCCCTCTCTTGTTTGCCTTCAGCGTTGCGCCTTGCGCCTTGAGCCTTCAGCCTTGTGCCTTCAGCCTTCAGCCTTGCGCCTTCTGGCCTTCCCCGGCACCGATTTTGAAGAATTCTACATAAGCCACAACAACACAAGCAAGAAAATGAATCCTTTTACCTCATTAAAAAAATTTGCGTAGTATGAAACAGGTATACCATTGGTGTTGTAGAACAGCCTGTTTAACAGCTGTTTTGTTGGTAAGTCATTTAACAGGGATGAATATTGTGAGCGCGCAAACAGTGCCCGATTATTCCAAAGCCGAATATATTCCAACGAATGTGGGGAAGATCGTCCCCAATGAAAACAGCCAGGAAAGCACCATAAATCCCCGGCAGAGAACAAGGTTTGTATATGAAACGATCAATAACAGCAACAGGCTGCCTGAGCCGGTAGCCATGCGCGAACTATACCTAACACCTACCGCTAACGATGGTATCGTCATCCGCTGGCGCGCTTCGTGGGAACCGGACAATTTGAAACTATATGAAATAGAATACAGCACTGATGGTATTCACTTTCTGCGGGCCGGTGTTTTACCTGCCGGCAATTACCTGAATGGAAGAATTTATGAATTCACCCATTTCCCGGTAAATGCCCGCGACCGAATTTTTTATCGCATCATGATGAAAGATGAAAGCGGTAAATACGATTATTCGCCCATTTTATCACAAGCGGCAACAAGGGCTAGCCAGAATTATGTTTTTCCCACGATTGTCAATGCCGGCATGGTGAGCCTGTATCTGAACGATTCCTTCAGACAATTACAGATCGTAAATTCTCAGGGAAAGATCTTGCAGATACAACAGCTGAATGGAAAAACAGGCCGTATAGACATCCCATTAAATAGTACTGCCCAGGGTATTTGCTTTGTACGGGTACTTGGCCAGGACCGGCAACGGGATATTGTGCAGAAGATATTTATAAGATAGTTTGTTAGTTTTTACCAATTTTCACAAAAAAGCGGTCTGGCCAGTTTTGGCCGGACCGCTTTTTTGTGTGCTTCAATAAATATTTTTCCGGTTTTGTCCTGTGCGTCATTCGCTATTCGTCATTTTCCCGGTAACTTAAATATGTAACCATCAAAATTTACGATTATGAAAGATTTTATGTTCATTTTCCGGGGAGCCACCGAGCAATATGATTTCTCTGCAGAAGAGATGCAGCAACACATGCAAAAATGGTTTGCCTGGGTCGATGATCTGAAAGCGAAGAATATTTATAAAGCCGGCGAACCTTTATTACCGGAAGGTAAAATGGTTAAAGGCGCCAAAGCGCTGGTTACCGACGGCCCTTTTGCCGAAAGCAAGGAATTGGTAGGCGGATTTTTTATCATCAAGGCCGCATCGCTGGAAGAAGCGACAGAGATTGCCAAAGGTTGTCCTGACCTGCCGCTGGATGGCAGTGTAGAGGTTCGTGAAGTGATGAAAATGGATATGTAATAAAACAAAAACTCGTCCCCTGAAAGAGCAGGAACAAAACCGTGTGGCGCAATTGATCGATCATCTTTTCCGGCACCAGTCGGGAAAGATGGTCGCCGTGCTGACCCGCATTTTCGGCATGCATAACCTTGAAATGATCGAAGATGTGGTACAGGAATCCTTTTTGCGTGCCATGCAAACCTGGACCTTCAATCAGATGCCTGATCCCGGCGGCTGGCTGATGCAGGTAGCCCGTAACCGGGCCATCGATATTATCAGGCGGCATCAGCATTTTCAACAATATTCCCGCGAACTGGCCACCGAACTGCAACAGGAAACAGAGAACACCGTGCAACAATTCTTTGGGGAAGCGGAAATTGGCGACAGCCAGTTGCGGATGATCTTTGCGTGTTGTCATCCAAGCTTAAAAGAGGAAGACCAGGTGGCGCTCACCCTGAAAACAGTATCAGGTTTTGGCGTTGCCGAGATCGCCCATGCACTGCTCACCAATGAAGCGGTCATTCAAAAACGCCTGTACCGGGCCAAACAGTTCTTAAAAGACAATCACATCGCCCTCGATATTCCGGTTGGCCAGGAACTGGCCCGCCGGTTGAATATCGTTTACACCGTGCTATACCTGTTATTTAATGAAGGGTACAATTCAGGAAACGCCAATGAACTGATACGAAAAGACCTGTGCGCAGAAGCCATGCGCCTTTGCCTGTTGCTTACAGAACATAAGGCAGGCAAACAACCTACCACCTTCGCTTTGCTGTCATTGATGTGCTTTCAGGCATCGCGATTCGAAAGCCGGATAGATGAGAACAATTCCATTATTTTATTGCAGCACCAGGACAGAAGCACCTGGAATAAAGCGCTTATTCAGAAAGGATATGATTTTCTGAACCTGTCATCACAAGGAGATGAGCTAACAGTCTATCACCTTGAATCAGCGATAGCCGCAGAACATTGCCTCGCCGATTCCTTTGCAGCAACAAACTGGCAACGCATGCTGCAACTGTACGATCTGCTGCTTGAACAAAAGCGAAGCCCGCTGGTGATATTGAACAGAGCGATTGTAATGGCGCAACTGCACCAGACAGCAGCAGCTATGTCGGAGATCTGGCAGATCAGCGGTATTGAACAGCTAATAGACACTCAATACATTTTCAGTGCGGTGATCGGCGATCTATACATTCAACTGGGCGACGATCACCATGCTACCACATTTCTTCAAAAAGCACTTTCCTTAACCACTTCCATCGCGGAGAAAAAGCTGATCACCACCAAACTGGAAACACTCTCCAGGAACAAATTGAATTAAGATAAGTTAGCATATAGAATAAACTGATACCAAAGGGTATATATAGCCGATGAATATTAACCTTTCATTTTGTTGGCTAACATTCCGGGTTTTGTTTTTTCTGACTATTTTGTTTGATCAAAACCCTAACAACAACATTTATGTTAACCCCAACCAAAGCACTAATGCTTGCAGGCCTTATTACATTAAGCTCCTCCTGCGCCACTATTGTTAGTAAATCAAGTTATATGGTTACCGTCGACAGCACCCCACGTGATGCCCAGGTAACCGTTACCAACAGAAACGATGAACAGGTTTACTCGGGCAGAACGCCTGCACTGGTAAGACTTAAATCTGGCGCCGGATTCTTTAGAGCCGCTGCATACGAGATCAAGATCAGTAAAGAAGGCTTTGCTACCCAAACGGTTTCTATAAGGGCCAGCCTGAATGGCTGGTACATCGGCAACCTGTTATTTGGCGGCCTCATCGGTTTCCTGATCGTTGACCCGGCTACCGGAGCCATGTATCGGTTAAAGGAACTTGACATAAATGAAACATTGCACCAGGAAACAAAAACGACAGCAGTGACCCAAACGCCACAACTGCACATCTACGACATCAACAATATCCCTGAAAGCTGGAAAAATAAGTTGGTTGCGATTAAATAACAGCGTTATCGTTCTACAGTAAGCGTAAGCAGTTCCGGCAATCGGTAACCGGTTGCCGGATTCACTTTTGCAGGTTCAGGATTGTTTATTGATCCTGAGATTAACTTTATTGACAATCTCAGCTACGGAGATCTTCTCCATGCATTTAAAATGCCCGAGCGGACATTTATCATAACCGATTTTCGAACAGGGCCGGCAGTACAGGGGCCGTATTTCCATAATATCATAAGGCAGCTTGTCTTTGGGCAGCTGCGGCGATAAAGTACCGTAATAAGGAAACATCCCGAATTGTGGTACGGTATTGCCCCATATAGAAATGATCTGCTTTTTAAAAGCAGCGGCAATGTGCATCAGTCCGGTATCGTGGGTTATAATCAGTTTGGCGCGTCGCACCAGGTCAGCAGATTCATTGATGTTGAACTTGCCGCAGGAGTTATAAATTTTATGCGGATCAACACTGGCAATCTGCTCCCCGTTCTCGCGGTCCTCTTTACCGCCTAACAGAATGATCGGATGTTCGATGGCAGCGCATAATTCCCTGAGTTTGTGAATAGGTAATTTCTTGGTGTTATGCGCAGCGCCGATCACTACGCCAATATAACCGGCCAGGTGGCCGGCAGGAATATCGCTCTCTTTCACTTTGTCTTTCTCCGGAATGAAATAATCCAGTCCGCGGCCATCATTTTTTACACCCAGGGTTTTAACCGTTTCCAGGTAACGGTCTACAATATGTACATCAGGCAGTACATTCAGTTTAAGTGAGGTGTAGATGAATTTCTGAATATTGAGCTTATTGAAGGAAAATGATTTTCTGTCCAATGCTTTTTTTACCCGCATGGTGCGCAGGTTGTGATGCAGGTCGATCACATAATCGAATTGCTCCTGCTGCAAGGTAGTTATCACAGCCTGCAGGTCGTCCTGCAGGAAATGCAGTTTGTCGATATATGGATTGGCCTCAAGCACTGCCCTGAAGCCGGCTTTGGTGAGATAATGTATTTCCACATCCGGCAACTGGTTTTTCAGGCATCGGATAACAGGTGTTGTTAAAACAATATCCCCAATGGAGCTAAATCTGATAATAAGGATCTTCATAATTTTCTACCTACCGGCTCACTGTTCAACGTAATTAAGATCTTTATGAAACGTTTCTTCGGTCAATAATGCAGACACTATCCCGATGACCATGACGATTATACCAGTGATCATGCCGCTGTTTACATACCCGGCCGACCCCTGCAATGAAGTGAACAATATGGAGATCGGGATCAATGCACCGCGTACCATATTGGGTACGGTGGTTGCTGCAGTAGCACGTATATTCGTACCGAATTGTTCCGCTGCCATGGTTACAAAAATGGCCCAGAAGCCGGTACCAAAACCCAGCAGGGCACAGGCAGCATAGAGGCTGCTCACCGGTGCGCCATTCAGGTTAAAGAACCACACTATGCCAATAGCCGTTAAGCCATAGAAAATAAACAGAGCTTTTTTCCGGCTTTTCAACGTCTGGCTCAACAGGCCCACAGCAATATCGCCGATAGAAATTGCCGCATAAGAGAACATCACGGCTTTGCCGGGATCCACTTTGCCTACAACGCCCATTTTTTCGCCAAACTCTTTTGAGAAGGTAACCAGTATGCCGATCACATACCACGTAGGCAATCCTATAAGTATACTGGCCAGGTATTTCTTTAACCGTTTGCCATTATTGATCAGCATGAAAAAATTGCCTTTCGATACATTGCTATGCTGAATATTCTGGAACATACCTGATTCCAGTACACCTACCCGTAGCAGCAATAACATAAAACCAAGGCCACCGCCAATAAAATAGCAGGTGCGCCAGTGAAAGTTCTCCTTGAAAAAGAAGGCGACTACTGCACCGGTTAAACCGATGCCTGCCACCAGCGAGGTGCCGATGCCCCTTTTCTCTTTAGGCAGCAATTCACTCACGAGCGTAATACCGGCGCCCAGTTCACCAGCAAGGCCAATACCGGTCAAGAACCGAACAGCCGCATATTGCTCTACCGTTTGTACAAAACCGTTGGCAATATTTCCCAATGAATATAAAATAATGGATGCGTACAATACTTTCAGGCGGCCTTTCTTGTCGCCGAGAATACCCCACAGAATTCCGCCGATCAGCAGACCAGCCATTTGAACATTGATGATGAACAAACCTTCGGAAGCGATCTGTTCCGGGGTTAGTTTTAGGTCTTTAAGCGAATCAATACGGATAATACTGAAAAGCAGCAGGTCGTAAATATCAACGAAGTAGCCCAGGGCAGCAACTAAAACTGCCAGGCTAAAGACAGATACTGGTTTTGATTGCATTCGTTACTTAGTTGGGGGTTGAGATACCTTTTCTTTTTTTCGTCCGGAAAATAATTTTATCAATACCGGGGCAGTGGTTACGACAACAATGCCCAATACGATTATTTCAAGGTGTTTCTTCAGGTCAAAATCAAATTGGGTAAAGATCCATTTTTGCAGGAAGTGTCCGGCAATGATCATACTGAACACCCAGGCTATACAACCCACCATGTTGAAGAAAGAGAACTTCTTTCTGTCCATGGCCACAATACCGGCAACAATGGGCGCAAAAGTTCTCACGATAGGCAAAAAGCGCGCAAAGATGATGGCGCCGCCGCCATGTTTTTCATAGAAATCATGGGCATCGTACAGGTATTTTTTCTTGAAAAGAAAGCGGTCGCGCCAATGGAACATGGTGGGACCAATCTTCCTACCTGTCCAATAGCCAACGGCATTACCCAGGATGCCGGCCACGGAGATAAGTGCAATGAGGATGAACAGGTCGAGCCATTCATAACGAACCCCCTCGAACCCAAATTTTCTGAACAGGTCATCCACCAGGTTGGTGCTGTATATGCCCGCCACAAACAGCAGGCTGTCACCCGGTAAAAAGAAGCCGACAAACAAACCGGTTTCTGCAAATACGATGAACAGCAGCAGGAATAATCCGCCGTAGACGATATAGAACATCGGATTCAGCAGGTCTTTCCAGGTAAATTTCTTTTCAAGAACGACTACCTGGCCTTCTTTCAGGGAGGCGCCAGCGACTGTTAATGGCTCATGATGAGCGGCATTAATGATCAGGGAATCCGCCGGATCCACGGTAATGGTTGTAAAGCCCAGATTATCGGGAGAATAAGATGTTGTCTGGCCTGCAATCGTCACCGTTAATTTATCAATAGGTGCTTCGTACTGATTGGTACATTGAATTCTTATTTGCTGTTGTGCTATTGCTCCGGATACTATCAACACAGTCAACAATAAAAATATCAGTCGTTTTAACATAAAAAATTTTATGAATTTACTTGTCTCTTTTGTCTCTTGAATTTGAAATTGTTTAACTGTCACCAGTTACCGGTTCCCTGTTACCAGGGTCCTTAAATGCCGATCATTCTCACTGTAATCAGGCGCTCCGATTTTTTTGCTAACTATTCCGCCAATACCGGATCGGTTGCTGCCATTTCTGGTTTCAGTTCACCTTCCCATTTACTTACTACACTCGTGGCCAGCGCATTGCCTACTACATTCGTCATGGTACGGAACATATCACAAAAATGATCGATCGGCAAAATCAATGCGACGCCTTCGGGCGGAATCTTAAACATGGCGCAGGTGGCGGTCACCACCACCAAAGAGGCCCGCGGCACCCCTGCAATTCCCTTGCTCGTCAACATCAGCACCAGCAGCATTGTTAACTGGGTGCCCATGTCAAGATGTATGCCATAAGCCTGCGCAATGGCTAAACTCGCAAAGGTCATGTACATCATACTGCCATCGAGATTGAAACTGTACCCCAACGGCAAAATGAATGAAACTATTTTGTCTTTGCAACCAAATCGCTCGAGTTCTTCGGTCAGTTTCGGAAAAACGGCTTCGCTGCTGGTGGTACTGAAAGCAACCAGCATGGGCGAGGCGATCCGTTTGATCAGAGTGCCTACCCGGTTGCCCAGGATCAGGTACCCTACCGATAACAGGATCACCCATAAAAGCGCGATCCCTATCAAAAAGAACATCAGGTATTTGCCATAGAACACGAACACTTCTAACCCCTTGGTAGCAATTACGGCGGCAATTGCGCCAAAAACTCCCAGGGGCGCAAAATTCATCACATAACCCACCATCTTCAATATAACGTGGGCAACTGCATCCAGCGCTTTTACCAGGGTTTTGGCGTAGTTGCCCAGTGCCGACATTGCTACACCAAAAAAAATACTGAAGATGACGATCTGCAGTATTTCGTTGGTCGCCATCGCTTCAATAACGCTCTTTGGAAATACGTGCTCTACAAATTTAGCCAAAGAGAACTCCTGCGTTTTACCGATGAGGTCTCTGGCGCCCGCAGTATCGGCATTGCTAAGATCAACTGCCTGGCCAGGTTTTGCCACGTTAACAATGAGCATTCCGAGCAGCAGGCTTACCAATGAAGCCGAAATAAACCAGAGCAGTGCCTTGCCACCAACCCGTCCCACCGTTTTCAGATCGCCCAGCTTGGCAATGCCTACGACGAGTGTACAAAAAACAAGCGGTGCAATAATCATTTGAACCAGTCGCAGGAAAATAGTAGTCAATAATTTAATATTATCACTGAACGACTGAATGGCTTTGATGGATGCCAACCCGTGCCTCGGTGGAACCTTGATCTTATTTAAAGTCAGTTCCCTGTTGGTTTCATAAGAAGCATTCGTATTGGCCACTACCAGCCAGGTTCCGGGCGCCACATTTGTTTGACGATAGGTAGCAGAATCTTTAACAACCTCGATCGGCTGTATTACCTCTTTCCCTGACAAAACCAACGTGATCGTGTCTTTTCCCGTATAATCTTTAGCAGGAGAATAGGTAATGCTGTGCCCTGTTCCTACGCGATGCATCAGATAACCCACCAATATACCCGCCGCCATGGCAATCAGTATATAGAGCGTGAGCCTGTTTTTCTTCATGTAGTTCAGTTAAAAAGTAATAGGGTGCAATATAATATTAAAAGCATAAACCTATTTGAGAGTTCATCTTATCTTTTGGCTGGAAATGTGGACTATTTATGAACTCTTTTGGGTCGTAATTTTAAGAAATCCTTATCTTTCCGACCTTATACATGATTACAGAAATACTATTCATTCAAAAAACTTCTAACTCGCTCTTATGAGTTTATTTGTAAAAAAGCCGTTGGATTCATTATTAAATGAAGCTAAGGATACCAGTGGACACACCCTTAAAAAAACACTGGGCGCCGGAGCCCTTGTAGCTTTGGGTATTGGCGCCATCATTGGTGCCGGTCTATTCTCCATCACCGGCGGCGCTGCCGCCAACCAGGCTGGTCCTGCCATTACCATCTCCTTCATTGTGGCCGCTTTGGGTTGCGCTTTTGCCGGTTTATGTTATGCAGAATTTTCATCTATGATCCCCGTTGCGGGAAGTGCCTATACCTATTCTTATGCTACCATGGGCGAATTTGTGGCCTGGATCATTGGCTGGGACCTGGTGCTGGAATATGCCGTTGGTGCTGCCACGGTAAGTATCAGCTGGAGCCGTTACCTGGTAAGATTCCTGGCAGATTTTAACATTCACTTATCCCCTGCCATAACGGCCGGGCCGTGGGATGGCGGAATGATCAATGTACCTGCGGTTTTTGTAGTGATCCTGATGAGTTTGTTATTGGTGAAAGGCACGAAAGAAAGCGCCTTTATTAACGGAATTATCGTTGCCCTGAAAGTAGCCGTAGTATTAATATTTATTTTCATGGGCTGGAAATATATCAACAACGATAACTATACTCCTTACATTCCCGACAATACCGGCAATTTCGGCGAGTTTGGCTTTAGTGGTATCATCCGGGCAGCGGCCATTGTGTTTTTCGCGTACATTGGTTTCGATGCAGTGAGTACGGCCGCCCAGGAAGCAAAGAACCCCAAAAAAGACATGCCCTGGGGTATCCTGGGTTCACTTGCCATTTGTACGGTCCTGTATATCCTGTTTGCGCACGTGATGACCGGCGTAACCAACTATACTTCGTTCAAAGGCCAGGATGGTATTGCCCCCGTGAAAGTTGCTATTGATCATATGGGTACGCCCGATGCCAACGGCGTGGTGCGCCCAGATTATCCCTGGTTGAACAAGGCCATCGTGTTAGCGATCCTCGCCGGTTATATGTCGGTGATCCTGGTGATGCTGATGGGCCAGAGCCGCGTATTCTTCAGTATGAGTAAAGATGGCTTGTTACCGAGAGTGTTCTCGGAGGTGCATCCCAAATTCCGCACACCGGCAAAAAACAACTTGTTGTTCCTGCTTTTTGTGAGCCTGTTCGCCGCTTTTGTACCGGCCCGTGTGGTGGGTGAAATGACCAGTATCGGAACCCTGTTCGCGTTCATCCTGGTTTGTATCGGCGTCATTATCATGCGTAAGACCATGCCAAATGCCCCCCGAGCCTTTAAAACGCCACTGGTGCCTTTGGTGCCCATTTTAGGCGTGTTCACCTGTTTGTTCATGATGGTGTTCTTACCGCTCGATACCTGGATCCGGTTGATCGTATGGATGATCCTGGGACTGGATATATACCTGGCATACAGTGTACGCCACAGCGTTTTATCCGCCAATAACCCGGCCACCATCCCTCAGGGTAACAAAGTGGGCGGAGCCTGCGGCCTGGTGCTTGCCATATTACTGGCCATCATAGCCTTTGTTCATCACATGCTAACACCAGACGACGCAGGTATATTCTATTTTTCACTTGGTTTTGCTTTGCTGCATGCCATCATATTTGGCTACAAAATGGCTAAAAAATAACAATTTCAGCTTATTCTAATATAAACAGCCCCGCCCGACAGCGGGGTTTTGTTTTATATCAGGGTATGTTGGCCACATGCGCCAGTTATTTTATTTTTGCAACCGTTTGAATCAATTGGCAATAGACAACAGACAATTGGTAAAACACAGGCAGCAAGGGAAAATATAGGAGCTGAATAATATGGACACTGGAACCTGTAACTGGCAACCGGTAACAGTAATTAACGATGCAATCACGAATTCAAAAACAAAGTATAAACTAATATATGGGTCGCATATTTGAAGTACGTAAAGCCACGATGTTTGCCCGGTGGGACCGGATGGCCAAACAATTTACCCGTATTGGAAAGGAAATCGCTATTGCGGTAAAAGCCGGCGGTCCTGACCCGAACACCAACCCGGCCCTGCGGCGTTGTTTCCAGAACGCCAAAAGCGTTAACATGCCTAAAGACCGCGTAGAAGCGGCTATCAAGCGTGCACAGGGTAAGGAGATGGAGAACTATGAAGAGATCCTGTATGAAGGGTACGGCCCCAACGGCGTCGCTATCCTGGTTGAAACCGCTACGGACAACCACGTACGTACAGTAGCCAACGTAAAGGCCATCTTCAACAAAGGCAACGGCACCCTCGGTAACAGCGGCAGCGTAAGCTTTCAGTTCAAAAAAATGGGCGTATTCAAACTGAAACCCGAAGGCCTCAGCCAGGACGACCTGGAGCTGGAACTGATCGACGCGGGTTTGGAAGAAATGGGTGAAGGCACTGGCGAGAACGGAGAGACCGTCCTGGTGATCCGCGTAGCGTTCAATGATTTTGGCAATATGCAAAAGGCGCTGGAAGAAAAAAATATAACACCCATCAGCTCTGAAGTAGAATGGATCCCTACTACCACCGTTCAGTTACCGGAAGAACAGGCCCAGGAAGTATTGAAGCTGGTTGACAAACTGGAACAGGATGATGACGTGCAGAAAGTGTTTCATAACCTGCAGTAACTATTGGCAGAGACAATAGACAATTGTCAATATCAATTGTGACATTACCTGCGTAATGCAGCTAATGGGCAATCAAAACAGCCGCGGCAATTGACAAAAAAATATATTTCTCTATAAAAAACCGGATGACAACATCCGGTTTTTTATTTGCGGTTGGAATAACATTTGTAGCTGAAAACAATGTCCAATCTCATAAAAATGCCCGGCAATAAGCGATGCAGATGTTAGCAGGGCCCCTTAATTTTGCTATGTAATGGCCAGTACCTCTTCAAAATACATTGTGCTCTTTGACGGAGTTTGCAACCTGTGTAACAGGACAGTGCAGTTCATTTTAAAAAGGGACAAGAAGAAGCGATTCCTGTTTGGGTCGCTGCAGGGTAAAACGGGGCAGGAATACCTGCACAAATACCATCTGCCTGCTGACCAATTCCATTCTTTCATGCTTATTGAGGGAAATGTATTGTACACACGATCAACCGCTGTGTTACGTTTATTGAAACACCTGGGCCGCGGCTGGCAATTGATGTACCTGTTTATTTATGTACCTCAATCCATTCGCGATGGCGTGTACCGGTTAATTGCCACCAACCGATATAAACTGTTTGGGAAAAAGGAACATTGCCGCGTACCAGCGCCCGGAGAGAGGGAGCGGTTTTTAGACTAATCAATTCCCTTCTTCATCTTTTTTCATTCCGTCCCTGATCTCCCGTTGAATGATCGCTTTGAACCGCTTTTCATTATACCACCAGGAAAAAATGGTAGAAACGGTTACGATCAGGAAGCTGCCAATGATGATCTTCATGAGACTTTGCGGTAGCCCGAATCCCAATACCTGGGTTAGAAAAGCTATTACCAGCGCACAAATGAAAGTACCCATAATAATATACAGCAGGTAATACTTTACCCGGCCGCCGTGGCGCTGTTCTTCCCAGGATTTTATAAATCGTTTTTCGCTTGGTGTTAGCACTTGTTATAGTTTATAGATCAATCTCACCTTTCATATAGAATACACATTGACCGGCAATCGTAACCCGGTCGCCCAGGTATTCGCACCACAATTCACCCCCGCGTTTCGATAACTGGCGGGCATGTAAGGTTTGTTTGTTCAGTTTTTCTGCCCAGAATGGTATCAGCTGCGCATGTGCCGATCCTGTTACCGGATCTTCATCGATCCCTACGGCAGGGGCAAAGAACCGCGATACAAAATCTGCTTTAGTTCCCCGGGCAGTAAGGATCACTTTATGGCCTAACTTCCTCACTAAGGTGAAATCTGGCTGGCAGTGTTGTACGATGGCTTCATCGGCTACTTCTATGAGGTAATCCCGGTGTTTGTGCACACTGGTGAAGGCTATGTTGCCCATAGCAGTGGTCAATTCAGCCGGCCATTCGGTTAGGCGTTCCGGTTTCCAGGCGGGGAAATCCATACTGATCCTGTCGAAGTTCTTGGTAACGGTCAGTAAGCCGCTTTTTGACTGAAAACGGATAGCAGGATAACCATAACCCATTACATGGAACAGAACAAAGGCCGAAGCGAGGGTGGCATGCCCACAGAGATTGATCTCCGATTCGGGCGTAAACCAGCGGATCTCGTAATCGGCATCCGGATTTACCGAGGGCACAAAGAAAACAGTTTCGCTGAGGTTATTCTCCATAGCCAGTCGTTGCATAAGGCTATCACTGATCCATTGATCAAGTGGTATTACCGCTGCGGGGTTTCCTCCGAATAGATGGTTAGTGAATGCATCGATTTGGTAAAGGGTAAGTTTCATAACAAAAGGGCATTGGACAATAAAGAAATAGACAGCAATAGGCAATAGACAAAAAATACAATCAGTATTCATCTGGGTTTTTAATCATGTGCCCTAGTAGCCTGCCTGCTTCCTTATTCTTTTCTGATAAAGCTTTATATTTTTCTGCACTAATATATTTACACGCATACGAAAAATCTAACCATACTCCTGTTTCGCTATTTTCAGTATCCGCATCAGATGATTTTGAAACAAAATGAGCCGGATAAAATTTCTTTCTATATGCTTCAGCAATGTTTGCGCAAACACTGCGTGAAGCTCTTCTTATTTGGTCAGTAAGAGAAAACCGTTCTTCTTTTGGAAATGTTTTTGAAATTTCAAAAATCTCCATTGCCACTTCAAAAGCCAGCTTATATGCTCTTGAATCTCTAATATCCTTAACTCCCATAGTTAGTTGTTTTATATTCCAACTAACCAGAACCTTTTTAAAACCAATAGGCAATTGGCAATGAGCAATAGGCAAGATTCAAAATTCGGCATTTGTCCATTGTCTATTGTCTATTGCAGTTCACTATTTACACTTACACTCACTTATTCACTCATCATTTCTTGTATAACGTCTACAATCTGTTCAACGTTTGGCTTACTGAAGTAGTCGCCATCACTGCCATAGCTGGGTCTGTGCGCCTGACCGGTAATGGTACGGGGCGATACATCGAGCCAGCGATAGCCGCCTTGTTCTTCCAGCACTTTATTATACATATAACCAGCAGCTCCACCTGGTACGTCTTCGTCGATAAACACAATGCGATTGGTCTTTTTCAGTGAACCCAGGATCATGTGGTTCACATCGAACGGCAACAGCGTCTGTACGTCGATGATCTCGCAGCTGATGCCTGATCTCTCCAGAATAGCAGCCGCTTCGCTGATGATGCGCAACACACTTCCGTAAGAAACAATGGTAATATCAGTTCCTTCTTTCAGCACTTCCGGAACACCTAACGCCACTTTGTAATTAACAATATTGGAAGGCAATCTTTCCTTGAGGCGATAGCCGTTCAGGCATTCCACCACCACAGCCGGATCGTTGCCATGTAATAAAGTATTGTACATCCCGGCTGCCTGTACCATATTCCGCGGCACGCAAATGTGCATGCCACGCAGTGAATGCAGCATCATGCCCAGGGGTGAACCGCTGTGCCAGATGCCTTCGAGGCGATGCCCGCGGGTACGTACGATGAGCGGACAACTCTGGCGTCCCTTGGTTCGCCAGTACAAAGTTGAAGCGTTGTCGCTCAACTGTTGCAGTCCGTATAACATGTAATCGATGTATTGAATTTCGGCTATCGGACGCAAGCCACGAATAGCCATCCCTATCCCCTGCCCGATAATGGTAAGCTCACGGATAGACGTATCGAAAATGCGGTTCTCACCATATTTATTTTGCAGCCCGGCAAAACCCTGGTTCACGTCGCCGATCTTTCCAACATCTTCCCCAAATGCCAGTACTTTCGGATTGCTGGCGAACAGCTCATCGAAGTAATGGTTCAAGATCTCATACCCGTTCAGCATGGGTGAATCGCTGGCAAACTCCAACGGCGTGGTAGTAACCTTCAGCGGGCTCTTCGGACTTTCATCGTACAGATAGCTGCCATAGGTAGCATAACCTTCTTTGCGTAACTGCTGGTACATGTCCTTTACCTCAGTGATCAATGGCGAATCACCGGCAGCCTGTATGGCCTTATGTAAAGCCTGAATCGCATCTTTACGCAATGGCTCACGGTTGGAAGCCAGCGTATTCTTCGCAGCAGCAATTTCACCGGAAGTATCTGCGCCCTGGCTGATGAGGGCATCGAGCAGCTCCAGGCATTTTGAAACGATTTGTTTAACAGGCACTATATACTTCTCCCAGGCGCGTTGTTTGCTTTCGCGCACCATGTCCTTTGCCCGGGTTTCAATTTCTTCCAGCTCTTCTTCACTGGCCAGGGTGTTCTCGAGGATCCATTCACGCATTTTTTTGTTCCCATCCCATTCGCGTTCCCAGGCGAGGCGCTCAGGTGATTTGTACCGTTCGTGGCTGCCCGAAGTGGAATGGCCTTGCGGCTGCGTTACTTCCTCTACATGGAAGAGCGCAGGAATATGTGTTTCCCGCATGCGGCGGATCGCCGACTCAAACACTTCACACATACCAGCATAATCCCAGGCTTTTACCTTATATATATCAAAACCATTCGTGTTGTCTTTTTTCTGCATGCCGCGCATGGCTTCTGATATGGAACCCTTGATGGTTTGCATGCGGCGCGGAACAGAAATGCCATAACCATCATCCCATACAAAAACGGCCAAGGGTATTTGTAACACGCCGGCGGCATTCAATGCTTCCCAGAAGTGGCCTTCAGAAGTAGAAGCATCGCCGATCGTGCAGAAACATACTTCGTTACCATTATTACTCAGGTGCGTCAAATGTTTCAGAACATCGGAATGGCGGAATAATTTAGAAGCCAGCGCCATGCCCAATGCACGGGGCATTTGTCCGGCGGTAGGTGCTAAACCCGCGGCAATATTTTTACGGTTAACCAGATCGAGCCATTCTCCCTGTGCATCCACGATAGGTGTGGCAAAATGGGAATTCATCTGACGGCCACCGCTATGCGGATCGTGGGCCGTATCCGGATCGGCGTACAATTGGGAAAAGAATTCTTCAACGGTAGCCTGGCCGGTGGCAAAAGCAATAGTTTGATCACGGTAATAACCCGACAGAAAATCGCCGGGCTGGAAAAATTTAGAAGCCGCAATTTGTGCAACCTCTTTGCCATCACCAAAGATGCCAAACTTGGCTTTACCGGTAAGTACCTCTTTACGACCCAGTAAACTGGCCTCTCGGCTTTCGCAGGCCAGGCGGTAATCTTTTAATACCTCTTCGCGAAATTTATCGAAAGACAGCTTCTCGCCGGCAAGCGATTGATTGTGAGTGCTATTTTCCATGCGACAAAAATATTAATAATCACGCCATTTTGCGGGGTTGTTAAAAAAATGTCACCAGCCAAAAATTTTATTGGCTGGAAGGCCGTTAAAAATGTAATTTTGAACATGTTAGCGTTACAAATGTTATTCCCATCGGTAAGCAATGTAACCATTTTCAACCCCGAAAGTTTGCGGGATATTGTGTAGTTTAGTGATGCGCAACCAAAAACCTTAAATTTTGTACGTATGAAGAGTATGTTATTACTGGTATGTTTTGCTGCTTTTGCATTCGTAACACAAGCCCAAACAGCCGCCAGTACCCCTGCTCCTAAAGCTGAGGAGGTAATTCAGTTAAAAGAAACCTCTTATGATTTTGGAAAAATTCCGCAGGGTCGCCCGGTTACCCATAACTTTGAAATAGTAAACACTGGCAAGGAACCGTTGATGCTCGACAATGTTCAGGCATCCTGCGGTTGCACAACGCCTGAATGGAGCAAAGAGGCTATTCAGCCAGGCGCTACCAGTATTATTAAAGTAGGCTACAATTCGGCTACGGAAGGTGCGTTTAATAAAACCATTACCATTATATACAATACCAATCAGACGAAAACATTGAAGATTACAGGGACTGTTTATAAAGCGCCTACAACCTCAGCACCTGTAAATGCGTCTTTATCGTTATTGAAAAACAATTAAAAAACATAAACTCATGAAAAGATTTGTATTAGCTTTTGCAGCATTGATCCTGACGGCCGGCGTATTTGCACAGACTGCTCCAGCTGCAACCGTAAAGAAAGCTGATAACTTTGTTAAATTCAAAGAATTAGTACACAACTTCGGAAAGATCAAACAAGGTGTGCCTGTTACATACAACTTTGCTTTTTCAAACATATCTGATAAACCAGTAGTTATTGAATCTGCAACTGCTTCCTGCGGCTGTACAACTCCGGTAAAACCTGAAGCTCCTGTAGCAAAAGGTAAAGAAGACAAGATCACTGCCGGATTTAATGCGGCGGCCGCCGGCCCCTTTAATAAAACCATATATGTAAAAGTTGCCGGGGTTGATCAGCCTTTGGAATTGAAAATCACAGGCGAAGTTTTGAATGCAGAAGACTACGCTAAATTCGAAAAAGAAAAAGGAAACAAAAAAGGATAGTTCCTCTTCAGTAGTTGTGATTTCTTTCAAATTATTTGATCCTCATGGCAAACGCCCTGAGGATTTTTTTTTGGACCCGTTGTTCACTATGCCTGTTTGTGCTGGATATAATCCATTGAATGTCATTATACCCGAAAAAAACCAGTCTACCAGAACAGTATTTTGTGTAAATATCACATTCTCAACCAGAAACAAAGCATTTTGAACATAAAAGCAGTACCCTATATTTGCGAAATGCTAACACTTAGTAGTCGCGGCAAACTAATGCCGCCATCACCTATTCGGAAACTGGTGCCTTTTGCCGAAGGCGCCAAGAAAAAGGGTATTAAGGTGTTTCACCTGAATATAGGCCAGCCCGATATTGAAACGCCTGAGCCTATTTTGAATGCCGTGCGCCATGCCGACTTTAAAGTGCTGGAATACAGCCACAGCGCCGGCAATGAAAGTTATCGCCGTAAACTCGTTCAGTACTATAAAAAGAAAGGGATCGAAGTAGATCACACGCAGATCATTGTAACCACCGGTGGTTCTGAAGCCATTTTATTTGGCTTTATGAGCTGCCTCGACGTTGGTGATGAGGTGATCGTTCCCGAACCGTTCTATGCCAACTACAATGGATTTGCCGTAGCTGCAGGCATTAAAGTGGTTCCGGTGACCTCCCATATAGAAAATGGCTTTGCCCTGCCACCTATTTCTGCATTTTCGGCACTGGTTACCCCCAGAACCAAAGCAATACTTATTTGCAATCCCAATAACCCCACCGGCTATTTATACAGCCAGGAAGAAATGGACACGCTGAGGCAGATCGTGCAGGAACACAACCTGTACCTGTTCTCAGATGAAGCGTACCGCGAATTTTGTTATGGAGGCGAACATATTAGCGCCATGCAATTACAGGGCGTGGAAGAGAATGTGATATTGATGGACACTATTTCCAAACGCTATAGCGCCTGTGGCGGCCGTATAGGTGCCCTGGTTACGAAGAACCAGGAAGTGCTGGATTCGGTGATGAAGTTTGCGCAGGCTAGACTGAGTCCGCCCTCGTTTGCACAGATACTGGGAGAAGCAGCTGTTGACCTGCCCGACAATTATTTCGATGCAACCAAAGCAGAATACCAGAAACGGCGCGATGTGCTGGTAAACCGGTTAAACGCTATGAAGGGCGTAACCTGTCCCAACCCCGGTGGTGCATTTTATGCTATGGCTCGTTTGCCCATTGACGATGCAGATGTATTTTGCCAATGGTTACTGGAATCTTTCTCTTATAACGGGCAAACCTTAATGCTGGCGCCGGCCAGTGGTTTTTATGGAACGCCCGGACTGGGTAAAGACGAAGTGCGGCTGGCATATGTATTGAATGTACATGATCTTAACAGGGCCATGGATTGCCTGGAGCAGGCATTGAAAGAATATCCGGGAAAGAAATAACCTAACTAGTACGTATACCACCTAAGGTTGTTCCGCCTGGCGGAGCGGCCTTTTTTTGTGACTAAACTGTTGTCGGAGATCAGATGGTTTATCATAATGATTCCATTTGGTAATTTCATTGTCTAAGCGCGTATGGAAAGACGTGTTATCGGGACTTTAACATTCACATTTTTACGCTGCGCGAATATCTATCTTTCTTCCTAATAAAGTTCCTACGATCTTACTATACCGGAGCGGCGAGATCTCGTTCAGCGAAGTATAATCAGGTAAAAAGCCGGTACCCCGGCACATATCCTGAAAGCATATCATGGCTTCCGGTTTTGTTTTCGAAGCTACCACCAGCTTCCTGCGCCGCCTGGCGCCTGCTTTGCTCTCTTTTACCGTTATAATAAAATAAGGCATCCGTTTTTTTTAAACGTTACTACACATTAAGCAAATTATTCATTAGCCAGCGTTTGATCTTTTCTGCCTTTTTTATTTTCAGGATAATAAGCACTTCCTTTTAGCGGGTGGTAAATAAGATGAGCTTAACGCTAATGAGGTATGCAGCATAAAGTAAAAAGTCCCGCCAATTGGCGTGACCTCTATATTCGGGTATTAAAAATTTTCATAGCAAGGTTAAACGAAGTTGCGGCTGCGAGCGACATGCAGCACAGGGAGCGCAATACGCTTGTCTGCTAAAAACAGATTCAGCGTTTCGCACGTATCCGCTATTGGCGGATCAAGCAATAAAAAACGGTTCATTCATCATGCCCGGCTATTAACCAAGGTTCGGTCATGATGCGGGTACGGATCCAGGAAGTAAGCGTATATATTTTGAAAGGATATTAGTTTTGAAAAGAGGGGGCCAGATAAAAATAACGCCCCCGGTTAAATCCAATATCCTTTGAATATCCTGCTTCTTTTATTACAAATTATATTCCAAGTATGATGCAATTCTACTCTTTCTTTACAGTAAATTTTGGAACCTGTATTTTCTTACAATAACGAACACCTGTTATCGTAATATTACGAAGCGTCCTCCTTTAACAAAACCTTGACTGTATATTTTATGTAGTGCCTGCCGTCGGGCATCCCATTGTACAAACCCTTTTGATGTATGAAACATATAACCCTGGCCATACTATTGGCGCTGCCTTGTATTGTTCTGTCGCAATACACTTACCGCAACCTGGAGGTGGATTACCTGCAAACCGGCACAACCACCCAAACCTTCACCTATCAAAACCTTCGTTTGTATCCCATTTATGCCAAAGAAAGCTTTACCAGTGAATTCAAAAGCATTGGTAAATACATGACCTTGCAGGAAGCGATTGCCAAAAACAAAGTAAAGATCACTGAGAACAGCAATAGCGGAGATGTGAACAAGCTCCGGATCGAGAACATCTCAACTGATACCATCATCGTGATAACGGGCGATGTTGTCAAAGGTGGCAAACAGGACAGGATCATCAACAAGGACCTCCTCCTACAACCTAAAAGTGGCAAGAAAGAGCTGCCGGTATTTTGCGTGGAAAGCGGCCGCTGGTCGGCCGGTGACAGAACCAGTAGCGTGTCGCGTAGTTATACCCCTAATGGCGCAGCTGCCGCTCCTGCTGAGTTTAAGGGATATTATAATAAAGGCAGCATGGGCTTACGCAAAGTAGTGGAAAAAGAAAAAGACCAGGGCAAAGTATGGGAAAAAGTTGATGAGATCAATACCAACAATAAAACCAACACCAGCACTAAAACCTACACCGCCATTACCAACTCCGCTGAATTCAGTAAAAAGCTCGAACAATATATTAGCCACTTTAAAAACAAATTTGGTACAGACCGCCGGGTGATTGGTGTAGTGGTAGTAACAGGCAATAAGGTATTGGGCTGCGATATGTTTGCAACCCACGACCTGTTCATTCAACAATATCCAAGCCTGCTGCACTCTTATGCTACCGAAGCCATTATCAGTGGTAAACCGGTTACCGCCTCTCCTGCTCTTGTGAAGTCATACATGGATAAGCTGTTGAACGATGAGCAAACGCAGCAGCAAACTTTAAAGGCAAAAGGGAATTCTTTTTCAGAGAAAGGAAAGAAATTACGTGTGTCGAGTTTTGACTAAATGAACCTGGTACCAGGTAATACATTTATACCACTCTGATAAATGGCTTTTTCGTCAATAACTGAACTTTCGATTTGTAAGGAACAATTTCAGGGTGGACGGAGATAGCAATAAGGACAAGCAGAATGATACCACCGTAAATGACGGTTCCGCCCCAGATAGATTTTAAATGTATCCAGGCGCGCATTCGAGGGATCCTTAAAATGAGAACATGGTGTCTTTGGCAGGACGTATACCGGTAATCTATATTTTAGAAGGCGCCACTCCAAACGCATTTTTAAATGCATGGGAAAAATGCGACAGGTCTTCAAAACCAACTTCCAGGTATACATCGGAAGGTTTGCTTCCTTTTTCTTTGATGAGATAATGGGCTTCCTGCAGTCTCTTCTGCAACAACCAGTTGCCGGGGGACGTATGAAAGATCTTTTCAAAGTCACGTTTAAAAGTGGCCAGGCTTCTGCCCGTGAGGTAAGCAAACCGGCTCAGGCCCACATTGAACTGATAATTGGTAAGCATGAATGCTTCGAGATCGATCTTGCCTGGTTCTGAAAAATCGAACAACACATTCTTTAGAGCCGGCTGATCACGAAGTAACAGCAATACCGCTTCTCTTACTTTTAATGACAACAATGCTTCATTTTCTTCGGGCGGCAATCCTGCATAAGGGATCAATGAATCCATATACGTTTTGTACAGCGGATGAGGATCGAGCTTCATTATCGAAACAGCTATTTGCTCTTTGGTGGCAGCATACCCATATTCCCTGGCCATATCGCGCAGTGTTTGCTGGTCGATGTAAATGGAAATGGATCTAAACTCGCCGCCTTCGGGTGGCTGCTTTAGGAACTTGGCCAGTTGATTTCTTTTAATGAAACGGAAATCACCGGGCAGAAACCGGTGATCGCTCCTGCCATCATTTATCGTAAGGGTACCAGCTATCTGGTAACTGAAGACATGGTCCTGAATAAATTGTTCACCCCCGCGACTTGTTTTGTAGTAGCAGGAGTAAACAATTTCAGGTTTTGACGGCGGTTGGGCCATAGTATCAGATTATTTCTTCTTTACAACAAAGTTTAGCTTTTTCCGCCAAGAATCGATTTACCATATTCCGTTTCCAGGAAATTCTGGGCAGCATCATGGTCAGTAGAAAGAGTTACCGGTAACCATTTTTCGAATTCCGCTTTCCTGTCTTCATCTGCCTGCCGTAACAAGCCAGCAGCTTCACTGCCCAATACGAGGTGAACCGGCGGCTGTGGATGTTCTGTTATACTGATCATCGCCTGCGCCGCTTTTATAGGGTCACCCACGGGTATAAATTTACCGCTTTGAAAAAATTCAACTCTTTTATTCACCGATTCTTCATAACCTTCAACGGCAGGTGCATAGCTCATAGACGCTCCGGCCCAGTCGGTACGAAAACCGCCCGGCTCTACTGAAGTAACCTTTATGCCCAGTGGGGCAACTTCTTTGGCCAGCGCTTCAGTAAAACCGCCAAGACCGAACTTAGCTGCCTGGTAAATAGAAAGGGCTGCATTACCTACACGGCCGCCCAATGAACTGATCTGTAAAATACGACCACTACGCTGTTTACGCATATAAGGCAAAACCACCCGTGTAATGTTAATAGGGGCATACAGGTTCGTTTCGAGCTGACTGCTCACCTGTTCATCGGTAAATGCCTCTGCAGCGCCAATAATGCCGAAGCCGGCATTGTTCACCAGCACATCTATACGGCCGAACCTTTTAATAGTTTGCTCAACAGCATTGACGATCGCTGTTTTACTGGTAACATCTAGTGGAAGCGGCAGAAGCTGTTGTGGATATTTTTCGGCGAGCTCAGCTAATTGTTGCGGTTGGCGTGCCGTAGCAGCCACCTGATCGCCTTTTGCCAACACAACCTCTGTGAGGGTTCTTCCCAATCCCCGGGAACTTCCTGTAATGAACCAAACCTTTGACATAGTATTCATTTTTTGATACCACAAAGTTGGTGATTGCAGAACTGTTCGGGTTGGCTTAAAAGCTCAAAGATGCTTGGTTTAAAAGCTCACTGGCTTAAACCTCTATCCCATTGAATCTCTTTAAAGTAATCTCTGGTGACTGCAGAAATGAATGATATACTTCCTTCGTTAGCCCCGGTCTTATGGCATATTCATTTTTTTGCAGTGCGTTGTAAATGTCCCCGGCAACTACATCAGGCGATAACTTATCGGCATTGAAGCCTTTGGTCATATCGGTATCAACAAAGGGCGGAAACACTTCGAACAACTGGATATGAGGATGTGTTCTTTGTAGCACCAGTCTTAATGATTGGGAATAGGAATGCAGGGCCGCTTTTGTCGCACTATAAGTTGCTATTACGGCGTTAGGCAAATACGACACAATTGATTCAATATTCACGATAGCTGCTTCTTTACTGGCTTTAAGCAAGGGCAACAGGCGTTCTGTAAGCCTTACTACAGAAAGATAATTCAGGTCCATTTCAAACTTTGCTTTTTCGTAAACGCCCTCTGCACTTTCGAGAGGATAGGCTGTTACCACGCCGGCATTGTTTACCAGGATATCTAAACCACCGAATATAGTACTTACCTGTTGAACCAGGTTCTCAACATCAGTACTATTGGTAACATCCGCAACGATATAAGATGCCTTCGGCAAACGGGCAACGGCCTCTTTTAATTTATCTTCTCTTCTGCCAACCAGAATAAGATCATTACCTTTTAGTGATAATACTTTGGCTATAGCAAAGCCAATACCGGTACCACCTCCTGTTATAAGGATGGTTTTGTTTTCAATGTTCATATTGTTTGTTTTTAATTAGCTGACCATTTTATACCGATCGGTATATTATTGCGTAAAAAAAAGGACTATTGGCAATAGTCATCAATTTCCTGCTTCAGAGAATCAAGAATTACTTGTAATTGTTTGTTGTTCCCCTGCAGGCGGGCGATCCACATACCGCCTTCGATCATCGCAAAGGCTTTTATAGAAAAGGTTTCGGGATCAAAGGATCTTTTGAATTCACCGGCTTCAATACCTGAGCGAACGACTTTTGCTATCAGGTTTTCTGTAGCGAGGATAGCTTTATTAACTTTCTGTTTTACGATGGGATTGGTATCATCTGCTTCGGTACCAAAATTTAACAGTGGGCAACCATAAGTGTTTTCCTGAGAAACGACCGCAAGATAATATTCGAAAAGAGCAAACAGTTTGTCCCTGTTCGAATTTGCACGGGACATGGCCATTACCATAGCGGCCCCTACCCTTTTTGCCAGGTAATCAAAAGCTTCCAGGCAGATCTCGTCTTTACTTTCAAAATTGCCGTAAACACTACCCTTGGTAAGCCTCGTAGCTTCAACAATATCATTGATAGAAGTACCGGCCATTCCTTTCTTATTTATGATCGGGGCCGCTTTTTCAACGATAAAATGTCTTGTACGCTCTGCTTTTGTCATAACACCACAAAAATATACCGATTGGTATAATCTGCCAAATATTTCTTTTGGGTGTATCTATGCAGCACATATGGAGCGGTGAACGGTAGAAAAGATCATTTCTGCTTTGCTTCGATTTTCATCGCCGGTATGCAGTTCTTTCAGGGATTTGATGATGCCATGCACTTCATTACCATATTCCCGAACGATTTCGATCATGGTAGCCAGCTGGTGGTCTTCTGTTTTTTCCACATATTCTTCCAGTTCATCGATATCATTCATAGAACCTACCAATTCGTCGCGGATTCGATCCCGGTTACCATTGTATAAACTCAATACATCATAAAGCGAAGCGCCATCATCGGCATAGGTATAGGAACTGATATTACCTTCAAAGTAAATGTGCTTCACTTTGGGATTGTCGGTAATAAAGTCGATCGCCTTAAGCAGCAGGCCCAGGTTCGTACGGGCAATCGTTGCCTTCACCAGTTCGTTCTTGCCGGTTCCTTTACCAGTAATGGCAACCGGTTTACAGTCGAACAGGTGATCTTTCCAGGTGAGAACAGCAGTAGCCAGGTTGGCAATATCCTGTGTAAATCGAAAACTGGTAGACAACTGTAGAGTATGGTAATTGGCTTTGTCTAACGAATTAACGGCATGCCGCCAGGCATAGATCTGCTGATGCGTGTCGCCAACGATCACCTTGGTCGCTTTTTGCTTCATGAAAACGTCGAGCATGGCAGCAGAAGCGTCCTGCGCTTCATCGAAGAGGATGTAATCGTAAGGCAACGCGGGATTAGACAATTGAAATTTCTTCAGGTAGAAATCGTGGGTGATCTCTATTTCATTCCTGTCCGTTTTAGCGAGCAGCAAACGGGTACCATCCTCGATGAGCTTATAAAAAGAGCGTACAAAAGACCTGGCATTGGGATCAACGATGGTATCGAGGTAATTCAGGTCCTGCACTTTGGCTTTGTCGCTGTTACAGAAGTAAGCAACGAATTTGCTGATATGATTGGCAATTACAAATTCAGCATGTTTTTCCCCATTGCCGCGAATACTTAACAGTTGACATATTTCACTGTTCTTATAGCCCTGTGCTTTTACCTTATAATTATGTTTAAAGACGATATGTTTATAAGCAAGGGAATGGGCTGTTTCGACCTTTGTATTGGTTAAACCGTATTCGGCAAATTTGCGGGTGGCCTCTAATTTTACTGATTTATTGAAGGCGAGGTACAGGATGCGGGCATTGGAAGGACGTGAAGCCGCGTATTCAATGATAGTAGTTGTTTTACCTGAACCAGCAACTGCATTGATGCGGAGATCGCCTTTGGAATGAATGATAGCCGTTTGTTGATCTGTCAATTGCTGTTTACCCCGACCTGACTTTGCCATAAGACCGAAATTAAATATAAAAAGGCTTCAGCACGGAAGCCTTTAACCGGATGCGAAGATGGCCGATTTTTGTAATTTGAACAAGAAATGTGGATAAGGGTTCGGAGTTCAAAGATTTAAGTTTTAAGTTCAAAGTTGTTCGCTGTAATTGGGGCCACGTCGTTGGGTTTTCGATACGATGAAAGCGGGTTCCATCCGTTGGTGGGCATGAAAAAAGCACCGAAATGGCTATTTCTTAAATAATTGTGTCAGAATTGCTTAAGAAAAATTTTCCGAAACACTAATTTTTTCTATTTTTGCACCCCATTATTTCAAACACGATAAAAGTAATAGCGGAGGCGTTGGATTCATATCCGCCGGCTGGCGGACTCCGGTGTAACTCCCGATCCCGCTACAGGGCGGATCGATTTAAAAATAAACGGCGGGATAGCTCAGGTGGTTAGAGCGTTGGATTCATAACCCAAAGGTCTCGGGTTCAACTCCCGATCCCGCTACTAGAAGAAGGCTTCACGAAAGTGAGGCCTTTTTTATTTGGGGTGGGATTCATATCCGCCGGCTGGCGGACCCGGGTTCAACTCCCGATCC
>NZ_JAFIQX010000019.1 GCF_017356035.1 Longitalea luteola | reverse complement strand
GTGCAGATTTTAATCAATGGGTTTCCGGTTCCGGTGCAACTGCAATTTTTAATAAATCGGCAAATATTGATTTCAGTGTTACCGGTATTTCCTATGATCCGAACGGCAATCTGCTCACCATGAATCAGAAAGGCCTCAAAGGAAGTACTTCACCATTGATTGATCAGTTAACGTATGGTTATCTGAATAATAGCAATAAGTTGAACCATGTCACAGATGCGGCCAGCGATCCCAATACCACGCTGGGGGATTTTAAAGATGGCAGTAATGGCGCCGGAGCTGATTATAATTACGATATAAACGGTAATCTTATTCAGGACAACAACAAGGCAATAAGCAATATTGCTTACAATTACCTAAATTTACCATCTGTTATCACTGTTACAGGAAAAGGAACGATAACCTATACGTATGATGCTGCCGGTAATAAACTGAAAAAAGAGATCGCTGAAAACGGGCAACCTCTTAAAACGATATTGTACACGGGGGGGGCTGTTTATGAAAATGACAGACTGCAGTTCATGATGCATGAAGAGGGAAGAATAAGAGCCCTAAAAGATGCCAATGACAATATAACCGGCTTTACCTTTGATTACTTCCTGAAGGACCATTTAGGGAATGTGCGTATGGTGCTTACCGAAGAGCAGGCAGTAAATATGTATCCGGCAGCGACTATGGAAACTGCTTCAGTTGCCGTCGAAGAAGCGTTGTATCGTAATGTAAACGACGCCACCAGAAGCAATAAACCGGCTGGTTATCCCAGTGATACTTCTGACAATCCAAATGAGAAGGTAGCGAAGCTCAGGGGCGATGGACAAAAAATAGGACCTGCTATTGTGTTGAAAGTAATGCCGGGTGATAAGTTTAATGTAAGGGTGAACAGCTGGTATAGATTGAATGGCGTAACGCCTGGTAAGCCTGTTAGTCCATTAAATGAACTTGCAATGGCGCTTGCTGCCAGCGTAGGAAGAGGGCCAGGCGGTAAAATTGCCGGCCAGCAGTTAAGTCCCGCGAAAATGTTTAACATTGGTGCATTGGAGTTTTTAAAAGACCAGCGTTATAATTCTTCACGGCCAAAGGCTTACCTGAACTGGATACTCTTCGATGATCAGTTACAGTATGTAAGCGGCGGAGTTGATCAGGTAGGTATCGACCAGGAGTTGAAGAAGCATCAGTTTGCCGGAGTTCCAATTAATAAAAGTGGTTTTTTGTATATTTACGTTTCCAATGAAACCCCGAACATTGATGTGTTCTTTGATAACCTGCAGGTAACGCATTTGCCCGGGCCTGTATTGGAAGAAACGCATTATTATCCATTTGGGTTAACGATGGCCGGGATTAGTTCGAAGGCGTTAGGCTATGGGGAGCCTGAGAATAAATTAAAATATAACGGAATTGAGAAGGAAGACGGATTAGATATTGAAATGTATGATGCTCAGTTAAGAGAACTCGATCCGCAAATAGGTCGATGGTGGGAAATCGATCCGAAAATAGAAGATCTGGAAATGTGGTCTCCATACGCCTCTAATTTTAACAATCCAATAAGATTTAGCGATCCGTTAGGTGATAAGGGCCAAACATGCTGTAAAGAACTTTGGAAGGATATTAAGGACGCAGCAGTAGAAACCGGAAAATCTTTATATGATGGTGCTGTTACTGTAGCGCGGGAAATAAATACTACGATTAATCCTCTTACTCCTGTTGTAGAACTTGTCACAGGGAAAAGTGCTGAAAGTGATTTTCAGGAAGATAAATCCAGGGCAGTTTCAGGTGTTCAAACAGCAATGATCTTTTTTCCTGTTGGAAGAGTTGAACAGGTTGCGACTAAAGTAACACAACGTGGTGTGGTTAGCTTAGATAATAATGCTCTTATTAAAGCCGTGGAAGGGGGCGGAAAAGATGCAGTTATTAAATCTATCGGAAGCGATAAGCCGATTGTTTCTATAACTGCTGCAAAAGAATTTCTTGCGAAGGGAGATAAACAGCAGTTAAAGAGCTTTATGATAGAGATTGGGGCAACAATAGGTAAAAATGGAGCATCTGCCAATCAGGTTCAGTGGCTTCAGGCTAAAGCAGCAAGCCTTGGGCGAAAATTGCATACGAATGATGCCAGTATTGTTGGAGGTGCAATTAATAATAACGCCTCTGTTCTTACAAATGACAAACGATTAATAAATTTTTTACAGGCTTTTGGAGTGCCATTTAAAACTCATTAGAATGAGCGCATTTAATATACTAATAGCAGAACTTCAATGTTCGAATTGTACGGTCTATTTCAAAGGTAGGATACAGTTTAAGTTTGGTGATACTTGGCAAATAGAATATAAAATAGGAGATAAGATTACATGGGGTGGAAATGATATAGGCAGGCCAGGTATAAAAGAAGTTAAAGTTTATGGCATATTGGAATCTAGTCATTGCCCTTCTTGTAATTATGAAATTCTTCCAAACGAATATGATATTTTTATTGAGAACGATATAATAAAGAAAATAGAGGTGCTTTCGGATATAAACGACTATTTAGTCGACGAAGGAGGCAATTACAAGATTTATAAAGAATGATTTTTTCATACGCACTCTTACCAATGAATTTTAAGTAGGCAGAGACTGTTGATATTGGTTTAAGATTTATGATTGGCTTTTAATGCGAGAAACTACTAGTATAATTATCTTAGAATAATTATACTAGCTGTATAAGTGATTCTGTCGAAAAACGAAGTTTGTAATAGGTTTTTGAAGGAAATGTTTAAGCCGCAGTGCAGTACTCGCTGCGGCTTTTTTACTTGCTGCGAGTGACATTTTAGATAATCTATGACTAATAGGCAGCCGAAGATGATTTAAAAGACATATATAAGATTGCTGCCCTTGTTAAAGTTGATAGGTTTGAAATTGTTAGGCTAATTTTTAACGAAAATCCTATTTTGAAAAGGCAGCCCAAAAAAGGAAAGCAACTTCAAGGAGGATGGATTAACTTATTAAGACTACTACAAGGAAGGCAACCGGTGTGCATTTATGCAACAAGTTAACCGTAATTCTTCTGAAAGTCAGTTGGCATTAATCGACAACTCACCGAAAAGATTATACGGCCGCCTACTTTGGGAAGCACTAAGTGTATGTGGCAACACTTGCCGTCTTTTAATCTCGAATAAGATTGTTCTAGCATTCGAATTGTCCTGCGATTTTTTTAATCTTTTGTTCCTATACTAGCAAGCACCTTACAGTAACTCCATTGATGCTGTTTTTTAATCATGTGATCATGTAAACTTTTTGACTAGCCAGTAACCCAGGAAATATAGTGGAAGTGCTAAGGTCGGTGCGTTATCGGTCAGGAAGCTAAAGCGCCGGTAGCTAATTAGTGTTGTTGCGCTGACAATCATCCAGGTAAAGATCCTACCCGTGGTGGGATTTAGTTGTAGTATGGACTTATCAATCAATCGTAACACCATCCATCCGGGGGCAAAACCGGTATATCCGATGCAAATTAGAAAAATCGGAATCCAAAGAAAGTTTTTTGCCTTCAACAGGGCTACGATCATTCCCTTTAAAAAATAGATAAAAAAGAAGTGCGCAACAGCAAAAATAGCAGTCGTGGTCATCCACAGGACGGCCGCTTCTTCTTTATTCAATAGTAAGTCGGATAATAGGTAACCGGTAAAAAGCAGCGGTAAATATAGGAAGGTTTCGAGCAGCAGTTTCCCGATCATCCATAGCCCTCCTAGATTACGGTCGAAAAGATATTGTTCACTATTGTTGTGTAGGTATTGCATTATGTCTTCATTTAAAATATTTATTTTATAAGCTATTCAAGCTGCCGTCCTGCCTTCCAATTTCAATATACATAGCAGGGCGGCAGCTTCCCGGCCATGTGTCCCTGCTGCAGCCCTAGGGTATATTCATATAAGCAAGGGCTTGCTACTTACGGGTCGTTTAAGACGTTTGGGGTGGGTTTAGCGAACGCACATAGGGTAAGTAGCGTTCTTCGGTCAAATCTTTTCCTTTCCAAAATGTACCAGTTTTGTGGTTGTAGTGTTCCTCGTAAAAACGGACAGTCTTTTTTTCAAGATCGATAACATACCGGTAGCTGGCATCTGTATGAAGTTCATTCACATGATCTGCAAAGGTTTCAATCCATTCGAGTTCTTTGGATGGGTCATTCAATGCTAGTAAGGGAGTAAGAAATTTTTCAACGATAAATCTTTGGCCTGGTGAACTGGTGCTGCCCAAAACAAAAAGTAGCTTTCTGCCGCCGGTGAGTTTGATATAAACATTTGATCGTGTCATAGCTTTTGTTTTTCAAGGTGAAATAAAAAGGGCTGGTAACGGGCTTTGGTGGCGCCCAGTGCTTTGAGTTGCTTTATGCTGATCAAAAACTTTCAATGATATTATATAACCTTTACGCTTACTGCCCAAGGGTGGCGCTTCCATAAAAAGTGGCCTGTGGTAATAGCGCTTATTTTTTTATCGCCCAGTTGGAGGCCGGGGTATAATCACGGCCAAACCGCAGATGTAATAATCTTAGCGACTATCATGCGGAGATAGTGATGGAATCCGCTCTAGTTGCTTCATAAGAAATGGTTAATGTGCTGAAGAAATGTGTGTTCGTTTCTAAGGAATAAACAAGCTGCCGTTTCACTACCGCACTAGATTTCATTCTTTTTGAAACGGTAGCTTTGCTGCGGGTTCAAGACTGAACAGGCATATAACGCCTTGCCGAAACGATACCCTCTGCGGGTAATGTAAGCTTGCAGGAGTGAACGGTAAACACGCCCAGATAGCCGCTGAAAAGTTCGTGGGGCAAACGCGTCGGGCTTGTGGTCTGTTCCTGCCGTTTGGCGGTGATGGTATCGGCCGCCTTTTGGGCCAGCTTGAGCCAACGGGCTGCGGCAATGTTAATTCGGATTTCGACTCACAGCTTTTTTAGTTTCCTGCCTAGGTTGTAAGGCCGTACTGTTCTATATGGGATAAAAAGCCCTTTATTTTGGTGGGTAAAAGCTCATGTAACAACGTCGCTTTTTCCCAGGGTTAGATAATTCGGTTGCTAGCCGCATTTTGGTTAATTCAATACTTGAAAATGGCCGGTGCGTTGCCCGGCGTTTTCGAAGAAAAAAGGAGCGGGGGAGGTGCCCCGCTCCAGGGGTGATTAGTTCAGGATCAAGGCATCGCTGCCATACTTCATATAAGACTGGCAAAGGTCAAATACGATCTGTGAGCGCTGTTGTGCGTAGCCACCATAATAAAGCGCTTCCATTTTAGTGTCAATCGATTTGTACTCGCGTACATTTTGAAAATACCCGGTGATGGCATTGTATGCCCCGTAAACCGTTCCTTTAGTAGTTTCCAGTTGCTGGGAAGGGCTACCTTGCGCATACCCGACGGCTGCTTCAACGGCGTTTTTAAACCGTGTAGATGTTTCTTCCTCTTTGCCATCCTTTAAGAGGGCGCGTGTTTCTTTAGAGGCGAGGGCTATTTGAATCAGTCGTTTTACCTCGGGGTCACTTATGCGGACTTTAGCCATCTGGTTAAGGATGCCGGAAAGCTGTTCAGTCATGGTATTGGTCATTCCCATCACTTCATGCGCTTTTAGTAGTCGGTCCCTAACATTGGCCGTATGCCGGAACCGTTTTACGTTCGTACAATTGCGGAGGGCTGCATTTAAGGTATTATTGCAGACAATACGAATAGGTGTAAATCCGATTACAATGGAGCCACTGCCATCGTGTGACGTGGTGAGAAACAGGTATTGCCTTAGGACATCGTCCCCGCTACCAACCCGTATATAATTCGGTAGCTTTGCCGTTATAAATATGGTTTCTCCTTTACCCAGCGCTCCCGCTGTTTCATACATGATGCCTCCTTCGCCACCTACAATAGCATCAAAAAAGCTAAACGCGTCCTCGTTCTGTACCACATGGTACTCTTTTCCGAGCTTGGTACCTAATATGTCGCCGTTATCCGTCCGGTAGGTATAAAATGAATCATCCGATACTTTTGCCAGAAATGCGGCGGGCGCGTTTTGATCGGCCATTGTATTGTTATGCAGTTTAGCGCTCAGTTTATCGCCCTGCTGGGTACTGAATGTGAAATAAGAATCCTTGTCTTCTTTATTCCATTGGTCCCCGACCACCGGGTACATATGAATGTTTGGTGCGATACCTACGGTAAAGTTGAGTTGTGCCGCCTTAATTGCTTCGGAGCTGGTAAGGTATTCGCTTACAATCTGCCCTTTTTGGTGCCAGGCAATTTCTTGTTTGGAGAAAAACGCGTATTTATTAGTTTGCTCGTTGAAATTCAGATTATGCATAAAATTTGATTTTAATTGTTATTGTATGGGTGGCGTCCTTAGGCGGGAATTAAAAAGGGAGATCATCCACGGGTTCAGCGATGGTTTCAGGCTTTTCTGTTGCTGCCAGCTTTGGTGCTTCTTCGGTGCTCAGACTTTTTGAGCGACGACCTAAAAATTTAATTGTCTCTATGGTTGCGGTGCTGCTGGCTTTTGCATTGCCGGCGCTATCAGTATAAGCACGTGCGACTACGTTGCATTGGACGCTAAGAATTGTTCCTTTGGTGATGTAAGGAGCTATTTTTTCCGGCTGGATCCAATAGATACAATTGTAATAAAAGGACTTTTGCACCCTTTTGCCGTCTTTATCCTTGTAGCTCATATTTTCTACCAGGTCGAAAGCGGCAAACTGTTTTCCGTTTTGGGTTGTAATAACTTTCGCGTCTTTGGTTACTGTTCCATTAAGGTGTGCCATAACTTTAGGTTTAAATTGTTAAGAAAGATTTTGTGTAGTTGGGGCTTGTAGCGCCCCGTTCTTTCTTTTTGGCCAGCAACGCTGTGCATTGCATCGTGGAGGCTGGAGAATTTTTCGAATAAAAAAATACGACCCCACAAAACTTCCGGTCATGCGTAGCATGACGCCAGCATGTGGGGTGGAGATTTTTTTTGAAGAAACAATTCGTAAGCTCGGAGCGATGCAATACTGATTCTAAAAAAATAAGGCGGTCTAACAAATGTGCGGGTCATTTTACCCAAAGGTTATAGATTTAATGCTGATGGATCTACTATTATTGGCTAAGATTAACAGGATGGCTGCTTCGCATGCATTGTTTACTGCTACACCAAAAAGTATAGTTGAAAAATATTCTTACGACTTTGAACCTACCGAAGGAAGTAAACCTTCACATAACTGGTATTACAGTATCTAATGCGAATTTCAAAGAAGTGGAAGGACAGCGGTTATATCATAACCTGACTGGCCCATCAAGGCGAAGACCCGGCAACGGAGCGTCACAACAACCGTTTGATCAGGGAACGAATCCTAGTAACTAAGATTGCCTTTAATTCATTTATTCTTGCTGCTGCAGGACACAGCCGTAACTACACTGTGTGCTGTAATTACAGTATAGATAATATAGTGCTGAGGGTTGCAGCATATTTTGACCGATGCCAGCCTGTATGTACTCGAATGCTTTATAGTCATAAGATTCGTTTTTATAAAATGCTCAAAAGCATCATGCGAGGAAGTGGGTATGAAAAATATTTTTACACATTCCGATTTAATTAAAAGTCCCGATGTAGAAACATCGGGGCTTCTGGTTAACGGTTCTGATTAGTAGCTTTTTTTTTAGCAGTGGCTGCCGGTCATTTGACTAATTATGTGAACCCAATATTTAGAATCTCGCTCCCAGAACTTCGTTAAATTCTTTTAGATAGCCGAAAGCCCAGGTTTGTTGCCACTAAATTCTAGCAACTTTGATTTATAATGGTCTAGCTGCTCTTTGGCAAAGCAAATAGTTTCTTTCTGTGATTCTACCAGGTTTTGCATTAATGCCAATTCTCTTTCCAGGGTAATTTTTTCCTGCATGATCTTTTGTATTTCAGATTTCAACAAGATAGTTTCATCATCGCGGATACTTTTCATAGGTTCTGCATCATAAAAGAATTTAATAAAATCCTTTTTGAGGGCTACCGAGATAGCCACTAATAAATCTATTGACATGGTGGCGCGATTATATATATCTGGCACTGTCTTTTCATTTTTATGAATGAGGGCACCAAATTCTTTTTGCGTAAGCCGTTTAAGCTCTACCTCCGCCTGAATTATATGTCCAATGTGAATAGGCACAAAATACGGGTGTACGATTTATAATTCTTCGAGTATTTCACTGTCGGCCAGCCCGGTTATTTCCCGGATTACTTTAAGGGCAGCAGCTTTGGTAAGATTGTCACTGTTTTTTTGAATATACCGGGCAATGGTAAACTCGGTACAATGTAAAACATCCATCAGTTGGCGGCGGATGACAGGATTGTTTATTGCTTTGAGTGCTTTTTGACTTAGTTTCATAATTGGATAGGTTTTTCGTTTTCTTTCAAAAAAAATTATCTTTCAAGATATTTTAATAATCGCTCATATTTATTTTTAGTTTCCATGATATATTCAACTGTACACGCGACGTCGTTAGAGCGCCACATCAATTGATCCAATTGCGCCACGGAAATGTCATTAGTTTTTATATCCCAACAAAACTGTACCATTCTTTGAAGCATATCACATAAGTCGAAAAAGCGCGGCATGCCAATTTTTTGCTTCAAGCTATCGGATACGTCTTTAAAGGTGAGCGCGTGTAGCACAGAAACTGAAGTAAGTAAATAAAGCTGAAGATGGTCTTCAAATTCGCTGTTGCCTAAAAGGTAATACACATCCGCCTCGATTTCTCGATCATATTCCATATCTTTCCTTTTTTCGTTCAGGTACTGCTCTATGACGTCTAATAAGTCCTTTTTCAATTGAGAGGGGCAATTACAATGTGTTTGCTCGGTAAGTTGACTGTTCGTGTTTCCCATAAAAA
Source organism: Longitalea luteola (assembly GCF_017356035.1). Classification (GTDB taxonomy): domain Bacteria; phylum Bacteroidota; class Bacteroidia; order Chitinophagales; family Chitinophagaceae; genus Niastella; species Niastella luteola. The sequence goes on along the minus strand of NZ_JAFIQX010000019.1, from coordinate 44,398 downwards.
AAGTGTAAGAATTAATCGACTGCCATTGATGGCTTGTTAATCAGTACAACCATCAACGACTCCCAGTAAAAGGATTGCCTGTGATTTTAAAATACGATTGACAATTTCCATAACAGAAAATTTTAAAATCTAATTATTGCTGCGTTCACCTTAAAGATTGCCTCTATCTGTAGCCGAGTTCTTTCCATGGGTGGAAATTTATTCTGGTCCGGATTATCAGCAACCAGCTGAAGATAATTTTTATCTTCTCTCAGGTAAATCTTCCTTACAATTCCCTGAAAGTTGCTATCAATTATGTAATAGTACGATCCGCAGTTGAGCGTTTGAATATCTCTAATCCTGGTAATAATTATCCGGCAACCGTTGGGAAAGGTTGGCTCCATGCTATGGCCGATTACTTCAATTACACCATCCACCTTGCCAAGAAATGGAGCACTGATGCGGTCAACAATCAATTCCGGGTCATTATTGGTAAATAATATTGTGCCGCTGGCTGCTTTGCCATCTATTTGTGGAATAGGTGGGCCATCCGGATTCAAAGGAAGCTTTATAGTTACTGGTTGCTGTTTCTCGACTTCGAAGGCTTTATATTCCTGGCTTCTTTCAAGCTGGTCCAGATAGTCTTTTAATCTAAGATAATTGTTAAGGTTGCTGGGTTTGGTGCCTTTTTCCCATTTATATAGCGTTTCCTTTGCAATACCAGTTGCCGCTGCAATTGCAGGTATATGTATATTGCATCTTTGCCGGATGAGTTTTAACCGAATTCCAATATCATTCATAGTATTTTAATAAAAGATATAAGTAGAATCAATAACTAAAGCTTCATACAGTGGGAGGCACGCGCTTCGGAATCGACCATCAGGTTAAGAGTAAAGCCCCAATGTAGACACATCAGGACTTTATGGTTATGGCTTTGATTAGTAGTTATGTTAGAATGCCATGCGTTCGGGTGAACTGGCATCAGTTGTATGTAAACCGCTTTGATGATTTGGCCGATGTTCATTTGAAAGCAGGTCGAACCTCCAACTGATTAGTCTGTTGGCTGCTTTTATTAAACATAGTACATTACGGTATGTGATCAATGCGCTCAATGGGCTCATGTTTTCTGGATAGACACCAGTAAAACAAATCGATGCTTCCTGCCAGTCATTTAATTCACGGATCGCGTTATTTAAAGGGAATTGATCAAAGAAAGCAGATACTACCTGCATTGGGTTAGCGATTTGCTCTTGACTAAGTATCTGCTGTTTTTCAGCTTCTATCATGTGCCTTGTGGAAGATGAATTTTGGTTTTTTGCATAAATGATAAAAAGCGCCTCTGTCAGTTCAAGCAAATGATCATAAAAAGTTAGTAACTGTTCCCGTTGCTCGCCTTCTTCATATATTGCACAGTCAGCTGATAACGCTATATGTCTCCAGTCGCGCAATTGGTTTCTAAGAAAATCGAGCGATTCATTTTTAAAAACTTCGGTAATTACATACATTGGATCTTCATCCGTATATTCCTGAAGTTGTTTTGGCTTGTTTAATATATGTTCTTGAGTTGCTGCTTCATCAATTACCGTAACCGCATCTGATTTCGCATGCATATTAACTTTGCGGGACCCTGTTTCTGTTGAATGAGCAATTTTCTTAGATTTTATCTTTTGCCTTTTGCGCCTATGTTTATGTATTTTTCTCCTCAATATATGCGCAGCTTCGATTAGCCCTTCAACTTTTTCATAGAAGTAAAGATTGCTGCTGCGTTCAAGTGGTTCGCTCGCAATTTCATTTGGACTGGTTACCACTTCCGAGACCCATTCCCATAGTTTTTCTCGAACATCTCTTAAATGATAACATTCAAAAAAGTCATCTAATACCAGTAAAGGATCTCTTTTTTCTTTTTCGATAAGACGTATTGGCTGGTTGGACCATTGAGGGTGATGGTTGTGAGATTTACCAGAAAACCTTGTACGGCTGGCGGAATTGGTTAATGGCTCATTCATATAAGTATATTTAGTAATGAAAGGATTAATGAGCCTTGAGGGAGGAAGGTTCAGGGGCGGAGCTAAAAGAATTTTAAATACAATAGGGTTGGAACCCGCCTGCCCTTTGTCACGGAGGCCCTGACAAGGCCAACCATCTTTCGATGGCCAGACACAAAAGACATAAGCGAGCCCAACCCTATGTAAATATAAGGGCTGGGCATTACACTTACGTTCTCGCGTCTGTTGAAATTGTCAGGTTTCCGTGGCGAGAAGCTCATAAGTTAATGCCAAATCAATAAAATGTCTATACCGTTAAATCATACTGAATAAATTTTCTTTCATAAATGCTCATACTAAGGTAATAAAAATTTTGAGTTATATGCGATCGCATATCAAATATTTTTTAAAATTCCGTCATTTTCCCTTTTTAGATAAACTATGACTATTCAGGAGAAGGAAATACTGAAAATGAAATTCGGGATGGCTGTGATGAAGAGAATAGAGGAGAATAAGTTAATTGCTAAGGCAAATAAGCAAAAGGGAAAGCTGGATAATGTGACGATTGATAGTTTGAGAAAACTTGAAGCTTCTTCGGGCATACCATACGCTAGTATAAATCAAATAGTGAACGGAAGGAAAAATCCAAGTTTTACAACTATCTCAGCCCTGCTAGAAGGGCTAGACTTGAAACTGGACGAATTCTTTACCGGTTATTACTATAAAATTTCTGATATGGAGCTGGAGAAAAGGCTTAAGAGCAAAAAGGGAAAATAAGGGAGTATTAAATTGCTCAAAAGTCGGTGCTACGGGACATTAAAAGTCTTGCCAGGTGGATTTATTTCGAATCTTTCCTCGAACAGCGTCTATATCTTTCCAAGACATATATTGTAACTTATATTTTTTTTTAGTGAGGTAGGCTCCCCATCGCCAAAACTTAAAAGGGTACATAGGTGTAATCCTATACAATATTGTATCATTGTTGTGGGCCGATTTAAAGGCTTCGAAGATTCTAATGCACAAATCATAATTTCGACCTTTGGTGTTTACTTCGGCAAATGTAAAGGTGCCATTACCATTACTATATAATATATCATCGGGTCCGGTAATCAAATTTAAAGGTGGTAAATTAGTTATAAAGATTAAAGAAACTATGATCAGTAAAAATTTCTTCATACTAATGGGTTATTCGCATTCGCCATGTGATAATGGCGCTATTGTTTTTTTGGATTGATCTATCACAATGCAAGATGATTCTTTATCATTACTCTTTTTCAAGTCTTTAAGTTTTTTGAACAACATTTGCGGCGTTTTATCTAATATAATTCGCGCCGGATGTTTTGAAGGAAAACTAAGATTTGGAAGATAAAAAGTATAAGTATCTATGGTTATGGGTTGCCTTCTTACAGAGTTAAACAGATCCATCGCGAAATTAGTGCAATTGTAACTGTCAGCAGCATACTTTTGTTTAGCAAGCTCAAGCGCTTTTTTTCTAATTGTTTGTCTCGAATTGTTTTTCGGTCAGGTCCATCTCTATGCTTGCATTAATCTCTCTTAATTGGTTATTGTTTATTGTTCCTGGTAATGCCTTAAAGGGATCCAAATAGCCGGGATGTTTTATCGCGTAGAAACCGAACACCTGAGTAATGGATTTTGCTCCGGCTGTTTTTGTGACTACTATAAAAGTATGGCCGGTTTCGCTCCCAGTTGTAGGAGGCAGAAGCAATGGTTTGTCATTATTAGGCACATCGACGCATAACTTTATTGAATATTTCGTTGTGCCTAACGAGGGAACTGCATTGAAACAATTGAATGCTTTTTTTAAATCCAGTGAAGGAGGAGATATGACTATTTCCTCTTCTATTATCCAATGTATATCTCTGGTCGGTAAAGGTTGATTGGCAATTTCGCTGCCGTATCCTGGATAGCGATGCGGTAAGTTAAGATTACATCTTATAAAAGGGTTATTTGGGTGAAATTTTAAATAAGTCATTTCATCTGAATAGGGCAGGATTGCAACTTCGACATTAACGGCGATTTGATTAATTAGTAAGTTGCCCATAATGGATCGTTCTTGTTAAAGAAAATTTTAATATACGAAAAGGATATTGGCGGAAATTCTGGTAAACACAATATAGCAAATATTTATGAAATGTTCAACTCACTGTTGCCGTTAGTTGTTATATTCGTTATTATAGACAAATCTAAACCGCTAACAGTTTTATATGGAAGCCCTTTTCCAGCAGTTTAATTCGATACATCCAATGAGCGATGAGTTGCAACGATTCATCTTAAAGAATTTAAAAATGCGTAAACTAAAAAAGAGGGAACTCTTGCTCAAAAAAGGCCAAACCAATTCGATCGGTTCATTCTTAAGCTCGGGGCTTCTTCACTGCTATTATATAGAAGATGACAAGAAAATTACCTCTTGGTTTTTGCAGCAAAACAAGCTTGCAATATCCGTACAAAGTTTTTTCTCCCAGAAACCGTCCTATGAATGTATTGAAGCTTTGGAGCCTTGTGAACTTTGGTACCTCACATATGAGGAGCTGCAAACTGCATATAAAACATTTTTGGAGTTGAATTTTATAATTCGTGTCCAAATTGAAAAGTATTACATGCTCAAGGAGGAGCATGCCTACCAACTGCAGAGAGCAACGAAAACAAGGGAACGATTTGAGTGGTTTTTAAATAATTTTCCTGACTTAATCACGCGCGTACCAATGAGGTATGTTGCTTCATTTTTAGGCGTTTCAGAAGAAACGCTTAGCCGAATACGCAATCAAAAATATTGATAAATGTCAAGCTGAACCTTGTTGGGTTAGGCGTATTTTCGCTTGTCACCTTGTTCGTAAGAGGTTCACTACCTTAAAAACTTACTTTGGAAAGGTAAACGGGTAACGATTGTTAAGGCTGTTGATGTGCGACATTATTATACAATAAATGTTGGATATACTGCTGCTCACTTATTCTTCATAACAGGATTCTTCGTCAGGGCAGACTAACTTTTTTGCATTCCTATGTTTTATAGCGGCCGATAAACGATCGAAAACCCATTTGTTTAACTACTTAATTACTGATAAACAGAGATATTACCGGTTAATTATTGACATGGTATTCCGTTGTCCAGTGGAAATAGTATTCTGTTTTAATGTCTTATGATGTAGCATTGGTTCAAGGCCAAGTCATTTGCCAGCGTGAAATTGGTCATAGATGCAGATCGTCAAAAACGATATATGGCACAACTTTATCCGAAATGAGATTTTGCCGGCACGTTTGCTTAACGAAGCACCGGGCAGTTCAAACATTTCTTCCTATTTAGAAAAGTCCGGCAAGGAACGCAATGAGTTTATGGATCGGTTGATGAGGGAGGCTATCCACCAGCGAAATGAAGAGCAGTTCAGCATTCTGATTTCCGGTTACCAGGCATTGCTCTGTTTTCTACTCAATACGGTAGACCGGTACCTTCACCAAATCGAAAACGGGCGGCAGCTTCTTGACTTATACACCGCCGTGATGGCGGACCTTCAGCAGTGTCTGCGCTTTATTCAAGAATACTTTCCAAAACATGTTGACCGGAACGCTTATGCGCCTAAGCCGCTGCTGGAGTTGTTCCGAAAGGCAGTCCAGCAGGCAGAAGCGCAGCTGGTACGGTCCTTACAGCCGTCCCAAACCGAAGAGATCCTCCGTGACATCCTTTTGTCCGAACTCAGAAGGTTTGTCGATGGGCCGATACCGTTTGAACAACTTTCCTACCTGAATGGCTTTTTACAGGAGCTATCCATCAGGGAAGTATCCGGCAGGGAGCCTTTTTCGCCGGTGTCGCCGCTTGCTGCATATTGTATCGTAAAAAACTTTAATTCATCCGCATTTTTGCAATTCTGCTTTGGGATTTTTGGCGAACAACTTTCCGGCCTCCAAACGGATGCGGAAAAAAGGGAATGGTTGGAACACGTGCGCAGTTACTTTTACCAGCTTCCCTTTGAAGGGGAAAAGGCCCTGTACACCCAGCGGCCAGCGGTGCGCGATTATCTCGTCACATGGATCGAACACGAACTTTTAGCACGGCAGGCAGGCCAAAAGAAAGAAACAGTCACACGGGTCGAATCCGTCCCGAAGATCAACACTTCAGTGACCGTGCCGGTGCTGGCACTGCTCACACGGGTGTTCAAAGAAACGGGTGTGATCACAAACAGCAATCTCCAGGAACTGTTCCGTTCCATTTCGGCCTGTTATACCTCCCAGCGTACGGAATCCATTTCTCCCGGCAACTTTCACGGCAAGTACTACACAGTAGAGGAAACGACCAAACGTAAGGTTACTGACTTGCTTCTGGAGATGGTAAAAGTCGTGCGCAAAATCCCCTAATGTTGGTTGCCAAACGCCAACGGGCGAGCGGCATCTTTAGCGAAGGTTATACACCAACAATGTATCCGATTGCAGGCAAAAGACGCTGTCCTTTTTCCTCCAAGCTATGGTGTACAACCTTCCGGCGTCCGTAAGCTCCCTTTTGGATATGGTAACCTTACGAACATCCGGCAACCCGAGTGTCTTTTTAAACAGAGTATCATCATTCAGCTCTATTCTACTGTATTGGATCTTTCCTTCCGACCTATAAACAGCAGCTCCGGTGAGGCTATCCCTGTAATAGGTGCCATCGACTATTGGTTTATATAGTACCCCTTATATTGGCAGACATCCGGCGAGTAATGGTAGCCTTTGGCTACCTTGATATAGGTTGTTACGGTCACGCCCTGGTGTTCAGGCGGCTGGCTCCCCGTGCTTTTACACGATGCAATAACAGCGGCTATTGCTATACAATACAGCTTTGTCATCGTTATTTAAAGGTTCTGTTTTTGTTATTATACGTTGGGTCGGAGGCCGCTTTACATCATCACTTCCCTATTTTATATTTCCATCAGTCGACTCACCCGTTCCGTTACACGCTCGCATGGAGCGATTATAATATTCTTTTTGATTGGTTTTCAATAAGCTATTGAGGCTCCTAGGAGCAATAGGAGTGAAAACCCCTTCTTTTCAGTCGTTTCTTTGTTCAGGAAAGCGATTCACGAACAAAATTGAAAACTATGTTGCAGAAATTTTCCTGGAGCGAGTATTGGACGGTGGTGATAGCGGTTGTTGCTGTTTATTATGCGATTGTTTTTCTGCTGTTGTACAAATACGGCTTGTTAAAGACACCGGCATTGAAAAAGTTGGTTCTAACAAGGCCCCAGCAGCAAACGCCGTCGGCTGCGCCAACGAGCGCCCAGGCCGGAAGGACCATTGCAAAGCTACGTAACCAGGCGGAAACGGAAAATCAGTTAAAAAATCTTACCGATGAACTGCTCCAGTTCTTGGAAGACATCGCTGGTAAATCCTTTATCAAGGAGGAAATTATCATGGGCCTGCAGTTGATTGTACGGGAGTACAAGGAATTTTCAGAGACAAACTACAGAAGTGACATTGACGAATTTATTCGAGTGGAAACAGAAAATCATTGTTCTGTCGATCTGAGTGACGAAGAGATCCAGCGTGTATGGATGGGTTAGGATGACGGAATGGAGCTGCCGGTCCCCCCTTTAAGGGCGAACCCGGTTGACTCACCAAGGTTGCTTCGTGTGTACGGTTGATTATTTATCAGTTTAAATAAGCAAGTGAGTTATGAAAATGTGTGTAAGGAATTGCTTAAAAAGCAAAAGGAGGGTCGTGTATGCCTCCGCGTTTACAGTGGCGCTATTACTAGTCGGAGCATCGATCTATGCCCAGGATGGGGCTGCTGGTATCAATGAAGCGAATATGAAGGTGCGCAGCTACTACGCTGCGGGTACCAACCTGATGTATGCGTGTGGTGCTGTTGTCGGCCTCATCGGTGCAGTGAAGGTTTAGTGTGCCAAGAACTGATTGCTGCTTGAATAACAGCAATTGGATGCTTCGTAAAAGATGAGGGTAGGCCCCTCGGAACCAGCTTGCAGGAGCGGGTTTCAAACCAGTGCATGCGGCTTTAGTTAAGAGCTTTGGTCGTGAGCGATGCACGAAAAGTCGGTTTAAACCGGCAGGTAACTATGCAAAAGATGACCGCAAGGGAACCATCAATGAGGTACCGAAAGACGCAAAGACGATGTCAAAACCGAACGCTAAACTTAGTTCGGGATTAGCCTGAAGGAAACCTGTTTACTGTTCAGGCGGCATCCGGTATAGAGATGGCACGAGTTGCATAGAGGCTTTTACGAGGAACTTGGGAACCTGGGCTTAGATGCTAAGGGAAAAGTTCAAGCAGTGAACCTGTAAGAATGAAAGTACCGATGTTAAGCACAGGGGCAGATTGACCTGTAGTAGCGATGAAGCCTTTGTAATGAAGGTGGAGCGAAGGGGTCAACTTATTCAGCAAGTTAAATTAAACAACTAAGCAATTAGGAGGATTTAATGAAACAAGCAAAGTCATTTGAGATTTCCAAACAACTTGTTATGGAAGCGTATCAGAGAGTCAAAGCAAACAAAGGCGCAAGCGGGATCGATGATGTATCGATTGCAAAATTTGAGGAAAACCTCAAAGGTAATCTTTATAAAATCTGGAACCGCATGAGTTCAGGATGCTACGTACCACCTCCGGTAAAATTGGTAGAAATACCAAAATCCAATGGTGGGAAAAGACCTCTCGGTATTCCAACAGTTGGAGATCGTGTGGCACAGATGGTAGTAGTCTTAACTATTAATCTGTCCATTGAGCCGCACTTCCATGAAGATTCGTATGCGTATCAAAAGAACAAATCTGCGCTCAGTGCGGTAGCCAAAGCGAAGGATCGCAGCTACTTGTTTCATTGGGTTGTTGATCTGGACATTTCCAAGTTCTTCGATACAATAGATCACGAACTTCTCATCAAGGCAGTTAACAAGCATGTTACATGCAAGTGGGCATTGATGTATATCCAGCGTTGGTTAACTGTTCCTTACCAGTTGGCAGATGGGTCACAGGTGCAAAGAGACAAGGGAGTGCCACAAGGCTCAGTAATTGGGCCTGTACTCGCAAATCTTTTCCTGCACTACGCATTCGACGAATGGATGAAAAGGAAACATTCCAACATCTCTTTCGAGCGGTATGCAGATGATACGATCTGTCACTGCGTAAGCCTGAAGCAGGCACAGTTCATTCTGAAGGCCATTAAAGAACGGTTCGCAGAATGCAAGTTGGAACTCAACGAGACGAAAACAAAGATTGTTTACTGTAAAAAGAACCATCGCAACATTGAGTATGATTGTATTCAGTTCGATTTCCTCGGTTACACTTTCAGGCCACGGCGTGCAAAGGATAAAACCGGAGAATCATTCCTGAACTTTTCTCCAGCGATTAGTCATGCTGCAAAGAAAAAGATTTGGGAAGAAGTGAGAAGTTGGAATAGACGCTACTGGGTGCAACTCACACTTGAAGAAATTGCAAAACAAATCAATCCTATCATTCAGGGATGGATTAATTACTATGGTCAGCACAATGTAAAAGAACTTAAAAATGCATTGATGCCAGTAAACATGAAGTTGGCTCGTTGGGTTCAGGACAAATTCAAAGGGTTTCGACAACACAAGACCAGAGCGATCTACAGGCTTGGGGATATAGCGTTAGCTAATCCTAATCTGTTCGCTCATTGGAAATGGGGAGTCAAACCTACTGCGAGTCCTAAAAATAGGAAACAAGCAGCATGACTGAATAAGAAGAGCCGTATGAGCTGAGAGGTTCACGTACGGTTCTGTGAGAGGTTTAAGCTGAAATGCTTTTACCTACTCGATTCAAAAATGGAATAGTGGGGACCCAGACACCGGGCGCGTGGCGGCCGCTTGGTTTGGCAGCTGTGTTTTCCTGGTAGTCGTGGCCACTGTGATTAAATCCTTTTTCGGAATCCAATAAAACAATTGTTGTATGAAAACCAGACTACCGGTTGTGGAAATTAAAGGCGTCAGCTACCAGTATGACATGGAAGGAAAAAAGTTGATTGCGGTAGCGAATCCAAAGTATAGCATTCCATTTTCTCGATTGAAGAATGATAAGCAATTTGCCGGTTTTTTTCAGTCGGCCGAGGACATCCAGGATCTGAATCTCCGGGCGGTACATGTCATGATACAAAAACATGCACTGATGGATATAAAACCATCGAAGGAAGAGCAGGCATTTATGCAGAAGGTGTTGCCGCAACCATCCGAGCAACGATTGGAAGAACGCAAGCTAAAGATGAAACCATGTATGTAAACTTAAAAACAGATACGAATGGAAACGAGCGTATACCAGATCAATAAGGGCATTAACAAACCCGTGGAGTTCAAAGGCTTGAAGGCACAGTATATATGGTATTTGGGCGGTGCTCTATTGGCTCTCCTGGTCTTGTTCGCCATCCTTTTTATCTGTGGTGTCAATACGTTTATCTGTTTGGGAATCATTTTGGCGCTTGGCGCCTATGTGGTGACCTATGTTTATAAACTCAGTCATACGCATGGTCAATACGGTTTGATGAAAAAGATGGCAAAGCGGAGCATCCCAACCACTGTTAAAAGCTATTCGAGGAAGGAATTTACCGGACTTAAAAAATAATCAGTTCTGCCGAACAGCAGTGTGATTGAATTCGTGAGTTATGGAAAAAAAGCTGAAGGACATCATGCCCATACTGGGTATAGAGAATGATTGTGTACTGTCGAAGCAGGGGGACGTGACGGTAGCATACGAGGTGACACTTCCTGAATTATTCACATTGAGTGACCAGGAGTATGAGACCCTGCACCAGACCTTAATTAAAGCAATCAAGGTCTTACCCAAACAGTGCGTGTTTCACAAGCAGGATTGGTTTGCTGAATCGAGTGTGAAGGCCGATTTTGAAACCGAGGGGAGTTTTTTATCAAGGAGCAGTGAGCGGTTTTTTATGGATCGGCCTTACCTCGATCACAGTTGCTACATTATGCTGACCAAAAAGCCACAGGGCCGGAAAGCAGGTAGTTCATTATTCTCCAATTTGATTCGCAGCTCGATTGTTCCCGAGGAATCGGTAAAGCCAAAAGTACTGCAAGAATTTTTTGACGCCGTTGGCCAGTTCTGTCGCATTCTCCAGGACAGTGGATTTCTAACCCTACGGCGGCTGACCAGTGACGAGCTGGCGGGTACCGATAATCAGTCGGGGCTTATTGAACGCTATATGAACTTACAGCCCAATGGCGCGGGTGTTTACTTAAATGATATCAATTTTCAGGATGGTATCCGGGTGGGCGACAAGTACTGCCAGCTGTATACGCTGGCGGACGCGGCAGATCTTCCTTCGCACTGCGGTTCGCGGATTAACTATGACAAATTTTCGACCGAGCGTACAAAGTTCAGTGTCGGGTTTGCCTCGGTATTGGGCCAGTTGCTTCCCTGCAATCACCTGTACAACCAGTTCATATTTATTGAAGATGCACAGAAAACAATCAAGCAGTTGGAAAGCAAACGGCTCCGGCTGCAATCGCTGTCCGCATACTCCCGGGAAAACGCCATTGCCCGGGACGCTACAAATGACTTTTTAAATGAGGCCATCAGCCAGCAGCGGCTGCCGGTACGGGCACACTTTAACGTACTGGTTTGGACAGAGGAAAAAGAACGGTTGAAAGACCTCAAAAACCTGGTGAGTTCCGCCCTCGCCCAGATGGACGCGTGCCCCAAACACGAAGTGGATGGTGCGGCACAAATCCACTGGGCAGGCATCCCAGGTAACGCCGGTGATTTCCCATTAAACGATGCGTTCGACACGTTTGCCGAGCAGGCTTGCTGTTTTTTAAACCTGGAAACCAATTACAGGAGTTCCATTAGCCTGTTTGGCCTTCGGTTCGGAGACCGCCTCACAGGAAGGCCCGTGCACACCGACCTTTGGCAGGAGCCTATGGAACGGGGACTAACGTCCAACCGCAACCTATTTTGTCTATCGGGCTCAGGGGGTGGCAAATCGTTCCTGACTAACCATATTGTCCGTTCCTACTGCGAACAGGGTACGCATGTCTTGATCGTGGACGTGGGGCATTCCTATAATATTACCTGCGGATTGATGAAAGGGTATTACTTCACCTATGACGAACATAACCCCATCAAATTCAATCCGTTTTTTATCAAAGCCGGCGAAACGCTGGATACCGAAAAAAAAGAATCGATCAAAACGTTGTTGCTGGCCCTTTGGAAACGCAGTGACGAAAACTTTAACAGGAGTGAGTATGTAGCCCTGTCCAATGCCCTCCAGCTCTACTACAACAGGCTGAAAGAGCGTCCGGAACTGTTTCCCTGTTTTGATACCTTTTACGAATTTCTCCAGTCGGACTATATCGATGTGCTCAGGGCAGACCAGGTAAAGGAAAAGGACTTTGATGTTATGAACTTTTTGTATGTGTTGCGTCCGTATTACCAAGGTGGCGAGTTTGACTTTTTGCTTAATGCCACCGAAAACCTGGACCTGCTGGATCAGAAGTTCTTAGTCTTTGAACTGGATAATATTAAGGATCACCCGATATTGTTCCCCGTTGTAACCATCACGATCATGCAGACGTTCATCGAGAAGATGCGGAAGTTAAAGGGTGTGCGGAAGATGATCGTTATCGAAGAAGCGTGGAAGGCCATTGCCCGTGAGGGAATGGCGGAGTACATCAAGTACCTGTTTAAGACGGTGCGGAAGTTCGCCGGGTCGGTGGGCCTGGTAACCCAGGAGATCGAGGACATCATCAGCTCGGATATCATCAAGCAGGCCATCATTAATAACGCCGATGTGAAAATCCTGCTCGATCAGTCAAAATACCAGAACAAGTTCGACCTGATCCAGCAGATGTTGGGAATAACGGAAAAGCAGAAGGCTGAGATCCTTTCCCTGAACAAATCGCCCGAACCCGGGCGCCGGTACAAGGAGTTATGGGTAGGGTTGGGTAGTTCGTATTCGAAGGTCTACCGGTTGGAGGTGTCACGACAAGAATATTTCACATATACGTCGGACCAGAAAGAAAAACTGCAGGTGTTGCAGGCCGTGGAAAAGTTTGGGGGCGACTACCGGAAGGCCATTGAATATGTGGCCTCGCAGACCGAAGAATAATGTGCCTTTTTAGTGCACAAATGTGGATAACGATTCGGGTTAGAGTTATGGAAAACATGAAAAAAAAGAGCAAATTGTTAGGCCTTTTTGCTAATCAAAACCTTTTAAAAAATGAAGAATATAACTCTAAGTTTGGCAGTGGCGGTGCTCGTTTATGCATGTAATGAAGGCTCCGGCCAAGGACAACAGGCGGAGGAAAGCAGCCAAAATGCGGTGATTAATTTTATTCCTGGCATGTATGTGCGCAGTTTTTATGATTCGATCTATGAAACGACCAATGTAAGAGGTGTTGACACGCTCCGCATCAAAAGGCAGACGGAGACGGGTAGTGAAACGTTCCAGGTTGACCGGTCCAAACGGTTTACAAGAACTGCAGATGGAAAAACGCTCCCTGAATCATTTAGTACCGAGACATGGACAACAAGCTACCAGCCATCTGATAAAACACTTTATATAAAGAACACAGGAGGTACGATTGCTTTCGATGTAAAAAACAAGCTCTTGAAGATTGGCGCAAAAGAATATCAAAAAATTGAATGACCATGAAAAAGAAATTGTGTGTTGTGATCTTGTGCGGATTGATGCTTACTGTAATCCCAATTCAAAGCAGCGCTCAGGACCCGATCATGGAAGTGATAAAAGCGGCGGTGGTCAAAGCCATCAAAGCTATGGATTTACAAATTCAACGGCTGCAAAATGCGACCATCTGGTTGCAGAACGCCCAGAAAACGGTTGAGAATACCATGTCTAAATTGAAGTTGGATGAGATCAGTTATTGGGTCCAAAAGCAGAAGGATTTATACGATAATTATTTTGACGAGCTGTGGCGCGTTAAGAGTACATTAGCCACCTATTATAAAGTAAAAGAGATCATTGAGATGCAGGCGCAGATTGTAACCAATTACAAGACGGCCTACGCATTGTTTCGGCAGGATAAAAACTTTACACCGGAAGAAATCGACCGGATGTACCAAATGTATTCCGCTATTTTGCAGTCCAGCCTGAAAAATCTTGATCAGGTGTACCTGGTGATCAATTCGTTTGCCACGCAGATGACGGATGCCAAACGAAGGGAGATCATCAACCGGGCCGCTGAGAATATTGCTCTAAATAAACGCGATCTCGATCAATATAATGAGCAAAATAAGTTCGTTAGCATTCAGCGGGCGAGCGCGAAAGGCGAAATTGAAGTGGTTAAGAAACTGTACGGCCTCCAATAGCCATTAGTTTCATATATGCGGTGCAGCGTGATTTTGTGAGAATGAAAAGCATATAACATGAAAAAGTTGGTGTGGGTGCTTACCCTTACAGTAAGCATGCAGGTGTGCTATGGGCAGACCTGGAACGAATGGTTTCGCCAGAGAAGAACGCAGCTCAGGTACCTGTTGAATCAAATTGCTGCGTTACAAGTGTACACGGATTATCTTCAAAAGGGGTATACCATCGTAAAAGATGGCACCTGGTTAATTGGGGATATTAAACAAGGTGATTTTAATTTACACAATGGTTATTTTTTTTCTTTACGGTCTGTAAATCCTGCTATAAGAAATTATTCCAGGGTCGCCGTTATCCTTTCTGATCAGGCGACCATCCTCCGGCATTTTAAAGAGCTACTCAAATTTACCGATGGAAGCGGTCAGTTCGCTTCGACTGAGCGCCAGTATATTTCCGCTGTCTTTGCCAATGTCAAATCGGCTTCCCTCCAAAACTTGGACGATCTCACCAGGGTAATCACCTCTGGAGAAATGGAGATGAAGGATGATGAACGAATCGACTTCATTGACAGGATTTACGGGGAAACGAAAGAACAGCTGTCCTTTACTTCTTCGTTTTGCGCTCAGGCCGCGGTCTTGGCTAATCAGAGGGCGCAGGCGGCCCGGGAGTCCTTTCTGTTAAAAAAATTATATGGCTTTGAATAAACGTGAGGTGTATGAAAAAGTGGAGAGTGTTTTTGTGTGGACTGGGATTTTTCCTACTGGCGCAACCTACCCGTGTAGCCGCCCAGGAGTTCGAGATTCAGCAACTGCTGTTGAATGTAGAAAAGCTGGCACAGTTGAAAAGTATCCTGCAAAAGATGTACGACGGTTATGAAATTATCACGAAAGGGTATAACACGATTAAGAACATATCAGAGGGCAACTTCAGTATCCATGACTTATTCCTTCAGAATCTTTTAGGTGTCAGTACTGCGGTGAAGAAGTATAAGCGTGTCGCAGACATCATTCAATACCAAATTCGTATTGTAAAAGAATATCAGACGGCTTACAAGCATTTCAAAGACGATAAGCATTTCACGCCTGCAGAAATTGAGTACATGTCGAACGTGTACAAAAATCTATTTGAGCGAAGTGTCGATAACCTCGATGATCTGATTATGGTCATTACCGCCGGTAAGCTTCGTATGTCCGATGATGAGCGGATCAAAGCGATTGATTCAATTTTCGATGAAATGGAGGATCAATTGGGGTTTCTTAGGCATTTTAACAGCAACGCCTACCTGCTGAGTAAGCAGCGGGCCAAAGAAAAGAATGAGGTTGAAATGTCCCGAATCATTTCAGGTGTAAAATGAATTACCAGCAGCGCTGGAATTGAGGAAAAGAACGGTAAATCATTAAATATATGAACAGAACAACTCAACAGGCATTGCTGTGTCTTGCAGTAGTGCTCATGACGCCTGCCTTGACCTTTGCGCAAGGAGGGATGGCCGGTGAGATCAAAAATTTGCATCAGGTGCTGGCGGAATTATATACAGAGATGTACCCGCTGTGCAAAGAACTGCGCGATGTTGGCCGGGGCATTGCAGGGTTTGCGGCTACCTGGTATATAGCGTATAGGGTATGGGGGCATATTGCGCGTGCGGAGCCCATCGACTTCTACCCGTTGTTGAGGCCTTTTGTGATCGGATTTGCAATTTTGAATTTTCAACTGGTTATTGAGATGATTCGCTTCGTAATGGAACCTACGGTTACGGGTACCGGTGCAATGGTAGATAACTCCAACCAGGCGGTGGCTCAATTGCTGAAAATGAAGGAAGAAGCCATAAAAAAGACAAAAGCGTGGAAAATGTATGTGGGTGAAAGTGGGAGCGGAGATTATGATCAATGGTATAAGTATAATTTTCCAGATGATGACCAAAACTGGCTCCAGGATATTGGTAACCGCATCAGCTTCTTCTCCGAAAAAGCCATGTATAGTTTCCGGAACTCGATTAAGGAATGGTTGAGTATTGTCTTGCAAATTCTTTTTCAAGCAGCAGCGCTATGTATTAACACGATTCGGACGTTCTATATGATCGTCCTTGCGATTCTTGGGCCGCTGGTTTTTGGGCTCAGTGTTTTCGATGGTTTCCAACATACGTTAAGGGCTTGGCTGGCCCGGTACATTAACATTTTCATGTGGTTGCCAGTGGCGAACATCTTTGGCGCCATTATCGGTAAGATCCAGGAGAATATGTTGAAAATCGATATCCAACAGGTATACCAAAACGGCGATACCTCCTTTAGCGCAACGGATGCTGCGTATTTGGTATTTATGGTCATCGGAATTGTTGGGTATTTCACGGTGCCGACAGTTGCCAACTATATTATACAGGCCGGTGGTGGTGGCAATGCGCTGGGCAATAAAACGGTTGCCGCCGGACACGCCATGCACTCTATGGGGACAGCCCTGGAAAGACGGCTCTCAGGTAAATAACTTTTTTGTGGGATTGAAAAATGTGTGCAAAATGTTTAAGCAATTAAAAAATATCGACAGTGCCTTCCGGCATATCAAATTGTTCTCCATTTTCCTGATGCTTGCATGTGTTTGTATCGCCGGCTATTCGCTTTATACCAGTGAAAAGGTCCTCGAAAAAGCCAACCAGCGCATTTATATACTGGCCAATGGCAAAGTACTGGAGGCCGTGGCTTCTGACCGCAAGGAGAACATACCGGTGGAAGCACGTGACCATGTACGTATGTTTCATCACTATTTCTTCTCGCTCGATCCCGACGATCAGGTGATTCAGGCCAATATTACAAAAGCTTTGTACCTGGCGGATCAGTCGGCAAAGATCCAGTATGACAACCTGAAAGAAAACAGCTATTACAGTAATCTGATTTCTGGCAATATCTCGCAGGAGATAACGATTGACAGCGTTATGGTGGATGTCAATAAGAGTCCGATCTACTTCCAATGCTATGCCCAGCAGAAGATTATCCGTCCATCAACTATTGTTACCCGTAGCCTGGTAACGGAAGGATACCTCCGTAGTGTAGCCCGTTCCGATCACAACCCGCATGGATTTCTGATTGAGCGCTGGAAAACCCTGGAGAACCGGGACCTAAAAACTGAAAATCGATAGTTATGTGGTGGAATCGCAAAAAGAAACAGGAAAACGGGTCGCCTGATAGTCGTTCGGCTCGCAGGCTTACATCCGGCGTCAGCAATTATGTTACCGAAAAGCAAACAAAGATCGCCGGTTTTCTCAATCGTAAAACGGAAAAACTTTCTGCCGGGGGCAAAAAGGCCTTCCTGTTTGCTGTCTGCCTCCTGTTCGGGGGTATGAGCCTGTATTTGGTGGTCAAGCCCTTTTGGCGCCCGTCCGCGCCCGATGCATCGATCAAGCCAAAAGCCATATCGGTTCCGGAACATGCCAACAAAACGGGGGATGAAAACCTGTATCCGCGTGTACTGGTAACCGAGGCAGACATAAAAGAGGTCAGGGACTTCAAGCGGTATACGGATAGCCTCAAAAACACGGCAAACGGCAGATCCCTTTATGACAGCATACTAAGGGCCAGGCCGGGCCTGATGGATACGGTCGGTATGCTGGAAGAACTGTATTTATTACAACAAAAATAAAAGTGAGTATGGAAAACAATGTGCGGTCTGGAAAATTACAGAAACAAAAAAACTTCCTATTGATGCTGCCCATTCTGGTTGTGCCGTTTTTCACGATCGCATTCTGGGCTATGGGTGGCGGTAAGGGGAAGCCTGCAGAGGACGTTGTTCAAAAATCAAACGGCCTCAATTTAAACCTTCCCTCAGCCAACATAAAAGATAACGGCAGGGAAGATAAGTTAACCTTCTATGAAAAAGCCCAACAGGTCGAACAAAAGGCGGAAGCCGCCATCAAAAACGACCCCTACTATCAGCTGCCCAACCAGGGTGCCGCGCACAGGGATACGAACGAGCTCGCCGGCATGATGGCTCGATATCCATCGAAGTATACCACCGGTCTTAACCCTTCACCAGAGCATGGGCCGGGTTACAAAGATCCCAACGAGGAAAAGATCATGCAACGGCTTTCGATGATCCAAAGCCAGATCGATAAACCGCAGCCTGGTCCGTCAGGCAGGACTACTGATCATTCAGAAGAAACGACGCCTATTTCCGCGGATGTAGATCGACTTGAGGAGATGATGAATATGATGAAGGACCGGCAGCAGAACGATCCGGAAATGGAACGCCTGGAAGGAATGCTGGACAAGGTGATGGATATACAACATCCCGATCGGGTGCGGGAGCGCCTGAAGGAAAAGTCGCTTCAGCAGAAGAAAAAGGTATTCTCCGTCAGCCGGTTTGACGATAGCAGAAGGGTGTCCCGGTTTGGAATAAAAGATAGCGATGATAAAAACAAGCGGCTGCAGCCATCGGGTCTTCATAGTGTCGGTGAGCCGGAGGCGATCGAGGGTTCCGACAATGCCATTGAAGCGGTTGTGCATGAGATGCAAACGCTGGTCAACGGTTCGGTCGTTAAACTCAGGTTACTGGACGACATCTATATCGCGGGCACACTGATCCCTAAAGACAACTTTATATATGGTACCGCCGCCCTCAATGGTGAAAGGCTGGAAATAATTATCAACTCCATACGCTACAAGCAATCCGTTTTTCCGACGCAGTTGGAAGTACACGATATAGATGGACTCGCTGGTGTATATGTACCGGGCAGTATTACCCGCGATGTGGCGAAACAATCCGTTGACAACAGCATGCAAGGTCTTGAAATGGCCAGCTTAAAGCCCAATATCGGCGTTCAGGCAGCCACGGCTGGCATATCTGCTGCTAAAAATCTATTAAGCCGAAAAGTACGGCTCGTTAAGGTGACGGTAAAAGCCGGCTATCACGTATTGCTCGTCGATAAAAACAACCAGGAATAAAATAGGTCTTCAATCTTAAATAACCATAATATGAAACAAGTTGTGATGTTGATTCTTGTGAGTTCCATTTCTTTGTTTGCATGGTCTCAACCGGTGGTCTTACACATGGGAATTACCACCGACAAAACCACCAGTTTGTTATTTCCCGCCGCCATTCGCCATGTCGATCTCGGCACGCCGGATGTTCTCGCCGAACAGGTAAAGGAAGCGGAAAACCTGGTGCTGGTAAAAGCCGGCCAGGCCAATTTCAAGGAAACAAACCTGACCGTGGTAACGGCGGACGGCCGCCTGTACTCGTTTAGGGTGGTATATGATCCGGCTCCCTCCATGCTGGTGCACCGGCTGTCGCCCTCCGTTGCCGCTAATAATGCGAATATCGCTTTCCACGGGGAGCTGATGAAACCGCAGGACCTGGAGGCGTACTGCAAGGGAATTCTGGATAACCACCGTATGATGCGAGGCATAGTCGATGCCAGTTGGGATGCAATGGCAAGGGTGGATGGTATCTATATAAAGGACAATGTTATTTTTTATCAACTGCTGCTGGATAACCACTCTACGATCAACTATGACGTGGATTTCATCCGTTTTTATATCCATGACAAAAAGAAAAGTAAACGTACCGCTGCGCAGGAAATTGAACTCAAGCCGCTCTATATCGCCGGCAATGTCAAATCGGTGGAAGGCATGAGCCGCAATACCGTGTCAGTCGCTTTTGAAAAGTTCACCTTGCCAGACGCTAAATACCTGGCCATTGAGATCATGGAAAAAAATGGCGGGCGTCATTTAAGTCTGAAAGTAAGCAACCGGAAAATTGTTCGAGCACAGGTCCTTCCAGACTTACAATAAGGGTCGAAACTGCAACGGGCCCACTGTTTACCTGCGGTGCTTTGAGCCGCCGCAGGCTTGTACGCCTGTTGAATAAACGCTCATTTGAATTTTTATCAAGTTCAAAATTACAACCTTATGGATCATAAAATAGGACAGCTTCGTCAACCGGAGGCGTCAGCCGAAAATAGGTTATGGCTTGACCATATGGTAACAACGCTTCAACAGCGGGTAAGCGCCACGGGGATTGACCGCGACGTCCGTTATGTAGTGGAAAATAACATTCAAAAAAATCCTGAGCGGTTTACCCTTGCCCTGGAAACAGAAACCGGTAGGGATAAGCTGGGTCTAAAGCTGCATTTTATCAAGGAAGGCTCCGATTATAATTTCCCCGGTTATGAGGCAACGTTGTTTCACCATACATTCATTGCACACAGGCAAATCAATGGAATTGACACCCGAAACCTTGACAACCGGATGAAGCAGGCGGACTGGCACTACGGGATTGCGGAAAGCGATGAAAAGGTAATCAAGGGCTACAAAAATGCAGAGGCCATAAAAGCGGATTTACGGCAACTGGCCCAGGACGGACAAGGAAAAATTGTAGCTGCGCAACTTTGGAACAATCATGTTCCGGCGAACACCGTCACCAAACCAGATTTTTATTAGCGCTATAGAAGCTGCCCATGATCTCTATCACAAAAGCTTATTTTCTGCAGATGTGAAGATTGGGGAAGCCCGTGATATCCTCAAAGCAGAACACCAGTTACAGCAAACGTAATTCCTTTCAGCTAATCCGGTACATAGCCCCAACCTGGTGCAGTCCGATCAGCAAGTAAAGGATAGCAAGCACTTGGCCACAGCTTCACAGAACCATCGGGCATCTTCAAAAGCAGAAACGCCAGCTAAAGAGGCAAAGCATAAGCATCGCCGCAGATTGCAGTACCCCTGATAAGGGCGTCTGCATGGGAGCGTGAATAAGATTTAATGACAATTAAAATTGTGTGTATGGTAACTCCTGCTGAATATATCGCCAATGAATTTAAGAAAGTCGGTAAGGCAGACGCCTTTACCCCTGAATTGGCAGAGCAAATTAAAAACGGCGTGCCCTATATAAAGCATCCCCACCTGGAAGTGGATAGGGACGGCAATAAGGCAACGACCACGTTCCATATCGTCAAATCCGCCAACAGCGATAATTATTTTCTCAACAAGTTTGACATGCAGGTCCAAAGGGCCGGTAAAAAAGAAGATGTACAGGATACGTTTTATATAAACGACGTCAAACGGAATGCGCACAACAAAAAGCTAGACCCAGCAAAATTCTTTACGACTTTCACCGTAAAAAAAGCCTTCAATTACCTGATCGGGCGACCCGTACGCAACCTGTACCAAAACGTGCAAAACCAGTCACATAAAGCTTGGGATCAGATCGACCTTAAATCACCTCTTGGAAATGGCCGCTATGAACTAAAGACCTGTAACGATAATTATGGATTCGACCTGGACAAAGTAGCGGCTAATTATAGCATGAGAGAACTTGCCAACCCGCAGTTTAAAAAATCACTATTTGAATCCCTCGAAAGGGGAAATCTTCAGTCTGCCAAGTTTGTCGGTAATGATGGTAAGATAACTGAACTTTTCGTCAGTCCCAATATCCGTTTAGGCACCTTAAATGTATTCCGGCATGACAAAGAAACCAATACAAAAATGCCTGTTCAACTTGCCGATCTCGAAAAGAATGGCTGGATCAACAAAGAGTTTGCGCAAACCGTTCGGGAGCGCGTTAAGGAATTCACCCAAAAATATGGACAGGCTAACAAGCAGGGCCCAGCGGAAAAAAATGCAAGGATTGAAAACGAAAAGCCGGCAAAAAAGGAAGAGCAGGGAGAGAAGGCGACAAAAAAGAATAAGATAAAAGAGAAAACGGATGTCTCAGAGAAACCCAAAAGGAGCCATAGAATAAAGCAACAATAAAAAATGTGGATATGCGCAGCAAACTTCATAATAATGATTTCAAAATTCAGACTCCTTCTACCTGGCTCGGTAGATTGTTCGAGCGGTTGAAGCGTTTTTTGCACCCTTTATGCACTGCGGGCCTTCATTATCAAACAACATAATTATAAAGTCATGGAAGTGCAAAAAGAATATGTGAGAGACTTTAATAGTGTATTGGTGGACTTTCTAACCGTTGCTGCGGAAGACCCGCGGATCAGCCCTATTCATATCAGCCTCTATGCGGCCATACTCCATCAATACAAACTGCAGGAGTATAAGTTACCGGTTTCGGTATATAGCAAGGATCTGATGCGGCTGGCAAAAATTTCCGCAAAGACGTATCATAAGAGCATGCAGGAACTGCACCGGTATGGCTTCATACACTATTTGCCTTCTTATAATCCAGTCCTCGGGAGTTTAGTATATCCAATAAAATTAAATGCAGCATGAAAGTGTATATTATTGAAAAAGAACCGGAGAATGAATATGGTATTGTCAAGGTTGCGGCCAATTTGGTAGCCGAATTTGAGCTGCTGCACAGGGATAAAATTGTGGACGAAGGAAACTCGATCCACGATGTGCTAACGAAATTTGTCGGGTTGGAAAGACGCCTGGTAATGAGTTGGTCTTTATGCCAGCCAAGTTCAAAAACGATCGATTGTGAACCGGCGGTGTCGTTAGGGTAGCATTGAAAAAGTCGTTAGCAATATTGTTTAACTGTTTAATGCGGTGTATGATCGTTGATATTGTGACTAAAGAAGACTTGCAGGAATTTCGAATGCAGCTGTTGAATGATATAAAGGAGCTTTTAACGCGGGAAAAGGAGGAAAAAAGGGAGCTTGAAGTTATTGAGGGCTATAAAACATCTCACGTCCGCAAGATCCTGGGTTGCTCTGTCAATAAATTAGTGTCCTTGCGAATTTCCCGAAAACTACGAATCAAGAAAATAGGAGGGACCATATATTATAATAAAGAGGACATTAAACGGTTGTTGGAGGAAGGCTTTTGAATGGTGACGACTGCAAACAGCCTTTTTTATCAATTTGAACCGAAAGTTGATCAAAAATTTGCTTGAGCGCAGAATTTGAAATGCATACAAAAAGTAAGCTATACGGTTATGAAAATTGAAATTGTAACGAAGGAAGATTTGGAATTAGCAAAAAATGAAATAATACATAGAATAAGAAACTGTCTATTCGTTAGCCAACAGACTGTTGACGGTTATAGAACAAAAGAAGCAAGGTTAGCTTTAAAATGTTCGTCCGGAAAATTTAGGTCCTTACTGATCGCCGGAAAATTGCGGGCGAAGAAAATAGGAGGAACGATATCCTATCTTAAATCTGATGTGGTGAAGTTACTAAACGAAGACTTTAAAGATGGATAATCTTGCGAACTATTATATTGAGCGATTTTTTGAAAGGGTTAAACAGGATAAGAATCTGCATTCATCCCACATTTCTCTATACATGGCAATCATTCGATTATGGATGGCTCAGGCCAGTGGAGATCAGATTACAGTGAGTAGGCAGCAGCTCATGGAACTTTCAAAAATAGGGGCCAAGGCAACTTATCACAGATGCATCACATACCTATGTGACATTCAATTGATCAAATATTACCCTACATATGATTCTTTTGTTGGTACCAAAATTACTTTACTCGAACTATAGGCACTTTTGGCGAAACCTTCTCGTTTGATTTCTACAAATTACGGGAGTGTAAAATAAACTGTGTCATTTAATAATTCAGATAACAAATTTCATCTCGTTGGGAATTGATGTTTTTACTTGATGCAGCTCGGCTTTGTACCGAAGATCCTAAAAGGGAGTGTAAAATAAACTGTGTCATTTAATAATTCAGAGAACAAATGTCATCTCGTTGGGAATTGATGTTTTTACTTGATGCAGCTCGGCTTTGTACTGAAGATCCTAAAAACATCGGTTGCCAACGAGACTTCTTATAGCCTCAACTTTAAACGATCACCAAATTTAATGGATAGTTGTGATACGGTCAGGCTCCAGTTTTTGTAAAGGCTGTGTCCACTTCTTCTGGATGTTTTGTGTTGCCAGGTAAATAAGCTTCAGCAATGCCATGTCCGAGGTAAAAGCTCCCTTCGTTTTGGTTACTTTACGCACCTGTCTGTGGAATCCTTCAATAGTATTGGTGGTATAGATTAATTTGCGGATGGCCTCCGAGTACTGAAAATAGGTGCTTAACTTATCCCAGTGACGGCGCCAGGAATCGATGACCACGGGATATTTTTTGCCCCATTTTTCTTGTAATTGTTCTAACTGATGTTCGGCTTCGTCTTTGCTTACAGCCTGGTATACGGGCTTTAAATCAGCCATAAACAACTTCTGATCTTTGCTGGCTACATATTTGATGGAATTGCGTATCTGGTGTACTATACAATCTTGCACTTCAGTGGCAGGATAAATACTGGCAATGGCTTCAGCAAAACCCTTTAAACCATCAATACAGGCAATCAGTATATCAGACACCCCCGTTGTTGCAGGTTGGTTAACACTCCCAGCCAAAAGTTCGCTCCTTCGCTCTCCGATACATAGGTACCCAAGAGGTCCTTGCGTCCCTCTGCATTTATGCCAAGGATATTGTAGACGCAGCGGCTAACAACCTTACCTTCCTCCTTGACTTTATAGAACATGGCATCTAACCATACGACGCAATATAGTGGCTCTAAAGGCCGGGCCTGCCATTCTTTTACCAGGGAATGATTTTGTCAGTAATGGAAGACAGTGTGGTGGCTGATATCTCCGTATCGTACATGTCTTTGATATGGGCAGATATATCCCAGAAGCTCATGCCATGGCCATACATCCCGATGATCTTGTTTTCCAGGCTCTCGGCCAAAATAGTCTCACGCTTTTTAATGATCTGAGGCTCGAAGGTCGCCGACCGATCACGCGGTGTCTCCAGGTCGATTGTACCGTCCGCTGTTCTGAGTTTTTTGTTGCCTTTGCCATTTTTGCGATTCCCGTTAGCCCGCTGCTCTTCATCCAGATGGCCTTCCATCTCACCCTGACTTGCCAAATAGGGATTTACCAGAACGCAATTGCTCAAGGGGCCTGCGCTTGAGCTCTTCATAGTCGAATTTTTCTTTTTTGTCCATAAAAAAACTGTATTAAAGGTCTTGATTTTTTAACCTTTGACACAGTTTATTTTACAGTCTCGCGGAGTCTTTACCAATAGACTTAATTATCAACGTTCCTGTCCCGGTAGAACCTTGCCCGGGTTTTGTTTTATCCTCCCAATAAATTAATCCCACACTTTTGCTTATGGTTTCAATTGCCTCTTGAGATATCGAACGTTGGTTACAGGACAAAATGATTAATCCAGATAAAATGAATCGTCTCATAGAATTAATTAAATGTTAGCGTATGCGTGCCTTCGTATAAATCAAAAAAACTTAAAGTCAAATTCACGCGATTAAAACTTTATTATCGCTTGTATTTTGCCAAAGAATCTTCAAGACCTTTTAGTCTGGTGTCGAAATTTTTTAAAGAATCATACAACGGCTGGATCCTGGCATCTTGTATGTTTATGGTTGGTAATGGCGTTGGTTTTTTCTCTCGGCTATTTATGCCTGTTAATATAAATGTAAGAATAGATCCCTAAACCACTCCGCCGAAGGTCTGTAGTGGATTATATTTCTCCCACCACGGTCTGTCAAGCGGAACAACTACTATTTCAAAGCTGCCATCATCTTTTCTGTTTTCATACATTGTGTAGTCCCGTGTTCATTCCATTCGCCTGCCAATGTCACGGATAAAGTTAGGATTCGCGTCTGCTACTTTTAAGTCATTTGTAAATATGTCCGTAAGGTTTATGCTACTATGGCCACCCTTCTTTCGATTAAGGTAATCTTCCGCATATTTTTTAAGAGCAAATTTCAAAGGCTCAATGTCGTTTGAATCAAGAGGCTTTTTATTTATTAATTTTTGGATGTCGGCAGAAAAGTTTGGTAACATATATTATCAAGAATGGTATATTTGTACGCTTTGCAAATAGGCATTTCCAATGGTAAATCGGACAATCCAGGTTCTTTCAGTTAGGGCAACAGGAAATATTGTTTTCTAAACGAATGGAGCGGGACTGTTATGGTCTGAATGCTTAGGTTATCATTGATATACTTAACCAACATAGTGTCAAACTCAAGGAAGCTTTGAAAAACATCGGAAATGATTCCTGATTTCTCATTTTGCACATAACCCTCGCGTATCCTTGCAGTAATTTCGTTCTCTGTTTCACTTGCAAAACGCATTCGAATTGTCGCTCTTTCATCAGGATTCATCTTGTACTCATATGTGGTGGAATCAATTTCATTTTTGGTAAAAAATAAAAAGACGCCGTTTTCCTTATTCAAGTCCTTGGGTAATATTAGTGATATGAATTCGGGTCTGTTTTGACCAGTTTTCTTCCCGACACATACAGTTAACCAGTCTCCTTGTCGTTTATATTTATTGTGGTATAGAACGTTTAAATACATAGCCACTCCATTTTCTTGAATGTCAAGATCCCAAGTGAACACGTCAGCGGCAGATTCGGTAAGTTTGATAGCGAATTGCTCCATTTCAATAATAACCTTCTTACTTATATTAAGGGCGGCAGGTAGCACTCTCTCAAACTGGACCTTTACTCCGTTTAACAAAGGGATTAATTTTGGATGGAACTCTTTTGCGTTTTTTCCATCTGTGTATTCCTCGATATTGTTGGAAATGAAAAATGCCTGAAAGCCGAAGCGGTCTTGTTGACTCTTTAAATACTCTACAGCACTCAGGAGTATTGCGGCGTCACCCACGTTATTTTTCTTGTTATGAAATGGAGCCTGGTTATTGATTGATAATTCAAAAATCTTCAGTTTTACCTCTTGCGATACTTCCACTTTTTCACAATCATTGAAAATAAAATCTTCAACTTTTTGTATGTGTGTTGCATTCAGACGAATCTCTTCCTCAATACCCTGGATAAATTCTTCTTTTAGTTGCTTTAAATCGCCTTTTGTGTACTTTTCAATTTCTTTGAAGGCATTCTCCTTGTCAGCGAGTTTCTGCTCCAGTTTTTTAATTTTTGCTTTACAATGCTCCTTATTTCTATTCCATTCGGTTATAATGATGTCATTGATTATAACCTGTGCTAGCTTTTTATCTTTTAGTTCCTTCAATGATCTTAACAATTCATAATGCAGGGCATCATGGTGTTTATTGCTAATAGGGTCAAGTCCGTTGGCTAAGTAAATCCAATTATTTGTGTCAAGAATTAGGTATATCAAACGTGTTGTGTTTTTTGTTTTTCAATTAAGGTAGCCTATAACCGGGAGGGCTTTGAGCAGGAAGTTCCAGATAGTATTTGTCACCTGCATGTTTCCTTTCAATTAAGGGAACCGATTTCTTGGATTTACCCATCTAACAGAGGATTCGTTATAGAGGGGCATGGCCTATAAATATACACAAGGTTTTACTTGGGTATGGTGGATCAAAGTACAGCATTCGGATATCCTTTCTATTTTGCTTTGTGACAAATTAGAAATTTTTGCCCTCTTTTATTGAGTCGTTTTAAATATTTTTCGTTTTCCCGGTAGGCTTATTTCACACGTTGACTTTCGGCACCGTACATGTTTTTATGTAGTAATTGTAGTTTTTTGCTGCTGTATTTTGTCAAGGCGCGCATATCCGTGTTTAATTAAGAATAAAACATCACCTTTTTCCAACCGAGGGCTGTTGCCGGAGCGGTTGAAATTCGTATTGCCCAGAGGTGTATGCGGTATTAAAACCAGGTTCTCCGGACAACCATATTACTATATGGTCCTTATTCTATCTCAGGATTCATCAATAAGTTTCGATCGTTTTTATATAACCTTTAATTTGTTGTTTTATGTCAAAAATTAAATTGTTTTTGATCGCTACTGCTATTGTCATTGGTATCGGTGGCGCTATTGCGTCACGGCCAACCGCTTTGTGCGAAAACCAAACCCAATACTTCCAATGGGGTACTTCTTATTTCCCGGCAGGGCAATACGGAACCGACTACGTCTGCCTATCGAGCGCGGGTGTCTGCACTTTTTACCGGCCCAATCCAATGGATCCAAAGGGTTATGTTCCTTGTCGTACCGGAACCTTTGAGTGGGTTGAATTAAAACGTACGGGGCGTTAACTGTTATTTTCTCTGATTTTGTGGCATCCCGGTAATCTGGATGATATCCGGCGGTATTGGAAGTATATAGCGCGGGTCTTCACTCTGAAGTGTGGCCCTTTCCCCACTAAGTGATCGCGTTAGTGATATCCGCGCTCCTTCTTTATCATATCGCCTGATGTCGCCCCAGCGGATGCCGCGGTAGATGAGTTCTTTTCTCCTTTCCATCCTTATCCATTGCAAGGCTTGTTGTGCATTTGCGGCGACAAGCGGAGAAACAGGGCTTATATAGCGGTTCTCTCGTAGTTTATTCAAGTCCGTCATTGCCTCCATTATATTTCCAGCAAAGGCGTATGCTTCCGCCCTGATTAGGTACAATTCGTCTGTAGCGAGCCCACTAAATTTGAATTCAGTGCCGGTGTAATTGAAGCGTAAAACCGGCAGGCCTGCTGTATTCAATGAGAAAAAAACAGTTTTGCGGAGGTCATTACTCTCGTATGACCGATACAGGTTGGAGTCAACAAAGCATTTATTCTTTAACAAAATACTCGTTGTGGAAAGCAGGTGGCTGTCATAAATCACTTCATCATTGCGTCCGCTAAAGGGATCGGAGGAAGATTGATAGATGTTGTTAAAGTTGATCAGGGTGGGGTAGAGTTGTAAAGCACTGTCTGCATACAGGCCGGCTTTTCTGTATTCACGCATGCTTAAATAAATCCTTGCCAGTGTTGCATAAACCGCCGGAAGGCTGGGCCTGTTTTTCTTTGTGATTTCTACTTTACCAGGGACTAGATGCCGGGCTTGTTCCAAGTCTTCAATGATTTGCCGATAGACGATCCTTACCAATGCGCGCGTGGACTTTGGTTCTGGGTCAGATGTTAGCCGAATAGGTACGCCGAGTGTCGTAGAGGTACTGTCGAATAGGCTTGCAAACTGCAACACCACATGATACAGTGCATAAGCTCTGTAAAAAAAGGCGCGGCCTTTAATGTAATTTCGTTCGACAGAGGTATCCGCCGGATCGATATGGGGTAAGCGGTCCAAAACAGTGTTGGCTTGAAATATCTGCTTGTATAATACGTTCCAGTCACCCACCTCCCCACGACCTTCAAAGATGTCTACTTTCCAGAGGTAAGCATTCCGTTCGTTCGGATCCAGGGATAAGCCTGTTGTATCGGCCGGCAGGTAATAATCGTTTGCTGAAACCTCGTTCAAACCCGGCGTTTCCTGCATAAGGGGCATGTTATCGAGTAAAGCCTGAAAGTCAGCCAGTGAAGAAATAGGCGCCAGTTCTGAGTCGGGATTTTCTCCCATGTCTTTATCAGTGCATCCCGACGAGAAGATGAAGACTATCATTAGCGAAATAACGTATATTGATACCTGTTTCATAGTGTGCAATGAATTATCTAAAATGACCTTTAATTCCAAAGGAAAATTGTTTTGTAGCCGGGTATCCGGTGATTTGGTCGGGGTCAATTTTTTTATCTCCAGCTCTCCAAAGAATGCCCAAGTTTGAGGCGTTTATGTATAAAGTGCAAGTTGCCAATCCTAAGCTGGCAAGCAGTTCTTTTTTAATATCGTAACTGAATGCAATATTATATAGGCGAAAATGATCTGCTTTTTGTATCAACGCCTCTGAGTAATTGTAAAGAAAGTCGCGGTCTTTGTTGTTTGGATATATCATGGAAGGGACATTCGTTTTCTGTCCCGGGAACTGCCATCGTTGTTCTATATCGCCTGATCCCGGAGGCGAAGCACCTTTAAAAACGGCATCGTAATCAATGGAAGGACGCCTGTAGAAATAACCCAGCTTATAGGTCACCAAAACGGAAAGCATGAACTGACGCCAGGTAAATTCATTACCGATACTACCAAACACGGCGGGGCTGCTCCTTCCATGGTACCGTAGGGTATTGTATCCGCGGCTTTTGACAATGCTACTGTAGTCATAACTGTGGCTGCCATCCTGATACCCGATGGGGTTACCAGTTGCCGTGTCTGTGCCGCCATACCTAAAGCTGTAAATGCCATACAAGGGTTTGCCCGGTACGATGGACAGGTATCGTTGGTCGCAATATTGCCATGCTTCCCTTAACGGATCTTTAGTCTCTGTAACCTTTTCTTTCAGAAAACTGAACAAAAAGCGAGTGTGCCACTGAAATCTGCGATTGATGTTCTGACTGTACACGGTTAGGTCTATATTATCTGTACGCATGGACGCCACATTCCCCGTCAAAGAACTATTACCGGTAGTCGCATCAAAGGGCTGATAGGCCAACAAATCGCGGGCATTTTTTCGGTACCAGTCCAAAGTACCCGAAAGGAAATTGTTTTTAAACCGGAAGTCAGTCCCTACATTCATCGTGAGCACTTTTTCCCATTTGGTAGAGGCCAGCGGTGGGTTATTAGCAATGGCCATCCGGTCACCGTTGGCATTATATCCTTCTTCTGTATAGGAAGGGTACATCGCCACATTCACCGGCACATTACCCGTAGTTCCTATGCTCGCACGGAATTTCAGAATTTCAAGAATCCGGTGCCATTGATAAAACGATGCTGAGCTAATGTTCCAGGCAAAACCAGAAGAGAAAAGCGGGATGGTGTTGTCCTTGAATTTTGAACCAAACATATTGGATTGGTCGATCCGGGCGCTGGCCGAGAAATGATATTGGTTTTTCAGGCTCACGTTTCCAATGGCGTAATAGGATCTGAAGCTGTTGAGGAAGGTACGGCTGCGAGGCGCGGTAGGAATTCTCTGCAGGGACGATGAGTTATACAGCATCGTAAAGGCGGTATTGTAATCCACATTTGTTTGCCCGTTGGGGCGGCTTGCATCATAGTTATAAACCAGGTTAGGGGTCACTTCACCCTTTACCCGCATTTTATCCGTACCGGTAATTAACGTAAGCTGGTTTTGATTAAACCAGGTTTTAAGATAATTCAACTGAAACCGATAATCGGTAATGGTATTCTTGTTTTGTACTTTTTCTAAAATATGGCCCCATTCAATAGGCCGTTTGTTGTCGCTTGGCTGGGTAAAAGAATTCACCATGTCGCGTACATAATAGCTATGCTTATTCCTGAGGTCCCTGATCGAGGCTGACACCAATTGGTACTGGGTATAAAAAGAAGCTTCGAGGCCCGGGAGCATTTTTTTAAAGATTTTGGCCGTTCCTGAAAATTGTATGCGCAAGTTTTCATCTTTCGTCGTCTTATCTCTTAACCTAAATTCATTCAGTGGATAATAGTTCCATGGCAACAGGTTATGTTTGGGCACTATGGTATCAATGTAGGGTTGACGTCGCAAAAAAGGAAAACTGAGCGGATCCCCATTTTGATCTGCCAACCGGGCGTATGGGGGAACCACATCAACAACCGCATCGGTGTTTCTCTGTTCGTGATTGGTATAGGAAATGTTGGTAGAAAGCCCGAACTTTTTTTCATGGGGCTGGTACTGGCCAGAAAAGGTCGCGGTCTTTCGCTGTTCAAAACTGTGGTAGAGCTCCGGAAATCCGTCCAGGTAACTACCCGAAACGAAGTAGGCAAATTGCTTTCCTCCGCCAGAGAGGTTAAGCGATAGGTTGCGGAAATAGCTTTTTCGGTAATAATAAGTCTCCTTATCCTTTCTGTTGTCTTGCAAGCGCCAGTCTTTGAGTGTTTCTTCTAATTGGTCATCTGAAACCGATCCTTTTCGATTTTTAATCAGTAATTCAACAACAGGAGAAAAAGCCGGGCTGATCAGTTTGTCCAAGGCTCGATAATTTTGATGGCCGAACCAATAAGTATCCACATCAATGCGATCGTTCGCGCTCATAACATTTCCATAGTAAGCATCCGGCTCCGATCCCACTGTCGCAAAGGCATCAAAAGAAAAATGGGGGGAGTGCTTGAACTGACCTGCTTTTGTCGTGAGGGTGATCACGCCGTTGCCCGCCCGGGCGCCCCAGATAGCGGCAGCGGCGGCATCTTTTAAAAAGACGATACTTTCAATGTCCTGGGGATTAATATCGGTTATCCGGCCTTGGTAGGCGAAATTATTGAGAACCAAGAGCGGGTCTGGGTTGCCATGGATGGTGACACGGGGGCCGAGTGTAAAATAAGTAGGTTGGTTGATGCCCGCGGTTTTATTTGTGACCCCAAGCAGGCCAAGGGAATTGCCGGTCATCGTTTGAACGATATTGGCGTACCCATTGATCATTTCTCCCAGAATCCCAAAAGAACCGGTAGCTCTTGGCACCTGAATGTGTTGGTAACCCGTGTTCGCCCGAATGGTTACCTCCGGTAAGCTGCCCCTGTACTTGACCAGGATAGGAATGAATCCCCGGTTCTGTACCGGTACATACACTGTATCAATAAATACTCCGAATACTTCGAGAAAGCCGGTTGGATCTACCCCATTTAAGTAAAAGCGGCCATTAGGACTAGAGACGATGATGTTATTGATGTTCCCGACTTCCCTGATTTTTATCCCTGAAACCGCTTCGTTGTACTCATTTACGATGAATCCCCGCACTGATATCCGGGATGATGTGTCTTCCATTCGGGGCGTTACGGTTATTTCCTCTATGTAAAAGCGGCCCTCTCTCTTGACGCAAGTGAACGGTTGATCGGTACATACAACTTTTAAAGCATCTTCCAGATTGGCATTATTTAACGAAAGAGAAAGATTATGCCCTTTTTTTAATACTTTTTTATTGTAGAAATATTCATAGCCGCCGCTCTGTTCGAAAATCATTTTAAAGGCTTTTTTCGGCGAAATGTCTTTCTCCTGGATGTTGATCTTGTTTTGCGCCTGTAGGGAAGCCGGACGTAGAACAAGGAAGAAAATAAAAACAAAAACAATGTTTGCTCTCATAGCTACTGTCAGTTATTGATTGGTTACGACGTCACCTTAACCAGGCACAAACGATCGATCGCCTTTGCCTTGGATTTTTATGGCGTACGAATAGGTTCTTTTACTATTTCACTATCAGCTGCGGACCACGAGTAATCTCATGGCCGCAACGATAGCGCCGCTCGTCCACATTACCAGGTCTTGACAATAGGAGAAGGTTAATGATTAATGAAGCCCGAAAGCTTTTATCGTTTGTTATTGCGTTTGTTTATTATTTACGGGAATCAAGGTTATTACTCTATTCCTGTTTATAATCTGAACCTTATCCTCAAATATTGCTTTTAGTGCGGCCTCAACAGGTTGATCGCGCTTAATCATACCCGTATAAACGTCATTGGCGGCATCTTTGAAATTAATTGTGACATTATACCAACGCTCCAACTGCCGAATGATGGAGCTCATGCTTTCGTCATCAAAGTCAAAAAACTTATCGTCTTTCCATGCGATGGATTTCTCTATCGTGCTATCCTTAAACACTTCGATTTGTTTCGACGGCCGCACTGAAGCCGACTCGCCCGGTTTGAGTATTTTTTGCTCCTTTCCCCGCACAATTTTTATTTGACCTTCTAGAAGCGTTGCTTTCACTCTTCCTTCGTTCCGGTAGGCGTTAATATTGAACTTGGTTCCCAACACTTGCACTTCAGTATTGTTATTTACCATGACCCCAAAAGGTTTGGATTGGTCGCTTTGGATCTCACAATAGCCTTCTCCCTCTAGTTGCACACTACGGGTAAGCGTACTGCTTTCAGCGGGATAGCGAACAGAAGAAAGCGCATTCAGCCAAATCCGACTGCCGTCAGGTAATTGAAGCTGGCATTGGCTTCCCCAAGAGGTCACGAGTTTGATCGCATTCGATGAAGAAGAACCCTTATAAGCGATCAGCTTACCTTTTTTCGTCACCTGCTGGCTATCGTTGTGTACAAGTATTCCGTCTTTGGCGCCCTGAATCTCCAGGATGGAATCTCCTATGGCCAAATAGATTTTGGCGGAGTCCATTTTCATTTCGGATTTGCCGGCGTTTTCTTTTTTTACTACTGTTTCCTTGCCGGCTTTATGTTCCTGCCCATGCCATAAAAGGTATGTCACTACTGCTATTACAATAATAAAAGGACTGGCATAGATCGCATTTTTTATTCGCCGCCGCTTTCGGATTTTTCCAAAGACCTTTTGTTTCGCAGCTCCCACATTGATACTCATATAATCAGCCAATTCTGCCTTTACAAACTCACGGTCGGTATATAAATTATAACACTCGCGGTTAGAGGGTGCAGCATCCAGCCACTCATTTAACTCCAGTTCTTCCTCTGGCGTTAATTGGTTTCTTTGTTGCTTGACGAACAGCCATGCAAGGTGATTCTGTCTCATGGTTCAATGGTTAGAGTATTATTATGTGTTCAATGGTATCGCTTGTTGAGCCGCTCCGTATGGGATACGGACGGATAGCCGAGATATTAATTTTTTTTCAAAATATTTTTTAGTTGGGAAGATTACATGCAAGACTCACGATTAGGGCGAGGAGAAACTCATTTCGGTTAAACAGGGCAGTCTTTAGCAATTGTATGGCCTTATGCTTATTAACGCTCACACTATTTTCTGAAATACCCAACTGTCCGGCAATCTCCTGTATATTAAGACCATCAAAAAAAGAGAGCTTAAAAACTTCCCGGGGACGATCCGGAAGTTGATCGAGTTCCTCGCGAAGAATTTCCATAAGTTCTGCACCCAGCTCTTGAGATTTTTCCTGTTGTTCAGTGGGAAGTTTTATCATTTCCTTTAACCAATCCCTTTGGAGTTTTTGCTTTCTCAGATAATCAATGCAAGCGTTTCTGGCTGTGGTGTATAAAAAATGGTAAACGTAATTTTGTGAGTCAAACTTTTTCCGACCAGCCCATAGTTTGTACAACACAGATAGGGATATGTCCTGCGCCTCTTGCTGGTTGTTCGTTATCCGCCAGCAGAAAAATTCAATTTTTGGATAGTAGTGATCAAAGAGTTTCTCGAAAATGATTTGGTCGCCGTTCTTGAATTGCTGTATTTGGTAGTCGGTAAATCCCGCATTCATCGGTTAAAGTTTTTTGCAACGAAGTGCAGCATGTATGCATGGCACACCAGTTTGTTGCTGAATGATAAATAGAAAATGTCTTGATGTTAATAATATATATAGCGTAGCAGCTACGTATGTGTAGCGCGCACACTTAGAGCGAACCATCGCGAAGCCTTTTTGGAGCGGACCGTCAGTACCGTTATGTACTGTCACGAAGTTGGTAAATGATTAGTGGGACGCAATTAAATCAATAGAGATGAGTCTAGCAAATCCAAAAAATTCGGTGCTGATTTAAAATTAACTAATGATTTTGAAGAAGGAAGGATGTTTTATTAATCCAACTTCGAGAAAGTTATTGAAAGCATCAAAAAACAACGCAATTTCTTTGCAAATTTTCTGTTGTATCGGTTTCAGATAAGACAAATAAATTGAT
Source organism: Longitalea luteola (assembly GCF_017356035.1). Taxonomy (GTDB): domain Bacteria; phylum Bacteroidota; class Bacteroidia; order Chitinophagales; family Chitinophagaceae; genus Niastella; species Niastella luteola. Next base: position 8,869 of record NZ_JAFIQX010000019.1, on the reverse strand, counting down.
TTCGGTCAATGACCGGTACAAGAGCGATTAAGTTTTGGTATGATGCTTATCTTATAAACCCGATAATAACTGTTTTGACACAAAAAAAGCAGAAGAAATTGCAAAAAAGATCTTGAAATGAGTGTTCACACTTAAGTGAACATTATGGCATTTTATTACTGCATAAATTGTGTTCGTTAAACACAATAGTGCTTGATCTTCGTTTATATCTAAGGGCTTAATAACTTGCAGTAAATCCAAGCTACGATGATCTAAATTAATGTGCATTGCCGTGTTTGGTAGGCAATAAAACAGCTAAATTTTTTTACAGAGTTGCGCCATCACCATTAAATAATCATAAACCTTTTTTTTCGTGCCTTCGTCTATCTCGTAGAATTTGCTGCGCAGGTGGACGAGGGAAATTTCGGATCTGCTTTTGATTGTAAAATGAGCAGCAAAGAATCTTATGACCTCCATATTATTGGTATTGGTAACAATACCTACGCGAATCAAAACGGAAGCCAATACAAGGCTTGGGATCAACTTTATCCCAGTACTATTTTGCCGAATGGCCGGATGAAGGAACGCACGTTTCATGAGAATTATGGTTTTGACGTGCAAAAAGTTGGTACCAATTACCGGATTATGGACTTGATAATTGAGGAACATGCCAATCGCTTGTATCAAAACATTGAAAGAGGCAACCTTCAGTTAGCGAAATTTCTCGGGAAGGACGGCGAAGATGAACAGCTTTTTATAACGCCCAATATACCCGTTGGTTGTTTTGATGTTTTCACCCTTGATAGAAAGCCTGTTTCCCTTGAATTGCAAGTAGAAAAAGGCTACAGCACCGAAGTACTTTATAACTATGATTGTCGAAATGGATAGAATCGCCAGGGGCATGGAATTCTGGAATAAGCGCGAGGATGAATTGAAGAACCTATTCCGGGATTCCAACTTTATCAGTAAGCGACATTTTCTTGAAGAGAAACTAAAACATATGGAATCACTCCGGGATGGGTTTAGATACCAGGTGCTGACCAGTAACGAAAAATCCACCATGAGAATGCTAAAAGGTCAAATTAATGATTTGGAGCAAAGGCTTTATCCCAACCTGGTCGTGCGCTTATTCAAAAAGTTGCAACGGGCGCTGACGCAGGGTGTTACAATTACTATAAGTCCAACCGTTTCATCCGTTCAGAAGGCGGATCCTTCACCCCGCCAGCAGCGGGTAAAGCACGCCGATGCGCTGCCTAATCAGCAAACGCAGAACAACCAGTTAAAAAATAACGACGGAACTACTCAGCCTATAAAGAAGGATCAAACGGATCTCGGGGCCGTGACTGAATATAAGAAGCGGTTATCCGAAAAAAACAATGTGCAGCAGCCTAAGGTGATCAAACATCGTCTGCGGTAGGGGGTGTTCGTGTCATTGTTTTGCATTGTTTAAAAATTGAGGAGTATGAATATTGAGGTAAGTGATGTCAATGAATTAAGGAGTTATCTCCAGGATCAATTCCGCGCCCGGGTCAAAGTGGATTTCTTTTCCGATGTACCAGGATAAATTGGCGGTAGGTGATCTCAGAACTTTTGGCAACAACCATACACAAAAATTGGCAACAAGAGTGCAGAGCGGTGTCAAAAATAAGGGCATTGATTTAGTCTTCAAAAATTGTTTTCCTGTTTTCCAACCGGTAGCTCTTACCGGACAGGTTAATCACTTCACACTGGAACAGTAAGCGGTCTAATAATGCCGTTGCCAGTACTTCATCTCCGAGGTTGAGCAACGTTAATTTTACAGAATAACTTTATATGTGGTTGTGCAGGATCATCGTTCTCGTAGTAGGAGGATATTATGTAACCTTTATAGGCGCCACGGAGGTCGCACAGGCCCAGTATGTTAAGTAGCCAATTCCACATAACATGCCTGTTAATAAATCCTAACAGCGTTGTTACTGAACTGGCTGCTAATAGTATATAGATCAAAATAGCAAGCAATGAATCTCCTTGTTGATGAAGAAAAAAAATTCCTAACTCGTGCAATCCAAATTTAATGGCAACAATCAGGCAGATTAGAAGAACCAGAATTCCCGGTGGGTAGTTCTTGAAGGAAAACTTATTCATCGCGATGTCTAAAGTATAAGAATTTTTTCTACAATGCAAGGACAGACTCGTAATATAGAGATCTTTGCAATTTATTAAGATAATGCTAACGTAATACCCAAGAAATGAGTCTCGCAGGGACTAAGGCTAACACGGTAAATGCAGATGATATTTGTACGTGTATTGCAACGGAGAACAGTATTCTTATTTGTTTTTGTATTTTATGTGTATCGTAAACATGTTTATGATAGGAGCGAATGCTTAAACTTGCGTATAATAAGCATCTGATTTTAATAAGCTATATTTGTAACTGAATTTGCGTTGAGGTGGATCAATAATAAGTGGTGAGTGAAACAGTGAGTGTCTTGAAATCGTCCTTTGTAAATAACTGGTTACTAAATTACAACGTGCGGGGTAAGAGACCCTCTCTCTCCGCTCGGCTCAGTTAAATGAGATAAACTTAAAGTAATAAAACCTGCAAAATCAATGATTTGCAGGTTTTTTGCTTTTTAGGCATGGCTGTTTTTACTGCACTTTATGGGTGCGTTTTCGGATTATCTGATAATATTGTGCCGACCAGCAGTCCAATAGTTGCAGAACAAATAATTCGTCGTTGGGATGTCGAAACACTCTCGGAATATAGCCTTAAGCTTGATTTGTTAGTTATTGATCTGTTGGAGGGTTTATAGACCTTTCTTCCATTTACTTCCTTCCTGGATCTGATATCCCCAACATTCTTCTAGTTCAACCTTCTCCCATAACTTTTCACTTTGCTGTTTTATTTTTTTGAAGCCTTCGATGGATTACCTAATTGAAGGTATTCGGATAAATTCATTTGACTAATATTATAAATTGGGCGTCAAATTATTTCAGCTTGTCCAATTTGTCTGGTGCCTTCGTGTATCCACCAGATCCGCCCTTTATTCAAGTGTTTTTCAATAGGTTGGTTAATTAAAAATCGAACTGTTACTTCTCCTTCTTCTCCCGGTTCAAAAAGTGCTTTGCCTTCAAGTATTATGTCCCCAATAAAGGTCTCTAATATTTGTCCGATTCAAAAACATGGTTTGGTCTATAACCACTAATAAATCCAGTTTGTCGACCACCCGCTTCTGTTGATTTAAGTTTTAGTATTGCCTTTATTGAAATGAGTTCGCCAGGGTTTTCATATTCTAAGTCTCTAATACTTGCCAGCGTATATTTATCATAGGCCATAATATCAAATATTTTTGATTGGCCAGTGTTAAGCCAGCGTTTATATATGAGATTTCCATTCATGTACAAATACAGTTCATTACCTTCTATTTTTATTAGTATAGCCATTGGCTTATATTATTGCTGGGTATATTTAGTTAAAAAAAATCATTACACTAATTTGCTTTCCGCTTTAACGCAGTTTCAAGCTCCATGGCGTTAGTTGGTATATTTTGCTTCTTGTTTTCCAATAAGTATTTCTTTGCTAAATCTTGTATTTGAATTGGATAATCATCAATTTCTTTAGGTAGTTGAAGACTAATATTATATTTTAGTTCAAGATCATCAGTAATAAAGAATTCTGACATTAGGATCTCTTTTTGCCTTTGGTAAGCGGCAATTTGTCTTGGGAACTCTCTTTCGTAAACGTCCAAATCTTCTATAAATTCGTCATCGAACGCCTCTGACTCGGGTTCCCACCGGAAAACATCGTAGCCTTTACTTTTTTTGGTTTGATATGTTTCATCTTCGTTGAGTGTATATACCGTCATTGTATATACTGTTAGTCGTGCCCAGTAAAGAGCATTTATAACGCCAATTTTTTTCTTCTTATCACCAGTTTGAAAAATGTCAAGTAAAATTTGTTGAATTTCAACATAATCAAATACCCTCCTGCATGGGCGTATAAACTCATTATTAAAGCTGGGATCGCGTTCATCCACAGCGGCATTGATCATTGGCTTCAAAAGTTCTATAGGAAAAGTATCAAGAACATCAAGCAAACCTGCTACAAACCATTTTTTCTCATTGTCTCTTAAAAATGATTTAAGAATATTGATTTCGTCTTCTGTAAAACCTGAGTACTATTTTCTGAATTGCTTTAGTACAATGGGCTTTCCCCATCCATTGTTGTTACGGATATTTACTAATTGCTTTTTATATACTTCGTAAGTATGTAGAATTTGCATTAATTACGAGATTTCTTTTTTTTACTCGCAGGCTTCTTTTCACTTTTTACAGCATCCTGCTCTTTACGATTTTTTTCTATGTTTTGATCCCGTTCCTTGCGTTTTTCCAGCAGGTCGGCAATTTTCTTAAAACGCTCTTGTTCTAACTGAGCTTTTTTATCGATTTGTGATTGCGAATACTCCTTTACTTTTTGTTCAATTTGTTGAATTGCCAAAGTCGGGGTTAATTCTATTAACATAACTGGTTCTACAGAATTTTCTAACCCTTCCGTATCGACTATATTTGATAATACAATGCTTTTGTCATTCATTGGAAACTTTTCTTGATAAAATTCCATCATTTGCCCAAAAGAGAATTTTTCAAGTAAAACAGCTATGTCAACAAAATCTTTCTTTTCCTTTCTGTGGCAAATAGCATCAAGTTTAAAGGCTGCAATATCTTCAAGACTTGCAAGGCGGATTTCTCCTTCAACAGTGGCGGGGCGGATAAACTTTACGGCCCAGTTATATATATCAAGTTTCCGGAAATCATCTGGTCGACCGGGCAGGGGAAGGGTAAAACTCATTCCATTCCTGGTTTCATTTAAGAAAACTACATCCGGGTTATACTGTAAAATGGCTGTTTTTACGTCCAGGATATCGAAAGACCGATCGGTAAAAAAATCAAGATCATCTGATTTACGATGGCCAATTTGTAGTGAAAGGGCCGTACCACCAACCAGTGAAAAAGGGGATAATTCTGGTAGCGTTGAAAAATCTGTCAGGACTTGAAAAAGTGGAAGGTCAATTGTGTTTAAGTGAAGCATAGGCCTTAAAATCTTGTAATGGTAATCCTAATAAAGCGTGGGCAAGAAAAAGCCCTTTCCTGCTCAGGTACTTATTGTTCTGTAAAATTGCACCAGCCTCATCTTTTCCATAAATCACAATAAATGAAAGGACATCATCGAGCTTTCCCCTTTCGAAGATCCGGGAAATAATAAAGTTCCTATCCCGTGATAAATCCAATTTATCCGGGTCTACGTCCCAAAATGCATACTTTGGAAACAGAATGCCAATATCTTTTCCACCTTCCATACCCTAAAAATACCACAAATTCCTGAGTATTAGAAACCTGAAAATCAGAGAATAATACGAGAATTTAAGTTCAAATTATTGTCTCAATTTCATTTCAAGTTCATCCGGGTTTTTAAAAACGCCGACGTTTCCTGTGTCTTTAAAAAAAACTCTTGCATTTTCAACTCCTTTAAGTATTTCAGCCCGCTCTTTAGCCGAAAGACTGGATAGTTTATACAACCTGGAAATGTTCTGTTTTAAATTGTCTTTGTCTGAGCCATAGAGCTTATTAAGGAGTGCTGCCGATTGATCATTTGCAGGTAGTAAAGGCGTGTTGCTAATTTTAGAATTGACGTAATGTATGATAATTAGTGTAGGAGCCTGGTACTGGGTGCGTTTACACTTCGTTGTTTCTTCTGCCTGGTTCGCCAATTTTTCTTGTTCACCAGAAACTACCTCTAGTTTTGGCAAGAAACTCCAAAAGAAGGAGGGGAAATAAATAAATGCCGTAAGGCTAACCAGTGCTGGTAGGCCGGCAAATAAAATAGAGGCAAATATGGTAAGCCAGCTATCGCATTGCGGTAGTATAGACAGAATAGCAATAGCCATGATCACGCCAAAATGTATTAAAACCTCTCTGAACCAATAACTTGCAGGTTTAAAGAATCTTTGATTGGATGTTTCTATTCATACTTATTTGATATTTTAGCTGCTGCAAAAAGGGACGAAACTAAAGTGTTAGAATATTTGCATATTAAATTAAGATTATTGGCTACTGCGAAAGATTTGAAAATAACGGATGACAAGTTTGATGTTATTGGTATTCATGACTGGCCTGATGTTTTTAAAAAAATAGAATCGAAGTTTATTGTTAAGAAAAATACCAATACCAGATTTAATTGGTGGTGGGATAATCTGAAAAGTGACAGGTTTTCACTGGAATTTCCTAATGATGATGCATGGAAGTATTTACATCTGCTTATTGATAAGGATGAGAAAGTTTGGTTTATTGTCTGTGATTCCAGCCGTGATCCTAGCAAATATTGGCTTTTTGAAGGTTTTATTGAGCCAATTCAACAAATCTTAGGTCAATTAAACGCCTTTGAATATTACGTGGTATCCAAGAAGTATGACTGGTTCCTGGCTGAAAACCATCATGGATATCTAATTGGATTAGGTTCTGTTAAAGGTAAAATGTTAGAACTTAAAGATAGTATTTGATAAGGCTTTTATTCCTCCGGCGTGTTCAAGTCGTCATGAGGTGGGAAGGTATTAATAGTCATAATGAATAAATGCTTGTTGTTATGAGCTTAAGCCCGGAATACAGTGTTGATATTATTGTATTGGTTAGGTATAAAAATAAATACACCTGGTATTTACAAGAAAAGGAATATTGGGTGTTAGATTATAATAAGTGGGCTAGTGTCTTTGATAGTTTAGGACATGATGATACAGCCTATGGTGACGATTTGAGGGATGATTTTCCTATTCTGGACAGCGACAATTGGTCTTCATATGAAAAGGTAATAAAAGATCATGTAGTAACTAAAGAACAGTTGAGTGAGATGATTAGGGAAAGTCTGCCTATTGAGAGTTGGGACGAAAAAGGCGAGCTTTTCCCTTCACTTTTTGTAGATTTTGATAAAAAGGAATTGTTTTCTCTTTTTCCTGAACCTTTATCTTTTGAAGATTTTGTGCCGGATAACTGGGTAGGTAAGTATGATAATTTTTATGAGTTAATACCCGCAACTGAAAAATACTGGATCATCGATGGTGCCGATCATTTGCCTGCTGCATAACAGGAGAACTAACTAAGAGGTACAATTGGTGAGAAACTGAAAGAAAAATTCTCAAACTGTCGGATGATATACTAGCTAGAATACTTAATCCTTTACTGAGGCTTTCTTTCTTCTTCGTAAAATCCCCTTCGTAAAGTTCCTCATAATGCCGCTAGTCGTCTATCGTCTATGTGTAGTATAATGCCTATAAAAATGAGTTTTTTTAAAAATGGCCAAATTTTTGCTCTTGAGGCTTGTCCGAGATAATTTCTAAGTCCTGTTTGCCGTTAGCTAACGTTAATGAAGCATTTAAGAAACCCGATAACCCCTAATAGCATTTCATGAAAGTTTATTTGTTCTTAATTTTGAATTTAATTGCTACAGCCTCCCTGGCTCAACAGAAGCAAACGGTTGAGCCTGCAGACTCAGTGCTGGCAACATATTTACAGCGTCAATTTTACTCCGAAAATTTTGTAGACAGTTGTTATACCGGAATTCATTTTCTGGAAATAAGTTTCTCTTCAAAATCGATGTCCACATTTATTTCAGGCAATTTAAATTCTGTTTATAAAAGGCGCATTGAAAGCCTGCTTGCCGATCCGCTAAAGATCTGGGACAGGCGCTATGTTAGCTATTGCAAAAAGAATAAGATTCACATCGTACTGCCCATTTTATTTGTTATAAATGCAAACTGTTACAGGTTGAATGACCCAGGCAATTCGGTAGATCATTTGAGCAAGGCAACTGTAAATGAACTAGCGATCAAAATATTGAATAGCCAGTCTTTATCATTAAAGGAATCTTTTAATCAAATTGGGCTTCAGCAAAAAGGAAAAGTTACCAATTGCATACTGGTATCCCCCTGTACGATTAGCAGCAGGTTAAACAAGCAAAAAATAATGATGTGATTATTTCTCTGCTGAATGTTTGTGAACGCAAAAAATTGCTATCAAAAATGATAACGGTTGGGCCGTTAAAGTCTCAGCCTGTCTTTTTCTTCTTCGTTGCCTGCCGACCGGTTCCTTTTGCCCTTCACCTGATCATTGCCAAAAGTGCGGGTAATGGTAAATTTCACGGCCGGTCGGGTAAAAGTTAATTCAGCGGTTGCAATCAGGTTTTTACCAGGTTTATTGATCTCTGGTTTATAAATCATCGTATTCAGCATATTGCTGAAGTTGAGCCGTAACGATGTTTTTTTGCTGGCAAATTTTTTTTGAATGCCAGCATCCAGCGAACCAACGGGAGAGAACCGGTATATGCCAAATAAACCGCCCGAGTTATAGAAACCGGACAACGATAATGAAAAATCTTTGGGCAATGTAAAGGTCTGCTGGCCCGACAAAAAGAGATTCTTATTCTCGATACGCAACGACTGTTCATTATAAAATCCGTTGATCTGCTGAAAACTTCCATTGATGTTCAGTTGCATATTCCACCATTTAGTTACGGTAACCGGTAAAGACAAACTGATTGTCACCATCTTTCTGTTTTCCTGATTTTCGGCAGCCAGTGTTTCTTTATTGGTGATGGAGTCGATCTTTGGAGAAAAATTGGTGATGGGATCGGCTTCATAACTTAATGCAATGGATAGTATCTTCTTTTTCCAGGTATAATTCACGTTTATATTATCGCCGATGGATGGCTGTAATCCCGGATTGCCCGAAAAATAAGTGTTGGGATCCATGAAAATTACAAAAGGGGCCAGGTTCTGTCTAATACGGAAGTCAATGGGCCACCCATTACGGAGGATAGCGGGCCAGCCAAAACGGCGCATGCTGGGCCAACCGCAATAAGCTT
>NZ_JAFIQX010000018.1 GCF_017356035.1 Longitalea luteola | reverse complement strand
AGGCTTCACGAAAGTGAGGCCTTTTTTATTTGGGGTGGGATTCATATCCGCCGGCTGGCGGACCCGGGTTCAACTCCCGATCCCGCTACTAGAAAAAGGCTTCACGAAAGTGAGGCCTTTTTTATTTGGAGTTGGATTCATATCCGTCGCCAGCCTTTTAAATGCCTGCTCTTTACAGGTGCAGTAACGGAAGATGTCGGCCAGTTTCATATACATATCATAAGCATTCCGCATTGCTGGATTACAGAGTTTTACTAACAAGAGCTAGACAGGGGTTAATCATCTTAGTTCCAAACGGTGACGATTTTGATGCAACAAGACCAAAAAGTCTTTATGACCAAACTTTTCAATATCTCAGGTCTTGCGGCATACCTGAAATCTAATGTATTGTAATACTAATTCAATTTTATAACTTACTTGGAAATCAACTTCAATAATGTTGTCTTTCAGAAGTAAGCATGATATTATTCAGTTGCTTTTTGAACGTTTTCAAGCGAGCCGACATCAAAAAAATACTCTGGTCGACTGCGTCGGAGACCTTGGACACCTGCAGTGGCAGAAAAATTGAACCTGATCCTATAATTACAAACTTAGCTTATTCATGTCCAACGCTATTGCAGATGGCGTGTAGCCTCGTACTTTAAACACCTGCCTGTTGGCGGGTAGGTAATTCGCTTCGCCACCCCGACGGGTATAAACTGCAATCGCGCCGCCACCACCAAAAGCACCAGTGAAAGGTGGGGGATACGCTTTTACAATTGCAATGTCTGTCATGGGTATATTGGCGATCTGTTGGGCGGACACCCTTACTTCATCCAGAAAGAATGTTACCCCACTGCCACGCCATGTGGCAGCACCTGTTGATGCTATTTGCAACCCCGCAACCCTGCCTTGCAAGTAGTTGAAAACATTGGGAAAACCGATCGCACTGGGATCATCCATAATACTAATCAACCGCTCGTCTCCTGACCGGAACAAGCCGCTGACATGTTCTTCATTAAATTGCTGCGCCCGGGTTTTGGCGGTACTCCTTACGATCACCGCCGGCAGCGTAGTACCGCGGTCTGCAAAAAGCGCTTCCGGGGTTTCAACAGGCTTGTTCAGGATTGGCCGCACCACTGCTGGCGGGTTACCTATGTAAAATGTCCTGCCTGCAACGGCCAGGGGTTCATAGCTGGAATCAAGTTGACTGCTGATGCTGATATTCAGCGGCTGGTTATTGTCTTTTGTTCGCTGGAAAGCTAACAATGCATTGTTTTCAAACAGCCAGTTACGGATAGCGAAGGTGCCGTCCGGCGCCACAGTTACTTTCTGCTCGTCCCAATCGCCAGTTTTGGTGAGAAGCATCGCTTGTATACTGCCGATGTTTCCGGCGTCTTTTATCTGGCCAATTACCTCGAAAAATCGTTGCTGCAAGCCCGCCAGCAACGTGTATTTGCCAAGGGGCAACGAATCGGGTAAGAAAATTTTACCAGAAGCTCGCCCTTCGATCACCGGCCAGCGGAGGCGGGTGCGCCGGCCCTCTTCGTTCTCAATCACCAGCTCCATTGTTGCCAGAGATTGGTTCAGTAGTTGGCCACCGCCATCTTTATAATCCACTGTTACAAGTAATGAATCGCCGGGTTGAAAGATGTTTTTGTTGAGTTTTATATCTAATCGGCCGGTCGCCTGCTGAGCCTGTACGGTAGCCGGCAGCAGCAAGGCGATAAGGGGCAATAAAAGGATGCTTTTCATACATATACCCAATCAATATTGAAGCCAGCAGCCCATATTAAAATAAAAAATAAAGATAAAATTGACGAGGTCTACGCTTAACCAATTGAAGCTTGCGAACCCAAGTATCAAATCTGGAAACGTCCTTTGTCTGCCAGTGTTGAATTAATCTCGTTTATATCTATCTCGATCTGGCCCCATAAACCTCTGTCGAATCTCCAGCCTGTGAACGCCTTGTTATTCAACAATTGCGTTTTATGATTGATCAGGGATGTTCTGATAGACGGAAGCAAATCCGATACAGGTATTTCAAACTTTAAGGCGCCTGCTTTAAATTGAAAAAGGTATGACTTAATCAGCCGGATGGTCCACCAACACCCTTCAGGACTGTTCAGGAGAATTAGTATGGCAGCATTTATTTGCATTTTTAGTACAGCAGGATCATGATTTAATACATATTGATTGAATCCCGAAATGAATATGGATGCAATATCTGTTGGCTCTTCCACAAATGGGTTGACGAATTTATAGGCACCCTCACCTATTAAATATCTATGCAGCTCATTTTTCTGCAAGGCCGTAATCAACCTGGTATAAGCACCATCAGCTATTTGACTATCCATAAAGAAGCGGTTTACTACCTTAAATTATTTATTCCTTGTAATTTATTACTCTATAAGTATTTTGACCTCCTGGAACCGATCCATTACATCAGCTCTGATGGTTGTGTTATGTCACCAAAAGACCGGAAAGCTTCCTTGTTTTCAAGATCGTAAATATAATCAATGCGTGTTGATTCACTATCGTTCATGTCCAGGCAATACAAAAGTTCTCCATTAGCGTTATACTCGAAGGCATACATTCACGGGTCGTCCAATTCCTGTGAAAAAGCTATTAAATCCTTAATTAGTTGGTTAGACTTTTTGCCCGAAGGTTATCATGAAAAGGTTTCTGAACAACCAGAGCTTTGGGGAATGGGCGACGATTGGATTATGTGGATTGACAGGGATTTTATTTGATCACACGAAAAGAAAACCAATTTTCCAAATTTTGAGCCGCAGCCGCTCGATCATACCCTGACTAACTCTCAATAGCAATCGAATATCAATTGCCTTAAAAGAAAAATCTCCAAAAGCCATTGGGATTATCAAATTTAGTGTAACTTAAAGTAAGTATTTAACAGCTTCTATTTCCTCCCTCCCCCTCTATCTAAATTCTCCAAATTTCCTATGTACTGAGTTTTTTAATACATAATTCTGAATTTGATTATTTAACACTCAAATACATACATAGGTTATGAAGAAAATGCTACTCTTCAGGAAATTACTATTTCTTGCCGGCTATCTTTTTACTACAACTGTAGGTTTTACCCAGGTTACTGAAAAATGGGTAAAACGTCAAAATGGAGACGCGAATGTTATGGACAAGGCAAATGGGTTGATAGTGGACGATAATGGGAATGTTATTGTAACCGGTCTTGGCGATGGCGATATCAAATCTTCCGGCACTAACTGGGCCACTATTAAATATGACGATAATGGTGATATACAATGGGTAAAAAGGTATAACGGCCCCGCTAATGGTAGCGATGTAGCAAAGGCCATAACAACAGACAGCAGTGGCAATATCTATATAACAGGCTGGAGTACAGGGATCGGAACTGACAAAGACATAACTACTATAAAATACGATGCTGACGGTAATCAGGAATGGGTAAACCGGTACAATGGGCCCGACAGTTCCATAGATGATGCATCTGCCATAACTGTTGATAAAAACGGAAATGTATATGTAACAGGATATAGCACCGGAAGCGGTACAGGCAGCGACATTACTATCATTAAATACGATAAAGATGGACTTACAAAATGGGTAAGAAGGTATAACGGCCCCGGGAACTCTTTCGATGAGGCAAATGCCATTGCAGTAGATAAAAACGAAAATGTATATGTAACAGGATCCAGTACAGGAATCGGAACACGTGGAGATTTTACTACCATTAAATACAACGCTGATGGTAATCAGGAATGGATAAACCGGTATAACGGGCCTGTAAATAGTTATGACGGGGGAAAAGCCGTGGCCCTCGATCATAGTGGTAATGTGTATGTAACAGGCATCGCTAACATTGGCGAATTTGACGAAACCGATGTCCTCACCATTAAATACAATCCATCGGGCCAGCAGCAATGGGCAGCGTTTTATAACCAGGCATGGTACGACGACGCAAATGCTTTTGCCTTAGATACTTCAGGTAATGTGTATATAACCGTGAAAAGCGGACCTCCTGATGATGATCCTGACAATGTCTATGTAACCATTAAATATAATACAGCAGGCATACTGCAGTGGGAATCCATATATGATGGCCCCGGCAATCCGCTGGGCGGAGCAGCCAGTGACCTTGTGGTAGACGCAGCCGGCAATGTATATATCACAGGCGGTATCTCCATGCGACGTTCACCATACCAGGATGAAATAGATTATGCTACCATCAAATACAATACAAACGGAGTGCAGCAATGGGTAGCAACCTACAACGACCCCGGAAACGGTTTAGACAGGGCAAGCGCCATAGGTGTAGATAAGAATGGCAACGTATATATCACCGGCATGAGCAAACTCGATGAGTCTGGTTATTATGATTATGCCACTATTAAGTACGACGCTGATGGCATGCAAAAATGGGTACAAAGATTTAACGGCGTAAACGACCAGATAAAAGGAGGCGCCGATGCCGCATATGCCCTTGCATTGGATACGGCCGGCAACGTGTATGTAACAGGTGGTATCTCCAGGCTCAATACCGGGCTGGATTATACCACTTATAAGTATGACGAAAATGCAAACAGGATCTGGAAAAAAACATTCAATGGTTTCAGCATTGGTCCCGACGTTGCCAGGGATATAGCAGTAGATACCAAAGGAAATGTGTATGTAACGGGAACCAGTGATGGGGGCGACTATGCCACCGTTAAATACGGCATAGATGGAGCCACGCAATGGGTAAAAAGGTATGATGGCCCCGGCCATTCTTTAGATGAGGCAACCGCCATTGCAGTAGATGAAAACGGTAATGTATATGTAACAGGCAGGAGTGTGAACACTCCTGGTGAATTTGAACCAACCGGCGATTACGCCACCATTAAGTACGATAAAGATGGAAATACAAAATGGGTGAAACGCTACAATGGTCCCGGTAACGGCGTTGACCGGCCAACAGCCATTGCCGTTGACAATGCTGGCAATGTATATGTAACAGGACAAAGTTTTGGTGGTGCAACAGGCGACGATTATGCAACTATTAAATACGATGCCAATGGAAATCAACTATGGGTGGTCAGGTACAACGGCCCGGGTAACGGTGCCGATCAGGCCCAGGCCATAGCTATAGATGCACGGGGTTATGTATATGTTACGGGCGCCGGCACTGGCAGCAACGGAGTAAAAGGCTTTACCACCATTAAATACAATCCTGTTGGTGCTAAGCAGTGGACAGCCAAATTCGAAGGAACCGGCTCACCCGCCAACGATATAGCCATAGATGCTTCCGGCAATGTGTTTATAACAGGGTCCAATGCGGGCAATTATGCTACGCTAAAGTACAATTCAGCGGGCGCACAACAGTGGGTGGCAACATACGACGGCGGTAACTTTGATGCAGCAAGTGCATTGGCACTCGATGCCCTGGGTAATGTGTATGTAACAGGAAACAGCAGTACCAGCATATCTCTCTTGGCAGACTTCGCCACCATTAAGTATAATGCAGCAGGTATACAGCAATGGCTGGCCAGGTACGACGGACCGGCTGCAGGAGCTGATGGAGCAACAGATATTGCTGTAGACAATGCCGGCAATGTGTATGTAACGGGAGTCAGCCAAGGCATCGGCAGCTCCAGCGATTACGCCACCATCAAATATGAACAAACACCTTCCATTATCACCATGTCTGCCATTCCTGCGGAGAAAACGCTTGTTACTACGGAACAAGGATCTGCTAAATTAAATGCGAAAGCTTTTCCAAACGCATTTACCCAATTCACCAACCTGCAATGGAATGGCACCGGTAAACCGGTTACAATTACGATTACGGATATACAGGGTAAACTGGTTGAAAAAGGAACTGGTCTTGCCTCCAGTGGCAATATAAAAATCGGCCATAACTTTAAGCCGGGTGTTTACTTTGCAGAAATAGTGCAGGGCGCTGAAAGAGTAATAGTGAAACTGATAAAAAATTAAGGACATTGCAAGAAGGGTCTCACGAAAGTGAGACCTTTTTTGTTTATACGGGTTCAACTCCCGATCCCGCTATCAATCGACCAGACAATTCTCTCCTACTCCACCCTCAAACTTTTCACCGGATTGGCCAACGCCGCTTTTATTGCCTGGAAACTTATGGTTGCCAGTGCAATCAGTATTGCCACAAGTCCGCCTGCGGCAAACACCCACCAACCAATATCAACGCGATAAGCATAGTTCTGCAACCATTGGTGCATATAATACCATGCAATGGGTGTTGCAATCATAAAAGCAATTGCGATCAGGATGATAAATTCTTTTGAAAACAAATAAACAATAATGCCTGACGTAGCACCAAGTACTTTACGAATACCAACTTCTTTTATTCGCTGCACTGCCATGAATGACGCCAAACCATACAATCCAAGACAACTAAGGAAGATCGCAATGGCCGCAAATATTTTATACAGCTGCGCTAACTGATTTTCCTGTTTGTAAAAACCCTCAATTTTATCATCAAGGAACCTGTATTCATACACAAAATCGGGAAATGTTTGCTCCCATACCTTTTTAACAGCCTGCATGGTGGAGGCAATGTTTGTCGTCGCCAGTTTTATTCCGATCTGGCGGTACATAGTTACGTTCGTGGTTATGATCAGTGGAGCAAGCCCATGGTGAAAAGATCTGTCATTAAAATCCTTCAATACGCCAACAACAGGTCCTTTCAATTTGTCGTTCCACATACTGATGTCTTTATTCAATATTTCTCCAGGATCCTTAATTCCCAAACTCCTAAGGAGCGATTCGTTTACTAAAAATTCCTTAACCATATCCGATGGCTGTAAATTTCTTCCTGCAACCAGTGATAATTTATAAGTCGGTGCATACTCATGGTCTGCGTATTTGAGAATAGCATCAAAATCTGTTTCTTTGGTTGCATTATTAAATCTGAATTTGCTCAACATATTATTATCATCATCAACCGGGGTGTTGGAACTGAAGCTTACTGCCTGCACCCCGTTGACCGACAGGAACTGTTGCCTTAAATAATCCGTCAGCTTACCACCCGTATTATACGGGCGGAAAGGAACATTTACTATAGCATCTTTATCAAAGCCTAAAGGCTGATCCATTAGATAATTCATTTGCTTTACAATGATGAGCGTTCCAATGATCAACGCCTGTGCAATGATGAACTGAAATATCACCAATCCTCTTCGTAATGAAAATCCCTTTGTAGTATTTACTGTGAGCTTGTTTTTTAAAGCATTTACAGGATTGAAACGCGACAAAACAATTGAAGGATAGAAACCGGCAAGGGCGGTTACTATAAATACTACTGTCACAAGAAATATAATGATCGAAGGATCGTTCAGCAGGCTGAATGTCAACGAAAGTTCTAAAAGTTGATTTATAAAAGGCAATGCAAGCGTTATAATAACAACGGAAAGCACGACAGCACCTGTTACTATCAAAAATGTTTCGATGATGAACTGGATCTGCAATTGAGCATTATTACTTCCCAAAACCTTTCTTACACCAACTTCCTTTGCCCGGTTAACAGCTTGTGCAGTGGATAGGTTAATAAAATTCACGCAGGCAATTGACAGAATGAATGCTGCAATCAGCCATAACACATTGAGCAGTTCCCGGCTGATCGTTTTGTGGCTGTAATTGCCTGTTTGCGTGTCATAATGCACCTCACTTAACGGTTGTACGATCTGGCAATCCTTATTGTCAGACGATGCCATCTTTCGGGAGTATGCCCGTAATTGTTGATTAAAATCGCCGGCAGGCATATTCGGCGGCAATAAAACATAACACCCAAAATCGGGTGATGACTGACCCCAATCAGGATTTTGTAAGCCGGTCAGTACATCGCCTGTAAAATCTGTTCCGAAAGCTACCACCAGTTTCAGCTGAAAATCTGTATTGGCCGGTATAGTGGCAAGAATGCCTGTAACTTTCAGCGCTATGGGTGGAAACTGAAACAATCCTGCATCTATTCTATAAGAACCTGTTAGTTTTATGGTTTTGCCCATAGCTGTTTTCCAGTCACCGAAATAAGTGTCTGCGATCTCTTTTGTAAGCAATACATTGTTCGGATCTTTTAAGGAGGCGTATGAACCTGCAAGCAGGGGAAAATCAAATATATTGAAGAAGGAAGGCGCAGTATAAAAGACACCATTCTGTTCTTTAAAATTCTTTACAGAGCTTCCGTTGTCATCAAGTACCTGTAATTCATCATTGTGGCTTGCATAGATCGGCGCTACCTGCTCTATTTGCGGAAAAGCCGTTTTCAGATTTGCAGGCATTGGAAAAGGAATGTCTTGCCCATAATGAACATTTGCTGCATCGGCATGATGATACTCGGTTAACACCCGATTGATTCGATCTTTCTTTGCGTGAAAATTATCAAAGCTTGTATGAAATTGTATAACAAAAAAGATCATCATACAAACGGCTATGCCAACTGATAACCCAGCAATGTTGAGCGCGGTGTAATTCCTGTTACGAAGTAAACTCCTGAACGCGGTTTTAAAATAATTTTTGATCATTGGAATTGATTTTATGAGCCACACAACAGCCCGGGAAACGGCGCAATGACAACTTGCAAAAATCAATGCAAATGCCGTTTAATTATTGACATTCAAATCAATGCGTTATAAAATCCAGGGAAAAGATATTGTACGCTTTTGATACACCAGCTGTTCATTTCCAGAACAGCGATCATAGATCCCAGATAACGCTTTCTTTAAAAATGTAATCAATTCCAATTTGCCAGGCACTCATATAACCATTAGTCTTCATTTGATGTACCTTATTACAAGTAAACCAAAGCAACGCTTCGATCTGCTTTTCTTACAGCTACTCTTCTCACCAGGTTGTATTTCAAATGAGGTAAATCTTTCGCATCGTCAAAGCCAGACCAGCATAGAGTTTTCATGATCCATTATAATGTTACGGGTATGATTTTTTTGGTTTGTATCTAAAATGGTCTATGAAAAAAATAATTACACTACTAATAGCTTTTCAGCTTGCTATTACTGGCACAAGAGCACAGATCCAACAAGGGAATATAATGGTGGGAGCTGATATCGCCGACTTTGATCTCAGCCTCAATGAAGGAGGCAATTTCGCCATATTCCTGAACCCAAAATTAGCCTATTTCTTTACCGACAATCTTGCGTTGGGCGGCTACCTGAACTTCGGATTGGTTACCTCAAAAGGTGGTGGCGAAAGTATTGATTACGGCCTTGGCTTATTGGGGCGTTACTACCTCAGCCGGGATATCAATGTTGTTCGCAATTCCCGCTTCTTCCTGGAAGCAACGGCAGGTATCGAAGGTACCAACCCAGCTTCCGGCGAAAATACAAACGGACTTGGACTGGGTTTTGGTCCCGGATGGACGTACTTCCTTACCTCAAATGTAGGTCTGGAAGCATTGCTGAAGTATAACGGTATTATCGGCTTTGGTGAAAGAGTTACCTCCAGTGACCTGCTCCTGTCTGTGGGATTCCAGATATACCTTCCTTCCGCCCAATTACAAAGACGTCTGAAATCTTCAGGTTCAGGAAATCAATGATGGCGTAATGTCCGAAGTATTGTGTAAAACGAAACTGTGCCGTGTTACATGAGCGACATGTGCATACTGCCCTGTTTGCCTGTTCTTCTTCAATCCTGAGGTAGTTTTGGAAATGCTCATTAAAATTGGCAAGGTCATTAAAGTCCGCCGCATTGCGGGCGCTGGCTACGCATACATACTTTTTTAGTAAGAGCTTGCACGAATAATGATGTGATGAAGGGCAAGGCCTTCGACTTTAATGGCCAGCCCGGCAAGAGCTCTAAACTAACGCTTTGGTTCATCCCGGGCAATGGATACCTAAGGACTGCCCCGTCACAGCGGCCGGCCTGGTCCCGCATTTGCATAATTGACTGTAAACTTACGTGCCATGATCGAGCATCATAAGATAAATGGAAAAGACGTTTGGGTAGAAGTGATTGAACAACCCGCCGGCCGGGAAAATCCCAATACCATTCCAACTGAATATTTTAAAGCGCGCTACTATCTTTCAGAGCCGCCGGAAGCCAATGCAGAATGGATCAATGATGAGGAAGGACAACCACAATTATTTGAATCGCCTGTTGCGGCCCTGACCTTTGCCACCAAAAAGTTAATGAACACGATTTAACGCCAAACAATCGCACTGCCTTTTAGACTGTCGGGGTTGCACCCACCATCCCAGGAGAGGACCTCTTAAATTAATGTTGCTAACACATTTTTTAATGGCGGAGTGCCAAAAATTAATTGGTTCCTATTTGCAACGCCGTTAACTTTAATTCAGCATTTAACTGACACCGCTCGCATAGATTATAACTGTTACACGCCTTTCTATAATAGCTTCAAACATCTATGGCTAATCAAACCTCTTTTGCAGAGGCTCCTGGTTGTTTTATTCACCTTTAAATAAACAGTATGGCACTAAAAAAATGTGTGACTTTAGGCATTGCTTTATCTGTATTCGCTGCAGCAAACGCACAGGTAACAGTAAAGACAGTTTCGCTTGATCAGGGCATTACCAATCCTTTTGCAAATCTGGATCCTGACAAAGGAGAAACCAGGATGAAAAAAAGCTTTGAGCGGGATGAAAACATGAACCCGGATAAACTTACATCAGTGTCAGTTCACTGGCAAAATGTTGCTCCCAAGTGGATAAACGTTAATTTCCATAACGTTGATCATGATTATAATTTTGATATCCCACCGGCACCAACGCACGCTAATTACACCTCAGGCACCTGGTATATTGAAGAGGGTTATTATGATATCACATTCAGTCCTTATAACACCAGTGATGGTTACCAGGATTATAATGTAGGTTGTGAAGAAGTGGCTTACGACGAATACGAACAGTATACTTTTTATAATGCGCACATTACTGATGAATGTAGCGACATCTTTATTGGTCATGGTCCCTGGTAAATAACCATGCAAGAGGTGCCGGCACCGGTACCTCTTTGCTTTTATCAGCTGTTTATTTTTTCTGTATTATGCTCGAACGTCTCTTCAAACAAAGGACTTTCGGTTTTCTTCCACTTGTCCCAGAAAGTAAAATATAACCCGAAATTGTATTTAAACTGTTTATGATGCAGTGCATGATGCGTTGCACCGATCAGCCATTTTCCCAATACATGTTTATGAAACCGGTGTGGATACACCTCTATATCAAGATGATTGATCACACTGCTGAAGGTCATAATGGTTAGCTGTAATAATATCATAACAGGATGCATGGGAAGGATGATAAGGATAACTGGCAGCGAAACAGACAATAGTAATCCTTCCAGGGGATGAAAAGAGAAAGCCGTCCAGGGAGAAGTTATGTTACTTTGATGATGTACCCTATGTATTAATTTAAACAGCTTTGGTTTATGCAGTTGCCTGTGGATCCAGTAATAATACGTTTCATCGAGCAGCATAGAGATGAGAAGACTTACCGGCAGCCACCACCATCCGAATTCACTGATACTGGTATAGATCTTTGTATATCCCTTTTGCCATAACAATATCATCGCGGTGCCGATAAACGCAAAGATCACAGCAGTGACCAAACTCTGGCTTATTTCTCTTTGTAATTGATTTCGTGAGAACTCCTTTTTACTGATCTTTCTTTGTTGCCATTTCGCGGGGAACCAGATGTAGAACACCAGATAAAACAAACCTGACACCAGAAAGTACCTGCCTGCAATGATGGCGAAGAACACGACAAGCGTTATCGTGAACCAGAATGGCTGCGATACGTCAGGAATGAACATAAAACAAAGATACGTATTACGGCTCATTGATATTACTGTGCTCAACTTACGGCACGCAGGCTTTTACTTCACCCTGAGAATACCCTGCCCTCGCTATTTTGACGCTCTTTTCGCACCTCTTTCCACTCTTTTGATGGCTGTTTTTTCTTTCTTTGGGGCCGCTAACTTACTTACCATTTCTTTTAAAGTAACAGCGTTAAATGCTGCATACCCATGCTGATCATTATCGAAGTATACATAAACGTTCTTTTTCTGGCTTTGCCATTCCAGGCATAACCTCGCCCATTTATTCAGCGTAGCTTTGCTGTAACTGTCCTGGTATTTGTTGGCGGAAGGTCCATGCAGCCGGACGTATACAAAATCTGCTGTGATCTGTAAAGGCGATAAATGGCCTCCCAGTTCATAAATGCAAAATGCACAGTTATGCGCCTCCAACAATTTATACACTTCCTCCTTGTACCAGGTGTCATTCCTGAATTCAAAAACATAACTGTAGCCCACCGGTAATGCTTTCAGAAATTCATGGAGCCGTTCGGCATTCACTTTCCATTTAGGAGGTAACTGAAATAATATGGGACCCAATTTTTCTTTCAACGGAAGAATACTGTTGAATAGCCTTGTCAATGGTTCTTGTGGCCTTGTTAATTTTAAGTTGTGCGTAATGAAACGGTTCGCTTTTATTACATAGAGAAACTTTTTGGGAGAATTTTGATACCATCCTTCAAAAACTTCCGGGGGCGGCAATTTGTAGAATGAATTATTTATTTCAACCGTGTCGAAAAACTTTGTGTAGTAATCAAACTGCTGCTTTGCCGTTGTGCCTGCGGGGTAAAACGTTCCCAGCCAATGTTTGTAATGCCATCCGGAAGTTCCTATAAATATTCTTGCCCTGGCCATACTAAAAAATGAAAAAAACTATGCCATGAGGGCCTGGCGTAGTTCTGGAACACCGCAAAAAAAACAGGCGATCACCGGTTTTGTAAGCCGGGTGATCGCCTGTTATGTATTCAGTGACCATTACATTACTTTTTTGCTATCCGGTACATTTTGCCGGCATCAGTAACGGCATACAGGGCGCCATTTTTTCCAACAGCCACATCTCTGAAGCGCTGGTTCTCCTGTTCCAATAAACGTTCTTCACCGGTCACTTTGTTGTTTTCAATAACCAGCCGAATAAGGTGCGGTTTATTCAGCGCAGCAATAAACAAATTGTTCTTCCACTCAGGCATGTTGTCGCCAGTGTAAAAAGTCATACCACTTGGCGATACTACGGGATCCCAATAATAAACCGGTTGTTCCAGTCCTTCTTTTTGCGTATTACCTTCACCCACTTTTCCGCCGCTGTACTCTTCGCCATAGCTGATCGTTGGCCAGCCGTAATTTTTGCCCGGACGAATAAGATTTACTTCATCGCCTCCCTGTGGACCGTATTCATTTTCCCACAGATCACCGGTTTCAGGATGCCAGGCCAGGCCTTGCACATTGCGGTGTCCGTAAGAATAAATTTCCGGCCGCACATTGCTTTGACCTGAAAACGGATTTCCGCTCGCAGGTTTTCCGTCGGGGGTTATACGAACCAGTTTGCCGAGGCCTGAATTTAAAGACTGCGCCTGGGGCCTCGTCTCTTTATCGGAGCGCTCGCCGGTGCTCACGATCAGGTTACCTGTTTTGTCGAAAAGAATTCTGCCACCGTAATGGAGGTTACCGTTGTACGCCGGTGTAGCCCGATATATGACGGTAGCATTTTCAATACGTTTTTCATCGCTCGACAGTTTGCCTTTTGCTACACTTGTGAGTGTGCCATTGTCAACATTTTCAGAAAACACCCAATACACCATTTTATTACTTGCAAACGACGGATCGAGTGTTAGTCCGAGCAAACCGCCCTGGCCCCGGCTGTTCACTGCCGGCAGGCCGGTAATAGGGCTGCTTACTTTACCCTCTGCAGTTACAATGCACATGGTGCCTTGCTTCTGGGTGATCAGGAAGCGGCCGTCGGGCAATACGGCTATCCCCCACGGGTTCTTAAGCTCGGAAGTGATCACAACAGCTTCATAGGGCGTTTTTGTTGTTACACGGCCGATCCGTGTCTGCCCCGGGAAAGCCGGTTTATAAGAAGTATTGGGAGCGCGCGTTTCCACCGAGTTTCCCGAAGTATCACCGGCGTTTTCGGCGGTTGCATCTGCTGCGCCCGCGGCAGCATGATTGCCGTCGTTACAGGCTATGAAAACGGTTGCAACATAAATCGTTATACTGAGTATCTTATTCATGGTAAATTGCTTATAGCGGTTATTACTTTAAAGTAACGAAATAATTACCATTTGCATGCCACCCACTTCCTTTACTTCCGTTTTGGCTACTATAAGCCCCGATCGGCAGCATAAGGTAATTGCAGAGCCGGACACTAACTGTACGAATCCGTACAGATATCGTATGAAGCAGCTGTCTTAACTTCCTGATTGGCAAATCATTTTAATTTTGGCATGTACGTTGGCCCTGTCATTCGTGGCCATACGTATGCCCATCGCTCGTGGTAACCGGTTGATCATACATACTAACATCCAATGTTAAAAAACTATCTATTGCTGGTGATAAAGCGTTGCAGGAAACAAAAAAGCTTTTCGCTGATCAATGTCCTGGGCTTAACCGGAGGCATTTTATGCTGCCTCATGATCTTTATTTTTGTACTGAACGAATTCAGTTACGACACCTTTCATAAAAATGGGGATAACATTTATCGCGTAATGCGCAGAAGCGAAAATGAAGGGGTTTTTAGAGATATCCCCTATGTTGCGCCTCCTTATGCAAAAGCGCTCCTGAATGATTATCCGGATGCTATACAAAAAACGGTCAGGGTATTTCCCGATAATGACCTTATAACATATAACAATAGCTCTTATAACGAGAAGAAGGTATTACTTGCAGACAGTAACTTTTTTCAGTTTTTCAGCTTCCGGCTGCTCAAGGGCAATCCCGCCACGGTGCTCGCTGATCCGCTAAGTATAGTGATGACAGCATCTACCGCCAAAAAATATTTTGGTAATGAAGATCCGATTGGCAAAGTAGTGGATTTTAATAAAAAGATGCAATTGAAGGTGACCGGTATTGCCGCAGATGTGCCTGCGAATTCGCATCTCGAATTCGACATAATTGTTCCTGTTGCCAACTGGGAAAAGGAACCTTTCTTCAATCAGTGGACTGCAAACGGCATAATGGTGTATGTGCAACTAAACCCAGCAGTTAAACCTGACCAATTAATGAAATTATTCCCGGCCTTTATGGAAAAGTACCTCGGGAACTACTACCGGAAAACCGGATTCAAAAGTCAATTGATCATCCGGTCGCTACGCCACATTTATTTTGAGTCACAAACACCACACGACGATGTAAAGCATGGCAATAAAAAGATGGTGTATATATTCATGAGTATTGCTATTCTGATACTCTTCATTGCCTGCATTAACTTCATGAACCTAGCTACAGCCCGGGCAACAGACCGCGCTAAAGAAGTAGGGCTGCGTAAAGTGCTGGGAGCTGTTCGGAAGCAGCTGGCCTGTCAATTCATTTTTGAATCCTTGCTGTTTGCCACTGTAGCCGCCATCAGCGCTTTGCTGCTGTTACAACTGATCATGCCGGCTTATTGCGGCTTCCTGGGCTATCAGTTGCCGTCATACTGGCTAAATCCCTGGATATATGTTTTTACCATTGGCGTTATTATTGTCGTGGGCTTACTGGCGGGCAGTTATCCGGCCTTTATGTTATCCTCGTTCACCCCTATTGAATCTTTGAAAGGAAAACTAAAGACTGGCAAACAAGGCTCCTTTTTCCGGAAAGCACTCGTGGTTTTCCAGTTTGGTATATCGGTGTTGCTCATCGTTTGTGTAGCCATTGTGATGAAGCAAATGAATTACGTGAGGAATACCGATATGGGATTCAACAAGGAGCAATCCATGATCGTACGGCTTGATAACGGTTCAATATGGAATAAAAAGATCCAGTTTAAAAATATTTTACAGGCAGATCCTGCAGTGGCATCGGTTTCATTAATGAGCGGCGAACCCGGTGGTTTTTATGATACCCATGGTTTTGAAACAGAAGGCCGACCCGGAGAAAAATTTATGTTCAATACCGAGTTTGCCGATTTCGAATATGTAAAAACACTGGGTCTTACGATTATTGCCGGCCGCGATTTCGATCCGGTATTCATTACTGATTCCGTCAATTCGGTATTGATCAACCGCACGGCTGCTACCCGGTTGGGCTATACACCCCGGCAGGCTGTTGGTAAATGGATCAAAAATTTGCATGATAGTCTGCCGCGTACTATCGTAGGTGTGGTAGAAGATTATCATTTCACTTCTTTGAAAAAAGCAATAGCCCCGTTGGTAATTTCAACAGACAGCTATGACCGGCGGCTGGCGTTGATACGGTTGAAAGCAGGTAATGTGCAGGCAGCCATCAATCGTATTAAAAAGATGTATAGTAATGCTGCGCCTGACTATCCGTTTGAATACGATTTTCTTGACGAACAGTTTAATAAATTGTACAGGGCCGAGATCAAACAGGAAACTTTATTAAGCGTTTTCTCCTGTATCGCCATCGGCATTGCCTGCCTTGGTTTATTCGGACTTGCATCTTATACGGCGGTAAAAAGAACAAAAGAAATTGGGGTCAGAAAAGTGCTGGGGTCATCGGTTGAAAATATTGTGCTGCTCTTATCAAAAGACCTGCTGAAACCGGTATTGATAGGCACCATGATGGCCCTTCCCGCCGGGTATTTCATTATGCAAAACTGGCTGCAGGAATTTGCTTACCGAACCAGCATTCAATGGTATTTATTTCTCGCTGCAGCCATGGTGGCCCTGCTCATTGCTTTGCTTACCGTAAGCGTTCAGGCAGTAAAAGCGGCCCTCGCCAACCCGGTAAAAAGTCTGAGAACAGAATAGCTTTTCTCATCAGCTATGTTGGCACGCTTTTTTAATAGCTGAAGCACAAAACACTTTTTTGCATGAAAGCTAAAGCCGCAAAGCCTGCTCCCAAAAAAGTATTGATCATAGAAGATGAGGGAGATCTCTGTTTATTGTTGAACATCTTATTAGAGGGAAAAGATATGGAAGTGGAGCATGTTCAAAGCCTCGCCAAAGCTGAGGAATACCTTCTACAGGAGCAACCCGCTTTAATTTTATTAGACAACCGTTTACCAGATGGTTTTGGTATAGACTTCATCAGCTTTATTAAAAAGCAACACCCTGCCACAAAAGTGATCATGATCACGGGTGTAGACGCTGCCGCATCAGACGTGGCTATTGAAAATGGCGCCGATGTCTTTCTCAAAAAACCGTTCACCAGAGCTGAATTGTTCAAATCTGTCAACGACGTATTGAATTAAATTATCAGATGGTAATACATCTATTCCCCTTCCGGGTCCACAACATCTATCTGCGCTACCCGGCCAACCTGCCCATCTTCTAACCGTACCTTTATGCCTCTTGAATGATAGGCAGCCGAAGTGAGCAGGTCTTTTACAATACCATAGGTAAGTTTGCCCGTGCGTTGGTCTTTCTTGAGGATAATAGCTACTTCCTGCCCGGGATAAATATCTTTTCTGTATTGACCATCCATAGATCTTTCTTTGATTACCGGCAAAAATATATCATTTCAAAATCTTATTTATCGAACACGCTGCCAATGCTTTCAACAATATTGCGGGCAATGCTTTTATCGGGGGCAAGCCTGGGATTGAAGCAGGTAACGCTGATGCCTGCAATGCTCACCGCTTGAAAGATGTTCCGTAAAACATATTCCACCTGCGCAAATGAAAGTCCGCCGGGTAACCGGTAATCCACGGCCGGATTTATTTCGTCAGCCAAAACATCCGTATCAAAATGTATCCAGCATGATTCAACGGATAATTCCAGGATGTAAGGCAAAGCTTCAGCCATTACCTGTTCTATTCCCCGGTCGTTTATTTCTACCATGCTGAAACACCTTATGTTTGACTTTCTTATATCGCGGCTGCCAAACTTAACGGTTTCTTCTATGTCCCTTTGCCCGAGGTGAACGACATTTTCATCTTTTACATACGGTTGCAGATCGTCTATATTTGTCAGGATGGCTGGCCCGCGCCCCGTTACAATGGCAAGGTCCATATCTGCAACTTCGCCGGTTGAAGATCTTTCAGGTTCATAAAAATCGGCATGCGCATCGAGAAAGATCAAACCATAGGAACCGCTGCGCTTAAGAGCCGACATTATTCCGATAAGAATACTGCAGTCGCCGCCTAAAACCATAGGGAAACGGCCCTCTTTTATTACGCTTATTATCACATTTCCTAATGTGATAGAAAAATCGCGGATCAGTTGCGGATTCAGGCAATGGGTTGCGGTATCTCTTACTTCATTGTACAAAGCATTAAGTGTTTCTACATGCCTTACAGGATGCCTTACCTGTAAGCGTTGCGCCAGCCCGGCTGCCAGCAGGCTGTCCGCAAGGTCCTGTACGCCCGACAGGGTTAATCCCAATATCGAGGGAGCTGCAATAATTTCTATGTCATTCCTTTTAACTGACATATAAAAAATTTTACATAACGTACGCAACAAGTGAGCCACTTAAAAGGCTAACGCAGCTTTACGACCGGCGCAAAGAACAACCTCCTCGCCCTTGCATAGTCAGTCGTTATATTTGCTGAACTATTATGAAAATATTCGCCGAAACAAACCGATTGATCTTACGAGAGATCCTTCCGACAGATGTTGACGGATACTTTGAGCTGGATGCTGACCCGGACGTTCACCGGTATTTAACCAGTCAACCTGTTCAAAGCAAACAGCAGGTTGCCGATTCCATACAGTTTATCAGACAACAGTATATTGATAACGGCATCGGTCGTTGGGCGGTGATCGACAAAAAAACAAATGTATTTATGGGTTGGGCAGGCTTAAAGCTCATTACCGAATCAATTAATGGTCACATCAACTTCCTGGACCTCGGCTACCGGTTGATCAAAAAATACTGGGGACAAGGCATAGCTACCGAAGCTGCGCATGCATCGCTGGCATATGCCTTTGATGTCTTAAAAGCCGATGAAGTATTTGCCCATGCCCATGCAGAAAATATTGGCTCTAATAAGGTGCTTACGAAAGCCGGACTAACCTTAACCGGATCATTTGTTCATCATGAAATAAAATGTAATTGGTACAGTATTGACAGCAAAGATCACAAACCGGTGCTGACTTAGCCAGGATGCCTTTTTTAACTATATTGCCTTTCTCCGCCCCTGCACTGTCAGCTGCTGTTGCATAATAATTGAAGTTGATAAAGTTGTTCAGGCCACCCTGTTCACAAGGCGAATTCGGCTCAGCGAAATGTATTTTTAATAGCCATCGTTCTGCCCCAGGTCGGGGTTTTGATCCCTTGCAAACTGGGGTATGGGTAATAACAATTTATTTTCATTCACGGCTTTGCCTTTGGCAGACAATACGGTCAACGCGCGGCCGGTTCTTTTCAGGTCGAACCAACGATGAAATTCCATGGCAAACTCCATCCGTCGTTCATGTTCTATGGCTAAATCAAGCGTGGGAAATTTAGCTGAAGGATAGCCCGGCGTGCCATATAACGGCAAGCCCGCGCGGCTTCTTACTTTATTCAGGTATTGCACATCGCCGGTAGCTTCAGTTAGCATTAACAGAACATCGGCATACCGCAGCACCATGAAATTGTTATTGCACGATTCGGCGGCATTCACGATCGGGGCATTACTGTCTTTCCATTTCTTCTGGAATTTAATGGCTATCCAGTTACCGCCTTTAAAATACCCAAGCTCAAAAGAAGTGTCGCGCCTTTTATCACCTGGTTCATATTCGTTGTACAGATCGTCTGTAACCTGGTTCATTCCACCGCCAAAACGCGTAATGGCAAAGTTCTCAAATGGCGCAAAGGCCGGCCAGTAAATGCTGGATGGATTGTTGGCGCCGCCTTTATACTGCACTTCAAAGATCGATTCCCTGGTATTCTTGTTTGCCAGCGTAGGTCCCCATAAAGATCCAAATTCAGGTAACAGGTCATATACATTGCCATTATATGTATTATATACCTGCAGCAGCACCTGTGCAGCCGCGCCTTTGTTACCCATGGTCAGATGCACCTTGCCCAACAGCGTCTGCGCGGCGCCTTTCGATGCCCTGCCAGGCGCAGGTACTTTATCGGGCGCCGTTAAGTGATCGGCCGCATACGTAAGATCGTCGATCACCTGTTTATATACTTCCGCCTTTGGTGTGCGGCCTGTAGTAAATGCTTCTGCCGAGGAAATGGGTTTTGTCACCAGGGGTACATCGCCCCAGGCCTGTACCATGTAGAAGTAATATAATCCGCGCAAAAAACGCATTTCGGCAGTTACCTGGTTAATATAGGCATCATCCAGCGAGGCGCCCTGGATCTTATCCAGTACAATGTTCACATTATACATCGAGGTATACGAATCCATCCAAAGCTGGTTTACGACGTTATTGGCGGCATTGATGGTATAGTCCCGGAAAGCCCACCGGTCGCCTACCGTTATACTACCCGAGCCGGCCACCTGGTAAATGGTAGCATTGTCAGACATTAACTCACCGCAATAGGAAACCAGGCCTGTTGGTCCATACATAGTATATAAAGTGCTGTAGGCATTGTTCACTGCCAGGTCAAAATCACCTTTCGTCTTATAAAAATTATTGGCATTGCTATTTGATACCGGCGCCAGCTCCAGGAAAGATTTTTTGCAGCTGGTGACGATCGTTGCCAGGAAGAATATGCTGATAAATATTTTCAGTTTCATAATTACTTTTTTGAAAAAGTTTAAAAGCGGGTTACAGATCTGCCTTAACTCCAAAAGTTACCGTAATGGGGATGGGATAACTTCCGTAATCGGCCCCAACCATTAATCCCGGTGGAAATGGGGTAAGGCTGGTAGCGGCATCAGTACCTGTTGAGTAAATACTGTTTTCAGGATCGAACCCAACGTATTTGCTGAACACATGCACGTTCTCGGCATTTACGTATACCCGCATGGTGCGGAAAGACAATTTAGAAGTAACTGCCCTGGGTAAAGTATATGATAAACGAATATTCTTGATCCTGACGAAAGTGCCATCTTCGATCCAGTAACTGGAGAACTGGGTTTGCATGCCTTTGTATTCTGCATTTGGTTTGAAAGTTTTTCCATCACCGGGCTCCTGTTCCGATCTCCAGTAATTGCCAATGGAAGCATAGGCATTGCGGCTATCGTTCCAGTATTTGTTATACCGCGTTTGCTGATTCACGATCTCGTTGCCAAATACACCATGCAACATAAAAGAGAATTCAAAATTTTTATAGTTAATAGTATTTACCAGGCCGGCGGTAAAATTCGGTTGGGCATTACCTAATGTCGTTCGATCGTCTGCATCTATCTTTCCATCGCCTGTAACATCCCTTACAATGGGATCGCCGGGTGTTACTATTACGCCTGACGGATATTTGGGCCCCTTGTTAATTTCATCCTGGTTATTGTACACCCCATCAAATATGTAACCTACATAATTACTGATGGGCTTTCCAACCTCTGTCACAAACCGGCTGCCCCATTCTTCCACAATGACGGGCGCATTGTTAGGTCCCAGTTGCAATACTTCGTTGCGGTTAGCTGATATATTAAAGTCGGTTGACCATTTAAATTCGCTGTTCACCAGGTTCTTTGAAGAGATGGCCAGCTCCACGCCGCGGTTACGCACTTTACCAATATTGGTTAACTGCGTGGCAAAACCGGTGAGAATGGGCACCGGGACATTTAACAACAGATCATTGGTTGTGGAGTTATAGAACTCTGCAGTAAGATTAATGCGATTGTTGAAAGCGGCTACATCGAGCCCTATGTTAAACTGGGTGGTCTTTTCCCATTTCAGGTCTGGATTGGGAATAGTGGTAACCCGAATGCCGTTGACCATATTATCGCTGTACGCATATTTGGAACCATCGAGTAAACTGATGGGTCCATAGTTAGGTATCTGGTTATTTCCGGTGGTTCCGTAGCTTACCCGAAGCTTCAAATTATTGAGCGCTGAAATCGATTGCATAAAGGGTTCATCCGAGATCAGCCAGCCCAATGACAGGGAAGGGAAATAACCCCAGCGGGAGGCCTGCCCAAAGCGGGAGCTGCCGTCGCGCCTGATAGTACCGTTCACAAAATATTTGTTCTTATAGCTATAACTTACCCGCGACAACCAGGACAATAACGCCCACTCACCCGCAGTAGTGGTGCTTAAGCTATAGGTACCTGCTGCATTTAATGTTTGTACCAGGTCGTTCGGGTAATTGGTTGAGCGTTGTTGCGAAGTATCTCCGCGCTGTTTCTGCGCCGTATACGCTACGAGTGCTCCAATGGTATGCTCCCCAACCGTTTTATCATACGAGAGCGAGTTCTCTGTAAGCCAGTTCAGGTTATTATAGGTGTTGTACCTGCCTTCGGCCGGCAGCAGGGTGCTATACCCGTAACCGGCATTCGTGCGCCAGAACCAGTTATAATTCCGCTGTGTAAGTATTGCGTTGGCGCTGCTTTTGAAAGTAAGGTCTTTAACAGGTTTGTACTCTATGTAAGCGCCGGCAATGGTGTTATACACCTTGTTCAGTTTATCGGCATACCTGATCATCGAATAAGGATGCCACAATTGCACACCATAGGCCGTGAAGCGATTCCAGGTTGAGTTGGGATCCAGAAAGCCCAGGTTTCCATTCTCATTGTACACCGGAAATATCGGATCGCTCTGCAGGGCCAGGCTCACCACATCTGATTTTCCCTCTACCCCATCGATGCGGCTGTGCATACCGGTAAAAGAGAAGTTCAAACCCACCGTTACTTTTTCTGTGATCTTCTGGCGGATATTCATCCGCAGGGCAAGCCGTTTGTAGAAATTATCTATTACTACGGCATCCTGGTCGAGGAAGCCGGCAGAGAACAGGTATTGCGCGCGGTCTGTACCGCCGCTTACAGATGCCTGTATGTTCTGCGACCGGGCGGTTCTGAACAATACATCCTGCCAGTCGGTTCCCTTCCCAAACTGTTCAGGATTGGTTAAGAATTCAGGCGGTATCAGATAAGTTTTGCTGCCCCCGCGTGCACTGTTGGGATCGCTGGCCGAACGGCCCGGCCCCGAGGCAACCCATGCATTGTTACGTGCATCGATATAATACTTTATCCATTGTTGCGCATCCATGAGGTCTACCTTCCTGATCACTTTTTGCAAGCCGTGTTCATAATTCAGGTTCACCTGCGGTTTTCCGGCTTTTCCCAGTTTGGTGGTTACAATGATCACTCCATTGGCGCCTCTTGATCCATAAATAGCCGCAGAAGCTGCATCTTTCAGGATCTCTATCGATTGAATGTCCTGGGCGTTGATAATATTCAGGTCGAAGTTTTCCATGGCCATGCCATCTACCACATATAACGGGTTCGTACCGGCGGTAATGGAATTGATCCCCCGCACTCTTATGGTAGGACCAAAGCCCGGCGCGCCCTGCGTTGTAGTGATATTCACGCCCGGCACCAGGCCTTCAATTGATTGCGCCACATTGCTCGATGAACGGTCTTTGAACTGTTCAGCACTCAATGACACCACCGAACCGGTTACCGCCCGCTTGCGTTGCGAACCATAACCGATCACGATCACCTGGTCCAGCGATCCGGCCATATCTTTCATTTTAACCACCAAGGAAAGCGTAATGTCATTTTTAATATTGTAACCCGAGAGGGTCTGGCTCTCATACCCTACTATTGAGAAAGTAAACTTATACGGACCACCGGCAGGTATCCGCGAAAAAGTAAAAACGCCGGCGCTGTCGGTGCTGGTTCCTGAAGTAAAATTGTTGGCGGTATTCCGGATGATCACCGACACTCCTGCTAACGGGTCGCCGTTATTGTTTTGAACAACACCTTTTACAATACTTGACGTTTCCTGCGCATGCAGCAGTGGAGAAATCAGGAGATGTAGCAGCAAGGTAAGGGCATAGCAGGGCCCCGACTTAAGTACATTAAATCTCATATGGCGTGTTTTAAAGCTTAATGCGAAACGCTTAACGCGGAACGCTTAATACAGAACTTGGAACTCTAAAGCGGAATGCAAGCCGCCCCAACTTTATAACGCTGAATATTTAATTTGATAGCTACATTTTGGAAGCTTGCGTTAAGCGTTCGGCGTTTGGCGTTTAGCGGCTTATTATATATGTATTATTCTGTTTGTTTATCGTCAGATTATTAAGGGTTGCAATCTGTTTCAGAATATGACCTACAGAATCACTTTTGCTGAACTTTCCAATGAAGTATATCTTCTCTACGTCTTTTTCAGCGTATACGATCTGTACGCCGTATAGCTCTTCCAACTGCCTGAACACCTGTGCCAGTGGCTGGTTATTGAACATATACCACGATCCTTTATCGCCCACCGGTAACAATGGCTGATCAGCCGGTTGGTGCGTTTCATTCAACCTGCGTTTAGCGGTTGCATTATCATTTGTAAACCGGCGAACCCGCGCGTTATGCTGCTTATTACTATACAAAAGTTCTTCTCCTGGCTGGAGGTAATAATCTCTTTTCAGTTGGGGTTGCATACTGCCGGCCGGTTTTACCACCACTCTTCCCTCAAATAATTGTATGGTAATAAGATCGTCCTCCTCAAAGGCCGTAACCGAAAACCGGGTGCCAAGGGCAGTAGTTGCTATGTGACCACTGATCACCGTAAAAGGCCTGGTTTGATCTTTTGCAACCTGAAATGTTGCCTTTCCTTTCAATACAATATCGCGCCTGTTATTGGTAAAAGGTTCATTCCATGTTGCAGCACTCAACGGCTCCAATATTATAACCGAGCTATCGGCTAATACAAACTGTTCAGCTTTATCCGTTCTGTTCTCTTCGTGCCGCACTGTAACCGCTGGCTCATTTTGTTTTTTCTCTTCTGCAGCCACCGGCGCTTTGTCCGGCGTTTGACTGCCGAACCAGTTGTACCCTAGCGCAATGATGAACAGCACCGTTGCAGCGATAGCCGTAGCGATCACTATTCTTCGAACGATGCCGCTTTTACCGGTTGCTGCTGCCGAATCATTCCGCCCGCCCTCCTGTTCCAGGCATTCCTGGAAATAAACCCACTCTTTGTCTGCATTGATCTCATCCCGTGTTTTTGCTTCCTTCATCAACTGCCAGGTGTTTTTCAATTCTTCGTAATATTGCCTGTTTTCTTCACTGGCACTTACCCATTGCTGCAGCAAAGCCTGTTCATCGCTGTTCAGCTCATTACAAAAATGTCGCGTGATCAAATCGTCCAGTTGCTCGCTGTTCTTCATGTTCTGATAGTATTACGTTTTAAACAACCCCTGCCGTGACAAGTCACCAAACTTTTTTTAAAAAAATATTCTATTGATTATCATAACTATAAAGCATACGGTGAGGTATGCCGCCAGTTTTAAACGCAGTTTTTTCAGGGCGCGCACCATTTGGGTTTCCACGGTATTCACAGAAATATTCAGCTGCCGGGCAATTTCTGCATACTTCAGTCCCTCGTACCGGCTCAGTTCAAAAATGGTACGCATTTGTTCAGGCAGCTCTGAAACGGCATTATCAATATCGATGCGTAGTTTCTTTGCATCGTAGTTTTCCTGCGGCGAATGGGCGCCCTCCCTTTCATTACGGCGCAGTACATACTGTCGAAACCGCTCGCGCACTTTTGAATGGCGCATTATATCCAGACTGGTATTATTGATCACTTTATGCAGAAAGGCCTTTACCGCCATCTCCCGCGGTAATGCGGCACGGTTCTTCCACAGTTTGATAAAAGCGGTATGCACCACTTCTTTGGCAAGATCGGTGTCGAAATCATATTTATGCTGGCACCATTTGCATAATGCCGCGAAATGTTGTTTGAAGAATTGTTCAAAGGCAGCATCATCGTCCATTACGGCAAACATGGAGGCATCATGGCAATCGGGATGTATTGTCGGGTCAGCGTGCATGTACACTCCTCACTTTTAGCAGTTAGGTTCTAAACAGTTGTGTTACTGGTACTCAAATTAAAGATAATAATGTATAACTATTTAAGTGACCCGGTCCATCCGGTAGATACGCTGCCAGCTAATTTCACCCTATTTCCAGTTGGAAACGATACGCCAAGGGTTTGTAGCATACCGTTAATAGTTTTAAATGGTACGCTAAAAACTATTAACGACCTGTTTCCAGCCATAAACCATACGCTAGAAACTTTTAGGGTACCATTTGTAGCTATAAACCATACGCTGGAAACCTTTGGGGTACCATTTGTAGCTATAAATGATACGCTAAAAACTATTAACGCCCCATTTCCAGCTGTAAATTATACGCCACAA
Source organism: Longitalea luteola (assembly GCF_017356035.1). Lineage (GTDB taxonomy): Bacteria > Bacteroidota > Bacteroidia > Chitinophagales > Chitinophagaceae > Niastella > Niastella luteola. The sequence continues at coordinate 31,030 of NZ_JAFIQX010000018.1, read as the reverse complement.
ACTTTTATCGCCTCACTCTTTAATTGATTAACAAGCGATTGCGTGAAAAAGAAAAAGGCAGGCCCTCCGTGAAGGAGGACCCGCCTTTTATCTGTAATTATTTTGTTATTTAGTTTTTCAAGATTTTAAATTCAACGCGACGGTTCAGCTGACGGCCCTCATCAGTTTCGTTTTCTGACACCGGCATGCTTTCACCATATCCTTTCGATACAATCCTGCTCGCAGGAATACCTTTAGAGATAATATATTCCACGCACGATTTGGCACGGTTATCAGAGAGCCTGAAGTTGTATTCGTCTGAACCCTTGCTATCCGTGTGTGCACTCAGTTCAATTTCAATGGCCGGGTTTTCTTTCAACAGTTTTACAACACGATCCAGTTCAACATTCGATTCCGGACGCAGATCCCATTTATCAAAGTCGAAGAAGACGTTGTTCAACCGAACCACCTGGCCGATCTCTATAGGCACCAGGTACAGGTCTTTGTGAATTTCTTTGAAACCTGCTTTCACCATGGAGTCGAGGTTCAGGTTCTCTGAAATGGCGAAGAATTTATCGGCACTGGCCCTGATACTATAGTTTTTATCGTAGGGCAATACAATTTTGAAAGCGCCATCGGTAGGGCTCGAGATCCCGCTGCCGGCCTCTACTCCATCGGGCAGTGTTTCGTAAATAAGCGAAGCACTGAGTGGTTGTTTCGTTTTGGCGTTATACACATTGCCGCTTACCAGTATCACCGGGTTTGGCTTTTCACGCTCTAACAGTTTCACGCGTACAATGTCGCTTTCGCCATACGTATCTTTATTGCTTGTCAGGTACGCATATTCACCACCGGCATCCAGGGTAAAGAACGCATCCCAGCCTTCAGTATTGATGGGGCTTCCCAGGTTCACCGGGGTGCTCCATTTGGTCCAGGTTTTATCAAGCCGTTTGGTCATCCAGATATCGTTATCCCCCAAACCACCTGGCCGGTTGCTGCTGAAATACATGGTTACCCCGTCAGCCGCGATATAAGGCGTCATTTCATCACCGGGTAAATTGATTTGTTTGCCCAGGCTCTTGGGTTCCGTCCAGCTACCGTCGGGTTCCCGGAAGCAAACAAAGAGGTCGTTGTCTGAGCTGCCGGGCTGAGGCGACATATACAACACCAATGCTTTCATGTCTGGCGTAAGGGTAGCGCCCGAAACGAGGCCACGGTCGTATTTGTCATATTTTTTTATATACAGCATTTCCGGTTCGCCCCAGCGGCCATCGGCCTGGCGGGTGCAAAGGCTCACGCCTTTTCCAAAGTAGGCGCCCCCGTTACCAAACGCACCGCGGATCAAAATGCGGTTTTTGTCGGGGGAGATCCAATACACAGCATTGTATTGGGACGTGTTGAGGGGATATTTTAAATGGCGGGCTTCCTGCCATACACCGTTTGAATCACGTTCAGAATACCAAATGTCCTGTGAATTGGGAACTGAATTGTATTTGGTATTGGCCGGATGATTTTCACAAATAAAAAACAACAGATTTCCATCTGCCGACACGGTTGGCCGCAATTCACCCAGATCGGAGTTTATATTTATGCCTAAATTCTCGATCTTGATAATGGTGTTGGCAGTAATGATATTATCTTTTTGGGCTATCAGTTTGCCCGTATCACTTGGGTTCGCCATTTGGGCAACCGCCTGTTGCAGGCCCAGGGCCAGGATCAAAAAGGGTACAACTCTTCTCACTAGGTATGGATTTAATTACTTAATAACGTACAATTTAGCGCCGGATTGCCCTGTTTTTTACAGATAATGAAATTCTTGACGAGAGTGAAGTCTTTTGCCGGTCTGCTTGCTGTAAACAAACACTATCCAGAATAATATTCTAAAGTGAATAAATTTTACTGAATTTTATTCTTTTTACAATTATCTTTACAGAACATTGTACTTACAGGATAACCTGATGCTGCCCTTGCCCTAACCTACAACATATCAACATTTTATGGACATCCAACCAACAGCTTTACCGGCAACACCGGTGACAAGCAAGCGCATATATTCCATCGATCTGCTGCGCGGCACCGTTATGATCATCATGGCGCTGGATCATGTGCGTGATTATTTTCATGCAGATGCTTTTGTGTATGATCCAACCGACCTTTCGCGCACCGATGTGCCCCTGTTCTTTACCCGGTGGATCACCCATTTCTGCGCCCCCGTGTTTACTTTTCTGGCCGGCACTTCTGCATTTTTAAATGGCGTGAAAAGAACGAGAAAAGAAATGTCATTTTTCCTTTTTACCCGAGGTCTCTGGCTGGTGATCGCTGAAATATTGATCGTAACATTCGGCTGGACGTTCAATCCCCAATTCCCTGTCCTTATCCTGCAGGTCATTTGGGCAATAGGTATAAGTATGATGGTGCTTTCGGTGATGATCTATCTGCCGCTGCGTATTATACTGATCACTGGCCTCGTCTTAATAGGTGCCCATAATTTACTCGATGGGGCCGATAAAGCAGATCCATCCTCCTTTCTTTTATCATTTCTGCATCACCAGCATTTTTTTCCGGGCGAACCGTTTTCGGTTATGCTTGGTTATCCCATTTTACCCTGGATCGGCATAATGCTCACCGGTTATGTTTTTGGCCAGCTGTACCTGCCAACTGTTGATGCAGCAAAAAGACGGAAATCATTGATCTGGCTTGGCCTGGGCGCCATTGCCCTCTTCATAGTCATCCGGTTTGTGAATGCTTACGGCGATCCTCATCATTGGTCTACGCAGGCATCACCGGTGTTTACGTTCTTGTCGTTTCTCAATGTGACCAAGTATCCACCGTCCTTATTATATATTTTAATGACGCTGGGTCCGGCCCTGCTCTTCCTTGCCTTTGCAGAAAAGCCATTGAACCGGCTTACCGAAAAAATGGTTGTGTTTGGCCGGGTGCCCATGTTCTTTTACCTGGTGCACATTTACCTGATCCATGCGCTGGCCGTAGTGGCAGCCAGTGTGTCAGGATATAAATGGAGCGATATGATCCTGACCGGCTGGGTAAGCATGAATGCACAATTGCAGGGCTATGGGTACAGTTTAATTTTTGTATATGTATTGTGGATCATTTTAATGATCGCGGTATTTCCATTATGCAAATGGTTCGACGAATATAAAAGGGTGAACAGGTCAAAATGGTGGTTGAATTATATATAAACTGTTTCAGGTTACAGGTTTCAGTTTACCGGTTACCAGTTTCCAGGACTCAGGTTTCAGGATTCCTGCCAGTAATCAGAATGCTTTTGATTCGTGCCCGGTAACTGGGAACCCGGTAACTGCAGAACATTAATATTGAAATACTTGTAAAACTGATCATTTCTTCCGTAAAGCACCTGCAGAAAAAATACCCCTCCTGAGCTCCCGTTTTTTGTGACCATGATCATTACAACTGCCATAAATGCAGCAGTTGCGAACAACTGTTTGTCTAAATAACGAGAACCTTCGCACAACAAGCAGCTTTTACTGGTCTTTCATGTATCCTGATGTATAGGATTCGAACATATCCAAACAACTTCAAGTCGTAATCCGGCCCACGGCATTCATACCCGGAAAATAGCATTGATCAGGTAATGAGCAAGCAGCCCCTGCTTTTCATTACCAGGGATTCCTTTTTTATCAAACCAAAACATGAGACTATGAAAAAACTCATTTTTCTAGTTTTTACAACCTGCATGCTGTTTACGGCCTACTCGCAAACCAAAACAGTAACCGGAAAGATCACTGAAACCAGCGGCGCACCGCTGCAAGGTATATCAGTAACCATCAAGGGCACTTTATCGGGCACCACGACAGATGCCGATGGAACGTTCAAGCTTACAGTACCCGAATCGGCTACCCTGGTGTTTACGGGCGTTGGCTTTGAAACAACAGAAATGGCTGTACGAAACCGATCGAATTTTGATCTGCAATTAAAACCCGATGTAAAAGCGCTTAGTGAAATAGTAGTGACTGGTACCGGGGTGGCTACAGAAAAGAAGAAACTGTCCATCGATGTGGCGAGTGTAAGCAACAGAGACCTGGCCAAATCGGCCATCGTATCTATTGACCAGGCGCTGATCGGCAAAGTGGCCGGGGCACAAATACAAATGACTTCCGGTGAGCCCGGTCAAAAAGCCAATATTATTTTACGGGGTATTAACTCCCTGGGTTCCTCCACTCCTATTATACTGGTCGATGGGGTGCAGGTAACCGATATCAACGGCCTGGATGTTTCGAATGTTGACAAGGTTGAAATTGCCAAAGGCCCCGCTGCCGGTATGCTGTATGGCGCACAAGGCGCAAATGGCGTTATTCAGATCTTTACGAGGAAAGGTGCGCGGAATAAAGCACTCAGCATAAATCTGATGTCGAAAGTAAGTATTGACAAGGTCATATTGGGCAAAGATGAAACCCTCAGTGCAAAATTCCATCACTTTACCCAGGACGCCAATGGCAATATCCTCGATCGCAATGGCGATATATTGAGACCAGACAGCAATGGCATGTGGCCCGAGCCGGCGGAAGATGATTTTAATACAAACTTCAACTTAAAGAATGATAAGACCTACCCGGCTAACCTGCCGCTGTACAATCACCTTGAGCAGGCCTACCAGACAGCCGTTTCTACAACCAACTCTGTAGGCATTTCAGGCGGTGGTAATAAAACAGATTATGCGTTTACATTGTCGCACCTGAACCAGGAAAATGTACTGGCCAATCGTTTCAGGCGCACCAACCTGTCGGCCAACCTGGGCTTTGAATTATTCAAAGGATTTACCGCCCGCAATTCCACCCAGGTGATACTCCAGGATGAAAACCTGGTTTCAGGAACGTATAATGTCACTTCCCGCATTAAATACAATATCGATCAGCTGTTTGAAGGAACCAACAACAACAGGTTCGAATTGATCAACTCCTATCCCTGGATAGATTTTACTGCAAAATATCCCGGTACCAATTTAACCGTTGTTCGCCCCAGGGATGAGAACCAGGTGAATGTATTGTCGGAAGCAGACTGGCATTCGCGCTCGGGAAAAGATACGCGGATCATAAACAACAGCAACCTGAATTATAAATTCCCCCGTTTCATTGAACTGGACTTTAAATACGGTATTGAATTATGGAACTCGGAATTCAACGACATTTATCAGAACCAGGAAAATGCCCCACAGGTTGCACTGGGCTTCTGGGGAAATACTGCGCAGGGCTCAGTGCGTAGCGACTATGCAAAATCTACCTATCAAAACGCCCTGTCAACTATTTACTTCAGAACCGATTTCAGGAATGATTTTAAAATAAATATACCGATCACTACCACCACCCAGTTCTCGTACGACTGGCGTAAGCTGGAATACAATTCCTTTTATGCACAGGGGCTGAACCTGCCGCAGTACCCGCCTGCAAACATTTCAGCAACCGCTTTAAAGACCAGCGGCGACGGCAGATTTGAATACATTACATTCGGCTATCTGGTAAATCAAACCATCGACTTTGGTAGTTTATTCGGCGTTACCGGCGGCTTCCGCTCCGACTACAACTCACAATTTGGCGACCAGAAAAAACCATTCACTTTTGGCCGCGGAACCGCCTATTTCAGACCCTCCGAAATACTTACTATCCCCATGCTCACCGACTGGAAATTACGGGCGGCTTATGGTGCGGCCGGTATTCCACCCAATGAGTTTGATGAGGAATATTATTCGCGGCAAACAACACTCGGTTCTATACAATTAGGCGAAGGCGTTGGCTTGTATTTGCCCAATATACTTGGTAACAGGAACCTGCGTGTACAGGTAGTACGGGAACTGGAAGTAGGAACTGATCTTGTAATTACGCCCAGTCAAAAAGATTGGTTTAACCGCATCGCTTTGTCGTTCACCTACTGGAACAAGAACAACAGGGACAATATTCAGTATGTTGACCTGCCGCCATCCAGCGGTGCACAACAAATAAGGGATAACCTGATAGAACTTACGGTAAAAGGTGCGGATATCAGTCTCGACGCAGGTGTATTTACCAGTAAAGCGGTTGACTGGCAGTTCGGCGCCCGCTTTGGCACCTTCAAAACCAAAGTAGATAAAGTGGCCAACGGCCGTGATTTTGTGAATGGATTATTTATTGTTAAGGAAGGCGAATCGCTCGGCAACTTCTATACATCAAATCCGCTCACAAGCATCGACCAAACCCGCGCTGCCGATAAAACCAGGTATATACCCGAAAACCAGGCCGATCAGTATGAGATCGTTAATGGCATTGTGGTGAACAAACGAACCAAGCGCGTCATTCTCACCGATGCTACAGACCAGGCTATTTCCGGCAATGCCTATCCCAAGTTCACCATGTCGTTCATCAATAATCTTACGTTATGGCAAAAGTTGAATATCTCCATGCAGTGGGATTGGTACCATGGCAATGATATCTATAACCTCACCAGACAATGGATGTACCGCGACAGGCTGCAAAAGGACTTTGACAAGGAGATCACGGTTGACGGAGAAACCGGCGCATTTGTCAACTTCTATAATAGTTTGTACAACAGCGTTCAGCGTACCGGCTGGTTTGTTGAAGATGGCTCCTTCTGGCGGCTAAGAGATCTCACGTTTACATATCAGTTGGGTAGTGCACTGAATGTGCCCTGGATAAGAGGCATAGCCCTTACTGCTTCAGGCCGTAATCTGTTTACAATTACAGATTATTCCGGCCTTGACCCCGAAGCCACATCGGCCCAGGACAGCCAGGGAAACCGTTCAGTAGGCGCAGGATCGAATATAGGAGCCGATTATTTTTCTATTCCTAACCTGCGTTCATTCCAGTTCGGCATTAACCTTCAATTCTAACAGAAAAGCTGATTATTATGAAACGATACTTCATATATATACTGATCGCCACTATAATGATAGGAGGAGGCTGTAAAAAGTCGACCCTCGAATTAAACGATCCCAACAATCCCACGCCAGAACAATCACTGACAACAGAAGCCGGGCTGAAGAATTTTTCATTAGGCATTCTGCAAAAAATGATGGCGAACGTTCCGGACGAAGGGAATACCAATATTTTCCATATTGCCCTCACCAACCACAGCATTATGGGCGATGAAGCTTATTGCCCTTATGGTAACTATGGGTTCCGGTGGGTTGACCAGGTGTTCAGAATCACCCTGCCCAGCGGCCGGGTAATTACGAATCCCAATGGCGTTGATCAAAAAACACAATTGCAGGGCTTCGATAGCCGGGGTGCAGGCGAGCTGAACGCATTTCAATATGAATGGGCTGTTAACTATTATATCATTGCACAGGCTAATCAATTACTGACAGCACTGGTGAACCCGGCGCTTAGCCTGACCGGCGACGTTACCAATAAGAAAAATATTTTCAAAGCCTGGGCCCTGTGGTGGAAAGGCTATGCATACTCACGCATTGGCTCTATGTATTTGGCCGGCATCATTACCAACACAGCCGGTGAAACGAATGGTGATTTTGTTGATCACACCGCTATAATGGCCGAAGCCGATAAAATATTGAATGAATGTTTGACTACATTAAATGGCGTTTCCCAAACGGCTGATTACAATTCCATCATGCAGGCGATCATTGCTTCATTCAACGATAATAAAAGTATCGTAACGCCCGATATGTGGAAGCGGCAGGTTTATTCTTTACAGGCCCGCAACCTGATGGCCAATAAAAAGATCGATGAAATGACGACGACCGACTGGCAGCGGGTGATAACGCTTACCGATCAGGGCATACAGGCAACAGATGTTGTCTTCCGATTTGGTATGGACCCCAGCGGGAACAATGACGTTTCCCTGGGCTTTTTTCACCCCTACTCATTTATTGGTGAAGCCGACCAATTTACGTTCGTAAGTGAGCGATTCATCCAGGAATTTAAACCCGGCGACAACCGGTTCACAAAAGGCTTTGTACCGTTTTCTGTTCCTAAAGTAAATGAAAGAGGGCGTGGCTTGCAATTTGGAACCCGCTGGAACCCGGTGTACATTGAAGATGGCGGATTGTATGCCACCGGCGATAACCGGGGACTGGTTCCCTTTGCATGCAGTTATGAGGAAAATCAGTTGAGCAAAGCAGAAGCGCTGATCCGTACCGGTAGTATTGAAGCCGGTTTACAGCTGGTAGATGAAGTGCGTGATTTTCAAAATTCCGGTTTGGCGCATGTAGCAGGGACAGGATTGAGTGCAGCTCAGGCACTGGAAGAATTCAGGCGCGAAAGAAGAGTGGCGCTCTTTCTTTGGGGCACTGCCTTTTATGATGCCCGCCGATGGGGTGTAACCGAGCCGGCTTCAGAGGGAGGCGGCAGGGCCAATGCCATTGTTATCATTCCGGGAGACCTGTTAACTCCGGCGCAGCCAGGCTCAGTACCTACGCCTTGTTTTATGGAATATAATTATATGGATTACTGGGATGTGCCACAAAATGAACTTGACTTTAATACCCCGGGCGATGTATCAATTCCGCTGAAGAATTGATGCGGGGGTGTGCCACCCTTACACTTGATCTCACGATCGAAGTGTGGCACACCTCAACGGTTGTTTGCGAAGGCCGGCTCTCCTGCCCTCCTGCGAAGGAATTTTGGTGGGAGAGCTTTTTTTGCGGTTATGCCTCATGCCTGCCAACGGTTGCCGCTAACCGATTATGTATTTTACGGTGGAAATCAGCGTTTCACCCATTTTGTCTTTCGACAGGAGTGCCGTAGCACCGGATCGTTCCAGGTAAGCAGCGTCATGGGTATTATTTGAATCGAACAAGACAATGGGCATATCTTGATAGGCTGCATTCAACCGTACCCACCTGATGAGCTCCAAACCATCTACAACAGGCATATGCAGGTCGGTGATCATAAGGTCTATGGGTTGGCCATCAAAATGTTTTAATGCATCCCGGCCATCGATGCCAGCAAGGATAGTATAACCTTCCTGTTCGAGGGTAAACCTGAGCATTTGCACTACAAAGTCAGAATCATCAACTATGAGTACGGTCTTGTTCATAAGGATAATTTTAAATGACACCAGGCGCCAGCACCTGGTAGCGTATAACGTTATGGAAGGCGGATGACCTGTTGTTATTGCATCGAAAATTGCGATGTTAGTGGTTTATATGTAACACGTAGATGAGTAAGCACTCAGGCAGGACGATGGAGTGCATTGGGTTTTAAATAAATGATGTGTGACGAAGGAAGAACAATAAAAATATCAAGGAAAGAATTACTTGGTGATCACCGCTTCAATACTGAAAATGGCCAGGATGTCGTCCATATTGCGCGTGATCTCATTATGTTCATTGTCAGCAAAGAGCGTTATGCTGTTATTCTCCACGGAAGGGCGAACCTTACCGAGAATTCCCTGCAGGTTTTTATCAATAACATAATAATAAAAGCCGCCATTGAGGATCTTTGTGAATCTGAGTTTTTTCACGGCGATCCAGGCGCCACTGGTATAACGGGGGTCGATGCTATCGCCATTAACCTGTATCAATCCATCAACAGATCCAATAATGGAAGAGTCGTTGCGTCTGGCAATGAGAACAGGTTTATCATTCAGGGTTATAATGTTGCCGGGAACTCCCAGTTCATCAGTAAGGGCCAATGCTTCTTCATCTTCGGCGATGAAAATGCCGGTCAACAGCGATCTCGGATTGGGGTTGCTTTTCTTTGAACCATTCAGTTTTGCGTCCTCCATGATGTGGTTAAAGCCCCTTTCCATTTTATCGAGGTAATCATTCAATTTATTGTAAAGCTCGACATCGCTGGGTTTAGTACCTTTTTCCCATTTGTATAGGTTTTCTTTGGAAATGCCGGTAGCAGCAGCTATTGCTGGCATTTTAATTTTTGTCTTTTCGCGAAACGCTTTTAACCTGTTACCTATTTCCATTGACATTAATCAATTAAGTAAGAAATTACACTTTAAGGACGCACATATTGGAATTATTTCCACTATCTTTGTAAAGCAAATTTACTGTATCAAATTAATAAATAATGAAACTCAGCCAAAAAGCATTAAAGGCAATCAATAATCCGGTTACTCGCCGCCGATTAATGGATGTACTTGGCTGTACGGAGTTTACAATAGCCAGGTATATTCAGAAAAACAGTGACAATCTTACTAAAGCAGCTGCTTTACAAATAATTCGGGAGGTAACAGGATTACCGGATGAAGAGATACTTGAAACAGAAAAAAACTAGAACGATCTTAAAATCAAGTCAATAGCTAACAGTACCCTGGTTCGTACGCTATTACAATCGTTCCTGCACCCTGATCAAGTTAAACAAAACAGGTTCAATTTTCATTGAACCTGTTTTTACTCTTATTACCTATTATTGTAATAAGTAAGCACGCGTTTACACTTTACCACAGAGCAAAATGGTAAAAAATAAACCATAGCGGAATTATTTCACTAATTAAAACAATTAAGCATACTTGCTGTACTAAAGGGGCGCGAAAAAAATTACAGCGTTTTTGCTAAGGAGTTGAAAAGGAAGGCAATATGGGCGTACTATTTACATGCATTAAAATCTTAATATTCTTGCCATGATCTTGAAAACGGCTTCTACCTGTTCCCATTGAAGCTGAATAGGCGGAAATCGTGCCTGGTTTGGGTTATCGGCAACCAATTTAATACTGTCATCAGTATCGCCCTGGTAGACGCGGCGTACAATACCCTGCCAGTTTGTATCAATCACATAGTAATAAAGCCCCCAATAAAGGCGCCGGTGATCGTGCAGGCGGGCGATAGCTATGCGCGAACCGTTGCTGAAAGTGGGTTCCATACTTTCGCCGGTTACTTCTACCACTCCTTCCACTGCACCCAGGAAAGGAGCGGTTATCCGGTCTACAATAAGTTCAGGCTCATTATCGTATACGGTTACGGTACCTGCTGCAGCTTTACCATCGGTTTGCGGAACGGCCAGTTTATTCCGGGTAAAAGGAAGGCGTAAGGTAGCAGGTTTCTGGTCTTCCAGGTCCAACCGGTCGGTCTCCAGTTGAAGTTCCATTTTATCCAGGTATACTTTCAATTTAAAATAATCATTGAGATTACTGGGCCTGGTACCCTTCTCCCATTTATATAATGTTTCCTTTGCAAGGCCGGTAGCGGCTGCAATAGCAGGCATTTTAATATTTGATCGTTGCCTGAATGCCCTAAGTCTTTCTCCGATTTGATAGTTCATTTGAGTACGATTCTAAAGTTTCCACTTATTATAATTGATTACAATCAAATTCCACAAAAAACACTCGTCAAAGTACGTTTTTATACCAATTTCTATTAATTTCACTTTCATTACTAATTTATACATATTTCCATATTTATTACTGGAAACAGTTAATTTATTGATCCTAATTAACAGGTATTAACTTACAACATGCTATTATGAAAGAGATTGAGATCTTTATTGTAAGGTTGAAAAAGAAGAAGGGTGTATTCACAACCGCCCAGGTGAACAAGCTGGTAAAGGGGATCTGTTCCACTCAGCAAATGGAAGAACCGGAAGTGAGCATTAATGAACGCGCAGGCAGCAGAGCCGGCCACCGGAAGAGAAAAGTAAAAGTGGCGCTGCAATATTGAGTGATCGATTTTGGCCTAGAGGATTACCCGCTATTCTATCGAGCATACCGTTGATAATGAAAAAATTAAGTATACCGGTGAAGCATAGGCAGGAATCACACGTTCTTGTTTTACCATTTTATTTAAAAAATGACCTTTACCGTTAGGATAAAAAAAACTACATTTGATCTGTAGCGACTCCTCCCTGCACAATTCTGTCCGTCCTTATTAGTATAGTTTTCGTTGGTATTTACAGGTATAGTGACTGGATCATATATGCATTCGTGTACAATATGCAATAAATAAACCTTTATCTTAAAACTATCTTATGAATCAGAAACGTTTGAGGAGAACATTCCTTGAGGCCATTCACTCCATTAAAGACTACATTGATCAACATCCACTTGAAATTAAAACGATCTCAGCGCTGATTCTCAAAACACATTCACAAATTGGTATCAATCTGCTTCACCGGGGATTCCGTCAGTTGTACGGAACCAGTATTAAAGAGTACGAGATCAGGAAACGTTTGGAAGCCGCAGCACAGTTACTGCAGCAGGATGAATTAACCATGCAGGAAATAACCGCCAGGTGCGGCTACAGCTCACAAAGTTCGTTTGTGCGGGCATTTAAGGATGTGTTTGGTATTACGCCGGGGCAATGGCGTAACCAGCATGTGCCGTTGATCTATAAGGAAGCATGTTAGCGACCAACGATCCCTACACTAATCACGGTTGAGTTTATAATACTGTTGCAGGAAGGAAGTAACTGCCTGTAACAGTTATTATTTTCAAATTTGCAAACCCGGATAATCACGTGGTTAAATTAAGCGGTCATAAAATGCGCAATTGATGAACTGGCAAACTAAATTTGTATAACGGGCGGAGCCGAAAACCTGTAAAAAGAGTAGGCATATCATTAACTATTAACCTTGTCATTATGAATTATTGCAAACGGGCAAACACATCTTCGCCATTATTTTATAGTCCATCACTACTTACAGGTCACTCAACTTTGATCTGTGCAAACAGAATAAATGATAGTGTGATTTTGTATAAAAAAAATGCAAACAGCGGAAATAAGGTGCTGTAAATTGCATACAGTTAATTACTCGCAGCGAATGAACAGCGGAAGGACAAATAACCAGGAAATCATCATCAGGAGCATTATAAAATCAACGACGGCCTTTCTTGATCTATTATAGAAGGTTTTTAACAGTGGCTTGCTGTGCTGCCTTTTTTGTCTAATTAAGGCACCCTGCAGTAAGCAATATTGCAACAGATCTTTTGAAATGATAACGGCACATGTACACAAACGTGATAAAATGGTAAAAAATGTTGCAAATACGATAAGCATAGGAAGCTATCTTGCACATGGATTAATAGCAGTGTTCCTTTCTAAGAATATAAGACCATTAAAAAAATTAGCCAACCGCTATTCTTTCAAACCAATCACCCTACCCAACGAAAGCTGAAAATTAAGTACACGTATTTAATACATCCAGGCTAACTTAAATGTATGCAATAACTCTTATAGAAAATCATTTAATCTCTTAGTGGCTTGTAATGCCTTTAAGTATAATTGATTGCCACATTCAATAGAAGGCAACCGTTAATATGTAAATATTTAAACGAATTTAAAATATATTTTGCAATGAGACATTCGGCCTATCCAAGAGTTGCAAATGCAAAGCGCAATGGTATTCGGAATTACCTATTAGAGAAGAAGATAATCATAGTTGAAATCGTCTCTGGCCTATTAATCCTCTTATTCCTTTATACAGGATTAAGCAAATTGTTTGATCATGATGTATTTGCATTTCAGTTAGGAAGATCGCCTTTATTACAATCCGCTGCACCGATATTATCTTATGCGCTGCCTATAATAGAATTAATAACCGCAATTTTACTATTCACTAAACAATATCAAGCTAAAGCTTTGAATTTTTCATTCATACTTCTTTCATCGTTCACTGTTTACCTAATTTTCATGGTTGCATTTTATAAAGATCTGCCATGTACCTGTGGTGGGGTAATCTCAAAAATGAGTTGGCAACAACACATTGTCTTCAATTTAATCATAACATTTCTTACATTTTTGGCAATCCGCCTTAACAGGAAAATGAATATAGCATAAATATGCTTCAAAATATTGCGCAATATGTCAATCTGGTTGCAAACAAGGTTGGCGAAACAGGGGTAACCGAAAACCTGAAAAAGAGTAGGCACTTTTTTTAACGACCTTTAAATTTTCTCTTATGAAAAGTATTAAAATCACAGCCGCATTATTAGCTATTGTTTTTGCTACTGCAAGCGCTTTTACAGCTAAACCAAGTGCTAAATTTGACAATTTATACTGGTATACAACTAATAACTCTGGTACTCAAATCTTAGGCCGTGTTGATGCCAGCAATAATGCAATTTCTAAAGAAATGGCTTTAGAGACCACTTTGTGCCATGAGTCAGCAAGCAACTCTTGTGCAAAAGCATATTCTTCTCCTTACACTGGCAATTTCCCGGCAGCTGCTCCAAGTAGCCCAGTAGATCAAATTTTCAAAAACTAATATTTGCCGGTCTTTATAAAAGAAATGGAATAGTTAAGTTAACTATTCCATTTCTTTTATAACTAATACATTTGTCAAACATTCACGTTCAACCAGGTCCAGATTACATTTTCTCAACTCCTTGCGTAATTGATCTAAAGTTGCCCTCTTTTCAATAGCCTCCGTACTTATTTTAATATCCAGAGAGTCCTCTGTGGTGCCAGTATAGTTAATTATAGGAGGAAAGTAAGAGCTTCTGTTCCAGTTAAGTTCCCTGGTCAGATAAGAAGGGAAAAGTTTAAGAGGAATATTATACCTGTTATATTCAACAGAATCATTAAACGAATTTACATTATTTTTAATCTTCTTTTTGGGATCTAATTTCACCAAAGCCAAACACTTCATTTTGCGTTTTTTCACAGAAACATCGAGGTTGAAATATCGCATTAATTCCTGCTGCATAAACTTAAAGATGTCTTTCGATCTCTCCATTGGCACCATGACTTCATAGAAGTACCCATAATTTTCCCACCAGTATTCTCTTTTTTGCAGATCAGCAGGAATTACATACTGGAATTTATCTTTCACTTGAAGATCGATTGCTAACGGAGACTCGAAGTTTAAGTCAATTAACTCTTCGTCACCGTTATTGGTGAAAGCTATCTTAAGTAAATCAACAATAGAACCATTTCGTCTAAAATGATTAGGCTTTATCAAACCTCCACCAGCTTGCAATCCTGGCAACCCATGTAATAAACTAGAATAATATATTGCCTTATTGGCCCATCTGCCATTTCCTTCTGCAACAATCAACTTGCTATTATCGAAATCAATTACATCCTTTTTTGATTTCAATTGAGCCAATTGGTTTTCAAAATATCTGGCAAGATTCTCTTTTGAAGTGTTATTGTCATTTGTAATAAACCTGACCCGGTTAGAAGAATCAATCCAAACATGATGCGGTACGAATTTATGTGGAAACAATTTACTGATAAGGGTATCTTGTGTAATAAATGGGATCTTTGGTAGTTTAATCCTCTTATGTTTTTGTAAAAACTTTAATGTCGAGTCTTTACTTTCCTGGTTTATTGCGATAATTTGAATTTTATCTTTGAATTCCTCCTGTAGTGAATCAATTTTAGGAAAAGCTTTTATACATGCAGTACACCCAGTGCCCCAGAAATCAAGAATTATCATTTTTCCCTTATAATCTGAGAAACTCAGCTCACTGTTGTCTGAATTTATTACATGCGAGGCTTTAATATCGGGAACTTTATCTCCTATAGTGAAACTTTGGGCAATTAAAATATCCGGTACAAAGGCAAGAGTACCAATTAATAATAATATGTATGTAGTTAATCGCATATTAAAAATATCCATCGTTTTGTTTTAGGAATGGATTTGCCTGAATCTCTGAAAATGGGATCGGAAACAAAGTATCGGTAGATTGCCAGTAAGGGCTTTTTGCAACGCCTAAAATTAAATCAGCACGATTTGTTCGCTTTAAGTCAAACCACCTATGTCCCCATTCTGCAAATAATTCCAGTTGCCTTTCATTTTCAATAGCAATCAACAACGTTTCCCTGGCATCCGCAGGTGTATTTATTAACCCTGCTCTCTTCCTTATCATATTTAAATCAGCTTGAGCTTCGGTTATCTTGCTTTGCTGAGCTCTTGCTTCCGCACGTATTAAATACTGCTCAGCCAATCTAAATACAATGTTATACTCAGATACTGTAGATGAACGCACTTTATACTTAAAAGGATAATAGTAAGGTACAGTAGCAACAGTATTGCTTTTAAGCCAACTAATTTTACGTTGGTCGCCTGTTGTAAATGAATTGAACAAATGGGTTGTTAATGCAAACGCCGGCTTGGAAGTTGTAGAAGTAGGTATAAAAGTTATTCCTTCCTGAGTATTTTGATTAACGGGGGGAATTAACTCCCAAATAGTTTCCGTGCAATTTATTTTATACACTTTAGTCAGGTCATTCTCTAAAACATAATTTGAAGATGTTAAAATTAACGAAGCCTGATCTTCTGCATTTACCCAATCACCAGTATATAGATAAGCTCTTGCCAATAAAGCAGTCGCTGCCCATTTATTGGGCCTTACCTTTCCTGTAGAAGGGTATGATTCTGTAAGAAGTTCCTGCGCACTTTTCAAATCATTTATAACCTGTTTATATACTTCAGTCGCCTCAGTTCTTGGTATACTACTGTTTTCTCTATAATCAGTAGTGGTTATCAATGGTACATTGCCATACAAATTCACTAAATAAAAATAATAGAACGCTCTCAGGAATTTTGCTTCTCCCAAAACCTGATCTCTTACTAATGAACTCAACCTTGTCGACTTATCAACGCCTTCTATCACAGAATTTACCTGATAAATAAGCGTATATGCCCGGCCCCAAAATCTACTAAAGTTTGTTGTTTGTTCATTTACAGGAACTGAGTTTTTGGCAAAAGGATCATAAATGGTACTTGTGGTTGTATTATAAATTTCATCTGAAGAAAGGCCACAAAAAACACTTAACCCACCGTAAGAAAACAACAATGACGCATTACTCATTTGAACATATAGTCCAGACAATGCAGAAATTGCAGTATTATCATTTTCAAAAACATCTTCTGTTTGTATTTCGTTATCAGGATTAGGAACTTCTACAAACTTTTTACAAGATGCAATTAGTACTATTATGCTAAAACCAATTGCCAATTTCCTAACCATTGTGACGATCCCTTTACAGGGCAGAATACTAATATTCGCTTTATTATTTGCTTTCATGATTTCTATATTTAAAGAGTCAGTTGAATACCGGCTACAATTGTTCTAAGCGGTGGTAACCTATAAAAATTTTGAGTTTCCGGGTCTGAGCCTGTATAATTTGTTATAGTAAACAAATTCTGAGCGTTTAAATATAGTCGTAGATTATCCAGTCGAATTTTTTGCAGAACTGAATTTGGTAAATTATAAGACAGTGAAACATTTTTAAACCGGATAAAAGAAGCGTCACAGTAAACGCCATTTGAGTTATTTAGATTAAACACTGCATCATAAGCTGCTCCATAATCCTGTGTAAATTTCTGAATACTGCTGCCATCTCCTGCTTTTTGCCATCTGCCCAAAACTTCAGTGGGTTGGTTCCTCATAAATCCTGGAGGTCCGCCATAATTTGTAATGTTGGCTAAATAATTAACTCCAATTTGTTTTCTAAAATCTAAAAAAACGTCTAGCTGAACCCCTTTGTACCTAAAAGTATTGGAAAAACCGCCGTAGAATTTTGGATCACGATTCATTAATTCCACCCAATCATTAGGATAATTAAGATTTCCATCGGCATTAAGGTCATCATATTTATAAATTCCGGTAGAAGGATCGACTTCTATATATCTGTAACCTTTAAGCGTGTTTAATGATTTTCCCACCACCAGCCATTGTCCATAATTTGACAACTCCAGGTCAGGGAAGGATATCAATTTGTTTTTGGGGATTGTGAGATTTATTGAACTTTCCCAGCTGAATAGTTTCGATACAATATTCTTGGTTGCCAATACAAACTCAAATCCTGAGTTTTTAACTTGTGCAGGAAAATTTCTGAATACGTTTGGAAATCCGGTCTGTAAGGGTAAAGTATATTTTATTAATTGATTGCTGCTTCGGTTTATGTAATGACTCAATGAAAATAAAATCCGATCATTCAAAAATCCCAAGTCAATTGCAGCCTCAAATTTTCTCGTAATCTCCCAATTGTAATCAGGATTATATAAACGAGACGGACGCAAACCTGGTATATTTTGGTATGTATTTGTACTTGCCAGAGCAACCCAACTATCTAAATATTGATAGTTTTGCGTTGGCTCTACACCTGTGGTACCATAGCTCGATCTGATTTTCCCAAAGCTTAAGAATCGGAAAGCATTCGTGACAAATTTCTCATTTGTAAATATCCAGGCTACGCCTGTGGATGCAAAATTTGCAAATTGCTTATCTGGTCCAAAACGACTGGAACCGTCTCGTCTGCCTGTAACGTTTAAAAGATATTTGTTTTTCCAATTGTAAGACAATCTTCCAAAAACGGATTGGTAGCGATACCTTGAATTATCATTAGTTGCTGTAATGTTCCCTGCTCCACTTAAAGACCCAATAAGTAAGTCATTGGTATAATTGGTTCCTGTAGTCACAGTTCCTTTAGCACCTGTATGATTAAAAGTTGCGCCAGCTAAAAATGTAAGTTTTCCTCTTGAAATATAGGATTCATATTCAAGCTGCGGCTCAACGTTCCAGCTTTGCATAGAGCTGTTTGCAAATTTAGAAGACCCTAAAACCCCTAATTGCGGATCTAATGAAGCATTCGGCATAGTTGATGTTTCATCCGACACCAATAGATTATATCCTAAGGTAGTTTTAAAAGCCAGGTAAGGTAGAATCTTATAGTTGAGTAATACACTACTGATTAGATTGTTACTCCTCGAATTATATTTCTGAAATAAAAATGTATATGGATTGGGAATATTCAAATCACTATATCTGATTCCATTTTCCTCCCATTTTAATTTCCCATCTTCAGTTAGCAAAGACGGAAAATTTGGCGGCAGGTTGATATAAGCTGCCATATCGAAGGTGGGCAGCATGTTCACGTTTGAACTAAAATTTGTAAGGAAAGACAAATTCAACCGCTTGTCTGAATTGCTATGGTTCAAACTAAAATGGGCTGAAGCTCGACTGTTGGGAAAATTACCGGGGAAAACAGTTGTTTCCCGATGGTAATCACCGGACACTAAAAATTGCGTTAAATTGTTTCCGCCTGATATCGAAATTTGTGCATTCTGCATGTGTGCAGAATTCGCAATAACTTCTTTCTGCCAATCGACATATCGTGTCGTGTCCCATACTTTTAAATCGGGCGCATTCGATTGATCTGGTGTAATTCCGTCATTTGCAAAAGCCTCATATCGCATTTGTAAATATTGTTCAGTATTCATCATTTCCATTGTGCGCGTTGCTTTACTTACTCCATAATAATACCCCCCGGTGATTCTTGTTTTTCCCGCTTTACCCTTTTTGGTTGTAATAATTACCACACCATTTGCACCGCGGGAACCGTATATTGCAGTAGCATCTGCATCCTTTAAAATTTCTATACTTTCAATATCGGAGGGGTTTATACTATTTAAAGCGCTTATTCCTCCCTGGGAAACAAATCCAGGATTATTAGCAGCAGATACCAACCTACTTATCACCGAGTTTCCAGGTGCATAAGGTATTCCATCAACGATAAATAAAGGATCAGTGGGGGGTAAACTGCCCGGAGATATTCCAATAGATGATTGACCACGCAATTGAACTTTAAAAGAAGCGCCTGGTACGCCAGTGGTTGTAGAAACTATTAAACCAGGGACCCGGCCCTCTAGAGCTGCGAGTGGGTTTGAAACAGGTTGCTTTTCAATTTCTGTTGATTTCACCGAGGCCACATTGCCTGTGTTAAGACGCTTGGTTGTAGTGCCATACGCTATTACCTGCAATTCGTCCAATGCACTTACTTTAGACTTCAGGCTTACAGTAAGCTCGGTTCTTCCACTTATTTTCAACTCAAACGACTCCAGTCCAATATGAGTAAATATAAGGACTGCATCCTGTTCAACCGTTACGATAGAAAATTCACCATTAGAATCAGTCATTGTAATTTTATTGCTCCCTTTAACCTTTACAGTAACGCCTTCAACAGGCTGGCCACTCTCATTAACTACCCGCCCTTTTACATCAATTAAAGGTGGCATCCCTCCCGATATTGAAGTATTAATTTGTTTAAGTTTAATAGCCACACTTTTCCCCACTATCTTATACGACAGGTCCTGGCCTTTCAGGCATATTTCAAGCGTTTGAACCAGTGAAGCATTCGTAACTTCTATGTTAACCTTCTTATCCCTGATAGTTTCATTCTTGTAAATGAACACAAACCCCGTCTGGCTCTCTATCCTTTCAAACACCTTATCCAGAGAGGCATTGCTCATGGAAAGGGTAATCTTCTCCTGCGCCAAACCTTTGGCGGCGACCTGTAAAGCAGCAATAAACAAAAAGATAGCAGTTAACTTCATGATCCGCAATGTTTTTGTCAATTCCCTTGTAAGTTCTCTTTGCCCGGGATTATCCCCGGCAACAGCAGCTTTGCCAGATATAAAATCTGTCATAGTTTTGTTGTGTTAGGTTAATTAATAATACGCTCCAACGTTTAAAATTTAGTTAACCTAAATAGCCGGTTGTGGTAACGACACAATCGGCATTTTTTTGCTTATCTGTGGCGGTTAACTAATTGCGGATTTGGTTATGGTTACAGATTACGATGGCAATGATTCGTAGGAGAAGGTATAGAAGTGGGTTAATGATATTGGAAGCAGTATTGTTGACAATACCCGGCTGATCAGCTTATTAAAGGGGACAAATAAATTTGCCTGACCCTCGTTAAGAGTTTACAATTTGTATTTTCAAAAAATAAAACACTTTCAATAAACGGAAAGACGATCGTAAAACTTTGGGATAAGAATATAATTCCAGACCCGGAATTACTTGGATTGTATATGGAAGAAGATATAAATCGGAATGTGGTTGAAATTCTCTTTGCACGATCAAGAGAAAAAATAGTAGCATTGTGAAGTATGGTCATACCAATAACCAAACACAGGCTCATGAATTGCCTTGTTGCTTTCATGTTCGTAGCGGTTTTTAACAGTTTAAAGTACATGGTCGTAACGCTTCAGGCCCAATTACAACCTTTCCCTGACTTTCATAGTTTCAGATAGCTTTCGATATAACTGCAGTTGCACCAGATCTGCGCCGTCATATCCAACTTTTATCCGGAAAAAACGGTGCTGCCGTCATCATTACATAAAGCGTTATCCAAATACTTTTACGCAATTCGTTCGGCAGCACGGTCTTTCAGCTCGTATAGAAACAGCCTAACCAGGCACTAATGGATAAGGTTTCTTAAGCAGCCGTTGGCAAATTCAATTCACGGCTTACATACTGTTGCACTTTTTTCATGGCTATAGTAATATTGGCATCAATTGTATTAACAGATACCTTCAATATGGCTGCAATCTCCTTCCTTCCTAATCCCAGATCCCGGTATATAAAAACCTTTTTTTGTTTTTCCGGTAACCGTTGCACCGCCCTCATAGCAATGCGGTTAATTTCCTTTTCAACGATCTCATCATGCACCCAGGCCTCAGCTTGCGCCCGGCAATATCTTTTATACCTTAATTGCTTTCGTTGCTCTTTCTTGTAATGATTATGACAGCTGTTCCTGGCCATTATGAAAAGGTAACCTTCTGCATTCTTCAATTGACCACTGATCCGATCAATATGTTGCCATAATTTCAGGAACACTTCCTGCGCCATATCTTCCGCTTCCTGCTTCGAACCTGTATACTCATACGAATGGCGGAATACTTTGTACCAGTAATGTGTATAAAGGTCACTAAAATACTTTTCATTGTTCAACGCCAGCAAATCGTTCTTTGCTCCTATATCGTATGTACAATCCTGCTTCATATTGCATGCTACGTTTCATTCATGCCGCATGCAAGTATGCTACATGAATTGTTAACCTTTAATAATTAACTTCTTTCCTTCAATTGTAAATTTTACATCCAGCTCACTTAAAACCTTCAATACTTCTGACAAATTTGCATTTCGGTATATTTTACCGCTGATCCCTTCCTCGCTTATTTTGCCTTCATATATTACATCTACATCGTACCATCTCGAGATCTGACGCATTATCGTTCTCAAATTCTCATTCTTGAAATAGAACAATCCATTCTTCCAGGCTACTTCCTTGCTTATATTTACATCCTTCCTAACGCTGATAGTACTTTTAGTCACCTCCGCCTGCTCGCCCGGCTTTATCATCACCTGCTGATCGCCCTGCTTCACTTTTACAGCTCCCTTCAATAATGTTGTTTTCATTGACCCCTCATCCGCATACGAATTAATGTTAAATACGGTACCCACTACCTGCACATCTACTCCGTTAACACGAACCGTAAACGGCTTTCGATCGTTATGCGCAATTTCAAAATACGCCTCTCCGGTAATTTCAACTCTTCTTTCCTGTTCAATAAATGCTACAGGAAAACGGATTGAAGAGGAAGAGTTGAGCCAAACAGCGCTACCATCAGATAGCTTTACCGGGTACATTTGCCCCCGGGCTGTCTTTAATGTATTGTAAAGAACTTTTGTTGCTGCTGCGGTGCCTTTCTCATAAACAAGTTGGCCATCGCTATTCACCACCTGCATATTCCCCTGCTGCGCCAGCTTGCCGGCACCTGCACTATCGAGCACAATGGCCGATCCGTCATCCAATATTAATTGCGCCCTGTACCCGCCTGGTGCTACATCCTGTTGCATTACTTTCGCTGTTGGTTGAACTGAGTCAACCTGTTCAGGTTTCTCTTTCTTCAATAAGTACCAGGCGCCCGTTCCTACAACAGCTGTTACAACAACCGCAGCGGCAACTGTTTTCCAGCTGCTGTAAGTGGCGCGTTTTATAGGTGTTACTATTGTGGCGGGGAAAAGCATTTCCATCACCCGATGCCTGGCTTCTTCCCTGGTTCCTTCTATTTCATGAAGCTGGTTCAGCTTGGCCTGTAATGCTTCGTTATTCGTTAAAGTTGCAAAGAGCTGTTGATTGTCTGCTGAGGCATTGATCCAATTATCCAGTATTGTTTTTTCTTCTTCGGTGATCTCTCCCTGGTTGTACTTGAGAACAAGGCTTCCTATTTCGAACAACTCATTAGAAAGATTATAGGATTCTTCAGCCATTCATAACGCTTTTAAAAATGTGATCTGATTAAGTTTGCTTGCCCTGCCTTAACCGAAAAAATAACAATTTGGTAACCGTTACATAATAGAAACGGATGGCAGCGGCAGTTTGTCCAAATAATTTTAAAATATTTTTTTTTGAGATACCTTACACGTCTAGGGAGGCCAGCACCAGGCAAAAGAATACATATCCCTCCTGCGAAAAAGCGTGCTTCAAGTATTTGATGGCCAACGATCTTTGGGTAGTTACTGCACTCTCGGAGATCTGCAGCGCCGATGCTATTTCTTTCGTTTTAAGTCCCTTGAAATAGGTAAGAATGAAAATCTCGCGGCACCGGTTAGGAAGCTTTTGTACCTCTTTATAGATCTTGTTAATGAGGTCTGATTCAATGATAAGATGTTCCGACTGCTTTAATTCATCTGCCGTTAGCAGGTGTGACTCATATTCCTTTTTTACTTCATTCAGCCGCTGTCTGTACCGCAAAAAATCTAAACACTGGTTACGGACAGTTATATAGAAAAAGGCCTTTATATTATTGAGGGTTTGAAAATTGTCTTTTATACTCCAGAACTTACGAAAGACGGTTATAACAATATCCTGCGCTTCTTCGCGGTTGCTAACCAGCCGCTCAGCGAAGTATTGCAGTTGGGTATAGTATTCGTTAAACAAATGATCGAATACCCGGCTGTCGTTGCTTTTTAAGCCGTCAATAATTTGAATCTCAGTAAATTGGCTAGATTTCATTGATTACTCCTGCGGCATTCATAGTTCAATTGAACAAATAATTTATTTACTGAAAGACAAAACAATCGATCGCAATGGAATGCTTCTCATCCATTGTAAAGGCGGCGCATAATGCGTCAGATGGTCTTGGTTAATGATTAGTTGTGTGTGAGAATAAGGCGGATAGGTTATATGGAAGATAACAGATACCCATACGGCACGAATTTAAGGTGAAAAAACGTTTCATCCAATGGAGCCAGAAAACAAGAATTTCCACATTCCTCAAATCACCCTGGATATTAAGTTACAAAAAAACATTATTCTTTTTAATAAGTACTTCGAATTTCCTTTCTCCGAACCCATTAACTTCCTCCATTATATCTGACTATCTTACTGTTCTGTCTTAAAAATCCATGCCCGCACCCCGGCACCTTGCAGGTATAGAAATAAAAAAGCCATCCCACCCCACGTGGAACGGCCCCTTTCATGGTAAAACAAAACACTATTATTTTACTACCCGCATGGATGATGATTTATCGGCACTCCTTTTCGCCTTCCTTACCCTGCGTCCTTCATGCCTTTGAATAACATGGCGGGGTACAAAGTCTGCATAAAACTCCTTATCCGTGCACCATTTCTTTTTCTTCTTCTTTGCCCGTGGCACTATCACTCTTTTCTTTTTGTAGCCATAGGTCTTGATCTTCTTCATTCTTGATTTTCGCATAACAATCGTATTTCTTTATGATAAAATGCGTTCTTTCACTGTCAAACTCAACAGGTACACATATATTCGCTCCTCTAAAACACCGGTATACCTGCTCAACTCCTTTATAAAAACCCAGCGGCCATTTACCGTATTCTCTTTCCTGCGTATCTGGGTAATCAGCCGGTTGGCTTCGTCAGGTTCAATGCCGAACAAATAGATAATATCCTCTTTATAAAGCACCAGCCGGGGCAGTATCCTGTCCGCCTTCAGCAGTTGTTTTAAAAGCGCTTCGGGGTTCTGCGTGAATAATCCTTTTGAAACTGCATACAGTTTCACGGGGCTAACTTGTGCTCCCTTCTTTTTCTTTCCATTGCCTTTCTTTTTAGGCGATTTAGCCATAGCCACCAATTTTAATTGTAAACCAATAAGAGCAGCTAACAAATCAATCAACCTAACCTGGTGAAACTGTACTGAAAGAATAAAAATGCTGGTTATATAGTTAACCTGGGTAACAGTGCTTTATGAAATGACCCGGTCTGTCTTTGAAATTACAGGTATTTTTGAACACCTGCAAATTTGTTAGTACGGCTTCATCCGGATAAATGTATTTTTTTTTGCTCTTTTTAGTATAAATAATGACCTCCGTTAGGAAATGACTCCGATCTTGTTGATTTATAACTCATCTTTTTTTCTTATTTTTATTTATCCTTCTTCCTGAAAAACCACCGGTTAATGGCATTGCCGGTTCGTAGCGGCTTATTCCTTTCTGTAGTTTGATTGCATCTGATGCGGTTCCTCATGCCAGCTGCAGTGGCAGGCTTATAACCATCCCTCACTCAAACCATAGCAAATGCAGCGGCTTCGTTATAACAACGAGCCGGTTCTTCATTAATCAAACCCTGGTTATACGCATGATGCATTTCGTACCAAACTGCGTTAACGCACAAAGCACGTTGACTGCCATTGCCTGGATGGCATTCCTGACCATATGTTTTACTGCCTGCAAAAAAGATGAAGAAAAAGGCCTAACGGAAAAGATAATGAACAAGTGGAGTCTTGTTCAGATCCTTGACACGGCATATACTGAAACCGCCGCACCCGTTGCTAACAGTTATGACGGCAAAACCGGCGAGTATATGGATTTCCGAACGGATGGTAAACTGTATTCTTTCATAAATAATACATACGATACTGCCAACTATACCTATTCGGAAAAGAACCGAAAAATGAATGTGAAGGCATTCAAATATGACATCGTTGTACTGACTGATAATTCCATGGTGCTGCACGAGCCTCGCCATGCCACTTCAACCGTCGATTACAAAACTTACAAGATCACATTGAAACGGTAACCGTCGGGGTAGATGAACCCTGGTTTGGCGCTACTGGATCTGGTAACTGAAACCAAACTGCTTACCGGCCTTTGAAGTATCTTCCCAGGCCCGGCGGTATAAAAACCGTATGGAACCATTTTGCACCGGGGTTTGCGGATTCAACTCAAAGATATCCATGCCGCCCGAGCCTATGCCAGCATCAGCCTGCATCTTAAATTGATGAGACACCCTGAAATGATTATTGGGCTGCAGTTCCCAGTTATAGCCGGTACCCGGACTGGCGGGCAGCTTGATCACGACATGATCATCCATTTTCAACTGTAACTTTTTTCCGTTATCAGCTTCGCTTAATTGATACTCCTGCATACATTGCATATTTAAAGAACCAACAAAAACTAAGAATATAAATACTACTTTGACAGGCATAAAAGAGGTCAGAAGTCTGAGGTCAGAATATCCCGAAATTTATATCCTCGCCACTCATTGCAACTTGTATTTCCGGCTTCAGACTTCCGACTTCAGACTTCCGACTTCCGACATCTGGCTTCCGTAAAATATAACCTGCCAAAGTAGTATTGATTTTAGCCATCAAACTTACCAGGCATACATTTCAATGATCTGGTCGTTCTCTATCAACACATTTACCGGAGTCTGCTTTTCCAACGCACTTCCGGTTATTATATTAAATGCTACGATCGAAGAATCTGATCCGCTGTAAAATTTCTTCCAGCCCAGATCAGTCAGATTCACCCACGCATTCCTGGTTTGGGCAATGGTCCATACACCTACCACCTTTTTATTGGTATGCCACACACCTGCGCCAAATCCTTCTTCGGCTTTTCCTTTTTCAAATTCTTTAATAGAATCAAATGGTGTAGCTGCCAGCGAACCGCCTGTTTTACCATTGTCTGCCTTTGAAGGCACCAGCGGTTGTGCTTCCGGTGCAAAGCTTTCGCTCACTGATGATGCTGTTGCTGCAGAAGGCATCTCAGTTGGGATATTCTTTTTGGACATGTTATAGTTTTTTTAGTTAATAGTTAAGCATACACTTCGGTAATGATACCATTTTCAACATGCGCTGAAATATTGCGTCCGGCAGTTTTAGCCGTAGCCAGGTCATTTAACATCATGTAGAAATTAACATCATTGCTATTGGTGATCCTTTTCCAGCCTTCATTCCCCAGATATGCGTAGGCATTGCGGTCTGACTTATTATTCCACAAACCTCTTACACTGATATTATTCAACCAGGCTGTGTCAACAATAGCATCTACGCCTTGCATGGCGCTGTCGATACCGCATTCACCATAACCAATACGGAAATATCCGCTTTCGCCCCAACCTGCACCCCAGCTGTTCTTACAGATCCAGAACTGTTGCGCATCGTTATACCCTACGCAGCAAACACAGTGGCCGCCCCGGAATTGTGCATTGGCCGATTTACGGTATATTCCATTACTATAAGCGAAGAAATCGGAGTACACCGAGAAACAGGCGATCATCGGGCCGTTGGTGGCCAACCATTCCTTGATGGATGCGATGTCTGTTTTGTTTGAATAGGACTGTATTTTGGTTACCCTGTTTTGCCAATCAGCGCAACGGCCTGTGCAGTTTTGATCACCGGCTACATACGGGTAGCAGGCTTCATCTGTAACTCCTGTTGTTTTATAATTTTCCAGAGCTCGGTCGGGCCACCAGCCGTTGCTGCAGTTACGGCTTTCAGCCCTTGCCAGGCAATAGAACAAATGACCTTCTGAATGGTCAACAGCATAAGCCGGATTGTTCTTCAATATCTTTATCCTGCTTTCTACAGAAGCAATGGTACCAAAAGCCACACAGGAACCACAACTTCCCTGGTCTTTTACAGGGGTCAGGAAGTTCTGTCCGCCTTTGTTGCGCCAGTCGAATGATGCAGGTGCACCAAACTCATTGCCATAAGCGCTTTTACGTACATTGAAATTGAGCAGATTCGCCTGAGCTATGGCTTCCTGTTCATTAAGGCTCGGCTCACCCGGACCAGGCGTATACCCGAGCCGTTTGTTCTGCTCTTCCTCAGAAAGTTCGAAAATCATGTTAGTTCCGGCATTCCAGCTGCCGTCATTTTGTAGCAGGGTGCTGCGGAGCGCATTCAGTTCTTCTGACTTGTTCATAAGCGCATGATTTTAAAGGTTAAAGAAAAAAATAGAAATGAATTGCCATTCGATATTATTGACATCGACCATCGATCACCGTAATGTATGAAGGCGTACAGATGCAAATACCCTGGCTGATGCAAGGCATACAGGGATCCTTAACCAATTGTTTCAATTGCTTACTTACAGAGCTGGTAAACCAAAGAGAATTTTAATTGCAAATCACAATAGGGGATATACGGAACTGTTATAAATTTCCTGCCTAAGCTACATTAAAAAAATTTAATAATCAATACCTCGAACCGGTTATGTCGTGTTCTCTTTAGATTAATTGTTGTAAATCAAACAGGCCATCTTATTAAATGCCTACAGCGTAATCAACGACAGGCAGAGCGTATCAATAACGCGAACTATTCCATACCATGTTGACTGAACTAAATGAGCAACCTATTTTCCACATTATTAATGAATTACAATCTTTTTATATACCAAAAATGCATAATAAACGTTATTATAACAACATCCTCGTGGTATTATACAACCTGTTGATGCACAGGAGGAAGTTCACCCTTAAAAACTGTACCTCATGAATTACCAGCAAGTCTTTTCGGTATGTACCTATACCGGATTAGTAATTTTACTAGCAGCGTGCCACCCTACGCACACAACGGTTTATAGTACCGCACAACCGGAAACCAGGGTTATTGTTGTTAAACAACCTCCTCAGGTAATTGAAAAGGTGGTTGTGGTAAAGGAACAACAACCGGTTCAGCAACAGCAGGTAGTTATAGTTAATAACAACACAAGACCGCCCAGAACCGGAAACACGGATAAGTATCCTTCAGCCAGAGAACGTGAAGAAAGAGAACGTTTGGAAAGAGAACGTATAGAAAGGGAGCGCCTGGAAAGGGAACGTTATGCCAAGGAACGCGGAGCAAAAGAACGGCTGGAAAGAGAAAGATTGGAAAAAGAGCGTTTGGATAGAGAGCGCCTGGCTAAAGAACAAAAAGAACGTGAAGAGCGCGAGCGCCTGGAAAGAGAAAAAAGGGGCTATGGTCCCGGTGGTCGCTTCGGCCAAAAAGATGATGTGACCAAAGGTGGCTTTGGTCCTGGCGGCAGGTTCAATCAAAAAGAACGTGAAGAAAGAGAGCGTCTGGAAAAAGAACAAAAAGAAAAAGCAGAAAAAGAACGTTTAGCCAAAGAACAAAAGGACAAAGAAGATAAAGAACGTGCTGAAAAAGATCGCATGGCTAAAGAACAAAAAGAGAAGGAAGAAAAAGACCGCTTAGCTAAAGAACACAAAGACAAAGAAGATAAAGAACGTGCTGAAAAAGATCGCATGGCTAAAGAGCAAAAAGAAAAGGAGGAAAAAGACCGTTTAGCCAAAGAACAAAAGGACAAAGAAGATAAAGAACGTGCTGAGAAAGATCGCATGGCTAAAGAGCAAAAAGAAAAGGAAGAAAAAGACCGTTTAGCCAAAGAGCACAAAGACAAAGAAGATAAAGAACGTGCTGAGAAAGATCGCCTGGCTAAAGAGCAAAAAGAGAAGGAAGAAAAAGAACGCATAGCTAAAGAACACAAAGACAAAGAAGATAAAGAACGTGCTGAAAAAGATCGCCTGGCTAAAGAACAAAAAGACAAGGAAGAAAAAGACCGCTTAGCCAAAGAACAAAAAGACAAAGAAGATAAAGAGCGTGCCGAGAAAGATCGCCTGGCTAAAGAGCAAAAAGACAAAGAAGATAAAGAACGTGCTGAGAAAGAACGTTTAGCCAAAGAACAAAAAGAGAAAGAAGAAAATGACCGCTTAGCCAAAGAGCAAAAAGACAAAGAAGATAAAGAACGCGCCGATAAAGAACGCTTAGCTAAAGAGCAAAAAGAAAAGGAAGAAAAAGAACGTTTAGCCAAAGAACAGAAAGAAAAAGAAGATAAAGAACGTGCTGAGAAAGAACGCTTAGCCAAAGAGCAAAAAGAAAAGGAAGAAAAAGAACGTTTAGCCAAAGAACAGAAAGAAAAAGAAGATAAAGAACGTGCTGAGAAAGAACGTTTAGCCAAAGAACAAAAAGAGAAAGAAGAAAAAGAGGGCCTGGCTAAAGAGCAACAGGCAAAAGAAGAGAAAGAAAAAAAGCCGCAGGAAGTAAAGAGCCAACCGGTAAAAGAAGGTGGCGCTAATGAGAAAGGTGGTCTTGGTGGTCGCTTTGGGCCCAAACCCCGCGGTTAAAAATAAGTAGCCATAAAAGAAGGATTAGTAACCCCAAAAAGAAGCCCCGGCAGTACGCCGGGGCTTTCTTATTAATAAGTTTATAGGGAGTGTAAAATAAACTGTGTCATTTAATAATTCAAAGAACAGATGTCATCTCGTTGGGAATTGATGTTTTTACTTGATGCAGCTTGGCTATGTACAAAAGATCCTAAAAACATCAGTTACCAACGAGACTTTTTATAGTCTCAGTTTTAGCCGATCGCCAAATTTAATGGATAGTTGTGATACGGTCAGACTCCAGTTTTGTAAAGGTTGCGTCCATTTCTTCTGGATGTTTTGTGTTGCCAGGTAAATAAGCTTCAGCAATGCCATATCAGAGGTAAAAGAGCCCTTTGTTTTGGTTACCTTACGTACTTGCCGGTGGAACCCTTCGATAGTATTGGTGGTATAGATCAACTTGCGGATAGCATCCGAATATTGGAAATAGGTAGTAAGCTTATCCCAGTTGCGACGCCAGGAATCAATCACTACAGGGTACTTCTTACCCCACTTTTCCTCCAGTTGCTCCAGGTTATATTCAGCTTCATCTTTACTTACAGCCTGATATACGGGTTTTAAATCAGCCATAAAGACCTTCTGATCTTTGCTGGCAACATACTTGATGGAATGGCGTATCTGATGAACAATACAGGCCTGTACTTCGGTGGCCGGATAAATACTGGCAATGGCCTCAGGAAAACCTTTTAAGCCATCTATACAGGCAATCAGTATATCTGTTACACCACGTTGCTGCAGGTTGGTCAATACGCCCAGCCAGAAGTTGGCTCCTTCACTCTCGGATATATACGTACCCAACAGATCTTTCCGTCCTTCAGCGTTTATCCCAAGGATATTGTAAACGCAACGACTAACAACCTTACCTTCCTCTTTAACCTTATAGAACATGGCGTCCAGCCACACGATGCAGTATAGCGGTTCTAATGGCCGGGCCTGCCATTCTTTTACCAG
>NZ_JAFIQX010000017.1 GCF_017356035.1 Longitalea luteola | reverse complement strand
TACTCTTGAACCGTCGACTCTCCCGACTGTAAGTCGGGATGCTCTAAACCAACTGAGCTAAACTCCCATTATTTTAAAAAACTTACCTACTCTTGAACCGTCGACTCTCCCGACTGTAAGTCGGGATGCTCTAAACCAACTCAGCTAAACTCCCTTTGTGATCGGGGCAGCAAAATTAAGGTTTCAAATCAATAAGTTATAAAATTTTTATCATTTTTTTTTAAACTTGGTTGCCATTGCCGGCCTTGCCGGGCTGTATCATAAACGAACTGTTCTGTCCGCTTTTGTTGCGGTGGTCTTCTAAATCCTAAATATAACCCGTTGGGCAATAATTATTTACGGAAATGGCATAGTATTTATTCACTTTGCCGTTGAAACCTTGTTGTAATGATCAAAAACTTTCTGAAAATAGCTTTCCGCAATATCCGGAATAGTGCATTTTATTCGTTTATCTCCGTTTTTGGATTGGCGATAGGTCTTACTGCAGGCATCCTGATCCTGCTCTGGTGCGAAGATGAAAAAAGCTATAACCAGTCAACCAGGGATGCAAAAAATGTTTACAGGGCGATCCCGGGTTTTATCTCCGGCGGTGATAAAAAACATTTCTCAACAGTTCCTTCAGCCCTTGCGTATGTTTCCAAACAGGTGCCGGGTATTGAAAAAGTGGGGCGTATTATCGCGAACTGGAATCAGATGGTCTTGCACCACAAGGGCAAAACTTTTTCTGAAAAGCGCTCTGCGTTTATCGATCCTGCCCTGTTTGATATGCTTGATTTTTCTTTTATTGTAGGGAACCGTGGCAGACCTTTCGAGAACACCCGGTCAATTGTGCTGACCGAGCCCTTCGCAAAAAAATATTTTGGCAATGAAGATCCTTTGGGAAAAATTATAACAAGGCAAGACGTAAAGGAAAGTTACACAGTAACGGGTGTGGTGAAAATGTTGCATAACTCCCAAACGAACTTTGATTTTTTTCTTCCCCTGGACATCATTAACGAATATTTCGGAAATCCGGCAGACAGCAGGAATGGCGTAGACGGAGACTGGAACAATTATGATTATGAAATGTATGTCCGCTTACATCACGGAACATCTGCCACGGAGGTAGCTGCCCAACTAACACAACTTCAAAAAGAGAACGTATCTGACGATATTACAAAAACATTGAACTACAGACTTCAGCCGCTTGCAGACATTCATTTGTATAACACCGATGGAAGCCCCGGCTTAATCACAATGGTAAGAATATTTACAGTAGTGGCATTTATAATTCTGTTGATCGCTTCTATCAATTATATAAATCTTACTACAGCGAAAGCTGCACAGAGAGCCCGGGAGATTGGCGTACGCAAGATCATCGGCGCTGCGAAACGCCAACTTTTTTTCCAGTTTATAAGTGAAACGATCGTGGTCTTCTTACTGGCAACAGGTGTTTCCATATTGCTGATACAACTGGTATTCCCATTATTCAATCAATTGACCGGAAAACAGCTTGCCTTTAACTTATTTGATCCGGCTGTCTCAAAAGTACTGGGGGTGACACTGGCCATTACACTGGCGGCATCATCAATTTATCCGGCTTTGCTTCTTTCATCTTTCCGTCCACTGCAAGCCATTAAAGGAAAATTCTCAATTAGTCGCGGAAACCATTTCATGCGGAAGGTTCTGGTCGTTAGTCAATTTTGTTTTTCAGTCATTTTTATCATTAGCACCATCATCATAGGGAAGCAATTAAACTATATCGGGGCAAAGAATCTGGGCTTAAACAAGGAAAACGTCTTTCGTATTGAACTTAAAAATATGCGGGGAAAATATGAAGCCGTAAAAAATGAATTGTTGAGCGAGCCTTCCATTTCCGGTATTACGGGGGCTGGACAAAACGTTTTAAATGTTGCCTCCAACACAACAAAAAATGACTGGCCTGGAAAAGATCCGGGTAGAACACTATTAATAACATCACTTCCAGTTGAAAGAGATTTTGTATCTGTTATGCATCTCAGGTTGGTAGCGGGAAAAGGTTTTAGCGGAACTCTGGCCGACTCAGCCTGTTTTATCTTAAATGAAACGGCCATCCGGGAAATGGGCTTGAAAGATCCTGTTGGCAAGCCATTTACCTTTTATCAGACAAAGGGTACTATTGCCGGTATTGTACAAGATTTTCATTTCAAGGATATGCATCAAAAAATAGGCCCCTGTGCCCTGTTTTGGAAACCGGAATGGGTGGGCCAATTGCATGTGAGAGCCACCCAGGGCCATACCACAGAAGCCATTGCAGCCGTGAAAAGGCTCTGGCAAAAATACAATCCGGAATTTCCTTTTGAATACAACTTCCTGGATGACGCCTATGATAAAATGTATGCTGCAGATCAACGTATAAGCACCCTGTTCAAAGTGTTTGCGTTTATTGCCATTTTTATTTCCTGCCTGGGACTCTTTGGCTTGATGATGTATACGGCACAATTAAAGACCCGCGAAATAGGGATCAGAAAAGTGCTGGGTGCAAGCGTTTCGAGTGTAACCGCCCTGCTGGCAAAAGATTTTGTTTACCTTGTACTGCTGGCCGTTTTAATTGCATCTCCCATTGGCTGGTACTTTATGAACCGCTGGCTTCAGGATTTCGCCTATCGCACGGCCTTCAGCTGGTGGATATTTCCGGTTGCAGGTATAGCAGTATTGTTTAGTGCAGCACTAACGATCAGTCTGCAGGCTATTAAAACCGCATTAGCGAATCCCATAAAAAGCCTCAGGACTGAATAGGACCCGCGTAATAACGACCATCCAGACGTACAAATTTGCAAAAAGATCATATTTCCCGGCGTCCGCCCCGCCACTGAATTGAGATATTGAAAAAGGAACCTTATCTTTATGGAGATGATACGGACAATCCTATTTGCTGCGATGCTGGTATCTGCTGTGACGGTAAAGGCACAGATGCCTTTATCCTTTGGCGCTATGAATGGCGGCCCTGCCTTCAGGCATTTTCACCAGTTGGGCGACACTAACCACATTCAAAAGAAATGGTTTTTTACGAAGTATGCGGGCATTTCCACAGGTCTTGTTGTGTTCAATGGAGGAAGCGCCAGCTTTTTGTCGGCCCCGGCAGGTTTACAAATTAACCGTCAGTTAAACAATAACGTCTATGCCTTCGCCGGCGTTTCTGCGACGCCTTCCTTTATCAATTTCAATGGTGCATTTTATCAACCTGTCGTTAATAAACAGCCTGGTTTTATGAACGGCAACAATTTCAGTGTGAATCCTGCGGCCTACCTCGGACTGATGTACATCAATGACGACAAAACGTTCTCCATTTCCGGGAGTATTGGCGTAAGCAGGAGCAATTACTATAATTATTCTCCCTTTTATGCCCCGGCATATACGCCCGGGTTCGGCAATAACAAACGATTTTACTGATAAAGTAGATCCTCACGCGGCTATTTGGGAATAGCTATTGACAAGCCGATGGTCAAAAACCGGTTGGGGTTGTCATGCAGGATGGAAGAGCCTGCGGCGAGGTCGATCTGCAGGTTGTCTCTGATCTTATATTGTATGCCCGCATCCAGGTTATGAATAGGATCTTCCTGCGATTCGAACTGGGAGAAATAGCCGGCAAACATCTCTAATCTTTCTGCGGGTTTGTAATGAATGGAGCCATTCACCAGCCAGGTCATATCGGGGCCAAAAGCTTCCTGCTGAAAACCGGCATTGTATTCAATTTTCCAGTCATCACCCACTTCATGTAAAAAGGCGGCTAATAGCGATGCAGACCTCCGCCATCCTCCATTCGTGTAAACAGCCGTGTAAGGGAGCTGCAGATAGCCGATAACAGTAATATCCGGCAACCATTTGTGGTCTTCCAACACAGCCGCTTTAAAGCGAACAGCCAGCGGATAGGTACTTTGAACGGTCTCCTTCATATATCTGTCCCGTTCTCTCCCCTGCTCTACCAGCACCCCCAGCTCCCACTTGCTGCTGATCCCATAACGGATAAGCGTACGGGTGATGATCGCGCTACGCCCTGTGTCGAAATCATTGTATAACAAACCTGTCTCTACCTGCACCTGTCTTTTATTTACCAGGTGCGTTTCTTCGGTTTGGTCGGGCCGGTCGGTATTCATTTCTTTTTCCTGGCTATACAAACGAAAGACACAACTATAAAGCACCAATACCATGATGATAATTCTCCTCATAAGTCAGTTCTAAGCATTTCAGGCGGCAGACTCCTTGGGAATAATGGAAATGCTGCCATCCAGTTCCAATACCGCATATTTTATCTGGTCCATCCGTTCAAGGCCGTGCAAATTGCGGGCAGCTTCAAGAACGTCTTCTTCACTTACCCTTGACTTGCCGGCCCGGTTCTGCAATAGTTTACCATCAGCCGCTACAATAAGCGGCGAGCCTTCGGTCACCTCTTCAAACCCTTTCCATCGTTGTTTTATCATAGACACGAGCAGGTCAACACCAATGAGGGTGGTAATAAGAATAAGCGAGGTGGTGATGGAATAATCTTCTCCCACCAGTGCCTGCTGTGTCACTTCACTTATAATAAGCAGCAGTACCAATTCAAAAGGAGTGGTTTGCGCCAGTGTGCGCTTACCGCTCAGCCTGAAGACAAGCATCAGGAACAAATAGATGATCAAACCTCTGATTACCGGATTCATCATGGATAAATTTGGTGAGCGATTGTAAAAGGCGTTGCATTCACTTTTATAGTGGTCGTTATACTGCCAGGCTTTTTGGCCATAAGAAGACAGTGTATATCGGCTGTTCCTCCGGCATGGAAAAAATAGGTAGTTACTCCGTTAATGGTCCTGTTCCTGTCTGGTAAGGGCGTAATGGATTGCACATCGACGTATTGTAAATATTGTTGTGGAATTTCAAGGGTAATGCTGTCTGTTACATCTTTTAGTCTGAACGTCATGTCTGTTTCTGCTTCATACCGTAGAAATCGTTCATATTCTATAGTGTTTCCGTTTTGTACCTGGGTTTTATAACTTACCGGTCCGGTACCAAAAATACCGGCCACAGCAAGTATTAAACCTATATACAGGATAGCCCAACCAATCTTCTGGATCATCCATCCTTTTTTATGCTGCTCAAGGTTTTCTTCCAGCTGCAGGTCGTGACGCACCCTTTCCAACGATTGATTATTTCGAGCCATATCACACAGATGTTTCAACATTTGCATCAATTTACTTGCCACACCATCTCCTATACCCGATGGCATAACATTTACTATTCTTTCCTGTAAACAAAAGCTATGTTTTACCACGTACAATCACTTATCAATCCGATTGTTCAGGATGAACCGGATCCATCTGCCGCCAATGCGCTGCAGGAAGGGCTCGGCGGACAATTCGGAGAAATGCGCACCATGATGCAATACCTGTTTCAAAGTTTCAACTTTCGTGGTGATGCTGCACCTTATCGCGACCTTATCCAAAGTGTGGGCATTGAAGAGATCAGCCATGTTGAATTGATCTCTAAGACCATTTCACAATTACTGGATGGTGCCCCAGGCTACAAAGGCAACAAGTTTGAAACACCGGGAAAGGGCGGAAAGCCGGTTATGGATATGGCCAAGGAGCAACAAAATCCCCATCATTTTATTGTGGGCGCACAGGGCTCGCTACCGGTTGATGCAGCCGGTAATCCCTGGAGCGGTTCCTGGGTGCATGATCATGGCAACCTGGTATTGAATTTAATGGACAACCTTGTGCTCGAAGCCACAGGCCGTTTACAAAAATGCCGCATTTATGAAATGTCGAGCAACAAAACGCTTCGTGCAACCGTATCATTCCTTATTGTAAGAGATGAAGCACACCAGGCTGCATTTGCCAAAGCATTGGAAACCCTGGGCGTTGACTGGAATAAAGCCCTGCCTGTTCCCAAATTCGATTCAACTAAGTTTCCTGAAGTAAAACGCTTGCTCGATGCAGGCATTCATCGTGAACAATACACCTTCCGGCTGGATGGTTCGGAGATGGAAAAGATCTTCAGCGGCACTGCGCCCATGAACGATGGAACTGACCTTGTTACACTTAAGGAACCGAGAGAAGGCTTCGCCATTCCATTGGCGCCGGAACGGCCAGAAGAGTTCGCCCCGGGCCTTGACCCTGAATTACAGGAGCTGGCAGATGCTTTGACTGAATTCAAACAGAACCTGGTGAACCCTAAAAAAGCATCGGTAGTGAAAAAGAAAACTAAAAAAGTATAAATAAGTGCGCATCAAAAAGCCTGTTTTGTGAACAGGCTTTTTGATATTGATAGTATGTTTTTTGACAATACGACAATTGTAGCGTATATTACTTATTGGCAACGTCCTGAAGCAGAAAGGCAAAGCGGAAGAGGCTGGCCTGATTTTTACATAAGTAATGCATGATCTATATAAAATTACCAGAACGCCTGAAAAAGGCATCGACTGAAGAAAAACGAAATTTCATCACCAGTGATGAAACCTGGGCTTTTACGGAACAGCCCAGAAAAGAAATAGCTGCAAATGACCGCCAGCAGGTGACTGTTCATGAGCTTTTTAATTTATTCACCGCAGACATAATACAAAAGAATACGCTGTTTACGAGATAATTGTTTACAACCATCACCAGTGGTGAAAGATCAATCCAAAGCTTTCTTCAGAAATAATGTCCTTCCATTGTTCAATTAATTTCCTGTAGGCTTCGCCTACAGGCATGATCTTTCTGTTCAGGTCATACAAGCCCAGCTCATTAATGTTGCCCGCATCATTGCGCAGCGCAGAGTCCCAGTCAACCTGATGCAATAGACTATACCATGTAAATCCTATTACTGGAACGCCATCGTGTTTCAACCGGTGTACATTCGCCCACTGTTTTATCAACCATTCCCGGCAGGCCGGCATTTTGATGTTGGTTTCGGTATGCATGATGGGCAGTTTATACCTGCGGTAATACTGCTGCGTAATTACATAATAACCAAAAATTTCACCGGCGGCCTGGGTGCTGCCATCCGGATGCACCAGGTGTTCGTTGGTCACATAATAGTCGTTGCCCATTACACAACGGGCTTTTACCTGGTTTTCTATAAACCAGTTATATTCTTTCTTCGTCATGCCGTTCTGCAACAGGAATTCATACATTGCCACGTTCAAAGGGTAGCCATACGTGAGGTCGAGCGACAAAAACCTTTTCTGGTTAAGAAAGCGGGCCAGCGGGGCCGCAGCAGGATCATTCGCATGAAAATATTCTGATGACTCGCTTTGAATAAAGGTAGCATCCGGCTGTACCTGTAATATAGCATGCATGGCAAGCACATTGGCTTTGCATAAGTGTTTCAAAGCCGTTACAAATGCATAATCAGATTGCATGCATTCATTCCACCAGCCATATTGCCCTGAGAACATGGCGGCAATAAATATTTCATTGATGGGTGTATACAGCTGCAGGTCGGGAAACCTGAGTGCAAAAGCCCTGGCATATTCTGCAAAGAAAAAAGGGAATTCCGGGTTTTGAAAATTGCCCAGCCAGTCGGGCACCCCAAAATGGCACAGATCAACAATAGGCGTAATGCCCATGATCTTTAGTTTATTGAAGGTGGCGTCTGTAAACGCCCAGTCAAATTGTCCGGGAGCAGTATGTGTACTAAAGTACGGCGGGCCATAGCGTAAAAACTCTATTCCCAACTCTTTAAGCAGACCGAAATCAGTTTCCCAATGCGCATAATGACCGGTTTTTGCCATTTCATCTACCCGTTTGATCTTTCCGTCCGGAAGGCGTATTGTGGGATAACTATTCTCAATACCGGTTGCAAACATGAATTTATATCCTGACATATCATTTTATTAAATAAGTTCATCAAAGGATTCAGCCACTCTTATCAACCTGCTATTATGATGCCACCAACCTTTTTGATGCAGCAACGGGTGATCGCAATATCCGTGGTTCGCCAGCGAAGCGATCAGGCCGGCAGTTAAAGTGGGGCGTAAACCGGTATGACTGATGTCGAATACCCCACATTCGTACACCAGTTCTTCTTTTGTTAACAGGCTGCACCAGTCATAGGCGCCCAATAAGGCCCAGGCCGTTACAGCTCTTACATCCACACCTTCCTGCCTTGCCATGCAACAGGCGTCCCAGATCTCTTTAAACCATCGCCCCTGCTCTACTTCATCACAATGCAAATGGGCTTCAGTTATAGCCAATGGCAGCCGGAACCGGTGCCAGGCTTCGTGTAATAACCTTTTTACCCCGGCAGGGTTCTTCACCCGAACTGCTTCCACGTCGGCGTAGGCATGTATCCCGTTTCCGCCATGTGTATGCACGGGATAAGCTTCCAGGTCCTCATCGAGGTACCGTTCCGAAGTGACGTAATAATTAAAACCCATGATCTCCGGAACACAGGTATACTCAGAGAAAAAGTTTAGTTGCGATTCTTTTATACCGAGGTATAATAAGTAATCCCATAACGGGTGTTGCCTTGTCACCCTTCCGCATAAAAGATCATAGGTTAACCATCGGCGTTCATTCTCAAAATCGGCCTGATAGCTTAACAAGCTGGTGCTATGGATCTTCGTTAGATCCTCTGTTTGTACAAGTTTGGCAGCAGGGTTAATGCGCCTGATAGCCTGCATGGCCAGCACGATTGCCTTCACCTGGTTCAATAACATAACAATAGAACTATAAGCATCTTTGTAGTGCGGATACCAGTAACCATACAATCCACTGAACCGCGCAGTAGTTAGCGGTTCATTCACCGGGGTAAAATATTCCAGCCAGGGAAAACGCCGCGCCACCTGTTCGGCATAGGCGGCCAGTCCACTGGCGAAACAGTCACTGAATAAGTTCGTATGCGCCGGACCGCTACCATGATGTACAAGTCCAACAATGGGAGTCATGTTATTTTTACAGATCGCCTGCAATTGCTGCGCTGTCCATGTCCAGTCGATCACCTGATCTTTCACAGGCTGATGCCGTTCCCACAAAACAGGATATCTCAATGCACGAATGCCCAGATCTGCTATACGTTCAACATCTCCGGCCCTTGTATAATGCCCGCAATGATCCAATTGATCACGAAATGTATTTCCTATCCGGTTAATGGTGCATTCAATACCGCCCCATATTTCAGGGTTCGTACGTGGGTAATTTTTGTCCATTAATAGGTCGTTCATTTTTTGTAGTGGAGTTTATTTTCTTGTATAGCGTCAGGGATTGCGCTATTACCTGATCCATATTGTAGTATTTATAAGTAGCCAGCCTTCCCGTGAAGTAAACGTTCGGCAGGTCATTGGCCAGCAATTGGTACTTCCTGTACAATTCTGCATTTTCGGGGCGGGGTACCGGGTAATAGGGATCCCCTTCGGCCTGGGGATATTCAAATACAACAGCCGTTTTCGGATGTTTCTGGCCGGTAAGATATTTAAACTCCGTTACGCGGGTATACGGATGCTCGTTAGGATAATTAACGGTACCTGTAGGTTGATACCGTTCCGCTTCTATTGTTTCAAACCTGAATTCGATAGAGCGGTATGGCAGCTTACCATAACAGTAATCAAAGAAATAATCTACCGGTCCTGTATAGATCATTTTCTTATAGGGAATTATGCCTTCTATTTCCCTGTAATCGGTGCCCAGCATCACTTTTATATTCGGATGCGATAACATTTTTTCAAACAGCCGGGTATAGCCATGCAGGGGCATGGCCTGATACGTATCGGTAAAATACCGGTTATCACAATTATTGCGGGTAGGAATGCGGGCTGCTACCGATGCATCCAGTTCGGAAGGATCGAGCCCCCATTGTTTCCTCGTGTATTGCTTAAAGAATTTTTCGTACAGTTCCCTCCCTACTTTATTTATAACTACGTCCTCTGACGTTACAATGCGGTCTTTTTTTTCCGCTTTGGAAGCCAGAAAACTGTCCACTTCGAGGGAAGATAAATGCAATCCATACAATTGATTGATCGTATTCAAATTTATGGGAATAGGCACCAGCATGCCATCTACACTGGCCAGTACGCGATGTTCATAAGGCCGCCAGGCGGTGAACTGGCTCAGATAATCATATACTTCCCTGGAATTGGTATGAAAAATATGCGGCCCGTACTTATGCACCAGTATGCCTTCATCGTTATAATAGTCATACGTATTCCCGCCAATATGATGCCTGCTTTCCACAACCAGCACCTTTTTATTACTACAGGATGCTAACCGCTCAGCTATAACCGCTCCTGCGAATCCTGCTCCTACTACTATATAATCAAACATAATTGTGCGCTTTAAATTTCTCTTCTTGTTTATTTCCCATAGCACTAGTAATCAGTTCTTCCATTTTATGCCAGGTCTTTTCCCAGGAAATGCCCGACAAAAACGCATCTACTTTTGCCAGCCATTCGTTATATCCTGTTCTCGTTAATATAGCTTCCGCGGCGGCAACAAATATGGCGGGCGTAGTGGCGATATACACCAATCCGTTTTCTTCGTACGGTGTTATTACATCTTTTATGGGAGTGGAGATCACCTGTTTTCCACCAGCCAGGTACTCCGGTGTTTTGGTAGGACTGATGAACCTGGTTGATTCATTCAAAGCAAAAGGCATCATAGCTATATCCCAGCCGGCGAGATAATAAGGGAGCTCCCGGTATTGCTTGCTGCCCAGGTAATGTATATTATCTGCGCGCGGAAGATCCGCTGCGTCGATCTTCACAACCGGACCAACCAGGATGAAATGCCAGTCGGGCCGTAATACTGCCAGATCCTGCAACAAAGCGGTATCCAGCCGCTCATCCAGCACTCCATAATAGCCAATTCGTGGGTGCGGAATGGTTGCCTGGTCTGTTGGTTCCTGCAATTCGGAACGGGCAATGTTGAAATGATTTTTATCAATACTGCTGGGGAACAGGTATATATTGTTATGCAAATGTTTTTTTGCTTCGTAAAGAGATTGACCACCTGTAAATACCAGGTCAGCTCTCTTCATTAGCTGTTGCTCCTGTTGCACCAATTGTGGGGACGCAAATTTGAAAGCGGAAAGCTCGTCCATACAATCGTACACAACCAGTTCCGCGTCCAGGTGATCACTCCACCTGAAGGCAAGCGGCGAATAATACCATAACAAATACTTTTTTATTTGCATAGACACCAACAAACGATCCAACAGCATCCGCTGCGCTTCCAAAATGGCAGCTTCTTTCATCCCGGCTTTTAAATGGGGCACCACGATCCAAACATTATTGGTATCGTGCGTGGTAACTTCCATATGATTGCTGGTTGTATCAAAAACCGGCTCTTCAATAAAGATCACGCGGCGATTCCTCGCAAACCGGCTCAATAGGTGCTGCGGTCGTTGAAATACGAAGTTCCATCTGAGATGACAAAAACAGATAATATCAATACTGATCATAACTTTTATGTGTTATAATATGCGTGTAAATAGCCAGCAGGCTAATTTCCTGGTCACAATATGTATGTAGTTTTCTTAATGGAGATCTGGTGGACTAAAAGGCTTGACAGGGTTGAATTAATTGTAAGAAGTCCAAATAAGATACTAATAAATGTAAAAAAACCATACCACCATTAGATCAATCCTGGCCTCGTCACAGCCATCATCTAATACATTCCGGTTCATTGACAAGAAAACAAACACTTATTCCGGTATTGAACCTGTGTAATTTTTGGGTAATAATTGCCCCTGTCGGGAATGCGTGCTTTTTGAACTTCATAGGAGCTATTCATTCAAACAAAGCAAGCGCTTTTTTGTTGTGATCTTCGCTATTTATTTTATAGGCTTTGCCTTCAACCGTTAATTTCAATTATCATATCATTGCTTCCATTGGAGGTACATATATATACTTTTCCCTGCGGCGAAATACATATATCGCGCAGCCTTCCGAAGCTTCCCCGTAAATAAACCGCAACATTGGTCACTTTTTGTCCCGAGGCATCCAGTTTCAACTGCCACAACGTTTCATCTTTCAGGGTGGCGAGCAGCAAGGAGTTTTTCCATTCCGGTATAAGATCGTTGGAGTAGTAGTCGAGGCCGGAAGCAGCAATCGTTCCTCGCCCACTGCTCCATATAGGTGTCTTTACATTTGCTTCTTTACAAAACCGGCCTTCATCCACATCACAGGGACCCAACACCACCGGCCAACCGTAGTTACGTCCCTTTTCAATAATATTCAGTTCGTCTTCTACACCGGGTCCGTGCTCAGAAGCGTACAGCATATTATTAAACATCACCAGTCCCTGAGGATTGCGGTGCCCATAACTCCATACCGGATCATTGGGAAATGGATTATCGGCGGGAATACTTCCATCTATATTGAGGCGGAGCACTTTTCCGCCAAGCGAATTCGTTTTTTGCGCGGCCGCCTGATCGCCAGCTTCGCCGGTAGTCATGAAGATCTTGGGAGCAGCTTCATTTGTTATCCATAACCTGGAACCGTTATGAAGGCCGGCAGCCGGTATGCCATCCAAAATAACAACCGGATCGGCAAGTGAATTGTTTGTATAAGTGTATCGCACCAGTTTTTCCCTGTACCCGGTATTACTTTCATAATTATATACTACATAGAGGAAGCCATTGCTGGCGAATGACGGATGCAGCGCCATTCCAAGCAAACCGCCCTCGCCCATTGCCTGTACTTCATCGATCACAAAAGAGAAGTCTGTATTTCCATTGTCAGGATCGATGCGGGATATTCTTCCGGTCCTTTCGGTAATCCAGATACGATTGTCGGGGCCCCAGATAATTTCCCACGGAAATTGCAGTCCCTCTTTTACCACGCGGGGCGATTGATCAAGTGAGCCGTTTATGACGGCGTCTTTCTTTTTGCACGATGCACTGAAAAACAACAGGAGTACATTCAGGATTGCTAAAAACAGGTATCCGCTTTTCATACCGGTAAATTTTGGTGGTTGGATCAAATAAGTTCATTAACGCATCCGCTTTTCCCTGCGTGGAAACAGGTAAAGCTGAAAACCCAAACCAAACCTGATCTCGTTGATGGCAGTTTC
Organism: Longitalea luteola; assembly: GCF_017356035.1. Taxonomy (GTDB): domain Bacteria; phylum Bacteroidota; class Bacteroidia; order Chitinophagales; family Chitinophagaceae; genus Niastella; species Niastella luteola. The sequence goes on along the minus strand of NZ_JAFIQX010000017.1, from coordinate 61,721 downwards.
ATTATTGGACCTGAAGAATGCATCATATTTTATAATGCCTTCTATGGCTGCATACTCTCTGATAAAATAGGCGAAGCCGGGGCCAATGCCTGCATTAACGCCTGAGGAAGTGATTTCCGCAATGGTAGTTCCGCCGTACCCAACAGTGCCCTCCACGAACAAGCGGCCATTTCCTGATAAATTCCCAACGTTGCTGCTACCAAAATAGTAACGGCCAAGGATACCTCCCTGATAGGTCCATTCAATAGCTACCTGGTACGAGCGGGCCATGCCCAGGTTGGCATAAGCACCTACAGCCAGGCCATTCCGGATGAAATAAGCCATTTTAGGAGATAAAAATATACTGAGCTCACCCGCATTGTCCGTTTGAACATAACCTCCGATAAGATTGCCGCCCCACATGGCAGTGCCTTTTTCCAGCTGCGCGTTCGCCATACCTAAACCCGAAAAAAATGCGACCAGAAATAGTTTTGTATTCTTTTTCATAACGAGGGATGAAGGCTTCGTCTTTTTTAAAAGATTTCCAATCGATTAGAACCTGCTAATCGAAACCTTGCTGTATAAATTTAATAAATAAGCAAGAGACGCGGATGAGAATAAATTTCCGTTCTGCGGGAGCAGAGCCGTATTGCGAAATGACGGATTATAGCGATGTTTTTTTTGTTACACGCAGCTTAAGCGTTAGACATATATTATTCGATCATGGATGAAATATCGACGCCCCTGGTTATCAGTTGACCTGACTACATCCGATACCTTCCAGCACCTGGCAAAATAAGGGATTAGCGGAGCTTATATAATTTCCATTCTTTGCTGCGACAACCGCATCAATTACACTGTACAAGAACACGGACAACTGAGCTTTACCAGCGCCTTGACAATACAGTTTTATTAGCCGGACCTCGTTGAAATTTATGGCATCTTTTTTTTCTTCTGCATCAGGAGCACTGAACCAGGCACAATGCAGCAGGCGCCCGTTTTCCACCGTGGTAAAACAATGTTCTCCGGTCTCAAAGCGATACATGGCATCGGCCAGAAAATCCCATTCTGTGATGCCGGCGCCTTTTTCAGCTTTGAATTGCAGCAAGTCGTTGAGATTGTCTTTTTGCAATGCTATTTTATTACCCGACATAGAAAGCGCTGCCGGTATTTCATACCGCTTTTCAGGCGCTTTCTTTTGAAAGGCTTTTGCTATTTTTTTAATTCCCGCTGTTAAGCTGGTGTTCTGAAGCCGGTAAAAATATTTCTTGAGGTTAACTTCTGCAGTCATAGGCCTTATTCCCGCGGCAAGCAGGCGAATATGCATCCATTTCCTGAAGCGCTTTTTACATTGGTACAGGAGCTCATTACTGACGAACAGTTCGTGCACTTCATCATGTTGGTTAGCCAGTTTTTCTTTGTAAGAATCATAACCGGGGGTTAGATCAAAAAATTGCATTTTTTCTTCCTGTAACTTCTTTGCCAGGAAGGAGAAGTGTAAAAGTCCCGGGGAATATGCCCTGGCTTTAAACGGCGAATGACAACTGAAGCCGGAGAGGTATACCCACTCTTTCCCTTGTACGGCCACTACCCCTGCGAATATTTTTCCGTTCACTTTAAACAGGGTTGCATGTAATAATTGTAAACGAAACAACTCCTGCAATAATTCTTTCTTTGCCGGGTCATCCCTGAAATGGTGTTTATTAAATAATGCGGTAAACCGGAAGTCATACAACACGGCCAACTCATCCAGGACGTTTCTAAAGCGCTCGATGGACGTGACAACCTCCAGCTGCACTTCGCCGACTCGTTTCAAGCGGTTCAACTTGTTGCGGAACTGTCTGCTCTTTAATAACTTTGCGGCGTCTGGCCGGCTCAAATTGATCAAAGGCCGGGTGTAGGACTGCAAGATGCCATACCGGCGCCATTTTCTATCATTTTGTAACCAATGAAGAGGTGTGCCCGGGGGCAGGTACCTGAATGAGATGGGGTTTCCCGGAAATTGTTTCAAAAGCAACGATAGCGCATCCTTTATAAAAGTTTCCGTACAGGAAGGCATCGCCAGCCAGCACTGGTATTCTGCATCGTAATGCCCTGCGCCTGTTATCCTGTTTCCTTTTTTCGTGCGGTCACTTGTCTGGCTATCTAACAACACCATCGGCAGCGCACCTGTAAGTTGTCCATTCGTCGTGGCTATAACCATCACCGGCAGATGTCTGTTGCAGTATACCTGGTACCAGGCAGTGATGTAAGGCCTTCCCTGGAATACGGTTGACCAGGTACAGGACTCAACCAGCGTATCCCAGCTTCTTTGAAATTCCGGTTTTTGTAACAGATCGATCACTGCGGCGCCCGTTATCAATTCAAGGGAGGAGGCTTTCTTATAATGCGTGCTGATGTCATTAACGACCGTTGTCTTATGGCTGGGGACTGGCACGTTAAACACTTTACCTTCGGGACGATCTACCAATTGCATAATTTTTTATTTTATTTCAGGGAAGCATTGTGAAGGTACGGTCAATGATCTCTGTTAGTATACATAGCTGTTCTTTACCTGGTTTTAGTAAAAACAGTTCTTGTAATTATATCTGAATAATTACAGTTACAATATTGCTTATGGGATTAACACAGAAAAGGTACTTCCGGTAATTTCATTAAGATATCAGGGGCTATTCTTTAGAAGGGTAATAATTGATTTAAATTAGTTATTTTTTCACTTTTCCCAAAAAGTTTTGACTGCTTAGCCCAAAAGATTGTCATTGATCAATTTTGCACTAATTGTTTTTATAACAAATAAACCAGGGTGTTATTAAAAAAAACGACCCGTCAGGTCGTTTTTTTTTAATGAGCAGAAATGTACAGTATAACCGATGTCGCCGTATGGCTTTTCAACGAAACGTTATAGAAACCCTGATCTTTATCAGGTTTTTGTACGGAGGCCTTATTTTCGTTTAATTAATTTATTGATTTAACTGCACTAATTTACCCGTTACCTGTTTAGCGCCTATTCGAAGCACATAGATCAGCTGGGCAGACTTACCTGATGGCAGGATCACCTGGAACATATTGACGCCGGGCTGTAAACGCCCCTGAAAAACAGTCTTTATCTTTTGCCCCAATGAATTGAACAGTTCCAGGCTTCCCTTCCCGCCGCCTGGAGCGGTTACTACAAATCTTACATGGTCGTTAAATGGGTTGGGAAACACTTTAATGGTAGTTTGTACCTGTCGGGGAATATCATTGCCAGGTATGGCCTCCACTTTGTTTTGTATTGAAGCTGTCGTTGCTGATCTTGCCGCTGTTTGTGAGCAATCGGATGCGTCGCAATCGGCGGCTGTTGAAACACAGCCTGAGCTCAGTCTTTTAACTTTAATGCCAGTGACCGAACCTGCGTCATTTTCTATGTGCTATAACTCATCGAATTTGCGAAAGCTGAAGGATCTTCCCTTCATCCTACACACTTACATGTACGCATTCATTGGGATTAGTGAGCAGTGTAATAAGATAACGTTTGCTATATTATTTTTTGAATTGATATGATGCTACCTTTATCATGAAATACAATAGCAACACATTCAGCTACAGTATTGTGTTAGTTAACCTTGTACAGAACCATTAAACCCTTGTTATGACATATCTACACTGGTTAAAGAACATTGGTAAACCAGCATCCGGCAGTCCACTTTTAACCGTCTATAACTGGATAACCAGGAACATAAAGATCAACTACTTTCTTATTTTTCTATTTGCATATACGGCTGTAAGTAAATTAAATCTGTTTTCCTATACCGTCCCGTTTTCCTGGGAGAGCTTTAAATTGGTTGATGTGTCCTCATTCAAGGAAGCCATGTCTAAATCGCCTGTATTACGCCCATATCTCCATGTGCTTGCCTGGATGATACCGGCAAGTGAAATAGCAGCCTGTTTATTGTTGCTTTTCAATAAAACGAAAATAGCCGGTTATTATGTTTCACTGCTTTTACTTACTTTATTTACTGCTTACATAATTTATATCCTGAATGCCTATTCTCACAATCTCCCTTGTGTTTGCGGTGGGGTCATTTCACTGATGTCGTGGACCCAGCACCTGCTATTTAACTACTTTTTTATAGCTATAACAATAAGAGCCATTTTCATAATGCTCAGGTCATACAGGAAATGATCGGCCGATGTCGCCGGGACTGTTTGACATGATGCACGGTTATCAAAATATTTTTGTTGCAACAAAAAAAGGGTACTGCCTGCGCCCAATAATGCAGGCTTCTTTAATAATCAAAAATTCATTTAAAACTATGAAACGCTTCAAAATTGGTATTTCCGCTATGGTTTTTGTGCTTGCAATTACAACATCATTTGCATTCCGTAAGGCAGAAGAGAAAAACAGGGCCATGTTCACCTGTACCTGGTTTAATTTTACCGGTACGCCGGGTGAAGAATATGATCCAGCGAAATATGTGTTATCTGGCGGAACAGCTTCATGTCCCGACCAGGGCGGCGACCTGTGTGGCGCATGTGTTGACCCAAGTGATATTTATGCTTCGGGACCGTATGCCGGAAAACCAAAAGTAGATGATATTACTTCTGCCATCTCCAATGTTGTTTCTTTTGCTTTGATGACAGGCGAGGACAATGCGCAGCAGGATTTTAATGAAATTGCAGATTTGAAAGCACCATAACAATTTAAACTTAAGTCTGCCACACGGCTTCGTGTGGCAGACTTATTTATTCATTACGCCGCTTACTTAAAAAGTTTTACCGTGGTTACCTGGTCATTTATCCTTACGCGCAGCAAATAGATCCCTTTTGGCAATTCAGCCGGCAGCGGAACGGAAATGACATTCTCACCTGATGGCACAAAAGTATTTTTTGATGTTAGTACCCGCCCCGAAAGATCTGCAAGCGACAGATCCACTTTACCCGTTGTTATCATTGCTGTCTTAACGAATATTTCATTAACGAATGGCGTTGGATATACATTAATTAAGCTGAGCGGGTTGTGATCAGTTGCCACCCGAACGATCTTTGAATAGTCAACCTTACCATCGGCATCAACCATTCTTAGACGATAGTAAAGCATGTTATTGGGTGCAGCCTGTAAAATCCCGGGATCTGTAAAATTGAAGGTGGCATTACCAATCGCTGAGAGCTGCCATTCGACTTTTCCAATAGCAGAAAATGTCATTCCGTCCATGGAGCGCTCTACTTCAAAGTGACTGAACCGCACAGCTTCTGTGGCCGACCAGTTCAATCGTACATCATTGTTTACTTTACCTGCGGTGAAACCTAATAGTTTAACAGGTAATACATTCAGGACAGGCGCAGGCGCAACACCTCTGAAAGCGGTTTGGTTGGTAATGGCATTAGCCAGTGCAACGGGAGTAGCCGAAAAAACACCATTATAGCCGCTTGCATCTGTAAGGCGCACCAGCTGCCCTCCCTTGATCGTAGTATTATTCGCTCCCCTCCTGGTTGCATATAACGTAACGGTATTTCCAGACAATATTGCAGTAAATGCCCTGTAATCGTCCACACTGGCGCCAACATTACCATTCAGCACCCAGCTTCCCGACACGAGAGAATATTTTTCAATACCGGTATTGTCATTCGTGTAATAAAGGACATCGGGTCCCGGAACCCCTGCATTCATATCGAGCAGCGCAAACTGTCCGGGCATTATCGTGTCCGGGAAGTCCGGTAAATTAGTAATTGTCTGGTCTGCCGTTTTTGGTAATCCGGTACCCACTGTACCTATCCGGGGCGTATTGCTGTTGCCGGATACATATAACTGTCCTCCTATGATGGCCAGACACCTGAGAAAACCGGTACTTTCAGTTGGATCGGTAATTTGCGTGGAGGTTGATGCGCCCACTGTTGCGTACCGAACGCCCCCGGTAGTTCCGAAACTTCCGGCGCCAACAGCCCACAGATCTGTACCGTTTGTAGAAACCGCACACCTGACCGCATTGGCGGAAGAAAGATCGGTGAGCGCTGTAGAAGTGTTGATGGTACCATCATATTTGACCAGGCCGATGGTCCTTGGTCGCGAGGTACTGGATGTTCCGCCAATACCGCCGGTGCCTACCGGCGCATTATAGCCGGTAAAAACAAGATACTGGCCGTCTGCAGATAAAGTAAGTATACCCTCGGTATCACCCCTGCCTGTTGCCGTTAGGGCCTTGTTGGAGCCACTGGTCGTTACGGGCATGGCAATAGATTGAACCAGTGTGCCGGCGGTGGTATATTCATCGAGGAAAACGGCCGCTGAAGCATTGCCCAGGGTTGCAGGACCTGTGCCTACCCGGTATACAACGATATTTCCTGGCGTAAATGAAACCTGGGCAATTCCTTTGATCTGTAAAATTAAAAATGCAAGTGCGAAGCTGATTGTCCTTTTCATAAGTAGATGAGTGTATTTATCAGGTAATTGTTTCAGCAACAGCTTGTCAGGCTGGTAGAAATACCAACTGATAGCGTTGTCACATGCATTCAATTACGCAGATAAATAACTACAAAAAAGTGCTTAACCTGAATGAAAAAGGGGGGGCTTGATGGTACATGAAACCGATGAGACGCGTACATCGTACGCCTTAATTCCTGAAGGAATTAATTTGAGCTAAGATACATAAAAACAGGGATTTGATAAAAAAGCCAATGGCGCGCCGGTTTGGAATTTTATAAAATATTCCCATCGCAGCTGCATCACTGTCAGCGTGATGAGCGATTTGTCTTTTATTATCCCGGTTGCACAGGTGGTATCTGCATCTAAACGAAAACGGCCGGCTCATTCTGGAGCCGGCCGCTTTTGCTGCTGAACAACAGCTGCTAATTTAATATTCCATTCATTGCGGTTAAAATAACCGGTTTGCCGTCAGTTACTACAATGGTATGTTCATGCTGCGCCATATAGCCGCCTTTATCGCCAACCATCGTCCATCCGTCACTAAGCTCTGTAGCGTACGTTGAAGCGGTAGCAATAAATGTTTCAATAGCTACCACCGAATTCTTTTTGAAACGCCGCAGATCATACCGGTTCTTATAGTTCAGCAGATCACCCGGCTCTTCGTGTAAACTGCGGCCTACCCCATGCCCGCCGAGATTCTTTATTACTTTAAAGCCCTTCTTTTTAGCTTCCGTTTCCATCAGGTAGCCAATATCAGCTATTTTCACGCCTCCCCTGATATTATCGATTGCTTTGTGCAATATTTCCCGGGACGCATCCACCAATCTTTGATGCTGATGAATGTCATTACCAAGCACAAACGACCCGCCGTTATCGGCCCAGAAGCCATTCAGTTCAGCTGAAACATCGATATTGATCAGATCACCTTCCTGTAAGATCCTTTTATCGGAGGGAATTCCATGGCAGAATTCATTGTTTACACTTATGCATGTATAGCCGGGAAATCCGTAGGTTAAATATGGCGCTGATTTCGCCCCAAATCCGGCCAGTATTTCAGCACCGAACTGGTCCAGCGCCTTTGTACTCATCCCCGGTTGGGCATAGGCCCTCATTTCTTTCAGGGTATAAGCAACCGCCTCACCCGCTTTCTGCATCCCTGTTAATTCAGCTTCTTTTGTTATTGACATAGTTACAAAAATAACATTAAAAATTCAAAGGAACACACAGAAGCTATTTCAGTTACAAAACACCGGCTTCTTTGCTGAAACTGCACGTAAGGCGGAGGGTGCGTTGTGACTACTTTTGAGGGAAACGGATATGTTTATACAGTCTTATTCTTAGTTAAAAGAAGCTCTGAATTCCAAAGGCGAAAGATTCGTTTTTGTTTTGAACAGTTTACTGAATGATTGCGGATGTTCGAAGCCGAGTTCATAAGCGATCTCGCTCACTGACAGATCAGTGGTCGATAATTTTTCCTTGGCTTTTTCAATCAGCTTGTTGTGTATGTGCTGTTGCGTGTGTTGCCCTGTCAGTGATTTCAGTAAACTACCCAGGTAGTTGGGTGATATATTCAACAATCCTGCAATGTATTGGGCGGTAGGCAGGCCATTGTTTATCAAATTATCATTATTAAAACAATCATCGAGTATCTTCTCCAATCGTTCCAGGATCTGGTGACTGCTCTTCTTGCGGGTGATAAATTGACGTTGATAAAAACGTTCACAATAATTAAGCAACAGTTCTATTTGCGCAATGATGATGTTGTGACTAAACCTGTCGATATTTGAATGGTATTCCCGCTGAATGTTTAGCATAATGTCTGTAATAACAGCTTCTTCTTTTTCCGACATGAACAGCGCTTCATTTACTGAATACCCGAAGAACTCATATTGCCTGATATTCTTTGCCAAAGGTGTGTTCCAGATAAAGTCAGGGTGAATGAGCAATAGAAAACCGGTAGGTTTAATTTTGGGTTTTTCTACGGCAAGATGCACTAACTGTCCCGGGGCAACAAACGACATCAACCCTTCATCAAAATCATATTGCTGTTGCCCATACCGGAATTTTCCCTGGATATTCCGCTTCAACCCGATGGAATAAAAATCCTGCACCCAGCTGATCTCTTTTTCCTGGGTTTGATAATCAACCAGGCCATAATCCACCAGACTTACCAGGGGGTGTTCGGGTTTTGGCAATCCGCTCATGCTGTGAAATGAACTGATGCTGTTGAACGTATGTACATGCTTGTTTTTCATAATTCTTTCAAATTTAGGAAAAGAGATAGAAACAACAGCTGTTCTATCTCTTTTCGCCGGGTTTATTAGAAATCTGTTGATCTGCTCAATGCCTCATTCGTGCTCAGTTCTTTTTGCAGCAGCTCAATTTTATTATTGGCCATTCCGTAAGCATCACTTCCCATAAAGAAATGCAGCGGCGGATTTTCCATGCCAGCTAATTGAACCAACGCAAGGGCTGCTTTTTCAGGATCGCCCGGCTGGTTGCCCGGAATATCTTCTATATGCGCTCTATCCAGTTCCCTGGCTTCTTTGTAGTCTGCGATCGGGTTTTCAGCAAAGTGAAGGGAGCCTTTTAATAAGAAGTTGGTTTTGAAATAGCCGGGGTAAACAACGGTTGCATGGATGCCCAAAGATCTGGCTTCTGCTGATAACGCCTCGGTAAAACCAGCTACAGCAAATTTGGTGGCATTGTAAATGCCCCAGCCCGGAAATCCTCCAAGAAATCCTGCAATGGAAGAAATATTAATGATATAACCCGAATTTTTAGCCCTGAAATGCGGCATTACGCTTCTGATCACATTCAGCGGGCCAAACACATTGGCATCAAAATTCCGGCGGGCTTCCTTGTCGCTCAATTCCTCCAAAGTGCCTAATTGTCCATAGCCTGCATTGTTCACCACTACATCTATGCCATCGAAAGTTTCCACGGTTTTGGCAATGGCATTTTTGATACTTGTTTCATTTACTACATCTGCTTCCAGCGGAAGAAAATTGGAAGCGTTGCCAACTTCGCTTTTTAGACTTTTAACTGTTCTGGAAGTGGCCGCTACGTTGAACCCTTCTTTCAATAATCTTTTTACCAGGGTTAAACCCAATCCTTTTGATGCGCCGGTTACGAACCATACTTTTTTTGTGCTCATTTTTTTTATGCTTTATGTTATTAATTGTTTGCACTACAAAGTTGAAAAGAACACAAAGCATGGACGTAGCCAATTCTATGGTTGTTGTAACCAAATCAACGATTACGGGAAAATTGTGTCATTTAACGGGTCGTATACATGCCAAAAAAAATATATAGCCCGCGAGGGCGAGCTATATATTTTTAGTGGTTGAGCCTACCGACCTTTTTCGTCAAATTCCTATTCTCGTCAATTTTATGGTTGCATACCATACACCCGAACCTTGGGCGCTTACCTTTGTTTCGACCTTCCAATTCCTATGGAATCCGAAAATATTCTCATCCAGGTTCGCCCAACCCTCAGCACCTGTGCAGTGATTAGTGACACCGGTGCTTGAAAACGTGTAAGTGGCAATCGGATCGTAACCGTCGTAAGTTAAATTATGCAACCCACTGGTACTCCCACTGGTCCAACTGATGTTGTAAACAGACGGATATCCCCTGGATCTTAAATTCCAGAAAATGAATGTTAAATGTTGGTTACACCCCACACCTGATGGGCTATAATCATTTGTATAATCCATATATTCACTCTCCTGTATTGGTGTCCCGTCCGTAAGCGTACCAAATGTTTGACGCAATTTGGCAACAGTAAGTTCCCCTTTGTCGATGCTTTGGTTGACTCTTAATGTGTCAATCTTTGAGAATTTTGATACTGCTGAAATTTGCGCAATTTCTTTCCAGACAACTTCACGGGTGTTTTGAGGAGGCAGGTCCTTTGAAGCATTAGTACCCTCTTTTTTGCATGATGATAAGGCAAGGCCAAGGCATAGCATGCCTAGCAGGAATGAACGTTGATTCATACATGTATTGATTTAATGAATAAAAAAGCTAAGCTAACTGCGGATGATTTTGCTGGAATCCACAATGAATTCTACCGGATCGACTTTACGGCTGGTAATGTCATAGATCTCCAAAACAAACCAGATGACATCGCCCGTTTCCACGTTTTTTTTGAACTTCATCGCAAGTGAGAGGATGTCATGTTTGAAGCCGGGGATCCAGTTATTTATGGGAGATCTTAAAGGAAGCGGGTGTGAAGTTGCCAGGAATACTGCGGTATCGTTTGTCTCAGGCATGAAAGCTGTTCCACGATAAACAGGGTTTCCATTGAAACGGCTTATATTAATAGTGTCGATATTTAAAACCCTTAATTTGGTGACATGTTGTGCGCGCGGACCATATAGAAAGTCAAAGTTAAGCGCAGTTATTGGCCGTTCACTGATTACCGGTGGATCGGGGCTGTAAGAGAATATTAAACCATTATCAAAATCAATCAGGTACTCGTTTTCGATCTTTTCGATCGTTGTGTTCAGCGCTTTCCCGTTATTGCTATCAATGCGTTGTTCCCTTGAATGGTAAGCCTTTCGCCTGATCTTGTTCCCCTTTACCAAATACATTCCAGAGTCTATTAAACGTAACGCCTTGCTGAAATCAAAAGTATCTTTTCCGTCGGCCATGTAAGCTCTTAGGTGAAAAACGCCTTCTTCGCTGTAGTTTTCCGGTTTGCCGTCGGTCAGAATACATGCAGAAGCGGCAATGGAAAATGAGATTAGTAGAATTGATAATTTCGGATGCTTCACTGGATAAGTATTTAATGGTTTAACTACATCTAAGATAATTCAGGTCAGTCATTTAATCAAACAAAACCAGAATTAAATTTAAGCCTGTGAGTATCTATCGTTTGTATTTAACTGTTATATAATATTTCCGCACGACTTCCGCTCAAAAATGCAAGTTTATGAGAACATAATAAAGGACCGCTTTCGCGATCCTTTGCTGTATACTACTTTTCATGGCTGCTATTGTCTTCTTCGCCTGATCCAGATGACCAGGTAGCTGATCAGCATCAAACCGGGAAGCACACCCGTAAATGCTATTTTGGAAACTTTGAAGCCTGTTTTGCCGATATGAATATCGTTATCAGTGAATGGCGGACGGGCCACATCCACAGGCGCCTGGTAGTCAGACAACCAGTTGAAGGCGCCGGCGATCAGCAGAAAATTGGCCGGAAAGATATCCTTGCGCGAATGGCCAAGCTCTCCATTGCTGATACAATCGGCATCGCCCAGCACAATCACTTTCTGTTCTTTTCCATTCACCTGGCGGCTCAGTGCAACGGCAGTGGCTGTTCTGTTGGCTGCCGCTTCGCCTGCCGCCGGGTTCAACACGGCAGAGTCGTCAACAAAATCAACCGTTTCCAATTCATTCCATACCCCCGCTGTATCTGCTGCCAGCAAGGGTGTGGCGGTATATCCTTTCGCAGCTGCGTTGTTGTATTGCAATCCGGCTACTGATGGCATCACCACTATCTGCCTGTTCTTGCCAATGAGACCAAAGGCCTCGGCGATCTTTCCCGCCTCTTGTGTAGGATGGGCAAACAGCAGATCTGCCTGGAAATCTTTATTAGGTCTTACCAGCCTGCCTTCCATCAATTGCACGCCAAAAAGACCTGCAACAGGATTCATGGTCTCCTGCCGTTTGGGCTCACCGGCTATAAGCAGGTTTCCTCCCCGGTCAATATATTGCTGCAGATGCTGCAGGTGTAATTCAGGCAGGGCGGTTTTCATATCCGCAATAACGAGGATGCTCACGTGCGCCGGCACTTCCTGGTCAAGCGTCAACTGCTCGAAGTCGAAGCCCTGGTTGATCAATGAATACCGGAATGTATTTTCCCTGGCAAACTTGTTATAGTCGCGGTCGCCTTCCTTAATGCAATCGCGTTCACCATGCCCTCCCACGAAGCCTACTTTCGGTAAAGTGGTAACCAGCCGTTTAATGGCGGCGCTTATTTCTGCTTCTGAAGGAAAAAGCATGGGATCATTAAAGATGCGCAATACCGACTGCTGCCCGCTGTCACGCTGCAGTACTTTTACATGCCTGAAATGCTCCCCTGCCAGGGTCTCTTTCATCTTATGTAAGTCGTTCACCGGCACAAACATAGTTGAATCCAATCCGAAGGTCTGCGCGATCTTTCCCACCCGTTCCTTGTCACTCAGTTTTGGATAGCGCATATTCAATGACTGCTCATTGTTGCCTTTAGCGTAATAATGCACATACTTCATTTTGATCTCTGGTTTAAACCGGATGTATTCCCTGAACATCCGCATATCCTGCAGCTCAAACGGAGGTAATCCGAAGATCAACAACCGGTCTTCATCCAGCGCGTTGCCGTAGGTGGTGATGGTTAAACCACCTTTGGCCTTACGCACAATATCCTGGCTGGCCTTCGTCAGCGTACGCAATTTCGTCCTGGTGGCATCATAAAAGAACATCAACGCAGGGCGTGAGCTCAGGTAACCGATGATCACCGCACTGCCGATCACCAACAGGTAGCGCACCAGCGACACAGAGGCACGCGTTTTCTGACGAACCGAACGGAACCGGTAGATGCTCAACCCCAGGAACAGGCCGATAACCACCAGAAAATAAATAACATCTTCACTGCTGATGATGCCTCCAATGAATTCATTCGTTCTGCCGCTGATCGACAACCAGAACATGATATCACGAACAAAAGGAACATTCTGCCATAACTGGCTGGTGTAGCTGAGCACGGCAAAAACGGCAAAGGTGCCCATGGCGGCTACCACCTGGTAAGAGGTCAAGCTCGACATGAAAAGCCCTACGGCACCATAAGCACCAATCAGCAGAAAAATACCCAGCAAACCTGTTAGCGTAGCGGGCAGATCGAAGTTGTCCACCGCAAAGACGCCATACAGGGTAAAAAGGGAAACGATACCGGTCATCAGCAGCGCATAAGCGGCAACGGACATAAATTTTCCGAAAATGATCTGGGCGTCGCTGATGGGTGAAGAATACAATAGTTTGATGGAGCCACTGCTCAGCTCACGGCTCATCATACCCATCGTAAGCAGCGGTATATAGAAGTACAGGTAGCCGAGCAACTTTGCATAAAACCCGTTCCAGGGATCGGTATATAAGTTCAGGGTAACGCTGTGCAGCGGGTAGCCCAATTCCTTTGTATTCACGAACCCTTCCAGGGAACCGGTAAAAACAAGGCTGGCCTGGATGGTGAACACAATCAGGATCAACCAGGCAATAGGTGAATAAAAAAGCAACTGCAATTCGGTACGGGCGATTCTTATCGTTTGTTTCATTATTTCAATTTCTACGTTCAGGAACGGGTTTGCTTTTTAGAGAGCGTGGCAAAAATGGTATCCATCGAGTTTTTCTCTGCGTTGATCTCTTTCAGGCGCCAGCCATGTTGAACGCTTTGACCGATGATCGTTTCCAGCATATCATCCACACCGTCTACCTTCACCCGGTAGCGAAAGCTGCCGAGTGATTCCACATCCAGCACATTTGCCAGCCCTTTCAATGCTTCTGCTCCCCGTGGCTCCAGCATCGTGAGCACAATGGTGCCGGGCGCCGCATAGCGGTCAAACTCATCCATGCTGCCTGAGAATACCACGCGTCCTTCCGCCAGCATCAGGATGTAATTGCAGGCGGCCTGTACTTCGGAAAGCATGTGTGTAGACAGGATGACGGTTCGTTCGCGGGCGATCTCCTTGATAAGGTTACGGATCTCGATGATCTGGTTAGGATCGAGGCCATTGGTAGGTTCATCCAATACCACGAGTTCAGGGTTGTGAATGATAGCCTGTGCAATACCTACCCGTTGCTGATAACCGCCCGACAAATTCCGGATCAGCCGTTTTCTGAAATGCGTGATACCGCAGAGGTCGAGCACCTTGTTCACCGAACGCGCCTGTTCTTTGCGTGGTATCAATCTCAATCCTGCACAATGGGTGAGGTACTCTTCAATGTTCAGGTCTATATGCAGCGGTGGCCGTTGCGGAAGAAATCCTATTAAACTTTTGGCTGCAATAGGCTCTTTACGAATATCAATACCATTGATAAACACTTCGCCCTTGGAAGGCTTCAAGACACCGCATATAATGTTCATCATCGTAGACTTGCCCGAACCGTTGGATCCCAACAATCCGTAGATGCCTTTAACCGGTATCTCAAAATCGATATCACGGACAGCCCATTGTGCCGTATAACGATGCGATAGCTGAACCGCTTTTATTATTGGATGATTCATACGTTGTTTACATTTGGAAATAGCCATATCCCATTTTATACATGCCGCTTACAGGTACGCCCTGGTTCAGCTCGATCTTTTTTATCAAACGTTTGGAGGGATCGGCCATTTGATCTGGTAAAATGCCCAGGATATACACGTGACCGTTTTCCAGCGCTACCATCAGCTGATCATGGGTATGAACGCCCATGAGCTGGTTCTGTGCGGCAGCAATGATTTTGATAGGTGAATCAAAAGTGAAATATTCCGAGCTCATGCCTGGCCCCTGCTCGTGCAGGTAAAGGGTTTTGTTGCCGCTGCCGCCGGAATAGAACATATAGTTATCGATGCGCGGCAACTGGCAGAACACGCTCTGCGCATTGGCGGTACCTGCGCCTAAAGGCACTTCGCCCATAAATAAAGCGTTCACAGTAAAGCGCTGGTCCATGATCATGATCTTTTGCTCGTAATACTTAGTCCCATCGAAGAATACCAGGTAGTAAGAAGAGGTGAAACGCCCTTGCTGCAGCCTGCCCACATACACCAGTTCTTTATCCATGGCATGGATAAGTGTTGTGCCGGGCGGCAGCGGCGGTCCGGGTAAATAGGTCACCGGCAGTACCGCGCCCCAATCGTCGGAAGCAAGGAATAGCCTGCCCTGGGTTTTATCATACAGAAGGGTTTGCCCGCTTAAAAAGGTGCCGTCCCAGCCCTGGTCGAATTTCACGCCGCCCGGAATGAAGAGGGGTTTATTGGGATATACACCGGATTGCGTAAGGCTGTTGTCAACATGCTTGCGCACATAAATGTTCCTGTTATCATCCAGCATAATGGTGTAGTCCCACATATAAAACTCACCGCGTGGGCGAAAATCAGGCGGAAGTGTATTTCCCAGAAAAAAGTTATTGCTATTGGCAATGGGATTCAGCTTGATGCCATCCAGCTCTATATTACCGCCGGCGTCATTCCTAACAATAAGGATATTGCCCGCATTGCTGAGCCCCGCGTTCGCCATCCAGATCTCTTTCACCTGCACCGCATTTGGGCCAAGCTCCTTTTCTGAGATGGTGGCATAAAAGTCGGCATTCACCTCAAAGCTTACAGGGTCAATAAAAGAAATGATGCTGCGGTTATCCTTTTTTGTTAGCACCACCCATCCGGTAAGGTAGGCAGGTATGGGCTCTACGGTCATCCCCTCCAGGAAAGTAGACCCGTCGTTCTTATTCACCACTTTCAGCTTCAGGTAAGGCCTTACGCCGGTGAGGCTGCGTACCGGATAATGCAGTACGGGCGAACTGCTGATCTGCTCGTTGTTGCAATACCAGGTAAATGCAAAGGTCTCGGCCAGTTTACTTGCGCGAAGGGTATCCCCCTTATACACCAACTGCGGATCGATGTTCAGCGTATCAGACACCCGGGGCCTGATATATTTCGTATCGCCATCAAACAGGATGGTTACTTTGTTCAGCTCAGCATAGTCGTAATTGCCTTTGTCTTTATAACAGGAAGACAAGAGGAACAAGCCAAATAAGAGACTATAGATCGTTGTTTGTTTCATGTGTCAGAGTAAATTGGGTGATACATTGATCTGGCCATTCTCATCTACATATACTTCCCCATTTTCGCGGCCGCGTGCCAGGAAATCGCGGAAGATGATGGCATAGGCGCGCCGTTCGGTTCCCGTTACGCCGGTGAGGTCGGCAATACCTGTAGCTTCAATGAACAACCGGTACTTGGTGTCGGAATAGGCGCCCAGGAAAAGTTGTTCCATATCCTGGTTCCACCAGGCAGGGCGGGCGATCATGTCTGAAAAAGTGATATCGATGTGCCGGTTGCCGGAAGGTCCCAGCCGGAAAAGCTCAGTTTCATGCAGCAAAAGCCTGAGTTTGAACTTGCCGGTCTTGAGCCGGTCAGAATTATGCAGCACCAGCGCAATGGTATCCCAGGCATGTCTTGCACGCAATGCGTTAGGGCCGGGCAGCTCGTAATCGCCGGATAAGGCGGTGGTGTTCGATGCATCTACCGCCACCTCCACAGGCCGGTCGTCGTTGCTCAGCCTGCCTATCAGCTTTATCAGCAGGGGTATGGTATCTTTATTTGCGCCGGGATGAAAGGCAAAAGAATATTCTATAGGCTTCACGTCGCTGCTATCACCCGGATGGTTGGCGAAGTACACGTAACTGGTTCCGCCGAATACCTCCACCGCATCCTTCTTACAACTCATCAGCCAGCAGCCTAACAGGGTTATCAAATAGAAATGTTTCATGTTATTTATCTTTCGGTTACGGGCAATACAAATTTGTCGGTGAGGGTTTGGTTGCCATTGGTTTCATCGAGTATGGTCTTGTTCAATCGCTTGTACATAAAGAACAATTTGCCTTCACCCATAAACTCCCTGCGGGCATCGTTGATAATGGCATCTACGAAATCAGTTTTGTTGGGGAAAGGAGACAGCGGAATGGTGCAGCCGCGTTTCGTGCGCAAGGTATTCAGCAGGTTGAGGGCGCCGTTAGGATCGGTATCATATAACGCTTCGGCGGCAATATGGTACAGCTCACTCAACCTCATTACGGGGATCAACGACTTAACGCCTCTTTCGCGTTTGTCGTCCTGATTGGTCTCATACTTCAGCAATTGCTTTCCGTCGGCGGTGAGATAACATTTCTTCCTGTAATCCGAATTAAGGTCGGCGCCAAAGATCTGGTTCGTGTTGGGCAATAAAAAGGTCACATTATTGAAGCCTTCTTCATAGTCTTTCCGGTACAGCGCAAACAACACATCGTCTGACAACAGCCGGTTATATTCACCTACATCGATTAGGGTAGCGGGTGTAAAGTTGATCACCGGTTCATTGTCCGGCATTTTATCATTGATCACTTCCATGGCGTTATCGAGCGCCAGCCGGTTGTTGCCGGCATACAGGGCAACGCGCGCCAGCAACGAGGTAGTGGCGTAAAAACCCATCCGGTAACCTCTTTTGCTTGATCCGTAAAAAGCCGGATTGATGTTACTGCTGAATTCGAAGCGATAGTCCTTATGAAAATTTCTTTTAGCCTCGGGATGGGTATCAAATGCCTGCTGAAGCGCTTTGCTGCGCTCCAGATCGGCAATGATCGATTGCAGTATTTCGCTGGTGAGCTTATCGGGCATGGGCATATTGCTCAAGGTTGTGTAATAAGGAATAGCCGCTGCATCTTTCACAATGGGCGCCGGCGCAAACAGGCGAAGCAGGTCGAAATGCAACAGGGCGCGTATAGTTAACAGTTCGCCCTCCAGCCTGGCGCGTTCTTCCGGTTTGAAAAACCCGTCGCCTTTTTTATTCATCTCTTCCAGCAGGCCGTTGCAATTGGCAATGGTGCTATAGGCCAGGGACCAGATGCCGTTGAACTTATCATCCATATCAGACGATACATAATCATAATTCTTCAGGCCGTCGTACAGCGTATTCTTCGTTTCGTATACGCGGGCCAGTACATCCACCAGGTTGAACGCCAGTTCGCCGCCATATAAACGGTCGGATGAAAGATTTGTATAAATGCCGTTGAGCGCTACGGAAAAGCCTTCCGGCGTTGACAGCAGCACATCTGAAGACACTTCCGATTTGGGCTCCAGCTCAAGCCACTTCTTTACGCAACCCGTGTTCATGAACAGGATGGCCGCTATTATTAAAGAGTATGCTTTTTTCATTTAAATGCCGAGGTTTAAAGTAAAGTTGAGGGTTCTGGCGTAAGGATAATCGGTTCCGCGTTCGATGTCGATAGAGGAAATGCGTCCCAGTTCATTACTGGTTATCTGCACCCGGCAGTTGTTTATCTTCCACCTGCTGAGTAACCGCTGCGGAAGGTCGTAGCCAAGAGTAATGGAATTGAAGTCGATATAATTATTGCGCTGCACAAAACGTGAGGTCACCTGTGTTGTCTCATTCCATAAGCGCACATCTTTTAAATAGGTGATATCACCCGGCTTTTGCCAGCGGTCTGAGAACACCCTCTTGTCTACGTTCCAGTAGACGTTTGCATTTTCCACTTTACTTACCAGCGTATTGTTGTACATGTCGCCGCCCAGTTCGTACAGGAAGCCGGTAAAGACGAAGAAGTTCTTGTAAGTAAAATTAAATCCGAATGATCCGCGCCAATCGGGCTCCGTATCGCCTACGACCACATGCTGGGTCTGGTTCCAGGTATAGGTAACATCGCCGTTCCGGTCAAGGAAGATTTCCCTGCCATCTGCCGGATTCACACCCAGCGATCGCATAGCATACATAGCCGTTAGCGAGGCGCCTTCAAAATATTTGTTCAGCGGTTTATCTACCACATCGTTATCCTGGTAATATTTCTCCACGCGCTTGTTGTACTCTTTGAGCGCATCGCCGATCTTCAGGAACTTATTACTGTTGTGCGCCGCAGTAGCATACAGGCTGAGGCTCACGGAGCGCCGATTGATCAACTGGTACCGTACATTGAACTCATAGCCCTTGTTCAGGATCTCACCCAGGTTACTTTTGTACGAAGTAAAACCGGTAGACACAGGCAAGGTAATATCCCCTATGAGGTCGACTGTATTTTTATGGTAGTAATTAAAGGTGATGCTAAGCCGGTTAAAAACGGTGACATCGACACCATAATCGAGCATCGTTGTTTTTTCCCACTTCAGGTCAGGATTGGCAAGTGTAACTAAATTAGCGCCGATCCCAAAAACATACCAGTCCTCAAAATTATAGCCGTACGTGCTTTTAGATACACTTTGTGAAAACCCGGCCTTACCAACCTGTCCGTAGTTCGACCGAACCTTAAGGTTGTTCAACCAGGGATAGTTTTGTTTTATACCTGCATAGTTATGAATGTTGATACCCGCGCCCAACGACCAGAAAGGTGCAAACCGCACATTGGAACCAAATTGCGAAGCGCCATCGTACCGGCCTGAAAAATCGAGCAGGTAGATATTGTCGTAGCTATAGTTGGCCGAGGCCAGGAAGCCGACCAACCGCGATTTCTCATTGTCACCGGTTGGTTTGTTCAGGATCTCAGCAGCGAAATTCACATCGTCTGTATTACCCGTGAGAAACCCCTGAACGGAATAGCCGGACCGGATCAGATCTTTCTGGTTGGCATTCGCCCCCAGGGTCATGTTGAGAAAGTGTTTGCCATAGCCCCTGCCATACAACAGCAGCGCATTGAAATCCCAGGTGCGCAGTTCATCATCCAGGATGCTTTTTGTTCCCCTTTTTGTGAATTCCATATTATTGAACTGCGACGAAGCCGGATCTTTAAAGTGTTGCTGCTGGCTTTTTTGCAGCAAAACGGATAGGCGCGTATCCAGCCGTAAGCCATTGGCGATGGTCCAGCGGAGACTGAAGTTGTTCGAAAAATCGTTGTGTGCAGTCCGGTTGTAGCTTTTCAGATGTGCATCATACAGGGGATTGCCTAAAGGGCTTCCGGGATGTCCCCAGTTTGTCAACAGTTTTTTGTAAGCGCCGTCCTCGTCCCGGAAATCATCATAAGGGTTCTGCATGGCATAGGTAGCAAACGAACCAAAGGGAGATTCCTGTGACTGAATATTATTCCATTGGATATAATTCCGGAACATGAGGTTATTCTTCCTGTAAGAAATGGAAAAGCCAATCGAATTGTTATTGCGTCCGGAACCTTTCATCACCCCCTGCGTACGCGCAAAATTCAGGTCACCGCCGAAGATAAACTCTTTGGAACCGCCTTCCACCAGGATGTTGTGGCGCTGATTTAAACCGGTGCGTAACGGTTGTGAGAGCCAGTCTGTTTCCACGCCGCGGTCGATCTCTGCCAGTTTGCCGTAATAGCTTCGCTCACGGGCCAGCGCCCCCGAAGGTTGATCATCCGGCCGGGGTTCAAACATACCCGTTATTCGTTCCAGCTCCAGCTTGTCCCTTGCGTTCAACAGGTGGTAACCCGACAGGTCAGGTGCTGTTACGCTTCCGTTCAATGAATAATTTATCCGCAATTTTCCACTCACGGGTTTTACCGTTTCTACCACCACTACCCCATTGGCAGCCCGTGACCCATAGATGGCAGTAGAAGCCGCGTCTTTGAGAATGGTGATAGACTCCACCCGGGTGGGATCCAGGTCAAAGATCCTTTGCGCCGTTACCTCGTAACCATCGAGAATAAAGGTGGGCAGGTTGGGGTCATTGCGAAGCTGTGTGGGCGTTAGGGCGGCTTCATCGTTTGGCAATGTAACATCCCCAATGCCTGAACGGCCGCGGATATAGACGGGGTTGATGTTATTCGGATCAGCACCCAGGCTGTTGTTATCGGTCACTTTGAAGGAAGGATCGAATATTTGCAGGCTGCGTAATACATTGGTTGGCGCTACTTTCAACAGTTCGTCGCGTTTGATCGTGACGGCGGAGCCGGTAAAATTGCTTTTATTGATATTTGAATAGCCATTGACAATGACCTGGTTCATCTGGCTATTGCTGTTCTCCAACAGAATGTCGATGGTGAGCAATTTGCCGGGAATGGCCCTTACGTTATCAACCTGGTCTCTTTTAACGGCCACTGCGGTGTAACCCTCCGGTACTTCGTTTATCACTACTTCAATGGTTTCATAACCGATGCTGGATATTTGCAGGATGGTCTTTTCGGGTATGTTGCGCAGACTGAAATTTCCCTGGGCGTCGGTGGTGGTGCCTGACTGCATACCCTTCAACCGGATGGATGCGCCCGGCAGTAATTCGCCCTTGCGCGACCGGACCGTGCCGGTAATGATCGCCAGCGGAAATGGCGCAGGTGTACCTGTTACTGACAGTTCATTTTTTGTAGACGGATCCCTGCTGCGGGAAAGGAAAATGTTCTTCCCGCGGATGCGATAAGCAATATGCTGGTCCTTAAATATTAGGTACAGGAACTGATCCAGCGGAACATTGCTAACAGCCACGGTAACAGGTTTGGAAGAAGTAAGGATGCTCTTGTCGCCGGAAATTACGTAACCGGTTTGTTGTTCGATCACTTCAAACACTTTGTTCATGGCTATATCTTTCCCCGAGAAGGTGATCGTTTGGGCTATAACAGCCCCTTGTGCCAGGAAGATCCCGGCAATCAATAAAACAGTCAATCTCATTGTCAACAGTGTTTTGGTTGGGTCATGGCTTCTGAAAAGCCTATAGATTGAATCAATTTGCTATAGATAACAGGCAATAGGTAAAGCCAGGTTTCCGGCTTTAAGCCCGTCTGAACGGATCCATCCTAACGGGGCGCTTTGCGTTCCGCGTTCAGCGTTCCGCGTTAAGCGTTCAGCGTTCCGCGTTCCGTGTTAAGCGTTAAGCGTTGAGCGTTAAGCGTTCCGCGTTATTCGATTCCTGTAATGATCAGCTTTCTTCCTTCCAGCCTGAACCGAACGCCCCAGTCTTTCAACCCTTCCATAAAATCAAGTAAGGAAAGGTCCCTGTTCACTTTTCCAAAGAACGATTTCACCGGAATCCCTTTTTCATACACTACCTCTACATCATACCAGCGTTCCACCTCGCGCATCAATGCTTCCAGCGACAGATCGTCAAGGCTGAAGTAGCCATCTTTCCACCCCATCACATTTTTGATATTCGCATGATGAACGGTGATGCGGCCGGCCTGCGCATTCCTTATTTGCGCCTGTTCCCCGGCTTTCAAAACAACGGCGTTACCAGGTTCCTGCATCAACTGTATACGCACGCTTCCTTCCAGCAGGGTCGTACGAAGCAATGCCTCGTTGTCATACGCATTCACATTGAAGTGAGTACCCAGCACATTGATCCTGGCGCGTTGGTTGGCCGTTACCTGGAAGGGCATTTTTTCTCCTGAGCCAAGCCGAACGGATGCTACTTCGAAATACACTTCACCGGTTATTTCTACACTTCGCTGGCCGTTTGTAAATGCGGTGGGAAAACGTATCGAACTGGCCGCATTCAACCAAACCATGGAGCCATCAGGCAATAACAATTTATAGATCTTACCCTCCGGCGTGGACAAGGTATTGTACAAAACCGTATCGCCCTCATCGTTATTGTTGTAGGATAACAGGCCTCCCTGTTTGGTTACCCGGGTATTGCCCTGTATGGCAACAGCACCATTTTGCGCATCGTCGAGGATGATCTCTTTTCCATCAGCCAGCTTCAACACAGCGCCTTCGGATGCGGGTTGCCTGTCGTGCGCCGGCTGTACGGTCACGGTTGCTGTAACCCGCTTTTCTTTTTTATCGGTTACCCACCACAGCCATGCGCCGCCAGCTATTATGACGGAAGCAGCTGCAGCTGTAAGTGTTCGCCGGTTCAACCACACGATCCTGCTTTTCGACCGGCGCTGCGCGCCAAAGTGAATCTCTTCTTTTATCTTCGTTAAAACGATGCCTTTGCTTGTCTCATATTCTTCCAGTGTTGCAGCAAACGCTTCTTCCCCGGTAAACTGCCGGAAAAACCGTTGATGATCTTCCGACTGGTGCACCCATTCGTCCAGTTCCTGTTTCTCCTGATCGTTCAGTTCGTCGTTCAGGTATTTCATAATGAGACCGGCAATATTTCTCGACATTTCATTCATAAACCGTTAGTTGATAAGGTATACAAACAGGAATCAGGAAAAAGCAAATCGTTGAAATTCCTTTTGCTGCATATATAACCCGTAAGGAGTGTTGTTTGTCCCGAAAGATTTAAAAAAAATAATAGAAGCTGACGGCAAAGCCGATTTTCGCATTCCTGCTTTGAAAGAGTAACCTGACCGTCTTCAATGCAATCGATTTCGCATTGCGCACCGTTTTTTCACTGATCTGAAGCATGTCGGCGATCTCCTGGTTATCATATCCCTGGAAATACGACAATTTCAGGATATTCCTGTAGTAGTCGGGCAGTTTTTCCACTTCTTCGCGGATACAGGTGACCAGCTCAGATTCAATTTCAGCAAAGAGAATAGACCTTTGTTCTGCAATGGTAAAATCGCCAAGCTGTTTGTCAATGGCAGAGCGGGCCTTTTGGTCGCGCAGGTAATTGAAACATTTGTTTCGTGCATTTAAAAAGAGAAAGCCCCGGAGGTTTTTGTAGGAATCGAATCTGTCTCTTTTTTCCCAAACCTGGATAAAAAGTTGTGCGGTCATATCCCTCGCATCCTCGATATTAGGCAGCAGGTACTTGCAAAATGAGAATATGCTGTTGTAGAAATGATTGTAAACGACGGTGAAAGCCGATTCATCCCCATTTTTAAATTTCAATATCGTGTCATAGTCAAGTTCAACAGTCGACATAAGACCATCGTTGGTATTAGATTTTATTCATCAATATACAACAAATTGCGGCTTTTTTTATTCTTGTATCATTTCGAGGATCCTTTCATTTTCAATGATGATCATACCATGGCGGTCATTCGTAATGCCTGCCGTAAGTGTATACGGGTATCTGGGCACGCTGCCTTCCATAATGGTGGGGAGATAAGAAAATTGCAGGTTGTCACATTCCTGTTGAAGCGCAGCGCCCACTTCAATAATATGTGTTGAAATGACAAAAAAGCTATTGCGATAGGCAGCAAATTCTTTTGTAACAGCCAGCGTTGCATCATAGGCATCTTTCACATTGGTGCCCTTAAAAAGTTCGTCGAAGATGACCACCAGGTCATTGCCTTCCGCCACTTGCTCGGCTACCTTCTTCACCCGCAGCACTTCTGCATAAAAATGGCTATACCCGAGGTTTAGATTATCTGATACATTGATCGACGTATAAAGCCCGTCCCTGACCGAAAACACCAGATCCCTGGCAGCAACAGGAAATCCCATATGAGCCAGGTACACGGCTATACCAAGCGACTTCATCAATGTAGATTTGCCGGCCATATTGGCGCCGGTCAGGAACAGCACATTCCGGTCCTCGTGCAGGTGAAGCGGATTGGCCACCCCGTTCTTCAGCGCCGGATGGTGTAATGCAGTCGTCTGAAAGATATGCTGATCCTTTGGAAGGGCCCGGGCATACAAAAAATTCCGCTCGCGGGCCACATTGCTTACCGCGATATAAACGTCGAGATGATAAATAAACCGGAGTATGCCTTCCATTTCATTGCGCAGTACATGCCGCACAAGATGGTCATACCGCGCCAGCTGTAAGAGCGTAAGCGGTTGATCAACCCCTACCTCCTGCAGCCATTTCATCTTATCACCTTTGAAAGTGACGGCAACCGTTTCAAACAGTCCGGTGGCAGGACAGCCTTCCATCAATGGCAGGAACTGCTGCAAAGCCTTCAACATATCGATGGTCGCCAACAGGCCGCTCTGCAACTGGCCATACTGTTCGTCTTTCATGGCCATTTGCAGGAACTTCCTGCGTAAATGCGCCCCCGCCGCTAGCAGGTAAGAACTGCCGGTTTCTTCACCCAGGTATGTTTCTGCTGCCTGGATGGTTGACGGATTGAAAGGAAAAGACAGCTGCTTGTTGTGAAAATAGTTAAACACATCACTGCGGTTGTTTATAGCAGCAGCATCCGTCAGCGGCTGCTGGAACATACCTTCCAGCAGCTTTTCACCACCGCCCGTTTGCGTGTCATTAAAAAGACTGAAGACAGATTGTGCTTTAAACCTGCCGGTAATATTCAGATCGTCCAGTGTTTGCTTATCAGTTTTAAATCCCATAGTTTGCAGTAGTTTTTCGTAATTGCTTTTTTCCGTTTTGCAGGATCTCCAGTATTTTTTCATTGTTGATGATCACCATGCCGTGCCGGTCGCCGGTAATCCCCTGTTCCAATGTATAGGTATATACAGGTTGATGGCCGTTCATGCGCGTGGGCAGGTAAACGAAATTGATATTGCTGCACTTTTCTTTCAGCACATCCCCCGCTTCGATAATATGTGTGGAGATCAGGAAAATGCTCTTTCTTTTCTTTGCGAAGGCCGAAGTAATGGCAATCGTAGCCTCATAAGCATCTTTCACATTGGTTCCGCGAAACAGTTCATCGAAAACAATAAAGAGGCCTTTCTTCAGTTGCAGTTCTTCAGCCATTTTCTTTACGCGCAACACTTCTGCGTAAAAGTGGCTGGCGCCCATGCCCAGGTTATCGGGTAAATTGATAGTGGTATAAACACCATCGAGCACGGCAAATTCCATTTGCTGTGCTGCAACGGGAAAACCCATATGCGCCAGGAACATCGCAATGCTAAGCGATTTCATGAAAGTTGATTTACCGGCCATATTGGCGCCGGTAAGGAAAATAACATTGTTATCTGTGGTAACATGAATATTGTTCGGTACTGCGTTTTTTACCTGGGGATGGTACACTCCTTCCAGCTTCAGCAGATCAGGCTGGCCGGCGGGCAGGGCTTTCGGAAAAACAAACTTTCTTTCATTGGCCACTTTTGCGATCGCCAGGTATACGTCGAGGTGAAAGATATGCTGCAACAGCTTTTCAACCAGGGTCCGGTACCGGAAACGCAGCATCACATCAAAGTCTGCTATTTGTGTGGGTGAAAGCTTTCCCCTGCTTTGATTCATTTCAGTGAAAGCGGGGTTGTTAAGAATGGTTCGTATTTCCTCATTCTCCTGTTTGTAAAATTTATTCTCATTCAGCTCTTCCATCAATTCCTGCGTTTTCTTCATCAGCGCCACGAGGGCTTCAACACCCTTATAGATCTGCTGGGTCTCAATGTCCATTGCGATCATGTTCGTGAGCTTGCGGGCCACCGTATTTTCCTGCACAGTTAGTTTGGAGCGCTCATCGGTGTTAGCAAGATAAGATTCAACCGCATCGAAGTCGGCGCCTTTAAAAGGGAACGAAGTTCCCGCTAACGCAAACGATTGTATAATTCCACTGCGTTTGTTAATAGCTTCAAAATCAGCAAGGGGATACCGGAACAATTCCGCCAGAACCGCCGCCCCGCCTCTTGTAACGCAGCGGTTGAAGATGTTGTAAATGGAATCTCCGCCATGTTTACCGAAAATGTTCAGGTCTTCCAGGGTTTGTTTGTCTGTAGTGAATGACATGTGCATCTTTTGAGTACATCGGCGAATATACTACCCAAAATAAAACAGTACAAGGCAAATATTTTTGTGTTACCAGCTGTTACTGATGACCGTTGTTATAAAAGAAGAGAAATAAAGCAATGGCCCGAAGTGTAAAAACAAAAAAAGCTCGCGGATAATGAGGCTGTTGATCACCTGGAGAATCCCGCAATGATCAGCAACGGTGGTCTGGGTTTTCCCTTAACGATCTTGTAGTTGAACATGCTGTTTCGTTTACCGGCAATTTCCTGTTGTAATGTAAGTGGGATGCTCGACACCTTGTCATAATACATTACCTGTACAGCTATTTTTTGAAGTGCTTTCTGACTGGCATCATTCAGCCTGTAGCGGATCTGCACCATTTTCGTGGCGCCGTTCTTCGGATTTTTACCGAACAACCCATCATCCACTGACTTCTTCATGTTAATGATGCCGCTTTTCGTACGTACACGCAGTTTATGATCGTTGGCCCGCTGCCCGGGTGCATCATCGTCAAAGGCGCATTGGTTGTTGCCATTACCATTGTTATCGGGATAATCGGTGTCGTCGCTGACATCGCAGACAGAAGATTTAAAAGGATCGGCGTTGAAGACCGGTTTTGCCAGCGTATCGTGTTGGTCGAGCACATAGATCCCATCCATATAAGTTAGTCCGCCCACGATCAACTGGCTTACACAGGTATCGGTAGTTCCTTTCTTTACGAATGCAACCTGGTATCGAACGCCCGTTTCGCTTTGTGAAAGATTAATAACGCCGGTGTTCCGGTTTATTTGCAGTCCTTCGGGCCAGGATAGATATGTTCCTTCAATACCGATGTTGTTCGTGGGTTCCACAAAAAAATCGCCCCCATTCTGGGGTTTTACGTAAACGATACTGTCCCCATAATCCGGTGCATTAAGGCATAATTTTACAGGTAAAGAAGTGCTCGTGTCGATAGTAGAATCGGCTGTTGTCAGATCAGTTTTATCACTAACCGTTTGGTCAGCCTTATTGCAGGCAACAACCATCAATATCAAGGTAATCGATAAAAAAAGGAAATAAGTCCAGATGCCGCTTTTCATGTACATTTCGGTATTTAACACGGGAATCAACTTCAGACAAGGTTTGGTGGTCAGGTCGCTTACCAACGTGTTTCACCGGATGTTTACATGGGATACGAAGAAACAATATTCCAACTTTGCGATAAAGGCCACAAATATTTGTTAATTAGTTATTTATACAGTTGATATTCAGTCGCGTGTTTATAAAGTAACCTAACAAAAAATGCAAATCCTGTACCTTCTCATTGTTCGGCAACCGGCATCGCAAGTATTTCGCTTATGATCGTTTTGAACTCTTTTGGCGAATATGGTTTCTGATAATATTTATTAGCGCCGGCTTCGATAGCCAGGTCAATGGCGCCAGGCTTAAACGCTGTAGAAAGTATAATGACCGGGATATGGCGTAGTGTTATTTCCTTTTTGAGCGTTACCAAACAGGTTTGACCATCCATTTTTGGCATATTCATGTCCAGAACGATCAGGCATGGCAGATCGCTGCCATTCTTTAAATACCGGAGCAGATCTTCGCAGGTTTGAAACCAGGTGAGTTTCACTGAACTGTCTACTTCATGCAGCAGGTTGGAAAAAATATAAAAATCATCGGGGTCATCCTCGGCCAAACAGATATGTTTAATTGTTCGTTTCATAGACAGGTTACGTTTGCTTTTGCACCATAACATAATAAAAGCTCCCGAAATCTACGGGAGCTCAGGACATAAATGCTATGACTCATAAAAACGCTCTTGCCGCATTATAAATAAAATCACATGCCACAACCAACCGGCTGCACATTCAGCCTGAAGTGTGATCAGGTTGAGATTATTTGCCCTGGGAACAACGTTTGCATTAAATTTGTCGTACTGCTATTATCAACAATTCTCTGCTCAATTTTTATCCTTTTTTTCTGCTACCTGAATCATCTTTTCTGAACTCTAGGAAGATTGTAAGGGTTTAAACGCTTTCAGCAAATACACCATTCCGGATTACCATTGAATATCATGCATTGGTTAATGCTACGGTTTGTCGTGTTAGTGACAGTACATCTTTTACATCACCAAAATTGATTCATTATGAAAGTTAAACTACCTCACAACTTCTGCCATTGTAAGCCTGCATTCAACGCATTATGCTTAATAGCAATTGTAACAGTAGCAATACTGCCGGGTTGTAAAAAAATAGATCTTCCGAACAAGCACAGAGCAGTTGACATCCAGCTGATAGCAGAAGGATTCGTTTCTCCTATCCAGCTGGTATCTGTTCCCGGCAGTCAAAATCTTTATGTTGTTGATCAGATCGGAAAGATCTGGCGAATTGATAATGATGGTAATAAGGGCAGTACGCCCTTTATGGATATTTCCAGCAGACTTGTAACGCTTAATCCTGCATTTGATGAACGTGGCTTGTTAGGACTGGCTTTTCACCCGGATTACCGGAACAATTGCCGGTTTTATGTTTATTATCAATTGCCGCCCCGTGCCGGTGGGCCGGCGCCTGGCGTTCCCTGGAACAATCTGAGCCGGGTATCGGAATTCACTGCTAACTGTGAACAAAGAGTAGCCGATCTGAGCACCGAAAAAGTGCTGCTTGAATGGGATGATCCACAATTCAATCATAATGGTGGAACGCTGGCCTTTGGCCATGATGGCTACCTGTACATTTCAATTGGCGATGGCGGCGGCGCTAATGATACTGCAGTAGGCCATGTTGAAGACTGGTACGCTGCCAACAGGGGTGGCAACGGGCAGGATAATGAAGCGAATTTATTCGGCAACATTTTGCGTATTGACGTAAACTCAGGAAGCCCATACGGTATCCCGGTTGATAACCCGTTCGTAAACAAAGCAGGCAGAGATGAAATTTATGCATTCGGCTTTCGTAACCCATACAGGTTCTCCTTCGACATGGGCGGATCGCACCAGTTAATTGCAGGTGACGCTGGTCAGTTATTGTGGGAAGAAATAAGTGTAGTTACCAGGGGTGGTAATTACGGTTGGAATGTAAAAGAAGGCAGGCATTGTTTCAATGCAGCCAACGCACTGCAGGTGTTGCCGGCTTGTCCTACTGTTGATAACCTGGGCAATCCGCTGATAGATCCGGTAATTGAATTGAACAACTGGCAAAATCCGGCCGGCGGAAAAGCAACCACTGTTATTGGCGGTCATGTTTATCGCGGACATTCAATTCATGGCTGGCATGGCAAATACATCTTCGGCACATTTTCACAAACGCCCACAACGCCGAATGGAGAATTATATGCAGCGACGCCTGCCGGACATTCATGGCCTTATGAAGAAGTGAGTTTAAAGAGCCATCCCGATGATATCGGATACTACCTCAGGGGATTCGGGCAGGATAATAAAGGAGAAATATATCTCACCGTTTCTTCCATGCTCGGGCCGCAAGGTAATACCGGAAAGGTATATAAGCTCGTTGAAGTGAGCGCTAAACATGAGATGGGAAATGGGAATGGCACTGATACTACCAGCGGCAATAACGGTAATACCGGTTATTAATGAGTATACGTCCAATGGTGAACAAGTCCGAAAGATTCTGTAAAGAGCTTTCGGACTTCTTTCTATAAACAACCTGGCCTGCACCAGGTGTCATTTTAAACCCAGGCACCGCGTATTAATGATCAGAATCATTTGTTCATGTAGCATAAGTTTTCTACCTTATAATAAATTTCCTTAAACTCCAAACCGAAGGATCGTCCCACAAGCTGTGCCCCAATCAGGTTAAGCCGTGCTGAATTAGCACACTCTCCTTATAGAGAGTTTTCACTGATACACATTTGTTCACCCGACAATACCATCTTTTATGGAGCGGCTATTGCACGTTTATGATTGTACGAATAGTCTTTTATTTTTTGAAGATCATGTTTTAGATGAGAAAAATGAGCTGATAAATGTATCAGCAGAACACTATACCAAAACGGTGCGAACTATTTCATCACCGGCTATAATCATTGAACTAAATGGCGACGCACGCATACGGTATTATTTTCGGGCAGTTTATTGGGATAAGACATTACTCATTGGCGCCAGACTCATTAATGGCACCTGGATAATAAAGGAATATTTTGAGAACCCATCAGGCTATTTTGTGCTCAGTTTGATGAAGAAAAATTTGCTGCAGGGCAGCGTAACGCTTATTCAAACAAATGAAGATCGGGTTATGAGTATCGAATTATGAAACCTTCCACATAGGAACAGCTGGCAAAAACCGGCACAAGTAAAAGTAAGTAACAATGAAGGGGCAACTGCCCCTTTTTTTATGAAAATGCGTCCCAATCACATGGAATATCTTTTGCATTTGTTACCCAAAGTTTTAATTGAATGGATAAGCGGGACCCTATGTCTATGGGGGCCCTTTTTCTATTATGAAACAATTCCACCGGATGAAACGGGAAATCAAACATATATGTTTGGCGGAAGACGATCCTGACGACCACTATTTATTCCTAGAAGTCCTCACTGAAATAGACAGGAACATTAAACTCTCCTGGTTTCAAAACTGCGAGGAATTGTTACAGTTTTTAAAAACGACCAGCGAATTACCATGCTTGATAGTAATGGATATGAATATGCCTAAAATGAGCGGCCAAAACTGTTTGATCTCCATAAAAAAAGAGTTGAATCTTTACAATATTCCTGTGATCATATTTTCTACAGCCAGTGAACCGTCAATCATTGATACGGCGCAAAAAGCAGGCGCTTATAAATATATTGTTAAACCATTCTCGCTGACCGAATTCCGCAATATCGTCCGGGAGATCCTGGCTACCACCCTACCCTGAGGAAAAAAGGTGGGTACAGGAATTGCGATCTGTTCTTTGTGATCAGATGCTATTGTGTATGGATGAACGTTTGAAAAATTACCTGGAGGAGCTGGAGCGCAGATACATTGCGGAAGTGAGGAACTTTTTGGAAGCATTACAAAAAGACGCCTCCCCAAGAGAACTCATCGCTATAAGGAAAAACGCCAAAGAAATATTTAATGAAATAAAAAACAAATCAAAGCTGACGGATAACGAGAGTGGTTAGCCTCCGTTCAGTTAACCGGCCGCATTTGCTTCGACTGTTGAGGAATTTCTACAGCAGATCCTGAATATTCTTCTTTCTCTTTGATGGCAAGCGTATCTGACAGTAACTTGATGTGCTCTTTGATCTCCTGAAGATCACTAATGGTAGAACCGTACTCTAACGCGAGGGCAAACTTTCTCATTTCATTTATAATAATTGTCCTAAGCTGAGCAGCCGTAAGACTTTGAAACCGGGATTCCATGAAGCTTTTTTGTCGTTTAACCCCTCAATTCTTATTCCAAAATAATATCGGAATTATTAAAATACATTAAAATATGTGTCAATATAACCTTTAAGATTAAAACAAAAAGTGGGGCTCTATAGACATAAAGCCCCCTTTATTCCAATATCCTATGAAAAACCATGGAATGATTTGCAAATCATATACCAGGGTAAATAATGTAATTATGCGTTGTATTCAATAATGCATACATCAAAAGCCTGCCCGCAGTTTCATTACCAGGTTCCGTCCTGCGCCGCTGATACCGGAAGCAAATGTCCGGTAATTTGTATCGAATAAATTTTCCACAGCCAGTTGTACGGTAAATTGTTTACTTATATTATAACTGGCCGACAGGTTCAGGATCTGCCAGCCCGGCATTCCATCCTGCGTAGCATACTGCAGGTTATCTTCTCCATAAGGATTATAGTTTTGCAGCTTTTTGCCGCCGTTGTAGAGTAGATAAAGCTCACCCTCCAGGAGTTTATACCGGCCTGTAATCCCTGTTTTTCCAAATACAGGCGGGATATGATCCATCGGTACGGTCGACTTATCTTCCTGCTTATATCGCCCGTAAGTGTAAGTAAGATGTGAGTAAACGCTGACAAAGGAAGCCGGCCGAAGCCTGAACCCACCCTGCAACCCATACAACCAGGCGCGTGCTTTATTTTGATTGGCTACCACGGGGGTTAATTGTCCATCGTACAATACACTGGCTGCGCCGTTCAAATTGAACCTGTCCAAAACGACTGCATCCCGGAACAGGGTGTAGAATGCGTTTACTTCCAGCTCGATCCATTTACCGAAACGTTTGCTCAGATCCAGATCGAATTGCCAGGTATGTTCTGGTGTAAGATCAGGATTGGGTACCACCAATTGTACGCCACCCGCTGATTCGAACACTTTGGCAAGATCATCGATATTGGGCGCCCGAAATCCACTGGACACGTTAAGCGCCATCCTGCTGCCGGCGCCGCCTGGTAAAAACACCAGTCCCGCATTGACACTATAAGCCAGATGCCGCTGTGCCGCTTTCGTAAATGGCAAATGAAGCAGGGCGGTGTCATTGAAATGGGCATCCAGACTCACATAATTTAAGCGGATGCCGTCATTCAGGATCAATTTACCGGGTATGATCCGGAACGTGTGTTGTGCATAAACCCCGCTATAGCTCATGGTGTTCTTACCGTCGGGATACCTGGTGACCAGGCCCGACGATCTGATACCGGAATGAATATCATAATTGAACGCAATGGAACGGAGCTTATTGAATTGAGCGTCGGCGCCTACATGCCAGTCGTGCTGCGCCGTGATCTTGCGAAGGTCCAGGTTCAGCGCCCATACATCTATCCGTTCTACCCTGTTCTCGCGTAAGGGTCGCCTGTAAGCACGCTGCATGCGGCTTTCCTCTATGTGCTGGTAACTGGCGCCGGCTTTCAACGCATCGAAGAATCCTTTCATTTCGCTGGATTGGTAATTATATGCCGCCATAAGCCTTTCCTGCGGACCATAATACCATTCTGCCCATCGTAAGGCGCCATTGCGGGTATCGGTAAGCCGGTCATAACGGGGAATATCACTGCTATTGGAATATTGCCAGTTCACTTCGTGCGACTGCCGCGGATCTTTCTGCCACAGGAACTTCTGCAACAGATCATACTGATGGTAATGGCTGTACTTTTGAACATTGACATTCTCATTTGCCACAATGGAATCGATGCCATCGATCTGCATGATGTATTCGTTCCTTTTACCAAATCCGGCATATTTCGCCCGGCGCCGGCCGCCCTGCCGCAGGTTACCATAACTGCTATAACTGAAAGAAGTGAGTGAGGCAAAACGGCGCGTGCCTATATTAACGTCGGCATGACCGGTAAATTCCTTAAATGCGCTGCTATAGCGGGTAGATACATTCGTTCTGATCTTTTCGAGCAGCGGTCGTTTTGTTTGTAAATGGATCACCCCGCCTAAGGCATCGGATCCGTACATCGTAGAAGCGGGACCGGACAACACCTCTACCCTTTCCAGAATATCATCATCGATGGTGATCACATTTTGTAAATGACCGGTGCGGTAAATGGCATTATTCAGGCGTACCCCATCTACCACCAGTAAAATACGGCTGGCCTCAAATCCTTTGATGACCGGGCTTCCCCCGCCCAACTGGCTTCGTTGTACGAATACCTTCCCGCTATGCTCGAGCAAACCGGCGGTGTTGTTCGACAGGGACCTGTCGATATCTTTTCTGGCGAATACGAATGTTGGCTGGGCAATATTCTTTCTTATCTCCGGAAATTTATTGGCTGTTACGATCACTTCTTCCAATACGCCGGTTGAATCTACCGGCAACTGGCTATAAGCGCAAAGCGATGACCCTACCAAAAGGAGCTGCATTACTATAAAATGTTTCATGATAAGGGTTATAACCGGTTTGTAGTTTGTAGTTTGTTGTTTACAAACTCGTGACGCCTTATTAATTGCAGCCTCTACTTCCCGCTGCATATCAAATGAGTTGCATCAATCGCGCATCTCAAAGCGCGGCAGCAACCACAAACCACAAACTACAAACCATAAACACGTTATTATTCTTTGATGATCCTGAGATTCGTATGTCCCTCGTCTTTGTCGATGATGATCAGCTGGTAAATGCCGCGGGTGAGCTTTTGCATATCCAATACTTTGGTATGTCCGCTTACCTGTTGCGTTAACAGTTTTTTCCCATTCATGTCATACATGATTATCGTATGCGCCTGCTGAAGTCCCGTTATCGTTAATTTTCCGGAAACAGGGTTCGGGTAAGCCTTGATGCCGGTTGCCGGTAATTCTTCGGGCGTAGCAACAGGTTTAGTGGGAACAGCTGCTTTGGTGAGAATAACCGGTTGCTGAATTCCAAAGATGCGCATTTCGGCAAACTGGAAGAGCGTTCCCGCCTTGCAGGTGAAGTTGAACTGGAAGTATTTATAGGTAGCCGTGTTGTTGAAAACATATACTTTTTCCTGGGCACGGCCGCTGAAGAACTCATTTGACACCGAATGCAGTACTACCCAGTTGACACTGTCTATTGAAGCCAGTAAGGTCCAGCTTTTAGGATCCCTGTCAGGCGCATCATTACCCGAAACGATGCTGTATCCTTTCGGCACCCAGTTATTGGCGGCGCTGTAACGCAGCCAGGCAGCACAGTTAAAGGTCAGGTATTTGGTAGCGTTATTATTATCGATCGCTTTGGTATAATCTTCATTGGCAGGAGAACCGGTCGTATATTGCGCGTACAGTACACCGCCGTCGTCTGTGATATCAGTAGTACCTACCAACACCGGTGTCCACAGGTTGGTTTCCCAAACGCCTCTTCCGTAGGTGGCTACGCGCAGTTTCCCGGACGATTTCTGTATCTCCACCTCGTTCACAGCTACCAGTGGCAAACCACTGGCATGCTCCACCCAGTTGGTATCTATATTGTCACGGTAATACACGCCCACATTCATCCCCACATAAATACTTTCAGAAGGGTTGTTGTCTACGACTATTGACCGGGCAACCAGGGCCGGCAATCCTGCAGAAATATTGGTAAGGGTCGTGCCCCGGTCGGTAGATACAAAAACGCGGTTCACCGTGCTGTTAAGCGCCAGGTAGATCTTTGCAGGGTTTACCTGGCTGACATAAATGGCATTGATCGCTGCAGGGACTGTCACTGAATCCCAGGTTGTGCCGCCATTGTTCGTGCGATATAATTTAGCGCCTACAGAACCATAGATATAATTGGTATCAGCTGGCGCTACTGCCAGCGTATTCAACATGGCGCCTATCACAGTTCCGGAAATTTTGGTCCAGCTGGTACCACCATTGACCGATTTATAAATACCCGTCCAGCCGCCATAAACAGTATTATGGTTCGCGGGGTGCATTACCAGCGGCGTTATCCAGTTGCCGCCCGAAGGTTGCGACAGGTTGGTCCGTGACTGCCCGGCATTGGTGGTTTTATAGATAGCCCCGTTCTGAGAGGTGCCGATGGCAATATTGGCATTGGTGGGACTGATAACATTATCCATACCATCGGCGCCGAGCCAGTCTTTCCAGGTGCTGTCTGTTCTTCTGAATGAGGAGCCATTATCCTGCGCACCGCCAGTGATCACATCGGGATCTGTTTTGGAACAGGCAATTCGGTAAAACTGCCTGATGCCCAGGCCTGCTGAAAGATCTATCCAGTCGCCGCCGTTGTTGTTGCTTTTGTAAATGCCGCCATCGCTGCCGGAGTAAATAGTGGTGCCGATCCATTCCAGCGCATGTACATCGGCATGGTTATAACCAACCGAATTGGGATAACTCCAGGCGGTTTGAGCAACAAAGGAAGTGCCGCCATTGGTAGATTTCCAGCAAATGATCCCGCCGATCATCACCTCATTAATATTAACGGGATTAACGCAGATAGCCATGTCGTACGTAGCCTGGCCGCCCGTACCCATACCCGTTGTTTCATAACCAAAATAATTGGTACCGCTGGCGGCATTGCCTACAACAGTGGTCACAAATGTTTGGCCTGCATCGGTCGATCTGTACATTCTGCCAAAGGCGCTGCCGTTTGCCTGCACGGCATACACTACCGCGGGGTCGGCAGGCGAAACGCCGATCAACGTTCTTCCCACGTTGGTCATGCCGTTCGCTGCAGTTATGGCTGTCCATGTAACGCCATTATCAACCGACCGCCAAAAACAGCTGGTACCGCCTGATCCGGAAGTATACATAATATCGGGATTGGTTGGGTGGAACTCAATGTCCTCTTTAGCTGCTGTATGAACCTGTGCCCAGCTGGCGCCGCCATCAGTAGAACGGAAGACGCCATTAGTACCTGTGGCGAATACGATCGATGAATTGGCAGGATGTACCAGTACTTTTTTGGAACCACTGGGTCCTGCGCCCGTTGCCGTCCATGATACACCGGCATCTGTTGATTTGATAACGCCTCCATTTTGTACGGCCGCATAAATAACATGCTGGTTCAAAGGGTCGATGCAAAGGTTGAAAATATTCATCCAGGCCGATGAGGTAAAATCAACGAGTGGCGTCCAGGAAGCGCCGCTGTTCGTGCTTTTCCAGATGCCGCCACCGGGCGAGCTTACATATATTATAGCGTGATTTGAAGGATGAATGGCTATCGAGGTTATTCTGCCTACGCCGGGATTCCAGCCGCTGGTGTAGGTCCAGTTTTGCGGACCGAGTTCGGTCCACGAGCCAAAAGTGCCTCTTGCAGAAGATTCAATTGACCGGGTTCTCATGGCCGCTTTAGCTGCTTTGTAGCGGGCAGCTTCGGTTTCAGCATTGATAAAGAAACCGTTCTCATCGGTGTGAAACTTTCTTTCATACAACCAGCGCTGATACTGTTTATAGCCTGTACCTCTGCCGGTGCCTGCGCTGTCAAAGTAACGATTGGCGATGCGTTCAATTTCGGTGAGCCGGAGATCCGTCCGCTCCATTAAAGTGAAGATATCTGTCTGGGAGGTGGCGGCAGAGCACACTACCGCCATTAATAAGGATAAGGCGAATTTTTTCATATAAGGTTTATTAGAAGCTAAAAATACTAACAAAGACTTACAAACGAAGTTGCTAAAAATATTCAGCTGAAAATAGATATCCACAATGTAGAAGGCAGACAACCATTAAATATAAATCTTTTTCAAAATTTTGTAACAATGGGTAAACTGTGATAAATGAACTTTGTATTATCAAACTGACGATCAAAAGCAGTATTCTGACAAGCACAAAAAGTATCGAAATGAACAACCTGATCAAAACATCAATAATTATAAGTTCATTAGCTGCAGGAGCACCGTTCACTTCCTGCAAAGACACTCAAAACCAATCAATAAAAATGGAACACCATCAACATGCAGAGGCAGCAACTGTTTACGCCTGCCCGATGCACCCGGAGGTTACTGGCAAAAAAGGAGATAAATGCCCTACCTGTGGCATGGACCTGGAGCCGGTCAAAAAGGACGATGCCGCCCGATCTGAGGTAACGATCGCTTCAACACCACAGGTTATTGAAGCGGGCCAACCGGTCACACTAAAACTTTCCATAACGCAAAATGGCGAAAAGGTTACGCTGGATATTGCACATGAAATGAAAGTGCATCTGCTGCTGGTAAATGAGGAGCTGACCTGGTTCCACCATATACACCCACAGGAGCAGCCCGATGGCAGCTACGTGGTAACCGAAACATTTCCCGGTGGAGGAAAATATTGGTTGTTTACCGACTATAAGCCGGCCGGCGGTTCACAAAATGTGAACAAGCAGGCAATCGAAGTAAAAGGCGCCCCCTTTTCAAACGCAGCAGCGGCATCTACCAGGTTTGTTTCAACAGTTGACGGCTACACCGTAAGCCTGCAAAACGGAAACGACTTTAAAACAAACAGAACACAAGCGCTTCAATTCACTATAGAAAAAAACGGCAGCAGGCTTGCAGCAAGAGATATAGAAAACTATCTGGGGGCATCGGCGCATATTGTTATGATCGGCAAGGCCGATAAAGACCTTCTGCATATTCACCCGGTTGCCAGCAAGAGCTACCCGATATATGCTGAAACACATGTTGACAAACCCGGCATATACAGGATGTGGGTACAGTTTCAAGTTGCGGGAAAAGTACGAACCGCCGACTTCACCGTTGATGTGCAGGAAGGCGCCAGCGCTGAAACCAGTCATGACCATCATGGCCATAACCATTAACGTTATGGTATTATTCAAGAAGTGATGGATCTGCAGCCACGACGGTTATCAAGATTTGGTTTCCCTTCGATCGTGCTTGTTCTTGCCGGCGGCAGTTTGTTCGTCGGCCAATAAGGCATAGCCCTTCGGGCGAATACCGGTTCCAAAGCGGCCGACATAGGCCTTGGTAAACTCAGCACCAAAATACAGGATCAGGGAGGAATAATACACCCATACCAGCAACACCACGAGTGAGCCAGCCGCACCGTAAGTACTTCCCAGATCACTTTTACTAATATAAAATGAGATCAGGAATCTACCGAGCATAAACAATATAGCCGTAGTAATGGCGCCGGGCCACACCTCCCGCCAGGTTATATAAGCGGCAGGTAACACTTTAAAGATGATAGCAAACAGGAAGACAGCCAGGAACAATGTAAAGGCATAACTAAGAAGAAACATAAACCAGACACCAGCCGCCGGGATCAGTTCACTTATTTTTTTGCCAAGCCCTTCCATAAGAGCGGAAGCAGCCAGAGACACCAGCAGCAAAAATCCGATCCCTGCAATAATTCCAAAAGACAACAAGCGGCTTTTCAGCAAGGTCCTCCAGGTGTTCGTTGGTTTCATCCTGAGGTGCCAAATGGTATTTATAGAATCCTGGATCTCGGTGAATACAGACGTGGCTCCAATGAACAGGGTTACCAATCCGATAACGGCAGCAATGCCACCTTCACTGGCAGCAGCACTTTTAATAAGCTGCTGCACCTGTTGTGCCGCAGAGGAGCCGACCATTTCGTTGATCTGCTCATACAATGATCCTTCCACCGCTTTTTGCCCCAGGATGAGGCCAGCGAGGAAGATAATGACCAACAGCATAGGTCCAAGTGAAAAGATGGTAAAATAAGCCAGTGAGCCGCCCAACTTGGCTACTTTATCTTCGGAGAAGCCTTTGAAGGAATCCTTAAGCAGCGATCCAATCCCTTTGAGTGAAAGCGCTTTCATGTCTTTGTATGAATAATGATCAATTAACAACCCTGCTTAAATATGCAGCCAACTATGGCAATGCATAATAGCGTGTTTCTACAACGACCGGCGGTCTTGTATCGCTTATTACATGTATCTCGTACCAATTATTTGCACGGGCAATGACCCAGGCCCCTAATGGCGCATGGAACATTGCTGATTCACACGACTGTGGAGGCCCCTGCTGACCGGGCGGAAGACCGGGGATCCAGATCTTACATTCACCAGGAGGCGGCAGATGGCCATATGGTATTCCGAGGGCAGTAAAAGGGTAAATTATAACCTCTTCAAAATCATCATCATGATCCTTATCGCAACCGGCAAATAAAAAGGAGCATCCCAGGACAGCAAAAATCAAAAACAGGCGTTTCATTTCGCTGGTATTTTATAAGCTACCAGTTGCAATAATTATTCCTTGCACCAGCGCGCTGCTGATAACACTGTTCTTATTTTGCTCCATACATGACATGTACCCTGTACCCGTCACCGGAATTGGTAATAACCCAGGCGCCAGGCGGTGCATCGCTTGTCATGGCGATACTTCGTTTCATAACGGGCGCATACAGTTGATATTTACAACCAGGAGATTGATTTAACGTATAACAGCAGGCATGCTTTTTATAGTACTTATCAAAAGCATGGTAATGAAACGGTTACTCACAATAGGCGGACTGTTAAGCGCTTTTTTCGCTCACTCGCAGGAAAGTTTATGGTCACCCGATTCGCTATCAACTTCTTCCCCCAACTTTGCCATGAGCCGGTACCATCAGCTGCTGGGATACCATGACCAGTTAATGTACCTGGCCTTCCCCCTCATCGATCCACTTGAAACAAGAAAGATACCGCTGCGGGATGGAGAAGGAAAAAACGGTTATTGGCTGGAAGGAAATTTCTCAAACCGGTTTGTCATTCACAAAGGCAAATACTACAATCCTAAATGGCTGCAGCGGGTTCGGTTTACCTTCGACGTAGGACTTACACCGCGGCTAACGCGAGACGATTCAAGCCCACTACTGCCCTCTAATAACAAATTCGGATTAGGTCTTGACCTCCTTGTAACATCTGTAGGTGGCTTAATAAAAGAACGAACCACGCCAGCCTGGATAACTATTCAGCTATTACATTACTCAAATGGCCAGGCTGATTCCTTTTTTATAAAAGACGAAGACGGTAATCAACGGCACAACTATCGATCCGGAGATTTCAGCACCAATTCATTGCGCATTTTATTTAATGTAGCCAATGTTTCTGC
Organism: Longitalea luteola; assembly: GCF_017356035.1. Taxonomy (GTDB): domain Bacteria; phylum Bacteroidota; class Bacteroidia; order Chitinophagales; family Chitinophagaceae; genus Niastella; species Niastella luteola. The sequence goes on along the minus strand of NZ_JAFIQX010000017.1, from coordinate 20,803 downwards.
ACGCAATCATGTTATATCAACCGCTGTAGGATGGCAGAAAGAAATAGATTTCAAAGGTCCGTTGGGCATGAACGGTGAATTATATAATAGCTATGGAAAGCAACGGCTGTTATTCAGTTTTCAGTGGTTGAAAGCTTCCCGTTTGGTAACCATCAATAATGCACTCAGCTCAAAGGTGAAAAAAGTAACTAAAAAGCGGCAGTTTTCAATCCGGACAGATCTGGAATATATTTTAGGTGACCTGTCAAACTTCACCCTTGAAAACAAGTACCGGCTGGGGGCCCACACTTATTTAACTTATATGCCTTCTATCACCAATGAAGTGGGCTTTTTGATTCACGGTTATGTTGGACGCGACTATTTAAACATCCGCTATGACGACGCGGTGTTTATAGGTGAAGTTGGATTGTATATGAGAATAAATAAAAAGTAACATACTTTCAGGCATTATCACTTTTATTACTACATGCCCAAAACCGAAGATGCGGAGAAATACAAACGCGGCGAACTGTCAGCCGTTTTTGCAACAGGTATGTTTTTGTATATTTACTAATTCTTTTTGGAAATTTTCAATAACGGAAAACAACAGATGAAAGCAAGGGACGAAAAGCTGCAACAAATTATCGATTGGGCCAAAAGCAACAATGATATTCGGGCTGCATTACTAACCAGTTCTCTGGTAAACCCGCTGGCGCCAGTGGACGATTTCAGTGACATCGATATAGATCTCGTTTTTGACAACATTGACCCGTATCAGTATAATAACACATGGGTTTCGATCTTTGGCTATCCGATAACAATGGTTGAGGAAGATGAAACCTTTTTCGATGGAAAGCATGCTATGAAAATGGTGCTTTACAATGACAATGTAAAAGTCGATTTCAAACTTTATAAAAAACCAGAGTTCATAAACGATGCCGGACAACCTGAATTACCTGAAGATTGGGATGTAGGCTATACGATTCTACTTGATAAAGATGGTATTACAAAGGGCATAAAACCACCGACCTATCAATCTGTCCTGATCAAAAAACCCACAGAAAAAAGATTTAAGCAACTGTTAAATGACTTTTGGTGGGATATGACCTATGTAGCGAAATGCCTGGCACGGGACGAACTGTTCTACGCCAAGTTTATGTCGGAGAACATGATGAGAACTGATTATCTGGTCCCCATGATAGAATGGTATATTGCCAGCGCTCATCAATGGAATATAACAACGAACAAACATGGAAGGCTGTTTAAAAAATATTTGCCCTCAGAGCTGTGGAAACGAATTGAAAGAACGTTCTCGGGAAGTGATATTGAAGAAAACTGGAATGCGCTGTTTGCATATGCTGAGATAGCGAGTGAATTAGGTGTTGAACTTGCGCAAAGATTAAACTACACGTATCCTACAGAGTTGGAAAGAAATGTTCGCAAATATCTGGAAGCGGTAAAAGCAAAGGAAGAGACGCGGACAAAGATACTATAATAATCCTAATGGTACAGTTCTCTGCGATGTAATGCAAACCGTGGATAACCAATTGGCTTCGGTGAAATTAATTCCTGTTACCATTTTTTACTTTTAAATACTTGCTTTCATGTCCATCCGGCCACATTACAGTAAGACGATTACCACTAAAAGTAAACGCTATACGCTCATATTCTCTAAGGGAAAATGTGTTTTTTGAAGTGGCGCGTAATTGAAAAGGAAAGTCGGCGGTATATCCATGCAACATTATATAAAGTGCCCTATTTTTCACAAACAAGCGGAACTTTTCATTATTTGCGGAATCTATGTATGTTCCCGAATAAGTTTTAAGCAGCTTTCCTGAAACTTCAATCTCTTTATTTATTTCAGCGTAGGTAACTTTGATCGCTTCCTGTAATACGGCAGGTATTGCCGCTCCATGATTCATTGCAGGCGCCACCCAGGTAGTAACAGGTATTGAAGGAGATTGAGACTGTAGGTACTGCTCAAAGTGTTTTATATTAGCGACTGTTTCACGCTCATACTCACCGGTTGCTAAAAACACCTTTGAGGTTATTCGAACAGCATTCGTTTTATATCGATGAGCCGCCGGTAATAAATGTCTGCCTCCTTCGGCAGGAGCACCTATCAATACAGATGTGAACAACTCAGGTTCGTTAAATAAGGCAAAAGTAGCAAACTTGCCACCAAGTGAATATCCGTATAAAGCACGGTTATCGTTTACTTTCAAATGTGCGTTCGTCCATGGTATAACTTCTTTCTTTAAAGCTTCCAGGAAGGCGTAACCGCCTTTCTCCGGATCAAGATCCCGATCCCGGCGATTAGGCCGATGACCATAACCTATGGCCACTATAACAGGTTCAACGATCCGGTAATCCTGCTTTAAGCTGCCAAAGGCATTGACTGCCGCTGTGAAACTCCAATCGCCATCGGTTAAAAACAATACAGGATAGGAACAATGCGAGCTGTCATATCCGGGCGGAAAATAAACATATATGCGGAAACTATCATTTACTATTGCTGAATGCCAGTCCATCACTTTCCCGTAGGGTAATGTTAACGGGTACAGATTCATACCGACTGGTTGGGCCGAGGCGGTACATATCAATAGTTTAAGAACCATTACTAAAAGCAATTGACGCAACATCGTATTCATAACAGCCAGGATGAGGATGATAATAGCTTATTTAAGTATTTGCGAGCAGGCGAACTAACTAAAAATGCCAAAACACCAGCAGTGCATTGTATAAAAAAGAGACTGCATTTAAACAGCCTCTTTTTTATCTTTTAAACAATACCTCTACTCATTAATTATATAATCTTCCCAGCCGGGTACAGGTGTTGGTGAATCGGGATTAGGACAATAGGAAGGACATCTTAATCCACCATCAGCAATGGGCGCCTTTATAGTTTCTTTACCGTCCAGGCTTTTGTATTCTCTTATGTTGTTATTACGGCCATCTACAGCGACAAAAACAAAAGTTTGCATGGCATTATCATCATAAGCATTAAACACGCGAATGCCTTCGCAACCAGGAACAGCCAGCAACTGATCGAATATTTCCCTGCCATATAAAACTGACTTTATGCCTTCCGGTTCTTCACTTTGCCATTTTTCTACCATTTCCATCGCCTTTTTACGCGAAATGAGTTCTCCCAGATCAGCAATTATGCGGGTAACGCCTTTTTGTTTATCAACAATATACGTTTCCCAGGCCGGTGATTCAATATCGGTGGCGGGGGCAGGACAATACGTAGGACACTTCAATCCGCCATCTGCAACCGGCGCTTCTACCACAACGATACCTTCGGTTGTCGTGACTGAGTAATTCAGGATGTTCTGATTTTTTTCACCAACAGGTACAAATACCAAAGCCTGCTGGCCATTGTCATCAATTCCATTAAAAACGCGTATACCTACACACCCAGGCACCTGCAGTAATTGTTCAAAGATCTTTCTGCCATACAGGAACGATTTAACGGCTTCAGGTTCCTGGTTTTGCCAGGCTTCGATCATTTCCTTTGCTTTTTCGAGCGAAAGCAATGTTCCAATTTTTCTGACTTCTTTTAGGATGGTTCTTCTTACTTGTACTTGCATACAATTCAGTTTAATGATAAAAAGGTTTTTGATCATTAAATATAAAAGAAAACAAAATCGCTTTACTGTATTGTTAAAGTTAAATTATTTCACAAATTATCATGTGCGTATGTTGGTATCATTTAGTATCAACATCCGTTTTTACATCCTCAAATGGAAGACATTAAGTTGTATTGGGAAGTCTGAAACAAGATGTTTAAAACGGTTAAGTTGATCAATTGGCAAACAGTTACATTAATAAAAAAACTAATTCTGACGCTTTTATTAATAGAGATTCTCTAAGTTTCGTGTAGTTTTAACGCGATTGGTATGGTTGTGCACACAATAAATGGGTATCCAGAGCTATACATTGGGATAAGACCCTTTTAGTTGGAATCCAAAATGATAATGGCATTTGGAAAGTACACGAGTATTTTCCAGATCCTGGCGGAGTGACAATGCTGGAGATTTTTCGCATGGGAAAACAGTTAATCTAAAAAGACCTTAGTTTCCAACACAGGTGAAAACTTTTATCTCGATTTAATGTTATCGAAATGACTTATTGCACTTACCCAATCCCCCCCTATGTTATTCGCGATTATTTTAAGTATGGATTTTAGCTCATTGTATTCAGCCGGCTTTGTAAAAAAACAATCTGCTCCCAGGTCAAATGCTATATTTGCCTCTCTTTGGTGAGAAGAAGTCGTATAAATGAAAACGGGTATGTGCCTGTAAGCTTCGCTTCTTTTCAATTGTACCAGACATTCCCACCCATTCATTACCGGCATATTGATATCAAGAAAAATCAAGTGCGGGTATTCTGACGGTTGTTTACTGTCAAGCATGTGCAAAGCAACCCGTCCATTGTCTGCGCAGTAACAGGTTATGGATGGATCAACCGTTCCCAGCGCTTCACAAAACAATTCTCTATCATCGATATCATCATCAGCTAATAAAAATATTGGTTTCATACGACTAACTTAACTTATGGGAAGCGTTATATAAAATTGCGCTCCTTCTCCTTCTTTGCCATTTGCAGTTATATGACCACCGTGCCGCTCCACAATTTTTTTACAAAGGGCAAGCCCCAGTCCTGTACCTTCATATTGGTCTTTTGAATTCAAACGTGTAAAAGTCTTAAATATAATCTCTGCATTGCTTTCGTTAAAGCCAATACCATTATCTGTAACGATGATTTGAACGTATTCCTTCCCCTCATCCAATCTCCTACTGTCTATTTCATCCGGCGTTAATCGCCTTGATAAAATTCTTACAACGGGACTTTCAGCCTGCCTTACAAACTTCAGTGAGTTATTGATTAAATTGTAAAACAACTGGTATAACAACATTCGTGAACCGGTAATGCAAGGAAGTTCTCCTTTTTCAATTATGGCGCTCTTTTGTTGAATAAGCAATTCCAGGTCTGATTCAATTTGTTCCAACACTTCTCCCAGATCCACTGATTCTTTCTTTTGTTCGCTGCCGGTAAGAGACGAGTACGTTAATACACCGTCGATCATGGCATTCATTCGGTTAGCTGCGTTTTCAATTTTTTGCAAAAAACGCTCACCTTGTTCCGGTAAGAATGTACGGTATTCTTCTTTTAAACGGCTGACAAAAGTTCTTATCTTTCGAACAGGTTCTTTTAAATCATGTGAGGCAACATGGGCAAATTGCTGAAGGTCATCGTTGGAGCGATGCAATTCCTGGTTGGCCTGCCGCAGCTCAGATGTCCGGTCTGCAACAAGACGCTCAAGCTTTTCCTCAATTGTTTTTCTTTCCTCAATATTCGTTAATGCGCCAACCCATTTAATGACACTTCCATTTTCATCCGTTACAGGGTTACCCAACACGTAAAACCACTGGTAGCCATTATCTTTTGCTTTTAACTGAAATTCAAACACCACTGGTTGACCACTTTTTATACTTTGCTGCCATTTTGCATATAAAGCCGAAACATGTTGCGGATGAATGTATTTCGCCCACCCATCACCAAATGATTGTTCAGGCGTGCTACCCGTGTAATCGTACCACTGTTGATTAAAGAAATCGCAATAGCCCTCCCTGGTGGCTGTCCAAACCAATTGCGGCAATGATTGCGTTAATGTTCGAAAGCGATTTTCACTTTCTTTCAATGCATCTTCTGCTAATTTAGCTTCCGTAACATCGGCAACGGTACCAACAGTGCGGGTCAGTTGGCCTTGCTCATCAAAAAAGGCTTTCCCGTGTGCCCTTATCCATTTAACGGCACCACTCTTTTTATGAATAATACGATATTCTGTTGCAAAACTTTTATTAACCCTGCCATTTATAATAGATTCAAATAGTTTATTCTGTTCATTTCTGTCATCAGGATATATGCTGTCGAATGCAACAGCAAGGTTGTATTCCTCATTGGAAGCCAGTCCGTATATGGCAGCTATTTTGCCACTGCCAACAACTACCTGGTTCTTTACATCAAAATCCCAGATGCCTAAATTTGTCGCATTGATAGTAAGAGCATACCTTTCCTCGTTTATTTTTAATTGGCTTTCAATCCGAATCCTTTCAGTTATATCACTGGCAGTGCCAAACCATTCAACTATATCGCCTTCTTTATCCAAAATAGGGATCGCTCTTGAAAAGGTCCAGCCCAATGTACCGTCAGCACTGATTACCTGGTGCTCCAGCTCAAATATAGACTTTGTCTTTATCGCCGTGGCAATTGCTTGCTGTACTCTTTCCTGATCTTTTGGATGAATGTATTTATTGACCCAGTCTTTAATAGGTTCTCCGGTATCGGAAATAAATCCGCGGCCCTTCAATTCCTGCATTTGGGTCCAGTCAGGGCTCATCCGATATACCACATCGGAGGTGGCATTCACAAGGGCCCGAAAGCGTTCTTCGCTTTCCCTGATTTTTTCCTGAGCAATTCTTTCATCTGTTATATCATGTGCAATCCCAAATATTCGTTTCGCTTCACCATTTTCATATTTTACCCTACCATGAATGCGAAGCCAATGAACAGAGCCGTCGCCCCAAATAACTCTGGCTTCATAATGTAAGTTGCCCGTTTGTAATGCTATTTCATAGGCTTTGTTCCTGACAGGCAAATCCTCCGGATGCAGTGTATTTAATAAATCGTGATGCGACCATTTCTTTGTCGGATCTAAACCGCAAATAACAGCAAGCCTATCAGAAAAAACAATGGAATGGCGAACCAGGTCTATATCAAAGGTTCCCAATTGTCCTGATTCCACCGCTATGCGAACCCTGGTTTCACTTTCCTCGATTTTTTTTCTTGCTACAACTTGTTGGGTTACATCAATAGAAGTAGCAAGCTGACCCACTATATTGCCTTCATCGTCTTTCATAGGATCAATAGTAACATTAAAATAACGAAGTTCCTCATTGCCGTTTACAAGCATTTGTATCGGCGCCTCCCTGGCTTCGAACCTCCTTTTGGTACGATAAACTTCTTCGTGAATAGGTGCAGCACTTTTACGAAGGTCAGGCCGAACGTCAAACAAAGGTTTGCCTACAACTTCATCTTTTGACAGCTGCCAAATAGCAAGACTATACTGATTGATGTATTCAATTATCAACTCAGGGCCTTTCAAAGCAGCGACCGCGAATGGCACCTCATTAAAAAGATTATAAACATCTCTTAAGGCCTTGTCTCTTTTTTGTGAAATACTGATTTGCGAACGTACCCTTGCTAACAATTCTTTTGCTGAGAAAGGCTTAATAAGATAGTCATCTGCACCAATATCAAAGCCTTCAATCTTAGCCTCCTCTCCTGCTCTTGCAGACACCAAAATGACCGGAAGAGTTGACGTACGTTGCGTGTTCTTAATTGTTTTAAGCAGTTGTATGCCATCCATTACCGGCATCATCACATCACTTACCACGACATCAACTTCCTCTTCTTTTATTTTCAACAGCGCATCCATTCCATTGTTGGCGGTAACTACACTGAAATCTTTACATAAAATGTTCCTGATATGGCTCCGCATATCAGCGTTATCGTCTACTACTAAAATCGTAGGTGCGTTCTTAAAGCGATCTTGCGTATCTGAAGCGACAGGCTTCCTTAATAGTGAATCAGCCTCCTCAATGAACGCGACGGAAACAGCCGTATCGAGATCAGTTTCTTTGTCCACAACATATTCCGCAGGCAAATGATGCTTTCCGGTCGGAATTGAAATGATAAATTCTGTTCCTTCACCGGTCTTGCTTTTCACTGATATATTTCCGCCATGAAGCAATACAAGCTCTTTGACCAGAGAAAGTCCGATACCTGTCCCTTCATAAGTTCTCCCCGTAACATTTTGTACGCGGTGAAAACGCTCGAACATCTTTGGAATTTCTTCTTCCGGTATACCGGTTCCTGTATCTTTGACTTTTAGAATAACACTACCATTTTTTGATTGCAGCGAAATGCTGATACTGCCGTTCAGCGTATATTTAAATGCATTAGATAACAGATTAAGTACAATTTTTTCCCACATTTCTTTATCTACATACACCGGCTGAGAAATTGATTCACAATGAACGTAAAACTGCAATCCGCCATGTTCAATTACAGAACGAAAATTAGAAGCAAGTTCGGACGTATACTGGCAAAGGTCGGTAAGCTGAAATCGGGCTTTGACCTTTCCGGCTTCAATACGACTAAAATCAAGCAGATTATTAACCAGGCGCAACATTCTTAATGCGTTGCGATGTGAGGTTTCTATTGCGTCTTTATGTTCAGTTACAATTTCTTCTGTTTTTCTGTTAAGCAATTGCTCAAGCGATCCGAGAATTAAAGTTAAAGGTGTACGGAATTCATGTGAAATATTAGTAAAAAAGGCTGTTTTGGCTTTATCAATTTCGGCCAGGGCTTGCGCACGTTTACGTTCTTCTTCATAAGCCAATGCATTGTTGACTTCCGTGGATATTTGATCGGCTATTAATTGTACAAATTGCTTGTATAGTTCATCGAATTGCCTGTAAGGGTTCAATGCAGCCGACAATATAGCTATTGGAGTTTTTCTGCTTTGACTAACGATTGGCAGATGAATAAATTTTGTCGCTTCAATGTCCCAGCCACCTTTCGGCAAAGCCTTTCTATTTTCCTTATTCTCAAACACAACCAGAGCATTGGTGGAATATGCTTTACAAATGCTTATTGAATCGTCGGCTGAGCTATCCAGATTGATCCATGATGGAAAGAATTCTTGCGCATCCGTTGTTCCTACGTATGAAATCGGAATGGCCTTATTTTCTTCCGCAACAATTTTATAAATGATCGCAAAAGGAAAATCTTTGTTATTTCCTTGCAGCACTTTTGCTGCAGATGCCAACACTTCATCTACTGTTTTGGAGGTTCTGTCAAGATTTCCTAATTCACGCAATGTTTGCAATTGACGTTCGTTCAGAACAGTCTTTGTGGTTTCGATTACCGCATTAAAAACACCTTCCACCTTTCCACCTTCGCCATAAATGGGAGTAAATGTAAAATTGAAATAACACTCCTCCTGATAGCCGTGACGGTTCATGGGAAGAAAAGCGTCTTTGGAACCGCCCGGTACGCCACTGAAAGCCTTTCTGAACTGAGGTTCTATTGCGTCCCATATTTCGGGCCACACTTCCTTTGCAGGTTTGCCCAATGCCCACGGATGTTTGTTGCCAGGTATTGGACTCCATGCATCGTTATAAAGAAGGATAAGATCATTTCCCCAGTAGATCGCAATGGGAAAATTGGAATTAAGGCAAATACTAAGGGTTGAACGCAAACTTTGAGGCCAGCCGATTGGATTTCCTAACGGAGTTTTTGACCAGTCTTTTTCTCGAATAAATCGCCCCATTTCACCTCCGCCGGATAAATAGTCCGGGATAGTGTTATCTGTATTCTGAATTAAACGATGTTCCATACTTAAAGTCACTCAAGTTACGAAATTGCACCAATCCCCCTGAGTATTAATCGGGTTAGCATGAAGTTGGTCTTAAACATTAAATGCCGGCCCATATCAATTCAAACACAGTTAGGTCACATTTTTTAGGAAATTTTTTGTTGCAATGCCTTCACATCACCGCTAAGATTTCTTAGTTACATACATTCGTGCAAGCTGGCAGCTTCGATAAAACAGAATATCATAACATGTAATTTATTATTTATATTTAATCCTTTAGGAATAAATCAATGAGATAATAAACTACAATCTTTGTAAATGAACAGTAAACCAGTTGCTAACGATGAACCCTATTTTAATTAAGCTACTTGTCAGGGCCTTAAACCAAAAGCCGCGATGTTTCTACATCGCGGTTTTATTTTTTGGCAACGCGGGTGGTATTGAGGTAAGCTCTCAAACATTTGCATATTTATCTGAGTGAACAATATTGTTTTTAAAGGCTGATGCAGGCTCAGAAGTTACAGCGTACATGTTGTTTACACCATAAGAGTCTTTGAAGCCCATTAACTGACAATCAATTTGTTTTTCGGGAGCCTGTATGTCTTTAAACTCCCTGATCAGTTCCAGCACATCAAAATCAATGTATTTTGCATTGCTGGCATCGATGATCACTTTTGAATGCGCCGGAAGATGCTGCAGTGTCATCTTTATACTTGCTTTATTCAGGAACGAAACTTCCTCTGAAAGATGGATTTTTATGATCTCTCCGTCGTGATATTTTTCTTTGTGAAAATAATAGGCGTTTTTCATATTTAAATAAAGAATGCTGGCTGCACTGGTAACGAGCCCCAATGCCACACCCTTAAGCAAATCGGTAGCAACCACTCCCACAATGGTTATTATGAAAGGAAGAAATTGATAGATCCCACTGCGGTACATCTTTTTAAATATCTCGATGCGCGCCAGTTTATATCCTGTAACGATAAGGACGGCCGCCAACGAACCCAAAGGAATTCTGTTAAGCAGTTGAGGCACCAGTGCGCATGATGCCAGCAACAGCAGCCCATGCGTAATGGTGGATGCTTTTGTTTTTGCTCCCGCCTGCACGTTGGCAGAAGAACGCACTATGACGCTTGTAAGCGGCAAGCCGCCAAGCAGTCCGGAAACCATATTACCAACACCCTGCGCTTTTAATTCCCGGTTTTGGTCGGTCACCCTGCGTAAAGGGTCCATCTTATCTACTGCATCAATACAAAGCAATGTTTCAACAGAAGCCACTACCGCTATGGTAGCGGCTGTTATCCATACATCGTCATTCCATATTGAAGAAAATTCGGGTAAGGTAAAAAAATTCAGGAAATCTGTTACAGTATCGGCCACGGGCACATTTACGAGATAGCGGCCTTCAAGGGCCATTTCCGGATAAAGAAGGACAAAGACCTGGTTCACGATAACGCCCAGGATAACTGCTGCAAGGGCGCCCGGTATTAGCCTGATTTTGTTTACCAATTTTTTCTCCCAAAATATGAGCACAAGGAAAGCCAACAGTGAGATAATTGTTACCCCGAGATGAAAGTTTGATAACAGATCACTAACACTATTTATTGCAGTTGTTGTTTGATAATAACCCACTACATGTGGAAGCTGTTTCATGATTATGATAATGCCTATACCGGTAAGCATTCCTTTAATAACACTTCCCGGGAAGTAATTGGCTACACTGCCAGCTCTTAGCATACCGAGCACAAACTGTAAGGCTCCGGCAAGAAATACGGAACATAGGAAGATCTGAAACGATCCAAGCGTCGCAATGCCTGTCAGTACAACAGCAGTTAAGCCTGCTGCCGGGCCACTGACGCTCAGGGATGAATTGCTTATGGAACCTATAACAATACCCCCAATTATTCCGGCAATCATGCCGCTAAAGAAAGGAGCCCCTGAGGCAAGCGCGATACCTAAGCACAATGGGACAGCCACAAGAAATACAACTATACCTGAAGAGATGTCATTCTTTATTGAATTAAACACACCTTTCATGTCTTACCGTATTTATGGTTAAGCAAATTTTGAAAAACAGTCGATTGATTCAGGAGACGTTTGCTAATGCAGACCTACATTGGGAGGAGGGAAAGACGGTTCCATTTCATGAGAAGAAGCAGCTGTATAAGGATGGATAATATACCTGGCACTCTTTGCCGAATTACATGCTATAGCGAAATAAGTTACTACAGCAGATTCTTCCTCAAACTTTTCTTTCGAATCAAGTTGCTGGCATTTGGTATCGCTTTCTTCGAACGGCACGGCAAAGATGCTGTGCCGGTTCTCACTATATTGAGCCGGGCAGCCTGACACTTTTATTCCTATTGCCAGGAAAAACAGTACCGCGATCAACTTTTTCATTGTGATCGGTTATAATAACCGGCTCAACAAAAAGTATGCAAACCCGATAGCAACGCCCATGTCATTACAAAATGGCATTCAGCCTGTATTTTTGCCATATATTACCAGCTGGCAAACCGATTTCATAGCCGTCTTATTATTTACCAAAATGTCAAAATTACCTGCAATATTGACAATATATCGCTTTTGTGGATGCGTCCACCATTCAATATTCCCATTAGCCGGTTTAACTGCATAGGCAGGATGTCATCGAAGTGGATTAATTGTGTGATTCTAAAGCAATATCGAAAAAGGTTCTGGCTATCTCAAGATGTCTTGAAAAAGTGGTCGGTTTTATAAAACAATCTAATGCGCCATTTTTTTTGAACTGTGCCTTTTGCTGATCGTTTATAGATGTGCTATATATAACAATCTTTATAGAAGATGAGAGGTTCTTTATTTTGATTTCCGATAAAGTTTCATACCCGTTTAGCACGGGCATGTTATAATCCAGGATGATAAGCTGGGGAAAATGGTCAGGCTCCAAGCTGCTCAAATGCTTTATCAGTTGTTTGCCGTTTGAGAATTGTAAGATACCTTCGTCAATGCCTAAATGTTTAAAAGCCTGTAACATTAAAAATCTATCTTCCTCATCATCATCAACAAGGTAAATTTTAATGTCCTTTTTCATTTCTAAGGCGTGTTACTTTTTTGCATTGATTTATATAAGTCCTGTATTTTAGTTTCCAGATCTGCGATCTTCACATATACATTTTGTATCGGTTGGTCAAGATTTGAGCTGATAACATATTCCACAAGCCATACTTCATATATTATATCTGGAGACAATTCTATTAAAGGATATTGGTCTTTGTACTTTAATGTATCGGAAATGAGCTGCAGACTTTTCCGGTCACTGAGCTTGTTTACAATTCGTCGCAATAAGATGCCGTTCCTTGTAACTAACAGGTACACATTCCCATCTCTGATGTCTTCCAAATTCAATACCCAGCTACCCACTACTTTATCGCCATAAGAAAATTTTGGCTCCATAGCGTTGGTTGTTACATTCTTTGAAGGTAGCTGCCTGGTTACTCTGGTTGACATAAAATGTTAATTCTGTACAGTATTCTGCGTAAGGGGCATGGTTGTTTGCTCTATGAAAAGAGCAGAAGAATAGAAGAAGATAGATAATTAAAAATTATCGGTTATGGAACAAAAGAATAAAGACAGGCAATATGTAACGGAAAGGTTTATGTTTTCAGATACTGATCTTTGCAGGCTGATTATAGAACATTCAAATGATATGATTATTGCTACCGACAAAAATTTACAGATCACCATGGTAAATAAAGTAGCTGAAGACAAACTGGGCCGTGCAATAAATGATGCGTTTCAAAAAAACCTGTTTTACTTTTTCCCCGAAGCAAGGTATGGGAGTGCTATTTTTCAGCATCTTGAATCTGTTCTTAAGGGCCGCTCCCTTGTACGCACCTTTCCTATGAAAAAAGCCAACCAGTATTTTGAATGGAAGATTATGCCTTTGCATGATACGCGAGACCAGTTGCACGGTATACTATGTATTATCAAGGATATTTCGAACAGCGTTCAACAGGAAAACAGGATTTCCGAATTGAACAGGGTCTTGCTGGAGAAGCAATTATTGTTGAATAACCGGGCAAAGATGGCAGAAACTATCATTGACGCCAGCAATGACCTAATTATGATACTCGATAAAAAGTTGGTACTTGCTGCTGTCAATAAAGCCCTATCAAAATGCTGCGGAAAAACGGCGGATGAATTGAAAGGAAAAAATATTTTTGAATGTTTTCCGAATTTGAAAGATTCTGAAGTGCACCTTAAGATCAACGCTGCCTTTGACGGCACACCTTCATGGATCAGAAGTGCGTCAGACCTGGTAGAAAATTGTCGTTTTGATATATTCATTACGCCCTTTTCGTTTCAAGAAATGGTATATGGCGTGTTGATCATCGCACATCGGTTAATGCGCGGGGAAAGTGAATAATTTTAATCAACATAATTACACTATTGCGGGAGCCGGTTCTCTGGCTCCCGTTTTCTATTAATGTGTGGGAAACCCCGTGCTCTCCTTCATTTTTAACCGTCATAAATTTGAAGTATTGACGTTTACAGATCTCTCAGACCGCCGTCGAGAAGGATTTCGGCACCAAGCATAAACGCAGAGTCATCTGAAGCGAGATATAATGCTGCTGCAGCAATTTCTTCCGGTGTTCCCAGTCTTTTTACGGGTGTGAAGTTGCCCATGCTTTCCGCCATTGCTTTTGCTTCCTCTGCATTGTTTGTTATAGTAGTAAACAAGGGAGTGTCGATGGGACCAGGTGTCAGCGTATTGACCCTGATCCTGTTGTTGAGCAGTTCGGCGGAGAAGCTTCTGGCCAATGAACGCGTGGCAGCCTTAGTAGCCGCATAAGCAGCATGATTTGGAATGCCCTTTCCATTTACAGTAGAGGAAACGAGGATCACAGATGCGCCCTCATTGAGCACCGGCAATGCCTTTTGCACCGTGAAGAAAGTTCCCTTAAAATTGATGTCGCTCACTTTGTCAAACATTTCCTCAGTAAATGTAGCAAGCGGCCCTATTATATACACGCCGGCATTGGCCACCAACACATCAATACGTCCATAGTTTCTGTCGATGGTTTGATAAATGCCTGTAAGTTGTGAAAGATCAGACACATCGCCTGGCAGCCCCACGGCATCGTGTCCAATTTCCTGCACTGCTTTATCAAGCGTGGCCTTGTTTCGGCCAGTTATAATGACCCGGGCTCCTGCTGCCGCAAATGCCTTTGCAATACCCAATCCGATACCGCTGCCGCCACCAGTGACAACAGCTACTTTGTTTTGTAATTTTTGCATGTTTCAATCTTTTACTATTATCGATATTGACTATGCAAAAATCACTTTCTGAAAAACCTTAAAAAATGAACCAGGCTAATAAAAAACGTTGAACTGGTTCAACTTTTTTGGCGCTATCCTTTTGACCTAAGCTTTTGTTTTCTAATGCGGGAAAGAAACTCGGTAGTCATACCAAGATAAGAGGCAATAACATATTGAGGGAACCGGTTTGCCATTTCAGGGTACTTTTCTATCAACAGATCATATCGCTGTTCGGCCGACATAGTGAGGCTTGTAATAACGCGTCTTTGCATAAAAGCTGCGGCGCGTTCAGCAATCATCCTGAAAAAGGTTTCATATTTATAATTTGATGCTTTTAATCGCTGTTCATCTTCAAAACTGATCTGCAAGAGCGTACTATCCTCGACCGCCATCACAAACATACTGGCAGGCTGCTGAAACATGTAACTGTTATAATCCGATATCCACCATTCTTCAATGGCCAGCTGTATGGTATTGTCCTGGTCATCCTCTGCCACTACGTAAGCTCTTACAGCGCCTTTGAGTACAAAATACCGGTGACGGGCCACAAAGTTCGGCTGTATGAGGAATTGCCGCTTTTTGACTTTCACTTCTTTAAAAGCTGATGCAAAGTGGGCCAATTCTTCATCATTTAGATCAACATATTTTCGAACATAGTTTTCTATGGAGGGAGTAGGCTGCATGCAAAACCTTTTCTGCCAAAATTAGGAGATTTCGAACGAAAGTGCTGGCCTGCATTGCGAAACACATTTCTTAAACCAGTTTAAGCAGATAAATAACTCCTGTGTGGAACTTTGTCAATATAAAACGTTTAATTTATGATAAAGTCAATTAAGCATCGCTTAGATGTATGGAAAGAAGAACCATTATACTGGGAGCAAATCGCTGCAATGGATCAACGGCTGTATGGCTCTTCAATACCCAGGTCACTGATAGAGCTGATCAAGATCAGGGTTTCTCAAATTAACAAATGTGTTTTTTGTATTGATTATCATACCCATGAAGCTTTAAAAACAGGAGAACTGCCGCGCAGGATCTTTGCGCTTTCCGCATGGGAAGGTTTCATCTGAAACGCCATGGTCAAGGAAATAGCCGATCTAATCGTGCTGGTATGTCATATCAATTTTATGAATCGTGTGGGTATTTCCACCAAAACTATACCCGTTTAAGTGAAGTGATGCAAATTATTGATTAAAATGAAACGTTATGACAACGAAGCTGCCTAAAACTGTTGCCGGTATCAAAATACCTGACAGCATTATTGCCCGTCAGGCTACGGAATTATTGCTCGAACATGGAAGCGAATTATTGTATAATCATTCATTGCGAACTTATTTATTTGCATCGTTAAATGGCGAGCAAAGAAAGCTCACGTACGACCCTGAACTTTTGTATGTCAGCGCGGCTTTTCATGATCTGGGGCTTACTTCACATTACAGTAGTCCTGACAAATGTTTTGAGGTAGACGGGGCGAATGCGGCCCGTGAATTTCTCAGAAGCCATGGAATGCCAAAGCAGACACTACAGCTCGTATGGGACGCTATCGCCTTGCATACGATACCTGGGGTCGCGCCCCATAAAGAGGCGGAAGTCTCGTTATTAAATTATGGTGTGGCACTGGATGTGGTTGGCAGGGGATACGACCAGTTGTCTGCAGAAAATCGGGAAGAAATCGTTAGACAATTTCCACGTACCGGCTTTAAGAAAAAGATCATTCCTGCGTTTTTTGAAGGCTTCAAACACAAACCTGAAACTACGTATGGTACTATCAATGCCGACATCTGTGCCTTTATGATCCCGAATTTTGAAAGAAAGAATTTCTGCGATGCTATTATTCATTCGCCATGGAGCGAGTAACCGGTATGCTAAAACTGACAGAAAAAAGACAGTAACGCATAAAAAATCCTATAAATCGCAACCCGGATTTTCAAAAGGGAACAAGGGCAGCCATCCGGCTGCCTTTCTTTATTGCCCAACGGTACACTGTCATCCGCACACCTGATATCAGTCAGACTGGTCCGTTAGTAAGGTCATACGTTCTGGAAAATCCAGGCAATAGTTTTACATCATCAATTTGTTCATCACCCAACGACATACAATGAAACGCTTTTTTCTGCATATAACGCCTGTCGCTGTTGCCTTTGTCATATTCATAAGCAGTCTGTTCACTTCCATTAACAGCTTAAGCCAGCTAAAATAACGCTCCAATGGCCCCGCCAAACTTACTGTGGAAGGAACTTACAATATCCACGATTGGGATATTACATCCGAAAATGGTGTTTGTTCAGCTGAGTTCATGTTTACTTCTTCCTGATTTATAGGCGGTCTTTGACGAGAGCATAAGCGCTTGCACATCTTTGATGAGTGCAGCGATATTTTCTTTTTTAACACTTAACATTTCTTTTTTCACCCGGGGATCTTTCTCTAACCTGGCCCCCATTTCCAGGAAAAACCTGTCTGTCCAGGTAAGCCCGGCGATATGACATTAATTAATAAAGTAAATGATAATTGTCAAGCCGCAACAAGGGAATCATTGTAGATTTTTACAGTTGCACAGACTCCGCATGAACGAAAACATGATGCTAAAAAGTAAAAAGCGTCGAGGAAGCAGAAAATGATAGGATAAACGTTCAATCTATGCAGGATATCGCATGCATAAAGCGTTATCAGAATCGACCGAATTTACTTGGATCAGATATGCAATGGATCACTTTCTGTGACCTGTCAAAGCAAGTCCTGCACGTTTTCCTAATGAATATGCCCAGGCACTAATTCTCAGGACATTATCCCGGCTTAAGCCATACTTGTGGTAAATAAAACCACCCGCAACAATAGCACCTACCTGGCTCCAGAATTGATAATGGCTTATACCATCCCTCTTTGCGGGGATGGAAGGACCTAATATATTTTCAAGAATAAAATAAACCATCACAGTAGGCAGCAGGCACACAAAAACAAAGCATACCACCCAAATTACTATCCACCACCAATTGCGGTATGCTCTCAAAACGATCATGATCCCTTTGAGAAAAAAGACCAGGCTACTGATTAAATAGGCCAGAAACATTACCGCGATCACTTGTTCCCAACCTTTCAGGCTTGCAAAGAATTTAGAATCATTAAGGATAAAATATGCTGCAAAAAGCGAACTACTATAAATAAATGCAAGTAAAAACCATGTACCAATGGTTTTTAAAAGAACTCCCATAAATTTAGCAGATTCCTCTTCTGCCTTCTTTCTTCTCCGCTTTTCTTCAGGGCTTTCCTCATAGTACTGCATGCTTTCGAGATCCATACACGAATTTTTTTCTGAATAAAAAAACTCCT
Organism: Longitalea luteola; assembly: GCF_017356035.1. Taxonomy (GTDB): domain Bacteria; phylum Bacteroidota; class Bacteroidia; order Chitinophagales; family Chitinophagaceae; genus Niastella; species Niastella luteola. The sequence goes on along the minus strand of NZ_JAFIQX010000017.1, from coordinate 2,751 downwards.
ACGGACGCTAAATTAGGTTGTAACGCTGCTACCCTAACCGATAAATAACAATATCTATTCATAACGGCAGTATCATAACCTTAACAGATTTCGTAATTTAAATAAAAAGCTGGTTTGATCAGTATTGTAGTTCACCTTTTTTTAACAGCATCCAGACAGGCAGCCACTCCGAAGTCGTGGAGTTTGGGAAGTCCAGGATCAACATCTTTTGAATTAAATATATAAAATAGCGCATAAAATTGTTGATAAATAAAGTTTTTATGCGCTATTCATTACGATAATAGCAGGTTGCGCACGCAATCTATTTTTTCGAACTCAAAAGCTCGGTAATATTCACCGAATACCCTAACTGCATTTGGGTAAAGGCTTGTTTTGTATTGCTTAGATTGACGAAATGGTTGTATCGGAAAAACAGTTTGTTTCGTGATTCCCTGCCAGAATAGTACATTAGTGTGATTGCCGGACAAGCCCAAAACTCCCATTCACGATTGGCAATACCTGAACTTGCTTTCAAGTTTTGGACAAAAAAAGGAAGCCCTATGGTCATATTAAAATTTCTATGCCGACTAAACCCAATCATCGGTTCAATATATATTTGGTTGTGTGTCACAGTACTAACGATTGTATCCATCGCGGTTTTGGCACTATCTTTAAAATAGGTATTGAGCACTTTGGAGCCTATAAAGTTATATCCAACATTTAGCTGTATATCTTGGATCAATCGCTGCGGATAGGGAGATTTAACCCAATGGAGCACATTGTATTTCAAACCCAATGAATAATTAGACCGCTGAAATAAGTCCTTTCGATTTATACTATCTCCATTTAAAATTGGGGTGCCTTTAAAATCATTATCGAATTTGGATAAACCGCCATAAAATGAAACATAATTACTAAAAATAAGTGCTTTGTTAGCAGCGTTGCGTGTATTGGTAATAAACTTGGCGTTAGCTGTAATTTGAGCAAGCCCATTAGCATCACCTGAAATGCCTTTTACATCGGTAAAAACAGAAACATCAAAATAGGAATTAATTGAAGTACTTTCCTTTATCTCATATTCTCGATTACTGCTATCGCGGGTCAAAGTAATATCAAATTGGGCATACGGTAAATCGCCATAGGATCGTATGGGCGTGTAAGAAATTACTTGCTTTAAAAAAATATATCTAGCTGAATCAGTCCCTTCTCTGTATAATTTATCCTCCCAACGTTCTCCCAAATGAACTATATCAATAGGTGCCTTTTTATTTCTAAAAACTCCGATATCTGTTTTAACAATTATTTCATTTATCAACCCTTCACTTACATTTATTCTAACCTCTTTAATATTCGCCAGATTAATTTCTACAGTATCTTTTTTTGCAAGGCTATCTTTTGCAGATAAAAAATTTTCCTTACTGCCTTTATCAATATCATAAATCCTTTCAGGATCTATAGCGAAATTCTTTTTCCGCTTTTTGTTCACCTCTACCGCTACGTCTTCAAGCCTGATCTTAGCAATCACAGAGAGAGAATCATCCTTCTTTGCAAGCTCAGTTTCCTTTTTAGCGATCTCAGCTTCCTTTTTAGCCAGCTCGCTGATATATGTAGATAGCTTCTGTTGATAATCATTCTTTAATGAATCCGACACCGCTTGTAATTTATTTTTGGATGTATCTAACTTTCTAACTACGTCTTGTAAAGAATCTGCATTCTGCTTGAGGTCTTGTGTTCGTCTTTTTAAATCATCAAGAGCGGCTTTTTGCTTATTGTATTGCTCTTGCAAAGATGTTATTTGTTCTTTAACCCCACTTAACTTTTTTTCCTTTTCAGCAATTTCAGATTGCCTTTCTGCGAGCGCCTTGTTTCTGTCATGCTTAATGGCTTTTATTTCATCTTCAATTGCTTCCTTGATTTTTGTAAGGCCATTAATTTCGTCTACCGTCGGCTTTGTTAATGTTTCAGTATTTTTTTCAATCGATTTCAGTAATGCTGTATCCGATTTAATGTCTTCTACTTTTCCCGTATCTGTCACGTTGGGCGAGGCTTTAGATGTGCCTTGAGAATAAGAGTATGAAAAAAAAAGGCATAAAATAAACGACAGGGAAACTTTCATTGCGCTCATACCGGTTAAATTAAGGGTTAAAAAATATTGACTTGTAATTCCAAAGTTTTAATTTTTCTCCTTTTTAAATACGGGTGTTTTTCACGTATTTGATTTATTTGTTCGTTGCAAGGCGGGTGATCTCAATGGCGTGATAGGGTACACTTAGAATAAAGTGCTTAGATTTTCGTGCTGGTGGGTCAGGAGGGAATAATTTAGCCAATATTAACAGAAGAAAAGTCCTGAAGCGCCTTGTCTAAACGCTTAAACCTTCCAGAATGGGGATCCACATGTGGGGTGATGGTAGCAATTTCTTTCTGAATGGTGTTTTGCTGTTTGCCCTTATAATCTGTAAAATGTCGGCGTAGAATACTGGCGACATCTTTAGTCGAAAAGTTGCTAAATCAGTGTAACAAGTGTAAAACGAGCCATGTGTCACGTCGGAACAAACTGAGTACAACGAAGTGGATTAGCCTCCAGTTCCGGGCGTAGATTAACGGGACCCATAAAACGAAGCTGATTTTTGTATGTCATTAAATGTGTCATTTATGTGTCGTGTAAACAGTGAATGCGTGAAAAACGGATCAGGTTGAAAAGTTGGGGGATTTAGGAGAAAAGTAGTTGTTTTGCAGCCAAATAAAACGGACAAGAAACATTGGAAAAGGACC
>NZ_JAFIQX010000016.1 GCF_017356035.1 Longitalea luteola | reverse complement strand
AAAACCTTCCTTATCTTTTACAAAATGTGTTATATCAAAATATTCAAGTGTCCCTTCCGGTAAAAAATAGCCTAACAATTGTTTTTCCTTTTCCAAAGTTCCTATCCGTTTTAATTTTCCGCAAAACAACTACTTTTCTCCTAAATCCCCCAACTTTTCAACCTGATCCGTTCCAGGCTAAAAAAGAAACAGGACAAGAGGAGAAATTCCGTCTTATCCTGTCTGGTGACCCCGTCAGGATTCAAACCTGAAACCTTTTGATCCGTAGTCAAATGCTCTATTCAATTGAGCTACGGGGCCATTTTTGTACCTATTCACTTGAACCACAAGGGCTATTTTCGTGAATGGGCGGCAAAAATAAACATATTTGCTATTCGCTCCAAAAAAGAAATCAGCTAATTCCCTGATTTTATATCCTTTTACCCGATTTTTTCATCCATTGCCCGTTGCCTCATCCCGTCTGCCGCTCTTTCAGCCTCTCACAGTCCGTTTTTTATAACCGCCTGATATTGCCTAACTTGCACGCTGGCATGCCAAATGCATTTACTCCCTTAAAGGTTCATTATGAAAATTCAATGCTGGTCAGTCGGTAAAAACCATGAATCCTATGTCAAAGAGGGTATAGAGGAATTTACCGCCCGCCTCTCCAAATACTTTCCCGTAGAATGGAACCTCATTCCAACTCCCAAAAATGCCGGTATGCTCAGTGAAATGGACCTCAAAAAAAGAGAGGGCGAAACCATCCTGGAATGGCTTAGAAAAGACGATTACCTGGTGCTGCTCGACGAACGCGGCAAATCGTTCACTTCCCCCGAACTGGCCGATTTTTTACAGGCGCGCGCTAATGAAAGTGTGAAAAACCTTGTTTTCCTCATCGGCGGTGTTTATGGGGTCGATGAAGCCGTTTTTAAAAGAGCTAATATCACCTGGTCGCTCTCGAAACTGGTATTTCCTCACCAACTGGTGCGTTTAATGCTGGCCGAACAATTATACCGGGCCTGCACCATCATCCGGAACGAAAAATATCATCATAGCTAACATTAAATCTCTACCACGAACCACTGCCGGCTGACTACTGATCTTTGTTCGCCTGCTTTGGATCAATGCTTCGTTGATCCTGACCAGTGTTTGCGTGTAAAGGATCTTTTCCTGTCTGCTTTGGTTTGTGTTTGCTTTGCTATGGATCCTTGTTGCGTGTTATTTCATCATTGCAGCTTGCTTTTTTGTTATAACTGCCTGCTATTGCATCCATGCAAACAGTTCCGATGCCATAGTTGGCTGTAATGATCCCATTACAGCCTGAAATGATCATTAAACAGCCTGCAATCTGGTCATTTCAGGTGAATTCTCCTCATTTCAACCGTGCTATGGACCGTTTCCGGCTTAATTTGGATCGTTTCTGCATGTTTTCTCATCATAACAGGTTGTTATTATGTCTTTACCACTTGCAATGATCTCATAACAAGCTGCTACAATGATATAACAGCTTGCAATGATCTCATAACAGGCTGCTTTGATGAAATAACAGCTTGCAACGATGGCATAACAGCCTGCAACGGTGAAATAACACACAGAAATGATTCATTGCAACGTAGATTCGGTTCATTGCAGGCCTGAAACGATGAAATTACAAACCGATTTGTGCAAAACAGCAATACAGAGGCAAGAAATGGTAGTGCTGTAAAATTAAGTGCCTGGCAACCGGTAACCGGCACCTGGTAACCGGTTTATAACAACACATCAAAATAATAGATCCTTTCCCGCTTCGCCGACCCGCCAAAAATACCTAATCCATGTTCGATATTACCTGTGGGAGACACCAGCTGATTCGCAGGTACTGAACCAAAGTCGGTTTTGTATTTTTCGTATAACTTGAGGTAATTGTATAATTCCCTACTTACCGATTTCAATTGTAGCCGCACCCTGCCTTTCTGCCGGGGATCTACAAAGAACTGCTTATCGATAAATACCCGCGTTGTATAGTTAGTACCATTACACATAGCATCTGTAAAAAAGATCCGCCTGAAAGGATTGGTAAGTTCATCGATGCGGGCATTGTCCGACTGATCATCTTCTGTGTACAGATAAAGCCGGGTATATTTATTCAGTCCAACGGTGTCTGTGAGGATCCTGACATCCGGCGTGTTCTTAATTGTTTCGTAAAACGCTTTGCCCGCCTGCGTATCATAACTGTAGCGTTTACCCTGGTAATAGAAAAAGTGATTGTTCCTTACCTGTTCTTTTACCGCTTCAATAATGTAATATTCTTCGTGATCCACTGAATCCTTCCAGGTGATAGTCGCTGAAAGCAGGTCTTTGCCATTGTGATCGGTTGAGGCGGTATCTACCGTTATCAACCGGGGAAATGTTGGTATATGGGTCGATGCCTGTACCAGTCCTAAGGTAGGGTGGTTAATCTCGATCTTATACGTGGTATTGGCCCTGAATCTTTTCTTGCTGGTAAATACCGAGGTTGGATTATTGGCATATTGCAGTGAATAATTAGGTTGCAGGATCCAGCTCATCGCATTGGTTTCGGTAAGCGTTACCGTGGCATCGTTCACTTTTTCAAATCGGATCAGGCTGCCGTTCTCCACCTTGATGGTTTTGCCAATAGGTATTTTCACCGAATCAAACGCCGTGATCTCGGCCAGTACTACCAGTTTGTCGTCTTCAAACTGATCGCTCGAGAAATGCTTTTTACAGGCGCTTAGCAAAAGCACCGCTACAGTAAACCACGTACAATAATTATATGGGAATCTGTTTTTCATTTTAATTAAAATGTCACCGTGTATGCTACATAAGGCGTTACTTTAAAATACTGGTATTTGGTAGTTACCACCAATGACCTTTTGCCCAGCGTACCTTCCAGGTCATACACATACTGACTGGGTGAACCATAAATGTTATAGATGCCTGCTGTTACCCGCGAACGCAAATTCTTTCCCAAACTATGATAATGGCTGGCTGAAACATCGAGCCGGTGATAGGGGAGGGTCCTGTACATTTTTGACAATGACGAATTGTATATCAACCGGTATTCCTTCGGCGCCAGTGGATCTCTGATCTGTTGGGCATCATCAAAGTCCGGATATACCTGGTTGGGCAAACTGTATACATCGCCGGTTGCAAACATCCAGAATGCGGAGAAGCTCCAGTGTTTATTATATTTGAAGGTAGCCGCTGTATTGATCTCATGGCGGCGGTCGTATTTAAAAGGAAATTTCACGCCATTGTTCAGTCCGGCAAAACGCCGCCAGTTCCATGACAAAGTATAACTCAGGTGTAAATACCATTTGTCGGTACATCGCTCTGCTTTTGTTTCCAGTCCGTAACTCCAGCCTTTACCCAGTTGTACACTTTGACCCCAGTCAACCGTATTCAGGAACAGGTTTTTGCCTTCCGCATAATTCGTCACATTCCGCATTTGCTTATAGTATACATCGGCATGCAAGATGAACTTTTTAAAATTGCGGTAACTGTAGCCCAGGTTGATCATATCACTTTCTTCCGGCTGCAGCTCACCTGTACTCGGCACCCAGGCATCACTGTTAATACCCATGTATGGATTGGTTACCATGTGCAGGTATTGCGTCATGTGATTGTATGATACATCCAGCTGATGCCGTTGATCCAGTTTATACACGGCATAAAAGCGCGGCTGCCAGGCCGTGTATTTGAAATCATGATGCTTGTAAAACGAAACGCGCAACCCGGGACGCAAGAACAATCGCTTGTTGGGCCTGAACTCATTTTCATAGAACAGCACCATATCACTGAAGGAGAGTGGTGGAAAAGCATGGAAGTCGCCGGGCCTGTCCATAAATTCAGCAGACACATTGGTGTCGAAAGGTCTGATGCGGGTGTAAGCTGCTTTTCCGCCAACATTGAACCGGATGTTATTGTTCGCTGAGAATTCCAGTGCAGTACGCACGTTGTATTGCTGCATGGATGAGTATGTATTGTATACCCGGTTCTGCACCAGCCGGCCGGTACTGTCATATAAATTATACCGGAAACCGGCAATATTATCGTAGTTGCTTACATTGAAAGAAGAGTTGATGAACGCCCGCGCGCTAAGCAATCTGTTCCAGTTAAGAGTAGCCGCTTTGTTACCCCAGCGTTGCTGGTTGTTGGTATAGTTCTGATGTAACTGCAATTCATCATTCCCTGCATAAGCATTCACCATGATCTTGTCCCTCTTACCAACCCATTGCGTGTACTTCAGATGGAGGTCATAAAATTGAACGCTGATGCCCGATCTGAGCATACGCAGGATCGGGTTGATCCAACTTTGGCGGAAAGAGACCATGATCGATGACCGGTCTTTTTTAACAGGACCTTCCAACGTAAATGAGCCCGCCAGCAAACCTGCATTCGCTTCGCCCTGCCATCGTTGCATATTGCCGTCTTTGGTCATAACGTCTATCACCGATGATAAACCGCCGCCGTACCTGGCCGGAAAATTCTTCCTGTACAGGTACATCGATTTTAAGGAAGTTTTATTGGCAATGGAAAGCGTACCCAGTAAATGCGTGGGGTTGAAGATCGGATTTCCATCCAGCAGAAAGATGTTCTGGTCGGGGCTGCCCCCACGTACGAGCATACCATAAGTGATCTCGGGAATATTCTTCACGCCGGGATCGAGATAGAACGAACGCAAAGCATCTGATTCTCCCAGAATGATGTCATGGGAATTGGCTTCTTTCGAAGCTTTGTTCTCTTCTACTTCAACTGCTGCTGGCACAGCGGTAACAGTCACTTCCTTAATGTCGCTTTTAGGTGCCAGGTGAACATCCATGCGGGTATTCCCTTTCAGCTCGAGCACTATTTTTCGGGTATCGTAACCGGCATAGGATATATAAATAACATTTTTTCCTTCGGGCAGTAACAGCGTATAGTAACCGTGGTTATTGGAGTAGCTGCCCCGCTGCCGGGCCGGGTGCCATACGGTGGCATCGACCAGCGGTTCTCCACTGACGGTTTCTTTAATGATGCCATAAACAGCATACCTGGTAATAAAGAAATCAGCTGGCAATGTAGTGTGGGAAGGAGTAATAATGAGCTTATTATGTTTTTCGAGCAGGTTGATGGCCTGATCCTGTAACACCTGCTGCAATACCGAACCTATGGTGCAGGGCGATCCCTGAAGCGTGATGACCTTGCCCGTATCTAAAAAATTGGCCGCATATTCAATGATAACCGGGCTATGCGAATTGATGTCTTCGAGGAATTGTCGAATGGAGCCCTGCTGGAAAGATGGGGTATAGGAACGGGCAAACAAACCAACCCTTTGCGCCAGGGTCAATTGAAAACTACACAACAGTACAACCAATATACAGAACAGTCTTTTCATGCTATAACTCAAGCTATAGCCCGCAGTTCACCTGTTTTTTTCAAGCCAAGAATTACAAAGAACTAATTTAATTTCGATAAAACAGGATTTTATCCTTTTCTTTTTTCGTTTGCAGGCCGGTGATCAGTTTGATCTCTTCCAGCACCTGTTCTATTGGTTGATTATTGAATTGTACGGTGATATGAATGGATGCTGCCTCGGCTGTTATACCGGGCGCCAGCTCAATGGCAACGCCATAATAGTGCGCAAGATCCTGCAATGCTTTGGGTAGTGGTGCATTGTTAAAAGTAAGCTGACCGGTTTTCCAGGCAATAAAATTTGAATCAGCAACCGGCTCCTGGTAAAAGCGTTCGTTCTGAAATACGGCGCGTTGTCCGCCGGTGAGTAATACGTGGTTGTTCTTTTTGGTGTCTGTAACGTTCACTTTGCCGGTAACCACTACTACTTCGTCTGCAGGCTGCAGGGCATTTACCAGGAAGGAAGTGCCCAGCACTTTTACTTCAGTATGGCCGGTAGTTACAAAAAATGGCTGATGCTCATTATGTTGTACATTAAAGAATGCTTCGCCGTGCAGTTGCACCCGGCGTTCTTTTTTGTCAAAATGCTTTAAATATTTTATAGAACTGCCTTTGCGTACGGTAACAACAGATCGATCGGGCAGGGTGAGCGTTTCGTTTTTGTCGTTTGCCAGAAATGTTAACCATTGGGCCTGCCGGTACCACCAATAACCGCCCAGGGCAATCAGTACCAGTGCCAGTGCAGTAGCAACGGCCTTCGGGGGCGAAGAAAAGAAAGCGATAACGGCATGGAATGGTTCTTTTTTTCGACCGGTTGCCTGAGCGATGGTATTGTCCAGTTTCAGCCAGGCAATGTCTGCATTAAAGGTTGGGTTGGCCAGCAGCGGCCCGCTTTTTTGCCAGATGAGTTTCAGAACCTCGTACTCCTGCTGGCAGGCAGGATCCGATTGCAACCATTGTTGCAATGCCGCCTCTTCGGCTGCCGTTGCCAGGCCTTGCAGTTGTTTTGCAATAAGGTTTACTATGTCTTCTTTTTCGTTCATTCCGTTGGTCCTGTTGTAATAACATTAAATTGTCGGTTACCCCTACTTATGACGTCAAAAACCAGCAAATTATGCACGCAATGATCAGAAATCCCTGTTTTTCCCGGATATAGGCGCGTAAGATCCTGAGCGCTTTACCCATCTGGTTCTCAACTGTTTTAATGGAAATGCCCAATGAATCGCTGATTTGTTTATAGGTGAGGTTACTAACCCGGCTTAACACGAAAACTTCGCGGCATTTGGGCGGCAGGTGCCCGAGCGCATGTTTCAACAGCGTATCAAAATCAGTTTCGTGGGTGGCAGGCACAGGTCGTTCAATGGGTGTTTCAATGCCATCGGGTGTGTTAAACTCACCCAGTATGGTTTTTTGTTTTTTTTCCTGGAAGCTCAGGCAGTTATTACGAACGGCTGTATACAAATACCAGGTGAGCTCTTCAGATCCAATGAGGTTTTGTTTTTTCTCCCAAACCCGCAGAAAGGTTTCCTGAACAATATCCTCACAGCTATGCGGTTCTTTTACGATCGTAAAAGCATATTTGCAAAGCGGTTCGTAATATTTATAGAAGGTTTCCTGGAATCTCCGGTATAATTGTTCAGGCGCCTGCATAACCGTATACGGGAATCATTTCATTAAATGTAATAAAAAGATACAATGGTTAAGATAAAGGACGGCGGCACAAGATACAAGTTACCCGGCAATGTGCAATAATTACATGAAAGCCGTCGCAGCAATACCGTACAACACAAATACATTGTTATGGTATAAAAAGGACCTATATATACAGGTTATCAGCAATCATTGACAATTTTCGCCGATTTTTTTTGGCTGTATGGTTTAATGATCGATATTCGTTCCATCAGTTACACATGCATAAAGGGGATTATTAATAACTGCATATAAATTGCATCGCCCTGGTAGCGCGGACAGGGGGGTGATAAGCACTGAGGAATGAAACATAACTTTCAGGACAAATCTCTTTTACAGGAATTCAGAAGAGGGAATACACATGCGTTCAAGGCCGTATACAATATGTTTTTCCCAAGCCTTTGTTTCTTTGCAAAACGGCTGGTTGACAATGATGGGGAAGGGGAAGACATTGCCGCTGACAGTTTTGTGAAGTTGTTGAACCGGTACGATTCCTTCGATAGTATTCCGAATATTAAGGCATTTTTATACATTACCACCCGCAATGCCTGCCTTAATTACCTGCGCTATACGCAACGGCAACATTCCTCTAAAAGAGAGTTGAATCGTATCCAGGACAAGATCGATGAACATGCATTGAGTCATATAGTTCATGCCGAAGTGCTGCGGGAAGTGGAATTTGAAATTGAACAGCTGCCTAATCGCTGTAAAGAAATATTTAAACTGATCTACTACGAACGCCGGTCGGCCGATGATATCGCCGGGATGCTGGGCATTTCTATCAATACCGTTTGGGTTCAGCGCGCCAAGGCGATCCAGTTAATACGTACCAACCTGTTAAAGAAGGGGATGTTATCTGCTCTCCTATGCTTTTTGACTATCAATAGCGAATCATGAATGGTGAATCGGTGATCTGCAGTTGCCCGTTCCAAGTTACAGGTTTCAGGGCCTTAAAATATATACATCCAACTATTATTCAGCATGCTGCTATGAAGCCCTGGAACCTGCAACATGTAACCTGGACCGCATTCTGGTAAACGGTAACGTGATTTTTGTTAGGACCGCAATTATTTCGACATTCTATAAAGGAAGCTCCCGGAAACGGTGTTTCTATATCAGGCCACATTATGGACACAGCAATAAATTTATCGGGCATGGAAGATGCGGATTATTTTGCTGCGTTGCTGCTGAAGCAGTTACGGCAGGAAATAACCGAAGAAGAACTGCAACACCTGGAAGCGTGGAAGGCAAGTCATCCTTCCTTTGCCGGGGTAGCTGAGTCTGTAAATGATGGCGATCAATTGCTGGCTGATCTGCTGGCCATGAAACAGGTAGACATGGAGGGCTGGTGGCAAAAAATCAGCGATCAGGCAGCAACCATAAAAAAGCCGGTTCCGATCTACCGCCGCTGGTATACCTATGCCGCCGCCGCTGCGGTATTGCTGACAGCAGGCGCCATCACCTGGAAATACATGTCTGCCGAAAAACCGGAATTACCACTGACTGAACAGTACCAACCCGCTTCATTCAATATGGCGCCGGGCGACAATAAAGCAACACTCACCCTGTCGAACGGCAGGGTGCTGCAGGTGGAGGATGCCGCCAATGGAACACTGGCACAGGATGCGAATATGAATGTGGTGAAAGTCGAAGACGGTGTGTTGAAATATGAAGGAACAGGTTTTAATCAACAGGCAGATCAGCAGCTTTGGGCAGCCTGGAATATAGCAACTCCCTATAACAAATTAAGTACGCCGCGGGGCGGTCAGTACAGCCTGCAGCTGCCGGATGGTAGTAAAGTGCGGCTGAATGCAGCTTCTTCAATTACATTTCCTGCTTATTTTTCGGCCGCTGAAAGGCGGGTCAGCATTACCGGAGAAGCTTATTTTGAAGTGGCCGGCCGGGCGTCAGGTGTACCCGCAAGTGATGAGGAAACGGTTCCTTTCATAGTGGATGTTCTTACACCTGCAAGTGAGGCCGCGGCAGGTCCGCTGGCGTCTATAGAAGTGCTGGGAACCAGTTTCAATATTATGGCTTACAGCGATGAAGCTGCTGTTAAAACCACTTTATTAAATGGGAAAATAAAAATATCGGTGCCGGATGTGATGTCAGGTAAAGACACTGCTGTATTACTGCCGGGCCAGCAGGCGCTGATAGCAAAGGCCGGCAAGGTGGCGGGCAGATCGATCAGTGTGACCAGGGCGGAAGATATGGAGGCGGCCTTTGCCTGGAAGAACGGTTATATTTCTTTAAGGAATACCGATCTAAGATCGATCATGCGCATTTTGTCGCGCTGGTATAATGTTGAAATAGGTTATGAAGGTAAAACACCTGATTATAAATTCGGTGGCTCCATTCCCCGCACTGCGAATCTCTCCACAGTAATTAAAACGCTTGAGTACAGCGGCGTTCACTTCAAAATTGAGAAGAACAAAATTATCGTACTGCCTTAATACGCTGAACGCTTAACGCTAAAGGCTTAACGCCAGCCTCCGCTATCGCGGGCAGTCTTTCTGCATTCGGCCTCGCCCTCTTTAATATGCTTAACGCTTAAGGCCTAACGCTTGCCGCCGATGTCCTGGTAGTGTTTCGCCCATTCGGCTTTGCCCGCCGTAGCGTTAGGGTAGGAGAGTCTTCCGCCTTTTGCGTTCCGCGTTTTGCGTTCGGCGTTCGGCGTTTTGCGTTCCGCGTTTTGCCTTTAGCCTTTAGCGTTTAGCGTTCCGCGTTCCGCGTTTAGCGTTTTACGTAAAAAATGCGCCGGTAATGAACATAATGAATAACCGGAATGATGTACGAAAAGGAGCGAGTGATTGAGTTGCCATGCAAACCCTCACAATAGCGTGCATTGGCTGAACCAATTTCCGGTAATTCGAATATGCGATCATTGCCAGCGCAGTAATAGCACTATTCATACAACACCATGATAAACCTTATCTTATGAAATGTAGACATTGTTCTGTTCGTTGCTGCCTGACCCCGAACGAACAACCGCCAGGGCAGGTGATATACGGCTGATAGATAGTGACGGATCGGAACCGGGCTTATACTTATATAACAATTATCATTACCTGATGCAACAATATAAAGTTACATTGTGATCGATACGCCGTCCAAATTTCACAGCTAAAAACATTTTGCCAAAAAATCGAAAAATCAATATTTTTTATAGTAGTATATGTAGTTTGTTAGTTATTCAGTTATTGAGTTATTAAAACCCCGCAATGTGTTTTAACTTATAAACTTAATAACTGAATAACTTAAGCTCTATGAACTTTAAACTTTGAACTTTAAACTATGAACTATTCGTTATGCTCCTTACTTCTCTCCCTCGCCGTTATATGATAATACTTCTTGAACGCCTTTGAGAACGCACTTAAGTTCGTATAACCTACTTCTTCTGCTACCTGTGATACAGAATATCTTTTTCCCGATAACAGCTGCCAGGCTTTTTCCATCCGGATATCGCGCAAATAATCGGCGGGACTGCTATGATACAATTGCTGAAATCCGGTCTTCAATTTATAATCGTTCAATCCCGTCAATTGCGTCAGTTCTTTTATGGTCCATTCCTGTTTCAGGTTCTCTTCCATTTTGGTTCTCGCCAAAAAAATGGCCTGGGCTTCCTGCATGGAAAGCGTTACGGGTTCCCATACCGGGTGTTCAGAAATATTTTCCAGGCACAAATTCAACAAGGTCAGTGACCGTGAATGCAGCGAGGCTGTAGATCGTTTGCCGGATTGTATCAACTGGTGAACATGCGTCAGCAGCGACCGGCTCGCCACCTGGTTCACGGGAACCAGCATGGCCGGCTGCTGGTGCAAAACTTTTTTCTGAAATTCATTCATCAACACTAAAGGTGGCAGTTTCTGCGAAAGCACATACACGGGAAAATGTATGTCGATGGAAAAATACACACCCGCATTTTGAAAATACAGCCGGTTATTCTGAAAAGGAATGTACAGTAAATTATAGCCCTGTTCATAGAACACCAGGTTGCCCAGTCCTTCCATGTGATATTGAATATGATTGATGAGGTGAAAACGCAGCTTTAATAAAGGCTCAAACTCCATCATAGTGAATGTGCTGGCCCGGTTCAACACAAAATGTTGCAGGCGGATGAATATCCCATTACTCTGGATCTGCTGAAACAATACATGTCCGAAGGACCCCGAAGCCGAAACAGACGTCGCTCCCGGAACCAGGTATTCGTTCAGTGAATTTGGAAGTTGATCAGTAAACGCCAGTTCTTTTAAATTATCAGCAATCAGTTTTATTTGCATACCTACCTATGATTTAATGGGCTATTTCTCCAATAATGCGATGGCATGCAGGCGTAACATAGCAAACACGCTAACAGCGGAACTGTTATGTGATCTGAATGAACAATCAACCTGTGAATGATAACCAACAGGCGAACACCTGATGCAGAACGTTAGTAATATTTCCGGTATGCAGTGCGATCATCAGGCCCTTTGTGGGGATGTTGTAGGTATGCTATATATGCATGAAGAGAACGCTACTGCACCGACTAAAGGTAAGGGAATTTTTAACCAATCAATTATGAAATCAGCTTTAAAATTTTGTAAATAGTTATATCGTTTTCACCTATCCCTCAGGCATATAGTGCAGTTGCAGCAGCAGATCGGTGCCCGATGGCACTGCGGTTGTCCATTCGCGTGTATTGGATATTTGCTGCCGCACATGGACGTCCGATGGCAAGGGGTTTATTCGCAAACTGTTCACGATGGTTGCAGCTATGCCTGCCCGGTTAAAGGAGTCTTCCGCTCAGGCGTACAATTGCAGGAACAGCAGCGTGCCTGGTTAAAGGTCTTCCGCTCAGGCGTACAATTGCAGGAACAGCAGCGTGCCTGGTTTAAAGCGGTCTTCCGCTCAGGCGTACAATTGCAGGAACAGCAGCGTGCCTGGTTTAAAGCGGGTCTTCCGCTCAGGCGTACAATTGCAGGAACAGCAGCGTGCCTGGTTTAAAGCGGGTCTTCCGCTCAAGCGTACAGTTGCAACAGCAGCAGCGCACCCGTTAAAGCGGGTCTTCCGCTCAGGCACACAGTTGCAACAGCCGCAGCCCACCCGAATGCAGCGAGCCTATTCACCATTCACCATTGACCATTGACCATTGACCATTGACCATTCATCAGTCACCACCTTTATCCATTCCCTGACTTTTTTTAAAAAAATTTCTTTCCTAAGTATTTTTACTAAAAAAACATGGTGACCGACTGGCCATCGACAACGTTCAACTGCCCATGGTTACACGATGTACAGGAGCCTTTTTCCGAAAATGCAGGTCATTTATATGAGTGAATTTTGTAATTTTTATTGGCGCGTGGCCCCGTAATTAAATAGAGGGGTTTACAAGCTTACGATATTATTCCACATGATCGTTTGGGTAATGCTTTGCCCAATTTGGGGTTGCATGGCCTGGATGGGGCGATTTGTGTAGTTTTTTCTTAACTGTTTATGAAAAAAACGGAGCAATTGCTGTATGAAATATTATAAAAAAAACGGAACGCCGTTTGAGACAAAATACGGCGTTATTGTACCGTGCATGTCTCCTGATGTTCAACATCGAAAACTGGCCGACCTGCCTCAGTACGATCCCTCGAATACCATGTTCCTAATTTTAAAAGTAAATACTAAAAATACCTGATTATGGCGCGTTCAAAACCCAGTACTACTCGCTCAAACCGGCAAGATGTAGCAGCGGCGGTGCCTGCCAGTGGAAAGATCACTTCAGCCAAGAAAAAAGCCAAAATAATCGATGAGGATGAAAGCGAAATCACCCAGCGTCAGCTGAATGGTTTACTCGATTCCCGTGAGCTCCTGCATGTGCTCACCCAGGTGAAGAACGGCAACTTCAGTGTGCGCATGCCCATCGACCAGGTTGGCCTGAGCGGCAAGATCTGCGATACGCTCAATGAGATCATTTCGCTGAATGAAAAGATGATGATGGAGTTCACCCGTGCCGGTAATACCATTGGTAAGCAGGGTAGGTTGAACCAGCGTATTGAACTGCCCAATGCCCGTGGCGCCTGGCGTACCGGGGTTGAATCGCTTAATATTCTTATCTCCGACCTGGTGCATCCTACCATCGAGATCGCGGATGTGATCAGCTCGGTGGCAAAAGGAAACCTGTCGAAAGAAATGCCGCTCGAGATCGGCGGCCACGTATTGCAGGGAGAGTTCGCCACTATTGCCAAAGAGGTGAATGACATGGTGAAACAGCTGAACCTGTTCTCCATGGAGGTAACCCGTGTGGCGCGTGAAGTTGGTTCAGAAGGTAAACTGGGCGGACAGGCCAAGGTAAAAGGTGTAGGCGGGGTTTGGAAAGACCTTACCGACTCGGTGAACCAGATGGCCAGTAACCTTACCGTTCAGGTGCGTAACATCGCCGAAGTGACCACAGCCGTGGCGAAAGGCGACCTGTCGAAAAAGATCACCGTAGACGTTAAAGGCGAGATCCTGGAGCTGAAGAATACCATCAACACGATGGTGGACCAGCTGAACTCCTTCTCCAGTGAGGTAACCCGTGTGGCGCTGGAAGTAGGTACCGAAGGTAAACTGGGCGGCCAGGCACAGGTGAAAGGGGTGGCCGGTACCTGGAAAGACCTTACCGATTCGGTGAACCAGATGGCCAGTAACCTTACCGGCCAGGTGCGTAACATCGCCGAGGTGACCACCGCGGTGGCGAAGGGTGACCTTAGCCGTAAGATCACGGTGGACGTAAAAGGAGAGATCCTTGAATTGAAAAATACCATCAATACCATGGTGGACCAGCTGAACTCCTTCTCGGCCGAGGTAACGCGTGTGGCGCGTGAAGTAGGTTCGGAAGGTAAGCTGGGCGGCCAGGCAAAAATAAAAGGGGTAGGCGGGGTTTGGAAAGACCTTACCGACTCGGTGAACCAGATGGCCAGTAACCTTACCGGCCAGGTGCGTAATATCGCCGAGGTAACCACTGCGGTGGCGAAAGGTGACCTTAGCCGTAAGATCACGGTGGACGTGCGCGGTGAGATCCTCGAGCTCAAGAATACCATCAACACGATGGTTGACCAGCTGAACTCTTTCTCCAGTGAGGTAACCCGTGTGGCGCTGGAAGTAGGTACCGAAGGTAAACTGGGTGGCCAGGCGCAGGTAAAAGGCGTGGCCGGTACCTGGAAAGACCTTACCGACTCGGTGAACGGTATGGCCAGTAACCTTACCGGCCAGGTACGTAACATCGCCGAGGTAACCACAGCGGTAGCGAAAGGTGACCTTAGCCGTAAGATCACGGTAGACGTGCGCGGTGAGATCCTGGAGCTGAAGAATACCATCAACACGATGGTGGACCAGCTGAACTCATTCGGTTCGGAAGTAACGCGTGTGGCGCGTGAAGTGGGTTCGGAAGGAAAACTCGGCGGCCAGGCCGACGTACCCGGTGTAGGTGGAACCTGGAAAGACTTAACGGATAGTGTAAATAAAATGGCGAGTAACCTTACCGGCCAGGTGCGTAACATTGCTGAAGTTACCACCGCGGTGGCGAATGGTGACCTTAGCCGCAAGATCGATGTGGATGTAAAAGGCGAGATCCTCGAGTTGAAGAACACCATCAATACGATGGTGGATCAGCTCCGGGGTTTTGCGTCGGAAGTAACACGTGTGGCGCGTGAGGTAGGCTCGGAAGGTAAACTCGGTGGCCAGGCCGAAGTACGCGGTGTGGCCGGAACCTGGAAAGACCTTACCGACTCGGTGAACATGATGGCCAGCAACCTTACCGGCCAGGTGCGTAACATTGCCGAGGTGACCACCGCGGTGGCAAAGGGTGACCTTAGCCGAAAGATCACGGTGGATGTACGCGGCGAGATCCTCGAATTGAAAAATACCATCAATACGATGGTGGACCAGCTCAACGGTTTCGCTTCGGAGGTAACGCGTGTGGCTCGTGAAGTAGGTTCCGAAGGTAAACTGGGCGGTCAGGCCGACGTACCGGGTGTAGCTGGTACCTGGAAAGACCTTACCGACTCTGTAAATAAAATGGCGAGTAACCTTACCTCGCAGGTGCGTAACATCGCTGAAGTTACTACCGCGGTGGCGAATGGTGACCTCAGCCGCAAGATCGATGTGAACGTAAAAGGCGAGATCCTCGAGTTGAAGAATACCATCAATACGATGGTGGATCAGCTGCGCGGATTTGCTTCGGAAGTAACGCGTGTAGCGCGTGAAGTGGGTACGGAAGGTAAACTGGGTGGACAGGCCAACGTGCCTGGTGTGGCCGGAACCTGGAAAGACCTTACCGACTCGGTGAACCAGATGGCCGGTAACCTTACCGCCCAGGTGCGTAACATTGCCGAGGTGGCCATTGCGGTGGCGAACGGCGACATGTCGAAAAAAATTACGGTGGACGTACGCGGTGAGATCCTGCAATTGAAAGAAACGCTGAACACGATGGTGGACCAGCTGCGTGCCTTCGCTTCGGAAGTAACCCGTGTGGCGCGTGAGGTAGGTACCGATGGTAAACTGGGCGGACAGGCGTTTGTGCCTGGTGTGGCCGGAACGTGGAAAGACCTTACCGACTCCGTGAACCAGATGACCGGTAACCTTACCGACCAGGTGCGTAACATTGCCGAGGTGACCAAGGCTGTGGCCAGTGGTGACCTGTCGAAAACAGTGGCCATCGACGTAAAAGGCGAGATCCTTGATCTGAAAAATACCATCAACACCATGGTGGACCAGTTGCGCGGATTTGCTTCGGAAGTAACGCGTGTGGCCCGTGAAGTAGGTACCGAAGGTAAACTGGGTGGTCAGGCCGAAGTACGGGGTGTGGCCGGAACCTGGAAAGACCTTACCGATAGTGTGAACATGATGGCGAGTAACCTTACCAACCAGGTGCGGGGTATCGCTAAAGTGGTAACGGCGGTGGCAACCGGTAACCTGAAACAAAAATTGACCATTGTATCGCGCGGTGAAGTAGCACAGCTGATCGATACCATCAACGAAATGATCGATACGCTGGCCACCTTTGCCGACCAGGTAACTACCGTGGCCCGTGAGGTGGGTGTTGAAGGCCGTTTGGGCGGTCAGGCCAGTGTACCCGGTGCAAGCGGTATCTGGAAGAACCTTACCGAGAACGTGAACCAGCTGGCGCAGAACCTGACCACGCAGGTGCGCTCGATCTCAGAGGTGGCATCGGCGGTAACGAAAGGTGACCTTACCCGAACCATTCGCGTAGAAGCAAAAGGGGAGGTGGAAGCGTTGAAAGATACCATCAACCAGATGATCACCAACCTGCGGGAGACCACCTTACGTAACCAGGAGCAGGACTGGCTGAAATCGAACCTGGCCAAATTCGGTCAGATGTTGCAGGGCCAGCGCGATCTGAAAACGGTAACACAAAAGATCTTATCAGAGCTGGCGCGGGTAGTAAGTGCGCACTTCGGCGCTTTCTATATCCTGAAACAGGAAGAAGATACCCAGAATGTAAAACTGAGCCTGTTTGCCGCTTATGGATATAAATCAGACAAGAACATTGTAACAGAATTCTCTATCGGCGAAGGGCTGGTAGGGCAGGTGGCCTTCGAAAAAGAACGGATCATCCTTTCCAATGTACCGGCCAACTATATCCGCATCAACTCTGCCTTAGGAAAAGCCAAACCGGCCAATGTGATCATTCAGCCGGTATTGTTCGAGAACAACGTGAAAGCGGTTATCGAGCTGGCTTCGCTGGATACGTTCAGCCAGACCCACCTCGACTTCCTGAGCCAGTTAACCGAAAGTATCGGTATCGTATTGAACACCATCGAGGCGAATACCCGTACGGAAGAACTGCTGGCCCAGTCGCAATCGCTGGCCGGTGAGTTGAAAGTGCAACAGGAAGAGCTGCGCAGAACGAACGATGAGCTGCAGGATAAAGCCCTGTTGCTGGTGAAACAAAAGAACGAAGTGGAGGCGAAGAACAAGGAGGTGGAAGAAGCCCGCCGCTCGCTGGAAGAAAAAGCTGAACAGCTAACGCTTACGTCGAAGTATAAATCAGAGTTCCTGGCGAATATGTCGCATGAGCTGCGTACGCCATTGAACAGTTTGCTCATCCTGGCGCAGCAACTGTATGAAAATGCCGAAGGCAATTTAACGGAGAAGCAGATCCGGTATGCGAAGACCATTCACTCCTGCGGCGATGACCTCATTCAGCTGATCAATGACATTCTCGATCTGTCGAAGATCGAATCAGGGTTCATTACCGCCAACATTGCGCCGGTACGCTTCTTCGAGATCACTTCCTTTGTGGAAACCACCTTCAAACCAATTGCAGAAGCGCGTCATTTACGCTTTACTATAGAAACAGATACCAGGCTGCCGGAAACCATGGAGACCGATATACAACGGTTGAACCAGATCCTGAAGAACCTGTTATCAAACTCCTTCAAGTTTACCGAAAAAGGAGAGGTGAAGCTGAAGATCTACGAAGCCAACCGCAACTGGAAACCGGGCAACGCATCCCTGGATACGGCCCAGCGCGTGGTTGCTTTTGCCATCAGCGATACCGGTATCGGTATTCCGCTCGAAAAACAAAGCATCATCTTTGAGGCCTTCCAGCAGGCAGAAGGAAGCACCAGCCGTAAATATGGCGGAACCGGTCTGGGTTTGTCCATCAGCCGCGGTTTAACGGAACTGTTAGGCGGTACCATTGAGCTCGACAGTCAGCCGGGTCAGGGAAGTACATTCACCCTGTTCCTGCCCATAGAAAATGTTTCCGGCGTAGTAACCCGCGAAGCGCCGGCCAACCTGTCGGAATACCAGTACCAGCTGAGCACGGAAAGCGGTGAAATAGATACCCTGCTCAATTCGATCAGGGTTACTGGTGAGAGCTCGGAAGCAGGCGGCTTGCATATCGTAAATGAAATGATCAATGATACCGGTGACGACCGCAATAATGTACAGCCGAACGAAAAGGCGATCCTGATCGTGGAAGATGATATCCGGTTTGGAAAGATCATTATCGAAAAAGCGCATCAGTATGGACTGAAAGCTATTGTAGCTACCAACTATATTGAAGTCTTCGACTTTATCAACCGGTTTACACCTATTGCCATCACGCTCGATGTGAAGCTGCCTGATACCAGCGGCTGGAAGGTGATGGAGCTGTTGCGTAATGACCTCAGCTACCGGCATATCCCCATTCACCTCATTTCGGGTGAAGAGAACCGGGCACTGGCATTAAAACGAGGCGCCCGCAGTTTCCGGTTGAAACCACTGGATAATGAATCGCTCAACGACCTGTTCGATGATATTGTGGCCTTTAACAAAAAAGAGGTTAAACAGATCCTCGTGGTGGAAGATAATGAAGTGGATTCATCGCAGATCGTCAAATTGCTGAATTCCGATAATATGCAGGTAACGCTGGCCGAAACCGGTGAAAAAGCCATGCATGAGATCAACAGTAAGGATTTCGATTGCATTATCCTGGATTATTCCCTGCCCGATCTGCCGGGCCATGAGCTCGTAAACCAGGTGGCGGAAAGTAAACCCAGGCTCACGCCGATAATTATGTATTCTGCCAAAGAATTCAATAAAAAGGAATTGCAGCAGCTGAACAATGTATCCAGTAAGATCCTGTTGAAAGGGGTCAATTCACTGGAGCACCTGTTGGAAGAGACCGTGCTGCACCTGCATATCAACCATAAAGACCTGCAGGCTGAAAAACGCAAGATCATAGAGAATATCCGGAAAAAGGAAGATATCCTTACCGGCAAAAATATTCTGGTCGTGGATGACGATGTACGCAATTTGTTCGCACTAACAACCGTATTTGAGCGTTATAACATAAATGTGATCACGGCCGAGAGTGGAAAGGAGGCCATTAATATTATCCGGGACGACAACCCGAAAATTGATATGGTGCTGATGGATATTATGATGCCCGAAATGGACGGTTATGAGACCACGCAAAAAATACGGCGCGAACATAAGAACAGTACTTTGCCAATTATAGCTGTTACGGCAAAAGCGATGAAAGGCGACAGGCAGAAATGTATTGAGGCAGGAGCGTCGGATTATATTACCAAACCATTGAAAATAGATCAATTGCTGTCACTGATGAGGGTATGGTTCTATAAGTAATCAGCCAATTAGCCAATTAGCAAAATAGCATATTGACAAACATGCGTCCAAAAATTCTATTAGTTGATGATCGCGAAGATAATCTGATGTCTATGGAGGCCATTCTGGCTCCCGATGGATATGCTTTTGTTAAAGCCAGCTCAGGCAGCCAGGCATTGAAGATCCTCTTGAATGAACTTGACTTTGCACTTATTTTGATGGATGTTAAAATGCCCAACCTGAATGGATTTGAAACAGCAGCGCTTATCTATGAACGCGAAAAACTGAAACACATTCCTATCATATTTATCACCGCCAATAATTATGGTGAGGAAAACATATTCAAGGGTTATCGAATGGGGGCGGTAGATTATATTTATAAACCCATTAACTCAGAACTTTTACGGGCGAAGGTAGGCGTACTGGTTGATCTGTACAGGAAAAACCATCGCCTTATAGAGCAGGAAAAACGGCTTACGGTTATCAACCGTAACCTGGAGATGGAAGTGACCGAGCGGAAAGCCTCGGAAGAGCGGGTAAAAGAGCTGAACCGGCAATTACTGGAGAACATTGCGCTGCTGGAATCGGCCAACCGCGACCTCGACCGTTTTGCGTTCATGGCCTCTCACGACCTGCAGGAACCTTTACGTAAGATCCGCACTTTTAGCGATCTGTTATTTGTTAAGTACCAGTCGGTGCTGGATGTGCCGGCTATTAATTACATCAACCGCATTCAGAATGCGGCTGTGCGTATGCAAACGCTGATCAGTGATATCCTGGCGTTCTCGCGCATAAATAATGAAAAAGATACATTTGTTCATTATAACCTCAATCTCATTCTGCAGGAAGCAATAGATGAACTCGATGCAACCATCAGGGAGAAAAAGGCCGAAATCCAGTTAACAGAACTGCCTTCCATTGATGTGAATCCCGGCCTTATGCGTCCGCTCTTCGAGAACCTGCTGAGCAATGCCCTGAAGTACAGTAAAAAAGATGAGGCGCCGGTGATCAATATCCGCTCGGAGATTATCACGGCAACCGCCTCTACGAAGGAACCTGTAAAATATTGCCGCATATATGTACAGGACAATGGCATTGGCTTCGATCAGGTATATGCCGAACAGATCTTCGACATGTTCAGGCGGCTGCATGTACACAGCGAATTTGAAGGCACGGGTATCGGTTTAACCCTTTGTAAAAAGATCGTTGAAAAGCACAACGGGTTCATCTCGGTGCAAAGCAAGGTGAACAAAGGATCTACCTTTATCATTTCATT
The DNA here is from genome assembly GCF_017356035.1 of Longitalea luteola. GTDB lineage: Bacteria > Bacteroidota > Bacteroidia > Chitinophagales > Chitinophagaceae > Niastella > Niastella luteola. The sequence goes on along the minus strand of NZ_JAFIQX010000016.1, from coordinate 106,198 downwards.
GCCCGTTCACCAGCCAACTGTGGAAACGAATGGTGACCCCCGGGAGGATGATCCTACATTATTACTGTTAGGGAAAAAATAACTAGGAGTTTATGGTTTGTAGTTTATGGTTTATGGTTCTTCAGAAGCTGGCTGCTGAAGAATGGCAGACTTCCCGCATTTCGAACCAACTATAAACTATAAACCATAAACCATAAACATTTTATTGTGGATTAAGTACGAACATAGAGCGGGGAGGAAAGTACAGTACTTTTTTCCAGTCGATACTGAATATCTTCTCGAGAATGTTTTTCAACTCTGTTAATGTATGCGGTTTTATCGCATACAGGTTCGATCCCTCACGATAACAGAATTCAATATTTTGCAGATCGCTTAACGAAGAATACACGATAATGGGTATGGAATCGTATTTCCTGTTAGCCCTGATCTCGCGCAGGCATTGTCGTCCATCCTTGCATGGCATTAGCAGGTCAAGGAAAACTATATCCGGATTGTTTTCATCCAACAATTTGAAAAGAATATCGCCGTTTTCCGCCCTTGATAATATCACTTTGAATGAAAGTTCTTCAATTGCCAGTGAAAAGATCAGGAAGTCTTCGTCGTCATCCTCCGCAATTAGTACATTTGTTGGATACTGATTATAAAAGCTCATATATTTTAATTTTTAGCCTGCCTTTCTACCATTCGGCAGGAACTCTAAACCTTAACATCACTTTATCAATGCAAAAAAGCAATAAAACGCGACAAAAAAGGAATACCGAAAATACAATCAAAATCCCAATGGTGGAATACAATTTTTAAGTTATAGCCTAATAAAAACAGTAAAGTATGCAGGTAAAATCCAGGTATATTATATTGTTTTACGATCACAGCGACTACGTACTGCCTATGAAACAGTTGTTGCAGCATCTTCCACAGCCGGTCGAAACAGATTGTGTGGAGAATTTTCAACAACTTTTGGATCACCTTGATAACAGGCTGCCGGACATTATCATCGTTTATGTTAATAATCCGGTAAATGGGTACATAGATCACCTGAAAAGCCTGCGGGTAAATAACGGAATGGACGAAATTCCCGTATATGTATTCACCGATTTACCCGAAAAACAAACTTTAATTGATCTTATGAATTAATGCCTTTCTGAGAGTTGTGGAAGGCGTTATAACAGAAAAGGCATCGACCGACTGGTTGATGCCTTTTTTTGTGAACAGTTACAGGTTACAGGGAACAGGGCAGAAAGCAAAAGGGCAATTTCCTAAGAAACTGCCCTCTATATAAACGGTTCCAGATACCTGGAACGTGTAACCTGAAAACTGTAACCATTAAAAATGCCAACGCACAAAAGCTTCCATGGCGGCATATTTTGTAAGCCCTAACTGCGCATACAAATTGGCGGTATTTGCGTTTCTGTCTTCAGCACGCTGCCAGAACTCGCGGCTGTCGCTTCCCTGGAAGGGCACCATGTCTTTTTGCGACTGGTGAATGAAGATGCCAAAACGCTTTTTCATTACCTGGTCAGGGCTCATGGGGATGGCCATTTCAATTTCACTGAGGTCCCATTCCTGCCAGGCGCCTTTATACAACCAAACCCAGCAGTCCTTCACCCATTCGTCACCGGCTGCTTTTATGCGGCGTAATGATTCAAAAATGATGTCCAGGCAAACCTTATGGGTGCCATGCGGATCGGCCAGATCACCGGCGCAATACACCTGGTGAGGCTTTATCGCGCGCAACAATTCCATCGTCATTTTAACATCTTCTTCACCCATTGGTTTCTTTTCAATGGTACCTGTTTCGTAGAACGGCAGGTTCTGGAAGTGGATGTTCTCCTCTTTAATGCCCACATAACGGCAGGTTGCTTTGGCCTCACAACGGCGTATCAGCCCTTTTACCGACCTGATCTCGGGTGTATCTATCTCGTTCGATTTCTTGAACCGCAGGTAATGGCGGGCCTGATCAAGTATGGCTTTTGATTTTTTGCTATCGACCCCGAACATATCTTCAAAGCCTACGGCAAAATCCATGAAGCGGGTAACAAACTCATCGGTTACAGCTATGTTACCGGAAGTTTGATAAGCTACGTGCACATCATGTCCCTGGTCGTGCAGGCGCTGGAAAGTACCGCCCATTGAAATGATATCATCATCAGGATGGGGCGAAAAGATCACGCAGCGTTTGGGATAAGGTTTGGTACGTTCGGGATGGTTGGGCAAATGCAGGTCGGGTTTGCCGCCGGGCCAGCCCGTAATGCTGTCGCGCAGCATGTAATATACCTGCAGGTTGATCTCGTAGGCATCGCCTTTTTCAACCAGCAGATCACCCAGGCCATTATCGCGGTAATCGATATTGGTTAAGCTTAATAACGGTTTATTCACTTTCAGGGCCATGTTCACTACCGCTTTGCGGATCATCTTGGGTGTCCACTCAAGATCGCCGGTGAGCCAAGGTGATTTATAGCGGGTAAGCTCAGCGGCTGCAGCTTCGTCTAAGATGAATAAGCTTTCATTATGCTGTTGTAGTAAGGAAGCGGGTATTTGTTCTGTAACGTTGTCTTCCACCGCTTTTTGAACAACGGCTGCTTTGGCAGGTCCCCAGGCCATTAACAGAATGCGCTTGGCCTTTAAAATGGAGCTGATACCCATGGTAATGGCCAGGCGGGGCACTTCTGAAATATTAGCGAACTCATGTGAGTTGGCAATACGGGTTGAAGTATCGAGTGTAACGAGCCGCGTGCGGGAGTTGATGCTGGAACCGGGCTCATTGAAACCGATATGTCCATTGTTACCAATGCCCAGCACCTGCAGGTCGATTCCACCTGCATCTTCAATCATCCGCTCGTATTCCAGGCAGTGTGCTTTGATCTTTTCCTTGGGAACTTCGCCATTGGGAATATGAATGTTCTTCGGATCGATATCGATGTGATCGAAGAGATGCGTATGCATAAAGCGATTGTAACTTTGCAGCGCATCATTCTCAATTGGATAGTATTCATCCAGGTTAAAAGTGATCACATTTTTAAAGGATAATCCTTCTTCCTTGTGCATTCTTACCAGTTCGGCATACAGCGAACGCGGTGATGAACCGGTTGCCAATCCTAAAATACAGGGCAGGCCGGCCGCTTGTTTACTGCGGATGAGATCGGCTATTTCCCTGGCCGCAAATTTTGAACCTTCTTTTAGATCTGGATAAATACGTACAGGTATCTTCTCAAACGAATCAACCATGCTCATAAGTAAATCGGTTTTTATAGTTGCGCTAAATTAAAGTTATTTCCAATATTCATAGGGAAATGCGGTTGTTTTCGGGTAGAAAATAAGCAAACGTTTGTTTACGCTGAACGCTTAACGCAAAACGCAAAACGCGGAACGCATAACGCGGAACGCCAAATACAACTCCTGTGTAACAGCTTTAACTTCCGATGCCTCGTGAGGATGCCGCTGGAGGCGGGGATAGCCAATAGGGTTGCAGCGTTTAGCCTTTTGCCTTAAGCCTTCAGCTTTTACTCCAATTTCTTATTATAGTTTGTACCCCATAACGTATAACGTTTGAATTGCTCCTGCAGGCGTTTTTCAAAATCGTCCCAGTTGCGTTTTTCTGCCGGGCTCCATAATACTTCACTCAGGGCGCTTAAGCGGGGAAAGATCATGTATTCAACCTTCTTCGGGGTCTTCATGTATTCCGTCCATACATTGCCTTGTGCACCCAGGATATGTTTACTTTGATCGGCATTTAACTCTTTGGGCACGGGCTCATAACTATATGTTTTCTTAACGGGAACATAATTGCCTATCGTTACAGAATCTTCCTGTTTGGATTGTGAATAGTCGAGATACACAAAGTTAGTGGGCGTCATGATCACATCATGGTTTTGTTTAGCTGCTTCAATGCCGCCCTGCTCGCCACGCCAGCTCATTACAACGGCATTGGGCGCCAGTCCACCCTCGAGGATCTCATCCCAGCCGATGATGGTTTTGCCTTTGCTGTTGATGTATTTTTCCATGCGCTGTACAAAATAGCTTTGCAGCTCATGTTCGTCTTTCAGCTTGTTATCGGCCATTCTTTTATGGCATTTGGGACATTTCTTCCAGCTGTCCTTGGGGCATTCATCGCCACCAATATGCACATATTTCGCAGGGAACAAAGGCATCACTTCATCCAATACATTTTGCAGGAATGTAAATACAGAATCATTGCCTGCACAAAAAACATCGTTGAATACGCCCCATGTCTGTTGCACCTGGTATGGACCACCGGTACAACCCAGGTGCGGATAGGCAGTAAGCGCTGCGGAAGCATGACCTGGCATTTCTATTTCAGGAACAACCGTGATATACCGTTTGGCGGCATAATCAACGATCTCTTTAACTTCTTTCTGGGTATAGAATCCGCCGTAACGGAGGCTGTCATTACCGGTTCCGGGATAGCGGCCTATGATGGTGCCATTGCGCCAGGCGCCGGCTTTGGTAAGGTTGGGATATTTTTTGATCTCTATGCGCCAGCCCTGGTCATCTGTTAAATGCCAGTGGAAATAATTCATTTTGTGCAGCGCAATATAGTCGATATACTTTTTTACGAAACTCAGCGGGAAGAAGTGGCGGCTGACATCCAGGTGAAGGCCCCGGTATTGAAAGCGCGGATGGTCTTTTATGGTAAGATATGATACCGGTAAAGAGCTTGCTTTTGCGGTGGGTAATAATTGCAGCAGGGTCTGAACGCCATAGAAAGTGCCGGTGGCATTATCGCCGCCAATGTACACGCCTTTGGCGCTAATTTCCATATTGTAAGCGCCGGGAATGGGATGGTTGAGCCGGTCGAAATTGAGGCGGATACCTGGCGTTGTGCCGGCTTTTTTAGTAATGGGCAGCGTGAAACCATAGATCTGTTTCAGATAATCATTCAGGAAGCGGGCTGAATTTTCCAAACCGGCGCCTTCCAGGATGATGGGCGTTTTAGCCGTGATCACAAACTGGCCGGCAGTTTCAGGCATTTTCAGTTCGACCGGTTGCGGAATGATGTTTACCTGGGCATACATACTCATACTCAGGAACAGTGAGGCAATGAACCAAATTCTTTTCATAATGCATAAATGGTTAATACCCTTTGGCACTTTAAATAGTGTCAGGAACGGGTGTTTTGTAATGAAAATAAATGAAGTACACCTTGCTGGTGTTCAGCCGGTCTTAAGTGTTGAGAATGTAATAGCTGGTATCAGCCAACAACAGAGAGTCTGCAAGGTACGTTGAAAAGTTGAAAAGTTGATAAGGTTCAGAAAGTTGATGCGAGGCGTTTTTAATAACTAAAAAGCGTGACACGGTTCATTCCGTGGCACGCTTAGGCAGAAATTATTGATTGACTTTTAAATTAGATCATTTTAACACGGGAAGTATGATGGCGCTGCTATTGGTTCCATCATGATGAATGCGAATGGTCGCTTTCTGAAAATCGCTGTCACTGCATTCGTAAATGTTTACAAACTTTTGCGGGTTCCTGTCGGCCAGCGGAAACCAGCTGCTTTGGATCTGGATCATCAGGCGGTGGCCTTTTTTGAAAGTGTGTGCAACATCAGGCAATTCAAATTTTACCTGTTCAATTTTGTTGGGTTTAAATGCTTCCGGCGTCGTAAAGCTTTTGCGATAGCGGCCGCGCATGATCTCGCCCCGTACCAGCATTTGGTACCCACCCATTGGATAAGGGCCGCCGGCATCGCGGCTTTGATTGGTGTTGGCGCCGGCATATTTAAAATCATCGGGGAACACGTCGATGAGTTTAACAACAAAGTCAGCATCGGTTGTTGAAATGCTGGTCAACAGATCGGCTACCACCGTACCGGCCAGCGTAAGATCATCGTTCAATACAGCTGTTTCGAATGTTATTACGTCTGTACGGCGGCTGGCAAAACGCTGGTCATCGGTCATGTAATCGCGCGTACGTGTGAAGTGAACGTCTTCAGTATAAGGCACAGGATGCGCCGGATCGCTGATGTATTCGCTGAAACTGCTTTTGGCGGCAGGTTTTTCCCAACCCAGTTTGCCGCCTGGTTGCAGGTATATGGGCTGGTCTTTTTTATCGGCAGGAGGCCAAACTTCACAATGTTTCCATTCATTGGCGCCGGTAAAGAATACCGTAGCTTCTGCGATCCTGGGTCTATTGCCTTTGCCTTTCAGGTAATAATTAAAGAAAGGGATCTCGATCGTATTCTGGTACCAGATACTGGTATTGGAACCAAACTGCACATTGCCTAAATGAGTGCCATCAGATGTTATCCATTGACCATGCCACCAGGGGCCCATCACTATCCTGTTATCGTTTTTCGCTTTTTTTTCTATGGCCTGGTAGGTTCGCCACGCGCCAAAACAATCTTCTGCATCATTAGTGCCGCCAACCACCAGGGTGGCCACAGAGGAGGGGATATTGTTTACGAAGTTCCTGATGTTACGGGCCTGCCACCATTCGTCGTAGTTCGGATGTGCATACAGATCTTTCCAAAATTGCAGGCTGTCGCCGGTAAGCTTTCTGAAATTTTGTAAAGCGCCGATGCGCAAATAAGATTCATAATTATCATTCGTTGGAATATGAATAGCCCGGCGTGGAGCTACTTTGTAGGGAACAGGGCGCGGGTAACCAAAGCCGCCGGTATAAAAAGCAAAGGCGTCCATAAGAAAGAAAGCGCCGTTGTGATGAAAATCATCGCCGATAAACCAGTCGGTAACCGGCGCTTGCGGACATGCAGCTTTCAATGCCGGGTGGCCGCTCATAGCAGCCATGGTAGCATAAAACCCGGGATAGGAACCACCCACTACCCCTACATTGCCATTGTTGTTTTCAATATTTTTGATCAGCCAGTCGATGGTATCATAACTATCGCTTGCTTCGTCAATATCCTGAGCCGTTTTTTTGTTGGGGTTGAAAGGGCGCACATCAACAAACGTTCCTTCACTGGCCCAGCGGCCGCGCACATCCTGCGTTACGATGATATAATTTTCCCGGGCATAATAGCGCGTATGGCGCATCCAGAGGCTGGTATTGAAATTATTTTCTCCGTACGGACTACAGGAATAAGGTGTACGGCTTATTAATATAGGATGCTTTTCCGAAGTGTCTTTCGGAATGTAAATAGAAGTGAACAGCTTAACGCCGTCCCGCATGGGGATCATCACTTCTCGTTTCGTGTAATTGTCGCGCACCCAGGCTGAGTCCTGTTCGTAGCTTTGGGCATTTACTAAAAGGATAAAATGTAAAGCAAAAATTAAAAGAAATAATTTTCTCATGTTTAGCGCTTAATTTAGATGCTTAAATGTAAGTTGAAAAGTTGACAAGTTAATTCGTTAACTGGTTAACTCATCAACCCGTTAACTTATTAACTAATACAACCATGTCAACGCGTAGGAAATTTTTACAGACATCATTCCTTGGTTCATTGGGACTGTTTACCGGAAAGAAACTAATGGCTCAATCAGATACGCACTATCCAACCATTAAAAATGAGCCCATCGTTTTATCAACCTGGGATTTTGGCAAGGAAGCGAACGCCGAAGCCTGGACTATTCTAGGCAAAGGGGGCCGTGCATTGGATGCCGTAGAAGCCGGTGTAAAGATTCCTGAAGCAGATTCCAATAATCAATCGGTTGGTTATGGTGGTTTGCCCGATCGTGACGGACGTGTTACCCTCGATGCCTGCATCATGGATGAAAATTATAATTGTGGCTCCGTGATGTGCCTGGAGCATATAAAGCACCCGATTTCGGTTGCACGGCTGGTTATGGAAAAGACCCCGCATGTGATACTGGCAGGCGACGGCGCCCTGCAATTTGCGTTGGCCAATGGTTTTCAGAAAGAGAACCTGTTGACGCCTGAAAGCGAAAAGGCCTGGAAAGAATGGTTGAAGACCTCAAAGTACGAACCCATCATTAATATAGAAAACAAGTTGCATAAACCAGCACCCGGCGGTGATATGCCTGGTGGAGCGAACAATCATGATACGATCGGCATGATCGCCATGGACGCCAGTGGCAATTGCAGCGGCGCCTGTACCACCAGCGGTATGGCGTTCAAATTGCATGGCCGGGTAGGGGACTCGCCGGTTATAGGTGCGGGTTTGTATGTGGACAATGAAATTGGCGCGGCTACTGCAACAGGCGTTGGCGAAGAAGTGGTCCGTATTGTAGGTTCTCATCTAGTAGTGGAGTTGATGCGGCAGGGGCATGCGCCGGAAGCGGCCTGTAAAAAAGCGGTAGAGCGGATCATCAGCCGGAATCCTTCAAAAGCAAAGACCCTGCAGATAGGATTCATTGCCCTGAATAAAAAAGGACAATACGGCGGTTATGCCCTGCAGAAAGGGTTTACGTATGCCGTGAGAACGGGCAAGGAAGAGAAGTTGGTTCAGGCTAAAAGTGTATACTAGTTAATAAGCTGTTACAAGTTCCAGGTTGCAGGTTTCAGGGTAAAGCAATTGCCGGTTACCTGTTACGGGGCAAAAAATCGGGACAGCCTGACAACTTTCAGGCAGTTTGAAATGCAGGGCCTCGCGAACCGGAAACCGGTACCCGGTACCTGTATCTTGTAACCTGCAACTGTTCCATTGGACCAAATATGTTTCAATTAATCGATAGACAATAACAACCATGCCTCACATATTAGAAGTTTGCGCATTCAATTTACCATCAGCTGTCATTGCCGAAAAGGCTGGAGCGAGGCGGGTAGAATTATGCGAGAACCCGGCAGATGGCGGCACTACGCCTTCGTATGGAACCATTAAACTAACCCGTGAGAAGATCGGCATTGCCTTATACCCGATCATCAGGCCGCGCGGTGGTAACTTCTTTTACGATGAAGATGAATTTGCTGTGATAAAACAGGATATCCTGTTGTGCAAACAACTGGGCTGCGATGGTATTTCAACCGGTGTGCACAAACAGAATGGCGAGATAGACACAGAACGTTTGAAGCGAATCGTTGAATGGGCCTACCCGATGGGCGTAACCTGTCACCGCGTATTCGATGCCACACCCGATCCTTTACAGGCGCTGGAAGAAATCATCGACTGCGGATGTGAGCGCATTTTAACGAGTGGACAACAATCGACTGCGCCTGAAGGTATGGCGCTGCTGGGGCAACTGGTACAACAGGCTGCCGGCCGCATTATTATAATGCCCGGAGCCGGCGTGCGTTCGGGCAATATTCAAACCCTGATCGATGGAACAGGGGCAACCGAATTTCATACCTCTGCCCGAATAACCGCGCCCGACCCGGTAACTTTCCGCAACCCGGCTATCACAGATGCAGGCCCCTGGTATATTGCTAACGAGGAAGAACTAAGGAAGATACTCGATGTGCTGGCAAAGGCTGGTTGATGAGTTATTCAGTTATTGAGTTATTCAGTTATTGAGTTATTCAGTTATTGGGTTATTCAGTTATTGAGTTATTCAGTTATTGAGTTATTCAGTTAATGAGGCGTCGGAATAAAGTGAGCGTTATGATTAGCGTGTTTGCCGTTTCACGTCTGCCGTCTGCCGTTTGACGATTGACGATTGCCGATTGATTTGCCGTTTGCCGTTTCACGTCTGCCGTTTGCCGATTTCTTTACCATGGCGACTTTCCCTGACTCACCGCTTCTCTATGTTTCCGGATCTTCACTAACATCCCGATATGGCCGAAATACGGAAATATCCGTAGGCCGTGATTCCATTCACCGGTGTTTTTAAAAGCAATTCCCTGTAACAGTTCAAAGCGCACATTCTTGCCACCGACGTTGATGCCAAAATAAGGCTCATAATACCAACGGTAATCATTAAAAGGCAGATCACCCCTGTTGCCTTCATACGATATATAATTTACGCGGAGTCCAAACTGGGCGTCGAGGCGGGCGCTGCCCAATGGTTTATCAATGGCAGACCGTTGTATCTGGAGGAAGGTGCGGTAGAAATTTCCGTCTAACTCCGTTCTTTTCTTTTCATTACTGCCGGTGCTCATGCCCAGGTAGAAGCTTGTAACGCCATTGTTGTGGTTCGGATTGGTTTGTATGCCTAGCGAAAATTCGGCTTCCCTGCTGCCATAATCATCGTTGCCGGAGGGCAGGGTAGCTCCCCATGCATTTACACTGATGTTCCTGGTTATGGCAACGCCTCCTTTTGCCGCGATGCCGGGAGATCCGAACATAAATCCGAACTGCCCTTCGCCGGCCCGGCTATAGGCCGTTGTGTTCATGGTTGCCGGGACATAACTGTAAATGGGTGGTTTACACGAAAAGAGGGAATAACAGGCTCCCATCAGGCAGGCAATTTTTTTCATACGCAGTGTTTTGGACGGGAAAGGTAAACACATTATTAAAAATGGCAAACTATGGGGAAAAATGGTGAATGGTGAATGGTGAATGGTCAATTGTGAATGGTGAATGGTCAATGGTGAATGGGCTCGCTATATTTCAAATTAATAACTGAACTCCTGCCGCCTGCATTTACTGCCAACTGCCAACTGCCTATTGGCTATTGTCGGTTTGTCGATTGTCGATTGACGATTGTCTATTGCTTATTGGCCGTCTGCCGTCTGCCGTTTCACGTCTGCGTTTCCCGATTGTCGATTGTCAATTGCCGTTTTCGTTCCCAGCCAGCTCTTCCTGAAAGCCAGCATTTCTTTGGTTACTGTCAAACCGCTTTGCTCATACGTCATCAGCGCATAAGCGGGGTTCTCTGCGAGCGTGATGTTCGTTTCTTTGATATCACCCCGGTGTTTATACTGAACCGCAATTACGTCACCAGGTTTATGGCTGTTCACGATGTCCCTGAAATCATTGGGAGTAGCTACCAGTTTGCCGTCGAGCTGCACGATCTCGTCCTGAAAATCCAGTCCGGCATTATACAGCGGGGTGCCGGCTACAGTATTGTTGCTGATAATGGTTGAGCCTTCCTTAAAGTTTACCTGTCCAACCCAGGCTTTACCGGCAGCTTGTTTTTTCAGGACCAAACCGGCTTTTTCCAACAGCGGTGCATAATTGAATGATTCGTGGCCGTAGACATAGCTGGCGAAAAAATTCCTGGCAAAAGCTTTATCGCGGGTAAGTTCAGCCAGCACAGCTTCCAGTGCCGGAACTGTATAAGCGATCTCCGTTTTACCAAAACGTTTCCATAAGGCGGTCATGTAATCATCTAATGAGAGCTTGAATTGCGAGCGCAATTGCAGGTCCAGGGCCAGTGCAACAGCGCCGCCATAAGGATAATAAGAGCTGTACATGTTAGCATAATTCGCGCGGTCCACCGAAACACCTGCATCTACAAAAACGGCATGACGGCTCATTTCGACGGGGGAGAACCGTTTGGCGCCGGCTGCCACTTCTTTGGCGTTTATTAAACCGGCCAGCGAGAACATCAGTGCTTCCAAAGGTTTCAATCCTGCGCGGCAAAGGGATAAGTCGCCATAATACTGCGTAAAGCCTTCTGCACACCACAGCTCGCTGCTCATGTTGCTTTTTTCAAAGTTGAAAGGTTCCAGGGTTTTCGGACGAATGCGTTCTACATTCCAGCAATGGAAGAACTCATGGGCAAAAACACCCAACAGGTAATTACTACCATCGAAATGAGTGGGAATGCAGATCATCGTTGAATTGCGATGCTCCATGCCATCGTCTTCTACATAAGGATTAATACTGGCAATAAAAGTATAAGTGCCGTAATCAAAAGCGGGTACCTCGCCAAAGATCGCCTGTTCTTCTTCTGTAATGCGTTTGATTTTGGCCGCAAATGCTGCTGCCAATGAATCGGTAGTCTGTGCTTCCAGCGCCAGGCGGAAAGTATAGTTCTGACCATTTGGATTTTTCAGGGTCCATTCTTTCCAGTGCAGGTTACCGATCTTGGTGGGACAATCCATGAAGTATTGCAAACCCGGTGCAGTAAATTCATGCGGATTGTTCGTAGGTTTTAACTGCGTGGCGATCGTCCATTTTTTATCAGTGGGTATATTGAAAGTAACGGTGATAGGCGCTTTGTCGAATCCTTTGATCCATAGGAAGGCAGAGGGCATATTCAAGTGTATGCTGCTTTGGTCGATGCCCGAGTAAGTGCCATCGGGATAAGCGGCATACAAGGTATATTCAATTTTTACATAACCGTTTTGTTTGGGCACCTCATAAACATCGCCATCGATCCGGTTGACAGTAATGGCCTTGCCCTGTTGATCGAACGCTTTTACATCATATACATTTTTGCCAAATTCATGTGTGGCGTATCGGCCGGGGGAAGAACGGCTCATGCGGAAGATGGCTTTACCGGCAGGCAGTTGGGAAGCAGCCACACTGATGTTCGCTTCATGATGAACGATATTGGGAAAAGAAACTACATAATGGATCTTTTGGGCATATGTATGCGAAACAGTTAGTATGGCCAGGAACAGGAGGATTCTTTTTGTCATAAGCACAAGGTACAGGAAAAAGCGGCAATGGTCAATGGTGGTCAATGGTGCATGGTGAATGGTGAGCCTTCCGTCTTTTTAATTAAATTTGATAGCAAATGAAAGTATTATGACCGATCGTGAACTACAATTTATGCAGGCGGCTGTTGACCTGGCCCGGCAGGGCATGAACGATGGAGTAGGCGGGCCCTTTGGATGTATTATTGTAAAAGGTGATACGATCATTGGCCAGGGATGTAACAGCGTGGCCAGTTCCAACGATCCAACGGCACATGCAGAAGTAGTGGCTATTCGCGATGCCTGTAAGAATTTACAATCCTTTCAGCTCACCGATTGCGAAATATACACTTCCTGTGAACCCTGTCCCATGTGTATGGGTGCTATTTACTGGGCGCGACCTAAAGTAGTGTATTATGGCGCTACGCGGCACGATGCCGCCGCTGTTGGGTTCGATGATTCGCTTATTTATAGAGAATTAACCGCCCCACTGCATGACCGGGTAATTGAAATGGTTAACCTCGGAAGGGAGCATGCAGGGAAAGTCTTTCAGGAATGGAATGAGAAGCCGGATAAGATCGTTTATTGACCGGCCGGAACTGTAAACTATGAACTGTGAACTTTAAACTTTGAACTTTGAACTGTGAACTTTGAACTGTGAACTACAGTCTGCTGATGACCATATAGGCGAGAATAATGATAATAAGTATGAAGACGATGGAAACATACACCCAGAATCCGTTGTTGATCCTTCTTTTTTCGCGGCGGTCTTTTTTTTGTCTGATATACTGGTGTAATTCTTTGTTCAGCTGATCAACATATCCTTCCAGCTTTTTATTGCCGGCCATTTGCTGGAGTCCTTCCACGGCTTCATTTTCAAAGTCATTGTCAACCATCCACATTTCCACTTCATGTTTCTCCTGTTCCGACAGCTTGCCGCTCAGGTAGTCCATCAACTTCTGGTTGTCAATGTCTTTATTACTATTGGATAATATGTTCAGTAGATCGTTATTCATTGTTCATGTCGCCAGTATATGTTCATTAGACCGGTGTTTTCAGGATTGGTTTAGTTTTCGTTCCAGTAAGATCTTTAAGTTCCGTTTGCCGTTCTGAATATAGCTTTTGACCTGCATGAGCGTAAAGCCGGTGATATCGGCTATTTCGTTGTACGAGCGCTTTTCAAGGTAGAACAAAGTTACGCACTGTTTTTGTTCTTTGTTCAGTTCCTGCAGGCAATCGTTCATCAGCTCCAGCTGGCGGTCTTTTTCGAGGTGAGGCGCCAGTCCGGGTTCTTCTTCCTGCGGAATGGCCATTTCGTCCCTTATCTCTGCCGGTGTACGGGCCTGTTTATCGCGCAGTTTCATCAGGCAATGGTTCTTGGCCACCATATACAGCCAGCTTTTGAAATATTCCACCTTGTACTTATGCAGTTCGGTAATGGCTTTCAGAAATACCTGCTGAACACAATCTTTTGCCTCTTCCTCATTTTTGAGGTATTTCATGCACACACCCAGTAATAAAAGGGTATAACGTTGCAGTAAGATCCCCAGCCAGTGGTTGTCGCGACTGGTATAAAAGGAGTTGAGCAATTGCTGATCGCTGATATGTGAATTAGGGTCTGGTTTCACTATGCGAAAATGCTGTTTTCTTACTATTGAGATGCAAACTGTTCAAAGTTCCACAAATATTTGATGCCATCCCTTAACGGAATTGTTGTTTCTTTATTGAGTGTCTTGATATAAATCCTAAATCCCAAGAACCAAAGAATAAATTCCAAATCTCAAATCCCAAGAACCAAAGAATAAATTCCAAATCTCAAATCCCAAGAACCAAAGAATAAAACCCAAATAACAAATCTCAATATCCAGAGAATAAATCCAAATCGCAATAATAAAATCCTTAGAATTTGGATTTTGGAGTTTATTTGGTTCCTGATCTTTGGTTCTTGGAATTTATTTGGTTCTTGATATTTGGTTCTTGGATTTTTTATGAGTGATATATTTTTGCTTTCAAATCAAAAGGGATCTATGTCATACGCTGTTTGCAAAGTACCGGTAGCGCCTTTACGGGCCGAGGCGGCGCACAAAAGTGAAATGATCAGTCAGTTGTTACTGGCAGAAGCAGCACTTGTGCTGGAAGAAGCAAAGGATTTCATCAAAATACAGTGCCTGTACGATGGTTATGAAGGCTGGTGCCAGCGCAGCCAGCTGGCGCTCATCGATACCTGGACGAAAAACAACGAATCGCAGTTTTATACAGCAGCATGGATCAGCAGGATTACCATCAATAATAAAATGGCTCATATACCTTTGGGAATACCAGTGCTGAATGATTTGAACCGGCAACAGCTCTCAGGTGTATTGCAGCTCGATTACCGCGATGCAGCCACATGGCATGCCAATGGCGCCAAACCGCAAGCCGAAATGATCAGGGAAAGGGCTGAATTATTTTTAAATACGCCGTATCTGTGGGGCGGCAGGTCGGTATTTGGGGTCGATTGCAGCGGCTTCACGCAGATGGTGTTCCGGTTCTTTAATATTCCCCTGCTGCGCGACGCTTATTTACAGGCCACGCAGGGCGAAGTAGTGGGCTTTTTGCAGGAGGCCCGCTGTGGCGACCTTGCTTTTTTTGACAATGCCGAAGGACGCATCACACATGTTGGCATCCTGCTGAACGATCATGAGATCATTCATTCTTCCGGTAATGTGCGTATCGATAAAATTGATAATGCCGGTATCGTGAATGTAGAAACCGGCGTAAGAACGCATCAGCTGCGGATCATTAAACGATTAGCTAATTAGCTGATTAGCTAATGTGCTAATTAGCTGATGTGCTAATGAATACAAATACAAAAAGCTGTTGCGTAGCAACAGCTTTTTGTATTGTAATTAGCTAATTAGCACATTAGCAAATTAGCACATCGGCTGATTATTTTCGGAAGTTCTCTTTGTATAGTTTCAATGCGTCTTCAATAATGGCGAGCGCTTTGGCTTTATCGCCGAACTCATTTACCTGTACCGTTTTATTTTCAAGTGTTTTATACTCCTGGAAGAAGTGGCGTAATTCATCAAAGAAATGCGGCGGTATTTCTTCAATGTTATTATAGTGTTTTACGCTGGGGTCATTGGCTGCTACGGCAATGATCTTGTCATCGGCATCGCCACCGTCGATCATTTGCATAACGCCGATCACCTTGGCTTCCATGAGGCACAATGCCTGTACGGGTTGAGAAGTGATTACCAGTATATCGAGTGGGTCTTTATCGTCGCCATAGGTTTGCGGTATAAACCCATAATTACACGGATAGTAGAAAGAAGAATAAATGATGCGGTCGAGCTTTAATAAGCCGCTGTCCTTATCGATCTCATATTTAGCCCTGGAACCCTGCGGAATCTCAATGACTGCATTTACAATCCGTGGAGCCTGATCACCAGGAGGCACGCCATGCCAGGGATGGGAAACAGTTATCATATTGTGTTTAAAATTTAAGCAAATCTATAATAAGTTCTGCTTCATATGGCAAATTGGTCAATCGTCAGTTAACTAAGCACCGACTAATAACATCCCCAGCCAGGTGGCCAGCAAACCGAGGATGACACTGGCAGCTGTATACAGCATGAAATACATTATATCGCCATTTCTGAGGAGACTAATGTTCTCGTAAGCAAACGTTGAGAAGGTGGTAAATCCGCCACAAAATCCTGTGGTGAGCAATATACGCCACGCAGGTGTGAACAGGTTACCTTTATCGGCCAGGGCACAAAGTAAACCAATTATAAAACATCCGGCAATATTTACTATCATGGTTCCGAAGGGAAAAGGGTGCGGATGCCACGCATAAATGTATTTCTGACACAAAAAACGTGCAATACTGCCCAGGCTCCCTCCCAAACCTACCAGTAAAATATTTTTCCAGAGCATGCCTACATTTTTATGATCGATTTCAGATCAACCAGCCAGGTATCCTGTTGGCGAACGATCCGCAGGGTTGTAGTATCTGATGGATTGGATGTATGGTAATAATTGTATTGAACGGTTGAATCGTTTTCAGACGTAATGGCCACCGGCCTGATGGCGGCGTTCTTGTACTGGCTCTTTTCTTTGCTGCTCAATTGTTTATAATTGGCCTGTTGTTTTTCGAACAGCAATAGATTGGTAGAATCCTTCAATAAATAAAAGGAGGCTTTACTGTAATCTCCATCCAGTGAAGCGCGGATAAACTGGGTGCCGGCATCCTGCGCATTTTCTGCTTTTTTATACGCTGCTGCATCGCCTGAATTACAGGATAAAGTAGCCAAAAGGCAAAAACTGGCAATTAATTTCTTCATAATCAACAAAAATAAACTATATGGGGCAATTTCTGATTTTGAGATTTTGAGATTTCTGATTTGTTCAACACTGAGGTCTGTAATAAAACTTAAATTCCTGAAATCCCGAAATCCCGAAATCCCGAAATCGCGAAATCCCAAAATCGCGAAATCCCGAAATCGCGAAATCCCGAAATCAGAAATCGTAAAAATGGTTTCGGGACCCCGAGCTTGGAGAGCATTAAATCTCGCAATCCCGAAATCCCGAAATCAGAAATCGTAATTCAGTGTGTTATTTTCTGTTGCGCCAGTGTGTTTGAATATCCTGGTCCGGCTCGTTCTCGCGGTGATCGCGGTCGTAAGCCTTGATAATGGCTTTTACCAGGCGGTGACGTACTACGTCCTCTTCATCCAGTTCGATATGGGCGATGCCATCGATATTTTTCAGGATGCGCACGGCTTTTTCAAGACCACTGCGTTGATTTTTAGGCAGGTCGATCTGCGTTAAATCACCGGTAATGATGGCCTTGGCATTGGCGCCGATACGGGTAAGGAACATCTTCAACTGAAGATCGGTTGAGTTCTGGGCCTCATCCAATATGATGAACGCATTATCGAGCGTACGTCCCCGCATATAGGCGAGGGGCGCAATTTCAATTACGCGGGTGCTCATATAATACCCAAGCTTGTCGGCAGGGATCATATCGTCAAGCGCATCATATAACGGGCGCAGATACGGGTCGATCTTTTCTTTGAGGTCACCGGGCAGAAAACCCAGGCTTTCACCGGCTTCCACGGCCGGGCGGGTAAGAATGATCTTTTTGACCATTTTGTTTTTCAACGCCCGAACGGCCAGGGCTACCGCGGTATAGGTTTTACCGGTACCGGCGGGACCAATCGCAAACACGATGTCATTTTTTTCAGCCACCTGCACCAGTTTTTTCTGGTTGATGGTGCGGGCCCGTACGGTTTTACCGTTGGGGCCAAAAACAAGGATGTCGTTGGGATTGCGGTCGATAAAATTGTCAACTGTTTCGGCATCGTCGCCGCCCAGGATCTGCTCAAAATAGTTCTCGCTCATGTGGCCGTTGCGCTCCAGGTATTGAACGATCAGTTCAATTTTTTCCTTGGCGCTTTCCACCTGTTCCGGCGAGCCGCTCAATTTTATTTGGGTTCCTCTTGAAAGAATTTTTAAAAGCGGGAATTTCTTTTTGAGAATATCCAGTTTTCCGTTGTTTACACCGAAAAACTCTATAGGGTTTACAGTTTCAAGGCTAATGATTGTTTCTGTCAATGCTCTTCAGTTTAAGTTTCACAAATACAGGAAAGTGTCCTGATATCTTCTGATGTCGTCTATTCCAAATATAATTATTTAGAACAGCATTTTAGTAAAGTTACTTATACACAACATGTGGAAAATAGAAATTGTTGTGGCCTTTTCGTTAAATATAGGATGTTGATTTTACCCGCCGACGTACCGGTAACAGCAATGCCCTGAATGAAAAAAGTCCCGGATAACCGGGACTTTTTTCATTATGATAGTAAGTGGTTAACACTTATTTGCTTCGCTTTGTTTCTACTATTTTTACCGGAATTCCATCCTTGTAGCTGTATTCTGTGCAATGCTCCAGAATGTTCGGTTCGCTTACGTCTTTTGAACATATCTTGGTCAGCTGATTGCCAGTGTAATAATATTCATTAAGAGGAGCGCCGGTCATATAGGGCAGGGTAGCAGTGCGTGGTTTTGAGTCGCCATTGTACTCCCACATAGGGAAAATGAACGGCACCTTTTTCTGTTGACGGGCATCTACTTCCCAGTTATCATTGTCGAATTGTAATACTCTGCCAGGTGTGCTGATCTTTTGCAGCTTGTCGCCATTGTAAGAGTAATTCCATGTATCAGTTTCCTGACCGCCGCCGAAAGGTATTACCTGTACGCTGGTGATCTGTCCGCTGGAATTGAAATTGTATACCAGATCATATTCTTTCTGAACCGATACGCCACCACCGCCGCTTACACGAGCAAAGAATTTTTCAATCTTTACTTCTTTCACTTTTTTCCTGGTGATAAAAGCTGGATTGGGCATAAATGGCAGGCCCGGGTGTGATGAAAGATAGAAGTTGATACCTGCGTAATAATTGCTGGTGCTGAAATCAAAGAAATCATCCGGACCAGCAGCAACCGTTTTGCTGTTTACAGGTGAATGGGAAGAAACTTTTGAATACACTTTCTTGGCACCACCATTGGCATCGGTAATGGTTTTTCCATCGGCCGACAAACTCAATGACATCTTGGAGGCATCTGGCTCATAGTGTACCAGTTCGCTACCGTTGATCGTAAATGGTAAGAACTTGGCTTTGCTGGGAAAATAAACAAATACTGCGGGATTGCTTTGTCCGCTTGCGCTTACTAACAGGCTATCCTTTTGGTCCTGGGTTTTCCATACTCCGTCAACCTGGCTTTGACCGAAGGTGACTGCGGAGATGATGAGCAGAAGTGTGGTTAGGGAACACTTACTTATCATAGAACGGTTTTTAAAAATGATTGATAAAAATAATTGAAACCATTATTGTTTTAAAAGTTCACATTTTCATTCGTTTAGGGGCGCTGGTTTTATCCGGCGGAGCATCGCGGATATTCCGGAAACCCATTGTTGCACTTATCATGGACCATTTTTCACTTGTAATGTTGTTACAGTTTTTTACGACTATCGAACTGATATAATTTTTTGCGTTAATAATGTTGATTGTAAAAGAGCTTCAGTTACAGTTCTGTTTTATGTGTATTACCGCAATAACCGGCTTACGCATGTTATGCGGTAAGTTTACCTATGCTGTGTGAGCCACTAAATTGAATGATGAATGGGAGCGCGCAATTACCTTGTTGCAGTAGAACCGCTATACCAGGCACGACCAATGTACATTTTACAGAAAGTAGATTATAATTCATCATAGGGTATTAGTAAGCTGCGGCAAATTAGTAAATTAACTAATTTAAAAACAGGTAAAAAGGTTTTTTTATTATAAAAAGATACTGTTATTATTAATACTTTACATACAAAGCTCGCGGAATAGTACTTATCCCGCAGTAAAGATATAACGCAGAATTTAGAACGGCAGTATATTAGAATTGAAATATGTTACAACATTTTGCATTGTGTAGACGGGCTAGTCTGTTCATTTTTAATAGCTAAACAGGTACTTTGTACCGTCTGGTAGCTATAGACCCTCTTTATCCTGCTTGCCCGCCCGCAGCATTTGCCCATAATCCCATCCTTTTCCCAGCGCGATCAGCGTTCGGGCGAGCCGGTTGGTCCTGGTAGCTTCGGTTTTGGCGCTATCGATCCATTTGCTGAAATAAAGCTGGTGACTTTTCGATAATTTATTAAAATGGGCCTGCGCATCGGGGTCATCCTGTAAACATTCCAGTAATTCTGCGTTTATTGGCACTTCGGCTTTGTCTTCCTGTAACTGTACTTTTACCATCGCACCTTTACGTTTTCCAATACCTTTTCGCATAGTGGCATTGATGGGCAGAATAAAATTTCCACCGCCCATGGGCATCACAGCCGCTGCTTTAATAGCAAAATTGTCGAGTTTACCTTTAACGCGAAATGTCTTTTTATTACCGGGCTTTAACTTCTGCGCAAGATCAGCCGGTATTTCAATATAGGTCCAGCCGGTTTTTTCACCCTGCTGTTCAAATTGGAGTAAAGTTGTGGTAAAAGTTACCATCATAATTTGCTAATATATTAAAGTTTAAAGTTCATAGTTTAAAGTTCACAGTTTAAAGTTAATTGTTGGTAAAAATAAAAGACGGTGCTGATGTAGCACCGCCTGCATGGCATCTTCTGTATTGCCATTACCGCCGCGTTCACGTTTATTTCGTTTGTATTCGCCGCGTTGCGGTGTATTCATTTGCCATTTGCTAATTTGCTTTAATGATCTTTATGGTTTCCCGCTTATTGCCCATTTCAATTTGCACCGTATAAGTTCCCAATGGTAACCGCTGGCCGATCTGCGTTTTGAATTGTCCGTTCCCTTTTTCTACCAGCCGTCCCAACTGATCATACACGCCGTACCTGAAATTACCCGGAGCATTCACGATAAAAGCATAGCTGCTGGGGTTGGGCGCAATGCTGATGTCACTGGCGCTGGCCGCAGTGAGGTTCGTGCTAGCAGTCACAACAGCTGCACAGCTGACGCCGCTTACGGCGGCCGCCCCCTGGATGTTGATGTTATCGATATTGGCCAAACCACCGGCGCCGGTGGCCTGCAGCCTGATATCGGTATTACCCGCGTTCAGATTTACAACCGTTGAAGCGGAGGTCCAGGTGGTCCAGTCGGCAGTAGCCGGAAAGCTGATCGATGCAGCAGCAGTGCTGCCGTTCAGGAGCAGACTCGCCGGCCGGTCGCTGCCGCCTCCATTGGAATAACGCCAGCTGATGGTATAACTGCCGGCCGCAGGCGCTGATATGCGCCAGTTAATGCCACTGCCGGCGGCATTGCTGCTATTGCAGAAGCCGGTGCCCGTAAAACCGGCATTGTTGTTATCGATGGTGCCATCTACGCTGCAAAAACCGGTGGTGTTCTCCTGTATGGTAACGGTAGAGCCGCTGCTGCTGCCGGGAAAGTAGATATTGGGTACCGGTGGGGCCGGCATATCACCGCCCAAATAAAAGCCCGGGTGCGGCGGCTGGTTATATGCTGCATTCTGCCAGGCAATGGCCACGCGGTATTGCGGATCGTGCATTAAAGTATAAATGCGGTTTGAAGCAACTGTGGTCGTTGTGAAGATGCGCAGGGCGCTGTTATCTGTTGTTCGTAGGATCACTTCTTCGCGCCAGTCGCCGAGCACATCACCCGACAGGGCAGGAGTAGCTTTCGTACCATTATTGCTGGCGCAGCCGCTGGCGGTTAAGAGGGTGCTGGAGTTGTTGCTGCTGTAATTCCATTTGGTGATGGAAATATTATCGAGCAGTTCGCGCTGCAGGTCGGCATCCCACCAAACTGCAAAATTTATAGAGGGTTTAGCCGTAGTAATGCTGGTACCTGTGCAAGTGTACAGGTTGCCGCGCGAGGCCCACATTTCATATCCTTTGTAACGGGGATCAACATCTGCTGCGAGGCCACGGCCTACATCAGAAGATGCTTCCGCAACGGTGAAAATGCGGGCGCCGGTGCGGGCATCGATCAGGGCGGCGCCTATTTGTCCGTTGCTGCCAGGCGATTCGTACGGCTGCCATATTTCCTGGCCGGCGCGGTCGGGGTTCATATCGCTCATGTGCAGCGCATCGCCATGACCGAGTCCATTTACCCACATACCGCTGCCATTGTCATTTACAGCGCTGGAACCGTTGAACACTTCATCACGGCCATCGCCATCAGTATCGCCTACGGTCATCTGGTGATTACCCTGACCGGCATAGGCGCTGTTACCCGATGTATTGCTGTCGAAGGTCCAGCGGTGGGTAAGCGAACCATTGCGCCAGTCCCAGGCCACCCGCACCATCCGGGTATAATAGCCGCGGCCAAAGACCATACTCGGTCGCTGACCATCGAGGTAAGCTACAGCGGCAATGAAACGGTCGACCCGGTTGCCATAGTTATCACCCCAGCTCGATACCGTACCCCGCGCCGGTAAATAATTGGTGGTTGCCATGGCGGCGCCGGTTTGTCCGTTAAAGACGGTCAGGTATTCCGGACCGGTGAGAATATAACCGCTTGCATTGCGATGATCGGCGCTGGCGCTGCCAATGACCGTACCTGCGCCATCAACCGTACCATCGGCGGTTTTACACGCCAGTTCCGCTTTGCCATCGCCATCGAAATCATATACCAGGAATTGTGTGTAGTGCGCGCCTGCGCGAATATTGCGGCCCAGGTTGATCCGCCAGAGGCGGGTACCGTTGATCTGGTAAGCGTCGAGATAGACGTTACCGGTATAGCCTGATTGTGAATTGTCCTTGGCATTGGAGGGATCCCATTTAACAATAAATTCATAATCACCATCACCATCCAGGTCGCCCACGCTGCAGTCATTCACGTTGTAGGTGTATGCTTCCCCGGAGGGCGTAGTGCCGCCGGCCGGTATCTGCAACGGAATATTCAGGTAATTTTGCGACCATACACTGGCTGCTTCTGAGGCTGCCTGTTCAACGCCATTGATCACGGGTCGAACGGTATAGGCGCTGTTGGTGGAGATGTTGTCGACGTAATTGGTTGAATTGGTGATGGGCGTTGCATTCAGGAGGGTAGAGTTACGATACACGTTAAATCCGATGCCTGCCGGGTCATTGCCGAACAGGCGCCAGCCAATATATACCTGGCTGCTGCTGGTGCGTACGGCCACCACACCGCGGTTTAACCGTTCCATTTGCTTTTGGGCGGTCAGCCGCCCGGATGCAAGGAGCAGAAGCAAAAGAAAACAACATAAATAAGGGCTGGTTGCATGAGAAAGGCGGGTGCGAAAAGGGCATAAGATACCCTTGTTCGCTAGAAGAGTAAATGCGAACTTCATATGGCTGTTTTTTAGTTAGAAAATCATCGGGATCATCGTTTTCCAACTGGTTGGGTTGCTGGCAATCGTTGTATGAAGTACGGATAGATAAGGAAGTTAGTAGGAGATAGCGGCACAACCATCCTGAACTTACCGGTCACCAGTTACCAGGTACCAGTTGCCAGGAGTTTAAATTAATAGCAGGCTGATTACATGCGGACATTCCGCCTTAAGACCTGGAAACCGGCAACTGGTAACCGGTAACTGACACATCACGTTTATTGGGTTCAACGTTCAATTGTTTAAAAAACCATAATACAAAGTAGTATTAACCTATTTACTTTTGCAATCAAACAAAAACACATGAGAGTATTTACTGTACTGTTGACCCTTTTTTTCCCGGTGATGTTGTTGGCCCAGGTAGACATAAGCCAGCATATTGTACCTGGCCGAAGCAATAGCCCCCAGCAACAGCAAAAGCCTTATGTGATCCTCATCTCGGCCGATGGATTCCGCAATGATTTCGCCGATAAATTCGAGGCCAGGCACCTGCAGCAATTGCGCAGCAGTGGCGTGGCAGCCAAAGCCATGATCCCTTCTTATCCTTCATTAACCTTTCCCAATCATTATACACTGGTTACCGGATTGTATCCCGCTCATCACGGACTCGTTGATAATACTTTTTACGATAAAAAAAGAAAAGAGATCTATCGCATTGGAAATCGCAAAGCGGTGGAAGATAGCAGCTGGTATGGCGGTACGCCGTTATGGGTGCTGGCCGAACAGCAGCAAATGGTAACAGCCAGTTTTTATTGGGTGGGTTCCGAAACAGCGGTAAAAGGCGTTCGCCCAACCTATTATTATCGCTATAATGACTCCATTGATATTGATACCCGCATTCAGACCGTGAAAGAATGGTTAACGCTGCCCGAAGACAAGCGGCCGCATTTTATTACTTTTTACCTGCCGCAGGTAGATCATGAAGCACATATGTATGGTACGGATGCCAGGCAAACGGAAGAGGCCGTGCATTTTGTTGATGAAAGCATTGGTAAACTGGTACGCATGACAGATTCGTTAAAACTTCCGGTGAATTACATTTTCCTGAGCGATCACGGTATGATAAACGCAGACACTGTCAATCTCCTGCCCATGCCGTCTGCCATTGATACTACTAAATTCAAAGTGCCCGATGGCGATGTGCTGGTGCATATGTATGCCTACAATGCCAGGGATGTGCAACCCGCTTACAAAGCTCTGAAACAACAGGCTGTTGATTATGATGTTTATCTAGCGAAAGAAGTTCCGGCCCGCTGGCATTATGGGGCCGCAGATGACTGGTATCAGCGTATTGGCGACATCATTCTCGTACCCCGGGCGCCCAGATCATTCAGTTTCCGCAAACGCAGATTTCAACTGGCGGGCAAACATGGGTTCGATAATGCCCTGCCTGAAATGCAGGCTACCTTTTATGCCTGGGGGCCTGCGTTTAAAAAAGCCCATCAGATCGAGGCATTCGAGAACGTGCATGTGTATCCACTCATCGCAAAAATATTGGGGTTGAACGTTACGGAGAAAATTGATGGATCGCTGAAGGTGTTGAAGCCGATCTTGAAGTAATGAGCGTGTTACAGGTTACAAGGTACTGGTTTCAGGGCGCAGGTTTCAGGGTTTTTGCCCTTCGCATTCTTTTTGCATCAGGAATCTTACATGTTAAGAACAATGCGCAATTCTATTCTCATCATCGGAGCAGGTGCAGCCGGATTAATGGCGGCACGTAAATTATCCGCGGCCGGACATCCTGTAACTTTACTGGAAGCCAATGACCGCATTGGCGGAAGAATTCATTCCATACAACCTCCCGGTTTTATAAAACCCATCGAAGCAGGCGCCGAATTCATTCATGGCCGGCTGTCATTGACCATGCAATTGCTCAAAGAATTCGGAGGAACTTATCACCGGATGACCGGTAAAATGATCCGCGTAAAAGATGGACAATGGCACGAGCAGGAAGAGTTTGTGGAAGGCTGGGACGAACTGATCCACCGCATGGCAGGCTTGCAAACAGATCTTACCCTGGCCGATTTCCTGCAACGCTATTTTCATGAAGAAAAATATGCTGTATTGCGGCAATCGGTACAACGGTTTGCCGAAGGGTTTGATGTGGCTGATATTCACCAGGTGAGTGTGCTGGGTTTACGCGATGAATGGAAACATGAAGACGAAGAACAGTTCCGCATCGCCGGCGGCTATCAACAATTGACGGAATACCTGCAGCATGCCTGTACAGCAAATGGCTGTGTTATACATACTTCCTGCATTGTTAAAACGATCCGCTGGCAGGAAGGCCACGTGGAAGCGATTACTGCCGATGGAAAAACATTTTCTGCGCAGCAGGCGATCATCGCAGTACCGCTGGGCGTATTGTTGGCAGATAGCTCCCATTCAACGGCTGTTTCATTTGAACCCGCCATCGATGCACACTGCCAGGCCTGGCAGCAAATAGGTTATGGAACGGTGCTGAAAGTGATGCTACAGTTTTCAACATCTTTCTGGCAGGAGTATGACAAGGAGATCGGCTTTTTATTCAGCGAAGAAGTGATCCCAACCTGGTGGACGAATCTGCCAGATGCACCGACGCTGCTAACCGGTTGGATAGGCGGGCCGCCGGCTACCCGCTTTAAAGCTATTGATGAAACAACCATCATTGAACAGGCATTGCAATCGCTGGCCAACATCTTTTCTATTACTTCAGACAAATTAAGATCGCTGTTGACCGCTTCGTATGTAGCCCGCTGGCAAACGAATGAATTTTGTTTGGGCGCTTATAGTTTTAATAAATTATTTACGACCGAAGCACGGACACTCCTAAACGAACCTGTTGAGAACACGTTGTATTTTGCGGGTGAAGCTTTTTATGATGGCATCAATGGAGGAACGGTGGAAGCTGCACTGCAATCGGGCGAGCAGGTTAGTAAGCTGATCAGTTGATCACGTTGCTAACATCGATCGGTTTATAAGTTGACGAATTTGTAAGTAATAATTGAAGTGTAAACTTCCTGCTACTCAGTACAGCGCGCACGTCGTAGATTTACTATCTAAATTTAAAGATTGATTATCGTATATAGTAAACTGGGTATTAAAGGCCAAGGAAGTAAAAAAAATGCCGCTCCACTTTAACAGAACCTTACAAGTGGCAGCATTTTTGTTATACAGTGGTCGACTAATTGTAACCTATGAAGAAGATTGGTGAGGCAACCTATCTGATAGTAGCGGATGTGTTTCATCGTGTTCATTTTTCCATCCGTTCTTTATTTTTATGCTGTGGCAGTTCATCTATTGTAAATGAAGAACAATCTTCTTTAAGGAAGGGCTATTTCAGGAATAGTGTCTTCTGTAGTCATGCCTTTTTCGCTTTTCCCCGTTTGGAATATTCAACAGCTATTTCTTTGGTTCGGTATAACGGTATTAAAAAATATTGTAAGTCTTTAGTTTAATCCATACTCCTTACCTCGGGCGTAGCGGCCTGAATTGTCGGCGACTGGCTTGCTACGCCCATTCAATTAACTGTATTTTTTACAACTAAGTAGCGTGCATTTGTACTCATAATACCCTTTAGCTACTAACATGCAAAACGCAGGGAGGTAAAACTCTCTGCGTTTTTTTGTTGAGCTGTGCGCTGCTGCGATTAGAGTAAAAATATATGATAACGTGCCGGTTGTTATTTACTTAAAAATCCATCGATGCCTATATAAATACAGGAGGCCACGAAAGTAGTGATCAAAAACAGTACGAATGTGATCAGTGCTATTTCTTCATAATGTTTATATACGTCCTTATTTCCACTGTATCTGTTTGCCGGTTTCATAATTCTATGTTTACTATATACAATTAAAAAGGATGCCCCGGCCTGGTTGTATTGACACTCAATGTATTATGAAAACTGGTTGGGGAAAAACATTGTTAAATGCGTAGAAATTTAACGCCAATGTGATGATATGGAGATTAGGGCTAAAGTGAGAGATGAATGGTGAATGGTCAATGGTGAATGGTCAATGGTGAATGGTCAATGGTGAATGGTCAATGGTAACCGGCGCCCAGTAACTGGCATCCGGCACCCGGTAACTGGTAACTGGTAACCGGCGACTGGAAACCGGCAACCGGCGCCCGGTAACTGGCACTGGTAACTGGAATCCGGTAACCGGCACCCGGTAACTGGCGACTGGTAACTGGTAACGGACGACTGGAAACCGGCAACCGGTAACTGGAATCCGGCGCCCGGTAACTGGTAACCGGCGACTGGAAACCGGCAACCGGCGACCGGTAACTGGCATCCGGCATCCGGTAACTGGCAGTGAATTGTAGGCAATACATACCTGGTGCTCCCGCTACCGGGACCAGGCTTGAGGGGGAAACAGTCCCGATAAGGATCGGGATTTGCGGCGATGCGTTACATATTGCGCAGCTCTTCCTCTATCAGGTCATGAAAAGTGGTCTCTTTGTCCATTACCCAATTAGGCAATTGTTGCGGCAGTATTTTCCAGGCTTCTTGTTCTTTTTGCATGCGGAACAGGATGCGGTTGCCCCTGTCGTCGCTTACATCCACCGTAAATTGCCCCTCGTTGTGGCCACCCAATTTCCTGAAGTTAAATTCCTTCAACCGTCCGTTCACTTTCACCAACTTGGTGAAGTGTATATTTTTCTTTACTTCAATTCGCATAGTCCAAAAAATGTAACAAGTGAAACACAAAGGTAAAAGCAATTCTCATGCTACAATTAGAAAATAATCTTAATTAATGAAATTTTATACGCTAAAGGCCGCTCCCCATCTGCACTTTGTGCGGCCGCTCTTTTTTTTTGATCTCCGACAAGCCAAAAATGGTTGTACCATGGATGTAAATTTTTTTACCCAATTAGCAGTAAATCGTTTAATCGCACAGTTAGGAAGAGATCGGGTAAAGATTTAGAAAGAAAGGTCTAAGTAATAAACAATCAACCTGCCTGGAACCTTAATTTTCTAATTAACTTTTAATGCGTACGAACTAACCCCACCGGTCACTAACTGTTTACTACTAGCTGAATCGAAACAATTTCGCTTTTATCTTTTGGTCGTGTCCATATACGTCATCTCTGAAGTTCAAACGCCCTGCATCATCTACCCAGGCGGTGTAATAGGTGATGAACACTTCCGCTTTTTCTTTCAGTTTTACCGCTTTTTGTTCTGTGCTATTCATAGCCTGCGCTATTTTTTCGCTATTCCAGTCGGGATCATTGCGTAACAGGTACTCAGCCATTTTTTGTGCATCGGCCAACCGGATACAGCCGTGGCTGAATGCCCTTTTGTTCCGGCTGAACAAACTTTTCGCCGGCGTATCGTGCAGGTAAATATCAAAGCTGTTGGGGAAAAGGAATTTGACCTTACCCAATGCGTTTTTCTCGCCTGGCAGCTGCCTGATGTCGGGAATACCATCACCATCTTTATCGCCCTGGTCCTCCATTTCATTCTTCGCCAGGTACTCCGGATCTTTTTCTATTTCAGGTAAAATTTCCTCCGTAACAATGCGAGGTGGAATATTCCAGTAAGGCGCAAACACGATCTGGTTCATGGTTCCGGTAAATTGCATGGTGCTGTGCCCTTCCTTGCCAACCACCACGTTCATATCGAATACTTTACGGCCGTTCTCTAAAACATGTAAATTAAACTCCGGAATGTTTACCAGGATCAGCGTGCCGTTCGACTGATTCGGCATCCAGCGCATGCGGCCGAGGTTAATGAGCAATTGCTCAATGCGGTCACGCACAGACACATTCATTTCCTTGATTACTTCTTTATTTAAAGTGCCGGTGGCCTTCAAACCGAATCGTTCCTGGAAATGGGTGATGCCTTGCGCCAGCGTGTCATTGAATACCGCCGAGGTGTCGTGGCCGGGCAGGTCGCCGGTAATAGCCAGGTATTTTTTAATAAGGGTGATATCGGGACCCGAACTGCCTTTTTTCAAAGGTTTATCCTGTGGAGGAATGGCCGGCCAACCACCTTTTTTATGGATGTCGAGATATTTTTGCAACTGGTCTTTCAACGCTTTATAATTGGCGTTGATGTCTTCGAAATATTTATTGTCTTTATGCTTCTTCGATAACAGAGAATCAGCCAGTTGAATAGGATCTGCTTTTTTGATGGGCACGAACCGTTCCAGTTCTTTCCGCTTAACATACCCTTTCTCGAAGTTCTTCAGGGCATATTGCATTAAACTTTCCGTCAATTGCAATTCAGTTTGCAGGAAGGTCTTGTTTTTGGCGCTTACGGTCAGGGTGTCGCTGAGCAACCGGTTCATTCGTTTTTCGAGTGGTCGGTTGTGCAGGGTGGTATCGCTCGAATAGGTGACATAATGATCGAACAGGTTCCAGAAAGCCTGTGCTTCTTCAGTAAACCCTTCGCTGGTAAACCAGGCAAACTGGTAATTGCGGGCATTATAAAAGCTCGTCATGCGCCGGGCAATGGAGTCGGGCACTGAATCGCGGGCTATAAAATCAACCAGTGCGGCGCTGTCGAGGAACAGATCACTATATGAGTTGTCCTTGGTGATGCTATAATCGCGCGATGAAATATTTTTAGATCTTGCCTTTTCGCCGTTTTCCCCGCCTGCTTCGTTTTCATTATCGGCACTGTTCAGGCAGCCAGTTAATAACATGGCCGCCAGAGGTATAAAAAAGATGTATTTCATGGTTCATGCTAATGAAATTTTGTACCATCAATGGTGGCTCGCTTGTTCAATGGTATACTAGTAAAACTTAATGTATTCTGTTCTAAGTTGATCTGGTTCAACCATATTTATAAAGAGAACAAATACAGGTGCTGTGGAATTAATTCTACACCTATTTGCGGTGCAAAATGAATGAACTGGTAACCGGTAACCGGCAACCGGTACCCGGTAACCGGCACCCGGCAACTGGTACCCGGTAACCGGCACCCGGCAACTGGTAACCGGTAACCGGCACCCGGCAACTGGTAACCGGTAACCGGCACCCGGTACCCGGCAACCGGCACCCGGCAACTGGCACCCGGTAACTGGTTAACTGTGAACCGTTAAGCTTATCTTTAGTATCCAAAACACATCATATGAGAAAACTTCTTGTCCTTGGTATAACCATGTGCCAGTTCATTTCCCTGCAGGCACAACAAACACAAAAACCGCCATTACACGGTAAAAGCTGGATGGCCATAACCGGCAAACCGCTCGCCGCTACGGCCGGCGCAGCCATTTTTCAAAAAGGCGGTAATGCGGTAGATGCGGCCTGCGCCATGATCGCAGCTACCTGTACCATGTGGGATGTGCTCAGCTGGGGCGGCGAAACACAGGCTTTGATCTATAACCCAAAAACAGGTAAAGTGATCGCGATAAATGCCCTGGGGGTGGCGCCTACCGGAGCCACTGCCGCCTTCTTTAAAGACAAGGGTTTGCATTACCCGCCGGAATACGGTCCACTCGCCGCGGTAACACCAGGCACGCCCGGTGGTATTTGCACCATGCTGGCCGAATACGGAACCATGAGTTTGAAAGAAGTGCTGGCGCCGGCCATGCAAATGGCGGCCGGTTATCCCATCGAAGCGCAAACCGCCAACAGCATGGAGCGGGGGAAAGATCGCATCAAACAATGGCCTTATTCAAAGGCAGTCTTTTTACCTCATGCCGGACAGGAGCGCGAAGCGCCCGAAGCGGGTGAGATCTTTAAACAGACCGATCTTTATGAAACCCTGCGCAAAATGGTAGAAGCGGAACAACAGGCGTTGAAAAAAGGAAAGAGCCGCAAAGAAGCGATCTACGCCGCGAATGCCCGCTTCTACACCGGTGATATTGCCAAAGAATTTGTGCGCGGCTGCAAAGAGCAGGGTGGGTTAATAACCGAGGATGATATGGCGCGCTGGAAAGTACAGATCGAAGAACCGGTAAGCATCAATTACAAAGGCGTTGAGGTGTACAAACTACAACAGTGGACACAGGGCCCGGCCATGTTACAGGCATTGAACATACTCGAGAATTTTGATTTGAAAAGTATGGGTTATAATTCTGCCCGCTACATTCATACTGTAACGCAGGCAATGCACCTGGCGTTTGCCGACCGTGATTTTTACTATGGCGATCCGTATTATGGTCCGCAGGAACCAGTGAAGGGACTGCTGTCGAAAGAATATGCAAAGGAGCGTGCGAAACTGATCGATCCGGCCAAAAACCTGACGCCTGCCGTGCCCGGCGACCCGTATCCGTTTGAAGGCAAATCAAATCCATTCACTCAATATTTACAACGCTGGCAAAATGATAAACCGCTGGCTGTAGCGCCCATCGATGAAAATTATCTGGAGCAGGTCTGGCGGGGCACTACTTCGGTAGAAGCTGCTGACTCCGCAGGCTGGGTGGTTTCGGTTACACCCAGTGGCGGCTGGTTGCCTGCCTGTATTGCCGGCCGTACCGGTATAGGATTGAGCCAGCGAATGCAAAGTTTTGTGCTGGATTCAGTGTTGAATCCTTTTAATGTGGTTGAACCGGGCAAACGGCCAAGGGTAACGCTTACGCCTACACTGGCCATGAAAGACGGGAAACCCTTCCTGGCATTTGCGGTACAGGGCGGCGATACCCAGGATCAAAACCTCTTACAGTTCTTTTTAAATGTAACCGAATTTGGCATGACTGTTCAGGAAGCGGTAGAAGCGGCCAATGTGAATACTTACCAGTTGTACCTGTCATTAGGTGGTGAAGATCGCAAACCCAAACCCGGTTCTATTCTGCTTAACAGCAACACGCCCGACTGGACCCGCCGCGAACTGATAAAGATGGGCTACAAGCTGAGTTTTGAAGATCGTACGTCCGGTCCAGTGAACGCGATCTACTTCGATCGTAAGCATGGCACCTTCTGGGGAGGGTCAAGTAATCATGGTGAAGATTATGGGGTAGGCTGGTAAGTAAATCGTGGAAAATAAACTACATATTACAGGCTTAAATATATGATTTGAACTGCTGAAATGATGGCATAATTTTGTTGTTAATATTAATACAAAACGGTTGTTGAGGTGTTGATGACGTGAGATAGAATCCGAAGCTAAACGAATTCAAATCAAAAATAACGCATGGAAGAATAGAGATGTGGTAGCACGCCGGGTGCCGGGTAGGCATCCGGCTTTTTTTTGCGCACCCCCAAAACCCCTAAAGGTGGCTTAGTTATACCCCCAACCCCCTAAAGGGGGCTTAGTTGATTCTTAATTTTTTGATTTGATTTTTAATTCAACGATCGCCTCAAGGTGAATGTGCACGTAGAACTTAAAACGTAGAACTTAGAACTTAGAACTTAGAACTCCTTATCTTTTAGCACCGCACTTCTTTGGATCATTAATCTTTGTAACAACGCTTGTTCTGTTTCACCGATATTAAGTAAGCGGGCGATCCGTGACAACAATTGTTCTTCTTCAAAACTGATGGTGTTATCTCCGGTACACAGTTCGAGGCACCAGGAATACAATGCAAGTGTATGGGTAGGTTTGATGATACTGATCAGGTATTTCAGATAACCTTCTTCGTCCGTGATCTGGTCCTTGTACGATTTGTACTTTTGCATTTCATCCCGGAAGTTGAGTTTTTTGTGGATATCTATACTAACCATTTTATCAGAAATGATATCCAGCTCCGAATCTTTGAATGCGCCGTCTTTCATGCAACAATAATAGAACAGGTGACAAATGCCCTCTTCCGGGGCTTTAAGCAAACCAGTGTACATAATCTATTTTTTGGTGTGAGCAATTTTATTCAACTATAATGCCAATACCTTTCCATTCAGAACGCGCGCCACTCACCATTCATCATTCACCACTCACCATTCACCTTTCACCATGTTGATAAAGAAATTTACGATTTTAGTATCAAATGCCATCCAGAAATTCATCAATTTATTATATTTACCAACAAGCAGTTTGCCGGTATAGCAGCCAGGTCTGATACAATAACTGCAAGACCAGCATCCGTTTGCTATACACTTCCCTGGAAGCCTTATCTGCCAACATGTAATCACTGCGAGCTCAACTTCTTAAAGCTTTATCCCTTTTAACTTTTGATCTCAATTTTTAACTATGCCCATGACGGAACCCCGTAACCATGATAGCCTTACTGATTTTCGGCAAGGCAGCTACCTCGCTGTTAAAGAATTATATAACGCCCATTATTCGCTGTTAACAGATTTCGCCAACCAGTTGATCGCTGATGAAGCGGAAGCGCATTTTATTGTTCAGGACACATTTATAAAATTATTCCTGATGCGTGACCGGTTTAATAGTAAGGAGGATGTAAAGGCATTCCTGTATCTAACAGTGCGCAATACCTGTTTTAATTATATCAGGGCAGAAAAAGCCGATGCCCCCGTTGTCGGTGTCAGTTGGTTGCAAGAGGCCCGGCAGGCTGACAGCCGGTATGATGATGACGCCGTACGTTCAGCTGCGCTTCACGAGCTGCAGCAGCAGTTATTGGATTTGCCTGAACCGGAGCAAGCCATTTTCAGGCTTACCTGTTGGGAACGCCGCACCATACCAGCTACCGCCGAAGAGCTGAACCTTACACCGGTAGCGGTAGCGCAACATCGCATGAACGCCATCCGGTCATTGCGGGAACAATTGATCGCTGCTGATCTGTTTTCCATTCCCCTCTTTATTTATTTTGTCGGAAAGACAAGTTATTGAGTTATTGAGTTATTGATAAACTAAACAACTTATGAACTGAATAACTTATGAACTGAATAACTGAATAACTGAATAACTAAGGAACTGGAATTCAATAAATATAAAACTATCCCCTAATGAATGCGACCGCATAGAACAGATAATGTTCCTTACATTTTGGCATAAACGTTTGTAAGTTTCAAAACTTTTTCAGTACATTAGGAATTCAATCCGCTGTTAAATAATGCTGTACATGAAAGAAACAGAATGAATGCCGCTGAAAGGCAGCGGGGGAGCGAACTCTATAATAGTAAGAACGTACCTGTTAAAAATGCCTTCTACATTGCTTGTTGACATTACAAACGGAATGCACGAATCATAGCAACTCATTTCCGCGCCCGTCATCGTACAGTTGTCCGCTGTGCCTTCGCGAAGCTTTTTCCAAGCGAGGCCTTTAGCGACGCGGCTTTACGTTTATGTACCTGGTTGAGAGACTGGTGCATAAAACTTATATTTTAACGGCATAAACCTTAAACTAAATGGGTGCTGAAACAGACCATGTCCTGCTACAATTGCTCAAAACCTCTGACCCGCAAGGCTTTAAAGCGTTATTTCAAAGGTATTACAAAACGCTTTGCATACAGGCATACCTGTTATTACAGGATGAAGGAGAAGCGGAAGATCTGGTGCAGGATGTTTTTGTAAAATTCTGGCAGGAACGCAAATTCGAGATCGTACAACAATCGCTGGGCTCTTACCTCACTACCATGGTGAAACATGCTGCTTTGAATTTGCTGAAGCACAAAAGCAGGGTTAACCGAAAAGAAAAAACTTACCAGGAGCGTATAGACATCATTGAAAACACCCACATAATGGAGATCCAGGAAACTGCTCAAATGGTACAGAATGTTATTGCCCAGCTCCCTGAGCAATGCAAGCGTATTTTTGAGCTGGTTTGCGTGGAAGGCAAAAAGTACCAGGAAGCAGCGGTTATTACCGGTGTAACCGTTAATACGGTTAAAACGCAGCTGCGACGGGCATTTGCAAAACTCCGTGAAAGTCTGCGCGACTATTATTATTTTACCGGTTTGTCACCCGTTTTATATATTTTATTGTCTTAATGTATTTGACACCCCCTGATGTTTGATTTATACTTGCCATGAACAATTATATTGATATGAATGATGTCGAGCAACTCATAATAGATAAACTGACGGGCCAGATTGGTGAGGAGGATGATCAACGGCTTTCGGCCCTGATCGCCCGGCACCAGGAGGTTGAACAATTATGGCAGCAAATGCAGCAGGTGTATGCTATGCGCAAGGCGGTAAGCTTCGATAAATTTAATGTAGACAATGCCTGGCAGGCTATACAAAAAAGGGTGAATATTCCCGAACCTGTAGCCGAACCTGTTACCGATACAGTGGCTATTCC
Organism: Longitalea luteola; assembly: GCF_017356035.1. Lineage (GTDB taxonomy): Bacteria > Bacteroidota > Bacteroidia > Chitinophagales > Chitinophagaceae > Niastella > Niastella luteola. Next base: position 70,865 of record NZ_JAFIQX010000016.1, on the reverse strand, counting down.
GGTACGCCGCACCCAACCGGTTTGGTTGCGCTACAGCGTGGCTGCCGCAATCATAGGCATTATCATAGTGTCTGTATTTTTCATAGCAAATGTGAACAGGTCACAGTCAGTGGCCGGCAAAAGCATTCAAATAAAACTCGCGAATGGTAATATCGTGCATACGTCTGCACAGGATTCACTGGGCGGCTGGATGCAACGGGCGCGGAACGCCAATGTTGATCCCGGCGCCTGGAATACTTTGATGGTGCCTGCCGGCAAAAGTTACGCTTTTCAATTGGCCGATGGCAGCAGGGTTTGGTTGAATGCTGTTTCGGAATTGCGGTTGCCGCTATTGTTCACCCGGCGGGAACGACTGGTGGATCTGAAAGGCGAGGCCTATTTTAAAGTGGCGCACAATGCCAGTCAGCCCTTTACCGTACTGGTGAATGGGCTAACCGTAAAGGCGTTGGGAACAGCATTCAATATCAGGTCTTACAATAAAGAACATACCTACATTTCGCTGCTGAATGGATCCATATCAGTAGAGAATGCTTCCGGCGACCGGATTATTTTATCACCCGGTGAAGCGGTAGTAGTGGCTGACCGCAATGGTGAGCTACAGAAAGCCTCCTTTGATGAGGCCACTGTTTTAGGATGGATGCAGGGTATGTATTACTTCAGCAATGAACCCCTGCAACATATTGCCGTTGTGGCGGAAAGATGGTTTGATATAGATGTTCAATTAAAAGATCCATCGCTGGCTGGCCTTCACTTCTCCGGCGCCATGGACCGCAACAAACCCGTCAACACTTTCTTCAATATGCTCGCCTCTTCCGGCGACATTCGTTATGAAATAGCGGATGGGAAAGTAGCAATCTTCCGGAAATAACAAATAACACATTACACAAAAGCAGCTGCAAGTTCCAGATTGCAAGTTGCAGGGAAAGACATTGCAATCGGGCTCTGTAACCTGTAACTCTTTTTAATGTTTCCCCACCAGCCGGTTGCCTGTCACCGTAAGCTATTGCTTCTTTTATCTGCTAATGTGTTTTGCAGAACATGGTCTGCACAGTTATGAAATCGTTGAATACGCGTTGATGAATGAAAAAAATAAAAATTAGATAATAGTTGTCACCCGTTTGAAACGAATGCTTGTCTAAATAGTATAACCGTTATACAAAAACTAATTGTATTATGAGATTACCCTCCGGACGTTGTCCCCACAATATCCGGGTAATGAGATTGTTTTGGATATCCATTGCTGTTGTGGTTATTCTTTCAACATTACCCCTTTCCGTACTCGCCGGTCCTGCGCAGGAATTTAAAATAACGTTTCGATCAAAGCGCACTGCCCTGGGCGAAGTGTTCAATGAGATCCGCCGCCAGACCGGCTTCGTGGTTTTTTACAGCAATGACCTCTTTAATGATAAGGAAAAGATCAGTGTGAATTTTGTTGAAACCGGCCTCGATGAAGTGATGCGCAGTTTGTTGCGTGGACGCCCCCTGGGTTACAAGATCACAGAGAATTTTATCATCATCATGAAATCTGTTGATAAAAAGAAAGAAAGCAAAGCCAGTGTAGTGAACCCCTCCATTCGCGCCAGCATAGATTCCATACCATCGCATAAATTAAAAGGAAAAGTTACCGGCAAAGAGGAGGATGCACCGCTTGGACAGGTATCGGTAGAGAACCTGGGTGATCACAAAGGCGTATTCACCAACGGCAGGGGCGAATTTACTCTCCATGCACAACCGGGTGACAGCATCCGGTTTTCGTACGTTGGAAAAGCGCCGCGCGTGGTTTTATATAAAGGCCAGTCTTTTTTAAGCGTAGAGCTTACCAATGAAGAAGAACGCGTGCTTTCTGAAGTGATCGTTACCGGTTTTCAAAACATCGATAAGAACAAATTTGCCGGCGCTGCTGCACGGTTAAAAGCAGACGAGATCAAATTGCAGGGCGTTGCAGATGTGAGCAGGATGCTGGAAGGCCGCGCTGCCGGGGTTTCCATTCAAAACGTATCAGGCACATTTGGCACTGCTCCCAAAATAAGGGTACGCGGGGCCACTTCTATCAACGGTGATAACAAGCCGCTGTGGGTGGTTGATGGCGTAGTGCTCGAAGACATCGTAAACATTTCCAATGACCAGTTGTCGAGCGGTGATCCTACAACCCTGTTGGGATCAGCTGTGGCTGGTTTAAATGCCAATGACATTGAAAGCTTCGATATTTTAAAAGACGCTTCGGCAACCGCTTTGTATGGCGCCCGGGCCATGAATGGGGTAGTAGTGATCACCACCAAAAGAGGAAAAGCAGGCCGTGTGGCAGTGAATTACAATGGCAATTACAGCACCCAGTTAAAGCCGGTTTACAACAACTTCAACATTATGAACTCGGCCGAACAAATGTCGGTGCTGGCGGAGCTGGAACGGAAAGGGATCTTAAGTCCCAATATACTCGACCGAGCCGATAACGGCGTGTATGGAAAAATGTATGACCTGATGAATGGTGTCAACGGAAATTTTCCTTTGGAGAATACCGTTGAAGCGCGCAAGTCTTTTCTTACGCGTTATGCCATGGCCAATACCGACTGGTTCGATGTGTTGTTCCGGAATAATTTTGTACAGGAACATTCGGTCAGTATTTCTTCTGGAACAGATAGATCACAATCTTATTTTTCAACCAGTTTTTATGGTGACAATGGCTGGACGATCGCCGACCGCGTGAATCGTTATACACTTAACTATCGCAATAATTATAAATTCAACGACCGACTGTCGGCCGGATTTGCTACAGTGGGTTCTGTGCGCCAGCAGCGGGCGCCTGGCGCCCTGGCGAGGAACAGCAACCCGGTGGAAGGTAAGTTCGATCGTGATTTTGATATCAACCCGTTCAGTTATGCCTTGAATACCAGCCGAACGATAACACCGTATGATGAAGCGGGCAATCGCGAGTATTTCCGGATGAATTTTGCGCCCTTCAATATCATCAGTGAGCTGGAGAACAATTACCTCGACCTGAACCTGATCGACCTGCGCCTGCAGGGAGATGTAGCGTATAAAATATTGGATAACCTGAAGTACGAATTCGTGGGCGCTTTTCGCTATGTAAAATCTTCCCGCGAGCACATGATCACCGAACGGGCGAATATGGCGGAAGCCTATCGGGCGGCCGGTACATCAACCATCCGTCGTAACAACAAATTCCTGTATCGCAATCCGGATGATCCCGAGGCGCAGCCTGAAGTGGTGTTGCCGTACGGTGGTTTTTATAACCGTACGGAGGATATGTTGTTGAACTACGATTTCCGGAACAGTTTAACGTATTCAAAGGTCTTTAAAGGCAATCATACCCTCAATATCCTGGCCGGGCAACAGGTGAAATATGCCGACCGCCAGAACTTTTCCAATACCGGTTATGGGTATCAATATGAAAATGGCGGAACTGCCTTTACCGATTTCCGCATCCTGAAACAGAACATAGAAAATAATTTTCCGTATTATGGCATGAGCCGCGATTACGATCGCTTTGTGGCGTTCTATGCATCCGGTAACTATTCCTATGACCTGAAATATAATTTTACCAGTACCATTCGCTATGATGGTTCAAACAGGTTGGGACAATCGAAAAAAGCGCGCTGGCTGCCTACCTGGAGTGTAGCCGGTTCCTGGAATGTAGAACAGGAAGCATTTATGGAAGATGTTTCATGGGCCGATTACCTTACCCTGCGCGCCAGTTATGGATTAACGGCGAGCATGGGACCTGCTACCAATTCGAGCATTGTATTAAAGAATATCAATACCCGCCGGCCTTATCTTACGGAAGTAGAGTCGGTCATACAACTGGCTAACCTCGAGAATGCCGACCTTACCTGGGAGAAATTATATACAACGAACCTGGGACTGGATGCCGGCTTCTTCAAACGCCGGCTCACCATGAGCCTCGATGTGTACCAGCGCAGGAGCTTTGACCTTATCAGCCGGATTAAAACATCAGGCATTGGCGGAGAAACGCCTAAAGCCGCCAATTACGCCGACATGGAGTCGAAAGGACTGGAACTGTTGATAGGCGGAAATGTGGTCAAACGCAAGGACTGGGGCTGGCGTGCCAACTGCACGTTCGGCTATAACAGGACGAAGATCACCAATGCACAGAACAACCCGCTTATCTTTGACCTCGTGCTGCCGGAAGGCGGCAACCGCCAGGGCTATCCTGTAAGAAGTTTGTTCTCGTTGAACTATACAGGACTGGATCATAGAACCGGCAAACCTACGTTCACCGACCAGACCGGCAAGATCAGTTCTGATGTGTACCTGCAGGATGATAACATCGAATACCTCGTACATGAAGGACCGGTAGATCCTGCCATTACCGGTGGCTTTTCAAACACTTTTCATTACAAGGCATTTTCACTGAATGTATTTGTGACCTACCAGGCGGGTAACAGGATTAGGTTGTATCCCGCTTTTCAAACCCGGTATTCCGATATGGATGCCATGCCCAAAGAATTTACCGATCGCTGGATAACGCCCGGTGATGAGAAATATACCGATGTGCCATCTATTCTCGATGCATTTACGGTGGCGCAATTAGGCGGCGCTTATCCTTATAACAATTATAACTATTCAACCCAGCGGGTGGCCAAAGGTGATTTCATTCGGCTGAAAACCGTATCGCTTACCTGGCAGGTGCAACCGGCCTGGGTGAAAAAAGCAGGAATGAACAACCTGGAGCTCACCGCGGCCGCTACCAATCCCTGGTTGATCTATGCCGACGATAAGTTGAAAGGACAAGACCCCGAGTTCTTTAATTCGGGTGGGGTAGCGCAGCCAATTCAAAAGCAGGTGACGCTGTCGGTGAAAGTTGGTATTTAAATGACAGAGGTTTCAGGTTACAGGTTACAAGCTGCAAGGAAAAGCAATAACCATAACCCCTGTAACCTGAAACCTGAAACTTGTAACAGATTGAATCATGGAAAAGACATTACTATACTCATCAGTCATCCTACTGTTGGGAGTTGCCAGTTGTAAAAAATTCCTGGAGCAGCCACCGGATAACCGGGCGGTATTGAACTCGCCGGAGAAAGTAGCTCAATTACTGGGTACTGCTTACCCGCAGGCCAACTACATGGCATTCGCTGAATCCATTTCAGATAATGTGGCCGATAAAGGCATTGGCGATCTGGAGCGCACGAATATAGATCCTTTTAATTTCCGGGACGTTGCTAATAATGAAGAAGATTCACCAGAGTTTTACTGGAATGCGTGTTATGCGGCCATTGCCGCAGCCAACCAGGCCCTGGAAGTTTGTATGAATGCAAAAGACCCGGAAAATTACCAGGCGCAGAAAGGCGAAGCCTTGCTTTGCCGGGCTTATGCACATTTCATGCTGGTGACCTTTTTCTCTAAAGTATATGATCCTGTTACGGCTGGCGCCGACCCTGGTATTCCTTATGTACTTAAACCCGAGAAAGTGGTCTTTGAACAATATGAAAGAAAGACCGTGCAGTACGTGTATGAGATGATTGAAAAAGACCTTACAGAAGGACTGCCTTTGATCGATGACAAACATTACAATGTTCCGCGCTATCATTTTAACAAGGCGGCGGCCCATGCATTTGCCACCCGTTTCTATTTGTTCAAGCGGCAATACACCAAAGTGCTGGAGCATGCGGCAAAGATCTTTCCCAATAACAATGTAGCGGCCCTGCTGCGGCCCTGGAATAGCGAGTACCGCGTGCTGACCTATAACGAGCTCTGGGCGCGTTATGCCAAGGCTACGGAAGCGGCCAACCTGCTGCTGGCAGAAACGCGGTCGCTCTGGGGACGCAATTACATTGGCATTCGTTACGGACTGGATGCAACAAAATCAAATGAAATACTACTGGCGCCTAACGTAACCGGTGGCAGCGGCGTCTTTCGCTACCAATTGTATACTATAGGCACCAACAATTACTTTTTGCCCAAGGTGAACGAATATTTTGTGCGGGAGTCGGTCAATGCCGAGATCGGTTTGCCCTATGTGATGGTGCCCCTGTTCACCACGGAAGAAGTGTTGTTCAACCGGGCTGAAGCCAATGTACTGCTGAACAATATCAATGATGTAATAAAAGACCTGAACGATTATGCGAGCACCCGCATCTACAACTACAATGCATCGGAACATACGATCACGGCCGGCCGGCTGCGGTCATTTTACCGCACCAATAATGTGCAACAGGCTTCGCTGGCAGCCGTGATGGACTTTAAGCGCGCGGAGTTTGTACAGGAAGGGATGCGCTGGTTCGATCTGTTGCGCTATAAAGTACCGGTGGTACATCCTACCGTTGAAGGAAAAACGCTTACACTTCGGGCTGATGATCCGATGCGGGTGTTCCAGATCCCGGATGTAGCGAAACTGGCCGGTATTGAGCAGAACCCGAGGTAATGTGATAATTAGCTAATTAGCTAATTAGCTAATGTGATAATGTGATAATGAAATACACCTCAGCATGGAAGCCTGAAGGCAGTGGACAGAAAAGATTATGCAGCCATAAATTATAAACTGAATTCTGAATGAAAAAAGTAACCATATATCTGTTTATTTCTCTTTTGGTGCTCGGGTGCAAAAAGAGTGAGAACCTGGGCAGTGTGGATGATATTCCCGGGTTAGGTGGTGATACCTGGGTAAAAGGTCCCATCGATAACTGGATCTACGACTATTTAACCAAACCCTTTAACATATCAGTGAAGTATAAATGGGATCAGTTTGAGCTGGAGTTGAACAAGAACCTGATCCCACCGCGGGAGGAAAAGATCATCCCGGTGATGGAAGCAGTAAAGAAAGTGTGGATAGACACCTATATCGCCGAAGCAGGGGAAGTGTTCGTGAAAACCTATTGTCCGAAGTTCTTTGTGTTGTGTGGCAGCGCCAGCTGGAATACCGATGGCACCATAACGCTGGGCACGGCAGAGGGTGGTCGCAAGATCGTGCTGTACGTGTTGAACGATTTCAGGACGAAAGGTATGCCGGGTTATGTGCCTGCCGATTCAGCTAATGTAAAGCAAATGTTTCACACTATAGAACACGAGTTTGGTCATATCCTTCATCAGAATGTGCTGTACACCGAGGATTTTAAGCGGATCACACCCGGCTTTTATACAGCCAACTGGAACAATGTGTCTGACAACGCTGCCCGGCGGGATGGATTTGTTACCGCTTATGCCATGAGTGCGCCCGACGAAGATTTTGTAGAAATGATCTCTATGATGCTCATAGAAGGGCGTGGGGGCTTTGATAAGATCGTTAACTCCATTCCGGCCGGTACCAGCCAGAACGGGATCAGCCAGGCAGACGCCAGGGCCAAGCTCCGTAAGAAGGAAGCGATGGTAGTGGCATATTTCAAGGACGTATGGGGGATTGACTTTTATTCTTTGCAGAAGCGGGTACGCGGTGCAGTGGATAGTTTGATTAAATAGTCGGCAGAAACCGGTAACTCTCATATTCACCATTCACGACATGATTATGGAAAAGATATTATACACCTTATTGCTATCGGCTACAATCATTGCCTGTAGCAAAGAAAAAGCCGCTTTCGACAAAGACGCAGACGACCGCATCAATGAACAGCTGGCAGATTACCAGGCTGTGATCACCGGCGCTGCCGATGGTTGGACGGGCACGCTGGTCACCAAACTGGGCAACACATACAGCTTTTATCTCCGGTTCAATGAAAGCAACCGGGTGTTTATGTACTGCGATTTTGATTCTACCACGGCCGGTGTGTTAAAGGAAAGCAGCTACCGGTTGAAATCGCTGCAACAGCCCTGCCTGTTATTCGATACTTATTCCTACATCCACATGATCGCTGATCCCGATGCCCGGGTGAACGGTGGTTATTTTGGCGGTGGCATGTTATCTGATTTTGAATTTTCAATTGACACCTGCACGGCAGACAGCATCCGGCTCACGGGCCGCTTTAATGGCAGTGCTGCTGTCTTGCGTAAAGCATCGCCGCAGGACCGGGCTGCCTGGGAAAATAAACAGGTACGTAACCAAATGACAAGGCTATCGGACCTGAACAAGATATTGAACTATTTTAAACGCCTCCGGTATAACGGTACTGAGTATGAGATCCGGCTTCATACAGTGCTTAAGTTCGCGGTCATTGCCTGGAAAGATGCTTCAGGAACGACGCATAGCGCCGCTACTTCTTATTATTTTTCTCCTGCAGGTGTTCACTTCAGCGACCCTGTAGTTAATGGTGGTACAACCCTGAGCGGATTTGCCATCACCGGCTTTAATGCCTCAACGAATACTTTACAGGTAAAAGTAAATAATACAGATGCTGCTATCGGAGGCGCCATCAGGCCTGTTAATCCCGATATACAGGCTGGCAGGCGCTGGTGGCAATGGGGCGCCGGCGCACAGCGCTACTGGTTTTCGCGCGATGGCTTTCATGTAGACGGTGTAGATGATGCTTTTAATGTGAAATCCCTGCAGACAGACAGTTCGCAGTACTACTACTTAACATACTGGCCGGGCATTCAACCCGCCACAGGTGCTGCATTCGATGCACTGGTCCCGTTTTATTACGTACCGGCTATCGATGACCTGGATTATACGTACGGTACTTCGCCAAAGGTGAGTTTTCAGTCAGACGGCAAGGTCATCTTCAGTTACAATGGCGATCTTACCGTTGGGCCGTACCCGACTACTGGCCCCGCTTTTAAAACGAAAGAACAATTTTACAGCACAAGTGGATACTGGTTCGTTCAAACCGGTGAGAATAGTTATGACATGGTGAGTGCTAAGGATGCCAGAGCCTGGATCAGCTGGCAAAACTGAGGCTCAGGGCATAAATTGATTGTATGTCCTATTTAAAATCAGCCGCGATTCGGCCCTGTGAAAACGAAGGCAATACGATAATTAGCTAATTAGCTAATGTGATAATGTGATAATGAAATGCACCTCAGCGCGGAGGCAATAGGCGATCGACAATCGGCAATTGGCAATGGGTAGTACGCCTGTGCCAGGGCTTCGGCGGACAAGTCGACAATAGTTCACTGTAAAGAAGGGCTTTGAGCGCTAACTATGGCGCTTATGCACCTGCCTGTTGGCAGGTGGGTAACCCTTTTTGTCTTGACCGTTCCGCACCTGCCTGCCGGCAGGCAGGTGCCGCGTTTAGCGTTTAGCGTTTTTCGTTTTGCGATTTGCGACTTGCGTTTGGCGTTTAGCGTTCCGCGTTAACCAAGATTTATATAAATACAAAATACTGCTCCATGAGAAACGGCTACACATACTGGTTCATAAAACAAATAGGCTGTTTGTTATTACTGCTTTTTATAACGTTGCAGCCTAAAGCTCAGATGGATATCACCATTGGCAACGGCACCACGGGTAATGCAAACGATGGTTATCCATGTCCCATCCAGGACTGGTTTGAAGGCGCGCGCTCGCAATACCTTTACCTGGCTTCTGAATTGTCGGCCGCAGGTATGGGACCCGGAACGATCCAGTCTATCAGGTTCAATGTGCTCAACCTGAACAACGCAGGTATAACCGAAAACATGATAATCAAAATAGGTGGTACTACCGTAGCTACCTTATCAACCGATAGCTGGGACGATTTTACGGCAACACCGGTTGAAACATCGCCGGTAAATTACCAGGCAGTAACTGGTTTCAATGTGTTCACATTCCCAACGCCGTTTTTCTGGAATGGTAGTGATAATATTTTAATCGAGATCTGTAATGGCGACCCCGGGAATGGTACGGGTGTCTGGTTTACTTCGAACCCTACCATTGCATGGACCACCGGTTTAGCCTTTAACGGTTCGCATACCGTCATTGCCGATAACCTGGGTACCCTTTGTGGCACCGCCGAAACGGATGATGAAGGTAACCAGACATCGCGGCCCGATATTGTTTTCTCGTGGACGCCCGCTACTTCCTGTACCGGCAAACCCAATGCAGGTACGGCGGGCAGCAGCCTGACGAATGTATGCCTGGGGCAAAACTTTACTGTAAGTATAAGTGGTCAAACCATTGCTTCCGGGATCTCTTATAAATGGCAATCCTCTACCAACAATACTACGTGGGCCGATATTCCCGGCGCCACTTTATCGTCGCATACAACAAGCCAAAGCACATCGCACTGGTACCGGGCCATTCTCACCTGTGCCAGCGGCGGACTCTCAGATACTTCAACAGCAGTGCAGGTAATATCGCCGCCGTTGGTGCAGGGTGTTTTCACCATCAACAGCGCACAGGCAACAGGCGCTACTAATTTTCAAACCTTTAACGATGCGGTAAATTTCATTAAGTGTGGTATCAGTGGTCCGGTTGTGTTTAATGTGGTAGCGAATAGCGGACCCTATGCCGAGCAGGTGACCATTCCTTATATTGGAGGTTCTTCAGCTGTAAATACCATCACCTTCAATGGAAATGGCACAACGCTGCTCTACAATACCTCCGATGCCAATAACCGCACCGCCATTCTTCTCAATGGGGCCAAACATATTATTTTCGACAGTTTGCAGGTAGATGTATCAGGCGGTACTTATGGCTGGGGCATACTGCTCACCAATAAGGCCGACAGCAATATTATTCGAAGATGTTCAGTAACTACCAATACATCGGCTACTTCGACCAACTATGCCGGCATCATGATAAATGGTTCCGCTACAAGCACCTCCGTTTCCGGTAACAATGGTAATGGGAATCTTATAAGTGGTAATACCGTCACCGGCGGCTACTATGGTATTGTTGCCTACGGAAGCACCAATCCATATAATACCGGGAATATCATTGAAAAGAATATCCTGCGCGATCAGTACAGCTATTTTATTTACGGTTATGGTAATACGGGTCTGTTCATATCAGGCAATGATGTGTCGCGGCCTTCGCGCACAACAGTAACTACTGCCTATGGCATTTATGCAAGCACTACTACCAGGACCATTATAGAAAAGAACCGGATCCATAACCTTTTCGATGGAGCTACCGGCAGCGGTTCAACCGCCTATTGCATTTACATAGGAGGTTCGGGGCTGTCAGCCGCGCAGCCTAACCTGGCTGTCAATAACCTCATCTATAACATAAATAATGGATCCGGAACCGAATATGGAATTTACGTGCCCGGTTACAATAACTGGAATTTATATCATAATACCATTGTACTGGATGATGCAACGGCAACTGCAGGCACCACCTATGGCTGTTATGCATATGGTACGGAAGTGAATGTTAAGAATAACCTCATCTATATAACCCGTGGGGGTTCCGGTACAAAGTATTGTGTGTTCTTCAGTGATGCAGGTGTTACGGCTTCTGCCAATAATGATCTGTATATAAATGCACCAGCCGGTACCAATAATATCGGCTACTACAACACCGCCTGGTCAACCATGGCCGGCTGGCAGGGAACGGGTTTTGATGTGAGCAGTGTGTCTATTGATCCGGTATTTGCAAATGCGGGCATTGGTAATTACCGGCCAACGAATGTGTTCCTAGATAATATGGCTGCTGCTGTTGGTATCACCAGTGATATCTTTAATGTAACCCGCAGTGCCACTACGCCTGATATGGGCGCCATCGAATTTGTATCGGCCGCCTGTACTACGCCACCCGTGCCTGGTACCATAACCAGTACAGCCAACCCGGTTTGCGCAGGCACCGGTTTTTCGTTAAGTCTCTCCGGTGGTACCGCAGGTGCAGGGCAGACCTACCAATGGCAATCATCGACCGACAATGTGAGCTATACAAACATAACCGGCGCCATAAACGCCGTTTACGCCACTTCCCAAACAGGCAGTACCTGGTATCGCGTGGCCGTTACCTGCGGTGGCACAACGGTAGTGTCGGCTCCGTTGCAGGTGAATACAACGCCTGTCTCGTATGCAACACTGCCGTTTACGGAAAGTTTTGAAGATCCCTGGATAAATGGTTGCGATACCCGCGATATTCCGAATAATTACTGGCGAAACAAACCAGCCAGGGGCAATAATTCCTGGCGCCGGTATGATGATGGTGCGGCTGCAGCATGGGCGGGACCCAATTCCGGCGCCTATACGCCCCCGGCAACGCATGGGTCTCATTCCGCCCGGTTCCACAGTTTTAATGCACCTGCGGGCGCACAGGGTTCACTTGACTTCTATGTGAACTGTAATACCGGTGTGCCTACCAAACGGTTGAGGTTCGATTATATCAATACATCCGGCAGCGATAGTATGGAAGTGTTGCTGTCGACCGACGGCGGAATGACCTTTACTTACCTTAACGGATATAAAGTAAACAACAGCTGGGACAGAAAGGTGCTCACGTTTACGGCTACTGCTGCCACGACGGTGATCCGCTTCAGGTCCACAGCCGATTTTGGCGGTTCGGATATTGGTATCGATAACCTGTCGATGTATAATCTCGAAGATTGCGCAGGTTTACCAGTGCCCGGCACAACCGTATCGAGTCAGACGATGGTATGTCCGGGCTCACCGTTCGATCTCACGGTAAACGGACTGCCTTTGCAGAACGGCCTGACGTACCAGTGGCAATCGTCGCCGGACAATGTTACCTGGACAAATGTTTCCAATGCAACCAGTGAAACCCTGCATACTTCGCAAACAGCCAACACCTGGTACCGCATTATGGTCACCTGTGCCAACGGCAACCAGTCAGCCGGTTCCGTGCCTGTGCTGGTAGCTATGCGCGCGCCGCAATATGCGTCATTGCCGTATGCAGAAAGTTTTGAGAATGCATGGGTGAATGGTTGTGATACCCGGGATCTACCCAACGATTTCTGGATCAACAATCCGGCCACCGGTGATGCCTCCTGGCGCAGGCATGATGATGGTGCATCCGCCGACTGGACCTCTACCAATGGCGGTTATACGCCGGTAGCCGCACAGGGCTCTTTTTCTGCCCGCTTCCACAGCTTCAATGCCGATGATGGCGATCAGGGTATATTCGATCTGCATATCAATGCCAGCACCGGCGCTCCCAATAAACGATTGTCTTTTAGTTATATCAATACGAATGGCGACGACAGTCTTACCATCCTGGTGTCACAGAATGGCGGCATCAGCTTTACCAGGCTGGATTCCATTTCGCGCCGCTATGCATGGACACAAAAAGTGCTTTTCTTCAATGCAACTTCAGCAAACACCATTATCCGTTTCCAGGCAACATCTGATTTTGGAAATACCGATATTGGCCTGGATGATATCCTGGTGGCCGAATGGCCCGATTGTGCAGGCACGCCCAATGCCGGCACAGCTACTGCATCGGCCAGTACGGTTTGTATAGAACCATTTACGATAAATGCAACAGGCATCAGTACCGGTAATGGCATCAGCTACCAATGGGAGCAATCAGCCGACAGCCTTGCCTGGACACCTGTTCCTGGAGCAACCAATATCTCACATACTGTATCGCAGGTAGGCACCCATTGGTACCGCCTGGTCACTACCTGTGCATTGAGCAGCACTTCAGTGAGCTCAATACCGGTAAAAGTAATTTCACCCACACCGGTATCCGGCGTATTTGAGATTGATAATACCCTGCCAACCGGTGGTATCAATTTCAATTCTTTTAATGATGCCTACAACCATATCAAATGCGGCATCAACGGACCGGTAACATTTAATGTAAAAACGGGTACGGGCACCTACAATGAACAGCTGATCATGACGGCAGTGCCAGGCGCCTCGGCGGCCAACACCGTTACCTTTAAAGGGGTGGGCAGTGCCGTGCTTCGCTTTGCTGCTACCAATACGAACGAACGTGCCGTCATAAAACTGAAAGGCACACGCTATATCATTTTCGACAGCCTGAATATAAATGCCAGTCTGGGTACCTATGGTTACGGTGTGCAACTAATGAGTAACACCGATTCCAATGTGATCAGGAACTGCAACATCGTACTGTCTACAGCTTCTACCACCCAGAACTTTGCCGGTATCGTTGTAAATGGTTCCGATGCAGGACCTGTAGCCACCGGGGTGGTATTGAGTGATTACAATGAGTTCAGCGGCAACACCATCACCGGCGGTTATTATGGCATTACCCTGGCCGCCAGTTTCAATAACGGCGCCAACGGCAACAACAGGATCATCAGGAACACTATAAAGGATTTTTATTCCATTGGCATTTATATGGCGGGCAGTTATGCAACGGTCATAGAGAAGAATATGATCAGCCGGCCAACCCGTACCAGTGTGACTGACTTCTATGGCATTTATTTCACCACAGAGAAAAATGCAGGTTGTATTGTATCAAAGAACCGTATTAGCAATCCCTTTGGCGGCGCCCCCACAAGTACAGCTGCTTTCTACGGCATCAATTTCAATAATTCCAGTGGTTCTACCGGTGGTACGAACAATGAGAATATTGTGAGCAATAATCTGGTCTACGAGGTGAATGGGAACGGATTGGCGTATGGAATAATGAATACAGGATCGGGCTATGCCTGGTATTTCCATAATACCATTTCTTTGGATAATATCACATCCACGGCTACTGCAGCCACAAGAGGCTTTTACCAAACAACGACTGCCGGTGGTATCTTCTTCTATAACAACAATATTTCCATAACGCGCGGCGGTACAGGTACAAAGCATTGTATCTACCTGGCTTCGAACCTGCCCGCCGGCGCTGACAACAACAACTATTATATCAATGCAGCGGCCGGTACAAATGCCCTCGGCTTCTTTAATGCAAACCAGGCGCAGATCAACAATTGGAGAACAGCTACCGGTCTGGATGCTAATTCGCTGGCCATTACACCTGCTTTTGTTGATCCTGCTGCCGGCAATTTTACACCCGGTAATGCCGGCATCGATAATAAAGGAACCGGTATTGGAATTACCGATGATATAAACGATCAGCCGCGCAGCGGCACAACACCGGATATCGGCGCCTATGAATTTACGCCATCGCCATGTACTGTTCCGCTGGTAAATGGTACTGTAACCATTACTCCTGATACCATTTGCCAGTACAATCCCGTGTACCTGCATGTGAATATTGGCGCCTTTGGGTCGGGACAAACATTCCAGTGGCAACAGGCGAAATCGTCGGCTGGCCCTTATGTTAACGTGGGTACACCCATGCTGACACCCGATACAACCATTATTGCTGATACCACCAGCTTCTTCCGTGTGCAGATCTCCTGTGGCGTAAATACCGTATATACCGACACGGTGCAGCTGGTAGTGGATCCCGTACTGCCAACAGGCACGTATACGATCAATAAGAATGGACAAAGCTCTTATGTGCCCGGAAAACCAGGTGGTAATTTCCTGTCCTTTGCCGATGCCAAAGCGGCCATGGGTTGCGGTATCGGTGGTGCGATCGTCTTTAACGTTGAACCCGGTTCAGGACCCTATACAGAACAATTGATCCTGGATAGCATACCGGGTACATCGGCTATCAATACCATTACATTCAATGGTAATGGCAACACCATTACCTTTAATGCTACGGCCAACGGTCAGCGGGCGGTTGTTAAACTGAATGGCGCCGACCATATTATATTCGACAGCCTGGTGATTGAAGCCGGAGGCGGCACCTACGGCTATGGGGTGCAGCTGATCAATAACGCCGATTCAAACACCTTCCGCAGGTGTACCATCAATACATCAATTACTTCAACCAGTAACAGCTATGCAGGCATTGTCATAAACGCTTCTCATACCGGCGCGGTTTCAACAGGAACCACGCTCTGTGATGGCAACCTGTTCGACCGCAATACCATTACCGGTGGTTATTATGCAATTACCCTCGTAGGTAATACAACAACAGCCGGTTTCCTCAATAATAACAGTTTCACCAACAATACGGTACAGGACTTTTATAACTATGGCTTGTATGTAACAGGTACCAATTTTACTGCCATAACCAGGAACACATTTACCCGTACTGCCAGAACCAATACCGCTACCAGCGTATATGGCGTTTATATAACAGCAGCGCCGAGCAACCGGTTACATATTTCGAAGAACAGGTTTACGAAGTTCTTTGGCGGCATTAGCGCCAATACCGCTACATTCTATGGGGTGTATCATAATGCAGAAGATGCTGCCAATGCAGATACCGTCAGCAATAACCTGTTCTATGACCTCGATGGCAATGGGCCGGTCTATGCCCTGTACAATACCGGATCGAATAATGTCTGGTACTATCATAACACGATTTCCATAGACAATACGTCGAGCACGGCTGCCGGTGTAAGTGTGGGCTTCTATCAAACGACGACAGCCACCGGTATCCAGTTCGTGGATAATATCGTTACCATTACCCGTGGCGGTAATGGCGCCAAACACGCCATTTACCTGAACGCCCCCAACAGCGAAGTGTTATCTGACAATAACAACCTGTATGTGAGCGGAACCAATGCCCATGTTGGTTTTTATACGGCCAGCCGCACGACGCTGGCCGACTGGGTAGCAGCTTCCGGCGATGACGCCAATTCCCTCAGCGCGAATCCGCTGTATACAGATATGGGTGCCGGCGATTATAAACCGATGTTAGCGGCATTGGACAATAAGGGTATGCCGGTAAATATGGCAACAGATCTCCTGGATGTGGTGCGTTCCACTACTACACCTGATATCGGCGCCTATGAATTTGCACCATTGCCTTGTCAAACACCACCGGTGGCGGGTGCTGCGTTGGTAACACCGTCGAGCGGGTTGTGCCTTGAAATGCCAATCGAATTAACCGTAAATGGTCATTCACCCCTGGGTGCAATTA
Source organism: Longitalea luteola (assembly GCF_017356035.1). Lineage (GTDB taxonomy): Bacteria > Bacteroidota > Bacteroidia > Chitinophagales > Chitinophagaceae > Niastella > Niastella luteola. The sequence continues at coordinate 54,160 of NZ_JAFIQX010000016.1, read as the reverse complement.
CCTTCCAGTGGCAGTCATCACCGGATGGCGCCACCTGGACAGACATCAGCCCCGTGCAATATTTCCCGGAATACAAAACAAAAGCCGGGTTAAGCACCTGGTACCGTGCGGCGGTAACCTGTAATAACAGTACCGTATATACACCACCGGTACAGGTGACCCTGAGCAATATTTTGCTTGCCGGCACCTATACGATCGATCCGGCAGCTGCACCGTCAGCCACTAATTTTACTTCCTTCCAGGCTGCAGTAGATGCCTTGTTATGTGGCATCACCGGCCCGATCGTATTCAATGTGGCAGCCGGAACTTACAACGAACAGATCAGGATTCCCTATATCCCCAATACATCAGCTGTGAACACGGTGACATTCCAGAGTGCCAACGGCGTAGCCAGTTCGGTGAACCTGACCTTCGACGCAACGGCTACAGCTAATTATACCCTGAAGCTCGACAGTGCCCGTCATTTCATTTTCAAAAACCTGACCATCTCAGGCACGAATGCAACGAATGGCAGGGTAGTGGAACTGGCGAATACGGCTTCTTATGACAGCATCGTGACCTGTATCATTGCAGCGCCGGTAGCTACCAGTGCATCCAATAGTTTATCAGGCATCTATGCCCATCAGTTAAAGGGAACCAATATCGTTATCAGAGGTAATACCATCAATAACGGTTCAACAGGAATTCATTTTACAGGCACCGGAAGCGGCGCCAATCTTACACCCGACCATGTAATAGATAGTAATAGTGTGAGCGGCGCCTGGCAGTATGGTATCTATACGGCCAATATCAAACGCCTGCAGCTTAATAAAAATACGGTGAATGTAAACGGTCCCGTGAACGCCTCCGCCTATGGCATCTATGCAACAGATTGCGATTCGGCTTATACCGTTACCGGCAATCATATCACTATTAAAGATGCTACTACCATTGTGTATGGTTTGGCGCTCCTCAATTGCGACACGTCGACAACCGCACGGGGTAAACTCTTTAATAATATAATTACGGCAGTGACCAATAACGCGGGTACCCTGTATGGCTTGTATCTCTCCGCCTCACCGGGTGTATCAGTAAAAAATAATGTGGTGGCCATCAGTACATCCGGTCCTGGTTCGTATGGAATATATCATAATAATTTCAGCCTGGCCGAATACTTCAATAATACCGTTCACAGTACTTCTGCCACAGCAGCCAATAACTATGCGATGTACCTGTTGAATACAACCGCTACCCGCATTCAGTTGCGCAATAACATCTTCTCGGCAAAAGGCGGCGGTGTGGCTTTGTTTGTAAACAATACGAGTCAATCGCTCACCAGCGAATACAATATGTTGTATACAACCGGCACAACCCTGGTGCAAAGGGCAAATCCTGCTGCAACATTTGCCACGCTGCCCGATTGGATAACGGGTTCATACTGGGATACCTGGTCTATCAGTCATGCGCCTGCTTTTGTAAGCGAATTTGATCTGCGGCCCGATCTAACCAACCCCGATGTGTGGGCCATGCATGGCCGTGGCGTACAGCTGCCAGGTAATGACCGGGATATCGAGGATAATCAAAGACCCGTAACCCTTACTGAAGGTGTGCCCGACCTGGGCGCCTGGGAATTTTACCCAACTGCATTGCCAACGGTGTTGACCGCGATACCGGCTACACCGGCAGCCAATCAGCAGCAAACATTTATGTACGGCACCGATACGGTGATGAAGATCACCTGGGGACCAACCGCGCCCGCTTCCCTGGAAGCACGCCGCTTCTCCGGTGTGGTACCCGCAGGGTTGCAATCACGGCCTGATTCCATGTTCTTCTATACAAAAGTTGATATACCGGGTGGCGGCAATTACGACTACAATATGGAACTGTTCTACCTGGATCCATGGCAGGGATCGATACCTGATCAGCACCAGCTGGGCCTGGGAAAAACAACGGTGTCGAACGCCTGGATAGTAGGGTTCAGCAGCCGCGTGGATGTGCTGAAGCGGAAGATCACGCAAAACCCGGTGAATTATATGGACCGCTTTACCGGACTGATAAATCCATACGCACCACCGGTGCTGCCTGAGAAAGACAGTTCGAACCGCGGCAAACGGTTCTGGGTAGGGTATCAACGAAGCTATGATTTTAACCCTGGTGGTAATTCACAGGAAATGGTGATCTATATGAGCACTACCGATCAGCCGGCCAATGTGCAGATCCGCATCAATGGAACGAACTGGGTGCGTAACTATACCATTCCGCCATTTACGACAAGAGCGTCGGATTTCATGCCTAAAACGGGTTTGGACGATGCCCGCCTGCTGGATGAAGGATTGTACAACCGCGGTATCAGCATCGTAAGCGATGTGCCCATTACAACCTATGCGCATATTTTCGCCAGCGCCAACTCAGGCGCCACCATGTTGTTCCCGGTAGGCGTATGGGGATACGAATACTATTCACTGAACAACCGCCAGAATTACAGCAGCACCGGCGCTTATACAACCATTATGGTGCTGGCCGATAAGAATAACACCGTGGTGGAGATCACGCCTTCCGTTCCTACATTGGGTGGGCGACCTGCCAATGTACCGTTCCAGATAACGCTGAATGCCGGGGAAGTATACCAGGTGCTGGGCGCCATGCAAGGGGGTAGTGAAGGTTACGACCTCACCGGTTCCATCATAAAATCAATTCCAAATGCCAATAACGAATGTCATGCTATAGGGGTGTTCACCGGAAGTTCGCGTACCGGTTTGGGTTGCAACGAGACCGGTTCATCGGGCGACCTCTTCCTGCAACAGACCTTCCCGTATTCAGCCTGGGGTAAAACTTACTTAACTGCACCTACCTCTACCAGCGGCAATATCAGTACACTGATGACGAATATTTACCGGATCCTCGTGAAAGACCCTACGACCGTAGTTAAACGGAACAATATAGCATTCCTGCCAACGCAACTGATCAACAACAGATACTATCAATATGAAAGTAATACAGCAGATATTATTACCGCTGATAAGCCGGTTACCATGGTACAGTATATGTCCTCCTCAGGCAGTTGCCCCAATACCAGCGGCCTGGGTGATCCCGAAAGCAATATCTTAAGTCCGTTGGAACAGGCGATCGATGGGTTCTCCGGCTTTTACAGAAACAACCGCGACGCCATCACGTTGAATTATTTAACGCTCATCGTTCCGGATGCCGGTATGAGCTCGCTCAAGATCGATGGCGTGCCCTGGAGTGCAATACCTGCTGCTGACAAACATAGTTATGCGCATTCGCAACCCGGTTATACAGTTGCCATCAAAAAATGGCCGGCCGGGGCAGGACAAAGCTCCGTTGAAAGTGATTCTGCCTATTTGGGACTGGTATATGGGTTAGGCAGTGTTGAAAGTTATGGGTACAACGTGGGGGCCATGGTGAAGACCCTGCAAGGGCTCGGAACCATTTCCAATACATTGAACAATGGAAACAAAGCAGAATATACCTGCGCAGGAACACCGTTCCGGTTTACCGGTTACCTGCCGTTCATTCCGAATACGCTGACGTGGAGATTCAGTCGCGTGCCTGGCCTGTCGCCCAATGCAGATGTAACGGTGAATACGCCGGTGCCCGGCGACAGCCTGATGATCAACGGCGTTAAGAACTATGTATTCCCGCTGAACCAGGATTACAGGTTTGCCAATCCGGGTGTATATACCATCGAGATCGTGTATGATCACCCGGATATTGAAAGTTGTGATCATACCGGCCGCGACCTCATCTATGTACAGGTGGTGCCGGCGCCGAAAGCCGACTTCGCCGTCAATTTTGCAGGTTGTGTAAATAATGTAGCTGCGTTCACCGGTGAAACTACTGCGCAGAATGGCATTGCCGTGAACCAGTGGAAATGGGAGTTCCATGACGGCAGCAAGGCCAATGGCCAGCAGGTTAGTTTCAACTACAATACGGCAGGTACCTACACGGAGAAATTACAATCCATCACCGCCGACGGTTGTGTGGGTGATACCACCAAAGAGATCGTCGTAAACCCCATACCGCTCGTCACCGTTAATTCTGTAACCGTATGTACCGGTGCCGATACCACGCTACAGGTGCAGAACCCGGCTGCCGGAGTTACCTACACCTGGTATGCATCGCCCAACGGTGGCGCCGCCCTGGGTAGCGGACCATCATTAACACTGACCAATATAACAAGCGGCACAGATTACTATGTGCAGCAAACGTCAACAACCGGATGCAGCTCGGCAATGACCAAAGTATCAGTGGCTGTGCAAAGCGCCATTCTACAGCCGGTGGTATCGGTTGATTCCCTCGCGAGCAACCTCGTGCGGTTCAAGTGGAATGTTGTGCCGGGTGCAACCGGCTACCAGGTTTCACTGGATAATGGTAATAACTGGTCAACGCCAAGTGCAGGCGCTGCAGGTTTGACCCACACTGTAGCCGGCCTGCAACCATTACAAACCGTAACCATCATCGTGAAAGCGGTGAGCGCCTGCGTGGAAAGTGTATCGGCCCCGGTTTCGCAACAGGTATTACCCGATGGTGTATTCATCCCGAACAGCTTTACACCGAATGGCGATGGCCTGAATGATGTGTTAAAAGTATATGGTTACAAGATCAGGGAAATGAAGCTGATGGTGTTTAACCAGTGGGGTGAAAAACTGTTTGAATCCGCTGACCAAAACAGGGGCTGGGATGGAACACACAAAGGTAAACTGCAGCCAAGCGGCGTGTACATGTACGTATGCCGGATGATATTGACAGATGGGACCGTGCTGGATAAGAAGGGGGCAATCAATCTTATAAGATAGGAAAGGCAATTAGCAAATTAGCAAATCCCGGCTAAAGTCGGGACAAGTTGTGCAAATGCAATACACTGCGGCGCGGTGGCAGGAGCGGTCATTAACTAAAAATGTATTAAACACAGGCAATATGGTATGCAATCACGAACATACATTGGGAAGGCGAATGCTGCTGGGATTTGTGATGCTGTTAAGTTGCGTATGGGCCACAGGCCAGGCGATCTCGAACCGGGGCACCGAGTTCTGGGTTGGGTATGGGCATCATCAGTTCATGGAACAGGGATCGAATGACATGAACATGGTGTTGTACCTGAGTGCCGAAGACCAGCCTGCTACGGTTACCGTAACACTCGACAGCAGCGGACCGTTCTTCAACACCTGGTGGCGTAAAACCTATACGATACCGGCCTTCACCGTCATTGCTTCTGACATCATTCCAAAAGGACCGGTGAATGTAGCTGCAGCACCGGGCGATCCGCTCAGTGACCCTAACTATGATGCACGCCTGTTTTCAGATCCGCCACCGGCAGGTACGGGTGGGGCAGGTGTTTTCAGAAAGAAAGGGATACACATCGAAAGCAACGTGCCCATTGTTGCCTATGCGCACATTTATGGTTCTGCTTCCTCAGGCGCTACCATGTTGTTGCCGGTCACCGCCTGGGGTTATTCCTATGTGTCGTTGAACAGCCGGCAAAGTTATGCCAGCAACTGTTATAACTGGCTGTATGTTATCGCCAGCAAAGACAATACGGTCATCCAGGTTACACCTTCTGTGCAAACCCGGGCGCAAAACAGAACAGGCCTGCAGCCCGGCGTTACGTCAACCATTACTTTAATGAAGGGACAGATATACCAGATCGTAGGCGCCAACGACGGCGCCGATGCCAACGGTAATGGCGGTAATTCCGGTACGGGCAAGGAGCTAACGGGCACCATCGTTCGATCCATGGCCAACGGCGCCAACGATTGCAATCCCATCGCGGTATTTGCCGGCAGCAGCCGCACGGGCAATCCCGCTTCCTGTGGCACCGGCGGTGGTGATAATGATAACCAGCAATTGTTTCCACGGCATGCCTGGGGCAAACGGTATTTGACCGCGCCTTTCTCGGGGTCGGGTACGCCTTTGTCGTTTGCAAGGAGTTTGTATAAAGTGGCGGTGAGTGACCCGGCAACCGTAGTACGGGTGAATAACCAGCTGATCACGGCGCCACCGCTCAACGCTACACTGGTGAACGGTAACTATTATGTATATGAAAGCGCTACAGCCGATCTCATTGAAGCAGATAAGCCTATTGAAGTAATGCAATTCATGACTGGCGGTGGTTGCCTGGGTAATGGTGGGCTCGGTGATCCCGAAATGGTAGTACTCAGCCCGCTAGAGCAGGCGATCAAACGTGTGGGCTTCTTCCGCAATAATAAAGAACGGATAGAAGTGAACTATGTAACCGTGGTAGTGCCCACGGCCGGTTTGACCTCTTTGCGGATTGATAACAGCGCTGCGTTCACCTCTTATACACATCCCAATATGCCGGGTTATTCTGTCGCCATAAAAAGATGGGATTGTCCCATTCCGCCGGCAGCGCCCTTAGGGCAATGTATGGTCACCTGCGATTCAGCCTTTACCGGTATTACCTATGGATTGGGCAGTGTGGAAAGTTATGCTTATAATATTGGTACTTACCTGAACAACCTCAATGCCGTGGGTAGTGTACATAATCAACCTGATACCACCAACGGCGGAAAGAACAGCCATCCATTCACCTGTGTAAATACACCGGTGAAATTGTCGGCACTGATCCGTTATCAGCCATTAAAACTGGTTTGGAATATCAGCAGCCTGGGTGCTGTGGTTACGCCCAATGCCGACGTGGTCTTAGATCCCGCCTCAACGGCCTATGACGGTACGGAATCCATCAACGGCATTACCTACTATAAATACACGTTGCCTGGTGACTATATTTTCAATACACCCGGCACTTACACGATACCGATCAGATCAACCAGTTTATCGCTGGATAATTGTAATAATACCGAAGAATTAAAGATCTCCATCGAAGTGAAGCCACGGCCAACCGCCGATTTTACTTTCTCGCATCCGACGGGATGTATAAAAGATGCCGTTGAGTTTACAGGTCCCGCTTCTACGGGAGCCTACACGATCGGGCAATGGCGTTGGACTTTTGCCGACGGCAGCAAAGATGGTGCGCAAAATCCTTCTAAACTGTTGGCCACCGTGGGTACGCAGAACGTACACCTGGAAGTCGTCACCGGCGACGGTTGTGTGGCAGATGTTACCAAAGTTATTACTGTATATGCACCACCGGTAACAACGGTAAGCGCCACACCACTGGCAGATTGTGAAGATGGCACCATTACATTCAGTACAACATCATCGTATGGCGGTCCGGCGCCGGTAAATAGTTGGTATTGGGATTTTGGAAATAATACAACGATCACTGCAACTACCGGTGATCCGCAATCTGTCGCATACCCGGCTTATGGTATGTACACAGCCAGACACGTAGTGAAAGTGAGCAATGCCTGTGTGAGTGACACGGCTCTGGTTCCTGTTACCGTATATGCCAAGCCACAGCCTGGTTTCAGCTATCCGGCCGGCTGTTTGCCCGACAATGGAATTGTTCAGTTTACCGATACGACCAAAGTTCCGGATGGACAAACACTGACCAGCTGGAACTGGAATTTCGGTGATCCGAGTGCAACGCCAGGTAACCCGAACACATCAACGCTCCGGCATCCTGAACACACGTACAGCTTTGGCAACTATTCTATTCAACTAAGTGTAACTACTGCCAATGGCTGTACAAAAGATATTACGGTGCCGGCAAGCTTCAGCTTGCGGCCCCGGTTAAGCTTTTCATCACTGCCGGCCGTTTGCGGCAGCATCGCTTCATCGGTCTCTGTGGCCACAGCCACAGTCACCAATGGTGTTCCCGGCACAGGAGTGTACAGTGGTCCGGGCACCACGGCAACCGGTGGTTTCAATCCTGCCATTGCAGGCCCCGGCACCCATACAATTACATACACATTTACAACTACTGGTGGCTGTACCGAGTCAATCACCAGTTCCATTACGGTATATCCCAAACCGGTGGCTGCCTTTACGGCCAACAGCGATATCTGTTTGAACCAGTCAGCCACGTTCACCGATCAGTCAACCATACCATCAGGCACTATTACATCCTGGCGATGGAATTTCGGTGATGGCAACTGGGTTACGCATACCAACAGTAATGTCTTTACACACACATGGTCATCATACAACACGTATGCTGTAAAGCTGGTAGCAGTGAGCGATCAGGGGTGCATCAGTGATACAGCAACCCGGACAGTAACAGTACATCCGCTGCCGGTAGCTGATTTCAGTTTGCCAGCAGCGGTATGTATGCCGGGTGGAGCGGCCGACTTTAAAAATGCATCTACAGTGGCTGATAATTCGTCGCTTGCTTATACCTGGGATTTCGGTGATAACAGCGCGGTGTCGCATGCTGTTAATGCAAGTCATGTGTATGCAGCCGCCGGCACATACCCCGTGCATCTCAACGCTACTTCTTCCTGGGGCTGTAGCAGCGAGGCTTCTAAAACATTGACCTCATTCTTTGATAAGCCTGTTGCGGCCTTTACGGTAGCGCCTGACACCTTGTGCCAGGGCGCCGATAATGCATTCAACGATGAAAGTATTACCAATAACAGTTCTATTCAACAATGGAACTGGCGTTTTGGTGATGGTAGTTCTTCCACTGTACAGGACCCGGTGAACCGATATAAGCTACCGGGTACCTATACGGTGCAATTACAGGTGACCACCGCTGTTGGTTGCGTTTCGCAACCCTTTACCAAAAACGTGGTGGTCTATCTGCAGCCGGTGATAGATGCCGGTCCATCCTTCACCGTACCACAGGGAACGGTGGTGCAGTTCAATCCGACTGCCAACGACTCAACGGTGCTTAGGTTTAACTGGTCGCCCGGGACCGGCCTGAACAATGCCAATGTATTACGGCCGGTACTGCAGGCGATGGCCGATGAAACGTACACGCTTACGGCGCTGGGCGAGGGTCAGTGCACAGCATCGGATTTCCTGAAAGTCAAAATCCTGAAACCGGTAAAAACACCCAATGCCTTTTCACCGAACGGAGACGGTATTCATGATACCTGGAACATCACCAACCTGAGTGATTATCCCGGCTGCACCGTGGAGGTCTTCAATCGCTATGGACAACGGGTATTTTACTCGGCCGGTTATGGAACACCGTGGGACGGAACTGTGGGAGGTAAGGTATTGCCGATGGCTACATATTACTATGTTATTCATCTGAAGAGTGGGTTCACCCCTCTTACAGGGTCTGTGACTATTGTGAAGTAGGTAGTATGAAGTAGGAAAGGACCCTGCCAGCCATTTGCCGCTAGCCACTAGCCTGTTCACGAAAAGATACTATTGATCATAAACAAAACTATACGTAATGAGAAGAAGTATAATACTGTTAATCGTAGTTTGTTTGGGCGCCCATGTAGTGAAGGCGCAGGTGGATCCGCATTTTTCGCAATACTACGTTTATCCTGCCTGGCTGAACCCGGCCCTTACCGGCGCTTTTGACGGTGATTACCGTATATCGGGCATCTACCGGTCACAGTGGGGAAATATCAGTAGTCCATTCACCACCCCCGGCGTTGCGGTTGATTTTACCACCAACAGGAATTCCAGTTTCGGCGCCAATGTATTGAACCAGACGGCCGGCGATGGCGGCTATAATTATCTTACGGCATACGCCAGTTATGCCTATAACGGAGTTCGTTTCGGACCGCAGGAATATCATCGGGTAGTGATGGGTATGCAAATAGGGGTGATACAACGGCGATTCAACCGGTCGAAGCTCTCCTTTGGCGATCAGTGGAACCCGATCACTGGTTACAATCCCGGTGCTACTTCTGCAGAATCGTTCAGCAGAACATCTTCCACTTCATTCGATGCAGCTGCCGGTATCCTGTATTACGACGCACAGCCGGGTAAGAAATTGAATTTATTTGGCGGGTTCTCGGTTGCCCATCTTACGCGGCCCGATGATCATTTCAGCGCCTCCGGCAATTCGCGCCTGCCCATGCGTTTCACCGGCCATGCAGGGTTGCGAATAACGTTGTCGGATGTACTAAGCCTGACACCGAATATCTTATACCTGAAACAGGGAACAGCTACGGAGAAAATGGTAGGTGCTTATGCCCGCCTCATAGCGGCGCCCGGCACCGATGTAATGCTGGGTGCGAATTACCGCTTTAAAGATGCTTTGTCGCCCTATGTCGGTTTTGCCCATAAAAATATAGTGCTGGGAGTGAGTTATGATGTGAATACTTCCGATCTGGGAAAGATGGCCAATGGGTCGAACAGCTTTGAGATCTCCTTATCCTTTATTGGAAGAAGATCGGTTAAAACACCAGAAGTTGAATTTGTCTGTCCGCGCTTATAGTCATAGGTACACCAATGTCCAGGAAACCGGCGGTTGGTTTCTACCAACCGCTATTTTTTAGAAAAACAATTCCCTGCTATATAGAACACGCGATTGCTGCCTATGAAAACCAGGATTTGTGAATTATCAAACTTATCACATGAAGAAGATCATTGCTACCGGTATTATAGCTTGCTGCATGCTGGCAGCCAAAGCTCAGTTTACATATGATTATTTGCGGGCAGCAGATAATTATTATAAAAAAGCTGATTATTTTTCTGCGGCCCGGTATTACGAGAAATATTTAGGTGCGGCCGACCAAAAATTAAAGAAGGATGAGTATAGTCCGTATTCAGTTCCGTCATCCGCCGCCAAAAAGAATCATGTGCCGGTAAGCAGCCGCCAGCAGGCGTTGTACCGGGTAGCTGAAAGTTACCGCCTGTTGCATGACCATACCAAGGCTGCTACGTATTATGGTAAAACGCTGGAAGCCGGCGCCGGCGAATTTCCGCTGGCCCGTTATTACTATGCTGTTGAACTACGGGCGCTGGCGGATTATGAACAGGCCGAAAAAGAATTCAATCTTTTTCTTGATGAACATACAACCGACGATAACTATACAGAGTCGGCCAGGAAAGAACTGATGAGCCTTCGGTTCATTCAAACCCAGTTAAAAAAGAAAGACCTGAAACTGTACAATGTGCAAAAGGCCGCTGCCCCGGTGAATACGGAAGGCGCCAATTACGCACCGGTATGGTTGAATGAAAATACGTTATTGTTTACCTCCACCCGGGTAGATACTACCGCGGGCAGGAAGCAGTCGCACATCAACCGCGTGTATACAACGGCGGTAAATGAAGGCCTGGCAGGCGAAGTACAACCGCTGCCCTTACCACAGGCCGGCAGTACGCACCAGGGCGTAGTGAGTGTAACGCCTGATGGCAATACACTCTTTCTTACCCGGTGGATGATCTCAAGCGGCAAAAAGGTATCAGGTATTTACAGCAGCCGCAAAAGCGGTAATGGGTGGAGCGAACCGGTACTGTTGGATAGCTTGGTCAATGCTGCCGGTTATAGCACGCAACAGCCTTTCGTAATGCCCGATGGTAAACACCTGTTGTATGCCAGTGACAGGCCCGGCGGATTTGGCGGCTTTGACCTGTGGATCGCCGAACTGGATGAAACCGGTAAACCGGTGCATACCGCTAATCTCGGAGATGTGATCAATTCTGTAGCTGATGAGCAGGCGCCTTATTACCATCTTCCTTCCTCAACGCTTGTATTCTCGGCCAATGGCCGTGTGGGCATGGGCGGCTACGATTTCTTTTACAGCAAGGGTTCGCTGGATAAATGGACAGCGCCCGTCAACTTTGGTTACCCCGTCAATTCCGTAAAAGATGATATTTATTTTGTAAGTAAGGGCGGCGCGCGTAATGTGCTCGAGGATGTATGGTTGAGTTCCGACCGCGAAGCTACCTGTTGCCTGGAACTCTTTTATTTAAAGAAAATACTGCCTAAAAAACAGGTGAGCGGAACGGTTGTATCATGCGACGATAAGACACCGCTTTCCGGTGTTACCATCCACATAATGGATACGATCCAACAAAAAATAGTTCATACCCAAACCACAACCGGCGATGGGGCTTATTCCTTTATGCTGGATGAATTCCAGCCATTGAAAGCAGTGGCATCGGTAAGCGGCTACAGCAATGGTTCATTGCCTTTTTATACGCCGCAGGATAAAGAAGCGGAACTGCTGATCAATCCGGCCATTTGCCTGGTGAAAGAAGTACCGCCCGTGGAAGAAGCCGTTGTGCTTGACAATGTGTATTACGATTTTGACAAAGCCACCCTGAGCGCGACGTCCCATGCTTCGCTGGATAAACTGGTGGCGCTCCTGACCGCTCATCCTGAGATCTCCATTGAGCTCAGCGCACATACCGACAATAAAGGTAGCGAAAGCTATAATCAACGCCTGTCTGAAGCCCGCGCCCGCGCCTGTGTGGCATATCTCATCAGCAAAGGCATTGATAAGGACCGGCTGCAGGCGAAGGGATATGGTTCTTCCCAACCCATTGCGCCCAATACCAATGAGGATGGCAGCGATAACCCGGATGGCAGGCAGTTGAACCGCAGGACGCAGTTTAAGGTATTGAGGGAGTGATTAGAGTTGGGAAGTTAACTAGTTGACTAGTTGACAAGTTAACAAGTTGATAAGTTAATAAGTTAACAAGTTAACTAGTTAACCAGTTAATTGATTGACCATTGACCATTGACCATTGACCATTGACCACTGACCATTGACCACTGACCATTCACCAAACGTAACACATGAAGAAGCTCATAACAATTTGTAGTGTCGTTGCCGCGTGCATTCAGTTGCAGGCTCAACAGAAACCACACTACACCCAGTATATTCTCAATCAGTATATCGTTAACCCGGCGTTGACGGGCATTGAGAATTACACCGATATAAAAGCCAGCCACCGGCATCAATGGGCCGGACTGCAGGATGCGCCGGTAACCTCGTATGTGACTTTACATACGCCCATCAATAAAACAGATTATCGCACGACGGCTACATCTTTTGATGTGCCGGGCGAGAACCCGCGTGGACAACGGTACTGGGAAGAATACACCGCTGCTTCGCCCCATCATGGCGTCGGCTTGCAGGTCATCAATGACCGCACAGGTCCGTTGAACTATTTTTCTGCCTATGGAACCTATGCCTATCATCTGGGCATAAGCGCAAGGACCAGTCTGGCCGCCGGTTTTGGTGCAGGGTTTACGAGCATCAGCTTAAACACCAACAAACTTGATTTTGGCACCGTGCAGGTTGATCCGGCCGTGTATAACAACGGTATGATCAATACCCTGAAGCCCGATTTTATGGCAGGCCTGTACCTCTATTCAGCCGATTATTTTATCGGATTGTCGGCGCAACAGATCATTCCACAGAAACTGAGTTTCTCCGATCATTCGGTCAGGACCACGAATGGCAAAACCATTCCGCATTTGTTTGCCACAGCCGGCTATCGCTTTTTGCTGGGCGAAGATCTTAACCTCATTCCATCGGTGATGGTTAAGTATGTGAATCCGCTGCCCACGCAGCTGGATCTAAATGCCAAGCTCCAGTACCGCGATGTGGCCTGGTTTGGCGCCGGTTACCGGTATAATGACGGGTTTGTGGGTTTGTTAGGCGTGAACATCGGCCACAGGTTTAATATCGGCTATTCTTATGATTATACCACTTCCGGGTTAAATATCGTGAGCAAGGGAACACATGAGATCCTGGTGGGTTTTCTGCTCGGAAATAAATACGATGATGGTTGCCCGAGGAATGTCTGGTGAAAAGAATTCGAAAGTGAACCGCAATCGTCAATCGTCAAACATGAAAGTGTTTCAGGTTACAGGTTGCAGGGGGAGCTCTATATGCAAAGCCCTGAAACCTGGAACCTGTAACTGCCGGATCCGGCAGTTACAGCCAGAAGCCGGTACGATAACGAATCTTAATTTATAACAACTAAAATAAAAAACACGAACATGAAACGCACACATCAATGGAGCCTGCACCATTTCTTTTATTTCATGCTGGCTGTAGCCTTAACGATAAGCGCCTGTAAAAAAGGAGATACGGGTCCGCAGGGTGAAAAAGGCGACAAGGGCGATAAAGGCGACACCGGCCAGACAGGTCAAACAGGTAGTAAAGGTGATCCCGGAACCGCCAATGTATTGTACTCGGCCTGGTTAGACCTTACCTTCACGCTGGATCAAACCAGTAACATATTTTTCACCCAGATCACTGAGCCAAGAATGACAGATGAATTTTTGTCAACCGGTGAAGTAAAAGTGTATGTGAACCTGGGTACATCCGATAATAAGGTAGTATCTGTTTTACCGTTTGTTCAGGGACAGCTGCAAATTGTTCCCATTTACGCACCCAATACCATTGAGCTGGATGCCAATGTAAATGCTTCCACCGTCACCAGTGCCACTACCGGCAGAAAATCATTGCAATACCGCTATATTCTAATTCCTGGCGGCGCTTCGCTGCGCATGGACAAACAGATCGACTGGAATAACTATGAAGCGGTAAAAGCACATTTGAAATTAAAAGATTAAGGCCTGTGGGCTACACGTTAAAACCGGTGGCACCGATAGCGGCGAATTAAGAAAAACTAATGTAACTACGTAACGACATTCAAATTGGTATGGGCAGTGCTTTTTCTCGTGCGTTACGTTTGGCCCCGGCAATATTGTCGGGTTTTTTAGTGCTGGACGTGCTTGAATGTTCAAAGGATCGGTTTTAAACGAATATTCCCCGCACGCATAGGTATTTATATCTAATGTTGTTATAACTTTTATATCTGTTATCGTATCCGATGTTCCTGCGCGTTATTGCTGGTAACCGGACAACCTGGCTGCTAACATAATAAATAACCATAGCATATAGTCAGGTTGTTGCGGTGACAATATCCTTTTGAATGCCGGGTAGTATGTACAACCATGCAATACCTGTTTATTTGAAAATAACTGCTTATGAATCCATTATTCAGAAAGATCAATATCTTTCTCAAGGTTAATGAAAAAACGATTGACAGCTACTTCAATGCCAATGACCCTGCGCCCATTTACAAAAGGCAGCTGAGCCTGGAATTCGAGGAATATATCATGAATCACGCGCCCAGTATAAAACGATATTCAGCCGTTACCTACAAATTGACCTGCGTGAATGAATCAGATAAAAAATTTACAGATCCCCTGGTGCATGCCATTCGCCGGCATTTTTCTTTAAAGAAATCCATCCGCGAAGCAGAGTTTAAGAAGTTCAAACGGCGTAACAGCCCCCGTTGGCAATATGTTGCAGGATGATCGGTAATCGAGCGATGGATCGTATTCGATTAAAAATAAAATATTATAAGAGATTTTGTAGGACAGGTACAAAAAGATCAAGGACAATTTCAGGAGGGCCGCCCCGCTTTGCGGGGTGGCATTTTTTGCCTATGCCGGCCATAGAAAAGAATGAACTATATACACAATAAACAACGCCCCTGCGAAGGGGCGTTGAAGTTAGCATATAGTATTGGTTCGTAAGTAACTTAAATTCCTAACCCGGCCTTCACTTTATCGAAAAAGGATTTTTTGCCCTGTTTCTGGCGGGGGTTATAATATTGTTCTACCCGTTTCATGATCGCGGCCATTTTATCGGGGCTGAAAGAAGATTTCACCACATAACCGAGCGCGCCATATTGCAGCGCTTCCTGGGCTACCTGGCTGTTTTCCTGTCCGGAAATAATGTATACCATAATATGCGAGTCGAATGCCTTGATCTGTTTCAAAACTTCAATGCCATTCATACATTCCATATTATAATCCATAAATACAAGTGCGGGATGTTCTTTGATCTCATCCAGGCATTCGTCCCCGGCGCTATAGGATGTTATGTCGGTATAACCCAGGTTACGCAGGAACTGTTCATACAGGGTAAGACAAAAAATATCATCGTCCACAATATAGATCTTCATTTCAGGATAACTGGCCATGGTTAATTATTTAAAAGCTAAGTTGGTTAGTGTTCGATGGCGGTGGTTACGCCGGCAGCGTAATTAAAAAAACGCGGTTGGTGCGGCGGTATTGCCGTTCTTTCGGGTGGATCTATGAAACTAATACATGTACCGGACGCTTGCTAAGGGTTTGTGCTTACCGGCAGAAACAGGGCAGGAGGGGCATTTTACAGGGGATGTATCCATTAATCAATAACTATCGGTTGTACATAGTGCGTGTCGCCGTACCGGATGGCAACCTTATAAATACCTCTTGGAATATCCCAGGGAAGTTGTATTGTATGCGTAGAATGCAGGTCGGTATGATTCAGAAAGTGTTTAAAAACCTGCTGGCCCGATAGAGAGTACAGGTGTACCGTAAAAACACACTGTTCTATGTTGTACAGCTGCAGCCAGAACTTTTTCTGGGATACCAGGGTAGGGTATACCGTAATACGTTCGAGGCGTTTATTCAAACGGTCAGGTTGAGGCAAGGTGCTCATAGGAGATTAAGGATAATGAATTTGTTGTGCGCGATGAAGTTAACACTTATCTTGATTGATAACAAGCGTATACATACGCGGTTTTTGCACAAATAACGAACCTGCCTGCCTGTTATATTAAAGAAAAATTAGAATACCATTAATTGTTGGTTGCGGAACACCGGTATTTACCATTACCAATAGTTTATTTACTGACGCTATTGCAGAATACCCTTGTTAAAGGGAGTTATTAATTATTTTATAATACGAATTTGCCAGTCGGCAATGTTTTTCTTTAACAGGTATTGTCGAAAACGGGAGATCAATGTTTCGCCACCTGAAAGATAGAACGTAGCGTTCTGCCACGCCAGCCAGCAATTGGGATGCATGTCCTCCATCCAGTGAATAGCATTCAGCGCAGGTTGTCCCGGTATTTCAGGAACGCTATCTACCAGCAATTTTAACATTGACAAAACAGCTTCGTATTCGGGGTGCAGTTCCAATACACCAAAATATTCATGATCGTTTTGCAGGGCCACGGTTTTTAACGCATTGAACAGTTCAACGCTGCTTTCATCGCCTACAAAGAAATGGTGCGTAGCCTGCCTGTTATATAATTGTTTTGATTTTATATAGTGCAATAACTCATTATCGTCTGTAGCCGGCTGATCATTGTTCATGGCTGCTTCCGGCTCGTGACTGATCATTGGCCTGAATATATCAAACATGCTATTCTGTTTTGTTTACGAAAGAGATATTTTACCTTTACAAAAGTAGAAAGGGGTTTCCTGCGCTTTTTTATACAATACGGATAACTTTTTATATCAAACGGATTTTATGGGCGTACATGTGTTTGATGAATATGGAAGGGAATATCATGTAGGGCAAGTGTTTTCAAACGAAACGGTAGAACAGCCGCTTGTTACAGAAAAACGCGAGGTGTATAGCTTTCCTATTGGTAACGCGGAGCTGGTTCAACTGGCTTTTTCCGGTATTTACATTGTGTATGGAGATATGTTCCTGTACAAGACCCAGCGGTTGCGATATGAAATAACCGGTGAAATAGATACCGTGGAAATGCATTTTACCCTGGCCGGCGATGGTCTTATGATGAACCTGGCATCAGGAAAAGAACATCAGTTTAAAGCCAATCACCACAATCTTCATTATACCCCATTATTCAATGGTACGGGGCAGTACGGCGGGATCCTTAACACGTATAAATTCTTCGAAGTACATTTTACCAAACGGTTCTTTTGTGAGCTGGCAAAAAACAGCAGCCCCTCCCTGATGCAGTTCGCCGACCGGATCGCCAGCGGAAAGGAGATCGATCTGAGCCGCGAGAACATGCCTATTTCCTTTGCCATGCACCAGTGCATAAAGGATATTATGAACGCTAACCTCACCGGCGGATTGAAATTGTTGTTCCTGCAATCGAAATGTATTGAGCTGCTCACCCTGCAATCCCAGATGTACGAAGATGCCATGCAGGTAACACCTTCCGCTTCCTGTATCATTAAGCCGGGGCATGATACTGACAGCATCTATTTTGCGCGGGAATACCTGCTGCAACATGCCGCACAACCGCCTTCCTTAACCGAGCTGGCTAAGATTGCCGGGATCAATGAATTTAAACTGAAACAGGGATTTAAAGCATTGTTCAATAATACGGTGTTCGGTTATCTTGCCGATTATAAACTGAACCAGGCAAGGGAACTGATCGTTGGCAATGTCCCTATTAAAGAGGTGGCAGACAAGCTGGGTTATTCTTCCGTACAACATTTCAACAGTGCCTTTCGTAAAAAGTTTGGCGTTCCGCCGGGACAGCTGAGGAAGAATTAGCTAATTTGTTAATTAGCTAATGTGCTAATTAGCTAATGTGCTAATGAAATACCTTTACCTTACATCTCTTCAATTTTATCAAAGTCATGCCTATCGCTTTAAAAAGGATATACGAGCCCATTGAGTCGAAAGATGGTTACCGCATCCTGGTTGACCGTTTATGGCCAAGGGGTATTAAAAAAGAAGAAGCACATATAGATGCCTGGCTAAAAGAAGTAGCGCCATCTACGGAGCTGCGAAAATGGTTTCACAACGGCGAAGGCAGTTTTGCCGATTTTAAAAAGAAATACCTGGCTGAACTGAAAGATAATCCTGCACTGAAAGAGTTGCGAACATTGTTTAAGGAACATAAGAAAATAACCCTGTTATACGCTGCCAAAGACGAGAAAAATAATCATGCGCAAATCCTGGCCGGTGTTTTGAAATCATGAGTTGTTCAGTTATTCAGGTATTCAGGTGTTCAGTTATTCAGTTATTAGTAAAGGACTAGAAGTAACTTAGGAACTTAATAACTTATGAACTTAATAACTCATGAACTTTTGTAAGCGCCAGATCTGGATTTGCGGGAAACAATTACCGGCACAGCAATCACCGGGTTTCT
This sequence comes from Longitalea luteola, assembly GCF_017356035.1. Taxonomy (GTDB): domain Bacteria; phylum Bacteroidota; class Bacteroidia; order Chitinophagales; family Chitinophagaceae; genus Niastella; species Niastella luteola. Next base: position 35,449 of record NZ_JAFIQX010000016.1, on the reverse strand, counting down.
GGTTCACCCGGCCGCAATCGCACCAGAATTGCTGGTTGGCCATCAGCATATAATCATCGAGCCCTCTTGCCATGCCTTTTACGAGCTTCACCGGGCCATTTGCCTGCATCACTTCCCAGCCATATTTGCCAGGTACTTCCTCCAGTTTATTATTCACAAAGAAACGCCAGGGATGTTTATGGGTTTGATCAGCCCAATAGGCCCGTAATTCGGATGTATTCCGGTGATCGAGTGTCAGGAGCGCAGCATGATAGCCATCGCATACCGAAACCAGGAAAACGCTAAAACCCCGCTCTTTGCCCACCCGGGCCAATAAAGTGTTCCATAGACTTTTTTCCATGGCAACCGGCTGCAAACCGCGCGATACAGGATCGGCTTTTGTGATAGGAACCCACTGGCCTTTGCGGATGGCTAAAAAACGAACGGTATCGTAACTGCGGATGTAATTACTGTCTTTGAGCCGTTTGGCCAGTGCCGTAATATCGTTGTTCAGGAAATTACCATTCAACACCGCCCTGCGGCTGTATAAACTGTCGGGTATGCTCGATTCGCCAAATAGCAGATAGTCTAACCCTGCCCGCACCGTATTGATGCATTTATGGCGAAAGCCGGGCCGCCAGTTGGAATCTTTCGGTTGTTCTTTTAAAGAAGCATTGGCGATAAAGAATTGTTTGATGCGTTCAACGTCTTCAGGCGTAAACAAAGGCGTTCGTCGGCTGGGATCTTTTGAGGACGGGTCAGGCTTTATATTGCCGTGGCTGCTTTGGGGCGACAGCATGGCGCCACACAGAACCGCTACTATAACAGGTAACAAAACCAATACACGTAATTTCATAAGGTTATTTGGGTTCGGCATTCTTATCCGGTCACAAGATCATACGGTACAGCGATCCTATAACGTAACGGGCATAAGGATTTGTGCAGGCGCTGCAATAAATTTTTAACGGGTACATGAAACCATTCACCTGCCTGCTGATCACCTTGGTAATGGTAAATGAGGCGCGAAATTAATAACTGTGGCGCGATGGCAAGCAGCGATGCCGGCTATTTTAAGGCAGGCTGTCTATTTTTTCCTGGATGCCCTGTTTTTCTGTTTGTGTTTTGGCCAAAGCCCGGGCTTGCTGGTAATTCAACAATGCTTTCCGGTTATCCAGGTCGCGGTACAATTCACCCATCAGCAGGAAATAAAAATGATTGTTATTGGCCGGCAGTTGCAGGGCTTCCTGTAAGGCCGGTTCTTTTCCTTTGGCCTTATACAAAGCAAAGATTCGGTTGAGGGCAACGACGGGCGAGGGGTTTATCAATATCAACTGATCGTACAAGTGCAGGATGGCCTGCCATTTTTCGGGGATATCTTCCTTGATGCAATGCCAGTAAGCGATACCTGCTTCGAGGTGGTAGGAGCTTATTTCATTGCCCTGCGCAGAATTATTCAGGAACCGGATACCCTGGTTGATGAGTGCGGTATCCCATAGATCGGTATTTTGCTCCTCGTATAATACGAGGGTATCGTTGTTGGTTTCGCGGGCATGGAACCGCGACGCATGAAAGCTCATCAGGGCCAGCAGGGCATTTGTTTTGGGCCGGTTGGTGCGGTCATAAGCAGTTAGCATACCTGCCAGCCGCATCGCTTCTATACAAAAGTCTTTACGCAAAATGGTGTTTTCAGTTTGCGAATAATATCCCTCGCTGAAAAGCAGGTAAATGATGTGCAGCACATTGTCGAGCCGGTTATCCAGTTCCTGGTCAGGCAGGGTATTGTCGATAGGAATGAGCTGTACCTTTTCATTGCGCAGTTTTTCCTTTGCCCTGAAAAGACGTTTGTTAATGGTTTCTTTATTGGTTAAAAATGCTTCGGCAATTTCGTCGATGCCAAAACCGCAAAGGATGCGCAATGCCAGTCCGATCTGGGCTTCGCTGGCAATGACGGGATTGCAAATGGCAAACAGCATTTGGAGCTGACTGTCTTTAATATTCTGCTGGGAAAAATTAACCGGATCGGGATCTGTGTTCACTGGTTGCTGGGCTTTTATTTCAGGAACGACTTTTTGTTCAAAAATTTTGTGCCGCCTGAAATGATACAATGTTTTTTGTTTGGCTACTGCATATAACCATGCGGGCGGGTTGGCCGGCAGCCCGTTCATGCCCCAGGTTTCAGAGGCTGCCAGAAAGGTTTCGCTTACGATATCTTCAGCCAGTTCTATATGTTCCAGTCCGAACTGTTTACTGATCACCGCTACCATTTTGGCAAACTCCTGCTGGAACAACTGTTTTAGTGATTCCTGTTCTTTTTCCATAGTAATTACAATTTAACCGTGCCACCGGTTGAGACTGTGGCACGGTTACAGCGTTGTTCATTGCCACCGCGTCGAAGTGTATTCATTATCACATCATCACATCATCACATTGTCACATTGTCACATCGCCTATTGGTACAATGGCCGCACTTCAACACTGCCATCGGCATCCAGGGCCGGACAACCATGCGCCAGCGTGAGTGCTTCTTCCATGTTCTCTGCCTTAACGGTCATGAAACTGCCAAGGCGTTCTCTGATCTCCACGAACGGACCATCGGTAATTACACCACCTGGTTTCAATACTTTCCCTTCTGTTGCCAGGCGGGCGCCGGTAGCGCCTAATTTTCCCTGGGCGGCAATACCGCCTACCCAGTCCTGCCATTTTTTTGCAAGCGCCTGCATTTCTTTGGGCGAAACATTGCTGTAATCGTAGCTGGGCTGGCGGAATATAAACATGAAATCTTTCATACTATTTGTTTTGTGTCACGCCTGAAAGGGTGACAAGTTAAATTAAAAAGGTGAATCGTGAGTCGTCAATCGTCAATCGTGAATCGTCAATCGGGAGAGGCCTGGAAATACAGGATACAAGGTACAGTTCCTGTTTCTTATACGGGGCAAGCGTTAAGCGTTCGGCGTTAAGCGTTCAGCGTTAAGCGTTTTTCGTTAAGCGTTTTTCGTTAAGCGTGAGCAAACATACCTGGCGTGTACATGCCTACAGCAGCAGGATTGGGGAAGGCAATGTTCACCCGGTTATAGCTGTTGATGGCGATCACGGCAAACGTAAGATCGATCAGTTCTTCTTCGGAAAATTGTTGTCGGGCATTTTCGTAAATGACTTCATCCACGTGACTGCCATTTAACCTTGTCAATGCTTCTGCCCAGGCTAATGCCGCGCGTTCACGTTCGCTATAGAAAGGCGCTTCCCGCCATGCATCCAGTACAAAAAGCCGTTGCGGATTTTCGCCTTCCGCCAGCAGGTCTTTCGAATGCATGTCGAGGCAGAATGCACAACCGTTGACCTGTGATACGCGGAAATAGATCAGGTGTAAAAGTGACTGTTCTATCGGTGATTTCCCCAGGTAGGCGCCCAGGCTGTTTAACGCTTTTAAAGCCCGTTGGCCCTTTTCCATAACATTGATCGGCTGTTTCATTTCGTTCTGTTTTATCATTATTAATGTTTGTTGTATACGTTAATAATGACCGGGACGAACCGGATTGGACAGGTTCGCCGAACTTTTTTTAAATTTTTTTCAGTCTGCTATTTTTCAGCGGTTTATATGATAAAATATATGGCCCCTGTTTCGGAAGCAGGCCAGACGTTGCCGGCAGGCATATTTATGAATCGAGTTCTTCGTTGATAGAAAAGGAATCTACCATCTGGTCGGCTTCCAGCCGGGCAAAATCGGCTTTTTTTACAGCTGCGGTGAAAGTGGTCTGTGTTATCCTGTGACGAACGATGAGCCAGTCAGGCGTATAGTCGGGTACATTAACATGGATCGTTAAGGTCACCTCCCGGTTGTCATTTTCATTATGGAATTGTCGATCGTCCATACCGTAAGTTACAAAAAATGGTGCCATCCCCCCATGTACCGGCGTTTACAATTCTTTCTCCATAAACAAGGCGCCGGGAATTGGGTTGAACCGGTAAGGCTTTATTTCGTAGAAGCCGGCTGACTGGTATAATTTAATGGCCGCATGCATACGCGGTACAGTATCGAGCCGGATGAACCGGTAACCCAAATGGCTGGCTGCTGACAACGCCTGTTGCAGTAATTGCTGACCGAGCTGGCGGCCGCGGTATTGGGGATTTACAAACATCCTTTTCAGTTCCGCAATGGTTGCATCTATCTTGCGAACACCGGCACAGGCGACGGCTTTGTCGCCATCATAGACCAACAACAGTACACCGGTTGGATCGTTGTATTCAGTAGCAATTTCTGCCAGTTCGCGGTCAACGTCCTGGAAATTGAGTTCAAAATCGAGTGACTGAATATATTGAAGAAATAATTGTTTTCCGTTTTCAAAGTCTTGCTGCGAAACTGCTTTCCTGAAGGTAAGTGCCTGGCTGTTGTTCATTGTGTGTGTATTCTTTGGCAAAGATAAAATGAACGGTGAATTGGTTACTGGAGCAGATGGGGGAGAATGGGGTGGATCAGATCAATTAGCAAATAGCAAACGTGCATATGTGCAAATCCCGGCTAAAGCCGGGGACAGGTTGTGCAAATTGGCATATATTTGAAAGGTTGGAACTTTAAGGCATTCGCATAAATATAATTCTCATGCAAATACGGCCACATCCTGCTTTAGCCCATCTGGTGAAACATTATCTGATCCTGGATAGTGTGCGCCGGGCTCAAAGCTTACACCGTTTATTTGCCGATGGTAATACCGGGTTGGTTTTTAACCTGGGAAATGCGGCGCTCGGTTCCGCCGGCACAACAGCTGAAGTAAATGCCTGCTGGTTATACGGACAGGTAAAAACATACCATGATCTTTCGCTTGTCGGTGATATTAACCTCATCGTAGTGGTGCTGCAACCGTATGGCGCTTTTCAGTTGTGGGGCGTGCCTGCCAGTGAGTGGTATAATTGCATTTTTCCGGCAGCTGACGTTGTAGGCGCTCCTGTCAATGATCTTGCCAATACACTGGCAAACACGGCGCAATTGCATGAACGTATCAGGCTGCTGGATGCCTTCTTCCTGCAGCAGGTAGATGGAAGCATGATCCCTGACCCGCTGATCATGCAGGCTGTACAACATATTATAAAACAGCAAGGCCTGTTGACCATAGAATCCCTCACCTCCGTGCTGTCAGTGAACGAGCGAACCCTGGAACGGAAATTCAAATTGCATATTGGACTTACCCCCAAGCGATTTTCTGATATAATCCGGCTCAGTTTAAGTATAAAAAGAATGCAGCGGTTAAAAGAAAATCGTCAGCTCACAGCAATTGCCTATGACAGCGGCTATTTCGATCAGGCGCATTTTATCAAGGAATTTAAAAAATACACCGGTATAACACCCCATCTATACCACACCGCTCAGCCGCTTGCTTTGAATTTTCTGGCGTTATAAGAATGTCGCTTTTTTACAATTCACCGGTACCGGCTGATCGTATTTTTGCTTGATGCAACCGATAAAAATAGCCACCGCCCAGTTTGAACACAGGAGTAATGATAAGGCGTATAACCTCAGCATTATCCGCGAACTTGCCGCACAGGCAAGATCACAGGGAGCGCAGGTGATCGCATTTCATGAATGTTCCATTACAGGATATACATTCGCGCGGCATTTGGATAAGGCGCAATTGACGGCTATTGCGGAATTGATCCCCGAAGGAGAAAGCATACAGGCGCTTATTCAGATAGCAACTGAGTTAAACATTGTTATTCTGGCCGGGTTGTTCGAGAAAACAGCCGACGGAACTTTGCACAAGGCATATGTGTGTGTGAACAGCTCAGGACTGGTGGCCAAATACCGCAAATTGCATCCCTTCATCAATCCCCACCTTACACCCGGCGACTCCTATGTGGTGTTCGAACTCTTTGGCTGGAAATGCGGCATACTGATCTGTTACGATAATAACATTATCGAAAATGTAAGGGCCACCACCTTGTTGGGCGCTGATATTATTTTTATGCCGCACGTTACCATGTGCACGCCATCGCCCCGGCCCGGCGCAGGTTTTGTTGACCCGGCGTTATGGTTCAAAAGGGAAGAAGATCCAACTTCACTGCGGGCCGAATTCGATGGGCTGAAAGGCCGAAGCTGGCTGATGAAATGGTTGCCGGCCCGCGCTTATGATAATGGCGTGTACGTAGTCTTTTCAAATCCTATCGGGATGGATGACGATCAATTGAAGAATGGCTGTTCCATGATCCTCGATCCTTTTGGCGATGTGATCGCTGAATGCCGTGCTTTAGGTAACGAATTTACCATTGCTACGCTGACACCGCAAAAATTAACGCAGGCAGGTGCCTACCGCTATAAAAATGCGCGGCGTCCTGAATTATATGGAGAAATATTAGCCGCATCGCATACCGCGGTTCAAAAAGTGGCGTGGTTGAAGGAAGAATAGCATCGCCTTAACGAACACTATTTTTTTCGCATAAACTTCTTAAGCATGGTTTTCTTTTTGGAAGCTGATGCTTTCAATGGTAGCCTGGCTTTTGCTTTAGGCTTGCGAACTTTCTGTTCATAATAAAACCCGGATGGATATCCTTCTTGCTCCTGCAGATCGAGCTCGAGGAAAACTCCTTCATCGGTATAAGCGCCAATGGTGAAGGCTTCGTACGCAAGCACATGCAGACTGGCCTGTCCGTTTTTTACGGCGGTATACCTTATCTCGTTCGGAAAGCTGTCGTGGATGAAGAATGCTACTTCGCCGTCAAATGGGCATTTGTCTTCTGCTGTCACGGTTATATGTATATTAAACCAACCGGGAGAGAACGTTTTGTTTACTGTAGCATGCATTGTCAGACCTTCATCCGTTTTTTTACCACCCCAGCGGTCTTTTTGCAGATCACTTTTATCTTTTACCGGGTTTGAATTGTATAAGTTCTCCACCATTTTTTTAAAGGAAGGCGTAGGATCATGGTAATAAAAAGCGGCCGGGTATCCCTTTACGGTGTTCAGATCCAGTTCAAGCGTGGTTCCATCTTCTGCATACGCGCCCATTGTGAATGCCTCATAAGCAACCAGGTCGAATGTAACCTGATCATTAACGGCGGTACCATATTCTATTTCATCGGAAAAACTATTGTGCAGGAAGAGGGCAACCTGTCCGCTAAGCGGTTTGCCTGAAATGGTGACAAATATACTATAAAGACCAGGACTGTCTTTAAGCGGTTCTACGCGGGCCTGCAGGCGTTTGCCGTTGTTCGTTGCTTTGCCGCCCCATCGGCCTTTCTGCAAGTCATCCGGTACCTTGATTTGTCTTGATTCGTACAATCGTTTTACGGTTGCTTTGAAAGAATCCTTTTTAGGTTTGGGATTATCGGCTGTTTTCGGGGCTGCCGTCATGACTGAACGCTGTCGATTGACCGGAAATGAAAAATCATTCAGTTTTCCATAATTAATAAACAGATCATAGCCGGGTTCCAGGTCCTTCTTAGTTATTTCCTGCTCTATATACTTCAACGTGTTGGCCAGGGACATTCTTTTCCCATGTTTTTCTATTCTTTTAATGTGAGTAATATAGCGTTGTATTTTATCAAGGATGTCTTGCTCGTCACTGTAATCGTAAATGATCTGACCTTCAATGGGGCCTTTTATAAAGTTTATCAATATCCTGGATGCTGTCATTTGCTCATTGATAAATACAAGTATTCTTTTCTTTCGTTGTAGAGCGAGATTATATTGTTCTTCCAGCGAGGGCATGGGTCTTCCCCCGAAAAAGGTGATCTCATTAATAATGAAAATGACCAGGTCTGCATTTGTAATGTTTGCAGTGTATTCTCTGTGGCTCCATGACGGGTAACCTTCTTTTTGTATCTCTTCCCACAGATAACGTTCCATGTTGTTTGCTGCCGGCGAAGCGGTAACCAGAAAAATTCGGTGGATCTGATCTATTTCCGGAGTATGCCAAATGGTTCTAAAAAAAAGATCAGGGAAAGTTTCGTCATTTACGGATCTGTCGTTCCTGACCGCCACAAAATTTAATGCTCCTTTGTCGGTAAGGTCGATATATGCGGCGCTCTGCATGTGCGGGTTGTTAATCATAAGATTAAGCGGTTTGCCAAAGGCCTCCCAGTATTGATGGATAAGGTCATGCCGCTCAGCGTCAATGCCAAATTGTGGAGAAAGAATATTTTTCTCATCACATAAATAGACAATGGTATGTTTATCGCCGGCTTCGGTATAAATAACCTCAAATAATTCCCGGAGGGTATCCACTTGTGAAAGAAAATGATAATGCACCTTTTCCCTTACAGCTGCAGGCACGGTATCAAAACGGGGTATGGCAGATTCGCTGTGAATTTCCAGGATGGCAAATTCTTTGGTGTGAAACGGCGCAAAATAGGCAGCCAGCGACGCGGGATTCACGGACGTATTCACATTTAACAGTTCCAGTCCATCCCATGTTAACTCCCGGGGTAAGCCGTTTACAAAAAAGCCCACCGGTAAAACCTTTATACGAGTAAAGTCAATCCGCAATCTTTTTAAATTGCTTAGTTCGCCAATAGTCCCTGGCAATCGTTCAATCCTGGTTTCCCTTAGATCCAACTCTTCCAGTAAGAATAAGATGACATTTTCCGGCAGCGATTCAATAGGATTTCTGCTCAGGTTCAGTTTTCGCAACTTGTTTAATTTTCCGACATTCTCCGGTAGTACAGCTATGTTATTATTTGACAGATCAAGGGATATCAATCCTTCCATTTGAAATACGGCCGGTGGAATTTCTTGGAGCGACAAGCCGCTTAGATCTAATTCTTTTGTTTTGCGCGCTTCGCGGATCCGCTGCTCAATGACAGATCCGTCGGCTGCGGGATTTTCCGGCAGCAGGTATTTTTGCATTTTTTCCAGGATAGCAGCTACATTCCGGATCAATTCCTGCATGCCGTCTTCCTGGTTAACTGGTTGCAATGTCAATGGTAACACCCGGTTGTTTATAAAAGGAAGACTACGCCAGTTACATTCCTCTTCAATGACGAAGTATACATTTTTGTTAAGGGATAAAAGTATGATCAATCCCGCGTAAAAATCTTTGCGTTTATTGGTCTCTTCTATCCAGCTGCTATCCACACCGATCAATATCACATGGATCTCATGTAATAATCTTTCATATAATTTGTCATCAACATCGTTCTCAAAGTCCTCAATTGTTTTTACGGTTACCTTGTTCGTGGTTTCTATCTCTCTCTTAAATGCCTGCTTAAGCCTGTCCTGTTGTTCCCGAATTTCGTTTGGTACAGAAACGGAATCAGGGGAAATGTAAAATATCTGGATCAGGCTGCCATTTTTCAACAGGACGGCATTTTGTAATTCCTTCAGCACATCCTCATCTGGAGTCAATCCGTAACGGGTAGTAAAATCCTGCAGCACCTTGCGGTATTGAGATCCCGGTTTGCCGTCTACAAACAAGCTATAGCCGAGGGCCGACAGCAGTTGTTGTATTTGCAGCGTGGGACTTTGCTTTATTGGCGTTAAAAAATAATTATCCAGCCACTCGGGTTGAATGATTATCCGGGGCCAATGCTTTTCAATAGTTACTAAATGGGCAATGATCTCTTTGTAGGTAAGGTTTTGTTTGCTGGCGGCGATCTTCCGCGCGAGCATGGCTATCAGGCCGGGTGGTAATTCCGATGATGCCTTCACATTGTCGTCTGGCGCTATAGTTACCTGATTTGTATAATTGTTGGGCAGCCAATCGAAAGGGGTGCACTTATGGCTATCCAGGATGATTATGATCGCCGGTCGTTTTATAGCATGCTGCCGAACCAGTTCACTGAATGCATCATTTGTTAGCGTTTGTGTTGCAGCGTTGTAACGAATAGTTTCGTGGGCGCCTTCCTCGGATGAATCAGTCAATACTAAATGGATTGTTTTGTCTTCTTTGAATGACTGCCCCTGAAAGCAGAACAATACAGTGTCATCAGCATTGGCCTGGGATAACACGCGGCGGAGTGTATCCATAACAGCTGCATACGTCGCTGCCGAGGCAAAAAATAGATGTATATTCTGCTCTTTGACCAGATTTTTGTTCCTGAGCGCATCAGCAAAAGCGAGATGCATTTGGTGCAATGAAGTGGTGCCTATCACCATCACCGCGTACACCACCCCTTTGTTTGTGGAGTCGTTTTGCCGATATGTTTCTGCTACCCCGGCCTCATACAGTGGCATCAGCGTGTTTGTGAAGGCGGCCGGAACGTCGATGGTGATGCCGGTGCCGGCAGCGGCCGGCATGATCATGATATTTTTATTGGGTATGTCGTCTGCAGCTTCGGCAACTATATCATCAGCTTTTATGTCTTCATACTCCTGTTTTATATCGATTGCCTTCCGCAACATGTCGGCCAGTTCGTGATTCTCTTTTACCAGGGTAGTCAGCAGATTCGTGACGCCAATGGATTGCAGCCGGTCTTTTTCCAGCGTAGATCTTAATGACGTTAAAATATTCATAGCTGCCAGCCTGGGCGCTACTGCCAGCAGGGCTGTCCATTCCTGGGCATCGTAAAAATTTTTAGGAAATGCTGTCGTCTTTTTTTCCTGAATGTATTTGTAAAGGAAAGATGCCAGGTCTTCGATCAGGTGTTCGCCAAAATTTTCCTTTAATACACTCAATAAAAAAGCACGGGTGTCGGAGGCCATTTCATACATTTCCTTGCCGGTGATGCGGAACAGGGGCGAAAGAATACAATCATTCACTACCAGGGGTGGCAATTGATAGGTTTTCCCATTGGTATCTTTCAGCTCCCGGAAATTAGCCCATAACTGGTACAGCAGGTCAATATTAACAGCCACCGGGAAGGCGGCAAGGCAGGCCATCCATAACGGTGCTTCTTCATGCCCTGCATAATGCGGCTTCAGCTTTTGCCAGTAAGCTATTACGCATTGTTCGGCTGCCCGTACGTTTTTGATCAACGGTTCTACCATTTACCTTGTTATTGGCGTTATTAGTTTCGATTTGAAAAGCCGCACGATATTTCCCAGATCATCGGAATAATCATTCCCCGGTTGAAACATGTTTACAAAACCGGCAATAACGGAAGCCGAACTGTTCTTCCATCTTTCTTTGGGTAATGGGTTCAGCCAGGCAATGCGGTGTTTCCTGAGTTGGTGGATCATTAAATAAGTATGCTGGATCCGGTCTTCATCGAACGATCCGCGCGCTGCGCCGCCATCGCTTACGATGAGTATGTTGCGGCGGGCACCATTGGCAACCTCATCGAAGGGAACAGCTAATGTGCGCTGCGGCGTAGTGAACAAAAAATCTCTGGCAATATTGCGGAAGTAAAAAATATCCCCATCATTTTTGATGCTTCCTTTCATGACCGCTTCAGTCATGGTATCCTGCAAACCATGAAAAGCGATCATGGAGCCGCCGCGGTCGAACAGCAGGGTCCACCGGGTAACGAAATCTTCCTCTTCGCTGAATTGCCAGTTATCGAAGTATCCTTTGGCGCCAACATCCTTTACCGTTGCTTCCATATCTATGACCGGTTTGCCGGTCCCTTTCACTTTATACCGCAGCGAACGGATGGTTTGTTCAATGAACCGCGGACTAACAGTGAGGTACGTATAATCGAATTTGAACTTTTTGTCATTAAAATAGGTGCTGTAATCCTGCTGATCCAATGCTTTGCCTTCCCTGCTTTCTTCGATATTGATCACCAGGCTGGTAGTCGTAGCAGCAGGAGTAGGAATTTGCTTTTCAGGTGATCCTTTCTTTTCGGGCCCGTCTTCATTGGGCTTATCCTCAGCTGATTTTTTTGGCTCTATATCACCCCGGTTGTTAAGGGGATCAAGATCTCCATCTGATTTCAATGACGCATCTGTCGCCTTATTTCTTTTCTTTTTCGTAACCGTTTCATATGCGTGCAGATTGTCGTTGATGATATTTTCCATTACCTGTTCGTTGATGGCGGCATTGCCGGTATGGAACGGTTTCAACCAAAGTTTTTTACAAAAGAAAAGCAGTTCGTCCTTTGAATTCAATGCATAACCTTGATGTAAGACGTCTATGAGTTGCAGGTAGGAGCCCGGATCGATGCCTTTATTGGGCTGATCTTTTTCCAGCTGCATCAGTTGTATGAACGCGTTGTATAAAGGAAGTTCTATGTTGGTGTTCTTTGCCATTTCTAAACTGTTTGCATATCGAGCAGTGATTTGGTGGTTTTGAATAACGCATTGCCAAACGGAATGCGGGTTGTTCCCTGGTCATTCAGCCATCTTTTGAGGTCGGCACTCAGGGCAGGAACGGCTTTATCTTCTGCACACTGCTTCAGTACGGAGAACCAGTCGAGGAATTCGCTGGTAGAAACGGTTTTCCGGTAGCTCAATACATCGTTGTTCATTCGTTGCCGGAAGTCAATAAACGCGTTAATGGCCTTGCTGATCATTGGGTCAGCGTTTTCCTGCCCGTTGTAATACCTGGCTTTGATGATCTTTTCCAGCCATAATTTAGGCGCATTGGTTTTGAGTTTATCTGCAGAAAACAGGTTGATGTGATGAAATACGCAACGGCGCAGGAATGCATCAGAAAGGTCTTTTTCAGAATTGCTGGTTATTACAATAAAAGGTTTATGCGGATTCGTTCTCGTTTCACCGGTTTCCGTTATGGTAAATGTATTCTGCTCCAGTTCATTCAGCAGATCGTTGGAGAAATCGATATCCGCTTTGTCGATCTCGTCGATCAGCAAAACCGCCTTTTCTTTTTCAGTGGAAGCTTCCATTGCTTTCGCCAGCGGGCCTAACCGCACAAAATTGGCCGGGTCCTTGGCCTTTGCGTCCCGCGCATTGGCTGCATGCAAACGGCCGAGATAATCGAAATCATACAAACCTTCTTTGGCTTTGGAAGTTGATTTGATCGGCCATTCGTAGAATTTTTTGTCGAGCAGCATGTTTTCACCGTACCAGTTAAAAGCTATATCGCGGGCCAGTAACGATTTGCCGCAACCGGGTTCGCCCATGATCAGCAGCGGCCGGTTGATCAACAGGGCTACATTTACGGCCTTTACAAGATCAGCATCAGGGAAATAAGGCTGCAGCAGCTCTGATGTTACGATCTGCTTCCCCTTGCGTTGCGTTGGTATTAGCACGGGTGTTGTTCCCGGGTCACCCTCTTTTTTGCCCAAATAGGGTTTGTGCATCATCTGGTAAAATTTTTAATGTATGAAAAAGTTCATGTTCTTTCAGGTCGCATTTCCTTTTTACCGATTCAAGTACCTTCTTTATTTTTCCATTGTCACTTTCAGAGTAAATTTCTTCCGCCATTGCCAGATTAAGGCCCACTCTGTCCAAAGCATGGTTATCGATCCAGTTTTCAATCTCCTGCTGTTTTAACGGTTCTACCCAGGGTATTGGGTCCAGCTTGGTTTCGAGCTGTTCATTAATGGTTTGGGTCATGTTCTTCAGCTCGGTGAGTTGTTCAGCGGTGCCACCTTCATGTATCAGCATTACAACGATCTTATGCCGGATCCTGGCAGGATTTTCAAATGCCGGGATGGCTGAACATACTTTTTTAACGTTGGTCCAGAAATCGTATACCAGCGTTGGAATATTTTTAAGATCAACCAGGTTGAATTTTATTTTAAGGAAAATATGTTTTTGACTGATAGATTGATTACTGAAAAGAAAGTGTTTTGTTATCAAAGCTCTTGTTATCTGCTCAGGAGAGCTGGTATCGTTTTCTCCCACCTCCCAGGCCAGTGCAGGCCAAAAATCCTTGCTTACATTTGAATGATAGCTGAGCTCCGGATCAAACAGGTTGTCGCGTCTGAAACCATACTCTTCCTGCATTTTTAACAATAACAGATCGATGAGTGTGTTTTCATCTCCTACAACGGCATAACAGGCAAATTTGCATTTATTCCCCTGTGCATAGATCTCGCGCTGCCGCTTATAATTGATGTTTTTGATCGCATTGGTAAAATCCTCGTTCAGTTTACGCTTATTGGCTTCTTTTTCTTCGTCCAGCTGTTTCTCAAGCAATTCCACTCTTTCCATTTCAAGCTTTTGTATCTCTGCTTTCAGGTCGTTTACAATGATCAGCTGTGCTTCATAGTCCTGCTTCAATTCTTCGTCATCCTTAAATTTCGTCAGTCTGTTCAGTTTCTTTTCCGCTTCCTGTAACTCCTTTTTTTTACTGTCCAATTCATTTCCTTTCAATTCCAGGTTGGAAGAGCCTATAGTTAAAATACTGTCAATGGTAATATTGCGGTAGGAGTCGTCTTTATAAAATAAGCCCCATTGAAATTTGTCCGCCTGTTCATCCGGAAAACCTTGAGTCGGGAAGGTGAGGTCCCGTTTACTCATATTAAATCCTTTCTCGTGTAGCACATAATCCTGGTAACCATTCCGGATGTTCACAAAGGATTTGTACAACGTATTGTTCTCCCGGATAAATGAGATGTAGAAGTCCTTTGACAACCGGGCGGCCAATTTATCACCTACTTTCGAGTAGGTCACAATGGCAGCGATAATGCTGTCTACTTTAAACAGCTCTTCGAGGAAGCCATGGGTGCAGCAACCATTCAGGAAAACGATCCTGGTCTTTATAGCATGCAAAACACTGCAGAGGGTGGCAATATTTGCCTGGCCGCCAGGGAACAGTAATGCATGTTCATTCGCATGCCCCGAAAAATGAAAGAAACTGGCTGTATAGCCCTGGAAGGCCGCGGTCCTGTTGATCACGTCCATCACGCTTTTATTTTTATGGTGGTGGTAATCGAAGCTCCGTTTGCTTTTATGTTTTGCATATTCCAGAATATCTGTTACCGCAGCCAGTTCTTCATTAATTCCATTCAGGTCGCTCAACGGATCGGAAAATACCAGTAATATATTGGGAATATCAGCCATTAATTTAACAGTGTTTTGAAATATTGTATAGGTTCATCCAGTTCAAAGTAATTCAGGTGATGACCAGGTATTTCTTTTTGTGTAGCGTTTATGCCGGGGGGTATGGAAAAGATGCTGTCGACGCCTACGGCGATATCATTCTTCACCGGTGGTTTGTACAGCAGTTCACCCACCTGGCGTTTTATCTTCTCCATGATCTTTTTGAACCGGTCACTGTCTTCGGCCGGTACAAAGGTCAATACATTTCCGGCTATGATATGATATTGAGTAGTCACGGGATGGCGCGGTTGCGCATTCAGCAACGCCAGGAATTTGCTGTTAATCGCCATTTGTTCCAGGCTGTTGGTGGCCACTTTGGTTGCTGCCAGCGCTTTATTTACGGCCGACAGTACAGGAGCTGCTGCGCCCAGTAAGGCGCCGCCATAATTGCAGGCGAGGGTAAGGATCGTTACCGTCCAGTCGCGGATCGTGGGAATATCGCCGAGCACCGAACCCGCATTGGGCGTACCAAACATGAACAGGCGGTTCACCCAGCCTGCGGTGCCTTCAATGCGTTCTATCATATAACGGCTTACCAGTCCGCCCATGCTATGGCTGATGATATCAACCGGGGCATCTTTACTTACGCCGGCTTCTTCCAGTAATTCTTTAAGCGTAACGGCCATCTCATCTATTTCCTTATTCAGGTTCTCATAATCAAAGGCCAGGATGGCATCGTACTGCTTTTCGGTTTGTAAGAATTGCATGGCGGTTGCTATGCCTTTTGTATTACCGATGATGCCGTGAATGCATACGGCTACTTTCATGCCTGGTTTGACAAATTTTGGCGGAACTGGATCATATCCTACTTTGCCATTCATATAAGTTACCAGACGCAGCTTACTAAGGTCTTTGCGCAACACTACTTTTACAAAGCAGAACCAGGCAGCGCGCGCCAGGTTTTTTTGGCGCTGCTCGTCTTCTGGCAAAGCGGTTATAGCAATGGAATAATTACCTGCTTGTTTATCCGGAACGCCCAGGCCTATTACCTGGATGATCCCGTCTTCAACGGTCATGGCGAGCAGGCTTTCTTCATCGGCTGGTTGCTCCTGTAAGGTGATCTGCAACGGGTTTTCTTTTGTTACCTGGCCTTCTATGCCATCGACCCAGACCACGGAAGGCAGATTCACTGTTTTGGCAGCATCCAGCTGCACCAGCTCGAAGCCGTTCTCCTGCACAAATTGTTGTAAGATGCCGGCGGGATGTACGCTTTTGGCGTGGGTGGCGACAGGTGATAAACTTGCTCTCGCATTTACGGTAGTATGCGGTTGTATGGTTAGTTTGCCTGCAGCAAAGCTATTGGTGGTATCTATCCTGCCCGAGCGGCGGATCAGTTTTATAGAAAGCGTTTGCACATACCAGTCCTGGTCAATCTTTCCGGGGATCATGAGTGGCCGGGCATCACCAAAAAATTCGTCATTGGCATCGGAAAATCCACCAAAATTCTGGATCAGAAAATCATTGAATGGTTCCTTGCTCACGATCAGCTTAATATAATCGGTAATTTCATCTGCATCACTCAGTATCCGTAATTCGCCACCCTCTGCAATTGTTTGCGGCTGCTGGCTGGTAACCCGTGCTTCGGCAGCCGGGTTGGATAGCGTTTGTATGCCAAAACGGTTGTCCATGTAATATACACCACAATACCATCCATCAACAGAACCGGTTCTCAATCTTATGCGTACAGGTATTTTCTGTTTTTGTTCATCCAGGTAAAGCACGATGTCATTGGGTTGTAGTTCCCATTCACCGGTAGCTTCATTTTGCAGTTCCACTCCAAAATCTATTTTAAATTTCTTCTTGTATTCGGCATCTGTTATGGCATGGTTCTGCATGGCCAGCAGCTGGTGCCAGTCGCAGATCTTGTTGCAGCATTGCATGATATAGTCAAATGCTTTGCCTGATGTGTCTGCAATTTCCTTAATGATCTTTCCGGTGCCTGCCTGGGTGAGCACCAGGCGGTCGCTCTCCAGCTGCAGCACATAGTCGTGGTGTTGGGATGGGGAATTAACAAAAGAAAGCGTTTCATTTTTCAATGGGTTTACATGTGGGATCGTTGGGTCGTCTCCCTGTCTTTTTTGTTTTTCCAGTTGCTGCCACGCTGCCAGATGGGGGGCCGTGCCCGTTACATACATGCAAACTGCCGGCGGCAGGTTCAAAATGGTAGCATGATACACCATATGCGATAATGCTACCGGTTGCAGGCCCGACTTATCCAAACCAACGGCACTGATCTTCACGGTTTGAACCGTGGTGTCGGGATGGTCTTTGTCGTAAAGCCGTACGGCTACGGTTTGCATACTTTGCGCATCGTTGCGCATGCCATGCAGGGCGCCGCAATTCACGGTAATATTTCCATCTGCATCTTTTACTACTTCGTAAACCGGTTCACCCTTTTCTATTTTTGTATCCAGCACTATAGTATTGGCGTCAAAACCGCCTGATACGGCCAGTTGCGGCGTTTGTTTCCGGGCCTTCCGCTTAAGTAAGGTATATACGTGCTCGTACAGGCGGGCATAATTCATATTCACCGGTCCGGCCTGCAGGGCTTCCAGCAACATAGCGGTGAACATGCCTTCGGGGCTGTAATTGCTTTCATAGGCCAGCTCCGTTCTGTCGCAGGCAGATAATGTGAGGCAGCGCACAGGCGGCATTTTCGCTTTGCCATTGGCATCCAGCAATTGTTCGTACCCCTGGCCATTGACAGTAAGATATGCCGACAGCTCCCTGCCCGGATCATCGGCCCGGGCCGGTTCATGTTTGGCGCGGCCCAGCAATGCCTGGTCAAACGCATCAACATTACGGGTAATGGAACCCGAGTGGCAGGAGTCTACGATAACGGTGATATGGGTTTCCGCCGGAACGCGGCTCAGTAACAGGCGCAGTTCTTTATCTGCCAGGTCGAAGCCGCCCTTGCAGCGGCTGTCATACAATACCAGTGTTTCATCCCGGCCTTCGCTGTCCCAGGTTGAAAATGCCGGGTTAGATCTGGCATAAGAACCATGACCACTGAAATAAAATAATACCAGATCGCCTGGTTGAATACCGGGATTGTTGATGAGATGTTTGATAAAATTATCAATCACGTTCTGCCGGGTCGCCTGCTCATTCACTAGTTTTACGACGTGCAGGTCAGTTTCGGCAAATCGTTTTTTCAGCAGTGCTTCTACATTGTTTACATCGTTTACACAACCTCTAAGCGATCGTACCAACGATTGTGGATGATAATCTTTAACACCCGTAAGCAGGGCGAATAAGCGTGGCATAACCGGTTGTTTTTTCAGGTTAAAGAATAGGTGTTGACTGTTTCAGGCGGTGATGCTGTTTACGTGTTGTAACATATCGCCGATGGTAATGGGGGCATCTTTTGTTTTAAGCAGGTTCTTTACCACCGTATTCTCCATATTCTTCTCGGCATTGATCAAAGATTCGAAGACCTTGCCAGAGCTCAATCCGGGCACTGCTTCCGCTGCCTGGTTGAAGAGCTGGGTGGCCTCTTTATTCTTTTTTTCGCCCCTGGCTATTTGTTCAGCTTTAAGCAGGGCCGACTTCAATAACTGCAGTTTATCGTGCCCGATCTCACTGGCATAGGTCGTAATTGATTCCACCACTTCATGTACATAGTTGGAGGTTAATGCATCCCGCACCAGCTTGTCCTGGCCTATTATTGAAGACCTGGCCTTTTGTTCATGGGAACTGCCGTGGTCGCTGGCTGCAATTTCAATATAGCCAAAGTCGAAATCGTCGCCTGCTTCTTTTACCGCTTCGATGGTATGGAACTCTTTAAAACAAACATGTTTGTTGGCTGTAAGCGTTAATGCTTTCGCATTGTTATAAGCATCCCGGTAGGTGCCCGGCTGGCCGATCTGTTTAAACAGCAAAGTGGCGAAATGTTCGGCAATAAATGAGTTGATCTGCTTTTTGCACGAGATCAAAACAAGTGGAGCAGCGGGCGTATTTCTTCTTTTTATTATTTCCTGCGCGAGTGTAAACGTTTCACAAGCATTAAAGAAGACCAGTCCGGCATTCTTGAGATTGGTGTTTACCAGGTCGGCCATCTGCCAGCATTCCAGTTTGTGATTACCCGTTAGTTGCAGACATCCGTCTTCCCCATGCCCGGAATAATAGAAGATATCGATGCGCCTCCCATGTTTATCAAAATTCAGCATGAGCCGTTGCAGGTCGAATATCTCGTCCTTGATATAATACAGTTTGTCGCTGAACACCAGGTCCTGTATAAGGTCTGAGATCTTCATGGCTTCTTCCGACAGGTTGGGAATGCTGTTTTCCATGCTGTTGCAAAACGCGGTATAAATCGTGGGCTTTGCCATTGTGTTGATTTTATTATAATAATGCCTTCAGGGTAGTGGACGCATACGAAGAGGCCTTGATCGCATTTCTGAACTTATCCATGGCGGCAGGGCGGTTGAAATAATCCTGGTCGGCGCCATCGAGGTCGAGGGTGTCGAGGTAATCAAACAAGGCCGGATCTTTATACATCACCTGCATGATCTCAACCGAAAGCATATCCTGTAACTGTTTATCATCGGGTTGCATGGCGGCGGGCATACCCTCTTTGGTGGGCATACTACGGAACCATTGCGAAACGAATTTGCCAATGCCCAGGAAACTGACCGACGCTTCTTCGGCGGGTTGCAGTTCAAGCGCAAGGATCTCATCCGACATATCGAGGGCCGCACTGGCTTTGAGGGAACCATTACCGTAATATTTTTTATAACCGGGATAGTCGATGCCGCCGCTGCGGAACAGTGCCTGCCGCACTGCTTCTGCCTGCTTCCAGGTGCCTTTGTATTTTTTCTCCTGTAGCTGTTCGCGGTTAAATAAGATCCACAACGCCGCTGCTGCCGCAATTTGCGGGGTGGCCGAGGATGTGCCGCCGCCGGTGCGCGAGAAACGGTATTTGTAGTCGGGATTGTTATTCGCCCAGGCCAGGTTGGGCGTATAAGCTGCGAGGGCTGTTTGCATGGCCCGTTCGGGTCCCCAGTTGCCCTGCATGGTATCACCGCCTTCCGAGCGTAGTTTCATTTCTTCTTCGTTGGCGGCAAGATCATAGGGCTTTTCATTGTAGCACACCCCACAGGCAGCAATGACCCGGTCGAACCGCGCAGGATACATTACGGCTTTGGGCGTTAGTTTGCTGATGCCTCTTGTCCAGTTATTACCGGCTGCCGTAACCACTACTACGCCGGCTTCATAGGCTTTATTCACTGCCTGGGCTACGCGCCGCGTGGGATAACCGGCCATTGACATGGTGATCACTTCGCAGCCCATTTCCAGGGCATATTCTATGCCGCTGGCCACATCATTTGCATTAAAGGAATTGTACACCGTATCGCAGATGCGTATAGGAACAATTCTGGCAAAAGGAATGGCGCCAAAGAACCCTTCGTATGCGGCATACGAATCCGCTTTTTGAATATAATTGCCTGCCAGGATGGCCAGGGTAGCAGAGCCATGCCCATCCTGCTCCAATGGTTTTATGCGGTTACGCGGCACATCCGTTCCTTTATTATCGGCTTCGCCGTTCACGAAGCTCGTTCCGGCATCGGCCATGATATATTTTGGCGTGGCGGGATGGGTGGGAATATAACCCGTATCAATATGGGCAATTCTGATCATGTCGTGCGGCACATTGTTCAGCTCGTGTGTTAATTTCAGTTTCTCCCTTACCCGTTCTGCTGCAGCCTTTAATTGGGAATGATTGTCATCGAGGTGCCAGATAAATTCATCGATGCCCAGGGTGGCCGGCGGTTTGGGCCAGCCCGACATATAATTGTTATCGCCGGCTGATTTTGACAGCGGTGTTTCTTTCAGGTATTTGCTTTTTATATCGGGCTCAACAAATACCTGTGGGTGCGCCGCTTTCAGTTCAAAGTATTCTTTGTAGGCGCTATCCCACGCCGTAGATGGATCATCCGGCGTTTTTGTTAAATAAATGGAAGTATTGGCTGTTTCGTCGCGTTTCATTCGTACGGCCGGTTCATAGGTTGCCTTTACGGCTGGCTGGCTTTTTCCAAAGTCAATAATGATATTTTCTGCAGCAGCCGGTTGTGCCGTATGATGGTCAGGGATGAAAAAGCTGAACTGGCTTTTGATAGCGCCGGTCTGTAAGATCTTTTCTTTCAGGAAAAGGTCAGCGCCATAGCCATACGCCCTGATCGTGGGGTGTTGTATCTTGGGGATCAGCTTCAGGATCTTGTCATGCCAGTCTTCATAGCTGGTGATCTGTTTGTTCATGGACAACACCTTTCTAAGGGTGCTCGTGAATAAACCAAAGCCATCCCATTCGCAGGCTTTTTCTTCATCGCGGCAGGCCGCCATTAACAGTACACTGGCCGCCACATCTTCTTTTATCACCAGCGGTTTGTGTGTGGCCGTATAATATTCCTGTTTATGTTTGTGCGCGGTGGGAAATGTAATTTCCTTGGGGGCGTAACGCTGCACCAGCTGCATTTTATTGAAGACCTCGGTCATTAACCGTTCCATTTCTGCATCTTTTTCTGAATCAATGACCCGCACCGCCGATTCACTATGGCAGCTATCCGCGATCACCAGGATGCGGACCCCTTTTTCAAACTGGCTGAAATGTTCCCACAGCTCGTCATCAACATACTGCCGGTCGTACAGGCACCAGGTTTCGTCTACTTCATCAGGTTCATCAAAATTCAGGTCCCTGATCTGGCCGCCATGTCCTGAATAAGTGATCAGAAGGAAATCGCCGCTTTTTAAGTTCTTTTTGTAATGTTTAAGGTGTTTGTCGAGGTTGGCCGAGGTGGGCATTTCTGAATTGGGACTGCCTGAAGACAATAATAGTTTCCGATCGGTGATACCGGCTTTTTCAGCCATTTCGCTATAGAACAGCGCATCATTTTCGCAGCAGAACAATTGGCCGTTCCAGCCTGAATAATGATTGGGGTCTACTTTGTTCAGGCCAATATGAAGGGAGCAGGCATTAGGCATGTGTTATTGTATTAATGGTTAAAAAATTTGCTGATCTCAAAAGTGGTGAGACCAGGCGGGCAGATTAGTGAATAAAAAAAACTCAGATAAAAAGTGCTTGCCGAATAGCGGGATTTGAACTATCGAGATTACAAAGATTTGTGTGTATAAAATCAGGTGTTTTTCACGTATTTTTCAATGCCTTATTTTAGTAAACGGGTTGGCGAAGAAAAGTTTATTTAATATATAGTACGATGCCTTACCAGGCCACCAGGAAGTGGCACAGCTGTTCAGCAGGCAGGATACCACAGGCTGGTTGGTTGAATGGGATGGTGTAATATCGGTTGGTAAAGTGATGACCAACAATTGAATTCAGTTTTATTATAATTTTCGACGGGCGCTTAACCGAATGTTTGCCAGATATGAATGTTTGCTATCGCTATTGGTTGTTCGTATTATTAACGATCCCCTGTGTGTCAGCGGCGCAGAGGTTTTCATTCACTGATAAAGAAAAAGGTTTACAAATAGTATATAGCCGGGATGGCCCCAGGCTCGATTCCATTGCAGCGCATCTGCTGGCGAATGATATCAAGCTCGTAACGGGTCGTCAGCCGGCGGTGATCACTCACATGGCAGATGCAAAAGGCAATGTGATCGTTATTGGAAATATAGCTTCTGCGCTTGTACAACAATTCACAGGAAAACAATCTTCGCTGGTTAGGTCACTGCAGGGCAAATGGGAAAGTTTTGCATTGAAAGTGATTGATCAACCAACTGAAGATATTTCGAAAGCTTTTGTAATAGCCGGCAGTGATGCCCGCGGAACGGCCTATGGCGTATTTACCCTGGCGGAAAAAATAGGGGTATCGCCCTGGTATTGGTGGGCCGATGTGCCGGTAAAAAAACAAAAGACATTTACTATTGAACAACAGGAATACATATCTGCTGCACCAGCCGTACAATTCCGCGGTATATTTATCAATGATGAAGACTGGGGATTGCAGCCCTGGGCGGCCAAAACCTTTGAACCGGAGACGGGTGATATTGGTCCGAAGACTTACGCCAGGGTATTTGAACTGTTGCTGCGGTTAAAAGCCAATCTTATCTGGCCGGCCATGCATCCCAGCACAAAAGCGTTCTTTCATTATCCGGAAAACAAAAAGGTTGCAGAAGACTATGCCATTGTGATTGGTACTTCCCATGCAGAACCGATGTTACGCAATAATGTTGATGAATGGGATGAAAAGACCATGGGACCCTTTAATTATATCACCAACAAAGAAAAGGTCTACAACTACTGGGAGCGCCGCGTTAAGGAATCAACTACCATCGATGCATTGTATACCATGGGCATGCGGGGCGTGCACGACAGTGGTATGGAAGGCGTGAAGAGTAATAAAGAAGCCGTACCGTTACTGGAGCGGATCATAAAAGACCAGCGAGGTCTGCTGGAGAAACACCTCGCAAAAAAAGCTGATAGTATTCCTCAGGTGTTTACGGCTTATAAAGAGGTGCTGGACATTTATGACAATGGATTGAAGCTGCCTGATGACATTACGCTGGTGTGGCCTGATGATAATTATGGGTACATCCATCGATTAAATAATGAGAAAGAGGCGAAACGCGCCGGCCGTTCAGGAGTATATTATCATGCTTCTTATTGGGGCAGGCCACATGATTATCTTTGGTTGTCTTCGCTGCATCCGGGCCTGATGGCAGCAGAAATGACGAAGGCCTGGCAAACCGGCGCCAACAGGTTATGGGTAATCAATGCAGGCGATATCAAACCGCTGGAATATAATGTGCAGCTGTTCCTCGATATGGCTATGGATCCGGAAAGATTTGCCCCGAGCGCAGCCGTTAAACGACACCTCGGCAATTGGGTAAGCAGCCAGTTTGGCTATGAACAGGCAGCAGCAATTACGAATGTGTTGTGGCAGTATTATCAGTTGGCTTTTGAAAGAAGACCCGAGTTTATGGGCTGGAGCCGCACGGAGCCAACGACAGAAACGACACATACGGAATACAATCATTTTTATTTTGGAGATGAAGCACAACAGCGTATCAACAGATATGAAGCGCTGGAAGGAGTCGTTAAAAGCATCCGGAAAAAAATGCAGGGCGACAAAGCGGATGCCTTCTATCAACTGGTATATTACCCGGTGATGGGCGCCGCCTGGATGAATAAGAAATTTTTGTACCGGGATAAAGCTGTATTCTATGCCCAACAGAACCGGTTAAGCGCACATGATTATGCCGCCAGGTCAAAAGCCGCTTACGACAGTATTGTAAACGAAACAGATTATTATAACAGCCAGATGGCAGGCGGTAAATGGAAAAACATGATGTCGATGAGACCGCGCGATCTGCCGGTCTATAAGGCGCCGGTGATACCGGAAATTGCTATTGATGCATCGGGCGGCTGGAGCATTGCACCGGAAGGTTTTGTTACAAAAGATTCTTCCCTGGTTGATTCAGCCCATGCGATGGCCTTGCCTGCTTTTGATAATTTGAATCAGCAACGATACTTCATAGATGTGTTTTTAAGTGATAAGAAGCCGGTAGCCTGGAAAGCGGTTGCATCCGAAAAATGCATCCGCCTTTCAGCAAATAACGGAACATTGGAGGCTGCACCCGGAAAAAACGAACTGCGCATCTGGGTAGATATCGCATGGAACAAGACGGCTGAAAATGCATTTACAGGTAGTATTGTTTTTGAAGGGAATGGCAGGCAGGTGGAAGTGAAGGTACAAGGTCAACGGTTGAAGGAGCCGGGACAGTTGAATGACCTTACAGCAATAGAAAACAATGGTTTTGTGTCAATGCATGCCAAAAGCGCTGTTACTTCCACGGGAAGAGCCGGATATGGCTGGACTCGCCATCAGGAGGAGCTGGGCTATACCGGACAGCTGCTGGAGACGGAACATGCCGGCATGTATTCCAAACCGGCGTTTACTCATCCGGATACGATAAAAATGAAAGCGCATTATGCGGCGTATGATTTTTATACTTTTACGACGGCAGCCCCAAAAATCATTGTGCATACATTGCCTACCCATCCGATCAATAACCTGTACAGTTTGCGATATGGGGTATCAATCGATGATGGCCCCGTAACAGTTGTTGATCTTAAAACGGTGGGGCGAAGTGAAGAATGGAAACGGAATGTATTAAGCAACCGGGCAGTACGCGAGATCTCGTTTCCTTTATTGCAAAAAGGACGTCATACATTACGGATTTACGCAGTTGACCCGGCCGTACTTGTTGACGAGATCCGGATCGATCTGGGTGGTTTAAAAAAGGCATACAGTACCTTGCCGGAAACAATCCCTGCCGGTAAAAAAAAGAAATAACTGCTGAATTAAATATATGAAGATGCTACGATTAGTCTGTCTGTTGCTCATTGGTTCAATCCTGCTTTTTTCTTTTAATAAAGAAAAGGGACCCGTAGTTATCAAAGAAATAAAAGTAAAAGCGCCATACGGAACGGTCACACTCAGTGTGCCCGATTTCAGTAAGTGCATCCGCATCAACATTGCAGAACTGGGCGCTGTAAAGGGTGATAAGGAAAAAACATCCGCCGCCATTGCCGCTGCTATTGATAAGGCCAGTAAAGCCAGAGGTGGGGTAGTGGTGATACCTGAAGGAGAATGGCTCACCAAAAAGATCCATTTTAAAAGTAATGTTAACCTGCATCTCGATAAAGGGGCAGTGCTGGTGTTCAGTGAAGACCCGAAAGATTATCTGCCGGCTGTGCATTCCACCTGGGAGGGTATGGAGTGTATGAATTATTCACCGCTGGTATATGCGTATCAATGTAAGAATATTGCCATTACCGGTGAAGGTGAGCTGAAAGCTACCATGAATGTATGGAGCAAATGGTTCCCCCGGCCAAAAGCGCATATGGAAAGTATCAAGCGCCTGTATGATCTGGCCTGGAACCGGGCGCCGCTAAAGGACCGGCAAATGGTGAATGATACCGCCAACCTGCGGCCGCAGTTCATTCAGTTCAACAGAAGCGAGAACGTTTTGTTAGAAGGAGTTACTATTACTAACAGTCCGTTCTGGACAATTCACCCTTACCTGGCAAAAAATGTGGTGATCCGTAATATTAACGTGTATGCACATGGACATAACAACGATGGGGTAGACCCGGAGATGAGCCAGAACGTATTGATTGAAAATTGCACCTTCGACCAGGGCGATGACGCCATTGCCATTAAATCGGGTCGAAATCCCGAAGGCTGGATCCTGAAAACGCCATCAAAGAATATTGTGATCCGCAACCTTACGGTAAAGAATGGGCATCAGTTAGTGGCCATAGGCAGTGAGCTGTCGGGCGGTATTGAAAATGTGTTTATCGACAGTTGTACGGTAGTGGAAGGCGCCAAGTTATACCATTTACTTTTCATCAAGACCAATGAGCGTATGGGTGGTTACGTGAATAATATCTATGCTACGAATATCAGGTCTGGCAAGATCGACCTAGGCGTCTTAGGCATCGAGACGGACGTATTGTACCAGTGGCGCAACCTGGTGCCTACCTATGAAAAAAGGTTGACGCCCATAAAGAATGTGTTTCTTGAAAATGTTGCAGCCGGCGACGTCAAATTCGTAGCCCGGATACTGGGGCAAAAGGAGTTACCGGTAGAGAACATATCGCTAAAAAATGTGACAACAGGCGCCATTCTCGAAAAAGAATATATTCAGGAGAATATTGTGAAATTTAGTAGGAAGTAAAATATAGTTACAGCTTAGTTAAGCGTTAGCCCGATGAAGTATGTATTATGATGAAATCTTATTGAGCACAAACTGCACCCGTTCCGCAACAGTGACCAATGGAAGAAGGATGATCTCATAGCCAAGTTTTGCATATAATTCCGACATCGCATGAAAGGTAGCTATGGCTTCCTGCAGCGATTGTTTACGCTCGGTATCCTGGGTATAGATCTCTGGCCAGGGCGGCGCCAGGAACACCAGTTGGTTATACCGGAAAGAATGAGCAGCCTTTTCGATATGCGGCGGCACAGGCAGTTTGTTCAGAAGCAGGTAGCCCATGACATCGGGAATGCCCCTGTCGAACAGGATGGGCCCTTGCATCAGCTGCGCTTCACGGTAGGAACGCATATCCCAGCAGAGCATGAGTTCTGCAAAGGCGGGCGGGTTTTGCCAGGGCAGGGCTGTGCCACCAATGGCCAGCTGATCCTGGATGATGGAGCGGCCGGCTTCGGGCATGCATGTAAGACCGTGGTTGCTGAGCGCTTGTAAGAGCGCCGTTTTGCCGGAGCCGGGGCCACCGGAGATGATGTATAAGTTATTGGAAGGCATTTCGACTGTAATATGCTGATTTTTAATGGTTCTATTGGATTTTGGCGGGCAGAAAGTTAAAAAGGTATAGTTGACACCAGGAATATGGAGGAAAACGGGATGCCGGCTACTTTGCTTGCTTCAAGATTTAACCAATAGGTAATGCCAGTTATAATTTCATTGATTTTGACGTGTATTTCTACGCGCGGATATTACTTCAAAATATTGAATTAAAAATGGTTATGTAGAAAAAATATTCAAACTAAATTTTTCAGATTTTTTTGTCAGTTTAATTGCTACCCCTATTTTTGCCCCGGAGAGATGGCAGAGCGGTCGAATGCGGCGGTCTTGAAAACCGTTGACTGTAACAGGTCCGGGGGTTCGAATCCCTCTCTCTCCGCAAAAATCAATTACAAAAGATACTAAAAGCCTGCAAATTCTTGATTTGCAGGCTTTTTTGTTTTTCGGCGATTTCAAAACGTAGCAAAACATGTCAAACTCCTAGTGAGTGATCCAGTGAGTGGCGAAATCCGTCGAAAAAATCACTCACTGAGCGTTTAGTAACTTGTTGATAATTAAGTTGTACTACTATTAGACATCTTGACTTTTCTTCAACGCAATTAGATATTTGATAACGTTTTAAATGTTGAGTGATGTTGGAAAAAAGTGTAGCATTTCTTTTCTTTTTAAGAAAACCAAGCCCATTTAGAAAAGGACCATGGCTGGTAATGCTTCGGATCACCGTTGATGGTATTTCAAAAGAATTGTCTTTGAAACGTACCTGGGAAACTAGTAGATGGGATAGCGGAAAACAACGAGCCGCAGGTACAAAGGAAGATGCAAAAGCACTTAACGTCTACCTTGATCTGATACTTGCCAAAGCACAAGCAGCAAGGACGAAAATGATAGAAAAGGACCAGCACATTACAGCTCAGGGAATTAAAGATGTACTTTCAGGTTCAGCGGAACGCCGCAGAATGTTCGGACTGGTTTTCCAGGATCATAACAAGGAAATGGCGGAACTGATAACAAAAGGGGAATATAGTCCTGCAACGCTGGAACGATTTGAGACCGCTAAAAAATTCTTCTTTGACTTTTTACTGTTCAAATATAATATAGGCGATGTCAACATTCATTCGCTTAACCTGGAAATGGTAAAAGCTTTTTATATATGGCTCAGATCAAAGCGTAACTGCAGCCATAATACCGCCACCAAATATATTACTAACGTAAAAAAAATAGTGCTTTTGTGTGTGAAACATGGATGGCTTCAAAATGATCCATGGGCGCTTTTTGACATGACCTTAGAGGAAGTGGATACAAAGTTTTTGACGAAAGAACAACTGGAAAGGATCATTCACAAAGAAATGCCTGGTGAAAGATTATCTGTTGTTAGAGACGTATTTGTGTTCTGTTGCTTGACTGGTCTTGCATACAAGGATCTAGCAGCATTAAAATCTACTGAACTAA
Source organism: Longitalea luteola (assembly GCF_017356035.1). Classification (GTDB taxonomy): domain Bacteria; phylum Bacteroidota; class Bacteroidia; order Chitinophagales; family Chitinophagaceae; genus Niastella; species Niastella luteola. Next base: position 6,858 of record NZ_JAFIQX010000016.1, on the reverse strand, counting down.
GTATTGGTGTTGATGGCAAGATCTGGATTCAAAAGCGCAGGAAAAAATCTACAACTGCTTTTAAAGTCCCACTGCTTCCCTGGACATTGGAAATTATTGGTAAATATAAGAATCACCCCCGTTGTATTGCAACTGGAGCTGTGCTTCCTGTGCTCAGCAACTCTAAATACAACGATTATCTGAAGGAGGTTGCGGCGATCTGTGGCATTGATATAGAGTTGACAACGCATGTTGCCCGTCATACATTTGCAACAACCGTCGCACTTCTTAATGGCATTACTCTAATCGCCTTACGGGATATGCTTGGTCATAAGAAAGTTTCTCAAACGGAACATTATGCGAAGGTATTGCCAATCATGATCAGCACCGAAATGAACGAACTCGAAAAGAAGTTGGAGAACGAACTATTTAATTGTGAAAAGAGAACCATGACAAAAAATTATTGAAAACAAGGATTGGTTGTGCCCAGGACTGGATTCTTTATGTACTGGACGTCAATATCTTAAAGCTGCTGCTTGTCAAATGTTTGTCAGAGACTTCTAAAAGAGCAATTAGGCGTGCTGGTCTTTGTTCTTTTTTGCCACTTTCTGCCTGTCAAGCCAAAAGTAAAGAATTATTAAAAGTAAACGAGTCATTACTCAACAATTTCTTTCCGGGATCGCATGTTCGTCTTTTACTTTGGATAATGAATGACCGTTATCACCGTTTAATATGTTTTTTGGTAGTTTTTTTAGTATTATATGCAAGATGTTTTGACGACTGAATTCCTGATCAGACAATTTTTATTACCCTCACCGTTAATGTATGAAAAGAAATAAAAAGGCAAATTTACGCTTACGAAAAACGAAGAACGGTGGTGAAACGGCGTGCTACTTATATCAAAAAATATCAAAGAATATCAAATCTCCGGCGAGTAATTCGGTGAGTTCAAATTGGCACTTCTTTTGAAGTCACCAAATATATCGTAACTTATTGACAGTCAAATAAATGAAATTTTTTTGACTTTTTTTGATAGGATTCGAAATGTTTTCGAACCTGCGGACTGAGGGAAATGATACCAAATTATGGAAAGCGACTGGTGATTTAAATAATCAGGTAACTGTTCTGGATCAGGTTAATAAAACAGTTGATAAGTATATAACTATGGAAGGGGGATTGAAGACAGTCAATGCATTTAATAATGGTCAGTTTACTAGGGATGATTTGGTGAATTTTGTGTTTGATGGTTCGCTTCCAGGAGGTACAAGTGTCAATGATATGTTCAATTCAACGGCGATTTTAAAAAATCTAAATATTATGTTTTATGGTATGCAAATAATTAATGGCAGCGAAGGGAGAATAAATGGAAGGCCTGGAGAGCCTTGGGACAATACCATTCATACTGTTAAAGTAAGTAGTCAAACGGTAAATACTTATAATCAATTTTTAGATACCTATAAAACTATAAACCCGGTAAATAAAAATAATTTAAGTAATAGTGGGGATAGTAAGCAGTAATTAATGAAGGCCAAGGGGTAAATTGTCAGGATAATTTAAAGAATTATAGTTATGAAAAGAGATAGGTTGATTGTTATTGAAATTTTGTGTTTAATATTTGCATTTGAAATGACTAACGCACAATCTCAACAGGTATACTTTAAGTCAGTGACAAAAAAGCTAATGAGTTGCTTAATTAAGAATGATACTGCAGGTATACATAGTTTATTTGATGAGGATAAACGTTATTACGAGCTAAAAGATGATATTAAAAAAGATGGTGAACTTATAAAAACGATTATTAAGAAATACGGTAATGGCATATTAGACAGTGTGCATTTGGAAAAGGGAAAGAATAATGAAAATGTTGTAGTGGTAACGCTCTTAAATGTGCCGGATTCTTCCATGAATCTCAAAAAGTGTGAATTGGTTGTATTCTTCTATCCCGATAGGTTTTTGCCTTATTCCAAAAAAATACTAAACTATATAATTGCAAAAACTTTATTAAATGAGCCCAAGCCGACACTTATTAAAGCGCCGTTTTAATGATGAAGTGGTACGGTAAATTGCCCCTGAAGTCATTGATAAAAACTTAGTCCAACCACTAAAATACCATAAACTTTATAATAAAAGAATTCTATTCCTCCTGACGCTCTTGTGCCTGCAAAAACATCTATAATGTCACAAACATCTGCTTGCGCTAGGTCGTAATGTGGCAATTTTACTGATAACAGTAATAATAATATATGATAACTACTAAAGGAAGTCTTAGCGGGCTTCCTTTTTTATTTTACCCCATTAAAATGCTTTACATGACAACGGAACTCAATACTGAAAATCGGGAATATATATATATCACTTGGCAGTACCAACAGCTCAATTTTGGCCTTCTGGGTGGGCTTAGGTTGAAGGGCTGGAAAGAATGCGGGTAACCCTGAAAGTAGAATACAAACAACAGGCAATACGGCATAACCTGGATTTGTATAACAACGAAAGCCTGGATAAACTGGTACGCCGGTGTGCTGAAAGGTTTGCACTAGGTACAGCTTACCTGGCCGCTGCGTTTGCCACCCTGATGAACGTACCGGCTGGATCAACTGAAGTTACTGGCGAAAGAAAAAGAACCGTTAAAGCAACTTTCTGAGGCAGAAAAAAAGGAAGCAGTAGAATTTTTGAAGCAACCAGCACTTTTGCAAAGTACCAATCAATTAATTGGGCAAAGTGGGGTAATTGGGGAAGAAAATAACAGGTTACTGATGTACCTGATATTTACCAGCAGGAACAGTGAAGAACCACTGCATGTTATCAGCCTGGGGAGTAGTGGTACAGGTAAAACCCATTTGCAGGAGAAAGTAGGGGAGCTTATGCCGGTGGAAGATGTAATCCAAATCACCAGCCTGTCAGAAAATGCATTATATTATTTCGGTAAACAGGAGCTGAAACACAAACTGATCCTGATTGAGGATCTGGATGGAGCAGGAGAGGTGTTATACCCACTCAGGGAACTGCAAAGCAAAAAGGTGATCACCAAAACAGTGTTATACAAAAATCAGGCAGGAGAAGCACAAACTGTTCACTTACCGGTGGAAGGTCCTGTTTGTGTGGCAGGTTGCACTACAAAAGAATCGGTTTATGAGGATAACAGTAATAGGAGTTTCCTGGTACACCTGGATGAAAGCCATGAGCAGGATGAAAAGATCATGCATTATCAGCGAATAAAGAGTGCTGGTAAAATTGATTTCAAGGAGCAGGCAAGGGTTAAACAGCTTTTACAGAATGTGCAACGGGTGTTATTACATATTACAGTAAGAAATCCCCATGCAGAACTGTTGCAACTACCACCCACTGTTTTCAAACCAAGAAGAACTAATGCCCATTACCTGGCATTTATTGAAGTAATCACGTTTTTCCACCAGTATCAACGTGAACAAAAGAAAGATGAATCTGAAATTACCGTGACAGATATTAAAGAAGCTAACCAGCTAATGAGTGAAGTATTACTGCATAAGAGCGATGAACTACTAGGTGTCTGTAGGAACTACTATGAAGGATTAAAACAGCATCTACAGGAGCAACTAAAGGATAGTTTTACCAACAGGATGATCAGTAAAGAGGTGCGAATGCCTATTAGCACAATAAAACGCCATAACTTTATGTTGACCGGATTGGTAAAACCGTGGTGAAAGCAGGATCGATGATAATGGAGTTTACTACCTATTCTTAAATCGACAAAATAAATCATATGTTTTGTAGGTCTATATAGCGGGCAAAGATTTTCGGATGGTGAATTTGTTAATATCGATAAGCGAATTATTGAATGCTAAACTGATTGATAGCGGTTATGTGGAAATGAATGGATATTCAATAGAACTTCGAGCAAATGAAGATTACGATAATGATATATCAAAAGTTTTTCCTGACGGCTTTTTACACTTCCCCTTTTGTCTGGAAATAGATATATCGGAGAGTGTTAGTGAAAAAGAGGCTTCGAGAGTAGTGTCCCAAATTTTAGTTTTTTTATGGAAAAATAATTGGTCAGCGATTGCATCTTGTGACTTCGAAAATTTGTTGCCTGAAAATGGTGGTTATATGAGTAGAAATACCATGGATTAGCTAGCTGTGAATTGATTAATAGAAATTAATTGAAAAGAATGGAATGCTTTGATAAAAACATTAGTATTATCATAGCTTATAAATCATTTTTGAAACAAATTCTTTTTAACCTGGTCCTAGTAATGGCGCAAATGTCCGCTTGTACCAAGATGCCAAGTGCTGGTGACCAGGACTATTCTCGATGGCGGCAAAAACCAGGTGCACTGTTGGCTAATCGTAGTAATGTTTTGTTATTAGCGACAATAATTTTCTGTTCAAGCAGTTCTTCCCACAGATCGCCTTTTTTTTCGCAACCTGGCGCTTATGCTGTCCATGGTAAAAGCATAGCGGTCTAGTCCTTTTTTTACTTCTTTCCATTCCAGCGGCGTACTTACCAAGGGTTGATGAGAAGGCCGGATGGAGTAGGGCGCCGCCAACGTATCTGCATAATCATTCTGACCGGCATCAATATATACTTTATCGCCGCGGTTACTGATGGATTCCTGCCGGGTACTGATGCGGGGAACAAGTTCATGTATTTCGTCGGCCAGTTTGTAAGCCAGGGCACGAGCCTGCTGAAAGGACATGCCACTGCAGGGAATATAAATATGTAAACCGGTCTTGCCACTGGTTTTTATAAAACCGGTCAGTTTTCGTTTATCCAGTACCTTTTTTGCCGGCGATGGCCACTTCAATAGCCCTGGCAAAGCCGTTGGTTTCTGCTTTTAAAAGCGCTTCTTTCTTTAATGCTGGTTCAATGGTTGGGTCCAGGTCAAGCCATAAATAATCGGGCTCTTCAATATTGCTTGTTTGTGATACCCATACATTTACATCTACACAACCCAGGTTAACCAGGTAGATCAGGGTCTCCAGGTTGTTGCATACCAGGTAATCAATTTGACTGCGTTTGCCGGCTTTTTTCACGCGCCGGCGATCTGTATAAATAGCGGCGCAATCCAGCTGCCGGTTCTCCATGTCTTTGATAAAAGTGCGCGGCCCGCCGGCATGGGTGAGTTTCAGGTTTAGTGACTGGGGACGGTCTTTCAGGTAGGGCAGAATATAACCGGCCATCTGGCTGTAGTAGATCAACAGTTTTCCCTTTGGAACGCCTTCCGATAGTTCCCGCTCGAGGTTGTGAACAGGGATGGTACAATGGGGCATTTCAAAAGGCTGCCAGCTGGTGCCTGCCTGTTCTTTATCCACTTTGTCCCAGCCACTGTCTTTATTGAGGTAAGGGTGCTTTTTTGAGGTGGCGGCTTGCCGGGGCTTTTCTATTTCGCTGTTTTGCTTTTTGCAGGTATTGTTTTAGCGGCTGCGGCTGACGCGGTTTCATTTTTTGAGCGCTTTTACCACCGGGATAATAACGTCCTTTGGATCCTTATCTTCCCGGAAACCCTTACAGGTGGCTGGTTTGCGGATCCTGCCCGATTCGGTCATTTCGGAATACTCGAAATTGGCCACCAACTCGGGTTTCACCGAGTGATCACGGCTCCTTTTGTATCGAGCACTTTATTAACAAAGGGTGAGTTTTCGATCTCCCGGGCTTTTAACTGCTTTAAAATGCCCGGCATTTCCTTTTCCTTAAAACCGCCGCCGCTGCGGCCTAACCATGTCAACTTTCCCTTGTCAGGGCCTTTACCAGCAAGGGATAGCGGTTGGTATAGTTCAATCCGCCCACGACTCGAGGCGCACCTTGGTCTTTTGCACATAGGCGGTGATCCGGTACCCATCCCATTTCACTTCGTAGAGGTATTGCTCATTATTTATAACGCCTTCAGACAGCGTAGCCAGCATGGACCGGATGGAATGGGGCATGGCCGCTTTTTTGCCTCGTTTGATTAAATGATTAATTGGTTCGCGACTTCTTTGAAGCGAACGCTTCTTTTTGTGTTGGGACCGTGCCATATATGTCAGATACTAAAAAAATGCGACAGGGGTTGACAGGAGTCTTTGCGTGGTGTTTGTTGTTCGAATTAAACATTCGAAGGCAATTAGGGCATATAAATTCATTCAAAGGAAACTAATCAAATACAAACTGTACTTATTCAATTTTATATTAAGGAAGTTCTTTATATTCGGAAACGACTGTAAAAAGTATTTGCCCCCTCTGGGTTTATATTTTGACCTGGCTGTAGAGCCAGGTTTTTTTCTGGGTGACCATCTCAACGACTTGCGACGTATTGGCGAGAGTTTCCAGCCAATACACTACTTATAGGCTAGGGCAGTAAATCTTGTTTAATCGCCGCTGCATAGATCATAAACGGCTATAATAAACAATCGATACTACGATTACTAATAACAGCCATGAATTTAATTATTTTCATATCCATAGGCACGGCATACTCTGGCACTGGAAATCTCGACTTTGTTATTAGATTTAGAGCGCTGGTTTATCAATTACTCTATTATTTGCTCGACTTCGATGACTTCTTGCCAGCGGATGCGGTTTTTGAACCGGACTTACCAGCGGCTTCTAATATTGAGATAAGCAGGCTATTTAACTTGTTTGCCGAGCTCCTCTTGCTACATGGAAAGGACGAGCGGCTTTCCGCGTTATTGTCCGGGGCTGCTTATAGAATGAGAGGGGTTCAGGCCGAGTTAGTGAATATGAAGGAAAGTGAGCTCCGAGATCTGTTTCGCCCAGAAATTGTGAAGTTTATTAAGGAAATTAAAGAAAGTGATAACATTGTTATACAACTGACTGTCTAATACGGAAGTCAATGGGCCACCCATTACGGAGGATAGCGGGCCAGCCAAAACGGCGCATGCTGGGCCAACCGCAATAAGCTT
>NZ_JAFIQX010000015.1 GCF_017356035.1 Longitalea luteola | reverse complement strand
ACACAATGTGAACCATAAGGTAACGGCGAGTTTAGCTCTACTGGTTTAGATCATCCCGACTGCGAGTCGGGAGGGTCGGCGGTTCGACCCCGTCAACTCCCACAGCGCTCACCGAAAGAGAGCAAAGAAACAGAAAGGTTCACAGCGATGTGAGCCTTTTTTTATTGAATGATCTTATTACGCACACAATGTGAACCATAAGGTAACGGCGAGTTTAGCTCTACTGGTTTAGATCATCCCGACTGCAAGTCGGGAGGGTCGGCGGTTCGACCCCGTCAACTCCCACAGCGCTCACCGAAAGAGAGCAAAGAAACAGAAAGGTTCACAGCGATGTGAGCCTTTTTTATTCCTTTCAAAGAATTACCGGGTGTAGTAGGATCGCTCAGTTGGTTTAATGCATCCCGACTGCAAGTCGGGAGGGTCGGCGGTTCGACCCCGTCAACTCCCACAGCGCTCACCGAAGCTCAGCGAAGGAGAGCAAAGAAACAGAAAGGTTCACAGCGATGTGAGCCTTTAGTTTTTTAAGTTGCTCCGATCGCCCTATCAATCGTTACGCAAGCTATTCACCGGGTTATCCAGAGCCGCCCGCACACTTTGCACACCAATCGTGACGAATGCTACGAACAGCAACAACATTGGCGCCGCTATAAAAACAAGCCAGCCGGGTTGAATATGAAAAGCAAAATTCTCCAGCCATTTACTGGCCAGGTAATACACGATCGGAATAGCGATCACTGCTGCCAGACAAACCAGTTTGATAAAATCACGGTAAAATAAATAGACGATACCCTGCGCCGAAGCGCCCAGCACTTTGCGGATGCCAATTTCTTTTGTCCGCAGTTTGATGGCATAAGTAGCCAGGCCCGTTAAGCCAAGGCAGGCAATAAATATGGCAAGTATTGTAAATAACCCGATGATATTGCCCAGCTGTTCATCTGCTTTGTATTGACGGTTAAAGAATTCATTCAGGAAAAAACGCTCAAACGCATTGCCCGGAAACAATTTATGATACAATTCCTCTATGTCTGCGAGGTTTTTCGACAGGTGAGTCGTTCGCATATTGATGGAAAAATACCCCCACTGGCCGAAGCCATTCAGATAATAAATGATAGGATCATAACCATCTTTCAACGATCGCTGGTGATAATTCTTCACGACGCCGGTCACTTCACTTTCAATTTCGCCGGCCCAAGTAGTAATATAAATGGTTTTATTCAGGGCCGCTTCGTTACTCGCAAATCCCAGTTTTTTAACTGTTTCCTCGTTGATCAGTACCTTGGTTTTCCTGGTCTTGAACATATCGACGGCCGCCCTTTCTGGCAGATTGCTGCCACAAGCCAGTTGCATTTGATAGGTAGGCAGAAAATGCTGATCAATTTCTACCAGGAAAGGCACAAAGCGAAGGTTCTTTTCCTCGCCTGCTTTTCTCACGCTGTTCCGGTCAAATATTCTTCGGCCAGGGATGTCAGAAGAAGGCGCCATATTCAGGACTGCCGGATTCTTTAACAACTCGTTTCTGAACGTATAGGTTTTGCTAATGAAAGTGGAATCAAACACGGCAGGCGCTTTCACGATCAATACCTGGTCCTTATTATATCCGAGGTGCTGGTTACGCATATACATCAGCTGTCTGAATACGATCATGGTGCCGGCTATGAGTAAAATAGACAATGCAAATTGAAAAGCCACCAGGCCTTTACGTAACAGGATGCCCCTATTGGAGCGGGTGAATTTGCCTTTCAGCACCAACGCCGGTTTGAACGCTGATAATATAAACGCCGGGTACACGCCGGTTTGTAATGCGCCGGTTATAAATACGGCACAAAAGATGAGTACAAACTGCCAACTATGCCAGATGCCTGATGATACAAAAGTGTTGCTGATCTTTTTACCTATAAAGCTATCGAACAGTGGCGTGCATGCGAGCACCAGGAGAATGGCTACCAGCAAAGCAATACTGTTGATAATAAAAGCTTCCAGCAGGAACTGCCGGGCTACCTGCCAGCGGCTTGCGCCTGCTACTTTACGCAATCCTACCTCGCGCGCCCGTTCCATCGATTTGGCGGTAGTCAAATTAATGTAATTGATCCAGGCTATGATGAGGATAAAAACGCCTAATACCGACAAGAAATAAACAGTCCTTTTATTACCAGGTGGTTCAGGTTCCATCCGGTAATGATCATTCAAATGTATATCCGCTAAAGGCTGAAGATGGAAATAGGACCTGAAATCGAACTCCTTCATAACAGCTTCCATATGCCTGTTGATAAAAGCCGGTAATTGAGCTTCCAGTTTACGTACATCAGCACCCGGCGTCAGTAATACATAATTATAGAACTCTGGCCAGGCCCAGTTACCCGGTTCAAAATTTTTATCCAGCGCAATGAGCATACTGAATTTAATATGCGAATTCTCCGGTACATCTTTACAAACAGCAGTAACGACTAATGGCTCTGTATTGATCTGAATTGTTTTACCCACCGGATCGGCATTGCCGAAATATTTTTTCGCCATTGTTGCTGTGAGAACAATAGATCCGGGCTTTTGCAGGGCAGTTGCAGCGTCACCGACAAGCAGTGGAAAAGAGAATACATTGAAAAAGGAATTTTCCGCAAAATAAAAATCCGATTCATTGAACCGTTTGGTTTGTCCGTCTTCATCGGTATATGATACTACAGCTGTTTTCAGAAAAACATTGGGCGGCACCAAACGAACATAGTCAACTACTTCAGGAAATTCGGCTTTCATGGCAGGCGCCACCGCGGGATGCGTAGCAGCCGTTGCACCCAGGTGGGCAAAGCTGCCTGAATAGGACATATTTATCCGGTACAGCCGGTCAGCATTTGTATGGAACTTGTCATAACTGCTCTCAAAATACACATACTGAAAAATAAAGAAGCCGGCCGCCATACCAATAGCGAGTCCAAAAATGTTTATGAGTGAATATACCTTTGAGCGAAACAAATTCCTGAATGCGACAGTAAGATAATTTTTGATCATGGATGTAGTATTTGGCTTGCCGTAATGCCAGTTACAGGTGCAATAAAACTGCCATACTAATAAACGATTAAATAGTAAGATCTTATGTATTGGCTGATAATGTAAGCTGTTCGAAAATGAACACTTGTTGTACGGTTTGTTAGGCTACCCGTTGTCTGCAAACACAGGGCGATATCACTTAATAGCATGATTTAGGTCATCTGTAAAAATAGCGGCAACTGCTAGTTTCGCTATATGGAAAGGGAAACTGTCAATTCTTTATTAGTCAAGAAATATAATCAGCCGGTACCAAGGTACACGAGCTATCCAACGGTTCCGTTCTGGAAAGAGCGGCTGAACGCTGATGAATGGACAACCAATTTTACAACCCGGTTCAATGAGTTGAATCATATCAACGGGATCTCCCTGTACATTCACCTCCCGTTCTGTGAATCGCTGTGTACTTACTGTGGGTGTAATAAAAAGATCACCACGAATCATAGTGTGGAAGGCGCTTATTTGGAGGCATTGGAAAAGGAATGGATGCTGTATCGGAAATTAATGAAACAAACACCGCTCATCCGGGAAGTTCATTTGGGCGGGGGCACACCGACCTTCTTTTCACCGGGCAGCCTGGAGCGGTTGATGAAATTTCTGTTGAAAAATACCCTTATCCATGCCCGCCATGATCTTAGTGTAGAAGGACACCCTAATAATACGACTACGCAGCATCTGAAAATGTTGCACTCCACTGGTTTCAGGCGCATCAGTTATGGCGTGCAGGACCTTGATCCTGCCGTACAACAGATCATTAACAGGATCCAGCCTTTTGAGAACCTGAAGGCGGCTACCGACAATGCGAGAACTGCCGGATTCCGGTCAGTGAATTTTGACCTGATCTATGGTCTGCCGTTACAAACCGCTGAAAGCATTGAAAGGACCATCAACAAAGTCCTGGAGCTACAACCCGACCGCATTGCATTTTACAGTTATGCCCATGTTCCCTGGACAAGCAAGGCCCAGCGGCTGTTCGATGAATCGCATCTGCCTGATGCGGAAACAAAACTCCAGCTGTATATAAAAGGAAAAGAATTGCTGATCAAAAACGGGTATGCCGACATTGGCATGGATCATTTTGCACTTCCTTCCGATGATCTGTATATAGCCTGGAAAGCCGGCCGCCTGCACCGGAATTTCATGGGCTATACCACGCAAAATACAGGGCTGCTGCTGGGCCTGGGCGTATCGTCTATCAGCGACACGGGTAATGCCTTTGCCCAGAACACAAAAACCCTGCACGAATATTATGAATATGTGAATGCAGGCCGGCTGGCTGTTCACAAAGGATACTTTTTAAGTGAACAGGATATTTCTTTCAGAAAATATATCCTCGATATCAGCTGCAAAGGCGAGACCTGGTTCAACAACGCCGACCTGCCTGTGCTGGAAGCACTCGTCTTCCCAAAACTGACTGCACTGGAAAATGACGGATTGATAGAATGGAACCACCTGTCCGTAAAACTTACTGTACAGGGTCATTATTTTATCAGGAATGTTTGCAGTGCTTTTGATCTCTACTTACACGAGGTTAACAGCCGGCAGCAATTATTCAGCAAGGCGATTTAACAGGTTTTGTATTTTTCGTAACTTAATAACATAATCTGTTGGTTATGTTGAAAAGTCCGGTTTTTGCAACCAGTGTTGTTACCATCTATCTGCTACTATATACTCTCTTATTCCAATTAGGCGCATCGAAAAACATAACGGCTGTTATGTTTTTCTTTTCGCCATTTTTAGTGATCTGGATGGCTATTACTATAATGAAATACGGAAAGTATTCGGGGGCTGACTTAAACGATAACGAAGAATGGGGCTATCAGGACGTTGATAAGAAGGAATTGTAAGAGATAGCTCAGTGGCAGGAGATAACCGGTTGTGGTGATCGGGCCATTACCGGGCTCACAAATGGAATGCCCAGGTTCAATCCTCTTAAAATAAGTAATACGGCCATTCCGGCGATTATAAAGGGCACTGCTTTTTTGAACTGCTGGCGCAGCGATAGCTTTATTCGAAAACCCAGGAAAGACAGGATCAGCATCGCGGGTAAAGTGCCTGCTCCAAAGAATGTCATGAACAACACGCTTTCGCCCATACTGCCTGTGCTCAATGTACCGGCAATGGCCAGGTATACCATTCCGCAAGGCAGTAAGCCGTTGGCCATACCCAGCAGTAGATAATGCGGTAAACGTGGTGATAGCAATAACCGGCCCATACCGTTTTGTATACTGCTATGAAAGTTTCGCAGCCAGCCGGGGCTGAATGGCCTTTGCTGGTAATAATAAAAGAAAGCAAGCAATAATATGATAACGCCCATGGCAATAGAGAACCATTGCTGAAAGCCGGCAATATAAATGCGCCGGCCCAGCCAGCCAAATAGAGCACCCAGGGCTGCATAAGTGATCACCCGGCCAGTGTTATACAAGATCACCGCTATTACCTGTTGTGTTCGCTGCAATCGATGCACGGGTAATGCCAGGGCCAGGGGACCACACATGCCCACACAATGGAAACTGCTTACCAGCCCGAGTAACAAACCTGCCATTGCTGCCTGCCACATAGAATATTGATATTACCTGGTTATTGAATGGTTACCGGTACCTCTGTGTAATACGATGTACCATTGGCCTGCCACTTTACCCTGGCTGTATAACGCCCGGGAATGAAAGACCGGCTGTTTATTACCTGTATGGCCTGCTCATTAACCTGCAAGGCTATTATTTTATCCTTCTTTGAATCGTCGGCACAGTAAAATAATATACTGCCTGTTACCGCCTGTTGCTGCATTTCGCCGGGCAATTGAATAATCAGCTGGTCGTTTGTACGGGTTATACTAGTACGGGTGCTCAGTTGATTGGCCCGGTACGCGCCGTCGATCACCTGCTGGTACTGCAATTCATCCTTGTAATATTCTTTCGATACCAGGTCGTAATGCGTTTGCATACTTTGAATGACCATATAAACGATCATACCGGCGAAAGCCAGAAATCCGAGTGTTAGTTTATGTCCCCAGTTGAAGGTCATAGTTTGTTATTTAATGTGAATGGTGAATGGTGGTCTACTATCAATCAGCAACCGGTCCCAGGAAATTGGTCCTGATCTCATCAATCCGTTCATCGCCGTTGTATAATCCGATATTGATTGGTAATTTTCTCGAATGGATACTATTCGCCGGTAATACTACGAAGAAGGTGCCGGCGCCCTGGCCTTCTTCTTTTACAGTGATGGCAGGCTGTTCTCCGATGATCTCGATCCTGCCGGGTATGCCTTCCAGCTTCAATTGCAACGGGACCTTTTCAATGGTCTTATTAGCCACTTTAATATTATACAGGTTCGAGATACTGTCGGTTCCCCGTTGCTGATACAACATGCCCGGCGTGCGTATAATGGTAGCATCTACGTCTTTCCTGGTATATAACAGGAAGCACAGAATAATAAGCAGGATAGCCAGCAGCCCGCTGTACAATTTCATTCGGCCGGTGTACTTCAATGGTTCCCGGCTCTCGATCCCGTTCTCAGATGCATAGCGGATCAAGCCCAGTGGTTTATTGATCTTTTCCATAACAGCATCACAGGCGTCGATACAGGCGGTGCAGCCAACGCATTCCATCTGTGTGCCATTGCGAATGTCAATGCCGGTTGGACAAACCTTTACACACTGCATGCAATCGATACAATCGCCTTTGTGCTGCAGCTCTTTTTTAGTGAACTTACTCCGCGGCTCACCGCGTTTATGATCATAGGCTACGATCATGGAATTTCGATCGAGCAGCACACCCTGCAGGCGGCCGTATGGACAAACGACCGTACACGCCTGTTCTCGGAAGAAAGCATATACCGCATAAAAGATCCCCGAAAAGATCAGGATCGAAAACAACCCGCCGATATGTTCAGTTACCGGTTCGGTTATTATTTTGCCCAGTGCTTTAACGCCGATGATGTATGCAAGGAAAGTATTGGCAATGATAAAGGAAAACAGGAAGAACAGCGCATGTTTGCCTGCTTTTTTGAATATTTTCCTGCCGGTCCAGGGTGCTTTGGCCAGTAATCTTTGTTCAGCAGCGCTGCCTTCGATGAAGTATTCGATCTTGCGAAAGAACATTTCCATGAAGATGGTTTGCGGACAAACCCAGCCACAGAACAGCCGGCCAAAAGCGGCGGTGAACAGCACAATGAACACAATAAAGGCGATCATGGCCAGGCCGAAAATGAAGAAATCCTGCGGCCAGAACACTTTCCCGAAAAGGATGAAGCGGGCCTTTGTTACATCAAATAAAAATAAGGGCCGGCCATGCACATATATAAACGGCAATGAAAAGAACAGGGTAAAAAAGAACCAGCTTATATAGGTGCGGGCCGAATACCATTTCCCCTTTGGTTGCTGCGCAAAGATCCATTTGCGTTTCCCTGAAGCATCGACGGTAGCGATGCGGTCGCGGAACGTCGATGCCTTGTCAGTTGAAACCGGGGCGCTATGTATTTCAGGTTCCAATGAGTGATCTATTTTGGAGTGGACAATGCTACTTTATTGGCAAGAGAATCAGTTTTAGCGTCGTTGGCAGCTTCTTCTTTATACAATTCACCCTGTTGTGCTTTGGCATTGGGCGGATTGGTGCCATGTATCGATTTGATATAGCTGGTAACCTGGGCGATTTGCACAGGCGACAGATCGTCTTTCCAGCTGCGCATGCCTTTTTCGGGCCAGCCGTATTTTATGCTTTTGAAAATAGCAGATAAACTGCCGCCATGTAACCAGTAATCATCGGTCAAGTTAGGACCAACGATCCCTTCGCCTGCTTTTCCGTGGCAGGCAGCACAGTTCTGGATGAATAATTTTTCTCCACTCGAAATTTCATTGGCCGCTGTCAGCAGCTGAACAGTATTTTCATCTACATTATTGGCTGACTTTTTCAGGTACTCGGCTTTTTGTTGTTCGGCCTCGGCCATCGCTATTTCCAGTTCCTGTCCGCTTAAAGGAGCAGTATGCGAAACGTGGTAACGCCACAGGTAAATGACTGCAAAGAAGATGGACACATAAAACCCGTACAGCCACCATGGCGGCAGGCGGTTATCCAGTTCGCGGATGCCGTCGTATTCATGCACCATGGTGATCTCGGCTTCCTGCTCAACGGGGCGGAATTTGTTCATTTTATTCCAGATGTTTACCCGCCGTTTTTGTGCAACAGCCGCTTTGGCCGCTGCCGCTTCCGGTGATCTTTCTTTGGAAAGGAAGACCCGCAGATAATGCAACAGCATAAATACAACCAGCAGCTCAATGGCAATAACGCCGGCCATACAATAAAAGGCAGTGGCCGATAAGCCGCCATAGGCATTACCTGTTTGTGTTATGGCGCCTGCTGTCTGGCTGTCCTGCGCAAAGAGCGGCGCAGCAAACAACAGTAAAATAATGGTAGTTGTGATGGCAGTGGCGTTGCCGTTCTTTTCTTGCGCTTTTTCTTTTTGTTGGGCGCTTTCTTTTTGCTGCTGGTAATAATAACCGGCAGCACCTGTTACCACATGGGCCAGTAAGCCAATGATCAACAAAAGTATAAGCATAATAATGATCATGGTAACAACGAAGGGATCATATATAGTTGATTCGGGCATATACAGAGTATTTAGGCTTTGTTTAGTCTAAAGGAATACGGCTGATGTCATAGATCAGTTTCTTATCGGCTTTGATCACCCAGACCAGCATAACGAGGAAGAACAGGCCAAATAAGGTAAACGATATCAGTGGGTAAATGCTTACACCGGTGATCTTTTCCAGGTAATGAATGAACTTCATGGTGTTTAATTTTTAGCGGTTCCTTTTATGTCTTTTCCCAGCCGCTGCAGATAAGCGATCAGCGCTACGATCTCTGCATCTTTGGGCGTTTCAATTTTATCCATTTTAAGGTTCAGGCGAATGCTATTGGCCTGTATAAGCAGGTTTTTATTAGCTACCTGGTCGTAACCTGCGGGGTAGGGCACACCCAGTTTTTGCATGGCCCTGATCCTGGCAGGGGTTGAAGCGGTATCAATTTTATTATCCAGCAGCCAGCCGTATGAAGGCATGATCGATCCGGGCGACATAATGCGTGGGTCCATCATATGGTTGTAATGCCAGCTGTCGGGATATTTGCCTCCTTCGCGCGCCAGATCGGGCCCTGTTCTTTTGGAGCCCCACTGAAATGGGTGGTCATATACAAACTCACCGGCTTTGGAATATTCGCCATAACGGGCCACTTCATCGCGGAAGGGGCGGATCATTTGCGAGTGGCAGGTATAACAGCCTTCACGCACATAAATATCGCGGCCATGCAGTTCAAGCGGGGTATACGGTTGTACGCTGGTTATGGTAGGAACATTGCTTTTCACCAGGAAAGTGGGTATCATTTCAATAGCGCCACCGATCGCTACAACGATCAAACTGAAGACCAGCAAGGTCATTGGTTTTTTCTCGATCCACCGGTGCCAGTGCTCGCGGCCGGTGCTGTGATGTGTTTCCAACGGCGCCGCTTCTGCTGCTTCATTGGCAATGAACTTACCTTTCGCCACCGTTTTATACAGGTTGTACACCATAATAAATGCCCCCAGCAGGTATAAGGCGCCGCCAACACTACGGGTAACATACATGGGGATAATATGGGTAACCGTTTCAAGGAACTGGAATTTCAGCTGGCCTTCCTCGGTGAATGTTTTCCACATTTGCGCCTGTGTAAATCCGGCCCAGTATAACGGTACTGCATATATCACAATACCGATGGTGCCCAGCCAGAAGTGGTTGGTGGCGAGCTTTTTTGAATACAGCGGAGTGCCCCACATGCGTGGAATGAGCCAGTACAGCATACCAAAGGCCATAAACCCGTTCCAGCCTAAACCACCAATATGCACGTGAGCGATCGTCCAGTCGGTGAAGTGGGAAATGGCGTTTACATTTTTCAATGACATCATGGGGCCCTCAAAAGTGGCCATGCCATAACAGGTAACAGCCACTACAAAAAATTTCAGTACGGGTTCTTCGCGTACTTTATCCCAGGCGCCGCGCAGGGTGAACAGGCCGTTCAACATACCGCCCCAGCTGGGGGCCAGCAGCATGATAGAGAAAACAGTGCCGAGCGATTGTGCCCAATCGGGCAGCGCCGTGTACAACAGGTGGTGCGGACCAGCCCAGATATAAATAAAGATCAATGCCCAGAAGTGGATAATAGAAAGCCTGTACGAATATACCGGGCGGTTGGCCGCTTTCGGCAGAAAATAATACATCAGGCCCAGGATCGGTGTGGTAAGGAAAAATGCAACCGCATTATGTCCATACCACCATTGCACCAGGGCATCCTGAACGCCGGCATACCAGCTGTAACTTTTAAGGAAGCTTACGGGTATTTCAAATGAGTTTACAATATGCAGCAGCGCTACGGTCACCCAGGTGGCTATGTAGAACCAGATGGCCACATACAGATGGCGCTCCCTTCTTTTGATGATGGTGCCGAACATATTAATGCCAAACACTACCCAAATGAGGGTAATGGCAATATCAATGGGCCATTCCAGCTCAGCATATTCTTTACCGGTGGTATAACCCAGTAACAGGGTGAGTGCACCGGCAATGATAATACCTTGCCAGCCCCAGAAATGAAGCCTGCTTAGTTTGTCGCTGAACATCCTGGCCTTACATAACCGCTGCAACGAATAATAAACACCGGTGAAAATACAGTTGCCCACAAAGGCAAAGATCACCGCATTGGTATGCACCGGCCGTAAGCGGCCAAAGGTAGTGGGGGCAAAATTCAGCGCGGCACCGGGCGCATAAAATTGTATAGCCACCCATAAACCAGCTATCATTCCCACGATACCCCACAGGGCCGTGGCGAATGCGAACTGTTTTACGATCTTATTGTCATAATGAAACTGCTCTACTTGCATATTGGAATTCTGATTTGAAAAGGTTAAACAGGGTAGTTATTTATCGGTCGTTGTCTTTGGCGGTGGGTTATCGAACAGGATGCGCTGTGGCGGAGAAAAATCATCATCAAACTGGCCATTGCGCACACTCCAGATAAAAGCGCCCAGGAAAATAGCGGCTACTGATATACTCGCGATCAAAAGAAGGACAATAGCACTCATAAAGACGGTTGATTTTTAACAGGGCAAAAGTATTTGTGCATCGCCCGCTGTTTAATGATATGACTCAAAGGAGGGACTGATTTTAATCATGCGGGGAGGTGAGCCACTCTTACCCTGGCGTCGATCAGAGAAGTGTGGCACACCTAACGATAAGGGAAGTGTGGCGCACCTGATCTTATAAGCGAAACAGGCGGGCTGCCACATTACTGGCGCCAAACGTTACCAGTAAAATACTAAGTGAACTGGCCGGCATCAGGATGGCCGCTACAAGCGGTGATAGCAGGCCCTGCACGGCAAAGCTGAGCCCTACGATATTATAGGCGATAGATAATATAAAACTGGCGATCACTATTTGTTTATTGATCTTGCACAGCCGGATGAATGTATGTAAATGCACCAGTTGACGGGCATCCATGATAGCATCACTGGCCGGCGTAAAATTGTTGCAGTTGTCGGTGATGGCAATGCCCACATGGCTTTGTTTCAGGGCGCCGGCATCATTCAATCCGTCGCCGATCATCATTACCTGTTCTCCTTTCTCCTGAAGATCCTTTATGTATTGTAATTTGTCAGCAGGTTGCTGATGGAACAACAGCGTTGCCTGTTTACCCATTAAACGTTGGAGCGTATCCTGTTCATGGGCGTTATCACCCGAAAGAACAGACAGTTTGTATTTTGCCAGTAAGGATCGCATCAATGGGGTTACTGATTCCCGGTAGTGATTGTGGATGGAAAAATGGCCGTACACTTTGTCATCGATGGCTACAAAGACCTCGGTGGTCTTGTTTTCTTCTCCGGTTATACCCATAATAAATTGTTTGGAACCCAGCGAGATCCGGACTTCACCCACCGAACCTTCAATGCCCTGGCCCGCAATTTCGCGGAATGCTGAAACGGGCAGGCGTTTTGTATTTGCCAGCCAGGTTGCCAGCGCTTTACTCAATGGATGGTTCGATTGCGCCGCCAGGCTGGCCACGGCGTTTTGCTGGTGCCCGCTTAATGTCAAACCTTCATAAACAATATCATGCTGGTTCGAGGCGGTCAGTGTGCCCGTTTTATCAAATACGATATGCGTAATGCCGGCGATAGCTTCAATGGTTTGGGCATTGCGTAAATACAGTTTATTGCGGCCCAATAACCGCAGGATATTTCCATTTGTGAAAGTATTCGAGAGCAACAGCGCACACGGACAAGCCACGATCAATACTGCCGTTATTACGTTCCATACTCTGGTGCTGTCTGTAAACAGCCAATAGGCGGCTGCTATAGCGGCGATGATAAATAATAGTAAGGTGAAGTACCGGCTCAGCAGGTGAACGAAGGAACCATTTTGGGGTGCTTTCTTCTTTTTAAAGGCATCGGCTGACCATAAGCGGGTGAGGTAGCTTTGCGCCACTTCTTTTATGACGAGTATTTCAATGGCGCCGCCGGTTTGTTTACCACCGGCATACACCATTTCGCCCATGTCTTTATTAACGGGCAACGATTCGCCCGTCACGAAACTGTAATCTATACACGCTTTACCGCGGGTGCAAATGCCGTCGGCCGGTATCAGTTCTTGGCTGTGGATCAACAAGGTGTCGCCGGCTTTAATGTCGGCCAGGGAAATGGGTGTTTCCTTTCCATCTTTCACCAGGGTGGCCGCCACCGGGAAATAGGAGGTGAAGTCCCGGTCGAATGACAATTGCTGGTAGGTCTTATCCTGTAATACGCGGCCCGTAAGCATAAAAAAAACAATGCCTGTCATGG
This sequence comes from Longitalea luteola, assembly GCF_017356035.1. Taxonomy (GTDB): domain Bacteria; phylum Bacteroidota; class Bacteroidia; order Chitinophagales; family Chitinophagaceae; genus Niastella; species Niastella luteola. The sequence goes on along the minus strand of NZ_JAFIQX010000015.1, from coordinate 143,458 downwards.
AATCAAAATAGCCGGGGCCCGTGCCGCTGATCACTTCATACAGGCTGCGCGAAAAGGTAACGATGATGGCAAGTGCTATCGGCGCATCGATATTCAGGAATTTATGCCGCAGTCCTTTCCAGCCGCTTTCATAGAAGGGATAAGCGCTGTAAAAGAAAACGGGAAGGGCCAGTAATACATTCAGCCAACGGAAGATGCCCAGCAATTGCAGGTCGGCTGCCTCCAGGCCCAGGTATTCGGGAAAACTCAATAACATAATATTGGCGAAGCAAAATCCGGCTATCCCCAATTGACAGATAAGGGCCTTTTTAACGCCTGGTTTATGGTTTTGCAGGTCCTGTAAGCTGATATAAGGTTCGTAGCCAATGCTGGTTAACAGTTCTGCAATTCTTTGCAGTGAAATGGCCTTGTGATCGAAAACAAGGCTGACCTCTTTACGGGTGAAATTCACCGTGGCACTGATGATGGCCGGCTGCAAACGGTGCAGGTTTTCCAGGAGGTAGAGGCAGGAACTGCAATGGATCTGGGGCAGGTAAAAGGTGATATGCGTTTGTTCATCATTGTTGAAAGAGATCAGTTGCCGCTGAATGGCCGCATCTTCCAGGAAGGCGAATTTGTCTTTGCGCACCGGTATCCGCTGGTTTAAACCGGGATTCTCATTCAGGGTATAATAATCACACAACCCACTTTTGTTCAATAATTGATATACCATTTTACAGCCTTCACAGCAAAAATGTTTATCAGTTACGGTAATGGCGGTGATACAGGTTTCGCCACAATGGAAACAGGTGAGTTGTTCACCGATATTGGGGTGGGTGGAATGCATGACTGGTATTTTCGAAGTGCTAAAATAGCAGCCATGGTTTGCTGTACAGCTGATACGCCTCAATAAGATAACTGACTTCCGTCAGGTATGCGCCGGGGCGAGCATCAATACAATAAGTTCTTAAGTTTGTCGGGCTGGGTTATTCTTATTTTGCTATCCTTGATCTCTATTAATTTTTCCGATTTAAAATCGCTCAGGGTGCGAATGAGCGACTCCGTAGCCGTACCTACATACTGCGCGATATCCTCGCGTGAAATATCAAGGTGTTGCTGCTCCTGATCCTGTATGTTGAACTTCTGGTAAATATCTATTAGGGCCCTGGCCACGCGTTTGCGCAGGGAATCATAAGCCAGGTTCAGTAACCTCTCTTCTTTTTCCTTTACATCGCGGGAGATCAGTTTTATAAACTTGGTGGCGATATTCATGTCGCTGTATACCGCCTGTAAAAAATGATCTTTGGGAATGGAAATGACTTGTGCCTCTTCCAGTACTTCGGCTGTATCATCGTAATTAATGTCTTCCAGTAAAGTTACATGGCCTATATAATCGCCGGCGCTGTATAAATTAGTAATATACTCCTTGCCGTCTTCGTTCACCTTGAACGTTTTTATTTTACCTTGTTTAACATGGTACAGGTATTTGGGCCGTTTTCCCTCATTGTACAGGATCATTTTTTTGTTTAATTGCTCGCTTTCATATTGGTCAGGGTCAAGCGGCAAAAATCCACTGCCTTTCAGGTCTTTCATCAGATCATTGGCGCCTTTCTCTCCTGAAGGGTACTGCATTTTTATAATATCGACCTTCTTCAACCTTATTTCGATAGCATTCAGCAGCTCAATATCGTCAAATGGTTTACTGATATAATCATCAGCGCCCATTTCCATTCCTTTCCTGAAATCCCGGCGTTCGGCTTTTGCCGTGAGAAAGATGAAAGGAATATGTTCCGTGTCTGGATTCTTTTTCAACAGGTGTAATACACCATAGCCATCCAGCTCGGGCATCATTATGTCACACACAATGAGGTCGGGTTTTTGTTTCACCGCTGCTTCTACGCCCTTTTTACCGTTTTCCGCCGTAAAGGTGGTATATCCGGCCAGGCTTAATATTTCAGCTGTATTTTCCCTGATCTCCGTGTTATCGTCAATGACTAATATCGTTTTCATACTGCTGTTAGCTGTTTTATTGATGCTGCTCCAGTGCAGGTAGTTCAATGGTAATGGTGGTTCCTTTATCCAGTTTACTTTCGAGGCTGATCTTCCCCTGCAGCAAACCTACATAACGATGTACGATATGTAATCCCAGGCCGGTACCCTGGATATTGGTAGCGTTCCTTCCTCTGAAAAAGCTCACAAACATATGTTGCTGGTCGTCTTCTGAAATGCCAATGCCTTCATCTTTTACCAGTAAGCTGAGTTTGCTGTTTTTAAGATCGGCGTTTACCCAAACAGATGATCCTTCCCCCGAAAATTTAATAGCGTTGCTGAGCAGGTTGATCAGGATGTTCTTTAATAATTTTTTATCTGTCACAAACAATCCTTCGCTCTGGCAGGTAACATGAATTTGCTGGTCTTTCTTTATGATCGTTTTCATTTCCTCCGTCACTTCTTCGAGGAACTCTTTCAGGTCTATTTGTTCAGTTGTCACCTGTACCTTGCCTTCTTCCAGTTTTCCCAGCGAAAGAAAGTCTTCCAACAGATCGTTGAGGTGTTTCACCGCATCTTTTATTCGCTTGAGATGCCGTTCTCTTTTATCCTGGTCTTCCGGTTGCGTGTATTTCGATGCCAGGGCTGCTGATGACAGCACCGTACTCAGGGGTGTCCGGAATTCATGGGACGCCATGGAAACAAAGCGCGACTTTATTTCATTCAGCTCTTTTTCTTTATCAAGGGCTTCACTCAAACTGCGCTGTGATTTTTCCAGTTCCTGCAATGCTTCTTTCAGGATCATGGTCCTTTCCTCTACCTTGCTCTCCAGCTCGGCATTCAGCTTCCGCATATCGGTTGTCATCTGCTCCAGCTGCTTTTGTTGCGTCTGGATACTCTCCTCGATCTTTTTGCGGTGGGTGATATCAACGATAAATGCGATCACAAACAGTTCTTCGTCCCGTTTGTAAAAACTGAGGCTTACTTCCACGGGAATTTCCATGCCATCTTTTCGCCTTCCGTACAGGTCGCGGCCATGGCCCATTACCCGGTGCTGGGGCTGCTCGTAAAAACCGGCCCTCAATTCCTTGTGGTGTTTGCTGAACCGTTCGGGGATCAATACTTCTATGAGGCTGCCGATGATCTCGTTCTCCGTATAGCCAAATGTCCTTTGCGCAGCGGGATTAATAAGTATGATCTTCCCTTCTCCATTGGTAAGAATTATACCTTCTGTAGCATGCTCAAATAAGGAAGTAAGATGCGTGGCATCGATATTCATGGTAATTGGCGTCTATAACGCTTTAAGTTACTCAATAGAGCGAACATACAAAAAAATGATGACCCGGCAGCGGTACTAGTACTGAAGGAGCTTCTTTTCCATATCAATGGCCCGGGGAAAAAGAATGTTATTCTCCAGGTGTATATGCTGCCGGAGATCGTTCTCTATTTCGAGTAATTTGAAATACATTACCCTGTGATTGGTGCAGGCGTCAGGTGGCGGGGTGTATTGACCGGTCAGCTGTCTCATTGCCCTGAGTATTTTATGGATCGATTCGTGCTCGTGGTGCATTACCGTTTCAACCGGCTTACGCAGGGTGCGAACCAGCAGGCCTGCATACGATTCTTTATGGTCATACGCATGGGCAATTTGCCGGATATAAGGAAAAATGATCTCTTCTTCATGTACCATATGAGGCAGCATGTCAGTTAAAAGATCATTAAATACCACCTCCAATGCGGTAAGTTCAGGATATTTTCTGCGGTGGCCATTCGCAAATTTTGCTAACTGCTCTTTTGTATCAGGCAGGGCTTTTTTCAAATAGACATGGTGAATATTGATAATGTAATCAATGAGAAAATCAATGTCCCATGTTTCAAACGGTATGGTATACGGGATGGAGATCGTTTGCGTTGATTGCTCCAGTTCTTTTACCACCGCTGCAAGATCGAGGTTCTTCGACTCGCAGACCATTTTCAGCGGCCATTTGCCGCCGCAGCAATATTCAATACCATATTTCCGGAATACCTCGGCCGTTCGATAATCATTGGTTACGATGTCCGAAACAAATGAAAACGGACTTATCTTGCTTCCTGTGTTCATTATTTAATTAAATCTTAAGTCAGGCGCAAAATAAAGTATGGTCATTCGCCATCGACTGATTTTCGTCAGGTGGTTTCATGATTAAATTCATTATGGAGCGGTGGGGGCGTTGGTCGTATCGGCCGCCTTAAACAGATTAATTATCGCAAATATCAGGAGTACGATGACAATAATAGCCATCAATAAGGCAGCCAGGAGGAAAATAGCCCTGAATGTCAATAACTGGCTTTGAATGCCGGATGATCTCGCAATCAGCATATTCGAAATACCGGTAGCTGCATCCGCCGTGTATCCCTTTGATACAAGCAGGCCTTTGTAAAGCTCCAGTCTTTGCAAAAGAAGGTCATTGCCCGGGATCAGCCTGGCCAGGAAACCCAATTTGAACTGTTGGTTATAATTCAGTTGAAGCATATAGAAGCCGGCTATAGAGTTGAGCACTGCAATAAAGCGGGCATACGTGCAGATAATTATTCCGGTCAATCCGGTGTTGGGAGGCGCTGCTGCCATACAGAAGACAGTTAAGGGAACAAATAGTAATCCGCAGCCAAATCCCTGCAGGAACACAGGGATCCTCAGTTCGTTGACCGACAGGTCGGGTGTAAGGTACAGGTATACCCATAAATGGTAAAAGAACAAAACTGCAAACCCGGCTAATAACAGTTTTGGCAGATTTTGTTTGTTTGCCTGAATAAGTTTTACGGCAATGAATGTTGCTATTATTACGCCTGCTATATTGTACAGTCCTGCATTTACTATGTCTGCTGCGCTCCAGCCGAGTACGCCGGCTGAATAACCATAGACCAGGTTTATGGTATCCTTGATGCCCCAGAACAGCACCATGAGCACAATGGCAAATATAAATTTGCCTGATCTGAAAACGCGCAGGTCGATCAATGGCCTTTTGAGCGCTGTTTGCCTGATCAGGAAAAGCGCCAGGAGCGTGATAGCTGTTATTGCGGTAAACCGGATGGCAGGATCGTCCATCCAGTAACGTTTCGGTCCATAGATCATTACAAATGCGATGCCGGCCGCGCCGAACATAAATAAGATACACCCGGTCCAGTCTATTTGATATAAAGGGTAAGGCCTTACAGCAGTCCTGGTATTGAAGATAAAGAGGCAGAGCAGAATAGCCACTACTTGCAGGCCGATCAGTGCATAGAATAATGCCGTCCAGTCTGTTTGCAGCACCACCCGGGATGCGCCTATACCAATGATGAGCCCGCAGGTAAGGATCAGCGAAAAAAATAGAGAAACGCCTACCAGCATTCTTTTGGATGCAGCAAGGGTGGAGAAAATTGCCATGAGCATACAGCCTGCAATGATACAGGTAACTACACCAGTCAGAAAGCGCAATATCGAGAACAAAACGAGGTCGTGTATGTATGCGCTGATCATATTTAACAGTATCCCGGCAAGAAAGGCTGTTAACAGATAAGAGCGGGTATTGAAGTATCTTACCAGCCGGAACTGTACGGGCAACGTGGTGATGATCCCTGCATAAGGGATCTGTAAGGCAAAAGAAATATCTTCCGGTTGTGCGCCATAGAATGACAATACATGCGCCTGAATAAAACCAAAAGAAGCAAATTGGGAAATCGCCGCAAACAATATAACGATCAGCAAAACCCGCACAAGACCCGGGTACCGGCTGAGGCGGTCATTAAAGTAAATGGTAGGCAGCATGTTTTCTACTTTTTAGCTGTTTTTACGGTAACTTTTACATTCATTCCCGCTTTGAGTGCTGACAGGTCGCCCTTATCGAAAATTATTTTAACGGGAACACGTTGAATGATCTTTACAAAGTTGCCGGTTGAATTATCAGCAGGCAGCAACGAAAATTTTGAGCCGGTAGAAGCGGATATGGCTTCAATTTTTCCGGAATATGTTTTTCCGGGGATCGCATCTGCTTCAATTTGTACAGGCTGTCCTGCATACATGCCGTTCACCTGTGTTTCTTTAAAGTTGGCGATAACCCATTTGTCATTGGTATTTACAACGGATACCAGTGGTTGTCCTGCCTGTACCTGCTGGCCTTCCAGAATGGTCTTTCTTCCGGTAAAACCATTGTAAGGCGAAGTGATCACCGTATAGCCCAGGTTGAGTTTGGCCAGATCGAGCAATGCCGCTGCACGTTTACGGGCGGCAAACAGCGAGTTGTATTTAGCTTGTAATTCCTGCACTTTGCTGTCACCGGTCTTTAAACTATTAATGGCGGCATTGTAATCACTTTTGGAAACTTCATATCTTGTTTGCACCTGTTCAAAATCGGCTAATGTAACGGCATCCGCTTTCAGCAGGTTAGTGAATCTTTTTACATCCTGTTCCTGCTGCCAGAGTCTTGCTTTGGCCGAATTGATCTGGTCGCGGTTAATCAACGTAGCTGTTTTAACGGATCGGATAGCAGCGTCGAGTATTTGCTGTTGCGCCCTGGTGTCTTCGAGCATGGATTCGGCTTCCTTTACTTTCTGAACATACTCCCGGTCGTCCAGGATCACCAGGGTATCGCCCTGCTTTACCTGCTGGTGCTCTTCAAACAACACCTTCTTTATAAAACCGCCGGCCCTGGCAGAAACCGGATTGATAAAAGACTCTACCTGTGCATCATTCGTATCTTCATAATACTTTGTATAGATGATATATTTTATAAAATAAATGAGCGCGATAACGATGACCACCAGGGCTATTCCCACGGTAAGCCAGTTCATAAAACCACGTTTGGGTTTCTTTTTATTTTCCATGTTTTTATGCTTTAAAGTTTTCCGAGTGTAAAAAGTAAGCGATAATAAATTGACAGGGCGGCGATATTCGCCTGGATATAATTGAACCTGGATTCATGGTACAGGTTATCGGCTTCCAGGAGGTCGGTCAACAGGGTGAGTTGATTCAAATATTTTGTGTTTTGGATATTATAATTTGTTTCAGTCTGCTCTATGGATTTTTTGATGACATGCATGCGGTTGACCGCTTCATAATATTTTATGGCCAATGCCCTGGCCTCCTGTTGCACATTGTCTTCCAGCCAGTCTTTCTGTTCTTTCAGTGCTGTTTCTCTCAGGCGTGAAGATCTGATCTTGTTCTTATTCTGATATAGCGATGATATTTCGTAGGTGAATCTCACGCCAACAACACCTACCGCAAATGTTTGCGGCACCGGCGGAAATACAAGGGTGTTTGGATAATTGAATCCATATCCGCCGAACAAGGTTGCTGTGGGGAGATTGAATGATCGGGCCAGCTTTGTTCGGTTTTCCTGCAGCTCGATATGTTTGCGTGCTTTTACAACAGACCAGGCGCCAGAATGATCTTTCAGCAAACTTTCCACTTCCAGGCTGTCGGCCAGCAGCAATGAAGTGGTGTCGGCCGGGATGATCGTTGTATGCTCGTCCAGGTTCAGCAGCGTATTTAATTTTTGATTGCTGATACGGTAATCGTTCCGATTGGCGGTTTCATGTAACAGAACGTTGGACAGTAGCACATCGGCCCTTAGTACATCGCTTTTGGTTACTTTGCCATTCGCATAAAAAGCGTTGATGTTTTTTGAACGCGTTTCCGCTCTCGTTACCTGGTCTTTTATTAAGTGATCCTGAAAATAAAACTTCACCATGTCCAGGTATTGAAGCGCCACCTGTAATCCAATGGCTGCTTCCTGTTCTTTCGTATTCAAGCAGGCCAGTTCATTTTTATGTTCCAGGTCCCTGATCACTGCTTTCTGCCGGCCGCCTGCATACAAATTGAATGCGGCTTCCACGCCCAAAGCGCCGGCATTCGCATTCGGTGGTTTCCGTATCCTGCGCGAATCGCCCAGTACATCTTCGTATAAAGTTACTTTGGTATACCGCTGGTAAGCGGCATTACTGTGAATGCGTGGAAATACGCCCATCTTCGCATCTTCCACATCTGATCGTGTAGCGCTTTCTTCCGTGTTCATCACTTTTACCAATTGGTTTGATGCTTTTGCATGACGGATGGCTTCCTGTAAGGAAAGGGTAAGCGATAAACCTGCTTCGGTCTGCCCTTTTAGGCTGGCTGCCGTTACTTCGAAGAGCAGTAGATAAATGCCAGCCTTCCATATATTTTTCACGTTGACTAGTCTCATAATTTTATAAGTAGCTGTTTTCAATATTTTCCGTTCGAGACAATAGATAGCCTGCCCCGGGTTTCAACCGCGGTGAATGTGCCTGGGCGTTGTTGTTAGTAGGAACTTAGGTTTGAAGTGTTTTGAAATTATGCCTGAAGCGGCCAGGCGAAACATCAGCCAGTTTGGTGAAGATCCGGTTGAAATATTTGGGGTCGTCATAACCCAGGTAAGTAGAGATCTCCTTTTGGCTGAGGTCGGTATAGCAGAGCAGTCGTTGCGCTTCTCTAAGCATTTCCTGCTGAATGAAATAAGAGGCGGTAAAACCCGTCACCGATTTTATTGTGTCATTCAGGTAGCTGGTAGTGAAGCTCATCAAACCCGCATATTCACTCGGCTTCTTCAATTGCCGGTAATTCTTTCTGACCAGCCGTTTAAAATTTATGGTAAGCTCGATGCTTCGTTGGGAGTGTTTTCCTGATACGAATTCCGTAGTTGACTGAAAGGCGGCGGCTATTTTATAAATACAGGGCGTTGTAAATGTATTGACCGCTGATTTATGAAGACTGCCAAATGAATGATCATTGTAGGTTTGAAACAGCAGCTCAAAATACCGGGTAAACCAGTCCAGGTGTGATTTGGATAATAATAACAGCGGTCCCTTATGCAGGGAATCCTCGATCATTGATCTTGCGTGTTCCTCTACCAGTTTATTGTCCAGGAATAATATCCAACCTTTGCTTTTATTATTAAACTTAACCACACGCTGGATCTGTCCCGGTATAAGAAAAGCAAGCTTCTGCCCGGTAATTTGCACTTCTTTGAAATCGACTATCAGTTCCACCTTGCCCGAGATCAGGAACAGGCAGATGTAATGATCATTACGATGTAATTTACTGACGTCGTTTATGAGTGCTGATATAAAGGCGTCGTTAATTCGTTCGATACGAACGCCGGATATATTTTCTTTTAATTGCCAGATGGGTATGTTGCTTTTCATCCTGCTCTGATTACATCACAAAATTACCCATCTCCATGCCCGAATTATCCTATTTTTCACGGCATTTGGTGGACAAATCACTTATTTCACGTTGCCACCCCTGGTCTTGCCAGGATCGCCGGGCTTTACTTTGCCAAAACGGTAATTGAAGGATAATATGATACGCCTGGTAAAGATCCAGGATTCCTGCAACTGATAAAATGCCGGACCGTCGGCTTCTGTAAAAGAGCGCCTTTGAGGAGGAAAAAGGTTGTTTGCCGACAGGCTTATCATTGCTTTCCTGTCCTTTGCAAATCATGGCATGCATATAATATACTATCCTGGCCATCGGTTTGTACTTTTGTCCAGCATTCACAGCATTCACATTGGAGATGGCTCTCTCTTTAGCTTTTCTCTTCCGAAGGCCCGTTAATGGTTTTGTCCTCGGCATGTGGTTCACCCCGCAAAACAGCATCGTTGTTCACCTGGCCATCCATTGGCACATCGGTGTCAGCCTTGCTGCTGACAATTTCTTCCGGTTCCATGTCAGAATCGGAAGTTGCTGTTTTCCCGGGGATATCATGCTTGTTGCCGGCGTCCTTTTCAGCCGCCTTTTCAGCCTCTCCGGTTAATTTTTCCGGGTTTTTCTTTTTGGTATCCATAGCCAAAAATTTAAAGGTCCCTTAACCAGAAAATGCAATTTTCAAGCCTGTGGAATTATTGATAAAACATTGAAAATTATGGCCCCTATGGCATAATATTTTTATTTATTTTTTAAATAAAAACAAAAGGAGGGCGTATGGAAGGGTGGAGAATTTTTCAATCCTGTGATCTCAGGGGAAGTTATAAAAAAGAAGAATTTATTCATTTGGTGAGCCAGATGCCGCAGGAACAGTTCAATAAGTTTTGCAGCGAATACTGGGCCTTACTCCATTTTTACGATTCCCATGTAAATACGTATTGTACCAGTGACAAAGATATTGTTGATAAATATCCCAGGGCATTCAGGCGGCTGGCTCCTATTGAAGGTGACCTGGCGCGGCAATTTGAAAAGATCTTTTAATGGATGATCAATACTGAGTTATGGGCCGGGCTAAAAGTACCTTTCCAGCATCAGCCCATAACTCAGTAATAAATTCTCTGTTGATGTAATGTTCTGCCTGTTGTAATTAAATGCAGTGGTGAAGTTCAGCCATTTGTACAGCTTGAGCGAAACACTGGTATTCAGTTTCAGGATATAATCTCCCGCTTCTGACAAAGCAGGCTGAAAAAAGTTTACCCCGTCGATGGTGACAATATCTTTGATTATGAAACGGTATTTCAGGCGCAGGGAGTTACGAACGGTCTGGTAGCTGGTTCGCCCGTTTTTGTCGGGTACACTCAGATCGGCCGTTTCAAAAAGAAAGCCGTCGCTTATTTCCAGGTTCGTTTTTTCACTGTTTATAAAAGAGTATCCCACTCCTGCGCCGGCCTGGAACCGGCTGTCGACCTTTAAGGAAAAACTTTTCTCAAAGCCGGTAAGTCCCCAGTAATAAAATTTTTGTACGCCCTTCAGGATATCGAGATTAAGTATAGCCAGCACATCGTCATTTGTTTTTAAGGCAGGGTTGCGGCCATAAACATGACTGGCCATACTGTTGATGGAAAATTTCTTTTTATCTGCCTGGAACCGAAGCGAATTATTAAGCAGGTAAGTGGTACCGGTATTCGTTCTGTTCAAATTACCTGTTCCCGAAAAATTAATGTAATAATTAACGGTATCACTGAATTGGGCAAGCGCTGTTCGTTGAGCCATGCACAGGCTTGCCAGCAACAAAGTACATGTTACGGTCTTCCTCATGGGCAAATATACCAGGTTCAGCCATTCGTGCAGTGCCTCAGATCTCATACAGGAAATAAGGATGCTCATAGCCCGATTTTTTCAGAACATGGCGGGCTACATTAAAGACTTTCACTTTACCACCGATGTTCCCTTCCAGCACCCCTATATGTGCATGCCCATGGAAAACTACTTCTACATTGCGCCGCGATAATGGCTCGGCAAGCCTGGAGGATCCTAAAAACGGGAATATCTGCTCGGGTTCGCCCTTAACAGTTTCCTGAACGGGTGAATAATGCAGCAGGGCTATTTTTTTAATGTTGTTGTGCTCCTGGTCGAGGCGTGCCAATGCGCGGTCGAGGTGCAAAGCTTCTTCTACGGCTTCCTGAACAAAAGATTTCATAGCGCCTTCGCCAAACATCGACAGCATATGATTATCGAAACCGCCGCCAAAGCCTTTCACCCCTGCAAAGCCAATACCGGCAACTACCACCGCTTCACCATCGAGGATATGTACATTGGGATGGTTCTGTACGATCTGCCTGATCAGCTTATGGCGGCTTTTTTCATGGTCATGGTTTCCGAGCACGCCAACCACGGGGATCGTACAGGCTTTCAATTCTTCTACCAGGATATGTGCTTCCGATTCATCGCCCGTATCGGTGAGGTCGCCACAAATAGCAAGCACATCTGCATGCTTCGACACGTCGTTAAAGAAATCGACCCATTTGCCTTTGTCCGTATCACGAATGTGAAGATCGGCAATAGCGGCAACGCGTGTTTTGTTTTCACTGGTCATAATTAAACAGTTTTAATGGTGCACGTTTTATAGCCCCAATCCTTAATGTCGATCTCGTATTGCGTTTGATCGATCACGGGGCCTCTGCATACTCTTTCCATGGGCGCGGGTAGATCATACTGTTCTGCTGCTCTTGTGAGCAGTTCATCAAAAAGCCATTTGGGAATTATCTCATGGAACTCTGATGGGTAAACAAACTGGAAGGAGAGGAGCTGCATCAGTAAAAGGTGCCAGTGCTGGTCCATTTTGCGGGAGAGTCTTTTCCAGTCGAAATTTTTTCCCTGTTTCAGCAACAGGTGGTTGATATCAGCAGCATCGTATCTTTCGCGGTTTTGGACATACAACTTACACCACACCAGGTCTACCGGCGATAATATGTTAATATGATAACCCAGGAAATCCGCCTGGTGCGCATGTTGCAGCCATTCATCATCAACGCGGCAGATGTTATTGGCAGTATCGAAAATGATATCGAGAAAATAGTCTCCTTTAAAAACTTTGGCGAGCCAGCGGATATCTGTGAGCTCTGTACGATATCCTTTTGAGCCGAAAAATTTCAGGATCTTTGGGTACTCGCTGGCCGGACAAAATACATCCAGGTCCTTTGTATCTCTGTAGATACCTGTATGATGAAAGATCGCAAAAGCGCCCCCGAGCATATACCGGGCTTTACATTCCTCCAGCAGCTGAAGGGCTTCCCGGTAAAAATCGAGCGCTTCTTTATTCCCCTGTGTACTTAATGTAGTCATGGCTTATTTTTAGCAAAATTGCTGCCTGCCTTTGGCCATGATCGTAGTTCCCCGTAATGGGGAATGGCAGATGTATTGATTAGTACCGCCGGAAATCGGAAGGCCGCGCATGCGTGAACTCCTGGAAGGCATCACTGAATGAACTCAGGGTAACATAACCTACTTCATAAGCTATTTCACCGATCGGGCGCTGCGTTTTCACGAGTATTTCAATGGCTTTTACCATTCTGATGGTTTTAAGATATTGCAGAAAGGTCATCTGGATGTTTGACTGAAACAAACGCGACAGGGTTCGCTCGCTGATATTGAAATGACTGCTTACGCTTTTTACGGTAAGGCGTTCCGCGATATTTTTCTCGAGGTATTTAATGATCCGTTGCATCTGCTCATTATCGGTAGTAGGCAAAATAATAGGCAGTGCCTTATTGTTGAACTGTGGCAGAATATTCTTCAGGGCTACCAGAAACTCAAAATTCTCATCCTTCCGGCTTACATGCCTGCCATCCCATCGCTCGGTATAATTGATCATCTGGATCAACAGCTCAGTGGCGGGATAGATGCCCAGCTTAGTGTAGAAAGGGTTAGAGGCGTCGTCATGGGCATAGAAGTAGAGGGAGCGCAGCACAGTGGCAGAATAGCCGATCCGCAGAATATGCTCAAGGCCCTTTGGTATCCAGAAATAATGTTTTGCCGGTACTACATAAGTGCGGTTCTCACAGGTGATATAGGCAATGCCGCCTTCCACATAGCTCAATTGTCCTTTGGAATGTTTATGCAGCGGGATCAGTTTTTCGCTTTTTTCGTGCATTACGAACACGCTTTCTTTCTGCTTTTCTATCTCTGGCAGGGAAGCTATTAATCCCATATTCTTTATTCGGAAAATTGATGTTACTCCAATTCCGTAAAGATACTTCGGTTTTTAGTAAGAAGTATGAAGCAGGAAGTAAGATGTAAGAAAAACCCTTATTTCAACCTTGATACTTCGTATCTCATACCTCGTACTTCATACCTCGTACTTCGTACTTCTGAATTTCAAGCCCTCCGCGACAGTGGGAATGATATGAATAAAGAAGGCTTTTGGCCGTAATGACGAAAATGTTGGCTTATTTAGGGAAACAAAACAGCCGGCCGCCTGATATTTTTGCGTGCGCGTTGCTTGCCCTCTCTAAACAGCCATGAAAAAGAAATACACCGTTACAGACAGGCTTATTACCAGGATCACAGGATGGATGTCGGCGACGATCATTGCAGCATTGGCCATCTGGGGCATCATTACCCTCTGGGGTTATTACCATTACGTGCAAACCAATGATGCACAGGTCGAGGAATATATAAACCCCGTGATCTCCCGGGCCGGCGGCTTTATTACGGCCGTTCACTTCGAGGACAACCAGTACGTGTCAAAAGGCGATACCCTGTTGATCATCGATAATCGCGAGTACTTACTGCAGCAACAGGAAACAGAAGCAGCCATTCAGAAAGCAAATGCCCAGTTACAGTTGCTCGGCAATAAAGCAGAAAAGGCAATTGTGATCGCCGAAATAGCCCGGTTAAATGCCCAGCTGAACAGGCACAGGCTGGATGTTAGTTATACGGTCATCAGGGCCCCGTATAATGGCCGCATGGGCAAAAGGACGGTAGAAGCAGGACAAATGATCAATGCGGGTGAACCGCTTGCCTTCATCGTAAACGATGAAACGGATAAATGGGTGGTGGCTAATTTCAAGGAAACACAGGTGGCGCACATGCATACCGGTGATTCGGTAAAAGTGATTGCAGATGCCTATCCCGGCCGGCCTTTCAAAGGAACGATCATTTCCATTTCGCCGGCTACGGGTTCCAGGTTTTCGCTGCTGCCGCCCGATAACGCTTCCGGGAACTTTGTAAAGATCGTTCAACGTATTCCCGTGCGCATCCGCATCCACGGGAACAATAAAGAGCTCGATATCCTCAAAGCAGGCATGAACGTGAACGTTTATGTGCCCAAAAACCAACGTCATGGATAACGCCATTCCTGTCTTCAGGAAATGGGCGCCCGAATGGTTGATCAGGATCAGCCTGTTCCTTGTATTGCTGCCCAGTATTGTGCTTTTCTTTTTACCACTGGCCAATATCAATGCCGCGGCAGGCCATTATGGCGCTGCACCGGCAGACATCCAGTTTGCGGTGATCTTGTTCTATGCCGGTTATGTGGGCTTTTACAGCCTCGAACACCGGTTCTTTGCTTATCTGGCCTGCAAGGAATATTTTATCCTGCTTATGTCCCTGCAAATGATGTGCAGCTTCCTGTGTTATCAAACCCATGAACTGCGGGTGTTGCTGCCCGTGCGATTCCTCCAGGGTCTCATATTCTGCAGCACGGTGAGCCTTTCCCTCTCGCTGATGTTTACCCGCCTGCGCAGCGAACGCGCCCGGGAAGTAAGTTTTTCGGTATTCTTCGGTCTGTTATTATGTGCTATCCCTTTCAATAATCTCGTAACAGCCGACCTCATTGATTCCTCCAATTACAATATTGTTTATAAAGCCGCCCTCTTCTCTTTTGTGCCCTGCCTCATCCTGCTGTTACTTATTATGAACAATGTGCGGCTCAAAGCCCGGTTCCCCCTGCATAAGCTCGACTGGCAGAGTTTTGTTCTTTATACGCTCATGCTTTGCCTCACCGGGTATATCCTGGTGTATGGCCAGAAATATTACTGGTTGGAAGACCATCGAATACAGTACAGCATGATTGCGATCGTTCTGCTTTTAATAATATACCTGTTCCGCCAGAAAAGCATGAAACGGCCTTATGTAAACCTGCAAATATTCAGGTACCGGAATTTTTGGGTAGGACTTTTTGTGTTATTCGTAATGTACATCTGCCGGTTTGCAGCAGGTGTTGCCAGCAGTTTCCTTGCCGGTGTTCTGCGCTTCGACCCGAGGCATGTTTCTTATATCAACCTGTTCAATCTGGCCGGACTGGTAACCGGGGTCATCATCGCCTGCTGTATGATCCTGCAAAAAAAGCCGATCAGGTATATCTGGCTGCCGGGATTTATCCTGCTGCTGGCTTTCCAGGTTGCTATGTTCTTTTTGTTCAGCGGGCAGGCCAACGAAAGCCATTATTTCATCCCGCTTTTTATGCAGGGGCTGGGTGTTGGAATGATCATGGTGCCTACCATCGTTTTTACGATTGCTTCGGTGCCCGTTTCCATGGGACCGTCCGCCGCAGCTATGTCCCTGGCCATTCGATACATGGGCTTTTCGGTGAGCATTGCGCTCATTAATTACTTTGAACTGTTCGGCAAAAGCAATCATTACAATGCTTTCCTCGACCACCTCACCAAACTCGACCTGGTGCTAAGGAAAAACATGCAACTACAGGCGCAGCAGCTGGCAGATAGAGGTATGGCGCCGGGGGCGGCTGCCAGGGCTTCCAGCAAATTGCTGGTTGACGGCATGAACAGGCAGGCGCAACTACGGTTTGCAATGGACTATTTTGAGCTGCTGTCATGGCTAATCGTAGGCATGCTGTTACTGATCGCTTTTTTCCCTTACCTGAACAAAACAGTGGTGTATTTAAGATCGAGGTGGCTGGCGCCGGTTTAGTCCCTGGCCATTCGCCGAAAACGGGCCAATGCCAGCCAACTGATCACTACGCCGATCAGCGAGAACAGCAGCGCTACGATGGCGCCCAACCGACCCGAACCTGTGCCGATAGCGCCGGTAGCACGCGCCAGGTGCAGTCCGCTGAAGACGATGCCCATCAATGCCAGTATTATGGCAGCAATGGCCATGGCGCGGCCGGAAGGGCTATTGCGTTTAACGCGAGCCAGCGCCATACAACCAAACACCACACTGATCAATCCCATCACCGCCGGCAGCAGGGCGGCCGCCCGGCCCGGTGTAATTCCGCTAACCTGCAAGAGCATGTCCATCTGAAGCAAAGTTTGCATATTCATACGTATTGTCTTTAGCTCTGCAAAACTATCAGTGGCCATCATTGCTTTTCAGGTAAAGCGACAAAGACGCCAAATGTTGCGACAATACCGGCAGATGCTGCGATCATTTTTAAATCTGTTCCTCCTACAGGTAAAATCGATAAGTTTGAGCCGGATTGATGCGCCGTTACATGCTTACAATAGTCAAATACCGTTATTTCAATGTTATTCTCCATGCGCTGGCCTGGAGCATCGTGCTGTTCTTTCCTTATTTTACCGGCAGTGCCGGCAATCAATACAAAATAGGTCCGCTGCCGGGGATCTATTTTACATTGTCGCAGTTGATCCATATAGTCATTTTTTATGGAAATGCTTTTTTTCTGTATCCGAAATTGTTGAATCGCAGGTACTGGTGGCTGTATCTTGTTTCCGTGGTTTTACTTATCCTTCTTTCCGTACGGGTAAAGTTTTATATACTGGAAGGCTGGTTTCCCAACGATCTGCCCGATGTGCGCGCACACGTGCTGTTTCCGTCGGTACTGGCGTTTATTGTAAGTGTCTTCTATTGTATAACGCTTGAAAAGATCCGGGCTGAAAAAACGCAGCAGGAGCGGGAGGCGAAACAATTGGGCATGGAGCTGAAATTCCTTCGTTCCCAGATCAGTCCGCATTTCCTGTTTAATATCCTGACCAACCTGGTCTCACTGGCAAGAAAGCGTTCAGACCAGCTGGAATCATCGCTTTTAATGCTTTCCGGTTTAATGCGCTATATGCTGTATGATGCCGGCAAAAAGATATCCCTGCAACAGGAGGTGGAATACCTGCAAAGTTATGTAGCCCTGCAGCAACTACGCTTTGGGCAGGATGTAAAGATCGGGTTCAACCTGGCGTTGCCCTACGCTGCAAACAATTATTGTATAGAACCGATGCTGCTGATCCCTTTCGTGGAAAATGCATTCAAACATGGAACGGGTTACGAGGATGAACCCCGTATAGATATCAACTTGACTGTGCAGGAAGGCATATTGGTGTTCCAGGTAAAAAATAAATTCGACCCGGGAGAAGCAGCTGCCAACAAAGATGAGGTGTCGGGTATCGGCCTGGGTAATGTTCGTGCGCGGTTAACGCTGTTGTATCCGGGCAGATATGATCTGGTCATTCACCGGGACGGTGACCTATTCAGCATTCATTTAACACTTAACTTATTATGATGCGCTGTATTATTGTCGATGACGAACCCCTGGTTCGGGAGTTGCTGGAAGATAATGTAAGCCGGGTGCCTTTTCTGGAATTGGTGAAGTCGTGCAAAACTGCGCTCGAAGCATTGAACACCTTACAGCAGGAATCAATCGATCTCATCTTTCTCGATATTCAAATGCCGCGGTTGAGCGGACTGCAATTGCTGCAATCGCTGCAGCATCCACCACTGGTCATCATGGTATCGGCTTATGAAAAATATGCAGTGGAAGGTTTTAACCTGCAGGTGGCAGATTATTTGTTAAAACCTTTCCCTTTCGACCGGTTCCTGAAAGCGTGTAACCGGGCGGCTGAATTGTTCCGGGCCAAGCGGGCCGCCAGCCTGACGGAACCAGTGAAGAACAATGACTTCTTCGTAAGTGTTGATTATTCGCTTGTAAAGATCGTGACAGCCGATATCAATTATATAGAAAGCAGCAAAGACTACATCAAGATCTATCTGGCTTCAGCGGCTAAACCGGTTATAACGCGGATGTCGCTAAGAACTATTGAGGCCAAACTGCCTGCAGGCGCCTTTATTCGCACGCACAGATCCTTCCTGGTGGCCATTGCAAAGATCACCGCCATTAAACGCGACCTTGTTTGTATCGGTGCAACTGAAATTCCCGTAAGCGAAACTTTCCGCGAAGATCTTAACCGGGTTTTGCGTTCGCATTGATCTTTTTAACCTCTTTCTAATGACTATGCCGGATGAACCGGGACAGTTGTATGCGGCAGTTATTTGTAAATTTGACAATGAACAAATTGTTATTGCTTACCATAGTTGGCAGTGTGACCCTGACCAGGGTCGACGCCAATAACGACCATCGATTCACGGCGTTTGAAAGAACGATAGTACACAACCGGGAACAGCGATATAATATTGCCGAACGCGGCGCGGTGGGTGACGGCAAAACACTCAATACAAAAGCCATTCAGGCTGTCATAGACGAATGCGCCAAAAACGGTGGCGGAACCCTCGTTATTCCCAAAGGTATATTTGTAAGCGGGGCCCTTTTTCTGAAACGCGGTGTTCACCTGGAATTTCAGGCGGGCGCTGTACTCAAGGGGTCTACAGATATTAATGATTATCCAAAATTAAATACCCGCATTGAAGGTCATTTTGAACCCTGGCGTGCAGCGCTGATCAATGGAGATGGGGTCGATCATTTACGCATCAGCGGCCCCGGTACCATTGACGGCAGCGGCGAACCCTTCTGGAAAGAATTTTATAACCGGCGGAATGCTGACCCAAAGACGACCAATTTAAATGTTGAGCGCCCGCGGCTCGCTTTTATTCAGAATTCCAAAGACATACAGATCAACGGCATTACCTTTTTGAATTCGGGCTTCTGGAACCTGCATATTTATCGCTGTGAGCAGGTGAGCATAACTTATTGCCGTTTCCAGGCGCCTTCAGGCCCCAAACCATACCATCATGCACCCAGCTCTGACGGTATCGATATAGACAGTTCTCATGATATTGCCATTCGCCATTGCTTTTTCTCTGTAGGCGATGATTGTATTGCATTAAAAGGTTCCAAAGGACCGTTTGCGCTGCAGGATAAGGACAGTCCACCAGTAGAGAACGTTCAGATCAGCGATTGTATCTTCGAAGCGGGTGGGGGTATTGTAACTTGTGGCAGTGAAGCAACCATTGTTCGCAGGGTAAATATTCAGCGATGTATAACGCTTGGTCCAACCGTGTTGCGGTTAAAGCTTCGTCCGGATACTCCGCAACAATACGAGGATGTGACCATGAGCGATATTACCTTAAAAGGGAGCGGTGTTATTTTCAAGGTTTCGCCCTGGACCCAGTATTTTGATCTGAAAGGCCAGGCACCGCCAAAGTCTTTGGTACGGAATATCAAAATTTCCAATGTCCGTGGAACGGCGAATTCATTGGGCGAGATCACCGGTCATGACCAGGCGACGATCCGGGATATACTTGTATCAGATGTAGATGTGCAATTGCAAAGCACCGATTTCAAAGTAGGTAAGGTGCAAGGGCTGCATTTCAGGAACGTAAAAGTGAATGGCAAAAAGATGGCTGATCCAGTGTCGAAGCGTTAATGAGTTATTCAGTTATTCAGTTCCTCAGTTATTCAGTTATTTGGTAAACTAGCAATGAGGCGCTTCGAAGTTTAAGCTTGGCAACATCCATCTGCCAACTGACAACTGCTAACTGCCAATTGCTCATTGCCGATTGCCAATTGGTTTTCGTTTGCCCATTGCCCATTGTCAATTGCCAATTGGTCTTTTATTCCCGTTTTATATTTATCACCCGTTTTTTCTGCCTGATCTCGAATTGCAGATGCAGGCGCTGGTTATTCACCAGGTCAGCAGCCTTACTGGTTTCAGTCACTTTGAAGGTGTCATCGAACACGGCCTCGTTAACACTGACGATATACAGACCGGCAGGCAGGTTGAATGTATATTCCCCTTTGCTATTGGTAAGTGTATTATAAACGGTTCCATTGGCTGCGGCAGCTATGATCCTGATACCATCCAGGGGCATGGTCAGGGAACTTTGTTCGTCACGCAGCAGCACCAGTTTGCCGGTTATGACACTACTGTGGGTAAAAGGGAAAAAATAAATTTTTTGTTCTTTTCCCGGCCTGAATGTCTGCCTGAAACCCTGTTTGGGCATCCAGCCATCGAGCCCCGCAATCTGGCTGAAATCAATAGTGAACTCTTTGTCGTCGGTATTGGTAAAACTTAGTTCGCCTTTACTGTTGGTTTGCAGCAGTTCGCCATTTACCAGCACCCGGGCCTTTGATACCCATGACAGGTGCTCATCAGGCCAGTTGTTATTGTTTTCATCGAGGTATAACACGATCTTGAAAGAGCGCGAGCTTTCATTTTTAATAACAGGCAGTTGCAGTCTTTTGCGAATGGTGAGGTTAACGAGCGGGTCATCTTTTCGCGACAGGTTTACCTGTGTGGTGAGTCCTACATCGATGCCTGTTGCTGGCGTTGAGTACTGGATATTATTGTACAGCAAAAAGAAGGACACCCCGGTTTGTTGTTCGTTTAGGTAATTTCCCTGCAGGCGGTAAAAGATGTTTTTCCGCGTCCACGGTATTTCTATGAAGGGCGATACCTGCAGTCGATCATAAGCTACCGGTGATTGCAGGTACTCTTTGATCTCATAATAATAGTAAGGGCCTTTGTCATACCGGAGCTGCATACCATAACGGCCATTCTGTATATTCACAAAGTTGGTAAAGCTGTTAAAGTTAGTGAGGGTCGAAGCAGGGATAGTTACCCGGCCGGCATTGGAGAAGGCCGACAGCCACCAGCGATCGGTGATCTGCCAGTTAAGATTTACCGCCAGTTTATACATTTTCGATTGCAGGGCCGTTGTGCTGTCCTGCACCTGTTTCAACAGGCCTGGCGATATTACCAGCGAAAGCCGTTTACGTTGCCAGCCGAACCGGAGTCCGTATTCCCGGTTATTGATATTGAACAGATAATTGATCAGTGAGTCGCCGGTATTGTTATAGGCTCTTTTATTGATCTCGAAATAGGGTCCGGCGAAGCAGTTATTTATCAATAAACGCGCTTCGTGTAACTGGTAATGAAAACCTTTATTCAATCCGGGAAAGTTTTCAGAATAGCGGTTGATCGTGGAAGTGAACTGGTAATGCTTTTTCCTGGTTTCAAAATGATAACCGGCCTGCCAGGCTACCAGGGAGGTATCCAGCTTTGAGCGGGCTATTTTTTCCAGGCCGGTTCCGCCTTCAACAGCCAGGCGGGTGTCCTTGTCGATCGTCCATTCCAGTTTATTTAACAGCAGCGAGCTGCTTTGTTTTTTCAGCCCGTCGCGGTTTACAAACCCATTGGTTTGCCAGTTAACTCCCTTTAATACGGGAAGGCTGAACTTTACATTGAATTGCCGGGTATTGCCAATACGGCTTTGTGCGCCCATTACTTCAATGGCCTTATGCTGTGCACCGGCATATTGCAGGCGAAGGCCGGTGCCATCTACCAGGAAATGGTTGAAGTCGATAATGCTGCCGCCGGTAAGGCGCCAGGGACCATGTACATATTCCACGGCAGCTTTTTGTGTATTGGCGGCTGAATGCCGGTAATAGTTGTTGGTTTGCAACAAAACGTTCAGCTGTCGGTCATTTTTCAGCTTCAGGTTACCGCGAACATTCAAAAAGGCAAAGGGCTGTTCGCCGGCCAGGTTCTGCATGTTCAATTCCAGCGTCAGCGGCATTTTTTGATAGTTGTAGTTCTCCCCGCTGTAAATATAGCCGAGCCGGTTTATCTGCTGGTTCAGCATCCTGGTGTCGCCCTGCGTATTCTTTATAAAAATGGTTATTTCATCCTTTTTCAGTTGTTGTATATCGTTAGGCGATAACAAAACCTGGACAGGAATGGTGCGGGCTTCACCGGGTTGTAAAGTGACCGAATAATTTTTTTTGGCAAGGTTCAGTGAAAGGCTGGTGCGGAAATCGAAGCTGTAGGTATCCGGACTATTACCTGTATTCTCCAGGTAAACAGTAAAGGCTACCTGTTTGTCATTTTCGGTGAAAACGGCAACCGGTTGCTTCAGGGCAGCCTTCCATTTCACATTGGCTTTGGGTCTGATGTAAAATTGGGTATGGATGACCTGGTTCAGTTCGGGGATGCGAATGTCAATGATAAAAGGAACCCAGCTTAAAGCAGCCGTTTTAGTGGCGAGCGTGAAACGGATAGGGATAAGCTGGTTCTCCCGTGGCCGTAATTCAGTGTCTATTATATTGGCTGTGATGAGAGAAGTTATCTCCGGTGATCTTACCACCAGTTGCACCGCTAAGGGACGGCTGCTGCTGTTGTAAATGCTTACATTGTTGAATGCATAACTGTTTTCTTCCACGGCTACAGAATCGTTCAGGAAACGAGATCGTAGTATATCCGGTAGTCCATTGTTTTGCCGGGCCATTGCCACCTGTATGCCGGCGAATAATAACGCCATTAGCGTCAGGGTACGGGTAAACCAATAGGTAGCAACTGTTTTCAACGTTTTGATTTTACATCGGGCGGTGGAAAGAATAACCGTGCCACGGTTTTGAACCGTGGCACGGTTGGGGATCTATTGCTGTGTGGCAGTGTACACTACAGAGAGGGTGTAAGTACCTGCATCATGACTGAAGCCAGGGTTGGCATTGTAATCAACAGTAAAGCTGCTCACCCCTCTGTCGCCGCTGGTCAGCGACTGGGCGCTTGTTGACAAAGCACCGAAGGAAGAACCGCCGCTCAGGCGAACGCCTAAAACTGAAGCAGGCATAGCAGGAGAGGGGGCTGCCGGGCCGCTGAAGTTAGCACTTGCAGCACCCACTGTTACGGCCCAGGGGCGGTTCGATTTTACCTGGAGGCTCGATGCTCCCAGGTTGGTAAGTCCGTTTTGGTAGTCACTCGTGTTGGTAAAAGTAAAGTCAGTGCCCGTAGCAGCAGTGAAAGCAATGTCGATAGAGTTCTGCAGATTTAATGTTACTGTGTGGCTCGCTTGAGCAGAAGACTGGGCGTTAGCAGCAATAGTACCAGTAATAAGGGCGGCGGTGATCAATGCAATCTTTTTCATGTTGTTCGTTTTTTTGTTTGTTAAAGAGGTTTTTTAAAATTGTTACGGTTACATATAGCCAATCGCCGTGCCATTTCAGCAATTGATTGAAAACCAGATGGTACCTGTTTGGTATGACCGAAAATTGTTCCATGCACTGGAAATTATTTCCGAAAAATAAACCGGGTGTGAAATAGGAGTAGCGACTGATCATCTCTGATAGCAAATCTGTACTCATGTAAGTGCAAATAAAAACCCGGAGTTAGATAACTACATCCGGGCTTTTGCGTAGAAGGTAATAATGCTATGCTGTCTTAATAAATCACCGTGTACTTACAAAGAAGTGACCGTATACAGTATTAAACGGTTTTTGGAAGTGTTATTAGTCTCTTCATTCTTTTTAGCGGGAACATTGGCTGCCGGCGGCTTTTTCTCCTCAATATCCATTTCAATCACCTGCTTATCTACCAATATGTGTTTGTTCGAGGATAAGCCCAGCTCTTCTTTTAACTGTAGTTTATCGTCATTGCCCCTGCCCTTATCTTTTTTGACCTTGGGAAGATGTATGGGGCCGGCGGGCATCAGTTTTAAAGTGATTACCTGCTGCGCCTTTTTCGTGGGTGGCTGTGCGTTGGTCAGAAATTGACCAAAAACAAGAAATGGTAATAAAATAAGCTTTTTCACCTGAAATAATATTTACTGTTATTAAGTTCGGTATTAAGATCAGCAAATGCAAGCCAGCCTGTATATAAAACAAAGCCGGTAAATAAAAATGCTTATTGGGCGCTAAGGGTGTAAACGATGGTAAGTGTATAAATGCCCGGACCGTATGCATAGCCGGGATTGGCCATGAGGTCCATATTAAAGGAGTTGCCTGAAATGCCGGCGTTACCGCGGTTGCCCGTTGCCAGTACCTGGTCGGTTGAAGATAGTTGTTTAAAAGGGGATTGACCACTTTTTACTACGCCAATGACCGATGCCGGCATATTGTTGGAAGCATAACTGCCGCTGGCTGAAAAGTTAGGCGTAGCGGCAGAAACTGATAATCTCCAGGGCTGGTTGCTCTTTATATTAAAGGTGTTGAAATTACTGATCGTGTACCCGGAAGCATACTGCGCGTTCGTAAAATTTATGGTGGAAGAAGCATTATTGGTAATAGACACTGCCATCACCGATTGAATACTTATTACTGGGTTGATGGTTCCATTGAATGACTGTCCCATACCCTTTGTTGAAACTAGTGACAGCAATACTATATAAAGGCGGCTGTTTTTCATGATCATGGTTGTGTCATGGTAAATAATATGGTGAGGTTATAATTGCCCGGTGCGTAATTGTACCCAACCGGGTCAAGCAGCAGGTCATAGTTGAAAGTAACATTGTTTTTAGTGGAATTTATCTGCTGTAAGAGCTGATCGGTATTGCTCAGGGTGATCGTGTTGGTATTGGCAGTGACCGGCGGACTGGTAGAATTACAACGGAGGGACAGCATCGAGGCGGGAAAAGGGGTACCTGTACTGCTGGTTGAGGCCGAAACCCTTGCCCGCACGCTAAAGAGGTTGCTCGATCTTGAATTTACCACGATTTGAAAAGCATTGGGATTGATTTGCTGCGTTTCAATGGCTGACACATTGTTCAGGGTGAAGCCGGTATTGATGGCCGTAAGTGTGAGGTTATTGCTATTGTTCTGCGCCCGTATTACCCCGGCAGCCGTTGTACAAATGAGTAACATAATGATGTTGCGGAAAAGCAGGCGGCTTGTGTTTATTCCTGTATGGCACATACGATACAAGGATTTTAATGTATAGCAATTTATTTTATTTTTTGGATCGATCAAAAACAAAAAGCTATGAAATGTCTAATGTGTACTTTGTTAGCATTGGTTTTTATGTCAGTAAACGCTGTTTCGCAAAAGATAGGGATACAGCCATCCATACTTGAATTTCATGGAGTGCCCGGCGTTACCGAATCGCAGGTAATAAAGATCACCAATTTGTCGGATGCCAAAGTAGGTTTCCAGGCTTACCTGGCCGATTGGTTACGCGATTCAACCGGAGCGCATCAGTATTATAAACCGGATACACTCAACCGCTCCTGCGCCGCCTGGATAGCCACCGATAAAAATTTTATAGAAGTAGAGCCCGGCAAAAGTGCAGACCTGCTGGTGCGGCTGCAGGCGCCTTCAGATACCTCCCTTTTCAACAAGATGCGGTGGGCGATGTTGTTCCTGCAAAGCGCCGAAGAACAGGATAGCGCCGACCGTAAGAACAAACAGTTCAACACCAAAATAAAAGAACTGTTACGCGTAGGCATTCATATCTATCAAACGCCGCCATCAGTTACGAAAATGAGTGCCAAAGCGCTTACCCTGAAACCGGTGCAAGGCGATCAGCATGCGTATGATTTTTATATGGTGAATACGGGGGAAACGATGCTGCAGTGTAAAGCGCATCTGGCGCTTACGAATATTGAAAGCGGCCGGGAATATAAGTTAGAGAAGGTGGAATTCCCTGTTTTCCCCGAAGGGAAAAGAACGGTGCGGCTCACCATTCCCCCTACGGTGCCCAGAGGCAAATATTCTGCCCTGGCTATCTTGGACATTGGTGAAGATGCTTCGCTCGAAGCGATCGAACGTACCATCGAGGTCAATTAAGCGCCTGGTTCCAATTGCGTAAAAACGTTTTCCTGCAAGCGAGTGCTGCTGAAATAGTAAATTTGTAGTGTACCATTAATTATTACAATATGACGGTAAAAGAAGCACTTGCAAAACTCAGGGCGCTGGGGGATGAGAAAGTGCGTAAGCACAATAAAAAATCAGGGGCTGATGACAACCAGTTTGGGGTGAAGATGGGAGATATAAGAAATCTGGCTAAAGAAATCAAAAGCGATCATGCCCTGGCGTTGGAACTGTGGGCAACAGGGAATGTAGAGGCCAGGCTGCTGGCTACATTGATCATTGATGTGAAGAAGCTGTCGATGAAAGAAGTGGAGGATATGGTGAAATCCATCAATTTTGTGGGTGTGGCCGATTGGATGAATTCGTATGTGGTAAAGGAGCATCCCGATAAAGAAGAGCTGCGGAAAAAATGGATGAAGGCCAAAGATCCTTATTCGGCCCGTGCCGGCTGGAGCCTCACCGCCGGGCGTGTAACGAGGGATGCTGATGGGCTCGACCTGCCGGCGCTGCTCGATCGCATTGAAAAAGAAATGCCGGATGCGGCTCCCGAAGTGCAATGGACAATGAACACTACGCTGGCGCAGATTGGCATTAATTTCCCGGAACACCGCAAGCGGGCGTTAGCCATTGGAGAGAAATTAGGGATCTACCGCGATTATCCGGTTTCCAAAGGTTGTACTTCGCCGTTTGCGCCTATCTGGATCAACGAAATGGTGCGCAGACAGGGATAGTACGCTGCTTACTTCATAAACCTTTTGATGATGCTGTTCTGACCGGCGATAAACGCCGCGTCAAAGAGGAAGGGCAAACGGGCCATTGTTTTCAGCACTTTGGTTTTTTGACGCATGTCGGCGCCGGCCAATTTATAGAGGCGGTTGGCGTAATTTTTCACAAAGGTGGCCCTGAAATTACCGGTAATAAAACATTGTATCACCTGTTCAGCCGCCAGTTTGCCACTGAGCACGGCATTGCCAATGCCATCGCCGCTTACGGGGTCTATCAGCGATGCCGCATCGCCCACCAGTATAAAATGATCTCCGCACATCTCTACCCATCGTGAGCCCATGGGAAGTCCGCAGCCTTTTAATGTTTCCATGGGCTGTGCGTTGCCAAACTTTTGACGTAATACGGGTGACCGTTCAATGAAATCATAAAAGGCGTTTTTGACGTTGATCTTTTTTTGTATGACCATGTCAGATAAAATGCCCATACCTGCATTCACAATACCGCCTTTGATGGGAAACACCCAAAAGTAACCAGGCAGGTATTTTCTGTCGAAATACACTTCTGTGCAGGAATCTTCCATACCTGAAACACCGCTGTAGTAGGCGCGTACGCCAGCCACATGATGTTGCCTGTCGAGCTGGCGGCCGGTAAGTTTCCGGGCGGTAATGCCATTGCCGCCGTCTGCACAAATGAGCATGGTGCACGCATAGCAGGTGTTATCTTTGGTAATGACTGTATAGCCGTTGGCAGACTTTACAACATCACTTACCGTAACACCTTCGATGGTTCGAATGCCAGCACTGTTTTTAATGGCCGAAAAAAGAAAGTTATCAAAGCATTCCCGGGTGGCGGTATAAGCTTCGAGGCGCCAGGTAAAATCCAGTTTTCGGTTGTTATAGTAACATGTTGTTCTTCGGGTGAGCAGCTTTTCGGTGAAAGCAGAAAGCCTGGTGGCGAAGGAGGGGTCTATTTCGTGCAGGAATTTAATGGCCCGGCCAGGTATAGCGTCGCCACAAACTTTATCGCGTGGAAAATGGTGTTTGTCGATAAGCGCGATGCGCAGTCCGGTTTTCCTGAGCGCCATAGCGCAGGCGCAACCTGCCGGTCCTGCGCCAATGATGATCACGTCGTAATGGCAATCGTTAGGGTGAGCTGGGGTCATGAAGGGTTAATTGAATTTATGGGAAATTATGAGCTTTACGGCTTCAACCCCGCTTTGATCTTTCTCTTCCAGAAATAATAAGACAGGATGCCCGGTACAAACCATACCAGCATAAAAAGCATCATGGGATGGAACGCTTTGGATACGGCGATACTGGCATAAACAGCACCCACGAGATCAAAGAACAATCCGGCATACGCCCATTCTTTGATCGTCTTTAATCCGGGAATTAAAATAGCAATGGAACCAAACAGTTTCGCATAACCGGTGAATGGAATAAAATATTCAGGAAAGCCAAGATAATCACGTATCAGTTTTTTTGAGTCCTCGTTTACCAGGATGCTGCCATAGGCAGAATATATCATGAGTGCTGCAAATAAAATGGTAAACACCCAGTACAGGGTATTGATGGTGGTAGGCTTCATAATCGTTAGTTGGTTTAATAATCGTGCATTACTAATATAAGCAAAATCTCACAAATGGGCCATTTGTGGCAAAATGGGATTAACTTTGCCGCCCACGTATGAAGCCACTTATCCTCACGCCGTCACAAGCCAGAAAGATCATCCTCCATGCAGCAGGGCTGTACAAACCTGCACCCTTCGGGAAGGGCCGCGAGGCGGTTTATAAACTCATCGAACACCTTGGATTTATTCAGATCGATGCTAACTATGTGGTTGAGCGGGCGCATCACCATGCCATCTTCAGCCGCGTGCCCGATTACAAACCCGAATGGCTTGAAGAGCTGGAAGCCGACGGAAGGATCTTTGAATTCTTCACCTTTGTTGCCGGCTATATGCCCATGGATGATTTTAGATATTCATTACCCGTGAAAAAAGGCATGTCATTAAGAAGAAAACCGCTGACCCAGGCAGAGCTCAATCTTATGCAGAAGGTGCTGGAAAGGATAGAGCGGGAAGGGCCGCTGATGGTAAAAGATTTTGACAATGACCGGGAGGTAGCCAGTTCAGGGTGGTGGGACTGGCGGCCATCGAAGATGGCGCTCGAACGGTTGTATCTCGACGGAAGCCTGATGATCACCCGGAAAGATTTCCAGAAAGTATATGATCTGCCCGGTAACCTCATCCCCGATGATATTGATACAACGATGCCAACTCCTGAGGAGTTTGCCAGGTATGTGATCCAACGATCCTTACAATCGCTCGGTATCGCCTACGCCAAAGAGATCGTCTGGCGCGCACGTTACGTTAAAGATCATGTAATAAAAAAAGAGCTGCAAAAACTGGTGACGGAAGGGGCCGTTTGCCAGGTGGTGATCGAGGGCCTTACGACCAGTCCGCTCTACATGTTACCCGGTTATAAGAACAAAAAGATCGAATTGGCAGGCGAAGCGTATGTGCTTTCGCCATTCGATATCCTGAATGTATTCAGGCACCGGTTAAAGGACTTTTTCAATTTCGATTACCAGATAGAATGTTTCGTTCCCGAGGCAAAACGCAAATACGGCTATTTTTCATTGCCTGTACTGGTAGAAGATACGTTTGTTGCCCGTATGGATTCGAAGGCTGATCGCAAACAAAAAGTGTTGACTATTCACAATCTTCATTTTGAACGACTCAAACTATCGGAATCAACGATCAGCAGGATCACTGACGCTATTAAAAAATATGCAGTATTCAACCAGTGCCGGCAGGTGGACATAAAAAAAACGAACAATAAACAGTATACCAAGGCCATTCAGGCAGCGCTTTGAAGTTTATTTTGCACTTGCCCGGCTGATCACTGAATTAGCAGTCTTGCAGCAAACTCAAATTTTATTTATGAAAAAAATAAGCTCCCGTCAAGAGAGCTTATTTAAAAAACAAAAACTATATCAGGAGGACTATTGACGGCTACCGCTGCGCGAAACCGCTACCAGTACTATAATAAAAACAGCAGCGCCAATGATCCACATCACTGGTGAGCCCCAAAAGCCTCCACCACCACTGTCTTTATTTACATTTATATCAACATCTGCAGCTTTATCCTGTGCCCATAGCAATGAGCTTATTAAGGCGGTCATTGCTGTTAGATATACTCGTTTCATAACTACGTTTTATAATAACGTATAAAAATATATGCCATGGGAACTTTCTGATATTATTTGAGGACAGGAATGTACCTGGTATAATCAGCTCCTGTTTACCAGGTCACAACAATCAAGTATTTCTTTAACGCAAGCTGTAAATGCATCGTAATCTGAGGGTTTCGTATAGGCAGTTACATTTTCGTTCTCCCAGTAAGCACTGTCTTTTTCATTAAAGAACGTAGTGAGCAGAACAACCGGAATGGAAGGCAACTCAGGGTCTTTTCTGATCTCTTTATACGTTTCCAATCCATTCATCAGGGGCATGTTGTAATCGAGAATGATCAACGACGGCAAGTGGCCTTCGAACTTTGCCTGGTTTAAAAATTCTATTGCATTTCGCCCATTATGAGCGTCTTTAACTATGATAGCGGGATCAATTTCTTTTATTGCAGATCGAACCAGGAATCGGTCATCCTGGTCATCATCTATATGTAATATCACTTTCGCTTCTATCAGGTCAGGCACAGACATAGATGTTGTTTATTAAGCTTCTTTAAATAGGGTAGTCATTTCCTGGTCATTGTTACCATTTTCGTTACTGGTACCAATGGCTGCTTTCCGATTGGCTTTTATAACTTCTTTGGCGATCTGCTTACTTGCTTTCTTCAGCGCGTTTTCATATTTCTTACCCGACCCGTCAAACTCAGCAAGTGCATTGAAGATCCTCAGATACACGGCTTCCGACATCCGTTTCTTCGACTTCTTTTTCGCGGCATATTGAT
Source organism: Longitalea luteola (assembly GCF_017356035.1). Taxonomy (GTDB): domain Bacteria; phylum Bacteroidota; class Bacteroidia; order Chitinophagales; family Chitinophagaceae; genus Niastella; species Niastella luteola. Next base: position 112,882 of record NZ_JAFIQX010000015.1, on the reverse strand, counting down.
TCAATAAACTATTTTCAGTTGACATACAGGTTGATTAATTAATGGTGCTACTTAACAGCCTTACTTCTTTCGATAGGCAGGGTTGTATACGTTAAGTTCCAAGAATTGTTCCAAAAAACTGATATGAAGTGAATTTATTTGTGTAACCTATTCATTAATAAATAAATAAGTTTTAAAAGGAAGGATCAGATAAACAGGAGGGTATATTATGAATTTTGTGTATATAAGTCTACAAATGCTCCCTCCAGACTTCTATCTTAAGACTGTAGTTTACATCAAAATACCTGACTACTTTTTTTCTAAAATCCTTTGGCAGAACTTCAAGTTCGCCTACAATGGGAAGGATCTCAAAATAATGAGCGTCTGTCCTTACCACAATAAATAAGGAGCCGGTATCTTCCTGACGATGGGGATGAAAGATTTTAATTTTATCGCCCTGATTAACTTTTTGAGTGGAACCAAGCGTTTTCCACATGGGTATCGGATTAATAATCGTAAATAATCAGGCATAAAAATATAAAATCATTATATCAATCCAAATTTATGGGCGATACGTTTTAAAGATCATAGATCCATTTCGTCAATTTACCAGCTTGCTTGCCTGTGCAAACTACAATTCATAGTATTCTTACTATTGAAATTACCCGATCATGAACTATATATTTATATTTTTTATCAAATTATAATATCCTGATGAGCCGTTTATTTATTTCAACCTTGGTGGTTTTATCACTGCTGGCCTCGTGTATCACCATTCAACCCGGCTACCCTTCGCCATCAGGTGATGGAGGAGATCACGAAGATACCCGCAGCAATGATGAAAGGATTTACCCTTTCAGCGCGTTGGGAATTCCTAAAGGACACTTACCGCCTCCCGGTGAATGCAAGATATGGATCCCTGGTCGCGAGGCGGGCCAGCAGGGACCGCCACAATCATGTAGTTCTGCCTTCCGTGAGGCGCCACTTGGAGCGTGGGTTATTACACATGCCGCCAACCGGTATAAAGTGAATGTTTGCAGCAAAACAAAACCAGGCGTCATTGTTGAAGTGCGCTTTTATGCGTTACAGTAAAAGCATCAACAGCAAACTTAATCATAGTACAGGCCCCGGCGTCCCGATAGTTATCGGGACCGCCGGGGCTTTTTAAATAAAATTTTGGGAATTGGAATTTAATCGTAATATTGCGATAGATATGGGACTGACAAAAACCGAGATATTTACCGATAAGCAGAACAAGCTGGCTCAAATGATGAAGGCCTTGGCACATCCGGCGCGAATAGCGATCATTCAACATTTAATTAAAACACAGGCCTGTGTTTGTGGTGACCTGGTTGAAGAATTGGGGCTTGCCCAGGCAACCATTTCACAACATTTAAAAGAATTGAAGAATGCAGGATTGATCCAGGGGACCATCGAGGGCACCAGCGTCTGTTATTGCATTGATCCCAAAGTATGGAAGCAATACAAAGACGCATTTGATAACTTCTTTGTTGCTTATAAGAATAAGGACGGCTGCTGTTAAATTTTTTTGGTCCCATTAATCGCAATATTGCAATAAAACAATAAAAACTTGTCAAATGAACACCCAGGAACAATTAAAAGAAGTGGTAAAGCAGAAATATTCGGAAATTGCTTTACAGGATAAAGAAACAAACCAAAGCTCCTGCTGCGGTTCGGGCTGTTGCAGTACAGAGGTGTATAACATTATGTCTGACGATTACAGCCAATTGGAAGGGTATGATCCCGACGCAGACCTGGGCCTGGGCTGCGGCTTACCCACCCGGTTTGCGAAGATCAAAAAAGGCGATGTTGTCATTGACCTCGGAAGCGGCGCTGGTAATGATGCCTTCATTGCGCGGTACGAGACCGGCGAAACCGGAAAAGTGATCGGCATCGATTTTACGCCTGCCATGATAGAGCGGGCCAGAAAGAATGCAGAAGCCAGAGGATTTCATAACGTTGAGTTCAGGCAGGGTGATATTGAACAAATGCCTGTTACTTCCAATCTAGCTGATGTAATAGTAAGTAATTGTGTGCTTAACCTGGTACCAAATAAAGATGGTGTGCTTAAAGAGATCTTCAGGGTGTTGAAACCCGGTGGTCATTTCTCCATTTCAGATATTGTATTGGAAGGTGATTTACCAAAGGAAATAAGAGAGGCGGCCGAAATGTATGCCGGTTGTGTTTCCGGAGCCATACAAAAGCAGGTTTATTTGGAGTTGATAGCATCGAACGGGTTTGAGAACATCACCGTTCAGAAAGATAAACCCATTGCGATACCCGACGATATCCTGTCGCAGTATCTTTCGCCGGAACAACTGGTTACTTTTAAACAATCAGGAACAGGTATCAGCAGCGTAACGGTATATGCCGAAAAACCATTGGAAAAAAAGGCCTGCTGCGGTCCCGATTGCTGTGATTAGTGAATTACAGTACGCATACAGCCGCACAGAGAGCTTCGTAATGTATGTCTGGTAAGCAGTACTATTATAAAAAAGGAAATTTTCCCTCAATGAAACGGATCTTAATTTTATGTACCGGAAACAGTTGCCGGAGCCAGATAGCAGAAGGGTATCTGAAGTTCTTTGCAAAGGATAAAGCAGAAGTATACAGTGCAGGAATTGAAACGCACGGTGTAAACCCAAGAGCCATTCAAATAATGAAAGAAGATGGAATTGATATATCTCATCACACATCGAACCATGTAAATGAGTACAAGGATATCGATTTTGATTATGTGATCACTGTCTGCGACAATGCCAAAGAAAGATGCCCGTATTATCCTTCAAATGCAATAAAGCTTCATTACAATTTTCCTGATCCGGCAAAGGCAACAGGAACAGAAGAACAGATCCTGCAGGCGTTCCGGGATGTAAGAGGTATGATCAGGGAGTATTGCCAGAACTTTGTGGCTGAAAACTTATAACGCTCAAGTAAAAATATATGAGTGACGAAACAAAGGACCATTGGGAAAATGTTTACCGGCATAAACAGGCCAATGAAGTAAGTTGGACGCAGGATGTTCCGCAGCCCTCGCTACACTTCATCCACAGCTTAAATATTCCGGCATCTGCTGCTATCATTGATATTGGGGCAGGGGATAGTAAACTGGTCGACTTCTTACTTGATGAAGGCTTTCAAAACATTACCCTATTGGATGTTTCTGAACAGGCGCTTGAAAAAGTGCGGAAGCGGCTTGGCGATAAAGCAGAACGGGTAAAATTTGTGGTTGCAGATATAACTGAATTTACACCGGTTGAAAAATATGATGTTTGGCACGACAGAGCCACCTTTCATTTTTTAACCACCGTTGAGCAGGTGCAGCAATATGTTTCCATAGCAAGGCAATGGGTAAAGGAATATTTAATAGTAGGCACCTTTTCTGAAAAGGGTCCTAAAAAATGCAGCGGACTTGATATTAAGCAGTATAGTGAAAAAGAATTGGAAAATGTATTCTCTGCCGGGTTTAGTAAGATTCGTTGTATAGAGCAGGAGCATTTAACGCCTTTTAATACGCTGCAGCATTTTGTTTTTTGCGGGTTTAGGAAGTCCGGGCTTTAGCCGTTCGATATACTCTACTGTTAAGTTATCGGTTTTTTTCAGTTAAGCCGGTTGCCCCGCGCAGGCGTGTAAGCCAATTTGCCAGCTTAACTCGATTTGCGTACGATCAGCTCCGTTTTTAAGACCCGGATGATCGATTTCCACTCTGAAATATCCCGGTTGATCTGATCGATCAGCAGCCGGGCAGCAGTACTGCCGATCTCCTTTACTGGCTGCGATACGGTAGTAAGGGGCGGATCGATCAATTCGGACACATAATCATTGCTGAAACCCACGACGGCGATATCCTCCGGTACCCGTAATCCTTTTTTGCGAATGATCCGCAGCGCCTCGATGGCAGTAGGGTCATTGATGGCAAAAATAGCATCCGGTGGATTATCCAGCTGCAGCAGATGGTTTACATAAATTTTCACTTTGGCAAGCGTAAGATCATAGGGTATGATGAGCTCTTCATCGATCGGGATCTCGTACTTTTTCAGGGCGTCGCGATAACCACGCAAGCGTTTAACGCTGATGGACAGCGAGTCGGGACCGGCGAGATGAGCGATGCGCTTTTTCTTTCGCTTGATCAAATGCTCTACGGCGCGAAAGGCGCCTTCGTAATCATCTACCACCACTTTAGGCACACTCATATCTTCACACACGCGGTTGAAAAAAACAATGGGAACCCCTTTGCGCTCGAATACTTTCAGGTGATCGAAATTCCTGGTTTCCTTGGTGAGGGACACCAGCACGCCATCTACCTGGTTGGCCAGCATCAATTTGGTGTTGGCCACCTCTGTTTCGTAATGCTCGTTACTATGACAAATAATGGTGTTATACCCTTCCTGTGCGGCAATTTCCTGGGCGCCGATGATCACCTGCGGGAAATAAGAGCTCATGAATTCGGGAACAATGATGCCGATGGTGTTGCTTTTTTTATTGAGTAAACTGATGGAAAGCATATTGCGCTGGTAATCCATTTTCCCGGCAAGTTCCAGTACGGCCTGGCGGGTTTTTTCGCTTACGCTGGGATGTCCGGTCAATACCCGGGAAACAGTCGATTTGGAAAGATTCAACTTGTGCGCAATATCCACAATCGTTACCTGGTGACGTTTCATATATGGCTGCTATTGTTCTGGAATAAAAAACAAGTGTAAATGAACAACAAAGAAAACAAATTAATTGAAAGATGGGAATGTTCCCGTAAAATGGGAATGTTCCCACAATAAATTAATTGCAACTTTTTTTGTTCTGCTGAATGTATTTGGCATTTTTGTTATAGAACATTGCCGTATGAAAAAAACATTGCCTGCGATTGCCCTTACGATTGTAACTGCTTTTCAACTATTAACTACTGCTGCAACTGCTCAAAATGCACCTCCCGCCAGCAGTAATGTTGCTCCAGCCAAAGTAATTACCGGTAAAGTCACCGATCTGAACAATGAACCGCTCGAAGGGGTCACAGTTACGGTAAAAGGAAAGACGATCACTGCCACCACTAATGAAGAAGGTTACTACAGTATTTCTCTTAGCAGTACTACAGGGGTAGTACTTATTTTTTCCTCCGTTGGCTTTACGCCGAAGCAGCTGCGATTGAATACTACCGGCACCATTTACAATGTAAAACTGGAGACAAGTCTGAAAGACCTCGATGATGTGATCGTCATCGGTTATGGTAGCGTACGTAAAAAAGACCTGACCGGTTCTATAGGCCAGGTCAGAGTGACAGATATGAAAAAAGCGCCGGTAGCGTCTTTTGAAGATGCCCTCGGCGGCCGGGTGGCAGGTGTGCAGGTTACTGCTGTTGACGGCCAGCCGGGCCAGGGAAACACTATTGTTATCAGGGGCGGTAATTCTATCACCCAAAGCAATGCACCATTATATGTGGTGGATGGTTTCCCGGTGGAAGATCCCAATAATAACATGTTCAATCCCGACGAAATTGAATCTATAGAAGTGTTGAAAGACGCTTCTGCCACTGCCATTTATGGCGCCCGTGGCGCAAATGGCGTTGTTATCATTACTACCAAAAAAGGAAAGGCCGGGGCGCCGGTGGTCGCATATAATGGCTGGTATGGGTGGCAGAAAGAAATAAACCGGCAGGAAGTGATGAGCCCGTATGAATTTGTAAAATACCAGTTCGAGTTGAATCCGACGTCGGCTGCCACAACCTACCTGAAAAATGGAAAAACGCTCGAATCGTACCGGGATGCAGTAGGAGTGAACTGGCAGGATAAAATCTTCCGCACGGCGCCCATGCAAAACCACAGTATCTCCATCAGCGGCGGTACCGATAAGACCAGGTATGCTATTTCCGGTTCTTTGCTCGACCAGGATGGCATTCTGCTTAACAGCGGATTCAAGCGTGCCCAGGGCAGGGTAGTGCTCGATCAAACCGTGAGTTCAAAACTGAAAGTGGGCGTTAATATTAACTATTCATCCCTCCAGGCAAATGGCCAGATAGCTACGAATGGCGGCGACAATGGCATCAATGCTTCTTCTTATGCTTTTTACAGCGCCTGGGGCTATCGCCCGTTGACCGGTGACTCTGCTTTCGACCTTACATTTGCCGATGATGCATTTGATCCCAATATCACTTCTTCGGTGGACCTGCGCGTAAATCCAGTTGTACAGGCGCAAAATGCCTATAACAAGGCATTTACCAATGCGCTGTTCAGCAATGCCTATCTCGAATATAAATTCCTGAAAAATTTTACCCTGCGTGTAACAGGGGGAATTACCCGAAACGATGTACGCCGCGAGATCTTCAATAATTCGAAAACCTCGGCCGGCAACCCGCTAACCGTATATGGCCGCACCAACGGCATCAATGGTTCTGTAAATAACAATACCGTAAGCAGCTGGCTGAATGAAAACACACTTACCTGGAACCGCCGTTTCAATAAGAACCACCTGTTGAATGTAGTAGGTGGTTTTACCCTGCAGAAAACAAAAACAGTTATCGATGGCTATACTGCCAACCTGGTGCCCAACGAATTTTTAGGCATCAGTGGGCTCGACGAAGGAATTCCAGTTGTGAACACATCCTCTGAATCAGAAGCCGCAGTGGCCTCGTTTCTGGGGCGCGCCATGTATACGCTGTTTTCAAAATACCTGATCACTGCTTCTTTCCGTGCCGACGGTTCGTCGAAATTCGCCTCCGGCAATAAATGGAGTTATTTCCCTTCCGGTTCTGTAGCGTGGCGCATCCATGAAGAAAATTTTATGAAAGGCATTCCGGTGATCTCGGAAGCCAAACTGCGCGCAAGCTACGGGGTTACCGGCAACAACCGGGTATCGGATTTTGCCTACCTGAGTGTATTGCGACAAACCGGGTTCACCAACGGAAGCGGCAACACAACGCCCGGCTATTATTTTAATAACACCCATATCCCAGGCTCTGCTCCCGTAGAAGTGGGTAACAAGGAATTGAAATGGGAGCGTACGGCCCAAACAGATATCGGCCTCGATGTAGGATTACTGAATAACCGCATCAGTTTTACGGCCGATTACTATTATAAGGTGACCAGCGACCTGCTGCTGAATGCTTCGCTGCCTTCTTCAACCGGGTATTTGACCGGATTCAAGAACATTGGTAAGGTAAGTAACCGCGGTGTAGAGTTCACTTTAAATACGGTGAATATCGATAATAAGAAATTTACCTGGAGCACCAACTTCAATATTGCCTTCAATCGCAACAAGATACTCGAATTGAATTACGATCAACCCAGTCTTACCACCCGCGTGATCTGGAACGATAACTTCAATACCTCCTTGCCCTACCTGGCCAGGCCCGGCATGCCGGTAGCGCTGTTCATGGGATACCTGTTCGATGGCCTGTACCAGTATGAAGATTTCAACCTGTTGCCCAACGGAACTTATGTATTGCGCGATGATGTGCCGAACAACGGGCTCGACCGTTCCCTGATAAAACCTGGTTACATCAAATACCAGGACGTCAATAACGACGGAGTGGTAGATGCGAATGATCAAACGTACATCGGTAATCCCATTCCCGTGCATATCGGTGGCTTTTCGAACAATTTCCGCTATGGTAATATCGACCTGAACATTTTCTTTCAGTGGTCGTATGGCAATGATGTGTTGAATGCCAACCGCATTGTATTCGAAGGGGCAGAAGCCAGGCCCTTCCTGAACATGTTCAAATCTTTCGAGAACCGGTGGACGCCTGAAAACACCAATACCATTATGCCGGCCGCAGGTGTTACCAGTCCGAACGTATATTCAACGCGCATCATTGAGGACGGCTCATTCCTCCGCCTCAAGACCGTGGCGCTGGGCTACAATCTGCCGGCAGCAACCCTGAAGAAATTGAAGATGAAAAGTATAAGGCTGTATGCGGCTGCGCAGAACCTCGTTACCTGGACGAACTACTCGGGTGTTGATCCGGAAGTATCGGTAAGGCACAGCGCGCTAACGCCTGGTTTCGACTGGTCGGCTTATCCAAAAGCCAGAACGCTTACTTTGGGATTAAATGTAACCTTCTAACGATTAAACTTGCTCGTACATGCAAAAAGGAAACGTAAAAAATTATTTAACCTGGCTCGTTGTAGTGATGTTTATGGTAGCGGGGTTGAACAGTTGCAAAAAATTCCTCGATACCAAACCAACGGATTCCGTTACGCCGGAAAATTATTATAAAACACAAAGGGATCTTGACAGGGCGTTGTCGGCGGTGTACGACCGGCTTGGCGATCGCCGCGTATATGGTTCTGCCCTGTATGGGTACCTGGCTTTCAGTGATGAATTCTTTCTGAAAGGACAAACAACTGGTTATATGTCGAATACCATCGACGCTTCCATGCTCGAATTGAACAGGTGCTGGGAAGCCCTGTACGCCGGTATAGAACGTGCCAACATGTTACTGGCTAATCTGGATAAAGCAGAAGTAAGTGATTCTGCCCGCAACGAAGTGAAAGGGCAGGCCCTGTTCCTACGGGGGTTCTATTATTTTGTGCTCGTTGATAATTTTGGCGCTGTACCCTTGCGTACGAAGCCCATGGAATCGCCGACAGAACCGCCATTACCGCGTTCACCCATTGAAGAGGTTTATGCACAGATCATCCAGGATATGCTGGAGGCGGAAGGGCTGGTGAAGGATATTTCCAGCTATGGCTACAACGGCCGCATCAGTAAAACAGCGGTACAGGGAATTTTAGCGAGGGTGTATCTCACTATGGCAGGTCATCCTTTGAATGATGCGTCGAAATACCAGGATGCACGTACTTATGCGGCCAAAGTGATGCAATCGAACGAACATGCGTTGAACAACAGCTTTCAGCAGATCTTCATCAATCATGCGCAGGATAAGTATGATATCAAAGAATGTTTGTGGGAAGTAGAATACTATGGCAACAACCTGGAGCAGATCCGCGAAGGCGGTTTCCTGGGTTCCTGGATGGGAGTCCTATGTCCGAATGTTGATACCGGGTATGGCTACGACCACGTGCACGCCACAGCGAAACTGTATAGGGCCTATGACAGCGGTGATGTACGCCGTGACTGGACCATTGCGCCTTATCGTTTTGTGGCCAACGGAACAGGCACCGCTGCGCCGGTAACCAGAACCAACTGGACGGCCACCCAACTGTATGAAAGAAGCGCCGGTAAATGGAGAAGAGAATATGAATTATTCAAACCCAAAAGCCAGGATTATACCCCGATCAATTTCCCGATGCTGCGGTATTCAGATGTGCTTTTGATGTTTGCAGAAGCGGAGAACCACCTGAACGGACCTACCGCCGCGGCTTATGAGGCGGTGAATATGGTACGCCGGCGGGCTTATCAGAAACCCGTGGGCGCACCGGATGCATATGCTGATCTGCCAGCGGGATTGTCGGAAGTAGATTTCCTGGAAGCAATAAAAAATGAAAGATACCGTGAGCTGGCTTTTGAAGGCCTTCGTAAACATGATCTTGTTCGATGGGGGATGTACGTTACCACGATGCAGCAACTGGTGGCCGACTACCAGGCCACCATGCCATCGAGCTTGTCGGGCCCTGCCATTGCCCAGGCAGGCCGGGTGACTGCCAGAAGCGTATTGTTTCCCATTCCGAACAGTGAAATTTCTGTGAATCCTTACATCTCACAAAATCCCGGATGGTAATAACCTTTAATCTTAAGCCATGCTTACAACCAGATATATTATACCTATTATGCTGTGCCTAGCAATTTTGTCCTGTACAAAAAGAGATGGTGTGGAGGCGCCCGCCTTTGACGTATATACCGCTTCCGACACTTATAAAGTAGGCGATACCATAATCTTTGAGTTTGCCGGTACTCCCCAGAACATCGTGTTCTGGCCCGGCACACCCGGCCGTGTGTATGAATATAAAGACCGCCTGTTCACAACAGGGAACAAACTGCTGATCAAATTCAATACCTTTCAGCAGTTTGGTACTGTTGAGAATAATTTATCGGTGCTGGTATCAAATGATTTCAATGGAATTTATGACACCACCAACGTTAAAAAAGCTACCTGGACAGACATAACCAACCGGGCGGTTTTGTCGTCAGGCGCTGATCAAACGCCATCAGGCACCCTGGATATGTCGGAATTTACCGCTGGTAACAAAGCGGTAACGCTGGCATTCCGTTATGTGACCAACACCATGAAAACCCAGAACCGCTGGGTGGTGCGCACTTTCAATGCCGATAACCAGGCCGCCGATGGAACCGTTACCTCAATGGCCACTATGTCAACTGCCGGCTGGAAAGCAGTCGATTTCAAAAACCCCGCCGCTGTATGGTCCATTACCACTGCCCAACTGTTGATGCGGGGCACCGCCGATGCCCTCGACGACGACTGGATAATAACCAAAAGTTTCAACCCGACGGCCGTTACGCCCGACAGGGGGATACCCATTAAAAATATAACTGTTAATTTGAACAAATATGTAGCTACGGGCGTGTATACCAAGCCCGGCACTTACAAGGCGGTATTTGAAGCTACCAATGCCTCTTACGAAAATGTAGAACGCGTAGTGAAAGAAATTACATTAACGATAACACCATAAGCCAGATCACAGGTTGCTTTGCAGTCACGTTACTTACCGGAACTGTATATCATTATCACATTATCGAATTATCACATTACAATTAGCACATTAGCAAATTATCACATTAGCACATTGTTCTATGGTAGATACCACTGTCATCATTGTTTTCTCGGTCTTTATCATGCTGATCGGTTTTCTGTTTGCGCGAACGGGCAGGAACCTGAAGTCATTTTTTGCCGGTGGCGAAGCCGTGCCCTGGTTCATTGGCGGGCTCTCGCTTTTCATGAGCTTTTTTTCTGCCGGAACTTTTGTGGCCTGGGGATCTATTGCCTATCAGCATGGCTGGGTGGCTATTACCATTCAATGGACGATGTGTATCGGAGGTTTGATCACCGGTCTGTACCTGGCGCCTAAATGGAAAGCTACCGGCAATCTTACCGCTGCTGAATTTATTAGGGAGCGCCTGGGCGAGAAGGTGCAGAAGACGTATATCTATATCTTCATGCTGGTGTCCCTGTTTATCAAAGGCTCGGTATTGTATTCTGTGTCGAAGCTCGTAGCCTCATCGTTGGGATTTCCATTGATACCGGCAACCGTTGTGCTTGGATTGTTTATGATCGCCTATACGGCAGTGGGTGGTTTATGGGCCGTGATGGTTACCGACATCCTGCAGTTCGTTATTCTTACCGCGGCTATTCTCATCATTATACCCCTGGCATTTGAGGCAACCAATGGCGTGGAAAGTTTTTTGCAACAGGCGCCCGCTGATTTTTTCAATATCGTGAATGGCGAATATACCTGGGGTTTTATCCTGGCCTTTGCGCTCTATCATATCTTTTATATTGGCGGCAACTGGACATTTGTTCAACGCTATACCAGCGTTGATACCCCAAAGTCTGCCTCCAAAGTGGCCTATCTCTTTGCCGGATTGTATATCATCAGTCCGATCTTATGGATGCTGCCGCCGATGGTGTACAAGACCATTAATCCGTCTTTAACCGGGCTCGATACGGAGAATGCTTATCTGATGATCTGTAAGCATGTATTGCCCGCCGGGTTAATGGGATTGATCCTTACCGGCATGTATTTCTCTACTTCTGCCTCCGCCAATACGGCGCTGAACGTGGTGTCGGCGGTTTTTACCAATGATATTTACAAGACCAATATCAACCCCAATGCATCAGACAGGAAACTGATACGCGTAGCGCGGATCTCTTCGTGGTTCTTTGGGCTGGGCATGATCGGCATTGCATTGATCGTTCCTTACATCGGTGGTATTGTTGAATTTACTTTAAGCATTGGCGCTGTAACCGGCGGTCCGTTGTTGGCGCCGCCGATCTGGGCCTTGTTTTCGAAAAGACTGTCGGGCAAAACCACCATGTTGGTAACACTGCTGTCACTGGCCGTGAACCTGGTATTTAAAATGTTGCTGCCGCTTACCATCGGATCTAAATTAAGCCGCGGAGCAGAAATGCTGATAGGGGTGGGGCTGCCCTTTGTTATGCTGGCATTGTATGAATGGTATGCCTGGTACAGGGGGATCACTTCCGATCAGTATCTGCGTTTTAAACAACAACGCGCCCAGCGAAAACAGGAAGCTTTGCAGGCTGGCGTTGAAGAAGAAAAAAAGATCAAACGGCAGAACAGGTTCGGTTTGCGCGTGATCGCATTTTCACTGGCCTTTATTGCCCTGTTATTGTTTGTGCTGAGTGTGTTGACGGCATCGGGCGGAAAGATCGTGATGGTCATAGCCGCGGTTATCCTGGTTTCTGCGCTGATCCCGTTCAGGGCATCGAATAAATTGAAAATGATGCCGGAAACCAATCTGACTAAAACGCCTGCAATGGTGGAAGACGTTTGAACAATATTTTACAATGCGAACTCACAAAAAACATAGTATTACCGCCTGGGTGTTTATTATCGGCTGCGCTTTGCTGATGCCATGCAGCATGCAGGCGCAAGCAGCTGCATCCAATACCATCCAGTTGAGATCGGGCCGGCTACAATTATCCTGGCATAAACAAGCCGGTGGCTGGCAGTTGAAACAATTATCTGTACGCAGGAACAATGAATGGATCCCGGTGGCCGGAACAAGCGGTGAATACACGGTACTGTATGCTGCACAAAAGCCCGATACAACACCGTTAACCATTTACAATGAACAGCGACAGCCGCCGGTATTTCCCGAACCGCAATACCGTTACATTATTCCTGTATGGAAGGAAGCGGTTCAACCCGTAGCAATGAATACCGCCGGCGAAGCCATCGCTTTTTACCCGGCGCAGGTGACTGCTGCAGACAGCATTGTTCAATTCACCCAGGAAGAAAAACAGGCTGTCATCAAAGCGGTGTGGCAAATGGATGCCCGTTATGAAACAGATATCCTGGTTCAAATTACATTGACCGCTAAACAGGACGGCTATTATTCCATTGCCTCGCCTTCGCTGGCTATTGTTCCCAACGGTGAGTTGTCCTGGGGTATGGTGCCCGGCCATTTCCAGGGAAATGCTATACAAAACGATTTTATCAAAGCCTATGCTTACGGCCAGGGTATTCCCGCCAAACCGGTAGTAACGCATGATAGAACTGCCGCTACTTTATCACCCCTGGTTTCCAATAAAAAAGGCATAACGATAGCCGTGATACCGGCGCCGGGAACCAGCCGTGATCCCTGGGCAAAAGATAATAAAACCCAGGCCGACTGGCACCTTGGCCTGTCTGTTATGGACCGCCGCGCCCGGTTAACTCCGGTTGCCTGGCACCCGGTGCTAGGCCAAAAAGGGTCTTTCCTCCAGAAAGGGGATAGTGTTCAATTCAATTTCCGGTATTGCGTTCAGGCGGCGGATTGGTATACGGTGTATAAACATGCTGTGAACGATATTTACCACCTGAAAGATTTTCTGGCCCTGAAGCAAACCAGCCAGTCGCTGACTGATCGCATCCTGGCCATGCAACAGTACGTTGTAGACGACAGTACCTCTAAATGGAAAGTGGAACAATACCGCGGATTAGCCATCGGCGCCCAGCAATATCTAGGCGGCGTATATGGTGCACAGAAAGACGCCGTCAAAAACGCCGATTATGGCGCTATGTGGATGCTCGCAAACATTACTCATGACAGCATATTGAAGCAAACCCGCCTGCCTTATGTACGCAACTTCAAATTAGCCCAACAGGATACAACGGCCGGTTTCTTTCATGGAGCTGCCGCGGGGCAATACTATCTTACCCAAAGTAAAAAGTTCACAGAAGAGTGGGGCCCTTATGTGGAACCCATTGGAACCACCTATTACATGCTGATGGATATCGGCAATGTGCTTTTGTTCAATCCGCATGACAGCGCCCTGAAAAAAGAATTGCAGCTGGCCGCCGATAAACTGCTGGCCTGGATGAACGCAAACGGCCAATGGGCCGTAGCCTATGACCACGAAACGCAAAAACCGTTATTTACCGATATCGAAGACCTGCGGCCTACTTTTTATGGACTGGTGATCGCTTATAAATTATTGCATGATAAAAAGTATTTGACAGCAGCCCGCAAGGGGGCCGACTGGTACATTACCCATGCAGTTAACAAAGGCCATTTTACCGGTGTATGTGGCGACACGCGGTTTGCACCTGATTTTGCCACCGGCCAAAGTGCACAGGCATTACTCGACCTGTATGAAATAACAAAAGAAAAAAAATACCTGCAGGCGGCTGTGCACACAGCAAAGTTGTACACAACATCTGTTTACACCCATCCCATACCTACCCGGGAAGTTAAACTCGTAAAAGGAAAAGTAAGGCACGACTGGGAGATCAGTCAGGTGGGATTGAGTTTTGAACATGGCGGCAGCATGGGTTCTGCCAATCATCGCGGTCCGATCCTGCTGGCAAGTCATGCTGGGTTGTTTATAAGAATGTACTCGCTCACGCAGGATTCGCTCTTCCTAACTATGGCAAGAGCGGCTGCCCTGGGTCGTGATGCTTTTGTTGATCCGAAAACCAGCGTGGCTTCCTATTACTGGGATGTAATGGATAACGGCGCCGGTCCTTACCCGCATCATGCCTGGTGGCAGATCGGCTGGATCACCGATTACCTGTTGTCGGAAGTATCGCTGCGCACAGCAGGTAAGGTCAGTTTTCCTCGTGGTTTTATCACGCCCAAAGTAGGGCCTCATCAAACTTATGCGTTTGCTGCCGGCACTGTATTTGGTAACACTGCAAACTTATACCTGCAACGCGGGCTGTTAACTGCATCAAGCGCTTACCTCGATCATTTTGCCGCTATTAATAGCGACCGGAAAAAGCTTTGGCTGCTGTTATTGAACAACGACGATGAGCCATTGCAAACGTCCCTGACAATAGATTATAGCAAAGTGATCAATAATAAAACGATCACGGCGAAGAAAGTTGTAAGCAAAGATACTACTGGTAAACCGCAGGTGTTGAACGTTGGCAATAACTGGCAGGTTCATATACCGGCTTATGGCGTACGGGTGATCGAGATAGATTACGAATAAATTAGTTCAAAGTTTAAAGTTCAAAGTTCAAAGTTCACAGTTCACAGTTTATAGTTATTGAGTTAATAATTACTAGGTAAACGGATAATAGTTAGTTTTTAAGATCAGGTTTGTCAATTGTCAATTGCCGATTGCCAATTGGTTTTGCCGTTTGCCGTTTCACGTTTGCCATTAGCCGTTCACCCTAAACAAATAGTGCTATGTTATTCATCCGAAGGTCCTACATCGTGATAATGCTGTTGATCTGTATTCACAGCAAGGCCCAACAATCCTACCTGCTGGAAGCGGAAGATTTTCAATTCAAAGGCGGCTGGGTGGTGGAGCATGCAGGCAAAGCCGTTTCCGGCGAGCGGATATTACGCGTAATGGCCGGCGGCAAAAGCAAAGCAGCCGACGCACTCACGGTGGTAAGCATCCGGCAGGCCGGAAATTATGCGGTATGGACACGCTCAGCTGATTATGCCGGCAACAGACCGGGAACCCGGTTATGCCAGTTGCAGGTGAATGAACAGACCATGGAAGAATCAGGCAAACACGGTAAAGAAGGGTATTATTGGGAAAAAGTTGGGCAGGTGCAATTACCCGCTGGCGAAGCGGTGATCAGGTTGATCGATAGCAGAGGCAATTTTGCCCGTTGCGATGCAGTCTTGCTCACCCAGGCCGGTGATGATCCAAACAACCAGGCCCTGACTGCCCTGGCCGCACATAAAGCCAAACCCATTCCGCAAAAAGCGACAGCAGTACAATATCCGACGCTGGCGCCGGCGGTAACGGTAGACCTCGCAGCGGCACCGGTAGCTGCCATCTCCAATAACTACATACGACTGCGTTTTGTACCGGTAAAAGGCGGTGAACAACGACTGGCGGTAAAAACGGAGATCAAACAAAAGAACCGCTGGCTCAGTATAGATCCCTTGCACGAGGATCATAAAGTATATGTTATACAGGCAGATAATCCGCAACCCGGCTTTGGCAATTTCTTTCTTTCCTGGAACGGCTCCCACGGATTTACGCATTTTACCCACCAGGGAAAACAATATCGCTTACTGGAACCCGATAACGCCATGAACCCATTTATGGCCGGCGTTTTGAAACAGGCGATCCCGGTAACTGCCAAACAGGTAGATAATACTACCATTGAAGTGGAATACGCGGTGGAAGGAAAGCGCATCGTAAAAGGAAAATGGCGGTTGGCACCAAACAACAGGCACATAGGAATAACGCTTCAGTTGACACCTGTGCACAACGGGTATTACAGCCTGGGTGTCGCCGCTTTTCAGGGTAGTGTGCCCGACAGTGTTACCAATATCCAATTGCCGCCCATGTTCCAGTACCAGCGGTTATCGCCTCAACCCATACTGCTTCCTTCCGGCATGATGCCGCAACCGCTGGCCATTGTGGAAACCAAAACTGCCCAGGGTTTGTGGACGAGCTTTGCCAGCGGCGCTGCACAAAACTTTCCGCTCGAGTGGGGAAGTGCTTACAGCAGTCCCATGGGTTTTGCCGTTAAAAATGAGATGAACCAGGTGCAGCCGGTAGCCTTTGCACCGGTACTGGGCTTAGATGGTTCGAAACTGGAAGCAGGGGCCACCGTGCAAAAAGAATTTGTCATAGGCGCTACGACCGGTAACTGGAATGATGCGCTCGAATATATTTCAGACAGCATTTACACCGTAAAAGATTACCGCTCACAAAAAGGAACTTCGTTGACCGAAGCCGCATTCAATATGGTCGATCTGATCAGAAATGATTCGGCTGCCGGTTGGAGCGCTCCATTGAAAGGATTCTATGATATTGAGGCTAATCCGGCCGTAGTACCAACCGTGGTACAATCATCGCCGCTGACCCTGGTATCAGCAGCTGTGTTGGGCCGCGACGAGGACTTCTATATTAAACGCGCATTACCAACCATTGAATATACCCTGTCGCGCAGTGGATTTCGCTGGGCAAAAGCGGTATCGGGAACCACCTTCAACAGTGATAGCAGATCGTTGCGGTTAAGTCCGTTTGGTTCCCAGTTCACCACCAACTATTTTGAAGGCCTGTACCAGTTCCTGGGCGAAGCGAATCCCTGGCTCGAGGAGATCGCCTTACCCGATGGCGCCATTCGTAATGCCAGAGGATATTCGGTAGAAGTGCCCGATTACACGCAGCAACTCGCTGCCTGGCGACTGACCAAAGAAGAGAAATGGTTGAACACCGCCAAAGCAAGCGCCAATGCATACATTAAAGCACAGGTATACGGCAAACTCACCAAACCTTTGTCGCGTATGCCTTTTTATAATGCGGCCTTTTATGCATATTGGTGGGACCTGATCGATCTGTACGACGAAACCAAAGAACCGCATTGGTTGAAAGCGGCTGAAACATCCGCTTTTCAAACGCTGGCGGGCATCCGCTCTTTCCCATTGGTAAAAGATACGCTCCAAACGATCCATCCCGGTGGGCAGTTTGAAGGTAACACCACCATGTGGTGGAAGGGCGACAAAAAATACCGCCTGGGTTTTCCACGTACCAAAGGAGATGCGCCTGAAAAAAAGCTGCCGCAATCCGACGTATCACCGGTTGGATTGGGCTTTGAACAACCCTTTACCTATTTCGATGCCGGCAAAACGGTGCGGCCTGTTTTCATGAGCAGCTGGGCGCCTCATTTGCTCCGGTTGTTCGATCATACGCATCGCACCATCTTCCATACGTATGCGCGCAATGCCGTGATCGGCCGCTTTACCAATTATCCGGGTTATTATGCTTCCGGTTTTACCGATATTACCATGCAGCCTGATTTCCCATATAAAGGACCCGATGTAAGTTCTATCTACTATCATCATATTCCTCCTCATTTGGCATTTACGCTGGACTATGTGATCACCGAAGCCATCCAGCGTTCGAACGGGAAAGTGCATTTTCCCCATGGCAAACAGGATGGTTTTGTGTGGTTCAACAATCGCATTTTCGGTGGCGGCCAGGGCACGGTGTATGATGATTCAGGCGTACGGTTATGGATGAAGAAGGGACTGGTTACCATCAATACTCCGCAAGTGAATTACGTAACGGCCATTTCGGACAACCGGTTCTGGATCCTGTTAATGAACGAAGCTGATACGACCCTGCAGGCAGCTGTTCAACTGGGCGCAGCCATACCGGTAAACGACAGGTCAACAGCCGGTTTGTATGGAAGCACTGGCCGCAAGCGACAGGCGGCGCTGAACAACAGGCAGCTCAACGTTGCTCTCGAAGCAAAGGGTTTTGCCGCATTGTCTTTCCCATTGAACAAAAAAAATATCGAGGCGACAATTACGCCTGTAGAGAACGGCATGAAAGTGATCGATCTTGGTTTGCCCTGGGGCAAATGTTATGTGTTCAGGATCAGGTCACCCTTTGGTTGGGATTCGATCTACGGTTACCTGGAAACATCACCCCTGCCGGATGCAGCCATTACCGTTTCCTGCGGGGACAAAACAGTAACGCAAAACGAATATCCGTATGAATGGTCGTTTTATAAGCTGGAGGCGGGAAAACCGTTGCAGTGTACAGTTCAGGTAAAAGCGGGCGGACAAACAAAAAATGTAACGGTCGATTTTGAATAACTAAAAGTACAACGGCAAGTGATGCACCTTACAGGTCTTAATAAATAACCATGGGTCACATGCGTACCGGGGTATGCCACACTTTGAAGGTTTGGCACATATATGTTCAATGCAGCCATCAAACATTGCTTCATAATGAAAAAAAACAAACCATTCCTTATCATGCTCTGCCTGCTGCAGGTGGGCATTGCCTCGCAAACACAGGCATTGAATAAACCGGTACTGTTAGCTCCCGGCAATGGCAGCACCGGTTATGTGCGCAATCCCGGTTTCTCCTGGTCAACCGTCGCAGGTGCTTACAGTTATGAGATCCAGGTGGCGACTGATACCGGCTTCACCCAACTCCTTACCAGCCGCCAGGATCTATACATCACCCGCTTTGTACCGGTTAAGATCTTACCGGCAGGTAAAGTGTACTGGCGGGTGCGGGCGCGCGATACGACCGCTACCGATAGCAGCGCCTGGTCATCGCGGTTTACCTATATCGTCGCGGCGCCGCCAAGGGTGTATACCATTCCTGCAGGCGCATCCCTGAAAGCATTTAAAGATACCCTGCGCAAGGCCATCAGCAATACCCCTGCTGTTCTAAGATTGGCCAGCGCTACTTACACTTTCGATACGGGTTTTAGCGGACTATTCGCCATCGATACGGCCAATGTCAACGATCTTATCATTGAAGGCAATAATGCCAACATCATCATTCGCAATCACCCGCATGTGGGCTTTATGAAGCTGCGTAACTCAAGCCGCGTAGCCATCCGGCAATTGAAAGTCGACTGGGATCCACTGCCGCATGCGTTGCTCGACGTTATTGACGTTAACCATTCAAATCCCACCACACTCGATGTGCGGGTACGGCTGCGGCAGGTGGCCGGACAAACCAATGCTTATTATCCTGCTATCTTTAACAATCCATCTTTTACGGATCACTGGTCATGGGCTTTTTTACTCGATCCAAATAACCGGGGCAGTTTAAAGAAAGTGCCGCGCAATGTGTTTGGCCTGAGCGCCGATGATGTAACGCCCTTGTTTGATATAGATCCATACCAGTACCATATTGTGCATCCGGGCTCAACCTCCGGCCAGTATTTTGCTATTGGAGATATCCTGGCCATCGTTGCCCGCGACAATGTGGGCTCATTCATCAGCACCTACAATTGCGTTGACATCACCTGCGACAGCATCATCAATTACGCCAGTCCGATCGGATGTTATTATTCCTATGAAGGCAGTGAAATGAAAGTGTTGAACTGCCAGTCTGCTTTGAAAGATACCACACGGTATGTATCTGCCAATGCGGATGGTGTGCATTGCCGCGCCAACCTGATCGGACCATGGATAGAGAACTGCTCTTTTGTAGGCAATGCCGATGATGGCGTAGCCCTGTATAACAAGGGCATGTTCATAATGACGAAGAACAGCACCACCAGTGTAACGGTGAAGCCCGACTTTATGAACCTGGCAAAAGGTCATACGTTCAAATTGTATATTCCTAAAACCGGCTTTGTATCTGAGCCAGCTTATGTGGTAGATACAGTGATCTTTAGTAGTGGTAATTACCGGATCAATTTTTCGCCGGCCATACCGGCTGCCGATTATGCCGCCATGACCGACATCGGCTTGTCGGATCTGCAGCAGAATGTGCAATTGTTCAATGTAACCCTGCGCAATGAAAAATTCATGATCCACGATAACCTCTTCACCATACGAGGGCGGGGATCGATCATCCGTTCGGCCAAAGGTATGGTGAGCAACAACCGGTATTACCGCTGTTCTTCGCCCGCTGTTGCTTTCTATAATGAAGCGGCATCCTGGACGAATGGTTTGTACAGTCGCGATGCCTGGATAAAGGATAATGATATTCAAAATTGCGGATTTGATAATCTCGGCATGAAAGCCGGATCCATCCAGGTCGTGTTCCATAAGATCGTAAAACCAGCCAACAGTTACGTGGATTCTATAGCGCCGGGCCGTCATCATGCCAATCTGTTCATCACCGGCAATACGATCAAAAACCTGGCGCAACATGGTATAACGCTTTTTAACGCATCCTCGAGCAAAGTGCTGAACAACAGTTTTACCAGTGATATGACCACATTCCCTTTATCAGGTGCGCATTATGGCATTTATCTCGACAGGACCAATGCCTGCACTATCCTGAACAACCAGTTCTCGGGTGAGATAAGAACGCTAACATCGAATATTCATGTCACCAATAGTACGAATGTCGTGAGTCAGTAAAGAGGGAGCTGTGGTGGGAACATTCCCACAAATTGGGAACATTCCCGGAATTATTTTATAACAAAACCTTTGCAGGTAAGCTGCCTGCAAAGGTAAATTTGACGATTCATACATGCGGTTATTGCTTACCATATGTTTTCTCCTGCTTTGTTCCGTACTTTTCGCTGCGGATAGTTTGTTGCTGCAAAGTCCGAACCGGCAATTGGCAGTTACGGTATCGCTGAACAATGGAAAACTGATGTATGCGCTAAAGGCCGGTACGAAAATGCTTTTGTCGCCTGCGCCGCTCGGCATTCAGCTTCAAACCCGCACCATCGGCATGAACGGCAAACGCCTCGCCCTTCACCGCAGGTACACCGTCAACGAAACCCGCTCTTCCCGGCTCAATAACAGCAGGGCAGTGAACCATTACAACGGTTACTGCATCACTGTACAGCAAAACGACATTACCGACACCATCGAATTCCGCCTGTTCGACCAGGGTTGTGCCTTCCGGTATTTGCCGGTTATACCTGCGTCGACAAAAGTGCAGCAGGAGCTGACAAGCTTCACGCTGCCTGCGCATGCCGGCGTATGGTATTTTGAAAGGAACAGCGACTGGAAGCTCAAATCCTACGCCGGGCTATGGATGCGAACCGATGTGAGCCAGCTGCCCGCGGTGTCAGGCCAGGGACCCATACAGGGCAAACCACTGGTGATAACATTGCCTTCCGACAAATACATGGTGTTGACGGAAGCTGCGCTGCATGATTACAGCGGCATGCGATTGAAAGCCGTAGGCAATAATACGCTGCAGGTAAATTTTACAGAAGCAGCTGCCGGGTTCCCGGTTTCACCCGGAAGCCGCACGCCCTGGCGGGTGATCCTGTATGCAACCGGTTTGAACGAACTGGTAAATAATACAGTAATTGAAAATCTCAATCCATTGCCCGACCGGGCACTGTTTGCCGATAAGGCATATATAAAACCCGGTAAAGCCGTATGGAGCTGGATCACGCGGAATGAACATTACCTGGATCCGGCAGAAGAAAAGCAATTCATCGACGCTGCCAATGCCCTGCACTTCGACTATACACTGATAGATGATGGCTGGGAAACCATTTGGAAAAACAAATGGCAAACGTTGCAGCAGCTCTGCGATTATGCCAGGAAGAAACAGGTAGGCGTATGGGTTTGGAAACATTCCAAAGAAATACTCGATCCGCAACAGCGCGACCGTTTTCTGGACAGCATCCGGTTGGCCGGCGCTGTAGGGCTCAAGACCGACTTCATGAACAGTGAAGCCAGATCGCTCATCGATTTTGAAATTGGCTTGTTAAAAGCCGCTGCGCAACGTAAACTGATGGTGGTGTTCCATGGTTGTCAGGCGCCAACCGGAGAAAGTGTTACCTATCCCAATGAAATGTCACGCGAAGGCATCCGGGGCATGGAACTGAACATCATGAATGAACCAATACCGGCCTGGCATAATGCGGCTTTGCCGTTTACGCGCTTTTTATGCGGCCATGGCGATTATACACCAGGGTTCTTTACAAAGCGGGCACAAACAACGAATACCCATCAGCTGGCCCTGTTGTATTTGTTCAATTCACCCTTCCAGTGCCTGGCAGAAAACCCAGGCACTTTGTTGCACGATCCGATCTATGCACCAATACTTCCTTTATTACGAACCCTGCCTGTTACCTGGGATGAGACCAGGGTATTGCCCGGCAGCAGCATTGGCGCCCTGGCCGCATTCGCGCGGCGCAAGGGAAAGGATTGGTATGTAGCAGTGATCAATGGAACCGATAGCGCCATCACATATACGCTGCAGCCGTCTTTTCTGCCCAAAAAGAAAAAGTGGAAAGCGCGGGTGGTAACAGATGCCGCGGGCGATACGGGCTTTGAAAGTGTTGACATGCTATTACAAGCTACCCAACAAAAGCAGTTCCCGTTACAGGCTGCCGGTGGATTGGTTATACATATTAAAAACGATTAGTTGTCATGAAAAAAAGTAGGAGTAAGTTTTGCGCAATCATGTTAGGTTGCTGTTGGCTGGCGCCGGCTAAAGCACAGAAAAAAGTGCAGCTGCAAGGCGACAAACTGGTTATTACGAATGCGCAGCATGCTTATACATTCCTGCCTTCCTTTGTGGTGCTGTACAATGCTGCCGATCCCGCGATGGCATTAAAACCCGCTGGTATCAAAAAGGTAAATTATAATGTACTTACCTGGAAGGTGACCGATAGCAGCAGGGCCGATTTCAAACAAAAACAGGTGAACGCTTCCATGGCAGGGGATGGTTTCGATGACCGGATACTTCGAACAAAAGCCGACTGGAGAACGGCCAATATTTTCAACGCCGGCGAACGAATACCCTTACAGGCAAGATCAGTGCAGCAAAAACACGATACGCTTTTCTTTACTTATCCCGCTAACGACAAGTTTGTATTGACTGCGCAACTGATCACGAGTACAAAGCCATATCCATTGTTAAAATATAGTTTCCAGGCGTTACAGGAAGGATATTACAGTATCGGTTATACCGGCGCGCCTGTTATTGACAGCCATAAAGCTGCCAGCATCTGGCAGCCGCTGATCTGGCAGGAGAAGCGTATCCCGGATGCGGCTTATTGCACACCGGCTTTTATGGCCACCCTGCCAACGACCATGGTGTACGATGGCGCCAATACCATCGGGGTACTGGCGGCGCCGGAGGAAATTCCGTTCCAGCCATTGCCGGTATTGAACAACAGCCGGTTCGGCGTGTCACTGGTGAATGAAAAAAAGCAATTGCAGCCACAAATATATGCGCCCCTGCCGGGTGGTTATTTGTCGCAATTGACGGCAGGTGCTACGTTTAATTTTTCCATGTACCTGGTGACGGAAGCGAGTACGATCTCCGGTACTTACGAGAAGATCGCCCGGGAGCTGTTTGGCTTTGGGAATTACCGGCGGAATGATATTGCATCGCTCAATACCGCATTGGATAATATTGTTGACTATGCATTGTCGAAATACGCCTGGTTCATAGATAGCCTGAAGGGATGTGCGTATTCAACCGATGTGCCGGGAGCGGTGAAGAACGTATCCAGTCTGAACCCGCTGGAGCTGGCGCTGGTGCGGGATGATTCCGTGCTATTCGAAAAACGGGCTTACCCATTAATGGAATTCATGCTGTCGCGCGAGAAATTCCTGTTCAGTTTGGATAGTACTCAGAAGATCCAGAGCCCCTCACGTAAATTAAAAGGACCAATAGCGCCGCTGTCGGAACTGGTGGCATTGTATAATGTCTTTGGCCGTAAGAATGATTTTTACCTGCAATTAGCGCAAAAGGAATATAATACCGCCAGGGTGCGGAACCTGGATGACAAGGAGTTGGGAAAGAACTGGATCAACGCCATGATGTTGTATAAAGCAACTGGTGACAGTAATTTTCTGCAGGTTTCCATCGCCGGGGCCAACAAATACCTGCAACAACGGATCAATACCACACAAACAGCGTTTAATGATCCCCTGCAGGGCAGTTACTTTTTCTGGCCCACATTTACCGGCCGGTGGATCGAATTCCTGCAGTTGTATGAAATAACACGCGATCCCAAATACCTGGCTGCTGCGCAGCAGGGCGGCCGCCAGTATTGCCAGTTTACGTGGATGTGTCCACGTATACCCGACAGCCTCATTACGGTGAACAAAGGCGGTAAAGCGCCCATGTACTGGTACCTGAGATCGAAAGGACACAAACAAATGTATTATCCCGAAGAGAAAGCGCCGGCATGGCGCTTATCAGAGATCGGGTTAACACCTGAGTCTTCGGGAACAGCCACCGGTCACCGCGGCATCTTTATGGCCAACTATGCGCCCTGGCTATTACGGTTGGGCTATTATACCCGCGATACATTCCTCATGAATGTGGCGAAAGCCGCCACCATTGGCCGCTACCGCAGTTTCCCCGGTTATCATATCAATACCGAAAGAACGACTGCCTATGAAAAAGTTGATTTTCCCCTGCACGACCACACCGACCAAAGCGTAAATTCTTTTCATTACAATCATATCATGCCCATGGCATCCATGCTGCTCGATTACCTGGTAACGGATGCTTATGTGCGCAGCGGCGGCCGCATCGATTTCCCTTCCGAATATGTGGAAGGGTATGCGTACCTGCAGAACAGGATGTACGGCATGCAAAAAGGCAGTTTCTACCAACAGAAAGATGTGCAGTTGTGGATGCCTGCCCGGTTATTACGGATCGATAATACGGAGTTGAATTATATAGCTGCCCGTAAAGACGGCCAGTTGTTGCTGGCATTCACCAACCAGTGTAACCAGCCGGTAACGGCAAACATAGTGTTGAATCCAGCCTGGGTTACCGCCGGGCGTAACAGTCGGATCACGTCTTATACAGATAAACAAAAACCGGTGTTGAAAGACAGCAGTTTCACGGTTCAGGTAGCTGCCAATGGGATAACTGCTATTGCTGTTACACCGGTGCAGATAAGATCAAATTTCCAGGAGAAATTACTGGGCACCGGTACTGAGCGTTGTAATGATTATACAAAGCTCGATGCCGGCAATGCGCATGCGCTGTTGTTTCAACTGGGTGAATACGATCGCCGCCTGTACGTGTACCTGGAAGACGATGATAACAGGTACCGCCAGGTGTCGATCACCTACGCAGGCCAGGATGGTAAAGAGCGACAGATCGTTGATAGCACTTATCCGTTTGAATTCACGGTGCCTGTTGGTCACAAAACACCGGTAAGCTTTCAGTTATCGCTGGTAACTGTAAATGGTCAGGTTCAGCAAAGCAACAAAGTAGTATTAGGCAATAAAACCCGCTAATTAAATAACCGAAACTTTATTCTAAATAATAATTGATATAACGATGAAAGTTGATAACAGTACAGGCAAGCGCTCTTTTGTAAATAAAACGATACAGGCCGACCTGGTGATAACCGGTGGAGGTTTATCCGGCGTATGTTGCGCCATAACCGCTGCCCGAGAAGGATGTTCAGTGATCCTGGTGCAGGACCGGCCGGTATTGGGCGGTAATGCCAGCAGTGAAGTGCGGTTGTGGATCCTGGGAGCTACCTCACATATGGGGAACAACAACCGCTGGGCCCGCGAAGGTGGAGTGATAGATGAAATACTGGTGGAGAACACCTATCGCAATCCCGAAGGCAATCCCGT
Organism: Longitalea luteola; assembly: GCF_017356035.1. Lineage (GTDB taxonomy): Bacteria > Bacteroidota > Bacteroidia > Chitinophagales > Chitinophagaceae > Niastella > Niastella luteola. Next base: position 86,815 of record NZ_JAFIQX010000015.1, on the reverse strand, counting down.
GATCTTCGATATGATCCTGCTCGATAAGGTAATCGCCGAGTCGAAAATAACCCTGCTGCTCAATACGGCGGTATACCATGTTGATAAAAAGAATGAAACTACGATTGCTGCTGTTAAAGCTTTTTGCAGCCAGAATCAAACCGAATATACCTTGATGGCGCCTTTGTTCTGTGATGCTTCGGGCGATGGAGTAGTGGGCTTTCTGGCAGGCGCTGCCTTTCGGATGGGCGCCGAAAGCCGCGACGAGTTTGGTGAAAAGTTCGCACCGAATAAAGAGTACGGTGAATTGCTTGGCCATACCCTGTATTTCTATAGTAAAGACACAGGCCGGCCGGTTCAATTTATCCCACCGGCTTTTGCGCTAAAAGACATTACAAAGATCCCGCGCTTTAAAACTTTCAATGCAAAAGAATTCGGTTGTAAATTATGGTGGATCGAGTATGGAGGCCGGTTAGATACGGTGCACGATACAGAGCAGATCAAATGGGAGCTGTGGAAAGTCATATACGGTGTATGGGATTATATCAAAAACTCGGGCAATTTTCCCGAAGCAGCTAATCTGACCCTGGAATGGGTAGGAACAATTCCGGGCAAACGGGAAAGCCGTCGCTTTGAAGGCGATTATATGATGCGGCAGCAGGATATTGTTGAGCAGCGCACGCATGCCGATGCGGTGGCCTTCGGCGGCTGGTCGATCGACCTGCACCCGGCTGATGGTGTGTTCAGTGAAAAGCCGGGTTGCAATCAATGGCATAGCAAAGGCATCTACCAGATCCCTTACCGCAGTTTGTACAGCAGGAATATCAGTAACCTGTTCCTCGGTGGCCGCCTGATCAGCGCTTCGCATGTAGCTTTTGGCTCAACACGCGTAATGGCTACCGCAGCCTATGCCACGCAGGCCGTAGGTTTGGCAGCTGCGCTTTGTAAAGAGCGCAACGTACTGCCGGCCGATATTGCTAAAGATGAGCATATCCATGCCTTACAGCAGCGGCTGTTGCTGTCGGGTCAGTATATACCAGGCCTGGTATTAAAAAACAACAGCGATCTTGTGCAGGCGGCAACCATAACCGCTTCGAGCGAATTGGTGCTCACCGAACTGCCAGAGAGTAATTTTGTGAAACCGTTGACCCTCTCGGTAGCGCAAATGGTGCCCCTGGCTGCCGGTAAAATAGAACCATTTGTATTTCATGCACAGGCCGGCGAAGCAACCAGTTTACAGGTAGAACTGCGCATCAGCAGCAGGGAAGGCAATCACACGCCTGATACCACGATTGAAACCATCACCTTGCCCATACAACCAGGGCGTAATTGTTTACAGGTAACATTCAATGCGGTGATGGATGCGCCCGCTTATGCATTTATCACCTTTATGAAGAATCCCCTGGTGGAGCTGCATTATACGCGCAAAAGAGTGACGGGGATCTTATCAGTATTTAATACAATTAATAAAGCCGTGTCTAATTACGGCAAACAAACACCACCCGAAGATATTGGTATGGACGCCTTTGAGTTCTGGTGTCCGCAGCGGCGGCCGGAGGGACATAATATCGCGTTTAAATACCCCGCAGGTTTGCATTGCTTTTCAGCAAAGAATATCCGCAATGGCATCGACCGGCCGGTAAACACACCCAATGCCTGGGTGGCCGACTGGAATGATGCAGCCCCGCAATTGACCCTCAGCTGGCAGGAACCGCAAACGATCAGTTGTATTGATCTGTTTTTCGACACCGACTACGATCATCCGATGGAATCGGTGCTGATGCAACACCCGGAAACCGCCATGCCTTTTTGTATCAGGAGGTACCGTATAAAAGACGATGCCGGAAATCTCATTGTAACGAAGAGCGATAATTATCAGACGCGTAACCGGATTACACTGCCACAACCGGTGAGTACCAGCCGGTTGATCATCGAAGTGGAGCATCCTTCTGCAGAGGTGCCTGCAGCCATTTTTGCCGTACGGTGTTACCGCCGTTGACCATTCACCATTCTGCCATTAAAAAATGTCATTTCAACCATTGAAAAAAACAATTCAGCTGATTCCGGATAGCGGCAATTGGTATCCGAATAACTTTGGCTGTTTTTAAATAATAGAACAGTCATGATAAGACAGACAGGACTTATAATTTGTATACTCTTTGCATTGGCATGCAGTAAGACAGGTAATACGCCGCCAACGCCCGGAGAGCCGGGCAACCCGGATAATCCGGGCAATCCGGATAACAATCCATCGGTAACTATTACAACCGTTTCTCCGGATGCAGCGGAATCAGGCCAGGTAACCATTACGGGCACCGGCTTTAACAGTACAGCGAATTTAAACGTGGTGAACTTTGGCGGCCTGGCAGCTACTATCCGATCCGCTGGCACGACCCAACTGGTGGTGGACCTGCCTGCCGGTTTACTGCAGGGTGATCATGATGTTACGGTGATCGCCCATAATAAAGTGGCCACCAAAGTAAAGGCATTTCATTTGATAGGATGGGCCGTGCATAATTACGCAGGTACCGGCGCCTATGGCAACGCCGATGGACCTGTGGCTACAGCCAGTTTTCAATGGCCGGGTGGTTTGGCGATCGATAAGAGCGGCAACCTGTATGTGACCGACCTGCACAAGATCAGGAAGATCACGCCACAGGGAGTAGTGAGCACCGTTGCCGGGGCCAATGGCAGGGGCAGTATAGATGCCAATGGAGAGAATGCCCGATTCAATACAGTTACCAGTATTGTGCTCGACGCTGCGGGCAATATGTATGTGGCCGATCAAATGAACTTTACGATCCGGAGAATAACACCGGCCGGTGATGTTACCACCATCGCGGGAAAAGCCGGCGAATATGGCCGAACAGACGGAATTGGCGTTAATGCACGTTTCAGTGCGCCATACGGACTGGCCATTGATGCCGCCGGAACGCATTTGTATGTGGGTGACCATGCGAACGATGTGATCAGGAAAATAGATCTTGCTACCGGTATGGTTACCACCATTGCCGGCAATGGTCAGTCGGCCAGTATAGATGGCAAAGGCTTACAGGCCGGGATACCGGGACCGGGGAGTATGGCCTTTGATAAAGACGGGAATTTGTTCATTACAGAGAAGGGCGGTGGAAAAGTACGTAAAATGACGCCTGATGGAACTGTAACTACCATTGGAGGCGATCTGAGTGTAAACACCATGCCTACGCATGTGGCAATAGACGATGATAAAAACATTTATGTGGCCTACAGCGGCATGGGCAAGATCAAAAAATATACACCTGCAGGTGTGGAATCCAGTTTCGCCGGAAATAATACCGGCAGCGGACCGGAAGAAGGAGCAGCCCAGGGTGTTGTCATTACGCGCCCCGAAGGCATTGTGATCACGAAGGATAATAATGGTAAACAGATCTTTTATATTACCGATGCGTATAACAAGAAGATCAAAAGGATCGTTAAAGAATAAATTTCTAAACACAGCGTAAATCAAATCCCGGGACTCAATGGTGATCCCGGGATTTGCTAATAACCACTTACACACTTATTGCCAAAATCTACACGCCCATTGGCAAAAACTGCACGGTTATCAAATAAAACGAATAATATTTTATTATATACGTTATCTGTTTTACTTTCAGGGGGAGTAGCCAACCAAACCACCCAAACCCCAAAGTCAAACTGATATGATTGACTTAACCCATGCTGAACTGTTTCAGGATCTAACTACAATAGATTATGAAAATTCGTTTTTTGATCTGCATAACGATTATGCCTGTACAGGAATAGATTATCAATCAGCAAATAAAACGGTAGGTTTTTTATTTCAACCGATAACGAAAGATTCAGGAAAAAAAGTCCTGCTCCTGCAATTTGAAGATGCGCTGATTGCAAGCTTCAGTGTTAACTTAAGGCGTACGGCAGATAGTAATACCCTTGACCTGTTTTACCGGGGCAGATTTGAGATCAGCGGTAAACTTTTTGACTTTCATCCCGATGGAGGGGGTGTTTTTTATATTGATTTCTGGGAAGGTGATTCTTTTACGATTTCTTCTAAAAAGGTAACGTTGATGTTTTGAACAGTGCACGGTTATTGCCGAAATCTGCACGCCTATTGGCAAAACTGCACGTTTATCAAATATGACAAATAGTTCTTTCTTCCATGCATCACGTGTTATACATTTGCGTTACCCCTAACCAAACATCTACCTGTACATGAAAAGTCATCAGCTATCCCAACTGGTTATCTCGCGATCAGCGTGTTCTCCCAACTCATTCTTGCATTGATACTAATAAGATAACAGAATATAAAGGTATTCTGACGGCTCGTGCCGGTGAATGCTTTAAACTGAACTGTACACATGAAGAATAGCCTTGTCCTGTTTGTTATACTGATGAGCATGTTTTATTGTAAACCAGGCATGGCCCAGGATGCGACTGCAGACAGTGTTCTGCATTTTCCTTCCGCTTACTTTTCAAAGATTGAAAACAAGTACGATGCGTTGGAAGACCGGGTTACCGAAAAAACGGAGAAATACCTGCAGAAGCTTTTGAGCAGGGAGAAGCGAATGCAACGCAAGCTGGCTAAAATAGATACTGCCGGCGCCAAACAATTATTTGCCAACAGTGAAAAAGAATATACGCAGCTGATATCGAAAATTAGATCTGCGGGAGATAAAGTGTCAGGAAGGGCGGGCAGTTATATTCCGATGCTGGACAGTGTTAAAACCAGTTTATCGTTCCTTGGACAAAACAACAATATATTAGGTCAATCCAAAGAGGTGCAGGAGAAATTGACCGGTTCACTCGCACAGGTGAATCAGTTGCAGGGAAAACTGCAGCAAGCCGAACAGGTGAAAACCTTTATCCAGCAACGCAAGCAGCAGATCAGGGAGTCGTTAAGTAAATATACCAACCTGCCAGGTGGCATTACCAAAGACTTCAATGATTTTAAAGCGCAGGCATATTACTACAGTGCGCAAATAAAGGAATATAAAGAAATGCTGAATGATCCCGACAAGCTCATTCAAAAAGGTTTGTCATTACTGAACAAGCTGCCCGCATTTACGAAGTTCATGAAACAGCACGGAGAGCTGGCCAGCCTGTTCCGGCTGCCCGATAACTATGGTACACCGCAAAGCCTGGCCGGCTTGCAAACGCGCTCCCAGGTACAGCAACAATTACTAGATAGATTTGGTGCCGCGGCCTTCTCTCCCTCTTCAGGGGGAGCCGGAGGGGGCTATGTGCAACAGAATTTACAAGCAGCGCAAGGCCAGCTTAACCAGTTGAAGGATAAAATAAATAAACTGGGCGGCAGTGGAGGCGGTGACATGGAGATGCCGGATTTCAAACCCAACAATCAAAAGACAAAGAGTTTCTGGCGACGGCTGGAATATGGCACCAATTTGCAAACAGCGAAAAACAATTTCTTTCCCACCACGACAGATCTTGGTTTGTCGGTAGGTTATAAGCTCACCGATAAAAGCACGATTGGGGTAGGCGCCAGTTACAAGATGGGGTGGGGGCAGGATATTAAACATATTGCCATTACCCACCAGGGAATGGGACTGCGGTCATACGTAGATGTAAAACTGAAAGGCAGCTTTTTTGCGAGCGGTGGCTTTGAATACAATTATCAGCCATTGAAAGCAGATAGTTTAACCGCTTCTTCTGCCGACGTGGCTGCGGTTTCTTCCTGGCAACAAAGCGGTTTGGTAGGCATTAGCAAGATCATCTCCATAAAAAGCAAGTTCTTCAAGAAGACCAGGTTGCAATTGATGTGGGATTTTTTGAGCTATCAGCAGGTGCCACGCACGCAGCCGGTGAAGTTCAGGGTGGGGTATAACTTTTAAATTAAGATATCATCCTGAAAATATTTACAACTGATACTATCATTCTTACGAGGCATTTATCAATTGCCTGATTAATTTTTAATTGTATGAAATATATTTACCTGATTAGTAGTGTTCTTTTTTGTTGCTTTCATTCATTTGCACAGTCCGGAATTTTTTTTGATGAAGATCAGCTAAGCGAAACCGCCGGCACTGAAATAGTATCAGATGCAAGTGCGTATAAGGGAAAAGCGCTTCGTCGTTCGAGCAGCGCTCCGGCAGCTACTTTCTTTTATGGGCCTTACACAAGTTATAAAGCAGGTTATTATCTGATCCAGTTCAGGCTTAAAGTCTCATCTAATGTATCTTCTTCACCGATATGCCGTTTAGATGTGTTTAGCAATGAAGCAGGGACGAGCGCTTTAAATTATCTCACCATTACTCCTTCCATGTTTGAAAGAAGTAATGAATGGAAGTTGTTTACACTGGCGGTGCACATTCCGCAAAATGTGTCCGATCTGGAAATAAGGGGAATGGAGTTTGTTCCGGGTATTTGCGATCTGTATTTTGATTATCTCCATATTATGGCGCCCGATGTGCTAACTATAGGTGGGTCAGGCGATGTAGCTATTAATTCAGCTGTGGGCATTGGTACAACTGATACAAAAGGACACAAGCTGGCTGTTGCCGGCACGGCCTTGTTTACGAAAGTCACCGTGAAGGCACTTCCATGGGCCGATTATGTTTTTAATAGTAATTATCGTCTTCGTCCCCTCAGCGAAGTAGAACAATACATAAAACAACATAATCACCTGCCCGAAGTCCCCTCTGCAGCAGAAGTGGAAAAGAATGGAATAAGCATCGGTGATAACCAGGCAACGTTGTTGAAGAAGATAGAGGAGTTGACGTTGTATGTGATTGAGCAGGAAAAGCAAATTAAACGGTTGAGTGATGAGAATCTTGAATTGAAACAACTTAGGACGGAAATTGACGCGTTAAAAGCAGTTATACAACAGATAAAGAAATAGTTGCCTTGTACACCATAACAGCAAGCGCTGTTGGCGTATCATAATGGTTATACTTACATAATCACGGAATTCCATTCAGTACATGTGAGGATCTCTGCAGGCAATTTAATCTGCCTCAATAAGTCATATTGCCACAAGAAGAATGTCATAAGTACTTTAATAAGACCACAAAATGAAAAGAACACTTCTTTATGTAGTTTTTTGGGTAATTTTTTTTGTGTTTGATGCTGGTGCACAAAGTATTGAAGCTAATTTGCCTGGTGTTATTCCCCCTTCACCGACGGCTGCTGCCTTAGCCAGGTTTGGAGAAATACCTGTGTCTTATTATACGGGGGTGGCTAATATTAATATTCCACTTTACGAAGTAAAAAACAAGGATATCAGCATTCCTATCTCACTTGCCTATCACAGCAGCGGTATAAAAGTAGAGGAAGAAGCATCCTGGGTAGGGTTGGGCTGGTCGCTCATGAGCGGCGGTTCTATTACCCGGATGGTTAGGGGATTGGACGATATACCGGTGGCTGGAGCTGTCATTGGATATCCCGATTCATACATGCCGGCTACGATCGGTAGTGGCGGTAAATATTATGAACCAGCTGATCCAAGCCAGGTTGAAACCGATAAAATGCATCTTGGTGAAGCAATAAACGGACGTGAGGACACTGAGCCGGATATTTTTATCTTCAATTTCAATGGCCGTTCGGGGAAGTTTGTATTCAAGAAACGATCGTCTCCCAGCATGCCATTGGAGCCTCTTCTTATCTCTCAGGAAGATGTTGATATAAAAGTAAGCCGTTCTCCACAAACGAACCATTACCAATGGATAGTCACCGACGAAAAAGGGATGAAGTATTATTTCGGTACGCCGGAATCAACCACCACCAGGTCAGGTACTGGCGATAGGGAATATACTGCCGATCAAATGGCGCCTGAAGGGTTGCCGTCTAATGTAGTTTCAACCTGGTATCTCGACAAAATTGTGTCTCCCACTGGTGCTGAAGTCTCGTTCAGGTATTATAGAAGCGATTTGGTTGGCCGGGGCACGCAAAGGATCTTAAGCCGGTCGCAGGTAAAAAAACATGTAAAGAGAATTAACGCCTACAATGGATGTACCGTGCCGATGAACTCCTTCAGTTATTATAGCACTTATACCGTGGTACATGACGTATATCTGAAGGAAATTATTTTTCCTGCCGGTAAAATTGAGTTTGTCTTAAGTGACCGGGAAGATATTGAGCCTGTGCCGGGTGGAGAACCATTCACTTATGCCAAAAAGGTAGAGGAAGTGCTGGTTTCGAGAGCCGCAGGAAACAATACATATGCACTGTTGAAAAAATATATTTTTAATTACACCTATACAGATCTGGGAATAGGCTACGCCGGCAAAAGATTGCGGTTACTGAGTCTGACCGAGTCTAACGGTACAACGAACCTGCCGCCTTATTTGTTTGCCTATAATAGTCTTGCCTTGCCTGAAAAAGATTCCAAAGCCATTGACCATTGGGGCTATTATAATGGCGCCAATAACAGGTTGGTGAACGAAACGATGTACGGCGACTTTATTACAAACGGAACATTGGTGCCGCCCACTTCGGTGTATATAGAACAAAATGGACAAACGCGCAATTATGCCGGGGCGAATCGAAATCCCAATCCCGATTATATCCAGGCTGGCATGCTTACATCCATCACCTATCCAACCGGAGGCAGCGCCAGTTTTCAATATCAGCTGAATGAATATTTTGATCAAAAGACAATCGTTCGTGAAACGCCAACGGATGCTTACCTGGCTGCATATGGTGCAAATACCGGAGTTACTAACCCTATACCAGAAACGATCACGGTAGAGATTGCATACCCTACCGTTTTTAATGTGGCAACCATGGTGCAGTGTTTTAACGGTCAAAAGACATGTCTTATAGATGAAATGGAATATGATGTTGCCAGAATAGAGTCAGTAGATAATACGCCTTATTATTATCAGGGGATTGGCTATTTACTTACCTACGATAATCAGGATCAGGGCGCTTTTCAGGAGATGAATGTTGAACTGCCGCCTGGAAAATACAAGTTCACTGTCTTTGCAGACCAGAGTTGGCATTCGAAACTAATGTTAACATGGAAGGTAAAAACACCAGAGACAGTCTACAACCACTATGGTCCCGGTTTGCGAACCAGCAGGATAATTTCTCATGACGGCATTTCGCATAATAATGACCTGGTAACTGATTACAACTATTCAATAAAATTATCCAATGGCATAGTTGCTTCAACCGGTAAACTTATGGTAGCTCCATTGTATGAGTACGAAGAAGAGATATATAAAACATGCGAACAGAGTGTTTATGAGATTTATGCAAAAAGTCTTGTTCGGTCATCTTCTGTAATCAGGCCAATAAGCAACTCGGCGCAGGGTAGTCCACTTGGATACGATGAGGTAACGGTCTCAAAGGGCGAACAAGGGAAAATAGTATACAAATATCTTAACCAGAAAGACGTTATTTCAGCTCCTGAATATCCTAATGTGCCAACAGTGGGCTACAGTGGGAATGGACTGTTAAATTCAGAGACCGTTTATAAAAAGAAAAGTGATAGTGTATATGTAAAAGTAAAAGCTACAACAATAAACTATTCACTTGGCAACAGAATGCAGGTAGTAAAGGGCATGAAAGTGCCTGCGGCGGAGTACGCTAATTATATTACACGTATAGGGGTTGTGCCTCGTTTCACTAATGTAAAATTTTACGAGGTGATCTCTGAATGGGCGCATCCTTTGAATGAAACAGTTGAGCTTTTTTCACAGAATGAAGACAACTCCGTCGTACAACAATTCACACAATACCATTACGAAAATCCTCTATGGCATCAGCGAACCGGTGTAACTGTCGTTGATAGCAAACAAAAGCAGAAAACGACAACCTATAAGTATCCCTTTGATTTTTCGGGCACCAGCGTATATGATGAAATGAAATTGAGGAACCAGGTAGGTGTGGTTGTTGAACGGATACTCAAAGCTGGCAATGATCATCTTGAAAGCACAAGAACCAACTACGACTTCTGGTATAACAATAACTGGGCAAATAACATTGCCGGCAGCCTCATTGTGCCGCGAACTGTTGATACAAAAGTATTAACGCAGCCGCTATATAATACACGCATTCGGTACAATGCTTACGACAACACCGGGAATGTCGTTTCCGTAGCCAAAGAGAAAGATGTAAACAAGGTGTATGTATGGGGGTACAATGATCTGTATCCGGTTGCGGAAATAGTTGGTGCATCCTACACAGATGTAATGGCGGTTTTAAACCCGGGCATTATTCAAAACCCGGCAGATGATCAGGCTTTGCGTAATGAGTTAAACAGGCTGAGGCAATTATTTCCCTCAGCATTAATAACAACATTTACATATAAGCCGCTATTAGGAATAACAAGCCAGACAGATGCCGCTAACCGTACGGTCTATTATGAATATGATGGATTTGGCCGTTTGGAGGTCGTACGTGATCAGGAGGGCAACATCATCAAAACCTTTAAATATAACTATAAACAATAGAAAATGGCTGCCTGCTTAAACCGGATGATCCTTCACAAATATATACGTGTACTATTGTTATCAATTGCCATGTGCTGGGGCTATTCATCTCATGCGCAATGCTGGTACCCACTTAACGTATATCAGACTTCTCCTTCCGGGACAATATGTTCAAACCAATGGGTAACACTGCGTGCTCAGTACGATGACTGGGGAAACACCGGCAATGTGAACGGGGAATTCCATTGGTATTTATCTGAAACCGATCCTAATCTGGTGCAGTTAGATTATATCAACAGCTCGGGATCATTAGAGACGGAAGATTTTACTTTTTATGCAACGAATGGGACCACCGTATGGTACAGTTATCTGGATTATAACAACAACTGTGAGTCGCCCCGCCTGTCATATACCATCAATATGGGCACAAGTCCTTCACTGTATCAGAATAACGTACGGTATTGCGGAGATAACATCGGTCATGTGCAGGTGAGCAGCAATGTACCAGGCGTTACCTTTGAACTATATAAATTAGAGGAGAATAATAATTTTGATTATCTGGAAAGTAATGGATCAGGAAAGTTTGATATTTACGGTTTCAATCTTGCAGATAAAGACCGGTACTATATAAAGATCTATTCTCCGTCTGGCTGTTATACAGGCGCCTATGAGAAGTTATTTTTTGAGATCACAGATCCGGCTCCGCCAACTGTGACCGGTAATCTTACTGTATGCGAAGGTGAAAGTACCACCTTATCTTCGAGTTCTCCTGTTTATACCTTTCGATGGTACGATGCCAGTGGCAGTACTGTTTTAGCTGAAAGCCGGTTATTCACCACCCCTCCAACGCTCACGGCTGGTACTTATGCGTACCAGGTAAGGGGACTTAGTCAGCAGGGGTGTTTAACAAATCCTTACACTGTAAACCTGGTGGTAAATCCCTTGCCGGTTGACGGAAATATTACTGCCAGCACCACCGCCGTTCATGTGAACGAAGAGGTGATCATTACCAGTTCAGGTGGAACAGGGACGCCGCATTACTCGTGCAGCAACGATGGCGGCGCCACCTGGAATGTGTTCCAGGATAACCATATTGGAGCTTATTCTTTTTCAGATAAACGGGCGGTGCCCGGCACTTACCGGTATCGCGTGAGAAATCAAACAGCTTGTGGTTTTTGCTCAGACAGGCCTGGCGGCTGCACCGACTATCATTATGTAGATGTGACTGTTGCGCCATGGGATCCGTTACAGGTTGGTGCCATCAGCCCCGCGTCACAAACTGTTACATTCAATGGCACCGCTGCTACTTTGTCGGTAAACGGCGTGAGCGGTGGCAACAAGATCTACACTTATGAATGGCAAAGTTCATCGACAAGCGATTTTGCCCACCCGGTTAATCTTGGGGCCCCGACAGGCAGCAGCTATACACCTGCCAACATTACTTCCAAAACCTGGTACCGGCTGAAAGTGTCGTGTGAGGTAACGGCAGATACATATAGCGCCGTAGCGGTAGTAGATGTAAATCCTAAATTTGATCCCAACTTGATTTTGCCGGCATCTATGATCATTCAGGCAGGAACAAAACCAGGTATTTTATCCGGAGGACCGGCCAGTGGCGGTGGATGTAATAACAATTATGCGTACCAGTGGCAATATTCTACAGATGGTGTCAACTATTCAGCTGCTCCCGGCGATAATCAGGGGCTTACTTACGAGCCCGGGCCGGTATCGGTTACCACGTATTACCGTCGCCGGGTTAAATGTACCGGCAATAATGAAGAAACATATACAAATGTTTGCGCCGTGACTGTCGGCACACTCGATGTTGAAAACCAAAATTATATCCGTACGCGGTCCTTTGCTCGTGCCGGCATTACCGATGACCAGACTGCCGCAGGCATTGGCTCGGCGGAAGAGGTAAAACAAACCACGGATTACTTCGACGGATTGGGCAGATTGATGCAAACTGTTTCGATGAAAGCGGGCAAGGATAATATCACCGGTCAGGTCAGAGACATAGTGGTTCCGGTAACATACGATGAGTATGGCAGGCAGGTGGCGGCTTATTTGCCGTATTTGTCGCCAGGAAGCGATGGAAAATTCAAACAAAACCATTTCGGTGAATTGACTGATTTTAACAAAGGACAATACCCCGGCGAATCGTTTTTTTATAGTAAAACAAATTTCGAGGCATCGCCTCTTAACCGGGTACAAAAAGTTATGCAGGCAGGGGATAGTTGGAATGGCAGCAACCGGGGCGTCGAAAGTTCGTACGAGATCAATGCCACTGCAGACGATGTAAAAATGTGGAGTGTTTCCAATGTAGCCAACGGATGGGGCCAGTACACAATGGATGGCATTTATCCGGCCGGACAACTGTATAAAAACATAACATTTGATGAAAAAGGCAACCAGGTGATTGAGTTCAAGGATAAGGAGGGACAAATAATACTTAGAAAAGTACAGGCTGGCGATATGCCCGGTAATGGCCACACCGGCTGGCTATGCACTTACTACTTATATGATGATCTCAATCGACTGCGTTGTGTCATACAACCCAGAGGTGTTGAATTATTGGTGGAAAATAACTGGGACATGACCGCATTGGATGGTGATATTTTAAATGAACAATGTTTCCGGTATGAATATGATATGCGTAAACGCTTAATTCGAAAAAAAGTACCAGGAGCCGGCGAGGTATATATGGTATATGATGTTCGGGACCGGTTAGTATTTACGCAGGATGCCAATATGCGTAAAAACAACCAATGGCTAACCACTTTATATGACAATTTTAACCGGCCGGTTATCACAGGCCTTACAACCTGGACAGGCACATTTGAGAGCCTGCAGGAAAATGTTACCTGGCAAACTGGCAATGGAGCAATCCCTGGCGTGCAAATAACCAGGACCCTGGATCAGCCTAATATGAGCGGTACTTATGGAGCGTTGCAAAGTGTCACGCTGCTTCCTGGTTTTTCAAGCGGGAGTGAATTTACCGCAGAAATTATTACAGGCAGTGGTAGCGGCAATCTTGATCATGTGGTAGACGGCATGACCGTTTCAAACTATCCTGTTCCGGATGGAGCGACATTTAATTTGTTGACCAAAACCGGATATGATAACTATGCGGCTATACCAGCCTCAAGTAACCTTACTGGCGCTATAGATAATTCGTATACCGGCAATGACTATGTTAACTCGTCTTATGGCAGTTTTCCGTTTGCAGAGCCCGTTACCCAAAGCATGCAAACGCAGGGACTGGCAACCTGGACGCAGACAAAAGTGTTGGGTACTGATCAATACGTGTATTCAGTAATGATATATGATAAGAAGGGCAGGCTTGTACAGGTGAAAACCAGGAACAACACCAATGGAACCGATGTGTTAACGACTCAATACACATTTAGTGGTCAGCCCCTGGTAGTTGTGGCAAAACAGGAGAAGGGGGGAACCGTGAATCCGCAAACCCACATCGTGGTTACAAAGAATAATTACAATGAGTTGGGCCAGTTAAAGAATGTTACTAAAAAGATAAACAGTACAATTAATGGGGTGCCGGTAGATAAACCCGAGTTGGAAATATTGACCAATGAATACAATGCTCTCGGCCAATTGGCCGGGAAAAGCATCGGTAAGAAAAAGGACGACAATGGTAATTACACGCAGGCACCTCTGCAGACGCTCCGATATGATTATAACATCCGGGGCTGGGTTTTAGGGGTAAATCGTGAATACCTGACCACAGAAGGACAAACAACCGATGGTAAAGTGTTCGGTTTTGAGCTCGGCTACGACAAAACCGCCAATAATGCCGGCAAGGCCTTCGCTAAAGGGGAGTATAATGGCAATATAACGGGAATGGTATGGAAGAGCGATGGCGACGATATTCGAAGAAAATATGATTTTACTTATGACGCAGCCAACCGGTTGTTGCTGGCCGACTTTGAGCAGCAGAATGCAGAAGATCATCTGTGGAATAAGAGCAAAGTAGACTTTACGATGAGGATGGGCGACGGCACAATGTTAAGCAACGGCTCCATTGATCCCACAAAGGCCTATGACGCCAATGGGAATGTATTACGTATGCAGCAGTGGGGCTTGAAAATTGATGGGAGTAAGCCAATTGATGACATGGTCTACAGTTATTACGATAATAGTAATAAACTTCGTGCGGTTACAGAACAGGGAGCTGCTGCTGCTGACCATAAGTTGGGTGATTTCACTGATCTAAATACCATGGGCAACGATTACGGATACGATGCAAATGGTAACCTGATAATCGATCGCAACAAACGGTTAAAGGAAACGATACAGGTTGAACCGGGTGAAAATATGAGTGCAGGTGGCGCCATCACTTACAACCACCTGAACCTGCCTGAAAGCATTGCCGTTAAACATGGTGATAGTAATGAAAAAGGTACGATCAGGTATGTGTATGATGCTGCAGGAAATAAACTACAGAAAATTGTCCTGGAACAGAATGTTACTGTAACGCATAACAACCAGTCTTATGTGGGTGATGTTACAACGACAACCACTTATTTGGGAGGCGCCGTTTATGAGAGCAAATCGTATGAACATACAGCGCTTGCCGGGCTTGCTTATACAGACAAACTGCAGTTCATGGGGCATGAAGAAGGAAGAATTCGATTTATACCTGCTATAGATGGCGATCTGCCTGAAAATGACAAGCCAGCCCATTATGAGTACGATTACTTTATCAAAGATCACCTGGGTAACGTACGGATGGTGCTGACAGAGCAAAACGATCCGCATCATTATATTGCCACCATGGAGCATGGAGAAGGTAATAAGGTGCGTGACGATGAAAACAAATTGTTTAGTAATCTGCAAAACAGTGAATGTTCAACGCAGGCTGCTCCTGGTAATATTTATCCAGCCGGAACTTCAGTGAGTGACCCAAATTTATATGTAGCAAGATTGAACGGCAGAGATCAGAAAAAGGGACCGGCCATTGTATTAAAGGTAATGGCGGGTGATAAAGTAGAAATAGCTGTACAGTCATTTTATGAGTCCAGACAGGGTACTTTTACAACAAGCAATGCGTTAACCGATATTTTGACGTCCCTGGCCGGAGGCATTGTTTCTGCCTCGGGAGTTGCTAAGGGAACCTTAAACGAATTAAGTAATCCTACCTCCAGTCCATTGTTGGGCGCTTTAAATACCTTCCGCGGGACGGAGAACCAGGATATGCCGTCGAAACCAAAAGCCTATCTGAACTGGATGCTGCTCGACGAACAGTTTAAGTATGTAGGCGAGTATCCGCAAAGTAATGCGGAGCCTGTCAGAGGCGCAAATCAGGTAAATTCATTGGTTTCTCCGGAGATCACCATTGCTAAAAATGGATATTTGTATATTTACGTGAGCAATGAGACCGAGGATTGGAATGTGTTCTTTGATGATCTGGCGGTAAAGCATATTCCCGGGCCGTTAGTGGAGGAAACGCATTATTATCCGTTTGGGTTAACGATGGCGGGGATAAGTTCGAAGGCAATGGGTAGGCTGGATAATAAATATGAGTATAATGGTAAGGAGAAACAAGAAAAAGAGTTTAGTGATGGTGGCGGATTGGAATGGTACGATTACGGGGCGAGGATGTACGATGCGCAGATAGGGAGGTGGCATGTGATTGATCCATTGGCAGATCAGATGAGAAGGCATTCACCATATAATTATGCATTTGATAATCCTATAAGATATATTGATCCGGATGGGATGTCTCCGGTAGATGATCATTATAATAAGTCTGGACAATTTTTAAGTAGCGAGGGATCTTCACCTGAAGGCGACTTTTATGATAAGGACGGGAAAAGAATAGGAACGGATGGAGTAAATGATGGAAAAAAATATTTAGTAACAGATAAAGCTGAGGTAAAGGCGATTGCGAAAACCAACAAGGCTGGTGGAACCACCCGAGAATCGGATGTAACAAGTTCTGTTGTTTTGCCAAGTGATGCTGCTCTAAGGGAAGCATTGGATGTGATCAGGAGAACAGAAGCTAACGGAGGTTTAAAAGAAGAATCCTCTCTTGTAATGAAAGATGGAACGGTGGTAAGAGGTGTTACCGGGCCTGAGCCTGAAATTGTAGATGGAGTGCAAACTGCTGAATCTAGTTTGCCTAAATTGCCAGAAGGCAAAGGCGTTGCAGACGTTGAAACTACTATTCATTCTCATCCAATAACTGTCAAGATTGTAGATGGGAAAGCATATCCTCAATCAGCGAATCTTCCGTCGAATGTTGATAGGCCGACATTTGCTCAATACGGGACAAATATCATTGTAGGCCCGCTTGGTCAGGTTGAGGCAGCAAATGTGATTCGAGGTACAGATGGAAGTATATCTGTTCCTAATAGACCAGTCGGTATAGTAGGTTATTATTACGGAGTGACACCTTCTTTTGAATTAACACGTAAGGCAGTAACGAGAATAATTAATCAATAATAGTAATATTTTATATGCTAAAAATATTTGTTTTGATTTTGGCTTTAGTCTCAATTCCTCGTGCTTATAGTCAGGAAAATAATAAGAACCTTGATCTGATTATTGTAATTGACGAAAGTGTTTCTGTTAACACGATATCTAATTTTAAAATTAGAGTTACATCGAGTAATACGGAAGATATTATAGCGTCAAGTTATTATCCTGGTAATTTAGTATTAAAGCAGACGGATTATGCCAAAATGATGACCGATACTGCTAGAACTATTTTATTGGAATTTGATTATAATGAGTATGTTAATAATAAACATCTTACTTACCACTATTCCATAGAGTTTAAGAAGTCATGGTTTAGAGAGCTATTCAATATACTTCGGATTTATAACCTGGATAAAAAGAAATATAAAAAGAAGTTTAAGTCAATTGATACATCCCAGAAGTACATATATGAAATGGATTCTCCTGGTGGTACCTTTCGATATGTGCGATGAGTCAAATATTATTCAGGTATTCTTCTATTGTTAAGGGATTAATACCACAAAGTTTAAATGATTTCCAGATAAGCAATGGCCCACGTTAACTGGGCCTTGTTTTCTATGTCGATAGATATACATGTTGATGAAACAGGAAGTAACCTGTTGATCTATGCTGAGAATACTACTAGTGCAACGTCTGCATTGTACCATATGGTCGATGATAGAGAAAGAGTGCCAGGCCAGCTAACGGCACATAGAAATATGTACCAGATCTATATGTGGAAGGAGCCTATCAGTAATGTTTATTTTGAAGAAGCTTTGGGCACTGAATATAATCCTGTAAAATATAATAATTTAATCGATTGGTAATGGGTATAAAGAAGTATTGGTTTTTGTTTTGATTATCTCAGGTATAGCAGTTTCTTGCGGGGATATAAATGACAATGCCACGATAGCGGGCGTTTCTTACGGCTATAGCATAGGAATGGGATTAAATTTTAAATTTGAAGTTTTTGTGCCTTTAGTTACCCAAACAAACAAATCAAATAAGTAAAAAAGAGATGGATGTTTTATTTTCGATCAGCGTTTATATTTTCTTTATTTCGTTGGCGATAAAAATAATTTTGCACATACAGCTTGATATTGGCAATGGATACAAGTTGTCATCTAATCCGTCTTCAACATGGGTTTATTTACTTCCTTATGATAAAGAAGTTACATCTGAATTCTATGTAAAGAAAAAAAAATGCAACAAAGTTCATAAATTGGTGGTTTATCTTCTCGTATTTATGGTTCTAATGTTGATTTTAAGAAGTATATTTTAAAATTATTAACTACAATAAGACAATATGAAGCCATGGATTTGCTCTGTATTATTTTTAATGATACTTATTTCTAAGCAAATAAATGTTAGTGCTTGAAAGTTTTACTTTTCATTCAGGCTTATCAAATAAAACAGCTCCTGAAATTTCTTAAACATCTACAAGGATAAACGAATTGAACTTGTTAGAATAATTTATTTAAACGAGAACAAAGTTGATACTTTAAGGTCCGGTTCGTTTAAGGGTACCTTAAATGATAAGGATTATAAAATGTTTGTCAATTTGTTGAGGAAGTGTAATTGGACTTCTGTTGCAGTGCAACAAGACATTTCTACCGAAAAACCATCAAAGACTATGATTATTTCATACAATGCAAAATATAAACGAATAGTTGGGACCGCTTTTCCTAAGGAACTTGAAAAGATTTCAAATTTTTTGACAAAATTGGCCGTCAAAAACAACTTTTCAAAATTTTATGGCGCTATTGATTTTGAAGAATAAGTAGTGTCTTTGAAGGGCAGATAACTATCTAAATATATTGCAAAATAATGGTATGCAGGAGGCCGTCTATATTAATACGACGGCTTCTTTTATTGATCCCGTAAAAAGAGATAAGATTATTAGCACTTTAACAGAATTAGAAAATACAGCTGAGGCTAACAATAGAGCGTCCTAAAAATAAGTAAGGGCTATGAATAATGAAATATTTAATAAACTGAAATCCTTTGTTGTAAAGCATGCGGCTATAGACGCCGATGAAGTAACAAGAGAAGCACAAATCGAAGATCACTTAGGAGTAACAGGCGATGATGCTGTAGATTTTTTACTTGCCTTTGGTAAAAGCTTTAATGTTGATATCTCCAAATTTATGGCAGCAGAATATTTTGGACCAGAAAGAAATGTTTTTTTATCGGAGTTGGGGAAATTAATTACTGGGAAAAATAAACGAACGAGAAAAATACTTACAGTCGGTCATTTAGAAAAGGCCATAATATCGGGACGATTAGACGAAGAAATAATAAACAGCTAAAAATGAGGTTCTCAAAACGTTCAGAGAACCGGAACACTAGTTGGGCCCATTAAAGTACACTGAACTTCAGTGAGTGACCCGAATTTATATGTAGCAAGGACAAGGGCTTTGGTCCGAGAGCCTTTGAAAAATGGCTAAAAGATCACAAAAAATGAAATCAATAAGCTTATATTTATTTTGCGGTTGTATTCTCGGCATGTTCTGTTCGAACGAGATATCCGGTGAGTATTCCTCTCGGCGGATACCATACGTTTTTACTTTGAATAAGGACTCGACATTTTTTTATCGTTATCACTTCCAGTTTGATAATGAATATTCACTTGGCAGATGGCACAAAAGCGGTAAAAATACTGTAACACTGAACAGTCATTACAAAGAGAAACTACTTCGCTTACAAGTTCAGCAGGATAATAATATTAACAGGGGTGATAATGTAAACTTAAACATTGTAACTCCGGATTTTGACCGGGAGTATTATGAATGCTTAATTTTTGTTAACGATACCTTACATGCAAAACAAAAATGTGACTCAATAATATCGGTATCGATCAAAAAACCTGTTCAGGATGTCTTTTTAGGATTCACTGCTGACAGGACGGCTGATCCGCTTTTAGCCTCAAGGTTATTGGATACTTTATATACTGAAAAACTTTATCCGAAGTCCGATGCTTTTGATAAGTATACATTGCGAATTGCTTATAATGACTCGCTTTTTAATTACAAGGTCTTCGACAACGAGGTATTTAAGATCACGAGAAAAGGGCTTATTTTTTATGATTCTAAACGGAAGGTCAGACAGACCATGCCACAGCAGTAACTTTTTATCTGATTTATAACTACAAGACCGCGGTGATCGCTGTGGTTTTAAACTTTAAAACGATAAAAAGGAATAACAACAAAACTGTCATACCATACAATGCAATCTAATTCCGGTTCACTGAGTAAGGGCATCTATTTTATTGAAGGCAATTACGTAAAACAGTATGGGAGGATTAGTGGCTCTGAGACACATTCTTACTACGAAAGACATTAAATAACTTCTCATGAAAGAAATTACAATAGATGCCTTAGAGTCAATTTTGAAAAATTTGATTGAAAGATTACGTAAAAAGGATATCAACGAATTATCATTTGATAATGATTGGTATTGGAATATTCCAACTGAAAGCTTAAGTAGCTTTCCCACTGAACCTAGCTTAACAGTCGGCTCTTTGAATGATGACGTTGATTTTTTGAACTCTTTAGTGAAGGAAGATTTTACTACAGATTTTTTAGAGCTGGAACGATTAGCGGCGTTGTTTAAATTTATGTCCAAGAAGTTTAGTTCTTCACTTGTCTGAAAGATTGTATACAGTACGTTATAAGACCAGGGTGTACGGAGTTGAGAAATGCAAGAGCTTATATTTACAACTAATATAAGCAGCATAAAGATTGATTTGATCAGGGTATATCCACATCAGGCAAGCACATTGTCTACTCCTTTGCCGTCAGCATTTGTTTTAAAAGATTTACCTACAATTTATTATAAACGATGAGAAACAATCTTCTGTTAATATTGGCTGCGGTTCTTACGTGTTGTAAAACTGTTTCCGTATCTAAAGACTTGAGTGGTCATTACTTCAAAGCAGGTAAAGATTATAAATACAGCTTGCTTCTTAATAAGGATAGCTCATTTGCTCTTACTCAAAAGTATTTGGAAGTTTACTCAACATGCAAGGGTAAGTGGCAGTATTTGTCTACCGATACAATTTTATTAATGTGTGATGATGAAGATTTATCGGTAAAGCTTCAAAGCGGATATATGACAGAGAGAAAAAAGAGAGTAATTCTAGTGACTAAAAGCAAAGTAAAGCTTGGGCAAGTAACTTTAAAACGACAAAGATGAATAATAACACGTACCGGTCAATTTGAGATAACCGTAATTGTTTTCGGATATGATGTTACTATAAGAGGCGCGGTTGCAAATCGGGTGCCTCGTATTGGTAACGGCATTTATTAAATAACAGATATTAAATAATTCATGTTAAACGTAAACAGCTTACTAATTGATGTAAAGGCAAAACAATCACAATCGGAAGACGAAAAAGGGTTATTGATCAGGGAGATGTTTTTGTTTTGGTATGCCTTGCTTGAGGGAGTTGAATGCGAGAACTTCAGTGGATCTGAGTTGACAAGGATGTTAAATAGATGCATTGAACGTTATAAGGCAGGCTTTTATAATGATGCGGATTGCACGTTTATGGTAGGGATGGTAATGATAGCATTCTGGATTTTTGGTACAACATTTACTGAGGAGGAAGGTGTAAAGATGTTGATTGAGGCGTGAGCAGCTCCGTTCAATCGAAAAGAATAGAACAGCTTAACTTGACCGCGATCAATCATATGGTCAAACTCTCACCTCAGTACTCATTTTAACCATTTACCCAAACATTTGCCCGATCCAGATGTCGTTTTTCCAGCTGCCATCAACCATTTCTCAACTTCAATATTCAATTTTCGAAATTGTATCGAACATTTTTCCAATTCAATAGTCATTATTGTTAATTCTCTCAAGCATTGGTCGAATGCAGTAATTAATTTGTAGAATTTATAGTAACTATTTTCATATTTAGTAGTCATTTTATCGAATTATATAAATCTTTTTTCGAATGGGCAAGCTCGTTGGTCATTTTTGACAGATCTATTGCATAAAGTAGTATCCAGTTCAGCTATTTGGCGTCATAATTAAGCAAACTACGAGCTCCTTTCAACAATATGCCGTGCAAATCCAATAAAAGTTGCAGGGAATTCGCCAATTTGGTAGCTAATATTAAGAAAAGATTTATTCAAATCTGCAAATGAATAACTGAATTCAAATAAAGATTTATTCAATTCGCCAAATGGAAAATAGAAAACAGAAAAAGTAAAGTTAAATACGGCAAACTGATAGCTGACTTCAAATAAAGTAAAATTCAATATGCCAAATTGAGAACTGTAAAGGAGAAAAGTAGTGCTGCTTTTTACAAAGTGACAAAGTGCTGATATCTTTTTACCCAAAATATACCGAATGTTGTTATCCATTGTTGGTTAAAGATCCAAATCGGTCAATTTTCGTAAACAACCTGTTAGCCAACGCCATCACATCCCGCCCGCATTCCCTTAATTTTAGCTGAACAGCTTAAAATGTGGGTCATGTGGCATTACCTGCTTTATTCAATACTTTGTATAATGGTGTCCTTAACGGCATTGCCGAATAAAAGCACTACCCAGTCCCGCAACTGGTAACCGGTAACCGGCAACTGTATTGCCCGGTAACTGGTAACCGGTAACCGGTAGCTGTATTACCCCGCAACTGGTAACAGGTAACCGGCAACTGTATTACCCGGTAACTGGTAACTGGTAACCGGCAACTAGTAACCGATAGCACTTAAACTAAGAACGATGAACATACATAAACTGCTGGTCCCGATATCAATGATGATGGCCATGGAAGCAAAGGCCCAGCTGAAAGACTATCCTATTCAACCAGTGTCCTTCACCCAGGTAAAAGTAACGGATCAGTTCTGGCAGCCGAAAATGAACGTGAACGCAACAACAACTATTCCCTATATCCTGGAGATGTGTAAAAAGCATGGCCGGATCGATAATTTCCTGGCAGCCGCAGGTAAACGTGAGAACAAGGTGTGCTCGCAATTCACATTCGATGATACCGATGTATACAAATGGATCGAAGGCGCTTCCTATGCCTTGCAGGTGGCGCCCAATGCTGCGTTATCCAAATACCTGGATTCTCTCATCGATATCATTGCTCAGGCACAGGAGCCCGATGGTTACCTCTTCACCTTTCGCACCATTAAACCCGCCAAGCCGCACGAATGGATTGGGGACAGGCGCTGGGTAAAAGATTCTATCCTAAGCCACGAGTTGTATAACAGCGGTCATTTGTACGAGGCTGCCTATGCGCATTACAACGCCACGGGGAAAAAGAATCTGTTAAATATTGCGCTGAAGAATGCCGATCTGCTGGTAAAAGATTTTGGCTGGGGTAAATTAGAGATCTATCCCGGCCACCAAATCGTAGAGATCGGACTGGCCAAACTCTATCGCATTACCGGGAAAAAGAAATACCTCGACCTTGCCAGGTTCTTCCTGGATGTTCGTGGTCCGTATGGTGATAAGTATAACCAGGCCAACAAACGGGTAATTGATCAAACCGAGGCAGTAGGCCATGCCGTACGGGCAGCGTACATGTACAGTGGTATGGCCGATATTGCCGCACTTACCGGCGATACCGCTTATCTGAAAGCCATCGATGCCATCTGGAACGATGTGGTCAGCAAAAAGCTGTACATAACTGGCGGAATCGGCGCTACTAATAATGGCGAGGCGTTTGGCGACGCTTTTTACCTGCCCAACATGAGCGCCTATGCCGAAACCTGCGCTGCAATTGCCAATGTGTACTGGAACAGCCGCATGTTCCTGCTCCATGGCGATGCCCGCTATATCGACGTGCTGGAACGTACGCTGTACAATGGCTTACTGTCGGGAATGTCGTTAAACGGCACCCGGTTCTTTTATCCGAATCCGCTTGCCTCCGTGGGACAGCATGACCGCAGTCCCTGGTTCTCCTGCGCCTGCTGTATTTCCAATATGACGCGCTTTCTGCCTTCTGTACCGGGTTATGTATATGCGCAGAATAAAAATGATCTTTATGTGAATCTCTTCATGAACAATAGCAGCACCATCCAACTGCCGACAGGCAAAGTGCAATTGACGCAACAAACCAATTATCCCTGGGCCGGACGGGTCGCAATTACAATAGATCTGGCCAAACCTACAGCCTTTGCCCTGCATATTCGCATTCCCCGATGGGCTAAGGGTGAGCCGGTTCCCGGTGATCTGTATACAACGACCGACAAACCGGCTGCAGCAACCATAACCATAAATGGAAAAAAGATTACCTGTAAAATGGCAAAAGGGTATGCGGTGCTGCAACGCACCTGGCAAAAAGGCGACAGGATCATGCTCGACCTGCCCATGCAACCGCAACCTATTTATGCCAATGAAAAAGTAAAGGCAAACGAGGGGCGCTTTGCCATTCAGGTGGGACCAATCGTATATTGTCTCGAAGGCTGGGACAACAGGGATAGCCTCGTACAAAATATTGTTGTAGACAAGAATGCGGCCATGCAGGTACGTTATACCGATAAGCTGTTAAATGGCGTCAATATTATCACTATGCCAGGTACGAGCTCGAGGCGTCAGTTAAATTCAACTGAGCTGCTCACCAGCGAACAAACTGTTACAGCCATCCCTTATTATGCGTGGAATAACCGTGGGGCGGGGGAAATGCAGGTGTGGATACCCTATACCGCCGCCGCTGCGCGGCCACAGCCGGCGCCTACGATCGCCTACACCAGCAAGGTAACAGCGAGTATACAATCAAGGAGCTTAATGGCGGTGCATGATCAACTGGAGCCTGTTGATTCAAAAGATAATTCCGTACCTTACTTCCACTGGTGGCCCAAAAAGAACACTACTGAATGGGTGCAGTATGAATTTAACAGCGCGCGTACCGTGTCTTCCTGTAAGGTGTATTGGTTCGATGATGGCCCCTGGGGTGGGTGCCGAATTCCGGCCAAATGGACCATCTATTATAATAAAAACGGGCAATGGCTGCCGGTAAAAAATACATCGGCGTATGAGCTGGCAAAAGACAAGTACAATTCAGTGAACTTTGAACCGGTAACTACTAACGCCCTCAAACTGGAAGTGCAGCTGCCGGTTGAGCATGCTACGGGTATTCACGAGTGGGTGGTGGAGCCCGAAGCCTCTAAAGCCGGGTAGGGCAAGATCTTTACACCCCCGGCAAGGTATGGGCAAAAACAGTAGGCGTAACGCCATAATAATTCTTGAACGCCGCACTGAATGCGCGTTGCTGCGAGTAATTCAATAGCATCGATACTTCTTTTACATCTTTACCCGACTCCAATAACTGGCGGGCGCGTTCCATACGTTGCTTCATCTTGTAGTCGCGGATGCCCACGCCATAATTCGTCTTGAAATTTCGTTGTAATACATTACGGCTGACACCAAATTGGGCAGACAGCTGCACCGCCGAGTCGCCATTGCAACAATGGTCGTCGAGAAGTCCTTTAAAGGCATATACTGCCTGCAGTACATGTCGGTTGGCTCTTTTTCTGTCATCGGTCATTGTGTGGTCCGTTTAATGGTGAGCCTGTAAGCCTCGCTTTATCAAAGTTTCGCGAAGGCGCAGCAGGCAGGGTCATGGTTTCAGCCAGGTCATCCTTCATAGTGCAGGAAATGGGTTTGCGTATACTCCAGGAACTGGTGCGCACTGGTAAACACTTCACCTATTTCATGTTCGTGGTCGTAATCATCCCGTACGATCATTGTATTGTGTTTGGTCAGGCGAAAATACAATGCATAAAATATGATCTTCACTACCAGGGTACAATAGATCTCGGCCTTGCCTTTATAATACATGTCCCAGAGTTGCTCGGGCGTCAAAGTTGTTAGGGCACGGCTGTTGGCGAACTGAAAATCGCTTACAAAGATGTTGAAGGCAGCGCTGGGGTACAACAATCCAAAGTCTGCATAGGGCTCCGGCGGCGGGTTCAGTGCGTGGATCACAAACACTGAGTCATCGATGTTCATGATAAACTCGATGCCATGTGGATTGTCATAGATCCCCAAATGATCATCCAGGAAAGCATATATGTCTTTTTCTGCTTTTGTCATACCACGGCCTTCATAAATTTAAGTTCCGATTGCTATCGGAGGTTGTAAGACACTCCTTCTCAGGCAATATTCCTTTTCCTGGCTATTCAGCAATCCTTCTTTCGTGGCGTAAATGTATAGACGGCTTACATAGGCGGTATCATGTGCAATGTGGCTGCGCGTAGGGTAGTTAATTCCTGGCCTGTTTGTTAGCGTTAGTCAGCTTTTGATTTTTTAACCAGTCGGTAGGGCTGGCTTCATGGAAGCTCCTGAAAGCATTGCAGAAAGAGCTGGCAGAGGAATACTGTAACAGGATGGCCGTTTCCTTGATCGATTTTCCGGTCTTAAGGTGTTGTGCGGCCAGCTTCATGCGGAGATTTAATTTATACTGGCCAATGGATGTGCCATATTTTGCTTTGAACACTTCCTGCAGCGCATTGCGGCTAACACCTGCCATGCGAGCCATTGCAGCCGTGCTGGTGCCATTGTTGGGATGATTATCGATATTTTTTTTGACCCATCGCACCGCCTCCAATACCCCTTTTTTATATTGTCTTGGCATACACGCCGGTTTAAATGAATGTTGACAAATTCGTGTCCTGTCCGTTGTCGGGCACATATGCGTCCACAGCCACATTCATTCAGAACTGCGTTGCCATTCTTTTGGTTTTAACAGGTTGTATACAGCTGCAAACATTATCCATGTTCACGGATATGCGCTGCTGGCTGTAACTGCATGCAAAAATGATAAGCAATACAATTTATGACATGGATAGGGCGCTACAAATCTCCGTTCGAAAGAACCCGGGTTGTTCCTACATTCCGAATGCAAGTTACTGACCTTGTTATTATTTTCTAAATCAATCAATTCATGTTTTGCCCTATTCGGTTGTAGTTTCGTCATTTTGGCAAAATTCACTACTATGCCAGCCTGCATTTCCTATATGGCCGGTAGACAATATGGGTTATGCGTTTTTGAGTGAAAGCGATTTATATATGCGGAAATCATCCGGTATGTTCACCTTTATTACCTGAAACTTTATTTTTTCAGTTCATTTTCCGCACAATCCAATTGGTTCACGTCCGATGGCTCAATTACCGGCTTTGAGCCTTGTGCAGTCAGTTATTGGTGCGCTTTATACCCGTAAATGATCAGTGTGGGCCATGTCCTGGCCTTTGTCGGCCTGCCTGCCGGCGGGTCTGGGTAAATGATATTACTGGCGCCATAAACGGGGGAGGTTTGTTCCGGGTGGGCAGTATCCCTGCGGCTGGAGGTATTAATTCCGGCGAATTGTTCCGCTAGAATGGAATTTCGGGCGGAACGTTTACGGCGAAATCCGAAGCAGGCGGAAAATGTAATATATTATTATAGTTAGTGGCTAAGCTGGGTTGGCATTATTGCCCCGCTTAAAATGTTGACTTGTATCAAATTGATGGGTTATTCTACAAACTTTAATCCACTTATAATCTTGCTTGCGTTATTTTTACGCCCAATAGTCAGCAAACTTTTGAAAATCTTTAAAAAAGTGATCATGCCGGTTACAAAACCAGGACCGGCGTTTACTATTAATATCGGAGAATGATAAAAGGCAACATGTATTCTGATGCAGAACTAATTGCTGCCATCGGAAGCGGGGATCAGTTGAATAACGCCATTTTTTTCATTTACCAGCAGTATTCCCAAACAATTCAGTCTTTTATCCTGGCTAACAGCGGTACGCCGCCTGATGCGGAGGATATCTTCCAGGAAACAGTGGTCACTTTCATTGACCTGGTCAAAAAAGGCAAATTCCGGGGAGAAGCCAGTGTAAAGACCTTTTTAACCGCTATTGCCAGAAACCTGTGGTTGAATGAAATGAAGAAAAGAACGCGTAGCGGTATCCGGGAAAAGGCGTTTGAAACGCGCCGCGACGGAATTGAAATGGACGTTAGTCAATACATCGCCAACCGGGAGGTAAAACAACAATTCCTGGCGGTGCTGGGCAAGTTGGGCGAACCCTGCAAAAAATTGCTGACGCTCTTTTATTATGAGAATTTGTCAATGAAGGATATAGTACATCACCTGCCTTATGAAAATGAACAGGTGGTGCGTAACAAAAAATATAAATGCCTGCAGGCGCTAACGGAACTGGTGAAACAAAATCCCGTTATTGCCAACATGGTAAACCAACAGACCGATTAATATGGAAGGCCGTAATGAACAACTATTAATCAATTACCTCGACAGAACCCTTGAAGAAAAGGAGATGCGGGAAATGGAAGCGCTGATCAACAACGATCAGGAAACGCGCCGTCAATGGGAATTTTTGCAACTGGCTGTGGAAGCAGTAGAGTATTCAGCCATCTACGACCAGGTGGCTGCGGTCAAAGAAAATTTCCGCACCATACAACCTGCGGAGGTATTACAACCATCTAAGAAAGGTGTGCGTGTGCAAATGCGTACACTCAGGCGGGTAGCCGCAGTCCTGTTATTCTGCGTGGCGGGCGCCGGAGCGTATAAATATTTTTCGGTAAGCGCAACACGTGTATATCAGGAAGCGTTCATAGCGTATACACTACCAACTACCAGAGGGCAGGCAACCATCACTGATATAGAGCAGGCTTACCGCCAGCAAGAATGGCAGTCTGTAATCGCCGCCTTCAATACTATTGGCACTTCTTCTTTAAATGATAATAAAACCTTATTCCTGGCCGGTATGGCGCACCTGCAGCTGCACCAGTATGCTTCTGCGTCAACATTGTTCGATCAGGTGCTGGCGAACAACATCCGGAATGCTGATGATCTTTACCAGGATGAAGCACAGTTTTATGGTGCATTAACTCACCTGGCCAACCACGACACCCAACAGGCCATTGCTTTGTTAACAAAGATCAGGGCCGACAAGGGTCATTTGTACCACGAACAGGCTGCCCGGATCGGGAATATCGATCTACAGATCCTGAAGATCAAGGGTGGCAGATAGTTTGAAATATTTTTTAAAAAAAGTTCGATTCGCGGTTACATTCTTTTAGTCAGCTTTTACTATTAAATAGAACCAGCTCTTTTAAATTAATTCTCTTTTACGTTCGTGAGGATTTGAATCATGGTATCGGAAACCTGGGTGGCAGTAGTTACGGCCACAACAGAGAAACCTGGATGGTTCCTTCTTCACGAATATTCTTCACCTCCGTGAGGATCTGAATCATAATATCGGAAACCTGGGTGGTTGTAATTACGGCCACAGCAGAGAAACCTGGATGGTTCCTTCTTCACGGATATTTAGCTTCACCATCCGTGAAGACCGGATCATGATATCGGAAACCTGAGTGTGCTCTGCCAGTTGGCGGAGGTTCCACGACAGAGAAACCTGCTTGATTCCATCTTCATGGAGAATAGCTTCACCATTCGTGAAGACCGGATCATGATATTGGAAACCTGGGTGGTCGTATTACGGCCACAGCAGAGAAACCTGGATGGTTCCTTCTTCACGATTTTTTTGTACATCCCGTTCGTGACAATATTCATTGGGCACGATGCAACATACATATTACGCAAAACGCCTGATGCTGGAGGCAAAAGGCGAAGTACCTAACGTAATCAAACGTTAAGCGTCAGGCGCTACGTTTTAAGCATAAGAGTATTCCTAAACCCTAAATTAAATAGCAACCAGAGAAACAAGTTAAAGACCTGATTTACACACTGATTTAGTTTTCTGTCGGTAACCGGGCACCCAGCAATGGACCCCGGTTACCTTCTTTAACGCAAAATGCCAAACGTTAAAACGCCGAACGCTAAACGCAAAACGCTAAATGCTGAACGCAAAACGCCGAAAGCCAAAAGCAAACACGCGGAGCACTACCAAAAGGAAGCGTTATGCTTTAAGCCTTAAGCGTTCAGCGTAACAAAATATTTGATCCGTTTAACACGGATGTGAACGCATAAAAGTCGACGTCATTGACCACGAAGGATAACGCAGAACCTGCTGTAGTCCGGAGTACACACATCAGAGCAATTTTTTAATCCGTATTACTAGGAAAACCACGTCGACTTTTTTCTTCTTTTATAGTACATCACCCCAAAAGATAATACTGCCACCAATCCGCCAGTTACAAGCAACCACCGGCCCCCGCTAACCGCTTTTGTCAATGGCCGGGCATCTCCTGTCAGTATCAGATGCGCCCAGTAGCCGGGCGACTTATGCAACGCATTGCTATGCAGGTAATCGAGTTTGGCCTGTCGCAATGCTTTTGATTTGGTATATCCCTGTTGAAGATAATTATGAAATTGATGCAGGATGGCCGCCGTGGCTTCATCATCGGCCTTCCATAAACTGTTCACCAGGCTGGCGCATCCGGCATACGCAAATCCGCGGGTGAGGCTCAAGACGCCTTCACTGTTCACGAGTTGTCCATTTCCCGTTTCACAGGCGCTGATGATCATCAGCTGCGTGGTTTCCATATTCAATCCATACAATTCTTCCAGGTAAAGCGCATCCTGCGCCGGCTGTTTGGTTTGCGGGTAGAACGCAATAAAGGAGGCTGCACTATTGCCGGTATCCGCAATTGCATGCGTGGCCAGGTGCACTACGGGGTATTGCTGCAGGTGTTGCAGGAACTGATCTTTGGTTGCCTGTGCGCCGGTAAATGAGCGGCCGGGTAAAAACGCGATCTCCCTGGCCGAAGCCGGCAGCTGTTGCATAAAAGAATATTCAGGATGCGGAAAGGGCAAACCGCCTGCTGCAAAAGGCGCAAAGGCAAGGGTAGCATATGTTTCTGTTGCCGCTGATCTGCGCTTGTGCACGGCTGTAATAAACCGGGCAGAGAACTGGTAGCTGATCTCATTGGTCTCTAACAAGGTTTTGCCATTGGGCTTGTCTTCTGCCGGCAGTGATTCAAAAGGCAGGTAGTATAAAATATTGTCGGGAATAATGATCCATTCCGTCTTATGGCCGGCCAGCGCCTGTATTGGTTTTATCAGTTGCCGGTAGAGTTGTCCGCCCCACGGCTCGCCTTTGAAACGCCGGCCCGCTTCGGTGTTTTGCAGGGCGTCAAGCCATTGCCTGGTGGCCTGTTGTATAGAAGCAAAAGAGTCGATGCTGGTAACCTGAAAGCCTGACCGTGTAACAACATATACATGCAGCCTGTTTCCGGTGGCGTAAAAGCTGATTACGGCCTGGTGGCCCCCAAGCAATGGCTGCAGTGAATCCGGGCGTGGATAGCTGTCGCTGTATTTGAGTTGATAATAACCGCTGTGCTGCTCAACTGCATGCTGTAACTGTGCAAGCTGCAGCTCGTACCTGGCTTTCTCACTGGCGAGGGCAAGCAGCGCGGCGCTGTCCTGCGTTTGATCGGTTCTGATGCTCAACCGCGCCAGGTTGTATTTGATGTTCCGTTCCTGTATTGACAATGCGGGATCGATGCCTGTTGTTTTGCGAATGCCTTTTTCAGTTACACCGCTGTACACCACCGAAGCCTTATTGCGTTCCGCAATCACGAATGCCTGTTGTGCATAACCCCCTGCCGGATGCAGGGCATGCAGTTGCATACAAACCTGCACCGCGTTTTGGTAAACCTGCTGACTATTGTTCTTGAGGAATAATTTCGCTTCATCAGTATCATAGCTCTTTTCGATATAGCGTAACAGGGCAATGGCACTGTTATAGGTGTTCAGGGCGGCCTGCAAATGCTTTTCCTGGCGCTGTTTGCCGTATAACGCTTCGAATGTAGCGGCTTTTTTAAAGAGGGCATCAAAAAGCCGGTATGATGTAAAGGTGCCGGTGAACCGGGCGGGATCAGTAAAAATATCTTTATTGCGAAAATGTCCGCTGAACTGGATGATCGCCTGCTGCAGTTTTTCTAAGGCCGGTTCATATTGATGTAGTTGCAGCAGCCACTCAGCCCGGTATAAATGGTTCATGCCGGTATAAATACTATTGGGCATTGCATTGCCGGTGGCTTTTTCGAACCGGGTAAGATAATAGTTGGCTG
Source organism: Longitalea luteola (assembly GCF_017356035.1). Taxonomy (GTDB): domain Bacteria; phylum Bacteroidota; class Bacteroidia; order Chitinophagales; family Chitinophagaceae; genus Niastella; species Niastella luteola. Next base: position 54,972 of record NZ_JAFIQX010000015.1, on the reverse strand, counting down.
AATCGGGATGCTGTAACAAGCTGTGCGTATGGCCTAATTCGTTGTATACCTGGGGCAGGGTAGTGGCCTTTACCCGGTGAAATGAGCGCAGCGCCTGTTGATAATTGCCCATGGCTTTATAGGCCAGTCCCATATTCAGGAAAATCTGGCTGGTGAACAGGTTGCGTGAGCAGATCGTCTGATATAAGGCAATGGCCTGCTGAAACTGTCCGAGCTTGTAACTGGCGGCTGCCATATTGTTCTCGATATTCACTACCCAGGCGGCGTCTTTTTCAGGCTTCTTATTGATGATGCCCAGGGCATGTGTAAAGTAGTTACGGCTCTGTAAATAGTTGCCGTTCTCATAATACAGAACGCCGAGGTCATTGTACAGCCGTTCTTTTTCGGGCACGGCAGGAAAACGTTGCGCCAGGGTTTCTGCCAACAGCAGAAAATAACTGGCCGAATCGAAATTGTTCAGGTGGTAATAAGCAGAACCGATATGTGCTGCTACTTCAAACAACAGCGAATCGCTCCATTGCGGATTCCGTTGTTTTATGTTATATGCCTGCCTGTAGGCTGTTATGGCCTGCGTATAACGGGTAGCTACATCGAGCAGGATGCCTTTTTTTAAATGGGTATAGAACAGGATGGAATCCGGCGCCGATCCTGCTTGCTTCGCCATATCCAGCACCTGCTGAAAGGCTTCGAGGGCAAGGCTGTCACTCAGGTCGGTGGGATTCGGCGTATTGAACAGGCGGTTGGCCTTGCTGTACATGGCCCGTAGTGCCCCGGGATCGTCCGGGTTACCGGTATGGTATGAACAAACCAGCCAGCCGGCCAGCAGCAGCCAGCCTTTCCATGTCAAATCCCGTAAAATTGCCCGCGCCATTTTTATCATGGGTTGGCGAAGATAAGATTAACGCAATAAGCCGGCAATGATCAGCAATGGTGGCCTGGGTTTTCCATTGACAACCTGGTAAGAGAACATGCTGAGATTTTTGCTGGAAATTTCCTGTTGCAGGGAAATGGGAATGTTCGATGCCTTGTCATAATAGATCACCTGTACGGTAATCCGCTGGGCGGCCCGCTGACTGGCATCGTTCAGTTTATATTCTATCGGAATTATTTTGCTAGTACCGTTCCTGGGGTTAATGCCAAACAGGCCTTCGGCTACTGATCGTTTCAGGTTAATGATGCCGCTCGTTGACCGTACGCGTAAATGCTGGTCATTGGCTCTTGAGCCGGGCACTGCATCATCGAATACGCATTTGGCATTGCCGTTACTGTTATTGTCGGGATAATCGGTATCGTCGCTATTGTCGCAGATCGAAGGACCAAAAGGATCAGCATTAAAGATGGGTTTGGCAAGCGTATCGTTCTGGTCGAGCACATAGATATGATCCAGGTAGGTCATACCGCCAACGATGAGCTGGCTTACACAGGTATCCTTGGTGCCGTCTTTAATGAAAGCAATATTGTAACGGACACCGGTTTCACTTTGCGATACGTTAATGGCTCCCGTGCTCCTGTTGAGCCTGAGCCCTTCGGGCCACGACAAATACGTTCCCGGAACGCCTATGTTATTGACAGGTGAAACAAAAATATCGCCGCCAATCCTCGGTTTTGTAAAAATGATCGTGTCCCCGTAATTGGGGGCATTGGGGCATCGGGCGGAGTTTACTAACAACGGGGTCGTACTGGTTGCATTTTTAGTTTCATCAGTTTCTTCCTCTGGATGATCGGCTTTGTTGCACGCAACAAATACAAGCAGCAATACGAACGGTAGCAAGGGAAAACAAAAACACGGTTTGCTTTTCATGTATGTTTCGGTTTTTAACACGGGAATCAACAATCAGACAAGGTTTGGTCCTGGTCGCCTATCAGCGTGTTTCACCGCTTTTCAAACGGATACGGATGAACAAATATTCGATTTTTACCTTATAGTTTACGAATATATATTACAATGCTATTTATGTTGCTGATTATCATGTTATAAGGTTTAATGATTTTCGGTTACGGGTTATGAATGACAGGAATGCCAACGAGGTGTGACTAACAAACTAACTGTTATGCAAATGCAAGATCCTTTTTCAGTTATCTTTATTTCCAGTTGAACGTTTTTCATATTAACCAAAAACCATTTTATGAAAACAAGCATTTTATCTGTTCTTGTTCTTCTTTCCTTTGCGTTCACCACTCCGGCATTTTCAGCAAACATTCCTATCACCGGTGAACATGTGATCTCCGGTACATCCAACTACACATTTTACGCTACACCGGTTGCGCCTGGCGCTACTTATACCTGGAGCGTATCTTCGGGCACAATAGTGGCGCAGAATACCGATCCGGCGGCAGGTCCCCTGTATGTCACTATCCATTGGACTACTCCCGGGCTATACCAGGATTATGTTCAGATTGCGGACAACCAGGGTAATTCCGGGTCATTTGATGTATATGTTGGTATTAACCCCTTTGCCATCTATAATCTAAGTTTTAAGTTCTAAGTTTAAAGTTCAAAGTTTTAAGTTGCAAGCATAGTTCTTTAAACTTAAAACTTTGAACATAAAACTTTAAACTACTTTCTTTACAGATACAAGTAATAATCTTTCATCAGCTCCACAAACTCCGGCGTATAATTACCATCGGCTTGCTGGATGGTAAGTTCAAAGGTGGGCGCAAAATGGTCCTGGTTGCGGGTGTAATGCAGGATGGCGCGGAAATGATTGTGTCGTGGGCTCTGTTTGACGAACAGCTTTTCGGTTAACGAGAAATTATACCGGGTGGCCAGGGTATTGAAATACTCCCAGCGGTGATAGGGAAGCAGAATGCCAAAGGCGCCATGCGGCTGCAGGTTGTCAGCGATCACCTGGATCAATTCTTCAAGCGTAAGGTGTTTGCTGTGTTTGGCGATCTGCTCGCGGTCATCGGTCGATTGCAGATCGTCTTCAAAGAATGGCGGGTTGGAAATAATGAATTCATATTGCAATGGAAAGTGGAAGGTGCGGGCATCGCCCGGAAACACCTTCATACGCATTGCCCAGGCGTTCTGGCTGATGTTTTCCTTTGCCTGCCTGTAAGCGGCCAGGTCGATCTCGATGCCGTGGATCTCGGCCTGGGAGCGTTGAGCGAGCATCATCATGAGCAAACCCGTACCGCTGCCGATATCGAGCACCGTGGCGTATTGCGGGATCTTGGCCGAAAACCAGGCGCCAAGGATACAGGCGTCGGTGCATACCTTAAGGGCGCATTGGTTCTGGTGGATCGTGAATTGTTTGAATTGGAAATAGGAATTTGGCATTCTTCTTCGAAGTTCACAGTTTAAAGTTCAAAGTTCAAAGTTCAAAGTTCAAAGTTCAAAGTTCAAAGTTCACAGTTCAAAGTTTATACTTACTCAGTATTCGTTAATAGTTTGACGGTATGCGGACAATAGCGAGTCATGAGGTATGGGAGAAATTAGCACATCAGCACATTAGCTAATCAGCACATTAGCTAATCAGCACATTAGCTAATCAGCACATTAGCTTATTAGCACATTAGCTTATTAGCTAATTGGCTTTACCATTCAGCTCTCGCAGTTGGACTGGCGCTCAGATCAGCAAAATCACCTTCCAGGTATTTGTAGTGTGCAGTCATGGCGATCATGGCCGCATTGTCGGTGCAATATTGGAAGGCAGGGATGAAGGTCTTCCATTTGTATTTCTCACCCATTTCAGTAAACGCGTTGCGCAGTCCGCTGTTGGCTGATACGCCACCGGCAATACAGATCTGATCGATGCCTGTGGTAAGGGCGGCTGCTTTTACCTTGTTCAGCAGAATTGACACAATGCGGTGCTGGATGGAAGCGCAGATATCGGCCAGGTTCTCCTCTATAAAGCGGGGATTGGCAGCCGTGTTCTCCTGCAAAAAATACAGGATAGCAGTTTTAAGTCCGCTGAAGCTGAAGTTCAATCCGGGTATTTGCGGTTCAGGAAATTTAAACCGGTTTGGGTTACCCGACCGTGCATATTTATCGATCAACGGTCCGCCAGGGTAGGGCAGGCCCAGCAGTTTGGCCGATTTATCAAAGGCTTCACCGGCGGCATCGTCCATGGTTTCACCGATCACTTTCAGGGAGAGGGGCGATTCGCACAATACGATCTGGGTATGGCCGCCGCTAACGGTGAGGCAGAGGAAGGGAAATTCGGGTTTGGGATCCTCAATGAGGTTAGCCAGCACGTGCGCCTGCATGTGGTGCACGGCGATGAGTGGTACATTCAGGGCCAGTGCCAGTGATTTGGCAAATTGCGCGCCTACCAGTAAGGAGCCTATCAGTCCGGGCGCCTGCGTAAAGGCGATCGCGTTTACCGACTGCAACAGGGTATGTGCAGCGGCTTCATTGGCCGGTTCACCAGCCGCCTGTGCTGCTTTTTGTAAGGCTGCCTGAATAACGGGCACTATATGCTGCATATGGGCGCGGGAAGCCAGTTCGGGCACAACGCCACCATATTGTTCGTGCACGGTTTGGTTGGCGATAAAATTAGACAGGATGGCCCCGTCGCGGATGATGGCTGCGGATGTTTCGTCGCAGGAAGATTCGATTGCCAGGATTGTAATACTCACTTTGCAAATATAAGCAATGGTAATTAGCTAATGTGATGATGTGATGATGTGATGATGTGATGATGTGATAATGCTTACAGGGTAATAGTCTTTATTAAAGGCTAATCTCGCGCGAGAGCAATACAATAGTTTGTGACAGGAATTGCTATTTAATTATCAAATTATCACATTTGCTAATTATCACATTAATTTACTTGCTGCGTATCGCAACAACGGGATCCATTTTTGCGGCAATAGACGCGGGGATGATGCCGGCTAATACGCCTACGATGATACAAATGGTGATGGCCAGGATCAGGATCTTGGGAGCGATGAACACGGCAAATCCAAAGATGGCCTGTGAGGCGAGGGTGAGCAAGAATACGACGATCAGCCCGAGCAGTCCGCCCATGATGCAAAGGAACGCGCTTTCAAGCAGGAATTCGGTCAGGATAACTGAGCGTTTGGCGCCGATGGCCTTTTTCAGTCCGATCTGCGGCGTGCGTTCCCGCACGGTCACGAACATGATATTGGCCACGCCGAACATGCCTACGATCAACGAAAGCGTGGCAATGGCCCAGCCGCCTTTATTGATGCCGCTGAAGATATTGCTGGCAAAACTGCTGAAAGCGTCGATATCGTTCAGGGCAAAATCGTCTTCCTGGGTGGGTTTTAATTTGCGGATGGAACGCATGGCGCCTGTGAGCTCATCACGTAGCTGCTCCATGGGCACCGATTCTTTACCCTGCACCATGATGATGGGGTTGCTGTTCTTTTCCCGCACCATTTGTTTCATAAAGCCCAGCGGCATGAGAACGCTGTTATCGTACTCCCAGCCGCCTACTATTCCGCGGCCCTGTTTTTTGATCAGTCCGACCACCAGGGCGCGTTTGCCCGATTTAAGGACAAGCGTTTTGCCGGGAGCTTTTTCTGCTTTGCCGAACAGGGTTTCGGCAACGGTGTAACCCAGCACAACCACGTTGGCGGCAAAATCGTAATCGGCGGGTTGCAGGTAGCGGCCGATCTGGATCTCTACCGGTTGAATATTTACAAATTCTTCGGTGATACCGTAATAATTGATATTGTTCACCACATCGTTCTCAAAACCCACATAACCTGTAGTGCTGATATTGAAGGCTACATTGGCGGCTGCCGGTACTTTTTGTTTAACCAGTTGCATTTCTTCGTAGGTGGGAGCAGGGCGTTTTACATAGCGCCACCAGGGATAGTCGGGACCGCCGGCATACACCCATTTATCGATGTAAACGGTATTGGTGCCCAGGGCCTTGATGTCTTTCTGAACCTGGTATTCGAGACTGTCGACGGTAGCCAGCACGCTGATGATGCAAAAAATACCAAAGGCCACCCCGGTCAGCGACAGCAAGGTGCGAATCTTATGGCTTTTGAATTCCTGCCAGGTGAGGTTGAGGCTACTGCTCAGTATTTCGAGAACACGGCGCATGACCAAATGTAAATTGAACGCTCCAATTGTTAAATAGTCAGTGTGTTAAGTGGTTGTGTTCGATGACCATTGGAATAATTAGCTAATTTGATAATTTGATAATGTGATAATTGAAATACAAGTTACTGCTATAGCTTTCGCGTGAGGTAGCCTTTGATAATTGACTGTTACATGTAAGCATCATCACATCATCATATTATCACATTATTACATTAGTATAAAGTAATAGTCCATGTTCGGGTGAAGGACTCACTCGCTTCCAGTTTATTGATCCCTTCTTTATCCTGCAGCTGCTGGTTGGTGCTTACGCTGTCGGCAATGCCGCACCAGGGTTCGATACAAACAAAATCGGCGTTTTTGGCTGCCCAGATGCCGAGAAATGGAAAGCCCGGATAATCGAAACGGAAACCATGATCTGTTTTACCGGAACCCAAAGTGACAATCGTAGCACTCATTCCCTTGAAAACCAGTGCGTCTTTTTGAAATAGGTCTTTCGACAAATTCAGCCGGTTGCTGTTTTCAAGTAACGGCAGTGGCGACGATTCAATCAGTCCCTCGGGTGAAATAGGCCAGCGGGGGGCGGTCTCCGTTTGATTGAACTGGAGATAATAATCGGTATATTCAGTGCCTGGCACCAGCGGTATTTTAAACGCCGGGTGGGCGCCAACGGAAAAATACATGACGTTATCGCCGGTATTCAGTACTTCATAGGCCACTGCGAGGGCGTTTTCGACCAGGGTATAGCGGATGCGGAATTCAAACGGAAATGGAAAAACAGTGAGCGTTTCTGCATCGTGGCGCAACAGAAAGGTGATGGTATCGGCCTTTTGCTCTTCAATGGCAAATTGTTTGTCGCGCGCAAAACCATGCCGCGGCAGCTGGTAGTTCTGCCCGTTACAGAAATAGGTATTATTTTTTAATGCACCTACTATAGGGAACAATACCGGCGAATGTTTGCCCCAAACAGCAGGATCACCGGCCCACATATAATCGAGCTGGTGCTCTTTGTGAACTAACTGGGTAAGCTCGGCGCCTTTGGCTTTGATAACGGCTTTGATCTGTTGGTTTTCGATGGTAAACATGGGGCCAAGATACTAGTTTCAGGGTTACAAGTTACATGTTTCAGGTGTCGTCGCTTTAAGTTAGCTGTTACGAGTTACCGGTTTCCGGTTACCGGGCAAACACACAGACCGCCTGCCAATGGGTTAGCCTGCTGAATTTAGGGGCTGGCAACGGGTAACTGGTAACCCCGAACCCGCATGGGCTTGTTTCATAAATTCTTCAACTTACCAACCATGGAAACATTGGACATAATAACCAAATTGCTCATCTCTGTATTGATCGGGGGCATTATTGGCGCCGAAAGAGAGTATCATAGTAAATCGGCCGGCTTGCGTACGCTGATGCTGATCTGCCTCGGTTCAACCATGTTCACCATGTTTTCCATGGAGATCGGCCATGAGCATTCGCCCGACCGTATCGCCGGCGGCATTGTTGCGGGGATCGGGTTTGTGGGCGCCGGGGTGATCTTTATGGGTGGCACCGGCATCAATGGTGTTACCACCGCGGCTACCATTTGGGTAACGGCGGCCCTGGGCATGGGCGTTGGTGCAGGCCATCAGTACGCATCTTTGATGGGCTGTATCATCCTGGTAGGCATCCTGCAGGCGTTCACGGTCATTGAAACCTGGATGGACCGGATTAACCGCACCCATACCTATAAGATCACCTGTACCTACCGCGACAAGGTCTTTGAACATTATGAAGCATTGATGAAACAACACCAGCTGAGCTTCCGGCGCGGACCGCAATGCCGGCACCAGCAAACCGTTTGGGGCACGTGGGAAGCGGAAGGCTCCCGGGAGCAGCACAATGCGTTTATCCATTATATGTTGAATGACGCGAATGTGGAGAAATTTGAATTCTGATGTGATGATTTGATAATGTGCTAATGCGGAGCGGCGAAGCTATTTGCCAAATGACACTGTTCTATTACCAAATTGGCCAGGTGAGATAGATTTTCGGAAAGAACAGCGTTGATCTCCTTACTTTGCGGACTATAACAACCCCCGCGTGAGAAGTTTGTCTTTTCCTTCGACTGGCAGATTTTTTCGAGCAATTGTTTTTCTTCGGCAGACAATCGTTCGTTTAACTGGTGGAGGTTAGGTTTTCCCGTACGGCCCGCACGAGGGCATCGGGCGTTTGAGCCTGTGAAAAGATGAAACTGAAAAGCAGCGCGGCCAGTGCGATCTTTTTTTTCATGAATGGCGGTTTGGGCTATTGTTAAACTGCTTTTTGCGGCACTTATTTTATTAAGTCTGATTTTTAACAGTTTGCATACCAAACGGGTAGTAATAGTCTGTGAAAGACACCAAAAAATCCCGCGGCAAACCTTACCTTTGCGGCAATTTTCGGGAGACCGATTTTGCCTCCTGAAAGTATATAACACAATGAAATACAACAACGAAATTCATAAACGACGCACTTTTGCTATTATCTCGCACCCTGACGCCGGTAAAACAACCCTTACCGAGAAATTCCTGCTGTTCGGCGGCGCCATTCAAACGGCCGGCGCGGTAAAAAGCAACAAGATCAAAAAACACGCTACCAGCGACTTTATGGAAATAGAACGCCAGAGAGGTATCTCGGTGGCCACGTCGGTAATGAGCTTCGAGTACAAAAATATTTTAATTAACCTGCTCGATACCCCTGGTCACAAGGATTTTGCGGAAGATACATACCGCACCCTTACAGCCGTCGACAGCGTTATCCTGGTGGTTGACAGCGTGAACGGGGTCGAAGAACAGACCCGCCGCCTGATGGAAGTGTGCCGCATGCGCGACACCCCGGTGATCGTGTTCATCAACAAAATGGACCGCGATGGCAAGAACCGGTTCGACCTGCTGGAAGAAATAGAAAATGAATTGAAGATCTCCCTGCACCCCATGACCTGGCCCATCAACAGTGGTAAGGACTTCAAGGGAGTGTATAACCTGCACGATAAGAACCTGCTGCTCTTCACCGCCAATACCAAGGTTACCGATGATGAAGATGCGGTGCAGATCTCTGACCTGAGCCTGCCCGTGCTCGACGAAAAACTGGGCGAGAAGGATGCAGCCATCTTACGCGAGGACGTCGAACTCATTGAAGGCGTTTACGGCGAATTGCCGGTCAATGATTACCTGTCGGGTAAAGTAGCCCCTGTTTTCTTCGGCAGCGCCATCAACAACTTCGGAGTAAAGGAAATGCTGGATACTTTCATCCGCATTGCACCCATTCCACGTCCGCGGCCTACTTCTGTTCGCGATATTCCGCCGACAGAAGACAAGTTCTCTGGCTTTATTTTTAAGATCCATGCCAACCTCGATCCCAAACACCGCGACCGTATTGCGTTTTTACGGGTTTGCAGCGGCCGGTTCGAGCGGAACAAATATTTCCATCACGTACGGCTCGATAAAGATGTCAGGTTCAGTAACCCTTATACTTTCATGGCCCGCGACAAGGATGTTATTGAAGAAGCATACCCTGGCGACGTGGTGGGTTTGTTTGATACCGGCAACTTCAAGATCGGCGATACGCTCACTGAAGGAGAAAATTTTTACTTTACCGGCATTCCCTCGTTTTCGCCTGAAATATTTAAAGAGGTGATCAATAAAGACCCGATGAAAACCAAGCAACTGGAAAAAGGTCTTTTGCAGCTTACGGATGAGGGTGTTGCGCAGCTGTTCACACAGTTCGGCGGTAATAAAAAGATCATTGGCTGTGTGGGCGACCTGCAGTTCGAGGTGATCCAGTACCGCCTGTTGCAAGAGTACGGTGCTTCGTGCGAGTTCAGGGCCTTGCCTTATTACAAAGCCTGCTGGATCACCAGTGCCGATCCTAAAAAGCTGGATGATTTCACCCGCTTTAAATCGAACAATATCGCCACCGATAAAGACGGGCACCTGGTGTACCTCGCCCAAAGCGAATGGTTCCTGAATACCGAACGCACCAATAACCCCGATATAGAGTTCCACTTTACCAGTGAGATCCATAAAGAAGCAGTGTAGAGCAATGTGATAATATGATAATTAGCTAATTTGATAATTAAATACAAGTTGTGCGGGTGCTTCGCGTTAGGTTAGCATTTAAAAGAAGCTTTCGCAATAGGCCGTTATCACATTATCAAATTATCACATTATCTAATCAGGTGGTATGGTTATTTTCGAAACAAACCGGTTGCTTATTCGTCGCTATACATTGGCCGATGAAGCCAATTTCTTCGCTATCAACGGAGATGCCGAGATCATGAGATACATCCGCGAACCGCGCGACCGGCAGGAGTGTTTGATCTTTCTCAGGCGGAACATCCAGTTCTACGAACAACATCCACTGATGGGCCGCTGGGCCATGGCGGAAAAAGATTCCGGAACCTTCGTTGGCTCCTTTGCTATTATTCCTGTTGAAACTACCGATCCAAAACGGCACACCGAAATACAATTAGGCTATGCTTTACTGAAAGATTATTGGGGCAGGGGGTATGCTACGGAAAGCACCCTGGCTGGCCGCCGGTATGCTTTTGACACAATGAAGCTGCCGCAGATCGTGGCCATTACAGAACAGGAGAATATTGCATCGCAAAAAGTATTGTTGCGGAGTGGGTTCAAAAAACAACCCGATATCAGGGAAGGTAATAAAATGCTGTGTTATTTTACCAGCCACAATCCGAACGTTATAGAAACAGAAAGGCTTCATTTATTTCCACTTACAATCAATCAATTGGAATTGTACCTGAAAGCAGGCGATCAACTGGAAAAAGCCCTGGGGCTAACGCCATTCGGCCGTACTGTTTCGCCCCCGGTTGCAAGCAGGGTTTCGCAAATTACGCTGCCCGCAATGGAAAGGGCCGGCGACGATTATTTATTCCATACCTTCTGGCTGGTGGTAGATAAACAAAGCAAAGTGATCGTAGCAGAGATAGGATTTAAAGGGGTGCCTACAGCCAGTGGCGAGGTGGAGATCGGTTATGGTACCATGCCGGCGATGCAGAACAAGGGGTACATGACTGAAGCCGTGAAAGGCTTGTTGCAATGGGCGGCCAGCCGCCCTGATATAAAAACGGTATTTGCCGAAACGCGTGCCGACAATAAACCATCTATCAGAGTGGTGGAGAAGAATGGGTTTGTTCTGCTTTCCAGCCTGGGTGGCAATTTGTGGTGGAGATACACGATACCAATGTGATAATGTGATAATTCAATAATTTGATAATTTGATAATGCTTCAACGTTCAGCAGTCCGTACTTGATGGAACTTCACGCGAAAGCATTTAAATAATTGTATTCAATCATCACATTATCACATCATCACATTAGTCTAAAATTCAGGATTCACCCCCGTATAATTCTGCGGCGTGATCTTTTTCAATTCTTTTTTAATGGCGGCGGAAACTTTGAGTCCGTCGATGAACTGGTGAATGGTTTCCTGGTTAATGCCATTTTTACCGCGGGTGAGTTCTTTCAATGCCTCGTATGGCTGAGGATAATTTTCGCGGCGTAAGATGGTTTGAATGCCTTCGGTCACCACCGCCCAGTTATCTTCCAGGTCGGAATTAATAGCGGCGGCATTCAATACCAGTTTGCCCAATCCTTTTTCAATGGATTTTATAGCGAGTATGATATGTGCAAAAGGAACACCGATATTACGCAATACGGTGGAGTCGGTAAGATCGCGTTGCAAACGGCTTACCGGTAATTTGGCAGCCAGGTGCTCGAGCAGCGCATTGGCAATACCCAGATTACCTTCCGCATTTTCAAAATCGATGGGGTTAACCTTGTGCGGCATGGCGCTGGAACCTACTTCGCCCTTCAGCGTGCGTTGTTTAAAGTAGTCCATGGAAATGTAGGTCCACATATCGCGGCAAAGGTCGATCAGGATGTTGTTGATACGCTTCATGGAATCGAAATGCGCGGCCAGGTTATCGTAGTGTTCAATTTGTGTAGTGAACTGCTGACGTTGCAAACCCAGCACGCCTTCCACGAATTCGTTGCCCAGGGCAATCCAGTCTTTTTCGGGAAAGGCCACCGAATGGGCATTGAAGTTACCGGTAGCCCCACCAAACTTGGCGGTAACAGGGATGTTTATGATCTGTTCTACCTGGTTGCCGATGCGTTCTACAAAGACCATGATCTCTTTTCCCAGGCGGGTTGGACTGGCTGGCTGTCCATGCGTATGCGCCAGCATGGAAACTTCCTTCCAGTCGGTAGCCAGGATCTCCAGCTGCCGGTTGAAGTTCAGCAGGGCAGGGAGGTATTCATTTTCGATGGCCTGTTTCCATGAGAGCGGAATGGCCGTATTATTAATATCCTGCGAGGTCAGCCCAAAGTGCACCCATTCCTGCAGGTTTTCAGCATCGATCGCAGCCATTTTTTGTTTCAGAAAATATTCCACGGCCTTTACGTCGTGGTTGGTGATCTTTTCTGTGTCTTTTATCTTTTGAGCGTCTTCAATGGAGAAATTCTCACAAACTTCCTGCAAAGCTTTTTTCTGTGCGGGGGTAAGGGTGAAGAATTTTTTGTCGGCCAGGAACCGCACATACTCTACTTCTACCAGTACGCGGTATTTTATGAGCGCGAATTCGGAAAAATAGTCATCTAAATGTTGAACCTGGTGGCGATAACGTCCGTCAACCGGAGAAATGGCCGTGAGTGCGTTTAGTTCCATGAACAATTGTTGTTTTAAGGCTCGTCGAGTACCTTTGTGACCGCAAAATTAATTCAATTGAATAAGATTAAGGTTGGAATTGTTAATTATCTCAATACGAAGCCTTTAATTTATGGAATTCAGCGTGCGCCTGTGGCGGATAAGCTATTATTGATAGAAGATTACCCGGCCAATGTAGCAAGGATGCTGGTGGAGGGAACAATTGATGTGGGCCTGGTTCCTGTGGCGGTGATCCCGCAGCTAAAAGAGCATCATATCATTACCGACTATTGTATAGGATGTACAGGACCGGTGGCTTCCGTGGGCATTTTTAGTGAAGTTCCGATAGAAAAGATAGAAAGAGTACTACTCGATTACCAGAGCCGGACTTCCGTGGCTCTTGCTAAACTGTTGTTACGTAAATACTGGCAAATTGAACCGGAGCTCGTTGATACGCGGTCTGATTACCGGGCATCTATCAAAGGAACCACCGCGGGCGTAGTCATTGGCGACCGGGCATTGGAACAGCGGAAGGTTTCAACTTATATGTATGACCTGGGCGAAGCCTGGATCAAAATGACCGGGTTAGATTTTGTTTTTGCCGCCTGGGTGAGCAATAAACCGTTGCCGGATGATTTTATTGCAGATTTTAATGCGGCCAATAAACTGGGGCTCGAAAATATCGATAAAGCCGTGGCTGAAAACCCATACCCGGTCTTCGACCTGCACAAATATTACACCGGGCATATCAGTTATGCGCTTACGCCCGAGAAAAGAAAGGGGTTGGATAGATTTCTTTCGTTTTTAACACAGAGGGCTTGATGCCAGCGATAAGTTCACTTCGCATATACGGTTTGTTTACCCACTGTGTAATTCACCGTATTTATTGCCGTTATTTGCATTTTTGTTTGCATCTGTGGCAGACTTTATTATTTTTGTGGGATCTGTCCATTTAACCCCTCAATAGCATGAAAAAAATACTGGTAAGCTTAATAGTCATTGCAAGTGTGGTGGCATGTACGAAAGATTGCGAAGAATGTAAAAAGGATTGCGATCCCGCTCAGGATTCTACCTGCAATTGTGACACGATTTATATTCCACCACCACCCGATACCTCCTGCAAGACTGACCTTACCAAAGGTCTGTTGGCTTATTTTCCCTTCAATGGTAATTTCAATGATGAAAGTGGAAATGGTAACAATGCCACCTCAAAGAATGGGGCTTACCTTACAACAGATTTCTTAGGTAGAACAGGTAAAGCCGCAGGTTTTGATGGCGTTAATGATTACTTAATAGTTCCTGGAAGCAATAAGCTGAATGCAGATACGATAACGGTTTCTTTCCAGGTAATGGTAAATACTATTAACCGCAGGCATGCCGGTGTAAGCAGAGCAAACTATGAAACTGTACAGTCGCATGTATTCGCAATACAGCAAAGTCAACCTTCGGATAACAAATGGAATTTTGCCGTGGTTCCGGGTACTGACGATTGTTCAAAACTATATTCATACGACCCGGGAGGCGCCGTGTATGCCAGTGGACCAACACAGCCTGGCAGATGGTATAATATCGTAGCTTCATTTGCCGGTGGTGTTCAGAAAATATATTTGGACGGCGTGTTGCAATCCTCCACCACAAGAACATTTACAAAGGTAAAATCATGTGATAATGGCGACCTCTTAATTGGTGGCTGGTGGAAAAATGATATATTATCAATTGATGGAAAGATAGACGAAGTGCGGCTTTATAAACGCCTGCTGACAGATTGTGAGATCAGTAAGCTCTCAGAAGTATTTAAAGATGCCCAGTAAGCGTATTTTTATGTAGAATACGAAACTTCAAGAAACTGATTACAATACAACGCCAACCGGAAGGTTGGCGTTGCTCTTTTCAGGTCTTTAGTAAATTGAAATCCTCGCTATTTCAAAATTAAGTGGCCCCCCAGCCGCGGCTTTAACGCATTGGGCGCCTGGCCCGAGTTAAAGATCATGCTGTTAAATATTCTTCTGTTTGCGAACCGTAATAGTACCATGAAATTACAGGTATCTGGTTTACGGTCATTGCGTGCATTGTCTTTTATAGTGAGGCAATGTTTTTTGAACCTTACGTAACTGTAGGGACAAAGAGTAGGGATGCCAGATAAAAAGTTTCATGATAAGGGGTGCAATTAAGAAAAATCCCGTTCCGGTATAATCCTGGAACGGGATCTTTCTTTATATATGCCTGGTTATAATACCAGTACTTTAAATGTCTGAAGTGTTCCTCCTACCCATATTCTCACATAGTAATGACCGGCAGGAACACTCACCCGGTTGATATAAAAGGTGAGTACGTTCACACCTGCATAGTAGGTAATGGAAGACTTGAGCACCTGTTTCAGGTTACCGCTCAGGTCATGCAGGCTCGCCGAGCCTTTCTGAGCATTGCTGGTATACACCCATGCCAGTAAGGGTCCGGTGGTTGGGTTTGGATATAATTTTACTTCTACTTTGTTGCTGTCTGCGGCTTCGATCTGGTAGCAGATCTCGAGCCGGGGCTTTAACGAATCGGGCGCCTGGCCTGAATTAAAGATAAGGCTGTTATAGTATTGCTCCGCCTGCAAACGCAACAACATACCATGATTTTGTTCGGGCTGTTTCACCCATGTTTGTACGAAATCAGTTACATCAACCACATAGTCCTGAGCGGTTGACGAACTTTGTGGCAGTTGTTTTTGCCGTTCGGTGGTGGTAACTGGCTGGTTGTTCCAGCCGGTGCCGCCTACCGTCCAGGGGGCAGTTACCTGTTGTAACAGGGCGTTGTTACTGCTGCCGTAGGTTGGACTGCCGTACAGGCCATTGATATTATTGCTTTTGGCATACAGGTGCAATTTGGCGCTGGTGATCCTTGTATTGGTGGGCAAACTGCTCAACTCATAACGGAACAGCGATCTGAAATTACAGGTGGGGTAGCCACCGCTATAACAGGTCCAGGCGGCAGCGCCTAGTTCGGGCTGGCTGGTGTCTGCTGCAAAAGGTGCATTGCTATCCAGGAACAACTGTTTGAATTTGCCGCTCATCCTGTCGCCCAGTACAATCAACGATTTGCTGTTGGTGCAGGCAGGTGTGGTAGACGGTGTTCCAAAAACAGTGATCGTTCTGCACCTGGTAGTTACACAACCGCCATCGTATTTGATGGTAACGCAAACATTGTAGTTACCATGCTTGGGATATGTGTGGGTGATGTTATAATTGGTGCTCGATGAAATGTAATTGAAACAGGTATCTTTTCCATCGCCAAAGTTCCAGCAGATCTGTACCGGCTTTTTATTGGCAGAATGCCAGGTGCTGGCAATGAACAGTTTTTTCAGCGGGTTGTTTTCTACGATCGAATCGGTGAAATTACCGCGGCAGCTGTCTGTACCCGTTGCCGGCACTGTATAACAGATCTCGAGCCGGGGCACCAGGGTAGAATCTGTCGCCTGTCCTGAATTAAAGATCATACTGTTGTAATATTCTTCGGCCTGCAAGCGCAGCATCATGCCGAAATTGCTATCGGGTTTATTTACCCATGATTGTACAAAATCGGTTACATCTACTATATAGTTCTGGGCAGTGTTGGTGCTTTGCGGCAGTATTTTCTGACCGGTTGTTGTAACCGCCGGCTGGTTGTTCCAGGCTACGGTAGCATTGTTCCATGGCGATGTTGCTTTTTGCAGCAGGGTGGTATTAGCGGTACCGAAAGTTGGATTGCCATAGTTGCCATTGATGTTATTCGTTTTGGCATACAGGTACAGCCTGGCGCTGGAAACAACTGCATTGGCGGGAATGCTGCTCACATTATACCGCAGCATACTCCTGAAACTGCAGGTTGGGAAGCCGCCGGAGGAACAGGTCCAGGCAGCGGCAACGATCTCATTTTGTGCAGTGTCTGAAGCAGTCGGGTGCCAGGTGCTCATAAGCGCCTGCTGGAATTTACCATCTGCCCGGTTTCCTCTAATGACCAGCATATTATTACAAACAGGGGGAACCGGTGGCGCTACCACTGTGATGGTCCTGCATTTTTCTGCTACACAGCCGCCTTCATACGCGATCTTAACGCATACGGTATACGCGCCTGCTGCTCTGTAATTATGGTCTATTGAATAATTGCCAGTGGTGCCTGGGTTATAACTGAAGCAGGTGTCTGTTCCGTCACCGAAGATCCAGCAAACCTGCACTGGTTTTTTGGTATTGTTATGTGTTGGCACCGCTGTGAACAGGCGGTTAAATGAATTATTTGACCAGATTGAATCAGTAAAGTTCGCTTTACAGCTGTCTGCACCCGGAAGTGAATAGCAGATCTCCAGGCGGGGTCGCAGGGTAGAATCTGTCGCCTGTCCCGAATTAAAGATCATGCTGTTGTAATACTCTTCGGCCTGCAAGCGCAGCATCATGCCGAAATTGCTATCGGGTTTATTTACCCATGATTGTACAAAATCGGTTACATCTACTATATAGTTCTGGGCTGTGCTGGTGCTTTGCGGCAGTATTTTCTGGCCGGTTGTTGTTACCGCCGGCTGGTTGTTCCAGGCTACGGTAGCATTGTTCCACGGCGATGTTGCTTTTTGCAGCAGGGTGGTATTGGCACTACCGAAAGTTGGATTGCCATAGTTGCCATTGATGTTATTCGTTTTGGCATACAGGTACAGCCTGGCGCTGGAAACAACTGCATTGGCGGGAATGCTGCTCACATTATACCGCAGCATACTCCTGAAACTGCAGGTTGGGAAGCCGCCAGAGGAACAGGTCCAGGCAGCGGCAACGATCTCATTTTGTGCAGTGTCTGAAGCAGTCGGGTGCCAGGTGCTCATAAGCGCCTGCTGGAATTTTCCGCTGGAACGGTCGCCGGTTATGACCAATGAATTGTTGCAGGTTGGTGGCGTTGGCGGCAGCTGGTAACAGATCTCGAGCAGGGGCTGCAGCGCAGTATCTGTAGCTTGTCCCGAATTAAAGATCATGCTATTGTAATAGCTTTCGTTTTGCAAACGCAGCAGCATGCCGTAATTGGTGGCGGGCTGGTTTACCCATGATTGCACGAAATCGGTCACATCTACTACATAATTCTGCACAGCACTCGTGCTTTGGGGCAGTGTTTTCTGATTGGTGGCAGTGGCCGCCGGTTGATTCAGCCAGCCGGTGTTGGCTACCGTCCATCCGGAGGTAACTTTTTGCAACAGGGCGGTATTGGCATTTCCGTACATGGGGGTGCCATAATAACCATTGATAGCATTGGTTTTGGCATACAGGTAAAGTTTTGCGCTCGTAATTACTGCATTGGCAGGCACACTGCTCACATCGTACCTGAACAGGCCCCTGAAATTACAGGTATTATAACCGCCTGAAGCACAGGTCCAGGCAGCGGCGACTATTTCCGGCTGCGAAGTGTCAGACTGATAGCTGCCTTTGGAATCGAGCAGTAACTGTTTGAACCTGCCATTGGTGCGGTTGCCCCGGATAGTCATACAATGGGTTGTTTCGGAAGTGCTGTTGATCCTTCCGGAATAAGTTCCCCTGATCTGGGAAAACCCGTCTATGAAAATGTTGGCAAAAAGAATTAAAAGGTAAAATTGTTTCATTTGGTATTAGGGTTAATACAACATTTGGGACCAAGGTATAAAAAAAATGTTGCGGCATTAACTGAAACTAATAACTGTGCTGTTTTAAGGCAAATCCGTGCAGTTTTTGGCTATAGGCGTGAAGCAGGCCAACCGTTGGCGGGCCTGCCATGTATTGTTCCGGCAGGTTCTTCTTTAGGTGCTGTTTTTTGTTTAAGATGTTGATAATAAGCTTAGTGTAAAGTCATTACCGGCCTGTGCCGCATTTTTAAAATTTAAGTGTTTAATTATGCGATATAACTGAAATACAGTTAGTTTTGCAGCAATTTTAAATTATGAAAGTTGTCATATTTGCAGGTGGACTGGGGACCCGCATTGCTGAAGAAACCGATACCCGTCCAAAGCCAATGGTTGAGATTGGGGGAAAACCCATTTTATGGCATATCATGAAAATTTACAGCCATTACGGGTTTGATGACTTTATAATTTGCCTGGGTTATAAAGGGTTTTTGATAAAAGAATATTTCATGCAGTACTATCTGCATAATTCTGACATCACTATTGAATTAGGCAGCAATAAGCTTGACGTACATTATACCAATGTTGAATCATTTAAGGTTACATTGGTCGATACGGGGCTGTCAACCAAAACGGCCGGCCGGTTAAAGCGAATCCAGAAGTATATCGGTAATGAAGATTTTATGCTCACCTATGGCGACGGGGTTTCGGATATTAACCTGCCCGAATTGGTGAAATTTCATAAATCGCATGGCAAGATCGCTACCGTTACAGCCATTCAACCGGAAGCCCGGTTTGGGGGTATGGAAATCGGTAACAGCGGCATTGTTGATGCATTCAAGGAAAAACCAAAAGGCGATGGCAAATGGATCAATGGTGGTTTTTTTGTGCTTCGTCCTGAGGTATTCAATTATCTGAACGGGGATATGGATAATACCATGTGGGAAGACGATCCCATGGAACAGTTGTCGAAAGATAAGCAGTTGATGGCTTATAAACACTACGGTTTCTGGAAATGTATGGATGCCATGCGTGACAAGCTGGAACTGGAGTCTCTATGGCAAAACAATCAGGCAAAATGGAAAATCTGGCAATAGGACAACAATTATCTGCATACTATAAGAATAAGAAGGTTTTTGTTACCGGACACACCGGGTTTAAGGGCAGCTGGTTAACAGCTACCCTTTATTCATTAGGCGCCACAGTAAAAGGGTACGCGCTGGCTCCTGATTACGAGAACGGACTATTTGATCTGCTTCTGCCACATAAGACCGGTGAGAGCGTCATTGCTGATATCAGGGATAAAAACAAGCTGATAGCGGAGCTGATTAGTTTTCAGCCCGACTACGTTTTTCACCTCGCCGCCCAGCCGCTGGTGAGGCGTTCTTATGAGATCCCGGCCGAAACTTTTGATGTGAATGTAACAGGTACCGCCAATTTACTGGAAGGGATAACCCAGCTTCCGGGAAAATGCACGGTCGTGGTGATCACTACGGATAAAGTGTATGAGAACAAGGAAAAGGATATATTATATACTGAGCAGGATGTTTTAGGTGGGTATGATCCGTATAGCGCCAGTAAGGCCTGTGCCGAACTGGTAGTGAACTCTTTCAGGAATTCGTTTTTCAATACTGCGCATTACAACCGCCACCAAAAGGCGATTGCCAGTGTGCGGGCAGGGAATGTGATCGGTGGTGGTGATTATAGCCGCGACCGTATTGTGCCTGATATTGTGCGTTCGCTGCAGCAGGGAAGAACAATTGCTGTACGGAATCCCCGCGCTGTGCGCCCCTGGCAGCATGTGCTGGAACCGATAGGTGGCTATTTACTATTAGGTGGATTATTAAACGGGGCGCCGTTGCAATTTTCCAAAGCCTATAACTTCGGACCGCTGGCTGATGATCACCTTACGGTGCAGGAGCTGGTACAAAAAGCTATTGATTCATGGGGGAGCGGTTCCTGGGAAGATGTATCGGACCCAACCCAGGTGCATGAAGCCGGGTTGTTGAAACTAGACATTACACGTTCAATGAAAGAATTGGGTTGGCAGCCTCAATGGGATGCCTCCAGGGCCATTCAGCAAGCGATAGCCTGGTATAAGCAGGCGACGGATCAACAGGCCGGATTTACGTTTCAGCAAATCAAAGTTTACTTTGGCCTATGAAATTTACGCCTACGTCATTAGCCGGCAGTTTTGTGGTGGAGCTGGAGCCTTTCAGTGACGACCGCGGATGGTTTGCCCGTTTCTATTGTGAAAAGGAGTTTGAGCAGATGGGGCATATAAAAAAATGGGTTCAACTGAACCATTCAACTACCTATAAAAAAGGATCGATACGGGGCATGCATTATCAGTTGCCACCTTTTCGTGAAATAAAAATGGTACGTTGTATAGCAGGTGCTGTATTTGACGTTATTGTTGACATCAGAAAGGATTCGGCAACTTTTTTGCAATGGTTCGGAACTGAATTGTCAGCTGCCAACAAAAGAATGCTATATATACCCGAAGGGTTTGCGCATGGCTTTCAATGCCTGACCGATAATTGTGAACTGATCTATCATCATTCTGAATTTTATACGCCTAACGCAGAAGGCGGGATCCGTTATGATGATCCGATGGTAAAAATAAACTGGCCC
Source organism: Longitalea luteola (assembly GCF_017356035.1). Classification (GTDB taxonomy): domain Bacteria; phylum Bacteroidota; class Bacteroidia; order Chitinophagales; family Chitinophagaceae; genus Niastella; species Niastella luteola. The sequence continues at coordinate 34,045 of NZ_JAFIQX010000015.1, read as the reverse complement.
CTGCCCGCGGGTGTATTATCGGCAAGAGATGCCGGACACCCGTACCTTACTGATGATTTTAAAGGAATTTAATATGCAATGCAGATTTTGTAAAACCGAACTGAAGCATGTTTTTATTGACCTGGTTAATTCACCGGCTTCCAATTCTTTCTTAAGCCGGGAGCAACTGAATGAACCGGAAACGTTTTTTCCATTAAAAGTATTTACCTGTCATAAATGCTTCCTGGTTCAGGTTGATGAATACCAAAAATCCGACGCTATTTTCAATAGTGATTACGTATATTTTTCATCCTATTCCACTACCTGGCTCAACCATGCACGGGAATATACCAACAAGATGGTGGCGCGTTTTGGCTTCAATTCCAATTCACAGGTAATAGAAATTGCCTCGAACGATGGTTATCTGCTACAGTATTTTCATCAGCAACAGATCCCGGTATTGGGCATAGAACCTACGGCCAATACGGCGAAAGTGGCCATGGAAAAAGGGATTAAGTCCATTGTTGATTTTTTTGGTGTACGGCTGGCTACTGAACTTCGGCAGAAAAATATTCAGGCAGATCTGTTACTGGGTAATAATGTACTGGCCCATGTGCCCGATATTGTGGATTTTGTGAAAGGGCTGAAGCTGGCGTTGAAACCGCAGGGCGTTATCACTATGGAGTTTCCTCACCTGATGCAACTGGTAGAAAATAACCAGTTCGATACAATTTATCATGAACATTTTTCATATCTGTCGTTCAGTACGGTAGAAAGGATATTTGCTGCACAGGGCCTGGAAATATTTGACGTGGAAGAGCTACCTACTCATGGCGGTTCTTTGCGGATATATGGTAAACACACAGAAGATACCAGTAATGCCATCGGTAAAGCCGTGGAGCAATTGTTGCAAAAGGAAGAGAGCAAAGGCATGAACACCCTTGCTTATTACGATAACTTTCAGCAAAAAGCATTGAAGGTTAAACTCGATCTCACTGAGCTGCTGGTTAAATTAAAGCGCGAGCAGGCAACTGTGGCGGCCTATGGTGCTGCCGCAAAAGGCAACACGCTGTTGAATTATTGTGGCATTAAAAGTGATCTTATTGATTTTGTAGTGGATGCCAATCCGCACAAGCAGGGAAAATGGTTGCCCGCCAGCCATATTCCGGTAGTGAATGAAGCACATTTAAAACAAACAAAACCTCAGTATGTAATCATATTGCCCTGGAACCTGAAAGACGAGATCACCAGGCAACTGGCTTATATAAAGGAATGGGGTGGTCGGTTCATTATACCCATTCCGAAAGTAGAAATAGTATAAGGTCTGTCTGAAAACAATTCTATGAAAAAAGTATTGGTGACTGGAGCTACCGGGTTTATCGGAAATTATGTGGTGCAGGAATTGCTGCAGCAGCAATTTGCAGTAATTGCCAGTTCGGCCAATGAGCAGAAAGCCAGCACTTTTTCATGGTACCCCTGGGTACAGTATATACCTTTTCAACTGGAAGCAACAGATACTTCCGTTGATTATTACCGGTACTTCAATGAGCCGGATATTATGATACATCTGGCCTGGGAAGGGTTACCGAATTATAAATCCTCTTTTCATACTGATATTAATTTACCTCGCCATTTTACTTTTCTGCAAAACATGGTACAACATGGCCTTACCAACTTGGCTGTTACCGGAACCTGTTTTGAATATGGAATGCAGGAGGGCTGTTTACGGGAAGATATGGAGGTATTTCCCGATAATCCTTATGCCCGGGCAAAGCATTTACTTCAGGTGCAATTACAACAGCTACAACAGCAATATCCGTTCATGCTTAAATGGATACGCCTTTTTTATATGTATGGAAAGGGGCAAAATCCGAAATCCTTACTTTCGCAACTGGACGCGGCCCTGGCTGCCCATGAGCCGGTGTTCAACATGAGTGGGGGGGAACAGGTACGTGACTATTTGCCGGTTGAAAAGGTGGCGGAATACATAGTAAAGATCGCTTTGCAGAACCAGGTTAACGGTATCATAAATTGTTGTAGCGGACAACCTGTTACCATTAAAGATTTTGTAAACGATTACCTGGCGCAAAAAAAACAAAGCATTACGCTTAATCTCGGTTACTATCCGTACCCCGATTATGAGCCGATGCGTTTTTGGGGTGATAATACCAAATTAAAAAACATTTTGACTAATGAATAACCCGATCAAAGCGTTTATTGATGAACGAATACAGCGTATTAACGGTAATGGCAAAAACGTTTCCCTGCAACAGGCAGCCGAGGCATTTAATATAGAATCGAACAAGGCGCAATACTCGTATAACTTTTCCTGGATGGGGCGTCCGATCATTCAATATCCCCAGGATATGATAGCCATGCAGGAGATCATCTGGGAACTGAAACCCGATCTCATCATTGAAACCGGTATTGCCCATGGCGGATCGTTGATCTACTATGCTTCCTTATTGGAGTTGATCGGAAAGGGCGAGGTATTGGGTATCGATATTGATATCCGTGAGCACAATCGCCGGGAAATTGAAGCGCACCCCATGTTCAAGCGCATTAAAATGATCCAGGGCTCATCTATTGACCCAAACCTGGTTGAGCAGGTAAAAACAGTAGTAAAAGGAAAGCAAACTGTGCTCGTAAGTCTTGATTCCAATCACACACAAGACCACGTGTTGAAAGAGTTGCAGTTCTATGCACCCTTTGTTACGCCGGGATCTTACATAGTGGTGTTTGATACAATTGTAGAAGATCTGCCCGAAGGCTATTTCAAAGAAAAACGTCCCTGGGGTATTGGAGATAATCCCAAAACCGCTGTGTACGAATTTTTAAAGAATAATGATCAGTTTGAAATTGATACCGCCATTAATAATAAACTGTTGATAAGTGTAGCGCCAGATGGGTATTTAAAGAAAATTAAATGATCAATGTATGGTTGATCCGAAAGTAAGCTTTTGTATTTCTACTTATAACCGGCCGGTTCTTTTAAAAAAGCAATTGCAGTTACTGGCTACCCAAACTTATGCTCAGTTTGAAGTGGTGGTTTCTGATAATGATCCCACTAAAAGCGCAGAAAGTGTTGTAACAGGCATGAATGACCCCAGGTTCAGGTATTTCGCCAACGATACCAACCTGGGCATGGTTAAAAGTTTTAATAAAAGTATTGAACGGTCGAAAGGGGAGTATGTGATCATGGTTACCGATGACGATCCGGTAATACCCACAATGATAGAGGAGATGTTAGCTGTAGCAACCGCTTATCCTTCCTATCCTGTGTATTGTGGTTGTAACAGACCGGGTAAAGAAGCCGGTGCCATAGAAACCTTTGGCCCTGACGATTTTTTGTTTCAGCTTTTACACCCGGTATTGACACCGCATTTTCTTTGGTCAAGTTGTTTACTAAAAAGAGAAATTGCTTATAAGGTCGGGGGAATGCCAGACTTCGGCAGCCCGCATTTAGCCGACCACGCCCTGTTGGCGCTCTGCAGTGAATTTGGCGGTGGCGTTTTTATTAATAAAGTGTTCAGCAATTTGTATGCACATGATAGTAACTTTTCAAAAAGCAACTTCGAATTATACTATATAGGTTGTAAAGAATTTTATCGGCTTATTACTGAAAAGTTCAAACAAAATGTATATCAGAAAAATGGGGTGGATGCATTAATGAAACATTTGGGCGGATGGTTTATTGCAAATTCATTTGCCCTGCGAAAGTACTTTACTTATAATAATAAGAATAGCCGGTTTGTTGAAGATGTGGCCAAAAATTCAGCCAAGATCCTGGAGCTGCCATTTATGCAGCGTTTTTATCCCAGGTATGTATTCAAACTCATTATTTTTTACTTTAAATTCCCATACAACAGTTGGGTAAGGGCGTTTAGATCTGAAAAAAAATATATTTGAACCTTGTTTCCGTTATTCCAGTGAACTGCACCCATAATATTAAAGTATGCCCAAATACAGCATCATACTACCAGTTCGTAACGGCGGTGAATATGTGAAGGAATGCGTTCAAAGCATTTTACGACAGATTTATACGGATTTTAACCTTATCGTGCTCGATAACAACAGCACCGACGGAACTGTTGAATGGATAAGCGCGCTGAATGATAACAGGATCATTGTTTACCGTTCAGACAGACCACTGTCTATTGAAGAGAACTGGGGCCGGATAAAGGACATTCCCAAAAACGAATTCATGACCATGATCGGTCATGATGATCTGCTGTATCCGCATTACCTGCAGGAAATGGATGCGTTGATCGCCCGCCATCCGAAGGCCACCTTATACCAGACACATTTTACTTACATAAACGAAACCGGGGCACTGGTAAGGCCGTGTTTGCCTATGGACGAAGTGCAATACGGTCATGAGTTCCTTGCCTTTCAGTTTACCAAATTACTGGAAAGCACGGGTACCGGATATTTGATGCGCTCCCGTGATTTTGATGCGGCAGGCGGGATGCCCGTGGATTATCCCAACCTGCTTTTTGCCGATTACAGCCTTTGGGTGCACCTGGCCAGCATGGGTTACAAAGCCACGTCATTCAGGGAATGTTTTTCTTACCGGCTTCACCAGAGCACTTCCCGGGTAACGAATGGCATGGTGTACCAGCAGGCCTTTAGCCGGTATGTACAGTTTTTAAAAGAGATGATGCAAAAAGACCAGCGCATAAAAGAAGTGGTAACCAGGTATGGCCATCAATTTCTTTTATACAATTGTGAAACGCTGTCGCACCGGTTGTTGAAAACACCTGTAAATAAACGCAGCCTGAAAGTGGGGGATTGGGTAGCGAAGTGTGAGACCTTTGCTGCCGACCTTATACCCGGCCAGGCCTTCCGGCCCCGCGATGTATTCAGGATCCGTATTGCGATACAACTGGATCAATCGGCTTTTGGAAGAGGCTTTTTCAAAATGGTTAAGAAAGTGATCCGTTGATGGATCGATCAAATTCTGCTGAATGAAAATTGTTGTGAACACTCGGGTGTTTCGTAAAGGTCAGATGGATGGTATTGGCTGGTTCGCCTACAATACGTTGCTGCATATCGTGCGGCAAAATCCGCAGATCCAGTTTCATTTTTTATTCGATTCGGGCATCCATAACGAGTTTGTATTTGCCGACAATATTATTCCCCACAACCTGTTTCCGCCTGCCAAACATGCAGTATTGAATGTGATGTGGTTCGAATGGAGTGTGCGCCGGCTGTTGAAAAAAATAGATCCCGACCTGTTTTATTCGCCGGATGGTATTTTATGCCTGGGCTGGCACGGGAAACAGTACGGGGTCGTTCATGATATCAATTTCCATCATATTCCTGAAGACCTGAAATGGACGAACAGGAATTATTATAATTATTTCTTTCCGAAATATATTGAAAGAGCAGCCCGGCTGGGTACTGTTTCAGAATACAGTAAAAAAGACATTGTAACTACCTATAAAACCAACCCCGATAAAATTGATGTAGTATACAATGGCATCAATTCTTTTTATGAACCGGTAGACGAGGCAGTTAAAAAAAGTGTAAGAGAAAAGTACACCGGAGGAAGCGAGTATTTCCTGTTCGTGGGCACACTGCATCCCCGGAAGAATATTATCCGTCTCATGCAGGCATTTGAGCTGTTCAAGAATAATACAGGTTCGCCAATGAAACTGCTGCTGGTGGGCAGGGAAATGTTCAAGACCGATGAAATGCATGCCTGTAAAACGAACATGCAGCATGGGCAGGATGTGATCTTTACAGGCCGGCTGCCGGCGGAAGAGCTGAAGAACGTATTTGGCGCTGCTTTTTGTTTGTCATTCGTGCCTTACTTTGAAGGATTCGGCATTCCGTTGATCGAGGCCATGCAATGTGATGTGCCTGTTATAACTTCCAATGTAACGTCGATGCCTGAAGTGGCCGGCGATGCGGCCTTACTGGTAGACCCCTATAACGTAACCGACATTGCACATGCCATGGAAACCATGGTAAGGGACGCTACCGTAAGGCAGGCGCTTATTCAAAAAGGGCGGGTACGAAAAGGGGCTTTTTCGTGGGAGCGAACAGCGAACCTGTTATGGGCCAGCATCAACCAGGTCTTATAATTCCGGCAATCAATCTGTTATTCTCTGTTAACCAGCCTATATGCGCAACCTTATTGTACTGGCTTTTCTGTTCTGCTTACCTGGATGGGCATTTGGCCAGGAGTACAGCTATACCCACTATGATACGAAGGAGGGCCTGGCCGGATCCACGGTCTTTTGCATGGCCCAGGACAAGGATGGGTTTATATGGTTTGGAACCGAAACCGGATTAAGCCGTTTTGACGGCACCCATTTCAAGAACTTTACCCGGGAGGACGGCCTTCCCGATAATGATATCATTCAATTGTTTCCCGATTCAAAAGGCCGGGTGTGGTTGTCGCCCTTCCAAAAATCCGTCTGCTATTATTATAAAGGTAAATTTTACAACAGTGAAAACGATTCGCTGCTGAAAAAAATACAGATCCAGGAAAACATCTTACGGTTTGCCGAAGATCCCGACGGCAATGTGCTGTTACAGGAAATGTCGAGGTTACATTTAGTGAAAACGAACGGCGAGGTAATCACCATTGTGAAAAATGGTGACAAACCGCTGGGTTATTTAACGTTGATCAGTGGCCGCCCGGCCGGCGGCTTCTGGGTTATGCTGGATGATAAATTCTATATTTTAAAAGATGGTCGGCTTACGCTTTGGAAAACGGTTGAATACCAGGTGAAACATTATAATTATGCGGCGGGCAGAGGTGCCTTATTGTTGTGGCGAAACGCTCCCGAAGAGTTGTCGGTTATATCAACGCCCGAGCATAAGAAAACAAAGTTTCATTTGTTAACGGGGAACGACCAGTATATGAATGTTTCTGCGGTCGATAATCAAAACATCGCCGCCTGTACGCTGGACGGCGCCTGGGTTTGGTCTGTGAACAATCCCGACAGTGTTCAGCATTACCTGCCCGATATCGGGGTGTTGAACATGTTAAAGGATTCGGAAGGCAACTGGTGGTTCAGTACCCTCGGAAAAGGCGTTTACCGGCTGAATTCAGCCGTTACATTGAACCTGGACTTTTCTTCAAAAGACCGCCAGAATTTCCTGGTATTGTCTATTCTAAAGTATAAAGACTGGATCCTGGCAGGTAGTACATTGAATAGTATTTACCGTTTCAAGCTGCATGGCGACAAAATGGAAAACCAGAAGGTCTTTAAGCATGCCAGTCCCAATTCAAGGATGATCGTGACCACCACGGGCGATAACACGGTGATCATAGGATCTAAAAATTACCTGGCAAAACTGTCGCCTGACCTTACGCATTTGACATCCCTTCTAAGGGATGTATCTGTCAAGGATTTCTGTTTGCACCGGAATACGTTATTGGTAGCCTCTGAAAAATGCGTTTTATCCATTGACCAGCAAACACTGAAAGTGATGGATACGCTATGGCATTCCCGGGCCACCTGTGTTTATTCGGATAATGATACTATTTATTTAGGCACCCAGAACGGCTTATACCGTCTTGATCCTGATAAAAAGGCACATTACATGGGATCCCTGTTAAAAGAATTTCAGGGCCGCATAGCCGCCGTTCGGGAAGATGTAAATCATGTATTGTGGGTAGCCACTTCAGGCGATGGTTTGATAGCCTGGAAGGACGGTAAGCTTATTAAACGCATTTCCAGCAGCAGTGGATTGACGAGCAGCATCTGCCGCACCCTTTTTTTAGACAAAGGAAATTTGTGGGTAGGCACCAATATGGGATTGAATAAAGTGAACGTATTATGGCCAGGCTTTCCTATTGAAAAATTTACCACCAACGACGGACTGCTCTCTGATGTCATCAATACGGTCTTTGTATATAACAATAAAGTATTCGTTGGCAGCCCGGGAGGCATCTCTTTCTTCGACGAAGAGAAGATGTTGCGACAGTCGCGATGTGATCTGCGTTTTACCGGCATTACCATTGAAGGGGAAACCTTTGATGCCAGCAATGCCCCGGCAGTGATCCCTCATGAGAAGAACAATATCCGGTTCAATTTCGTAGGTATTTCCTATAAATCGAACGGCGATATCCGTTACCGGTACCGGTTGGTGGGATTGGATAGCGCGTGGCATGAAACGCGGGAAACTTTTTTAAATTATCCCACGCTGCCTTCGGGTGATTATATGCTGCAACTGGAGGCCATCAACAAATTCGATGTACACAGCAAGATCCTGGCCATCCGTTTTACGATCGATAAATTGTGGTATGAAGAGATCTGGTTCAAGCTGTTGATGGGTGCGTTATTCCTGGCCATCACCGGACTGATAGTGGTGTTGATCGTTCGCCGGGTAAGAAAGCGGGAGCAGGAAAAAACGGCTACGAATAAACGGATAAACGAACTGGAACAGCTGTCGCGTAAGGCGCAGATGAATCCGCATTTTATTTTTAACAGCCTGAACTCGATACAGCATTATGTAATGGACGCCGACGTGGCCGGGGCTAATAAATTCATTTCGGGATTTTCACGGCTCATCAGGCAAACGCTTGACTTTTCCTCGCGGCCCGAGATCAGCCTGGAAGAAGAACTGGATTACCTCACCAACTACCTGGAACTGGAAAAAACGAGGCTGGAAGATGCTTTTTCCTACAAGGTGGTCATAGCAGATGCGGTGGACCCCGCAGACCATTATATTCCACCGATGATATTGCAACCGTTTGTGGAGAACAGCGTGCGGCACGGATTGCGTTTTCGCCGTGACAAAAACGGTATGGTGACGATAACCGTTAAACGGGATAAGGACCACCTGGTTTGCATCCTCGAAGACAATGGCGTGGGCAGAAAAGCAGCAATGCAGTACAAAAGCATTTCTCCTATTAATTATCAAAGTAAGGGTTTATCATTAACCGCAGACCGAATCGATATGTTCAACCTTGAACATGAGCAAAAGATAACGATGCATATCGATGATCTGGAGGACGAATTTCACAATTCCCTGGGTACCAGGGTGACAATAAGTTTCCCAGTTAATTAATATATTCTTTTTCTTTGTAGTATGATTAACGCTTTAATTGTAGACGACGAACCAAAGAACCTGCGCATTTTACAGGGATTGTTAGGCGAAAGCTGTCCCGATGTCCGGGTCGTCGGCGAGGCTGTAAGCGCTGAAACGGCCATCCCATTGATTGCTTCCCTAAAACCCGATCTGGTTTTCCTGGATATTGAAATGCCGCATGGTAATGCGTTTGACCTGCTCGACAGGATAATGCCCGTAAATTTTGAGATCATTTTCATTACCGCCTTTGATTCCTATACACTGAAAGCGTTTAAATACAGCGCCCTGGATTATTTATTAAAACCGGTAAGCATGGACGAATTAAGAACGGCTGTGCTGAAAGCCCGCGAGCGTATCCGGTTCAAGAACATCAATGAGCAACTGCAGACCCTGCTCTTCAATATCAACAAACCCAATTCTGCCCTGCAGAAAATTGCCCTGCCTAATAATGAAGGGCTCGTGTTTGTTCAAATGGCGGACATCATCCGTTTTGAAGCCAAAGGCGGTTATACCTACGTTCATACTACCGGCAACCAGAAATATGTTTCGTCGCGGATGGTTAAAGAATACGAAGAGATCCTTCCTTCAGATCTGTTTTTCCGCATTCACAATTCGCACATCATTAACCTGAACTTTGTGGTAAAATACCATAAGGGCAGGGGCGGGGTGATTGAAATGAGCGATAATGCCATAATAGAAGTGGCCACGCGCCGTAAAGAAGAATTCTTAAACCGGTTTGGTATACGCTAACAGCCGCAAACAAGTTATACTTCAATAAACCTGGCGGCTTTTTGGGCAATATTATCCCAATAGAACTGATCGAAAAAAGCAGGAGGAATAGCTTTTTTACAGGTTGACAGCTGCACGATCTTTTCAGCAAAACCATTTATCGTGTCGTCGGTTATTTGCAGCTTATCATTACAAATGGCGGGATCAATACCTATGGCGCCATGGCTTGTTGATACTGCATTCATGTTATGCGCCAGTGCTTCTACCAGCTTGGTTTTTATGCCGCCTCCTTCGAAAATAGGATTTAGGAAAATATCGGCTCCTTTAAAATAAGTGGTAATGTCGTCAACAAAACCGGCAATGATCAGATTTGGCTTGTTTAACTGTGTAATGGCAGCGGGGATGTCTTTACCGCAGACGAGCATAGTGTATTTAAAAGACGCTTTTTTATCAAGGGCCGGCAATACCTCATGCACGATCTTTTCAAGGCCATTCAGATTAGGTTTATAATTAAACGCTCCGTTGAACAGTAAGATACAATGATCGTCAGGAATGGCATGGCGGGTAACCAGTGACTGCCTGGCAATATTTTTTTCTTCAGCGGTGGGGGGCGTTTGCCATTCAATGCCATAGGTAATGGTCAAACACCGCTGGGGTTGCAGATTAAAATGTTCAATAGCATACAGGCGGTCGCTATCCTGCATAAAAAAATTATAGTGGGCCTGTTTATGGATGAACTTTTCGTAATGCCACAGTGCTTTCCACCACCATTTGCCCAGGATCTTCCATCGTAATCCCTCGATATTATGTGACCGCACAATCAGCCTCACGCCGGTAAACCATTTCAATAACAATCCCAGCCAGCCGAAATACGGATGCTCCAGCTGGATATGGGTGATCTGACGGCGGCGAATGACAGACCGAATGGTAAAGAAAGTAAATGGATTGATATACCGGAGCGGCGAATCCGACCAAACTGTTATCAACTGGTAGCCTTCGGCGAGCGCTGGATCATTACTTCGGGTAGTGATGCAGGTGAAGCGTACATGCCGGGCCAGGTATTTGTTCAATAATGCAATAGCTCTTTGCCCGCCCATCACAGGAGGAAAGATCTTATAAGAAACGAGGGAAGCAAGGTGTGTGTTGCTCTCTTTCATAAAAAAGATACCCGTTGCTGTGGAGCAACGGGTATAATATGTTAAGCCATTACTTGGTTTTCTTATTACGCAACCAGATCTGCCAGCCGATATAAGCTGCCAGCAGCAATGCTATCAGCCAGCCTGTAATGGCTGATAACGTATAACCGGTACGGAAGGTGGTTGGTTCAAATTTAAATTCAATATTGTGTTTGCCTGCGGGTATCAACAGGGCGCGTAACACATAATTGGCTTTGGCTATGGGGGCAGGTTTTCCATCGATGTAGGCCTTCCATTCTTTGTAGAAGATCTCACTGAAAACGGCTACATGGGGCGCATTGCTGTTGCTTTCATACTTGATGTTCTCGAAATCGAAGGCTACCTGTTTGATGGATGCGCCGCTGTCGGCGGGAACTGCTCCGCTTAACATCGATTTATAGGAATTGTCAACGATGGCTGTCTCTGCCGGGTTGAAATTATTGAGAGCCTGCATTTCTTTAACAGGACCATCAACGTATTGGACGTTTTTTACAAACCACACATTGCCTAAGGCATTGGGGTTTGGCACGGCTTCGAGGCTGTTCGTCTGGCGGTTCTGCTCGATCCGGTATTTTACGTTGAGCATATTGATCACCGCCTGGTTCTCCCCATCCATCAATTGATAGGTCATCAGGTCATCATAGATGCCTAAACGGGCGGGGTGGTAACCACCTATTGACTTATGATAATACGAAGTGCGGGAGTCACCCTGGAACGGATCACCAGCCGTTGTATTATACACCCTGAAATTGGGGTCTTTGTCTTTCAGAATTTCATGGTCAGCAGCTGTTAGCGGGAATGTGGACGCTTCGTAATTTTCCTTGCTGCCAAAGCTGTAACTGTTCAGGTATTTGGTGTCGATGATCATCAGGTCGATGATCGTTGCCAGACCAATACCTGCCAGCAGTATTATTGCGTTTATCTTTTTTACGGCATACAGGTATAAAATACCAAGGCCTATCAGTACGAAGATCAGGGAGCTGACCAACGTTTTGCCATAGGCCGCCTGGCGGTCTTCGCGCAAAGCGTTGATGATGCCGCGTGCAACGGAAGGATCGGCCTTTGCCTGAAATAAAAAATTTTCATAAATCCGGTTATCTGGCTGAGCAGGAAATGTGCGGTTGATGGAATCAAGGGCTGCCATCGTTGAGGCCGTCATGCCGCCACTCATTACCTGGCTAATGGCCGCAGTACGTTTTTTATTCTCATTGCTGTAATCTGCCGAGAAATAAATGCCCGCTGCCACGAGGAACACCGTACCGGTTATTATGCTGGCCAGCTTCAGGTCCTTAAGATCCACGTGGCCGGTAGCTACCAGTTTCTCGAGCCCCATGGCAGCGCCTATGGGCAATACGAGTCCGGTAATTTCCAGCGCCATGGTTGGCACCCTGAACTTATTGTAGAATGGCAGGTAGTCGAACAAAAAGTAGTTGAAGGCGGCGAAATGTTTGCCCAGCGCCAGTAAAATACCGAGGATAGCGGCTGTCAGGATCCACCATTTATGTTTACCATCGAGGTATACCATGGAAAATATGAACAACAAACACACGATAGCGCCCAGGTAAATAGGGCCTGCTGTAAAGGGCTGATCGCCCCAATATAAATTTCCGCTTAACTGGAAAGCGATATTGGTAGCCTGGTCTTCTGGCAGGTTCAACTTTTCCTGCAGGTGTGTGGCTACATGTGAGTTCTCATCCAGCTTGGGATACATGAACTGATCGCCGTCGCGTTCTGCATAATGCTGGCCATAACCCATTACACCGGGGAACATGAGGGTGAGTGATTCCGTCCAGCCATAGCTCCACTGGAACGCATAATCTTTACTAAGGCCTTTTGTTTTATCGCCTTTCATAACATCCTTCGTGTTCCGTTTATCCGGCATCACCAATTGACCGCCGCGTTTCGATTCTTTCGAATATTCGTACACGGTTAACAGTACGATCGCGTTGAACAGGATGCCCAAGATACAGGCCACTGCTGCCAGGCCTGTTGCTTTTAATTGGGGAACTGCTTTTCCGGAGCGGAAGGCCCGGATCAGAAAGAATACCACCATGACTCCGATCACCAGGAACATATAATAACTTACCTGCTGGTGGCCTCCGGAAATTTGCAGGGCAGCGAATAAGGCAGTGACAATAAATCCGCTGATATATTTTCCATCGAATAGTAATATGATGCCGCCCAGAACAGCTGGTGCATAGGCCAGTGACAGCATTTGTGTATCGTGGCCGGCCGTTATGAATATGGGGAATGTGGTACTATAGGCAAAGGCCAGGCCGCCGATAACAGCTACCCAGGGCCGAATACGGAGGCACATACAGAGGAAATAAAAACATATGCAGGCCAGGAAGAAGATGTTTATGGGTTTGGGCAGGCCCAGCTTCAACAGTGCGTCTATAAAAACCAACGGTGTCCACGGGCCATCCGTGGCGATCTGGTAAGCAGGCATACCTGCGTACATGCTTGGCGTCCATAATGGATAATGGCCATGTTTTTCTTTGTATACATCTGACTGGTGAACCATGCCCTGCCAGTTAATAATATCTCCCTGTTTCATCACCGTGTCAGATTCCAGCGCCGGTTTGGCAAAGAGCATGGCTACTATCAGAAAAATAGCAACGGATATCAGATGTGGCATTACCTGCTGCCAGAGTGTTTTCTTCATTACTGCAAATAATTAATAGTTGGGCAAAATAATGCAATTTTACAGGAAGTTGACTATATGCAAAGTTTAATATTTTTCAGTCGGGTGGCTTTTATTTGTAATGTTTGCTTTGTGTTAGTGTGGGTTATGCGGCTTTATCCCGTGCTTAAAGAAGGCCAGCCCGGCGAACTTGTATCCCTGGTACTTATTTTGGGCATTTTGATCGCTTTTCTGTTGAATATAGGGGTAAACCTGTTCATGCTGGTTTTTATCCTGAAACGCAAAGCCGCGTGGAAACATTTCCCGAGATGGCTTATAATTGCTAATTTTCTTTTTTTATTGCCCCAGATAATACTTTTTACAAGATGATCCAGTCTATTATTAAGGATAAACCGACCCGGCTGTTTGTATTTTTCACCGCATTTTTTGTTGCCAATGCCCTGATCGCGGAATGTATAGGTACCAAACTGTTCTCCCTGGAAAAATTGCTGAATACCCAGCCCGCTAATATCACCCTTTTCGGTCAGCCCGGCCTTGCCTTTACGCTTACCTGCGGGGTACTGTTATGGCCACTGGAGTTTGTGATGACCGATATCATCAATGAGTTCTATGGGCCTAAAGCCGTGCGCCGCATCAGTTTCATTGCGGTGGGACTGATCTCTTATGCCTTCCTGATGTTTTACCTGGCCATTCATGTGCCGGCTGCTGATTTCTGGGTCACCAGCCGGACCAAACAGGGTGTTCCCGATATGCAGATCGCTTTTGACAGTGTGTTTGGGCAGGGTATGCGCATCATCGTCGGCAGCCTGGTGGCCTTCCTGGTGAGCCAGATCGTCGATGTGACGGTATTTCACAAGATAAAGAAACGTACCGGTGAAAAACATGTATGGCTGCGGGCAACGGGTTCAACCGTGGTATCTCAACTGGTAGATAGCTATATTGTATTGTTCATTGCTTTCAGCGGCATTTTCACCTGGCAGCAGATCCTGGCCATTGGGGTAATGAACTATACTTATAAATTCCTTATGGCGCTGATCCTGACCCCCGTTATTTATATAGCAGAAAGGCAGATAGAGAAATACCTGGGCCCTGAAACGGCTAAACAAATGAAACTGGCCGCTATGGGAAAGGAAGGATAATTAGCTAATTAGCTAATTAGCTAATGTGATAATGTAAAATGTATGAGAGCATGATAAATATCGGGTATGCAACTGTTGATGACCTTATAACTATTGAACGGCTGGCGCGGGAGATATGGCCGGTGACCTATGGAGAGATCCTGTCGCCGGAGCAACTGGCGTATATGCTCAACCTCATTTACAGCAATGCCTCGCTTCGTAATCAGCTGCTGGAGCTGAAGCATATTTTTTTGATGGTTGAGTCAGGCGGCAAACCGGTAGGTTTTGCTTCTTATTCTACCATAGAGCCCGGCGTTAGCAAACTGCATAAGATCTACGTTCACCAGGATACCCAGGGCCAGGGCATTGGGAAGAAATTGATCGATTACATCATTGAACAACTAAATCCACAGGCCATTCATGCCTTGCGCCTGAACGTGAACCGCTATAATAAAGCACGCTTTTTCTATGAGAAACTGGGTTTCACCATTATAAAAGAAGAGGACATTGATATCGGCAACGGCTATTTTATGATAGACTATGTTATGGAAAAGAAAATTAGCAAAAGTGATAATCAGCAAATGTGATAATTAGAAATGCAATAAAAGCTGTCTGTATTATCACATTATCAAATCATCACATCGTATTTTGCTGCCGCGATAGTTCCTCGTGCAGCCGGATCGATTTCACCGCCATACGAATGGCAAAATACCAGGCCACCAGGGCGCCGGTGATCAGCAATCCATTCGAAACATATTGTTTTACCTGTGAGCTGTTCTGCAATAACAAAAAGAAATCGAATGCACCATGAAAGAAGATGGCGAGCAGCAGTCCTTTTACAATGTGCCGAATGGCATGTGGTTTATCGAATTTGGCCAGGCCTACATGATAGCCCATTAATACAGCAAAAGCGCCATGGGAAGGTACTGATATGAACAAACGGATGAGGCCGGTCCTGAATCCATAATTCAGCACATAGTCGATGTTTTCCAGCGTGGCGAATCCCATGCTGATCATTACCGAATAAATGATGCCATCGAAGGGTTCGTTAAAGGCTTTGTTGCGATACGCATAGCCCCGCAGCATGAGATACTTGCTGCCTTCTTCACTGGCGGCCACCACAATAAATGAAAGTAAAAAGTAATACCAGATGGTGAATCCGGGAAACCGGAGATACAATACCGGTTTCAGTACAACCTGCATATAAATCGCCGGCGCCGTGGCCACCATACCCAGTAAAAATGAGATCAGCAAGGGCTTTAGCGGTTCCCGGTCATATTTATCCCTCGAATAGATATACAATGTGATAGCCGCACCCGGCGCAATGGCCAAAGCTAGTAACGAAAGCATGTTTACAAATATGTTTTACCCCCAAAGGGAGACAGACATGGTACAGCAAAGCAATCGGGCCCAAGATACAAGTTCCACAACAGAAATCCATTTCTGATTTCTGATTTCGGGATTTCGAGATTTGCTTATAAGCCGGAACTCCCACTAACTTCAAATACTTCAAATTCGCAGCCGCAAAATCCCAAACTAATAATCCATTTCTGATTTCGGGATTTCGAGATTTTGAGATTTGCTTATAAGCCGGAAGTCCGACTCAACTTCAAATACCTCCATTTCGCAGCCACAAGATCCCAAATTAGAAATCCATTTCTGATTTCGGGATTTCGAGATTTCGAGATTTGCTTATAAGCCGGAACTCCGACTAACTTCAAATACTTCAAATTCGCAGCTGCAAAATCCCAAATTAGAAATCCATTTCTGATTTCGGGATTTCGGGATTTCGAGATTTGCTTATAAGCCTGAACTCCGACTCAACTTCAAATACCTCCATTTCGCAGCCACAAGATCCCAAACTAATAATCCATTTCTGATTTCGGGATTTCGAGATTTTGAGATTTGCTTATAAGCCGGAACTCCGACTCAACTTCAAATACCTCCATTTCGCAGCCGCAAGATCCCAAATCAGAAATCTCAAAATCAGAAATCTCGAAATCCCAAAATCTCGAAATCCCAAAATCTCGAAATCCCAAAATCTCGGGATGAAAATGACCGTATATAGAAAAATGAACTATTTTCAGGCATATATAGTCTCAAAGAATGAGAAAGCTTTTTCTATTTATCTGTTGTTTACCCGTATATGGTTTATTGCACGCACAACAGTTTGGTGGGCATCCTCCGTCAACAAAATGGAACCAGATCAATACCGACACCGTGCGGATCATTTTTCCTGGCGGCCTGGGCCTGGAAAAACAGGCTGCCGATATAGCCACTACTTCGCAACGACTCGCTGTTGAAACAACGCCAACGATCGGTAACCGGCTGCGCAAGATCAGTATCGTTCTGCAACCACGCACTACTATCTCCAATGCCTATGTGGGATTAGGCCCCTGGCGCAGTGAGTTCTACCTGATGCCGCCGCAAAATCCGTTTGAGCTGGGTACCTTACCGTGGTATCATACCCTGGCCCTTCATGAATACCGCCATGTGCAGCAGTATAATAATTTCCGCAAAGGTTTGTCAAGGGTTGCTTACTATTTGTTTGGGCAGGAAGGACTGGCCATGGCGAACAGCGCAGCCATTCCCAACTGGTTCTGGGAAGGTGACGCCGTGTACCAGGAAACGTTAAAAAGCAGGCAGGGCAGGGGGCGGCTCCCTTTTTTCTTCAATGATTACCGGTCGCTATGGTTCGCCAATAAAGATTATTCCTGGATGAAATTGCGCAATGGTTCACTGCGCGATCTTGTACCCGATCATTACCGGCTTGGCTATATGCAGGTGGCTTATGGCCGGGAAAAGTTCGGACCTGAATTCTGGAAACAGGTCACCGATGATGCGGCCCGGTTTAAGGGCGTGTTCTATCCATTTCAACGCGCTATTAAAAAATACAGCCAGGTAAACTATCATACATTCCGGCAGGATGCTATCAACTATTTCAAAAACTATGCTGACTCTGTAAAAAGTGATGCGGTGAGCAACTGGGCGCAGCAGCAACGGCATTTTGCGGGCGATGAAGAGTTTCCGCAATGGGTAACCGATGAGTCGGTAGTGCTGGTAAAAAGCAGCTATAAAAGAATTCCGGCATTTTATATCCGGGACCTGGGCAGCCACACAGACACCAGGATACGAACAAAGGATATTTCGCTGGACAATTACTTTTCATACAGAAATGGCAGGATCGTGTATGCGGCTTATGAAGCCGATGTGCAGTGGGCCTGGAAAAACTACAGCGTGCTGAAGGTGCTCGATGTAAAGAGCGGCCGGCAACAGACTGTTACGCACCGGTCGAATTATTTTGCGCCGGATATTTCAAGTGATGGTAAACAGATCGTTGCAGTTGATGTACAGCCCGGCGGCGCGGCCAGCCTGCATATCCTGGATGCCGCTTCGGGCGCTGTCGTGAAAAAAGTGCCTAACCCCGAAGGATTGTTCTATAGCCAGCCTAAATTTTTTGATCAGCAAACCGTAGTGTCGGGCATTCGTACTGCGGCGGGAGTAAACACGCTGGCGCTGGTTAATATCAATGATGGTTCTTTGAAGGAATTGTTCCGGCGCACCAACCGGGTGGTTGGCTTTCCGGCGGTACAGGGCGATACCATAACGTTTACAGCTGCGGGTGAGTTAAAAGATGAGTTGTATGCATGGGTTAACGGCAGCATCTTCCAATTGCGAACGCCGGCCAATACCGGCACCGGTAATTACCAATGGAGCGCGCGGAACAATAAAGCCATTTATACCGCTTTTACAGCGGCTGGTTATCATATGGTACAAGAACCGGTTACAGCGGAAAACTGGCAGCCTGTGAGCGCTCAAGCGTTTACAGCGCCTTTGTTTGTGTATGAACTGGATCCCTTACAAAAGGATCAGCCTTTACCAGTTGATACAAATAGGGTGTATCCCATCAGCCGTTACCGGAAATCATTTAACCTCATCAATTTCCACAGCTGGCGGCCGTATATCGCCGAACCCGACTATACTTTTTCGCTGATCGGTCAGAACGTGCTGAACACGCTGCAAACGGAGATCTATTTTAATTACAATACCGACGAGAAGTTCAAGGAAGTGGGTGCTACGGCCATTTATGGCGGCTGGTGGCCTTATCTTACCCTGGGCGTTGCCGGAACCTTCGACCGGAAAGAGAATGACAGTCCGGCCACCAAGACCTGGAACGAGCTCAACGGCAGGCTGGGTCTGCAGTTCCCTTTTACCTTAAATGGCGGGCGGTTCAACCGGCGCCTGGTGGTCTCGGGTGGGATTAATCACCACCAGGTGAACTATACGAATTTTGCCAAAGGCCGTTACCCCGACAAACAGTTTGAGTTTGCTGATGGGTCTGTTCAGTTCACCATGCAATCGCAGGTAGCGCGGCAACATATTTATCCGCGATACGGCCTCAGTCTGCTGAGCCGCTATCGAACGATCCTTACTACCTACAGCGGGTTTCAATGGTTGACGAGTGGGGCCCTGTATCTTCCGGGTGCGGCGCCTACGCATAACCTCGTGATCACCGGGGCTTATCAAAAGCGCGATACCGTTGGGGATTATAGTTTTTCGAACAGTTTTCCATTTTCCAGGGGATATCTGGCCATCAATGCCCGTACCATTCCCGACATGTACAAGGTGGGCGTCAATTATCATTTCCCGCTGGTGTATCCTGACCTGGGGATCGCGAATATTGTTTATTTTCTGCGAGTGCGGGCCAATGCCTTCTATGATTACACTGAACTGCAATATTTCAGGGGTAATACTACCTGGCAGTTACGATCTGCAGGCGGCGAGGTCTTTTTTGATACGAAATGGTGGAATGAATATCCGGTGAGTTTCGGCATTCGTTACAGCCGGTTGTTCGATGGGGAAGTGGAGGGGCTTGGGCCGAACCAGTGGGAGTTTATTTTGCCAATCAATTTGTTGGGACGATAAGTTCAAAGTTCACAGTTCACAGTTCACAGTTCAAAGTTCAAAGTTCAAAGTTCTCAGTTGTTCAGTTGTTCAGTTATTCAGTTATTCAGTTATTCAGTTATTTAGTTATTTAGTTAGCTATTAGTCGCGAGGCTAAAACTATAAACCATAAACCATAAACTATAAACCACAAACCACAAACCATTCTTGTTATTCACAAAATTCGAGGAATGCTTTCGCCGTATCCATACTTTCTTTGAAAGTTACTGGTTTGGTGATGTAGGAATGGGCGCCCAGCAACATACATTTTTCTTTTTCGAGCGGATTTAACGAGGTGCTGTAAATGATCACGGGAATATTGTTAAATCGCGCATCGCTTTTGATGCGGCGCAGCGTTTCGGTGCCATTCAGTTTAGGCATGTTCAGATCCAGAATGATCAATGATGGCCGGAATTCGGCATCAAAATCGTTGCCCAGGATGCGCAAAGCTTCTTCACCATTGTGTGCAAAGCAAAGCATTTGGTCTGCTTCCAGTTCCATCATAGCATCCTGCAGAATAGCGCGGTCATCTGCATCATCGTCGGCCAGTAAGATTTTCGCTTTGGTTGTTGCCATATTATGATGTTCTGATTGGTAATGTAACATAGAAACTGGCGCCGTTGCCTTCACTGGAGGCGGCACGGATACTGCCTCTGTGGATCTCAACGATCTTTAAACATATGGCCAGTCCCAAACCGGTTCCTTCATATTGATCGCGTGCATGCAAACGTTGAAACAGCTTGAATATCTGTGGTGTGTATTTTTCGTCGAAACCTATGCCGTTGTCTTTAAAAATGATCTCGTGGTTATTGCCTACCCGTTGGTAACTGATATTTATTTCAGGCTGTACATCGCAGCGGCAGTATTTCAGTGAGTTCGTAATAAGGTTTTCGAACAGTTGCCGCAACAGGCTTTCATCTCCATCAACAATGGGCAACTGCTCAATGTTCACCACTGCTTTTTTGTCTTCAATGGCTAATTGCAAGTCCTGCAGGGCATAGTTGGCTACTTTATTCAGGTTCACTTCGTCGAAGTGGATCTGCGATTTATTGATCTGCGAAAAAGCCAGCAGGTCCTGGATAAGTGTACGCATGCGGCCCGATACGGAATGAATGATCCTTAAATATTCGATCCCTTTCGGGTCCATATGTTCTGTGTAGCGGTTCAGCATATAATCGCTGTACAGCATCAGTTTCCGTACCGGTTCCTGCAGGTCGTGTGAAGCAACAAAAGCAAATTGCTGTAATTCGAAATTGCTCTGGTTCAGCTCACCGATATATTTTTCCAGTTTGCCCTGGTTGTCTTTCAATTCATCCCGAACCTGTTTTAATTCAATATTGTCTTTCAGCGTTTCTTCAAAAACTTTTTGCGCATGTATATCTACCAGGTATCCTATCCAGTACTGTAATTCGCCGCGTTCGTTCAAAAATGGCGAAACGGAGATCTGGTGCCACAGGTATTCGCCGCTCGTGTGTTGTTTTATGCGGGCCTGGGTTTTTATAGTGGCGGCATCAGGTGGTATCTTCTTATTGAAGAACAGGATGAACGCATCGTAATCTTCTTGATGTACTACCTGCTTCCACTGCATGGCGTTTAATGAATCGATGCTTTCACCGGTATACCGGATCAGCCATTCATTGGCATAGATGAGCAGGCCATCGGGTTGCATGGAAAAGATCATCAGCGGCAGTGAGTTGGTAAGCGTTTTATACTGCGCTTCGCTTTTTTGTAAGCGGACGGACATTTCCTGCAGCCGTTCGTTCTGTCTTTTTATTTCTTCATAAGGCGAGAAAGAAGGCTCATTGCGAAAGATGGTGCGCCATTCATCACGCCGGTTCATATCCATTTTCACCACATGAGGAACGGCATAGAACAATTCTATGAAGGTTTCTGAATCGGTACTGGAAACGGAATACTTATTCACCAGCTTTTTGGCATATTCCAGACCGTTCATGTTATTGCCGGCGTTCTTGTCATTTTTTATGGCAGCAACAATGAACTGGATCTGTTTATTGTGTTTTTGACCATCTACCCCCAATACCAGTGAGCCGCTTTTGCCGTTCTCGATGGTGTTCCTGGCTACTTCCGATACTGCTGTCGCAAATGACGTTTGGGCTGAAAGTGATAATCCCAGTAATTCGGCCAGTTTCATCGAGCGTTTATGCGCAATGATAAGGTCCATCTCATTATCCAGCCCAACTTTCGCAATATCTTCCATAATCAGTTATTTATTTTACAAATAGCTACAGATGCGTCATCGGTATTGCGGGAAAAGTCTTTTATCAGGGACAATGCCAGCATCGAAAGATCGTATCGAAGGATGCCTGGATATTTCAGGGGGTCCCACCGGCTGCGGAGGCCATCGCTGCACATGATCATATACTGGCCTTTTTCATGCATGAACGTTTGGGTATGTAACAAACGAGGCACATTCAACCCTATAATGCCGTTATACGACATATAGTTCTTGCTAACGGACGGCCCGTTTATTTTGGTGGTAATGTTTCCAACACCGCATATTTCCCAGATTTTCTTAGCTATATCATACACTGCGACCATACCAACCAATCCCCTTGTTTTTCTTACCGATGAATTTATAAAGCGCAATATATCAGGAGGATGAAGCTCCTGGCAAATTGCAAAAGCCATGCCTGCCTCCTGTACAGCCCTGGCGGCTTCTGCACCATGGCCCAGGCCATCGGCCAGGAATAATTTAATATGGTTTTTGTTTGCAATGTGAAAGAAACTATCCCCGCATT
This sequence comes from Longitalea luteola, assembly GCF_017356035.1. Classification (GTDB taxonomy): domain Bacteria; phylum Bacteroidota; class Bacteroidia; order Chitinophagales; family Chitinophagaceae; genus Niastella; species Niastella luteola. The sequence continues at coordinate 11,646 of NZ_JAFIQX010000015.1, read as the reverse complement.
TGGTTTCTCCCGGTTTGGGTATTACTACCGATCTTATTTCAGCCGCAGGTTGTTTTGCATGACCGGGCGGCTCCTTCACATATTTGCGGCATAAAATTACAGTGCCCCAGTTCTTTTGCGAATAGATCTGAAATGTATCTGATAACCGCTGCATGGCACCCAGCCCGAGGCCGAGGGTGCTTTTAGTGGTTTCACCATCCCGCACCATTTTGTTGATATCGGCTATACCCGGACCGTTATCCATACTCATGATCTCGATGCCGTCGAGGTCGTTTTCCCGGATCAGCTTAGCGAGTATTTGTCCGCCCCCCGCATGTTTTACCAGGTTGGTGGCCATTTCAGCCACTATAATATCAATTTCACTGATGCGGCGTTCGCTGAAATTGAGAGTAAGGGCCAGGGCGCGTATTTCTTTTTTCAGGATCGCGAAATAGCTCCTGTCATTGGCTTTGAATAAAACATGTGCATTACCCATTCTTCCACTTGATTATTGAAACAGTAGTTCCTTCGCCTACACTGCTTTTGATTTCAAATTCATTTACCAGCCTTTTGGCGCCTGGCAATCCCAGTCCCAGACTTTTTCCGGTGGAGAACCCGTCCTTCATGGCCAGCGCAATGTCTTTGATGCCCGGGCCTTTGTCAACGAAGGTCAACCGGATGCCACTGTTCCTTCCTTCGCTGATCACTTCGATGACCGTGATGCCACCATTGGCATATTTCAACATATTTCTAACCAGCTCGCTGGCTGCGGTAATTAGTTTGGTTTGATTGACGACACTCATTCCAATCTTTACCGCATATTCCTTTACGCGATTGCGAAAAGGAACAACGTCCTGTTCCTTTTCTATTTTCATAGTATCCTTATTCAGTACTATCCTCATTGGCTTCTATTTCATCTTCTTCTTCATAGTCCAGATCTTTGATTTTGTTTCTCAACAATTCCATTCCTTTTTCAACATTCAGAGCGGTATGTACGCCTTTCAGTTCAAGGCCCAGTTCAACCAGGGTTATGGCTACGGCAGGCTGCATGCCTACCACTACAGTTTCAGCATCCATGATCCGGGCCATACTGCCGATATTACCGAGGATGCGCCCCATAAAGGAATCTACAATGCTTAAAGCAGAAATGTCGATCAAAACACCTTTCGCCCCGGTTTTGTTAACCATGTATACCAGGTCAGTTTCCAGGTTAGTAGCCAGCCGGTCATACAGGTCAATTTGAATGGTAACGAGTAAAAATTTCCCCATTCTGAGAATAGGTATCCTGTCCATAGGTCCTTCTTATTTTTCTTTTTCTTTTTGAATTCGTTTAACGTCGAGTCTAAGCATGCTGAAAGCATGTTTTAGGGCATTTGCCAGGGTAGCTTTTGTCATGATGTTCGAAAGATCGATACCCAGGTGAACAACTGTTTGCGCAATTTCGGGTCTGATACCGCTGATAATACATTCAGCGCCCATCAGGCGGGTAGCCGCTACTGTTTTAATGATATGCTGCGCCACCAGTGAGTCAACGGCGGGCACACCCGAAATGTCAAGGATGGCAATAGTACTTCCTGTTTCAACGATGTGCTGCAACAGGTTTTCCATAACCACCTGGGTGCGGGCGCTGTCAAGTGTTCCAATAATTGGCAATGCCAGAATACCATCCCACACCTGAATTACCGGTGTTGAAATTTCGGCTATTTCATCTGTCTGGCGAAGGATCACTTCTTCACGGCCTTTAATGAAGGTCTCAAAGGTAATGATGCCAAGGTTATCGAGTAATTTATTGATGGTGACCAGGGCCTGCATCAGTGTTTCCTGGTCGTTCTGTAATTCTGTAACAAGCGTTTTCAACAGAGCATCTTTCAGGCTGAACACAAACACACCGGTTTCACGGGGAGAAAATCCCTGACGTGCCCTCGAGATAGAAATACCAGACAGGATCTCGTAAACGGGTGCGAAGGCTTCTGCGTTAAAATCGGTCAGATTCTTTTCAGTGATGCCTTTCAGCAATGAATCGAGCAGCTCAGCACTTTGTTCACGCAATTCATCATTACTCATCAGGTCTTCTCTCAATCCCGCATCTGCGAGTTGTGAATTCATCCAGTCTTCAAGTATGTTCTTTCTTTTCTTTTGTAGGAGTTTTGAAATGTCTTGTTTCATTAGATAGAAAAATTGAAGTTTTAAAAGTATGCTTTATAGAATAACCAGCTAAAAACAAGGTTCTTATAGATGGTTGGCAGTCGTTTGCTATTATTGACATAGATTATATCTGTTATCTATAACGTATAAACATAGCTATGCGAATACCATATTTGCTATAGTATTCGCTCAAGTATTAAAAATGAATTAAAGAATGTTAATTGGTTCCTTTCTTTTAAAAGGATATCATAGGTGATTAATATGTGGACTTACAGGTGCTGAGAAAGTATATAAAAAAAACCGGGCCAGGCAAATCTAATGTGCTAATTAGCTGATGTGCTGATTAGCTAATGAAGGCGATGTGATAATTTGATAATGTGATGATGTGATAATGGAATACGCCGGATAATGTGCTAATTAGCTGATGTGCTGATTAGCTAATGAAGGCGATGTGATGATTTGATAATGTGAAAATGTGATAATGTAATACTCCCCTGCAAGTAAACCCCAAAAAGCAGCAGAAATAAGTTTACATGCAGTTGTTTGCTTTGAGGAAGACGTTTGGGTTGTATCTCATTATCAAATTATCGAATTATCGAATTATCAAATTAATCTTTCGGTTTTTTCCTGAACAGCCACTTATTGGCTTTGTGCATGAGCCAGGCGCTGCCGGCGCCAATCACTGCGCCTGCCAGCACATCACTGGGATAATGAACGCCCAGGTACATGCGGGAATAACCTACTGAGGCAGCCCACGTGTAAGCGGGTACGGCTACATACCATTTGGGATAAGCCAGGGTGAGTGAGGTGGCCGATGCAAAGGCTACTGAAGTATGGCCTGAAGGGAAGGAGGGACTGCTGCCTGTTCCGGCAGCCGTTAAGCCCGGGGTAACCATAAAGGGTCTTGATCTTTTAAAGGAATATTTCATTCCATACGATATGAAGGTGGCTGCGGCGGCGGATTCTGCCAGATACAGGCCTTTCTTGAGCGTCATTTTATTGTTATCGATCAAACCGGCGGCTACCACGGTAGCAGGAATGAGCACTGATACCAGCTGGGTGTTGTCAGAAATACCCTGCATCAGTTTCGTAACACCCTCCGAACGGTTCTCCATCATATTGATCAATACCCGCTGATCGAGGTTAAGCTTTTGCGCTATTGCTGAGGGTTGTAAATAACAAAAGCATACTGCAGTGAACAGTATGCTTTTGAAGATATATGAAACCGTCGTTGTTCTCTTAGAGGTTTTGAAGGCTACTTTCAAGGACCTTAATCTTTTCTTCGGCATCCAGTTTTTTCTTTTGCTCTAATTGAACGACATCCGGCCGTGCAGATTGTATGAACCTTTCATTGCTTAACTTTTTATTAACTGATTCAAGGAATTTTTTCAGGCGATCGAGCTCCTTTAACAACTCCTCTTTTTGCGCGCTGGTATCTACAGCGCCTTCAGTCTCAATGTAGAATTTGTCCTTGCCGATCACCGCTGTAATGGTTTGCGCTACAGGCTCAGTAACAAATGTTAATTCTTCAATATTCACCTGCTTGTTCAGAATGGGCTCAATGGCTTTGTACAGCTCATTGTTTTCGCTCTGGATGTATAGTTTGATCGGTTCTTTTGGTTTGATCTGGTTCTTAACCCGTACATCGCGTAAGCCGGTAATTACATCTTTCAGCAATTGTCCTTCCCGCAATACAATAGCATCGGTGTTTTGCAGGGGGGCAAATTGTTTTATGCACAGGTCTTCCGCCCGGGGCGCCAGCAATTGATAAATTTCTTCGGTTATGAAAGGCATATACGGATGCAACATTTGCATCAGATCGGTAAAGAAGGAAACGGTTTTATCGTATACTGCTTTATCGATAGGCTGATCCATGCCGGGCTTTACCCATTCCAGGTACCAGCTGCAGAAATCGTCCCAGATGAGGGAGTAAAGTGTTTTTAATCCTTCGCTGAGCTTAAAGTCTTTGTACAGTTGCTCAATGTCGGCCTTGGCTTGTTGTAACCTGTTTTCAAACCAGTTGATGGCGAACTGCGCCTGGCCATTCGTTGTTGAAGGTCGCTCGCTGACCTTTGCCTCCCACATTTTCACCAGTTTCAGGGCATTCCACATCTTGTTATTGAATTTGCTGCCCTGTTCAGGCGAGGTTTCGTCGAACAGCAGGTCATTACCGGCAGGGGAGGAGATCATGATGCCGAAGCGAACGGCATCGGCGCCGTATTTATCGATCAGCATGAGCAGGTCGGGTGAATTGCCGAGCTGTTTACTCATTTTTCTGCCCAGTTTATCGCGCACCATACCGGTAAAGTACACATCGCTGAACGGTTTTACGTTCATGTATTCCATGCCGGCCATGATCATTCGCGCCACCCAGAAGAAAATGATATCCTGTCCGGTTACCAGCACCGACGTGGGATAGTAATAATTTATATCGGGATTACCGGGATAGGTAATGCCTTTAAATACTTCTATAGGCCATAACCAGCTTGAGAACCAGGTGTCGAGCACGTCGTCGTCCTGGCGGAGCGGGTGATTGGTGTAAGGAGAATTGGTTATTGAGCCGGTAGCGCCGGGCTGGATGTTTTCTGCCCACATGCGTACTGCTTCTTCTTCCGTTTCGGCTACATAGCAATTGCCATTGTCGTCGTACCAGGCGGGAATACGCTGGCCCCACCATAACTGACGGCTGATACACCAGTCTTTTACATTTTCGAGCCAGTAGCGGTACGTAGCCATGAATTTATCGCCGGGGTGGATCCTTACTTCACCACTGCTAACCGCTGCCAGGGCTTTATCGGCCAGGGAGCGCATGGTCACAAACCACTGGGTAGAAATGCGTGGTTCAACAACGGCCAGACTGCGCTGTGAGAAGCCCAGGCGGGTAGTGTACTCTTCTTCTTTCACGAGCAGACCCTGCTCCTGCAGCATTTCCACCACTTTTTTACGCGCCTCGAAGCGGTCCATACCCACGCAAACCTCAGCGGCTTCATTCAGGGTGCCGTCTTCATTGAGGGTGTCAATAACAGGCAGATTATGTTTTAAACCCAGGTTATAGTCGTTGATGTCATGCGCCGGAGTCACTTTCAGGGCGCCGGTACCAAAGGCAGGGTCAACATATTCATCAAAAATTACCGGTACGGCCCGGTTCACCAGGGGCACAATTACTTTTTTGCCTTTTAAGTGGGCAAAGCGTTCATCATTCGGGTTAACGCAAACGGCGGTATCGCCCATAATGGTTTCGGGGCGCTGGGTGGCAATGATGATGAAGTCTGAAGTCTGAGGTCTGAGGTCAGAAGTGCCCGTATTTGCGGTTTCTGACTTCCGACTTCCGGCTTCGGATTGAACAGCATATTTTACGTAATACAGTGTCCCCTGTACTTCTTTATATTCCACCTCTTCATCGCTGAGGGCGGTTTTTGCGGCGGGGTCCCAGTTGATCATGCGGGCGCCGCGATAGATCATTTTTTTATTGTAGAGGTCAACGAAGACCCTGATAACGGCTTTGTAGTAGTCATGATCCATGGTAAAAGCAACCCGGTCCCAGTCGACACTGCAGCCCAGTTTTTCGATCTGGTGGTAAATGATGCCGCCGTATTTTTCCTTCCATTCAAAAGCATGTTTCAGGAACTCTTCGCGGGTGAGGTCGCTTTTTTTAATGCCATTTACTTTTTCGAGCATTTGAACCACCTTGCTTTCGGTAGCAATAGAGGCATGGTCGCTGCCTGGCACCCAGCAGGCATTGAAGCCGCTCATGCGGGCTTTACGCACGAGAATGTCCTGCACCGTTTCGTTGAGGGTATGACCCATATGTAATACCCCGGTAACGTTGGGCGGGGGGATCACCACAGTGAACGGTTTTCGATCGTCGGGCGTGCTGTTGAAATATCTTTTTGATTTCCAATGCTTACTCCATTTGTCCTCCACCGCTTTGGGCTGGTAGTTTTTGCTTAGTTCCATAGATATGTAGTCTCCTTTTAAGGGAGGGCAAAGGTAGTAAATCCCCCCGACCCCCTGAAGGGGGAGTTCAGGCCAGGATTGAAAAGTTTGCAGGGGTTTCAGGTTACAGGTTGCAGGTTTCAGGTTTCAGGTTGCAGGGGTTACAGGTTACAGGTTGCAGGGGTTACAGGTTACAGGTTGCAGGTTGCAGGTTGCAGGGCATGCAAGTTACAGGTTGCAGGTTACAGGTTGCAGGGTTACAGGTTGCAGGTTACAGGTTTCAGGTTGTAGGGCATGCAAGTTACAGGTTACAGGTTTCAGGTTGCAGGTTACAGGTTTCAGGTTGTAGGGCATGCAAGTTACAGGTTACAGGTTTCAGGTTTCAGGTTGCAGGTTACAGGGGGGCGGGTTGAAGTTAAATGGGCAGAGGTATTCGTTTGGGTATTCGTTTAATTCACCCTTTAGGGCGTTAGGGGGTAGGCAAAAAAAAAGCACCCCGCCATTTCCGGAATGCTTACAAAATAATTCCTTGTCCAATATCACTGTCGGGATACCGGAAGCTTTTTTTGTGTTTCAGTAAGGTTGTACCAGCTTAACAACTAAGCATACCAATACAGGTATGATAGCAACATGATGAAGCTTAAAAAACCAATTGCCATTAATGCTACCTTACCGTTTTCGCCCAGATGGAAGTGATTGTGCGTTGACTTTTTCATACGCTACGTTTTTTTTAAATGAATGATTAAATCCGTAGTACGATCATGCAATCGGTCTTCACAGGCTTACGAAGTATAGGGTATTAAAGAAACTAAAGCCGTGGTTGTTCAGGAAGGATATAACACGGTCAGTGAAATGCCAGGCTGATGTAAATAAAGCCAAGACAAAAATAATACACAGTTGTTAGAACTGCAAATGTTACCTATTTAAAAAAAAAGCAAAATATGGTAACGGGACAACTTATTGATCAAAATTAAGTGAGCATGAGGCTGCTCACAGCCGTAAAGCTCAAAGTTAACAGGGAGGGGTAGGCTAAAAATGCCAGTCCGGGCCCGGGTTACAGTTAAATTACCGGGTAAAATGGGTAACAATAAAGTATGAAGCACAAAGGCGGGAATTGTGACGGTCATAAGCTTTGCGCTCCATACTAAGCGTTTACTTCAAATGACGGCAAAGCCATTAACCCTGCGTAAACCAGTAAGAAAACAGAACCAGCGCAATGAAGAATACTACTACCACTGCTACTAAAGTCCTCTTTTCTCCGGCTTCCTGCATGTTGAATTTTTGCATGGACAACGGATTTTTTGAGGTTTAACAATGCGGGACGGATTAAAAAGGCATGGGTAGGATTAATGAGGTCTCAGGTCTGAGGTCTGAGGTCTGAGGTCAGACGTCTGAGGTCTGAGGTCCGAGGTCTGAAATTCAATATATTGAAATAATATGAAGAGTGTTAAGCATTAAGTCTCTTCTGACTTCCGACTTCAGGTTTCCGGCTTCCGGCTTCTGACTTCCGATTTCTGACTTCCGGCTTTAGGCTTCGGGCTTCCGGTGGTTCTTTGTAACTTTACGATCGATCTATGTACGCTATCGTTGATATAGAAACTACCGGCGGGTACGCTGCCAATAACGATATAACGGAGATTGCTATTGTGTTGCATGATGGACAATCTGTTATAAACCGGTTTGAAAGCCTGGTAAGGCCTGTTCGAACGATCCCGTATTATATTCAGGTGTTAACCGGCATTTCCAACGACATGGTGGCCGATGCCCCTTCTTTTGAAGAACTGGCGCCTAAATTATACGAGTTACTACAAGGAAAGATCTTTGTAGCCCATAATGTAAATTTCGACTACTCCTTTTTAAAACATCATTTTGATGCAGCCGGTTATGATCTGGTCTGCAATAAGCTATGTACGGTCCGGCTGTCCAAAAAAGTATTCCCCGGTTTGCCTTCTTACAGTCTGGGTAACCTGTGCCGTCATTTTGGTATCACTATTTACAACCGGCACCGGGCGGGGGGCGATACCGATGCCACTGTACGTTTGCTGGAGCACCTGCTGCAGCATAACGCTGAGCCGTATATCCAGCAATTTATAAAGCGGGGCGCCAAAGAACAGTCGCTGCCACCCAATTTGCCTAAAGAACAGGTAGATCAGCTGCCTTACACGCCAGGCGTATATTATTTCCACAATCAAACCGGGAAAGTCATCTATGTCGGAAAGGCCAAGAACCTGAAATACCGGGTGAGCAGTCATTTTACGCATAATGGAGCAGGAAAGCAACGGCAGGATTTTTTGCGGAATATCTTCAGTATAAGTTATCAATCTTGCAGTACCGAATTGATGGCTTTTATCCTGGAAAGTGTAGAGATCAAAAGACTATGGCCCGAATTCAATAGCAGCCAGAAACGCTTCGCCCATTCGTATGGATTATATATGTTCGAAGACAATAGCGGCTACCTGCGGCTGGCCATCGATAAAAAGAAAAAACACCTGCAACCGCTGTATACATTCAATTTGTTGATAGAAGGCCATCGCCTGGTCAATCAGCTGATGCAGCGTTTTAATTTATGTCCGAAATTATGCTTTATGCAAACAGCACCCGGGCCCTGTGCCGGAAGTGGTGAAGCTGTCTGTTTGGGCGCCTGTGAGCATAAGGAACCGGTGGCAGTATATAACGAACGGGTTCTGCAGGCGTTGCAATGGCTTGAAGAATGGCTGCCCAGTTTCGCCGTGGTTGATGCGGGTCACCAGCGTGATGAGCACAGTTGTATCCTGATGGAAAAAGGCAAGTTTTATGGTATGGGCTATATACCTGCAGGCGTTGGCATTACCAGCCGCGAAGAATTGAAGAATTATCTTACCCCATATCCTGAAAATGATTATATCAGGGGACTGGTATATCAGTATGTTGAGCGTTACCCAAATAAGAAAATCAGTTTTTCATAAGAATGGTCAATAGATGATCGTGAAATGGATCTCAATACCAGTTAACACTTCTGCTTCTCAACTTTTTTGGTACTAAACTTGTGAAAGAAAGGCGACATAAATAACCCACACTATGAAAAGACGCAACCTGTTACTATGCTGTTTGCTTGCAGCCGGGTGTCGTGAGGCAGCACCCAAAGAAGCAGTACCCAAAGCGGATGAGGCAAAAACGGCCGCACCTATCAAAGCAGAAGCTCCGGCAGAGAAAGTGCCGCTCGAGCGTGCTACGGTGAATCCCGAACCGGTGGCAGAACACAAGGAAAAAACGGATAATCCATTGAACGATTGGTATTTTTCTGTCAGGCTGTATGAAACACCTAAAACTTTTCAATACATTATGAAAGTAAAGTACGAAGAGCTGGAAGGTGATGATACGTTGAAACTCCCTGATATGGGAAAAGCACCGAAGCCTGTTATTCAAAAAGGGGAGGATAAATATTCCTGTATCGTAGGTTTTATGGATAATCACGATCAGTTCAGGGAATACAAGAAAGTATATGTGAAGAATGATCAGTTGAAAGTAACTACACTGAAACATTATTCGGTAGCTACGTATAGTAAGTAATATATACTTGTTAATTCATTAAAGGAGCGTCTTCTGTTACGGAAGGCCTCCTTTTTTTCTTTATTCGGGAATGAGCATTTTTATTAACTCAATAAATTCTTCCCGGGGGATCATGTGGGCGCCCAGGCTTTCCAGGTGTTCGGTGTATACCTGGCAATCGATCAGCTGTACACCTTCTTCCTGCAGCTGCTGAACATAACTGATGAAGGCATATTTGCTTGCATTGCTTAATTTACTGAACATACTTTCACCAAAAAACACTTTGCCCAGCCGGATTCCATATAAACCGCCTACCAGTTCATCATTCAGCCATACTTCAGCGCTGTGCGCATATCCCTGCTTGTGTAACCGGATGTAGGCATCTTTCATGGAGTTGGTGATCCAGGTACCGCTTTGTCCGGGCCGGTTTATATTTTTGCAATTATTGATTACCTCGGCAAAAGCTTTGTTCGTAGTGAAAGTAAATGCTTGTCTTTTCAACAGCTGTTTCATGCTTTTGCTCACTTTCAGGGTGGCCGGCGTTAAAATGAAACGCGGGTTGGGGCACCACCATAGAATGTGTTGTCCTTCATACCAGGGGAAAATGCCCTGCCGGTAAGCCAGCAATAAACGTTCCGTTGACAGGTCTCCACCAACAGCTAATAATCCATCTGGTTCAGCGAGGTGAACGGGTGGAAAAATTATCTCTTTATTCAGCGCAAACAAAGGCATGCCGAAGTGTGGTTGGTTGGCGTAAATATAGACAAAAAGAAGAATGTAAGGTGTTGTTCAGGAGCCCGATGGCTACGGGCCGGTGGCAGGCAAAACTGAGTGCATTAGTTGACCGCATCAGGCCAATACTTCAAGCGTAGCGCCAATTCCACGGTCGGTGATGGCATCGCATTGTGGTTTTAATTCGTCGTAAGAACCTTGTTTTACGGCATATTTACCCTGGAAATGGATAATATAAGCGCATTGTTCGGCCTGTTCTGTGGAGTGGCCGCACACTTCTATCAGGGTTTCAATTACCCATTCAAATGTATTTACCTCATCATTCCATACAATTAAACTGTATGGTTCGTCCAATGTGGTAAGCACATCCGTATCCTCTTCGTAATGTGGTTTTACCGGTGCGTCAATAGCCATATATAATGGTTTATTCCGCTACAAATTTATAAAAATACCCTACGCATAGCAAGCCCTTTTATCGGTTTTTAATATTAGGTGATTATCACGTAATTAGTTCATTTAGAACAGATAGCTATGAGTTCTACAAAAAAGTCCAATTCTTTACCCGGCGCGGCTTGTATTTTCCGTCCCTAGCTATGGCGATTATTCCAGTTTCGGCAGTTGACCGCTGCGTTTAGTGCAGCCGCTTTAAATAACTGTTATGGTCAGGTGGTTGTAAGGGCTGACAGGTTTTCTTCAATAAACTTTTTTATGAGCACAATGGTCGTTTGCCAGTAAAAAGCCAGGTGGCGATAAATGGTTTCGGTTGGGAAATTATCAATGGTGAGCGTTAACATCGTTGCATTATTGGCTGCATTGAGCTCAAACGTAACGATCGAATAATTGTGAGGTTCGTCTGGTAGTCTCGACAGGGAACTTAAATGGCTATACTGAAGCCGTTTGCCGGGTTCAAATTGCAACACAGTTCCCTTGTTTTCAAACGGCAGGTGGTGAAATCCTGCAATAATGATCGCACTGTTTATAGCCCAGCTGGTTCGAATATCGAGTTGCATGGATGCGTCGCCCATCCATTGTTTCATCAGGTGTGGTTGGGTGATGGTCGTCCACACAATGGAGGCCGGTGCGTTTATGGTGACTGTATTGTTAATGTGGAATGTCAAAATGTATTTTTCTTTTCAATTTACGGTTGTTGAACAAAACAGTACTGAAACTGTAAAGTTCACACGGTTTAACCACATTCAACCTGATCCCTTGATCCTTCACATTGTGTGCGTAATAAGGGATCAAGTCAAATTGTTGGGGGATTAGGTTGTTAAGCATAGATTTTTTGGAGTCTAAATAAGAAGAAATTAATATCCCGAACTCCCC
>NZ_JAFIQX010000014.1 GCF_017356035.1 Longitalea luteola | reverse complement strand
TAAGCCCCTCATGGCCGATGGTACTGCACCACAATGCGGGAGAGTAGGTAGTTGCCATATTTATTGCTAAAAAGCCTTTCAGATCTTTTTCTGAGAGGCTTTTTGCATTTATAGGCTGAATGCTAAAGGCCAAAGGCTTAACGCTTGCTTACACTTAACCAACTGGATCTGTTATAACAAACGAAAGCAAAGACCCGCAGACTGCAGCCGGCAACCAGCAACTGTAAACTGTGAACTGTGAACTGTGAACTGTAAACTGTAAATTGCCAACCTAGCTTACTAATCAGCCACCATACGCATAACTGTTTTACATACATTTGTAACATGCGATACTTATGTGTGCTGTTGGTAACCTGTACCGCTTTCATTCATCAACCGGCCTGGCGAAAGTTCCAGATCAACGGGAACGCCCAGGGAACTACCTACCATATTACCTGGTACGCCCAGGACAGCACCATCAGCCACCAACAGATCGATAGCATTCTGCAAAAGATCGACACTTCGCTCTCCATCTACAATCCCCGATCATTGATCACCCAATTCAATAATTCCACCAAGGGTGTTGTAATGGACAATCACCTCGAGATCGTATTCAATAAATCAATGGAAGCCTACCGGCAAACCGGAGGTATATTCGATATAACTGTTCAACCGCTGGTACAGGCATGGGGCTTTGGACCCAGAAAGGTGGCCAGTCTGCCCGATTCGGCCGCTATCAGGTCTTTAAAGGGCTGTGTGAGCTCATTAAACCTTCATAAAAAGGGAAATTCACTGTTGAAGAAGAAAACGTGCGCCCGGATAGATGTGAACGGTATAGCGCAGGGATACAGCGTTGATGTAATCGCCCGTTTTCTGGAGGCGAACGGCATCCGCAACTACCTGGTTGAGCTGGGTGGAGAGATCCGGGTGAAGGGGCACAAAAAGCCTGACGACGTGAAAATGAAAATAGGCATCGAGGCACCCGGTGAGAACGATTTCGAATTGTCAATGATCCAAAAGATCATTTCGGTCGACAGCGGCGCTATCACCACGTCGGGCAGCTACCGGAAGTTCTATGAGAGTGAGGGCAAAAAGATCACCCATCTCATTGATCCGCGAACCGGTTATCCGGCCCGCAGTGAGCTGATAAGTGTGACGGTATTCGCCCAGGATGCCATCACTGCCGATGCGTACGACAATGCCCTGATGATAATGGGCCTGAACCAGGCGCTGCAATTTGTTGAGAAGCGCAACGATATAGCTGCTCATTTTATCTACCGTACCGCCAATGGCAGCATTGGAGATACGGCTTCGCGCAGGTTCTATGAATTATTACAAAACGCGCAAAGCAGCGCACTTAACGGTGAACGCTGAAGCGGCCAAAGAGCTGCTGTTGGAGCGGTGCTGAGGCGGATGCAGGCGGCCGAAGCTGATCGGCGATCTTGAACGCAGCAAAGGATCAAAAAGCAGTAATATTCATTGCAAGCCCTAAATTGCGAAGAGCCGGTGTTAAGCGTTCAGCGTAAGATTAAATTATTCAATTGATGCAGCCGATAGTTGGAATTTTACTACTTATACAGGGGGCATGATTCTGATTTATCGTCCAAATAAAAAACTTTTGCTTTTGTTATATGAGCAGACGCCATTTCATTAAACAGTCTGGTTTACTGGCCGGAGGCCTGTTGTTCTCCAATCAATGGCTGCAGGCAATGGCCGGCACAGCAGAAAAGATCAATATCGGCATTATCGGTTGCGGCGACCGCGGAACAGGTATTATGAAAATGCTTAATGACCTCACCGACCGGTTTGCCATCACCGCCATTTGCGATGTGCTTGACTTTCGCATCGAGAATGCAAAGAAGGCAAGTCCTTCCATAACACCCGCCGTTTACAAAGATTATCGCAAACTGCTCGACGATAGATCCATACATGCTGTCGTCATCGCCACCACGCTCAGTGAGCACTATAAAATTGCCAAAGATGCATTGCTTGCAGGCAAACATATTTACCTTGAAAAAGCAATGACCTATTCTATTGATCAGGCACTTGACCTGGTTAAAGTATCGAAAGCCCGCACCAACCAGGTAGTGCAGATCGGTCACCAATACCGATCAACGCCTTTGTACTTTAAGGTAAAGGAGATGATCGAAAAAGGATACCTTGGAAAAGTTACGCAGATAGATTGCCGTTGGGATCGCAACTGGAACTGGCGCCGGCCTGTGCCTGCCGGTTATACCGACAAACAGGTGAATTGGCGAATGTATAAAGAGTTTTCCGGCGGGCTGCCAGCTGAATTGTTGTCGCACCAGATGGATTTTATCAACTGGGCATTCAATACGCATCCAGACGAAGTGATGGGAACCGGCGGTATTGATTTTTACAAAGATGGCCGCGAGACTTACGATAACGTACAAGTGATGCTCAGGTATAATAAAGAGAACATGATCGGCAATTTCGGTTCCACCTGTGGCAATGCGCACGACGGCTATATCTTCAAAATAAAAGGCACCAAGGGCGCTGTGCATTTATTGATGCATGAAGGGGTGTACTTTCCCGAATCCACTACCAAAAAAGAATTGCAAACAGTTGATGGAGTAACCGGCGCTACCAAAATAGAATGGAATAAAGAGGGCGGTATCAATATTCTGAAAGAACCAACGAAAGATGGTACGTGGTATGCGTTGCTGGAGTTCCATAGATCTGTTACTGAAAAGACAACCCCTACCTCTAACATCATGACGGGTGCCACTACTGCCATTTGCGTCGCCATGGCCAACCAGGCAATCTTCAATCACACGATCGAAAAATGGAAACCAGCTTATAATTTATAGTAATCATTTTTTAACTGACATATGAAAAAGCTCTCCTGCGTACTGTTTGCTATTGTATCGGCGACTGTAGTTTCTGCTCAATCGGGCAATGGATGGACGACTCTCTTTGATGGAAAAACACTCAATGGCTGGAAAAAGATCTCTGGCGAAGCTGAGTATAAGATTGAAGAGGGCGCTATCGTTGGCATCACTGTTCCCAATACGCCTAACACATTTTTAGTTACGGAAAAAGAATATGGTGATTTTGTGCTGGAGCTGGAAGTGAAGATCGAAGACACAACTTCCAATTCAGGCATTCAGTTCAGAAGTCATTATGATCCTGAAAAAAGCAACGGCCGCGGCGGTAAAGGCCGGGTATACGGTTATCAATTCGAACTGGACCCTTCTTCCCGCCGCTGGACAGGTGGCGTGTATGACGAAGCCCGCCGTGACTGGCTGTATCCGCTGTCGTTAAACCCTGCCGGACAAAGCGCGTTTAAAACCGGACAATACAACAAAGTTCGGGTGGAATGTATCGGCAGCAACATCAAGACCTGGGTAAATGACAAGGCAGCTGCTTACGTGATAGATACGGTTGACAAGAGCGGGTTTATTGCCCTGCAGGTACATGCTATCAATAAAGGAGATATGGCAGGTAAAAAGATCTACTGGCGTAATATCCGGATCAAAACCGGGGACCTGAAGCCTGCGACTTTCGCAAAAGGCGTTTATGTCGCAAACTATATTCCCAATGAGCTGTCGGCTTACGAAAAAAGCGAAGGCTGGAAATTGTTGTTCGACGGAAAAACCACCAACGGCTGGGTAGGCGCTTACAAAAAAACATTCCCTGAGAAAGGCTGGGAAGTTAAAGACGGTACCCTGACGGTGCAGTCATCATCCGGCGGTGAATCAACGAATGGCGGTGATATTGTAACCAAAGATCAGTACAGCGCTTTCGACCTGTCGTTCGATTTTAAAATAACGCCTGGCGCAAATAGTGGGGTTAAATACTTTGTGACCTTATCGGAGAATAATGCAGGTTCAGCCATTGGTCTCGAATACCAGGTGCTGGACGATACCCTGCATCCGGATGCAAAATTGGGCCGCGACGGCAATCGCACTTTGGCGTCATTATATGATCTGATAAAAGCCGATAAACAGAAGCGGTTCATTCGCCAGCCCGGGCAATGGAATACGGGCCGCGTGGTAGTATACCCTAATAACCACGTAGTGCATTACCTGAACGGGGTAAAAGTGCTCGAATACGACCGGGGTTCACCGGCTTTCCGCGAACTGGTGGCGCAAAGTAAATACAAAGTATGGAAGAATTTCGGTGAAGCGCCTAAAGGCCATATCCTGATCCAGGACCACGGTAATGAAGTTAGTTTCAGAAGTATTAAAATTAAGGAATTGAAGTAGCAATAAAAGGCTATCAAAGCTATAGATCTACCCTGGTGACCTGCTCACCGGGGTATTTTCTTTTTTGGGATTGCGGCGCTTTATGTAAAAAAGAAAGGTCGCCTTTTTACAGGCGACCCTACACTAATCAAATACCATTAACCATTAAACCTTATCCTACTGCAAAGTTGCAAATTAATACGCAAACAAAAAATAGATTGCCCTAAAGATTTTACCGGAATAAATAGTAACTCCTAGAAAAAGGGGATAAGATGGGGATATTACGATGCGAACGAATGCAACCACCGCCAAAGAACCGACGGGGCAGGACAGTCATCTTAGTGCTAAAGGGTTGCTAATGTATAAAGAATCCGGAAGGCTATCAATAAAAAAGCCTTCAGCAACGTAAAGAATCCAGCGTTGCTGAAGGCCATGGAAATAATAAGTGTCTGTTTTACAATGGTATTCTCAGAACACTGTCTTTTGTAAGATTTACAGTTAATCTTTTTGACTCGTTGCTATAATTGATTAGCAAGGTGTAGGTACCTGGAACGCGCAATTCAGGCAGGGAAAAATTGCCCTGGTCATCAGTTTGCGCAGCAATGTCGGGATGTTCATAACTTCCCTCGGCAATCATTACTATAGCGCCGCCCACCGGCGCACCGGTAGCTGATTTGTATAACACCCCTCTCACACTTGTTGTAGCGGATGGCATATCAAAATTGTTATTTTTAATAAACCAGTATCCAATAAGGAAACAGGAAAGGATGACGGTCATCGCCACCCATCCTTTCCTGTTTTGCCTGTTTACATACCCTGGTTTTTCCATGCCTGGAGATTTGTAAATACAGGCTGTACAATTCTTGTAGCTGAATTGCCCGAAATATGACCGTTGGTGTGAATGCCAACTGCAAGCCGGGAATTTCCAACTTTTACCCAAACGGGCGAGCCACTTTGTCCACCCATGGTATCAATTTCATAATAAATGATCCTTGGAGCCACTGATTTCGCTTTGCTGACCATGAACCATTGCTGGTTGCCACCTTTATCGCCGGGATAGCCTGCGGTATTCAGGTAGGCATTAAGCAGGTAGGCATTGTCTTTTACGGCAAAGCCAAAGATACCTGTTCTGTCGCCGGGGCGCGAAGTACGTGGTAAAATGATACAGCCATAATCATATTCTCTTTTTTTACCGCTTACCCAGCCGGTAACGCTTCTGAACGAAGTGCCCACATAAGACCCGTATGGTCTTGCGGCATCATTCAGGCCGGGGATCACTTCAATTTTCCGGGGCCAGCCACCTTCTGCATGCAGGTACACGCAATGGCCGGCTGTGATCACTGTACGCGGGGAGATCAAAAATCCGGTACCCAGGAAAGTTTTTCCGTTTTGCGCTGTAATTCGCAAAGCACATATAGCACGCCAGGGGAAAGATGTAGTAGGAGTGATACGAACGCGTTCATCGGTTCCGATAATTACTTCTGATAAGCTTTTCTCATATAATTCCGGATAACTGGCAAAGAATGCGTCCCGGGCAAATGCACTTTCTCCTTCTTCTTCTGTAACCTCTGTGCCGGATTCTTCCAAAGTAGAAGCATAATCCGATTCAGTTTCTATCTCCGTATCCAGCCTGTTATACATTTCCTTATCGGCTTCACCGGGTTTGGTAAGCCCAAATCCTTCAACCTGTTCTATTTCTGTTTCTGTTTCTGATGCCATGCCCATGAAGGACTGACCTGGTAAGTTTTCAATCCGGCTTGGGGTAGGCGCTGTGGCTACCATTGGTTCTTTGTCATTTCCATTTTTAGGTGACCGCAGTGTTTCAGAAAAAGATTTTGGCTTCATAAAATAGTTTTTTTGGTTATTGTAATGAAGTGATGAAGCGGCCGGGGAAAGTAACAATAGTACTTATCCAGGAAAATACATCGCAGCATCCTGTTGTAAACAGGCGTGCAATACAGATCCAATAAATGATCAGTCAGAAACCTTTCATTACAGTGAAACCATATAACCAGAAGGGAACGGAGAAGATGATTTATTGAGAGGTAACATGTACTATACAGTTGCCATTACCCGAAGCGATTAATAGCGTGAGGTTTGTACAGAGCCTGTATGTATTTCGGATAATGATGGGAGGTGGTTACCCCTGTAGTCCCTCATAGGCCTTCTTATGAGGTGAAATCAACAATTTGGACGGTTATGGTTCTCGTAAATTAATAGCCCTTACATTGATACTACTACCCTCCACTTCTCCTTTAAAGATATAGAGTTAATTTTATATTCTTTTGTTTTTTATATAAAATAATTGTGAACAGCAAGGTGTTGTATTTGATACAATATCGCGATACCGTTATAGCAGAGCGATCATGAATACTATATCTATATTGTTTAAACACGAAAGGCTCCCGGTATACGGAAGCCTTTCGTGTTTAAAACAAAACGAGTATCAGGATGATTTGGATGCCTGTTCATTATTCTTGTCAACGGTTATCACGGGGATCTTTGACCCATAGGATAACAATTTACGGGTAATGCGGTTCCACCAGCCCGGCATATGAAATTCTTTCAAGGGATTGGCCATGATAAGGTCGGCATTGATACGTTTTGAAAAATCAAGCGTGCTCTTGGCCAGGTTCTTTCCTTCCAGTAAAAAGCATTGCACGGGTATAGTGCTCAGGCTTTGTATTACTTCCAGTGTTTTGTTCAACACCATTTCAGCAGCATTGTCGTCTTTACGCAAACTAACGAGGTAAACAGTGCTTTGGAAAGTACGCGCCAGCATGGTTGCAAACTTGATGCGGCGTACCGGCACTTCATTGGTTAGTGGTAACACGATCTTCTTGAAGTGGCTTACCAGTCCGCTCGAGCGGATGGCCAGCGCCGGAACATTGGTTTTACGGGCCAGCTGGCTAATGGAAACGGATGATAATATGCGATGTATAAGATTGAATTTCGACAAGCCTACAACAACCAGGTCCATGTTATACTGTTCAATGTATTTAACCAGTTGCTGGCTGGTGCGGCCCTGTAATAAGCTTATTTCTATTTTACCTTCGCCACATAAATGGTGTTGGTAAGTCTCTTTCAGTATCTCCAGTTTTTTACGGGCATTTTTCAGATCGGCCGTGATGTCGTAGGGGAGCAGCATACTGGCGTCTACCGGCACTAATGGCAGCAGGTTCTTAGATACCACATGTACGAGGTGAATGTTGCATTGGAAGGTGTTGGCAAGTTCGATTGCTTTGGAGATGGCCCATTTACTGCGGCCGGAGAAATCGACCGGCACCAGAATGTTATATAATTTGCCTGGCATAGATTTCGTTTTTGGTTTACTGTTAGAAATGTGGTTGATATGTCAGGTGCTCATGGTGCTTAAGCCAGCGCCAGGAGCGATTGAAAACTACTTTCTTTAATGTTGGTCGAGGCAATGGTTTCCAGTAATTCATCTTTGGTGCAAAAGGAAACCCCTTTTCCGGCATGGCCTACCATACAACGATCGTCGCGGCTATCGCCTACTGCGATACAGGCCTGCATGGGCACATTGTATTTTTCACAGGCATATTGCAGGGCATTGGTCTTACAATAGGAGTGCCCGCATACACTTTCAGGTGAACCAAAGAAATAAGAGGGCAGGTTGATCTCGCCCGTTACTTTACCCTCAAAGAACTCCAACTGGTTGGCGTAGGAGAAATCGGCTCCTATTTTTTGCCGCACGAAGTTGGTGATCAGGGTATAGCTGTTACTGATGATGCCGATGATATATCCCTGGTTCTTCAATTCTTTTACGACCTCTTTGATGTCACTAACCATTTCAATCTGGCTGGCTACATGCAGCAGTTCATCCATGGTGCGGCCTTTGAGGAACGTTCCGATCCGCTTGGTAAGGATGATGGCGTCTTTCTCCCGTGCGCGCAGGTCTTCGAGTTTGGCGGTGAAGCCAAAAGCGGCTGCGCAGGCATCGATGAACCTGCCTTGTAAGATGGTATCGTCCATATCAAAGATGGCCATCTTGTGAAAGCCTGATAGCTTTTCGCGCAGGGTCTTATTCATTTCGCGGTTAATCGTTTCCAGCGAATGGATCTCTTCTTCACTGATCTCTTCCGGCTGCTGTAACTGGGCTTTGCTAATGATGGCGCGTGATACTTCCTTGCTCATTTTACCCAGTGCCTGCCATGGTTTGCTTTTGTTTTCTATGTACCCGATATTCACTTCGGTTACTCTTGCTTTCATCAGATACATATCTATTAAAATGCCTATATCAACGCCATAGTCATTAAAGAAATCGATCTTTTTGAAATATGATTTTTTCCCGGCGATCATGCCGCTGAGCGGTTGTGAAAAATGAGAAAGGCCGGGATAAAAGATATTCAACAGTGGTTTGGCCACCAGTTCGGTGACACGGCCGGCATTACGGGCGAAGCTGCCTTTCACAAAATCGGCTTCATCGGCCAACAGGGGAGCGGCCAGGTTGGTAATAGTGCCCTCGGGATATGGATCAATATCGCCATCGAGGAATATGATAAACTCATTGGTGGCTTTTGCAATGCCATCTTTCATGGAAATGCCCTTACCGCGTATCTGGCTGATAATTACGCGGGCGCCGGCTTCTTCGGCTATTTTAACAGTATTGTCTTCAGACTTGTCGTCAACTACTATGATCTCAGTTACCAGCGGAAATTGCTGGCAAAAGCGAACTACGTTACCAATCGTTTTCTCTTCGTTTAAAACGGGTATAACTACAGTTAGCATATTTCTCCGGTTTATTGTTGTACTGTGCGTAAGCGAACGAGGAAAAAATCAAACCTTAATAAAGCCTACCTGGCTGCCTATCCGATGTGCACCCGTAAGAAGGCAAAAGCTGTGCCTTACCTTTCAACGGGCATTAAAATCTCCGATATGTGGGAAAAAATCCACATGTGACGTGTTGGGACTATGCTTTTTTCCTGATGTTGAAGATCAATCCTAAATATTGACTGGGCGTTAAATTGCTATTAAAAGCGTATTAAGAAGTTTACAGTTTATAGTTCACCGTTCATAGTTCTTGGGTCCTAGTTTTGTTCATAGTTCAAAACTCATGCATTTCAAGATTTGCCTTCGTTCATAGTTCAAAGTTTTGTGACCTGCCTGTTACCTTTTGTCTATTGTTGTTTCGTATGCCTTGTTGCCTCTTTTGTCTATTGTCTGTTGTCCATTGTACCGGTTGTTCCTTTCTGCCTTTCTGCCTTTTTTCTTTTGCGTTTTGTCTATTGTCTATTGCTTCACAGGCGGCAAAAAAAAATCCCTCCGGAGGTCATCCGGAAGGATTTTATATTAAGGCGTTTTGATCGTATTATTATTAATAATCCCGGTTGTATCCACCGCCGCCACCGCCGCGATTGTAGCCACCTTTTTTGTAGCCACCGCCGCCGCCGCCGCCACCGAAGCTGCGTTTTTTGAATCCACCGCCACCACCACCTTGTGGTTTTGGTTGAGCTTCGTTGACGATAATCTTACGGCCTAAAACTTCAGACTCGTATAAGCTGGTCAGCGCGTTTTGAGCTTCGCCGTCCTCAGGCATTTCTACGAATCCAAAACCTTTGCTACGTCCGCTGGTTTTGTCCTTTACGATTTTAGCAGAAGTAACTGAGCCGTACTGCTCGAACAGGGTTCTTAAATCCTCATCGGTCATTTGCCAGGAGAGGTTCCCTACATAGATGTTCATTGTAACGAAAATTTTAGTGTTCTGAAAAAAAGGATAATGGCAATAGTTGCTACAATGAACTGAGGAAACCGAAAAACAGGTAAGACACTGCAGAACATGAGAACTAAGACATTAATCTAAACATGAAGATAGGAGAAATAATTTGATTTAAACAATAAAAAAAATCTCTCATCCAATAAGGGTGCGGGTTTGCACAAATTACGTAATTGATCCAAGACAAGTACTTAATGAATGGTAGGGGTATTTTTATGTGGATGAGCAGTTCACCTCAAATTGGGGAATGGGGCAGATATGTAAATTTTATACATATCCGCTAAAAGAAAAGCCTTTCCTGCCAATGGCAGAAAAGGCTGATTTTATTGAAATGGGAACGTATTACTCGGCCACTACTTCAAATTCCAGCTCGGTGCTGTGACCATTGCCGAAATCGATGGTAGCTTTATAAGCGCCCAGTTCTTTTACTTCATCAGGCAGAGAGATCTTCTTACGATCGATCTCATAACCTTTTTGCTCGCGGATGGCGCGGCTCAGTTGTAATGAAGTAACGCTACCGAAGATCTTGCCGCTGGTACCGGATTTAGCTCCGATCTTCAGGGCGCCTTCTTTCAATTTAGCGATAACCTCATTGATAGCAGACAACATCTGCTTTTCTTTCTTTTCAATCTGCTTTCTTTTTTCCTCTAATTGTTTGAGGTTAGAAGGACTGGCTTCTACTGCAAACTTGCGGGGGATAAGAAAGTTACGGGCATAGCCATTGCGTACTTTAACTACCTCGTTGGCAGCACCCAGATTGTCTACGTCTTGAATCAGTATTATTTCCATGGTGTCCTCCTACTTTAAAAGGTCAGTTACGTACGGCAATAATGCCATTTGACGGGCTTTTTTTACAGCCTGCGCTACTTTACGCTGGTACTTCAGCGAGTTACCGGTAATGCGGCGGGGCAGTAATTTACCTTGTTCGTTCAGGAATTTTTTCAGGAACTCAGCGTCCTTGTAGTCGACATACTTGATGCCATATTTCTTGAAGCGGCAGAATTTCTTGCGCGGCTTCTCGGTTTTAATGGCGGTCAGGTACTTTATCTCATTTGCTTTTGCCATACTATAACTCTACTTTTTCAGTTCCTGTAGGTACACCACTTCTCTTTTTACCATTGTACTCGACGGCGTATTTATCGAGCACAGTGAACATGTGACGCAATACATTGTCGTCACGCAGCAATTGAATTTTCAATTGCTCATTGAGGTTGGATGGCGCTTTGTACTCCATTACCCAGTACAGACCAGTGGTCTTTTTCTGGATCGGATACGCCAGTGATTTTAATCCCCAGGGATTTTCGTGCACTATTTCACCGCCGATACTTTTGATATAGTCGGTGTATTTTTTCTGAGACGCTTTGAAATCATCGTCAGAAAGCACAGGGGTAAAAATCACCATCAATTCGTAATTGTTCATTGATCCCTGTTTGTTGGTTAAAAAATAATTTTAAAATGGGCTGCAAAAGTAGGACAATCCGGCCAAATAGGCAAATAGCCTGAAAAAGAAGCGACAAATGGAGATTAAATTAATGTCAAAATTAGCAGTTGCACCGTAAAAAAAGCGATAACTTAATTGTTTAATAATAAACCTGCAGCTTTAAAGCTGCTAGATTTGTTTCCTTAAAAGTCGACATCCCCTTGACTTGATCCCACTGCTAGACCGATAGAAAGGCCTCATTATCAATTAATTTAGTAATCAATTACAATTTATGGGTAAATTTTTACTCCGGCTTGGCCTGCTATTGCCAGTGCTAGCTGTATCCTTTATTTCTTACAGTCAAACATTTTCCGGTATTTACAATTTTACCGGTGTTTCTACCAGTTCAGGCAGAACTGATCCTACGGCTGTGCCTGTTGCCACTGGATTGACATTTGGCAGTTTTGCAGCCGTGGCGCCTTCAGGTAGCGCCCTGAGTGCAAATCCCAATGCGGCAGGCCGCTTTAGTTTTACAGGCTGGCCGCTGGGAGCTGCCAATGGCGATGATAACAGTTTTTCCGGCTCCATTGACCTGGGCCAGTACTACGAGGTTACGCTTACTCCAGCTGCCGGCTATGCAGTTGACCTAACTTCCGTCACATTTACTTTACAGCGTTCGGGCACCGGTATAAGACATTATAGCGTAAGATCGAGCCGCGATGGCTTTGCCGCTAACCTTCCGGCCTCTATAAATCCAGCGAACACCAGTTTGTTGATAAATGCCGGCAATGTATTCCAGGTGCTGGATGCAGCCACTGCTGCAAACAATGGCAGTACCGTTACATTGACTGGTTTTTCAGGGCTTACTGCTGCGGTTACCTTCCGGTTTTATGCATGGGATGCGGAAGCCAGTGGCGGTACATTCAGTATCGATAATGTAACGTTCAATGGTTCGGCAACTGTTGTATCGGGTTCTCCGGTGTTAGCGGTTAGCGCGCCGGTCTTGAATTTTCAGGGCACGCATATAAACACTACCTCCACTTTGTCATATACGGTAAGCGGCTCAGATCTTACAGCCGGGGTTTTTCTTACTACAGGGGCTCCCTTTTCCCTGTCATTGGATAGCGTAATCTTTTCAACAAATGCATCCATAACCGCCGGGGATGCGATGGCAGGAAAGAAAGTATATGTTCGTTTTTCGCCTGTTTCGCTGGGTGCATTCAATGGCGCCATTTTGCATACCAGTGCAGGCGCCGCCGATAAAAGCATCCCTTTGTCGGGCGAAGCCATCGATCCTGCTGCCGCAGCCTTTAATTTTAATTCGTGTACGGTAAACGGGCTTCCCGGGGCAGGCTGGTTATCGATCAATACAACAGGTTCACAAAAATGGGGCTGTAGCCAGTTTGGCCGCAACAGCACCAATGGCGTATCGGTAAATGGTTTTGTAGCTGGAAGCGCGCAAACCAACGAAGCCTGGCTGATATCACCGGCATTGCACCTGGGCGGAATGGTGAATATGCCGGTATTGAGTTTTTATAGCCGCGGCGAATTTACCGGGCCTCTGTTAAACTTGTATGTTTCTACTGACTATGATGGCAGCAGCAGTCCAACCACCGCTACCTGGACAGCATTAACAGCCAACTTTCCAACGCCACCCGGTACAGCCGAAACTGTATGGACTTTATCTGATAACATTGACCTGAGTGCTTATAAAAGCGCGCCCAACGTGTACATAGCTTTCCGGTATACTTCTTCGCCGGCAACGAATGCCGCCCGCTGGTCGATAGATGATGTGGCTCTTACAGATCAGTCTACATTATTATCGGTTAGCCCCGCCCAGCTGAATTTTGGTGAAGTAGCTGCCGGTGGCCATTCAACCGGACAGGCAGTGTCGGTACGGGCAGTAGGCAACACTGATATCACTTTAACGGTACCCGCCGGGTATCAGCTGTCAACTGATAATGTAAATTTCAGTACCAACCCTTTGTTGATCGATCAGGCAACAGCGGCAGCCGGTACAACCGTGTACATCCGTTTTTCACCTACTGTTAAAAAACTAACCATTAGTGGTAATTTGACTATCAGTGGAACCGGTATCAACAAGAACAGTGTTGCTTTATCTGGTTCTTCTTATCCCAGGTCAGAAACTTTCGATGTGGCCTGTTATAACCTGGCCTTTTTTGGATCCAATTCAACCAACAATGCAACACCCGCCAAGATCACTACACAGATCAATAATATAGCCACGGTGATGCAGCGCTTGAATATGGATGTGGTTGCATTTGAAGAAGTATCGAGCGATTCTGCCCTGAATGAGTTGTTGTTGAAATTGCCGGGATATTCAGCGGTGACCTCAAGCCGGTGGTCTTATTCCTTCCAACCGGCCGATCCTGATTTTCCGCCACAGAAAATTGGCTTTATTTATAATACGGCTACCATGGCATTATCGGTAGCAGAGCCGCCGCGGCCGTTATTCGAAGCCATGTATGACAGCGTGCTGGCTGGTCATTCCAGTAGGGTGAATGATAATTTCTGGGCTTCAGGCCGCCTACCCTATATGGCCACCTTCAATGCTACCATAAACGGACAATCGAAGAAGATAAGATTGGTTGTTCTCCACGGTAAATCAGGATCGGAAGCCGGAGACTACAACCGTCGCCTGTTTGATGCACAGGTATTAAAAGATACGCTCGATGCCCTGTACAGGAACGATAATGTGATCATCCTGGGCGATTACAACGACCGGTTGTATGGTTCAATATATGCAGGTGCTGCGGTGTCGTCATACAATGCGTT
Organism: Longitalea luteola; assembly: GCF_017356035.1. GTDB lineage: Bacteria > Bacteroidota > Bacteroidia > Chitinophagales > Chitinophagaceae > Niastella > Niastella luteola. Next base: position 162,549 of record NZ_JAFIQX010000014.1, on the reverse strand, counting down.
TGTTACTGACAATACGGGTTATGCACCATTAACGCGTTCACTCGACAGTGCCGGCAAGGTGAGCTTTTTAGGTGGTTCGGGTTTGATAGATCACATTGTTATCACCGGGCCAATGAGATTGAATTATATCGATAGTTCAGTTGCCATTGAAGATCCGCGGTTATATATCTCCGGTTATGGCGCCAATACGGCTTCTGACCACCTGCCGGTATATACCAGGTTTACATTAGCTCCTCAGGGGCCATTACCCATTACTTTGCTTGATTTCACTGCAAAGCCAACGGGTAACTCGGTAATGGTGCGCTGGACGACGGCCATGGAGCAGAACAATAAGTATTTTGTTATTGAACGTTCTGCAGATGGTAAAAACTTTACTGCCATTGGCAGGGTAGCAGGGGCGGGAAACAGCGAACAAGAACTGCATTACCAGTTCGTAGATGTGAATCCGCTACCAGGCACCAGTTATTACCGGTTGCAACAGGTGGATGCGGATGGCCAGTTTTCCCGTTCTTCACTAGCCACCGTTCGCATGAATACTGAGGGTAAAGCTGCGCTTGTGCTGTTGCCTAACCCCGTGACCAGTTATGTAAACATAAACATCAATACAAACGGTAAGAGTTACACAATGCGGGTGAGCGGTGTTGATGGCCGCGTAGTAGTTACAGGTTCAGGCCCGGTAGATCAACTGACCCGGCAATTGAATAACAGACTGTACAGCCTGGCGCCAGGTGTGTATATATTGAAGGCCGATAATGCAGAAGAACATTATACGATCAAGTTTATGAAACGGTAGTTGTGAATCACGTGCTGCAAGCGTGCGTCCTGGATGATCAGGACGCACTTTTTTTTGATGGCGGGTATAAAAAATAATAGTAACCAAGACATTTTACTCTCCGGACCTCCGAAGGTGGCTCCCTGGCGCGTCTTTATTCCCAGGTTTGAGACAGGTAAACAGCCAGGCTGACATTTTTGCCGATTTTATGGCTTGGCAGGCCAATGGCACTCTCTTTGGTACGCTAAACGCACAACGCTAAACGCATAGCGTTCAACCCGTATATATGCTTGTCTGAGTTTTGGCGTACGCCCGAATTTCGGGAACAAGCGTTCAGCGTTCCGCTTTAAGCGTTCAGCGTAAAATATTAACTGCCAAAAACGTTCAATATGCAAAAAGGGACCATCCAGGTACAAACGGAGAATATCTTTCCAATTATTAAAAAATTTCTCTATAGCGATCATGATATCTTTCTGCGCGAGCTGATCAGCAACGCTGTGGATGCTTCACAGAAATTAAAAACACTTTCTTCTATTGGTGAGGCTAAGGGCGAGGTCGGCGATCTGCGCATTGAAGTAAAACTCGACGAGGAAAAAAAGACCATTACTATTTCTGACCGTGGTATCGGCATGTCGGCAGCTGAAGTAGAGAAATACCTGAACCAGGTGGCATTTAGCGGCGCGGAAGAGTTTGTAAAGAAATACAAAGGGCAGAATGAGAACGCCATAATCGGTAAGTTCGGTCTGGGCTTTTACTCTGCCTTTATGGTGAGCGACAAAGTGGAAGTGTTCACCAAAAGCTTTAGAGAAGACACGCCGGCGGTTCGCTGGGAATGTGATGGCAGTCCGGAATATATGCTCGAAGAAACTGACAAAACTGACCGGGGCACCGATATCGTTTTGCACATCAATGAAGAAAGTGCCGAGTTCCTGGATGCATTACGCATTGAAGGTATCCTGAACCGCTTCTGCCGCTTCCTGCCCATACCAATTTATTTCCGCCATAAACAGGAAGAAAAAGATGCGGCTCCTATCAACAATACGCAGCCTGCCTGGAAAAAGAAGCCGTCTGAACTGACCACAGAAGATTACCAGAATTTTTATAAAGAGCTGTATCCATACAACGAGCCTCCTTTGTTCTGGATCCACCTGAATGTGGATTATCCGTTCAACTTAACCGGTATCCTGTATTTCCCCAAAATAAAGCAGAGCTACGAAATTCAGAAAGACAAGATCCAGCTGTACAGCAACCAGGTGTTTGTTACCGATGAAGTGAAAGATATTGTGCCTGAGTTCCTGATGCTGTTGCATGGGGTTATCGACAGCCCGGATATTCCATTGAACGTAAGCCGCAGCTATCTGCAGGGCGATCCCAATGTGAAGAAGATCAATAACCACATTACCAAGAAAGTGGCCGATAAACTGGAAGAGCTGTTCAATAAAGAAAGAAAAGAGTTTGAAGGCAAATGGGATAGCCTGGGCCTGTTTGTGAAGTATGGTATGATGACCGACGACAAATTCCTTGAGAGAGGCAACAAGTTCCATTTGTTTGAAAGCGCAGCAGCACCGGCGGCTGAAGGAACAGAGACAGAGAAGAAGTATTACACGCTGGAAGAGTACCGCATGGCTGCCGAAACCCTGCAAAAGAACAAAGATGGTAAACTGGTTATCTTATATACCACCGATCTGGTTCAACAGGATGCCTATATCAGGGGCGCCGAAGCAAAAGGTTTTATAGTGGTGAAGCTCGATACCCTCATCGATCCTTCGTTCATTAACCAGATGGAAATGAAATGGAACGATGTTCATTTTAACCGGGTGGATGCTGATATTGCTGATAACCTCATTGACAAACAGGAGAGCCTGGACAGTGTTTTAAGTAAGGATGAAGAATCGACGCTGAAAGGATTGTTCGATATAAAAATGCCTGGCCTCAATATGACGGTAGAAGTGAAAGGCTTAAGCACAGATGCGCCGCCGGTAGTGGCTACGCGTCCTGAATTCATGCGCCGGATGAAAGACATGGCCGCCATGAATGGTCCCATGGGTGCTTTTTACGCCAATATGCCCGATGACGTAACGCTCACGGTGAACGGCAACCATCCCATCTATCAACAGGTGTTAAAGGATGGTGATAAACAGAAACAGGAAAAAGTAATTCATAACCTGGCCGACCTGGCGCTGTTATCACAAGGATTGCTGAAAGGCGGGAACCTTACTAACTTTATTAATCGTAGCGTAGAACTTATGGGCACGGAGAAGACTTCGGTTAAAGTAGAAGCATAGTTAAGTAGCAGGTTTGCAAATGTGCAAATGAATACAGCTGCATACAAAAAGCCCCGGCAATATCGCCAGGGCTTTTTTATTTTACCTACTAAACCAATTGTCCTTTCAGAGGTATTTCCTTTCTTTTATTTCGATCTGCCTGTCATTCCATTAGCTAATCAGCACATTATCACATCATCACATTGACCTTATTTCCATCCCCCACCGAGTGAACGGTACAGTTCCACCATCGCGCTCAGCTGGTCACGTTCTACCGTTACCTGGTCCAGTTCTGCCTGTAAGAGGCTGCCCTGGGCAGTGATCACTTCAAGGTAGTTGGCCAGACCACTTTTGAATAACAGCTCTGCATTGCCAATAGCGCTGCGCAGCGTATTTACTTTGTCGGTGCTGAGCTTATATTGCGTTTTCAGTTTATCCAGTCTCACCAGGGCATTCGCTACTTCGCCCATGGCGGTGTAGGCCGACTGGCGGAAGCTGATAGCAGCCTGATCGCGCTGCAGTTTGGCAACTTCAAACTGTGTTTTAATCGCACGGCGTTGAAAGATCGGTTGTGTTAGACCTGCGGCGCCAAGGGCAAACAGCGAAGCTGGCATTTTGAACCAATTGGTGAACTCCCAGGCATTCAGTCCGCCATTGGCTGTAATGCTTAATGTAGGGTAGAAGCTGGCTTCTGCTATGCCAACCCGGGCATTAGCGGCTACGAGCGCCATTTCATTAGCACGCACATCGGGCCTGCGGCTTACCATTGCGGCAGGTATGCCGGTTGGTAAATTCTCCCAGACTTTGTAATTGCTCAACTGTGCAGTACGCGCAATGGGACCTGGCTGGTCGCCACTGATTATACGGATGGTATTTTCCTGGATCGCTATCTGTTGTTCCAGTTGCGGGATCAGGATAGCTGCAGTTTGTTGCTGGGCGGTTGCCTGTTGTACTGCCAATTCACTAACCTCACCGGCCGTTTTTTGCAGTTTGATGATGTTCACAATGGAATCGCCCAGCGCCAGGTTACGTTTGGCAATGGCCAGTTGCGCATCGAGCATCAGCAGGTTGTAATAACTGCTGGCGATGTTGGCAACCACAGCCGTTTGCACAGCCCGGCCAGTTTCGTATGATTGCTGGTAAAGGGCGCCTGCTGCTTCACGTTGGCGGCGCAGCCTGCCCCAGATATCTATTTCCCAGGTAAGGCCTGCTCCTAATGTATAGTCTTCAATATGATCTTTGCCCAGACTGTTCTTGAGGAAATAACCATTAAAGCTATTCTCTGAAGGAAAAGAGGTAGAAGCATTGATGTTAGCCTGTATAGTAGGGGCCCAGTTCACCCGTGCCTGGTTGGCATAGGCGCGGGCTTCTTCAACCCGTTTAACGGCCAGTTGTACATCAAAGCTGTTTTCCAATGCATGGCCTATCAGTGCCTGCAGGGTAGGATCTGAAAAGAACTTTTTCCATTCCATATCTGCCACACTGGAATCGGAGGGTGCTGTGGTCGTGTTGGCAAATTGTGCCGGTAAGGAAAGATCGGAGCGCTGGTAATCTTTTCCCATGCGACACGCTGCCAGCAGCGCCACCAATGCCAGGGTGGAATAAATAGTGATATTACTTTTTCGCATTATCTCCTTATTTAAATTTTCGAACTGTTAGGTATGCCATCCGCAGATAGCGGATGGCATACTATGATTATTGATTATTCGCTGAGCTTGATCTCTCTTAAACCCGGGCGGCCTGTTACTTTCTCCTGCAGGTACTGGAATATTACGAACAGTACCGGGATGAGGAACACACCAAGTATTACACCGGTAAGCATACCGCCGATAGCGCTTACTCCAATGGAGTGGTTACCGAGGGCGGAAGCGCCATGGGTAAATACCAGTGGCAATAAGCCCACAATGAAGGCAAAGGAGGTCATCAGGATCGGACGAAGCCTGAGCCTCGATGCTTCCAGCGCTGCATCGATCAGTCCCATACCATTTCTTCTGCGCTGTACTGCATACTCTGTGATCAGGATCGCGTTCTTCGCCAACAGACCTACCAGCATGATCAAACCGATCTGAACATAAATATTGTTCTCAATTCCGGCGAAACCAATAAAGGCAAACACCCCAAGGATACCCGTTGGTACGGTCAGGATCACTGCCAGAGGCAGAATGTAACTTTCGTATTGTGCTGCCAGCAGGAAGTACACGAACAACACACTCAACAGAAAGATGAACACCTGCTGGTTACCGGTCTTGATCTCTTCACGCGTTACGCCGGTCCACTCATAGGCATAACCTCTTGGTAATACCTTGGCAGCGGTCTCTTCGATGGCTTTAATAGCATCACCGGTACTGAAACCAGGTTTCGGGCTACCGTTAATGGTAACGGCGTTGAACAGGTTGTTGCGGGTAACGGTTTCAGGGCCAAATACGCGTTTAAGCGATACCAGTGTTTTGGCCGGAACCATTTCTCCCTGGTTGTTCTTTACATAAATGCCTTCCAAAGAATTGAAGTCATTACGGAAAGCAACATCGGCCTGGGCCATAACGCGGTAATATTTACCAAACCGGTTGAAGTCGGTAACAAAGCTACTGCCATAATAGATCTGCATGGTCGACATCAGTTCGCTGATCGATACGCCTAATTGTTTGGCTTTTGCATAATCCACTTCAATGGTGTATTGCGGGTTATTGGCTGCAAAAGTGGTAAACGCGAATCCGATCTCCGGCCGTTGCATCAGGGCGCCGATGAACTGCCAGGCGGTACCGCCGAGTTTCTCGAGCGGGCCGTTGGTGCGGTCCTGCAACATAAACTCAAAACCACTCACGTTACCGAAACCTTGTACTGTAGGAAAGTTGAAGAAGAAGGCATTTGCGCCTTTTACCTGCTGCACTTTGCCTACCAGGCCGGCAGCGATCTCATCCGGGTTTTTGACCGGTCCACGATCTTCATAATCTTTCAATCGCATAAAGCCCGCTGCATAAGGCGATGCGTTGGCATTACTGATGAAGTTCAATCCATCGATCACATACAGGTGGTTATAGGCCGGATCCTGTTTGATGATACTATCTATTTGCAAAGTTGCCTGGTGCGTTCTTTCCAGTGAACTTCCCGGCGGGGTATTCACTGCAAACAATACGAAGCCCTGGTCTTCTGTTGGAATAAAGCCGGTAGGCGCATTTTTCGCCATGTAGAAGGCACCCACGGTGATGATCACCAGCAGGGTGATAGCGATCCATTTTTTTCTTACCAGGAACTTCAGGCTGCGTACATACCTGTTGGTCATTCCATTGAAGCCTGCGTTGAAGCCTGCATAGAAGCGGCCCATAAATCCTTTCTTGGGACCATGTGCATTTCCTTCGCCGGCGTGCGGGTTCTTGAGGAACAAGGCACACAATGCCGGGCTCAGCGTAAGGGCGTTTACGGCGGAGATAAGGATCGCAATGGCGAGGGTGAAGGCAAACTGCCTGTAGAATACACCCGCAGGCCCCTGCATAAATCCGACCGGGATGAACACCGCGGCCATTACGAGGGTAATGGAGATGATGGCGCCCGAGATCTCGCTCATTGACTGAACGGTGGCCGCCCTGGCCGGCAGATTCGTATGTTCCATTTTCGAGTGCACCGCTTCCACTACCACGATGGCGTCATCCACTACCACACCGATTGCCAACACAAGGGCAAACAGGGTAAGCAGATTGATGGTAAAGCCGAACAGCTGCATGAAGAAGAAGGTACCGATAATGGCCACCGGAACGGCTATGGCCGGGATGAGTGTTGAACGGAAATCCTGCAGGAACAGGAACACCACCAGGAACACCAGAATAAAGGCGATCACCAGGGTTTCCGTTACCTGGTCTATTGAAGCGTCAAGGAACTCTTTCGAGTTGTACATGACGGTTGTTTTAAGACCTTTCGGCAATGTTTTCTCAAATTCTTTCAGCAGTCTTTCCACTTCGGTCAGGATGTCGTTCGCGTTTGAACCGGCCGTCTGGAACACGGCGAAACCCGATACCGGTGTACCGTCCATCCTGGAGTTGGTAGAGTAGGTGTAAGAGCCAAACTCAACTCGGGCCACATCTTTCAGGCGCAACATAGAACCATCGGCATTGGCTTTGATGATCATGTTCTCATATTCTTCGCCCTGGTTCATCTTGCCCTTATATTTCAATACATACTCAAACACTTCGCTGCTGCTTTGGCCCAAACGGCCGGGGGCTGCTTCCAGGTTCTGGTCTTTGATAGCATTCAGTACATCCTGCGGTGAAAGGTTGTTGGCGATCAAACGATCGGGCTTTAACCAGATACGCATGGAGTAATCCTTGGTACCGAATACCAGGGCCTGGCCAACACCAGGTACACGCTGTACGGCCGGAATAAGGTTGATCTTGATATAATTTTCCAGGAACAGCTCATCGTATTTGTCTTTATTGTCGCTCGAAAGCGCCACGAACATGATGATACTGTTCTGTACTTTCTGGGTAGAGATACCTGCCTGAACCACTTCTGTAGGTACCTGGCTGATGGCTTTTGATACGCGGTTCTGCACGTTCACAGAGGCGATATCAGGATCGGTACCCTGCTTGAAGTATACGGTGAGTGTCATACTACCATCGTTACTGGAGTTGGAGGTCATGTAGGTCATGTTCTCCACACCATTGATGGCTTCTTCAAGCGGGGTGGCCACGGAGCGTGCCACTACCTCGGCATTGGCGCCGGGGTAAAGGGCCGTTACCTGAACGCTTGGCGGCGCAATGTCAGGGAACAGCGTAACAGGCAGCGTGTAAAGCGACAGCCCGCCTAACAAAAGCAGAATAATAGAAACAACCGTTGATAGGACCGGTCTTTCAATAAATCTTTTTAACATGAGGGAATAATTTGAATTTGAAGTCTGATGTCTGAAGTCCGAAGTCGGACGTCTAAAGTCTGATCCGAAGCCGGAAAACCGGAAGTTGAATTTATAGTAGACAAAAAGCCTCCTATAGCCAGAGCGGTTACACTCTGACAGCTGGCTTCCGGCTTCTGACTTCGATTATAATGGTTTCGCTTTCAGCAAACTGTCGGTCGACATTGGCTGCGGCACTATGGCTGCACCATCCTGCAGGTTGCCAACGCCCGTAAAGACGATCTTTTCACCGGCTTGCAATCCATCCTTAACAAAGTAGTAGTTGGTTGTTTTGCCTGAAACCGTGATTGGCTTGCTGGCAACTTTGTTGCTATCGCCAACGGCAAATACAAACACTTTGTCCTGCACTTCGAAGGTGGCTTCAATGGGTACAACCACCGCATTGTTATACAATTGCGGAATGCGAACCTTTCCGGTATTGCCGGTGCGGAGGATGCCGCCCGGGTTAGGGAAAGTGGCGCGGAAGCTGATGGCTCCGGTTGTTCTATCAAATTGACCTTCTACGGTGCTGATCCTTCCTTTAACCGGATAAATACTATTATCGGCCAGCGCCAGTTCAACCGGCGGTACTTTTTTCACTTTCTCTTCAATGCTGTTTCCGGCAAATTGATTTTTGAAAGTGATAAAGTCCTGTTCGCTCAATGAAAAGTAAGCATACATTTCACTGATATCTGAAAGAACCGTGAGCGCATCATTTTTACCAACCAGGCTTCCCGTCTTATAGGGGATCCTTCCAATGTAACCATTGGCCGGTGCTTTCACTATTGTATAACCGATATTGATCTGCGCATTGGCCACCGCCGCTTTTGCCTGTTCTACGGCAGCAACAGCTGCGTCGTAATTGGCTTTGGCGGTTTTCAGCTGAACTTCGGAGATGACGTTGTTTTGTACAAGCGGCGTCAGACGGTCTACTTCTACCTGTGCCTTCGATACATTGGCCTGGGCAGCGAGCAGGGTTGATTTTGCATTGTTCAACGCTTCATTATAAACACGTGCATCGATCTTGAAAAGCGGTTGGCCGGCTCTTACAAAAGCGCCTTCATCAGGATATATCTTTTCCAGGTAGCCTTCTACCTGAGGCCTGATCTCTACATTCACTTTTCCTTCCAGCGAAGCAGGATATTCGCGGAAAGTAGCGCCTGAGGTGGTTGCAACAGCCAGTACAGGTAATGCCGGTGCGCCCTGCTGGTGCATTCCAGGGGTGGCCGAACTGTTAGCACAGCTATATAATGCTGTGGCCAAACCAAGTGCTGTAAACAGCTTAATCCAATTGGAACTGATTTCTACGTTATATAAAGGTTTCATCATACATAGTTTAAAAAACATACAATAAATCGTTGTGGACAAGCAATACGTACTACATTGAAGTTCCGGTATGTAGCGAACCGTTTTCAACACAGGTTCACATGTGTTGGGTTATACCGCTTCAGCTGGCGTGGGCACGGAAAAGTTCAGGTGTCCGGAGGTGAGGTGTTAAAAATGTTGTGTCATTGTTGTAACTTTGGTTAGTCCGCCAAAGACGGGTGTTGGTGCTGCCAGGCCAACATTATCATTCGTAGGTTCAGAAAAATAGCTTCCATTCAACAGGTCGCCGCTGCCATGCTGTCGATAATGCTCAACTTTCGATATGTTACCTGCCGTTAAAAATGATTATGTAAAAGTAATAACCATTGCGGCGATAGTAGTTTACCTTATTGGGGGATTAATTGTACTTTTCCCGGATTTGTCTCTGGAATAAGGCAGGTGTATTACCTGTATGTTTTTTGAAGAACCGGTTGAAATAAGCATCGTCTTCAAAGTTCAGGCGGCCCGCAATTTCTTTTACCGAGTGTTCACCCCAGAATAATAACCGTTTGGCCTCCAAAATCCTTCTTTCGTCGATAATTTGTTTAGCTGTTTTGCCGGTAACAGTTTTTATGAGGTCGTTCAAATGGCCGGGGGTAACATAAAGCATATCTGCATACTGCGTTACCTGTGTGGAGTTTACGAAATTTTCATCGATGAGCGTTTTGAATTGACGTACAATGCGGTTTTGTGAGTAGTCCATGGTTACTACACTGCTCTCTACTTCGTTCTTACAGTTCACGAGCCGGCCTGCGCATATAATAAATGCATTCAGCAGGTTCTTCAGGATAAGCCCTTTTTGCGGTTTGTTATCCTTGAACTCCTGGTACATCAGCTCGAGATATACTGATAATTCGCGCACCTGCTCCTGATTCATTACCGGTAATACCACCTGGCTGAACATACATTCCCAACAGGCAAGCACACCCTGGGTTTCAGTGAGCAGGAACTCTTTATTGAACGAAATGTGCATCATCTTATAAAAGGAGTTGCCTGTTTGCTGATGCACCTGATCGGGCGCCAGCATTAACAAAGCGGGCGCCTTGATCGTATATTTTTCAAAGTCAGTGTAATGTGTTACTTCGCCTTCCTGCAGAAAACTGATCTTGTAATCAGTATGGCGATGCGGAATAGCCATATAGGATGGTACAGAGTTACCTTCGGTTTTTTTAATTATGAAATTGGTGCCTGGTATGCAGGCTGCCATATCATATACTGGAATCAGTGCCTGGTTATTTTTCATACAATCACAACTTGGTAGCAGATGAACATCAACCCTAAGCAGGGTGGATAGTAAAAATATTATAATAATGGCAAACTCTTAGCACCGAAAATATTATTGTACCATAAAATTTTAAACGGCAAACCTTTTCCGGGGATGGATTGTTAAAGCGGGAACTTATAATTGCCTCGTTGAAATACAGCAGTTAATAACAAATCCAAACGAATGTTCATAATCATTTAAGCAACTCATCATCTTCAGCTTTTCATGATACGGCTGCGTGTTTTTGCAAGGTCGTTGCTTCTTCTGCCAACCGGAAATCTATAACCCTCAGCTGTAAGTGCTTTTCATTGTTCCATTCATTTTCATCCAGGGTAAACACAACATCTACCGGTTTTTTCGATTCCAGCAAATGAAACTTCTTCGCCATACCAAAGCCGATACCATTAAATAAAATATTATCCTGCCGGAGCGAGAACTTTATATGCTGTTCTTTTACTATGCGTGAATAGCCTGAATCGGTAACACGACGTACAACGAACAAAGGTCGCATATTTTCCGGTCCAAATGGTTCCATCTGGTGAATGATATTATAAAATGACTGCCGCAGGTCTTTGAACTCCACTTCTGCGTCGATGATGATCTCGGGGGTTAGCAGTTCTGGTGTAATGGTGGCTGCCACCACTTCTTCGAACCGCGCCTGGAATGCTTCTACCTTATCGAGTGCCAGGGTCATACCCGCGGCATAAAAATGACCTCCATAACCCAACAGCAGGTCCTTACACTGGTGAATGGCTTCATATACATTAAAACCGGCCACACTGCGGGCTGAACCAGCCACATATTCGCCGGATTGGGTTAGTACAATAGTAGGGCGGTAGTAATAATCAATAAGACGGGAGGCCACAATACCTACCACCCCCTTATGCCAGTGTGATTGAAATATCACGGTTGATTTACGACTTCTGAGCAGATCGTTGTTTTCAATGATCGCGAGGGCTTCTTCCGTTATGTTCTTGTCTGCTTCCTTGCGGTCGGTATTGTCTGAATGCAACATTTCTGCAAACTGCAGCGCTTCCTGCGGCGTGTTGGCAATGAACATCTGCACGGCTTTGCGGGCATCATCCATGCGCCCGGCTGCATTTACCCGGGGCGCGATCATGAATACCAGGCTATTGATATGCAATTCTTTTTGAATACCGCTGAGTTGCTTTAGTGCCAGGATGCCGTAGTTGGGATTTTCGTTGGCTTTTTTCAACCCATAGAATGCCAGAACCCGGTTCTCACCCGTCATGGGAACAATATCGGCAGCAATGGCGGTGGCCACCAGGTCGAGGTACTCAAAGGGCGCCGACTCATCGAGTTTCATACTGGATGACACGGCCGAGATCAGTTTAAACCCAACGCCACAGCCGCACAATTCTTTAAAGGGATAGCCACAATCCTTTTGTTTTGGATTCAGGATGGCAACGGCGGGAGGCAGTACATCATCGGGCATGTGATGGTCGCACACGATGAAGTCGATGCCGTTATTGCGGGCGTATTGGATCAGCTCGACCGACTTAATTCCACAGTCGAGGGAAATAACAAGAGTAAAGCCGTTCTCGATAGCAAAATCGATCCCTTTTTTTGATACGCCGTACCCTTCGCGGTAGCGGTGGGGGATGTAGAAGTCGACCTTTTGCGGATCATATACTTTTTGCAGAAAACGTAACATGCAGGAGACAGCGGTGGTGCCATCTACGTCATAATCGCCAAAAACGAGTATTTTTTCCTGCCGGTCAAAAGCCGATAAAATGCGGGTTACGGCTTTATGCATATCCTTCATGAGCCAGGGATCATGAAGATCGGTAAGTTGGGGGCGGAAGAACTGTTTTGCTTTATCGTAACTGTCGATATATCGTTGGGTAAGGATCTTACAAAGAACAGGATGAATTTTAAGGCCGGCATACAATTGCTGCACTTTCTCTTCTTCTGCGGTTAGTATGTTCCATCTCTTTTGTAGCATAACTTGAATAAAAACTCAAATCTCAAATCACAAGATCCAAATAATAAATACAAAATCTCAAATCCAGGCTTATGCGATTGCTAATGCTTATTGTTCGTTCCCTGGAATTTGGTAATTGGAATTTTTTGGATCTTGGTACTTGGTTCTTGTGATTTTGCATTAGTATTTTCTATCAGTTGTGTACCGTACCAGTTCTTCGAGTCCGTTACGTATTTCTATATTTTCAAATTCATGTAAAATGGCCAGGGCTTCATCCCTGAAGCTAAACATTTTTTTCTCAGTATAGCTGATACCTCCCGTTTGTTTCACCACATTTATTACTTCCTGAACTTTTTCGGGGTCTTTATTCTGATTTTTTATGATATATATCAGTTTCCGGCGGGTGGCGGCGTCGGTGTTTTGTAGCGTATATATTAAAGGTAAGGTCAGTTTTTTCTCCCGTATATCGTTGCCGGTGGGTTTTCCAATGGCTTCATTGCCGTAATCGAAGAGGTCGTCCTTTATTTGAAAGGCCATGCCTACTTTTTCTCCAAACACGCGCATTTTTTCGGTGATGGCCTCGTCCTGGGTGGTTGACCACGCGCCGGAAGCGCAGGCTGATGCCAGCAGGGAAGCGGTTTTACCTTTTATGATCTCGAAGTAGGTGTCTTCTTCAAAGTTGAGGGAGCGGGCTTTTTCCATCTGCAGCAGTTCGCCTTCGCTCATTTGCCTGATAGCGTTAGATAACAGCTTGAGTATACGGTAATCGTCATGGTCAAGTGAAAGCAGCATGCCTTTGGCCAGGAGGTAGTCACCGACCAAAACGGATACCTTGCTTTTCCACAGCGCATATGTAGAGAAAAATCCCCTACGTTCAAGTGATTCATCTACTACATCGTCATGTACAAGGGTAGCTGAATGTAGTAGTTCTACCAGTGAGGCTGCCCGGTAAGTGGTATCGTTAACGGGCCCGCACAGCTTGGCTGAAAGCAGTACAAACATAGGCCGCAGCTGCTTGCCTTTACGGTTTACCAGAAACCGCATAATCCTGTTCAGGAGCGGGACCTGGCTCTTTACAGCATCATGAAACTGCCGTTCAAATTCGGGTAATTCTTCTCGTAATATTGCTAGTGATAACTTCATGCGGAAATAGGATGAGCAAATTACTATTATTAATGTATAACGTAAGAGGCATTTAATTTGCTCTATAATGATCTTACTGTGTGAAAGACAGCAAGATAATGCACATTGTGTTGGGGAAAAAAATTTGGTAGTTAGCTGTCAATTAATATTTTTGCACAGATTCTGAGTTCAGGTTACTTAATCCTTCACATAAAATTTAGTTATGGCAAGCAAAAAGTACGTAAGTTTTTTAAGCTTATTGTTCCTTTTAACATCTGCTGTCTCCTACGCACAATTGGGAGGTACATACGATGTAATGGATTCTTCAGTTGTTCCTTCTAAAAGATTACCTCAGCACACTGAGTTCATGGCAAACAATTACGCTTACCCGGCCAAACCCCGTAACCAATGGGAATTAGGCTTACAGGTAGGTGCGTTCAGCATCTCCGGTGATGTTCGTAACCGTTTCCCTGGTTTGGGTGCTGCTATCCATGCCCGTAAAGCACTGGGTTATGTATTCTCTTTGAGAGGTCAGTTAGGTTTTGGAACTACCAAAGGTTTGAACTTCCAGCCTTCTACCAGCTATTCAAAAAACCCTGCGTGGGCTGGTTATGGTGCAGGAACTCCGGTATTTTATAACTACAAGACCAATATATATGACCTGAGCATCCAGGGCGTTGTTACGTTGAGCAACATCCGTTTCCACAAAGCAAAAAGCAGCTTTAACATCTATGCTTTTGCCGGTTTGGGCGGTATGATCTACGATGTAAATATCGACGCTTTGAATGGCAGCACTCCATATGATTTCTCCAGCGTGGTTGCTCAATATGGTCCTAGTGGCTTTCAATATGAGGACAGAAAAGATATCAAAAGCGATCTGAAAGATATCCTGGATGGTGATTACGAAACAGAAGGTGAGATCGATAATGGTCAACCTCAATTATTCGACAAACCTTTCCGTTTCATGGGAAATGTGGGTGTTGGCGTTCAATTTAAGCTGAACAAAAGGTTGAGCCTCGCTATCGAAGACAAGTGGACTATTACAAAATCTGACTTATTAGATGGTAACCAATGGCAGGAAAATGGTCCTGGTCAGCAAACTGCTCAAACCAGAGATTATGATGCTTACAACTTCCTGTCACTCGGTATTAACGTAGCCATCGGTAATAAAGCTGTTGAACCTTTATGGTGGCTGAATCCGCTGGATTACGCTTACAACGAGGTTAACAAACCCCGCCACATGAAGCTCCCCAAACCAGTACTGGACGATGCTGATGGCGATGGTATCACTGACCAATTCGACCAAGAGCCTAACACACCTGCGGGCGCTCCTGTTGACAGCCATGGTGTTAGCCGCGATACTGACGGTGACGGTGTACCTGATCACAAAGACAAGGAACTGGTTACCCCCACACAATGTCAACCTGTTGACGCTGATGGTGTAGGTAAATGTCCTCCGCCTGCATGCTGCGATTCATTGATGAAGATCATTGAAGAAGGTGGTATAAGAGGCAAATGCGGTATCGGTGATTTACCAAGCATCACTTTCAGACCAAGATCGATCACATTAAGCAATGACGCTAAAGCCCTGCTGGCTTCAGCTGCTCAGCAGATCAAAAATAATCCTAACTGTAAAATAGCTGTTATCGGTTACTGCTCTTCAAGCAAATCTGAACAACAGTTAAGTTGGGATCGCGTGAATGCCGTTATCAGCTACCTGGTTGATAAAGAAGGCATTAATCAAGACCGCTTCATCTTCAAATATGGTGAAGTAGGTGGCGATTGCAACACCGTAGACCTGCGCGATGGAACTGGTGAAGAAGGTCCTACTACAGTGCCTGCTCCGCACCCGAACCTGCGTCGTGGCAGATAAAAAGTACTTTAGCTAAATTTGCTTTAACTAATAGTATAACCTTCCCCCGTTTTGCCGGGGGAAGGTTTTTATATTTATCTTAACGGCCTGTTTTTGGGATACAGCACCTTTCCATACATATTTGCAGGAAAACCTTAACTTTGCCCACTTTTATGCGTTCAGCTTTACTAATTGTAATAATTGCCTTAAGCGTAGCGTCCTGCTCCAGATTTTCGAAGGTGCAGAAAAGTACCGATTATGACTATAAATTGCGGATGGCCGAGAAGTACTATGTAGCTAAAAAGTATCACTACGCCCAGCAATTGTATGAGGAACTGTTTCCCTTAATGAAGGGGCAGCCACAGTTTGAGGATCTTTTTTATAAATATGCGTATTGTTCGTATCATTTACGCGACTGGCTGCAGGCCGAGAACCTGTTCAAACAATTTGTAGAGGTTTTCCCAAGCAGTCCGAAAGCTGAAGAGATGGAATTTATGCGGGCTTATACATATTACAGGCAGTCGCCCAAGCACGAGCTCGACCAAACCAATACGCAGAAAACCATCGGTTTGATGCAGACATTTATCAATACGCATCCCAATTCGCCTAAAAATAAAGAGGCGGCTGAGATCATGGATAAATGCCGGGCCAAACTGGAGGCAAAGGAATTCGCCAGTGCTGCCTTATATTATAATATGGGCCATTACCGCGCTGCAGCGATCGCTTTTACCAGTTTGATGAACGATTTTCCTGATTCACAAAAAAGTGATGAATATAAGTTACAGGTTATCAAGGCTTATTATTTATTTGCCGTAAACAGCATACCAGATAAGCAACCTACCCGTTTTGAACAGGTGATTACGGAGTGTAATGATTTTATAGACCGTTTTCCTGAAAGCGAACTGAAAAAGGAAGTTGAGAATTACGTGACATTATCAAAAAACAATCTTAAAGCCAACAATAATGAGCAAATTACGAAGACAAATTAGCGCCAATACCGCTAATGTGGCCGAAACAAAAGATTTGAACGCCATTAAAGGCAAAACCGGCAATGTGTACGAATCGATTGCCATTATTGCCAAACGCGCTAACCAGATCAATATCTCCCTGAAGGAGGAACTGCATAATAAACTGGAAGAATTCGCCAGCCACACCGACAGCCTCGAAGAGATCCACGAGAATAAAGAGCAGATCGAAATTTCAAGGGCTTATGAGCGGATGCCTAACCCGGCCTTGCTGGCTACCCAGGAATTCCTCGATGACAAGATCTACTACCGTAAAAACGAAGATGACCTCTTCAGTTAATATTTAATGGTAAAAAATGTATGGAAAGCGACAGAAAACAACCTGTCGCTTTTTAGTTTTTATAAGGGCGGAACGAACTTTGCCAGGGTGTTGTGCTTATGTTATTGTTGATAAGCCGGGTCGGCTGCTGCCCGCTTGTTTAACCTAAAAGACCTAATTTTAACCAATTATGTTCCAGGACAAAAAAATATTACTGGCTGTTACCGGAAGTATCGCTGCTTATAAATCTATTCTCTTGGTTCGCCTGCTGGTAAAAGCAGGCGCTGAAGTAAAAGTGGTGATGACGCCCGCCGCTTCGGCATTTGTTTCACCATTGACGCTGGCTACCTTGTCAAAGAACCCGGTGATAACTGAACTGGCTAACAACGACTCCTGGTCGAACCATGTAATGCTTGGCCGCTGGGCCGATGTAATGGTGGTGGCGCCCCTGAGCTGCAATACCCTGGCAAAAATGGCCAACGGCATGTGCGACAATATGCTGTTGGCAACCTGGCTCTCAGCCACCTGCCCAGTGGTAGTGGCGCCTGCCATGGATGAAGATATGTGGCACCACCCGGCCACACAGACAAATCTGCAAAAACTGGAGTCGTTTGGTAACCGCATCATTCCTGTTGCTAAAGGGGAACTGGCCAGCGGTTTATACGGCGATGGGCGCATGGCCGAGCCGGAAGCGATTATGCAATACCTCGAAAACAGTTTTTTCGGGAAAAAAGACCTGGCGGGTAAAAAGGCCCTGGTAACTGCCGGGCCAACTTACGAGCCCATTGATCCTGTGCGGTTTATTGGCAATCATTCTTCCGGCAAAATGGGCCTGGCCATTGCGGAGGAGCTGGCCGGCCGCGGAGCCGAAGTGCACCTGGTGCTGGGTCCCTCTGCTGTTAAAACTTCTTTCCCCGGTATATATATTCACAAGGTGCAAACCGCCAGCCAGATGTATGATACCTGCATGGCGGAATTCCCCTCTACCGACATTGCCGTTATGAGTGCGGCAGTGGCCGACTATACCCCGGTTGAAACATCCCCTGAAAAGATCAAGAAAACAAGCGGTACACTCACCATAGAACTTACCAAGACAAAAGATATTCTCAAAAGCCTGGGCCAGGTGAAGCGCAACGGCCAGCTGCTGGTGGGATTTGCTTTGGAGACCGCCAATGAGCGGCAATACGCTTTGGATAAGCTGGCTTCCAAAAATGCCGATCTTATTGTGCTAAACTCCCTGAATGATGAAGGCGCCGGATTTGGCTATGATACCAATAAAGTAACTATTTTCGGGAAGGGGGGCAATGAGACCGCGTATGAGCGTAAGCCCAAACAACAAGTAGCTAAAGATATCGTTGATAGAATCGTAAACCTGCTATATGTGTAGAAAGACGATCGTATGGATCTTTTATCTGATGGTTGCAGTTCCGGTTTGCTTATCGGCACAGGAACTGAGGGCCCGCATATCCATCAACTCAGCCCGTTTGGGCACGCCTGCCGATAAAAAAGCCATGCAAACATGCCAGGCAGCGCTTAATAATTTCCTGAACAACCGTAAATGGACCAAAGAAACTTTTCAACCCAATGAAAAGATCGTATGTAATTTTTTGTTGAATGTGAGCGAGGCGCAGGGTGGTAATGTGTACAAGGCTTCCCTTACCGTACAGGCTGCCCGCCCGGTATACAATACCAATTACGAAAGTCCGCTCATCAATTTCCTCGATGAGAACGTTACTTTCAAATATGTAGAATATCAGAATGTTGAATTCAATGATAACCGCGTGTCAGGTTCCGATCCTATGGTGAGTAACCTGTCGGCCATCCTGGCCTATTATGTATATGTGATCATTGGCCTCGATTTCGATTCCTTCTCTTTGCGCGGCGGCGATCCCTGGTTTCAGAAGGCTATGAATATTGTGAACAATGCGCCGGAAGGCAGGGATATCAGCGGCTGGAAGGCATTTGATGGTTTGCGTAACCGGTACTGGTTAACAGAGAACCTTACCAACAACCGGTACAACCTGATACACGACGCCTTTTACAGCTATTATCGCCTCGGTTTGGATTACATGTATGAAAAGGAAGCCGAAGCGCGCAGTGCGGTACTTAACGCCATAAGCCTCATCAATACCCTGAATAATGATATTCCCAATACAATGATCGTACAGTTCTTTTTCCAGGGTAAATCGCAGGAATTGATCAGGATATTTAAAAAAGCCACCCCGGAAGACAAACAAAAGGCAAGAGAAATGTTGCA
The DNA here is from genome assembly GCF_017356035.1 of Longitalea luteola. Lineage (GTDB taxonomy): Bacteria > Bacteroidota > Bacteroidia > Chitinophagales > Chitinophagaceae > Niastella > Niastella luteola. The sequence goes on along the minus strand of NZ_JAFIQX010000014.1, from coordinate 143,545 downwards.
AAAGATGGATATCTCCAATTCCAATATGTATAAACAGGAGTTAAAATGAGGCGGTTATCACTGGTATGTTTGAGCGCAATAGCCTGGTGTTTGGTAAGTTGTACAAATAAAGACAAGATCCCTGCCGGCGTAATACCGCGGGATAAAATGCAAAAGGTATTGTGGGATATGATCCAGGCCGAACGTTTCAGAGAAACTTTCGTCAGGGATTCTGCCCTTGACCTGAAGGCTGAAACCTTTAAACTGTACGCCCAGATCTTTGATGTGCATGATGTGACAAAAGATGAGTTTATCAGGAGCTATAAATTCTATATGAGCCGGCCCGATATTGCCCGTAATATGTTCGATTCATTGGCCACCCAGGCCAACCGGCAGCGTGAGGAGTTATATAGACCCAAGCCGCAGGATACAACCAGGGTGCAACAGCCTCCAGCGCCGGCCGCCGATAGTACAAGTGTTGCCGATAGCCCAAAGGCCGTTCAGGCACAACCGGCAGGTCCCCTGCCGGCAGGCCCGCTTACCCGCGAAAAGACGAGAAGACTGCACCTCAAAAATAGGAAAGGGGGCGACAGCCTGTTTCATTTAAAGCCCAAATCATAAATTACGGCGGTTGTATTAGCTGGTTGACAGGCAGTTCCTTATTTTTATCAATAAATTGCTTGCTATGCAAAAAGTTGTTGCCAATGCCGACGCAGCTATTGCCGACGTTCAGGATAATGCTACGATTATGCTGGGCGGATTCGGCTTATGCGGTATTCCTGAAAATTGTATTGCTGCGCTCGTACGCAAAGGCGTAAAAGAGCTCACCTGTATCTCCAATAATGCAGGCGTAGATGACTTCGGCCTCGGCCAACTGTTAAAGACCCGCCAGATCAAAAAGATGATGGCCTCCTATGTGGGTGAAAATGCTGAATTTGAACGGCAGCTGTTAAGCGGTGAACTGGAAGTGGACCTTATTCCCCAGGGCACCCTGGCTACCCGCATACATATGGCCGGCATGGGCATTCCTGCTTTTTATACGCCGGCCGGTTATGGCACCGAGATAGCTATAGGAAAAGAAGTGCGTGCCTTCAATAACAAGATGTACCTGATGGAGTACGCGCTGCATGCCGATTTTGCCATGGTGAAAGCCTGGAAGGGAGACCGGTATGGCAATCTCGTTTTCAGGAAGACAACCCGTAATTTCTCCACCTCTATTGCCAAAGCTGGCACTATTACCATTGCTGAAGTAGAGCACCTGGTTGAACCCGGAGAGCTCGATCCTGATCACATTCATGTAGCAGGCATTTATGTACATCGTATTTTTCAGGGCGCCCATTATGAAAAGCGCATTGAAAAGAGAACCGTACGGATAAACGGGAAATGAGGAATGAACAATGCGAAATGAATGGAAGATGACGAACAAGAAAGGGAAAGCTGAAATCTCGGGAGCAACCACAAACCACAAACCACAAACCACAAACCATAAACCAACAATGGCTTTAGATAAATACGGTATCGCAAAACGGATCGCCCAGGAATTACAGGATGGCATGTACGTAAATCTTGGTATTGGAATTCCTACGCTGGTGGCTAATTACATACCCGATGGTATGACCATTATGCTGCAATCAGAGAACGGCATACTGGGCATGGGACCCTACCCGGTTGAATCAGAAATGGACGCCGATCTCATCAATGCAGGAAAAGAAACCGTAACGGTGATCCCTGGCGGCGCTTTTTTTGATAGTGCTGAAAGTTTTGGCATGATACGGGCCGGTAAGGTTGACCTTACGGTATTGGGCGCTATGGAAGTGTCGGAGAACGGCGACATAGCCAACTGGAAGATACCCGGCAAAATGGTAAAAGGAATGGGCGGCGCCATGGACTTGGTGGCCAGCGCCAAAAATATCATCGTGGCCATGATGCATACCAATCCTAAAGGCGAATCGAAACTGCTGCCTGCCTGCACTTTGCCATTAACCGGGGTAAAATGTGTAAAACGCATTGTTTCAGACCTCGCTGTACTGGATGTATTACCTGAAGGCGGGTTTAAACTTATTGAACGCGCACCTGGTATAACGGTAGAAGAGATCCGTAATAAAACACTGGGTAAGCTGCTGATAGAAGGGGAGATACCGGAGATGGCAATTAGCTAATTTGCTGATGTGATAATTAGCTAATGAAATACAGGCTTAGTATTTAATCTTAATGGGTGGTCTTGTTGGGTTAGGGGGCGGCAGCGGTTCTTCGGGATGATTATTTTCGCTGTTATTTCTGCCTGCCATGGAAGCGGCCACTATAAAAAATACCATTCTTAACATATCGGCCACCGTTATAATGAGGTCTTTTTCCTGTTGTATCTGCTGCGACCCCATTGACCGATTACCTGCCAGGGCTTCCATAAAAACCACCATTCCATAATACGATAAAAGGCCTCCGGCGATCCAGAAGCCCGGTTCATCTATCAGCGCAATTTGCCGGTTACTGATAAGGTGAAATAAAACGGCTAATGCCAGAATAGTGAGCAGGGATGCCTGAATGATGGTGAGTACGCCGGCGTAAGCAGTAATGCCTTTGAGGGCATAAATGGTAATTACAACCGACAGGAACGATACCAGCAACATATTCATAATGTCTTTACCGCGATATGAAGGCATCATTAACCTGAACAGGTAAAATGAAAGCGTGAAGGTGGCGAGTGCTAAGCCGGTTTGTAAAGCCGGTGTGCGGGGTTGAATAAAATACAGCGTGAGGTATTGAAGGAAGACAAAAAGGCAAAGGATCCTCAGCACGTTAAGCAGCCCATTGTTAACTGCTTTACGAACAAAGAGAATGCATACAGGCAGTAATGATAACAGCATTACTACCAGCGGCAGGACAATAAATATACCACCGGTTTCTACCATGGTGAAAGAGTTCAGGGCCAAACCGGTTCTTCATAGGGGGCTTGTGTTTTTTAAACGCTGTAAAAAAGGGTATCAACATAATGCCGGCGGTTTTGAGTTGTTTGTCAAAGAGGTGCCGGGAGTTTAATCAATCAGGTTATTCTTAACTGCAAAAAAAACAAGGCCTGCCGTGTTCTTGGCACCAAAGCGTTCCATTAATCTGTCTTTGATGGCTTCAACAGTTCGCGGACTAACCTCTAATTTTTGTGCAATTTCATGGGCGGTAAACTCCATGCAGATGTATTTGATCACATCGCGCTCGCGATCGCTCAGTGTAATTTCGCTGTTTAAACTTGGTACTACTTTTACGCGGGCGTGTGATTTCTTTAAAAGGATCCTGTTCACAAAGTTATTCAGGTAGTAGCCTTTGCTCATCACTTCCATAATGGCCTTCTTGATCTCTGAAGGGTCGGCGCTTTTGAGCAGATAGCCGTTAGCGCCAATTTCCATCATATGGCTCACAAACCGTTCATCTTCATACATCGTGAGGGCTATTACATGAATATTAGGATATTGGCGGGCGATGACCTTAGTGGTTTCGATGCCATCTTTCAGGGGCATACGTAAATCCATTAGAATAACATCGGGTTGTTCAGGGGCAGTTGGTAAATTGTCCAACAGTTCCTGACCGTTTTCTGCTTCGAGTACGAATTTAATGTTTGTATAAGGCCTTAACGACAATATAACTCCTTTTCGGAATATCTTGTGGTCATCAGCAATAGCCACTTTTATAGGTCCCATCTGTTTATGATATTGGCAAAACTAAATTACTAAAAATCTTCAGTGTTTAGGCATTCAGGGGGTATGGCATTCTTACGTTAGTATAAACACTTATTCCGCTCCACATTAATGTTAGTAGCCCTTATCAATATATGAACATTATGCTATTTATGTGGCGCTATCGGTTCTTCCTCCAGCCGGGGAATTTCGATAGTAACCTTGTAATACGTTTGCGAAATATCTTTTTCGAAATAAATGCGTCCATGCAGCAGCTTTAGTCTGCTCTGGATATTCTTCAACCCCAGCCCAACATTGCTTTTATTCAGTTTATCAAAATCGGCCTGGGTAATTCCGCGGCCGTCATGATGGAGGCGAATATACAATTTATTACCACTCAGGTTCTGCGTAAGGTGAATAAAACTGGCATTACTATGTTTCAGAATGTTGTTTACCAGTTCCTGTATAACCCTGAAGATGATCAGTTCCTGGTCTGCGTGCAGGCGTTCACGGTAATCGTGGAAGCGGCAGCTGGCGTTCATGCTGCCCGAGCCGCTGATCTTTTGGAAAAGATCGTTCACGGCCGATTCCAACCCGAAATTCTTAAGGGTGGGGGGCATCAGGCTATGCGAAATATTGCGTATCAGTTGAATGGTATCGTCGATGATCTGTTTGGCATTGTAGATGCTTTGCAGCTGGGTGGTCTTGTCGAGGTTTACCAGGTTCTCGTTCAGGTATAAACGGGCGGTGGCCAGTAAGGGGCCGGCATCGTCGTGCAGGTCGGCGGCAATGCGCTGCCTTTCTTCTTCCTGTAACCTGATAGAAGCGTTCAGCAACATCTTCTGTTGTTCCTGTTCCAGGTGCTGCAGCTGCATCTGGTAGCGGATGACCTTGCGTTGATGAAAGATAATGAAAACGATAAGGCCAATGGTAAGTACCAGCATACCGATGGTGCCAAAGTAAAGTACCATGGGAAATTGACTGGTGCCGTGACTGGCCTGCAGCAGGATCATTAGTATTTCAGACGCTGAGCTTATAATGGGTTATAGGGGTTTTTAAAAAAATTATCATATGAGGACAGGCCGGAACTGCTTTTGTCCTTTGCTTCTCTCCGCGAAAAAGCGATGCTAAAGAAAATATTTTTTATGGCATTAAAGATGAAAGTTATAAACCAAAATTTATCCAGATCCTGCCTGTCTATTTCGTCGGCAAAGGTATATATAAAAAAAGACCCGGCTAAATACACCAGGAATCCAAGGATTATCCAGAACATGGAAGTATTGTATATGAATAGCACCCGGGGTTTGTTTATTTGCTCAAATAAGTAGTACAACGAAAATGTAAAAATCAGGATTGATTCACAGGCTACTGGTACTGAATCGAAAGCATTCCATTTTGTGGTAAAAAAGTAATAGCAGATAAATATAATAAACAAGAGGGAAACTATGGCAATGATCTTTTTAAATTGTTTACTCTCTATGATGAGCCAGATAAAGTAACTAAACAGGAAGAACTCTACCAGCGTGTAGGTGCTGAGGAAGAGTTTCAGCGACAGGCTCAATAATATTATATCATTCAGAAATGAGTAAAAGCAGTAAATAAAGATTACCCATAATTCCTTTCTTTTGGTGTGCCTTAAAAAGACAAGAAAGAGAATTACGGGTAATAAAGAAGAATATATACTGGTATTTAAGAGTAAACTCTCTATAGCAGGGGCATTTACCTCAAATATAGAGATTCGGGTTTACTTAATCAATATAAAACCAGCCGTCATCGCCGAAAATATCGCCACCACCGGGGGTTGGGATGCTTCTGTCGGCTACAATACCTTTTTCTTTTTTAATTTCTGCGTTGGCGGTTACTACTGTGTAGTTAACCATTTCTTTGCCATCCTGATCGAGGCCAACATACACCAGGGTTTTTTGGCCAAATTCGTTAACGGCATTGTAGAAGTGGATGCCTGCACAACCGGGTTGAGCCAGGATCTGGGTGAGAATGTCTTTACCGATGATATAAGCCTTAACATCATTCGGATGGGCCTTACGGTAGTTGTTTACAAATTCAGCGCCTTGTTCAGGGGTAATTTCTTCACCAATTGTCGCAATGTTACGGTTTTTAGTGAGGAGTTCAGTCTGCATCATAGTAGTAAGTTTTTAGAGGTTGTAAAAGTGGTTCCGGTTAGTAAGAAACCTCCAAAAAAAAAGATATACAACGGGTTGCGAGCACCACTAAATGCAGTACTTTTGCTCCAAATGCGCTGCTGGCCTGCGTTTCGGGGAGATTTACTAAGAAATATTACGTGGGGAAATTCAGGAGTTTTTCTAGCATTTTACCGTATATTTACTATAGTGAAAGTTCGTGGAGCCGCCTCGATGGAGGTAGTTGTTCACAAATGTGGATAAGTGAAAATGCTTACCGTGTCTAGTATTCTTACTTAAGTAGTGGTGGATCTTAAAAACGGGGCGCAGTTCTGTAACAGCTCTTGCATAAATTTTTTTCCTTTTCTTATTTACCGGCTGACCGATTGCAAATACAAACTGAGTAAACAGGTATTAACAGAACTATGTTTTCGAAGGGTTTTGATCGTGTGCTGCAGGATGAGGTAACTGACTGAATGAAGTGATGTTAAAAACAAAAGAAGAAGTTGACTGATATTGGATTTGACAGGTGGCATTCATAAGATCGTTGGAAATTATTTTTTAGGACGGTAATCAGAATATTGGATGTTTTAAGGTTGCCATCCTTACCAATCAACTTCTGGAACAAAAATAGCAGGCCACCTGCCTGTTCGCAATAGCGGAATTGCTCTTTTTTAATCGTTCGGGAATTACCAGTAAATACGTAAAAGCGTCGTGTGATAACTGGTACTATTTCGATTGATCCTGGTAAAGTAACGTTTACAAAGTGAGTATAATCGTTTTTTTATACGATATTGCCTGAAGGTTAGGGCCCCTGACACGATCAAAATTTGATGAAAGGGGTAAACGGTAGGGCATATGGTACCTGAAACGGAACAACTTATAACCCATTAATAAGCCAACCTTACCCATTATGAGCACTGAACTGGTTATTAAAGTAGCACTTGCCGACGATCATAAGATATTTCGCGACGGCATTAAGATGGCTCTGAAAGGAAAAGAGTATTTAAAGATCCTTTGGGAAGCCGAAGACGGTAAAGATCTGATGCATAAAATGCAGATCAAAAAACCGGATGTTTTACTGATGGATATTCGTATGCCCGAAGTGGATGGGGTGAATGCTATTGGTATTTTGCGAAAAGAATACAGTGATGTAAAGATCGTAGTACTTACCATGTACGACGAACAGGAAATGATCACCAAGATGATGGAAATGGGCGCCAACGCTTACCTCACTAAAACCTCCGATCCTGAGGAGATCTATCAGGCTATACTTACCTGCATGAATGATGACTTTTACTTTAATGATCTGGTTAATAAAGCCGTATTGTCGAAGTTGCAAACGAAAAAACAGGTACGGCAGTTTTACCCCAACCCCGTAAAGTTTTCTGAAAAAGAAATACGCATCCTGAAGCTGCTCGCGGCCGATAAAACTACCGAGGAAATTTCTAAAGAAGTATTCCTGAGCCCGCGTACGATCGAAACCATTCGCCAGAATATGAAATCAAAAGTAGGGGCCAAAACCATTGCCGGACTGATCATGTACGGCATGCGCAATAAACTGATCGACTAAAAGCTTCCCTAAACTTCAACCCCCAAGCCCGGATCTTCCTCACACCTTATCCCGCTTTCTCAAAAGCTTAGCAAACCGTGCCGGATGGCACATGACCAAACCCACCCTGCTTTTTACATCCAGACGATTGAATAAGTGATCGCTCAAGACATCAAATGCCCTTGAGGATGCAAATAATAATAACCCGATGCCTTAACCGGTTCAATGGCGAATTTCAATTCCCTTGTTTGCGGTTTTTTATCGGTTTTCATAAGTGTACTTGCTGTATTTTGAAATACCTTGCACCGGGTTTTGAATTATTAATTTTTGAATGAGTTATGCAGGCGCCGGTTTCATATAAATTATTAAAGCAGCAACTTTGGTTGTCGGCTCACCGATGTGTTTTTTGGGAAGAAGAGAAAGCCTTGATCGTGTCGGATCTGCATTTTGGGAAGACCGGACATTTTCGCAAATCGGGTATTGCCGTTCCGCAGGCCGTGTATAAAGAGGATCTGCAACGGCTGGTGCACCTGTTACAATATTTTCAACCGCGGCAATTGATCGTAGTGGGCGACCTGTTTCACAGCCACCAGAACAAGGAGCTGGAGCTTTTCCAGCGGTGGCGGCACGATTTTCCTGATCTTCCCGTTCATTTAATAAAAGGGAATCATGATATCCTGCACGATAACTGGTACCGGCAATGCAATATTCATGTGGCCGATAATGAATTGCAAATAGGAGGTTTCCGGTTTCGCCACGATATGGATGCCGCTGCTCCGGATACAGAGGCGTACTTTTTCTCTGGCCATATTCATCCGGGGATCCGCATTAAAGGAGCCGCCAAACAATCGCTTAGTTTTCCGTGTTTTTATTTTGCGCGGCAATTTTGTGTATTGCCCGCCTTCAGCCGGTTTACAGGCATAGCCCTGGTACGGCCCGAATCGGAAGAGAATGTATTTGCTATTGTAAATGACCATATCGTACAGCTGCAATGAGTGCTACACCGCCTGTATTGAAAATTGCGTTTGATCCTGTTTATGCCCACCCGCTGCCGGAAGGCCACCGGTTTCCCATGCTGAAATATGAATTGATCCCTGAGCAATTGTTATATGAAGGAACCATTGCTGAGCACAACCTGTTTGCGCCAACACCTTGTCCCGATGAAGTGGTTATGTGGACGCATGATCCTGTTTATGTGCAGAAGCTGCACCAGCAAACATTATCGGCCCGTGAACAACGGCATATCGGCTTTCCGCAATCGCCCCAGCTTACCCGCCGGGAATTTGTGATCACCCAGGGTACAATCGATTGCTGTCATTACGCTTTTGAACATGGAGTGGCATTAAATGTGGCAGGCGGCACCCATCATGCATTTGCCGACAGGGGAGAAGGGTTTTGCCTGTTAAATGATTTTGCCGTGGCTGCCAATTACCTGCTGAAGAAAGCACTGGCGGATAAGATCCTGATCATTGATCTGGATGTGCACCAGGGAAATGGCACTGCCAGATTATTTGAACATGAACGCCGTGTATTCACATTCAGCATGCATGGCGCGCATAACTATCCTTTCCACAAAGAAAAGAGCGATCTTGATATTGCCCTGAACGATGGCACTGAAGACGGCCTGTATTTAAGTTTACTACGAACAAACCTGCTTACGCTGCTCGATCAATTGCAGCCCGATTTCGCTTTTTATTTGTCCGGCGTGGATATCCTGGCAACCGACAAGTTTGGCAAGTTGAAAATAAGTATGGAGGGATGCAGGCAACGCGATGAGCTGGTGTTCACGACGCTGAAACAACGGCGTATCCCCTGTGTGGTGGCTATGGGTGGTGGTTATTCTCCCGATATTAAAACCATTGTAGAAGCGCATTGCAATACCTTCAGGGTGGCGAAAGATATCTATACCCCCTGACCCCCTAAAAGGGAAAGCCAATTGGTAATTGACTATTAGCAATTGGCAAAGATTCCGTACCTCATGCCTCCCGCAATTTTTATATTGTCTATTGTTTATTTGTTCTGCTCACCAACTGCTGGTAATTCAGAAAGTAAATAAAGCGAATGGTGAATTCATTGCCGTGCGGATTGCTGAACAACTGCCCGGCGTTTTGTGTATAGCCTTTATACACATTGGGGCTTATAGTGAACTCATAATCTTTACCCAGCCAGTTCTTCCAGCCAATAATTAACCGGCTGCCTAATCGAAAATCCCAGGTATAGAAAACATCGAGGTTAAAGGCATTATAATTTACGTTGTAATCGACGGGGCGCAGATCACTTCTTGCCGTCCAGTACCCATCGTTTTGCAAATTGTACAGGTTGGTATTTTGTAAGCGGTTCCAGTAATGGCGCGCTCTGAAGGTAAGGTTCATGCGGGCGGCAAAATTATAAACACCACTGAATACCGTGGTTACATCGGTGAATTTGCGGCGGGCCAGCACCGGCGCAGTAGTAACCGCATCCCTGATAAAAGCATAACCGAACTGGCCATTATCGTATTGCCGCCTGTAGTTCAATTCCAGCATCAGCCGGTCGCTGAACCGGTAATGGATACCGCACTGCAGGGCATAGAATGGATCATTGGGCAATGGACCTTCGGCGCCACCCAGCAGCCAGCTTACTATTAGTGGTTTCCGATTGTCGGTACTGCCGTCTATGAACAGGCTGTAATAGGGGGAGCGCTTCAATGGCTGCCGCGGCGTTGTAAACAGGCTCGGGGGCGTTTGCATTTCAAAGTAGTCATTGAACCACCGTGGCGCTATATCTGCAGTGACCATTATGCTCCAGAAATTCTTTAATAACCAGTTGGCAGAGGCCAGTAAAGCAGTTTTTTGATACAGGAAAGGCTTGAACAGGTAATCCTGTTTGAAAGAAATTTCATACCGCTGGTTGAGGAACGACCCGGTAGCCTGATAAATATTATAGCTGACGGTGCCCGTATTGTTAAAGGCATTGGGCGATAACTGAAAGCCCAGGTCATTTGGGTCATATTGGGCCGATCGCAATTCATTCGTATAGGTGTATTGTAAATTGCCGCTTACTTTACCTGCCTGCAGGTAATTGGCAAAGCCATCGTACCGGCCGGGCACATCATATACCACGCTGTAGCGTGGTTTTATGACCAGTCCATACCGGTTCTTCTTATCATACAAAGCAACATCCAGGGCCGTTACATTGGCGTCGCGCTCATGGCTGTTACGCAGTACGTTGGTGTTGGTAAAGGTGATGTAGGAGCGGTTCTTCAAAGCCTGGTCCAGTACAATGATATTGTAATTGGCAAGCGGTTCTGTGGTTACAAGAGAATCGTTGCCGCTATCCCTGTTGCGCAGCCGCGCCCGCACATTTTCGGTCACTGCATTAAAAATTCCGATCCCCAGGTTGTTGGCGGTTCTGCCCGAAAACTTCATCGCATTATATAAGCGGGTGACTGAAGGGTTCTTCAACAGCTGGTAACCATCCAGCTCACCCGAGCCCAGTTTATACTGCAGAGAATCGTAGCGGTCAGGTGTTTTGCCAATACGCCGCGAATAAAAAATACCGGCTTTATTGAACAGCTCAGTGCCTTCAGTAAAGAAGGGCCGGTTCTCGCGGAACCTGATCTCGAACGGACTTAAATTATTCACCACGTTATCGGAGATCACCTGGCCAAAATCAGGGATAAGCGTGGCGTCCAGGGTAAAGCTTTCATTGATGCCATATTTAACGTCCATGCCGCCGCTCTTCAGCGTTTCATATTGCTGGGTAGTATTTGCGTAAGGGGTTTGGCGGTAACCGCCGCTGATATAGGGCGAAAAGCTCAGCCGCAGGGGCGGTACCAGGTCATTCAAGCCGGTGATATCGCCAAACTGGTTGGCAAAGCCGCTAACGGCCGGGTTCACAGGATTCCAGAACGAGGTTTCATTGAAACGGCGGCTGAAGCGCATGAACTGTATGCCCCACTCGGTTGCTGATTTGCGTGAGAAGCGAATGGAAAAAAGCGGAATGCGCATTTCAACGATCCAGCCGTCGGGCCTGAATCCTACTTTACTTTCCCATACTGCATCCCAGCTTACATCGCCATAAGTGCCTTCATGGGCGGTATAGTTCGAGCTTACCCGGGCATCCATTTGCACGTTACGGGACGTTACCAGGAACTGAAAAGCATTCTGGCGGTCTTTATACGTATCCAGGAAAACCGAGAAATAATCCACGTTTGTCCGTTGCACATTATCGCGGGTGGTGTACTGGCGCCGTATTTCAGCAGGATCGTCGTACAGATAGGCGCCTATATAAATGGCTGTATTGTCATATACTACCTGAACGGCTGTTCTTACGGCGGCGGCTTTGCCATACACCGGTGTATGGGTAACGAAATGGACGGCAGCAGGAGCATGCTGCCAGGCAGAATCATCCAATGATCCATCAATACGGGGCGCCTGGGCAACTTTTATGGCCCTGGTGCTCTTTGGCTGTGCCCGCAGCCCGGCATATGCCAGAAACGGTAATATAACAACCAGGCCTTTAAGCATAGCTCATTGTAAGGGCGGCAAAAATAGCCGGATTTGACTTTTGAAAAAGAATCATATAGAAAATACCTGTTTAGTAAAATGCCTGCTGATCATGACTGATCATTTGTACAGTATGTACAACGCCGGTGCCCGTCCTCAACAACAGGCATATTCGCCTTTGTTGAAAGCAGGGGCCATTACCATCATTAATGGTATGAATGCTGCAGACAGATCAGCCTATGCCGGCTAACGATAAACCATAAAAGGAAAGTATTACAAATTACTGGCAGGAATGTCTGGTCGCGCGTAGACAACCCTTTCAAATATCGCTCAATATAAGAAGTTCAAGACAATTATGCCGGATAAAAAGCTGCGGATGTGTTACCTGTTGCCGGTTACTAGTTGCCGGTTGCCAGTTGCCAGTTACCGGTTACCAGTTACCGGTTACCAGTTGCCGGTTACCAGTTACCAGTTACCGGATACCAGGTGCGGTTGCCAGTTTTGTCACAAAGGTTGGCGCCGTCAATATTTATTAGCAGTGCCAATATACGCGGGGTCGCTTGCCGCGGCATAGCATGCCCGGCGGATCATTTGCGTAGTATTGCTTGCCCAATATATGCCTCGCCGGCAGTAAGAAGCTTTGGGGTGCCACTGTCGATATAGTAATCGGTAAGGGATACGGATACTTACCTGTTCCAGGTATAAGATGTGCGAACGAATCGTAGTGCCGGATGAGAGACCCGGCATCGAAGACCAGTAATTATTAGTTGATCTTTTTCTTTAAATAGCTTACCTGTTCCTGTAATGTATTTACCACATTGGCCAGCTGGTTTACATTCCAGTGAGGTTGCGCGTTAGCCTTTCCGATGATCATTGTGGCTTTCCATACTTCCAGAATGTCTTCGCCATTTACCTGGTAAGGCTGATAGGTGGGATTATCGCTTACAAGGGTGTATTTGTTTTTAGAGCGATTGTTCTTCATCACCCGTTTGTAAACAATGCCTTCATTGCGCGATACTACTATATACGTGAAGTTGTTTTTTACGTCGTTGATGTCTTCAACCTTTTCTCCTACAATGATCGATCCGCTTGGCGTGGGCAGCATGGAGTCACCGACGATCTCAAAGGCCCGGTATTGGCCCGGCGCCAGCATGGGGAGGGTAAAGGTATTCAGTTCGTCAATAAATTCAGGGTCGGCATAACCGGCCAGATAACCGGCGGCGGCTTTTACCGGTACAAACTGAATTTCATTGGTGCCGGCGGCCAGTTTCTGCGCACGTCGTTTAGCCAGGTAATTCCCTTTCGTATCTGCCAGGTCTTTCAACAACAACTCATCGAGCGTAAGCTTGAACATTTCGCCCACCAGTTCCAGTACATCGATACGAGGTTCTGCGCGCTCTTCTTCATAAGCGCCCAGCAGTGAACGTTTGATCTGTAATTTGGTGGCAAACTCTTCCTGTGTCCACCCACGCAGTTTGCGCAGATATTTGAGATTTTTACCGGCGGTTGACATAGACTAATAAGTTTAGCGCTAAAATACTAATTATTTTATCATCATGCATAAAAAGCGGTCATAAAAATTTCATTTGGAGTGTATCAGGCACTCATCCTATCTTTGCACATGGCAAGAAGAATTACCGCTCCACAGAAAAAATCCCCTCAGTCAAGTAAGTTTTTTGGTGAAGGTTTAACGTTTGACGACGTTTTATTGGTTCCCGCATATTCACAGGTTTTACCCCGGGAAGTTGACATCCGCACCTGGCTTACCAAAAATATTCAATTGAACATCCCCATGTTATCGGCCGCCATGGACACGGTAACAGAAGCCAAACTGGCCATTGCCCTGGCCCGCGAAGGCGGATTGGGTATTCTGCACAAGAATATGAGCATTGAAAAACAGGTTGAGCAGGCGCGCAAAGTTAAAAGAAGTGAAAGCGGGCTCATTCTTGATCCTATTACCCTGCATGAAGAAGCTACCATTGGCGACGCGCAACGTTTGATGAAAGAGAACCGCATCGGCGGCATTCCCATCGTTGATAATAATAAAAAGCTGGTTGGCATTTTAACCAATCGGGATCTGCGTTTTGAAACCGACAGCAAGCGTATTGTCAGCGAGGTAATGACCCGCGACAACCTCGTGACTGCCCCTGAAGGCACAACGATGAAAAAAGCTGAGAAAATTTTACAGCAATATAAAATCGAAAAATTACCGGTCATTAAAAAAGACGGTACCTTGTTTGGGTTGATCACCTACCGGGATATTCTGCAGGTGCAGGACTTTCCTAATGCAGTGAAAGACGCTTACGGCCGTTTACTGGTGGGCGCAGCGCTGGGGATTACCCGCGATCTGCTCGACCGTGCCGCCGCCCTGCAGCAAATAGGCGTAGATGTAGTGTGTTTAGACAGTGCGCATGGACATAGCAAAGGTGTTATCGATGCGCTGAAAACGCTGAAAAAGAACTTTAAAAAACTGCAGGTGATCTCTGGTAATGTGGGAACCGCAGCTGGCGCCAAAGCATTGGCAGAAGCTGGCGCCGATGCCGTTAAAGTAGGTATTGGGCCCGGCTCTATTTGTACCACCCGTATCGTTGCCGGCGCCGGTGTTCCGCAAATAACGGCCATTATGGAAGCCGCTTCGGTATTGCATAAAATGGGCATTCCGTTAATTGCCGATGGCGGTATCAGGTACACCGGTGATATGGTGAAAGCGCTGGCCGCCGGCGCCAACCTGGTAATGATGGGAAGTATTTTTGCCGGAACGGAAGAAAGTCCTGGTGAAACCATTATTTACGAGGGCAGAAAATTCAAGCAATACCGGGGCATGGGATCGCTGGGTGCTATGAGCCAGGGTAGTGGTGACCGGTATTTCCAGGATGTGGAAGCGGATATCAAGAAATATGTTCCGGAAGGTATTGAAGGCCGCGTGGCCTTTAAAGGAAATTTGAGCGAGATCGTTTATCAATATGTGGGAGGCCTCAGATCGGGTATGGGCTACTGCGGTGCAAAAGATATTGAAGCGTTGCAGGATGCACAGTTCGTTCGCATTACCAATGCCGGCATGAAAGAAAGCCATGCGCATGATATCGAGATCACGAGAGAAGCACCAAACTATAGTAGACGGTAATGGGGTTTGATGTTTGAGAGCTGTATGTGGGCAGCCATTCAAAAATATGCGTTGCATGTTACAAGTTACAGGTTACACGGGTTCCCAACCTGTAACCTGTACCTTGAAACTTGTAACAGATTAAAATCTTCCTGATGAAGCTCCGTAGATTATTACCATTTCTTTTGCTGCTCCTGTGTATGCAAGCCGTTGCCCAGCCTGATTCAAGTCATTTGCGCATCAGCTTACTTACCTGCAGTCCGGGCGCAGAATTATATTCAACATTCGGGCATACCGCCATCCGGGTCAGAGACAGCGCCAACGGAGTTGATATGGTATATAATTATGGAACATTCGATGACCGTGATCCCAATTTCTATCTGAAGTTTACCAGAGGCATCATGCTGTATGCACTGTCAAATTATTCGTACCAGGATTTTTTGCGCGAATACAGTTATGAACAACGCAGTGTTATAGAACAGGAACTGGTGTTGACAGGTGAACAAAAGCAACGCCTGAATACCGCCCTGCAGGAAAATGCAAAGGAAGAGAACCGGTATTACAATTATTATTTTCATACCGACAACTGCACTACCCGCGCCCGCGATATGATCGCGCAAAAAACAGGTGCCCAGATTGTATTCAATAATATTTTACCTGAGAAAAGGCCTACCTACCGCAACCTGATACATACCTACCTCGATAAAGCCAACCAGGATTGGAGCAAGTTTGGTATTGATATGGCATTGGGTAATAATCTCGATGAAAAGGTAACCAATGAGCAGGCCATGTTCCTGCCTGATTACCTGATGAAAGGGTTTGACGCCGCTACTGCCGATGGCCATCCGCTGGCCAAACGTTACCAGTACGCGCTTCAATTGCCTCCAATTGCACCAGCAGTTACTTTTCTGACGCCGCTCTTTTTATTTTCCATGATCTTTACCGTTGTCGGTTTGTTATCGTTCAGCGCACTGAACAATAAATGGGCCCGCCGGATCTTAAATGTCTTCGACGCTGTATTCTTTTTGTTTGTGGGCATTATCGGATCATTGATCTTAACCCTGTGGGTTATACGGGTAGACACGGTTTGCCGCGATAATTTCAATGTGATCTGGGCGCTGCCAACGCATTTCTTTATTGCCTTTGTTGTGTATTTTAATAGAAAGTGGTTGCAAACCTATTTCCGCGTGGTGTTTGGCATCACCCTTTTATTTACACTCTGCTGGTTTTTTATTCCGCAACAGATAAATTCTGCTGTACTGCCATTGCTGGGCATCATTTTAATGCGCAGCTATTTCCGGGGCAATTTGCCTGTGAAACAGCGTAAGCCCAGCCATACCACAAACATATTTATGAGTTCAAAAACTATAAATATTGAATTGTAGTACCTTCAGATAATGGCAATAGACAATAATATTCTTTTTGATGGCAAGCCGGTCTTTTACCGGAAGGAAGGAAGCGGACAACCTGTCGTACTTATTCATGGTTTTTCTGAAGACGGTACTGTTTGGGAAAACCAGGTGGAATACCTGAAAAGTAAATTTCAGCTCATTATACCCGACCTGCCGGGAAGCGGACAATCACCGATGAACGGGGCTGACTGGTCGATGGAATATTTTGCTGAATGTATTCGCAGCATACTCGATAAGGAAAATATTACAAAAACCAGCATGATAGGCCATAGTATGGGCGGCTATATTACGCTGGCATTTGCCGAACAATACCCCGACAGGCTACATTCATTTGGCTTATTTCACTCTACTGCTTTTGCCGATAGCGAAGAAAAGAAGACCGCACGCCGCCGAGGCATTGAGTTCATTCAGCAAAATGGCGCTGCTAAATTTTTAGAGCAATCGATCCCGAATCTTTTTTCAGAAATAACGAAAAAGCGTCAGCCAGAATTGGTGCAGAAAATACTTGCCCGTTATACCAACTTTGTTGGCCAGTCACTCGTAAATTATTACCAGGCCATGATGGTGCGCCCAGATAGAACGCAGGTGTTAAAGAACTTTTCGGGCCCTGTTTTGTTCATAATGGGAAAACATGATACTGCAGTGCCTTATGAACAGGGAATGCAACAGAGTTATATGCCGGGATTGTCCTACATTCATACACTTGAGCATTCGGGGCATATGGGAATGTGGGAAGAACCTGAACTAAGTAATGTTTTTCTTGAAGAGTTTTTAATGCATGGCCAATTTGTATAACGTAAACCGCTTTGTGTACCAGTTGAATGAGGAAAGCTCTAGCGATAGCTTTGTTATTAATTGGATCGATCCAGTCCCTGTTTGCCGAGCACATTAAGGGAGGGGAAATGTATTATGAATACCTCGGGCCGGGATCCATGGCCAGTACCTCTCGATACCGGGTCACTTTGAAATTGTATATCGACTGTAACGCCAATAGCGCCGGACAGCTTGACACCAGGATCAATCTTACCGTTTTTGACAAGAACAGTCTCCTGCAGGTTCCCGGCAGTCCGTTCGATGCGCCTACCACAGGCGATCAGTTCCTCCGGTTCGATCCCGCTTCCAACCCCTGTATCAGCAATGCGCCAACCGATGTATGTTACCGGGTACGTTCATTTTCCACGGTCATTGAGTTGCCAATAAACGCCAACGGCTATACCATCGCATACCAGCGCTGTTGCCGTATCGATAATATCATTAACCTGGTGCCACGGAGTAATGCGGTTGGGGCCACTTACATGTGCGAGATACCAGGCACCAACAGTTTACCTGAAGCGTACAAAAATTCAAGCCCCCGCTTCCTGCCCAACGATGCCACCGCTATTTGCCGCGGCAGCAATTTTACGCTGAGTTTTGCCGCTACCGAACCTGATGGTACCGATTCGGTAACTTATAGTTTTTGCAGTGGTTTTGTGGGCGCCAATACCGACAGGCCCAGTCCGGTTTCAGCATCTTCACCACCTTACACAAATTTGAATTACCGGTCGCCTTATGGCGGCAATGGTCCACTTGGCGGTCAGGTAAGTATTGATCCCAAAACAGGGCTTATCAGCGGAATAGCGCCAACAACCATCGGCCAATATGTAATTACGGTATGCGCTTATGAATACAGGCAGGGCGCACTGATCAACATCCATCGAAAAGATGTGCATGTTAAAGTGTCGGATTGCATTCCGCTGCAAGCATTGCTAAAGCCCAATTATTCCTACTGCGACGATTTTCTGGTAACGTTCAGAAATGAACAGGTGAACCCCGCCGGTTCTGTATATACCTGGGATTTTGGCGATGGTACGCCCCCGGTAACCACTACCGATATTGAAGGCCGCGTGCAGCACCAGTTTGCCGATACAGGTACTTACACCGTTAAAGTGAAAGTGGTGCTGGCAGGGCAGTGTGAAGATGAAACCGTGACGCTGGCTAAAGTGTATCCAGGTTTTTATCCAGCCATCAAAGTGCAGGGAACCTGTGTGCTGCTGCCTTTGCAGTTCTTTGATCAGACTACTTCCAGGTACGGCGCCCCGGCCAAATGGAATTGGGATTTTGGTGATGAAACTACCAGTGCCGATGTCTCTACTGCGCAAAATGCCAGCTGGAAATTTAACACGACAGGGTTAAAAACGGTAACGCTTACCGTAGAAAGTGATAAAGGTTGTGTGGGAACGGTCACGGCAACGGCCGATGTACGCGAAAAGCCGCCGATTGCCCTGGCATTCAGGGATACGTTGATCTGTAGCATCGATACTTTGAAGCTCAATGCCGGTGGCAATGGTATTTTTTCCTGGTCACCATCATATAATATCCTCGATGCAAATACGGCCACACCATCGGTATGGCCTGAAACCACCACTACTTATACTGTCACCTTAAACGAAAATGGTTGTGTGAATACCGATAATGTGCGTGTTCGCGTAGTTGATTTTGTAACCCTGAATGCCGGCGCCGACAGCACCATTTGTTTAACGGATACGATCCGGTTAAACCCGCAAACCGATGGTTTAAAGTTTGAGTGGACAGCCAATCCTGCCACCGGATACATGAGTAATCCCGCAGTAAAACAACCTTTCGTAAAACCTGATGGCAATACTACCTATCATGTTGTGGCGCATATTGGCAAATGCTGGGCAGAAGATGCCTTGAACATTCGTACCATACCGTATCCTACAGCGAGGGCAGGGGCCGATACGCTAATTTGTTATGAAGATACTGCAACTTTACATGGCAGCATGATAGGGTACCGGTTCATGTGGACCCCCGTGAGCACTTTGCGTGATCCCAATGATCTGAATACCCTCGCCTGGCCGCTCAGAACAACGCCGTATGTGCTTACGGTTTATGATACGCTCGGTTGCCCGAAGCCTGGCAGGGATACCGTTATCGTGAATGTAAAGGATGAGATCTTCGCTTTTGCCGGTAATGATACTTCAATTGTTGTTGGACAGCCCTTGTTGCTGAATGGCAGGGGTTCTGATTTTTACGAATGGCAGCCACCGTTACACCTCAGCCGGAACGATATTGCCAATCCCGTTGCCATGCTCAATGAAAATTTTTCTTACCAGCTAAGGGCTTATACGGCGGAAGGCTGCTTTGATCTGGACACCATCAATATCAAAGTATTCAAAACAGCGCCTGATATCTTTGTGCCCAATGCCTTCCGGCCGGGCGGCAGCCGCAACAATGTATTGCGGCCGATACCGGTGGGTATTGCCACACTTGATTATTTCTGTGTTTACAACCGGTGGGGACAAATGGTGTACAGAGGTTATTCTCCTGAATCGGGTTGGGATGGCACTATCGGAGGCAGGCCGCAAGCCACCGGCACCTATGTGTGGATGGCCCGCGGCACCGATTATACCGGTAAAGTGGTGATCCGAAAAGGAACTGCTGTTCTAATAAGATAGTTCACAGTTTACAGTTTACAGTTCATAGTTCACAGTTCATAGTTCACAGTTGGCAAAATTTAGCGGCGCAAGTTCGGATCTTTATAATTAGCGAGCTACTCACCACTCACCATTCACCATTCACCACTCACAATAGCGTACTTTAGCTACATTTGCAGCCTAATCAACAAAGGTTCCATGAAAACAGTACTCATTACCGGCGCTACTTCGGGATTTGGCAAAGCAATGGCAGAAAGATTTGCAGCTAATAATCACAACGTAATCATTACCGGCCGCCGCGCCGATCGGCTCAATGAGCTTTCACAGCAGTTAACTTCATCTTATCAGATAAAAGTGCATCCGCTGGTTTTCGATGTTCGTGACCGTGACGCTGTTTTCGCTGCTATAGAACAATTACCTGCTGATCTTAAAAACATTGATGTTCTAATTAATAATGCGGGGCTTGCCCTTGGCCGCGATTATTTTGAAGATGCTGAAACGGAAGACTGGGAGATCATGATCGATACCAATGTAAAAGGGGTGATGTATGTAACAAAAGCTGTTATCCCGGCCATGATCGCCAGGAAACAGGGGCATATCATTAACATGGGTTCTATTGCCGGGAAGGAAGTTTATGAAAAGGGCAACGGGTACTGTGCTTCCAAATATGCATTGGATGCGCTTTCCCAGTCAATGCGGGTTGATCTGTTGCGTCACAAGATCAAAGTTACCGCCATTCATCCCGGTGCTGCAGAAACTGAATTCTCGATGGTGCGGTTCAAAGGCAATGCAGCCGCTGCCGAAAAAATATATGACGGTTATCAGCCGCTTTCTGCTGCTGATGTCGCCGATGTCGTTTATTACACCAGTACTTTGCCGCCACATGTATGTATCAATGACCTGGTGCTCACCTGCCTCGCACAGGCAAATTCATTCTATTTGCATAAGTAGTTTTACGCGGAAAAACTTTTCATGTGCGGGAATTTGCTGTTGTGTACATTAAACTTTAATGAAAAATTTATCCAGCGATACATAATTCATTTAGAATATTTGAAATGTTGACCGTGCTGCTTGTACCGTTCCCGCAATTTGTGTAGCTTTATACTGCGACTGCATCCAAAATCCTGCTTTAAAACCAATTACTATGTGCAAAACCCTGTGCGTATGCATCTTAGCATGTCTTTGTATACTACTTTCCCCTTCTCTACGGGCTCAAAATGATGTGATCAAACTTCAAAAATGTGAAGGCAATCCTTACCAGCAAACAGTTGACAGCATAAAAAAAGCAAGTGTTGATCAGGGATATGTACTACTTCGCGAAGCATCTGTACAAATGGAGAGTGAGTATGAAATGCCCGTAGTTTTACCAATGCAGGCTGGTACCGTATATCAATTTGTTTTTATTGGTGATCCCTCTTCAAAATTATACGAGGTACGGATGTACGACTGGAACGAACGCCAGGTAGTATACAAAAGACACCAATGGGGCGATGTAGACGGGAATGTTATCAGTTATACCTATACGCCGCAGTTCAGTGAATACCACATGATAAAACCGGTACAGGTGAATAAGAAGAAAAAGAACCTTTGCGGTTACGTTATGTTGATGAAAAAGCCGGAGCCTACAGCGAAGAACAATTAATTAATAGGTTTACATTTTTATAGGAGCTACATTTTAAAAGTGTGGCTCTTTTTTTTGTCAGAAGCAGGAAGTCGGAAGTCGGAGGTCAGAAGTCCGAAGCCGGAAGTCACAATATGCGAGTAACTCACGATTGACGATTGACGATTCACCATCCACTCCATCCACTACCCATAGAATAAAAAAAGAACCGGCTTTAGAAAGCCGGCTCGTTTTTTATTGTTTATGCGTTTTGCGTTAAGCGTTAGGCGTTGACCGTATTACTGCGCCAGTGATATCCTTATCTGAATACCGGCGCGGGTAGTCGTGATCGGTGGTGAAGTGGAGATCTTCGGTTCAACCCGGCGCTGTTCAAAATATAATTTCAGGTTAACCCGGTTGCTGATCACATAATCGATCGTGGGATTAATGGTGATCACTTTTTGTCCGTTCGTTGGCAGGGCCTGCGTTTGATCGAGGCGGCTGTTCGACGTTATATCGTCCCTTAGTCCCACATCCAGTCTAAAGCTGGCATCGTTCTGAAGCGGTTTGCCTTTGAACTTGATCCAGGAGAAAGCACCACGTTTTCTGAAACCGGCGCCAATGGTGAATTCGGTTGACCGTGATTCACTGAGCTGGAAGTCGATCAGGCTCAAACTCACTGTTCTCGATTTCTTGTATTCAAAACGGGCTGTGAGCTGATTGGTGAACTGCATATCGAGGTCGATCATTGGTACAAACTGCTCACTGATCGAAATATTCGGTACCAGGAAGTAAGGAACAAAGTTACCCGTGAGTGTATCAACGAACGAAGGATAACCTAACGTGTCCTGATACAGCAACGCCGAAGTAAAACTGTTCATACTGAGGGTACCGGTATAACCATGCGAAATGGTAAAGTTGGTAAACACCTTTTCCATTCCTTTTATCCTGGTCAATCCATTATAGGTAAGCCGCCAGTTAGGCCTTGGCAATATACCGGAGAACGGATTGGAGCGGATGTTTGGATTATCCTGTTTGATCAGCGGCGCTGAATTCGGACTCTTTCCCGTATAGGCGGCGATGAAAGCCGGCAATAACACATCCTGGGCATAACGGCCATAACCGGCATAATAGCCATCGCTGGTGATCTGCTGGTTTGGATTTAAGTTTTGCCATTTCGGGTTCTGCTCGGCCAGCCGTTGTGATAATATAATACGATAATCCTGGAATTTCTGGAAGGTACTGGTTACCTCGTTCGCTTTCACCGGCGTGAACATGGTCTTCAGGGCAATATAACTCACACTGAAGCTGCCGGATGTATACGGGTTTAACCGGGCGAAGTTAAGGCCGGTGCCCGTAGTGTCCTTATACAGTTCGCTGTACATTTTACCAAACGTTTTATCGAGCGTAAGGTCAATGGTGAGATCGCGTATTGGTATAAGCGTGGCCGTGATGTTCAATCGTTGCTGGTAATCCTGCCGGTTCTGATAGTTGAAATTGGAATCTGCGGTGAGCCAGCCTTTCGACGCCATCATATTTACGAAATTGGTGTCGGGCTGACGGCCGAAAATAAATCCAAGGCCGGGGGCCATAGACTTAAAGTTCATGCCCAGTGCACGGGTGCTATCTGTGTAACCATAAATGGTAGCGCTGGCATTTTCAGAGTATTGCACATTCACCCGTTTCAGCATGGTGAGTATGCGGCCGCCGAATCTTGCCGCACCGCTTAATTCGAGCGGCGCATTCGGATCGCGTTTTCTCTTTTTGGTGGTTGAGTCGGTCTTGTTGCCACCAGGCACCGGTGGAGGCGGTGGCAGATCTTCATCAAAAGCCCGTAACAACCGCGACTTGGCGTACAAGCGGGTGAAGTCCAGTTCAGCTGTAAGGTTTTTCTGCTGGGTGTTCGATAAGGTATTGCCCAGTTCCCTGGCCAGTAAGGAAGCGGCTAACCAATCGAAAGTAGCAGTATAACCTGCCCGAATGGTGGTCCAGTCGAGGAAGGGCAGTTTGCTGGTTGGAAGCGTGTATGAAACGGTTGCCTTATGGTTGTACTGAATGGTACGGCCGCCTTTCCAGAAATTATGCCACATGCGTTTTTTCTCCGCTTCATCCAGGCGCCCGCTGTCTTCGTCTACCCACGCCCGGTTCAGGGCCGTGAAATCGAGGTTCAGCGAACGGGTGAAATCCCAGCGCAGGTTATAGGTACGGTCGAAGGTAAAGTACTTGTCGTATGTTTCGGGTATCAGGTGCTTGGGTGTACCAACGCTGCGTGGCCGGTAGGTGCCGAACTGGCGGTTCACATCGGCCCTAAAGCCTAACAGGGTAGGTATGGGGTTGATGTTGAAATCCTTTACGGCAGCTACCCACGGCGATCTTGTTTTAATGAAACCTTTTACCGGTTCCCAGTATTTGGGCGTCGATGTATAGTTATAACCGAGGCCCGCGCGGTGGCGCACCACCTCATTGCTTTCTATCAGCGGGTTGTGTTGTTCTTCCTTGTAATACGAATAGCTCACATCGAAATTCTCGATGCTCCAGATCTGCTGTTTCTTGCCATTGACGTTGTTCTTCTTCACATTGGTGAAGTTCACCGTTTTAATGGTCTTCACGTCAATGGCATCGTTGCGGATAGAATCCTTCTCGGCGCCAGAAGCCGCTTTAAGTTTGTCTTTCAGTTTTATATCCAGGTCGTAGGGATCGTACTCGGGAGTAGTCACTGTTTTTGAATAACTGGCATACACCGGAATGGAAATACCGGCTTTGGCGGGCAACAGTTTACCCAGCTCCAGGTTAGTGGCAACATCCAGTTGTGTAAAGCTTTCGCGTGAACGTTCATTCACTCTTTGTTCCAGCGTTCCCCAGCCGGCGCTTCTGGCGGCTCCGGAAATATACAGGGTACCCAGGTCGGCCAGTTTTATATCCAAACGGCCGGTGGCAGCCCAGGCGCCATGTTCATCGAGGCCCGACAGTCGCAGCTCATTGAACCAAACCTCTGTACAGGCGTCTAACCGGTTAACGTTCTGTACGCCGATAAAGAAGGCCCTTACCTCACCGAGGTTGGGGTTACCAAGAATGGCGAACTGTTTTCCATCGCCATCGGTTTCCTGGTAATACCGGAACGTTTGGCCATTATTGTTACGCGATACCTTTAGCGAAGTCAATCTGTCGAGCGACAGTTGAAGATCGTTGTTGGCCGGCCATATCAGTTCATCATCGGTAGTTTCCCACGGCGTAATATCCAGCGGAATTTTTATCTCGTAAAAGTTGCTGATGAGGTCGTTACCCAGGCGCACAACGGCATACAGGTCGCCATTCCTGAGGTCGTTCCTGCCTTTCACCGATTCAGCGTGCACATACATCTGCAGCTGTTTATACTGCCGCAGGTCGAGGTTCATGGTCTTGAAAACACCGCGGGCATCGCCCTGCGCCAGGTTACATACCTGCAGGCTCAATGATTGTTCGTTCTGCAACAGGTTCACGTTGTTGTTGCTTAACTGTTGCTGGCGAATTACGCCGGGCGGTGTTTTATAGTTAACCGGATAGCGCGAACCGTTTTCTTCCACGTTCACCGCAAGTTGTTTTACCGTAGTGGTAGTGTTTGTTGGAATAGGTACATACTGGCTGGTGGTATCCAGCTGGTAGTTGAACTGACGCCATTGGTTACGCACCAGTTCCAGTTTGGCAAAGCGTAATACTACTGAATCCTCGAAACCGGTGAGGAACATTCTTATGAACCGGATAGATTTGAAGTCAGGGATATTACCTACTTTCTGCTGGAACTCCCTGATGGGGATGCGGAACAGGTACCAGGTTTCAGTAGGGCTGTTGCTGGGTCGAACTTCCATACTATCAGTAATGTAGTTGCTGCCCACGCGGAAACTGCTTTTTCTAAGATCTACCTTGTACTGGAAGTATTCTTCCAGCTCGTTCAGCGTATTGTCGCGGTTGAATTCTTCCTGGTCGGGATATAAAGTAAAGGCGCTTACAAAACGGTCGCCGCTGCTGGCCACCGGTGAGTTGCCCTGGGGGTTATTGATATTCTTATAACGGGCAAGAATACCGTCATTGGCGCCGAATTGCGCATTACGATAGTTGATGTAATCATCGTTCGAAGGGTCATTCAGTGCCTGTTGGTAAGCGCCGGAACCAATGGCCTGCAACTGGTTTAAGTATGCCTGAAATTTTGTTTGCTCGCCCTCGTTCACCAATCCGTCAAAACCGGCGTCCTGCAGCGGTCTGTCGGCGGGGTCGTTACTGAATGCCTGGGTTACCTGTATTGGGTTGGCCGGAACCTTACCCCAGCGGGTAGCTGTATCTTCCAGGGCGGTGGTAACGGCGCCGCTGATGCCATTTTCAAAAAAGCGTTTACCATCTTTCAGCACGTCTTCTGAAATATTACCCAGGTTGAAGTATAATTCACCACCCGTACTGCTGGGGTTCAGAATGAACGGGTCCTGCAACCAGAACTCAATGAACTCCACATTGCCGGTCTCAAAGTCAACCTGGTCTATACCGCGCATGATACCGCCCCAGCGGGATCTTGGGTTAAGTAATTTACCAGAAGGGTCAACACTGCCGGAGCGTGCGTCGTAGTTGTAAGGACCTTTCTCTGTTGGGTAGTACGCCATGTCGAAGGTTACCAGGCTTCCCTGGCCCAGATCAGGTGTGCGTTGAGGAAAGATATCGCGAACGTTTACAGAACGTACGCGGGGGTCATTCAGTAAACCTCTGTTGATCGGGTTGTCGGCGCTGGTTCTGTCCTGCAATACCGGTTCAATATTATACCAGGCCAGTTTGGCGCGGTTGTAACCATATTCCAGCGTGTCACGTTTATCAGCCTCGGGGAACAGGCCATTGCCAGATGGGGTAGAGGCCAGTCCCCAGCTTACCAGCGGAAAACGCAGGTCAATAGCGTTCCGCGACCCTTCAAAGTCATCGATGAATACCTGGCTGCTGCTGCCTTTTCCGATTTGCGGCGGGTGACCTGGTTTCAGGTAAGCAGCTTCACCATAAGCGGTGATGGTACTCATTTCCGTGGTATGGTAGAAGGGCAGTTTATCGAGCCAGCGGGTGATGCGCGGCGCCTGGGTCATGTAGTTAAAGTCGACCCCATACATAGTATTGCGAATAGGGTCTTCATTGTAACTGGTTTTGGTAAAGAAAGGACGTTCACCCAAACGTACCAGCGAGGCGCCAATGGTCAACTGTTCACGGGCGGTTTGTTTGGCCATATAATCGAGGCGCAGGCCCATGAAATTTCGTTGCTGAATACCAAAACCGGCATTGTTCTCAAACTGTACATTCACCGGTAATCCGGCATTGAGAATGGCCTGGTTGATGATCTTGACCGTACCCAGATTATAGTCCACCACATAGTCAACATTTTCGGCAAGTACCTGGCCGCCGGCTGTCACGCTCACTGAACCCTGGGGTACGTTGAAAGCGCCCAGGGAGATTTCCGAAGTGCTTTGGCCTTTGGCATAACCGCTGATGACATACCGGTCGAGGTTGGCGTAGGTCTTGGCTATTTCCTTGATGGTGTCATAGAGCGGATAGTATACGTATTTCTGCTTTAGATCGGGTGTACTGCTGCGGAAGGCCACTGAATCAAGGTCGCGACCGAAGGGTTCCAGGAAGGGGAAGATGATGCGGGCCTGTTGCGATTGTATGGTAAAGCCTTCTATAAAATCAAATACCCCATCGGGTAATGGGTCATTCCGGGCGTTCAGCCGGTCGAGGTTCAGCAGCGTGATCAGCGGTACGCCGGGGTGTTCCCCTTCGGGTAAAAAGCGTTTCTGACCAAGGCTCGGTTCTTCATACAGAACGTTCAGTTTGAAATCGGCTGGCTGTACGCCGGATAAATAGCTGCCGTCTTTTGTTTTCAGCGTGTACACGTTCTTCATCATCAGGTCCCAGAGCGGCAGATTCGTACGCTGTGAAGTGGCTTTCAATAATTTCAGGAACAACACTTTCTGGGTACCCGCCGCTGTATTGGTGGTATCGGGCGGCACATCCTGTGAGAACTCACCCACCTGATATATTCTTCCGTTGTAGCTATACTGATAGGCTACCCCCAGCACTTCATCGGGCTGCAGGGGTTGGTTTATGGAAAGGAAACCGATCTGCGGGTTAAAGAAGAAGTCGGTTGGGTTTAATTTTCGGGCGAATGTTTTTTCGAAATCCTGCACGGGGCGCAATCCAAGCGACGACAGCTTGCTGGTGATGGCGGATGGATTGCGGCTGCTGGGATCATTAATGACCTGGCGGAACAGGGAGTTGGCATCGTTACCCGGTAAACCGTTACCACCACCGGTAAAAAAGGTCCGGTTGTAAGGCTCTGGTTCGCCAAGGTCCATTAAACCTACCACGTCGCGGGTTTCCGTAGTGGAACCATTGCGGTTAGTTACCCATACTTCCACACGAAGGATCTGTATCTGCGAAGTAACTACCGGCAGTTTCGACATGGCCTTGTTGTAATTATGGCGGAAGTACTGGGCTAACAGGAAGTGCCGGTTCTCTTCATAATCATTGGCCTTGAACTCGAAATAGGTATTGGCCGATCCGCCCTGTAAACCCAGCGATTGTTTTTGTGACCGCTGGTTGGCCAGTACGCCGGTGATAAAGAGTTTTCCGAATTGCAGCTGCGTCTTGATACCGAACAACTGCTGGGCGCCGGGGATCAGGGTGCCTTTTGATGAAAAGGAGATGTTCCCGGCTTCGATCTTTTTTATGATCTCGTCGTCGGTACCGGTATAGTCAAGTTTCAGCTGGTTGTCAAAATCAAAATTGGCCAGGGTGTTATAGCTGATGGGCAATTTGAGCTTGTCGCCGATATTGCCGATGACGCTGAGGTTGGCGTTCATGTCGAAATCGAAACCACCGTTACGGCGCGCCCGTTCGGGCAGTGCGGGGTTCTTGATGTTCTGGCCCTGGTAACCCGCCAGGATATTCACCTCACCCTGGGGTTTGATCTCTATTTTTCCGTTGCCGAAGATGCGGTTGAACAGGTTATCGGTCATGGACATCCGGGGCCGCAGCATTTTACGGTTCAGGCCGCTCAGGATATTCGATCTTTTCTTGAAGTAGTCCGCTTCCTGTTTACGGGCCTGCAAAGCCATGAACTCTTCAAAGGTGAGATAGGTGGGCTTCCGGTAGTAGAAGTTGCCTATCTTTTCAATGATGTAGTATTGCTTTGTTTTAGGATCGTAGACAATGGAATCCTGGATGTTGGCCGGGTCGTTGAGGCCCATGGAATTCCGTTGAGGAAAGGTAAATTTATCGCCCCGTCTGTCGTGCAGGGGATATTTCAATGTGTCAATGCCCTGGCGTTGAGTGGAGTCCTGTCTGGGGGCAAAGAAAGCCTGTGCAGTGGAACCCATAGCAACGCATGCAGCTACTATTAACACAAGTGTTAGTCTGTTTCTGTAAGGTGCGCGTAACAATCTTCTCTAAAGAATTAGTTAGGTAGAGTTCCGAACGATAGGCTTAAATGGTTTTTAAAGCTTTCTTAATAATTTCTTCAACTGCACTAAGAGAAGGTTCCGCTTTTATTACGCGTTGGATGGCCTGTTCTGCCGAAGCCCTGGCGATTCCCAGTGCAATCAAGGCATTTAACGCATCCTGCTCCAACGTATTGTTTATCAACGGCGAAATATTTAGGCCTGGCTTGGTTTTGCTGAGTTTATCCCTCAGTTCCAATATGATCCGTTCGGCCGATTTTTTTCCGATCCCTTTAATCGATTCCAGTTGTTTGGTATTACCCTGAACAATAGCCCGGGAAAGTTCGTCGGGTTTCAGGGAAGACAGCATCATTCGTGCAGTAGCTGCACCTACACCCGACACACTTACCAACTGTAAAAACAGCTCTTTTTCGGCTACATCAAAAAAGCCGTATAAAGTATGTGCATCTTCTTTAATGTGCAAATGTGTATACAGCAGTCCTTTGTCGAGCGACTGAATGTGTGAGTATGTGTGCAGGCTTATCTGAAGTTCGTATCCTACACCGTTGGCTTCCACGTGGACCACCGCTGGTGTCTTAAGTACGAATTGTCCTCTTACGAATGCGATCATTAAGCGAAAATATGGAAAGGTTTCTGCTTTCGGATTTGAAGTTTTTCCCGCCCGTACCGAACGGTACGTTCGGTACGGGCGGGGGTTTGTGTCGAATGGCCAAAAACTTATTGCGGCTGGGATAGCGTATATAACAATTACTTAATGAGAGCGTTATTGGAGGCATCAAGGCAACGAGCCAAAAAGCTAAAAGGCAACGAGGCAAAAGGCCAAAAGGCAACGAGGCAAAAAGGCAAAGAAGCAGAAAGGCAAGACGCTGGAAGGCAAGAGGAAGAAAGGCTGACGCGAAGCAGGCCTGGCGACCAGTTCCCCGCACCTGGTAACTGGTACCCGGCAACTGGTAACCGGTACCCGGCACCCGGCACCTGGTAACCGGCACCTGGTAACTGGTAACCGGTAACTGGTAACCGGCACCCGGTAACTGGCACCCGGCACCTGGTACCCGGCACCCGGCACCTGGTAACTGGTAACCGGTAACTGGTAACCGGCACCTGGTAACCGGCACCTGGTAACTGGTAACCGGTAACCGGCTTTGTGCTATCTTTGGCGCTTATTTGTTCTTATTTCCTGGATTTGTTTTCAAAATTGATTCAATATCAAACCTGTATAATAGTAGCATGACGCAAAAAATTACTGCCGCCATCACAGCTGTTGGCGGCTTTGTACCGGAAGACAAGCTGACAAATGCAGATTTAGAAAAGATCGTAGATACCAGTGATGAGTGGATCAGGACCCGTACCGGCATTGAAGAAAGACGCATCCTGAAAGGCGCCAACAAAGGCACTTCAGACCTGATCGTACCTGCTGTGAAACAATTATTGGAAAAAAGAGGCATAGGTCCCGAAGACATTGATGCTGTTGTTATTGGAACCGTTACGCCCGATATGATGTTCCCTTCTACCGCCAACCTCGTATGCTACAAGGCCGGGCTTAGGAATGCCTTTGGATATGATCTCCTGGCTGCCTGCAGCGGCTTTTTATATGCCCTCACTACCGGCGCCGCTTTAATTGAAAGTGGCCGCTATAAAAGAGTGATCGTAGCTGGCGGCGACAAAATGAGCTCTATCGTAGATTACAGCGACCGCACTACCTGCATCATCTTTGGTGATGGGGCCGGGGCCGTTCTGCTGGAAGCAAATACCGAAGGATATGGCGTATTGGATAGCATCCTTAGGAGTGATGGCGGCGGCTGCCCGCACCTGCATATGAAAGCCGGTGGTTCCTTACGCCCCGCTTCTGTAGAAACCGTTGCCAACAAAGAGCATTTCATTTACCAGGAAGGACAACCGGTGTTTAAAGCGGCTGTAAAAGGTATGGCCGATGTAAGCGCCGAACTGCTCGAAAGAAATAAACTAACCGGGGCCGATATCGCCTGGCTGGTACCTCACCAGGCCAACAAACGCATCATTGACGCTACCGCAGACCGGATGGGACTCACCCACGACAAAGTAATGCTGAATATTCACCGTTATGGTAATACAACAGCAGGCACTATACCGCTTTGTTTGTTTGACTGGGAAAGCCAGCTGAAAAAAGGCGATAACATTGTGCTGGCTGCTTTTGGCGGCGGTTTCACCTGGGGCGCTACCCTCGTGAAATGGGGATGCTAGAGCAATGTGATAATCGGCTAATGTGATGATGTGATGATGCAATTAGCTAATGTGCTAATTTGCCAATGTGCTAATGCTTCCATTTCAATCTCACTATCGAATGAACCGCCTGCATTTATGCAGACGTGAGCGTAATTGATAAATTTATTTCTAACTGCCTGTTTATGCAGGGCGCTTTAAGCTTATTGTAAGGGTGGATCTTTCTGCGGAGTGCAGAAGATTCACCTTTCTTTTAGAGCATCGTTTGCGGGCTTTGTACCTTTATGCCTCGTTGCCTTTGTGCCTTCTGCCTTGAGCGTTCTGCGTTAAGCGTTTAGCGTTCAGCTTTTCCTTGTAACTTCGTACACATGGCTAACAATCAATTCCCGTATTCAGGTTTTACCTCCCTGGCAATTCATGCCGGACATGAACAGGATCCCAACTACGCTCACCTGGTGCCTATCTATGCTTCTTCCACTTTTGTGTATGATACCGCCGAACAGGGCATGCGCCGCTTCAGCGGGCAGGAAGAAGGCTACATTTATAGCCGCTGGGGAAACCCCACCTTTGATGAGGCAGAAAAAAAGATCGCTGCCATGGAGTGTTTCCAACTGACCGACGACAATGGAAAACCAATGGTGGCTAAAGCATTGTTACATGCTTCGGGTATGGCCGCTATATCTACCCTCTTCCTGTCGACCCTGAAAGCCGGCGATAAAATATTGTCGCATTATTCGCTGTATGGCGGTTCGCAGGAAATAATGGATAAGATCCTGCCCGGTTTAGGCATTGAAGCAGTGATCGCTGATCTGCGTCAACCGGAAAAAGCGGAAGAAGCGCTGAAAGCACACCCCGAAATAAAAATGGTGTACATCGAAACACCGGCCAATCCGACCCTGCAATGTGTTGACATCGAAGAACTGACCAGCCTGGCCCGCCAATACGGCAAACTGGTGGCATGTGACAATACATTTGCAACTCCGTATTTGCAGCAGCCCTTCCAGTTTGGGGTCGATTTCATTGTTCATTCCACCACCAAGTTCCTCAACGGTCATGGTACAGCGGTAGGCGGTGTACTGATCGGTCGCGATATTGAGTTCATGAATACCAAAGCGACCAAGGTCATTCGGCTGTTAGGCGGCAACAGCAATCCATTCGATGCTTTTTTATTGATCAATGGCATGCGTACCCTGGAAGTGCGGATGGAACGCCATTGTCATAACGCTACAGAAATAGCCAATTACCTCGAAGGTCACGCCGCTGTAGCAAAAGTGAACTACCATGGTTTGCCTTCGCATCCTGATTTTTACCTGGCCAGCAAACAAATGCGGCACCCAGGTGCGGTGATGAGCATCGAACTTAAGGGAGGACTGGAAGCTGGTAAGAAAATGATGGACCGCCTGCAATTATGCACCCGCACCGTGTCGCTGGGCACCTGTGATACGTTGTTATGCCATCCCGCTTCTATGACGCATTATGGCGTACCGAAAGAACAGCGCGAACAATATGGGATCACGGACGGACTTATCCGCATGAGCATCGGGATGGAAAATGTGCAGGATATTCTTATGGACCTGGACCAGGCGCTCAAAGGTTTGTAAGCCTCCCGTTTAATTATTTGACATATTCACTTTATAAAAAATGGAAATTACTATTCGTCGTGCTGTTAAAGCCGATTGTGCCCGGTTGCTGGAACTGATCCGTGAGTTGGCGGAATATGAAAAAGCGCCGCAGGAAGTTACCGTTACCATGGAGCATTTTGTGGAAAGCGGTTTTGGCGCCCGGCCCGTTTGGTGGGCTTTTGTGGCTGAAGCCGATGGCCGGGTGGAAGGATTTGCCATGTACTACATTCGCTACAGTACCTGGAAAGGCCAGCGCATGTACCTGGAAGACCTGATCGTTACCGAGAAAATGCGGGGCAGGGGATTGGGCAAAATGCTGTTCGATCAATTGATGGTAGAAGCGAAAGAGAAGAACTTCAGTGGCATTGCCTGGCAGGTGCTGGAATGGAATGAACCCGCCATTAACTTCTATAAGAAATATAAAGCCCACTTTGATCCGGAGTGGATCAACTGCAGCATCACCATCTAGCATTTACGATTTCGGAATTTTGAGACCTGCCTCCCGGCAGGCAGGTTTCGAGATTTAAAAATCCGAAATTCATGCTTCCTTTACAGATTCAGGATTTTGAGAAATGGAATTTGGAATTTTGAGATTTCTCAGCGGCTTTGACGTGCGGCAAATCTCGAAATCCCGAAATCTCAAAATCAGAAATTGCTATTTATTTGTAACTTGTTAAAGTTATCCGGTTGCCTCCCTATGGTTGCGATTTTCTTCTAAATTACATGTGTTAGCGTCGTGTTGCTGATACCAGTCACATAGAAAATTATCAGTTTCTATTATGAAAACGATTGTAGCAGGGGCGGTAATTTTTATCGGGCTTACCATGGTAAGCTGCAAAAAAGATCATGACGTAGTAAGCTATGTTGTAAAGAACGACACGGCTGCCAACTACGCCCGTGATATTTATCTCTGGTACAATAACATTCCTCCTACATTCGATGCGCACACATTTACCGATCCCAATGCTGTCATGGAAGGCATTAGGGCTTTCAGTGCCGAACCCGGCTTTAATATGCCGGTTGACCGGTGGAGTTTCGCTATGTTACGGTCCGACTGGGAGAAGCTGAGCACCGGCATCGGCGGCGACTTTGGTATGAACATCTTTTTTCTTACCGATAATGATCTGCGGGTGTCTTACGTTGAACCGGAATCACCGGCTGGTAAAGCAGGTATCAAACGCAGCTGGCACATTAAGCAGGTCAATGGAAATCCGAATATCAATTCCACCCATGCCAATGAAATTATAAGAGCTGTTTATCAAAGCGCTACCGGCACTTTCCTGTTTGGCCGGCCCAACAGCGCCGATACAACCATTACACTGCGGGCTGCTTCCTACAGGGAACATCCCGTGTTATTTGATTCTATATATACGGCAGGCGGCCATCAAACCGGTTATTTTGTGTTTAATTCTTTCCTGGGCGATACCAATGAGATCAAAGATGAGTTTACGCGCATTTTCGATAAATTCAATGAAGCCCGGGTGCAGGACATGGTCGTTGACCTGCGTTATAACGGCGGGGGATATGTGGCCGTACAGAATTTACTGGCCAATTACCTGGTGCCGGTGGCAGGCAACAGCGATGTAATGCTTACCGAAGAATTCAATGACAGGTATCGTTCCCTGAATGTGACCCAGCGGTTTGTAAAGAAAGGAAGCCTCGATCTCAACCGCCTGTTCTTTATCGTAAGCCAGAATACCGCTTCTGCCAGTGAATTATTAATTAACAGTTTGATCCCTTATATGGAGGTTCACCTGGTAGGGCCATCACATACCCATGGCAAGCCGGTTGGTTTTTACCCCATCGGGGTATATGACTGGTATATTTTTCCGGTGTCGTTCCGCACGGTAAATAAAAAAGGGGAGGGAAATTATTTCAACGGCTTAACCCTCGATCACCAGGTGCCGGATGGACTGGATAAAAATTGGGGTGATGCAGGTGAAGGCTGCCTGAATGCCGTCCTGAATTATATCAATAGCGGTAACTATGCCCGGTTTGGGGTTACCGTGGAGCAGCGGAGGAGATTAAGCGAAGAGGTACTTCATACCAATGCCCTCCTGGGCGAGTCGAAGTTTAAGGGAATGATACCTTAAAAGGCGCAAGGCTCAAGGCTGAAGGCTAAAGGCTGGCTGAAGGCTAAAGGCTGAAGGCTAAAGGGCGCAAGGCAAAGTAAAACGATAACAATAATGTATATAAGACAAAAGTGAGTCATCGTTATATGAAGACTCACTTTTGTTTTGTGGGTATTGAGTTTGCCAATTGCCTATTGTCTATTGGTTTAGCTCACTCCGTCAGTAGTAACTTTTTTATCGATCTTGGCGATCAGTCCCTGTAACACCTTACCCGGACCGCATTCTGTAAAATGGGTACCGCCGTCGGTGATCATGGTCTTGATGCTTTGGGTCCATTTAACAGCGCTGGTCAGCTGATCGATGAGGTTTTGTTTAATATCTTCTTTATTGCCCACGGCTTTGGCCACAACGTTTTGATAAACAGGACAATTAGGATGGTAGAATGTAGTGGCCTCAATGGCTTTCGACAATTCTGCTTTGGCAGGCTCCATTAACGGTGAATGGAACGCGCCGCTTACCGGCAGTACCAGCGCCCGCTTGGCGCCTGCCGCTTTCAGCCGCTCGATGGCTATTTCAATGCCTTTGATAGTTCCGCTGATCACCAACTGGCCAGGACAATTATAATTAGCCGGCACAACTATCTCTTTGGTTTCCGATTGAACCTGGGCACAGATCTCTTCTACTTTTGCATCGTCGAGACCTAATACGGCTGCCATGGTAGAAGGATTGGTTTCACAGGCTTTTTGCATAGCCTGCGCCCTGATGCTCACCAGTTTCAATCCATCTTCAAAACTCAATACACCGTTAGCCACCAGTGCCGAAAACTCACCCAACGAATGGCCGGCAACCATTTCAGGGCGTGCATTATCAATACTTTTAAAGGCAATAACGGAATGAAGAAAAATGGCGGGTTGCGTTACCCTGGTTTGCTTCAGATCTTCTTCACTGCCGTTAAGCATGATATCCGAAATACGAAACCCCACGATCTCATTTGCCTGTTCAAATAGTCTTTTTGCAAAAGCGCTGTTTTCATAGTGGTCTTTTCCCATCCCCGGAAACTGAGAACCCTGGCCCGGGAACACAAAAGCATGTGTCATAATGTAAAAAGGGGTTTAAAAAAAACAAAAATGCCACAAAGGTTTTAACTATCCAAAAAAGAAGTCAGAAGTCTGAGGTCTGAAATCTGAGGTCAGAAGTCTGAGGTCAGAAGTCTGAGGTCGTAACTCAAAGGTTCAACTTCAGAAGTATGCAATCAGACGTGAGATAAGAACTTTGAACCGCTCCGATTTCCGGCTTCCGACTTCCGATTGCGGACTTCGGTTTTCCGACTTCCGATTTCCGTCTTCGTTAATGCAGCTTGCTTGAAATTAATTTGGTAAACTCGCTCCTGGTTTCATTTTTTTCAAATTCGCCCCAGAAAGCTGAGGTAGTAGTAACGGAGTTTTGTTTTTGCACACCGCGCATCATCATGCACAGGTGCGATGCCTCAATTACCACTGCCACTCCCAACGGTTGCAGTGTTTCTTTTATTGCACCCAGGATTTGAGTGGTGAGGCGCTCCTGTACCTGTAACCGCCGGGAATATACATCCACTACGCGGGCCAATTTACTAAGTCCGGTAATATATCCATTAGGAATATAAGCAATATGGGCTTTGCCGAAGAAAGGCAGTAAATGGTGTTCGCACAGGCTGTACAATTCAATATCTTTTACCAGGATCATTTCGCTCACATCCTCCCTGAATTTGGCCGAATCCAGGATCGCCTTTGCATCCATTTCATAACCCTGCGTCATGAATTGCATAGCCTTGGCCACCCGTTCCGGCGTTTTCACCAATCCTTCCCTTTCAGGATCTTCACCCAGCAACGACAGTGTTTCGCGGTAATGCTTTATCAGCCCGGGCATTATTTTATCTTCGTATTGATCAATTTTTTTGTAGGCCATTTCCGTTGATTTAGTTTATGATGCTGAACGCCTTGCTTTGCTGAAGCTTCGCGCAGGGATGCCAAACGCTGAACGCTTAACGCTAATACAAAAGGCTGAATAATTTAATTGTTGCAGAACCACTCACCATTAACCATTCACCATACCTTTTATGCCGGATACTCCACAAAATTTCTCTCTGTTTCATACAATCGTACCTGCAGGTCGAGCGCAGGATCAATTTTTTCACGCAGCAGATCATAGATCACCAGGCAAATGTTTTCAGCTGTTGGATTCAATGCTTTGAAATATTCGGTATCCAGGTTCAGGTTCTTATGATCAAACTTCTCCAGCACATGATCCCGGATGAGATCGCTTAATATTTTCATGTCCATCACATAACCCGTTTCGGGGTCAGGTATACCTGTCACTTTTACTATTAATTCATAATTGTGACCATGGAAACTGGGATTGTTGCATTTACCAAACACGGCATCGTTCTTAGCCATATCCCAGGCAGGATTATATAAGCGGTGGGCCGCATTAAAATGTTCCTTACGGTAAACAGCTACTTTTTTGCTCATGTTATTCAAATACAAGTATTAACGCCTTCAACACCAATTTTATAACAGGTTGGTGTTGTGATTGTTCAGGGTATTTAACGGCTATTCGCCAAAATACTCTACAAAAATGCGGGGTGTTTCATACAGCTTTATGCCATGCAATTGAACCCCGGCCGGTAAATTAGGTTGCAGCTGTCGCCAGATGGCAATAGCCAGGTTCTCGGTTGAACACAGCTGGTCTTTCATAAACGGCACATCCACATTCAGGTTCTTGTGATCCAATTGCTCAATCACGTATTGGTTGATGATCCGGCTCAGTTCCTTTACATCACATACAAACCCCGTGTCGGCACTGGGACGGCCTTTTACAGTCACATATAATTCATAATTATGGCCATGCCAGTTCTGATTGGCGCATTTGCCGAAAACGATCTCATTCTGCTCCTTGCTCCAGTTGGGGTTATACAGTTTATGGGCCGCATTAAAATGTTCAACACGAGTCAGATACACCATTGTTGTCGTGAAAATTTGGCGCAAAGGTAAGATTTCGAGGCCACAAGGTAAAGATTCAGGGTATCAGGTTCAAGGCACACATTCCGGGGCTCAGGATTAAGGGGATAAGGCACAACATTTAACGGATAAGGCGGGCACGGCCAAAGCTAAAAAGGGCAGGCAGTATAACGGGTTAACAGAAAAAAAACGTACAGAATCTTTAGATGTAAAGGTTGTTCCTTGTTTCTTGATCTTGAAAGTTTGATGCTTAGATTTGCAGCATGGATATTTTATTGATAGCCGCTACCAATTTTGAGATTCAACCAACGATCAACTATCTGGCAGACAGAAACTGTTTGATCGGCGGCAACAAATTTGAGGTATTGATCACTGGCATCGGCAGTTTGAGCACAGCTTACTGGCTCACCAAAACGATCGGTAAAAAGCGGCCCGACCTGCTTATCCAGGCAGGTGTCGCTGGCAGTTTCTCCAACGAATATCCGCCCGGCAGCCTGGTGCTGGTGCAGGAAGAAGTGTGCGGCGATCTGGGGGTAGAGGAAAATGATGAGTTCAATGATGTGTTCGATATGGGGCTTCCACAGATAACTGATCCCTATACAGGCAAGAGCCTGGTGAACCATCACCTCGATCTGTTGCAGCGGCATAACCTGCCCCTTGTGAAGGGGGTTACCATCAGTGAGATCACTACCCGCCCCACGCGCATCCGGCAGTTGCAACAAAAATACCAACCGGTTGTTGAATCAATGGAAGGCGCTGCTTTTCATTATGTAGCACTGATAGAAAAAATCCCATATATACAATTGCGGGCTGTTTCCAATGTGGTTGGTGAACGGGATAAATCGAAATGGAAAATGAAAGAGGCGATCGAAAAACTTAACGAAAAGCTTATCAAAATAGTGAGCAGTGCGTCGTTGTAATTATTCGTTCACAATAGATAGCGGTACATGTTGCAGGTTGCACGTTGCAAGGGAAAACAGCCCTGTACCCTGCAACTTATGACCGGAACTGATAAACCGGTAACCTTGTAACCTGTAACATATTAATGGAATCACAATCAACATAAAGAAAAGTAATGCAACTAACATTAGGATTCTCTCCTTGTCCAAATGATACTTTTATATTTGATGCACTGGTAAATAATAAGATCGATACGGAAGGTATCAGGGTGCAACCTGTGCTTGAAGATGTGCAAACGCTTAACGAATGGGCATTGCAGGGCAGGCTCGATGTTACCAAG
This sequence comes from Longitalea luteola, assembly GCF_017356035.1. GTDB lineage: Bacteria > Bacteroidota > Bacteroidia > Chitinophagales > Chitinophagaceae > Niastella > Niastella luteola. Next base: position 104,586 of record NZ_JAFIQX010000014.1, on the reverse strand, counting down.
ATCAGCTATGGTGTATTGCCGCTGTTGCTGGATAAATATCTTGTATTGAACGCGGGCGGCGCATTGGGAAAAGGTGTAGGTCCGCTGTTAATAACGAAACAGGCAGGCGCCGATACCAAGGCTGTGAATGATATGACCATTGCCATTCCCGGTGAGCATACTACTGCGCACATGTTATTCTCGCTGGCATACCCGCAGGCTGCCAAAAAGAAATTCATGATCTTCTCTGCTATCGAAGATGCCGTACTGAATGAAGAAGTTGATGCAGGGGTGATCATTCATGAGAACCGCTTTACCTATCAACAGAAAGGATTGCATAAACTGGTTGACCTGGGCGAATACTGGGAACAGCAAACGGGTAATCCTATTCCGCTCGGCGGAATTGTAATGAAGAAAACATTCAACAGCGCCCTGCAGCAAAAAGTAGATGCCCTTATTAAACGGAGCCTTGAATATGCATTCAAAAATTACCCGCAGATCACCGATTATGTAAAACAACATTCACAGGAAATGAGTGAGCACGTAATGCGGCAGCACATCGACCTGTATGTGAATAACTATTCGCTGGAATTAGGACGTGATGGTAAAGCGGCGGTAAATACTTTTTTGGATATTTACAAACAATTGAAGAACGTACATACCCATGAAAAGGATATCTTTTTGGAGATGCGGTAAATATGGTATATCCTTTGCTGAAAATCCCGAAGCATATATTGAACCGGGTGCCTGATTTGTAAAGCGAGTGTCAGCGGATACGTACTGTAAATGTAATTATATGAAAAATGTTTCCCTTGGTTTCGCCTTGTTAACACTGGTTTCCTGCAGTAACATTTCCCACAAAGAGAAAGGCAAAAAATATTTTGCAGACCTGTTAAAGGATGTGGATAAGATCCAGCTGAAATTCTTTAACCATGGCGACACGCTGGCTGAAACCATTACCGATCCATCTGAAATTAATATCTACAAAGAGCTGATCAATGGTAAACGTGATGCTAAACAAAAGATCAAATGCGATTCTACCGGTCAGATCATATATGTAAGTAAGGACGACGTTATTCTGCAGGCCTGGTTTTCATCACGGGCGTCGGGCAGCAAATACGACAAGGCCTGTGTTACCTATGCCGATGAAACCGATCATTACGGTTCTGCTCTAACGCTCAGGTCGGGTCAGGGTATCGACGATTACTATTATAAACTGCGCAGTACCGCCAACAGAATGGCGCAGCATTAAAAAAAACATTTTATCCCGGCTATGCGTTGCCTGCTTCACGATGCTGGCAAGTGTCAAACGCGTCAAAAATGCCGGCCAGAGAGCCTCAGCATAGTAAATTTACCAGGGCTGTCTTCTAAAGCAAGGCAGCCCTTTTTTCTTTTTCAGAATAATTTTTAAAAATTATTCACCCAGTCTTGTCACAAAACAGCTATTCCGAGATCATAGGTAAGAACAAAATAATTGTATATGGACATTCCATTTCTTACCCCTGTTGAAAAGCCTAAAGGCTTAATTGGAAAATTTCTTTATTTCTATTCTAAAAAGAAAATAGGCAAGGTAATGACGCCATTAAAAGTAATGGCTGCCAGGTTGCCTTTCAGTTTTGTTGCATTTACAGGAAAGATCAGCCAGCTGGATAACAAGTTACAGTTGCCGGCGGAAACTGTTATGCTTGTTCGGCAGAAAGTGGCAGAAATTAATGTTTGTCTTTTTTGTATCGATATCGGGCGGGCGAAAACCATTGAGGCTTCTATGGATCAGGCAAAATTCGATGAGCTGTATAAGTATGAAACAAGCAGCCTTTTTACTAAAAAGGAAAAAGTGCTGTTGGATTTTGTCACCCGCCTGACCCGTGACCGTAAAATGGAAAAGGAATTGTTTGACGAACTGGCCAAACATTATAATGAGCGCTCGATATGTGAGATCATTTGGATAGTAGCCACTGAATTTTATTATAACATCTCGAACATAGGGCTAAACGTTCATTCAGATATGTTGTGTGATATAGCTAAAATGAGAAAAGCGCAAAAAGCATCATAATGCTGCTCTGATCTTTAGCTTATCAGGATTTCTTACCAATAACAAACGGGCCATAGCGTTGTTCTCCCATTCGAAATATTGGATAGAATCCAGTTCTTTATCGGCCTTGCGGAGTATCAGCAGTGCTGGTACTCCGTTTACAAAGGCAGGCCTATATTCATATTCATCGATCTGCTCTCTCAAAAGCTGTATTACACCGAAGAGGAATTTTTGCACTTTTTCCAAACCAAAGAGCGGTTTAATGGCTGTACTGCGTTTGCCACCGCCATCACTGTACAATTCGATATCGTGGCGCAGGATCTGTTCTAATGAAGACCGGTCCTGATTCAAAACTGATTGCAGATAAGCTTCTACCAGGTTATGGTAATTTGCTGGATTCACTTTTGTCTGCGGATTACGGCCAAGTTTCTCATAGGAACGGTGTAAGGTTTGGCGGCAGTTGTCTGTTGACAGTCCGGTTAATGCTGCTATGTAACTATAATCTTCTGAAAAGCTTTCCCGTAATATGAATACCGCCCGTTCTACCGGATTAAGCTTTTCAAGAAGGAAAAGCAGGCCATATTCTATTGTTGGTATCTCAGTAGCAGTAACTTCAAAACTAATATATGGTTCAGGCAGCCATGTGCCGGTATAGGTTTCCCTGAACACTTTCAATTCATTGAGCCGTTTTATGCTTTTGTTTACGGTCATTCGTGCCATATAGGCCTTAGGCGTTCTTACATTTTCAGCAGCTAACCATTTTTCATATACGTCCTGCACGATATCCTCGGCTTCTTCAACTTCACCAAGCATACTGTACGCTATCTTGAAAAGATATGGACGCAGTTCCAGGACTTCGGTAGTTATTTCCATTTCTATTATAAAAATGCTGAACAAAGCTATCGAAAAAACGATTTTTGTCAGTAACTAACTGTTATTATCTTCGCAGTCCGGTTTACATTCCGGACGCCGCTAAGCCGGTCACTTCTGCATGCTGCCCTTTCTTTATCAGCCTCTGCCAATACCTGTTCTTCAGGTTTGTTTTTCCAATTCGCTGATATTAAAAATTAATCATCTATGCAACCTTTTCCCGTTGTGTGTTCCACGCTGTCGGCAACACATTTAGCTGTCTACCTGCAACAACAATATGGTTTGGGTACAGCGACCACCTGCCGTTTAATACGGGCAGCTATCAATCATGCCTACCTGGTAACCGATGGTATGCATAAGTATGTATTCAGGATCTATAGTTTACACTGGCGGTCTGAGACGGAAATAGCAGAGGAGATCAGGCTGTTACAGTTGTTACAGGAAAATGATATTCCGGTGTCTTATGCCCTGCCGGATCAGCAGGGTAATCGCATTCAACAGATCCCGGCGCCTGAAGGAATACGTTTTGCCGTGTTGTTCTCGTATGCAAAAGGGGAGAAGGTGATGAATTATTCCGAAGCGCTTCATTGTAAACTGGGCGCCATCATGGCCCGCATGCATACAATTACCAGGGATCTGCCCGTGCAGCGGGTGAAGTATGATCACAAGGTATTGCTGACCGATCCCTTTCAATTGATCAGGCAATACATTGATCTGGAAACGGAAGAAATGCGTTTTATGCAACATGCGCAGAAGCAGGTATTGCGCAGTTTTTTAAATGCGCCGGTTCACCTGCTGCGAAAAGGGGTTGTTCACCTCGACATCTGGTTCGACAACCTGCACATTTATAACAACGAAGACATCACCCTCTTTGATTTTGATTTTTGCGGCAATGGCTGGCTGCTGCTCGATATTGCTTATTACGTGCTGCAGTTAGTGAACACCGAAAGAGAGCCGGAACCTTTTCAGCGAAAGCTGGAAAGCTTCTATAAGGGTTATGAATCCATTACGCCTGTTCCGGAAGCTGAAAAACAATTGATCCCGTTTGCCAGTGTGGGCTTGTATATATTTTATCTCGGGGTGCAGTGCAGCCGCTTTGAAAACTGGACCAACTCATACCTTAATGAGAACTACCTGAAGCGGTATATCAATGTTTTCGTTAAAAGATTATATGAGCACCACCAGCTGCCGCCTTTTGAGGGTTAGCGCTTGAGTGCCTTTTTATAGGTTTCCAGGCAACGCTTGCGCGCCATTTCATGATCAACTATCGGCCGGGGGTAGCTGAGCTCTTCAAATTCGGGTACCCACTTCCTGATATACTTCAGCTCCGGATCATATTTTTTGGCCTGTAAATATGGATTGAAAATGCGGAAATAAGGCACTGCATCGCAACCACAACCGGCTGCCCATTGACAGTTGCCATTGTTGCTGGCCAGTTCATAATCGAGGAGCTTTTCTGCAAAATACGCCTCGCCCCATCGCCAGTCGATCAGTAAATGTTTGGCCAGAAAGGATGCGGTGATCATACGAACCCGGTTATGCATGAAGCCGGTGTTATTCAACTCGCGCATGCCTGCATCTACAATGGGGTAGCCCGTATAACCTTCGCACCAGCGCGCAAACTCATCTTCATTATTGCGCCATTGAATGAAGTCGTATTCAGCTTTAAAGGCCTTTCCGGCGCCCACATGCGGAAAATGCCAGAGGATCATTTGAAAGAAATCACGCCAGATCAGTTCACCCAGGAAGGTTTCATTGAGCTGCACGGCTTTTTGCGCCAGTTGCCGCACACTGATAGTGCCAAAGCGAAGATGTACGCCTACATGACTCGTGCCCTCAATAGCCGGGAAATCGCGCTGTTTATGATATTGTTCAATAATGCCGTTATCAATAGTAGCAGGCGGAAAAGCGGCATTCGTTTGCGTAAAGCCTATTGCTTGCAATGAAGGCAGCTGTTCCGCTGCCTGTTGGTGAAAATGATTGGTATAGTTCTCAGTGGGATAGCTTTTGATATAGAAGTCATTCAACCTGGCGCGCCATTTCCTGCTGTAAGGGGTGAACACGGTATATGGCCTGTTATCATCTTTTACCACTTCGTTTTTTTCAAAGATGACCTGGTCTTTACAGGTATGGAATGAAATGTTATATTGTTGCAGGAATGCTGCAATGCGTTCATCCCGTTCCCGGGCATACGGTTCATAATCGTGATTGGTGAACACTTTTTCAACGGGGTATTGTTGAAGCAGCTTTTTGAATGCATTGAGTGGCGTATCGTGGCAGACTACCAATGTTGATCCCAGTTGCTGTAATTGTTGTTGAAGCTGCTGAAGCGTCGTATGAATAAATTCAACACGGCGATCGGTTTTTGATGGCAACTGGTCAAGGATATCAGTATCAAAAATGAATATGGGCAATACGGGATTATTGCTTTTTAAGGCATGGTATAATCCTGCATTGTCGTGTAACCGCAGATCGCGGCGAAACCAGAAGACGTTAACTGGTGCGATAAACTATTTTTTTGGGTTCAGGTCGTTTGGTGGCAAGTTAACCAGTTAACCAGTTAACTGGTTAACTGCTCAACCTTTTGATGCAATTCTGCAACCAGCTTATTTGTATACATTTTGTTCCTGAATCTTGCTACCCACCGTATGCCATACAAGGCATTGGTTAGAAATACCTCATTGGCGGCCTCGAGTTCATCGGGCGTACATATTTTTTCATGAACAGCATAGCCGGCTTTTGACAGGGCCGTCAATAAATATTTTCGCATAACGCCGGCCACACCGCCTTCCGACAGGGGTGGGGTATAAATACTGTTCTGATGAATGCGGAAGATATTGGAAATAGTGCCATCACAGATGCGGTTATGGGTGTTCAGCACCAGGCACTCATTTAATTGATGTTGCCGGGCATATTGTGCTGCTATTACATAGGGCAGGTAATTGTTCGATTTCAGGTTCGCCAGCTGATCGACACTTTTTTGTACAACCGGACAAACATCAATAGTGAAACCCGTTTCATTGAAAGCGAGGTAATCGCTGGCCAGTGGTTCTGCCTGAATGATGATGGAGGCATGTGGTTCTTCCGTGGCGAACAAGGTGCCGTTGCCCCTGAAAATAGTGATCCGTACCCGGGCCGCACCCGGTATATTATTGCGGTTATACAGGTCAAGAATGATCTGGGTAAGATAATCGGGTGTATAATGATCGGGCAGTGTTATGTTCAGTAAGTTCAGGCCCTGGTTCATTCTTTCGATATGCAGGTCGAACAGGGGCATTTTTCCATTAACTACTTTAATGGTCTCGAATAGTCCATCGCCAAACCGGAGCCCCCGGCTGCCCGCTGTAATGATGGGCGTGTCTGCGGGGATAATTGCTTCATTGTAAAACAACCAGGTGTTCATGGGGTGAAGTTCTGGAAAGAATGCAACAAAACAATACGCAATTGGGCTGGAACGAAGCGTACCTGGGCCGTATCTGATCCGTGTTTGATTCGTATCTGATTCGTATCTGATTCGTATCTGGGCCTGTAATGACTCCTTATTGTCAGGTAGGTCTTTCATTAGTTTCTCGTACATGTCCCGTACCTTTAAAGGGACGGCTTATATACGAGACATGTACGGAACATATACGGGACATGTACGAGATATTAGAGAAGAAGACCAAAAGCAAACCCGGCCCCGGGGTAGCCAGGAGCCGGCAAAAAAGTTAAACCAGATGCGTTCGGTGTAATAAGTTGCGGGAGCAGTCACAAACGAAGTAGCCGCATTAAGTCAAAAAAAATCCGTTCCGGTTTACCGGAACGGATTTACAGACGTTTTGACTGATGGAACTACGCTACTGATGAACTTAAATCATTCATACGTTCTGATCGATAATACCGTTTTTCACTGCATACATGACCAGACCGGCCATTGATTTGGCGCCGGTTTTGGTTTTGAGTTTGTCGCGAATGGCTTCAACGGTACGTGGGCTGATCTCTACGATATCAGCGATTTCCTTGGTGGTCTTTTCTTCACACATGAGTTTCAGCACCCTGATCTCTTTTTCGGATAAGTTTACATCTTGTGGTCCGGCTACATCTGTGCGTTTAGTACGCAAACCAGTTAGTAAAGCCTTGTTGGTAAGCTCATTAAAAAAGAATTCCTGTTCATAACAGGTTTTAATGGCCTGGTAAATGGTTTCCGAATCAGAGTTCTTGGTGAGGTAAGAATTGGCACCGATCTCCATGAGTTTGCTGATCATAGAATGATCATTGTGCATGGAAAGAATGATCACTTTAGCTTCTGGCCGAAGTTTGCGGATCTCAGGCAGTGTTTGAATGCCATCCATGATAGGCATTTGAATGTCCAGCAAAATAATGTCTGGTTCAATGTGTCTGAGCAGGTTCAGGAGCTGCATGCCATTGTCGGCTTCGGCGATGAGCTCTACGTCCCTTTTAGCAGCCAGGGCGGTACGAACGCCGGCCCTGAACAGGGCATGGTCGTCGGCAATAGCTACTTTAATAACGCCTTCGGTGTCAGGTTTTTTCATGCGGGTTGTATTTTTTAATAAGATAAGGGATTGAAAATGTCTGTTTACACTACTTCGATTTTCGGGCCCCAAAATCTTAAATTTTCGTGACAAATACTATAGCAGATTTACGAAATTATACTATTTCGGAATATACGTAAAAGAAAATACAGGGTAAGTTTACTAAGAGTAGATGTATATCATACTCTGTTGATATGTGAATATTACTAGTTTGGCAGGTAAAAACCGAATAAATAAAATAGGGCAATTGTGCTCTTGTTCACATTCTTGTCCACAACTATTTTTGGACCCAAGTTGATTGACGGGGATTGGCAACCTCGTATCGTCCAGAGTCCTTTAATTCAACCGTCCAAAAGTCATTCTAATATCCAATGAATACCGGCGAAATCCAATGTCAATCAACTTTTTTGCCTTTTACTCATTTAGTCAATACACTGACCCTGTAAAAACACGCGTTTCATCCATTCCCTGCATCATCTGTAAACCTTTGAAAACAGCGTACCCGTTATCAATTCCTGGGAAAGGCCTGGCTGTTTTTGGCTCGTATTAATCCCTAGCTTATGGAATCTTTTCAGAGCCTTATCATGAACCTTTGTTCCTCTGAAAGTATTAAACGTTGTTGGTTAGAGCTGTGTGTAAAATTTACTATGCCTGCTTTTTTTGCGTGCTTATCGGTACGGCAATAAAAAGGCAGGCATTTTTTTACCCCCCACCCCCTGAAGGGGCATAGTATGGTCGCCGAAACTTGCTGAGCTTTCTCTATTTGGGAGTGAATGTGGATAAACTCGCAGATAGTAAAATTGTAAAAACTGCAAACTGGAAACTGCTCTCCCTTTAGGGAGCCGGGGGGTTAAGCTGCGCCTGCATGCGTTTTACGCGGTCTTCGAGTTTTTCCGATGTGAGGTTTTCGCGCATACTGTCTACTTTTATCGGAAAACAGAATGGGGTTAACTGCTGTGGAAAAGTAATTATGATCTTCGATGCCTGTATGCGCTCCAACATATTACGAAGTCGTACTTCTTCCATCTGCTGATCGAACACTTCCTGGTAAGATTGCCGTAATAGTAAATTGCCGGGCTCATATTCTGAAAATACATTGAATAATAACGATGCGGAAGATTGTAAATGCCGTGCTTTTTTCTGCTCACCAGGGTAACCCTGGAAAATCAGTCCGCCAATGACGGCTATATCGCGGAACTTTCGTTTTGCCATTTCTGTTGCATTAGCACTTCGTTGAATATCAGCCAGTAAATTATCTGCTGTAAACAACTCATAAACATTGGTGTCGTCTACCGGAATGGGTTGATCGCTGAGCAATTCGAACCCGTAATCATTCATGGCAAAGGAGAAGGTGATGGGCGTTATCCGGCTGATGCGCCAGGCCAGGATGGCTGCCATGGCTTCGTGCACCAGCCTGCCTTCGAACGGATATACAAAGAGGTGATACCCATCCCGGGTCTCGATCTGTTCAATCAGCAGTTCATTGGCGCCGGGGACGTGGGAGAGCGTTTGTTGTAGTTGGAATAGTGGTTCCAATACCTGTAACTCGATATCGGATGGTGAATGGGGAATGGTGAATGTTGAGTGGGTGTCCGATAACCGGTTCTCGCTACTGCTGTTTGGCTTTCCGCTTTTTCTAACTGTGGTTGCTGACCGCTGACCTCCGGCTTCCGGCTTCTCTGCTCCGGCTTCCGACTTCAGACTTCTGACTTCCGACTTCTGATTCCTCGCTTCCTCAAATTTCTCCCTCAGCTTCTTCCCCAGATTAGCGCTCAGCGGCATGCGGCCGCCCTGCCAACTGGGCACGATGGATTTTTTTGCATTTGATTTTCGAACCAGGGCAGTCATATCTTTAATGGTCACCAGCTCCAGGTTACGGCCGGCCAGGGTAAACACATCACCGGGCGACAGCCGCGTGATGAACCATTCTTCAATGACCCCGATAAATCCACCGCTTACGAATTTCACTTTCATCATGGCCTCGCTTACAATGGTGCCGATATGCATGCGATGCCGCATGGCTATTCGCCGGCTGGTGATGCGGTATACATCGTCTATGATCTCTACCTTTTTGTATTCATCATATTGTTGCAATGCATTGCCGCCCGTAGTAATGAATTCCAAAATGGACATCCACTCTGCATGGGCTATGTCGCGGTAACAATAGGTTGATCTGATCTCATCGAAAAGCTGCTCGGGCCGGAACCCATCAGAAATTGCCAGGGTGCTGAGGTACTGGATCAGCACATCGAAACACAACAGCATCGGCTCGCGGCTTTCAATAAAGGTTTCCGCCACGGCATTCTTCAGGGCGGCAGCTTCTACCAGTTCCAGCGAATGGGTGGGCAGGAAATAGATCTTACTTACATCGCCCGGACTATGGCCGCTTCGCCCTGCGCGTTGCAAAAAACGGGCAACGCCTTTGGGCGATCCCACCTGTATAACGGTTTCCACCGGTCGAAAATCTACACCCAGGTCAAGACTGGCCGTACACACCACTGCTTTCAGTCGGCCGGTGTGCAAAGCTTCTTCTACCCAGATGCGCAGTTCCTGTTCAATACTGCCATGGTGCAGGGCAATAGCGCCTGCAAGATCGGGGGCTGCCGTGAGCAGAGCCTGGTACCACTGTTCGCTCATGCCCCGGGTGTTAATGAAGATAAGGGTAGTGCGGCTGGTATTTAATATGGGTAATACTTTATGAATGAGTTTAAGTCCCAGATGCCCGGCCCAGGGATATTTTTCAATTTCGTCGGGGATGATCGATTCTATAACAACGTCCTTGCGAATATTGGCTTTCACTGTGGCGGAGGCCCTCTCCAGGCCTCCCCCGGTGGAGGAGGAGAAAGTTAATATAGGTGAGAGTAGTACTTCTTTGGCCTGATCGAGATTTCCGATGGTAGCCGAAATACCCCAAACCCTCAAAGGACAATAGGCAGCAGGCAATTCGCAATCGATGTCTTCCCCTTTACGCTCTGTTGCAACTTGTGTATTGTCAATAGGCTTGCGCAAACCTACCAACCTCGACACGGCCAGTTCCACCTGAACGCCTCTTTTGGAACCGATGAGCTCATGCCATTCGTCCACTGCCAGGATCTTAAGGCTTTCAAAAACGGCCGCATAGCCTTTTTGTGCCAGCAGCAGGTGCAGGCTTTCCGGAGTGATGATCAACACTTCGGGCATCCGGCGTTTTTGTCGCTGCCTTTCGTTTATATCGGTATCGCCGTTGCGGATGCCCACCTTCCATTCCATGCCCAATTCATTGATTACCTCTTCCATGGCCCGGCCGATATCTTTAGCCAGCGCCCGTAACGGGGTGATCCATAACAACTGCAATCCGTTACCGGCTTTGGTCTTCCAGTTATCGGGATGGTGGTTGATGAAATCGATGAGCGCCCCTAAAAAAACTGAAAATGTTTTGCCGCAGCCCGTCGGGGCATTTACCAGTCCGCTTTTACCATTAATAATGTGCTGCCAGGTTTCTTCCTGGAATGTAAAAGGATGGAGGCTTTTGTTTGCCAGCCAGTCAACAATGATCTTATATCCGGTAGTAGTTTGAAGCCTCATAACACAGGGGCATGCCGTTTACCAATGGCTAATGGATGCCTTTCCCTTTGGGGGGTAATTTAGTGATTTTTCGGGCCCCTGCCCAAATCGCCCGGGTCAAGGACCCTTACTTTCTTTAAGCTCTATACAGGCACTTGATCGTCGCGACCGTTTCCCGGTTTTGGAAGAAATTTTCCGGTAATGGGAAATAAATACGGTTTAATACAGGTTTCTACCCTATAGCTAAGGGTAATTCTTTAAAAATAATAAATACTTATAAGTGTATTAAGTACAGCTAATTGGGATAGGGGCTGGCTGTTGGCACCAAGCATGGTTATCAGCTTTTTTTGATCTGGCCCGGGATTGGTTCACCAATGCGCGCAATACAACCCTCGACCCGCATGAAATTCCCTTTTCGTACCCATGCCTTTATCCGTTGGATAGGGGCCATGAACCTGGTGTTATGGAGCGCCGGGGTGGTAAAAGCCCAGTGCCCGGCAGGCAGTACGGTCAATAGTGCCGGCACTTACAATAATGGACAAACCGTATGTATCACCACCAATTTCAGTGGCGATATATCGCTGAACAATGGGGCTACCCTGTATATCGCCAATGGTGGCAACTATACCGGAAATCTTTCGACCAACAACGGATCTGTTGTTCAGGTAGCTACAGGCGGACGCCTTGCCCCCAGCCAGGCCAATAGCTTTTCCGCCAGCCTTTCATCCAGCGGAACCGTTGTGATGAATAATATAACGCTCAATAATGGGGCTGCCATCACGAACAGCGGCAGCTTCACCTGGGCCGGTAACTGGAATCAGAACAACGCCATCACTGTTTCAAATACCGCCTGTGGTACCATGACCTTCAGCCAGAGTACCAATCTTGGCAGCAATGCTGCGATCAATAATAACGGCGTATTGAATTTTTCACAAAGCCTTACCACCAGCAGCGGAACCACCATCAATAACCGCGGCCGCGTAACCGTCGCGGGGGACATCAACCTGGCAGGCACGTTTTATAATCAGAACATAGCCGTTTTCCGGGGCGGAAATAACAATATCAGCAGCGGCAATACCAATGATTCGCTGGTGAACCTGGGTGAGATCACCATTACCGGCAGTATTACCACTTCCATAGGCACCCGCAATGAAGGGCTGGTTGTGGTAAATGGTTCTTATACTATCAATGGCAATTACTTTCGCATAAATAACAGCAACGCACAATTGCGCATTGGCGGCGCCTTAAGTAACAATGGCGAGATCCGCGGAACCGGCAGCCTGCATGTAGGCGGTGGCATATCAAATAACCAGACCATTGCCGGCGTTAACGGCGCCAACAGGCTGACCACCAATCAAAACATCAGCGGTGGCACTACTCAGCACCTGACTGTAAATGGCTCGCTGATAGCTGCTGATACCGCCACTTATACGCCCGAGCGGGCAAATCCCGATGCCTGCATAGCATTGCCGGTAAAACTTTCTTCTTTGCAGGCTGCTTATCATAGTGGTCAGGTTCAGCTGAACTGGTCTGCAAACTCCGGATCAGATATACGTTCCTTTACCATTGAATACAGCCAGGATGGACAGGTGTTTACCCGTGCGGGTGAATTAGCTGCCACCGGCCAGAATGACCAGAACACACCTTATGTGTACATGCATGCTCCTGCTGTTACGGGAACTGTTTTTTACAGAGTACGATCAACAGCACTGGATGGAAAGATGTATTACAGCAATACGGTAGTGGTAAAAACAGGGAATACTTTACTGGCCTCCGCGACAGTGTTCCCTAATCCTTTTACAGATATCCTGCAAATAAGTATGCAACTGGAGAAAGCCGGAATGATCCAGGTAGCGCTGTACAATGCGGGTGGCGAACTGGTACGAAAACAGCAACATGCTGGCGTGTTGGGCAGAAATACCGTTGTCATCAGTGATCTGTCGGCGCTGCCGGCCGGTTCTTATCTGGTGCAGATGAAAGCAGGCAACCATACTTCGTTCAGGAAACTGATTAAATGATGTTAACCGAGGGTTATTTTTGCACACAGGCTCCCCGTTTTTAGCGGGGAGTTTTTGTTAACCCCCCAGCCCCCTAAAGGGGGAGCAGCCGATTTTCTTAACGGACTCCTGACAGGTCGGGGATATGCCAGGTAACTTGTGACCTGCAACCTGTAACATCCCATACATTGCCGGTTGTCGATTGCCGCGCTAGAGTGTTTTCAAATACTCAAGCACTGCCTTTCTTTCCTGCTCAGTTAATTTATCGCCGAACGTGTGGCCATAATTGCCATAGCCGGGCAGATCGGTATTGTAAATGAGCTTGCCGCCGGCTTGATTTTCTTTGGTATATTTCCAACCCAGTTTTTCATAATCATATTCCGGCTTATTGAAATTTCGACGCCAGTACCGCGGACGCAGATCGCTGTTGAGCAGCGCTTCCAGCGTTGGCACTGATCCGTTATGCAAAAACGGTGCAGTGACCCAGATGCCATCGAGTGGCGGTGCAATGTAGCCCATGAATGGCTCCAGGCGGGCAGGATGATCGCCTGTAGTGAACCAGCTTTGGTTGAACCAGTTCACAAACTGCGGACTGGAATAATTGTTTTTATATAACAGCGAATCGGTTTGAATAACGGCCTGCGGTATCAGGAGATTCGGATACGTTTCATTGGTTCCGTAGGTGCCATGGCAACCGGAGCATTTTTTATTGAATACAATCTCACCTTCATTGGCCAGGGCGGTATTGACCGTACCCGGATATTTGGGAGGTTCCAGCGAATAGATATAGGCCAGCAGATCGGGCATGTGCGTGTCTACTTCGTGCGATTCGGCCGTGTCATTTACCGTAAGCAGGTTAGAGGCCATCAAGAAACGGCCAAAGTCGCCGCGGCCGAACCCATTATAAAACATGGCGTTCTTTTTTTTCAGCAGCCACCATGGTGGTACATCGGAGGGAATAACGCCTTCCGGTATTTCCAGCTGTGCTTCGGGGTTCCATTTAAAAGTAACCGGATCCCGATGCGCTACGAGCACGGCGGCCAGCCGGTCGGCCGCATTTACACCCCTGATCTCGGTAATAAGGTAAGGTGTGATCGTTTTGGCCACATCGATAAATGGTTTGGCGGCTCTGTACTTGTTCGGCGCCGTGAGTTTTAACAAACTCTCTACTTTCTTAAGTCTGTTGACGTTGAGCTTTTCATTGGCGGTAAAATCAATGAAAGTATTGCCTAAGCCCATGATCAGGGTATCATCAAACACCTGTGCATGACATTGCATGCAGTTGGGCGCTACCAGCACTTCGCCGTTGTTGGCGGTAACGGCGGTATATTCGTGAGAGATGTCGGCATTTTTTCCGGTGCGTTGCAGGAAATTGGTCTTGTCTTTACCCATGCCCAGGATCCAGATGTTATAGGGCATACCTCCTTTTACATAATCACCGGTTGTCAGGTATTCGTAGCCTTTCTGTGCATCGCCGCCGGTGCGTTGTGTGCTGGGCGGAATGTGCACAGGTTCATATGCTCCATCGTTCAGTATCGCGGTAAAAGCAACCCCACTGGCTACTATCAGTACCAGCACCACCATCCATTTTTTCATTCGCGCAGGAATTATTATTCAAATTTACGAATTTGAAAATTGGCCTGTCATTTTCCATACAATTCCAGCATTTTCCTGAGATCATCCAACGTATTAATGTCATTGGGTGTTTTATCGGTTCGCCAGCGGCTGATGCGGGGAAAACGGAGCGCTACGCCTGATTTGTGGCGGTTGCTGGCGGCAATCCCTTCGAAGGCGATCTCAAATACCAGTTCTGGTTTCACCGTACGAACAGGTCCAAACTTTTCGAGTGAATTCCTTTTCACGAAGGCATCTACCTGAGCAAATTCTTTGTCGGTCAATCCGGAATACGCTTTTGTGAAGGGAACCAATTTGTCGCCGTCTTTAACCGCAAAGGTGTAGTCGGTATACAGGTTGCTGCGGCGCCCGGCTCCTTTCTGGGCATACACCATCACCGCATCGATGGTGAGGGGATCGATCTTCCATTTCCACCAATCGCCCCGGCGGCGGCCTACCTGATAAGCCGATGATCTTCGTTTCAACATCAGGCCCTCACTATTCAGGTTGCGGCTCTGCTCGCGGATGGTGGTTAACTCATCCCAGTTGCTGAAGGTGACCACGGGGGATAATTGTAAAAAAGGCAATTGCAGGGATGTGACCAGGTCTTCAAGCGCTGCTCGGCGTTCGTTCAACGCCATGGACCGGAGGTCTTCACCATTTAATTCCAGCAGATCATAGGCGAACAGTCCAACAGGTGCATCCTGCAAATGTTTTTTGGTAACATTCTTACGGCCGATACGGGTTTGCAGTATATTGAAGTTAAGCACCTGTCCATCTTTGTAAGGCAGGATCTCGCCATCTATTACAACGCCGTTGGGCAATTTGCTTTGGAGAATGCTGAATTCAGGAAATTTTTCCGTGATCAGGTCTTCTCCGCGGCTCCAGACAAATAACTGGCCATTCCTTTTTATTATCTGACCCCTGATGCCGTCCCATTTCCATTCGGCCTGCCAGTCGGCGGGTTCGCCCAGCTCCGGTAACGGGTCTTCCAGCGCATAGGCAAGGTAGAAAGGGTAGGGCTTGGAGAAATCTGTCTGGGTCGACTGCTCACTTAACAGCGCCGAGAAGCTTGTGGTGGCGGGATCCCAGTTGCCGCTGATGCGGTGGGCAATGGTATTGGGTTCCAGCTGTACCGTTCGAGCGAGGGCATTCACCATGAGTTTTTGGGATACGCCCACACGAAACGTGCCTGAGAGCAATTTGTTGAACACAAAGCGCTCGCGGCTGCTCAATTCCAGCCACGATTGCAGGATGAACATTTTCTTTTCCGCCTCGCCTGCTTTTTCGAGTTGCTGGAACTTTTCGACGTAGTAATGCAGCGGCTGGCCCGTGGGAGAGGAGGATATCTTCGTTTCCGGAATCAATAAGGCAATGGTCTCAGACAGGTCGCCAACGGTATGATAACATTCCTGGAACAGCCAGATGGGTAAATGAATAAGTTCGGTGCACCATACGGCCAGTTGGGTGCCGCTAACGGTGCGGCGCGGCCGCCGGCCGCTGAACAGGGCGATCACCCATACTTTGTCTTTTTCATTGGCATGCGCAAAATAATAAGCTAATGCTTCGAGCTTATCGTTGGTTTTAGTGGTGGTACCTAACTTGAATAACAATTGCGCAAACTCAAGCATAATGTGATAATTTGATAATGTGATAATTCGATAATGTGATAATTCTTTCCATACCAGCGTTCCTACAAGCGCGAAGGCCGCGCCAAAGCATCCACAGCAGCATGTATTAAATTATCATGTCATCATTATCTAGCATTATGTGATAATTTGATAATTCGATAATGTGATAATTCTTTCCATTCCGGCGTTCCAACAAGCGCGAAGGTCGCGCCAAAGCATCCACAGCAGTGGTATTAAATTATCATATCATCATTATCTGGCATTATGTGATAATGTGATAATTTGATAATTCGATAATGTGATAATTCTTTCCATTCCGGCGTTCCTGCCTGTATTGCATTATCACATCATCACATCATCTAATTAGCTAATTGGTTTTCTTCTTCCTCCGTTCCATACTCCGTTTTTACTTCAGCCGCATCAATGCCTATTTCACTGAGGTAGCGGCTGAAGGCCGATTGAAAGCCGTGTGTGACATATACCTTTTGTGCACCCGTTGCTTTTACGCTTTCCAGCAAACCGTTCCAGTCGGCATGATCACTGAGGGCAAAACCCGCATCGGCATTACGGCGGCGTTGATGGCCGCGCACCTGCATCCAGCCGCTGCATATACCCGTGCTCGCTGATGGAAAACGTCGCATCCACAGACTGCCATCTGCAGATGGGGGCGCCAGTACTACACTTCCTCTATAGGTTTCTTTTGGTAATTCGGGGGTAACACGTTGTATGGCTGGTAATTTCCAGCCTGCCTGTATCAGCGTTTGATGTACATTATAAATGGCGCCGTGCGCATAAATATTTCCAGTGACCTCTTCCAACGATTTTAACAGCCGCTGTGCCTTGCCCAGGCTGTAGCCGATCAATACAGATGTTTTGCCCGCGACTTCATTAGTTCTTATCCATTGTTGTATATCGTGAAATATTTCCTGTTGTGGTTTCCAGTTATAAATGGGCAGGCCGAATGTAGATTCCGAAATGAAAGTATGGCAGGGGATAGGTTCAAAGATTCCACTGAGGCCATCTGCCTCCGTTTTATAATCGCCGCTTACCACCCACACTTCGCCTTTGTATTCAACCCGTATTTGCGATGAACCGATGATATGCCCAGCAGGATGCAGGGATACAGTGACTTCGTTCAGCTTTATTTTTTCATTCCATTCCAATGACTGGTAGTTATTGGGGCCCAGCCGCAATTGTAATAATGGAAGGGTGTCGCGGTGGCATAAATAAGCCTGGTTGCCGGCCCGGGCGTGATCGCTATGGGCATGGGTGATCACTGCTTTGTCAACCGGTTGCCAGGGATCGATGTAAAACCGTCCAGGCTCACAATAGAGGCCTTTATCTGTAAACGATATTAGTGGCATCAAAAAGCTGTTACAGGTTACTAGTTACAAGTTTCAGGGGATCAGGCATATATGTTAAAAAGATGTGCCACGTTTACAAACGTGGCACATCTAAATCATTTCCTTGTAACCTGGAACGTGAAACCTGTAATCTAGTAAACTGTCTTCACCACGCCATCTACTTTTTTAACAAAGTAAAGTTTTTTGTTTTCGAAATAGTCGAGTGTCATGGTGGTCTTATTGATCACGGGTTGAATATCGAATTCGCTAAAAAGCATGTATTTTTTATCGCTCAGGCTTGAGCCGATATTACTGCCATACAGTTGTAACAAATGTGCAAAATGGTAAAGGGTCTCAAAACCACGGAAAACCATATCCGACGGACGCGAATAGAATGTGTTCTTGAAATTTTCATGTACCGATAATGCCAGTTTGCTGGTGGGAGCTACATAGAACGGCGTGCTGTAGATCACTTCCAGGTTCTTGAACTGCGATTTCTCAAAATCGATGCCGTCCCACGTGGGCATACCAACGATCACATTGGGGCTGCCAGCTGTACTGGTGAGGGCCAGTTGCTGGCAAAGATTTCGCGCAAAAGATTCATCCAGGCTGCCGGCCAGGCAGATATTGGGTTTCTCCTCGTCGAGATGCAGCCTTAACTTATCGGCGGTGAAATTGTCTTCTAACGTAACGTACTTGAATTTCAGCTTTACGGCTGTTGTTTTTTCAAACTCGGTAAAATAATTCCGTACGCGGTCTTCCTGTACGCCTTTCTTTCTGAATACAATGATATCCTGCAAAGAATAATTTTTCTGCAGGAAGCGGTAAATACCCACACAATGCGTTGCAAGGGTTGAATTCAGAATAACGTAATGCGGATTGTTGGTTATGCCTGCGTCGCTAGGGAGGTTTGCGTTAATAAAAGGGATATCCATGGTAGCGGCAACACTGGCAAATTTTGCCGCTTCATTCGCATTCACCTGTCCAATGATAAGGTCGGTAGCTTTAAATGCTTCGCTGTTCAGGATTGAATCTAACTGTTGGGCGGGCGCCTTGATGTCGTATACATGAACGTCGAGTTGAACGCCTTCTTTTCGTAAGGAATCGATGGCCAGTTCGGCGCCTTCCCAGAATTCCAGGCCGGCGCTGGATTGTTTTGGAAAAGTTTTATGATCGTACCGGTAATTGCCTGTTATATCGAATGCCGAATCAAGATACAAGGGAGTAAAAATTGCAATTTGTTGGCGGCTGGTATCTGTTTGAAGGGTATCCCGCATTGTTTGTGCCGCTTGTGCAGGTTGTACTGTTGGTGTAGGCGTAATTTGCGCCGCTACAGGTGCTACCCAGGCCATGGCAAGGCATGAAAATACTGATATGAACCATTTTTTCATCATAGGGAATGCTTTATATACTAACTGTTGAGATGTCATTATAATACGCACGCCTCGCGAATTTCAATGTCACCGGTTTCCAGTTGCCGGGAAAACCGGTAACCGGTGACCGGTAACACTTAAAAGACGTCTACTCCCATTCTATCGTTGCAGGTGGCTTACTGCTGATGTCGTATACCACCCGGTTGATACCTCTAACGTTATTGATGATATCAGTCGAAATATGTGCCAAAAATTCATAAGGGAGATGGGCCCAGTCGGCCGTCATGCCGTCGACGGACGTTACCGCACGTAAAGCTACGGTGTATTCATACGTTCTTTCATCGCCCATGACGCCTACACTTTTCACAGGCAGTAAAATAGCGCCTGCCTGCCAAACCTGGTCGTACAGATTATGTTCTTTCAAACCCTGGATATAACGGTGGTCGGCTTCCTGCAGTAGTTCCACTTTGTCAGGCGTGATCTCGCCCAGAATGCGGATCGCAAGGCCGGGACCGGGGAAAGGATGACGGTGCAGGAGGTCGGCGGGTATGCCCAGCTCGCTGCCTACACGGCGCACTTCATCTTTAAAGAGAAAACGCAGCGGTTCTACCAGTTCCAGGTGCATGATATCGGGCAAACCGCCTACATTATGATGCGATTTGATCGTTACCGATGGCCCATGTACGGAAACACTTTCAATAACATCAGGATAAATCGTTCCCTGTCCCAGCAGTTCAACGCCTTCAAAGGATTTGGCTTCCTGCTGAAACACTTCAATGAACAGGCGGCCGATGGTCTTACGTTTGGCTTCGGGGTCGGTTTTACCTTTCAGCTCATCGTAAAAAAGTTGTTTGGCATTTACTCCTTTTACATTCAGACCAATGGTTTTGTAGGTTTCCAAAACCTGTTCAAACTCGTTCTTGCGCAGCACCCCGTTGTCAACAAAAATGCCGTACAGGTTACTGCCGATGGCCCTGTGGATCAGGGTTGCCGCAACCGTTGAATCTACACCACCGCTTAAAGCCATGATCACTTTACGGTTACCGATCTGTTTTTTGAGGTCATTAACCGTATCTGTGATAAAGTGGGCGGGGGTCCAGCTTTGCTGGCAGCCGCAGATATTTACAAGGAAATTTTTAATGATCTTTTTTCCTTCCACCGAATGGTATACTTCGGGGTGGAACTGAACGCAGTACAGGGGATTGGCTTCTCCGTTCTTTTTGAACGCTGCAAAAGGAATGCTGTCGGTTGTAGCAAGTACATTGAACCCTTCTGGCATCTGCAGTACAGAATCGCTGTGGCTCATCCAGACCTGTGATTGGTCCATCACATCTTTTAGTAATACGTCGTCGGTCTGTTTGTGCATCAGGGCACGACCGTATTCACGTTTATTACTTTTGGCAACCTGTCCGCCAAACTGTTTGGCGGTTAACTGGGCGCCGTAGCAAACGCCCAGAACAGGCAGCTGCTGGTGCAGGGATTTTACGTCTACCTCCGGGGCTTTGGGATCGTTCACAGAAAATGGTGAACCCGACAGGATTATACCTTTCAGCGAGGGATCGAATTCAACTTTTTTGTGATAGGGAATAATTTCGCAATAAACGTTGGCCTCCCGGACGGCCCTGGCAATCAACTGAGTGTACTGACTGCCGAAATCGAGAATAAGAATCTTTTCCGTCATGGTGGTGCGAAGGTAAGAAAAAGCACCCAAGGCCCAAGGCTTAAAGGCTGAAGGCTCAAGGCTGAAGGCTGAAGGCTCAAGGCTAAAGGCTCAAGGCGGAGGGCTGAGGGCTGAAGGCTGAAGGCTGAGGGCTGAAGGCTCAAGGACTATGCACTGGAATAAATTAAAGTAATTAATTATTTGTCAAGGGGTTACTGTAACATTTTAGCAGAATACGCGTCAAATGCTGGAAAAACCGGTTAAATTGTAATGCGTAATCAAACACAACCTGCAAACATGAAAAATTGGACCTTTTTGATCTTTTTAGCGACCATACTGGTGGCCGGATGCCGCTTTACCGGTAAACGTATTAAAGGTAATGGCGATGTGACTACCGAAACCAGGAATATCAGCAGCTTTACCGGCGTGGCGTCTTACGGATTTTTTGACGTATATGTCGCTGTTGGCAGCCCTGCCTCGGTCAAGATCGAAGGTGAAAGTAATCTCCTGCCTTATATTGAGACCTTCGTTGATGACGGCACCTTAAAAGTACGCACCAAAAAAAATGTATGGTTTCGCACCCGTAAGAACATCAAAGTATATGTTACAGCGCCCGCTTTCAAAAAGATATACGCCATTGGTTCGGGAGACGTGGTGGGACAAACACCGGTCGCCGATTCTGCTGAACTGGACCTGAAAGTGCAGGGAAATGGAAGCATTAAACTGGATGTGGACGCACCTGAAATTACAGCCGTATTAACAGGTAATGGAGGCATTAACCTGAAAGGACAGACCAAATACTTCGAATGTAAGCTGCAGGGCAATGGCAATCTGAAAGCTTTCGACCTCATGGCTGAAGAAACCAAAGTAGAGATCCTTGGCAATGCGGATGCGGAAGTATTTGCCAGCGTAAAGCTGGATGTTTCAGTAGGCGGTAATGGCAATGTGCGTTATAAAGGGAATGCTGTGCCTTCTACCCATATTACAGGTAATGGCAACATTAAACAGGTGAAGTAACTAATAACAGACCATTTATACCAACCAAACCATTTTATGAAAAAAAGCATCTTTATTCTTTTAGCGAGCACCCTCTTATTCAATGCCTGCATGTGGGATGGCGATAAACGGATCGAAGGAAATGGCAATGTAACCACTGTGAATAAATCACCGGGTGAATTTACAGGTGTTGAACTCCGTGGCAATTTTGAGGTTTACCTTACGGAGGGTAATCAGGCCAGCGTTAAAATAGAAGCGGATGAAAATTTACAGCAGCACATTAAAGTGCAGGTGGCGAACGGCGTGCTGAAGCTGGAAACAACTGATGACGCATGGTTGAAGTCACGCGATGGCGTAAAAGTATATGTTACTTCTCCGCAATTCAACAATATCAAGGTGATCAGCGCAGGAACGGTTACCGGTCAATCAAAGATCAGTGCTGATGGCCCATTGACAATAGCCTGCCCCGGTGCCGGTTCCTTGAAACTGGATGTAGATGCGCCCGAGATCAATGCCAGCATTTCGGGGGCCGGTGAAATAACACTTAGCGGCGAAACAAAGAAATTTACAGCCGAAGTGACCGGTTTGGGCGGGATAAACGCCATGAATTTATTAACAGAAGAATCCGACCTGACAATTGCAGGTGCCGGCAATGTAGAGGTATATGCCAGTGTAAAACTGGATGCTACTATTTCAGGCGCCGGCAATGTGCGGTATAAAGGCGGCGCGCAGGTGGATAAAACGATTACCGGACTTGGAAATGTATCGAAAGTTGATTAGTTCGCAGATCACAGATCACAGTTTAAAGTTCAAAGTTTAAAGTTCAAAGTTCAAAGTTCACAGTTTAAAGTTCAAAGTTCAAAGTTCAAAGTTTAAAGTTCAAAGTTCATAGTTCAAAGTTTTAGTTTCTTTTTCGTGGGAAAATAAACTTAGAACTTTGAACTTTAAACAGAAAAACTATAGATCAATATATTTCACTCGTATCCAAATATCCCGATTGCGACCCTTGTCATCGGTACAGGAAATTTTAACCGGCCCTTCCTCCGGTATAAAGAACTGGCGGTTGTGCGCATCCCCCGCTTTATAGAACTGGTTATTGATATACCAGTATACTTTATGTACATCGTTCCCTACATTGCATGATAACTGCAAAGGTTCAGGATGTTTTTTGCTGATGAAATATTCCGATCCATTACGTGGTGATGTAATGGCCGGGCCGCCCTCTTTGAACACGCGCTCACAGGCCGGGTTATGCGGCGGCATTTTTTCATAGGCTATATGCCGCTCCTCATAATAGCGTTGCATGTCGGCCGAAACAATGCGGTACAATTTCTTTTTATAGCCATCTGCGGGCTGACAGGTTTTGCAATAAGAGCTTTTTCCATCGGCCGAAATGGCTACCTCCTGCAAGTTATCGCATAGCTGACTCGTAGATATAAGCGGAATGAAATAATCACTCACCGTATGCTGGCAATTGGCGCCGGGTGGTAAACCGGTTTCGGAGCATACCATTCTCATGTCACAGTCTTTGGGCTGCGTGAACCATTGTTCATCGCTGTCGTAATCGATGGTGTTGAAGATTTTAAAAAGCAGGGGTGTGGCAATGTTGGCCCCGCTTAATTCCGGAATACCCTGGGCTGAAAAATTGCCCGTCCACACGCCTACCGTATATTTCCTGTTGTAGCCAATGCTCCAGGCATCGCGGCGGCCATAGGAGGTACCGGTTTTCCAGGCGATCTTGGGCATGTGCTCTGTGCTTTGCCAGTTCAGCGGAAAATCGGGCCGGTTCACTTTTGATAAGATCTCGTTGATCATAAAGGTGGCGGCCGCACTTAAGATCCTTTCTCCCTGGCCCGGTTCTTCAAATGCTTCCTGCGTGTATTTCGGCGGAATGTACCGGCCGTTATTGGCAAACACAGCATACAGTCCGGTTAATTCTTCCAGGGTAGCGCCGCAACCTCCCAGGATCATGGAAAGGCCCAGCTTGCGCTGGTCTTTTTTGATCTGTTGAAAATGGCACACGGCCAGTTTATCAATAAACGGGTCCTTACCCAGCCATTGCAGTCCTTTCACCGCCGGAATGTTCAGGGAATGTTCCAGGGCATATTCCATGGTTACATACCCGTTGAACTGTTTGTCGTAATTCTCTGGTGCATAGCCGTTATAATTCACCGCCACGTCGGTGATAATGGCTTTGGGCGTCATTAGGCCTTGATCAATACAAAGGCCGTATAATAATGGTTTTAACGTACTGCCCGGTTGGCGGATGGCTTTGGCGCCATTCACCTGGCCGGCATCGATGGTGTCCCTGAAATTGGCAGAGCCTACATAAGTGATCACTTTGTGGGTTTGATTATCGACAATGATCACCGCCGCATTGCGGATGTTTTTCAGCGTTAGGATGCGTGCATAATCGGCCACCAGCTTCTCCGTCTTTAACTGGGTGTTCAGTTCAATATTGGTCTTAATGATATCACCGCCCTGTTGTCGTAGTTTCCAGGCAAGGTGGGGGATGAGCCGGGGAACTGTTCCGCGTGTAGCCGTCAACGGTTCGCTGAGCGCATCGGCAATTTCTTTTTGGGTGAACACTTTGTCTTTTGCAAATCGCTGCAGCCAGCGGTTACGTTCCTGTACAATGCGATCGTTGTGTTTCCCCATCACCAGCGACGATGGCCGGTTAGGGATTATAGACAAGGCCGTGATCTCGGCCAGGGATAGGTGATCGGGATTTTTTTTGAAATAGAGGATAGAAGCTGATTTTACGCCTTCAATGTTGCCGCCATAAGGTACCAGGTTCAGGTATAATTGCAGGATCTCGTTCTTGTTGTATTTCCATTCCAGTTGTAATGCCCTGAACATTTCAATGATCTTATTGAAATAGGTCCTGCTTTTGGGTTCCAGGCCCCGTGCCACCTGCATGGTAATGGTGGATGCGCCGGAAGTACGTTTCCAGCGAAAAATATTTTTGACGAAAGCGCGGCCAATAGCCAGGGCATTTATGCCGGGGTGTGAATAGAAATATTTGTCTTCTTTTTCAATAATGGTCTTGCGCAGCAGGGGCGAAATTTCTTCCAGTTCGGTCTTCATGCGCCATTTTTCATCATGTGTCAGAAAGGCATGTACCACTTCGCCTTTGCTGTCGGTGATGATGGTAGAGTATTCTACTTTGTCGGGCAGCGGAAATACCCAGTTAAGGGAGAAAAATAAAATGGTGAGAACACAGGCGGTTACAAAAATTTTCCTGAACCATATATATCCAATGCTGGCGTAACGGTGTTTCGGGCGCCACGTTAAGAGGTGGTTGACAAATTGTTTTATGGTTTTTCTGTGTGCGGTTTTCATGTGTGTTGTATCACCTCGGTTCAGGCACTTTAATAACAAATTAACAGGCAGTGTCTGTTAATTGATTGTAACTTTCGTGTATAATTTTAACGCTATGGGTTCGTCAAGCCTGCCTCCATAGTTCCTTGCTAATTTCCGGTTTATTTTCAACCAACAAAAGAACAGTATAATAATTATATTCCTTTTTGTATTTTAACGCCCCCAACCCTGCCCGGATTGTCCTTCGGAACGGGTGGGCCCTAACTTCTCTAATACTTTAACCCTATATGCGTAAGCCACTGATCGCCCTGATTACAATAGGCGTTTTTGTCGTGAGTATCATCGCCGCCTGTAATCGAAGCGCTGTTTCCCTGAGTTATACCAATGCCAAAGGGGAAGTGCAATCCCTTGGTAACCTGGTGTTCCGTTTTGATAAGGCCCTTGTTCCTGATTCACTGTTGAATAATTGGGATTCTACTGAGTATATTTCCTTTGAACCTAAGATCGCCGGACGCTTTCGCTGGGAGCATCCCGATGAACTGGTGTTCTCGCCGGCACAACCTTTATCGCCTGCCACTACCTACCAGGCAAGCCTGCGCGGCGACCTGCTCGATCACAGCAAATACGGCAAGCTGGATAAAGGCGAGAAAATAAATTTCTATACGCCCTTCCTGCAACTGGATAATACAAACGTAACCTGGATGCTCGCCGACCAGCACTCAACAAAGGCCTACCCACAGGTTGACCTGTATTTTAATTACGCTATTAGTCCGGCTACGATAAAAGATAAAATGCAGTTGCAGCTGGGTGGTAAACCCCTTGATTATACCATTATTACAGAAGGTACCGACAGCAGGATCACCCTGCGTATTGCCGGACTGAAACTGGAAGATAAAGACCTGGAGGCCAAGGTAAGCTTCGACAAAGGTCTGGTGCCCGATGGTGGCGTGAACGGAACCAAAGAAGCGATCGAAAATAAAGTGTTCATTCCTTCGCCGTATAACCTTACCATTAACGATGTTACTGCCGAACATGATGGATTGACCGGAAAAGTGTTTGTTCGCACCAGCCAGCAGGTGCTCATGGAAAACATTTCTTCCCTGATCCGTTTTAATCCTGCGGTAAAATTCAGTATTGAACAAACGGAAGACGGTTTTGCCGTGAGCAGTGATAACTTTGATGCAGATAAAAGTTATGTATTCACCATTGCCAAAGGACTGCGTGGCCGTATTGGCGGCGTATTACGCGAACAATATGATAATAATGTTGCCTTTGGTGAGCTGGAGCCATCCCTGCGTTTTGGCAACAGCAAAGCTGTTTACCTGAGTGCACTCGGCAATCAGAATATAGAGGTGCGCATCACCAATATCCCAAAGGTAAAGGTGATCATCTCCAAAATATATGAAAGCAACCTGCTGGCAGCACAACGCTATGGGTACAGTCCGAAAGATACAAGAAGCGGCGGCTACGAAGACGAATATTACGAAGGGGATTATTATGGCAATAGTGATGCTTCTTTCGGGGATGTGATCTATGAACAGGAGATA
Source organism: Longitalea luteola (assembly GCF_017356035.1). Lineage (GTDB taxonomy): Bacteria > Bacteroidota > Bacteroidia > Chitinophagales > Chitinophagaceae > Niastella > Niastella luteola. Next base: position 78,148 of record NZ_JAFIQX010000014.1, on the reverse strand, counting down.
GATACCCGCTCGCTGCCGAAATATGGCAGCAGCCGGCTGTTCAGTTTCAATGTAGAAGACCGCCTGCCTGATTTCAAAGGCATATATCATATCAAAATGCGGTCGGCAACGGATTACTGGATCAGCGACAGCCGTTTTATTTCCAAATCAGATATCGGGTTAATTGCCCGTGAAGGAAACGATAAACTGTTTGTGTTTGCCAACTCTATTAAAACTGCCCAGCCGGTCAACGGCATGAACGTAGTTGTCTATGGCAACAATAACCAGGTATTGGGTACCGGCGCTACCAATGCCGATGGTGTGGCGGAGGTGGCTTTCTCCCGCAAGGAATTTGCCGGCTTTAAACCGGCCATGATCATTGCCAAAACCGCCAATGATTTCAACTACCTGCCTTTTAGCAGTACAAAAGTAAATACCTCCCGCTTTGAAGTGGGTGGCAAACGCAGCAACAGTACCGGACTCGATGCATTTATCTATGCCGAGCGCGATATTTACCGGCCTGGTGAAAAAGTGAATTTTGCGGTGATCCTGCGCGATCGCCAATGGAAGTCGCCGGGCGAGCTGCCGGTAAAAATGAAGTTCCTGCTGCCGAATGGTAAAGAATTAAAGAGCTTCCGTAAAACCCTGAATGCACAGGGCGCTACAGATGGTGATGTTGATATTAACGAGGCGGCTATAACCGGTAGTTATACGCTGGAAGTTTACACCTCCAACGATGTACTGCTGGCCAGCAAGAATTTCAGCATTGAAGAATTTGTGCCAGATCGCATTAAGGTAACAGCGAAACTCGATAAAACATCCCTGGAGCCTGGTCAATCAGCTACATTGGCTATCAATGCGGTTAACTTTTTCGGACCGCCGGCTGCCAACCGGAATTACGAAACAGAGATCCAGACCAGCGCCGCTTATTTCAATCCGAAGAAATACAGCAAGTATGATTTTAGTATTACAAACCAGGGCATGTCATTTGACAAAGCGGTGAACGAAGGCAGTACTGATGAGAACGGGAATGCGAAACAAAACTTTGAGGTGCCGGCCCTGTTTGCCAATAAAGGATTGTTGAAGACCACTTTTTATGCCACCGTATTTGATGAAACCGGTCGTCCGGTGAGCCGCAGTGCAACTGCCCATATTTATACCCAAAAAGTATTCTTTGGTTTGGGCAGCGATGGTTACTGGTACTATCCGTTGAACCAGCAGGTGAAATTTCCCATCATTGCGCTGAACAAAGATGAGCAGGTGCTGAACGGAGCGCGCGCTGAAGTAAAAGTGATCAAACATGAATACCGTACCGTGCTTTCAAAAAGCGGTGATTATTTCAGGTACGAATCACAAAAGGATGATAAGATAGTGGCCGAACAAACCATTACAGTAAGTGGTGAAACGGCGTCCTACGGCTTTGTTCCGCGGTCGCCCGGTGAATATGAACTGCGGGTGGCCATTCCCGGTGCAAGCAGCTATGTGAGCAAGAGTTTTTATAGCTATGGCTTCTGGGGCGGCGAAAATTCATCATTTGAAGTAAATACAGAAGGTAATATCGATATAGAAGCTGATAAATCTGCTTACGAGGCCGGCGATAACGCCAAGCTCTTGTTCAAAACACCATTCAGCGGCCGGATGCTGGTAACCATGGAGACTGACAAAGTAGTTTCCTACCAGTATGTAAATGTGGAGAACCGCACTGCTTCGGTTGACCTGAAAATTTCGGCAGCGCATTTACCGAACGTGTATGTTACCGCAACCCTCATTAAACCCCACGATGTTAGTGAAATACCGTTGACGGTGGCGCATGGGTATAAAAGTTTGAAGGTGGAAGAAAAGAGCCGCAAAATAGCCGTCGAGATCGTGGCGCAAAAGTCGGTTCGTTCGCGTACGCATCAGAAGGTGACCGTGAAAGCAGCTGCCAACAGTTTTGTAACGCTGGCGGCCGTTGACAATGGCGTGTTGCAGATAACTGACTTTCAGACACCTGATCCTTACAACCATTTTTATGCGCCGAAGGCGCTGGAGGTGAATGGCTATGATCTGTATCCGCTGCTGTTCCCCGAACTGAAAGCAACGTTGAGCAGTACGGGTGGTGACGGCGACCTCGAAATGAACAAACGTACCAATCCGATGCCGGCCAAACGATTCAAGGTCGTTTCTTACTGGAGCGGTTCCAGAAAAACCGGCATGAGTGGTGAAGCCGAGTTTGAGTTTGATATTCCCCAGTTCAGTGGTGAAGTACGGTTGATGGCAGTGGCCTATAAAGATGAAAGCTTCGGTAGTGGTGAAGCGGCTATGACAGTAGCAGATCCACTGGTGCTAAGTACTGCGCTGCCGCGTTTCTTAAGTCCGGGCGATACCGTTACCGTACCGGTCACTATTACGAATACGACGAAAAATACGGCATCGGCTACTGCTATATTGAATGTAAGTGGTCCGTTGAACGTATTGGGCGATAAACAACAATCTGTATCCCTCAACAGTAACAGCGAGGGTCAGGCGATCTTTCAGGTGGTGGCATCGCCTGCCGTAAGCACCGGAAAAGTTAAAGTGGAGGTGCAGGGACTGGGTGAAAAGTTCACAGATGAGACAGAGATCAGCATCCGGCCTGCATCGCCTTTGCAGGTAGTAACCGGCAGCGGTTCATTTACGGGCGGTAATGCACAACGCATCAATATTCCGTTGAACGATTTTCTGCCGAACAGCACCGACTACCAACTGGTGGTAAGCCGCAACCCGGCGCTCGAGCTGGGTAAGCAGTTGAGGTATCTGGTCGAATATCCTTATGGTTGTACGGAGCAAACTGTGTCCATCGCGTTCCCGCAGTTGTATTTTGGCGACCTGGCCGATCAGCTGCACAGCAATAAAGAAAATAAATCCTCTGCCAACTGGAACGTGCTGGAAGCGATCCGCAAGATCAAATTGCGACAGCTGTATAATGGCGCCATTACGCTGTGGGATGGAGAAGGTTCCGAAGACTGGTGGGCGACCGTGTATGCAGGCCATTTCTTACTGGAAGCGCAGAAAGCAGGCTTTGAAGTAGATAAGAATGTATTGAATGGTATCCTGAATTACATGAATAACCGGTTAAAGAATAAGGAGACCGCTTTATACTATTACAACCAATCACAAAAGAAGAAAATAGCGCCCAAGGAAGTGGCTTACAGCTTGTATGTGCTGGCATTGGCAGGTAAACCGAATGTGAGCGCCATGAACTATTACAAAGCCAATCCTGTGTTGCTGAGCCTCGATAGTAAATACCTGTTGAGTGTTGCCTATGCAGTGGCCGGCGATAAAGCCAAATTCAAAGAACTGCTGCCTTCTTCCTTCAGTGGTGAAATATCAGTTGCACAAACTGGCGGCAGTTATTATTCCGACATTCGCGATGAGGCTATTTCGTTGAATGCCCTGCTGGATGCCGATCCTTCAAATGCGCAAATACCGGTGATGGCCAAACATGTGGCTGATAAACTGAAACAACGGAACTGGTACAGTACGCAGGAGTGTTCGTTCAGTTTTCTGTCACTGGGTAAAATAGCCCGTGCAGCCAACAAGGCAACCGTTTCTGCGGATGTAAAAGTGAATGGTAAAACGGTGGGCAGTGTAGCCGGCAGCCCGTTAAAGCTAACGGCCAAACAATTGGGTGGTACCAATATTGAGATAAGTTCAAAAGGGGAAGGCCACCTGTATTATTACTGGCAAAGCGAGGGCATCAGCGCCAGTGGTACTTATAGGGAAGAAGACAATTTTATCAGGGTGCGCCGCCGCTTCTTTGATCGCTATGGCCGCAGCGTCGATGGTAATACCTTTACGCAGAATGACCTGGTAGTTGTTCAGATCACACTTGAAAAAGCCTATAGCGGTGATGTAGATAATGTGGTTATCTCCGATATTCTGCCGGCCGGTTTTGAGATCGAGAACCCACGTACCAAAGAGATCCCGGGCATGGAATGGATCAAGGATGCTTCAACACCAACAGCCCTCGATGTGCGGGATGATCGTATCAATTTATTTGATGATCTGAGAAGCAATCGCAAGGTTTATTATTATGCCGTACGCGCGGTTTCGCCTGGTAACTATAAAATGGGACCGGTTAGCGCCGAGGCTATGTATAATGGCGAATACCATTCTTATAATGGTGGCGGGGTGATAAGAGTGAACAAGAAGTAGGAAATGTAGATTTCTGATTTTGAGATTTCTGATTTTGAGATTGTTGATTTGGAGATTTTGAGATTTATCAGACGGTCAGACCTGAGCAAATCGCAAAATCTCTAAATCACAAAATCAGAAATTGTCGCGATATTTGTTTATGGCCACCACAACAATGCCAGCGCCTTTACTACAAATAAATAACCTGCAGGTTGATTTTGTTACAGAGATCGGGACCACCACTGCTGTAAAGGATATTTCGTTTAGGGTAAGTCGTGGCGAGATCGTCGCCATCGTAGGAGAGTCAGGCTCGGGTAAGTCGGTTACTTCATTATCCATTTTGCAGTTATTGCCCAAACCACCGGCCAGGTATACTCATGGTGACATTTTATTCTCGGCCGATGGGCAGAATACCGTGAATTTATTAACGCAAACACCGGAGCAGTTGCGCGACATTCGTGGTAACCAGATCGCGATGATCTTCCAGGAACCCATGACCTCGCTGAACCCGGTTTTTACCTGCGGTCACCAGGTGCAGGAAGCGTTGCGCCTTCATCTGAAGATCGGTAAACAGGAAGCAAAGCAAAAAACGATCGATCTCTTCAGGCAGGTGCGGCTGCCGAATCCTGAGCAATTGTTCCGGCGTTATCCACACCAGTTAAGTGGTGGACAAAAACAACGGGTAATGATCGCGATGGCAATGAGCTGTGCACCCGACTTGCTGATCTGTGATGAGCCAACCACCGCTTTGGATGTCACCGTGCAAAAGACCATTCTGCAACTGATCAAAGAATTGCAGCAAACGAGGCAAATGGGTGTGATCTTTATTACCCACGATCTGGGTGTGGTGGCCGAAGTGGCCGACCGGGCCATTGTGATGTACCTGGGTGAAATAGTGGAGTCGGGTTCGGTACAGGCCATTTTCAGTAACCCGCAACACCCTTATACCAAAGGCCTGCTGGCCTGCAGACCGGTACTGCATCCGAAGGGAGAACGCCTGCCAATTGTGAGCGATTTCCTGGAGCATGATCGTCCGTTTGAACTAAGCCGTTATGCACAGCTTGCACCACCACCACCTGTTGTATATGAACAGGAAGCGGTGACTGCAAAACGGCCGTTTATCAAGGTAAGCCGCCTGAATGTATGGTTCCCTTCAAAGAAGAACCTGTTGGGCAAGCCGGTAGAATATGTAAAGGCGGTTGATAATATCGGGTTTGAAATTTATAAAGGCGAAACGCTTGGACTGGTTGGCGAGTCGGGCTGTGGTAAAACAACACTTGGCAGAACCCTGCTGGGACTGATACCGCCCACATCCGGTTCGATATATTATGATGGCACTGACCTGTCGGCAATTGATGCGCGAAGCATGAAGTCGATGCGTAAGGATATCCAGATCATTTTCCAGGACCCTTATTCTTCACTTAATCCAAGGCTTACTATCGGGGCGGCTATTGCAGAGCCGCTGAAAGTGCATAATATTGTTTCCACCAGCGTGGGAAGGAAGGACCGGGTCATGGAACTGCTGGAAAAAGTAAATCTGAAACCGGAACATTTTAACCGGTATCCGCATGAGTTTTCGGGTGGACAACGGCAGCGGATCGTCATTGCCCGGGCATTGGCGCTGAATCCTGAGTTCATTGTGTGTGATGAATCGGTGTCGGCGCTGGATGTAAGTGTGCAGGCGCAGGTGTTAAACCTCTTGAACGACCTGAAGGCAGAAATGGGTTTTACCATTGTTTTTATTTCCCACGATCTGTCGGTCGTACGCTATATCAGCGACCGCATTATGGTGATGAACAAAGGGAGAATAGAAGAGATAGGGGATGCAGAGCAGATATATTTTCATCCACAGAAAGAGTACACCAGACAATTGATAGCATCCATTCCTAAAGGGATATAGAGTTTATTGTTTACATAAACCAAAAACCAGAAACCGTTACATGCAGCTATCTCGTAACATCTTCATATACACTTCGCCTTTTTCTCTTGCAAATTGAACATTGCGTTCAGGGATCTCTTCCGCATTACCGTAAAATTGTATTGCTTTTCTGATATCGTCTTCGCGAAGCAAATGCAGCATGGGATAAATGGACCGGTTGGTGTAATTGGCCGGGTCGTCGGGGGCGCTGTTCTCGAACCGGTATAAAGGATGAAAAGTAGCCAGCTGGTAAATGCCTTCGTACTTTTTTTGAATCAACAGTTTTTCGGCAAACGAAACCAATTGCAGGTAATCGTCAAAGTCGCTGAATGCATTGGGAAAAATAAGCAGGGTAGTGGCAATCGATCTATCCCGGTCGAGCCGTTTACATTCCCGCAACAAGGCTTCTCTGGCGTCTGATCGCTTGGGGCTGAATGCTACCTGGTAATGAATGGTATTATTTTTAAATTCCCGGTTAGCGAACGGACAAAAGTTGCAGCCTATTACAATTTTTTTGATCCAGTTCTTTGTTTGCTCAATGACCTGTTGTTCGGATAGCATGAGGTAAAGGTAGGCAAGGTGTGCCACACTTTCAAAGTGTGGCACACCTGATCAATCCCTGTACCGCTGGCTCTTCACCATTTCCGATAAATAATTCCTGTACAGGCTGTAAGAACGGGCATCGTAAAATACCGAGGCGCTGTTGCGGCGCGCATACAGCATTTCCTTCAGCATTTTTTGTAACTGCTCCTTTACCGGTTTGTCATTGGCCAGTTTGCGCTCTTCATCAACTGAGGTGAAGTCGTCATTTTTGGTATCTATCAGGTCTGCTTTTTCTGGCTGCATGCCTGCAGATGCTACCTGCCAGGTAATATCGTCACGCATGCGTTTGTATTTAAAGAAATATACATAGCCTTTTTTATTCTCGTATGCTACGGGCAGTTTGTCCAGGAATATGAGGGTGTCGATCTTGTCGTAATTGGTCAGCGACTTTACGATCAAACTTTTTGAAATGTCGAACTGGTTCCTGAATTGTTTGGGAAATTTGTCGGTCATTTTTATGGCTTCCAGGTCAACATACAGTTCGCTGCGGTATTCGTCGAGCTGTGCATACTTTATGAACAGGGAATCGGGTACGTTGTGTTTGTTGCGAAGCAGCAGGATGAAAGTATTGTATAACAAACGCCGGTCCTGGGTGGTTTGCAATTGTTCGAAGAACGTTTGCACGCCCGGGTTCCTGGTAATGAATGGCAACAGCAGGATGGCATACCGGTCAAGCTCGGTATTGCCGGCATCGGAAGGGCGGTCTTCCTCTTCATCATAATTGGCGTACAATGAAACGGTAGGAGCAGCATCCTTACGAGCTGCTTTTTCCATTTTAGCCTTGTTTTCCTTGGCCAGTTGTTTCTTCAAAAGTTGTTTGGCCTCGAGGTAGATCTTCGGAAAGCTGCTTTCATAATCGGCAGCCTGCAGGTAGCCGCTGTCTACCATGGTAACCAGTAAGTTCATGATGTCATTGCGATAATCGTCAATATTCATCAGTTGTAAAATGTCGGGGAAGATGACTTTGGATAGCGACAGGGTATCGAACAACGGCGACCAGCGGCCGTAATAACTGTTTTTTTTGCCAACCCTGCCACCAACGGTATAATCTGCATATACGGAAGGTAGCCTGTAGGGCGCATAGGCGTAATCTTCATCCATGATCGGGGGCTCCTGCAAGACCAGGTCCTTAAATGCCAGGAAAGCCGTTTTGGTCCGTTGATTAAGCAATGCATGTAATATAGCGTTCTGCCAGTCGGCCGTATCCTTTACTTTCCAATACAGTTCTTTCAGGTAAGGAGTAATGCTGGCGTCTCTCAATTTGCCCAGGCTTTCGATAAAATGTCTTTTCAGCAGCAGGTAATCTTTTATTGTCCAGTTGAGCGAATCAATGGCTTTTTTCAACAGCGGAACATCCAGTGAATCAAAGCCAACCTGGTACAACGATTTGCGGGCCCTTTTTACCGTTACCGAGTCTTTGCTGAAAAGGTCCTGCATAAACCGGTCGGTCTTCCTCACAAACAGCGATTCACCTTTGAGCGTGTCTGCCGGTTTAAAGCTGGCGAAGAAGTTAGATAACAGAGCGCTTTTAGTGCTGAGGGTATCGGTGAGGGTAGAGATGCTGAAGAAATGCCCCTTATTGTAGAACAGTTTTGCGATGATAAGCCGGCTGCTGTTGGTATCTGTCAGCTGCAGGTCGCGGCAGCGGATACCATTGGGCAGGGTATATTCTTTATTTTGTTTTATGATGAAGGTGCTTTCGGCAAACCAGGTGTTTGCAGTGGCATTCTTCCAGAGGCTGGCGCTATCTTTCTTATAGCTGTATTGTGGGGCCTTGTAATGCATGACGAGGATCTTTTCCCCGATGGTGTCATTACCGATGAGCCGGGTACCAAAGGGGGGCAGATTGTCGTCTGCATCATCATCGACTATGCCGTTCGATAATTGGATCCATTCTTCCATCCCGGTGGTTTCATTTTTTTTACCAGCGGATGCATATACTGGAGAAGTGACGGTAATGCTCAGGGTAGTATCTGTATGCGTTGTGGCCGGTGGATAAACCCACGGCGTTATGGAAAAGGATTGCAGGAAGCGTTGTATGCCGGGATGCTCGTTTTTGTAACTGGCAATAATGGCGTAGTATACGGGCCCCCTGATCACATATTTCACACTGCTATAGCTGCCGTCCTTGTGTCTGAACTTGCTTTCCAGTGCCGGGTAGCCGTTGACGCTGATAAACCGGCGGCTGAGTTGTTTGGCGATAAAGTCGGAATAGCCATAGCTTTCATCCATCAGGTTCAGCTCAAAGCTGTCTTCTTCGATGAATGAAAAGTTGTGCAGGTTGGCTTTCATGATCAAATAGCTGTCGCCGGTAGCAGCGTCGCGTGCGGCATATTCGAGCCGGTCGGTGCCAAAACTGTTGTCCTTCAGCAGGGCAGGCACATGCGGCAGTTGAATGCTGAATCCACCGGTTGCAGGCTGCCAGGTTTGCCAGCCGGCGGCGCCATATTCTTTCAGGCGAATGGAGCCGAAGAATTCCTGGGCCTCATTACCGGTATTAATGTATTCGCCATTACCGCTCATTTTGAACAGGACAACCTCGAAGGGTGTCACGAATACCTGGTAACGTTGGTGGTCGCCACGGCGGGTGCGGTTAATGATGTCGAGCCCCTTATACCCGTTTTTAGTGATCGGTGTTCTCTTCAGGATCTTGCCGGGAATATTTTCATACAGCAGGCTGTCGATCTTTTTGAATACCTGGTCACTGCTATGCCCCCACGATAAACTGTTTGTTTTTATGCGGGTGACCATATAGTAGGCGCCGTTCACCATATCGGCGTATTGCACTACATCCATGCCGTTCCAGTCGGTAAACCGATAGAACTTTTTGCCGGGGATCGACACGGTATAAAAGCCGTCGTCGCAGGTTTGGGTAGTAAAGGGGTGGTTGATCCTGATCCTGTCAACCGTTTCTTTTTGCTGGCTGTTGCGGCTGTCCATACGGATGGGGCGCATGGTATAACCTTTTTGACGCAATAATTCAATTACGCCGCGTTTGCCGGGTAAATGGGCGGCGCCCACACCTACAAAAAGCGACATCTTCTTTATGATGGAATCAATGGAGTTGGCCTGGATCTCATTGCGCTTGTACAGGAATTTTTCCTGGAAGGCATCCGAGAAAACGGTCATGCTCTCGAGCGAATCGAGCAGGTCGAGATCGCCTTTGCGGTAGGCATCCTCCACTTTTTTGGGGTTGGTCATCATGCCTTCGTAATCATAGCTTCTTTTTTTCTTGTTCTGGTCGCGCAACATGGCTTTGTACGCTTCCATCACCAGCTTTTCACTTTCCTGGAAGTTCTCAACCCCACTCACCCGTTTGCCCAGTTTCTTACCGGTTTGAAATATGTACATATCGAGAAAAGTATCTTCTTCAAAATCTTCTGACTGCCGTCCGTAGGTGCGGTACAGCATGCCATTGATCATGGAAGGCTCCACTGCCAGCGCCGCTTTGATGGCTTCTTCATACCGGTCAATGGCGAAGGTGGTGATGCGCATATGATCAGTTGGCCAGTCCCACCGGTTCGAATACAGGTTCATTAAAGATGCGCCTTTTTGGCGGCCGCGGAAGAAGACCGACTGGCTGTAATCATCCTGCCAGCTTTCGGGATTTGTTTCCAGCGCTACTACATCGGCGCTTTTAATGGCTGTATAGAAAGAATCGCCCAGGTGAAAAGCCAGTTTATCGCTTACGTGCATGGTGCCGAAGAGATAGGATGGTTTTTTAAGGCCATTACCACTGATCTCCCACAACAGGCTCGGGTATTTTTTGGAGGCAGGTTTGGGAATGACAGGGGCGGCAGGCTGTGGAGTCGGTTTTGTTTTTGGGCGCGTCTGTTGTGCTATTGATGGCATAACGATCGCCAGCATCAGAACAGATAGCAAGCGGATACATTTTCTCATACGTGTTCAATAATTAAATGACCGGTGACAGTACTCAGGTTACCTGGTTGTTTAAGGCGCGATTATGAAGGTTATCTGTAGAGCGCTTCTCCCTCTTCTATAAATTTCGTAATAATATAGCACATGTGAACGGAGAATACGCGGGGGAAAGGTGTAAAATTCAGATTGCCTGCCTGGCAGGCGGGTTTCTGCCTCATAAGCAATTCCCTGTAGCCGGCGGGAATTCTATCATATTATCGATTTTTAAATTTGGGAACCGCATTTTTTTTAATTACCTTTGCCCGCTCGAATTTTAGCTTACATGATATCAAACCTGGTGCCGTAAGACCTCGTTTGTATCGGAACTCACCCCCCGATGTACCCTGTTCTTACTCCCCCTCGTTCGTATCATGTGGCTTTTAAAAACAGTTAAAAATACACATGAAACTTTCACAGTTCCGGTTCGATTTACCACTTAACCTTATTGCCCAGCACCCTACAAAAAGACGTGAAGATGCGCGTTTAATGGTTGTGCATCGCAGCACCGGTCAGATAGAGAACAAACATTTCCGCGACATCCTGGATTATTTCGATGACAAGGACGTGTTCGTAGTGAACAACACCAAGGTATTTCCTGCCCGGATGTACGGCCGCAAGGAAAAAACAGGGGCGAAGATCGAGGTGTTCCTGCTGCGTGAATTAAATAAACCAAACCGGCTGTGGGATGTGATTGTAGATCCGGCCCGTAAAATCCGGGTTGGTAATAAACTTTATTTTGGCGAGAACGATGAGCTGATCGCTGAAGTGATCGACAATACCACTTCCCGTGGAAGGACCATTCGCTTTTTGTGGGATGGCACCGATGAAGAGTTCCGCAATATGCTGGAGTTCCTGGGCGAAACGCCATTACCCAAGTATATTAAACGCAAACCCGAAGCAGAAGATAAAGAACGCTATCAAACCGTGTACGCCAAGCATGAAGGAGCCGTAGCGGCGCCTACGGCCGGTTTACACTTCAGCATCGAGCTGATCAAACGTCTGGAAATTAAAGGGGTTCGTTTTGCCGAAGTAACCCTGCATACCGGTTTGGGTACTTTCCGCCCAATTGAGGTGGAAGACCTCAGCAAACACAAAATGGATGCTGAGTACTACAAGATCGATGACCTGGCCTGCAAGATTGTAAACAAAGCGATCCAGGGCAATCACCGCATCTGCTCCATTGGTACAACTACAATGAGGGCCATCGAGAGCTCTTATACTGCTGAAAAGCTGTTGAAGCCTTCCGAGGGCTGGACGAACATTTTCATTCATCCGCCTTACCAGTTCAATATTGCGGATTCACTGGTCACCAACCTGCACCTGCCCAAAACCAGTCTGCTGATCATGGTTTGCGCTTTTGCCGGCTATGACCTGGCGATGGAAGCCTATAAAAAGGCCATTAAGGACAAATATCGTTTCTTCAGCTATGGAGATGCGATGCTGGTGATCTAACGCTAATTTGCAAATTAGCAAAGGGCAAATGAAAAACGGTTCCTGTAATCAAGGACATTGATATTATAAAAGCCGGAGACCTTTTTGGGGTTGCCGGCTTTTTTCGTGAAACGGCAGACAGCAGACTGGAAACGGCAGACGGCAGACGCGTTTTGCCTTTAGCCTTGAGCGTTTCGCGTTAGGCATTTTGCCTTAAGCTTTGAGCCTTCAACCCTCAGCGTTTTGCATTTTGCCTTTAGCCTTGAGCGTTCTGCGTTAAGCGTTTTGCCTTGAGCCTTGAGCCTTGAGCGTTCTGCGTTAAGCGTTCAGCGTTTAAATTTACACGTATAGGTGCGCCCGCCATTGTAAATAAATGCTTTGAATCGATTGGTGCCCGTGAATTGCAGGTCATCAAAGTATTCAGAAATGACATCCTGGGTTTGAAAACTTACAACGGTTATAAACAGGCCCTGTACCTGTGAGTCCTGCTGCCAGTCGCGCCGGATATCCCAGCTGCCTTCATACATTTCGCCCTGATTATTTATATACGTTACACCGCCGGATGACTCAAAAGTGAAGCGGCCGGCCGTGAAGTTGGGCCTGTCGCTGCTGCCAATGCCAAAACTGTTTACGTCGTATAACTCCCAGGTGCCACCGACGATCCGCCGTTCATATGATTTCAAAAAGTCTTTGCTGCAGCCTGTTATGAGTAATAAGGTAATGGGGATGAGTGTAAAGTATAGTTTTTTCATACGTAAGTTTTTAATGGTTGATGGAGTATAAGCCTTTCGTTCCTTTACAAAGTTGATCATCCTTGCGATGAACTGCATGGCTGCGAAAGGCATTTAACTTAATATTCAGCTAAAACTGCTGATTGCCGGAGAATTGAGACTGGTCTGCGGAAATTATTTCGGTGCCGGTTACCGATTTGCCGATTTTTTAATGCAATCAAGTAAATTTGATTATATGTACGTTTTATGAAAGAACTACTCACCATTTTTGTAACCCTAACCTGCTTCGCCTCGATGACCTGCGCACAAAACGAGATCCCGTTGTACCCTGATTCTATTCCCAATTCCAAAGCAGTGCCTGATGAAGAGAATACTGAAACCGATGAAAAAGGAATTCGCCGGATCTTCAAAGTAAGCCGGCCAACGCTGACCATATATGAACCACCGAAAGAAAAAGCAAATGGAACGGCCGTTATTGTTATTCCCGGCGGCGGTTATCGCCTATTGGCTGCCGGCCATGAGGGCCATGACGTTGCCAAACGATTTAATGAAATGGGCGTCACGGCTTTTTTGCTGAAATACCGACTGCCCAGCGATGTAACCATGGTGAATAAGGAGATCGGTCCGGTTCAGGATGCACAGCGGGCCATTCAACTGGTGCGTGATAATGCAAAACAATGGGGCATCGACAGGGACCGGGTAGGTATCATTGGTTTTTCTGCGGGTGGTCATCTGGCCTCCACGGCTGGTACCCATTTTGACCATGCTTATATTAAAGCAGGCAGGAAATCGAACCTGCGACCCGATTTTATGGTCCTCATCTACCCCGTGATCAGTTTTGCCGATAGCATTACCCATATGGGTTCGCGTGATAATTTGCTCGGCAAAGACCCTTCGCCCCAAAAAAAAATGGAGTACTCCAACGAATTGCAGGTTACCAAAAAAACACCGCCTACCTACCTTGTACATGCGGAAGATGATCAAACCGTGAAAGTGCAGAATATGCTGCTGTTTGCCACCGCCCTGCAAAAGAATAAAGTGCCGTTCGATTTCTACCTGTATGAAAAAGGTGGTCATGGCTTTGGCATGAATAACCCCACCAGTGACGTAAAGTGGATGGACCTGGTGCAGGAATGGATGGATAAGAACGGCTGGCTTAAGAACAATTAGCTAATGTGCTAATTAGCTAATGTGCTAATTGGCTAATGCGCTAATGAAATACAGTTCCCTTGATCAAGAAATTGGGCTGCTGGCGCAGGGAGAATGGGTTCAATGGGGCTAATAAAAAGAAAGCCGGTAATGTTGAGAGGCATTATCGGCTTTTTTATTTTTAAGAATGCTCAAGATTCACGAGTCGATTGACCATTTACCATTGACCATTCACCATAGACTATTCCAGCCCAAACAACCCTTTATTCAGCAGTTGCAGGGTTTGGGTCTTGTAAGAAGAAGGAACGAGCATTGACACGTTGTGTTTGCTGCCGCCATAACTTACCATACGCACTGGTATTGGTTTTAAGGCTTCAAACAATTTGCTCAGGATATCCTGCGTCTGTGCAATTTCATTACCAACTACAGAAATGATGGTGTGATTGTCTTCTGTAGTGATGGTGCCGAATGGTTCCAGTTCTTTTACGATGGAAGTTAAGTTAGCGCCATGATCGATAGTTACCGATACCGCTACTTCAGAAGTAGTGATCATATCGATAGACGTACGGTATTTTTCAAACACCTCAAAGATCTTTCTGAGGAAACCATATGCCAACAGCATGCGGCTGCTCTTGATATTCACAATGATGATACCGTCTTTGGCCGCTACGGCTTTCACGCCAACAGAACCGGCTTCCTGGGTAATGGTAGTTCCCAGCGCTTCAGGCTGCATGGTGTTCAGCAGTTTTACCGGAACCTTTTGTTGCTGCGCAGGCCAGATACAGGTAGGGTGTAAGATCTTGGCGCCAAAATAAGCCAGCTCGGCTGCTTCTTCAAAGCTCAACTGTTCAACAGGCACTGTTTTTTTAACGATACGGGGATCGTTGTTGTGCATGCCGTCGATGTCGGTCCAGATCTCGCAAACTGAACCATTCACTGCTGCAGCTATCAGTGAAGCCGTATAGTCACTGCCCCCACGTTTCAGGTTATCAACCTCGCCACGCGCATTGCGACAGATATAGCCTTGTGTAATGAACAATTGTTTTTTGCTGTTTTCCTGCAGGATGCGGCCCAGCTTCACCTTGATGGTGCTCAGCTGCGGTTCATCCTGTGCGTCGATGGTCATGAATTCAAGCGCCGGCAGCAGCATATGATCTATGCCTTTTTCATCGAGGTAAACGCTGAATAATTTGGTAGACAGCAACTCTCCCTGCGCGAGAATATCTTTGCTAAGGGCTTCGCTGAATGATATCTTCAATATGATGTTCAGGAATTCGAAATGTTCAGATACAATGCTCTTCGCCTTGGCATATGCCTTATCGGTCTTAACCAGTTCCTTGATGAAAGACTGGTAATGGGCTTCTAACTTGTCGATCAGTTCTTTGGCCTGGTCACGATTGCCGGCTGCCATGGCTTCGCCGATAGCTACCAGTGCATTGGTTGTACCGCTTAATGCGCTCAATACTACAATACGTGGCTCACTGTTGTCTTTGGTTATCAGTTGCGCTACCTGGTGCATCCGATCGGGTTTGCCTACCGAGGTGCCGCCAAACTTCATGATTTTCATCTGGGAATATTTATTTAGGGCTGCAAAGATAAGGTGCAAACAGTTACCAGTTGCTGGTTTCCGGTTGCCAGTTCAGTGTTACAGGTTACAACTTAATACCAAACCGTTCTCCCAGAGCTTTAAGATCAGTTGCTACGGCATCCAGTAATGGAATGCCTTCCTTTCTTCTTACCGCTTCCATCTCGCGCTCGGGATCGCCGGGAATAAGCACTTTTGCTTCGCCGTTCACCGGTTTGGCGCTGCGGAAACGCCTGATCCAGTTATCCATATGTTCTTTGAATTCATCGGCGGGGCGGAAGGCGTCTACCCGCATAGCGCCAAAGAAATGGCCAATGCCTTTGCCGGGCATACCGGTTGGCATAGGCACATAGGCTGGAAACGGGGGAACCCAGGGGCCATAGTTGGCGCCGCTCAATACGGCTGAGAAAATATCAACCACTGCGCCCAGCGCATAACCTTTGTGGCTGCCATGCTCGCGGTCGCCACCCAGGGGCAGCAGCGCGCCGCCGGTCTTCAGCTCATGTGCATTGGTGCTTGGGTGACCTTCTTTATCCTGGATCCAGCCCAGCGGCGCTTCCAGGTTCTTTCGTTGTAAGATCTCGAGTTTGCCATTTGCCGCTGTAGTAGTTGCGAGGTCAGCAACAAATGCGGGTTCTTCGCCGGCCGGTATACTTACGCAAATGGGGTTGGTGCCAAGCAGCCTTTCCGTTGAAAAGGTGGGCGCTACCAATGGACTGGCATTGGTCATGGCCATCCCGATCATCTCATATTCCAGCGCCATCATAGCGTGATAGCCGGCTATGCCAAAATGATTACTGTTTTGCACACTTACCCAGCCGGTGCCTGCTTTTTTCGCTTTTTCTATGGCTACCTGCATGGCGAAGGGAGCCACAACAAGGCCCAGTCCGCTATCGCCATCGACTACTGCAGTTGATGGGGTCTCATGAATAATTCTGATAACCGGTTGGGCATTCACCCGTTTGGCTTCCCACAGGCGAACATAACCGCTGAGGCGGGCAACGCCATGGGAATCAATGCCCCGCAGGTCGGCGCTCAGCAGCACTTCGGTGGCCAGCCCAGCCTGTTCTGCCGGGCAGCCCATCTGCTGAAATACCTGGTTCGTGAAATCGAATAACTGTTGGTACGAGTATATTATTTCTGACATGGTGCAAAGAAACAAAAGTTCACCGTTTCCGGTTGTAGTTTTCAGTTTACTGCAGCCCAAATAAAAACCCCTGCCATAACATCCCATTGGGGCAGGGGTTTTGTTATTGAAAGTGTATTTCCATTAGCTAATCAGCACATTAGCTCATTAGCTAATTTAATTATGCTTTCAGCTTCATATTCACCGGATCCCAGTGAATGACCCTTTTCTGGTAATAGCTGTCATTGGCAGCCAGGCAGGGTGCGGCCGCCCGGAAGGCGAATTCAGGTCCCTCATTGGCCATAGTGCCATTGCGGATGGCATCGAAGAAATTCGTGAAATGATCGAGGTGATCACTATAACCATCATGCACTTTATATTTTACCGGCGCCTTTTCAGGTCGTTTATGGTCGTCCTTTGTCCAGCGCTCGTTGTATTGTTTCTTCAGTTCTTCCTGCATCGCCATGGGATACGTATTCAGCGAATCATAACCGCCAATACCCGGCGCTTTTGGTAACAGGCTGTGCGTTACTGTAAAGCCATTGCCCTCCAGTTCGATCATGCCTTCTGTACCATACAGCCTGATCAAACTTTTATTACCGCCACCGCTGATAAAATTCACCCGCAACATAAGCTGGAAAGCCGGATGGGCCTTGGTGGCCGGATAATCCATAATGGCCGTCATTACATCCGGTACGTCGCGGCCATCTTTCCAGTAAGATAACTGTCCGCTCGATACAATGCGGGTAGGGCCATTGGAATCGGTGATCATATGAACGCCCGACAGCAAATGCACGAACAGGTCGCCTGCCATACCGGTGCCGAATGCTTTGTAGTTGCGCCACCAGAAGAATTTTTTGGGATCGAACGCTACCTGCGGCATGCCGCTCAAATAGCGCCGCCAGTCTACCGTTTGCGGACTGGCATCCGTTGGCATGGTGTATTCCCAGGCGCCGATGGCGCTTTGCCGGTCGTAGGTGGCTTCTACACAGTTGAGCGCGCCGATCTCACCGGCTTTGTATAATTCCTTTGCTTTAATATAAGCAATGCTGCTTACCCTTTGGCTGCCCACCTGCATCACTTTTTTGCTCAACCGCTGGGCGCCGATCAATGGTAATCCTTCCCAGATCTTATGCACCATAGGTTTTTCGCAATACACGTGTTTGTTCTTGCGAAAGGCTTCGGTAGCAATACGTGCATGCCAGTGATCGCTGGTAGCAATGATCACGGCATCGATGTCTTTTTTATTGAGTAATTCCCGGTAATCCTGGGTAGTGAATAATGAACTGCCATATAATTCTTTCATCCGTTCGAGCCGGCCCGTGTACAGATCGCAGGCGCCGGCCAGTTCAACGCCTGGCACTTTAAGGGCTGTTTGCAGATCCTGGTGTCCCATGATGCCGGTGCCTATAATGCCTATGCGAATGGCATCATTGGGGCCAATAGGTTTCTCATAACGAATGATGCGTTCTTCCAAAGTTTCTTCGTTGGCTTTGGCTACAGAAGCAAAGGAACCTGCAGACAGCATTGCAGCGGAGGCTGTTAACTGCTTTAAAAATTTGCGGCGGGTTGATGCGTAATCTTTAGACATATTCATGGTTAAGGTTGACAAGTTAATACGTTATTAATTTCAGCTTACAGGTTCGGTTTACCGGTTTTCAGGGTTTCAGCTGAAAGGTGTGCCACACTTTCAAAGTATGGCACACCTGCTGAGCAGTACCGGTTGCCAGTTAAAAATTACAGGGCTTTGCCCGGCTTTAGCCGGGATTGCAGGGCGGGCGTTCAGCGTTTGGCTGTTTTTACAAAAACCAAACCACAAACAAATTTTGGGGCTTACATTAAAAATTTGATAACTGCACGTTTCTTGCTGAGTACCCGCCAGTAATATCGATGCGCTGCGAAAAGGTGCCTGAAGTTACAGATAATTAAAGATTTTTTTTCAGCCGGTAAAGTATATTTACAATTATGAAGGTTAAGGCCGTACTTCTTTGTTTAGCTGTTTTTTTACAATATCATATAGAAGCGCAGCCGCGCCGGGAAGATATTTATAGTGATTTTGTCCTATATAAAAAGCGGCAGTTATTGTTAAAAGACCTGCGCGAGAATGTAATAGGCAAAGCGTTTTTAGCGCCGCTCGACAGTAATACCGAATATAAATATGAAGCTGCCTGCCGGGCCATTGTTCAGTTCATGCTCGATAATGACACCACCCAGATGGGCATTACGCAGCTGTTTGTTCATTACGATGCGCTGCTCTATGATACCAAACGCGCCATGCTCGAAACCGTGTATGGCATGTACCCCGATCAATATATTCAAAGCATTCAATTACTGCTGGCGAAGGAAACGAATCCTTTCCTGTTTGCCATGGCTGCAGCATACAGCCTCCGGTACGATTCATCAGGCGTTAATACCGCCAATATCCGCAGAAGGATCAGGGAGCAGTTTCCCGGTTATGCCAACATTCCGGTACTGGTTGAATTGGATAAATACATAAGCACCTACACTCGTTTTACAGCGCCTGCCATCAAAGACCTCATCGAATTGTTCGGCCACCAGCAGGTAGTGAAGAAAAAAGTCATTTACTCGTTTCAACGCCATAACCGCGATTATGCCGGACTGGCCATTGTGCAAAATGCAGATGGTCGTTTTATGCGGCATGCTGATGGCCGGCTGATGATGTTCGAGCAACTGGCCCGCTCCGCTTCCGGCATGCCCTATTTCATTCCCGATGGCAACACGCCGCAAGGTGTGTACAGTATACAGGGCACTGCGGTCACTTACAATAAACTGATTGGCCCTACGCCCAACCTGCAACTGGTAATGCCCTATGAAAGAAAATGGACAACCTATTTTCATGCCGGCGATAGTGTTGTGTACACTCCCAACTATGATGCGTTGTGGTCTTACCTGCAATTGCTGCCGCCATCGATGCGGAATGTAAGCTCGGTTACGGAAGCATTTTATGCGGGAAAAATTGGCCGCAACTCCATCATCGCGCATGGTACTACAATCGATCCGGAATATTTCAAAAACAAACCCTGGTATCCGTTAACGCCTACCATGGGCTGTTTGTGTGCAAAAGAATTATGGAATACATCGAATGGCCGACTGCTGGTGAGCGAACAGTTTAACCTCGTGAGTGCTTTTAGTGCAACGGCCGGCAACAAGGGCTATTTGCATGTAATTGATATCGATGATCAGCGGAAGCCGGTGAGTAAGGCGGAGATCGAAAGATTGGTGAAGGAGTATGAGAAGAAGTTCACAGTTCAAAGTTCACAGTTCAAAGTTCAAAGTACTAAGTAAGTAGTTCACTGTTCACAGTTGCCAGTTACCGGTTACACAGATGCGAACGTGGTTCAACGTTACAAGAAAAAAGCCGGCAACCTCATTACGATGTTGCCGGCCTCTTTTCATTATATTCATTATTATCGGAACTGCATTTCGTTAGCACATTAGCTAATCAGCACATCAGCTAATCAGTGTATTGGCATCTTGGCTAAAATGGCAGATCGTCAACGGGCTCATTGAAGCCGCTACCGCCCGAAGATGTGGGCGCACTTGATCTTTGTGCGGGCGCTGAATACTGATTGCTGCCGCCGCTGTAATCTCCGCCACCAGTGCCGCCCTCAGGACGACCACCTAATAATTGTATTGATACCACACGCAGGGTAAGCGAAGCGCCATATGTACCATCTTGTTTAGTAAAAGTTCTTATTTCGGGATTTCCTTCTACATATACCTGGGTGCCTTTGCGCAGGTAAGGCGCAATGCCGGTACGGTCACTCCAGTAAGCACAGTCCACCCAAATGGTCTTGTCCTTCTGGTTACCCTGGGCATCACGAAACCTTTCTGTGTGTGCTACCGTAAAATTCATTACCGTTTTCCCATTCACATTGTTGGTAACACAATCCTTACCCAGGTTGCCGATTACTTGTAACTTAATCATACTTAATAAATTTAGCGTCGTACTTAAATATTGTTTTGTCCGGCAAATTAAAGAATAATATGCTAATGTAATAATGTGATAATTCGAGAATTCGATAATGGAATACAGTGTGAATAACCATGACTATTCGTTAATGTGTAGCAGGTACTGTATGTGCCTTTGAGTTCTAGCGCTGTATTTAATTATCACATTATCAAATTAACACATCAACTAATTTCTTCCTGAGCCTGCTTCGATCAATCTTCCAAAGAAGATCGCGTTTAGGAACAGCTTGGTGCCACCCAGCCAGAATGCCCTGAAATTCGGATTGTCGGCAATGGAGATCACGCGGCCATTGCCGAGCGTATTTACGAGCACCGCAGCAGAGTTCTTTATTGCATTATAATTTTCTTTGGTTACAAAACCACTTTGCAGGGGCTTGTCGCCATACACGAGCGGGTTCGAGTAAGGATTTTTGTTCCGCTCAGGGTAAACGGCGTTGGCTTTGAAAAGATCAACGTACGGATAGTTATAACCGTAAGCCAGCGGATGACTGAGATCGGCGATGGCCCTGAAGATAGCCCCATTCATTCTTTGCGCGCCCAGCCGGTTTTCGCGTTCTATATAGGGTATCTGTTTGGCGCTGTCCTCTTTTGCTTTTTTGAAGGTCACATTCGTGAATCCGTTTTGTACAGCCCATTGTACGGCTTCTTCCGTAACAATGAAAGTGCCGCCGGCCTGTATCCAGGAGCGCAGTTTTTCTTTGTCGAGCGTATTGTAAGTGCCGCCTACCATAATGAGCGTGTTGTATTTGCTCAGGTCGGTCCGGTTAAAGACTGGTACTTCCAGGTGCGTCGAAGGAATGTTGAAATGTTGGTCGAGCAAAAACCAGATCTCGCCCGCATCGGTAGCATTTACGCCAGTGCCGGTAAGTAAGGCAATGGATGGTTTGGGTACCGGCCGCATTTTGTGGCTGCCAAGGTCGCTGCCGCTGGTGGCGCTGCCGGTATTGATGGCGTATACAGTGATGCCATTTTGTTCGGCGGCCGTTTTTATTTGCTGGTATAATTTTTCAGCATCGACGGTTTGCGTTTTTACCGGGATGAAAATGGCGCCGTAGTTGAAGGACCGGCTGCCATTATGAACCGCAATTTCGAAGGGGGCAGATGCTGTCCGGGTATTAATGCCCGCTGCCTGAAGTGCGTACAATGCGCGTGGCGCGTAATATTCATCCCATTCAAACAGGTACGCATAACTGCTTCTGCCGCCGGCCACGGTTCCGGTTACGGGAGCGGCCTTGTCGACTTTCGCACCCAGCAGGGATGTATTGAAGCGGGCGGCATTCAATTCGGCATAGGGTAGGCCAAAGGCCAGGGGTAGGGTCCAGGCGGTAATGTCGTAAAACAGACTGTCTTTATAATTGAGTGTTTTATCAAATATGGCCCTGATCACGCGGTACTGGGTTTGGTTGGCAGGCACCACAAAGGCATTTCCTTTTTCAAAGTTGAACCCATCTGCCTGCATGGCAGCATTCAGTTCAAATACATCGATCTGCTGGCGGCGCAGCATGTCGATGAACAAAGCGGTTTTGCTTCGGTCTCGGCCACTGCCGAATACATACCCTTTTATTGCAGTGTTGGCGGCATCAACCAGGGCATTCTTGTAAAAATCTCTTTGGTAGGTGAGAAATTCTTTGCGTAGGGCCCTGGCGCCTTCAAGGGTGGAAAGGGTAGTGGTGAACTGGTTCTTAATGGTGAACGGGAATCGCAGCACACCGTGTTCTGTTTCCTGTGCATGCCCGCGCGAAGAAGCCTGTTCGAACAAAATGCCAATGGCGCCATTGATATCCGGATACGTTGAGCCCTTACCGTAATAGAAGTCATCGTAACTCTCTTTGGTGAAATACAGGGAGCCGATGCGATCGAGAAAAGCCGCATGGTAAGCGCCGAGTTTACCCGTGAGCTCCTGGTTGGCAGCCGGCGTTAAAGGATTTACGCGTGAGGGTACGCCGGGTTGAAAAAAGAAAGTGGCATTGCTGCCCTGTTCATGATGGTCGGTTAAAATATTGGGTTTCCATTTATGGAACCATTCCAACCGGTTCCGGCTTTCAACATGTACCAGTGGCAGCCAGTCGCGGTTGAGGTCGAACCAGTAATGGTTGAACCGGCCGCCGGGCCACACTTCATTGAATTCGCGGCTATCCGGGTCGGTTACCAGGTTCTTGCTTTTATGCTGGTTTACCCAGGTAGAAAAGCGTTGCAACCCATCCGGGTTGTAAGAAGGATCAAATAAAATGACGGTGTTTTGCAACAGCTCGTCTATTTGTTTGCCCTGTGCTGCAGCCAGGTAATAAGCGCTTACCAGGGCGGCATTGGCGCCGCTCGATTCATTACCGTGAATGGAATGGCCAATGTACACTACGATCGGCATGTTGTCGATGGGCAGGCCGGCCGATCGCTGTGGATCGCTGAGCTGAACATGTTGTTCGCGGATGGATTCCAGGCGTTGGTGATTTTGCGGGGAAGTGATGATCAGCAATACCTGCGGACGGTTTTCATACGTAAAGCCCATCCGTTCGAGTTTGATGCGGTCAGGTGCGGCTGCTGCAACTGCATACATATAGTTCACCAGCCGGTCATGGGTAACATGCCATTCACCGGGTTCGTGGTAAATAATGTCTTTTGGTTTGGGGATGGCCGAATTATAGGTAACGCTGTCGGGAAGGTAATAGCTGAGGTCCTGGGCAGGGGAGGATTGAATGATACAAAATAAACAGGCTACGATCGTTATTACACGATTGCAGGGATCAGGCTTTCTCATAAAGACTGTAACGTTTTGTTGTTAAGTTATGGAAGATAAGACAAGAATTCGGGGATTTAGGGATTTCGAGATTTCTGATTTCGAAATTTCTGATTTAAGGATTTTGAGATTTCGGAGTTTTCGATAATAATTAAACTGCTGCCGAAAGTAAATCTCAAAATCTCGAAATCTCGAAATCAGAAATCCTTTTTGGTTTGGCTTTTGAGCACTCGGGATATACCCAAATAATTAAACTGTTGCCGAGAAATAAAATCTCAAAATCTCAAAATCTCAAAATCTCAAAATCTCGAAATCTCGAAATCAGAAATCACCTTCAGCCTTCCGCCTCCTTGAACCATTACCCCCTTTTTGTGTTATTCAGCTTGTCAGCGTCGCCAGGTGGGTAATTCCCCCTTTCGGCCATTAATCGTATATTTGCAAGCTTAATTTTTTTAGGATATGAGCCGTAAAGGAAAAGTTTTGGTGGCAATGAGTGGCGGTATCGACAGTACCGTTACCGCCCTGATGCTCAATGATCAGGGCTATGAAGTGGTAGGCATTACCATGAAAACATGGGATTATGCTTCCAGTGGCGGCGGCAAAAAAGAAACCGGCTGTTGTAATATCGATTCTTTCAACGATGCCCGTATGGCTGCCGTGCAGCACGGGTTTCCGCATTATATTCTGGACATCCGCGATGAGTTCGGCGATTTTGTGATCGAGAATTTTGTAGATGAATACCTGGCTGGCCGTACACCCAACCCCTGCGTGATGTGCAACACCCATATTAAGTGGCGGGCTCTGCTGAAGCGGGCCGATGCCCTGGGATGCGACTATATTGCCACTGGTCATTATGCCAATGTGCACCAGCACGACAATGGCCGGTATTATATCAGCAAAGGAGTAGATGAAACCAAGGACCAGAGTTATGTCTTGTGGGGCCTGCAGCAAGACCTGCTGAGCCGCACCCTGCTGCCTTTGGGCACTTATCATAAAACGGCCATCCGCCAGATGGCACTCGATTACGGTTATCCGGAACTGGCAAAGAAAAGCGAGAGTTATGAGATCTGCTTCGTGCCCGACAACGACTACCGCGGTTTTTTGAAAAGAAGGGTAGACGGACTCGAAGAAAAAGTATTGGGTGGCAATTTTGTAGATAAGAGCGGTAAAGTGTTAGGAAAACATAAAGGCTATCCTTTCTATACCATTGGCCAGCGCAAAGGCCTGGATATTACATTTGGTAAACCTGTATATGTTACCAATATCATTCCCGAAACCAATACGGTGATGCTGGGCGAAGAAGATGATTTGAACCGACAGGATATGCTCGTAAGTAAGATCAACTGGATCAAGTACGATGGTATTACGGATGGAACAGAGGCTATTACAAAAATCCGCTATAAAGACAAAGGAGCGTTGGCCAGCCTGTACAACCATGAAAACGGCGTGCGGGTACAGTTCTCCCATTATGCCAAAGGCATTGCGCCCGGCCAGAGCGCAGTGTTCTATGAAGGCGATGATGTGATCGGCGGCGGCGTCATCCAACGCGGACAATTAGCCTGATTTTCAGGCAATAAATAGATGTGAATCAACGTTACAACCATCCCGGCTTTAGTCGGGATGGTTTTTTAATTTGTGGCTGCAACTTAATAATCCCCATGGTTGTCCTGTAACAAAGTAGCTGTTTTACAAACTGTTGTATGAAGAAATGTTTTTTAACTGCAATTACTGCCGGAGTCGTTTTTTTAGGTATCCAGTTAAGCGGATGCGAAAAGAAAACCGATGATATTGTTTCGGATCCCGTGGAAGCTTTTTTACCCATGCAAACGGGTAAATATGTGATCTACCTCCTTGACTCTACGCGGTTCGTTAATTTCGGACAAAAAGATACAACGGTAACCTACTTTGCCAAAGATACTGTGGAAGGACCTGCCACTGATAACCTGGGCCGCGCCGGCTGGCGCGTAGTGCGCTACCTGCGCGATACGGCCAGTGGGCACGAAGCTGACTGGAACGCCGTACTCACTTACCAAGTAATTCCCGGCCAACAAAAGATAGAAGTGAAGGAAGGCAATTTCAGGTACATCAAACTGGCCATACCCGTAAAAGACGGTTTTAGCTGGCGGGGTAATGGCTATATCCCCAGCAATCCTTATGGTGAATTGTTCGAGTTCAGCAATGATGAAGATATTCAAACCTGGGATTATACTTACCAGGATGTAGGTGTAGCCGCACAATTCGGTAATAAAAATTACGATAGCACAATTACCGTTGTGCAGATCGCTGATTCAACCAACCTGCCGTTGGAAACGGGCATCCCTGCTTCCAAAACTTACTGGGTTGAAAAATATGCAAAGAATATTGGACTGGTATATAAAGAAGTTGAGATCTGGGAATACCAACCGCCTACCACTACCTCCGCAGCATACAAGCAGGGGTTTGGTTTGAAAATGACCATTGTCGATCATAACTAGTCGCTATGATCGGTTAAACCGAAGGCTATCTACCATTAACAATAACCTGCCATGAAAAGACTAGCTACGCTGCTGGCACTGTTAACTGCTGCTACCGGTTATACGCAAGCTCAATTCTCCCGTTACATTGTTCAGTTCACTGATAAAAAAGGCGCTGCCTATACATTATCAGATCCGGCAGCTTACCTGTCGGCAAAATCAATGGCCCGCCGTACCAGGTACAAGATCAGCTACGATTCAACCGATCTGCCAGTCAGTACCGCATATCTTGATAGTATCCGCAGCATTCCCAATGTTACCATAATAAATGTGTCGAAATGGTTGAACCAGGTTTTGATCAAAACCACTGATGCCGGTGCACTTGCCCGGATCAATGCATTTCCATTTGTAAAGAAGTCGAACGGCATTGCACCCAGAATGGCCACCGGCAATAGTAGTGTTTCGGCTACGCTGGCCAGTGAAACAGTTACATTGCCGGCTTCGATGAACCAGGTAAGCGGCCGAACAGGTACTGCCGCCATCGACTATGGCCAGATGTACAACCAGATCCATATCCATAATGGCGACTGGCTGCATCAACTGGGTTTTACCGGTCGCGGCGTAACCATTGCCGTATTGGATGCAGGTTTTCAGAACTACCTTAGCAACCCGGCATTCGACAGTGTACGGTTACAGGGACGGATCCTGGGTACCTGGGATTACGTAAAGAACGAAGCCAGTGTAAACGAAGATAATTCGCATGGCGCCAATGTTTTTTCGCTTTTGGCTGCTAACCGGCCGGGTGTTTTGGTGGGCACCGCACCGCACGCCAGCTACTGGTTATTACGCACGGAAGATGTAGCTACGGAATACCCGGTAGAAGAGCAGAATTGGGTAGTGGCTGCTGAGTTTGCCGACAGTGTTGGCGTTGACATGATCTCCTCTTCATTAGGATATAACGTTTTTGACAATGCCATTTTTAATTACTCCCATGCCCAACGCGACGGTAAGACGGCGATGATCACGCTGGGGGCCAATCTGGCTGCAAAAAAAGGAATACTGGTCGTGGTAGCGGCCGGTAATTCCGGCGGCGAGGCATCTGACCTGAAATACGTGGCTGTGCCTGCTGACGCTGAAAATGTGCTCACCGTGGGGTCTGTAGACATTAATGGAAATATTGGCTATTCCAGCAGCTGGGGACCGAATGGTGCAGGGGTATTAAAACCAAATGTCGTTGCTGTAGGTGTGAATGCCTATGTAGCACATCCGCAGAACTGGCAGCCTGTTGCGGGCACAGGCACATCGTATGCATGTCCAAATATGGCGGGTCTCACAGCCTGCCTGTGGCAGGTGTTTCCCGAGCTTAGCAGTATGCAGATCATGGATGCGCTGCAAAAAAGCGGCAGCAAATCAGCAAATCCCGAGTTTCAGTATGGGTATGGTATCCCTGATATGAAAAAGGCCGTTGCCATACTTACCAAACAATATGCAAGCGCCGGTACCGCCTTTGATAATTGTATTGTGTCGGTGAACTGGAACAGCAAGGACGATACCAGCTCGCTGTATACCATCCAACGAAAATTACCCGGAGAAACCGGTTTTATGACCATTGGTCAGACTGCTTCCACTTCATTATCGTTTAAAGCCAACAGTTATACATACCGCGATACGATAAAAGCAGCCGGCGGGCCCATTCAATACCGGGTATTGCAGGCCATGCGTTCTGTAGATACGGTTCTTGAAATAGCCAACCTGCAACAGCCGATCCATTCGGTTTGTTTCCCCGATAACACGTTGATGGCGTTGCCAAGTCCCTTCGATCAGCAATTAACCGTAGTGGTGAACACGCCCGAGGTGATCAATAACATGGGTTTACAGA
Source organism: Longitalea luteola (assembly GCF_017356035.1). GTDB lineage: Bacteria > Bacteroidota > Bacteroidia > Chitinophagales > Chitinophagaceae > Niastella > Niastella luteola. The sequence goes on along the minus strand of NZ_JAFIQX010000014.1, from coordinate 50,494 downwards.
TAACTGATATGAGGGGGCGCATTGTTTATGCTAAAAAAACGGCCAAACCAGCAGGTTATTTCAGCACAACAGTAATGGTCCCGGGCTGGAGCCCTGGCATTTATGAAGTTGTTTTGTATAACAACAGCAAACGGATCTACAGCCGCAAAGTGTTGAAAAAATAACCGCTTTATTTTTTTTGGAACACGGCCCCAAACAGCGTATCCGCTTTTTGCTCATAACCGGTGAACAACGTCGATTGCAGCAATTGCAGGGAAAGCTGCTCCTCGATGAATTGCACCACTTCCTCATTTTCTTTTTTAAATACCGAACAGGTACAATACAACAGAAAGCCGCCTGGTTTCAGGGCGGGAATGGCATGTGCGATGATCTTTTTTTGCAGGGCGCTGTAGCGGTCAATTTTTTTCGGGTCGAAATAATACAGTTGTTCCGGTGTTCGGCTCCAGGTGCCGGAACCGCTGCAGGGCACATCGGTGATGATCATGTCGAAACCCGGTTCCTGATCGTCATAAGTTGTGGTTGAGAGATCGCCTATGAAAGAATGATAGTTCCTGATCCCTGCGGCCGCAAACCGTTTTTCAAGATTAACAAGAATGGATTGTCTTACATCGGAGACCGTGAGGTCGATGCGCCTGAAGATATCAGTGGCGAGGATTGATTTTCCACCACTAGCTGCACAGGCATCCCATACCCGGAGCGGCTTATTGGCCATAGCATCTGCGGGAGGAGAACCATCGGAGGCAGAAGCTTTGGCGAAGGCGGAATTGCGAATGAATTCCATCAGCTCCCCAATGCGTTGCGAGCTGTGATCCTGGATCACTGCTTCCCGATCAGTGCCAATAACAGTATCTATTTTAGAAGCATTCGGCAGGGCAAGGCAATGCCTGCTGACCTCGCGGAAGGGGACGCCTGCCTGTTGCAGTTTGCTTTTCACGGCAGCCTCATGGCGGGGTCGCAGGCGGAGGAAAAGATCGGGTTGGGTGAAGAAGGAAGCGCAAAAGGATGTATGATCCATGTTTGCACTCAATTCATCTTTCCAGGGAAATACTGCCAGCAAGCCAGCTGCCGCATCTGTGTCGCTGATCAGTCGCCATTTATCCGCTAACGACAAATGCGTCTGCGAATCCCAATCCGGTTTCAGGTGCTGCAGCAATTCATTAGGTTCAGCGCTGCATAAAAACAGACCGGTGAGTATCCGTTCTTCCGCCGGCAGTGTTGGCAGCGCTTTTCCGAGGCGGAAAAAAGCATAGCATAATTGTGAAATATTCTTCCGGTCTTTGGAGCCGTATTTTTTATGCTGGCTGAAGAACTGTTTGATAAAACTCCCGAACGGTAAACTGCCGTTGTACTGTTGCAGCAATTGCACTGCCGTGTTTAAATGGGAGAAGTATTTCATGCGAAACAAGAATGCCCCATCAGCCGGCTGGCTAACAGGGCATTTCGATTTATTAAAGTCTCTTTTATAATTCCAGTAATGTTTTAACCGGATCTTTTCCGAACAACAACAGCTCCGGATTTTCCAGTAATTCTTTCACCCGTACCAGGAAGCTTACTGACTCGCGGCCATCAATGATCCGGTGGTCATAACTTAAAGCCAGGTACATCATGGGTTTAATCACTACCTGTCCGTTAATGGCCATCGGACGTTCCTGGATCTTGTGCATACCGAGGATGGCGCTTTGCGGCAGGTTAATGATGGGCGTGCTCATCAATGATCCGAACACACCACCATTGGTGATCGTGAAAGTGCCACCGGTTAATTCATCCATCGATAATTTGTTATCCCTTGCTTTTGTAGCCAGCTCTATCACTTTCTTTTCTATTTCAGCCATGCTGAGGCTTTCCACATTGCGGATCACCGGAACGGTTAAACCGCGGGGTGTAGATACAGCTACAGAGATATCAGCGTAGTCGTGGTAAACCAGCTGGTCGCCATCGATATAGGCGTTTACCGCAGGCCATTCCTGTAAGGCAATGGCGCAGGCTTTGGCAAAAAAGCTCATGAAGCCGAGGTTTACCCCATGCGCTTCCTTGAACTTGTCTTTGAACTTGCTGCGGATCTCCATGATGCGGCTCATGTCTGCCTCATTAAAGGTAGTGAGCATGGCCGTTGTATTCTTGGCTTCAACCAGGCGGCGGCTGATGGTTTTGCGCAGCTGGCTCATTTTTTCCCTTCTTTCATCACGGCTGAACAGCGGTTTGCCGCCGGTTACTTTGCCGGGATTTGAGAGGGCGGCCAGTACATCGTTCTTTACGATCTTACCGCTGAATCCGCTGGGGGTAACTGATTTGGGGTCTACTTTTTTATCGGCTATGATGGCAGCTGCAACAGGCGTAGCTTTCAGATCGTTCGATACAGCTGTTACAGGCGCCTGAGACGTCTGCGTAGCAGGAGTTTCTGACTTCTGACCTCCGGCTTCTGACTTCGTTTCCTTCGCCGGTGTTCCGTTGGAATCTGCTTTCTTTTCCGGTTTGGCTGCTGTTTCATCAATAGTAGCCAGCACGTCGCCAATTTGAAGGGTATCGCCTTCCTGGGCTGATTGTTTCAGAACCCCCGCTTTTTCGGCATTTACTTCAAAGGTGGCTTTTTCGCTTTCCAGCTCAGCGATCACTTCATCACGTTCAACATAATCTCCACTGTTCTTTACCCATTTTAATAAAGTAACCTCGCTAATGGATTCTCCAACTGTCGGAACTTTTATATCTATCATAAAAAACGTTTCTTATTTATCGTCAATGGTGAATGGTGAATGGTCAATAGCTCACCACATTTGAAATTAATAACTCATCTTATGCTGCCTGATCTTCTTCCCTCTGTTTATATTGAAAATGCCGTATCAATGATCTCTGCCTGTTCCTGGGCATGTACCTTGGCATAACCGGTAGCGGTAGCAGCGCTGGGTTGGCGGCTGATAACACCATAGTTAATGCTCTTCAGGTTCATTTGCAGGTAGGAGGCGGCGCCCATGTTCAGCGGCTCTTCCTGTACCCAGAACCAGGTGGCTTTGCTGTATTTGCGATACAGTTCTTCCAGTTGTTTAACAGGTAAGGGATATAACTGTTCGACCCGTACAATGGCGGTATCTTTCTTGTTTTCTTTTTGCTGGCGTTCTGCGAGGTCGAAATACACTTTGCCGCTGCAGAACAATACTTTCCGAACGCGGGAAGCATCGTCTGTATAAGTATCATCGATCACTTCTTTGAATCCGCCGCTTAAAAATTCCTGTTTGGGCGAATAAGTACCGGCATGACGCAGGTTGGCTTTGGGCGAGAAGTTGACCAATGGTTTGCGGAAAGGCCATGCCAGCTGACGGCGCAGGGCGTGGAAGAAGTTGGCGGCCGTGGTGATATTCGTGATCACCATATTTTGTTCGGCGCACATTTGTAAGAAGCGTTCCATCCGGGCGCTGCTGTGCTCGGGACCCTGTCCTTCATAACCGTGGGGCAATAACATGGTAACGCCGTTCATGCGGTTCCATTTTTGCTCACCGGCCGAAATGAACTGGTCGATCATGGTTTGCGCGCCGTTACAGAAATCACCGAACTGGGCTTCCCACAATACCAGGGCATTGGGGTTGGCCAGGGCGTAACCGTATTCAAAACCCAGTACGCCATACTCGCTCAGTAAAGAGTTGTATATTCTGAATTCGCCTTTGGCATCGGGGATCTGGCTCAACCTGCTGTACGCTTTGTCGGTATTTTCGTCGCGCAGTACAGCATGGCGGTGTGAGAAGGTGCCGCGGCGTACATCCTGTCCACTCATCCGCACATCCTTACCCTCCAGCAGCAGGCTGCCGTAAGCCAGCAGTTCACCGGTTGCCCAGTCGATCTTGCCTTCGTCGTTGAATAGTTTTACTTTGTCCTGGATGATCTTTTCTACCTTTTTCAATGGTTTGAAATCGGCAGGCCATTTCATGAGGGCTTCGAATACTTTTTTGAAGCTGGCTTCATCGATGGCAGTAGTGGGAGATTTATCAAAGTCGTCTTCGGTGGCTTTGCGCAGGCTCTTCCAGTCCAGCTCAGGCTGTTGGTAATGGTAAGGCAGGGGATTCTGCTTTATTTCATCGAGGCGTTCCTGCAGGTCGGCCCAGAATTTCTTTTCCATTTCCTTGGCCAGTTCCTTGGCATCCGATTCGCCATTTTCCAGCAGATAGTTGGTATACACTTCACGCGGGTTGGCGTGTTTATCGATCAGTGAATACAGCTGCGGCTGGGTGAATTTCGGATCATCGCCTTCGTTGTGTCCGTGACGGCGGTAACAAACCATGTCGATGAACACGTCTGAATTGAATTCCTGGCGGTAACGGGTAGCTATTTCAACGCATTTAACTACTGCTTCTGCATCATCGCCGTTTACGTGTAATACCGGCGCCTGGATCATGGCGGCCAGTGAAGTACAGTAATCGGAGCTGCGGGCGTCTTCAAAGTCGGTAGTGAAACCGATCTGGTTATTGATCACAAAGTGAATGGTGCCGCCGGTATAGTAACCGTCGAGGTCGCTCATTTGCAGCACTTCGTATACAACACCCTGTCCGGCAACAGATGCGTCGCCATGGATCAGAATAGGTAATATTTTATCGAATTCGCTTTTGTATAATACATCGGCTTTTGCCCGGGCAAAGCCAACCACTACGGGGTCAACGGCTTCCAGGTGCGATGGGTTGGGCATCAGCTTCAGGTGAATGGTCTTACCATCGGCTGTTTGCACTTCGCTGCCATAGCCCATGTGGTATTTTACGTCGCCGCTGCCCATGGTTTGGTCAAGTTTGGCAGTGCCTTCAAATTCACTGAAGATCTGCTCATAGGTCTTGCCCATGATGTTGGCCAGTACGTTGAGGCGGCCGCGGTGGGCCATCCCGATCACAACTTCCTGTACGTCGTTATTGGCGGCAGTTGTAATGATCTCATCCAGGGCGGCAATGGTAGTTTCACCACCTTCCAGTGAGAAACGTTTTTGACCTATATATTTTGTGTGGAGGAACTTTTCGAAGATGACGCCCTGGTTCAGTTTTTCCAGGATGCGTTTTTTCTTGTTGATGGCTAATGGCCTGGTGAAGTTCCGCTCCATTTCGTTGGTAAGCCAGTCTACTTTCTTTTGATCGCTGATGTATTTGAACTCGATACCTACGTGGGATGCGTAGATCTTTTGCAGGTGTTGCAAAATGTTGCGCAGGGTAGTAGTGCCCAGCCCGATCATATTGCCTGCATTGAAAGTTTTGTCGAGATCAGCTTCGGTAAAACCAAAGAACCCGAGGTCTAAATTGGCGCCCCGGTCTTTACGCGGACGAATAGGGTTGGTTTTAGCGATCAGGTGGCCTTTGTTGCGGTAGCCCAGAATAAGGCGGTAGGCGCCTACTTCTTTTTTCCAGTCGAAACTTTCGCCGGTAGCGCCGGTTGTTTCACCTGCTACTGCTGTACCGTTTGTCCCGTTTTTGCCTTGTCCCACGGCAAAGTCAAATCCTTCAAAAAATTTTTTAAGGTCGGGATCAACACTGTTTGGGTCTCGTAAGAAATCCTGATACAGGTTTTCAATAAAGGCCGGGTGGGAACTGGTGATATACGAAAAATCCTTCATGAGGATGCAATTGAAACTTAAAGTGTATTGAGTTATTTAAAATCGGGGTACAAATATCGGTCAAAAAAGGTAGGAACGGAAGCCAAATTATCTGAATTTGTGTTTTTTGACGCTATAAAAGGTGGTAGGCCGCTAAAACCTGCAAGGGGCGGATGTTTTGCCTTGGAAAGTTCCTGAAAATTTACAACCTTGCCACTGCTCGGTTGGCCATTGGCAGTTGGCAGCAACAAACTGCGCATTGCAACTGCCGGCTTGTTTAAGCTAACCGGCTGTGTTTCACGAAAAATGATAGGCAGTCAAGATTTTTACCGTTTTATTTTTCTTTTTATGGTGCAAATTGTTACCTTTGCATCCCCGAAAATTATTCGGAACTAAACTTTGGAACGAAATGGCAAATCATAAAGCTACCAAAAAAGACGTGCGTCAAGCTGCTAAAAGACGTGAAAGAAACAAGTATTACGGTAAAACTACCCGTAATGCCATCCGTGATCTGAAAGCAATCAAGACTGGCACCGAGGCTACCAAAGAATTCCCTGAAGTAGCTTCTATGATCGATAAATTAGCTAAAAGAGGTATTATCCATAAGAATAAAGCCGCTAACCTGAAAAGCAAGCTGGCTAAAAAGATCAATACCCTTGCGAAATAAGGTAGTTGGCTTTCATGTCTCTGCATAGAGGCGGTATGGCGAATTCCAGTTATCTCGAATAATATTATTTTTTTTGTTTTTTCCTCCCGTTCGCGCGGGAGGTTTTTTTATTTCCGGAGGTCGAGGTCGGAAGTCCGAGGTCGGAGGTCCGAGGTCGGAAGTCGGAGGTCGGAAATCCGAGGTCAGAAGTCGTAAGTCAGAGGTCGGAAGTCCGAGGTCGGAAGTTGGAGAGGAATGTTGCACATGGGAAATCTCGAAATCTCAAAATCTCGAAATCTCAAAATCTCGAAATCAGAAATCAGAAGTCAGAGATCGGAAGTCTGAGGTCGGAGAGGTGCCCGGTCTTTAGTGCATGTTGCAGACAGGAAAATCTCGAAATCTCAAAATCCCGAAATCAGAAATCAAAAATCAGCCCCCAACAGTCACACTATGAGAATATTACCTGTATTCCTGCTACTTGGTTTACCCGTTTTTCTCTTCAGCCAGTCGATACTCACCAAATTCGAACAATCGCAGGGCAAAGAAACGCCCACTTACCACGAGATCATCAGCTGGTGGAAAATGATGGACAGCCGCTCGGCTTCCGTAAAAATGCTTACGATGGGGCCTACAGATGCCGGTTTTCCGCTGCACCTGGTAGTGGTGTCAACCGACGGTGATTTCGACATGGGCAGCCTGCGCCGGAAAAATAAACGGATCATTCTTATTAATAACGGCATTCACCCCGGCGAACCGGATGGCATTGACGCCAGCATGCTGCTGGTTCGGGATATTGCCGCCAACAAAGTAAAGCTGCCCGCCAATGTGGTGCTGGCCATCATCCCGGTGTACAATATTGGCGGCTGTTTGAACCGCAGCCCCTGGTACCGCGTCGATCAAAACGGGCCGGCCGCCTTTGGCTCCCGCGGTAATTCGCAAAACCTCGATCTTAACCGCGACTTTATCAAATGTGATTCCAGGGAAGCCCGCTCCTTTGCTGCCATTTTTCACCTGTGCGATCCCGATGTGTTTATCGATAACCATGTGAGCAACGGGGCCGACTATCAGCACGTGATGACGCTGCTGGCCACCCAGCATTCAAAAATGGGCGGCGAAATGGGCGAATATTTACATACCCGGTTTGAACCGGGTCTGTACCAATTGATGAAGGGAAAGGGTTATGACCTGGTGCCCTATGTTGATTTTGCCGGTAAGACGCCGGATGCTGGTTTAACCGCTTACTTCGATGGCCCGCGTTACAGCAGTGGTTATGCCACCTTATGGCACAGTTTTGCTTTTGTGCCCGAAACGCATATGCTGAAACCTTATGAGCAAAGGGTAAAAGCCACTTACGCGCTGATGCAATCGTTCATTGAGTTTACGGCTGCGAACAGTGCTGCAATAAAACAGTTGCGGCTGCAGGCGAGAGAAAAGGATCGTACGGCAAACAGTTTCCCGGTGAGCTGGAAACTGGATACTACCCGCCGGGAGCAGGTCTTATTTAAAGGGTATGAGGCCGGTTATAAGAACAGCGAAGTGTCTGGTTGGCCGCGGCTGTATTATGACAGAACCAAACCGTATGAAAAGCAATTGCCCTATTACAATTTTTATACAGCCAGAACTACCATTGAAAAGCCCAATGCCTACATTGTGCCGCAAGGCTGGTGGAAGGTGATCGATCTGCTGAAGATCAATAAGGTGCAAATGACACCTTTGTCAAAAGATACAAGTATAGAAGTGGAGGTATATCGTATTGAAGATTACAAGACCCTTCCCCGGCAGTATGAAATGCATCACCTGAATACGGATGTTGTGGTGAGTAAAAAGAAGCAGGCCATGCAATTCAGGAAGGGAGATTATTATATTCCATTGAACCAGGAGGCGAACCGGTTCCTGGTGACGGTGCTGGAACCGCAGGCCGATGATTCTTATTTTGCCTGGAATTATTTTGATGCCATCCTGGGCAGGAAAGAAGGGTACAGTGCGTATGCATTTGAAGATATTGCTGCCTTATACCTCAACGAACATCCGGAACTTAAAAAGCAGCTGGAAATAAAACGGGCAAGCGATACCGCTTTTGCCCGAAGCGCCTCGGCGCAACTCGATTTTGTGTACAGGAACTCTCCCTACTTCGAACCGGATTATCTGAGGTATCCTGTATATAGAGTTCCTTAGTTCAAAGTCTTAAGTTATTAAGTTATTGAGTTATTGAACCACAAACCACAAACCACCAACCACAAACTCAAAACTTAAGATGTCGCACCGTTAGTCCATCATTGATCAGTTGTTTCAGCGAATCGATGCCAATACGCACATGCCGTTCCACAAAATTGGCGGTGACCTTTTTGTCGCTTTCTTCGGTTTTTACGCCTTCGGGCACCATGGGTTGATCGCTTACCAGCAGCAGCGCGCCGGTTGGAATTTTATTATAGAAGCCCACTGAAAAGATAGTGGCTGTTTCCATATCAATGGCATAAGCACGGATCTTTTGCAGGTATTCCTTGAAATGTTCGTCATGCTCCCAAACGCGGCGGTTGGTGGAATATACGGTGCCGGTCCAGTAGTCGATGCCATAATCGCGGATCGTGGTAGATACCGCCTTTTGCAGGGCGAATGCCGGCAGGGCAGGCACTTCTGGCGGAAAATAATCGTTGGAAGTACCTTCGCCACGGATGGCTGCGATCGGTAAAATAAGATCGCCGATATTGTTGCGTTTTTTCAGGCCGCCGCATTTACCCAGGAACAGCGTTGCCTTCGGTTCAATAGCGGTTAACAGGTCCATCACCGTAGCAGCTGTGGGACTACCCATCCCGAAATTAATAATGGTGATATTTTCTGCGGTAGCGCATTGCATGGGACGGTCAACGCCGGTAATGGGAACGTTATTCCATTCGGCAAACATCTTTACATAATTGCTGAAGTTGGTAAGCAGGATGTATTCGCCAAAATTATCCAGGGTTTCGCCGGTATAGCGGGGCAGCCAGTTCTTAACTATTTCTTCTTTTGTTTTCATCTGATAATTTAATTTATCCAAGCTAGGGAAGCACCAGGCCGTTGGATTGCGAAAGGTTTATGTTCATCAATAAATTTCGTTTATTTTGGGCAAAACGCCCTGTTTTTTAGTAATAACAAACAGTAAAGCCGGTAGTTTATTGGAGTGCCTTATAAGCAACAAATTGTAGTTTTGATGCCATGATCAGGATTGAGTATCCTTCTTTCCCATTCCGCCTGAAAAAAGAAGAAGAGAAAGAATTTATTTTTGATGAATGCCGCCGGCAGTGGCTGCGGTTGACTTCTGAAGAGTGGGTCCGGCAGAATTTTCTGCAATATTTGTTACAGGTAATGAAATATCCGGCTGCCTTGACAGCCGTTGAAAAAGAGATCAGGCTGGGCGAATTAAAAAAGCGTTTCGATATCCTGATATACGATAAGCAGCATCAACCCTGGCTCATGGTTGAATGTAAGGGTATGGAAGTGCCCCTGAGCGATGATGTATTGCAACAGGTATTACGATATAACATGGCTGTACCCGTTCCTTACCTGGTGATCACCAATGGGTCGGTCTGTTTTGGATATATTAGGAAAAATAATCAGCTGCAATTACTTGAATCCCTGCCTGAGTTTGGAATTTAAGTTGTTATTAACGGTTTTTATGCGTTCTTTAGCGCAACCAACAAACCGTTTATGGATAAAGCTATCCATGAGAAAATTGAAGCGCTGACCCGCCGTATTCAGGAATTATCGCATCAGCATACAGCCATCAGCACCCAGCTGGTTGAATTGATCGAGGAACTGCAGGCTTTAAAACTGTCGATAAACTATACTTCGCCGGTAGAACCGGAACAGCAATCTGAAGTAACAACCATCGAGGTAAAAGAAGTAATTGAAGCGCCTCGCCCGTCTGCCCCCAAACCGCCGACACCGCCGCAAAGAAAGGTTGCCATTACAAGATCGCCCCGTTCTACCTCCTCGTTTGAAGAATTTATTGGAAAGAATGTTGCCAGCAAGGTGGGCATACTGGTGACCATTATAGGTATTTTCATCGGCGCCAAATACGCCATCGATCATGATATGGTGAGCCCGCTGTTGAGAGTGATCGCGGGGTATTTGTGCGGAGCGGCCCTGATAGGCGTAGCTGTATGGCTGAAGAAAAAATATGAGGCTTATAGCAGTGTACTGATGGGCGGTGGACTGGCCGTGTTATATTTTATCACATATACAGCATATAGCTTTTACCAGCTGATGCCGCAGACCGGTGCTTTTGCACTGATGCTGGTGTTTACCGCCGGTACGGTATATGCGGCATTTATGTACAATCGCGTCATCATCGCGCATCTGGCGCAAATAGGTGCGTACGCCATTCCATTTTTATTGAGCGATAACTCCGGCCGCTATGCCGTCTTCTTTGCGTACATCGCGGTTATAAATAGCGGCATCCTGATCGTGTCATTACGCAAGTACTGGAAGTCCCTGTTTTATGCAGCTTTCGCACTTACCTGGATCATTTATATCAGCTGGTTCATTTTCAGCTTTGAGTACAGTCAGCATAAAGTTGTCGCCTGGAGCTACCTGGGCATTTACTTCCTGCTGTTTTATGCTACATTCCTGGGTTACAAGATCATTAAAAGAGAGCAGTACGGGTTACACGATGTTTTGATCCTGTTAGGCAATGCCTTTATCTTCTATGGTTTTGGTTATGCGCTGATGAAACAGGAGTCCGCTGCAAATTATGCGGGCCTTTTTACACTGTTGAATGCGGGTATTCATCTGGGTGTAAGCCAGCTGATCCGGCGGTTACAACTGGCCGACCGGTCGCTGTATTACCTGATCCTGGGATTGGTGATCGTATTTTGTACCATTGCCGTGCCAGTGCAGCTGGATGGTAACTGGGTTACCCTGTTATGGACAGCCGAAGCGGTATTGGTATTTGTGATCGGCCGCACCCGCCAGGCGCCGGCTTATGAAAGGCTGGGGGTAGGGCTGGCTGCGCTGAGCTTTTTAAGCCTGGTGCACGATTGGTTCAATCATGCAGCGCGCTTTACCTTCCCTGATAAACTGGCTGTTCATTCGTTTATAAATATTGTGTTTGCAACGGGTTTGCTGGTGGCTGTTGCCCAGGGTATTATTGTTTATTATAACAGAAATAAGAAATATCAAACGGCCCTGGAGACAGGCAGTATTTATCTCGTATTTTATAATTATGTGTTACCCGCCCTGTTATTGATCACCTGTTATTTCATTTTTCATCTCGAGATAAACGGTTATTTCAGGCAGCTGAACAGTACGGCATCGCCCTATGAACCATTTTATGTATTGGACGATACCGGCATCCCGGCATTCGGCTTTGTCGTATTGTTGTTGTATTCGATGGTATTCACCACGGTTTGTACGTTAATTAACCAGCGATGGTTTCGCAGTAAAATGCTGGCGACTTTTGCACTGGCCGCCATTGGGTTGATGATGTTCCTGTTAGTGACGCAGGCGCTGGGTGTTTTAAATGGGTTGACAAACACCTGGTTTAAAAATGGAGGCACTTATTTTGGTGCGCTCGAATTTGCGATCAGGTATGTTGTCATTGGCATTACTGCTTTTACATTGTACACCGGCTCCCGAACCATTAAAGCATTCGTCACCGAACCATGGGTGCAAAAGGGCTGGCCGCTGCTCGTGCATGGTGTGTGCCTGGCTTTTCTTAGTGCTGAATATTTATGCTGGACAGCTGTTTCGGGTTCCGGTAATCAATATAAATTAGGCCTGAGCATCGTGTGGGGGCTATATGCCATGATGCTGGTCGTAGTGGGCATTCAAAAAAAGCAAAAACACCTGCGCCTGGCGGCCATCGGTCTGTTCCTCGTTACGTTGATCAAGTTGTTCGTGTACGACCTGGCCGGTTCGGGCACCATAACCAAAACATTATCCTTTATTTCGTTGGGTGTGCTATTGTTGGTAGTGTCGTTCCTGTATAATAAGTATAAGGATGTATTATTTGGTGAAGCTGCGGTCGACGAAAAACGGAAGGCAGAATAGGTGCGGTGTCTGAAAAATATGGATTTAATCAAAGTGTAACGATACGAGCGGTCTTAAATAAAACATCCCACCTGGTATTACCAGATGGGATATAAATATATAGTTCTTTATCAAGCCTATGGGAATATGCCCAGCTCGGCATAGCTGGTACCTACTTTATTGATGGCTACCACGTAGGCGGCTGTACGCATATCAGGGATCTGCGGATTGCTTTTCCACACTTCCATGATCTCGCGGGTGGCGGTGATCATGGTCTCTTCCAAACCACTGCGTACCAGATCTACCTCTTCAGGGCCATGCATGATGAGCTCTTTTTCTTTTCCATTTACTTTCTTGCCGGTCAGCTCTTCAATTTGACCAAGTATATGGCTGTTCAGGTTTTCTGTAAAGCGTTTTTCCATGCGGCCATAACGTACATGGCTAAGGTTCTTCAGCCATTCAAAATATGATACGGTTACACCGCCGGCATTGAGGTACATATCCGGTACTACCAGGATGCCCCTTTTGGCGAAGATCTCATCGGCTTCAGGCGTGAGTGGCCCGTTGGCGGCTTCTCCAATGATCTTTGCTTTTATATTGGGTGCATTCTGGCCATTGATCACGTTCTCCAGTGCTGCAGGGATCAGGATATCGCATTCCATTTCCAGGGCATCGGTATTTTTGGTAAAATTGGTGCTGCCGGGGAAATTCAGAATGGAACCTTTTGTTTTGCGGTGTTCAACCACTTTGTCGATGTCGAGCCCGTCTAGGTTGTAGATAGCGCCTTCGTATTCGCTTAAGCCAACGATCCTGGCGCCATGTTCCTGAAAGAATTTGGCCGTATGGTACCCTACGTTCCCCAAACCCTGCACAACTACCCGTTTGCCTTCCACGCCAACCGGTAATCCCAGTTTATCCATCACATCTTTCATGGAACATACTTCACGCAGTCCAAAGAAAACGCCGAGTCCGGTTGCTTCGCGGCGGCCGCGTACACCACCCTGGGTAACCGGTTTTCCGGTTACGCAACCCAGTGCATCTATTTCGCCGGGGCGCATGCTTGTATAGGTATCAACGATCCACGCCATTTCCCGTTCGCCGGTACCATAGTCAGGTGCGGGAACGTCGATGCCGGGTCCAATGAAATTCTTTTTAATTAATTCTGACGTATAGCGCCGGGTGATCTTTTCCAGTTCATACGGCGTATATTTTTTAGGGTCGATCGTGATACCTCCTTTGGCGCCGGCAAACGGCACATTCACGATGGCGCATTTGTAGGTCATGAGGGCGGCAAGGGCCATTACCTCATCGAGGTTCACTGACAGGGCAAAACGAATACCACCCTTACAGGGCAGTTTGTGATGGGAGTGTTGTACGCGATAAGCTTTGATCACTTCTATCTTATCGCCAATTTTAACCGGGAAATGCATGCGGTATACGGCATTGCACTGTTTGATCTGTTCCAGGATACCGGGATCCCAGGCGGTAAATTGCGCGGCTTTATCGAAGCTCTTTTCCACCGCGCCAAAAAAACTGTAATCTGACATGACTAAGCTGTTTTTGTTTATGTATTGAGCAGTATATGACAAGCTAGTGGTAAATGGCTAGTGGCTTGTGAGACTTCAACCGCAACCGCTCCACCCAATCCATTTACTTCATTAAAATCAAAAAAAAATCGCTACCGCTATAACTTCAAACCAATTCATCTAACGTTTCATTCCACCGCGTTCATTTCAAAGTTAAAAATTGTCAGGTGGTCAGGATAAAATCGAGCAAACCTGCTCGCTACTTACTACCGGCCACTAGCTGTTCTTCTCAAGTTTGGTAATCTTTCTGTCGAGCCGGATCACATACAGGAACAAACCCACCAGGATAGTTACCGCAACAACCAGCACAACATAGATCTTGCCTCCGGCATATAAACCGGTGCGCGTTTGGTCAACATGGGTCACAGAGTCCTGGGCACTCGCCAGTAAATGGACAAATAAAACGATCAGGGTTACAATTAGTTGCTTCATACAATAGTTTATGCGGAATGTTTTTTCTCTTCCAGTAATCGAACGCGCAGCCTGAGGGTGGATATCCAGGTAGATAAAAGGATCCAGCCCAGCACGCCGGGCCAGAAAACGAGGCGCATGGTTGCATCGAGGCTGCTGCCACCAAGGCCGGGATTCCCTTCTGAACCCTTACCACCTGGATGCAGTGATTCTGTCAGCCGCGGTAAGATCAGGATCATCGGTATATAAATAAAATATGCGAAAATATTATATACAGCCGCAACCCGGCCTCTTTTATCCATATCAGGCATGGAGTTACGCAATACAAAATAGGCAACATAGATCAGCAGTGCAATGGCTGCGCCGATCTGTTTGGGATCGTTGCTCCAGGCAGCCCCCCAGGTATATTGTGCCCAAATGGCGCCGGTAATGAGCCCCAGCACACCCAATACCGTTCCGGTGCGGGCAAATTCCGTGGCATAAATGTCGTACGTAGGATTGGGGTTACGCAAGTATTTTATGGAATAAAACAGGGAAACAGTAATTAAAGCGAGCTGACTGAACCACATGGGCACATGAAAGAAGAAATTGCGCATGCTTTCGTACAGGTTGCTGCTTGCATAAGCTGTTTCATAGGGAAGCGGAATCAAAAGACCTGCAATAAAGGTATAGATCAGTAGTACAATGCTTAGTATTTTCCACCAGTACTGGCGCATAGAGTCCTGTAGTTTGTTGAATGATCATTGGTACCTGAAAGCAATCGTACCACCCAATGATCCAAAATAGGTGGGGCAAAATTAGGGGAAAAGAAGTTAAATAGAAGGTTGTTTATGTCTGTCTGAATGTTATATGGATGAATGTCGGGTCATCGTAATCATTGGTTACCGGGTACCAGGCGCCGGGTGCCGGGCCTCGCCGCGCTGAAGCCCCGGAAACCGGCAAACCGGTAACCGGTAACAGCTCAATCCTTCCAAAGAAACGGGAACAAGATGATAGCCAGGGCGATCACCAGCACGTCGAGCCCGATCAGCAAAAAGATGATCTGCCACAGGCCGGCCTGTATAACATCGGCGAAGGCTGTGTTCGACATGCGCATGAGCAACAGTACCTGCGGAATGATCAGCGGAAAACCCAGGATGGCCATCAGGGCAGCTCCCTGGCGGGCACGTGCCGCTATGGCAGCCAGGAAAGTGAATACAAGGCTTAAACTGCAACCGCCAAGGCAAACAAATCCAATGAACCGGAAGGGATTCTGTAACGGATTACCCATGAGCAATTGGAATAACAGCAGGCTTACAATACTCATAAGAACCATCAACCCCGCATTAAATAATAATTTCGAGAGCATGAAATCGCGGGCGCCGGCCACCGTATAAAAGTAGAGCATGCGGCCCTGGCTTTCCTGCAGAAAACTTTTGGCTACTGCATTCACACAAATAAACAACTGGATCATCCAGAACAAGCCATTCCATACTTTTTCTTCGGGCTGGCCCATCGCCAGGTATAATACAAAAATGGTAGATGCTACATACAATAAGATTCCGTAGAAAGTGTATTGCTGCCGCACTTCAAGCAAGAGATCTTTTTTAATAAGGGTAAGTATATGGTTCAAGACGGTTTTGTTTTAAGTGTTGTTTTGGTTTACTAGGAAAGAGTTTATGGTTTGTGGTTTATGGTTTATGGTTTGTGGTTTATGGTTCTTTATTCTTCGAGCTCACGATTATACTTCGGCATTCCTCTTTTTCAGCTTTCTCAACTTTATTAACTTTATAAACTTGTTAACTTTTCAACTTCGCTCATAATAACACTTCCTGCACCTGGGTTCATAGGTATCTTTTTCGCCGAGCAGCACCTGGCTTTTGTCAGTTTTTTTACGAAACGAATAATTGGCAATATGGCCGCATTTAACGCAAATGGCGTGCAGCTTCGTTATAAAATCGGCTTTGGATAACAGAAAGGGCATTTGCCCGAATGGTTTACCGGTATAATCCATATCCAGTCCGGCAACAATGATCCTGATCCCTTTCAGGGCCAGCTGATCACAAACATCCGGTAACTGATCATCGAAAAATTGAGCTTCATCAATACCAATTACATCCGCATCTCCATGCAATAATAATATAGTTTGGGAGTTATCAATAGGTGTACTCAGAATGGCGTTTTCATCATGTGAGATGATGTTCTGCGCATCATAGCGCACATCTATCTTAGGCTTAAAGATTTCTACCCGCAGGTTGGCGATCTTTGCCCGTTTTAGTCTCCGGATCAATTCTTCCGTTTTTCCGGAAAACATAGACCCGCAAATCACTTCAATACTGCCCCGGCGTTCACCCGATATATTAGGTTCTATAAACATGTTAACGGAAATAGGTACAATAATTGTTAACTTTATCAATTAGCTCTAACCATCAATCAATTAACTCTAACCATAAAAAAGTACCCGCTTATTATGGAACGTTTAGCACAACTTATTGGCAAATTAAATGAACAATTTGCACAAAATGCCGATCCGTTTCAACTATTAGTAACTACTCAATTAATTGAAACAGAATTGGTACAGATGTCAACGTCCACTCACCGGCCTGTAAATTCCAGCAAAGTGGCAGTGGTGATGCCGGCGGCTAATGGTCATAGCTATCAACAACGACATATACCAACTAAGGAAGAGAAAACTACCCAAACGCCTCCCAAGGCAGTGCCTTCGCCCGTTGTAGTGGAAACGCCACCCGTTGAAGTACAGGAAGCTCCGGAGGAAATACCGGTTGTAGTGCCAACACCGGTTGCAGCAGTGAACGGCAATAACGGCACTGTGGAAAAAAATAATAACGGCCATCATCAGGAAGCCCAGAAGGTTGAGCAGAATGGGTGGAAATTTGATCCCTTACGCGAAATTCCCACACTTGCCCATCAACAGGCAGTAAAAGAATTGAACGAAGTAATGGCGTCAAAAGAGGCCTCCCTTAATGAAAAGTTAAAAGAAGAGGTGAAGGAAGTGGCCCACGTGCTGAATGATGCGCCGGTACGCGACCTGCGCAGGGCTATCGGCATTAATGACCGCTTCGTATTTATCAGCGAGCTCTTCCGCAATGATGAAGTAATGTATGAACGCAGTATTAAGACCATCAACAGTTTTCGCATACTGCCCGAAGCCCAGTACTGGATCGAAAGAGAATTAAAAGTAAAACTGGGTTGGGATGAAAACAAAGAAAGCACCCGCCATTTTTATCAGCTGGTTAAAAGACGCTTTTCCTGAATATAATGCATGATCGTGTCGGTGGCGCCTTTATTATTATATACATAATTACGGGCGGCCTGACAGCTTGCCTCCCAGGCACTGTCATTCGTTAGTAACTCTTCGCATGTTTTTTCCAGTTCGAGCGCTGTATTAATGACAAAAGCGCCGCCCTGCTGTACCAGTTCAACAGCTTCAATGTATTTATCGTACACAGGCCCGAATACCACCGGTTTCCCATATACCGCTGCTTCCAGTACATTGTGCACACCATCGTCGCCAAAACCACCGCCGACATAGGTAATAGTAGCATATTTGTACAGTTTAGATAACATGCCAATATTATCTATGATCAATGTATTGGGTGGTTCAATGTTGAGTTGGCGGTTGCGGGGAATAGGCACCGGTGAACTGCTGGGAACAGTGAGCTTTGAATACCTTACGCTGCGTTTGAACAGCTTCTCTATTTCTTTCAGGTGGTCTTCGTTTATTTCATGCGGAGCGATGATAAACTTTATTTCCGGATGGCTGTTCGCGTAGTGATCCATTTCCTCTTCATCTTCAGGCCAGGTGCTGCCGGCAACGATGACCTGGCTGTCGCCGCAAAATTCTGCGATCTTGTCAACCGGTTGAAACTGCTCGGCTATTTGCGCCACCCGGTCGAACCGGGTATCGCCGCTAATAGTAACGTTATTGGTAAAACCGATGGTGCCCAATAATTGCTTGCTCGCCTGGGTTTGTACAAACAGGTGATCGAAGCTTTCCAGCATGTACCAGTGCAACCGGCCAT
The DNA here is from genome assembly GCF_017356035.1 of Longitalea luteola. Taxonomy (GTDB): domain Bacteria; phylum Bacteroidota; class Bacteroidia; order Chitinophagales; family Chitinophagaceae; genus Niastella; species Niastella luteola. Next base: position 32,269 of record NZ_JAFIQX010000014.1, on the reverse strand, counting down.
ACCATTTGAAGAAAGGCTGGTCTTTCCGGAATATGCCCGATACCAGCAGCAGGGGGATCTGTTTTTTCTTCAATTCGGTCAAATAATAGAACCAGTATTCGTATTTGATCCATACCACCAGGTCGGGTTGAACGAGGTTAATGAACCTGCGGGCATTGGCTTTTGAATCCATTGGCAGGTACAACACGTAATCGGCCCCGGAGTTCTTTTTCCGCACCTCATAACCGCTGGGAGAAAAGAAGGTGAGTAATACTTTGGCATTTGGATATTGCCGTTTGATGGCTTCCATCACCGGCCGGCCCTGCTCGAATTCGCCCAGGGAAGAGCAATGCATCCAGACCAGCGGTGAGTGGCTGGTGGCTGGTGGCGGGGGAGAGCCCCCGGCGTTTTGATGCGCGCCTTCTGTTTGCTGCCTTTCGCCTTTGGCCTTCCGCCCTTGGCCTTCTGCGTTAAGCATGTTCTGTAATTTCAGCCAGATATCCTCGCGCCCATTCAGCCATAACCGGGCCTTGGGATTCCAGAGTGAGGAAATACGGATGCCAATAGCGTATATGAACAAAAAGATATTATAAATAAACAGGTGCACGGTAATGATTTAATTCAGCCAACAAATGTCGTTTTTATCGCCAGAATAGACAAAAAGGGCAAATTAGCGGTTTTATAGAAGTTATGCATATAAAATCCCATTAGAATGGGCACTGATTATACACCACAATAATTCGGTATATGGTTCCAGGTGCCCGCTTTTCAGTGCCTCCAGCCTTCGGTTAGGCTTGTTAACACCATTTTTTTGCAGTACGTTTGTGCCCATTTCGATAAAAAAAGGAGTTGATATGCAGCCCATTCAAATGGTTGATTTAAAGCAGCAATACGCAAAGATAAAAGCTGAAGTAGATGCGGCTATTCAGGAAGTGATCAACAGTACCGCTTTCATTCATGGAAAAGCGGTGCAGGACTTTGCTGCTGCCTTAAGTAAGTACCTGGGCGTAAAACATGTTATTCCCTGCGCCAACGGAACGGATGCCTTACAGATCGCTTTAATGGCATTGGATCTGAAACCGGGTGATGAAGTGATCACTCCCTCATTTACGTTCATTGCCACCACTGAGGTAATTGCCCTGCTGAACCTGACACCTGTTTTTGTAGAAGTTGATCCCAAAACATATTGTATCGATCCGGTTGCTATTGAAAAGGCCATTACACCTAAAACGAAAGCGATCATCCCGGTTCATTTATACGGCCATGCTGCGAATATGGAAGCCATACTCGAGATCGCCAACCGGCACAATATTCCGGTAATTGAAGATAATGCGCAGGCAATCGGTGGCGATATTCAATTGAGCGATGGCACCCGCAAAAAAACGGGTACATTGGGTACTATTGGTACCACTTCTTTCTTTCCTTCCAAGAACCTGGGTTGTTTTGGTGATGGCGGCGCCATTTTTACCAACGATGATAAGCTGGCTGAAGCTTTGCATATGGTGGCCAATCACGGTATGAAAAAAAGATATTACCATGAACGCGTTGGCTGTAACAGCCGGCTCGATAGCATACAGGCCGCTATTTTAAATGTAAAGCTGCCACTTTTAGATGAATACATTGCCGCACGCCGCAGCGCTGCCGATTTTTATGATAAGGCTTTTGCCGGCAATCCCAGGATCACGGTTCCTTACAGGGCGCCTTACAGCAGCCATGTATTTCATCAATATACTTTGTTGCTGGAAGGGGTAAACCGCGATGCCCTGCACCAGTTCCTGGCCGATCATGGCATTCCTTCCATGATCTATTATCCTGTACCCGCTCACCGGCAGAAAATGTTCGAGGCTTTTGGTGGTTCAAGGTTTGAGTTGAAGACGACAGACTGGCTCACCGAGCGAGTATTATCCCTCCCTATGCATACCGAATTAAGTATGGAACAGCTCCAATTCATTACCGGTAAGGTATTGGAGTTTATTAATAAACAGTAATGTTCAGGAAATATTAAAACAACCTTAAAATGAAAATCGCTGTTGTAGGCACAGGCTACGTTGGATTAGTAACCGGCACCTGCTTTGCTGAAACTGGTAACGACGTTACCTGCGTTGATATTGATAAATCGAAGGTGGAAAAACTTTCATCGGGCCAGATCACTATCTACGAACCAGGGCTTGAAAAACTGTTCATCCGTAATCTTAAGGAAGAACGGTTGCGCTTTACCACCAGCTTATACGAAGGTATCAAAGACGCCGAGATCATTTTCCTGGCATTACCAACACCCCCCGGTGAGGACGGAAGCGCCGATCTGAAATATATTTTGGGCGTTGCCAAAGACCTGGGCGAGCTTATGACCGATTATAAAGTTATTGTAGATAAAAGTACTGTGCCGGTAGGCACTGCTGAAAAAGTACATGCAGCAGTTGCAAAAACATACGTAGGGGATTTTGACGTTGTGTCGAATCCCGAGTTTTTACGCGAAGGGGTAGCGGTGGAAGATTTCATGAAACCCGACCGCGTGGTTATAGGCGCCTCATCTGAAAGGGCCCGCAAAGTGATGGGCGAATTGTATGCACCGTTCGTTCGTTCGGGTAATCCTATCATTTATATGGATGTTCGCTCTGCCGAGCTTACCAAATATGCCGCCAATTCATTCCTGGCTACCAAAATCTCCTTTATGAATGAAATAGCCCAGCTGTGTGAGCGGCTGGGGGCCGATGTGGATATGGTGCGCCGGGGTATTGGCAGCGACGAGCGCATTGGTAAACGTTTCCTGTTCCCCGGCATCGGTTATGGCGGAAGCTGTTTTCCCAAAGACGTACAGGCGCTGGTGAAATCATCAAACGAAGTAAATTATGATTTCAAGATCCTGAATGCGGTGATGGACGTGAATGAAAAACAAAAGCTGCACCTGATCCCCAAGATCAAAAGGTTCTTTAAAAATAATCTGAAAGGAAAAAGGTTTGCTTTATGGGGCCTGGCATTCAAGCCCAATACCGACGACATCAGGGAAGCACCGGCCTTATATATCATTGATGAACTGATAAAAGAAGGCGCTACCGTTTGTGCGTATGACCCTGAAGCGATCAATAACGTACGTGCATTGCTGGGTACTAAGATCGAATATGCCGAGAACCAGTACGATTGCCTGGAAGGCGCCGATGCCTTGGTCATTGCCACCGAATGGAATGAGTTCCGTACCCCTAACTTCCTGAAGATCGTAACTGCGTTGAGAAATAAAGTGATCTTCGATGGCCGTAACCTCTTCGAAACAGACGCTATCAAAGAATTAGGATTTTATTATGAAAGTGTGGGCCGCGCTATTGCCGAACCTGAAAATGGTGTAAAACAAAAATAAAATTAACCGATTCATGGCAAGAAAAAGAGTGCTAATAACCGGTGCTGCCGGTTTTCTTGGTTCACATTTGTGCGATCGTTTTATAAAAGAAGGTTTTCATGTAATAGGCATGGATAACCTCATCACGGGTGACCTGCGTAATATTGAACATTTATTCAAGCTGGAACAGTTTGAATTTTATCACCACGACGTATCCAAATTCATTCATGTTCCCGGCGACCTGCATTATATTCTACACTTCGCATCTCCTGCAAGTCCGATAGATTACCTGAAGATCCCTATTCAAACCTTGAAAGTAGGATCATTGGGAACCCATAACTGCCTGGGCCTTGCCAAAGCCAAAGGCGCCCGCATACTGGTGGCTTCTACTTCAGAGATCTATGGCGACCCCCTGGTACATCCGCAAAATGAAGAATACTGGGGTAATGTAAACCCGGTTGGCCCCAGGGGCGTATATGATGAAGCCAAACGTTTCCAGGAAGCAATGACCATGGCTTATCACACCTTCCACGGGGTAGAGACCCGCATTGTACGGATCTTCAATACGTATGGTCCGCGCATGCGGTTGAACGACGGCCGCGCCCTGCCTGCATTCATTGGCCAGGCATTGCGTGGTGAAGACCTCACCGTATTTGGCGATGGTTCGCAAACCAGAAGCTTCTGTTATGTAGATGATCTTATTGAGGGTATTTACCGGTTATTGCTCAGCGATTATCATTTGCCGGTGAACATTGGAAACCCTGATGAAATATCGCTGAAAGAATTTGCCGAAGAGATCATCAAACTTACCGGTACAACCCAAAAGATAGTTCATAAACCACTTCCTGTTGACGATCCCAAACAACGGCAGCCCGATATCACCCGGGCAAAAGAAATGCTGGGCTGGGCGCCGAAAGTTAGCCGCGCAGAGGGATTGAAAGTCACCTATGAGTACTTTAAATCGCTGCCGAAGGATGAATGGTTCAAACAACCGAAAGAATTCCAGGCGAAGAAATAAATTCCTGTAGCAAACGTTTACGGTAACGTATAACGCTGGTTTCAGTGTTATGCGTTGCATTATGTTTAATAATATACTATGAGTGCCTTTTCAAAAAAGATCATGATCACCGGTGGAGCCGGTTTTATTGGTTCGCATGTAGTGCGGTTATTCATAAACAAGTATCCCGATTATTTGATCGTAAATGCCGACGCTTTGACCTATGCCGGCAATCTGGAAAACCTGAAAGATGTAGAGCATGCTGCCAATTACCGTTTCGAACGGGCTGATATTACCGATGCAGCCAGCATCGAGGCCCTGTTTGATAAATATGCATTCGACGCAGTGATCCACCTCGCGGCTGAAAGCCATGTTGACCGCTCGATCATAGATCCGCTGGCATTTGTAAAGACCAATGTGTTGGGTACTGCTACCTTACTGCATATCTGCCGCAAATACTGGGAAAAATCACCCATGAAAATGGAGGGAAAACGGTTTTATCACGTTTCAACCGATGAAGTATATGGTTCCCTGGGCGAAGAAGGATTCTTCCGCGAAGAAACCCCGTACGATCCCCGCTCACCATACTCAGCCTCCAAGGCTTCATCAGATCATTTTGTAATGGCCTGGTACCATACCTATGGTTTGCCGGTGGTGATGAGCAATTGCAGCAATAACTATGGCTCTTATCATTTTCCGGAAAAGCTCATTCCTTTAATGATCAATAATATCCGGAATAATAAACCATTACCGGTATATGGTAAAGGCGAAAATGTGCGCGATTGGCTGTTTGTAGAAGATCATGCCCGCGCCATCGATGTGATCTTTCACCGCGGAAAAACAGGCGATAAATACAATGTCGGCGGTTTCAATGAGTGGAAGAATATTGACCTGGTCCATTTGTTATGTAAAATAATGGATGCCAAACTGGGCAGGCCGGAAGGAACTTCTGCCAAACTGATCACCTATGTTAAAGACAGGCCGGGGCATGACCTGCGGTATGCCATCGATGCCACAAAACTGAATAAAGAACTGGGCTGGAAACCTTCCCTGCAGTTTGAAGAAGGTTTGGAAAAAACAGTTGACTGGTACCTGCAAAACGAAGATTGGATAAAACATGTAACTTCGGGCGATTACCAGCATTATTATGAAGAGCAATACGCCAAGCGATAAATAATGCAATTTCTGATTTCGGGATTTTGAGATTTCGGGATTTCCTTGTTTCGAATAGGCCGGTAAATCTCAAACTCGCCAAATCGCAAAATCCAACAATCTCAAAATCTCAAAATAAGTAAGTAGTGCCTTTTATAGAAACAGGACTGCCAGGTTTACTGGTTTTTGAACCAATGGTATTTGAAGATAGCCGTGGTTTTTTTTACGAAGCATATAATCAAAAGACTTTCGGAAGCGCAGGTATTGAAAATCAGTTTGTGCAGGATAATCAATCCCGCTCATCGTATGGAGTGATCAGGGGATTGCATTACCAGACACCGCCCTACGCCCAGGCCAAACTCGTGCGTGCTCTGGCAGGTACCATCCTCGATGTGGTAGTTGATATCAGGAAAGGTTCGCCTGCTTTTGGAAAAGTATTCGCTATTGAATTATCTGCCGCCAATAAAAAGCAATTGTACATTCCGGCCGGTTTTGCACACGGCTTCTCGGTATTGAGCGAAACGGCTGAAGTGTTGTATAAATGCGATGAATTCTATAATAAGGCCAGCGAACAGGGCATTCTGTATAGTGATCCGGCCTTACAAATAGACTGGAAAATACCGGCGGATAAAGCCATCATATCTGATAAAGACCAGGTATTGCCTGTGTTTGCCAATTGTATCAATCCATTTGAGTTTAAAGGGTAATCTTTTATATGTCGCAACCAGTTATTGTAGTCACCGGCGCCAACGGTCAGCTAGGGCAGGAGTTACGGGTATTGGCCGCATCATTTCCTGATTTTACATTCATATTTACTACGCATCAAAATATGCCGGTAAATGATGAAGCTGCCGTACAAAAACTGTTTGCTGAACATAAGCCCGCGTATTGTATCAACTGCGCCGCTTATACCGCAGTTGATAAAGCTGAATCAGAACAGGAGGCTGCTTTCAGTGTAAATGCAGAAGGTACACGCATTCTGGCAGCAGCCTGTAAAACGTACAAGACCCGTTTCATTCATATTTCAACCGACTATGTTTTCAATGGGCAGTCACCCGTGCCCTATAAAGAAGAGGCGCACACAGATCCGGTGAACCTGTATGGCGCTTCCAAATTAAAAGGCGAACAGCTGTGTGTAGCCACTGATCCTTCGGCCATCATCATAAGGACCGCCTGGGTATATTCCTCCTTTGGAAAGAATTTTGTAAAGACGATGATGAAGCTGATGCAGGACCGTCCTGCCATCAATGTAGTAAGCGACCAGGTGGGTGCACCTACCTATGCTGCTGACCTGGCCGGTTGTATTATGCATATCATTACGAGGAGTCAATTGTCAGCTGCCGACTGGGTGTCTGGCATTTATCACTACAGCAACCAGGGCCGCATAAGTTGGTATGATTTTGCTGTTGCCATAAAAGAGTTGACGGACAGCCCCTGTGTTGTGAATCCTATTCCTACCGAACAATATCCCACGCCGGCCAAAAGGCCTGCATTCTCCTTATTAGATACTACCAAATTGCAACAAACATTTCGCTGTACCATTCCGGATTGGAAAGAATCGTTACAAAAATGTATTAACCTGTTATAAGTTCAAAGTTTTAAGTTCAAAGTTCAAAATTATAAGTTCAAAGTTTTAAGTTTTAAATCGATTGACGATTGTCGATTAACGATTGACGATTGACGACTGACGATTGCCGATTGACTCCGCGTATTGGTGTATTTCATTAGCACATTAGCATATTAGCACATTAGCGTATTAGCAGATTATTACATTGCATTCCAGCCGCTGCTAGCAACAATTCATATCCCCGTTTTGGCATTCCATGTTGACGATGGAAGATCGCCTTTCGTTACCTGCTACATTTGCCGCCGCATACCGGTTATAAATTCCACCGGAACAATCCAATGATCCTGTAAGTGATCATGCGCAGATTACATTTCATTCTTACAATGCCCCGACACCCGGAGCGATCAATCATTTATTATAATTAGTTGACCATGAGACCATTTTGTACGCTTTTATTTGTTTTATTAAGTGTGTTAGGTGCCGCACAAACAACACCCACTGTGCCGGCCAGCAACCTGCGATATGCAAACATCGATGGCGCCAGCATGACCATTAGTTTTGATGCGGGTAATGGCGCTACCCACCTGGTGGTAGTAAAAGAGGGAAGTGCGGTTACCGGTTTACCTGAGAATGGTAAGGAGTATACAGCCAACGATGAATTTGGAACGGCCGGTACTGAGTTTACAGCGCCTGGCGAGTATGTTGTGCAAAAAAGCAGCTGGACAAGCGTGTCATTAAAAAAATTGAAGCCTGGTACTACTTATTATGTGGCGGTATTTGAATACAATGGCACCGGCGCCAATGCCAGATACCTGATGGTGCCGCTGGCCGGCAGCAAGGCAACTGTAACAGCCCCGGATGTACAAACCAGTAATGTGACCGTTTCTGAAATAATTGGCAATTCAGTAAAACTGAACTGGATGAACGGCAATGGCGCAGGCAGGCTTATTTTGGCCCGTAAAGCATCGCCTGTAAATGCTGAACCGGTTGATCTGAAAGCCTATGCACCTTACAGCTCCGGTGAATTTGGCACCGGTAATATTATTAATGGCGACAATTACACTATTTACCGAAGTTCCGGCGCGGCTACAACCGTTACCAGGCTGGAACCCAACACTACGTATCATTTTTCATTTTTCGAATACAATGGCAGTGCAACGCCGATGTATTTGAAACCCGCTTTGACCACCAGCGTAACTACCCATGCCGGACCCACGAAACCAACACAAACCCTGCTGTTTTCCGCTATTGAAGGCAACCGGTTAACGATCAATTCTTCGGCAGGTAATGGCAGTAAGCGATTGGTCATTGGGCGCAAAGGGTTTCCCGTTACGGCAACAGCTATGAACGGAACGGCTTATTCAGCCAGCACGGTCTTTGGTTCAGGCCAGGAAATAGCGCCCGGTGAATTTGTAGTAAGCAACTCTTCTGCAACCGGCATTACCGTAACTAACCTGGAACCGGCTACGGTTTATTATTTCCGCATGATAGAGTTTGATGAAAATACAAGCGGTTATACTTATTATTTAAATACGCCAAAAGATGGCAGCAGCAGCACCGCTGTGGCGCCTGTAACCATAGCCACCAACCTGAAAGTGACGGATATCACCGGTTCAACCGCCAAGGTTTCCTTCACACCCGGCGGCGGTAGCTACCGGCTGGCCGTAGTAAAAGAAGGAAGCGCCGTAAATGCCGTTCCAAATGACCTTACCATTTACAGTGGTAACGGAAACTTTGGTACCGGTACCCAGGTAGCACCGGGGAACTATGCAGTGGCCGGGCAAATGAATGGCGCCAGTTTTAACCTCAGCGCACTGAAAGCGGGATTCACCTATCATGTTGGGATATTCGAATTCAATGGAACCAATCATCCCGTATATAACAAGACGCCGGCGACCATCAGCTTTTCCATTCCGCTGGAACCTACGCAGGCGGCCAGCGCTTTTCAGCAACAATCAAAAGATGGCGACAGGATGCGCGTCCTATGGACGAATGGCAATGGCGGAAAAAGAATAGTGATTGCCCGTAAAAGCATGGCAGTAACTTATAAACCGGTTGATGGTACGGCCTACACAGCCAATACTGTTTTTGGTGCGGGAACAGAAGTAGCACCTGGTGAATACGTAGTATATGATGGAAACACCCACTATTTTGATATGACCGGCCTCGAGATCGGCGCAAGCTATCATTTTGCCGTGTTTGAATATAATACGTCAGAAGCCGGCGAAAATGATTATTTGACGGCTTCTTATTTAACAGGTAATGCAGCCACCAATACCTGGCCCACGCAGCAATGTATAGTGAGCGCAGGCAGTATCCAGGGGTCACAGGTTACCATTCAATTTACGGCAGGCAATGGCAACAGCCGGGTATTTTATATGAAAGCAGGTACGCCGGTTGATGTTGATCCATACGTTGTATCAACCAACACCGGGTATAGCAACACCTATGGATCCGTACAGGTTGGCAGCACCGGTAATTACCTGGTATATCGGTCGAACAGCGGCAGCGGCAACTTTACAGTAACCAACCTGGCGCCTAACACGACGTATCATTTGTCGGTATTCGAATACAATGGGTCTTCAGCGCCCGCTTACCTGCAACCCGGAAACAGCATCAGTTTTACGACAACCGATGTGCCGGGAGCTACCGTGCCTACCGTAGCTGCTTCAGCCCCTGTTATGTCAGCCGTAGAAGGCAATAGGTTCACTTTCAAATGGACTAACGGAAATGGCACGGGTAGGATCGTTGTTATGCGCGCTGCCCATGCGGTAAGCTTTACTCCGGCGAGCGCCACGAATTACACCGCCAATGCATCTTTTGGCAGTGGCGCCAATCTGGGAAATGATCAGTATGTAGTGTACAATGGAACAGGAAATACTGTAACAGTGACCAACCTGTTGCCCGCCATGACTTATCATCTGACTGTTTTTGAATACAACGGTAGTGGTACTTTGCAGCGTTATTTAACAAGCAGTGTGCTGGCTAGAAGCGGCGCAACAGCGGCAGCGCCCACCATTGCTGCCAGTAATGCCATGGTTACTTCAACCACCAACAGCATGACCATTAACTGCACCAGTGGCAATGGCGACAACAGGATGGTGGTACTAAAAAGAGGCAGCAATGTGATGGCTTCGCCTGCCGACCTGAGTGTCTATCCGGCCAACAGTGTTTTTGGGTCTGGCGCCCAGATAGGTATTGGGGAATATGTAGTATATGCAGGCGCCGGCAACCAGGTTACTGTGACTGGTTTAACAGCAGGTGATGTATATTACTTTAAGGTTTTTGAATACAATGGATCAACAGCGCCGGTGTATAATACCACCAGCGTATTGAGTGGCAGTCTGACCACAGGCACGTTACCGGTAACCTGGTTGTATTTTAATGCCGCCCAAAAGAGTGACGCCATATTACTCACCTGGGGAACATCAATAGAAACAAACACGAAGAACTTTATTGTTGAAAGAAGTCCCGATGGTATCAACTTCCGGGAAGTAGGCCGTGTGGCCGCCAGCGGCAACAGCAGTGGTGATCAGCATTACAGTTTCAGGGATGCTGTTCCCTCACAACAGAAATGGTTCTACCGGCTGAAACAAATGGATATTGATGGTGTTTACACCTGGTCTAAAGTCGTGACGGTGCAGGCAGGGGAGCAGGCATCGGCGCGTTTACAAGCCAACCCCGTTCAAACGACAATGCAAGTTCAATTGCCCGATAATGGCCAGAACGCAACCCTGATGATCTATAACGGTGCTGGTGTACTGATGCACAAACAGATCATCAGTAATAGGCAATCAGTGAATGTACAACAGTTGCCCGCGGGTTTGTACTATGTGCAGGTCAAGCATGGGGATAAAAGGTACAATTTGAAAATGGTAAAACAGTAACTCCCTACCCCCTAAATGGGAGCCGGAACCAAAGGGGAATTGACAATAGGCAATAGACAAAGGGCAAAAACGCAAGAGGCCTTAGGCAATAAACAATAGACAAAAGGCAAGGCAAAAAGCAACAGTACTATGCTTTTTGCCTTTGTTTTTTACTGGAAATTAGCGAAGCCTAAAAGAAGTAAGTCTGCTTGTAATATAACTTTGTCAATTGTCCATTGCCAATTAGTGCTTGTGTATTGCGGGATGGGGGGATAAAAAAGTCCCGCTTTGTAGCGGGACCCTGGTTTCCGTACTGAGGATATTACTTATTTGATGGCTGTTATGGCTGTGCCCCCATGTTTGCTCTCCGTTTTTACAATGCCGAAGCCTGGTGCAAACCATTCTGTTCCTTCAATATTAAATGGCATTCCAATGCCCATCGTTTTTATAGTGATCTTGCTCTTATACGTGATCTTGAAACAATCCCAGGTACCCGCCGTTGTTGTTACACTTTCCTTACCCACTACCGAACGGTCGCTGGTAACCATATGTACGTTCTGTTTCATACCTGAGTTGTCTATCGACATATCTAAAGTGGCATCTTTTAATTTGTCGCCTGCTTTCATGTTCACCGGGTATTCAATATAAATTTTATCGGCCTTTACATCTGCCTTCGAGAATTGTTCCTGCTGGGCCTGGGGCAATTGCATTTTCATGTCAACCATCATCACGCCGTTGTTGCAAACAATTTCACTGTGCCCTTTGGCAATCGATTTTCCTTTTTTGCTGAACATCTCGGAATTAACTGTGGCCGTAGTGTTGCCGCCGCTGTTGTTGACGTTGGATACTGTGTACACCTGCTTGCCATTGGGTTCGCCTTTTTTATCGTAGATGGTCATTTCAATGGTCTTGTCTTTTTGAAGAAAGTAGTAGGTGTTGCAATCCTGACCCGGACTGGTATAGGAGAGCAAGCCACTGCAAGCGGCAATTAAGAAGGTTGATCGCATAAACATTAATTTTGGTGTTACAGGTTATAACAAAGTAACAACCAAAATGAGTACCAGATAATACCCTGTTCGTGGTAAATTGATTCGTGCAATGCAGGACTTAGAAATGCTTAATGGATTTAGTCCTTAGGTATTCCAGTTGTTCAGTTATTCAGTTATCCAGTTATTCAGTTATTCAGTTAAGCAATTGATCTTGACTCAAAAGCTTATGAACTTGAGAACTTATGAACTGAATAACTTATGAACTGAATAACTTAGGAGCTTAATAAGTCAACAATGAAGATTATTTGTTTAAAGTAGAGTCTCCTTGTTTTCTGCGGAAAGGTGTCATCCGATTGACGATCTCTTTAATGACCGTATCAAATTTTTGCAATTGATCGGGGCGGCAGATAGCCCTTACTTTTTGAAAATGGCGGAATGTAACGATATCGAGTTTTTTCTGCAGTTCGGCAATTTCATTACTGCGCTCAAGTAACATCGAGTCTGAAGCATCCGGTTGATTCAACAGGTCGAAGAAACTTTTTTTCGCATTGCGCATCGAATCCATTACCGGCTTTTGAATAGCCATCACAGAATCGCGCAGTTTCCAGTAGGCAGCTTCCTGGGCAGCATCGAATTTCATCTGGTCTACCATAAACTGGCCCATTCTTTTTTTACCGGATTCACGGCTATTATCGCGGTCAGGTTTTTTTATCCAGTAAATAGAAAGCGTGGCAATATTGGTTAAGAGTAAGATCGCTACAAGTACCAACAGCCATTTTTGTCGTGGCGGCCTCATCATGGTTCCAGGGAATTTTCATTGTATACAGGGTACACACCTGCCGGGTATTCAGCAGCTACCTGCTGACCTGCTTCAATAGTGCTGCCGGACGCAGTTTCGTGTTCCCACATTTTTAATACAGTGGTAGCATTTGCAATGATAATAACAGCTGCAATCGTTAAAGCCAGTACGGGCCGGGTAAGCCAACGGCCGAGCGGGCCGCCCTGGTCAAATTCCTGCTCCATCCTTCCCTTCAGACGGGTATACATAAAGTCAGGCGCTTTGGCCCGCTGTATCCCATCCAGGCTGTTCAGCACCGCATCTATCCGGGAGTCGTTATTTGAATCGATTGACATATATCTAATTTACGATGTAAACTTATACATTTGACGCTAATAAATCGCAAATCCTTCGAAACGCTTACCTGTCTTGTGAATTATTCTGTTGATAATGTTTTTCAAGCAGTTTGCGCAGGTTTTGCCGGGCCCTGAACAACAGCGATTCCACTGCAGACACCGACAATTGCATTACATCGGCGATCTCCTGGTAACTCAATTCCTCCGTTTTATGTAAAGTAAAGGCTACTTTTTGATTTTCAGGCAGTTGGTCTATCATTTTGAACAATAATGCGGCCTGTTCCTTCCTGTCGAGGGCTACTCCCGGGTGTTGAAAATCAACGGGTTCATGAATTAACTCATCATTGGGGCCAAACAGGCTGGTGATGAAGGCAAAACGCTTTTTGCGCTTGCGGCTGCGGATGTGGTCCAACGCCTTGGTGGTAGTGATGCGGTAAATCCAGGTCGACAGCCGGGCATCCCCCTTGAACTGATCGATGGAGCGGTAAACCTGGATAAATACCTCCTGGGCAACATCCTCGGCATCTTCGCTGTTCTGCACAATGCCAATGGCCGTATTAAATACGAGGTCCTGATAGTTTTCTACCAATGTTTTAAATGCCAGTTCATCTCCTTCCCGGAGTCGTTGTATCAGTTCCAGTTCGTTCAAAAAGACGGCCTTTAATTGTTTGAGCCTACAACTTACGAAATCATTCGATATGATGGGGTAAAACGGGACGAGGCTGCCTTAAGCATCGATCACACCCTCAATTTGATGTATTAAAGCATCCCTGTATATAAAAAGAAAAGGCCTTCCAATGTTATCGGAAGGCCTTTTGGCATGCAAGAAAAAGTTGCCCGAAGAGGGCTCGAACCCCTACATACAGAGCCAGAATCTGTCGTACTACCATTATACTATCGGGCAAACTGTAAAAGAACACATCCTTTTGGAAAAGGTGGGTGCAAATTTAAAATTTATCCGAATCGCGACAAAAGAAAAGTTGAAAAGTTAACAGAGATAATAAAGCTTAAGAGTTGATTTAAGGGAGTTCATTGATAGCCCACGGTTGCAGGTTCCAGGTTGCAGGGCTCAACTTTTTACAACCCGAGCGACCATTAAAGCCCTGTAACTTGTACCCTGTAACCTGTAACTGAATTAAGGGGCATCCCACCAAACCCGGTCGGTGATCCTTGCCGATTGCACGCCCTGCGGGTTCGAGGTGAGCTCTACCTGCGGATACAACATCCGCCGCGGGATATCCGATAACGCATTCGGCACTTTTGTCAGCCGCGGAAATCCGGTGCGGCGCCAGTCGTTGAAATTCTCGATAGATAAAAAGTTCGCGATCTTCTTTTCTTCCATGATGCGCTGCAATGCATTGTCGGCGGTAAGGGTACCGCGACTGGACAGATAGCTGTTTATAGCTGCGTCAGCAACACCCAGTTTGGTCATGTGCGATCTGATCGCTTCCTGGTAAACGGGCCCGGCAGCTGCAAATCCCGATTTGATCAGTGTGGCCTCGGCCTTCAGGAACAACGCTTCCGAATAGTTGAAAACATAGATGGGCGAACCAGCTGCGCCAATGGCTTCGCCAGGTAACGAATATACATTCAGGCTGCCGCTGATATTTATCGACCCAATGGGCCGGCCATTGTATAAACCGGTTTGTTTGGCTTTGGCCACCAGGTAAGGCAGGCGCGGATCGTTCCGCATCACCAGCGTATCTACCAGCGCCGAGGATAATACCAGTGTTGATACCGGCAGTGTATTAACATACCACGGACTTTCCTCGCCGGCGCCACCAGGATATACCATTTTCATATCATCGCTGTTATCCAACATGCCATTCTGTAAAGCAGTTAACACCAGTTCGGCCTGTGCCAGTGCCGTGTAGCCCGGGGCTTTCGTAAGGTGTATGTAATAGCGCGCCTTCAGGGTATATGCCAGCCGTTTCCATTTATCCATATTGCCTTTATAGAAATAGTCGTCCTTACCGGGTTTGATAACGGCGTTCTTGTTGATATCGGCAATGCCGTCATCGAGCAGCTGTTGAATGGTCTTGTAAATCTTTTCCTGCGAGTCGTAGGCCGGTTGCAGATTATTGCTGCCGTTAAAAGCTTCTGTGTAAGGAATGTCACCCCAGTAATCGGTAGCAATGCCCAAACAAAAAGCGCTCAGGATCTTGGCTATACCGGCATAATTAAAATTACCATTCGCAGTGGCCTGATCGTTCATCACTTTCAGGTTGTTGAGGCTGGTGACATAAATATTACGCCAGGTGTCGTCCAGGTCAACATTGAAGATCCAGTAAGTGCCATGGTTTGGTACAGGTTGGTTCAACGCTATATTCTGCATGTAATGGTTTACCAGCATCGCGCCCATGCCTGGGCCCGGTGAAAGGGCGCCCCCACTAAGAGAAGAAGCGAGGTTCAGCTCCACCGGCGACAGGATCAATGCTTCCTGTACAGTGAGCGGGTTATTGGGATCATTGTTAACATCGATGAACTTTTTACATCCGCTTACTAGCAACATGCAAAGAGCGGTGAAAAGGAGATATGATTTGGTGCGCATGATGATCTTGTTTTAATGGATCAGGAAAACAGTTACAAACCAACTTTCAAACTGATATTGAATGACCGGGCCGTTGGGGTTGAGAAGGAGTACATCCCCAGCGATCCGTTCGAAGAACCGAATGAGTTGGTCTCCGGATCGCCACCGGTAAAGTGCGGACTGTGTATCCACAAGTTTCTGCCCGTAAGAGTCAGTGAAGCCGATTTGAGCGGCGTTTTCTCGATCAGTCTGCCTGGCAGCACATAGCCAATGCTCACATTGCGGAGTTTAATATAAGTTGCATCCTGGATAACCGATTCCAGCACGCCTGATAACTGCCGCCAGTAATCCTGTCCTTTCACGGGCACGGTGTTCGGTTTATTATCCACGATGCTGATGCCTTCCACCACCCGAACATCGCGGTCTTCCGTTACTTTGGGCGTGCCATAGAAATAACCATAGCCATCAACGTTATTTTCGGTAACCCCGCCTTTCTTTATATCAAAAAAGAAACTGAGGCTGAAGGGGCCGTAACTGAGATTGTTCGTAATACCGGCCAGCCAGTCGGGTGTAATATTGCCCAGGATACCCTGCCTGGTATCGGCGAAGGGCAATCCGCTCGCATTGATCAACAGTTGACCGGTGGCGCTGTCGCGGGCAAAGCGGGTGCCGAACTTGACACCGTAGGGCTCCCCAACAATGGCCTGCGTGAATCCAACGCTTACACTGGTAAGGTCTTCGCGCAAGGCCAGCACTTTGTTGTTGAGTTTGGTAAAACTGAGAACCAGGTCCCAGTTGAACTTACCCGCCTTCACTGGATTGGCATTTAACAGGATCTCGATGCCCTTGGTTTGCATGCGGGCCGTATTGATGGTCGTTTGGTTATAGCCGGTAGAAGGCGAAATGGTGACGGGTATTAGTCCGTCCGTTACTTTTTTATTGAACCATGAGACCTCCGCGCCAATGCGATTGCCGAAGGCCTTCAATTCGATACCTGCCTCAAATTCGCGAACCAGTTCGTTTTTCAATAGAGGATTTCCCAATACATTATTCAGCAGGAAACCGTTCTGTTCCTGGAAAGGAAAAGAGATGCCGCCAATAGCATTGCTATTGGTGGAGCTTACACTGAGATAAGGGGTTGTGAGCGCATAGGCATTTACATTGTCATTGCCCACGGTAGCATAGGAAACACGTAGTTTGCCGAAGTTGATAATGCTGGATAATTTCGGGCTCAACAGTTCAGAGAAGATAAATCCGGCGGCAACGGATCCATATGGGTAGAAGTTGTTTCCTTTGGCCAGCACCGAACTGCCATCGTATCGCCCTGTCAATGCCAGATTCAGGAGGTGGTTGTATTCAATATTGACCTGCGAATAGAAACCGGTCTTACGGGTGAGGTAATGTTTTTCACTGTAGGTTTGGGTAGAAGCATTGGCCACGTTATCATAACCGCCTGTAATGGACAAGCCTACGCCCCGGCCTTCCACATTTTGCGAATAAGTAGAGAACACATTGTTTCCCAACAGCAGCTGTACATTGAATTTATTGAATTGTTTATGCGCGTCAATAATGAGGTCATGGTTGTATTGGCGGAAGGTGTTCACCCGGTCGACCACCACGCCATTCTGGTTGGCTGCCGAGCCGCGGGCTTCATAATATTTCACCTGTTCATTGTAAGTGTCCAGGCCCATTCTTTCGGTGATGCTCAGCCAACTGAACGGTGCATAATGTAAAGTGATCACCGGGATAAAGCGGTTCACCGTGCCCCGCGTATAAATATTATCCAGCACCCAGTATGGATTGTTGCGGGAGAACCGGAAAACGCGTTGCGTGCCATCGGGATTGAGATAAGGCAGGGGATTCCAGGAAATCGGCGCAGAGTAAATAGTCCAGATAGGGCTCTCCAAAATATAACCTTCAGGCATACGGTTGGTGCGGCTGTTGGCATAATTGAATTGAAAGGTTCCGGTTAGCTTTTCGGTAAGTTTGGTAGTGAACTTGCTGAACACCGTATGTCTTTTCAGCCAGGTGGTGGGCACTATTCCTTTCTGATCTAAATAAGAGTAGGAAGCAAAATAACTGGAGCCTGCTCCGTTTGAACCGGAAAAACTGATAGTGCTGTTGGAAGTAACACCGGTCTGAAAGAAATCTTTCAGTTGGTTCCTTTTCTGTACGGGCTGGCCATTCACCCGTAGCGTATCCATCAGGGGCCCCCAGGAACTGCTGGCTTTATTGGTTTCCCCATCATAGTATACATTGTCGAGGATCACACCGCCGCCCATATCAACACGGTCGCCCTGGGCATACTTGTTTTGTATCTCAGGAAAGATGCCGTTTTCGAAAGAGAGGTCCTGCGAAATGGTGATCGCCGGTTTTTTACCGGCCGCGCCACTTTTAGTGGTGATCATCACAACGCCTCTGGCGCCTGCCGATCCGTACAGGGCGGTGGCGGAGGCTCCTTTCAATACATTGAGACTTTCTATGATGGCCGGATCGAGATCGATCAACCGGTTACTGCCCGGTCCGCTGTTCACGGCGCCCGTTTCTGAATTGTTAATGGGAATGCCATCCACCACGATGAGCGCTTCATTGTTGCCAATGATGGAAGTTACACCACGCACTACAATCCGGCTCGAGGAGCCGGGGGTCCCGGAAGAGCTGGTGATCTGTACGCCGGCTACTTTACCCGTCATGGCATTGAGCACATTCGATTCTTTGGCGCGTACGAGCTCGTCTGCTTTAATTTCCTGCGAGCTGAAGGTGAGGTTCCTTTTCTCCCGTTTTACACCGAGGGCAGTAACCACCACTTCGTTGAGGGAGTGGTTGTCGGGCTTCAGGGTAACTGTAATGAAGTCCTGTGCAGCCGTCTTTACTTCCGTTTTGGTATATCCAATGGCGCTGATGACCAGCGTGGCATTGGCCGGAACGGTGAGTGCAAAAGTGCCGTCATCACCGCTGCTGGTGCCGGCTGATGCGCCTTTCACCAGTACCGATGCTTTGGGCAAAGGACTTCCGTCCTCATCCTGCACTTTTCCCTTCACCAGTTTGCTTTGTGCCCGCGTACCGGAATGAATGAACAATGCTGCAATAAATGCGATGATACATAGCAGTCTTGGATGCATGTTATGGATGTTTTGGTTGTGCTGACCAGTATTATTTGCTACGGCGGGTGTTTTCGGTTGCCCGAGTCATTTATGCGATCGAATAGGGTACCGAACCAGGCTTACCATGTAGTTATCAGAGCAGGAGAAAATTGATGCTTCTCATCAAGTACGAATTTATATGGAAGACCCGTAAATGTGTTAATGGTTCTTGACGAGTTGTTTACTGAAATGAACCACGTTCAATTTTTGATTTCTGATTGCTGATTTCGGGATTTCCTGATTTTTTAATTTTCCTGCTTCCAGATCTCCAATTATCCGTAAATTCAAAACGATTAAATCTCAAAATCTCAAAATCTCGAAATCTGAAAATTCAAGTGTATGTTGTTGAGGTTGGGGGCTAAAATAAGGGTAGATGATACAATTGTTATGGAATTGATCGATTACCATCATGCAGAGACCTTATGCCAACTGGTGAAAGATAACCGGCAGTATTTGCGGGAGTGGCTTCCCTGGGTTGATCACCTGCGCACGGTAGAGGATTTCAGGAAATACATCAACAGCTCCAAACAGCGATATGCCGGTAATGTAGAAATGGGTTTTGTGATCCTGCAGAAACATGTCATGATCGGGCG
This sequence comes from Longitalea luteola, assembly GCF_017356035.1. Taxonomy (GTDB): domain Bacteria; phylum Bacteroidota; class Bacteroidia; order Chitinophagales; family Chitinophagaceae; genus Niastella; species Niastella luteola. The sequence goes on along the minus strand of NZ_JAFIQX010000014.1, from coordinate 12,988 downwards.
GATAGGCTTGTATAATATCGATCACAACAACAAGAACGCTTCTATTGGTTACTGGCTTGCTCAGGATTTTACGGGAAAAGGTATTATCACCCGCTGCTGTAAGGTCATTATCGATGAGGGATTTGCCCGCCTCAAATTAAACCGCATTGAGATCAGGGCCGCTACGGCCAATGTAAAAAGCCAGGCCATTCCCGAAAGGCTGGGCTTTAAACGCGAAGGCATTATCAGGCAGGGTGAGTTCGTGAACAACCAGTTTGTTGATCTGTATGTGTATTCCATGCTGAAAGAAGAATGGGAACGCTTGTCGAATCTTTAGTCGGCATTTTCATTAGCACATCAGCACATCAGCACATCAGCAAATCAGCACATAGCTTTTCATTCGTCTACAAGCTTCGGAATTTATTTATATCGTACTAGGTAGAACTATTTAATTGTCTAAGAAACAAATATTTATGCACAAACATCGCCTGCGTATAAGATACTAATGTATGGGAACGTTTTTCTATTTGTGGGAATGAATGTCCCGTGCCTGATTTGTATTCGCATTGAAAGTAAAGTGTTTATATGATTGGCACAATTTGGGATGTGTGCAATGAAGATCCGTGACCCTAACATTTTACTGAGATACCCTATGTACCCGTCATTTACAACTAATTACCGAGAGATGTCACCCTGGCTGGAAGCTATTCTGAACGATTGCCAGGACGCCGTGTTCATAACCGACCGGCATTTGAATTTACTGCACTGGAACGTGATGGCCGAAGAACTCTGGTTCAAGCAATCAAGACGACCTGCTAAAAAGAATATAGTCGATTTCCTGAATCAGCTGTTTCCTGGTCATATAGAAGTGCAAAATCAACTGCAAAGGGCTATCGCTCTGGATGAACAGGTAGAAGATATTTTTGTGTCGACCCCCGATGACAAAACTTACCGCATTTCATGTTACACCCACAAATTTCCAGGTACGCAATACCTGCTCGATGTGGTGATCATCCTACGCGATCTGCAGGCGGTCATGCAAGGTAAAAAGGTCATCCGGCCCGATGCCATGTATAAAACCCTGTTCAATTCCCTGGAGGAAGGCGTGCTGTTATTACATGGTGAGCTGGGAACGATCATTTCCGCCAATAATAAAGCCTGTGAGATCACAGGTTTCACCCATGATCAGATCATCGGAAAAAACCTGATCGATGTAGGCGGCCGCGCCTATTATGAAGATGGTTCTCCCATGCCTGTAGAGGACTATCCGGGCATTATCACCCTGAAAACGGGCGCCATCTTTAACAAGAGTATCATGGGCTTTACCAATGCCTCGGGCATCCTTACCTGGTTATCGGTAAGTACCTGTTTGCTGGAGGAGTTCAATGATTCGGTGCCCGGACTGGTTGCATGTACCTTCAATGATATCACGGCCTGCCGCGAAGCCCAGTCGCGCCTGTCTGACCATGAATGTATGTTCCAGTCGTTCGAGAAAAAGGCTACAGAGGAGATCAATACGATCAACGAACGGTTCTATTATACAACCAAGGCAACTTCCGATTATATCTGGGACTGGAATATTACCACAGGAACCATTTACCGCAGTGAACCTTTCAGCCAGTTGACCGGCTATACGCAGAACGATATGGAAAACGACCTGTACTGGTTGCTGGATAAGATCCATGCGGAAGACCGTCAGGGCGTAATGCAGCAGATCAATGCCGTACTACTGGCCCGTAAAAGTTACTGGCACATAGAATACCGGTTCCGTTGTGCCGACGGTAAATACATATATGTGTCTGATAAAGCCTACATCATTTACAAAGATGGAAATGCCGTGCGCGCGATCGGCGCCATCCAGGACCTTACAGAAAAAAGGAAACTAGAGGAAGAGCTGGCGCTGCAAAAAGAAAAAGAACGCCTGCGCATCAACCAGGCCATGATCACCGGCCAGGAATATGAACGCAATGAGATCTCAAAGGAGTTGCATGATAACGTGAACCAGATCCTGTCATCGGCCATGATTATGTTGACTGCCGCCAGGGGCAATGCCGACGACCAGGAATACCTGATAGATAAAACCACGCAGTACATCGATATGGCCATCCAGGAGATCAGGAAGATCTCCAAATCACTGAATTCATCTATTGTAAATGAGGTGGGGCTCATAGACCCCGTAGAAGACATCATCAAGAACATGCAGCTGGTACGGCCTTTAACAGTAGATTTTCAATGCGATCCGTCCCTGGAAGAAGAGCTGTCGCAGGATAAACAGCTGATGTTGTATCGTATTATCCAGGAGCAAACCAATAATATCATGCGCTACGCAGAGGCTAGTTATGTAAGGATCGCGATTGAACAGCAGGGTAACCGCCTCTCGTTGTCTATAGAAGATAATGGAAAAGGATTCGATACTAAAAAGCAAACCAAAGGTATTGGTCTGCTAAACATTCTCAACCGCGCTGAAACACTGGGTGGCACCCTCACCATTGATTCAAAGCCCATGGGCGGCTGCCGGTTGCAAGTGCAAATTCCGCTGATTTAAATGTCAAAGAAAAGGTCGTTGAATATCGGGAAGGGACATTCAACGACCTTAAAACTTAGAACTTATAACTTATAACTTTTAAGGTATTGGCTCAACAGCCCCACTTGTCATCCAGGGAAGATTGAACTTATGGAACTCGATGGAGCGATGACTGTTCTCGCTGTCGCCGGTGTTCTCATTGATCTCAATAAGGGCGCCAATGGTATAGTCGGCTGTTTTTACCATACTGCTGTAACCGCCTTTGCCCTGGGCAAACGCTTCGCTGTCTGTTAACCAGTCATAGATCTTACGGCTGATAGGCCAGGTTACGCCGCCATCATAACTGATACGCACGCGCATTTTACAGCGGGTCTCTGTGCTGGCTGAATTCAATACCATAATGCGGTCCGGTTCGCCGGTGTAACGAACGATAGAGCCCTGGCAGGCAGGATCGAGCAATACATCATCCGGTGCAAATGTGCTGAAGCTGCCGGCAATGGTTCCCCTCGATACCCAGCGCCTTTTGGCCGTGTTCCAAACGGAGGTGGTAGCGCGATCGTTGCGCATCAGCCGGCCGTCCATCAGTTCAACAATGGCGCCTTCGCTGGTACCGCCGGGTATCAGTTTATAACGCCAGGTGGCGCCATGATCGGTGCTGTAAATATTTCTGCCCTGGGCCGGTATTACCAGAGTGCCATTGCTGGTTTGAATACCTACGCCCGGTCCTATGGCATCCCAGGTATAATTGGGTGGCAGCAGGGTGCTCGTCATATCGGTCGGTGTTGAAAATGTGAGGCCATCGTCGTCGCTGTAAGAATAATATACCTTGCGGTCGCCCCAGGTATCGATCTTTTCATAGCCGTCGGTACCGCCGATATTTTTATTGGCCGCGTTCCAGTTCATAAATACCCAGATGCGGCCGGTATTGCGGTCAACCACCGCCGTTGGGTTACCCCAGGTACCCTGGCCTGCACCTACCACTTCCATCATGGCCGACCAGGTGGAACCATTATTGGTAGATCGTTTATATTCCACATTGATGTTACCATGGTCTTTATTCATGCTCATGCGGCCCTCCACAAAAGCGATGAGGGTGTTGGCATTGGTACGAACGATAGACGGAATGCGGAAAGAATGATAGCCGTCTGTTCCGCCATCGAAGATCTTTGTGTAAGTATGGGTTTGAGTAGCTTCCGTTTCCGGAACCCGTTCATTATCGAGCTCGGCCGGTTTGTCTGTACCCGCTTTTTTGCAGGCAGTGACTGATAAGGTGATCACGGTGATCATGGCGAACAGGCCACGCATTGGGTAGCCTGTGTTGCGCGGGGATTTCGTTTGTTTCATTTGTCAGGTTTTAATGTTTACAATGAAAGTGTGCCCGGCAGAAGGTGATGCCGGGACACACCATAAAAAGAGAACACTGGTTTTTGGATGAAACAAACCGGTTAAAAGAGCACTGGTGAATCCCTTATAGCGGTTGTTTGCCCCCTGACCCCCTGAAGGGGGAATAGCGGAGCCCGTATTTTCTCAGTTCTGATTTTGATTGCTAAGTTTGATGTTTGCAAACCGGCAGGTGGTATCTGGTCAGTGAATTATTGACCATTGGCTATTGACCATTCACCAAGTAGGTTTCCTCACCTGTCCATAACCGCCGCCTTTGGGCCGGTCTTCAAAATGAAGGTGTGGACCGGTAACATTGCCGGTAGCGCCTACTTCACCTATTTTTTGCCCCGCAACCACTTTCGTTCCGGTGCTCACCGAACGCACCGATAAATGGCAATACACATAATCGCGGCCATTCGTGGCGCGCAGCCCGATCCACCGGCCATAGGCGCCGCCGTTATTGTTCGACCAGGCAATGGTGCCATCGAGCACCGCCACTACCTTGGCACCGGTAGGCGCCGCATAATCATCGCCCGTGTGATAACCTGCTGCATAGTTTGGATTTTTCACGCCAAACGGGTAAGTGACTGTATACCCGGGAACCGGTGACGCCACCCGGGCAGCAACTGCTGTAGATTCGGTACCAGCTTCCGGGTCAGGGATCGGTGTTTGTGCGGTTTCCTGATCCTGCGCTTCTGTGGCAGCCTTTTCATTTTTGTTGCACGACAAAAACGTCGTCATACCGAACAGCATAGCTAATGAGATGTTCTTTAATGAGTGCTTTTTCATATAGATTGTTTTATTTTAAGAAATGATTTCTTTAATTATAACCGGGTGGCGAGTGGTGAGTAGCGAGTAGGGAATACTCACTCGCCACTTGCTACTAGCCACTAGCTATTTCACCACTAACAACTTCTTACTTGTACTCTTACCGGAAGCTGCCAGTCGAACCGTGACATTATAGATCCCCGCCTTCAACCCACTGGTACCAATGCTAAGCCGGTTCAATCCCGGCTGCAATACCACATTGCGCTGCCGGGCAGATTTGCCGAAGTTGTCGGTGACTACAATGCTGGCCGGTTGTGATACATCTGCCAGCGTATATTCTATGGTGATAGTGCTGCCGCTGGTTGGGTTGGGTGCTATTTTCAGACTGCCATCGTCGGTTATTTTGCTATCACTGTTGCTGGCAGCTATAGTTGTTGTAGTGGTTTGAATCGTAGCACTGTCCGGATTATAATAATGGTTCAGGATCCAGCTATAGGTTTGATCGGTGCCCCAGAAGCTGGAGCCCCACTGGCACATGCCGCGGCCATGGCCATTTTTGGTTCTGCCCACGCACCGGCTGTCGGCGATACAGGGATAATCGGTGCCGGTGCCACTGTAACCATCTCCACAGCCGGAGTTGTTGGTTTCAGCGCAGTATTCTGCTTTATAAATTGCGCCGTTTTTAATAAGTACAATACCTGCTGTAGCGATGGCTGCATTTTTTACGCTTGCTGCCCGATCGGTTTGCCAGGTCTGGTGACAGGCAGCGGCTGAGAGATCATAATTGCTGGCGACCGGATGTTGCACAAACCAGGCGCCGCGGGAGCGGTAAGCCACGGTGCCAGCTTGCAGGGCAGCGGCATTCCAACTGCTGACCCATTCATCATCCACACCGGTTTGTACATACGATTCCAGGCTCATGACCTGTACCCTTGGATTGGCGCAGCTCACACAGGCGCAGCTGGTAGCTACGCGGATCACCGTGGGTACGGCAGCCAGCAGGGCTGCAGTGCTAACCGTTGATTGCTGGCGGGCAGTAACAGCCGTTGGCGAATGATCACTAATGAACTCCAGTTGTTCTGCCGGCGTTTTGTCGAACAAGCCATGGCGGCGAATAAGCTGGTCGCCCAGGTTACGCAGTCGCGGGGCGCGGGGCGAAGCCGTTGACGTTAATGCGATCTGCATTTCATAGGTATCAGGGATCACATACAAATGCTGAATGCTGTTGTTAAGATAGCCGGCTTTGGTTGATTGAATAGAGATAGTAGGTGGTACACTGCCGGGGGCAACAGCACCGGCCGGAAGGGTTATCGTAAAGAAGCCGTTGGCATTGGTGATAGCACTATAATTGCCTGCCTGCACCTGTACGCCTGCCAGGGCGCTGTTCATATCTGCATCGCGCACATAACCGGTAAGCACCATCTGGTTGTTATTGGCAGAAAGTAGAGGAGCCGTGTTAGTAGCTATTCTTGCCGTACTGGCCACATCCAGGTTGATATCGGCATACACACTATCATTGGGGCCGCCGATGAAAAAGGTAGCCAGGCTTTTATACCCTGTTTTCGAGAACGTAAAACTGTAGCGGCCACTGTCGAGTCCATATACCAGTTGACCACTGGCATTGGTAGTTGCGCTGGCAGTAGTGCCATCGGGTTTGGTGATGGCCACCGCAGCACTGGCAATGGCCAGTCCGGTGCTTTGATCTTTCACTGCAAAGGAGGCAACGGTAACGGCCGGGCTCGGTGGCAATTGAATAAACACACTGCCTGGATTGTAGTAATGGTTTAGGATCCAGGTATAGGTTTTGTCACTGGCCCACCGGCTTGAACCCCATTGACACATGCCACGGCCATGACCATTCTTGGCATAACCGGCACAGCGGGCATCCGAAATGCAGGGCCAGGTTGAACCGGTACCACTATATCCATTGCCACAGCCGGAGTTGTTGTTCTCTGCTGAATATTCCGATCTGAAAATTGCGCCATTCTTTACCAGCACAATGCCGGCTGTTGCTTTGGCGGCATTGATACAGCTGGTATACCTGTCCGACTGCCAAACCTGGTTACAGGTGGTAGCAGCAATATCATAGCTGCTGGCTACAGGATGTAACGCATACCAGGCGCCATAAGTACGGTAGGCAACGGCACCGGCTTGTAAGGAGGCGGCGCCCCAGCTGGCGATCCATTCATCATCCAGGCCTGACTGCGCATATTCTTCCAGCGTCATTACTTCAACCGAACTGCAGGAAGTACAGTTACAGCTGATGCCCACGCGAATACTGCCCGGCACCGCAGCGGCCAGCACAGCTTCTACCCGGGCCTGTGGTGTTGAGGAAGGCGCATACCGCTGTTGCTCTTCAGCAGCGGTTCTGTCGAACAGGCCATGCACCTGTTTATCCGTTTCACCGATGGGCTGTTGGGTGGCCATTCTTTGTTGCACCCGGGCGGAGCTAAGCGGTGATAGCGCCACTTTCATTGTATAGGAGTCCGGGATGGCATAACGCTGCGCCGTGTAAGGCGCATAACCGTTCCTGGTAAAACTGATCGCTGTTTTTGCAGGTGCAGCGTTTGGCGTAATCGATGCTGGCGAAGTCGGAACCGCTAAGGAGAAATAACCCTTGCTGTTTGTCACAGCTGAAGCGCTGCCGCTGTTTACCTGCACGCCGGCGAGCGGACTGTTATCCGTTTCATCTCTTACATAGCCGCTAATAATGGTCTGGTTTAGCTCGGCGCGAAGCGATGGTTGCTCCAGGCGCGCATTATTGTCAGCTGGCTCCAGGTTGACGCGGGCTTCAATATTGGTCACTTCACCTGATGAAAAATAAGTGGCTAATGACTTGTAACCATTGGCCGTTATAGAAAAGTCGTACTTGCCGTTTACTGCCGTGAATACCAGTTTACCATTGGCTGCTGCTGTTAATGTACTGCTGCTGCCATTGGGCGCTGTAACCTGCACCACTGCCCCGGGTATGGCAAACCCCGTATTTTGATCTTTTACAACAAACGTAATGTTGGTAGCACCCGGCCGCTGTTGCGCCGCTACCGGCGAGAACAACAAAGCCACCAGTGTTCCTATAAGAAATCGTCGTGTTTTATTCATAGTATAATGTTTAATCTTGGTAAGACCTGTAAGGTGGACGGCAGCATCTTGAAATGCGAGTGAGTTGAGCCCACCTGACAGGCCGTTCGTTTTTATGCGACCTGTCAGGTACACCCTTGCCGTCTGAATTTGCAGGCCACTGAGGTGTACCTTGCAGGTCTTTGTTTATTTCACAATTAGTAACTTCTTACTCACCGTTTTACCGGAAGCAGCCAGTCGAACCGTGACATTATAGATCCCCGCCTTCAACCCACTGGTGCCAATGCTAAGCCGGTTCAATCCCGGCTGCAATACCACATTGCGCTGCCGGGCAGATTTGCCGAAGTTGTCGGTGACTACAATGCTGGCCGGTTGTGATACATCTGCCAGCGTATATTCTATGGTGATAGTGCTGCCGCTGGTTGGGTTGGGTGCTATTTTCAGACTGCCATCGTCGGTTATTTTGCTATCGCTGTTGCTGGCAGCTATAGTTGTTGCAGTGGTTTGAATCGTAGCACTGTCCGGATTATAATAATGATTCAGGATCCAGCTATAGGTTTGATCGGTGCCCCAGAAGCTGGAGCCCCACTGGCACATGCCGCGGCCATGGCCGTTTTTGGTTCTGCCCGCACACCGGCTGTCGGCGATACAGGGATAATCGGTGCCGGTGCCACTGTAACCATCTCCGCAGCCGGAGTTGTTGGTTTCAGCGCAGTATTCTGCTTTATAAATAGCGCCGTTTTTAATAAGTACAATACCTGCTGTAGCGATGGCTGCATTTTTTACGCTTGCTGCCCGATCGGTTTGCCAGGTCTGGTGGCAGGCAGCGGCTGAGAGATCATAATTGCTGGCGACCGGATGTTGCACAAACCAGGCGCCGCGGGAGCGGTAAGCCACGGTGCCGGCTTGCAGGGCAGCGGCATTCCAACTGCTGACCCATTCATCATCCACACCGGTTTGTACATACGATTCCAGGCTCATGACCTGTACCCTTGGATTGGCGCAGCTCACACAGGCGCAGCTGGTAGCTACGCGGATCACCGTGGGTACGGCAGCCAGCAGGGCTGCAGTGCTAACCGTTGATTGCTGGCGGGCAGTAACAGCCGTTGGCGAATGATCACTAATGAACTCCAGTTGTTCTGCCGGTGTTTTGTCGAACAAGCCATGGCGGCGAATAAGCTGGTCGCCCAGGTTACGCAGTCGCGGGGCGCGCGGCGAAGCCGTTGACGTTAATGCGATCTGCATTTCATAGGTATCAGGGATCACATACAAATGCTGAATGCTGTTGTTAAGATAGCCGGCTTTGGTTGATTGAATAGAGATAGTAGGTGGTACACTGCCGGGGGCAACAGCACCGGCCGGAAGGGTTATCGTAAAGAAGCCGTTGGCATTGGTGATAGCACTATAATTGCCTGCCTGCACCTGTACGCCTGCCAGGGCGCTGTTCATATCTGCATCGCGCACATAACCGGTAAGCACCATCTGGTTGTTATTGGCAGAAAGTAGAGGAGCCGTGTTAGTAGCTATTCTTGCCGTACTGGCCACATCCAGGTTGATATCGGCATACACACTGTCATTGGGGCCGCCGATGAAAAAGGTAGCCAGGCTTTTATACCCTGTTTTCGAGAACGTAAAACTGTAGCGGCCACTGTCGAGTCCATATACCAGTTGACCACTGGCATTGGTAGTTGCGCTGGCAGTAGTGCCATCGGGTTTGGTGATGGCCACCGCAGCACTGGCAATGGCCAGTCCGGTGCTTTGATCTTTCACTGCAAAGGAGGCCACGGTAACTGCGGTTGGCGGATTGATCAGGTTAGCATATTTTACCCAATCCCAGTATCTGCCCGGATCGGTATGGTTGTTATCAGGATAGTGTTGATGGCCCTTGATACGTACTTCCCGGGGCAGCACCACTACGCCTGCAGATGCAGGTCCGCGAAAGCATTTGGTGCGATCGATATTCCAGTCGGCACAAATATCCCGCACAAGCGCTGCCGAACTATTATACATGGCATTGGTGTACCAGGTGGTTCCCTGGTCAACAAAACCTTCGTGTTCAATACCGAATGTATAGGAGTTGTTATTGTAAACATGCCAGGCCCGGTCTTTCTCCAATACCATCTGCGTGATCTGTCCGTCTGAAGAACGGATCACATAGTGGGCCGACACTTTTGCCGACGCATTATTAAACCAGGAAATAGTACCCGCATAACTGCCTTGCGTGGTATGTATGGTTATATTAGTGGGCACAACCCCGCCCCGGCCTACGGTAAAATTGCCGGTGTTCGCCTGGTCCCATAAAGCCGGCGGATAATCGGTGCTTTGTACAGCTGCGATATCGGTAACACTTTCTGTTGTGGCATTGCTGTGGTCGGCAGGTGTTGTATTGATGGGTAAAACAGTACCATGGGCCTTTATTTTGTCATGTAAATAATTCACCTGTACACCAGGGGCGCGCAGGGTGCGCAAGGTCTGCGGTGCATAGATCTTGTCGAGCTGTATATAACGCGGCAACAGCTTTACGCGGGGAGAAACAAAACCCCTTTGCAGATGATCATATACGTCATACGTGTACAGCGAATGTGCATATTTGTTAACGGAGGTTCCATCTTCCGGGATCTCAGCCAGTTTTTCCAGCACATGCACAAAGCGTTCAGCTGTGGGGCGGGCGCCCAGGTTTTGTTTTTCCGCTTCGCGGCTCAGGAACCTGGCCACTGCCAGGATCTGCAGGCGCACATCCTTTTTGAATTGTTCAACCGTAATTCCGCTTAGCGCAGTTACCGCAGTGAGGTTGTTCCTGAAATAACCCTTCCCGTCTTCAATCAATCCGAATATGCCATAGCGCAATGGCATCTCCACTTCATCGCCATCGCCATATGTAGTGGGCTGCATATTATACATACGTGATGCCGACCAGGCTACGGCTTCCAGCATACCCTGCGGTATATTCGGATACGATCGGTAGGCTTCAGCAAAATAGCCACTGTAATTGTCTGCCTGCTGGCCAGTGACATCGAGCTGGAATAATAGGATAAGCAATAAACCAGTTAGTAGTCGTCGTTTGCTCATGGTGTTTAATGTTTAATTTTAATGGTTAAAAGAATAAGGTGTTTTATGACATGCCGGTGCCCGTTACCTGCAACAACCGGGTGCCGGCAGGCAAATAGGTGTACGGTTCAGCAAACAGGGTTTGCTGACTACAGTAAAAACGACGGGCTATACTAGTGTAGGGAATAGGTACGGAATGGCCTGTGGCCATAGTAGGGCGCCCCCATACAACGGGGTCAGTATACAAACCTTGCTATGGCGTTACACATGCCATTGGGAAAGGCACTGCTGCAATATCCGGTATGTTACTGGTGAAAGGGGGATAAGCAATTGCATAAGCAGGATTGCTGTTGGCAGTATGCAGCGGGGCAATAGCTCTGCCTGGCCAGGCAGAGTTCTCATATGGCAGTGTGATAAGGGTACAGTTTTTCATGATAAGGTTTGATTGGTCAATACAATTATGTACTACATAAGTAAGACATTTTTTTCAATAAACAATGCGATTGTCAGGGAAAATATATGAACATTCAAGGCGGGTTGATCGTCAGGTAACGTTGTTGATCACATGTAGTTGTGTAAAGACTTCTATACTAATCCGTCGCATATCGGTATTGAAAGCATGTGAACGGCAAAATAATCTGTTGCGGCGCATCGGTTCTTAGCCGATCTTATCATTTTGGTGATTAAAGTTGACCTGCATAAAAACGCATGGCAGCTCATATAATATATATCACGCCCTGTTGAACAAACAGCAACCCGTCCTTTACCGTTAGAGGTGTAGTTTTTCAACATGTACGGTTCATGCTCACGGCTACCTGCAGTTCAATATCCAGAACGAGTCCGGACAGGGACAGGCCAGTACCGATATTGTAGCTACAGCCGATAATGGCACCGAGAACACCAACTATGTGAACCTCGGCATCAACGGAGGCGGCTACAACAGCGCCAATAATATTTTGAGCGGTCCTAATAATGGTTACCTGTTCAGCGCCGGCCAGGAGTTCATTGTTGGCAACACGGCTCCCGCAAAAAGCCTGATCTTTTTCACCGGCGGTATTGCCGCCGGCAATGAACGAATGCGAATTATCAGTGCAGGCAGGGTAGGGGTGGGTACTACTGCCCCTGCAGCAACCCTCGATGTGACCGGAACCTATAAATTAGGCAATGCAGGAACCGTGTTGAACAACATGATCAAGACCAGCTTTAGTGTAAATGACAATTCCGGTATTGCCGCCGGAACAACACGGCAGGTAACTGCAACCATAAGCGGAGCAGCCACACAAAACTCGGTAATGATCAATCCACGTAGTGCATTGCCTTCGGGACTTGCCATAGCCTACAGCTATATGAGCAGTTCCAATACGATCACGATCGGCTTTGTAAATACTACGCTGGTGCCCCAGCCGGTAGGTGCTATTACTTTTGATGTAACATTGATCCAATAGTTGATTCCTTGAAAGAGTCGCCGTTTCACGTTTGCCGTTTTTGCGTTTGCCGTTTCACGTTTCATCATTGACAACACTTAGCCGACATATTATCAGGGAGAAACGTGGACAAGGGTGGGAAGAATATGCCATGAGTCTGCCATGAGGCAGGGAAGCCGATGGGAGGGCGCTGGCAGCAGGGCCGGGGGCCGGCGGATTAAAGCCAAAGTCGCCCTGGTGTAGAGCCGTATTTCCGCGGGGGACCATTTTTCTCGAAAAAAACACTAAAAAAAGCAAAATAGATTTTGTGGAGAAGAAAATCCGCCTACCTTTGCACCCCCAATCGAAAACGGGCGAGTGAAGAAGTGAAGAAAGAAAGAGAGTAGCAGACGAAACAGGGAAAAAGTTCTTAGAAAAAATGAAAAAAGATTTGGTGAAATAAAAGAAACTCTTACCTTTGCAACCCCAATCAAAAAAGGGGCAGCGAAAAAGAGAAGAAAAGAGAGGATAAGGAGATGATTCACTGAAGATTAGCTCTTAAAAAAAATCGAAAAAAGATTTGGCAGATTGAAAGAAACTCTTACCTTTGCAACCCCAATCAAAAACGGGGCAGCGAAGAAGAGGAGAGAGAAAGAGCGGATGAGGGAAAAGAGGGGGATGAGAGCACAAAGAAAACAGGTTAGGTAATACGTTAGGAGAGAGACAGAGAGGTAAAGGAAAGATAACATACGATATTAAAGATCTTTGAAAGTTTGGAAGCAACAGCACTTGAATAACTTTCAAG
>NZ_JAFIQX010000013.1 GCF_017356035.1 Longitalea luteola | reverse complement strand
CGGGGAGTTCGGGATATTAATTTCTTCTTATTTAGACTCCAAAAAATCTATGCTTAACAACCTAATCCCCCAACAATTTGACTTGATCCCCTGGAACCCGCGGCCAGACTGTATATCAGCGAAACGGCTTCATTCAGCCGGGCGGTTCGAACTCCAAATCCGTCAATCGTCAAATTTTCGGGGTACATCGAACCAATTATTTCCCGCTTCTTTATGATGTCACCGTTCTTGTATAGCTGCTCAAGGTTCATCAGGTTTTGTAATCCTGCATTTAAAAGGCCGTCAAAGTCTACGGGCGCCTGTGTTGAATTAGCCAGCTTTCCCAATAGCTTTTCGATTTTATCTGTGTACTCTGCTTTCATTTTCCGGTAATCGTCTGGCTCGATCTTTTGCGTTGAAAGCAATTCTCGCAGATAAGTTAGCCTGCCCTCCAGTTCCGTGATCTGGTTCGAAATTTGTCTTTTATCGTCGTGCATATGTTTTGTCTCATCATACCAGGCTTCCTGCAGGGTAAGCTGGTACAACTCCAAATATTCCGGACGGGGAACAAATTTCTTCAGTTCATTCACAAAAATGTCGTTCATAAATTCTGCCCCCAATCGGAACTTACAACCATTGGTACAGTGGTAATAAAAATAGTCCTGTGTTCTTCCTTTTGATTTACTACCTGTAAGCTTCTCGGTACATTTACGGCAGATTATAAAGCCCCTCAATGGCAGCGATGAATTTGCAACGAACATCGGGCGATAGTGTCTTTTACGGCCGTACAGCACATCCTGCACCTGGTAGAACAACAATTCAGAAACCAGCGGTTCATGTTGTGCTTTTACCATGTGTGCTTCTTCATCCTTATACTTTGGAATTACAATTTTGCCACAGTACAGCGGGTTCCTGATGTTCATCCAAAAATTGCTTTTGGTACATTTTAACCCCCTTTTCCTTAGCCATTTTGTAAATCTGCTCGGCGTTAAAAGTTCCTTCAGCCAACTTCTCAGATGCCCACTTCATTATACTGGCTTGTGGTTCATGCAGCTCAATATATTTCTTTCCTGCTTCGGATGTCTTGTTTATGTAACCAGCCGGGGTAATTCCAAGAAATCGACCCTCTTTTTTCGCCCGGCGCATGCCATGAAAAGTATTTGATGCCCGGCGATCATTTTCTACTTCTGGCGCGGCCAGATAAAAAGCCAGCATCATCTAATTTTCCGGTACAGAGAGATCAAGCGGCTGTTCTACAGCCTGGGGTTCAATTCCCAGTTTTCGAAGGATACTGATCATTTGGTAAGCATCACCGGCATTCCGGCTAAACCGGTCCCATTTAATGAAAAGCACCAGGTCGGCGGTGTTTTTATTTTTTCGCAGGAAAAGCAGGTACTTATTCCATTCCGGCCGGTTGAAAGTTTTTGCCGAATAATCTTCGTAAATAACCTTTCGCACTTCAATGTTTTGAATTTGGCAATACCTGCGTAAACGTTCTTCCTGGTCACGCTGAGAGTAGCCTTTATCGGCCTGCTCATCAGTACGGTAAACTTAGGTTCGCTTACCTGTAAGTTATATGACCTGGTGATGGATTTTAAAAGGTGCCTGAATCCGAAATTGTATCAAAAGCTGTGGGAGAACTCGTTTTATTATAGTCCGCCTTATTTGGTGCTATGCGCATTTAATGAAAAACCGCAGCAGACATTATTGAAGGCGTTTACGGTGATGGATTGGGAAATGCCAGGGACAAAAGAAAACTTTATTAACTTTTTGGAAAAAAATTATCCGGCTCGCAATGTAGCCGAAACATTAAAAATGATCGAGAATTGCGTTTCTTGAAAAATTAACTAAAAAGTCTGATTAAATAATTTAATGCATAAGCAACGACGATTTATATCTCACATGCCTAAGCATATCAAAATTCTTATTTAATTTAACTTCCTTACCATTTTCAAATAAGTTAATCGTAATCGATACATGTATCTTTTTCTTCTCCCGTAACATTTCCGCATCATATTTAAAAGTAAACTCAATCGGAAATCCTAAGGACAGTCTTTTATTTAAGCGATCTATCTCCATAACAGAACTGTCATATTTAACTTCTTGAGGGGCATCAATAAACAACGCTTTCTTTTTAGCAACACTACCCTTCAATCCATTGATATCAAAATCTACATTACTTAAGGTTACATACTTACTCGTATCGAGTAATTTAAAAATCACTACTGCATTAAAACTGGAGTCGCTTTTAATTTCAAATGCAGAAAAGGTTATCAATTTGTCTAAAGTATCGTCATTAATTTGAATTGCCTCCATATCTGAATTGGCCGGAGAAGTATAGTAATAACCTAAAGAAGAGTATTTGCAGGATGTAATAATCAAAAAAAACACCATCATCAAGCACAACACCCCCTTGCTACTCTTTTTTTCCAATTGTATAAACATTTGAATTTTCTTTATCTTGTGTTAATGTAAACCCACCCTTATTCATTTTTTCTTTTAAAGCTTTCAAATGATCTTCTGACATACCGTATGTTATGATATTTGCCCCCACAATAACGTTTTTATAATTTCCTGACATAATTTGATGAATAAAAATGGCATTTCCAGTAAACGTCTTGGCTATTCCAAAATAATTTGGATCAGGCTTTGAATCATTTGTCAAATTATGCTCATTACCCCTTGTACTAAAATATCCTTTTCCATTTAATAAAGTTGCTCTGAACACTGCACCCTGATGCGCTTCCATATCTTGAAAAGTATGAAGTGCCTGTCCAAGGTTTTCAATTGCAGTACTATTGGCAGTCATTTTGTCGATCCCCCCCTGATTAGCTGATTTAAATAGCATATCCCAAGCATTGACAAGACTTCTATTTATAGCATCTTTGGAAGTTACGGCATTACTTTCTGCATAAGTTCTCGTTGCATGCCATTTTTGTGCCTCTGGGTCTTCACTTTGGGATTTTACTGTTCTTGAATAATCAATCCCAGGCATATAAACAATATTGATTGCTTGTTTTTCGGTAAGTTTTCCACCTATCTCCTTAAAAATAGGATTATCTTTTTGTGCCTCCTTCAAGTTTTGCATAAGAATTAAATCTCCAATACTATAAGATTTAAACTCGTTAAAACTTTTTATACTTGCTGGATTGTCAGCAAAGGTTGAAGCATAATGAGCTATTAAATTTGCCTGGACCTCCGACACACCCGCTTGCATCAGCATATATCTGGTCAACATATAATGTATGAATAATGCATACATTCCGTCTTTGTCAATATTTGAAATTGGATTATCTGCTGCAAAATTATAACAACTAAGATCTGGAGTCTTTTTTTGTAATGGATCAACTGAAAGGAATCGACCTATACGAGGATCGTATATTCTTGAACCAAAATTTAATTGATTTCCCTTACCCTTCACCTCGTTATCATTCTCTTTGCCATTAAATCCATATCTGTACTTATCGGCATTGGGAGAAAGGTAAGATCGGCCTGGTTGCAACATGCCAAACGGGTAGTAATCATGTGCACTTACAATATCCGGCTCGTAATGATCGATTAAAGAACTATCAGATGCGGAAGATACACCAATTTTCTTATCAGTTACTGTGACTAGTACATTCCCTAAGTGATTGGTTAACTCGTATTCTTTCTGGCCTCTTGTCTGAGTCAAACTGTATCCTATGCCCAACAGGGGGATATAACTAATTTCAGATGCTTCATTTTTATAGGTTTCATATACGGCCTGCTCAATATTCTTTGCTTCAGGCGATATCAAGAGATTAATCTTTGTGTTAATAGCATTTAGTTGATTGTAAAGTACTTTTTCAATTTCCTTTTCATTGTTTATATTAGCTTGACTATACAGCCTGCCATCACTTATATCAGCGCGTGCAGGCCTCCTCACATTACTCATGGCCTGCTGCCATTGAAGTTCCAGCCAGCCTCGGTACAATAGGAAAACATCTGTCTTTTCTTTCAGCAAAAGATTATATTTTTCTGGTAAAACCGGCATACTGTCAATTAATTCAGATAATCTGTTATAAACGAATAGTTTTTCGGGATATTTTTTATGCAGACTGATTCGGCGAATAGCGCTGGTGGGATCGACATTGTAGTATAAAGTACTGTCCTTTGTTTGTATAATAGAACCCGCTTGTTCTTTATTGGTTTTATAAAGCGGGTTATCAGTCAGACCGAATGGATTGACACAATTCATATAGGCCAATTGTGCGAGAATGCCCTTCCGTACATTTTCTAACACCATTAACTTTTGCAAAGGGGTTTTAGCAGTCCTGATACTCTCCATTGCAAACAGTGCTCGATAATTGGGATTCAGCCTATCGAACAGTTCATTGTCGCCATAAACCCGATAAATGTCTTTGACGGTGGAAATGTTAGCCAGATATTTATCACAAATATTCTGATATAATACAAACGGGTCTAGTTGCTTTGAAGTTACCTGTTCTATCTCCTGGTTTGTGAGTTTGGTGGAATCAAATAACCGCCCATGGCAGGTGAACCAGTACAATGTGTGTGTTGATTGATTTAGTACGGCTATATTAATAAACCGGGCTGTACCAGCTCTGCCATAAATGTAATATCCACTTTTTGACGCAAGGGCCTGCTTTAAAATTGGGCTGACCCTGTAATCCCGCTGAACATTAGTTTGAGTGAAAGCATGAAGAAAAAGAATAGCAAACGAAATAAGCAGTAATAGCCTTTTCATGGTAAGGGGTTATTGTAAAGACAAATTAACAACAATTACCTGGTTTAACTTAAACTGCTAACACTTTAATAATTCACAGGACAAAAAATCAGATTGAAAAGCTGGAAAATTGTGGCACTGTAACATAATCTGTGTAAACATAGAAAATCGGAGTTCGTAATATCTCCGATTGTATTTTTAAACTTTACACAGACAATGAAAGTAGAAAATTTTTTATCAGACGATTTTTTGAAGCAATTTAAGGACGGTAAGCAACTCAAGCCGCCTTCCTTTGCGGTTTTTGTGGTATTGAAATGACCTTCATCGAAAACAGCGCCGCATATATTAAAGGGTGGCTCAGCAAACTAAAAGAAGATAAGACCTTTCTGTTAAAAGCTGCATCACAAGCCCAAAAAGCAGCCGATTTTATCATCAACATTAAAGCGGAACAAAAACCGGAGCCGGAAGCCGTTATAGAGGCCAGCGAATCCGAATAACATTCAACCAATACATAAGCGATCATGGAGGCCCGAAAAGCAGGTAGCCGCTACTGCTTTAGAAAGCGCCTATATGCAAACAAAAAAACGGCCGGCTATCGCCGGCCACGTTTGCTATCGCTATCAGTACGAATCCCTGCAAGTTATATTTAACTTAATACATCACGTTATGGCCAAAGTTAGAATCCATCGAAAGAAGCCTACAAAGCGAAACCCGTATATCCTGGTCGCCGCAATGGTGGCCGACACAGAAAGCATGGGACCAATGCTTTATACTTATTCGATAATAAGGCGAACTTATTATATGCTTGGCTTCTTCAGCTATAAATACCGAGGAACGGTTGCGATAACGGACTTATCTCACGAACGAACGCGGATTACCGGCTTTCCTAAACGCCGCTTAGTCGAATTCAAGGTAGTGATAGCTTCGTCTAGCGTCGAGATCTCGCCAATATTTATCCGTAATCGTCCGTCGCGTACCCGCTGGACAATCTCGGTCAGTTGACCACGGTCAGGCTCCACAACGAAATCAATCGCCCGGCCATTGATTGGGTGCGCCTCGTTTGGCCCAACGACGGACACAATCGTTCCTCCTGGTCTAATCAGACCAGCGGAACGTTTTCCAATGTCACCGCCGATTACGTCGAAAACCAGATCAACTCCTCCGATATCCTCCAGGTTGTCGTTATCAAGGTCAAAAAACTCATGCGCGCCGTATTCTAGCGCTTTCTGACGGTCGGAAGTTCTGCCTGTACCGATGACGTAGGCGCCAGCCTCACGAGCAAGCTGAACCACCATTGTCCCCACTGCACCAGCCGCGCCATGCGCAAGTATGGTCTGTCCACCCTTAAGATGACCATGATCATAAAGGCCCTGCCAAGCGGTCAGGCCCGAGATTGGTAAGCTCGCGCCTACCGTAAAGTCAACATCGCCCGGCAGTGGCGCAAGGTTACGTGCTTCAATTGCTGCATACTCGGCGAGAGTGCCATCACGGTACCAATCGGTTATTCCAAAAACCCGTTGTCCTACCGTAAGTCCGGTGGTACCGTAGCCAAGGGAAGTTACAACGCCTGCAAATTCATGACCAGGAATTGTTGGCGTCCGATCACGATTGGTTCTATCGGTCCAGGTCGATGGCCAGGTCAACTCAGTCCCGACGTATCCGGATGCATAAATCATAACAATAACGTCGTTTATCGCCGCTATGGGTTCGGGCCTTTCCACGAGCTTCATTCCAGCCGTTCCGGCAGCCTGGTCCGTTACAACGATCGCTCTCATAAATACCTCCTTCGTTATTTTAAATTACTTATACGTCAAAATCAAAAATTGAGTATGATGGAAACTGTCGATTTTACTTTTCGCATGTTAAATCATACCCGCTGGTGTAACAGGCGGAAAGTCCTTGTCAGGATCGGAGACATTATTGATAAAGTTTGTCAGTGAGTACATCGCCACCAGGCCTACGATTTCCAGTATGTTGGCATCCGAGTAACCAGCAGCACGTACTGCGGCAAGATCAGCGTCACTCACTTTTCCACGGGTTTCAATCACTTTTCGGGCAAATTGAACGGCTACATCGCGCTTTGAGTCGCTTGCATGACCCTTTCGAGCAAGAATGATTTCATTGTCCTCAAGCTTTGCCATATGCTTAGCCGTGTAGCTGTGGACAGTCAGGCAGTAGTTGCAACCATTGACTTCAGAAACGACCAGGCCGATGCTATCTCGTGTTTTTACATCTAGGGCTTTGTTCATTCCCCCGAATAGTGCAGCCCATGCATTAAATGCAATTGGGCTGGTGGCGAAGGTCGCCATCATATTGGGAGTAAATCCGATATTCTTGCTGAACACATCAAGAGTTGGTTTTGAATCAGCCGGTACATTCTCCGGTTTAAGAGCTTCAATTCTAGGCATTGTAGATTTTTTAAGTTCGTTTTTAACAATCATACTAATTCAAGCACTTCTTCAACAGGGCGGCGTGGCTTTTGCTTCCAGTTACCAGCGCGTTCAAGGCCTACGGTCAGCAGCATCACCGGGATTTCATCGCCGGCTAGGCCAAATTCACGGTGCACCGGTTCAGCGTCGAATCCGATCATCGGTGTCGACCCCCAACCCAGCGAGCGGGCTGTATATATGATCGCGGCCGCGCCGAAGGTCGCGGTGCGTACCGCCTCGTCTCGATCCTGTTGGGGTTGATTATCGTACAACCTACGTGCGTTTATTTCCCAATCTGGCACCATGTGCGCCGGCATGATGCCCGCTTCCACAACCGGCGCCAGACGTGCGGGAATGGTGCTGGCATCGGCTAACTTGCCAATGACGATAAAGGTGACGGCGGCATCCGTGACCGCCGGTTGATCCCAGGCAAGCGCCCGCAAACGAGCCTTGGCTTCAGCCGTGCGAACAGCTATAAAGCGCCAGTTTTGTAAATGAAAAGATGTTGGTGCGGTAGTGCCTATTTGCACTAGCTCGCGGATTTGCTCGTCACTCAAGGTGGCGGTTTTGTCATAATACTTTGTTGCAGTTCGGCTTAAGATGGTTTCAATGACTGGATTAGTCATAGTGGTCATAGTTGTTAATATTAAGTTGTTACAAGATTTCGAGTGTGGCGTAAAAGTAAACCTGTGATTAGCCAGCTCGATGGCCCAGAATCCAAATAGGAAGGGGACCAGTAATTTTAGAGAGGCTTTTTGTGATTTCATTTAAAAAGGCCAGGGAGGTAGTCTTTCATATTTGCAGCTAGAGTCGAATGTCATCTAGTTAACATTCCATGGAATCTTGAAACCCCGACAAGCACTCCCATCTTTTCGTTCGCTCATAAAGATCTGCGACGCTAATCAACTAATACGCTTCAGTGTAGGATGGAGGATTATGCTGGTCCCTCTGACACGTCTTAACTGGTACCTGACACTTACATATGGCCACGCTAACTTTAACTTTTACAGAACATCACATGAAACATATTGCGGCAATAGGACAACTTTTATTACGGCTGGCCCTCGGAGTTGGCTTTTTATTACCGGTAATGGACAGGATAGGTTTACTGGGCTCTCCGGGTTCCGGAGCTTCGTGGGGTGACTGGAAACACTTCGTTAGATATACAAACGAACTGATTCCATTTGTAAGTTGGCAAATAGCCAATATTATGAGTATCATTGCTACAATTGCTGAAATTGTATTTGGGGTCCTCCTTATCGTGGGCTATAGAATTAAAGAAGTTGCTATAGGTGCTGGCATTCTTACATTTGTTTTTGGCCTATGTATGGGAATATTTTTAAGCATCCAGGCACCATTCAATTACCCGGTCTTTGTTTTCACAGGTGCAGCCTTCGTGCTTTCGGGGCTCGATCACCACGCATGGAGTATTGACAGCTTATCAAAAAATGATCTTAATAAATAAACCAATGATATGGAATGTAGAAGGGCAGTCACAAAAGCTGATATAGAATTCTGTAAGGAAGCGATCCTTGAATTTCGACGCAACCTTAATCCGGACACGGTTGTTGAGCAAGTTGTTCAAATGATGCGCAGCCAGGATTTTGAATTAGTCTTTATACCAAATACAGACAACACAAGAGCAGGTGCGTTTATTAGTTACCGGATGTTGAACCTGCTTCGAACAGGACTTATCATTTACATAGATGACTTATTCACAGTCCCCGAATGTAGAAATCAAGGATATGCTGGCACCTTATTAGATCATGTCACCAAACGCGCTATCGATGAGGGAATAAAAAGCATTCATTTGGATAGCGGTTACGCTTTACACACGGCGCATAGATTATACCTGAACAAGGGCTACTACCTTGCCTGTAACCATTTTGCCAAAGCCGTTAACTAATTTAGATCGATATGCGGCTAAACCACCCATTAAAGGGCATACCATCGGAGCTTTTGTCGATAAGTTTATGCTGGCTTTACCAAGCCGTCATCTCATTCGACGCCATTTTCATTATTTTAGCATGAACCGCTTTGGTAGATTGCTCATATATTTCTTTATCAAAAGCACTTCCGTTTAGTGCGATTTCTTGAAGATCAGTAAGGCCCATGACGGCAAAAGCTGTTCTGAGATAGTCTGCTTGAAAATTCATGTGCGCATAATATTCACCTTTCTCATAACCTGCATTTCCTCTGCTGAAAAGCATGTAAACTTTTTTATCTTTCAATAAGCCCCTGTATGGGTTTTGATAATCGTCAGGACGCATCACAACAGTTTCATTAGCCCTTATTACCTGGTCTAAATATGCTTTAAGTGCACTCGGGATAGACCAATTGAACATCGGCACTCCCAGAACGATCACGTCGGCTGCTTTAATTTCAGCAATGAGCTGATCGCTGAGCTTCAGCTCATTGATCTCCGCTTCAGTCCTTAAAGCTGCAGGCTTAGCCGCAGCGGCAATCCAGAGTTCGGATACGTGCGGTATGGCTCCGCGGCCAACTTCACGATGGACAATCGTGCTATTGGGATTGGCCTCTATCCAAGTGGTTGCAAACAAATCGGTAAGCCTTCTGGTGACCGACCTTTCGCCTCTCGGACTTGCATTAATAACGAGTAAATTTTTCATTTCGGTATTTCGTTGAATTCTGCATCAAATCAATTGCGTCCTCATTTTCCAGGTCTGGAATAAATCATCCCAGGATAATTTTTTTTGAATATGTTATCTTTGTATACAGCAAACTTAAATGGGCCCGTTGACCGCTTAGGGTACCAGTTTTTTATATTCGGAGTGACCAGCATGCGATTTGCTGCTTTTAGGTAAAACTTTTTCTTATTTATTTATGCTCCCCTTTAAAACGCTGATAAAGATCGATAGAAGCAGTACCGAAGCCGTATTCAAGCAAATTGCCTCGGAGTTAGTGCTTTTAATTCAAAAAGGTATGCTTTCGCCTGGGATGGAATTACCGAGTGCGCGCGTACTCGCTACAGTACTTGGAGTTCACCGCAAGACAATAATGGCTGCTTATAACGATCTGATTGCAGAAGATTGGATAATAAGTCAAGAAAGAAAGGGATACCGGGTATCAGAATCTTTGCCCATCTTAAAACCGCGTACGTATGGGAATAAGGTTCGATCAAGTTACACTGCCAAGTCTCAAATTTTATTCGATAAATTGGAGCATGTTCCCTTACTGACCAAAGCTAGCTCTAATTGCAAGGTTACAATAAATGATGGCTTCCCCGATGTGAACATATTTCCATTCAATGAATACAAGCGGCTTCTTAGCCAGCAGACCTTAAAAAAAGCTTCAAGAAGCTGGAATCTCGATGGAAGTCAATTTTTTAAAAAGGTTTTGACCTCATTTCTAAATGAAACCCGGGGTCTAAATATTGAAGATGAAAACCTGATGGTTACCCGGGGTGCACAAATGGCAATTTATATCGCGAGCTCGCTGATAATAAAACCGGGCGATAAGGTTTTGGTTACGGCACCAAGTTATTTTTTAGCAAACGCCATTTTTAGGCAATTAGGGGCGCAACTTATTACTGTTCCGGTAGATAATGATGGCGCTGATGTTGATGCAATAGAAGACGTTTTAGTCAACAATCATATAAAACTCCTCTATATCATACCTCACCATCATCACCCAACAACTGTGACGCTGAGTTCGGCACGACGTGCTAAACTATTGGAACTCATTAAAAGGCATAAGCTGAGCGTTATCGAGGACGATTATGATTATGATTTTCAATATCAATATAGTCCCTATGTGCCGCTGGCAAGCGGCGCGCACCATGGCCGAATAATTTATATAGGATCGTTAACCAAAGTGCTGGGGTCAAATTTCAGGCTCGGCTATATGATATCAACTCCTGATTTTTTACATAGTGCCATCAAGTTAAAAACCTTGATCGATTTAAGGAGTGATGTACTGATGGAAGAAATCATTGCGATGCTAATACAAAGTGGGGAGTTTTCAAGGTTTATTACTAAAGCGAACAAGCTATATGGCCACAGATGCAATTATGCCGCAGATCTCATAAGTGCTGAACTAAACCATGTTGTGGAATTCATAAAACCGCAAGGTGGAATGGCGCTCTGGCTAAAGTTCAATGAAAACTATCAACTTGCCAATGTAATCAATAAGTCAGCTGCTTTAGGATTGCAATTTTCAGGCAGAACTTATCCCAAGGGACAGGATTTAAGCTACGACGCGGTTCGTTTTGGATTCGCGTCTTTAAATGAACAGGAAATTGATTTTGCAGTCGATGCTCTTAAAAGGAGCACTTTGAGAAAATAATTGAGACTATCATGGATGGGACGTGGCTTTCAGATTTTCCCTTTGTTCCCCGCTCCCGAAATAGTTGACGAACACGCTTTTGGCATGACGTCCATAATCAGCCGGTTGAATATAATATTTATCATCGGATGAAGTAAAGAGTTATAACCTAAAAGCCATTCAATAATCTATTTTTTTAGCATTTCAATTTAGCCTCAAGCTATACGAATTAAATTAAGTGCATCAGTGAACCTTTTTTCAGTGTGAACTTTTCGTATATTGCTTCACTTCTTTTACGCCAGCAAAACGCGAAATGAAACAGACAAACGAGATTATTAAATTCGATTTGCTTAAACACCTTAAACTTCAATCAGGAGAGCTTAACAGCTTGCCCTATTTTTTGGCAACGGAGAAGCATTTTTCACAAACCCAATACACCGCTCCATTTAATAACTATTTCTATACTATCGGGCTCATGCATGGCGATGCAGCCATCAGCATAGGCACAAAACAGTACAGGCTCAACAAGGGAAGCGTGATCACCATTGGACCAGGCATTACCTGTCAGTGGCTTGGCAACACCTTGCCGCCGATGCAAACCTTTTTCTTTTACGACGAGGTATTTCTCAATAACTTCAGCAGTACATTCTTCTTTTCTTTGGAATTCTTTTGCCCTGATGCTCATAACTTATTACAATTTGAAGGCGCGGACTTGCAGGAGATAGAACAGTTGTTCCATACTCTTGATGTATTGAAGCACAGACCCGAGGCCATTGGCGGTATTCTCTTTGCCATCCTGCAGGTGTTGCAAAAAAAGTACTGGCAAGTGTATTCGGCCGGCAAGCAAGAACTCTCTCCAAAAGAGCGCATCATGGCTCAATTCAGGTCCCTGGTTGCTAAAAACTTTGCCAGGCATAAAGACGTGTCTTTTTACGCTGCCAGCCTCCATATTACTCCCAAATACCTCAGTGAGGTATTGCTCGAAACCACAGGCCTTACCGCTAAAAAATGGATAGATATTCACCTGATGCAGGAGGCCAAATACCTCTTGAGCCATGCTGGGCTGTCTATCAAAGAAGTAGCACACAAACTTGGTTATGCAGACTCCTCCCACTTTCTTAAAGCATTCAAAAAGCAGGAAAGCATCTCTCCAAGCGTTTTCAAAACGCGTAAAAATCAACCGGCCTTAAAATAATTAACTTCGCCGAAGGACTGCAGCAACCGAAAAATCTACCAATCTTACCGCCTTCTGTACATTTTTGCTGCTCTTTTCCCCCGGTAATTTTGACTCGAAAAAAAGATCAAAATGAAACGGATATTATTGTCTACAGACGAAAAAATCAAGGAGTGGGCACATACTTTTTTAAGGATGATGTTCGGTGTGCTGCTGATACCAAATGGATGGGACATGTTAACGCATTTTTCAAGTTATGCTGCAACTTTTGCCGACCCGCTGGGTATCGGATCAACAACTTCCCTTACACTGGTAATTCTTGCGCAGCTCGTATGCAGCGCATCGGTCGCCATTGGTTTTTTTACCCGCCTCAATGCAGTACCCATCATCATTGCCTTCCTGGTAGCTGCATTTCTCGTACATGCAAAAGATCCATATCCGGTAAAACAGCCTGCATTGCTTTACCTAGTCTTGTCCATCTACTTTGCCATCGCCGGCCCGGGGCTTTACTCTGTTGATAACCTTATGCTACGCTCTCGCAATAAGCAGTCATCAGCACGGTAGCATCTACTCTTAAACCTGATTCATTCACCCAGTCTCAATTGTATTATGCAGCAGATTATGCTCTGGCGGCCGGGCCTTACAAGGCCCGGATGCCACGCCCTGGCCGCCTTGTTCTTTTTGCTGGTTCTTTGCCCCGCCGGTGTGCACGGTCAAAGAATGCCTGTGGAATTTATGGCGGGCCATAAAAATTATTATTACCAGCATTCAGTGGGCATGAAGCTGTCCGGGACTTCTTCCTTTGGCTTTTTCCATACTTCGTCTATACTGATTCCCTTTGATGAAGAACGGGGCAATGAGATCATGAGCCAGTCGTATATAACCATTTCCATTAACCGCGCCTTATCAGCTGGTTTCGGCACCCTGTTTTCGCCAAAAAACCGAATACGCCCTTCTGTTTCCTTACAGTTCCTGGTGCAAAGGCCTAATACGACAGTGCTCATTTTCCCAAGGGCCGACGTTTGGAAGCAGCCTTCTTTTGAACTGATGGGTTTTTGGGAGCAGCGAAGCAGTGGTAGTAAACACCTGCAATTTTATGGCAGGCTACAGGTGATGACTACATGGACCTTCCCTGAGCACAATCGCAGCTATCAATACCTCCGGGTTGGGGCAGAGCACAAAGGGTTTGGCTTTGGCGTGGCCGTCAATCTGGACGAATATGGAAAAGAGGCACGCCTGTATCCAAACTATGGCCTTTTTCTCAGGCGGGTGCTGTGAGACGTTCATTAGTACAAACAGCTGCGAAATGAAAACGATTCAATTGTCTATATTCCCCCGTTACGCTGTCCATTTACACCTCGGTAAATAAACATTTGGATGGTAGATTTGTAAGAGCGTTTTTCAACACAAAAAATCTATCCATATATGTTGCTTAGTAACAAAAATGCCGTCATCTACGGTGGCAGCGGCGCTATCGGCGGGGCTGTTGCACGGGTGTTTGCCAGGGAAGGCGCAAATGTGTTTATCGCAGGCCGAACGCAGGCCAGGCTCGATGCTGTGGCTGCTGATATCAGCGCAGCAGGTGGTCAGGTAGAAACCGCTGTGGTTGACGCTTTTGACCAACGTGCAGTTGAGGAGGCACAAAAAAACAGGACAAAGTCGAATTACTCGCTTTGTCCTGTTTTGTTGTAGTAATTGATCTGCAATTACATGTATGGTTTCATATCATCTTCAATGTGAAGCGAAGCTTTACCGTATTACCTACATTCTTTATTCAGCCGGCGTTAGCACAATATTTCTATACGAGACGGGACCATGGTCGCCTTGCAGGTAAATCGGTCCGGGTTCTCCCTCTTTACTATCCAATGCCCCTCCGGTTATACCTGGTATCTCCTGATTACAAATGATGGTCTTTCCGTTGGCAACAACTGTAACCATTCTGCCTATAAGGGTAATGTCGAAACTTTGCCATTTATCGGGCCCCAATGCTGCATTCTCACTGGGCACCAGGAAACCATAAATACCACCAAACAAGTGGCTGTTGGGATGGGCATCAGCCGGGTTGTCGATAACCTGTGTTTCATACCTGCCTCTCAAATACACGCCGCTGTTGCTTTTCGGCTTAAGTTTGAATTCGATATGCAGTTTGAAATCGCGAAACTTTTCTTTTGTAATAATATTACTGCCCGACTCGGGGCTGATCAATTCTCCGTTCTGTACTATCCACTGGTTCTTTTTTCCATCCACTTCCCAACCGGTAAGGTCTTTACCATTGAACAGCTGAACTGGCTTTTTCCAAACTACTTTCTTTTTTTCTGTGAGCAAGGGGGCTCTTACGCCTGTGAATGGATACTCCTTTCCGCTACTGGAATGAATAACTCCTTTTATGCCTTCAGCCGTTGGCTCACCTTCAAACACCATATCTTTTTCTTCTCTTTCCCATTGTGGTGGAATGGTAAATGTGAATTTGTTTTGTTCAAGAACGATCTTCGAAACGGGTCTTGCACTTCCACCCGACGCAACAAAGCGACCTACCAGGGTTTTATACCCGCTTACTTCAATTTCCAGCCAGCTGGCTCTTTCTTTTCCATCTTCGATTACAGTCAAGTCCCATCTTCCTACCAGTTCGCCACCGGTAACTGTTTTCGCGTTAACGGCAGCTACCTGCGCATCACTGAACTGTGGCGCCAGCCCTAATAATCCGATACAAACAACCGCTATCTTCTTTTTTATGTGCATGATCTCAATGTTTCTGTTTTTATAATACAATTATTACTATCCTGTTATTTTCATGTTAACAGGATCCCATTTAATTGGTTTGTGATTATAGTAACTGTCGTTACAGAGCAATGCAGGTGCAGCAGCACGATAACCAAACACAGCATCTTCAACCACGGTACCGTTGTTACGAATAGCGGTAAAGAAATTATTGAAGTGATCGTAATGAGCTCCCTTATATCCTTCTTCAGCGTGGTAAACAAGGTTCTCCGGCGCCAGCATTTTCTTCCTGGTATCCTGACCCTTTCCTGCTTTCGCCATTTGCGCTATCATAAAAGGATCATTCGAATCAAAGCTTTTATTTCTTCTTAAAGTGATCTTGTCCCACTCGACATCCATAGCGCCTTCACTACCGATCAAACGCAGATACGTAGTACCGCTGGTACCATCAACAAAATTACAACGCAGTGAAAGGTTAAAAGCAGGTGAATTAGCTCTTTCATTATAATCGAAAGTACCAAGCAGTACATCAGGCACTTCGCGGCCATCGTTCCAGAATCTTAAGCCGCCGGTTGCATATACCTGGTTAGGCCCTTCCGATCCGGTAATGAAATGCAGACTGGAGAACAGATGCACGAACAGATCACCAGCCATACCGGTACCGTAATCGCGATAATTCCGCCAGCGGAAGAAACGCATCTTATCGAAACTGCGTTTATTCGTATTACTTACAAAGGTGTCCCAGTCAACTGTTTTTTCTGTTGCATCTTCGGGAACCGGATATTGCCAAACCTCAACAGGGGCGCGACGCGCCCAAAAACCTTCTGCATAATTCAATTTACCAATGGCGCCGTCTTTCAACAGCTCACGCGCTTTTTCATTCCCCAGCGACGACAAACCCTGACTACCCACCATGAACACTTTGTTATATTTCCTTTGGGCAGCGATCACCGCCGGCCCTTCGTCAACGCCATGTACCATGGGTTTTTCACAATACACGTGTTTGCCTGCCGCCATGGCGTCAATGGAAATTTGCTTATGCCAGTGATCAGGCGTTCCAATAATGACGGCATCTACATCTTTTCTATCAAGAACATCTTTATAATGCCTTGTCGTGAAGAGGTCTTTGCCCCATTTCCTTTTGGCATCTTCCAACCGGCCATCGTACAGATCGCAAACGGCTACCACTTTCACGCCCGGCACCTTCAGCGCTGTGCTAAGGTCTGCCGTACCCATGCCGCCGGCGCCAATCAATGCAACGTTTATATTATCATTGGCAGTATAGCGCTTCTCCCCTTCTAACCCTCTTCTCATCTTCTCTGTATGCGCAGCTGATACCTCCGTTAAAGCACCGCCGGCCACCACTCCACCGGTTGCCAGTGTCAGGTTCCTTAAAAACCCGCGACGGTTATATCCTTTTTTCATCTGAATTATTTTTAATTGTTTTATTGGGCCAGCGGAACTGGACATGTTAAGATTTTCTGTAAAATGTTTTTTATGGGAAATGCATATTAATTAAAATTGTTGCAATAGCACAGTTTTTCCACGCAACCGTTTGCATTTTTTTTGCAGTGAGCGTCCAGATCCCCTTGAACGTAGTTCAATCGCTAAGTCCATAAACATGCAGTGTGCAACAAGTATGTTATTGTGCCAGGTAACCGCCGTCTGCAGGATAATAAGCGCCTGTTACAAATGACGACTTTGAGGAAGCAAGCCAAAGGATCAGTTCGGCAATTTCCTCCGATTCACCCAGGCGCCCGATCGGGTGCAATTCCACCAAAGCATTCCGGGCGGTTTCGTCCAGTGTGTTCATGATCAGCGGCGTTTTGATATAGCCGGGGCCAACGGAATTGATCCGGATATTCTTATCTGCATATTCAAGCGCAGCTGCTTTTGTAAGTCCTACCACTCCATGTTTTGCGGCCACATAAGCCGGCGACATTTTAGTACCAGCCTGGCCAAGTATGGATGCCACATTAATTATGCTGCCCCCGCTTTCCAGCATGGCCGGGATTTGATAGCGAAGTCCGTAGAAAACCCCGGAAAGATTAATGTCAATCGTTTTCTTCCACCCTTCGAGCGGATATTCGCCGGTAGGGCTCAACGGGCCACCGATGCCGGCATTGTTTACGGCAATATCCAATTTCCCGAATTGCTGCAGTGCAAAGCGCACGAGCGCTTCATTCTCTTCCGGGCTGGCGCTATCTGCTTTAAAAAATGCAGACTCACCTCGCATTGCCTTTATTTCTTCCACAACTTTATTCCCATGGTTTTCGTTGATGTCAGACACCACCACTTTTGCCCCATTTTCCGCAAACAGCAGCGCTGTTGCCTTGCCAATGCCTGAAGCCGATCCCGTGATGATGGCGACCTTTTGTTCCAGAAGTTTCATAACTTTTACTTTTTGTCATTACTAATATCTTTTCGGGATTCATACAATAACAAGTTACTGAAAAACCGCCGTCGAATTCATTATCTGATCATGCTAACCTATGTTGAAACGGGTATCGAGTTGACGACGCTTGCCGGGATGATGCAATACTTGATTTATTGGAATAACATTAAAGCATGCGCCCGCAGCTTTTCACCTAAAGAATTTTACGGGAAAAGCCGCTTTAATGAATCGGTTAGTCTTAAATTAGTTCCGCAAACTACCCGCCGGTCCTGCACAAAATTTAAACGGTTTTTATGAAGTGGATTACCAGGGAACATCCAAAGATTGACAGAATAGCCTGCCCGTGGTTGATTAAACGTTTCATTGACCCACAGGCGGAAATCATTTATGTTCCGTTTGAAGAAGTGCTGCCCAAAGCAGAAGAACTCAATGCTGTTCCCTTTGACATTCCCAATGTGGAACATACTCACTATGGCGACGAATGCACCTTTGATTACCTGATCAAAAAATATAATATCACCGATCCTGCAGTAAAAACGATGGCGCCCATAGTGCGGGGAGCAGATACAGATCGTCATGAGATTGCCATACAGGCGTCGGGTCTATGGGCTATTTCGGCAGGACTGGCCTATAATTATAAAAACGATCACGAGCTGCTGGAAAAGGGCATGTTGATATACGATGCTTTATATAGTTGGGCAAAACACCTGCAAAAAGAAAAACATACGCAACAGCCATTTGAAAACTCACTGCTCAACGTATTTAAGACGTTTATCAGGAATAAACAGGCCGAAGGAAAAGAGATGCCTTCCTGGGTACAGGAGTTAAAAGAAATGATCCAGGATCACATTGACACAAATGTGACGTTAAAAGAACTGTCGAAAGACCTCGATATTAATCCTTCCTATTTATCCAGGGAATTTTCGAAACACTTCGATAACTTAAGCTTTGGCGATTACACCCGCAAATTACGTATAGAACGGGCGATCGAATTAATGAGCAATCCGTCATACTCTCTTACAGATATCGGTTATTTGACAGGTTTTTCAGATCAAAGTCATTTTACCAGGATTTTTAAAAAGCACACGGGCATCAGTCCTTCAGCCTATAGAAAAAATCTGCGGAAAAAGTAATTTTTATACAAGGCGGGTAATTTTTGTTCTATTCTGCGCCAACATATAGTCATAGCATTGTGGTTCGATAGGAAATAAACCAAATGCTTAACGAATGAGAAATTTCATCCTGCCTGGATCTAAGAAGGTACACTTTAAGAAAATCTTACTAATAAACTTTATCATCGGCAGTTTGCACGGCCACAGTGTAGCACAACAGGCGCCGGCAACCTATCCCAAAATAACAGGTTATGTTGGCATTCTGCACCCATTGGTCACTTACAGCAAGGAGGAACCGCATTACAATTTCGATGGAGCTTACACAGTGGGAATGCCAACCGGCATCAATATCTGGAAGAGCGCTAAAATCGGCTTTTCAATGGAGTTCGTGCCGCTTATAAGAGCAACCAATGGAACCAGCAAGATGAATAATTTTTTATTTCATCCAGGCGCCCTGTTCGGGCTGGGCAGAGGCTTCACCCTGGCAACACGCGCCGCATTTGAAACTTCCGGCAGGTATGGTTTTACGCCGGTATTGAATAAGATCGTAAAAAAGGGCCAAAGCAGTAGTTTTTTTATCGCCGTTCCTGTTCCTGTACGTTTTGGCAATGACCTGCCCACAACGGCTGCCATTGGTTTTCAATTTGGGATGATCTTTTAATAGTTATCTAAATGTATATGCAGCATTCAAATAATAACTCATGGAAGTTTCGTATAAATTAAAAGACCTGGCGCTGTATTTTCTTAAGCTGGGAACCATTGGTTTTGGCGGTCCTGTTGCGCTGGTAGGTTATATGCACCGGGACCTGGTTGAAAAACGCAAATGGATCACTGAAGAAGATTATAAAGAAGGGCTGGCGCTTGCCCAGCTGGCTCCCGGACCGCTGGCTGCCCAGCTGGCTATCTACCTGGGTTATGTGCACTACAAGATCATGGGCGCCACACTGGCCGGACTGGCCTTTGTCTTTCCTTCCTTTCTAATGGTGCTGGGAATAAGTTATGCTTATGTGCAGGCTGGTGGATTGCCCTGGATGCAGGCTGTTTTTTATGGCATTGGTGCAGCTGTTATCGGTATCATTGCCATAAGTAGTTACAAGCTGTCTAAAAAAAGCCTGGGTAAAGATTGGCTGTTGTGGGTCATTGCAATCGTCCTTGCTGTTACCACTTTCATAACGGAACAGGAAAGTCTCTGGCTGATACTGGCCGGCGGTGTTATCGTGTGGCTCTATAAAATTCGGCCGGGAGCTGCGCTCAATAGCATTTTACTTTCTCCCTTGTTACTTCAAATAAGTTCCGGCTTTACATTGAATGAAAAGCTCACTCAGATAAGCTGGTTCTTTTTTAAAGCCGGGGCTTTTGTCTTTGGCAGTGGATTGGCTATTGTTCCCTTCCTGTACGGCGGCGTAGTAAAAGAATACCAGTGGCTGAATGATCAACAGTTCCTGGATGCAGTAGCGGTGGCTATGATCACGCCCGGGCCTGTAGTAATTACAGTTGGCTTTATCGGTTATCTGGTAGCAGGTTTTCCCGGCGCCTGTGTGGCAGCCCTCGCCACTTTTTTACCCTGTTATCTTTTTACTGTTATTCCAGCGCCCTATTTTAAAAAATTTGGCAAACACCCGGCTATCATGGCTTTTGTAAATGGTATTACTGCGGCCGCCATTGGCGCCATTGCAGGCGCTGTGCTGGTGCTGGGTAAACGGCAGATAACGGATATAACATCGGCGATCATTGCATTAGTGACCATACTGGTGCTCCTAAAATTTAAAAAGGTACAGGAGCCGGTTATTATCGTTGCCGCAGCTTTACTCGGACTCCTGCTGAAAAGTTAATTATAAGCAGCACGTTACTTGCTGCCAATCGAAATAAACGGCCGGTAGCCATCCACTAGGGCTCCGGCCGTTTATATTGGTAGCATCTTTTAATGCACTACAAAGAATACCGCAATGTTACGCCATACGTTCTTTGATCTCCCAGGACGCCTGCGTAGTGGCCGGCATTTCCTGCAGCTGGTAACAATTGTTCAAAATAATCGCGGTTGAACAGGTTACGGCCCCATACGAAAAATGTTAGTCCGTTAATGGCCCGGAAACCAAGCCGACCGTTTACCAACGCATACCCTGGAATGTTCAAATACTGTGAAGGGGAAGGGCTTGAAGAAAAAGAAGAACGGAAGTAACTGTCAAGCCCAAGGAAAAACCGTCCATGCTGGCCAAGCGTAGTCGTTTGCCGGGAAAGAAGCTCACCACCTAAAGAGCCCGCCCATTTGGAAATACCTGGCAGGTCGCCACCCGAAATATCTTTAAAGGCACTTGGCGAACCGGTTTCTTCCAAAGGCACAGGTGCATTTGTAAAAGAAACGTATTCGCCTTCTGTCCAGGCCAGGGCTCCATTCAATGAAACCTGTTGACCTAAACTAATATTCGCGTCCACCTCAACACCTAACACCCGTATCTCTTCCGCATTTGCCAGGTAACCCCTGTTCACGCCCACTTCGGCTGTTTGTACCTGTGTTTGAAAGTCTTTCACATTGGTATGATGGAAAACTGCATTCACCGTTGCCCCGGGAAAGGGTTTGGTTTTAACACCTGCTTCATAATGGGTCACATATTCCGGTTTTATCTGCGCCAGGTCCAGCATCACTTCGCCGCTGGATGTTGGCAAACCACCGAGGTTAACGCCCACCGGTTTATAACTGGTAGAATAGGTGGCAAATGCGTTTATCTTTTCTGTGGCCTTATACGATACGGTCAACTGGCCTGAAAAATTGTTTTCATCTACATCTTTGGTAAAGTACTGGTTCGTGTATACAAGGTTCTTTAAGGCGAGCAGCTCAGGATCGGTTGTTTCTAATCCACCATACGTTTGGCGGTCATAATCCACTTCCTTTTTATCGTAGTTGAAGCGTAATCCCGGCAGGATATGCAGGCGCTCGGTGATGGCCCAGTCAACCTGTGCAAACACGGCTGCCCCTAAACTCTTAAGCCTCGAATACGTTTTGATACCATAACCATCAAACAAACCGGGTGTCTTCCATTTTGAGCTGGTAGTGCTTTGCGAAAAACGCCATTGGGCCGAACCTGATTCTTCAATGTGGTAGGGATCGGTCTTCAGGTCCTGCCCTATGGCAAAGACGCCAATAACGCCACTCAACCGGGAAGATATGTTTCCGGCATACCGTATTTCCTGCGTCCAGTTCTGATGTTTTGAAGTAGCCTGAGATAAGCTCAATACCGCCAAACCGGTGAAGTCACGGTCATTTGAGGGATCCCAGTTCCAGTAACGCCACGAGGTCGTAGCCGTTAACGTACCTCTGCCGATCTTCTGATCAATATTGATCGACACACCGCCAAGATCATTGCCCGAGCGCCACGGTGTATTATGATCGATTACGCGGTCAAAAGGATTCCTGCTGGGCAGTTCATAATTGAGGTCTTTAATGATCTGATCGAACTGCCGGTAAGCTGCACGTTTTGTTTCTACCACGCCTGCGACCACTTGTGCGTAGCCTTCAGGACGTTGTCGCGACAGATCTCCCACCAGCGTGATATGCGTTTTGGAAGTGGGTGTGAACAGGAACTGCGCTCTTACTCCCAGGTTATTGATATCGTTCACCTTTTTGCCGGTAGCAATGTTGTAAATGGTACCATCCCGCTGTGTACCGGAAAACGATAAACGGGCAGCCAGTTTGTCTTTGATAAGGCCTCCGGTGATTGAACTTTTTGCCTGGATAAAACCAAAATTACCATAGCTAACCTCGAAAGTTGCCCCGGGTGTAAACGTGGGTTTGCGGGTCGTAATATTGAACGCGCCGGCCGTGGTGTTCTTTCCAAACAAGGTGCCTTGAGGGCCGCGCAGCACTTCGATCTGCTCTACATCAATAAAATCGAGTGTTGTAACGGCAGGCCGGGCAAAATATACGCCGTCTACATAGAAACCTACACCCGGGTCAATACCATCATTGGTAAGACCGAATGTTGAACCCAGTCCGCGTACATTCAACGTGGTATTGCGCGGGTTTGATGAATACAACTGCACAGTAGGTATAAGCTCTTTCAGGCGATTTACATTGAAGGAGCCGGTTGCTTCCACCTGTGCGCCCCCAACTACGGAAATAGGAATCGGCACATCCTGCGCTGTTTCTGCCCGCCGGCGGGAAGTAATGACAACTTCGGTGAGCTCGTTACTCAATGCAAGAAAAATAGACAAAGGCTTAGCTGTTGATTCGGTGATCTCAATCTCTTTTGATCTATAACCCGCTGCACTGACAGATAATATGTAGGGCAGCGCTTTTTTAGCCGTGATATTGAATGATCCGTTTGCATCAGCCAGCGCAAAGGAATTGGTGCCTTTGATAATTACGGTGGCGCCCACCAAAGGCGCACCCAGGCTGTCTTTAATTACACCGCTAAGAACAAACTGAGCGGTTGCTGATGAAACGAGGAGGATCAGCATTAGGGTAATAAATAATGAACGTCTCATAAGTTTGGCGTTATTTAAGGTTTGAAGTAAAGGCCACGGTGAAAACCGCGGCCGTATTAAATGAATGAATGAATGAATAACTGCTCTGTAGAAATAAAATTCCACAAGCTATTTTGAGGGCTTTGACTGTTACGGAACTGCACAGTACTGCCACCTGGAATTATCATTAATACCGGTCGAACCACAATTTCGTCAGCAGATTATCAGCTCCCTGATTGTTTATGGCCTGCCTGTAACTGTTCCCATTGAGTGACTGCTCTGAACCGGGATAAATGAACCGTACGGGAATTTTCTTATCCAATACACCGGCTACCGCTGGCGTCAACTGGGGATGATCGAGGCGGCGCCATTCAGCGAAGGCCTCCAGCCCCTGTCCATACAGGGCTATCCATTTTTGTTCACCGATTGACTTTTTAAAATTGCCCGCATCATACTGCACCGATGTCTGCGCCAGATAATCATTTATGGCGGCTGCATTAGTTATACCATACTGATTGAAAGACGCCGTGATGGCTGCTTTGTACAATTCACTGGCATTTTCCATAGTAAAGCCCCTGGCGGCTGCTTCGGCCCGGTTAAACAACACTTCTGCATAACTGGTGATCACGGCCGGTGATGTGGGCGCAAAAAAGAAAGAACCTGGCCGGGATGTTTTCGCGAAA
This sequence comes from Longitalea luteola, assembly GCF_017356035.1. GTDB lineage: Bacteria > Bacteroidota > Bacteroidia > Chitinophagales > Chitinophagaceae > Niastella > Niastella luteola. Next base: position 224,519 of record NZ_JAFIQX010000013.1, on the reverse strand, counting down.
CCCAGGTTATTGGCGTCACTGGTTGTGAGGCCGCTGGGCACACCTACATAAGTTGCAACGGAAGGATCGGTAGGTTTATTCGCAAAAACGGATATGCGGGGATCGTTCAATGCGGTTAATTTATCGAGGATGGTTTTGGCAATACGAAATTCATCCCGGGTATCGAACCAGGCGCTCACCGGATTCTGCTGGGGCGACGTACTATACGTAAATTGCGCCGTTTCTGCATTGCTGCTGATGAGTCCACCACCATCGCTCAGCACTTCATTGATCGTTTGTTTTGCTTTTTCCGGCTCCCTGTCAGCAATACGCAGGGCAATCCGCAAACGTAATGCGTTGGCAAACTTCTTCCAGCGATCTATTTTACCTGCATATATCACATCGCCTGAAATAGCATTACCGGTTGTTGTTAAAGCAGCGGAAGCCTGTTTCAACTCCTCCAGCAATCCATAATACACGTCTTTCTGCGCGTCATAAGCCGGCGTAAAATTATTCTTGATGTCCCCTGCCTGTTTGTAAGGAATATCGCCATAGGCGTCTGTGAGCAAACTGAACACCCATGACCGCAATATCAACGCAACGTTCTTGTAATTAATGTTTGCCTTTTCATCTGGCAATTGTATAATAGTATTTAGGTTGGTAATGCTTTGTGCATAACCGGTATTCCAAAGCGAGGTAAAACTGCTGTTGGAAAAAATATAACGATCGGGTTCGGTGTACTGCACTTTGGCCCAATGTTGAATGATCAGCAAGGTGGAGTTGAAATTATTGTCTGCTCCCCAATACAGATCTGAAGAGATCTTTTGCGCGGCTGTGAGCAGGTAATCGGGCTGTGGGTTCTCCGTTGCATTCGGGTTCTTATTCATCTCAACAAGGTCCTTCCTGCATGATACCGCCATCAAGATCATCGCTGCTATAAAAATCCTGTTTATTTTGTTCATCCTATTCCGTTTAAAATTTCAGGTTGATGTTCAATCCATAACTTCTTACCGTGGGGTTCGACAGATCTTCAAGCCCCTGGGTATTTCCATTGGTAAAAGCTGTTTCTGGATCAATATTGGGCACGTCTTTATGTATGATCCAAAGGTTCCTGCCAACCAGCGAAACGGTAGCGCTTACCATCCTGATCTTCCTGACCCATTTGGCAGGGATCGTGTACCCCAGCTTCAATTCACGGAACTTTACATAATCAGCACTGTACACAAAATGTTCCTCAATGCTTCTCGGCGCTTTATAATATTGCGAGGCAGGAATAATTGTGGTATTGTCATTTCCATTGGCTGTAACGCCCTTCCAGATCATGCCATCATCATACACTGTTTCTCCGTTGGGTGCATTGCCGCCTTTCGGGAGGGCCACGGTCCCATTGGCTTTGTTGTTGCCGGGATAGTAATAATATAAGCCTCCATGTTCAGCATCCCGGCCCGGCAGGGTCATTGCCAGCACACCGGTATAACTGCCGGTTGAATTGGAACCGGCAAACAATGATCCACCAATGCTGCCATCTACCAGGAATGACAAATGAAGATCTTTATAAGAGAAACTATTGGTAATACCGCCTATCCAGTCGGGCGTAAATTTGCCAAGCACTTTCTTATTCGGGTCAGCCTGCGGAATACCGCTGTTGTTAACTATAATATTGCCTGCAGCATCGCGCAGATAGGCATTTCCAAACAGGGTTCCATACGCTTTATCAACGGATGCGATCACCTGTACACTTCGATAACTGCCCAGCACATAATTCTGCAACCGGCCTTCATCATCGAGTTTTAATACCTTACTTCTATTGGCCGCATAATTTACATTCACATCCCATTGAAACCGGCTTGTTCTTACGGGCGTTATGCCCAATTGCACTTCTACACCTTTATTATTGATCTTTCCTGCATTCAACAACTTCTGGGTATAACCGGTAGTGGCGCTTACGTCTACTTTCAGGATCTGATCAATACTGTTTGTACTATATAAACTTACATCCAGCCGTACCCTGCTGTTCCAGAATCCCGCTTCAAAACCTAATTCCGTAGAGTTGGTGCTTTCTGATCGTAGCTCAGGGTTCAGGTCAACGCCGGCAGTGGTCAGTTGCGGATTACCATTAAACGGAGCGTTAAAGTTGTAGGTATTGATCAACTGGTATGGATCGGCATCAGCGCCCACCTTTGACCAGCCGCCCCGAATACGGGCATAGTTCAATACAGATCCCTTGAGATTAAATGCTTCCGACAGCACAAAACTGGCGTTAACGGAAGGATAATAATATGACAGATTTTTCTCGGGTAATGTAGAGGAACGGTCGTTACGGGCCGTAACATTCACGAAAGCATAATTTTTATATCCCACCTGTGCAGACGCAAATACACTGTATGTTTTCAACCTGGAATACGTATTGGAAGAGATCAGCGGGTCTCTTGAATTGGAAAGCGTATACACGTTTGCGACCGCCAGCCGTGGCGCCTGTTGATCGTTCTCTTCATAATACTTCGAGCGTATATTACCACCAGCCAGCACATCGATACTGAAATCTTCGTTGAGGTTTTTAGTATAACGAAGCGTTGCCTCCGTATTATTTTCATTTACAGTGTACCCGGTTTCCTGATAAGAACCATAGGGCGTTCCATTGGTGCCATACGCTATTTTAATTTTCCGCCGGTCGTTGTAATAATCATTGCCGGAGCGGACACTTAAGTTCAATCCATCAATGATTGCATAATCGAGTTTAACAGCACCGATGAAGCGGTTCCTTCGCTGACCTACCGTATTCTCATAAGCCACCCAGAATGGATTACTATAATAACTATTATTCCAGTTAAAGGTGTTGCCATTGGCATCTTTATAATTACGAAGCTTTTCAATGTCTACCTGCCGGCCAAACCAGGTAAATTGCAACATAGTGCTGGTAGCCCTTCTGCCTCCTGAACCCGGCAGGTTCGGCGCATTATACACTACATAACTGGCGTTAGCACTAATCTTTATTTTAGGCGTAACCGCAAACTGTGCATTAAAGGTGATGTTGTTCTTCCGGGCCTCGCTGTTTGGAATTATGCCGGATTGCTTTTCATTAGCAAAACCTATTCGGTAATTATAACTGTCACCAGCGCCTTCCAGGGCAATGCTATTGTTTAAGGTAACGCCTGTTCTGAAATAATCCCTGACGTTATCGGGATGAGCTTCAAATGGCACAGGCGTTCCATTGGAGTAGAACTGAGGTATAAGTTGTCCGTCTAAACGGGGTCCCCAGCTTTCATCCACGCCATCATTGACACCTCCACCTTTTCCGTCAACATAACTGAATTTTCCTTCCGACCCCTGGCCGAACACATTCTGGTATTCCGGCAATACCAGCAGGCTCGACAAGGTAGTATTGGAATTGATCGTCAGCCCCAGGCCCTGCTTTTTCTTTCCACTTTTTGTTTTGATAAGTATAACGCCATGGGCTGCTCTTGAGCCGTACAGGGCTGCGGCGTTAGGACCCTTTAAAACGCTGATCGATTCAATATCTTCCGCATTGAGGTCGGAAATGGCGTTGCGATAATCCCGGGAACCGCCGGCGCCCAATTGCGAATTATCAACCGGAATATCATCAACTATAAATAAAGGCTGGTTATTGCCTGCAATAGAGGTTTCGCCGCGAATTATGATACGCGATGACCCCATGTCACCCTGCGTATTGGTGATGCGCACACCAGCCACTTTTCCGGCCAGCGCATTCACCAGGTTCGACTCTTTGGCTTCGGCAATATCGGCCGATTTCAATTCCTGTGTAGAATAGCCAAGCGATTTCCGTTGCCGTGATACACCCAGCGCAGTAACCACCACGGCGTCGAGCGATCTGTCGGCAGGCGACAACTCGATCACCAGGTGATTGGCCGAAGAATCTACCACTACCTGTTGTGCTTCATACCCGACATGAGAAATGGTAATGATCGTGCTGCCACTAACAGCGATGGAAAAGCTACCGCCAGCATCAGAAACACTGGCCTTATTACCCGTATTACCTATCACCGTTACGCCAGCCAGTGGCAATCCAGTTGTTTTTGCCTTTACCACGCCGGTTACCGTTCTGGTTTGTGCAAACATCCATAACGGCAGTATCAGGAAGATAGATGCTAAAAATGGTCTCATCCTTATCATTTATATAGTTATAGGTTAGTCGTAAAGACAATATTTATACGCATCGAAGAAACAACTCATTGTCTCCGACGAAGGAAGCATTCATCAAACATTCATTGCGGGAAATAACAGTAACAACTTAGCCGGGCAGCTTACAGCGCCATCCGTCATACAGGAGTAAACATGGCAAAGATAGGCGTTGTAATATTACTGTCAAATTTATTCTACTATTTTAGTAGGGTTTAATAACGGTTTGGGACGCCGCGCACAAATATATCCTGAATGGCGTGGCGTGCACGAAGTGCTGGAAAAGAACTTTGATGCGGTGTTACATCTTATCGATACCTTTTTTATCTAATTGATCAATTTTTTGCCTGGCGTCGCGCCTGGTACAAAAACGAAAAGTCATTTTAATCCATAAAAAAAATGTGTATCTTGCAGTCATCAGAGAGGACATAGTGGAAGTATTTCCGCTCTGTCTTTTTTTATACCCCTATAACCGCACCCAGCCCTACCAGCGAATGGACGCATTTCGCCTGGGTGAAAAATCCGTCAAATGAAAGCGTATTCAATTAGCGCATCCCTATTCCTTTGTATAATAAGTAGTGCATTCCAACCGTTCCATGATACCCAGTTAGCCGATGCTCCTTCAACCGGCAGCAGTATTGCAAACAAGACCAATATATCAATCGGTACGAATGATGATACGGTGATGCTTCCCTCATTAAAGCCCTATACAAGGCTGGTCTTCCAGAAAACAGAACACATAAAAGCGGCACCCGGCACAAAATCGGTTCTATTTAACAAGACCGGTCAAAAACTATACGCCATGAACCTGGAAGGCATGAGCATCTATGAATTTAACCAGGCGAACAGACAGCTGCAACGCGAATTTAAATTTAAACCAACGGAAGGAACCGGCTGGGATTATGAGACCAATAAACCGATGGCAAGCTATGAAGAAAAGCCGGTAGAAGCCTGCCTGAGTCATGACGACAAATTACTTTGGGTCTCATTGCATAATGCGGCCAGCATTGTACCTATACCTACGGAACAGGTTATTGGTTATAAGGCAGATACATCCAACACTAGTGTAAAACGCAAGAAGATCTATATAGAACATGCTGGTTCTGCCATCAAAGATTCAATTCAGGTACCGGTCATTGGTACAGGTCTTACCCCAAAAATTATTGCCCGTACGGCAGATAGTAAACATTTACTGGTAAGCAACTGGCATTCTCACAGTGTGAGCGTGTTAGATACTGACACTGCCGCTTTTCCATATGCGAAAACAGTAAGCACCGTTCGGGTCTCTGCCATACCAAGAGGCATAGCAGTTGATGACCAACGGAAAAAATCGTATGTAGCCATAATGGGTGGCGCAGCCATTACTGTCATAAATAATGATACCTGGGCCAGGGAAACCGATATCCCTGTTGCATCAAACCCCCGGCATATCGTATTAACCGACAATGGCCGGCTACTGGTATCATACAACAAGCTGGCTCGCATCGCCTGTATAGATCCTATCGCCCGCAAAACATTATTTACAGCCCCTACCCCGGCCCAACCGCGCACTATTGCGCTTTCCAAAAATTATAAGTTCTTATTTGTAACCTGCTATAGCAGCGACAAAGTAGAGGTTTTCAAGCTCAATGAGAACAGCTTCACCCGGGTAGCTTCTCTGCCCTGTAAAGGTCACCCTGTAGGGGTAGATATCTTTGAAGACGATAATAAACTGGAGGCCTGGGTTTGCAGTTATAATAACGGAACGATCAATATATTTTCGTTTGAAAAGAAATTATAGTGGATCGCTGACCATTAACTGTACTATGATGCCACTACCTGCCATTTATTGATGTTATACAACCGTCCTTTGTAATTCCCTTTCCGGGTAACCGAACCCTTCCGGCCATCCCATGAAAGCTGTAACCGGTTATAAATGCCTTTGGTATAATCGTAATTGAAACTATTGTCTTCAAACAGTTGCAATGGCTGCACTGGTTTACCGTAAATGTGACACGTAACCTGCAGCACCGTTTCGGATGTAATAAACTGTTCGGGGTTAGCCAGCGGCAGAATGGTATTATCTTTTATGAACATAGGAATTTCGTCGATCGACATCGTAATCTTATAGGATCTGCCGCCTTCATATTTTTTATTGGTATTGAAGTCGTACCATGTGCCTTTTGGGAAATAAACAGTGCGGGTAGATGCACTGTCTATAAACGGCGCGCATAATATACTTTCACCCAGCATATATTGGTCATCGATCTTCATTACGTTCACATCGTCGGCATAATCCAATACCAACGCACGTACAGGTGGAATGCCTTCAAAATAATAGCGGGCAAATGCCGAATATAAGTAAGGCAGCAGGCTCATGCGCAGATTGATCAGCTTTCTTGCTTTTTCTTCCAATTGTTTATGGTTGGGCAACAACTCTTGTCGCGCATTTTTGTTCACCTCATATTGCAACCAGGGTGGCAGATCGAGATACCAGCCGTTTACGACCATTTGTGCTGATAAAGTAATCGTTTGCAACCGCCTGATAAGATCTGCTTCATTATTTGTTTCCCGTAGTTCAGGCGACCAGTTCACACCGGCAAATCCTGAATTAACAGTCATACGTACAAAGTCTGCGTGACTGTACATGTCAGAATACAATACCGCCGGAGACGGCGCTGCAAACAAATACGACGATCTTACATCGAACCAGGTGCGTTTATTGTTCTTCCTGTACAGATCGATCATTGTCTTATTGTACAAGGTGCCAAATAATTGCCGCATTTGTATACCGTCTATGCCCGACGGAAAACGCGCAATATCAGGAAAGCTCCATTCGAGATCGGCTACCAGGTAATCAGCTGCATCCGATTCGTCGAGCTTGAATGCGGTTATACCCTTTTTAACAAACGTTGTTTCATGGTAATTGCCGAAGAGATTTTGCGCACCGGCTGTTATAAAATCAGGCACGGCGCCCGTCCAAACCGTATAATCACATGAATATTTTACAATGCTGTCAAATAAAGGTGAAGACGGATGGGTATAAGCATGTTCCCACAGATTTAATTTAAACTGCTTTGCATTGATGCTGCTGATAAAAGCATCGGGATCGGGGAAATTCTTTTTATTCCAGGCAAAAGAACAGGAATAGGAATGCGTTTGCCAGCCGGGTTCCAACCCAATCATATCGCAGGGAATTTTATTGTCCCTGAAGTAATTGGCTATTGCGGCAACCTGCTTATCAGTAAAGGTAGCTTTGGTGCGGTACTTAAAACCCAGTCCCCATAAGGGCGGCATAGCCCCGCCGCCTGAAAACAGATTATATCGCTGCACCACCTCGCGCATGGAGGGTCCGCCAAAGACATAGAGCACCATGCCTTCGGTGCCATTGACGACAATACTAACTTCATTGGATGGCGTATGTTGCTTCCCGTATAGATCTACCGTTGTAAGTGCAATTTTCTGACTATCGTTGTTTGCGCGTTCAAACCTTGCTGTATCCAGTTTTCCCTTTGATGCCATATAAAATACAGTATTCCGCGCGGTATTCACCAAAACGCCATATCCCCTGGATGAAATATAAAATGGCATGGACGCGTGACCAAAACCAAGGTTACCCGAGACCCAGCTGCTGATCCGGATCTCTCTTCGCATTCCTCTTTGTTCAAAGGCATTCGTTTGTAAACCGAAGCCATAAAACCTTTCTGCTGTATCAACAGGCAACTGCGCTATTATACCACCTGCCGCTTTACGGAATTGAATCGTTTTTAGATCGAATGGTGGCCTGTCAACATGCCCTAGTGTTTTCAATGGTTCTGATAACGGTGGTTCTTTAAAATCGGTGGGCAGGTATTTTTCCGGAGCTCCGAAAACGATCTTCCAGATGCCGGGCGCTATGTTTTCAATGGATTGGCTAAATACGAGACTAACAGGCAGTACAATGGAAAGAATCAAGAGGAAAACACGCTTTTTCATAACAGACGATTATATGGTTCATATGCTAAACATATGCCATGCCCGGGCGTATGTTTTCATCGCTGTTCAATATAAATGTCAGTCATTGAGCGGGCGTTCGTATGGGAATGAAAGCAAGTGATCCGGTTAAGTGAATGCTCATGCGCAACATCAGCTGCCGGTGATGTTATGAAAGTCTGTTTTGTGTGTTTTATCTATATGGGAATTTGACGTGCATATTTATTGAGCCATTGCTCAAAGCTGAGCAGCTCCGGGTTAAGTTCCCTGGAGAAATTAACATCCCTGGTTTTGTTTAGTTCCTTTGCAAACTCGTCATAAAACTGGAACATATTTCCAAGTTCATCAGCACCGGGAAATCCAAAGCCCCGGTACACGTCGGCTGGCACCTTATTGTAAACTACCCGCTCGCCCAATGCCTTGCTCATTGCAGCGGCCATTTCTTCACCGGTTAATTGTTCGCCTGCTATGCCAATTCTTTGCCCTACCATTCCAGTGCCTTTTGTGAAAATGCCATAGGCACATTTGCCAACATCTTCGGCTGCAATTCCCGCCATCCTGGAATCGCCAATCGGCATGGTGAGCGCCAGCACGCCATCCTCGCCTCGTTTTGGTCCTGACCCGAAGTGAATAAAATTGTCCCAGTAAAAAGAGGCGAGCATAAATGTAGTTGGAATTCCAGCATCAATAAAAAGTTTATCCGATTCGCCTTTACCATCAAAATGAGGAACTTTATATTTATCCTGGAGTGTAGGCATTCGTTCGTCAGTAAGTGGAATGTATGTACGTGTATCTTCCAGGGTAGACCAGATAACATGTTTCAGATCGGCTTTTCTCGCCGCTTCAGCAAATATGGCGGCTTCAGCTTTCTCTTTTTCTGCTGAATAATGGGCCCAGAAAAAAGTAACGAAAAAAGCGCCATAAGCACCCTGCAGTGCATTCTCAACAGCCTGTTGATCATCAATATCTGCGGTTACCACCTCAGCCCCGAGTTCCGCTAATTCCTTTGCTTTATCAGAATCGGGATTGCGGGTCACAGCCCTAACGCTAAAGGCACTGTCTTGGTCCTGTAAAATAGCACGGGCAAGTCCTCCGCCCTGTGCACCGGTAGCGCCAAACACAGTAAGTATTTTAGTTGACGGCATAATATTGCTTTTATTTAAATATAACCAGAAAACGCCAACTCTTGAAAAATTATACATAAAAGGCCGGCTTAAAAGATTGAGCCAGCCTTTACAAACAAAATCGTATTAACATCAGGTGTTTTTCACCTTTTTTACTTACAGGTTTATTCGTATGTTCCTATAACTAACCTCTTGATTGATCTATCTCGACCATTATACCGTCAACTATAATTGTATCGTTTAGGAACATGCGTTATCTCAATTCATTTCCGCAGATCACATGTTCACCTCACTCTTTCTGCAACGTGTGCAGGTGATACCAGTTCAACGCTTCTTTTTCATAGTGTTTCACCCAGGCAGCTTTTTCATCGTTGTAAGCAAGCGAATCGTTTGCATGCAACTGCGCAGCCCGCCTTTTTTCCGCTTCATATTGCCTGGCAACGGCCGGATGCGCTCTCAGGTAATCCCTGAAAGCCAGGTGACGTGTAATGGCCCCGAATCCTTTCTCAAAGAAATGAAGATGGATCAAACGTTTGCCTGCGCCGTTGGTATATGTACAAAATCGCCGGCCGGCTATTCCAAACTCACCATGCCATTTATAACCCAGTTCTTCAACCAGTTGTTTTTGTTCATCCAGTTGCGTCAGGCTGTTAACTACAGGTATCAGGTCGATAACAGGTTTGGCAGCCAGACCAGGTACAGCTGTAGAGCCAATATGCTCAACGCAGGTTAGATTTTCGCCTAATACATTCGCCAGCCTGGCTGAAATTTCCCCCGCCATCAGCTGCCAATCAGGGTTGTACGATTCAATTTCTACCTGGTGTGGTGTTATGCCTGCCTGTTCGGGTGATAACTTATACTTCATAGTCTATTCAGCTAATTTGGCACTCTTCTTTCTCAAAGCGCCCAATTTTTGTTTACCATATGAGATCCGGGTAATGATCACAAACAACACCGGTACGATAAAGATCGATAATACCGTAGCCGATAACATGCCGCCAAAAACGGTCCAACCGATCGTTTTACGCGCATTCGCGCCTGCACCACTGGCGAAGGCGAGCGGCAGCACACCCAGTATAAATGCCAGCGAAGTCATAAGTATCGGCCGTAAACGCAGTTTTACCGCTTCCAGGGTAGACGCAATGAGTTCCTCGCCGCGATCGACCCTTTCTTTGGCAAACTCCACTATGAGGATCGCATTTTTCGCTGCCAGCCCGATCAGAGTAATTAACCCTATCTGCGCGTATACGTTATTCGACAGTGATGGCAAAAAAGTGAGGGTAAGTATGGCGCCAAAAGCGCCAATAGGCACAGCCAGCAATACCGAGAACGGTACCGACCAGCTTTCATATAACGCTGCCAGGAACAGGAATACAAATGCCACCGATAATGCGAAGATGTACACTGTTTTTGAACCGGCATTAATTTCCTCGCGGCTTAACCCTGAAAATTCGTACCCATATCCTGTGGGCAGCACTTTATCAGCCACCTCGCGTAATGCATTAAGGGCCTCACCGCTGCTATAGCCTTCTTTGGAACCCCCGTTTATTTCAGCCGATCTGAACAGGTTATAGTGCTGGATCAGCGGGGCGCTTTCCGTAACCGTGTAGGTGGTTACAGCACTTAGCGGTATCATATTCCCGGCACTGTTACGTACATAATATCTCTGCAGTTCGCTTATATCGCCCCGGAAAGTTGTGTCTGCCTGGGCTACAACCCTGAAATTCCTTCCATAAATATTAAAGTCGTTCACATACCGGCTGCCCAGATAGGTTTGGAGGGTATTGAACACATCGGCTATGGAAACGCCCAGCTTTTTACATTGTTCGCGGTTTACATTTACCTGGTAACCGGGTGTTCGGGCAGTGAAAAATGAAAATGCGCGGTTGATCTCAGGCCGTTTATTGGCTTCTGCTACAAAATTCTGTACAACTTTTTCAAAGGTCTTCAGGTCATCCGTGCTTTCGCGCTGCTGCAGTTCAAATGTAAAACCGGCGGTTTGTCCTAATCCCGGGATCGGTGGCGGTGGTATAACCACAATATTCGCATCTTTTATCGCCGATAATTTCTTTTGCACTTCAGCAATTACGCCATTGATCTGCATGCTTTTGTCTGTTCTTTCATCCCATGGTTTCAACTGCGTGAATACAGTGCCTGCATTCGATTTGGTTGAAAAGGTAACCACGTTCAATCCGCCCAATGCGGCATAGTGCGCCACAGCGGGTATCGTCTTCAATGTATTTTGAATGGTGGTCAATACTTCTATACTGCGGGTGGTAGAAGATGCTTCCGGCAGCTCGTAGGTAATGAATATACGGCCTTCGTCTTCTGTTGGAATAAAACCAGTAGGCTTCGTTTTAAATAACAAAAACGTGCCTACCAGGATACACACGAGCAGAATGACGGCATACCGTGCGCCGCCGATAAATCTTTTTACCCCGCGGCTATAGCTGGCGGTTGTACGGGCAAACCATTCATTGAATACAAAGAAGAACCGGTTAATGCCTTTTGATTCTTTATTGATATGGCTCGGCTTCAGCAACAGCGTACATAATGCCGGGGTGAGCGACAACGCCACAAAGGCCGATATCAATACGGAAATGGCAATGGTAATGGCAAATTGCTGGTATAACCGCCCTACAATACCAGGAATAAAGCCCACCGGAATAAACACCGAGGCAAGGATCAGGGCAATGGCTATAACAGGCCCCGAGATATCTGCCATAGCGTGTATGGTAGCATCTTTGGCCGACATTTTTTGCTCATCCATATAATGCTGTACGGCCTCCACCACCACAATAGCATCATCCACCACAATACCTATGGCCAGCACAAAACCAAACAGCGTAAGGGTATTGATCGTAAATCCGAGCGGTATAAAAAAAACAAAGGTGCCGATGATACTTACCGGGATGGCGAGCACCGGGATCAATGTGGCGCGCCAGTTCTGCAAGAACAGGAACACCACCAGCACAACCAGCGCTAATGCTTCGAGCAGGGTTTCTACCACTTCGTGAATAGACACCTTCACCACAGACACTGCTTCAAAAGGAACAATATAGTCGACGTCGGCGGGAAAAGATTTTTTTAAACGGCTCATTACATCGTACACGCCCTGGGCTGTTTGCATGGCGTTACTGCCGGGCGCCTGGTAAATAAGCAGGTAGGAAGCGCGTTTACCATCGACGAAAGAATTATTGGAGTAGTTGAATTTACCCAGCTCTACGCGGGCAACATCTTTCAGGTAAACGACAGAACCATTCTGGGGGTTGGTGCGTACAATAATATTTTTGAATTGGTCTGCTGTATTGAGGCGGCTGTTGGTAAACACCGTGTATTCGAAAGCCTGCACCGAACGCTGCGGCGGAGCGCCTACAGAACCGGCTGCCACCTGCAGGTTCTGCTCCTGCAATGCTGCAACTACTTCATTGGATGTAATGCCTAATTGCGCCAGTTTATCGGCCTGCAGCCAAACACGCATGCTGAAATCATCTGCCCGCGAGAAAACGTCCCCTACGCCCTTTACACGTAGCAGGGCATCTTTTACATATATATTCGTAAAGTTGTCGAGGAAGGGAACGCCGTGTGTACCATTGGGTGAGAAGATGGCCACCAGCATCAAAATACTGGGGTTACGCTTACGAACGGTAAGGCCAAGGCGTTTAACATCATCGGGTAATGATGGCGAGGCAACGCTTACCCTGTTTTGCACATCCAGTGCGGCAATGTCAACATTGGTGCCTACTTCAAAAGTTACGTTCATTGTGGTACGGCCATCGCTGGTGCTGTTGCTTTGCAGAAAAGCCATGCCTGGCGTACCATTGATCTGGGTTTCAACTGCAGTCGTTGTCGTTTGTTCAACCGTTTGGGCATCGGCGCCGGTAAAAGCGCCCGTAACCTGAACAACAGGAGGTGTGATATTAGGATATTGGGCTACGGGTAAATCAGACATTGCCAGTAAACCTGTCATTACAATCACAATCGAAATCACGATAGCGGTTACCGGTCGTTTTATAAATGTATTAGCGATCATATTGTAGCGCTTGATTGAAGTTCTGTAAACAATACTCGTTCAATATTCTACCTGGCTGTGGCAGGCGCTGCTGCCTGTTCCGTTTGTGCCACCTGAACAGGCGCTCCTTCTTTCAATTTTTGCAGGCCATCGGTGATCACCTGTTCGCCTTCGTTCAATCCTTCGTTAATGATCACCTGGCCGCCAATCCTTGCTCCAAGGCTTACCTTCTTTTGATGAGCGAACTTGCCATCGGTAGTGTATACAAAGTATTCGCCCATTTGCTCAACAACGGCTTTATGCGGTATCAATAATTTTTCGGTGTTGGCATTGTTCAGGATCTGTACGTTGGCTGTCATGCCGGCTTTCAAATCACTTTCTTTGTTGGGGAAAAGCAGCCGCGCTTTAATGGTCCCCGTTTGCGGATCAACAGCCCGGTCAATTGTATAGATCTGGCCGGGATAAGGGTATGTTTCCCCGCCGGGCAGTATCAGTTTAAAAGTAGAATCCTTCCTGCCGGCGCCTTTCTTTTGCAATTGCGTAAAACGATACAGGTCCTTTTGATCGATGGCCACATCAACAGCCATGGGATCATCGGAAGATATTGTGTTTAGCAAGGTTTGACCTGCCGATACAGCAGTACCCAGTTTGGCCTGGGAAATGCCGATGGTGCCGTCGAAGGGTGCAAATATGGTGGTATAGCGCAAGCCGGTTTGAACGCTTGCTACATTAGCTTTGGCAGCAGCCACCTGTTTCTTCGCGGCTTCCAGCGCTGCGTCTGCATAATCTACCTGTTGTTTGGCAATAGCATCATGCTTTTCCAACTCATGGTAGCGGTCGGCATCTTTCTGCGCTTTCATCAGGTTGGTTTCCTGCACCTGCAAATTCGCCTGCGCCTGCTGATAATTCGCCATGTATTGCTGCTGATCAATGGTATATAATTTCTGCCCCTTTCTTACCCGGCTGCCATCTTTAAAAAAGACGCCGGTAAGATAACCATTCACCTGTGGCCGCAGGTCGACCTGGTTCAGTGGTGTTATAGTGGCCGGATACTGATCGTAATAAGAGGCCCTGCCTTTGGTCACGGTATATACATTTACAGGAACGGGCGGTGGGGCGGCTGGCTGGGTATTGGCTTTATCATCTTTACACGACGACAAAAGCCAGCCCGCGCTGATAATAATAATTGCCCATGAAAGGTGCTTGTTCATATACATTTTAATGTGATAATTTGATAATTCGATAATGTGATAATCGAAAATCCACAACTGCTGAATGATCGCGGAGTTCTGAAATTTGATGCATTATCACATTATCACATTTGCACATCAGCTAATTGGTTTTTAAGGTACCCAGTGCTTTTTCAACATCTATTTTACTTGATAATACCTGGTATAATGAATTATAATAGTTCAGTTGCGTAGTGCGCAGATCGGTTTCGGCAATAATGACTTCCAGATAGGTCTTGATACCTGACTTATATTGCAATTGCAACGTGTTATATACATCACTGGCCAGTTCAAGGTTCTCTTTCTGCGTATAAAAATCGTTCAGATTGCTTTTATAGGTGGCCATCGCCTGGCTGTACTGTGTATTGATATTGTTTTTAAGATCGGCCATCTCCCACTCATTTCGCTTTAATTGCAAATTGGCCTGCCTGATATTCAGCGTTCTTTTACCTCCCTGGAAAAGCGGCCATGCGAATTGTACCCCGATGTAAGAGTTGGGGAACGACTGACTGTACAATTTTGAAAATTCATCATTTTGATAAACCAGGTTGTATAAGCCGAAGGCCGAAAACGTGGGAATATAACTCCATTGATTATACTTTACATTGGCCTGCAGCAGCCGTTGCTGGGTTTGCAATTGTTTGAATTCGATCCGGCTCTCATATTGTACTTTTTGCAAAGTGTCGAAGGCGATCTCCTTTTCCATATGGGTAGTATCGAACGATAAATGTAACGGCTGTTCGGCGGGATAACCCATTTGCTGCTTGAGGTACGCGTACCGGGCATTGAGCTGCTCCTGTGCGGCCCTGCGATCAGCCTTGGCATTGTTGAATGCGATCGTAGCTCGTTTATAGTCGGTCTTGTCTGCCACACCACTCTGGTATTGATACCAGGCATCTTTCAAACTGCGGTCGAGCCGGGTGATGGTTTCGTTCAACACCTGTATTTGCTGCTGGGTAAGCAGTACGTCGTAAAACGCTTTTGAAATGCCGGCAGCAACCTCTATTTTATTGGCTGTCGTTGTCTGGCGGGCTTGCAGCCGAACATCCCGGGCCGTACGGCTTGCCAGTAATACATCGCGATTAAAAATAGTTTGGGTTACTGAAAGCTGCGGTGTTGAGTAATTGCGTACACCTGTTTGTACTTCGCGTTTTGGACCGGCAGGATTCGTGAAGTCAGGAAAAATGGAAACCGGCATCTTCAGGTAATGCTGCAGGTTGGCCGATAGATTCAGTTGTGGATACCAGTCGGCCAGTTTGTTTTTAATGGTTGTTTCGGTAATCTCTTCATCAATTATAGAAGCCCGGATGGCAGGCTGATGTTCCAGCCCATACCGGATACACTGTTGAAGGGTCGCCTGCTCCAGTGTAGTATCAGTTATTACCTGTGACAACAACAGCGAAGGGTACAGCATCAGTAAAAGCAGTAAAGTAAATACACCTTTCATAGAACGCGTAATATCGGTGATTAAATAGCTAAAAGTTTGGGTAGGAATAATTTAGCCTGCAAAATTATTGGTTATTAACAAACCGGCTGGTGAAAAGTTGTTAAGCGGTGATTAATATCATATTTCGTGCATCCGCTCATTTTTTTAAGCAGATTTTAAGGCGGCGTTTCTCTTACCGGCAGTCGATCAGGTCGTCGTTTTTCTTTTGCAGATCAGCAGCTGCGTAGCATCGGCTACATTTGTTATCATATGCGCTAAAATATCAAAGTGAGGAGCAATGTAGCGGCTAAATTCTTTTGCATTCCATTCGCGCACATGATGAATATTTGCGGGCGGACCGTAATCCAGCCAGCCCCTGCATATTTTTCTTTCCGGAGTGCTTAAAAACAGTAGTTCAAAGTGTATATCTTTTATCAGCTTCAACAGGTCATCCGGGTTAATCAGATGCTCTATTACATCGGCGCAGATAATTATATCCGTTTTCTGCGGCATCTGACCCGCCTGATCCGCATTTATCCATACACGGTCAGGATATTTTTCTTTGAGGAATTTATACGTAGCATCCACCTCCACGCCTGCTGTATTGCAATCAGAAAAGTAGCGCAGCAATTTAAAACCTGATCCACAGCCAATGTCCAATACGTTTTTGTAACCGTATTTATCCAGGTAAAACCGGGCTAACTCATACACCTCTTTCTGACATTCATCCGTGAACGATGTATCATCCCAATAGACCTCTTTTTTACGATGCCGGTAGCCTCCTTTGATCCCAAAGGAACTGGTGGAGAACAGGCCTCTGCATCTTCCCAAAATGTACAAAAAAATGGCTTTTGCAACTTTGAACAGCTGTCGCATACATTCCTTTATGACATCAAATATATTGAAAATAAAACGCCCCGGTAAATTCAGGGTTGAACAACTGCTTATGACACCAATGATCTTACCCGGGTCACTTTTTCAATTACCGGATTACTGAAAAATGGCGTTCAAGGAACGCCATTCAAGAAGTATCAAATGTTCATGTATGATCATTTATCCTTGCGGTTTTTGTCGCAATCGATCCTGATCTTAAGTATTTCTCCACCTCCTATGGCCGGAGGACCAAAGCCCCAGTTGGAAACGTATAAATTACCGTCTGGTCCATATTCCAATGCCGTGGGCAGGTTTAAACCGGTAACCAGTGTGCGCCGGTTGCCTGAAGGATCGATCCTGATGATAGTGCCTGTGCCCGGTGTGGGAAAAGCATTTCCTGTTGTGTTTTCAAGCACATACATTCCGCCTGATCTGTCGAAAGCAATACCAAGAATCGCATGGAAACCGGTGTCCACTACACTGACCTCACCCGAATGTGTAACCTTATAAACTTTCGAATTTCCTTCAATCGGGAAAACACCAAGATTGCCTACATAAAAATTGCCTCTATGGTAAGCAATTGCAGTCGGCACAATATGCCCTTCAGTTGCCGACATATCGACGAGCCGGTCAATATTTCCATTGCGGGTTACAGTCACGATCTCACCATGGTTTGGTTCAACGGCATAGAACCGGCCGCCTACCGCTATCATGTCGTACCAGCTGCCATCCGGTTCAAAATCGCCTGCTGAAGGATTGGCTACCGGATGACCCATTTGCCACTCGCTGAGGTTGGCTATCAACTCCCATGTTCTGTTACTATGCACCCTTACAATGCCATTTGGTACACTGGTAACGCCATGTGAGCAGCCGGCTCCTGCAAGCAATCCATACAGCGTATTTCCAATAAAAGCTACATCAGCAACGCCACTGACCAAACTGCCGGTTTCAGCAGCTGTCTGGCTCGATGGTAAGCTGTCGGCAACCGTAGTAACGTTCCCGGCCCAATCTACTCTCAATATCCGGGCGCCGGTATTGCTGCCCGTATATGGGCCTATGGGAGGTAGCACCTGGGTACATAAACCGGCAGTAGAATTGGTACCTCCAATACCGCCTTCTGCAACATAAAGGTTTCCGTCTGGTCCAAATGTCAATCCACGCGGATTGTTCAGCCCGGAAGCCAATACTGAAACGGATGCTACCAGGTCCTCCTGATCGCAATCGCAGTAATGGCCGATGTCCTTACGGCATGATGCAACAGTCAGAATAACAAGAAGGACATAACCTGATCTTAATAATCCTCTTTTTGCCATAAACGCCTCCTTTGTTTTAGGTGAAGAAAAGCAGCGTTATCAGCGGGAAGGAAATTGAAATTTTCGGGGGGAAGGAAATAGATGAATTATGTCGCGCAAAAATCCACTAAAATTATACAGCATCCAAAATTTACTTTGCACATTGGCGCAATCGGGATGGCATAATTATGGCATAATTATACTAAAAATATTAGCACATGCAGAAGAATGACAACAACAATAAAGGAAACGCAATCAAAGATCCTGACAACTGGACAACCGGCAATGAACCGAT
This sequence comes from Longitalea luteola, assembly GCF_017356035.1. GTDB lineage: Bacteria > Bacteroidota > Bacteroidia > Chitinophagales > Chitinophagaceae > Niastella > Niastella luteola. The sequence continues at coordinate 206,180 of NZ_JAFIQX010000013.1, read as the reverse complement.
GACAGAAGCGCAACGTTCTTATTTACATACGCTGGCTGGCGAGGCCAAGGTGGAAATCGATGAAAATATGACCAAGGCCGAAGCTTCGAAGAAAATTGAGGAGTTGCAGGAACTCACCGGCAGAGGCAAAGAGGCTGAATGAGATCGCTTTTTTGGATTAATTCAATGTCAATACTGCCAGCCCGCGCGGCCGCAAAGTATTAGGCACGGGCAATTGTACCGGTTCATCGGGCTCCTGCAGACCAGCCGCCTCGTCAATATGTAAAACGTGTAAATAATTATAATTGCCGATGCCAAGATCGGGATTGGCGTGTTGCGAAACTACATACAACAGCTGGTCATTGCTGCTGGTAGCCAATGAAACGCATTGACTGCTCGCGTAGCTGCCAAAATACCCGGTGTATGCTGGTCCCGTTTCCTTGAGCGTTAACTCACCCAGTTTGCGGGGCGACCGTGCACTGCTGATATCGAACATACTCACCGAATTATCGATGGTATTGGCAGTGAATAATTTGTTGTTAGAATTATCTGAACAAAGGCGGCTACAGCCAGGCCGGGCGTTTGCGTTTCCAACATAGGTTAAAGCGCCAGTGCTGGGATCCATGTCATAAAAATTGAATTGGTCCGAAAAGGGAAAAGCAACATACAATACATTTTGCCGCCAGCTCTGGCACATGCCCAGGGCGCCGGGCAGCGTGGAATCGATTGCCGGCGCATCCATACCGGCCTTTAACACGCCATTGCCGCTGATGGAGAACAGATCCAACCGGATGGCCGGTGGTGTATAATCAAAACCCCAGGTATTGGAACCGTATACAAAGGCGCCGGTGCGGGAAACAAATACCTGTCCGGGCGATATACCTTCGCGCACTTCAAATTTACTCACCGGCTTCAGTGATCCGTCGGCTGCTAAACTAAACACCGAATAGTTTGGTGGTGCCGATGAAGGTTTTACCGGGTCATTGCTTTTATTCAGTACGATCACATATTGCTGCCACATGTCGATGCTTACCGGGGTTTCACCACCCGACGAAAATGGTGCGCCGGGCACCAGTTTCAAAGTACCGTCAGATTGTATGGAAAATACGGAGATGGTATTGTCACCGGAGTTAACGGTCAGCAGGAACCGCTTATCGTTCGACAACCGCACTTCATGGTCTGAATTAAAGGAACCGGCATTCGGGCTGCTGGGCAGTCCTGAGCCACCGGTTAAAAACGGCCCTTCTTCCATAAGCACGGGAACGCCGTTTTCATAAACACGATAGCCGATAATGGCGTTTTGTGCGTATTGATTGTTATTCGTTTGGATGTAAATTATGTCTGTGACGTTGCCGACGGGAGCCTTTTGGCCAGGTTTATAACCACCACTGTATTCATTCAATGCATCTTTGTTACAGGCAACCAGTAAACAACAGATAACTGCCCATAGGGAGGCATGCACACATGCCAGGATTTGCTTGATCATAAGCGTGACTTCATTTTTTGAGCGATCTCCCAAAAGCTACAATTTAGATACCATCGCCGCAAAATGCCCCATGTAAAAGCCATTGAGCGTACATTTCTAATGCTTTATGCACATTTATTGAAGTACAGCCTGTGAAGAGCTTTCATCCGTGGATTTTTTTACCCGTTCTTTAAACAAATATTATTGCCCTTTCCTGTTTTTGTTAAAGCTTGTTTAATTTCCAATAAGCTTCAGTTCCCGGTTTTCTTTCATCGGTGGCCCTTATTACGATCGTATCATTGTTCTTTAAATCGCCGAATACCTCTACGCCTTTATCAGTAGACATCCCCTGGCGCACATCTACCCAGGTTGCTTTGCCATCTTTTACTTTAATCAGGAATTTTCTTTCCTGGGTGGTCGCAACAGCCGTAGGCGGAAGAATAAAGGAGTTGCCGCTGCGCTGTAAGGTCAGTTTTAAGTAAGCAAAGGAGCCGGCTTTCAGTTCATTTTTGCGGTTATCATAATCAAACTCCCACATTTCGGTTCTTGTTTGCGGATCGATGCTTTCACTTTTGCGGGTAAGCGTTGCCTGGAACAATTTGTTGGGAAACGCATCTACCCTGAAATCAGCCGTTTTGGAAACAGCGCCTGATGACACATACAGTTCAGGAACAGCTACCCGTATACGCAGTTTGTCGATACGCTGAATTGTGAGGATAGCCTGGTTGTTGCCTACCAGCGCGCCACGGTCAGCATTCCGGGCAGTGATCACTCCATCAAAAGGTGCTGTTAGCACAAGGTAACCCGCCACCTCTTTGTATGATCTCGCCAGCTGCCTCGATGCTTCATAGCTGGCGCTGTCTGCCAGGTATTGATTCCTGCTTCGTTCCAAATCCACAGCAGCAACAATGCCGGGCGTTTTTGCCTGCGCCGCTTTCGATAAGCGTTGATACACGTCGGCACTGCTCATCAGCTTTGCTTTTGCCGCCTGTAACGTGGCCTGGAATTCTGCATATTTCGTTTGCAATTCCGGTGCTTCTATGACAGCCAGTGTTTGTCCCTTTCGTACTTTGTCGCCCATATCAGCCTTCATATCTTTTATATAACCCTGCACCCGGGCAAACAGGACTGCCTGTTCGTAAGGTAACATTTCAGCAGGCAACTCGATGTGTTTGGTTACATGGGTATCGTGAATTACAAAAACAGGAACGGTATCGGGGGTATTTGCAGGAGCAACCGGCGGCGATGGGGTATTGTTCCGGCAGCCGGTCAATGCGGCAATCAGTACCACTGCAATAACATATTTCATATTCCTATAGAGCGTTTTATTGTTCATTAAAATTTTTGCTATCAGGATCGTCGGGATCAAGGGACGCAGAAATATATTTCCGCCTGCCAACAGCATACTGATAGACCTGTGGCAAAAAGAACAGGACACTTACAGTTGAAAATACCAATCCTCCAATAACCGCTATGCCCAGGGGCGAAGTTTGATCACCGCTTTCGCCAAGGCCGATCGCCATCGGTATCATGCCCGCTATCATAGCCAGGCTTGTCATCAGGATCGGACGCAGCCTGCTCGCTGAGGCTGCAACATAAGCCGTACGAAGATCACCGGCCTTTCGTTGCACTTCTGCAGCGGTGATGAACAACACGGCATTGGCAATGGCCGACCCCTACCGCCATAATGCATCCCATGTACGATTGTATGTTCAGCGTATTGCCCGTGATCAACAGAAAAAATAAGGAACCTGCTATAACAGCCGGTATTACAGAAAGGATGGTAAAAGAAATGCGAAACGATTGAAAAAATACGGTCATCAGTAAAAAAATAACGACCACGGCCACCAGCAGACCGAACTGCAAACTGTACAATGTATCCTCCAGCAATTCCGGTTGCCCACGCAATAAGATTTTTGAACCCTTAGGTAAAGGCGCCTGCTTAACGATCGTATTTACCTCTTGGAAAGCAGTGCCGAGATCCTTGCCCTGTACGTTGGCCGAAATAGTGATATAACGTTGTTGATTTAACCGGTCATATTCACCCGGCATCGTAACATGTTTCCAGGAAGCAACTTCATTAAGCAGGTGCAGATTGCCGTTACCGGCAGCTATCGGGATCATTTCCAGCTGCGTGGTATTATTTACCCGGTATTCGGGGTATTGTACCTGTATAATATAGGCTGTTCCTGTCGTTTTGTCGAGCCAGTAGGCTGGCGATGTAAAGCGGCTCGAAGAAGTAGCCGCTATTGTGCTGCGGGTTATCTGATCGGTAGTGAGGTTCAGTTGTCCGGCTTTCACCCGGTCCACATCAATTTTGATGGCGGGATAATTAAGCGGAGTAGCGATCTGCACATCCTTTAAATACGGTATAGCCGAAAGCTGGTTGTACAACCAGGCAGCGGTTTTTTTCCCTTCTTCCAGGTTTTTGTTTACCACAGCAAGCTCAACGGGATTCGTTGATCCTAAATTCAGCACCTGCTCGGCCAAATTACCTGGTTCAAAAGAAATTTTCGCAGCAGGAAGCTCTTTTGCCAAAGCAGCTCTTAATTGTTCTTTGAATGAATCCAGGGCAATGGCCCCGGGCTTTAATTTGAACTTTGTTACCGACTCGTGCGGGCCGCCTGTCCACAGGTGAATATAGTTAACGGGAAAGCTCGATGGCTGGGTACCCACAAAAGCAGACGAAATAAGTACATTCTGTTTTCCGGCAATCCGGTTCACTTCACTTAATAATTTCCGCGTGGCGTCTTCCGTTCTTTCCAATCTGGTACCTACCGGTAATCGCAACCGTACCTGTGTTTGTCCGGTATCCGTTCCTGGAAATAATTCGGTTCCAATGGCAGCGAACAACAGAGCAGCAGCTGCCACCGAAAAGCCGATGAATAACACCGTGAGAATGCCGCCTTTTCCATGAAGGCGGCTGCCATATTGCACATATTTATTTTGAATCCGGGAGAAGGCGCCGTTTTTTTTGTGCCCCCCGCTTAAATGATGCTTCATTAGCCAGTTGCCCATCACGGGTACGAAGGTTTGAGATAACAGGAAGGAAGCGATCATGGCAAAGCCTACTGCCAGTGATAAGGGCAGGAACATCGCTTTTGGTACCCCATGCATGAATAATGCCGGAACAAATACCGCTAAAATGCTTAAGAGGATCAGCAATTTGGGGATCGCTATTTCTTTTGAACCATCAGCAATGGCCCTTGCCTTGCTTTTGCCCATTTCCATATGCCGGTGTATGTTCTCTATGGTTACGGTAGCTTCATCGACCAGTATACCTACTGCCAAAGCCAGGCCGCCCAGTGTCATAATATTGATGGTTTGTCCGGTGAGATATAACAGGGTGGCCGAAGCCAAGAGGGCCAGGGGAATAGTTAACACAACGATGAAGGCTCCTCTCCTGTCTCCGAGAAACAACAACACCATCAAGCCGGTCAACAGGGCGCCCAGTGCCCCTTCAAACAGCAGGCTTTTAAGGGCATTGATCACGTAACCTGATTGATCGAACTCGTAAGATACTTTTATATCGTCCGGGATGGCCGCCTGCATGTCGGGCAAAGCGGCTTTCACCCGTTGCACCACATCCCAGGTGGAAGCATCGGCTCTTTTCGTGACCGGAATATATACTGAACGCTTGCCATTCACCAGGGCATAACTGGTAGTTACATCCGAACCCAGTGAAACAGTGGCAATATCCTTTACATACACAGCTGGCCCGCTGCCGGGTTGTATGGGCATGTTCTGTAGCTCCTGCAAATTCTCGATAACACTATTTTGAGGCGTTATGTAGGTACTGTCTCCAATGCGCACATTGCCGGCCGGACTGATCGTATTTGTTTTTATGAGCGATTGTACTACCTGGTCGGGAGTAAGGTGATAGTTCCTGATCTTGTCGGGGTCAACTGTTATCAATACCGTTTTCTGGTTGCCACCAAATGGCGGCGGTGCTGAAACGCCCGGCAGCGTGGAGAACATCGGCCGCACCCTGAACAAGGCCAGGTCTGAGATCTCGCCCAGTGAACGGGTTTCGCTACTGAACACCAGCTGGCCCACGGGTACGCTACCCGCATCGAAGCGCGTTATAAATGGTGGAACGGTACCTGGCGGCATAAAAGCCCTGGATCGGTTCACATACCCTACCACTTCAGCCATTGCCTGGCTCATATCGGTACCTTCATTAAATTCTATCTTGATAAGCGCTGCACCCTGAATGGATCTCGAGTCTACATATTTTACGCCGGTGATATACAGGAAGTGATATTCATAGTATGATGTAATGAATCCTTCCATTTGCTCGGGCGACAGGCCGCCATAAGGTTGGGCCACGTATACAGTCGGCAAGCCCAGCTTTGGAAAAATATCCACTTTTGTATTACGTACGGCCAGCCAGGAAAAGAACAGGATGGCAAATACTGTTACGAGTATTGTAATGGGGTGCCGCAATGCAGCTATAATGAGTTTCATAAGATCAGTTAAGTTGGTCAGTAAAAATGGCCAGGTTTCCTTTGGCAACAGCAACGGCCAATAAAGACCGCCATAACTGTAATTGAGCAGTGGCGTTGTTCAATGCTGCTTTTGTCAATTCATATTGCGACTGGTACAGCCGGGTGTAATCCAGTAAACCAGCTTCATAACTCAGCTTCAGCCCCTCATAGACGTCTGCTGCAATTTTTAATTGAACAGGCGTTTTTGCCGCAATTTTCGCATCCTGTTTGTATTGCAATTGAGCGCTTTCCAGCTGTTTGGCAATATCCAAACGGGCCTGCGCCAGCCTGGCCTCATCTGATCTTAGCAACAGGCAGTGCTGCTTTTTTCTGATATTGACCTTGCTGAATTGCAATACCGGGAAGCTCAGTTGCAGGCCGATGCCGGCATTGGTTCTCGACAGCCCCCAGCCATCTGCTTTGTTCACGATCCCATGCGCGTTAACCCCCGAACCTCGCGCATACAGGCTGCCCCAGATATCGAGTTGAGGCATCCAGGCGCGTTGCCATTCGCGCAAACCGGCTTCTGTGGTATTTCTCTGCGCTTCTATAAACTGGTAATAGGGATGACGGGCAAATACAACACTATCCTCAACAAGCAATGACGATTTGAGCGTAGAATCTGTGAGCACCACATTGGCAGCGGCACCGGTTAAACCAGTAAGCCGGGTAAGTTCTTCCAGCTTTTGCAGGTAAGCTTTTTCGGTTTGCAGGTAGTCAATTTCTGTTTGAATGATCATCGACTGAAATTGAGCGGTATCTATCCCCGGCTTTAACCCGGTCTTTGCCAGTACCAGCGATTGTTCAAGGCTTACTTTATATCTATTCGTTACTTCTTCCGAAATGCGCAGCACCTGTTTAAGGTACAATGCTTCCAGATACAGGTTCAAAGCCGTATACTGAAATTGAAACAACTGATCATCATAGGCAGCATTGGCCTGTTTGTACTGCGCAGTAGCTTTGGCAATGGCGGCTTCACGCTGGCCGAAAGTGAATGGATTCCATTTCACCAATGCACCCAATGCTGTACCCGGAATAAAATTCATCTCATTGGTGGCACTGGGCGGGCCGCTGACAGGCACTAAAAAACCCGGATAATTCATTCCGGTTATATTGTTAAACGTAGCCATGTTTACCTGGTAACCGGCTGTAAGATCGGGCACCATACTGTTCCTGGCTAATGAAATGTTTTCTTTTGTGGCTGCGGCCTGCTGCCGGTACGATTCGAGCTGCGGCAACTGTTGTTGCACTTTCTCCAGTGTTTCTTTGATAGAAAGCCTGATCTCCTGCGCACGAGCTATTCCGGGAGCAACGATGGTTACAAGGAAAGCGAAAGAAACAATAGCCAGGTAACTTTTATTACCTGAATGGCCTGATGCTAACATGGCTCGTTTTATTTTGGTTGTGTCATGCGGTTGTCCAGTGACCATTTTCCACCACCCCTGATCAGTAAAAAAATGCTGCCGAGCAACATGGCCCAGTCGGTTCTGCTGTCATGAAACATTTTCCATATTCCATCAGCAAGTAACGGGGCTTTGGTGGTTGTAAAGGCAACCAGCATAATGATAATAAGGGGAATCGCAGCAAAGCGGGTGAATAATCCAAATAATATCAATATGCCGCAAGTGATCTCAAAAGTTCCAACAAACGGTCCGAAAAATTCCGGGTTCGGTATTCCGATCTTCTTAAAACGGCCGGCGCCCAATGAACCTGGAAATAAAAATTTCTGAATTCCTTCAGAAAGAAAAACAACGCCGACCATCAGGCGTATCAGAATGGTGGTTTTATCGTTGTTGGTTGACAATAGCTTTGCAAACATACTGGTGCAACTAAGTGGAAGTTATAACCCGCGTATAAAAAAGAATTGCGGATCAGGCGGCAAGGCCTATATCCGCAATCATTCAAAGCAAATATTCGAAATTAGCCGGGTAAGTTTATGGTATATTTGAAAATAGTATGGTATATCACTAAATATTAAAATAAGCCTAATACATATCCCGCGAGCGCGCCGCCAACGATGATGAGAGCCGCGTTTATCCTGGCAATGAATAGAACAAACAAACTTGTCAACGCTATCAGCAGCGTTCGCCAATCAGTCACCGAACTTTTTGCCAGTTCATAACATACGACTATTATTACTGCCACCGAGGCAACATTCACCGCATCGAGAAATGCAGAGAAAGTGGCTGAACCTCTCATGGCGCGAACGAGTGGATTTAACATCGCTACAAAAAGAAAGGAAGGCAGAAAAACGCCCATAGTTGCAGCAACGGCCCCGGTAAAACCATTCACCTGATAACCGATAAAAGTAACGGCGGAAAAGACGGGCCCTGGTGTGAACTGACCAACAGCAATGGCATCAGTCAACTGCTGATGCGTTATTATTCCCGTCGCAGCCAACTCACTTTCAATATAGGCAAATAATACATATCCGCTGCCATACAGAATGGCACCTATTTTCAAAAAGAGAAGAAATAATTTCCAGTTGGAGGCGGTAATCGTTAACAATGCAGAGGCTGGTAGCTGAAGCATGAAAAATGGCAACAGGCAATGCGTGTTCGGCCGGCGCTTTAATACAGCCAGCAGCAGTGCAAGTAATCCTGCGCCAAAAATGATGTATACTTCCTTGTATTGAAAAAAAGACAATATTATCGCCGCCAGTCCAATAATACCCGACTGCACTGTTATTAATGACCGTTTGGCCAGGGGAAAAATGGCAGCCAGAATGATGGCGATGATAGCAGGTTTTATTCCATATAAAAATGGTTGTACAGTTGGCACCGTGCCATATTGTAAGTATAGCCATGCCAATAAACCGGTGATGAGTACGGCAGGTAAAATAAAACAGGCGCCCGCCACTATCAATCCTTTTGTACCGGCCCTTTCACGGCCAATGTGCATGGCCAGCTCGGTACTGTTGGGCCCTGGTATAAGGTTGGTAGCCCCAACCAGATCTAAAAAATGTTGGCCATCCATCCATTGTCTTCTGCTCACTACTTCCTCCTGCATAAGTGCAATATGCGCAGCCGGACCACCAAAACCAATAATACCCAGCTTCAAGAACAAACCGGCCAGCTCAGCTAACGAAGGCCGTTGTGGGCCGTCATTTTTGGTGTTGATCATGCTGTTCTGTTTTAATCCATAGTCAAGCATCTCTAAAACAGGACGCTTTTTCGGCAAAGGTATCATTTACCTGAAAGCCGGAAGGTCTGCGGTGTTTGACCTGTTATCCGTTTGAAGTATTTTACAAAATGAGAGGCATCTATAAAATCAAGGGCATGCGCTATTTGGGAAACCGTATTGTTGGTATAAAGCAAAAGCCGCCGGGCCTCGCTGGTAATAAACTCTGCCAGTACTTCTGTGGCGGATTGACCGACCGCTTTGCGGCAGGCAGCATTCAGGTTTTGCGGCGTGGTGTTCAATTGCTCTGCATAGAACTGCACGGAGTTTTTTACTACCGCACCTGCTTGGAGCAATTCCACAAAAGATTGATACAGGTCTGGTCTGTGCTCTGAAGTACGAATGACAGGTTTTGCAATTTCCAGGATCTTGGCTAATAAAGCCTTTAACAATCCTTCCATGATATGAAAGCTATGTTCCCCGTTGGCTGCATATTCTTTGACCATTAACCGGAATAACTGGTCAATGGTTTCCTCTTCACTCATTCGAAGGCATTGCTGCGAGCTGAGTTTTGCCAGCAACAGCTTCAACTCATTATCAAGGCTCTTTTGCACAAACGGCTTTTTTACAATGGTTACAAAACCTTCGGGCTCGCCTTCCAGATCAAAGTAATGCATTTGTTCCTGCCGCACAAAAAAGATGACCGGCGGCGTTACCTCAAATTTCCGCGAATCTATAATATGAAATCCGTTACCGGCGGAGAGATAAACTATTTCTAAATAACTATTGTGTTTATGCGGATTTGTTTTCCTAACCTCCTTTCTGAAAGGAGATATTCTTATATCCTCTGACGGCTGCGTTTTATCCTTGATATCGATTATGGAACGATTCATAGAAGGCGCAATAAAATTAATGATTTACAGTTCAGCCTGGCCAACCAGCGCTTTATTTGATAAAGATAAGATGTAGAAATTTAAAATGGCCTTCCAATAGCCAGTGCCCTTAAGCCGGTGAGCAAACAAAACAACCGCTTGGGAAGCGGTTGTTTTGTTTGCGGGAAGCAGGCGAATCAAAAAAGTTAAAACGTAGGCGGTGGCGCATTCAGGTCGGCATCCAGGAAATCGGTGATCATGGGTATCAGCCAATCCGTCCTATACATCATACCTATGTGGGTAGTGCCGGGTATAATGGCCAGTCGCGATTTGGGCAGCCCATGAATATCACCCATTTTGCCACCACCTTTGGCGCGAAACAGTTCCAGGGCATGCTCATACCGTACACCATCGGCATCACCAATAGCCATGAACAGCGGGGCTTTTATATTTTTGACATCCTTCGACCAATCATAAGGTTTTAAATCTATACTGATAACCTTTTTTACAAATTCTGCAAAATGGGCCGGATCATTTCCTAGACTGTCGTATTGTTTTTGTATGGGAGTGCCTTCGAACATATCTGCAGTGATGCTCGGATAACTGGCTTCTACATCGGGCCACCAACCATCATGTGTATAGGTACCTGACAGTACGACGAGCCTGCGCACCTGCTCCGGATGGCGTATAGCAAACTGGAAAGCTATTCCACCTCCCATGCTATAGCCCAGGATATCTGCACTATCTATTTTGAGGTGCTTCAGCAACCCGGATACATCGTCGGCCATAGCTTCGTAACTGAATTCCCGGGCTATATCCCTGGTGCGGCCATGACCCTGCATCTCCGCTACAATGACCTTTCTGTCTTTTGCCAGCATCGGAATTATATGCGCCCAGTTCATAGGTATATTCATATAAGAGCCATGCAACAAAACGATAGGTTTACCATTGCCATAGACCTCATAATACATTTTCAGTCCGTTTACAGCTGCATACCCGGTGTCGGCCGGTTTTATGGACTGGCTGACAGTCGTGTCTTTCGATGCCGTCGACGCATTTGGATCTTCTTTTGAAGGCTGTTGACATGAGGCCACCACAAGGGCAACAAAGAAACTGAATAGAATTAAATTTTTCATATTGTCGGTTTGTTAGGACACAAATTTCGGCAGCAAGATCATGTTGATCGAGGTGCGGATGCGACAATTAGAGGGTTAAAAGTGACAGGAGCGCAATTTTATTGCGCGGCTGTAGTATCTTTTTCTGTAAGCTCCCATAATAAAATCCATCCTTACCATAAAAATTTCCATTTCCTTTTGCTTGTTTTATCAGTAGCATTGTTAGTACACCTTTCATGCACCTATTACCATGAAACAACTAACTATTGCTGCCATTCTTGCCATAGCAGCCGGTTCTGCCATGGCCCAAAGCTACATTGCCATTGACCCTGAATTAAAATACCAGACGGTTGAAGGCTGGGGCGGCTCATTATCGTGGTGGGCCAACCGGGTTGGCAGCTGGGCTTCCCCGGCACAGGTTGATGAAATATGCAACTGGATCACCAGCCCCAACGAGCTCAACATGAATATTTTCAGGTATAATATCGGTGGCGGCGACGATCCTGCACATAACCACATGCGTTTTGATGCAGCCATTCCCGGTTTTAAAACAAGCGCGTCCGCAGCCTATGATTTTACGCGGGATGCCAGCCAAAGAAAATTCTTGCTGGCCCTGAAAGCAAAAAGAACGGATTGCATTTTTGAGGCCGCCTCCTATTCACCGCCCTACTGGATGACCAACAGCGGCTGTTCGGCCGGTGGCGTAAACGGCGCGGAAAATATTAAATCCACGCATTATACGGCTTATGCCGACTACCTTACCGAGGTCGTCAAAAACTACAACACGCTGTATGGAATTCAATTCAGAACCCTGGAACCGCTGAACGAACCGGAAGTAGCCTGGCCGTCCTTAGGCCAGCAGGAAGGCACTTACGTTAACTGGGACCACCAGATCACCTTGATCAATGCCTGCAAAAGCCAGATAACCGCCAAAGGCCTACCGGTGCAATTGGCAGCCAATGATGCCAATTCGATCGATGGCTGCGTGTCGGCGTTGAACTATTTTGGCGCTTCCAATATGGGCAGCTTCAGCCAGATCAATACCCACAGTTATGGCGGCACACAACGAAGCCAGCTGTATGCCATTGCCAAACAATATAACAAAAGGCTTTGGCAGTCAGAAAGCGGGCCTTTATGGATCACACCGCCAGATAACTCTGACCTGGCTTATGACCTGGTGATCGCGGCCCGCATCGTGCAGGACATGCATGATATGCATGCCAATGCCTGGCTCGACTGGCAACTGATGGACAGCTACACCAATACCTGGGGACTGTTACGCTATAACGACAGCGCCCACACGTATGTAAGAACAAAGAACTATTACGTGCGCATGCAATTTTCCCGGTTCATTAAACAAGGCTACACCGTTATTGAAAGCAACCAGGCCAATACGCTCGCAGCCATCAACGCTGCCAATAACCAGGTAGTGCTGGTAGTGGTGAATGCCACCCATGCAGATGCTGCCTATAAATTAGATCTGAACCTGTTTGCCGGCGTATCGGCCGCGCAGGTATACCGAACGTCAAATACCGAAAATTGCGCATCCCTGGGCAGTTTGAATTTCACCAATAACCAGCTCGGTTATACGGCCCCGGCGATGTCGGTCACCACTTTTGTAATACCGGTAACTATCGCCGGAAGCCCCATTGCAGACGGCTTATATTCCATACAGGCCAAACACAGCAGCAAATACCTTTCCGTTCAGGGATGGTCGGTAGATAATGGCGCCCAGATTGAACAGTGGAGCTGGGTGAACCAAAGCAATCTCAAATTCAACATTGAAAAGACCAGCTATGGTTACAGGATCGTTCCTGCTTACAATGCAAAAGTGTTTTCGGTAGATGGCAGTTCCGGCGCCAACGGCGCTTTGATAAAACAATGGAGCGAACTGAATGCGCCCAGTCAACGGTACAATATCATTGATGCAGGCGGAGGTTATTACAAGATCGTAGCACACAACAGCGCCAAATGCCTGGCCATAAACGCCAACGGCATGAATAACGGCGACGACCTCGTGCAATGGGAATGGTTGAACCTCGATAATTTTAAATGGAAATTCACGCCAGTTACCGGGCTTTTGACAAACCGTTAACAATCGTGATGGGGCAAAACGTAGCGCGTATCTTTAAGGATATATAACCTATAGATCATGTCAAACACCATTAACCGAATTACCGTCAAAACATCCTTCGGAACAGATCTTTCCGTGATCGTTGCCGGTGAAAAGCAGCGGCCGGCCGTTTTGTTAATTCATGGGTTTCCCAACTCAGCGAATGGATTCCGGGATGTGATCCCCGTGCTGGCTCAATCGGCCTATGTGATCGCTCCCGACATGCCGGCCTATGGCCAATCAGAAAAATTACCCGTTTCCACCTTCGACGCATACACTACGGTGTTCAGTGAACTGCTCGATCATTTAGAAGTTCGATCACTGTTTATTTATTTACATGATTTCGGTGCTGTACCCGGCATCCGGCTGGCCATGAAAGCGCCGGAACGTGTTCTTGGCCTCATCATCCAAAACGCCAATGCGCATCGCACTGGTTTTGGTCCATTATGGAAAGATACATTGGAGTACTGGTCTCATCCCAATCCTCAAAATGAAGCCGCCGCGATGATGCATTTAACCTTGCAGGGTATGCGAGACCAATATGTTGCCGGCGTACCGGAAGACGTAGCAAAAAAAATAGCACCGGCTTTGTGGGAGGAAGACTGGCGGGTGATGTCGCTGCCAGGCCATTTAGACGTTCAACGCAAATTGATCACTGATTATGCCACGCATGCAGCGCAGTTTGATGCCATCGGTGATTACCTGCGAACCCATCAGCCACCTGCCTTACTGTTATGGGGCCGGCACGATGCTTTCTTCCACATTGCAGAAACGGTTTCCTGGATGGAAGACCTGCCTCGCATGGAAGCGCATATCTTTGATGCCGGGCACCTGATGCTCGAAACGCACGCTGCTCCCGCGGCCACATTAATAAAAAACTTTATCGCTTCGGTAAAATAAGAAAGTTTACGCTCCCCTGAACCCCTTCAGATTCAGCAGGTAAACTAATCGCCCGACAACTGATCCCCGGCAGCATTTTTGCATTTCGTAGCATTATGATGATCTACGAACAGGAAATGATGCGGGAGCTGCAATTATGGCAGCGGAAAATGATGCGGAGGCCCGGCGTCCTGAACCGCCTGTCCAAATCAGCGCAAGACAAGATCAACAGCCTGATCCCGGAAAAAGTGCATCAGGCCATTACAGTAGCGATCAAACAAATGATCCGCGGTGTATTATTTGGCGCTAAATGGACGACACGGAATAAAAAGATGCTGCTTTCTTTGGAAGAAGGCGACTACCGTGTTGATGAAAAGATTAAACTATACCGTAATACAGCAGCCGTTGAAGGCGCCGTCACAGGCGCCGGCGGCCTGTTGCTCGGCCTGGCCGATTTTCCGCTTTTAATTGCTATAAAGATCAAACTCCTTTTCGAGATCGCAGCTACCTATGGATACCCGGTAAATGATTACAAGGAGCGTGTGTATATCCTGCATATCTTTCAGCTGGCGTTCTCTTCGGCCAAACACCGAAGACAGGTATTTTTGAGCATGAAAGACTGGGATGAAAAATCGAAAAGCCTGCCCGAAGATATTCACCAGTTTGAATGGCGCCCCTTCCAGCAGGAATACCGCGATTATATCGACCTGGCTAAAATGGCGCAGCTGATCCCCGTTATAGGAGCACCGGTGGGCGCGCTGGTAAATTACAGGCTCATACGCAAACTCGGCTATACGGCAAAAATGGCTTACCATATGCGCTGGGCCGAAGCACGGCATTTGATCTGAGGCAGTGCTAACGCCAAACCACGTAGGGATCGTTGTAATCAATGGCTACTTCGCCACATGGATCTTTACTTTCTTATTCTTGATCTTCTCATCTTTGATCAAATGTAAAGTATGGCTTGCTTTTGATTTACGCACCGCTACAAAGGAGAAGAAGTCCTTCACCTCGATCAATCCTATATCTTCTTTTTTCAATTGACCTTTATTGGCGAGGAAACCTACAATATCAACTTTATTCACTTTGTCCTTTTTACCCGCCGAAATAAAGAAAGTGGTCCACTCCGGCTTTTTGGGCAATACGGTTGTAGTTGGCAGTTCAATGACGGCAGGTGCTGTTGAAATGTATTCAGGCACTCTTTCGGTTGGCCCCAGTATCAGGATAGCGGTACCACTGGCTTCCATGCGGGCAGTACGCCCGTTGCGATGCGTATAGGATTCTTCTGTATTGGGAAGCTGGTAATGTACAATGTAGCGGATATTGGGAATATCAAGTCCGCGTGCAGCCAGGTCGGTACAGATCAATACATTCGAACTGCCGTTCCGGAATTTGCACAAAGCGGCGTCGCGCTCCTGTTGTTCCATGGCGCCATGATAGAATACATTCACAATGCCATTGTCTTTCAGGTAAGCGCTAGCATCCTCTACAAACTCGCGCTGGTTGCAAAACACAATGGTAGAACGATTACCCAATGCACAGATCAGCCTGAATAACGTATTCGATTTATCTTTATCATCACTCCATACCATTTGAACAGTCAGGGCGCCTGTTTTCTCCCTTTTTAAAAAATCAAGTTTCACCGGCTCCTGCAGTCCTACGAATGCCGGCACTTCCAGGGCTTCGGTAGCAGATGTAAGCATTCTTTTCTTCAAGGCAGGCAGTGACGCGATAATGAAAGACATTTCTTCTTCAAAGCCCTGCTCGAGCGACTTATCAAACTCATCCAGCACAAGGGTTTCAATATGACTGGTAATAATATTACCGCGGCGGATATGATCGGCCAGCCGGCCTGGTGTTCCCACGATCAAAGCAGGCGCCTGCTTCAGGTTATTTTCTTCCGTTTCCCGTAAATGACCGCCATAACAACAGGTGATCTTAAAGCCCGTTCCCATTTTTTTGAACACCTGTTCAATTTGCAGGGCCAGTTCCCGCGAAGGCACAATGATCATTGCCTGTGTAACCTTTTTATGTCTGTCTAACAATTGTGCTGCCGGCAGCAGGAAAGCAAGCGTTTTGCCGGAGCCGGTATCTGCCAGCAACACTACTTCATTTGCGGTTTTATTGGCTTCCAAAGACGCCTGTTGCATCTCATTCAACGCATCGATCTGTAAATTCCTGAGCGAGTCCTCAATAGAAAAAGAAGATTTGTGCATTTGGCAAAAGTACGGTATTCGTAACTTTGTTTTACTTCAAGTAATTATGGAGCTATTATTCGACAACATCAGGCGGTATGTTTCGCTTACAGAAGAAGATCAAAATATAATAAGCTCATACTGGACCATTAAACAACTGAACCGCGGCGAGCATCTGCTGTCTGCAGGATCAGTGTGCAGGTATGATGCTTTTGTGCTGGAGGGCAGTCTAAAGGGTTATATAATTGATGCTGCTACCGGCAAGGAAGAGATCGTATTACTCGCCGTTGCCGACTGGTGGGCGGCTGACCTCGACAGCTTTCATAATCAGCATGCCAGCAGCCTGAACATTTCCGCTATAACACCTGCAACAGTGGCGCTCATCACCCGCGCTGCTTTCAATGAGCTGCTTGAAAAGTTACCCAAGCTTGAAAAATACTTCAGGCTGATACTTCAAAGCCACGCTACCGCTTTGTTACGGCGTATTTATTACAGGAATGCACATGACGCCAGGAGCAGGTACAAAACATTTTTACAACAATACCCGTCGTTACAGGCGCAGATCCCACAATACCTCATTGCATCCTATCTGGGCATTTCAGCCGAAATGCTGAGTAAGATCAGGGCACAAAAAGACCTGTGATCATTTCTTGAACCAGTTCAATTTTTTTAATGCGGCGCCGTACGAAATTTACCTGCATTAAAAAAACAGTGAATGAAAATATTGAATGTTCAATCCAGTGCCAGCATGGAACGGTCACTTACCCGTAAGCTCTCAAAGGATTTCCTCGGCAGGCTTCAACAAAAAATTGACAATCCTGAGATCGAAGAACTGGATCTTGTCAAATGCCCTCCCCCGCTGATGACCCCTGACTGGATAGCAGGTGCTTTTTCGAGGACGGCGCTTACCGAAGAACAACGACTGGCGCTCGCAAGGTCAGATGAATACATCCGGCAGGTCTCGGCAACGGACCTGATCGTTATCGGCACTCCCATGTACAACTATGGAATGCCGGCAGCCCTGAAGGCCTGGTTCGATCAGATCGCGCGGATCAACGAAACTTTTTCCTTTGATCTTTCCCGCGGAGACTTTCCGATAGAACCCATCCTGACAGGGAAAAAACTGGTGGTCTTTACTTCTTCCGGGGAATTTGATTTTCAGCCAGGAGGAATTAGGGAAGCTCATAATCACCTGGTGCCTCATATTAAAAGCTGTGCGCATTATTTAGGCGTTGATATTGAAAAGGATTTTTACCATATAGGTATCGAATACCAGGAATTCAAAGACCAAAGGCATGAACGATCCAAAAGCGAAGCATTCGCAAAGATTCCCCGTTTAATTGACCGCATTTTGTGTAATTAATCTATGTTAAAGCCGTAAATTCAATGTCAAACCCAGCCACATGAGAAATCTGTTTTTATTACCAATTGCTGCTACCTTAGTGGCGTTTAATCAACCATCCCCTACTATGAATACATTTCAATGGCCAGGAGATATAAAACCTCCTGTGGCGGACAAGGAGCCAAAAGAATTAGTGGCACATGGCGACAAGCGCATAGACGATTATTACTGGCTGAACCAACGCGAGAATCCCAAAGTGCTGAATTATCTAAAAGCAGAGAATGCTTACCTGGATACGTTAATGAGTGGCACGAAGGAACTGCGGGAAAAGCTTTTCCAGGAAATGAAAAGCCGCATCAAAGAAAAAGATGAATCACTGCCTTATAAAGACAATGGCTACTGGTATTACACGCGTTATGAGGAAGGCAAACAATATCCCATATTTTGCCGTAAAAAAGAAACGCTTGAAGCTCCGGAACAGATCATGCTCGACCAGAATGTGATGGCCGAAGGTTTCAAATATTATTCCATTGGCGGACGGGCAGTGAGTGATAACAACGAACTGCTGGCATTTACGGTAGACTCGGTGAGCAGAAGGCTCTATGGCCTGCAGGTTAAAAACCTGGTAACCGGCGCCATCTACCCGGAAATCATCAGCAATGTAGAAGGTAATTATATTGTTTGGGCGGCCGACAACAAAACCATTTTCTATGTAAAAAAAGATGTGACCACGTTATTGGGCTACCAGGTCTGGCGGCATGAACTGGGCACCGATCCGGCCAGGGATGTAATGGTGTATGAGGAAAAAGACAATCGTTTTTACATCGGGGTTTATCGCACCAAATCGAAGAAATACATCAGCATCTTTTCCAGCATGAACCAGGTATCTACTGAGTTCCGCCTGCTGGAAGCCGCCCAGCCAACCGGTTCCTTCAAAATATTTGAACCGCGGCAAGAGAATTTCCAATACAGCATCGAACATTTCAATGACAGGTTCTATGTACTTACCGACTGGAATGCGCCTAATTTCCGCCTGATGCAAACGCCTGAAGCCAAAACCGGCAAAAAGAACTGGAAAGAAGTGATACCTCACCGGAAGGATGTATATATTTCCAATATGCTGGTCTTTAAAAACCATCTGGTACTGGGCGAGGTGAAAGATGCGTTGAACCAACTGCGTGTCATTGATCAGACTGACAAAAAGGATTACTATATCAGTTTTCCGGAAACAGTATTTGCTGCCTTCCAGCATATAAACCCGGATTATAATACAAATATTCTTCGGTTCTCCTATACTTCCATGACCACGCCCACTTCTATCTATGATTTCAACATGGATACGCAGGAACGGGAACTGAAAAAACAAACCGAAGTGCTGGGTGGATTCAAAAAGGAAGATTACGCTGCGGAACGCCTGTGGGCCACCGTGAGGGACGGGGCCAAAGTACCTGTTTCGCTGGTGTATAAAAAAGGTATGAAAAAAGATGGCAGCCATCCCCTGCTATTGTATGCATATGGTTCTTACGGCAGCAGCATTTCGCCTGGTTTCAACAGTAATATCATCAGCCTGCTCGACCGTGGCTTTATATATGCGATTGCGCATGTGCGGGGCGGACAGGAAATGGGGCGTTCCTGGTACGACCAGGGGCATATGTTCCATAAGAAAAATACCTTTTATGATTTTATCGATTGTGGTGAATTCCTGATCAAAGAAAAGTATACCACCAAAGAACACCTGTATGCCAATGGCGGCAGTGCCGGCGGCCTGCTGATGGGCGCCATTGTGAATATGCGTCCTGACCTGTGGAACGGCGTTATAGCAGATGTGCCTTTTGTGGATGTGATCACCACCATGTCGGACCCCAGCATCCCGCTAACCACCGGTGAATATAAAGAATGGGGCAACCCCGCCGAGAAGGAAGAGTACTTTTATATGAAGTCCTATTCTCCGTACGACAATGTAGAAAAGAAGGCTTATCCCAATATGCTGGTAACTACCGGCCTGCACGATTCGCAGGTGCAGTATTTTGAACCGGCCAAATGGGTGGCCAAATTACGGGAATTGAAAACAGATAACAATAAGCTGCTGTTCAAGATCAATATGGATGCGGGCCATGGCGGCGCTTCTGGTCGCTTTGATTACCTCAAAGACAAAGCCTGGCAATATGCATTCCTGCTGGCATTGGAGGGAAAGACAGAGTGATGCAGTGATGATCAATTTAAATGTTACTATATATTGAAAAAGCCTCGCTCTATCCATAGCGAGGCTTTTGCTATAGAGTAAATCGTGTTCTGCTATTTTTCTTCGTTCAACCCTAATGTGCTTTTTTATTCCGTCCCGACAGCAGCATTAATACAGCCGCTGTAACCGCAACACCGATCGCGATATTCTTTACCATTCCTTTCCGGTTGTATTTCCATTCGGCCGTCCATCCCCGTTCGGCAATGATGTTGGGAAATATGCCCTGCTTAATATCGTCAATAATTCCTTCTACGGCATTCACCCGGTCGGCCACCAGCAAAGTAAGCCAGTGGGCCCATTTGCCTTCGCTGTATTTGAAGGCATGACGGCGAAGCGCACCGCTTACACCGGTGGGCGGACAGGTGGTGCCAAAAACGGCTGAAACCGAGGGCCTTTCGATTGAGTGCAACTTTTCCACGGTAACCGGTTGCAGCTCCGGCCGGTCATAGTTCAATCCCTTACGATCGTCGCCATTCCAGTGCTTCATTGGATAAGTAGGTTCATTCTCAGCATCAGCATCGATGCCCCAACCTTTTATGTGGGCAAAGCGGGCGGCCATGTCATCGCCACCTTGTTTTTCTGCAGGCTCAGCTTTGTCTACAGGCCAATGCCCGGGCGTTTGTTGATTTTTACTTTCCATAAAATTATGTTTTAGGCAACTGCTCTTGGTGGTATTAAAACTGTTTTGATACAATTATCACGCTTGGCAGAGAATATATGATATCCTTCTGACACCTCTTCCAAAGGCAGCCTGTGCGTTATTATTTCTTTGGGGTTTATAATGCCGTTTTTAATGTGCTCGATAAGGCGTGGCAACAGGCGTTTTACAGATGCCTGGTTGCCGCGGATGGTGAGGCCTTTGTTTACCACGTTACCAATGGGGATCATATTGCCGGTAGGTCCGTAAACACCTACAATGGAGATTATGCCTCCTTTTTTCACCCCATTGATGGCCCATTCCAACGCTGTGGGCGAGCCTGCCTGCAGCAGTGTTTTTCTTCCCGTCAAAGTATGGAACAGATCACCGGCTGCTTCGGCGCCTACAGCATCGATACAAACGTCAGGACCGATACCGGTGAGCTTTTTCAGGAAGAGCACCGGATCGTCGATCGAAAGGAAATTGTATACTTCGCACTGGGCGTAATTTTGAACGAATTCCAACCTGTAGTCGAGCTTATCAATAACGATCACCCGGCCGGCGCCAAATAACCAGGCGCATTTGGCGGCCATAATGCCAATGGGGCCTGCGCCAAATACGACAACGGTATCCCCTTTTTTAATACCAGCCATTTCAGCGGCCTGGTAACCGGTGGGCAACACATCGGTAAGCAGAACGGCATCATCAAGATCCATCCAGTCGGGTATTATTTCCGGTCCAACATCTGCATAAGGCACACGCACATACTCAGCCTGTCCGCCATCATAACCACCGGCCGTATGTGAGTAACCGAAGATACCGCCTACTGCGGTGGCTTCAGAATTACTTTCATGGCAGTTGCCGTACAATTGTTGTGAACAAAAGGGACAGGTGCCACAGGCTATATTAAACGGCACCAGTACCCTGTCGCCTACTTTTAATTTTTGAACGCCGGCGCCAACCGCTTCTACCACACCGGTGAATTCATGCCCGAAGGTCATACCCACCCGGGTATCTGGCACGAGGCCATGATACAGGTGCAGGTCAGAACCGCAGATACATGAACGAGTTACACGAACAATAGCATCCTGGGGATGTTGAATCTCAGGTTCTGCCTTGTTTCTGTCCAAACGAACCCTGAACGGGCCGCGATAATTCATTGCTAACATATATCTGTTTATCCACAAAGCCCAAAAAAGTATGCCGCATGAAAACGGGGAACCGGTTCATCAAGTACCCGTTAAGCCGTTTGTTGCCAGCGCCCTGAACCGTCAGGCTGCTGCTGAAGTAAAAGACGTGCCGGGGAAGAAGGGCCCCCGCCTTTTTATACTGGCGGGGAGCTATGATCAACGTTGGGATGGATGTATATCAATCTGGATATTTGCGAAAAGCAACCGGTCACCATCAAATTGAAGCTGCAAGAAGTGTTACTGAAAGATGAATTAATAGTAGTTCATAACCATTTCTTTCGTTTGAACCAGAACCATATAATTCCTGTAACAATACCCATTATGATCAGTACACCCGGATATCCCCATTTGGCGCTCAACTCGGGCATATATTCGAAATTCATTCCATAAATACCCACTATAAAGGTTAGTGGCATAAAGAACACAGAAAATATCGTGAGTACTTTCATGACATCGCTTGTACGCTGCGCTGAAAAAGACATGGCGAGATTGAGCAGGTTATTTACATCTTCCAGTACCTGGGTGTATAAGGTTTGCATTTTCAGGTGTTGGTCTTTAAGGTCCTGCTTGGCAGCTTCCTCTCCATGTCTGGGGTAAATATGGTTGATCGGCTCCTGCATTAACATTAAGATCTTATGGGATATGGACGCCTGCCGTTTGATAATGTAAAGCGCTTCAATGTGCGAACGCCCTGAAGTTTTCATCATGATCTGGTCCTCATAAAAATCAACCTGCTCAGAAAGCCGGTTCAATGGCTCATCGTAGCTTTCCAGTGCGTTCCAGGCTATATGGATCAACACATCAATGACAGTTGAACATTTGCCGGTTACCACATATTTTGCACGAACTTTCTCCAGGAATGGGACGTCTGACTTATGAATCGTGAGAATAAAATCGTTTGTATAAAAAATGGCGATCTTATTGGTAATGTCCTGGATGGTTGCATTATGTTTACTGGCTGTATGATCATAATACCGGAGGATCAGAAAGTTTACATCGTCAATGAATTCGTATTTTGGCAGGTGTTCCGGTTGCATACAGTCCCGTACGATATGTGGATTCAGGTTGTAATCTGCACTCAGGGCTGCCATTTCCTCAACCGACGGGCTGGTTACGTCAATCCACTTTATGTTACCATCAATTTGTTGCTCTTTTTTGGTCATTGGGCACTATTTTAATACATGACTTCTATTGTAAAGTTCGATAAAACGATCCTAAACCAGCACCATAAAAATGAGGCCAGGCATCACCCGATGCCTGAATTACATGATCACCAAAAAACAAGCCCCCGACAATACCGTCAGGGGCTTATCATTTTATCTTAGGCAACACGCTCTACTTCGATGTGATCTTTGCCACTGCTAATTTCGTTTTGCCAAATAAACGATCGGTTTTACCAACCATATACATATCCTGGCCAATGACTGAACTGTGGCGCGGCATGGCCGTAGGCACATCTGCATTAGAGAAAAACAATTTACGCTGGTATTTGCCTGTTACTTCATCGAGGCTTACCATAAAACAGTCAGATTTCCTGAAACTGGAAATTGCTTTGACCTTCTGGCCGGGCTGCGATACGCCGGCGTTTTTCGGACTGTCATTAAAAAACAGGTGTATCTGGTTCCTGGATTGAATAGCGCCAAAACCTGCATAAAAAGGCCTTGATCCCGATTCAAAAAAACTACCGCCGAAGGTAATGGAAGCACCGGCTCCACTGGAACCATCGGAATAACGGATCACCTCACGCTGCGATTTAGGCACAATTTGCAACCAGCTAATATTGTTGGTTGCATCGATCTTACACATCATTATTTCACCACAATCATAAACATAATTGGTGTAGTAAGTCCACCGGCCAGGCATTCCATTGGTGCCAGGCGTATAGGAAGAACTGGTATAGGTGAACTGGTGGTAATTCTCTGCCAGCAGTACCAGTCCCTTATCAGCCGTGTAAAAAATGTTCCGGAATTTCATGTATTTGGAAAAACCTTCGCCTTCATCTTTGATCTTTGCCAGTTTTTCCCTTTCCTTTCTTTCCGCTTTGCTTTCGCCGTCTTTATCATCATCCTCTTCTTCGGTTTCTCCGTTATCAGTGGTCAGCAGCGAATAATTGATCTCTTTTTCAGCAGTGCTGATCACCTTACCCGAAGCAGGGTCGATGCGTTGAACCAGTAACCCGTTCGTGGTTCCTCTTTTTTCCTTACTGTAGAAACTGGCCAGTACCAGGTCCTTATCTTTGCCCAGCATCAGTTTTGTATTCGTGAGCCATTTACCATTGATATTGGTATTGATCTCGCTTTGCTGTTTACCTTTCTCATCATAGATCCGGATATTATAATTGGCAAAATCGAGGAATTTCTCCTTCTTCTTTTTACCCTCCTGGTATTCGAATACCCGTCCTACCAGGATTATCTTTTTGTCTTTTGTATATAAGACATCCTCCAGTTGATAGGTTTTGGCCTCAAACTCGTTCGTGATAATGGCTGGTTTGGTAGTAGCTTTCAGGTTCTTGTCGAACTCCTGCACCTGGTAGGTATTCTTTTCTTTGCCGGATACTGTACTAATGAGCACGATCTTCGTAGAATCGGCATTTGGTATCAGCTTGAAATTTATTTCGTCCTTCTTTTCTTCTTTCTGGAAACTGGTAATCGGCTTAAAGGATTCCGTAAGCTCGCCTGATGACTTATCAACTTCTGCAGCAAAGATCTCCAGGGCTCTGTCGCTTTTGTGGTATTCCGAAGCGATCATCATTAATTTATCGCGGAAGGCAAAGAATGTTTCAAATTCTTTTCCCCGCAATTCTTTATTAAAATCAGTTCTGTACACTTCCTGCAGGTTCTTGTCCAATTTTACCAGGGAAGCAGATCCACGCATAGAAGCGCCGATCACAAAATAGGCTTTTAAAGCCAGGTGATCTTCCTGGATATATACGCCGCTTGCATCCGTGTACACGACGCTTATGCTATTGCTTCCTTTTTTAAGTTTGAATTCATCACCCCAGGTGATAGATTGTTTTTGAGCGTATGCAGCTATACTCAGGGCTGTGGCAGCCAATACAAAACAGGCTTTTAACATGTTGATTAATTAAGGGTTTAATAAGTGCAAAGATGGTTATACACAATACCTCTTTGCCTACGCGCTAAAGATAATAAAACACCCTGAATTATGCCAGCGTTGTCATTTCATCCGGGCTGCCATTCCTCCTATTAACTTTAATTTATGACGCAGTTCTTCCGACCATGGCAGGCCGATAGACAGCCGCATGCAGTTCCCAAACTGATTCTGCAGAGTGTATAGCCGCCCGGGAGCAATACTTATTCGCTGCTTAATTGCGTTATCAAACAATTCTGTCGTATCGATGCTTTTATCAAACTCCACCCATAATGCAAGCCCACCCTGGGGTCTGCTGGTTTTGGTCCCTTCCGGAAAATAATCGGCTATGACCTGCAGATAGTGCTGGTAATTGTTTTGTAAGGTCAAACGCAGCTGGCGAAGATGATTTTCATAGCGGCCGTTGGCAAGAAAGTTAGCCACTGCTTCGTGGGTAATGGCTGAAGACGATATGGCATGCGCGAGCTTCAATTTCAGGATCTGCTCTTTATACCGGCCCGGCGCTACCCAACCTACCCGGTAGCCCGGCGCCAGGGTTTTGGAAAATGAACTGCACAATAAAACATTCCCATCTTTATCAAACGACCTGCAACAGGACGGGCGTTGTGCTCCAAAATAAAGATCGCCATAAATATCATCCTCAATGAGGGGTACACGATGTTTGGCCAACAGCTTCACCACTTCTTTTTTATTGTCATCAGGCATACAAGCCCCTAACGGCGTATTGAAGTTTGGCACCAACAGGCAAACGTTGATCTTTGATACTATTTTTCGTAAAGCGTCTATTTCAATGCCGGTGATGGGATGCGTG
This sequence comes from Longitalea luteola, assembly GCF_017356035.1. Lineage (GTDB taxonomy): Bacteria > Bacteroidota > Bacteroidia > Chitinophagales > Chitinophagaceae > Niastella > Niastella luteola. The sequence continues at coordinate 180,622 of NZ_JAFIQX010000013.1, read as the reverse complement.
GGCAGCTCAAGCACTTTCAACCCCATGCTCAATGCCAGTTGTAAAATGCCGGAATAACACGGACTTTCCACGGCAATGGTATCGCCGCGTTTTGCCAAAGCCATCATGCAAAATGATAGCGCGTTCATGCCACCGGCGGTAGTTACCAGGTCATTTTCATGAAGATTGCCGCCCCAGTACATGGAACGTGCTGCGATCATCCGCCGCAATTTTTCATTGCCGGGCAATGGTTCGTAGCCGGTACCTCCATCCTTCAGGGTGCGCGTAGCATGAATTATTTCTTTATGAAGTTTCGACAAAGGCAACAATTCCCCGGAAGCTACACCAATAGAAAAAAGCGTCATATCCGGTTGTCCCATGGTGTCATAAACTTTTCCGATCAGATCCTTTGGTTCTTTGCTGCCACCCGACGATGAAGGCTTGCTAACGGCAGCCAGCGGCACGCGTTGATACCGCAACGGGCTTACAAAATAACCTGACTGTGGTTTTGACTCAATGAGTGATTGCGCTTCCAGCTCCAGGAATACCCTTTTGGCAGTGTTCATGCTGATATTGTACTCCTGGCACAACATTCTTACCGAAGGCAACCGGTCACCTGTTTTCAAAACCCCGCTCCTGATAAGTGCGGCAATGTTATTGGTGATCTCGGAATACAGGAATTTTTGCTTCATACGTAAAAGTAACTGTGTCCATCAAAATTTACAAAACTGAGGCTGTGTCTATTGAACAGCTGGAACTATTTTTACAACCAAAATAAAAGTTATGTCGGTAGTTACCATCAAAACAGGCAAAGAGCATATGGATGTGGACATGATCCATCATTTCTTAAGCACAGCCTCTTATTGGGCAAAAGGGATCTCCTATTCACTGGTCAACCACTCGCTGACGCACTCATTTTGTGTAGGCGCCTTTATTGATGACAGGCAGGTGGCATTTGGCCGGGTGATCACTGATTATTACACGTTTGGGTGGTTCGCCGATTTCTTTGTACTACCGGAATACCGCGGACAGGGCATTTCAAAAAAAATGTTATCCCATATCATGGAGCAGGACTGGTCGAAGCGACTGAGAAGGAAGATGCTGAATACGAGTGACGCCCATGGTCTGTATCGTCAGTTTCAGTTCAAAAAATTAAGCAACCCATCCTTTTTATTGGAGGTATATAACCCCGATGCGCATCTGCAGTATGTTAATTCCCTTTAACAACAAAGCAGCAGCAGTTTAATGTGCTGTCATGGATTACCTGGTGTAAAACGAACGCCTCACGTTCCATATTTTTGGTAAGAGGGCCCTCGATCTTTTTGATACCACCTATTAAAGGACCATATAAGATATATATTGAGCCATTCTTCTTAAGAAGCGATCGTAAAATGGCAGCTTCTTCAGCAATTGCTCTTTTGGTCCAGAAAAGATTAACGTTAAAAGAAAGTATTTTATCATAGCGCCTGTTATGATCATGCAGCTGCAGCAGATCACAGGTAAGAAATTCTACTTTGTTAGCAGTTATGGCAGCCGCATTCCGTTTGGCTGCTTTTTCAATAGCTGAATCTGACCGGTCAACAGCGGTAACTGAGCCGGTCTTTAAAATGGGTACCATTTGTTCAACAGCCAGCCCTACTCCACAGCCAATTTCAAGCACCTGGTGATTGGGCCGGATATCCATGACAGATAATGCCCAGGTAAAGCGATCGTTCTTTTCCATTCCTATGTTAACATTAAGGTAGAAATTTAGGCGTTCCCATGTCGAGCGGTCCGCTGGAGGGCCAGGGACCGTCGGGAATTATGAGTTCGGTGTGGGGCCAGGCAACCCAGTTGTTGCGGGGCATGGCAGCGGCTGTAACCAGGTTTTGGAGCACAATATGCAGATCATCCAGGCGCCACACATCTTCATTGGGATCAAACGCCGCCCCTGCAGAAGCCGCCATGGCTTCGTGTGCTGTTCGCGACAATACGACGGTAGAACAGGGCGGGCTCCAGCAGCCCAGTCCGCCAAACACTGCCTGCAGCCTGGCCGCCACTTCTATTCCGCCAACAGAGTCCATCGTTACTGCACAGGCGACCGGTTTGCCAAAAAAAGCAGGAGTATTTTCAAAGGCTGTCATTACTTCCACAAATCGCTGCAACGGTGAGCTCCAGTTGTTCCAGTACACACCGGTAATTACGAGGAAAGCGTCAGAATTGCTGACCAGGTCATACACTTCCCTGATCGAAGGCAAAGTACCGGTGAGCGTTAACAGGGTGGCCGGTAATTTAAATTCACTTCCCAGCATATGTGCGGCCTTCATGGCAACAGCGCCTGAATTACCGGCTGCTCCGCGCAGCGAGCCATTGATGATCAGAATATTTGTTTCCATAGACGTGAATAATACCTTTACTAACGAGCGGGAAGTCACTTCTTCCAACACTCCCGCTACTGTTGCGAAGTATCGGGCGTTGCCGGCTGAACGTATCCACGCTGGATGTATTTACTTAGCCTGGATTGGTTTTTAGCCAGTCTTTTCTGTACTCTCCTGATTTCCTTATCCAATTTATCTACTTTTTCGGTTTCTAACCTGGCATTTTTGGCATCGCGCCTGGCCTCCCCCGCATTTTTATCAGCTCTTTTGGCCAGCCTTTTATTCCTGGGATCATCACTCAACCTGTCTGCAGCGGCTACATTTTCGCTTGCCGACCGGTGCGCCCTGGCAATAGCCTCCTGTTTGCTCATCATTTTGAGGTCGAGCTCGCTTTGCAGTTCCCTGAGCCGGGCAGAATCCGCCTGGATCTTCGATACGAGATTAAGAGAATCTGAATTATCCTTTTGGGCATTTACTGAGAAATAAAAAAAGAAGAAAACAACCGGGTGTAATAACAACAGCTTTCGCATAATGTACTTTTAAATGTTACAGAAAAAGGTTGACATCGTAGTTATCATTTAAAGTACAAATCCTGATCTTATAGCGTAGCGGTATCAGCACCTTAGAATAGCCCAAATCAGCCGTTTGAAGAATACGGGGCAAAGATAATCAATATTTACCGGGCAGCATTTTCCCGCGATCCCCTGCCTCCTCACAACAAATATGGTATCATAACGTTCTTTCTCTTTATTATTTATCGACCCTATTACCAACCATGAACTGCAAATCTTTCTTTTCCTATTTGTTCCTGTTAATAGTGCTCTTTGTTACAGCCTGTTCTGAGCCGGAAAGACCGGTCACAAAGGAAGAAGCGGCTAAAATTGCTGCTGCCCTGGAAGACGCTATTGCCAACCGCAATTCAGGATTTCTGAACAGCCTGCTGTCGACTGAGCTCCTTGAAAAAAGGATCATGGAGCAGTCTGATAACAAACTGAGCCGGTCGTTAGTAGCCAATACGCTCACTTCTATAAAATCCGGCGACTTTGGCCGGCAGGTAATAAAGAGCCTGGGCAAAACTGGCACGTATGAGCTGGTAAAACAATATGAAAAGAACAACCACCAGCACCTGATCTTCCGGCTGTACGACCAGGAGATCAACTACCACGACTTCGAGCTGGTTAAAGTAAATGATCAGGTCAAAATAGCAGATGTGTTCGTTTATGTCACGGGCGAGAACCTGAGTACCAGTTATGCTGAAATGCTTTTGTCGATGAAAGAAGAAGCTTCAAAGCCGGTTGATACAAAAGACGCGAGACAAATGGATCTGATGAAGAAGTATATTAATGAAAAAGAGTATGAAAAAGCGAATAAGATCTACCATTCGCTGCCCGAGGTACTTAAGAAGCAGAAGATCTATAAGATCATCTACACCAGAATTGCCAGCGGCCTGGGAACAGATGAATACCTGGCTTCCCTGATCAATTTTCAAAAGGAATACCCGCAGGCTACCAACATGTACCTGCTGATGATGGATGCCTATTATCTCAAAAAAGATTATCCCGGCACCCTTCGCTGCATCAATGGCCTCGATTCATTGATCAATAAAGATCCTTTCCTCGATTATTACCGCGCCCTGATCTACAGGGAGAGCCACGATGCTGCCAACCAGCTGTTATGCCTCGAAAGGCTTCATCAAAATCTGCCTGACTATAGTCCTGGCACACTCGAACTTATATACCGTTATGTAGAAGACAACCGATGGGATAAAGCAATACCGCTCACAAAAGCGTATACTGCAACCAAAAATGCCGACCAGGCGACCATTGACAATTTGTACGAGATGTATCCGGCCTTTAAAGATGCAATGGACAAGGGTCAATAGACAATGGACAATGGACAATTCGCCTTCGCCAAGGCTACGACGAACAAGTAGACAATTAACAATTGACAATAGACAAAAAGGCAAAAGACAAAACAGCCCCGGACCAGGTCCGGGGCTGTTTTGTTAATCGAAGTCGAATAAGTCTGACAAAAAGCCGCCCTTTTTCTTCTTTCTATAATTTGGATGGTTCTGGTCTTTGTATGAATCATAGTCCTTCTGTTCACCGCGATAGCGATCGCTGTCATAACGGTCGCTTTCGTAGGTTGAACCAGACGCTCCTGATTTTTCGATGATCTTGTCCAGTTCACCCCGATCGAGCCAGATACCCCGGCATTTGGGACAATAATCAATTTCTACACCTTGTCTTTCTGTCATTACAAGGACTTCGTTACAATTAGGACAATTCATAACACATGATTTTCATTAAACTTAATACCCTTTTATGTATTAAATCATTGTGCCACATTAGAAGAATATTAAAATACCGCCCGGCGCCTTCCGGTTCCCTTTTTTCTGCGGATCACGCATCCAAAAAGGCGGTCCGCACTATCCGGCCGGCGCCTCTTTTCATGATCTATATCAATAAAGCCTGCACTATATGAAATGCGGCATTCTAATATTATCTTTAGCCGTTATGATCGTAGAACCATCCATAGTATGAATGTCTTCGTATTCTGCTTGCGTATAATTACTGCCTTTTGCGTGCTAATGGGCAGCATAGCCGAGTTTGTAGACTCGTATATTCTGGGCGGGATCAGCCTGCTGGTAACCACCTGCTTTTTAATGCTGCAGCCCATACTATTAATGCGCCGTCATGAATCGCCCACTTCGATGGCTGTATTGGCAAACGAATTTGACGTGTACACCTTTATGGACTGGAGCCGTGGTCTCGTTGGTTTCCTTTGCGGCCTGGGTGCATTCACTGAGGCCAGGCAGCCGCTAATGTGGCCTGCAGTACCGCCTTTATTGATCACCGGATGCTTTCTTTTATCGCCCCTTAGCGATAAGGTTTTTACTTACTCCATTCCCCCTTTTAAAGGCAATAGTAAACGCCGGCCGTGGACGCTCCGGAATACCGGTTTATGGTTTCTCCGAAGCACAGGTTTACTTTTCGTTACGGGCGGCATTTTGTCTTTCCCTGAAAAAGAGAAGTTTGCAGCAAGCATGGTGTTAATAGCCATTGGGCTGGCACTTGTTTTTATCAGGCAGCTTAAAAAACTGTTTTTGGGCAACAGGAAACCAGTTGTACCAGTTAAACCAGCCATCCCTGAAGGGCATCCGGTGCCAGCAGCTCGTCTTGAACCGGTAGCTGTGCAAGTTCCTGAAGCAACTACGAGCAACGCCGACACCCTGGCCAACCTATCAGACATGTATAAAAATTTACGGTGGGCGGAGCCGGCCCAAAAGGGCACTGCTTATGTCGAATTTTTGAACAGTTTGTTTTCCTCGCAGGGCACGCTGGTGAGCAATGCCTTTACCCTCGATGGAGCAGGCATCAGCGGCAGCTTTGAGGTAGAAGGTCAGATCTATATTCTGTATGCCAACTGGCAACCGGTACAGATTGGCGAAGATGCTTTACTGATGTTCAATGCAAAAGTCGAATCAAGATCAACGTGGGCACGGGGCATTTTTATCAGCGATGCAGGATTTACCGCTGAAGGCCTGGCCATGTTTGCCAAAGGAAAACGCACAAGCATTATCGGTATGGATGGCAGTGATCTGCAACTGGTGTTAGCGGGTCGTCTTTCGCTGGTTGACGCCATAAGGCAGAAGGCCCGCCGCGCTGTTGAAACCAATTATTTTTTTGTACCCTTACAGGAATTGATATAGTATTTTTAATTCCAATGCTCATTGCCTGGCTTATATGAATAGTATCCCTTACAATTATCGTTATCTGGTCGGCCTCGGTTATTTCCTGCTTGGTTTTCGCATGGCCTTTCGCGATTATGGAGCAGCTGCGCTGGCTTCTTTTATTGCAGGCCTGGTAATATGTTTCCCGGTGCTTGTTAATTATTTTAAGCATGGTAAAACCGTTCGCATCAGTACTCCCTGGGATGACATTCCTACGTATATAAAAATAGGCTGGATAAGAAAAGGGATCGCTACATTGGCCTGCCTTTTGATAGTAGGCGGTTTTCAACGGCATTTATACAAAGAAAGCATAGCCATTGCTGTAATATGCGCTATTATTTTATCGCCGTTAGACAGCCTGCTGTTCGGTCCCCCGGATCCTTATCAGCCTGATCGCAAAACTGTTCGCAATACCATCGTTGTAAGTATCCGGTGTGCCGGCGTTGGCTTGTACCTGATGGGTTTATATCATTTAATGGAAGACAAACATACCAAGCAGGAAGTGGCTATGAGCCTCCTGATCGCCGGCCTGGTGTTGATGTTGATGCGGCCGGCAGCTATGCTCCTGGTACCGGTACGGCCACCAATGCCATCGATGCAACCTGTCATTCCCGTAAGGCCCGCATCAGCGGCTGTTCTCACATCTGCTAAGACCCCGCAAGAGCCTGCCCCACCTGCACCTGACCTTGACGCATTAAAAGCAGATTACCTGGCCTTGCCGGAAATGAACGCACAGGCCCGCGGCTTTGCCTTTCAACGTTTCCTGCACCGGCTGTTCACTGCCCATCATATAATTACCAGAAGCGCGTTTCGATTGCAGGGCGAAGAGATTGACGGCAGCTTCGACCTGGGCGCGCAAACATGGCTGCTCGAAGCCAAATGGCATTCATTGCCCACCCCACAAAGCGACCTGCTGGTGTTCAACAGTAAGGTAGAAGGTAAATCAACCTGGGCACGCGGTATTTTTATCAGTTATACCGGCTTCTCTGCTGATGGGCTCATCGCTTTTCGTCATGGTAAAAGAACCAGTATCATCGGTATGGATGGCAACGATCTTTTACTGATCCTCGACGGTCATATCAGTCTCGATGATGCTATTAAACTAAAAGCCATGAAAGCGGTAGAGAATAATGATTTCTTCGTTCCATTGGCATCCTTCCTGTAACTTCCACTCCATTCAATCAAATTCCCTGAAATTTGTACCCAGCAAAAAAACAAAGGGCATGAACATTTACCAGCAAGTGATCGCATTACCGGAAAAACCAAGAGGCTTTCATTTAATAACGCGGGAAGTGGTGCAGGCGCTGCCGGCCATGGCAAACATTACAACCGGCTTTTGCCAGGTCTTTATACAACATACTTCGGCATCGCTCACCATCAATGAAAATGCCGATCCTACCGTACGCATAGACTTTGAGACCTTCTTCAATAAAACGGTTAGGGAGAACGATCCTGATTACAAACATGATTATGAGGGAGCTGATGATATGCCGGCGCACCTGAAAGCATCCGTGCTTGGCTGTTCGGTAATGATCCCCATTCGTAAAGGACAACTGGCACTCGGCACCTGGCAGGGCATTTATTTATGTGAGCACCGCAACCAGGGCGGCAGCAGAAAGCTGGTGATCACTGCGTGGGGACAGTAACAAATTGTAAAAAACTACATGCTCAAACGTATTTCGGCTATCCTGCCTGGAAGATCACCTAAGAAGGCCCCAAATTTGTAGCATTACATAAAATTGTAAACCATGAATGAACTAATTAACCAGATAGTTGAGAAAACAGGCATTCCAGCAGACAAAGCCCAACAGGTTTTAGGAGTAGTTTCCGGTTATATTAAACAAAAATTCCCGCAATTTGGCGGGCAGATCGATTCACTATTAGGCGGCGGTGGCCAGCAATCAGGTAACACCGGCAGCGGAAATCCGCTGGGCGTCCTGGGCAGCAAACTGGGATTTTAAATCATTGTAAATTGCAATTACTTCCTGTGCTAATTGACAACATCAATGTGCACAGGAATTTTTTTCAGGTTACCAGCCAGGAACACCCTGAATTAATATACTATACCGGGCATAATTCTTACACTTAAGCGGTTAAACCGGAACGTAGCGGACTTTCTACAAAATAAGGCGCGGCCTCTTCCTTCTCCTTGGCAGCCAGTGTATCTGCCAGTAGCCTCACCTGTTCCCTTATTTCCTGCAAATCGCTGATGGTAGAGCCGTATTCCAGCGCCAGCGCGAATTTTCTCATCTCATGTATTACAATAGTACGAAGCTGTGCCGCTGTAAATTGCTGTAAACGAGTTTCCATATAGGTCTTTTTAACATTATTGCAATTGTTGTTCCACAGCGCGCCTGTTATTTTTCGGGATACAGGCATCTTGTCCAGTAACCAAAAATTTGCTGAATGATCTCCTGCAACTGCTGACAATCGTCAGGTTTCTTAAAAAAGCCCTGCACGGTAAACTTGTAAGCGTCTTCAATGTGCCGGGGATTATCGGTGGTAGTTAGAAAGATGAAAGGGATGGATTTTTTCCGCAGATAATCATTGCCATTAATTTTACGGCCAAGCTCAATGCCATCCATCACAGGCATATTGATATCACAGAGAATGATAAATGGCTTGTCGCTGGTATCCATTAAATAATCGAGCGCCTGCTGACCGTTATCAAAATATTTAAGTTCATTCTGTATTCCACATTTCCGGATGGCATTGGTAATAAAAAAGCGGTCATCTTCATCGTCTTCAACAATCAGAATCGGTCCACTGGGAAACTTTTTCATTTTTTAAAAATTAAATATTGACTGCCATCCTGCTTACAAAGTTAATTTTTAAGCCGCGTTTCGTGGCACCGGTTTCGCATAATTATAAACATGACGACAGACCCCCGGCAAGAAGACCCCCTGTTTGACGCCCGGTTGTTTGAGGAGTTCTACGGCGGACAGCCACAGGCCATTCTGTGGTTCAGCCCTATTTGGTCTGATGACGGTCAACAAATTGTAGACTTTGCCTTTACGTATGCCAACACCGAGGGACTTGAATACTTAAAGCTCACTCCGGCACAGTTTAAAAACCTTACTATTCGCAATTCTCCTACTTTATCAGCTGAACTTCGTAACCAGGTCCTTGATGAAATGAAGTGGGTGTATGAAACCGGTAAAAAAGCAACTTCATCTATTTTCAATGCCGCACTGAATAAACACGCGCGCGTCATGCGCAGCAAACTGCGTGGCGGAATACTTACTGTAGTGCAGGATTTTACGCGTGAAAAAAAAATGATCGCTACGCTGCAGGCGCAGAAATCATCACTGGAACAGGGCGCCCGCCAGCTGGAGCAGCAAAAAACACTGCTCGACAATATTCTAAAGAACACTTCTAATGGCATCTGTGTAACCCGCGCCATCCGTAATGATGATGGAATAGTGATTGACGCCGTGGTCATTATTGCAAACGATGCTGCCGTTCATGCTACCGGTGTGCCCCGCGAATTTTTTATCAACAAACGGGTGACCGAGATTCAGCCCGGCATCGTAGAAACGGAATATTTCCAGGGCAGCGCCATGACACTGGAAACCGGAAATCCTTTCATCTGGCAACATATGATAGAACCAACAGGCCGATGGATAGAATCAACCGTTTCGCGTCTCGATCTAAACCACCTCATCCATATATTTACAGATATCACGCCTTTAAAACAGGTTCAGCTTCAAATTGAACAATCTGCCAGTACCCTGAAATCGGTATTCGATGCAGCCCAAACCGGCATGGCCCTGCTTGATCCCGTATATAATGAAAATAATGAGATCATCGACTTCCGATTTGTGCTGGTGAATGCAACGATCTCCAATCTTGTTCATCAGCCACCGGCATTGCTTACAGGAGACCTTGCCGGCAACTGGTTTCCCGGCTACCTGGCAACAGACGCTTTTAAGATGTACAGGGACACCTATCTAACGGGGCAGCGGCAGCGCCGTGAATTGCATTATGATGCAGACGGGCTCGACCGCTACCTCGATATCCAGTGCATCAAACTGAATAACCAGCTGCTGGTCTGCCTCTCTGACCATAGCTTCCTGCGCAAATCACAATTAAAACTCGAACAAACCATTGCTTCCCTGGAACAATCGAACAGGTACCTGGAAGATTTTGCACATGCGGCATCTCATGACATGAGAGAACCATTGCGAAAGATCCTGCTGTTTGTCGACCAGTTGAAAAGCAGCGTCAGTTCTACCATAGATCCCGAAGACCTGCGCATCCTGAATCGTATTGAATCGGCAGCCCGGCACCTGAATGATTTTGTACGCGATCTGCTTAGTTTTTCCTATATCAGTCAGCAACGCCTGGTAAAACACACGATCGACCTCAATGAAATAATGCAGGCGGTGCTTGATGAACTGGAGCTAAGCATTGCAGAGAAACACGCAGTGATCACCGTTGAGCCATTACCGTTCGTAGAAGGGAATGCCAGGCAGTTCGAACAGTTATTCCAGAACCTGATCGGCAATGCGCTCAAATACAGCAGCCTCAATGCACAGCCTGTTATTACGATACGCAGCCAGCTGGCTGATGCAGCGCTGGTGGCGGCCCGATTACCCAGGAACCCGAAAGAGCAGCCGCATTATATCATAGAAGTGATCGACAACGGTATCGGGTTCAGTCAGCAATATGCCGAGCAGATCTTCGATATGTTCGAACGCCTGCATACGAAATCACAATATGCGGGAACAGGCATTGGCCTCGCCATTGCGCGTAAAGTGGTTGAGAACCACCAGGGCGCCATCTGGGCGGAGAGCGAACCGGGCAAGGGCGCTACCTTTTTTGTGCTGTTGCCGGTGGTTCATTAGTATCGTACAAAGTGATTAATTTTGATAACAGTTAAACGTGCGGTTATGCTCAGCACAATCTGTTACATAGGATTATTCCTGTTGCTGGCACCATGGCAGGAAGACGTGTACAAAGCCAAGAGAGAGAAAATGGTGAGTCAGCAGATCCAACGGCGGGGCGTAAAAGACCCGGTAGTGCTGAAAGCCATGCGAACGGTGAAGCGGCATGAATTTGTTCCTGCCGACCAAACCAAAAACGCCTATGATGACCGCCCGCTGCCCATTGGTTATGGCCAAACCATCTCACAGCCATACATCGTGGCGTATATGACCGAAGTGATAAAACCACAATCTCATTTTAAGGTGCTGGAAATTGGCACCGGATCCGGTTACCAGGCCGCTATTCTTTCGGCCATCGTAAAAGAAGTATACACCATCGAGATCGTTCCTGAATTAGGTAAGTCAGCTACAGAAAAGCTGAAAACGAACTACAGGAATGTTCAGGTAAAAATAAGCGATGGGTATCATGGATGGAAAGAGAATGGTCCATACGACGCCATTGTAGTAACAGCCGCTGCGGAACATATTCCGCCACCGTTGATCAGTCAATTGAAAGAGGGCGGTAAAATGGTGATCCCGGTAGGCTCAACATTTCTGACCCAGATGCTGATACTGGTAGAAAAGAAAAACGGATCAACCACCACCAAAAACCTGCTACCGGTGACCTTTGTTCCCCTCACCCGGAAGAAAAGTGAATGAAAGCATCATTGGTATGCACAATTCCACACAATCGAAAGACCATTCATCTACCCGGCTCATGCTGTCGCTGGGAATTCTTTCTGCTGCCATCATTGCTTTTCAACTGGCCCTCATGCAGATCTTATCCATTGTACAATGGCATCATTTTGCTTATATGGTCATTTCAGTGGCCATGCTGGGTTTTGGCGCTGCCGGTACAGTGCTGGCTTTTTTCAGGCAGCGCCTGCTGCAGGGCATCGGGTGGTGGCTCCCCGTATTGATGATCAGCTGCGGCATTAGCATGTCGCTGGTAGTTTATCTATCTCAACTTTCTTTTATCCGGTTCGACAGCTATATGCTGTTCGCCAACTATACGCATATAGGCCGTTTACTGCTAACCTACCTGTTGTTCTTTATTCCCTTTTTACTGGGTGCCCTTGCCATTGGACTTGTGTTTGACCATTACGTAGCCATTATAGGCAAGGTGTATTTCGCCAACCTGCTGGGCTCGGCGGCCGGTGGTTTGTTGTTACTGGCGTTGTTATGGTATTTATACCCCAACAGACTGCCTGCCATCATTTCCTGGTTACCGGTAATAGCCGGCGCCATGATCATACCGCAGCTGCACAAACGCACCGGTGCCTTGCGCCTGTTTGCATTACTTGCCTGTGTGATGTGTGCGCTTACCATCGTCTTCCCGCCCACATTACATTTATCGCAGTTCAAAGACCTGAGCAAAACTTTGTTGCTGCCGGAGGCAGCTATCAAAATGGAAAGAACCAGTCCGTACGGACCAATACAGGCAGTCTCCTCGCCTGTATTGCGATATGCCCCGGGCATGAGCCTGGCTGCAGAACAACCGGTGACTGCCAGCACAGCGGTGTTCCTGAATGGCGACTGGCTGGGCGCCGTTGCCGGCTATAACCAGGCCGATACTACCTTTGTGTTGCATAACACCAGCTTCGATCTTCCTTACAAAATGGCTGACAGAAAAGACGTATTGGTACTGCAGGCCGGTACGGGACTGGAAGTAGCGCATGCGCTTAGCCGGCAGGCAACCCGTATTGTAGCCATCGAGCCTAATGCCGTATTGACAACGGCCCTGCAACAGACATTATCCGCCGACAATGATTCGCTTTTTTACCATCCCGCTATTTCCGTACATACTACAGACCCGCGCATTTTCCTGTTAACGGATACGGCCTATTATGATCTTATCCATTTGCCAATGGCCGGTAGCTTTGGCGGCTCGGCCGGATTATATGCGCTGCATCAACAATATTTATTGACGAAGGATGCATTTATGCACATGTGGCCCCGGCTGCAGGAGGATGGCGCCATCAGCATCAGCGCCTGGATGGATTATCCCGTACGTCATCCGCTAAAGCTTGCGGCTACGCTCGCAGAAGTGCTGGAAGCCCTGAACATCCGGCAGCCACGACAGCATATAACCGCCATCCGCAGCTGGAGCACCATCAGCTTCGTGATCACAAAAAGGCCTTTGACAACGGCGGTCGTTCAAAATATCCGGCGCTTCTGTAACCAATGGCAATTTGATCCGGTGCTGCTGCCGGGCCTGCAGCCAGGCGAAAGGGCGCGTTATCACTTTTTGCAGGACAGCAGTTTCTTTCAGCATATAGACGCCTTGTTTTCAAACGACAGGAACGCCTTATATGCCAACTACGATTTTAATATAAAACCGGCCACAGACGAACGGCCCTATTTTTCTCAATTCATCCGCTGGAAAAATTTATCGCACCTCGCTGCTTATTTCGGCAACCGTTCCATTCCTTTCTTCGAGATCGGCTACCTGCTCGTCGTGATCACCCTGGTACAAATAGCCGTTGTTTCATTTGTGCTCGTTTTGCTGCCACTTTTCCGGCGGGGATGGAAAGGCAAACACAAAACAGGCGTATTGTTATACTTCGGAGGTATAGGCCTGGGGTATATGTTTGTGGAAATGGTTTTCATTCAACACTTCACTTTTTATTTCGGTCACCCGGTATATGCGGCAGCGGCGGTGATCACCGTGCTGTTATTCTTCTCGGGCTGCGGCAGTTATATGGCCGGCCGTTTTGCCGGCAACAAAAAAGCCATGGTGATTATCACTGCAATTATTATTGTGCTTCTTTGCATTTATGCAACTGTATTAATGCCATTGCTGCAACAAACCAAACACAGCGCCCTGCCGGTAAAAACAGGCGTCGTGCTCTTACTAACGGCGCCGTTGGCATTTTGTATGGGCATTCCATTCCCGGCAGCACTGTCATGGCTTGCCCGGATGGAAGCCACTGATATTCCCTGGGCCTGGGGGTTGAACGGTTGTGTTTCCGTGATCAGCACCGCACTGGCTACCATAATAGCGGTTGAAGCAGGCGCCGCCCTCGTTCTGTGGCTGGCGGCGTTGGCCTATTGTTTGCCGTTGGTTGTCTGGAGCCGGTGGTTATGAGATACCGGTAAATCCTTTCTCCTAAAAAAATTATAGAATTAAAGCGATTTACGCGATATTGGCGGCTGATCACCATAAGATCTCCGCATTATGCTTGATGCCCTGGTTAATACACTTAGCAAATATGTTACTTTAACACCCGAAGAAGTAACGATTGTAGGATCGCTTTTTACATTCAGGACTTTTCGTAAACACCAGTATATCTTGCAGGAAGGAGAAATAACCAGGCATGAGACCTTTATTGTAAAAGGCGTTACCAGGACTTTTGAAGTGGATGAAAAAGGCCAGGAGCACGTATTACAATTCGGATTGGAAGACTGGTGGGTGGGTGATCTCTACAGCTTTCTTACGGAAACGCCAGCAAAAAGCAATATCGATTGCCTCGAAGACACCCAGGTATATCAAATAACCAAACCAAATCTTGAAACGCTGTACGAAAAGGTTCCAAAAATGGAACGTCATTTCCGCATCGTCATTCAAAATGCATACATAGCAGCTATCAAAAGGGTGGCTTCTTCCCTTGCCAAAAGCGCTACGGAAAGGTATCTCGATTTCACCAGCCAGTATCCGCAAATAGAGCAGCGCGTACCTAATCACCAGATAGCCTCTTACCTTGGAATAACGCCACAAAGTTTAAGCAGGCTGAGATCGCAGCCCCACAAAAAACAAAAATAGAATTCATCACCCCCATTTTTGTTACCATAGGTTAATGCAATTCATTACCCTGGGTGATTGGCCATCCTCCCTGTTTTAAGAAATTTTGTGGCCATAAAATATTGCATGTATGAAGAGAATGATATTCTCCACGGATCAATCCTTAGCTCCATTTTTGTTACGCCTTTTTCTGGCGCTCGTTCTATTTCCGCATGGCGCTCAAAAATTACTGGGCTGGTTCGGTGGTGCCGGTTTTAACGGGTCGATGGATTATTTCACTGAAAAGGTTCATTTACCCTGGGGTATCGGCTTCATCGTTATTATGATAGAGTTCTTTGGTCCACTGGCGCTGTTATTAGGATTTGCCGTCAGGCTTTGGAGTGTTGCCATTGCTGTCGTTATGGCCGGCATTATTCTAACCCATTTTACCGATTACTTCTTCATGAACTGGTTTGGCAATCAGAAAACAGAAGGTATGGAATTCTTCCTGCTCGTTATTGGTATGACAGGCGCATTGATCTACGCCGGTGCGGGGCGATTCTCTATTGATGCCGTTTATGGGAGAACCGGGGATCGTTGATCCCCCGAAGCGGTATGGTCTATTCGTCTGCCAGTTTAATACCTGTCTGGGTGAAAACGATCTTTCTGTTCTTGTACAAATTACCCGTGGTCATTTTGAAGGTCTTTTTACTCATACCGAAAAAAGAATAGATCTCTTCGGGGTCTGATTTATCATTGTAAGGCAGATAACCATTATTTTCCTGCAGCAGGCGCATCACCTTACCGGCTTCGTCTTCCACGCGCTGGTAACCCATTTTTCCGGTGCCCACATCAATTTTGTTGTTCTCCCGGATGTTCTTGATATAACCTTTCAACTGATCGCCTTCCGTAATTTCCTGGTAAATATCATTGAAATGCAATACCCCGGTGTGGCGGTTGTTGATGATCACCACGTAACCAATATCTGTACGTCGGTATACCAGCAGGTCTACCGGTTCCTGTTCTTTCACCGTCAATTGTTCATTGCTCAAAAAGGGTTCTATTTTTTCCGAAGCGGCCACACGGCCGGTCATTTCATCGAGGTATATTTTCACGATGTACTCCCCGCCTACCCGCATGCCCATTAACTGTTTCGATTTGGGCACAAACAGGTCCTTCATCAGTCCCCAATCCATAAAAGCGCCTTGTTTGGTTACCGACACCACCTTCAGTTTTACAATATCGCCAACAATACCTTTTGGCTGCTGGGTGGTGGCGATGAGCCGGTCTTCCGAATCATGGTAAACAAATACTTTCAGCACATCCCCTACTTTTACGCCGTGCGGCACAAAGCGTTTGGGCAGCAATACCACGTCTTTGTCTTCACCCAGGTACATACCGAAATCGAATGCCCGGGCCACCCGCAATGTATTGTACTCCCCCACTTTGATCTGACTGATTGCCATGTATTTGTATTTTTCTGCAAAGAACGACAAAAAATCGGCAATTTCCGCGCGCGGCTTTTTACAGAGAAAATGTGTCAAAAAAGAAAACACTACAGGCAAGATCCAGTTGATCGGTACCTGTTTTTTTCCGAACTTAGTATTCTTCGGTTATACCTTATTGTATCCCCGGTAAGCGGCCTGGCTTAAGCTATAGTAACATATTCATATATTTCCAATTACATTCACATGAACCTTAATTCCTATTACCTGAGATCACTTCTTTTGCTTTCGATCTGCCCGCTCCTCTTTTTATGGTTCTTCCCTGAGGGATCTTCTAAACGGCCAATTGCCAACAGCCCGTCTTAACAGCCATTCATCATAACTTAAACAAACAATCATTTATGAGACAAGTATTTACTTTTCTTTTCGTATTCGCATGTTATTTGTCGGGTGCGCAACAAATTATTGTTGAAAAATGGACGCCCATAAATACGTCCCGGTATTATTGGGGCATGACTTACCTGCCCGTCGATTACAATAACACCACGGCCAGTTTTCCATTAATTGTATTTGCCCATGGACTCGGTGAATCGTACGAAGGCACGGCCGACAGTGCAGATGTTCCGGCGCAACTGTATCGCACTGGTATTCCTAAATATGTAAAGGCCGGGAACAATATTCCTTTTCTTGTTTTTGCGCCGCAAACCGCAAACGGGCAATGGAACAATGATGACATATTTAAAATGATCAACGCTTTTAAGGCCAAATACCGCGTTGATCCGAATCGTATATATTTTACCGGCATTAGTATGGGTGGCCGCGCAATAATGAAATACCTGCTTGAAAAACCGAACCCGGCCGACAGCATTGCAGCGGTGGCGCCCGTATCGATGCATTATGAAGTACGTGACTCAACCATTTGGAAAACATTTTCCAGATGGAAACCCAAACAGACCATGCTGGTGATGGGCACTGCCGACAATGCCGCTCCTTATAACAGGTACACGAACAGTATCCGGTACAGGGACTCGATCAATGCCAACGGCGGAATTGCAACTTTAAAGGCTGTACCAGGCGGACACTATGCCGCTGTCTGGGATTCCGTTTATTACAAAGTAACCAAAGTGGCTGATACGCTTGATCTCTACAGTTGGTTACTACAGCACACGTCACGCCCGGTTGTTTCCCCAACCCGCATAAAGATCGAGAAATGGATCCCTGTTAACACCAACCGGTTCTACTGGGGAATGACTTACCTTCCCACCAACTATCAAAACTCCGATAGCGCCTATCCCCTGATCATTTACCTGCATGGCGCCGGACAGGGCTATCAGCAATCCGGCTCAGCCGACAGTACCGACATACCATACTACATGTATAGCACAGGACTGCCTCAGTATCTTGCATTCGGCAATGATATTCCCTTCCTGGTATTTGCGCCGCAGTCGCGCATCGGACAATGGGACTTGCATGACCTGAACAAGATCATCAATTCCTTTAAGGCAAAGTACCGGGTCGACCGTAACCGCATCTATCTTACAGGGGTGAGTATGGGCGCCCGGGCCCTGATAAAGTACTTCCTCGAAACGCCTGCTTACTCAGACAGTATTATAGCAGCAGCACCGCTTGGAACGCATTATATGGCAGCCGATTCAACACACTATAACCTGTCTGATAACTGGGCCGGTAAAAAAATATGGACAACAGTCGGCATAAACGATACGATCAATGACAGATACGACAATTGCGTACGCATCACCGACTCCATTAACGCCAATGGCGGCGAAGCGTGGCTTACCGCCGTTCGCAATGCCGGCCATGATGACGCCGTATGGAATAATGTATACCATAAACGAACCAAGTTTCGCGATTCACTGGACCTGTACGCCTGGTTGTTACGCTACACGCTGGAACCGGCAACTGCCCCGGTCACTACGAAAAATATATTGATAGACGCCGGCAATCCGGCTTATACAACCATTAACAATGCAGGTGTAAAATGGAATAATATTACAAGTGGTTCGCCAGGCGTTTGGATCAGCTCCGTAATAGATACTGCCGGCGTTACACATAACCTGTCTATAAGCGCCGATAAACGGCCGGGCGGCACCTATGCCAATCCGAATGACATATCGGTAAACTCAAATGGCATCGACAGCAGCCTGGGAAAATACCCTGCCAGTGCAGTAAGAGACAATATCTACTTTCACCCTTCTGCGGGCATAGTAACCCTCACGTTTACTATTCCTGCCGGCAAAAAAGCCGATATTACCTTTTGGGGCACCCGCGAAGGTACCGGTCCCCGCATACTGCAGGTACGAAAAGCAGGCGATTCGCTTTGGAAAGAATATGATGGCGCGTACAACCACACAGTGGCCAATAATGCTACACTGACCGATTGTTATGGCACCCAGCTTGTTGAGGCAAGAACCAAGGCAGGAAGTACTTTTGGTCATATCTCAGTTATAGAAATTGCCCTGCGCGATTCAGTCAGCACCTTGAGAACTGCGCAACCATTTATAGCAACCGCACGTTCAGCGCCTGTTAATTACCTCGACAGGACAGTAAAGTTGTTAAATAATCCGGCTAAGGAACAGGCAATCCTGCAAATCAATAATGAATTGACGGGAAAAATGCAAATCACCCTTATCAATGGCGAAGGGAAACTGATCAAAAGCTATTTTACCAATAAACAAACAGGTTATTTGAGCACGGTGATCAACACCAGCGGTCTTTCAACAGGCAGCTACTTTATCCAAATTAAACTGGACAAACAGCATACTACCCGCCGGTTAGTAGTCGTAAAATAACATATTACAGATAGCACTCATTAAAAAGGTCGCAATTTGCGGCCTTTTTTTATCGCTCCCCTTTAGGGCGCTGGTATTTTTTCCCGTTTCCATAAATGCATTTCCCGAAAGCGTAAAGACAACAATTAATCGGTGAATAATTTTGCGTTCCGGCAACGACATTATGTAAAAGCTTTCTGAACGATTCGCCTGTTATTTAATTATCGCTAGAACCCTATTATTTACTATGAACTGTTCAATCAAACTGCGCAGCAGCCTGCTGGTTGCTGTGTTTGCATCGCTTTGTGCACTGCTTTCACCGGAACTTTTGGCCCAGACAAATCCACCTAAAGGGGTTATTTCCGGACAGATCACTACGGCCGACAATGAACCTGCTGAAAGTGTAGCTGTACAACTGGCAGGTACAGACAAGATGACCCTTACCTCGGAAACGGGTTTTTATATTTTCAAGAATCTCCCTGCAGGAACCTATCGCGTTAATGTAACAGTTAAAGGGTATAAACCCCTTGAGACAACGGTAGTGCTTGCAGAGAATGGCAAACAAAACAATATTTCTTTCAAATTGGAACTGTCCGACACGCAGCTGGCCGAAGTAGTGATCAGCGCCGGCGGCCGTTACAAGGTAGATCGCGTTTCTTCTTCACTCCGCTTGCAAAGTTCAATCCTTGAAACCCCGCAGAATATCCAGGTTATCAGTAAAAAAACGATGGCCGATCAACAGGTTTTTGATATCGTTGACGGTATCACCCGTAATGTCAGCGGCGCTTCGCGCATGGGTCACTGGGATAACCAGTATGCCAACATCCGGATGCGCGGCTCCAAGATCCCTGCCTTCCGCAATGGCATGAACATCGAAGCCAGCTGGGGTCCTACTGCTGAAGACGCTTCCATGATCGAGAATATCGAGTTCGTAAAAGGCCCCGCCGGATTTATGCTCGCAGCCGGTGAGCCCGGTGGTTTTTATAATGTAGTTACCAAAAAACCGACAGGCATCAGCCACCAGTCGTTCAGCCTGAGCGCCGGTAGCTTCAGTACTTACCGCGCCACTGCCGACTTCGATGGTAAACTGAGCAAAGACGGCCGTTTGCTGTACCGCCTGAACCTGGCAGCACAGCAAAAAGATTTTCATACCAAATTCAATTTTAATAACCGCGTGGTAATTGCCCCGGTGCTCCGCTACCAGATCGACGACAAAACAGCTGTTACCTTTGAGTATACCTACCAGGCAATTAAATACCTGGCCAACGGCAACTACATGTTCAGCAAAGAAAAGCTGGCCGATGAAAAGGTAGCCAACGATTTCTTCTATACCGATCCCTCTTTACCACCTAACAAGATCAGGGATCATAGCGTATACGTTTACCTTGACCATCAGCTGAACGAACGCTGGAAAGCACATGCACAGGTTGCTTACTTCGATTTCGCCATGGAATCGGGAAGCATGTGGCCCGACAGCATCCTTGACAATGGCGACATGTACCGTTATTACAATATTGGCGATGAAGCCGGTGAGAACCGCTTTGCCCAATTCTCCATCAGCGGCGAAGAATATACCGGTAACGTTCGTCACCGCATACTCGGCGGTGCCGATTTTGGAAATAAAAAGTTCTGGGGCGATTTCCGTTCAGGTAATCCCAACGTTCGCTTCGCCCGCGTAAGAGGTGTAGAACCGGTATTTAACATTTACAATCCTATTTACGGGTTACCTATGGATTCCATTCCGGTGTTCGACCGGTCGATGAACATCCGCCAGCGCGCGGGCGCTACAACATACGCTACCTACACCAATTACGGTTCAGCTTATGTACAGGATGAACTGGGTTTCCTGAACAACAATTTGAGAATATCACTGGGTGTACGTTTTACGTATGCCGAAACGGTAGGTAAGAACAAAGCAGCTGATATTAAAGAGCAGGTATTCACTCCCCGCGCCGGCATCAGTTATTCCATCGACAAACAAACTTCAGTTTATGCATTGTACGATCAGTCGTTTGTTCCGGTGGCCGGTACCGATTCTTCGGGCAATGCGTTCAAACCCATTAAAGGAAATAACATTGAATTCGGCGTGAAAAAAGAATGGTTTGGCGGCCGCTGGGTAAGTGGAGTAAGTGTATACCGGATCACCCGGGAAAATGCACTGGTCACTATTCCCACACCTGCCAGCAATGGCCAAACTTACCAGGAACAATTGGGTGAAACCGAATCAAAAGGAATTGAAGTAGACATCAATGGAGAAGTGGTAAAAGGCCTGAACGTGGTATTGAACTACGCTTATACCGACTCAAAGATCACTAAAGAATCGCCGAATACACCGGATAACAAAAAAACAGTTGGCAACCAAACGCCCAACACCAACCGCCATATTACCAACGGCTGGATAAGCTATCGCTTTAGCAGCGGCGTATTGAATGGTTTTGGCGTGAATGGCGGTATCCAGTGGCTGGCTGATCGTTTTATCGGAACAACAAAAACCCCCAACATGCCTAATTACTTCCGCGCCGATGGCGGCGTTTCTTATCAAAAAGGCAGGTTCGGCGTTTCGATGCTGGTGAATAACCTGCTCGACGACCGCAAACTGCTTACCGCGGGTTCACTGCCCAGCGGAACAGGCAACAGGGCTTTCTATTCTTACATCGTAGAAGCTCGCCGTAACATGAGAATGACATTCACCTATAAATTCTAGTCTGCAGCAACATGAGCAACCAATCCGTTTCCACATCACTGAAAGCTGCTGCACGCAGGAAAAGCGGCAGATCCCTGTTCCGTACCATTAACGACTGGTTGCACCTGTGGCTGGGACTGGTCTCTGGTTTGATCGTTTTCATTGTGAGCATTACCGGCTGTATCTATTGTTTTCAAAAAGAGATCACCAGCCTTACGCAACCTTACCAGTTTGTTAAGGCGGAAGAAAAAGCCTGCCTGAGCCCATCGGTGCTTAAGAAGATCGCCGAACAACACCAGTTTGGCGATAAGGCCGGAAAACCAGGTTCGGTTATCAATGCGGTTCAGTATCCAGGTAAAGGCAAGGCAGCGATCGCTACCTACCGCGATAAAAAAACGGGTTATATGATGATCTACATGAATCCCTACTCGGGAGAAGTGTTGAAAGCAAAAGCGCTGGAAAAGGATTTTTTCCGCATTATGCTCATCGGTCATTTCAACCTGTGGCTGCCGCGCGAAATAGGACAACAGATAGTAAGCTGGAGCACCCTGGTCTTTATTTTCCTGCTCATTTCCGGACTGATCATGTGGTGGCCAAAGAACCTGCGTAAAGCCAATGTAAACAAGAGCTTTAAAATAAAATGGAAAGCGACTTTCAAACGGGTGAACTACGACCTGCATAATGTGCTCGGCTTCTATGTGCTCATAGGCGCGCTCATCATTGCCATCACTGGCATTTACTATGGATTTAAATGGGTGCCCAAATCGATCTACTGGGTTGCTTCCGGCGGCAATAAAATGCCTGAAAGAAGGGCCACTGTATTTTCCGATACTGCGAATATTCCCGCCCAAACCGCCCTGTATTCGGCGGAAGACAGTGTATGGCATAATATGAACCGGGTGTATAAAGGCCAGGGCAGTTTGCAGATCACCTTTGCGCAGAAGTTCAGCGATGCCATCTCCGTTTCGCACAATCCGGAGGAAGGCACTTATTATAAGAACCACACACGGCTTTTCGACCGGTACTCCCTGAAAGAGATCCCCGGCAAAAGCATCTTCAATAAACCCTATGAGCAAGGCAGTGCGGCCGATAAACTGGTGCGAATGAATTACGACATTCACGTAGGCGCTATTGGCGGTATAACCGGTAAGATCATCGCTTTCCTCATCAGCCTGGTATCGGCCAGTTTACCCATCACCGGTTTCATTATCTGGTTTGGAAAAAAACGAAAAGCGAGGAAACCTGCCGCTAAACAAAAACGGATGGTGGAGGAAATGGAACTGGTTTAATTATTCAAACTTCGTTTATTCAAACTGAATAACTTAAGAACTGAATAACTTAAGAACTGAATAACTTAGGAACTGAATAACTGATAATACCAGGGTTCATTATCTTGCAAATAATATGGCAAGCAAAGTAGTGCAAATACTGGGCAGGTTCGGGCTCGACTGGTTCATACTTTCCATTATAGGCATGATCATCCTGGCTTCGCAGTTCCCCGATGCAGGGATCGCGAAAGGGCCATTCTCGATATCGTCCCTGGCCAGTGTGGGCGTTTCTTTTATCTTCTTTTTTTATGGTTTGAAACTTAACCGGCAAAAGCTGGTAGCCGGGCTCAGTAACTGGCGCCTGCATCTGCTGGTACAAGCAGGCACCTTCCTCCTGTTCCCCGTTTTGGTGCTGTTGTTCCGGCCATGGCTCAACCACGGTGAGACCGCCGTATTATGGCTGGGCAGCTTTTTCCTGGCAGCATTGCCGTCTACCGTCTCTTCATCGGTTGTAATGGTGTCAATTGCACATGGAAATATTCCGGCGGCTATTTTCAATGCGAGCATCTCCAGCCTGCTGGGAATTATATTTACACCAGCGTGGATGGCCCTGGCCACCGGAAGCAGCGACCAACGTATAGATATGAGCGATGTAGTGATGAAATTGTTGTTGCAGATCCTGCTGCCGGTTGTGGCCGGTTTACTGCTGAACCCCACGCGTTTGGGCCGGCTGGCAGAAAAGTACAGTAAGCAGTTGAAGTACTTTGATCAGCTTACGATACTCGCTATCGTTTATACAGCCTTCAGCGAATCATTCCACCAGCACATGTTCAGCACCCTGGGGATTGGCGAATTGTTTATCCTGGGCGCCTGTTTGCTGGGCTTGTTCTTTTTTGTATACTTTATAACGGGAACTATAGCGCGTTTACTTCATTTTAACCGGGAAGACAGGATCACCGCTACATTCTGCGGCTCAAAAAAATCACTGGTGCATGGCACAGTGATGGCGAAGGTGATCTTTATGAACAGTCCCCTCATGGGCATCCTGCTCCTGCCCATTATGCTGTATCATGCATTGCAACTTATTGCCGTAAGTATTATAGCGCAAGGCATGTCGCGGCGAAGATAAACAGTCCTGCGCTCATTGATCCTTCTCCAAAGGCCGGATCACCTTGCAGGGGTTGCCGGCGGCAAATACGTCAGCCGGAATATCTTTGGTTACTACACTGCCCGCGCCGATTACAGTGCGGTCGCCAATGCTAACACCCGGACAAATAACCGCACTCCCTCCTACCCATACATCTTCACCGATAGTTATGGGTTTGGCATATTCCAGCCCGGAAGCCCGTTCTTTATAATTGACCGGGTGGGTAGCTGTATAGATTTGCACATTAGGACCAAACAAGGTTCTGCTGCCTATGGTAACCTGCATTACATCCAGTATTACACAGTTGAAATTGAAGAACACGTTGCGGCCTAATTTTATATTATAACCGTAGTCGCAGTAAAACGGTGGTTGCAGCCAAAGTCCTTCCGCTGCGTTGGGCAGCAATTCCTTTAATATGCGGCTGCGTTCTTCCGGCTCATCCTCCCGGCTATCATTGAGGGCTTTGATGAGCAGCCTGGCTTTTAATCTTTCTGCTGAAAGGGTTGGATCGAGCGCATTATAGAGCTCGCCGGCCAGCATTTTTTCTTTTTCGGTCTTCATGATGGAAATTTACTGTAAAAATTGTGCCTGTAAACTGAGCTTGGGATGATATAATTTTTCCCAAATCGTCATCTTGAACGAGCATTTATCATTACATGCCTGAAATGGACCGAAGTTGGCTTGCAATGAATCATTTCCGCGTGTTATGTTATCGTTGCGGGCTGTTATTTCATCGTTGCAGGTTGTTATTTCATCATAACAGCCTGGTATGCGCTCATAACAAGCTGTTATTTCATCATTATATGCTGTTAATACTTCATTGCAAGTGGTAAACTTACAGAAACAGCTTGCAATGACGAAAATACACGCTGCAACGATCAGAAACCAGATGGAAACGATTCGAAGCCAGGTTGAAATGATGAAAATTCACTTGAAATGATCCGATTTCACGCTGTAATGGTAATAAAACCCGTGTATTAATAGCATAACAGGCTGCTATGGTATCATAACAGCCTGTTATGATCCAATTGCAACCTGCTTTCACGCTATTTCGGCTTGCAATGACCAAAAAACAAGTAACAACGGTCCGTTACAGCCAAACAATGATCCGAAGTGAGATGGAAACGATCCATAGCCAGGTTGAAATGATGAAAATTCACCTGGATTGATCCGATTTTACGCTGTAATGTTACCAAAACAGCCTGTATTTGTAGCATAACAGCCTGGTATGGTATCATAACAGCCCGTAATGATCTACTTGCAGGCTGTTTTGACGTCATTACGGCTTGCAACGACCAAAAAACAAGTAACAGCGGCCATTACACGCATACAAAAAAAAAGGCATGTTACCCTGGGTAACATACCTTTTCACTATCATTAAAAACAGCTAGCCGAAATACTGTTGCTTCCAGGCATCGAATGTAGCCTGGTATTTTTCCTGGGCAGGGGCTACGATCTGTTCTGCTTTTTCAATTGGGTCAAGGTTGAACCGCATTTTCAGCCACTTCCTGAAGTTCTTCGCATAGTCACTGGGCTCTTGACCGGCGCCTTTATAATAACTGACTTTTTCATATACGATCGGCTCTACGTCTAGTGTAAGCAATTGCAACAAACCTTTTATATTTTCAGCAACGATATATTCACCACCTTCATCGCCGAAAATTACTACGGGCAATCTATGCAAACCCACGGTATTTTCATATTGCCACAAGGCATAAAATGAACCGCCGCTGTTTGCCTGGGCGAAAGGCATTAATTTGCCAAGGAAAGCCGGATCGTTTGACCATCCATTCTTTAATCCGCTTTTGTCGTCACATAACAGACCGAAACCTTGTGCATAACATTCAAATCCTGCTTCCTCCTGAAATTCCAACAGCTGGCTCAATGCTTCCGGGACCGCTTTCCCATCGAAATTTTTCGAAAATTCCTGTAAAGTTGCCATAAGATCTGATTTAAAAATAATATGCATCCTTAAACGCAGCTGGAAATGCATTATTGCCTAACGCCTAACGCTTAAGGCTTAAGGCTGAAGGCTTAAGGCTTAAGGCTTAAGGCTCATTACGAAAACCGCCTTCGGCGGATGTGGTGTTTTGCCTTCAGCCTTGAGCCCTCAGCGGTATTTGCGTTTTGCCTTCAGCCTTGAGCCCTCAGCGGTATTTGCGTTTTGCGTTTAGCGTTTAGCGTTCAGCGTTTTGCGTTCCGCGTTCAGCGTTCAGCGTTTTGCATAAAAAAGCGGTACATACCTGGCTTTCGCCTGCATGTACCGCGGGAGTGAGCAGGCGATATTCACCGCTCACCAATATGCTGGTCTTTCATATAATGCTACCTTTCCGTTGGCGCCGCTTACCTGGCAAAAAGCGATTCCAGCTTTTTATTCAGCGCTTCGCCGCGCAATCCGGTGGCAACGATCTTTCCCGCCGGATCGATCAGGAAACTGGCCGGTACGGCACGGATGCCATATAAAACGGCCACCTCATTGTTCCAGCCTTTCAGATCAGATACCTGCGTCCAGGGCAGCGCATCTTTTTCAACGGCTTTCAGCCAGTAGTCTTTATTGTTATCGAGCGATACACTGAGGATATCGAATCCCTTGTTATTGTACAGCTGATATTGCTTCAGCAGGTTGGGATTCTCGGCCCGGCAGGGACCGCACCAGCTGGCCCAGAATTCTACCAGTACATAACGGCCTTTATAATCGGCAAGTTGAACCGGTTTTCCATCAGGGGTGCTTTGCGTAAAGTTCTGCGCAGGTTTTCCCTCTTCCACTTTACTCAACAGCTCAATGCGGGCAGCGATCTCCTTACCCACGTTCGTTGATTTTATGGAAGCATCGAGCCCGTTGAACAGCTTAATGCTGTTGGCCAGCGTTATGGTGCTGGTATAGGCCAGTAATTCTTTCGCCGCTATATAACTTTTCGGATGGTCAACAATATACTGGTTCCTCGCCTTGAATTCCCAGTTATACTGGCTGTCGGCCCTGGCCTGCAGTTCCTTGGCAGCCACGGTATCGCCCGCCTGTTTCAGATCATAGGCTTTTTGGTAAACGGCAATCGTTCGCTTGCGGTTATTCATTAACTGTTGGTTAAACATTTCAAATTCCTGCACGACGCCTTTACCGGTCACTTTTGTATTGAACATGGAATCAACATCGCCGGTAATGGTGATAGGCGTATTGTCGATGAACAGGTCGACCTTCACTTTGAACGTTTTTGAAAAAATAAAAGCAGGCACGGGCTCTTTTACATGTCCTTTAAAGGTAAAGCTGCCGTTTGTAACCTTCGCTGTGTCGGTTTTGGATGAACCGAGGGTACCGTAATTCAGGTACACCACGCTATCGGTAAAGTGGGCAAACTTTGCATTTATAGTAAATTGCGGGGCTTTCTTTTGCGCCAGGGCGCTGTGCGTAATTAACAGGAATAATGCGGTCTTCAACAAGGCTGGTCTCATGAAATTGTGTTTAATATTTTTCTACAGAGTAATTAATTTTTAATAGCTATATCAACGGGAGCGCCGGGAATGCCGTCGTACTTCTTAACGATGTCGCCGAATTTGCCGGTGCTTACGTCCAGGAAATACAGGGATCCCTCGATACCTGCCACCAGGGTATTGCCATTATCGATCATCTTCACCATGCTTACCGTTTTGCCACCAAAATCGGTTATCAATGGCCGTATTTCCTGGTTCAATGGATTGTACCGGTAGATCTTATCGCCCGAGTTAAAGTAAAATATTTCGCCTGGTGCGCCTGCCCATCTGGTGAGCGGTGTTATGAGCCCGGGTTGCGCAAATGCACGCTTATATTGGGGCGACAATTGAATAAAGCCCATAAAGTCGGCGCCGAATTTAAGTTCATACAGGGTACCATCGGCCGCTTTACCAAAGGCAAAACAGTTGTTGCCGCCGATCTGTTGAAAATGCAGGAGATCGAGCCCCACATTTTTGGGATCAAAAGGAGTGGTAGTGGTTACCTGGTAATCGGTTCCTATGTAGGCAGGATCGCCGAAGTTGGTAAATGCAACCACCTTTTTAGCTTTACTATCATAGCCAATGATATAGGGCGCCTGGTTGAAGATTACCTGCCTGTATAATTCGTAATCGCCGGCAGTAGGCACACCGAAGTACCCGTATATGGGAAAGCCATAAAATGTTTTCCAGGCGCCTACATATAATTTTTTATTGATCACCCCTCTCAAAACCCCATCTGCCTTGCTTTCCAGTTGTCCGGGCACGGCTGAAGCCGGCGGGTCAAAGAAGTTCTTGCGCAGTGTATTTATCTGGATCAGTGTATTGGTAGCCAGCCGCACTCCGGCATCATTTGTTTCGGTACCCGTGACCCAATAACAAAATGTAGGCTTTGTTGTTAAAGCCTGATGCACCAGGGGAATGATCTGTTGTGGACCGCCCGGCAGATCAACGCCATGGATGGCCCGGTAAACGCGTGAAATAACGGAGCCATCGGGTTTCACGAAATTCAGTTGAGAGGTGTTATTCTCCAGCGTCAATACCAGCGTGCCGACAGAAAATTCTGTTTGACCGTCTATCATAAACTCCCGGAAATATTTCATACCGTTCGAACTGTCGGTGATCGTCATGCGGGCCGCATACTTTTTGGGATCCAGCCCAAATGCATATTTCAGGGGAAATCCTGTTATGACCGTATCGCGAAACTGTTCGGGTATCGAGATTGTCCAGCTATAAAAGAACCTGGCATTGGGATCGGTAGTTGTAACCGTAGGCTGTATGATCAATGTATCGCCTAATGCGACTGTATACAAGGTATCAAGACCTGAAATGGTCGGCGCTACCGGCATATTATACTCGTAATTACCTTTATCTTTATAACAGGCCTGCTGTACCAGCGCGAAGGCTGAAAGCAGTACCAATATTATTTTCTTCATTATAACATTTTTAAAGCAGTTAACACTTAGATCACCAGTCCGCCAAACTCATCTATAAAGAAAGATTTACCGGTGGAGGTTTCCTTCTTATAAATAATGATCTTATCCGGTGTGTTTACATGGTAAAAATCAGAAATACTGTCATTCCTGGGGGTTAGTTTATATCCTTTATCGGGATTAAGCTCCAGCCAGGTTTTCGGCTGGTCTAACAGGATCTTCAGCTTATCTACATAATACGTGTTCCTGGGCGCATCCTCACCTTTGATGGTAAGTTCTTCGGTTGTACCGGCCAGTCGGAACAACATGTGTTTAACCTGCGAATAATAACCACCCAGCCACATATTCCACCATATCGGTTTTTCCAGCCTGTTCGAAAACACCAGCCGTGCCGTGACCGGCGCCATATCGGTTTTAAAATCGCTGGTTGGCGTTAATTGAAAACTCAGGGTAAAAGTTCTATCGACCAGCATGGTATCTGTATTGTACAGGATCACTGGCATAAACGCCGTGCCTGAATCGCTGCTGAATGTATATGATTCTTTCAATGGCTCATAATGCAGGTTAACAAGGGCTGTAGAAGCTGTATCGATCACTTTTACCGCGTACACCCTTTGCCTGTCAACGCGATTGCCCGCGATCTTCAGCGGCACCCAAACGGTGTCCTGTTCTATTCCGGGATGCAGCGCAAATGAATACAGTATGCTGTCTTTATACCCATGGGGTTCAAGATCGAAATATATATTATCAGCGTTACGGTAAGTAACGTTCTCCGCTTTTTTACAGGCTGCCAGTAACGCAACAGCCGCTATAATAGTTATGATCTTCTTCATAAACGGTGCTGGGTTTATCGGTTTCCAAATTCAATTTCATTATCGGGCAAAGGCAGTACAAAAACATTATCAGAAGCCGGGATGCTGCCACGCAACGGCACGTCAATGGCCCGGTTCAGCCGTTTGTACATATATAAGATCTGTCCCTCTGCGAAAAATTCCTTGCGCGCTTCCTTTATCAGCTCCTTCAAAAGGTCTTCTTTGCTGTTCACCGCAAAATCACGGGTAATGCCCCGGTTGAACCGTACGGTTTTTAACAACGCCACCGCCCTGGCCGGATCTGAATCGTACAAACATTCGGAAGCGATGTAATACATTTCGCTGAGCCTTATGGCAGGCGCCATCAGGTAATGCCGGTTCGCTTCAATGTCACGCAAATATTTTTGCAGTTCAAACCAGTCATAAGGGGCTGCACCGCTCACCGGCTTGAACCATTCCTTGAACCGCCGGTCTTCGCCACCTGCGCCTGTTGCCTCATACAAAACATTACCTGCATTTTGTTCTATGAACAGGCTTCTAAGGCCCGTATTGAAATGGTTCTTCATTGTATCGGCCATTTGGGGTATGTACCAGGCGAACACCAGTTCCTTATACATGATCCGGTCTTTTCTCTTTACTTCAGGATCCGTAAAATCATCTACACGGGTAAAAGGGAACTTGTTTGAATTGATCACTTCCAGCGCATTGTTCAGGGCCTCAGTGGTTTTCTCCATATACAAATTCACCCGGGCCAGTTCGGCGCAAATGGCGTAATAGTTCATCCGGTGCCTTCTGTTCTGCATAAACAGGGTGTTTGCCAGTTCTTCCGTACGCACCGTGTCGGTAGGATAACTGGGCTTGTAAGCGGCTGTAAGTATCGGATCAACAGGCCGGATCAGCTCTTTCGCCTGCGACAGGTCGTCTGCTATCTTCGTAAGCACTTCTGTGACGGTTGATGCAGGTGTAACCTGGTTTGAAAAATCAGCCACATAAGGGATGGCTTTGGCGGTTGGCTTGCTTTTGAACGAAGGCGCAAACAAACGCAGCACGTCGAAATGTAAAAAAGCCCTCAATGCCAGCGCTTCCGCCTTGATCAAAGCCCAGCGGTCGGGCGACAGCACCTCTTTACGTGTTTCCAGATTTCTGAGCAGCAGGTTACAGTTAACGATGGCATGGTATAAACCGATCCAGGCCGTATCTTTTCTTACAATGAAATTCCTTTCTTTATAATTGTATTTAGAAGTTTGTACATAGCCCCGGAAGTCATCAGCACCCGGGAAACTGTAGTTCTGCGCCAGCACTTCAGGGAACCCGCAGGTAAGTTCGAACCCATATAAATCTCTGCGGGCGCAGCGTGAATAAACACCGTTCAGACTCTCTTCAAATCCTTCGGCTGTATTAAAAAGATCTGACTCAGGCACCTGCGATACAGGTTTTACATCCAGCCATTTTTTACACGACGATAATGTAAGCACCACGATCGCAAACCAAATAATATTTTTCATCCGTAATTTTTTAGTTGCTTTTTAGTCGGATGGAATCTACCATTACAAAATTTTCACTGGCTTTGGTTCATAATGAAAGATTTGTAATGGACATTTCATACCAGAGATTTAAAAGCTTGTTTGAATAGAAAATGTGAAACTCCTGGCATAGGGATAATCTATTCCCCGTTCAATCTTCATGGAAGACCAGCGCCAGGCATCGTTCATGGTAAATGCCACCCGCAGATTCTTCATGGCGAGTTTACTGTATACCTGTTTCGCAAAATCATACGACAGATACAGCGATTGCAGTTCAAGCACATTATCTTTTTGTACAAACCTGTCGGAAACCAGGGTTTGTCCCAGTTCTGCGATGTTTTTAAACTGGGCTTTATCACCAGGCTTTTTCCACCTGTCTGCCAGCACCCTGCTGTCTACATTAAACCGGGGGTCGGCATTTTCCACCCGGTCAACCAGGGTTTGATTGAAATCCTTTCCACCGAAACGGGTATAAAAGCTTACGTTCAACAAAAAGCGCCTGTATGCAACATTGGCTCCGAGATAACCATAAGCCAGGGGCGTATTGTCGCCAACGGGTAAAATGTCCCTTACATCCCAGAGATACGTTAACGTTCCATCTTTTTTAACATACACTTCCCTGCCATTTTCCGGATCAATACCCAGTGAGCGAACTGCATAAATAGTGTTCAATGACTCCCCCTCTTTGAAACGCAATATGGGCAACCCTTTATAGTCGGGGTTCGATTGCTGTTCCTGATCGGCTTTATCATTGTATGTTTTCAGTGAATTGGAGATCTTGAGGATCTTGTTTTCATTGCGGGTTAAATTGGCGGTAAAATTCACCGTCCAGTCACGGTTCTGGATGGGCGTAACTTTCATGTTCAATTCATAACCGGTATTTCTCATATCGCCCAGGTTCTCTTTGTATGAACTGAAACCGGTGGAAGGGGGCAGAATGATGTCTGCCAGCAAACCATGGGTAAGCTTTTGATAATATCTTGCGCTGATAAATATTCTGTCGCGCAAAATACCAAGGTCAACGCCTATATCATAGTTATCTGTCTTTTGCCACTGCAACGATTCGTTGCCGTATGTGTTCACCACTGCCCCTAACCCGGTTGAATACCAGTTGCCGGTATAGTAATCATAGGTTGTTTTCGATTGGTATGCAGGAAAAGATACGGCGCCGGTAACACCGGTGCTTGCCCTCAACCTAAGCGTACTGATAGCGCTGTGCAACAGAAAACCTTCTCTGTGAGCATTCCATCCGATACCCAAAGCCCAGAATGGCGCTACTTTGTTTTCACTGCCGAATTTTGAAGAACCATCTAACCGGGCAGAAATATCGGCCATGTATTTATTGCGGTAAGAATAGTTGGCAGAGAGAAAAGATCCGAACAGCCTTTCCAGCTGATAATTGGCCTGGGGAGCGCTGTTCAGCGCATAGCTGTTGGCAAAAGCGATGTTGGTGAACCGGTCGTTCGAAAAACCGATCGCTTGTATAAATTTCATATCACTGCTTGAAGTGCGCACGTTCGCTCCTACTGCCATATTCACATTATGATCTCCTAACTGCTTGTTGTAATTCAGGGTAAAATTGCCATCGAAGATCGATTCGTCGGTCGTGATGTAATCATAACTACCCCTTTCTTTCAGCCGGCTGGGCTCGTAATTATAAAATTGATTGCTCAGCGGCGACAGAAAACGATCTGCACTATACTTACGTTGGGTGATACTTGCCAGGGTACGCAACCGCAGATCCCTGACAATGCTCCACTCAGCAGAAAAGGCATCGATGATCTCGGTATACTTTAACCTTTCGAAATTGCTTAGCGAACCGTTATACATTGGGTTCAGCACATTGTTGGTAACATATTGATTACCGGTATTGGACCTGGTGTCAATCAACCAGCTGTCTACCGCCTGCAGCAGGTGACCGTTGGAGTCGTTTTTAGGATAGTAAGGGTTCATCCGCACATAATCGATGAAATTACCGTAGGGCGATTCTTTGCTGTTGACCTGCGTAACAGTGAGGGTATTCTTGAAAATGAATTTTTTGCCGGGCGCATAGGAAAGTACAGACCCAATACCATAGCGGTCGCGGCCCGAGCCTTTCATTACGCCGGGCTGGGTTTGATAGCGCAGATCGATACCATAGCGGATGGCAGCGCTGCCACCTTCAACATACAGCGAATGTTTTTGTGCAAACGCTGTTTTTAATGGCTGCGATAACCAGTAAGTATTAACACCGCCAATTACATTGGCCAGTTTACCAAAATATGCTTCCTCCTGCTCATTGGCCGAGCGATCCCCCACCGCTGTATACAAACCTGCCAGTCGCTCATACTCCAGTTTTTCAGCCGCATTCAATACATGGTAATCTGAAAGATCGGGCCCTGATACTGTAAGGTCAGAACTATAGGAAACCTGCAGTTTGCCTTCCTGCGGCGTTTTTGTCGTGATGACCAATACGCCATTCGCTGCCCTTGAACCGTATACGGCCGTAGCGGCTGCATCTTTGAGCAGCGTAATGGATTGAACACGGTTCATATCCAGATCAAATACTTTTTCAAGACTGACCTCATACCCATCCAGAATAAATGTGGGCAGGTTCACATTACCGGCGAGGTTATTGCGGGTAAGCATTCCTCCGCTCCCGGAAGGCAATGAAGTACTACCTCTTACATTTACCCTCGGCAGGGCATTGGGATTTGAACCCAGTAAATTATTATCGGCTACCTTGAAAGAAGGATCAAATGCCTGAATGCTCTGCATCAGGTTCACCGGGTTAATGCGGCGCAGCTCCTCGCCCGTTACGGTAACCGCATTACCGGTATAACTTTCTTTTCTGATCTGCTGATAACCGGTGATCACCACATCGGCCATAGGATCTTTAGCCTTCAATTTTACTGATATGGTTGCGCCTGCTCTGGCCGTTACCTGCTGGTTCTCGAACCCTACGTAACTGATCAACAATACGGCGCCTTTCTGAGCCCTGATGGAGAATTCACCATTGGCATCCGTACTGGTGCCCGTCTGGCTTCCCCTGATCAATATATTAGCGCCCACCACCGGCGTGCCGGAGGCTTCATTAACTACTTTACCTCGGATCTCCAGTTGAGGAACTGTATCTCTTATCACCTCCGCCTCCACCGGCCTGGGAAGCTCTTTTCTTTCATTTACCACAACAGTTTTGTTCACGATACTGTATGTAACCGGCTGGGCTGCAAAAACCTGATCGAGCACTTCCTTCAGGTTCCTGTTCTTTACATCGAGGTTCACGGGATGCGTTTTCTGCAACAGGCGCGTGTTATAAAAGAATACAAAACCTGTTTGCTTTTTTATTTCCCTGAAAAGCTTCTGCAAGGGCATGTTCTCCCTTGAGATTGTAACTGTTTGCGAAAATCCAGCTGCAGAAACCTGTAAGAAGCCCGCCAATAGGAAGACAGCGGTTAACTTCATAACCAGAATAGTTTTGGACCTTGCCCGCTGTGGTACGCGCACAGCTTGGCAAAGAATGGTAAAAATCATACTTTTAAAGTTGGGTAAACAAATAACAGTTTCGACGCTTTTACAGAGTTTGCCCAAAATCAGCCGGTTGCGCGCCAACGCATCCGGCTTCATTCTTTTATGGCAGTCAGTGGATGATAGATCAGGTCTTTCCCATGTTAGTGTGCGTTTTGGTTTGGTGAACAATCTGGTTTAGCAGTTTCTCATCGATCCGTATCTTTTATGGCAACACAATTATTTTCCTTCCTTCAATTTTGCAAAACACATTGCTCAGTTCCAGGATCCTGATCACTTCGGCAATGTTGCTGTTACGCGGGATCTCTCCTTCAAACTTTTCTGCCGGTATTTTTCCGGCATACTCGATGGTCACATCATACCACCTGGCAATTTCACGCATGACCGTTTCCACCCCCGCATCCGTGAATTGAAAGC
Source organism: Longitalea luteola (assembly GCF_017356035.1). GTDB lineage: Bacteria > Bacteroidota > Bacteroidia > Chitinophagales > Chitinophagaceae > Niastella > Niastella luteola. The sequence goes on along the minus strand of NZ_JAFIQX010000013.1, from coordinate 145,421 downwards.
GGCCATTCTTCCAGGCCAGTGCTTCTTCTACATCAGCATGTTCATCAACGATCATTTGTCCGTCTTTAGTCACCCGCGCCTGGTGCCCCGGTTTCATAAGGGCGCGCTTTTTCTGACTGCTCATGGTTACAGCGCCTTCCAGCAGCGTGGTGTTGATGGAAGCCTCGTCGGCATACGCTTTGACATTGAATTGTGTACCTAACACTTCTACCTGGGCCCCTCCTATGCCTTCGGCCGGAGGTGGCGGGGGAATAATAACTTTAAAGGGCATTTTCTTTCCACTTCCCGCAATGGGCAGGGAGGCTACTTCAAAATAAGCCTCGCCCGTTAATTCAACTACCCGTTCAGTCCCTGTGAAGCCAGCGGGAAAGCGTAATGAGGAGACCGCATTCAACCATACTTTTGTACCATCAGGCAATACCACCTGGTATTGACCGCCGCGCGGGGTGCTGATCGTATTCCAGGCAACGACATCCTGATTGCCGTTGTTACCGGATCTATATTCCAGCTGTCCATCCTGCTTTTTCAACACGATGGTCTTTCCCTGTTGCGAAAGGGTTCCATTGGCAGCACTGTCGAGCACGATCACCGAGCCATCAGCCAGCGTAAGCAACGCTTTATTCCCGCCTGGCGTCACAGGTTTTATTTCGGGTTTAGGGGTTTGTACAATTGGGGGTACGGACCTTTTATTACTGAAAATGAAAAAGCCACCGGCAGCCAGCAGTAACAGTGTTCCTGCAGCTACCCACCACGTTTTGGTCCTTCGCCACACCGGGATCACTTTTTTGGTGGTTTCAGCAGTAAGCATATCGTTTAAGTTGCGGTAGATATACTCGCCCGCAAGCATTTCTTCTTCTTCTGTTAAAGGATTGTATATGGCGTTGCGTCGTTCGTTATACCACCCTTCCACCCAAACCTTCTCTTCTTCGGTACAGGCGCCCAGGCGATAACGTTGTAACAGATCACTGAACTGGTTTGCATCCATTTTTCAAGACATTCATTCAGGTTATGGCAAAATTTGATTAGCAGGTCCTTATATAAGTCGGAAAAAAAGAAGGCAGGTGGTAGAGAAAAACAGACTTTTTTAAAAAAATCTATTTATAAATAAATGTCGCGGCAATGAGCATAGCCAGCGAGGCGTCGCCGAGGTGTGATTTGAGGATCTTCAGGGCGAGGTAGATCTGTTTCTTTACGGTTTCTTCAGAGATCTGCAGCCGGTCGGCTATTTCCCGGTGCGTAAGATGTTCCTGGCGGCTCAGGCGGAATACTTCCCGCATCTTACCGGGCATCTTGTACATAACCTGATCAATGTTCGCGGCCAGGTCACGGGCATACAGCTCTTCTTCCACCGTAGGCATCGAATGATGCTCAGCCAGATAGTTGGTAAAATCTTCGAGATAACCACCCCGGATCATATCCCTTTCAATACGATCGATGCATTGATAACGAACGGCCGTTTGGAGATAAGCTTTGAGCGAAGAAGTTATCGACAGGGCTTGTCTTCGCTTCCATAGGGAAACGAACAATTCCTGTACGCAATCCTCTGCTTCCCGCTGCGAACGCAGCACGTTCATAGCTTCTCGGAACAACGATTGCCAGTACCGTTGATAGATGGCAGTAAATGCCTTCTGGTCGTCGTGCGTAAGCAGTTGCAGTAAAGACTGGTCTGTATGTTGAACGTAATCAGTAGCCTGCATTCACCCTTTTCATGAGAAGCGTTGAAATTACAATAAAAATCATATAATAGTAAGCATCACTTATACACTTCATTGCTAAACAATGCTAAAACAGGGAAAACCCTTAGTAATTCAAGCATTCGTAACCGTTTACATCGCTGGCTGATTATATTTTTCAACCCTGTTGACATAAGGTTGGCAGTAAGCACCTGCTTCTTTGCATAATCATCAAACCAGGTATTATGAGTAAACTCGATCTTACAAAAACATACAAGACCTATTTTACCGCAAAGACAACACCCGAACTGGTAACCATTGAACCCGCCCAATTTATTTCCCTGGCCGGCAAAGGCGACCCCTCGGCGCCTGCCTTTGCAAAAAACATAGAAGCATTGTATTCCACGGCCTACACCATTAAGTTCATGTATAAAGCGCAAAACAGCGATTTTGTCGTTTCAAAACTGGAAGGCTTATGGTGGTTCGATGAAAACAAATTTAAAGGCACTTCTATTGAAACGGCCCCCACCGGCATACCCCGGAGCGAATGGGAATACCGGTTACTCATCAGGATGCCTGCATTTGTGACGGCTGAAGACATCGATACAGCAAAAGAAAAGGTGAAGACAAAGAAAGATCTTCCTTTGGTTGACCAGGTAAGCTTTTTTACAATGGCGGAAGGGAAATGTATTCAGATCTTACATGTGGGTCCGTTTTCAACGGAGCCGGAAACTTTAAAGCGGATAGCCGAATTCTCTGCAGCAAACAAACTGGCCAAAAACGGATTGCATCATGAGATCTATCTGTCGGATTTCAGAAAAACCGCGCCCGAGAAATTAAAGACCATTTTGAGGGAACCGGTAAAATAAAAAAAAAGGAGCGTTCCGGTTGGGCAACGGGAACGCTCCTTTTCAAATTATGATGATCACTGTTTTTTAGCCTGCAGGTCGAGCTCTATATTCACTTTTTCAGAAATGAATTTATCGCCCAGTGTTTTGTCGTTACCATAACGCATTTCCCATTGTGTGCGGTCGATATCAAAATTAGACTTCGCCTTCAACGTATTGCCGTCCAGATCAACCCTTGCCGGAAAACTTATATTCTTTGTTACATCTCTCAATGTAAAATTACCGCTGATGCGGAAGTTGGCGCCGTCCACGATAGATGTGTCGGTACTATTCGGCGTATAGGGCTGCACGCTGGTGATGTCGAACTTTGCCGTTCCGAATTTATTGGCGTCAAAAAAATCACCGCTCATCAGGTGTGGGCGCAACTTGGAATCAAACATGCCGCCTTTTTGTTCCAGGTCCATTGATTTGATATCGATGGTAAAGCTGCCACCGGTGATCTGGTTATTGGCTACGGCAACTGTGCCGGAAGATAATTTAAATTTACCGGGATGGTTTTTACCTACGCCATGCCCGACAAATCTTATGCGGGAGTCAGCTGTATCAACCGTAAATTGTGTTCCCTGCGCTTCAGCGGTTGCCTGCTGTTCCTGGATGGTTGCCTTGTCCCCCTCGGGAGCACTATCACCGCAGGAAGACATCACTGCAATAAAAGCTGCGATCGCCAGATATCCTTTACATTTCATACGACTTTGATTTTGTGATTACTTGATTTTCATAGCAGGTATATATGATACCTACGCTGTATTACAGTTCTGCAAAAATCAGACCCTTACGTGTATTGGAGACTATAGGCGTTCATTATATATTTGCTATAAAGGCCATTATATGTTCTTAAAAAAGATCCCCCCGGTTAACTTCGTTCTTTTCGTACTCATACTTGGAGTGATTGGGGCATCGATATATGGTTTGACGCTGCTTGCAGAGCAAGCCGACAATGCGGAAAATAATTATGTAGAAAGCACCTTTAATAAAATACTAAGCCGCCATTATACGGATAGTTTCTCACGAACTCCCATTGGAGCTATAGGAAAAATAGAGATCTCGATCTATGACTCTGTTGAAAACATGGATAAACCTTTTGTTTTATGCAGCATAATAACCCACAGAAGATACAGATGGAGCGATATGAAAAGAATGGCTGTCCCTATATTTCTGGGCGTTTTTCCAAATGAAACCTGGTTTGGAGAATTCAATTACCAGGTAAAACAACCAACCTATTTCCGGTCTGCAACCGTCGCTTTACATCCCATACAACTGGAATCAAATAACAACCAGGACGATGACGATTGGGAGTAGAGAAATATTAAAGGCTGCGACTGCAGCCTTTAATGTTGTAAGCCGGATGACTAACCATTACCAGTTCTTCTCCTGCTCTTCATTCAATCTTTCGAGTTGCCCGGCTGGCGGGATCCGCCAGTTCTTATCATAGCGAACAAAGAATGCCAGCCAGCCGGTTCTTGCCAGCCGCATTAAATAAGGTTGGGCAGCGATCAAAAAAACGGAGTTAAAGATCATCCAGTAAAAGAACCGGTTGTCCTGCAACGAAAAGCCGATCAATATCCACCACGCGATAAAGGTAGCTACGCTCAATGCCACGGTAACGGCATAACTGACATAGCTGGACCCATAATAAAATCCCACTTCTATATTGAACGGTTGTTTGCACACAGCACATTCCTTTCGCATCTTCATGGTCTTTCTTAATACATAGGGGTTTTTGTGCTCGAACATATCACCCCTTCTGCACCGTGGGCATTTGCACTTTAACAGATTAAGTAATGATCCGGGTTTTATGTCCTGCCCCGTTATATCCTGTTCATTTGTCTTGTTAACCAAAATAGTCGCTTCCATATACTGATATCATTTTGTTACCTGTTCTTTCCGGAATACTTCCGGCGTAACGCCTACATATTTCTTAAAGAATTTCGAAAAGTAGGAGTTATCCATAAACTGAAGCTCAGCCGCTATCTGGGAAATGCTCAGCCGCGCGTTCACCAGCAAACGCTTCGCCTCCAGCAGGATCCGGTCCCTGATCAACTCACCGGCTGAACGGCCCGTTACATCCTTGCAAAGGGCATTCAAATGATTAGGCGTTATATACAACATGGCGGCGTAATCTTTCGTCAGCTTCTTTTCCTTATAATGCTGGTCGATCAGCTTTTGAAAATTCCGAAGCACCACGGTATTATAATTATTGGTTGCAGGAGCGGTATCCCCGCCGGCATAACGACTCACCAGGACGAACAACTGAACCAGCGCCGACCGTATGAGATCGTCTTTCAACACAGCAGTGGATCTTCCCTCCCTTACAATGGTTTCCAGGAGGCCTGTCACCTGCGGCCTGCCGCTTTCCGGAATATCGATAACCTGTTCCTGGGCAATGCCCCCAAAAAAAATGAACTGCTGCAGATACCGGGGATTTGCTAAAAAATCATTCAGGTATTGTTCAGAAAAATTAACGATAAAACCGTCTGGCTGCCTGTCGAAATGCCAGCTATGTACCTGGCCCGGCGCCATAAAATAGATCTGCCCCAGCCCTACCGGGAAATGCACAAAATCTATCGAATGACTGCCTGAACCGCCTGTAAAATAAACCAGGTGATAAAAAGAATGCTTATGCGGAAAACGGAGGTCTTTATGCTCCTCCAGATAATGTGCAAAACGATCCGCCATAAAATCTTTCGGTGAAAACCGCGATTCCTTCAAATTGTTGATATCATATACAGGCAGGGGATGTTTCGACATTGCCTTTGTTTGTACCACAAAGCTATAAAAGGTATACCAGGAATAAGGGTGATTTTTATGGGTTTTATGGTACTTTTTACCGATCGGGATGTTTAACGCATAGCGCCAGGAAAAGAGATCGGTCTGCCCGGCAGACGATCAATACGAACGCACTATTGAAACAGGCGCTCTTTCATTACATCCGCCTTACTTTAAAAGCAATCTCATCAGCTTTTTTGTTCTTTTGACAATTAATTTATAAAAACGTACAAATAATATAATACGTATGTACCTATACCACATGAACACCCGATTTAGCTGGCAATGCCAACAGGATGGTACAGGTTGCTTTGTAACCGGGCAATAACTTACATTTAGTTTACTGGAAAATATTTGCAAATAGTATCCACAGACGAAGCCGAAAATCTTAAGAGTAGGCATCCATTCAATTAAACGCTTGCTTATTATGAAAAAACAAACACTAACGCTTGCATTGCTTGTTTTTTCAACCGCTGCCATGCTTGCTGCTGCAGGTTGTAAAAAACAGGTTGAACAAACACCAGAACAGGATCAGGGACCTGAACGAAATCCCACCACAGAAGCCTCCGGAGAAGTATTTGTTACCAATGGTACCTGGACTGCCAGGGTGAACGGTGTAACCCGCTATACGGGTACCGATTACATCGCAGCCATTCAGGCCGCCTGTAACAACCTTACCGCCGGACGAACTTCCAAAGAGACAGTAACCATTAAAAATTCAGGCAGCTCGGGCAACTCTGGCGGCGCTATCAAAGCTGTTAACATTCCGAGCTACACCATTCTTGATTTTGTTGGCACCACCTTCAACTGTAACAGCAATGACCTGCTGATAGTGCCGGTACAGGGCGACCGGAAAACCCAGATCGAAGTAAGGAACCTCCGCGTTACAGGTAATCCGCGGTATGGTATATGGTTCAAAGGCTGCAGCAATATGGTACTGAGCAATATCACCATGTCACTCACTGCAGGTTTGGGCATCCGTGTTGACCACAGTACTGCTGCCACCAGCAACCTAACCATTAACGGCAACATCAACATCAGCGGCTCAGGCACGCATGCCATTGAAACGTATGGCGTGGATGGTTTCAACATTGGCAGTGTTACCTGTAACAACACCGGTGGTTGTGCCGTACTGCTGAACCAGTCCAGGAACGGCAGTGTAGGCACTGTAACCGGCAGCTACAACAACAACGGCGGTGGTTACGCTACCTTCCGTGTAGCTAACAACAATGGCCCCAATGTAACCTGCGCCAAGGTATATTCCCGTAACAGTGGCCGCGGTTTCTTCAGTGTTTCGGGCAGCAATGGCACCACGGTAACCACCGTAGATATTGCCAACTCCACCAGCCATGGCATTTTTCTGGAAGATGCATCCAACACGCGGGTGAATGGCGGCACAGTATCTGGCGGCCATCCCAATGTGCAACATGTACGAACCACCAGCTGCAGAACTGCAGTGAATGGCCAGGTGTATACAGCTGCCAATGGTACCTGGTAATTACGTATTCAACCACATAGGCACATCTTGAAAGCAGTCTTTCACATAAAGTACACATGTGACAGACCGGCCTCTTATTGTGCTTATGTGGCTTTTTATAAAACGATCTCTTCTATGGTTCAATGGATCTGGCTGGTCAGTATATGGCTGCTCGTTGCCTGCGATCATCGGGTGAAACAGGCAGCAGCTGCTGCCACCAGTACTGATACCACCCTACAACACGCATACGGGTTACCCAACACCTTAGTTGATTATGTAACCGTACATTTTCCCCAATGGCGGATGGTGGAGAAAAACGATTACAGCAGGACCTGGTGGTCTTTTTACGACAGCAGTTATAATCACTGCTGGGCGCGTACCGACATCAATGACGATCGCCTGGCTGATTATGCGCTTTTGTTGAAAAAAGATAGCCTGGTGCAACTGATCGTTTTCATGGGCACAGCCAGTCATTCCTTTACACACTACAGACCGGAACACCCGTACATTTCTTATAATGATAAAGAACACGGGCTGTTTCATGGAATAGCCGTTGCACCGCCGGCGCAGATCGATGTGGTGCTGCCCCGGATACAATCACTGATCCTGAGATCCAACGGTTTTGCCCTGCTGGAACTGGAGGTACGCACGCACATCTATTACTGGCAAAACGATCGCTTACAAACATTCTACATGAAATGAAACCGAACACCTGCATAGATCTTTTGTACATCATACTGCTTACAGGGTTAACCCATTGCACCACCGGCAAGGCTGATAACCAGGTTACAGACATCGATGGACACGTGTACGCCACCGTTACCATTGGTAACAAAGTATGGATGGCGGAAAACCTACGGGTGACCCGGTACCGCAATGGTGATCTCATACCGCATATTGAAGACACCACAGCGTGGAGCACCAGTACTACGGGCGCCTGGTGTAATTACAACAATGATGCAGGCAATGCAGCCATTTATGGCCGGCTTTATAACTGGTACGCCATTAACGACAGCCGGAACATTGCACCCGAAGGCTGGCATATACCCACCGATGAAGAAATTGCCGCCCTGATTAGTTTACTGGAAACAAAACCTGCGATGGCAGAAATAGTAAAAGCAAAAGGACTTGGCGGTTACCGTTTCTGCAACGGCGGTAGTTACCACACCATCGACTTCAATGGCTACTGGTGGTCGGCAACACGGAGTTATGAAATATACGACTGGAGTTCCCGGCTCTTTACCGGCTTTGCCGATGTGCAACGAAATCGCTATGAAAGTAACTTCGGACTGGCTGTACGATGTGTAAAAGATTAAGCAGCTATACATTCCCCCTCAAACAAATATGTCATTTTCGCCTGCATGGACGATCGACTGCCACCTGCGCTCCTACTAACTGGCATGTACACTACTTTCTTTATATACGCAATATTTAAATATTAAATGTACTCCCAAAAGCATTTAATTTTGCCGCGGGTAGCAGAACAGTAATCATTCCTATCAAAACTTACACTGCCAGGGTAACAGGTATGAAGGCGCTCATTCATTGAGTTAGCAAAAAATTCCTAAAAAACCTCACATGAAACTATCAAACGATGACCTGCATAAGATTGCACAGGTAAAGACCATCCTGGAAAATGAATATCGCATCAACAATACGCATGCACAACTGGCAAGGCGGGTAAGCACCAACGAAAGTAAATTGCGCAAAGCGTTCAAACTGGTAAATAAAAAAACAATTAATGAATACCTCGTTAGCATCCGCATTGAAAAAGCAAAAGAAATGCTGCTCACGACAGACGAACCGGTGAAAGCAGTTGCGGTTAAAGTGGGCTATGATGTAAGCAACCTGGTAAAGCAGTTCAAGAAAACAACCGGCATGCCACCGCTGGAATGGAGAAAAAAACATTCGGGTAACAAATTTCCCTCCATGCTCCTTTAACCGGAAAGGCCAGAAAAACCGGATTCGCCATGACTTTAACCGGAATCGCCAATTTTCAACCCGTAACTTGCACTCAGTTCTGGTAACACCCAGGCACCTTCTTACCTTTTGCATTGTTATAAACCGCTGGCACATTGTTAAACCTTCTGCTCAGGAAAGCGCACTGCCCTGATATATTATCTGAATGATCGACACATGGCTGCTGGCCCTGGTAGCAAACCTTTTTTTATGAAAAAAGCAATGTTAAGAAGCAGGTACTTCTTTAGTATGACTGTTTTTCAAAAACCAACCGTTTTTTCCTGGTTAAAGAAGAACACGATCATCGAGGTGATCTGTTCCTTGTTGATAATACTGTTTATTTATGCTGCCTTAAGCAAAGTATCGGATTATGATCGTTTTACTGTTCAATTAAGCAAATCGCCGTTTATCACTTCCTTTTCAAAGCAGCTTGCATGGGGCATCCCGGCGGTAGAGATCCTGATCTCCGCTCTACTGGTTATAAGAAAGATGCGGCTTATTGGTTTGTATGCTTCTTTCTTTTTGATGAGCTCATTCACTGCGTATTTATTGATCATGCTGAATTTCAGCTACTATATTCCCTGCTCCTGTGGGGGCGTGCTGGAGTATTTGTCGTGGAATGAGCATATTGTATTCAATGTATTCTTTATAGTCATTTCAGCTGCAGGCGCCGTCATGCAGCATAAAGATATTTACGCGTAAGTTAGGGGAAACCGAAAACCTATAACAGAGTAGGTATGAATCAACTAAAATTTTACTGTTTTAACCAAAACAGCACCTAGTTATGAAAAAAACAAGATTATCACTGGCCGCTTTAGCGCTTGTTCTGGCCATTGCCGGAACAACTACCGCCAATGCAACGAAGTCACAGGAAGAGGCATTCCCGTGCAGTGTTGTAGATCCCGGAGGCACCTTTTGCCTCAATCAAACCGACATTGAATGTTGCGAAGATGATTTTACACATGAGGTGGTCACCGAAAAAGTTCCTATCATCGATCCATTGTAAAAATCTATTCAAATATCAACTGACCACTGACGGCCCTGTCGGTGGTTGGTTTTTAACCAGACGATTATGCGCAGGACGCATCCTTTATTGATCTTATCTGTATTATTCGCTGCATCATTTGCTATAATAGGCACACTGGCCTTTATTTCAAAGAAGGTTCAAAATAATAAAAATGGATTCACGAGACGGCTGATTGGTGCGGCTTTGGTTCCCCGTGCGCGGATTGCCTTCCCGGTTGTTATCAACAGGATGATCGGCAATGATTCCGGCAGATTATTATTTCAGGGTAATAGTCCTTATAGTATTTATGTGTCCGGTCCAGACCTGGCATCATTTCAACATATCGCCCTGAAAATTCAACCCGATAGTAAGATCAACTCCGGAATTCGCATGTTCCTCCAGGATCATCATATATACGTTTCCTGTAGAAACATGCCCGGGATCATTTCCTATGATCTGAATGACGGAACCGTACGCAAGCATGCGCTCTCCTACTTTTATAGTAAAGAAGCCTGTATTTCGAAAGACAATTTCATCCTCCGAACAAACGACCCACTCTCAAAAGACCCGATATTTACAAAGATCAACCTGAACAACACAGCGGCCAGGTTCAATGACCAGTTCAGCGACAGAAACGGCCAAAGCAATTTTCTTACTGATGGCGTGTTATATTTTGATGCAACCACCCGGTTGGCCTGTTACACGTACTTTTATCAGAACGGCTTTATATGCATGGATACCAATCTGAACATTACACTAAGAGCGAGAACCATTGATACCATCTCCAAAAGGGAAATTAAGGTTGCGCGCGTTGGTTCATCGCTGACAATGAAATCGCCCCCGAAGTTTGTTAACTATTTAGGCGCTGTAGCAGCAGGCACACTCTATTTACAATCTGCCATTAAAGCAGACAATGAATACCAGTTAGACCATGCAGAGAATTCGGTTATTGATATGTATGACCTGAAGAAAGGGAGCTACAAAGGCAGCTTTTATATTCCGGCACATGAAGGAAAGAAACTGCACCAATTCCATGTAATCGGCAAAAACCTGTATGCTGTCTATGGTAAGAATGTTGTCATGTATGACTTGAGCATCATTCCGGATCACGGATAACAAGTATTTTTACAGGGCGGTCCTCATATTCAAGGCGTAACCCATATTTCTTAAGCGCATTATTACAGGATTCCACATTATTCATTGTTGCCACTAAGGCAATATCCGTTCTTTGAGTTATCCCGGTTTCATCAATAAAGATCTTATCCTGGTGGTAATGCCTGATACCCTCGGCAAACACGGCAAAGGGATGATTTTTTATCGTTATACCTGCTGTGTTAATTACAAGTTGAGGCGCCGCAGAAGTGTCTGCTGAAAACTTCGCCTTTTTATCCGCTTTAAGTATCAAACATTTCATGGTTCGTGTTTCCATAAATGCATTCAACCCAAACAGGTGATTTAAATCATCCTGCATTATTTGCTGCATGTTTTCCTTCTTATCATTCGGCACCATTAGCTCATAACAGTAGGTATTGTTAAGCTTCCACAATTCAAAATCCTCCTCTTTGGGACAGGCGATCTTTTCCGGATGGGAAGATTCTATCACCGTTCTGCTGTACGGCACAGGTCCCGTGGTATCTCCAAAGGCTATCTGGTACAAATTCCTGACAGGCATATTGTAGACATAAAGCTTCCCCCACCTCGGTCTTTTGGGGTAGTAATAAGTGGATCTGATGCCTTTTAAATGCTTTGTAAGGGTCGAATTGTACATCACGCTGTTACTGTCTATTTCATTGGCAGCTTCAACAAGAGGTATTTTAGGATCCAGCCTGGTATCCTTTGCCATTTGACGTACCTGCAACTTTTTACCCCTGAGAAACTCAGCTATTTTTTGCTCCGTAATTTGAGAATGATCGGTAATACCTTTTACATAGCCCTTATCATCTATCCACACGTATGTTGAAACGGACGTTATCTTAAAATAGTTAACAGCTTCCTGATTGACGGCACATGGCAAAAACATGGGCATATTATCATTTTTCCTGGCCGCATAAAACTGTTCTGCCTTTTGCAGGCCGTCTGTTGCCACCATTAACAGCTGCAGCGTATCGCCAAATCTCTTCTGCAACTGCTCCAGCTTTGGAATATCAGCTATACAAGGCAGGCAAAAGGTTCCAAAAAAATTTAATATAATGAACTTTCCTTTTAAATCACTTACAGCTATTTTTTCTTTATGGTGGTTAAGCAGGGTATCGAATACGAAATTGGGGCAGAACTGGTCTATAGGTGATCCATTTGATTGATACGTTTTAACCGACTGCGAGGTGCTTACATTCAGGACCGCTAACATCAGGGAGATGGAAAGGAATACTGTTTTCATATAATAAAGTTTGAGCCATAAAGTAAAAAGGGGCACGGACCAAATGCAGATCCGTGCCGGAGTGTAGCGCTGCTCTGAATCAACCAAGTATTATCAATGATTATCGTTCGTTCTGCGGTATTCCGGAAATAGCAATAACATCAGGAGGAATGGGCAATACGTACCTTGGGGAATTGGGCGCTAAGCTATATAGTTGCCCATTTATATTCCTGGTCAACGTAATGTTGGCACCCTCGCTGTTCAACCTTCGCAGATCTATCCATCTCAGCCCACGGAAAGGAGTTTCTTTACGGCGTTCCTCCAGAATAAGATTTAACGCTTCATTCGTATTGGATGCGGTAAAAGGCACAAAGGTGCCGGTCTTCCACCGCTTACTGAGCAACTTATTCAGGTCATTCATGGCAGCAGTAACATTGCCTGTACGGGCGTAACATTCCGCCCGGGTAAGGTATACTTCGTCTGTTGCCAGACCGCCGAAAGCCTTGCTGCCTGTACCAACCGTACCGCCGGTATAAGTCCCAATGAAACTTGCCTGACCAGCGGCATTTACTTTGTAAAACAATTGCTTTCTAAGATCATTGGCGGCATAACTTTTATACAGTGTCGAATCCACGATACAATTGAGGGTAGCTTGCAGATCATCGGCAATTGTCGCCTGAAAGATCACTTCTTTATTGAGCCCGGGAATTGGATTAGCCACAGTTGTTTTAAGCGTATTATAATCCAGTAATGAATCGTATATTTTCAAACTTGAATCTGCATACAGCAATGATTTGGAAAAATTTTGCATCGTGAGATATACTCTTGATAACAAAGCATAGGCTGCCGCCCTGGAAGGCCTCGTTTTATGCAGTGCTGTATCGGGTAAATAAGCTATGGCATTATGCAGATCCTCCAAAATGCGATCGTAAGTGTCCTGTAAACCTGCCCTGGTTGTTTTTTCGTTGGGATCAGCGCTCAACCGCAGGGGTATTCCCAACTGGTCGGGAAACGTTAAACTGTATGGCTTTGTAAATAATTGCGATATATTAAAGAAAGCATCAGCGCGGTAATAAAGCGCACTGCCCTTTACATTATTCCATGCCGGTGAATTATCTGCCAGTGAACCTGCCGCGTCAATACCGTCAAGCGCGATATTGGCATAAAACACCTGGCGGTAAGAAAAATTCCAATTGGTATTATCAGTACTTAAATTATTATAGATATCACTTTCCCATATCGACGCATACCTGTTTACTGATCCCCAATTCTGCCAGATATTATACGGAAGATAATAATTGTCGGCGCTTACCTCGCCCAGTGACGGATGTCCGTCATTCATAATGGGCGAATTATCCAATAAAGCCTGAAAATCCTCTACAGAGGTTGGAACATCCAGGGATTTATTTGGTTTGATCTCTATCCAGTCCTTTTTGCAGGAAATGATAGCGAAAACTGTGAATACAAAAAGCAATATTTTATAATTAAGCATGTGCATAATTTTTATGATTGAACAGAAAACCCCAATATTTTATTCCGCCACATTTAAAAATCGAAACGGGCGCCCAGCGTTATACTGCGAGCCTGTGGTAACACCTGCGTCAGTGCATGGGGAGCAGCATCCGGATCTATCCCGAATTTATTCGCCCGCCATAATATTCCTACATTATTAATGTTGCAATAAATATGGGCACGCTGAAAGATCAGCCTTCTCCACCTTTCCTTATCAAGATCATAACCCAGTACAATATCCTGCAGGCGAATATGGTCTGCCTTTTCTACAAGCACTTCTGAATTCGCATAGAACCTGTAATCCCTGTTGCTGCCTACTGTGGGAAGCTGACCAGGAATTGAAGGCACATTGGTAAATGCCTCATCGCCTGGATTCTTCCATCTGTTCGCAAAATCCTTATTACCTGCCCAGAAGTTCAGTAACTGGCCGTAATCGATCGATGGCCTTCTGAAGTAATGACCCAGTTTATAAGTGATGTTTACCGAGAGAGAGAAATTATTCCAGGACAGATCATTTCTGAAAGCGCCTATAATGGGCGGGTTCAGCGGGCCGTGATAAACAAGTTCGGCCGCAGTTGCAGCCAAGATAGCAGAGTAGTCATTTGATGGTTTACCGTCTACCACGCCTAGCGGATCACCGTTAGCAGGATCCAAACCGCCCCATGCATAACTATACACGCTTAATACGGGATGGCCTGCCAGCGGGGTGAAACTGGAGGCATCACCAACTCCACCCTGGATCAATGCTCCGCCGGAAAATGTCTTTGTATAATTGGTTACTTTGTCAATGGCATGGCTGAATAAAGCAGTGGCATTCCAGGAAAGCTGCCCGTTCAATATTTTACCGGTCAGCTGTACATCAACGCCCTTCCCGCTGATATTCGATAAATTACCCCTGAAGCTGGTAATACCCGTGGTAGGATCCATAGCCACATCACCGATCAGGTCCTTTCCTTTTTTGTTAAAATATTCGATGGTACCATTCAATACGTTCTTCTTTAAAGCGAAAACAACGCCCAGGTTAATCATGCTGATCTTTTCCCATCTCAGTTCAGGGTTGGGTGGATTCACGACAGTTGCCAAAGCCATACGGGTAAGGGCATCTGTACCATATCTGACAGTTGTATACGCAGTAAGGTCTTTATTCACGTTACCATTATACCCATACGTTGCCCGCAGCGCCAATTGATCCAACAAGCCCCTTTTGAAAAACGCCTCGTTGGAGATGTTCCATTTAAAACCTGTTGACCATAAGGGTACCACCCGTTGATTGCTTTTTATACCGAAAAAATTGGTATTGTCGAAACGGCCGCTGGCGGAAAGAACATACCGGTCATCGTAAGTATAAGAGGCATTGGCATAGTAAGAGAGATATCTGTCGATCACATCCGTTACTGTTCGTGGATACGGGATCGGAACAGGGACATTATTCGGGTTCGTTGGAAATCTCGTAACAAAATCAAGCGGCTGACTTGTCGCGATATCGCGATTATACCCGTATAACCTGCTTTGGTAGCTTTTTACCTCAAGCTGCTTCACTTCAAAACCAGCAATGCCGTTTATTCTGTGTTTCTGCCAGGATGGATTGAAATTTGCCTGTACCCTGCCCGTATGGCCCTGCAATTCATTGTTTGCCTGATCAAGTATACCACCTAGCGGCACCGGATATTTTATGGTGCCTGCAGGATTATAATAGACGTTAATTAAGTTGCGCGTAAAATACGTCTCCTGGCTCATCAGGTTCTCATTCTTCCCAACCTGTTTTTCATACTGGTATTTTACTTCAATATTAAAACTCCGGCTGAATGTTTTCCGGATCTCAAAATTTACCCGGTTATATTGCTGCAATGTGGTGTTATCAGCCATATTAAGCTCATCCAAAGGCCGGTACTGCCAGTCGAGAAATCCCTGGCTTTCCTTTAGCGCTTTATACGTATCGCGGAAACCGAAACTTACCGGCAAGGCAAAGCCGTAGTCGTCTTCAAACTGAGCATACGGATAGTATTTCCTTCCAACCGGTGAAATAAAATCGTTGATGCCCGGATTATTATTATCGGTCCTGGTATTCGTGTATATAAATCCGGCATTAATATCAATATTCTTAAATGGATTAAAAGTATTGAACACATTGATCGAGTACCGCTCATAACTGTTCCTTTTAAAACCGCTTTGGTCTTTATCATAACCCAGCGTGAGGAAGTACTGTGATTTGCCGGACCCACCGCTTACCGACAATGCATTTTGAGTCAGCACTCTGTTTCTGAAAAACAGCTTTTCGTATTGATCGGTTGCCTTGTATTGTTTAAAGTTCGCTATCTGCTGATCAACTTCTGCAGCGGAGATCAACCCGTCTCTTTGTTTGATCAGCAATTCTACAACCGGGGTTAACGGGGTTTTAAATGCGCTGTTTTCCTGAGCGGTGTACCAACCCTTTGAAAAGAATATCTGCTCAGCCTCGATAAAATCTTCCGCCGGCATCGTTGGCAGATAATTCAAATCAGGCTTTGCTGCTACAGTAAGATTGGTATTAAAGTTAACCTGGGGCGCCTGGTTCGCCTTTCCTTTTTTAGTGGTGATCACGATCACGCCATTGGCTGATCTTACGCCATAGATAGATGCGGCAGCCGCATCCCGTAAAATGGTTATTGACTCAACAGTATTCGGATTGATATTACTTAGATCACCGTCATAGGGAAAATTGTCAAGGATGATCAACGGCGATGCATTGGCAAAGATGGTGCTGCGCCCGCGGATATTTAATGCAGGCTGCTCTGTTTTGCTGTTCCTGTAAAACGCCAGTCCGCTGGCTATGCCTTCGAGCCTGCCAAGAACATCGATCGTTACTCCCCGGTTCAAGAGCTTATTATCTATCTGAACAAAAGAACCCGTAGCCCTTTCTTTCGGTATTCGCTGGTACCCGTTATATACCGACACGGAAACCGCCTCCAATTCACTTTCCACGAGTTTCAACTGTACTGCAAGGGTGGTACGGCCGCCTACTTTTATTAGTTGCGTTTCAAAACCCAGGTAAGAGATCTCGAGCAGTGCATTTTCATCTACCCCTCTTAATTCAAAAGCGCCATCCGCATTGGTAACGCCTGCAATTGCAGTTCCCTTTACTTTCACATTGGCGCCTACCAACGGCTCTCCTTTATGATTTAATACCCGGCCCTTTACCTCACCGGGCGGCGCCGTTATATTACTAGCCGGCTGTTTGGTTTCCGGTTCTTTTTTACGAATGATGACTGTTTTGTTGGCTATATGATAGCCCAGCTGCTGATCTTTCAGCGCCAGACCCAACACCTCTTCCAGCGCAGCATCTTTTACATGCAGGCTTACTTTTTTGGCATCTTTAATAACATCGGCCGTGTACAGGAACGTATAGCCGGTTTGCTGCTTTATAACTGCGAATACTTTTTCCAGCAATATATTATTGCCTGAAAATGTAACGGTTTGCGAAAGCCCCGCAGCGTGCACCTGTAGGAAGGTAATGGTTAAAATGATCGCTGTCAACTTCATAACGCGCAACGTTTGTTTACACACAAGGATTTTTAAACAGTTAATGGTATTGGCGGCTGTATAGGAAATAACAGTCCGCAGGTAATTGCGAAAATGCATACCTTAGTTGTTGAAAGGTTTGATAATAGGATTTCTAATCAGTCATGTTATTGGCCTTTTTTCTGCCGGTGTGTTTCGTGGACACGCCGGCTTTTTTTATGGCCCGGCTTAATGGGGAGAGCCTGGATGGAACTGATAAATGAATGTAAGTGTAGCTGGGGTGTTTAAATGGTTCATATGGTTTTACATTTAAATGGCATTAACCAAGGCTGCCGTTAAAGAATAAAGGACCAGAAGTAAATAAGATCAGCGTTCGTTATTTTAATCAGTGGCTTACTGTACGATCAGTTTTTTACCTTCGATGCGCAAATGTAGATCGGCACTCAATTCAAGCATTTTTGCAACTTCCGACAACATTAAATTCCGGTTTATATCACCGATGATCGGCGCGGTTGGTTTGGCGCCAGCATACACCGCCTCGATATTATACCATTTCTGTAGTTCCCGCATCACTTCCGTTATACTCGCATGGTCAAAGTGGAAAAAGCCGTTCTTCCAGGCGATCACCGCCTCTGCATTTACATCACCGATCACTTTAATATTGCCATTGTTCACCTGAGCCTGCTGGCCGGGTTTCAATAAAGTCTCTTTATTGTTTTGTATTAGCTTCACCGATCCTTCGAGCAATGTCGTCTTAATGCCCGCCTCATCCTGGTATGCCCTGATATTAAAATGTGTTCCCAATACCTGCACATCCATTCCTTCGCCCTGCGCCGTGGTGGTATGAACAAAAAACGGTTTACTTTCATCGTGGGCCACTTCAAAATAAACTTCGCCGGTTATTTCTACTTTTCTTTCGCTGCCGGTAAATGTAACCGGGTACCGGATCGATGCGCCTGTATTCAGCCAAACCTTACTACCATCGGCCAACACCGCGGAATATGTTTCGCCATTCTTTGTACTTAATGTATTATACAACACATCATTTTGTTCATCGCTGTTTTTCTGGTAAGTGAGTCCCCGCCTGGTATTCACAACTACAATTCCACCCTCTTGCGCCACCTGCCCTACTACCGTACTATCCAACACTACCGTTTTGCCATTGGCCAATGTTAACGACGCTTTTGTTTGACCCGGCGCCACGTCATTGGCAATGATGATCTCTGCTTGTTGCGCCTTTCCCTTTGTCACCGTATCACCGCCTTGTTTGCGGTTATAGAACCAGAAAAAGGAAGCAGCAGCCAGTACCAAAACTGCTGCTGCTTTTGTTGCTACATCTCGAAACAACTTCCATTGCCATTGCCTTTTTATGCTATTGCGCTCTCCGATAGCCAGTCTTTGAAAAAAGAGATCTTTAGCCCCTGCCACATCAACTTCAGCTGCCTCTTTTAATTTCTCACGCAGGTAATCCGTATCTCTCAGGTCGTCCAGTAGCCTACGCTTCTCTGCATCTGTCAGCCATTCCTGCAGGTTAGAACTTTCCACTGAAGAAAGCTCTTCGCCTCTAATTACCTTAAGAAGTATCTCATTGATTAGGCTATTGTCCTGCATTACACTGGTTTTGCAGAGATATTAAACGTATCTCTAAAGTAAAAAATGGTTATTGAAGGATACGGGCTATGAGTATACGTACAGTTAAATATTTTGTACCAGTGCTCCGCAAAAATTTCTCTAAAAAGTTTATGTAAGAGCGTTAGCCCCAAAAAGAACTATACAGATCTGTGGTATTAAATACTGACGGAAATCATGTAAAAAGGAGCGCCTGTCTTAAGCCAGTTCCATGTGCCGGGCGGCCAGGATGGCCAGTATCACCATGGGTTCTACGCCCAGCGTTAACCTGATCGCTTTCATAGCGGCTGCATTCGTATTGCGGATGGTATTTTCTGACAGGTTCAGCATTTGTGCTACTTCTGTTCTGCTATACCCATCAAGGTAAGTAAGTTTAAAAACCTGCCGCATTCTTTCGGGCAACTGGTTTATACGTTCATATAACATGGTCACCAACTCAGCTTCCTGGTATTTTCTTTCAATTACATTTTCATGGATGATCTCTGCCTTGCTGAGCTGGGTTTCTATTTTAATTCTGAGTTTATCTCTGCGCAGGTAATCGATACAGGAATTTCTTATTATTTTATAGAGGTAAACCTGTAGATGAGTCATATTGGAAAAGGAAGTCTCGTGCGACCAAAGTTTAATAAACGAGTCAGTGACAATATCCCGGGCTTCTTCTGCATCTCCTACCAAACTTTTCGCGAATAGAAATAGTTTCCTGTATGTTCTATCATACAGCTCGCTGAACGCCTCGGAATCCTTGTACATGATTCGCTGCATAATTTGCTCATCTGTCATACAAATCAGAAATAAGGTATGGCACCAAGTTATATATCCCCTTTCTTATAATCAAATAAATTAGCTGCTTTCTTAATAACATTTCTCGGTTACTGATATTGTTAATGTTAGTAATTGGCTTTAACAGTGTTATGACGTTATACTTCTTGACGAAGATCAATGAATGTGCGGAAAAAAAGTCACTTCCTGACACGTCAACGCCTGACATCAAATTTAAGAAATCGTACTATTTGAACGGGCAACAATTTGGTGCAGCAGCATTGCAATGCGCGGATTAGAAATAATCTTAATACCTGCAAATAGCGGTGAATAGGTTTTTAAAGCGATCGCCGGTTAGCGGATGAGCACAAAACTTCCGCGTTTTACAATCACTTTTCCGGTATAGTCAACTGCCTGAACCATATACACAAAGTTCTGGGACGACTGCTTCGTACCGCCGATCTCGCCATTCCAGCCCTTATTAACCTCACTGGTGCTGAATACCAGCTGCCCCCAGCGATTATATACCCGGAAGAAGTTCAATTGCTTTACACCTGCCATTATGGGGCGGATCACATCATTGCGGCCATCCCCGTTGGGTGTAAAACCTGAAGGCATGAAGATGTCGGCGCCGGTCTTGAAGATCTTTACGGTCAAGGTATCGGAACCGCTGCAACCGGCCATCGTTTTTGCGGTGGCAATGTAGGTGACCTCAGCCGGTGCGTTCAGATCATAGACTGCAAGCGGATCTGGAATACCGGGATTGTTTAAATAAGAAGCGGGCGCCCAATCCCAGCTATTGGCTTTGGGGTCGTTCACGGTTGCATTGAACTGCAAAGGCTGATTATAAACAACGGCCGTATCATTTCCGGCACGTACTACGATGGGGTCGGTTACGTATATATAGAATGTATCTTTTGATGGGTTGGGACAACCGGTATTATTTACAGTAAGCACCACGTTGGAAGTTACCGGGGGAGTTGCTGTAGCAGTTAACGAATAAGGAACAGCCGTGACCGCCCCGCTGCCACCAGGCGATAACGGCACATTCGTGCTCCACGCATAGCTGGTGCCGGTAGTAATGGTTGCACTCAGCACAGCCGATTTGCCATGGCATATTTCAATTGAATCAGGAGCAATGGTAGCTGCCGGAGCCGGCACATTATAGAACCTGATGGTTGCCACATCACTGGTATCGCCGGGACAAACACCGCTTTTCACAATAGAACGATAGTAGCTTGTTCTGGAAACGGCGCCTGCCTGCAGGGTTGTACTGCTATTTGCAGGCGTTACATTACTCCAGCTGCTATTGTCGAATGACAACTGCCAGTTCATTACAGCGCCTGTATTATTGTTCAGTGTAAGTTTGGGATCAACATTTTCGCCGAGGCAAACATTGGTGAGGTCGGGACTTATTCTACCTCCGTCTGACTTGGGATCAACGGTAATAAAAGCGGCATTGGCCGTATCAACCGTACAGGCATCACCATTTTGCACCAGAGCGGCAAACCGGGTTGATGTCGTCAAATTCTGCGCCGTATAGTTATCCGTTGCCACTGCAATCTCCTGCCAGCGCACACCGTCTGTCGACGACAACCATTTTAAAACAGTTCCCCGCTCATCTGCGATCGATAAGGGACAGTTATTAATGCCGGCGCAGACGGTAGTGTCGCTCATGATCCTTCCGGCCACAGTAGGTGCCGTAGTGGTTACCGGGATTGTATCGCGCAGATCGGCGCAACCGTTCACTTCATGGCTGGTAATGAATCCGCCGCCGGGACCTACTGTTACATTAATGATATTTGAATTCGCTCCGGAGTTGATCGTCCAGCCGGCAGGCACCGTCCAGGCATAGGTAGCACCAGCCAGGGCTGGTACCGAGTATTCGACGGTAGTATTTGTACAGGCAACGGTTTTGCCGCTGATCTCCAGGCCGGCGCAAACATTCCGCAACGCCACATAAGCATACGCGAAATGGGCGCCCGGGGTGCAATTGTCAGCTTCAAAAGTAAGTGTAACCTGGCGGCCCCGATAGGGCGAAAGATCAAAGGTCACTTCGGTCCAGCCTTTTGTCCACACATCATACAACAACACACCGTTCTGATTACCGGCGCCTGAAAAAGAGAGAAAAGGAACGGGACTATTGGTAAATCCATTGGCCAGCGCAGCGGCTGAATCAAGTGTAGCGCCGGTGCTGTTGCCGCCACCGGGTGCATTATCGAATGTAGGCAGATAATAACCGGGGGATGCACAGGTAATGATACTGTCCTGCGTGCTGAGGGTGGCCCTGAACATCGGCTGCTCGCTTGAATTATGTGTTCCGTTTTCCAGCACCATGGCGTACGCGTAGGTCATTGTATAAGGAACAGTAGCAGGACCGGCAGGAACATCAATGGTGTAAGAGACCGCCCTGGTAAATCCACCAGGGCTGCGCCCGCCCTGTTGCAGGTCGCGGCTTGTGGAGGTGGAGCCCAGCTTGATGGAATAATTGTATGCATACCCATTAATAGTGGGAATGGTAGGAAAAAAGCCATATGGATCACTGGTTGACGTTGTAATCACCTGGATACCGGTATTGCCAATGGTGTATTCAGGAACGTTGGTAAGCCCTGCATTGGGAGCCGGATAATTTATATTCAATCCCCCCATTAACCCGGTCCTGGCTGACCAGAATGACAGATCACCTGTACCAAAATTGATGTTGGTTGGACAGGTCTGCATTTGAGAAAAACCGCAAAGCGCTACCATAATGGCGGCAAGGCAGAGTAAATATTTCATCATGTTTTGATAGGGGGTCCAAATAAAGTCCTGTAATACTTTAGTACGATAATTATCCTGTACCGGTTGGTCATCCCTTTAATAAAAGCGTATTTCAAAAGGAAGAGACCCGTAGCCAGGCACCTGCCGATGCCCGGAAAAGAAAATGTCCTTAGGGTTTTTTATAGTGTAGATAAATATACAGGTAAAAAGAACAATTTCCATATTTCAGAGGGGCGCTGCCATAAAGTAGCGGTTATTTTACCCCATAAAACACAATCCCCCGAACATCTTTTTCTCTTCCAGGTGAGTGATATTATTTCCCGAACGCGGTCTGCTAATTTTTCATTATAGGCCATACAGGGTTGTGTTTTGGCCTGCGTTGCTTTAAAGATAGTATAAAAAAAATCCGTCCCGGCAAAGCGGAACGGATTTAATATCATGCAGCCAGATTGGCCCGCACTAATTTTATTGATACTGAATATAGACTGGCTTTGGTTTCTCGGCGAGTACTTCTTCAGGCGTTAACATATGACTGCCCGGTTTGCGGATATCGTTCTTGTAAAACAGTTTATATCCCGCAAACTGTATAGGCTCTTTCCAAACATAAGCTTTGTAGCTGTCATGTTTAAGCGAAGGTTCGCCCCAGCCATCCATGTCAATGATGATCTGCACTTCGGGGTGCAGCTTAATATTCTTATAGTTAGTAACCATGTTCTGGGTGAAGCGATGCACTACCAGCATTTTGGGCGGCAGGTTATTGGCCTTTGTAAGATTGGCCAGATAATCGGTAACAAAATTTATATCGCTTGCATCCATGGTACCGATCACGGCGCCCGGTCTCTTTCCTGTTTTCATAGAGAACTCAGGATCGATACCGAGGTGTACGTGCGGCATCTTCAGGTATTTTTCGAGCAGGGGAATTTCAGCCTGCACATTGCTGAAGCCGACCTGAACATCGAGAAATACGAGGGCATTGATGCGGGCAGCCATCCCCAGGATGGAATCGATTTGATTGAAAGGCATGCGCAATCGGTATTTGCCGTCTCTGCCCGGACTACCCTGGGCAGTTACTGCAATATAATGTAAAGCGGGCTGCACCGGCGTTGAAGGATCGGCGGCTTCCCATTTCTTTACATCTGCGGCCAGCTTTGCCAGCATTTCATCGGGCGGATATTCACCCAGGATACCCATTTGCTTCGAATACAGGTTACCATAGTAAGCCACTACCCTTTTAAAGGGAAGAATGGCGCCTGGTAACGGATAAGGACCTTTTACCGGCCAGCGGCCCGAGGAATCACCGTTGGCCATTTCGGCCAGCTTGCGATTGTAGAGGGCGGTGTCGAGTGTTGTGGGGATCTTTGTTGCTGCAGTTTCTTTCGTTACGGAGCTGTCTTTGGTGTTTACACCAGTAGAGTCTACGGCTTTGACGTTGGTGGTATTCGCCTCTCCGCTGGAGCAGGCATGGAAAACAAACGGTAAACAGGCTGCTACTACCAGGCGTCCTGACCGATTAAACCAGGTTATTGATTTCATTGCTTTGTGATACGATTTTGTACTTTATTCTAAAGGTCAATTTGCGGGCGAAAATAGGTTAAAACAGGTGACCAAAGTATTGCCTTCATAACTTTTCGGCATGCTGCCACACACTATAATAGGGCGATACCGGTTAACCCTTACAAACGCACATTAATAACTTTTAGTGTCTCGATGCGTCAAATAAAAACCCCATGGGCCTAAGGCCTATGGGGTTCTTTAAGTGATTTATAGATCCCTGTTATTTAGGTAATGACTTCATCTTTTTTAAATGGAAGTTTGCTTCTTCTAATTTCTTTAGTTCGTATGGCCCCAACTGCACATTATCTAACCTGGGATCATAGGTTAACCTGACCTTTGAAGAAAGTAAGCCTTTCTTTTTCTTTTTAAATAGCTTTTTGAGGAGCTTCTTCATGTTATGAAGTTAAACAATTTTTCTTTTAATAAGAAATGCCGTGATTTCCATGTTTTTATGAAATGGAACAAACTCCAGCTTATTATTCATTTCTGCATAAATTTAAAACGATTCAGATAGTTCTTCGAGATTCAGACCTATGGCCATGCGATATAGCCTTGTCCGTTCTTTCGTACTCCCCCGAAAATAGATGAATCTTTCAGGATACTTATAGGTGTATTGATCTAAAACCTTTGCAAGGGTCGCCAGGATCTTATTTCGATCCCCATTATCACTTATCGATATATCATCAATTTCACCATCTTTATTAATATCTCCAAATGCTAAATTATAAACATATGGCAAGGATGTTGGCATAAAAGAAATTCGTTTTCGAATAGCACCAAACTTCCCAATACTTACGAATTCAAAAATTCGAAGTTCAGCATCCTTACGGATATCAGTATATACCTCATACTTCATACCTCGAAAAAGTACTCATTATCCTGCATAAAATCACTCATACATTACCGTAACTAATATTTCTTGTCGGTTATCAAGTTTATAAGGGCCCATACGCATACCTTATGCAGCCAACTATCAACTTACGTTGAACACCATTGCCAGCTGAGGATTCAGCCGTTTTAAGCATGAACAGCAACTGTTTTCAAACTTTTTCAAATTTTCCCCAGATTCCCCGCTTAACCTTTTAGCATGCCTCAACCCATTGAACCCCACATTAATACATTAAAGCCTGTATCCGTAAGGGTTTTAGCTTATACAGTTATTTTCCATCCTCTATTGCAGATGTAAAATAACTTGTGTAGTTTTAAAAAAACCCACAATATGAAAACCCGATTGCTTACTCTTATACTTGCCACAGTAGCCGTTCCTGCCCTTGCGCAGCAACCTACGAATTCCACTGTAAAATATGTTAATGCAAAACAAACCGTTGCGCAAACACCTGCACAACCAATGATCAATTTTGCAAATCAGAAAGTACAGATCGACTCAATAGTTTCCGCAACAGATGGAAGCGTTTATCTGGACCATGCTTCCTTCAGAGGTAAAGCGCGGGAAGGTAAATACTGGGTTGAATTATTCTACAGTAAAAGCACAAAAGAGGTTTTGAAAGCCAATTATGTGTTCACCACTGATTCACTGAACTTCAGCAGATGCTATTATTTCAAAGGCAATAGCGTGAACAAGATCTTTGATAATAATACCACCAATTATTACCAGGTTGGCAACGTGGTATTAACAGAGCAGGGCACTGTTGCTAATCCTGCCATCTCAAAGAAATTCAATGAACTGATCGTGGATACTTTTCAGGCTTTATACGCAGGATTATTTCCTTAATAGTCATTGCATAAATTACTGATCGCTTTAGTAACGCTGTAACTGAATTGTAAATTATTAAGCTGCTTTTGCCCAGACTCGCAAGCATACATCAGACGCCTGCAAGTTTGGGCAAGTCATTTACAGGATGTCATAAAAAAAGCATATACGCCCATAACCCCGGCATATATGCTTTCACAACGGAAAGACCGTTTCTTATTTACTTATGATATCGATCGATGCGCCTGAGAGTCCAGCTGATTTTGCCTGCAATTTTATACTGCCCGGTTTGCCGTTCGACTGAACTACCGCCAAACATAATCCATTGAATGCTTTTCGTTCACTCGCTTTGAATGATTCCAAACTGGTTGGATCACCATTATCGACACCCGCGATAAAACCTGCACCATTGACGGTAAACTGGATCTTATTGGCCGCATCGGGAACCAGGTTGCCATCCTTGTCTACCACTTTTATCGTTATGAACGAAAGATCCTTGCCATTGGCCTGAATTGTCCGGCGGTCTGCTTCCAGGATGATCCTGGCAGGCGCACCAGCTGTTCTTATCAATCTGGTGGCCACTACTTTTCCCGCTTTCCTCGACACTGCTTCTACCCTGCCTGCTTCATATTTTACCCTCCACATCACATGCAGGTCATCCGCCGCCTTTTTTTTCACTCCCTGTGACTTGCCATTGATGAACAGCTCCACCTCATCGGCATTGTTGTAATAGGCCCACATATCAATGGTTTGCCCGGGTTGCCAGTTCCAGTGGGGAAACAAATGCAATACATTTTTTGAGGTAAACAAACTTTGATACAAATAATAAACATCCTTCGGAAATCCGGCCAGGTCTACAATTCCGAAATAAGAACTGCGCGCCGGCCACGGGTAAGGCGTTGGCTCACCGATATAATCAAAGCCGGTCCACACAAACATGCCGCTGATGCTTTCATGTTTTAAGAATGTTTTTAAAGTAGCCAGATGAGAAGATCCCCAGGGCGTAAAACAATTTTCGTAAGCAGAACAGGTCAGGTCTGCATTGGCATTGGCTACAGGCAGATCCCACCGTTGAGGCCAGATGCGCATACTGTCGGAAGGCATATCATAATGCCCACGCGTTTGTAATGCAGAAACCGATTCCGTTACAATGAAAGGTTTGCGGCCCCATTTTTTCTGCACCGAGTCGGCCGGCCAATGCTGATGATGATAGTTATACCCTACCAGCTCATTAATGCCCGTTTGCAGCAACTGGTTCGATGCTCCTACCTCGTTATTGGCTGTAACAGTAGGCCGGTCGTCGAGACTGCGTACAATGTTCTGCATAGTGCGCAAATAAGCCCCTCCCGATGTATCACCATCTTTTGCCCATTGCTCCGGTATTTCATTGCCTACGCTCCATATAAAGACCGATGGATGATTGCGGTCGCGCAACACCTGATCCTTCAGGTCTTTCTGGTACCATTCGTCAAAATCATTACTGTAATCGTATTTGTTTTTGCTGCGCTTCCACATATCGAAGGTTTCATTCATTACAATAAAGCCCATTTTATCGCACAGATCGAGCAACTCAGGCGCCGGTGGATTATGCGATGTGCGAATCCCATTCACCCCCATGCCTTTCATGATCTGCAGTTGCCGCTCCAATGCCCGCGTATTGATGGCCGTTCCTAAACAACCCAGGTCATGGTGATTACATACCCCCACAATTTTCACCTGTTTACCATTCAGGAAGAACCCTTTATCAACATCAAACTGATAACTACGAATGCCGAATACAGTGCTGTATTCATCGGTTGTTTTTCCTTTGCTAACGATCCTGGTGACCGCTTTATACAGGTATGGGTTCTCGATGCTCCACAACACCGGCGATCTAATGGTAAATGCCTGGCTCGCTGTTTGTAAAGCCCCCACATGTAAATTCTTTTGTGTTTGTGTAGCCACCGGAGCACCGGCTGCGTTCAGGATGGTGGTTGTAACATCGCAATAGTCGCCGGTTCCACAAAGCGTTGTTGTGATATTTACTTTGGCGGAAGCAGCGGACACAGATGGCGTCTTAACATAAGTTCCCCAGTTATCGACATAGGTGCTGCCTGTTTTTACGAGCCATACATTTCGATAGATACCACTACCGCTGTACCAGCGGCTGTTCGGCTGCCTGCTGTTGTCTACCTTTACGGCAATGACGTTTTTTTCGCTTCCGTATTTGAGGTAAGGGGTGAGATCGTAGCGGAAAGAAATATAGCCATTGGGCCGTACGCCAAAAGAATGGCCATTGATAAACACTTCGCTGTTGCAGTATACGCCATCGAAGTCAATAAAGATATTTTTGCCTTTGTCGCTGGCCGGCAGGGTAAACGTTTTCCGGTACCAGCCCAATCCACCCCGCAAGGCGCCGCCACCTGTGCCTGTAGGACTGGTTGAATCAAACGGCAACTCAATGCTCCAGTCATGCGGCAGGTTTAATTTTCGCCAGGAGGCATCATCAAAGCTGGTACTTTTAGCCCCGGCAATATCACCGAGGTGAAATGTCCAGTTCTTATCAAAATCCTCCCTAACACGGGCTGGTTGTGCATACAGGGAATTAAAAAAGCAACAGAGAAAACAGGTAACAAGCAGGACATTTTTTCGAAGCTGCATGGCGATCTTTCAGGTATGGTGACGGTTTATGTTTTACGGGCATGAAATTAAGGTTCCCCGGGCAATATCGCGGTAGCCAAATGTTTACAGCAGGGGTTACAATTGTATATTTTACTATTGATCAAACTGCGCCGCTTTCGTTTTGCCGTAAGGCAACCATGGCACAGTGCCGCTTCATTACTCAATATCCGGAACCGCAAACAGCACACCGCCAAACAACAGGTAAGCCCATAACAGGGTCCAGAGAATATTAAACACCTGCGCTACTATAAATGCCAGCGCCGGCCTGCCGCCTTCCGTTTTTACCAGGTCGGTAAAACGGGCTTCCAATCCAATGGAAACAAATGCCAGCGCAAACCATACCGTGCGCAACCCTTTCAATGGACCGGCCACCTCTTTGGTAACGGCTGCAGGTATCAAAAACGAGAAGATCAGCGAAGCTGCAATGAAACCAAGCACGAACTTGGGAAACCGTTCCCATACTACGCCCAGCCCTGGTTTTTCGGAGCCTTGTCTGGAGGGATCTTTTCTGTACGTCCACCAAAGGGCAATGAAAAAAGCGGCAATCCCGATCAATACGTTCTGCGAAAATTTTACGATCACCCCTACTTTGGAGGCTTTAGGGCCCACCAGTTCCGCTGCTGCCGAAACGGAAGCCGTGGTATCCAGTGTACCACCCAGCCAGGCGCCGCCTGCTATTTCGGGTATGTTCAACAGTTTGATCAACCAGGGTTGAATTACCAGCATGGGAATGGCTACCAGTAATACCAGCGTGGTCACATAAGACAGTTTCTTTTTATCGCCTTTGATAGCGCCGCTGGCCACAATGGCTGCCGACACGCCGCAGATGGCTACTGCCGATGACAGTATTACGCCAAACTCATCATCCACCTTTAATTGCCGGCAGATCCATAAGGCCACGAACCAAACGGCAAGCACCACCAGCACCGATTGCAAAATACCCGGTGCACCGGCTTTGATAATATCGGTGAACAAGATGCTGGCGCCATAGATCACCAGGCCTGTTTTAATAAAAAATTCGGAACGGGCGGCTTCTTTGAGCCAAACCGGAATGCGGGTGAGATTACCGATCAACAACCCCAATACCAGCGCAAAGACCACATATTCCAGTCCATAATAAGAGATGGTACTGTTACCTTCTATAATAAGCGCTGCGACGGCCAGCAAATACACCAGGGAGAAACCGGCCGCATAATTTTTAATGCTGCCACCCGACAACCGGATAGCCACACCGGAGAGCACCAGGAACAACAACCCGGTTTGAACGATCAATATGATATTTTTACCGGAGAATACTTTGGTCGCCAGGTCGCTGGTATTTTCCCATTGATACGTTGGCAGGGGGAATTTGAAACCAGCCACCAAAGTGGTTAATGCCAGGATGGCTACAATAACAACACTCCCTATCAATATGGCCCAGCCATCCTCCGAGAGATCTCCGAGCATGGCTTTTTTTGCAGGAACCGGTTGACTGGTCTCTTTGGCTGTTAAACTGTCAGCGGGTTGGTACGACATGTTATAATTATTTATCAGCTGTTCAGGAATCCCGCTAACAATTTACATAAACTTTTCAGTCAATAATTTGAATAGACTTGCTTACAATGATTTTAATGTGCTTTTTAGCCACGTACACGCCGGCATTAGCGGGGGTAACTCTGCGCCGCGTCGCGGTTTTTCCGTGTTGATTGTATTCTTTTTAGTTCAGCCTGTAACCGGCGAACGATTTCAGGATGTTCAGCAGCAACATTATTTTTTTCTGCCGGATCGGTTTCGAGGTCATACAACTGCAATTCCGGTGATAAACCAGATTCAATCCTTTTCCTTTTCAGCCACTCTGGCGTACCATTTTTCTGCGGCATGATGTATTTCCATTGTTCATAGCGGAGCGAAAAAGTGAATGACTCTTCAAGCATATAATCCCGGCCGGTAGTAGTGGCGCCCAGCAGAACGGGCAGCACATTTCTACTGTCAGGACCAACCGAATCGGCCAATGAGGAACCTGTTAATGCAGCCAGGGATGCCATGAAGTCAACCTGGGATAACAAGGCATTTGACACGCCCGGTTTTACGGTGCCGGGCCAATACACGATGGTAGGCACCCTGGTGCCGGCTTCAAAAGCACTGTATTTTCCGCCCCGGAACATACCTGCAGGCCGATGATCTCCGACTTTCTCCACGGCTTCATCGCTATACCCGTCGTCGAGCACCGGCCCATTGTCACTGGTAAAAATGATCAGGGTGTTCTTTTCCAATCCCAATCGCTCGATCTCTTTTGTAATTTCACCGGTCAGCCAATCCATTTCGAGAATAACATCCCCTCTTCTGCCCATGGAGCTCTTTCCCAAAAACCGTTCATGAGGCGTGCGGGGTACGTGAATATCTGTGAGGGCCAGATATAAGAAGAAAGGTTTGCTCTTATTGTTATTGATGAATGTTTTTGCTTTGGCCGTGAACACATCGGCCATATCTTCATCGCGCCACCAGGCTTTTTTTCCGCCGGCCATGTAACCGATCCTGCTTATGCCATTAATGATGGTATTGCTGTGCTGTGTATCGGCTTTCATTTTAAGTATTTCGGGATTACTTAAACCGGTGGGTTCATTACCAATCTTGGTTGAGTAGCTCACCTGGATGGGATCAGCCGGATCGGCATTATATACATGATGGCCTTCCACATACACACATGGCACCCGGTCAACGGTAGCCGGAATTATAAACGAGTAATTGAACCCTGTTTCCAACGGGCCCGGGCTGATAGGTTTATTCCAGTCGATTGTACCAATGCCCAGGCCTAAATGCCATTTACCCACTACCCCGGTTGTATAACCCCGCTTTTGTAATACGGATGGCAGCGTTTCTATACCCTGCGGGATCAACAGGGGCGCATCACCCGGTAAAACGGCGGCATTGTTTCTAAAGGCATACATGCCCGTTAACAGCGAAAAACGCGAAGGCGTACAGGTAGCGGCCGCGCAATGGGCATCTGTAAAACGAAGTCCGTTTTGCGCCAGCCGGTCTACATTGGGGGTTTTAACCTGAGTTGCGCCATAGCAACTTACATCGCCATAGCCCAGGTCATCTACATATATCATTATAATATTAGGCGCGCGGCCGGCATTTTGCTGGCCCGACCGGCAGCCATGGAGAACCAGTATACTGGTGCATGTTAGAAGGGAGGCATACAAAATCTTTATATATGGCATAAGTGTTTAATTGCTGGGGATTCATTTGGCATTTCCTTTATACAAATTGCAGGGTAGTAATCGGGACCTGCTATCAAATTTGTAGACTTTTATTGTAAAACTGGCCATGCGGCCCTGCTAATTTTTATTTTGCAGGAAGTATGCATTAAGCGGCTCCATATCTATGCAGGTTATTGAACTACCAATTGTTTTGTAATAATTGCCGCCCTGCCTTTAGGGAGTCGACCAGAATGGAAGCCGCCTTTGGTTTAAGCGTTACCCTCACCATGCTGATGAGTACGGTGCTGATAAATTTTTATTTGTATACCAAACGGGTACCAACGATATGGGTTGTGCTGATCACCGGTTTATTCACCGTGATAGAACTTTCGTTCCTATCCGCCAACCTGCAAAAAATTAAAGAAGGCGGTTATATAACCCTCATCATCGGTGCCATCCTGTTTTACCAGTTCCGGCACTTCGCGTAAAATTGAGAAGACGGCCATCGATTCCATTCTGTCAAAATCGCCTAAACGCGCAGACATCTATTGGTTCGTGCATGTGAATGTACTGGATGAGCCCTATGCCATGCGTTACCGGGTTGACACTGTTGTGAAAGACGACATTTATTTTGTAGAGTTCAACCTGGGTTTCCGCATTGAGCCGCGGATCGACTATTACTTTCGACAGGTAGCAAATGAACTGGTCAAAACAGGCGAAGTGGATGTATCTGACAGAAGTGAGCAATTGTACCAGGAAAGCAAGATCGGTGATTTTCGCTTCCTCGTCATGGAAAGCTTTTTGTCCTATGAAAACGACATGCCTTTCTGGAAGAACTTTTTGATGAAAAGTTATTATAACCTCAAATACCTGGGTGTAAAGGAGTCCATCAACTTTGGCCTTGACCCCAGTAACGTGACCATTGAAAAATATCCTGTTGTGGTGAACGCCGTTCAGCCACAGCCCTTGGTAAGGCAATAATTGCCGATTTCTGATTGCCGATCTTGGGATTTTGGGATTTCTTTCTGTGATACGATCCGAATCTCAAATTTCAAATTCTCCCCTGGCGCATGTAAATGCCGCAGCGACGCATATTGCTATTTAAAGAAATGAGATCGGGGATGCTTTAAGACAAGATCAGGCAACCTATCACGAAAAAGCCCCCGATAAATCGGGGGCCTTTTCTATACCTATGAAGACTAATTCCTTATTTTAATTGGCTATTATGCTTTCATGCATCTCAATAGCATTTACTATAAAGCAAGGTACGTACCATGCCAGCAGGAAAAACTGACCGCAACCAATAGTTATTCACAAGATTACGTGTGACTATCTGATTTACAGTAGCTTGTAACCAATTTAGCGAGCATGAAAATAGATAAAATGTTAGAAATACACCAGCGTAAGACTACGCAAAATCGGATCAAAGCCGGAATTAACACTCCTTTTTGGGAAATAAATTCACCAGTTGCCCTATTGTTTTAAGTTATACGCCCCATATTTGCGGGCAAACAGCAGTTTCCGGATAGGACGCTGCATAGCCGCTTTCTTATTATTTTTGGCCATCAATAAAAAGCAATGACGTTAAGCATAACCCTGATCATTATCATTATTACTGTACTGGTTTCTATTGCAGCATTTACGAACGATAAAGTATTCAACGATTTCATCTTTTACCCGCCTGCCGTTACTCATGACAGACAATGGTATCGTTTTTTGACGTGCGGACTTATTCATGCCGATTACGGCCACCTGATCTTTAATATGTATGCTTTTTACATGTTTGGCGATAATGTGGAGGACAACTTTATTCGCATATTTGAAGGAAAAGGTAAACTGCTTTACCTGCTGTTATATGTTACGTCGCTTTTTGCCTGTTTATTACCTACTTATGCCAAGCATAAAACAGATAATTATTACAGGAGCCTGGGCGCTTCCGGCGCTGTATCGGCAGTGATCTTTGCGTATATCATGCTGAACCCGTTGCAAAAGATCGGACTTATATTTTTACCCCCGCAATGGGGTTTGCCGGCATTTGTTTTTGGTTTCCTGTATATCGTAATATCTTCTTACCTCGATAAACGCGGCGGCGGCAATATCAATCACTCGGCGCACATTTTTGGCGGTTTATACGGTATTGCTTTTATCATTGCCACCAGTTATTTGTTCTCCGATTTTCATGTGCTGGAAGAATTCATTTTTAAAGTAAGAAATTTTACAAGCAGATTTTGATGCGAATGTAAGTTGTGACCCAATGTCGTTTACCTAAAGCCTTGCCAATCCCTTCAGGAATGGTGATCGGTGAGTGGGTAAATAGTTACAGGTTTCAGGTTACAGGTTTCAGGGTCCTAACTTTTCAAACATTATTTTAACGACCTGTTTGGTAGCATCCGTTATTTTAAACCGGTCATCTATTCGAAGCCCCACTACCCAAACGATCTTTTTATTGCTTTCCAGCACCCACACTTTTTCTTTATCAGTGAGCGAGAGCTTTTGATCAATGAAGAACCGGGCCAGCTTCTTTTTCTTTCTTAATCCCAGCGGATAGAAATAATCGCCCTTTTTCCATTTGCGCAACAACAGTGGAAACTGGATGGTAGACTGGTCAATAAACGCTGATGAAGGATCATTGGATATCTGTACCTGCTTACCGGCCAGTTGTTCAAAAGCCAGCGTTCCGTTCTCAAACACAATCTTGTTCTCTTCATCATCGATGACTATCGTTTGCGCCTCTTCCGATTCAGCGGGGGCAATGATGAGCCAGCGGCGGTTTTTGATAATGCGATGCGTGGCCGATTGTACATACCGGCCCGATTCACTACCCAGCAAACGGATCACTTCCTCTGCCTGTGCGGGTGAGAAGCCGAAGTCTTTTATGATCTCATACACGATGGTATGCAGTGGCTGTGATTGCTGCAACTTCAGTACAGGAATATGTACTTCCTGGCCTTTATATTCCAGCAGCTTTTTCTTATGCTGCGCTACAGCCTGTTCATATAATAGTTCCATTTCGGCAAAGCGGCGCAGGTTGGCAGCCAGGTTATTTTCTGCTTCAGGAAATATTTTCTGCACCAATGGAATGAGCTGGTGACGAAAATAATTGCGGGAATATTTGTCAAGGGCATTGGAACTGTCTTCTACCCATTGCAAGTTATTTTCTGTGGCGAATTGTTGCAGCTCCTGTTTCCGGGCAAACAGCAATGGCCGAACGATATGGCCCTGTTTTGGTAACATACCCCGTAAGCCATGCACACCCGTTCCCCGGAAGAAATGCATGAGCATGGTTTCTATGTTGTCGTCAAGGTGGTGGGCAGTGAGCAGATGGTGAATGGTGAATGGTGTGTGATGAATGGGTTTCTCAATTTCCGGATCGCCCGATTGCCCGGTACCTGTTTCGGTTTCCGGGTTCCAGGTTCCAGGTTTCACGTCTCGCATTTCACGTATCGCGGTCTCCGGCTGCTGACCTCCGACTTCTGACTTCCGGATTCCAACAAGCAATTCCTCAAACCAGGTATATCTTAACTCCCTGGCTGCTTCCTGTATAGATAACTTATTGCTTTCCGCATGTGCTTCCGTTTCAAATTCCTTTACCAGAAATGGCACGTTATATTTATGCGCCAGTTGTTGTACAAAAGCGGCATCCCGCTCACTCTCGGCTCCCCTTAATTTAAAATTGCAATGGGCTATTAGGAAGGAATAACCAGCCTGTTTGCACAATTCACACAGCACCACTGAATCCAGGCCGCCGCTAACGGCCAATAGTAACGTATCCTTTGGTGAAAAAAGACGATGGTCTGAAACGTATTGTTGAAATCGTTGGAGTAGATTCATGGAAAAAATTCAAGTCTCAAATA
This sequence comes from Longitalea luteola, assembly GCF_017356035.1. GTDB lineage: Bacteria > Bacteroidota > Bacteroidia > Chitinophagales > Chitinophagaceae > Niastella > Niastella luteola. The sequence goes on along the minus strand of NZ_JAFIQX010000013.1, from coordinate 110,156 downwards.
ACAGGAGCCAAATCGAAAGATCTTAAAATCAGAAATCTCAAAATCAGAATTCTCAAAATCAGAAATCTCAAAATCGGAAATCAGAAATCAAAAAGTGAGTTCCTCATACGCACTCCTCAGCTCACCATAAGCATGTTTATCACCTGCTTTTTGCGCTTCCTCCATTCCCTTTTCATACCATTGTATCGCTGCCTCAGTGTCGCCGGTACGCTCCAGTAATTTGGCCAAATGATAATAAGACCCAATATAACCAGGGTCCTGGGCAAGTATTTCCTCAAAAACAGTCCGGGCTGTTTTATCATCGCCAATTTTAATATACTCCAATGCCAGTGCGTGTTTCAGAAAATTATCTCCCGGAGTGGCCTGCAGGAACTCCTTCAGTCGGGTTATGCGATCCATATTCCTCAATTAAAAAATCCATAAAATAGCAAAATGTATCTTTATGGCACTTATATTTGTATACATGATGGTTGCATAAACAACCAATGAGTTTAATTTAAATCGATTGCCAATGAAGATATTAGTCTGCATCAGCAAAACGCCGGATACAACGGCAAAAATAGCTTTCACTGATAACAATACGAAATTTGCACAGGACAACGTACAATGGATCATCAATCCATACGACGAATGGTACGCGCTGGTTCGTGCTATTGAACTGAAAGAAAAAGATCCTTCTACTGTATTACACCTGATAAATGTAGGCGGCGCCGATGCCGAACCGGTCATCCGCAAGGCCCTGGCCCTGGGTGGCGATGAAGCCATCCGCGTGAACACCACCAGCACCGATAGCTTTTATATTGCTTCCCAAATTGCGGAAGTTGCCAGACAGGGCAATTATGACCTCATTTTTACCGGTAAGGAAACCATCGACTTCAATGGCTCTTCCATCGGCGGCATGGTGGCCGAGCTGCTCGATATGCCCTATGTATCGCTGGCCATTAAATTTGAACTGAATGGTACTACTGCTACCATTACCCGCGAAATTGAAGGCGGCGAAGAAATTTGTGAAGTGAATTTACCCGTGGTAGTTAGCTGTCAGAAAGGGATGGCCGAACAGCGTATTCCCAACATGAAGGGTATCATGGGCGCCCGCACCAAGCCTTTAAAAGTGCTGGAACCGGTTGCGGCAGATACCCTTACCACTGTTTCCAGCTTTGGACTACCACCGGCTAAAGCGGGCGTTAAACTGATCCCGGCCGAAAACGCCGCCGATCTGGTGCGTTTGCTACACGAAGAAGCGAAGATCATCTAAATGTGCTGATGTGCTAATTAGCTGATATGCTCATTGTCCCGGCAGCTGGATAACTATTAAACTTCCGTTGCGTCGCACACTTGTACGTTCGGTTCTTTATTCATCACAAATCCCATTTGCTAATCTGATCGTGTATTTCATTATCACATTAGCTAATTATCAAATTAACAAATTATGGTTTTAGTCTTTATAGATCAGGCCGATGGCCATGTAAAAAAAGCTTCTTACGAAGTATTGAGTTATGGCGCCAAAGTCGCTGAACAATTAGGCACCACTGCTGAAGGGGTGGTCTTAGGCGCCGTTCCTGCCGATCAACTGGCTGCCCTTGGTAAATATGGGGTAAAAAAGATACATCATGTGGCAAACGACGCACTCAATCACTTCGATGCGCAGGTCTTCACCAAAGTAATTGCCCAGGTGGCACAGGCTGCGGGCTCAAAAGTGATCATTTTTTCAAACAATGTTGATGGTAAGGCCATTGCGCCCCGCCTGGCTGCCCGCCTCAGGGCCGGACTGGTACCCGGCGCCGTTGCCCTGCCGGAAACTGCCAATGGCTTCATGGTTAAGAAAAACGTTTTTTCAGGTAAAGCTTTTGCCACCTATACCATCAATTCCGATATCAAGATCATTTCGCTCAATCCCAACTCTTACCAGGTAACAGAAGGCAGCGGTACCGCCGAAGTGGCTCCTTTTAATGCTACGGTAGATGCGCCAAAAGTAAAAATCAAGGCTGTAAACAAGGCCTCCGGCGAAGTTCCGTTAAGCGAAGCTGAAGTGGTGGTAAGCGGTGGCCGTGGCCTGAAAGGCCCCGACAACTGGGCTTTGATCGAGAACCTGGCCCATGCTTTAGGGGCAGCTACCGCGTGCAGCCGCCCGGTGGCTGATGAACATTGGCGCCCGCACCATGAACATGTTGGACAAACCGGTCTTACTATTGCGCCTAATTTATATATTGCAGTCGGCATTTCGGGCGCTATACAGCACCTGGCCGGTGTAAACCGCAGCAAGGTGATCGTTGTTATAAACAAAGATCCCGAAGCCCCCTTCTTTAAAGCAGCCGATTATGGTATTGTGGGTGATGCATTTGAAGTAATACCCAAAATAACGGAAGCGGTAAAAAAGCTGAAAGGAATGGCATAAATTAACCCGGTATATTCAATGAAATGAGGCTAAATGATTTGGGCTCATTTTTTGAATAAAAACCCTTAGTTTCGTGCTTTCGTTATGAAGAAAATAGAGTTGGAAATAGTTGCCTTGTCACACAGCATCACACAAACTCATTCCTACGCTGTTGTGTTGGGAGAAGTAAACGGGTTGCGCCGGCTTCCGATCGTGATCGGCGGCTTTGAAGCGCAGGCAATAGCTGTGGCGCTGGAAAAAATGCATCCAAGCCGGCCGCTTACGCATGACCTGATGAAAAATTTCATGAATGCCTTCAATATTGATCTGCAGGAGATCGTGATCTGCGATCTGCAGGAAGGCATTTTTTACTCGAAGCTTGTTTGTGTAAGTGAGCACGATACTGTAGAAATTGATTCCCGAACATCTGATGCACTGGCCCTGGCCGTTCGCTTCGGATGCCCTATTTATACCTACGACAATATTCTCGAAAGTGCCGGTATTTTGATGGAAGATCCATCGGGCAAGAAAAAACAGCCCCGCGAAGCGGTAGCTGCCGAATCTTCTGCCGGTACTGATGACTTAAAAACACTTACGCTCGATGAGCTGAACACTCTGTTGAACGAGGTGCTCGAACAGGAAGATTACATCCGGGCCATTGCTATCCGCGATGAAATTAACAGCCGCAAACGCAACCGCGGGTAATTTAATTTCTGATTGCTGATTTCGAGATTTTGAGATTTAAATTACTGAACCAATAAACATAATGGCTGATTCTGGATCTCGGGATCTAGATCACAAAATCGCTAATCTCAAAATCCCAAAATTTCTTCCTTTGGTTGTTTTTCCCAATTGTAAAATAAATCTGGGTCTTCATGTGACCCGCAAACGCGAAGATGGTTACCACGACCTGGAAACCATCTTTTATCCTTTGCCGCTGCACGACGCCCTGGAAGTCGTCACCCGGCAATCACCAACACATACAGCAGAAAACAACCCCGTTTCAATCCAGCTGAGCGGCCTGCCGGTTCAAGGCAAACCGGAAGATAATCTTTGCATCAAAGCCTATCACCTACTCAAAAAAGATCATCCGCAGCTTGCTGACGTGCACCTGTACCTGCACAAAGCCATTCCCATGGGCGCCGGCCTCGGTGGCGGTTCGGCAGATGGCGCCTTCACGCTGCAATTGCTGAACGATAAATTCCAGCTGAATTTGTCGCGCGAGAAACTGCTCGACTATTCCCTGCAACTCGGCAGTGATTGTCCTTTCTTCATCATCAACAAACCCTGCTACGCAACCGGCCGCGGTGAATTGCTGCAGGCTGTACAACTCGACCTGTCAGCGTATTCTTTTCTCGTAGTGCACCCAGGCATTCATATCAATACCGGTTGGGCCTTTTCACAACTCACCCCTGCCCCATCGCCGCTGCCTTTGCAGGAGATCATCCGGCAGCCCATTACCAGCTGGCGTTTGGCGTTAAGGAACGATTTTGAAGCCCCGGTATTTATTCAGTATCCTGAACTGAAGGCCATTAAAGAAAAATTATATGAAGCCGGTGCGCTGTATGCTTCCATGACAGGCAGCGGCTCCTGCTTTTTCGGCATCTTTCCCAAACAGCAACTGCCTGCCTTCCAATGGCCTGCGCATTATGCGGTATTCTACCTGCAATGATTTGTCTATTTATCTGGTAGTTTAATACATTCATCATTTTAGCGCTCGCCTGAAATTGATTATATTTGCCGTAAATATATTGCTATCAACAGCAAAGCGCACATACTACACTTTCTTCACTGCAATCTCGATTTCCTGAATCATCGAGGATAACCTTTGCTGTCCCGGCGCTGTCGGGACAGGACTACGTGCGTATATACCAGTCTTTCCTGGCTTTTATTGATCATTCATTGCTTAATTATATTTTCATTTTTTCTGCTTATGGTTTACACGTTATCTGACAAAACAAAGTACTACCTCGATCTTGAAGAAAAATATGGCGCGCATAATTACCATCCACTGCCGGTAGTCTTGCAAAAAGGCGAAGGCGTATATGTATGGGACGTTGATGGCAAACGGTATTATGATTTCCTCAGCGGTTACTCTGCCGTAAACCAGGGACATTGTCATCCCAGGATCATTGCGGCCTTTATGATGCAGGCGCAACAGCTTACACTCACCTCCCGCGCTTTCTATAACGATGTACTGGGCCAGTTTGAACAATTTATTACCGGCTGCTTCGGTTATGATAAGGTGTTACCAATGAACACAGGTGTTGAAGCGGTTGAAACCGCCATCAAACTCTGCCGCCGCTGGGGATATGCCGTAAAAAACATTCCTGAGAACAAGGCTACCATCATTGTATGCAGCGAAAACTTTCACGGCCGTACCAGCACCGTCATCTCTTTCAGCACCGATGCTTCGTCGCACGACAGGTTCGGTCCATACATGCCGGGATTTACCGTTATTCCCTACAATGACCTTCCTGCTTTGGAAAAAGCATTACAGGATCCGGATGTGGCAGGTTTCCTGGTAGAACCTATTCAGGGGGAAGCCGGCGTAGTAGTGCCTAATGATGGCTATCTGGCGCGCGCCAAACAATATTGTGAAGCAGCGAACGTGCTGTTCATAGCCGATGAAATTCAAACCGGTCTTTGCCGCACCGGTCAAATGCTGGCTTGCGACCATGAAAATGTACAACCAGATATTCTGATCCTGGGTAAAGCACTGAGTGGTGGCACCATGCCCGTATCGGCCGTACTGGCAAACGATCCCATTATGCTCACCATTAAACCGGGCGAACATGGCTCTACGTATGGCGGCAATCCGCTGGCTTGTCGCGTAGCCATTGAATCGCTGAATGTATTGAAAGACGAAAACATGGCAGCCAATGCAATGGTCATGGGTGAATTATTAAGGAAAGAACTACAGCAGTTACAGTCACCATACATTTCCGCAGTTCGTGGCAAAGGGTTGTTGAATGCTATTGTCATCGATCATCCTGACAGGAACGCTGCCTGGAACTTATGCCTCACTTTAAAAGATAATGGGTTACTGGCCAAACCAACGCATGGCGATAAGATCAGGTTTGCACCACCGTTAATTATTAACCGCGAGCAGATCCTGGAATGTGTTCAAATCATTAAAAAGAGCCTTGACATTTTTGAATGATGATCTAAACAATGAACGTGCAGGTTAATACCGACCATACCGAAGAACATTTGGAAAGCGCTGAATGGCTTAGGGACGTAGTCATCGGCATGAGTGATGGCCTCACCGTGCCGTTTGCACTGGCTGCTGGTTTAAGTGGAGCCGTTCAGTCAACCGGTATCATCATTATTGCCGGTATTGCAGAAATAGCCGCCGGTTCCATTGCTATGGGACTCGGTGGTTATCTTGCGGGAAAGACTGAAATTGACCATTATAATAGTGAACTCAAAAGAGAACATGAAGAAGTGGAACTGGTGCCTGAAAAAGAAAAAGAAGAAGTGCGCGGGTTCTTCGAAAACCTGGGACTAAGCAAGGAAGTGCAGGATAAAGCAGTTGAAGAAATAGCCCGGGACAAACAAAAATGGGTTGACTTTATGATGAAACATGAACTCGGCCTTGACAAACCCGATCCCGGCCGGGCTGCAAAATCGGCTCTAAATATCGGTTTATCGTATGTGATAGGCGGACTGGTACCTTTAAGCCCTTATTTCTTTATCGACACGCCTGTTGAAGCGTTGAAGATATCGTCGATAGTCACCCTGATTTGCCTGTTTGCATTTGGATATTTTAAGAGCCGCATGACGGGTGTCGCTCCGTTAGCCGGTGCGCTAAAAGTGATGCTGATAGGTGCTGCAGCAGCCAGTGCAGCATTCGGTGTGGCCAAAATATTTGAAAGATAATTCATTTGAAAATTCGTACTCTAATGGTATGGAAAATAAGAAGCAACAAGAGGACAACCGCAATAAATAGGTTACATTTCAGGACGGCTTGAAATGGAGCATAATTCAGCAGTAAATGAAGCTGCGCCTAACTACTACAGGAAACATTACACCATTGAAGAATACCTGGAAATGCCACTGATGTGAAGCACGAATACTACCAGGGTGAAATTTTTGCCATGTCCGGCGCCGGCGGCAGGCACAATATAATTTTCAGCAATGTTTTTGGCAAATTATGTATACAATTAAAAGATAAACGACAATATCCTTATTTCAGCTTTTTAATTTTTCTTCTGCTTTCAACTTCATATCGGGGAACAAAGACATTGCCATCATCAGGATCGCAGACAACAACATGATCCATAATCCGGCTTTTTTATCCGGACAAATCCCGCGGTAACAGCCTGAATAAACAATAAAACTTTTTATGGCATAAGATAACGTGATAGCGCACATAAACACGTTCCATCGCTTGGCCCAAATGCGTTGCACCGCAAAAAACATTATAGTGATCGCCGACAAGACAATAAATACGCGCCCCGGCTTGCCGTAGACATTGTTTTCCGTAAAAAAGCCGGTAAAGTTTTTATCAAGGTCAGGATGGTATGTCCAGGGCAAAAAACCAGCAATAACAAGAATAATAGCCGCTGCAATGCCTATCCATTGAGAATATTTCATACCTGTGTTTTAAGAAAGGGACCGCAAACATACTAAATTCGGTTTACAACGTGCTGATCATCTCCACATCCTCTTTTTCCACCGCTTCCGCCCGGGCTCTTTGGAAAATAATATTCCTTCCCAGCATAAAAACAGAAAAAGCCCCAATAGCACAAGCGGCCATAACACCGGTCATTGGCAATGCGGTACTGTTCTGAAACACACTTACCAGGGCCGATGTGCAGGCGCCAATGCTCATTTGAATAGCGCCCATCAGCGCAGAAGCACTGCCCGCATTATGGCCGAAAGGCGCCAGCGACAATGCCGATGCATTTGGAAATGTAAAACCCTGGCAACACAGAAACAGAAAGATGAGAAAAATGGTAAGGAACAGATCGCCCCAGCCTGCCAGGGTAATGATCACCAGCACGAGGCCTATAATGCTTTGACAGGCCAATGCCACTTTAATGATCTGTTCGCTGGTATAGGTCCGCAGCAGCACGCTGTTGACCTGGGTAGCACCGATCAGCCCCATGGCAATCAGCGCAAAGATCCATCCGTATTGCTTTTCGCTTACATGAAAAACACCCATGAACACCGAAGGCGACCCGCCGATATAAGCATACAAACCGGCGGCCGAAACAGCTGCTGTTAATGCATAGGTATAAAACTGCGGATGCACAATGATGCTTCTGAAACTATTGAGTATCTGCCTTGGCCTTAGCGAAAAATCGGGATTGGGCTGCTTGCTTTCGGGTAATAGGAAGTATATACCTGTGAGAATGATCACCGCAACGATCATCAGCAGCACAAAGATCCAGCGCCAGCCTGCTACTGCGGTAACATAACCACCGGCTGTTGGCGCTATAATAGGCGACACAGCCACAACCAGCATGAGCATGGAAAATACCCGGGCATTCTCTTTTACTTCAAACAGATCGCGTACCATAGCACGTGCGGCCACCATGCCTACGCAACCACCTAAGGCCTGTAATAAACGGAAACCGATCAACATCTCTACAGATGCTGACAGCGCGCAGCCCAAAGATGCCAGTAAATAAATGGAAAGGCCAATATACAAGGGTCTTTTTCTGCCAAAACGCTCAAGCAAAGGACCATATACCAACTGGCCGGCAGAAATGCCAATAAAAAAGCTGGATAACGATAACATTACCTGTGCTACAGTCGTTTGCAGCCCTTTGGCAATATCCGGAAAGGCCGGCAGATACATATCTATCGAAAAAGGCCCGATGGCGGATAATGAGCCCAGGATGAGAATCAGATAAAATTGTTTGTTGGGCTTGTGGGTATTCATACAGGCAAAGCTACAAAAATGAAGCCCTCCCTGTTATACGGGTGGCGCTGCTGCTAAAAAACAAAGCGGGCATTACCACCATGTTCGTCCGCATGCTATCGTTCTTTGCTGAGGGAATTCGTGACAAACTGCATTTTTTAAGGCTCGCACTTCGCGGTAATTTAGTAGTCTCAACTATCCATTAACCATAAACATGCGTTAAGGCTTGCCTTATCCTTTCGAGTGGTGTTCTGCCTTTTCATTGTGATGATCTTATTTATGTAAGATCACTTTTGTAAGGCAAACCCAAAAAGGGTCGCTTAATTGCGATCCTTTTTTCACGCTTATCATCTTAACGGTGTAGAGCACCCGAATACTAACCGGCCGTTTTTTTGTGAGTTTTCGCTATATCTCCAGTATCCTTACTGCAAGGATCGCGACCCGCGATCCTTTTTTTTATTCCTTAATTAACAGTTCAACCATTATGATTGTTTGAATATCAACTAACCGCAAGATAATCAACGTCGTCTAATATTTATTTTGATTTCAATTATTAATCGTTGAAACAGAAAGTCCTAATAACTCCACACAATAGCGATGGGAATAAATTTTGCAATTAATATCCGAAACATTGTTTCACTAAAATAGAATGACCATGAAAAGAATGCTTTTATTTCTTATGTCAACATTTTTAACCGTTAGTGTATTGAACGCTCAACAACCCGAAGTAATAGCAAAAGACAAAGCAGGTTGGAACAAGATCGGTGATGCAAAAGTAGATTTCAAATCGGATAAGGATAAATTCATTTTAATTGGTAAAGATAAATTCAAAGCACTCCAGGTGAGAAATCAGGATGCTGCTGTGCATATTGAAAGCATGACAGTAGAATTTGAGGGTGGTACAAAAGAAGAAATTTCACTGGCCTCTGAGTTGAAGTCAGGCGAAAAAAGCCGGGAAATTGAATTGAAAAATGCGGATACTGAGATCAAGAATGTAACTTTCGTATACCGGACTGCCGGAGAAAACGGTAAGAAAGCGAAAATAGAACTATGGGGTTTAAAATGATGACTTAATGTGATCAGTTTATTTTCAACGCAGTCCCGGCGATACCGCCGGGACTGTTTTTTATACACTTCCTGAACGTAGAAACTAATGCACACAACGCTGGAAATGGATTAGAGTTATGTAAGCACAGGCCTTGTTCAGCTTTATGGCCGAAATTTTCGCGATTGGCAGTATATGAAGATTAATAGAGATCAGCCCCGGTCATTGGGCATGAGGCTTAAGTATTTCGTTAATTACCTTTCTAAGTTCATCAAGCGAAGGTGGTTTTAAAATATATTTCAACGCACCAGCCTTTACAGCCTGTTCCATATGAGCCGGCTGGCCCGCTGTTGAAAATATGATCACCGGAATATGATGCAGGGTCAATTCTTTTTTAATCATTACCAGGCAGGAATGACCATCCATTTTTGGCATGTTCATATCCAGGATAATAAGATCTGGTAAATCACTTTCATTTCGCAGGAACTTCAACAGCGCATCACAGGTCTGGAACCAGGTGAGCTTGACGCTGTTATTTGTTTCCTTGAGGACTTTAGAAAATAAAAAAAAGTCATCAGGATCATCCTCGGCCATACATATGTGTCGGATATCTCCATGCATGTTTTGAGCTGGTTTGTTAAAAATAAAAAGGGGGCGCATATAGACATAAGGCCCCGCTCATCCATTCAATAAAAAACCGGTGTAATAATGCAAATCGTGTTCCATGCAATTCAAAGTGCTGTTTCTTAAAGTAAAACCCCGCCGTTGAGCGGGGTTTTGCGTTCTTTTTTGTACCCTGACATAGAAATCATTCGCAGCCGGCATGAAACAATCGCTCAGTAATTACCTAAGCCATTACCAATCATAGCTGAACAAGTTGTTGATCTGCACTACCCGATACGCCCCGTTTCCGGGTGTTAATTTCCTCAACAAGGGCATCGATAATTACCCTCTGTAGATCCGCCTCCTTTGAATTGCCACTAATAAAAGCCTTGGTGTACTTTTGCGTTTCCTCTGCCAGCAAATCAATTAATGTTTGCAATTCTAATTGCTGGTAGTTTTGATGCATACCTGCAACCCCACAAACTTGAAACCAGTTTATTATAATTATTTGTTACAGGTACCGAATAATGGTTAGCACTTATATTGCCATAAATGAATACACAGGCATCGATTAGTCGGTACACGATGCTTTGTCGACGGCGAATGAAATAAAAAACGGTAAGAAGAAACAACCTTTTGACCCGGAAAAGCAATAAAATTGAACGGATTTGATAAATGAAACGGTGGTTTCATGCCCGATCTTTATTATAGATTATTTATCGGAAAGTAAGGAAACCAAAACCAACAGTCATGAAACAATCCGGATCGATCAGCCGCCGGCAATTCATTCGGTCAACAGCCCTAACCACCGGCGGGCTCATTATAGCATTTCGTGTACCGGCAGGTATCCGCAAAATAACAGCGCTCACAGAATCCAACCTGTTTATGCCCAATGCATTTCTCCGCATTGGCGCCGACGACTCGGTAAAGATCCTGCTCTCGCATTGTGAAATGGGTCAGGGTATCTGGACTTCCCTCTCCATGTTGATTGCAGAAGAACTGGATGCCGATTGGCATAAACTGCAGGTAGAGCATGCGCCTGCTGATACAGCCTATTACCATACTATTTATGCAACACAGCGCACCGGAGGTTCAAGCAGTTTGTATTCTGAGTTTGAACGTTACCGAAAAGCGGGTGCTACAGCCCGCTACCTGCTGGTGCAGGCTGCTGCCAATCGCTGGAAAGTGAATAGCAACGAATGCAGAACTGAAAATGGCTATGTGATCAGTGGCGACAAAAACGTCAGGTATGGCGAACTGGTGCAGGAAGCTTCGGCCCTGCCCGTTCCTGCTGACGTTCCTTTGAAAGATCCCGCCAACTGGAAGATCATAGGAAAACAAAAAATAAAAAAGCTGGATTCACCTGAAAAAATAAACGGGAAAGCTGTCTTTGGAATGGATATTCAGATTGCGGGTATGTTAACAGCAATAGTGTCGAGAGTGCCTGTATCAGGGGCCAGTATTACTAAATATGATGAAGCTGCGGCTATGGCAGTTCCAGGTGTTCGGCAGCTGGTAAAAATACCTACCGGTATTGCCGTGCTGGCCGATGATTTCTGGGCTGCGAAAAAAGGCCGTGATGCATTGAAAGTACAGTGGGACCTGGGTGAAGCCAGCCATATTAACAGTGATTCATTGCTGACTGAATTAAGGGCAAGGGCCGATAAAGGAGGTATTGCCGCCACCGATGTGGGCAATCCGGAGGAAATGTTTGCTAAAAGCAAATACAAACTGGAAACCGAATATTACCAACCTTTCCTGGCCCAGGCGCCCATGGAACCATTGAATTGCACCGTGCAATTAAGCGCTGATAAATGCGAAATATGGACGGGCACGCAAACCCAAACAGATGATCAACGGGCCGCTTCACAGATCACCGGACTGCCTATCAATAAAGTATTTATACACACATGCTTCCTCGGAGGGTCTTTTGGCCGCAGAAACATCACCCGCTCAGATTTCGTTCGTGAAGCCGTTGAAATAGCGAAAGCAACCGGCAAAGTGGTAAAAACAGTATGGACACGCGAAGATGACATTCAGGGAGGTATGTACCGCCCAGCCTTTCTTCACCGGTTCAAGGTTGGGCTCGACGCAAATGGCATGCCCGTTTCCTGGAATCAGATCAGCGTAGGCCAGTCCGTTATGACCGGCGGACCATTTGAAAAAGTGGCCGTTATTAACGGTGTTGATATGTTCTCCATAGAAGGCATGCATACTGCACCTTTTGTAAAAAACATAAAAGATCAAAAGATAGAACTGAACACGCCAACATGGCCGGTACTCATCGATAACTGGCGGGCCGTAGGTTTAAGCCATACCATTTTTGCCATGGAAAGCCTTATCAATGAAATGGCGCACGCTGTTAAAAAAGACCCTGTCGATTACAGAAGAATGCTGTATAAAGATGCGCCCCGACTGCTGGGCGTATTGAACCTGGCCGCTGAAAAAAGCAATTGGGGCACACCCTTGCCTAAAGGCCGGGGAAAAGGAATTGCAGCGTACGAAGCAGTTGCCAGCTATGTTGCCCTGGTGGCTGAAGTATCGGTATCAAAGGACGGATCGGTAAAAGTGCATAAAGTGACCTGCGCCGTCGATTGCGGCTTGGCCGTACACCCCGACGGCGTGGTGGCGCAAATGGAGGGCAGCATCGGATATGGTTTGTCAACTGCGCTATACAGTGAGATCACCTTTAAAAACGGCTATGTACAGCAGAAAAATTTCTATAATTACCCCATCCTGCGCATACATGAAATGCCCGAGGTTAATACGTTTATTGTACCCAGTAACGAAAAACCGGGCGGCATTGGCGAAGCATCCGTAGGACAAATGATGCCGGCAGTTACAAACGCCATTTTCGCTGCAACGGGTAAGCGCATCAGGAATTTACCCATAAAAAAAGTAAATACGGGGACTGCATAAAATAATTACGCTGCTGGTGGGAATAATATTTCTTCAATCGCTTCACCATAAAGCCATTGCTATGATACAACTCAAAGTGAACGGAAAACAATATGAAGTAGACGTACCGCCCGATATGCCTATCTTATGGGTCATCCGAGAAAAGCTGGGACTTACCGGAACAAAGTTTGGCTGCGGGGCTGCACAATGCGGCGCCTGCACCGTGCATCTTGACGGACAAGGCATCAGGTCATGCATCTCGCCGGTTTCCCGCGCGATTGGAAAAGAGATCGTAACGATAGAAGGATTACAGGCTTCATTGAGCAAACCGTTGATGGATGCCTGGCTAGAAATAGACGTGCCGCAATGCGGCTACTGTCAAACAGGTCAGATAATGGCAGCAGCCATCCTGTTGCGGGAAAACAACCATCCATCAGATGAAGACATTGACAATGCCATGTCGGGTAATATCTGCCGCTGTGGAACCTACCAACGAATCCGCAAAGCGATTCACCTCGCGGCTGATATAAAGAGATCAGCTACCTGACCAGTTGTTCATCTTAAAAACAGGGCTATGAAAAAATTTCAATTCACACTATTTAATCATACATGGAAAGTTATCGTTTCTATCGTGCTGGCCATTGGTTTATTGAACCTGGTGCTGCCCGCCCGGCCAACTAACCTGAATGCGTCATCAGCGATTGCGCAGCCAGCAACTACTGTATCCCAAAACAAGCCAACGGCCGATGACAATCAAAAGAAACGGGAAGCAGAATCGAAAGCAGCTTTTGCAGAAGCATATGCTGTTTTTATGCATCCACGTTGTATGAATTGTCATCCTTCAGGAGATGTTCCCCTGCAAGGAGATGACAGCCACCTGCATATAATCAACGCAAGGCATATGTGTACCACAGGGTGTGAAACGCGGACCTGATGGCAAAGGATTGTATGCGCTTAAATGCAGCAATTGCCACCAAAGCGTCGACCTGGAAGGCGAACATCTTCCGCCTGGTCATCCCAACTGGCATTTGCCAACAGCAGCGAGGCCAATGGTCTTTCAGGGTAAAAGTCCACGGCAACTCGCCATGAGCTTTAAAGATCCAAAATTTACCGGTTTCAAATCCCTTGACCAGTTAATTGAACATGTTGAACACGACAAGCTAGTTCTACACAGTTTTACCTATGGCACCAGACCACCGCTAACGCACGACGACTTTGTAGCAAAGGTCAAAGAGTGGATACATAAAGGCGCCGCACTTCCCGACAAATGAATGTGACTATATTGCTGCTACAGCCAATTCAATTGGCGGCTATTAATACTTTCTCGCACGCTGAACCACCGGTAGCGCCGGTGGAAAAATAACATCATCTGTGAGTGCTAAAAGTTTTGCTTCTTAAAAGCACATTCGTGCAGTTACCCAAAAAATTATTGTTGCATCTACACTTTCGACTGTTTTTTTTATAACATTTTTTGTAATTTTATTTACCGTTCTTGTTATAACGATTCCCCAAAAACACTTATCGCTTCCCGTATCAGAACATCCGTATGTGCTATTTCTGAAGCAGCAAAAACTGTAATTCTGTTATATTAATACCACATCAAGATGTTACAGCAATCAACCAAACTTTCCGCTTATACAGCTATTCCCAGCCGGTCTCAGAAAATATTATTGTTAAATGGTTACCCTGCTATTGCCGCTTATGTTATAACCGGCCAACAGCAGTTCGATTTTTGTACAGAAGAAAATACATTGTTGGTTGTAAGGGAAGGCGCAATCACTATTAAATGTGGCAAAGTAGACCATATGGTTGATAAAGATCAGATGGTCGCTTTTAAGCATAACACACTTGTTTCCTGTAAATGCTTTTGTCAGCCCGCAGATGAAACAGAAAAAACGGAATATTTGATCTTCCACTTCAGCCAGCAACTGGTTAAACAGTTTGTAGCCCTGGCGGTGCTAAACTTTGCCAATAAAAATGAAGTTCCAGGAATCGTTATAAACAGATCTGGCGTCAATATTCAAAAATTTATCGACTCCCTTGAGCCTTACCTGGATATCTCATCAAATGTTGATGAAAACCTTACTAAGATCAAAATACTTGAGTTGCTATTCTGCCTGGCCAGTGCAGACAGCCCCCTCCTGCCCTTATTGCTGCATGTAAAAAGAAGTTTCCGGCCCAGCATCTATGCCGTCGTAGAAGAACATTTAATGAGCGCCATGTCGCTTGATGAGCTGGCCGCTTTATCACAAAGAAGCCTTTCCAGTTTCAGAAGGGACTTTTTATCCGTTTACAATATGCCACCTTCCCAATGGATCAGAGAGCAAAGATTGAAAAAGGCGAAGGAACTGTTACGAACTACCGGGCTAAGCATTGCTGATATTTGTTATTCCCTGGGGTTTGAGAACAGTGCTCATTTTTCAAGACTTTTTAAATCGAAATTTGGTATTTCCCCTTCCGACTACAGGGCCCGCTAAGCTATTCCATATTTATGCTGCTTTTATTGTATTGATGGTAATTAACACACAGGAATGTGTATTACCATCATCTGCATTTTTCGGCAACGTAAAAAACGTCAATTTATTCCCCCATAGCCATTATTGAAAGCATCTACGGAAACGTTTCCGTACAAAAACTGCGCGGTTCAATTCATTTTCATCAATTTCAAGCTCTCGTTTCGTCACCTTAATTTTAAAAACAAATGATTGCTATTCGGAAACTCTGCTTCCTGCTGTTCATTTTATGGTCATGTTTACCCTATGAGTCAGCAGCTCAACAAAGGAGAATTTCCGGCAAGGTCTTCAACTCATCCAATTTACCTATGCCGGGAGTTAATGTTCAAGTGAAAGGAACCAATATAGGAACCTTCACCGACACAAAAGGCTTTTTCGCTCTCAATGTTCCAGAAACTAAACCAGTATTACTCGTGGTAAGCTCTGTTGGCTATACCACACAGGAAGTGGATGTTACCAACGCCACTGGCGATTTGACGGTCACATTAGTTGAAGTACCTACGCAACTTACAGATGTGGTGGTGGTAGGTTATGGAACCGCACGCAAGAAAGACCTTACCGGATCTGTTGCATCTGTTGGATTACAAAGCGTGGAAAAAACGCCTGTGTTCGGTACCAGCCAGCTCTTGCAAGGTCGCGTAGCGGGCGTTCAGGTAACGCAAACCAATTCTCAACCTGGCTCCGCTTTTACCGTGCGCATTCGTGGTACCAATTCTATCTCTACAAGCAGTGATCCGTTGTATGTAGTGGATGGCTATGCCGGTGCAGATATTACAGCGCTCAATCCAAACGATATTGTGTCGATGGATGTGCTGAAAGACGCTTCTGCCACGGCCATTTATGGAAGCCGGGGCGCCAATGGCGTAGTGATGATCACCACCCGCAGAGGCGCAGCAGGCAAAAAAGCCATTACGTTTGATGCATACACCGGTGTTCAACAGGTGGCCAACAAGCTGGAGATGATGGACGCTCAACAGTATGCCCGCTTTGTTAATGAAGCAGCTGCCAAAAGCAGCCCTGTACTGCCACAGCCTTATACAGAAGATCAGATCAATGCTATGGGCAAAGGCACCGACTGGCAGGATGAACTGTTCCGTAATGCCCGCATCTCCAATTATAACCTGGGTTTTACCGGTGGCAATGCCGACTCCCGCTATTATCTGAGCATGAACTATTTCAGCCAGGATGGCATCATCATTGGCTCTGATTACAAACGTGGCACGCTGCGTTTCAATCTCGATAGCAAGATCAGTGAAAAGCTAAGAGTAGGACTTAGCTCACAGGTATCCTACGAATCGCAATTACAGGCTAACGTAAACACTACGGGCGGCAGCGCCGGCGGTACCCTGCTCGATGCCCTTCTTTCAAGCCCTGTCACACCTGTATATGACAGTACAGGCGCTTATACATTCAGAAACGGCCCGCAACCTTATGCAATTGACGTGGGGAACCCTGTGGCGGCGGCTAACCTGAACAGTGATAAAAACAAGAACACCCGCATATTTGCCAATTTCTTTGCTGAATACGAAATGATCAAAGGCCTCAAATTGCGAAGCAGCTTTGGCGGCGAATACCGCAATTTCCGCAACGATGTGTTTCGCCCCAGCAACTCTTACCTTGGCGCCCAAACCAATGGCTATGCGCAGGTAGTTACGAACAACAACTATAACTGGCTTACCGAAAATACCCTCACCTACGATAAGGTGTTCAACAGGACCCATTCAATAAATGCGGTGGCAGGTGTTACTTACCAGGAATGGAAGAACGCCTCTGTTACTTCTACGGTTACCGGCTTATCAACCAACAACCTGTTTACCGACAACCTGGCGATCGGTACTGCCAACAACGGCTCAAATACCAATAAGAATGTGCTGGCCTCTTTCCTGGGCCGGCTTAATTACCGGCTGCTCGACAGGTACCTGTTCACCTTCACCTTCCGTGCTGATGCCTCCTCGCGTTTTGGCGAGAATAACAAATGGGGTTATTTCCCTTCCGGTGCTTTTGCCTGGCGGGTGAAAGAAGAAAACTTCCTGAAAGAGGTAGATGCCATCAGCGATCTGAAGTTCAGGGCCAGCTACGGAGCTACCGGTAACCAGGAGCTGCCTTCTTATCTTTCCATAAAACAATATACCGCCAATAGCTATGTGCTGAATCGCACCCGGGTAACCGGCTTCTCGCAGAATAACCTGCCTAACCCGGATCTATCCTGGGAATCAACAAAGGCTTTTGATGCCGGTTTTGACCTGGCCATACTCGGCAACCGCGTGCAGATCACAGCGGATTACTATGACAAAAAAACCACTAAACTGCTGTTCCAGGTAAGTTTGCCCACTACCTCAGGTTTTTCTACCATGACACAGAATATAGGCAGCGTTCAGAACAAGGGGGTTGAATTAGGCATCAATACTATTAATATTGATAAGGAAAAACTGAAATGGTCTACTTCTTTCAATATTTCAGCCAACCGTAATAAAGTGCTCGACCTCGGTGATGTGCCCTATCAATTCACCGGCAACGTAAGTTCCAACCTGTTCCCCGGTGGCGGCCGCTTCTCCTCTATTTTACAGGTAGGAAAACCAATTGGCGAATTTTATGGCTATGTGTTCGACGGTATCTGGCAAAGCCAGGCGGATATAACCAAAAGCGGCACCAAACAATCTGTTAAACCCGGCGATCCCATATACAGAGACCTCAACGGCGATAGTGCACTGGATGCCACCAACGACAGAACCATCATCGGTCATGCACTGCCTAAATTCACCTATGGTTTTACCAGTAACTTAACTGTTGGCCGGTTCAACCTCTTCGTGCTGATACAAGGTGTGCAGGGCGTTGACATCCTTAACGAAAACAAGATCGAAATGGAAAATGGACTCGTTTTCGCCAATAAATTCGCTTATGTAGCCGATCAAAGCTGGCGCGGTGAAGGAACCAGCAACACATTGCCAAGTGTTGTGAGCACCTACCGCCGTAACCTGGGCGTTACCAGCGACCTGATCGAGAATGGTAGCTACCTGCGATTCAAGACCATTACACTTACCTATGACCTGCCGCTGCCCAAAGTAAGCCCTATCTTTAAATCGGCCAGCCTTTATGCTACCGGCCAGAACCTGATCACCATCACTGACTATTCGGGATACGATCCGGAGGTGAACTCTTATAGCAACACGCAAGGCAATTACACCTCACTGAATGTTGACTATAACCCATATCCGAATATCAAAACCTATACAGTAGGTTTAAGACTCGGCTTTTAGCCAGGGCATGGATCGTATTGCTTACATAAATGAACTTGAACTATTATGAAAAAAAGTATTTTCCTTATAGCGAGCGCCGGTCTTCTGTTAATGGCCTCCTGCAAAAAGCAACTGGAAGAAAAACCTTACAGTTTTCTGAGTCCTACCAATTTTTATAAAAATGCTACCGATGCGCAAACCGCCATTAACGGCGTCTTCAGCGCCATGCAGGCACAAACGCACTACCAACGTACCGTTTGGCTTATTGCCGAACTGCCGGCAGATCACCTGGTGGGCATTACTACGCAGGAACGTGCTGAACTGAATCAATTCAAATGGACGCCTTCCAATTCAGAGATCGCCAACTGGTGGAGAAGCTCTTACGTGATGATCAGCCGCGCCAATGATGTGATCAAAAATGTGCCGGCAATCAATATGGACGTTACCAATCGTAACCATATCGTTGGTAATGCCCGCTTTCTTCGCGCATTGGGGTATTTTGACCTCGTGCGTAATTTTGGCAATGTGCCCCTTTTGCTTCGTCCGATAGAAAATGCAGGTGATTCCTTACTGTTCCCTTCTGAAACAGCGGCTTCAGAAGTGTACAAGGCCATCATTGAAGACCTGCAATTTGCAGAGGCCAATTGCCTGCCCGAGAACCGGATCCCCGGTGCTAATAAAGGCATGGCATCTTCCGGTGCAGCAGCCACCCTGCTGGCCAAAGTATACCTGCAAAGAGCCAGTACCAGTTTTGCCGATGCCCAGGACAACCATAATGCACTGGCAGCCCTCAACCGGGTGATCAATTCCAAAGTATATCAGTTGTTGCCAAGATACCAGGATGTATTTGATAATGACAAAAAGAACGGCCCCGAGCATATCTTTTCAATACAGTTCGGCCCGGTAACAACAGGCATTACATCGAATATTATCTTGCGGATGTTATACCCTACACAACTGGGTGGCGCCGGTCCATTTACGGTGAATACCACTTTTTTCCAGAATGGGTATTCCGCGGCTGACAGTATTCGCAGCAGATGGAATATGGCCAATCGGGTGGGAAGTACGGCTGTTGCTCCTTTTGTATACAAATACCGCGATCCGTCTTATGTAGCCAACAGTAATAACTCGAACGTGAACTGGATCGTGCTGCGATATGCAGATGTGCTGCTGATGCAATCGGAAGCATTGAATAATATCAATCCGGCTGACCCCGCTAAATTTGCAGGTGTTGATTCCGTAAGATCAAGGGCCGGCCTAAAAGACCCCGCCCAGCAGCTTGACTTCACCAATACGCCTACCAGCGAAGCATTCATCGACAGCCTGGTAAAAGACAGGGGTCGTGAACTGTTCATAGAAGGCCATCGCAAATACGACCTCATCCGCCTGAAACGATATAAAGAAGTGATGGCGGCGCTGGGTATCAATGTTCAGGATCATCAGTTCCTGTTGCCTGTTCCGCAAACAGAGCGTGATGTGAACCGGAACCTTGGCCAGAACGATGGTTATCCAAAATAGGTGAATAGCTTTCAGCATGTGCTCTATTCCGGACACAATTTATTAGCAGCACCGATCATACAGCAGCCCCGGCAAGATCGCCGGGGCATTTTTTTTGCCAGGCTCCGCTTCATTTTAAACTAAATTGTATAAATTACGTTTATAATTACTGCAATTAGTCCCCTCCCTTCTTTCAAACCTGCATCCTTTAGTAATATCAAGCATTCCGGCCAGTTTTTAAAGCAATGAAACCTAGTGGATTATGAATACATCAACATCTCTTTTAGAATGTTCGATGAATAAGCAGACCGTGCAATGCCTGGTACAGGCTGTTCAAAAATTATCCCTTTCGAGAGATATTGAAACCGTGATGTTTATCGTTCGAACAACAGCCAGGAAAATTAGCGGAGCCGATGGCGCCACTTTTGTTTTGCGGGAAAATGACAAGTGCTATTATGCTGATGAAGATGCCATAAGCCCCTTGTGGAAGGGTCAGCGTTTTTCCATTCACAGTTGTATAAGCGGCTGGGCAATGCTTCACAAACAATCGGTTGTTATTAAAGACGTTTACAACGACAGCCGCATACCAATAAATATCTACCGGCGAACATTTGTAAAAAGTCTGGTCATGGTGCCAATAAGAAGCATCGATGATCCTATCGGGGCCATTGGCACCTACTGGGCACATGAGCATGTGCCTACGGAAGACCAGGTCATTTTGCTGCAATCGCTGGCCGATATCACTGCAGTGACCCTGGAGAATATAAAGGTGTACAATGAACTGGAAGAGCGGGTAAAAGAGCGCACCCGGGAACTGATCGATTCACTTAACCGCGAAAAAGAAATGAGCGCCATGAGAAGACATTTCTTTTCAATGGCTTCCCACGAGTTTAAAACGCCCCTAACCAATATTTTAACCAGCACTGCCCTGCTCGAAAGCTACAACAATGAAGGCAAGAACGCTGATAAACGGGCAAAACATATCAACCGCATCATCTCTTCATCACAACACCTGGTGGATATGGTGAACGATTTTCTGGCCGCAGAGAAAATTGAACAGGGCAAAACGGATATTATTTTTGAATGGTTCAATGTAAAGAGTTTCATCAAGGCAATAATGGACCAAACGGAAAGTTGCTTGAAGAAGGGGCAAAACCTGGTATACGCCCACCATGGCGACAGCCACATTTTGCAGGATAAAAACATTTTGCGAATCGTACTGCTGAATTTATTATCCAATGCCAGCAAATATTCCGACGAAAACAAGACCATTGAAATTCATACTGAAATAAATGCGGGTAAGCTCACCATAAAGGTGAAAGACGCTGGCATAGGAATTCCGAAAGAAGATCAACCATATATATTCAACAATTTTTTCCGGGCGAAAAACACCACCGGCATCCAGGGAACAGGCCTGGGCTTACACATAGTCAAAAGCTATCTGGAGTTACTAAATGGCAGCATCCAGTTTAAAAGCCGGCATAAACAGGGGACAACTTTCACTGTTACCTGCGCCTGTCCGAAGCTTAAGAACATAGTGAATTTCAGCAGTTCTTCCCTGCTTACCTGATCGCAAGTAACACCAGGTTGTATAAAAATGTGCGCCATACTTCTTTTGCATCGCAAGCGGAAGTATGGCGCACCTGTTTCATAATGTACCTATATTTACCGGAATATATTTACTATGAAAGCAGAATTCCTGCGCCTGATAGATATCTTGGGCACTTGCACCTTCGCCGTTTCCGGCGTTTTTGCTGCCATGCAAAAAAGACTCGATGTGTTCGGCATTCTGATCATTGCATTCATCACCGCCATTGGCGGCGGTACATTAAGGGATATGCTTATCGGCGATCTGCCTGTTAGCTGGATGCGCAGTGTTAATACGCCGCTTATAATTCTCGCCAGCGCTACAGCCGCCATCTTGTTTAGAAATATTATCAAAAATTTCCAGCAAACCCTTTTTATTTTCGACTCCCTGGGACTTGGTTTCTTTACAGTACTCGGCATACAAAAAGGAATCATTTTTAATCTTCATCCCCTTATCTGCATTGCACTGGGCACTATCACCGGTTGCTTCGGCGGCGTAATAAGAGATATACTGCTCAACAATATTCCAATGATCTTCCGGAAAGAGATCTACGCCACCGCCTGTATCCTGGGCGGACTTATCTACTTCCTTTTACTGGAGTTGAACTTTAATAAAGACTGGTTAGATGTAGTGGTGATGGTGCTGATCTTTATCTTCCGATTGATCGTTGTAAAATATAACCTGCAGCTGCCTGCCATGTACGGCGACAAAAAAGAACAGCCATGAGCATACGCTTCCAGTAACATTCTCCTGGTGCGGCATGGTACAGGACACTATTCTGTGACCATGATGTAAATTTGGCCGCGCTCATAATAATTACTTATTGACACCAGCAAATAATTGTAATGAATAGAAAAAAGATGCAGTTCGCCGCAAAGTTTGTAACGATTGTAACAATTGCCTGCATGACAGTGCAGCCGCTATGTGCTCAAAAGAAAAAGACCTCAGGCAAAAAAGAAAACACAAAAACAGAAAGCACCGTAAAACCGGAAGTAAAAGTATTAAAAATGGTGGCGCAACATACAGGTCCCGTAATTGGCGCCGACCATGCCGATGTAACAGCCTCCAACAATAAATCAGGTTTTGAAACCGGGCAGGTGGTAAAAATAAACGGCGTTTATCACATGTTCGTAAATGAGATGTTCAATCGGCCGCACCGGGATATGCGCATCTCCTACTGGACCAGCCCCGATGCTGCCACCTGGAACCGTCAATCGACCATTGTAGAAAGTGTGCCGGGAAGAATTGCAAGCAATCCCCGCGCAGAAGTATGGTGCACCGGTGTTGTATTCAATGAAGAAGAAGATGCCTGGAACATCTTTTACGTAGCTTATCGTGCCGGCGATTCAACCAAAGGTGAAATTCCCGGCAATGATTATGCAGGAAGGATCTGGCGCGCCAAATCCATTATAAAAGGCCGCGATGGTATTGCCGGCCCCTATGCCGATATGGATGTCATAATGGAACCTGACAGCACATCGCAGGAGTGGGAAGGACAACAGGCCGTGGCTTGTTTCAATCCGTATAAAGTGGGCAATACCTGGTTCTCTCCTTACGACGGGCACAATCATACGCCCCGCGGACCATGGCCCACCGGCTTGGCTTATGCACCATCCCTGAAAGGACCCTGGAAAAGAATGCCAGAACCATTCAATCCCCTTCCCCTCGCTGAAGTATTCACCGAGAACGAGATCGTTACCCGGTTAAAGGATGGACGTTACCTGATGATCTTTGATTCATTCGGTGACCAGGAGATCGGGTACAGCCTGTCAAAAGACGGTATTCACTGGGAGCATGAAACAAGGGTTAAGGTACAAACAGCCGATAACGTTTGGGCCGATGCGGGTGACCATGCCATGCGTACACCCTTATGCGCTATTGAAGAAGAAGATGGCAGTTTCACGGTAATATATACAGCCAGAACCCAACGCTATAATAAAAACTTTTACGCCATCGGCAAATGCACGCTGGCCTGGCAATAAATGAGCCTTGGCTCTTAAAAAAGAAAATGGCTGGCCGTAAGTACTTACAGCCAGCCATTGCTGCATTAATTGATGTGGCATTACATTCCCAGGCCGCCTAACATACCGCCAGCAACGTCTTTCATTTCGTCTTCCCATGCCTGCTCGGCATTTTTAAGCGCCCGGTTCAGGGCTGTTATCAGCAGATCTTCCAGTTCTTCCTTTTTGTCGGGCGACAGTAACTGGCTATCTACCGAAATGGACTTTACTTCCCTGGTGCCGGTTACCGACACCTTTACCATGCCATTACCGGCTTCGCCGTCAACAGTAACATCAGCCAGCTTTTGCTTGCCTTCCTGCATTTTCTGCTGGGCTTCCTGCAATTTGCTAAACAGATCTCCGAACATATGTTAAACGTTTAAGAGAACAAAGATATATTATTCATTTATTATCAATTTACAGGCCAGCGCCTCCCCCGCCCTCGCGGGGTAACTGTTACTTTTTTATCCATTTATCAGCTTTTATTGCCCTGTTTTTTTTATTTAAATAAAATATAGCACCTTAACTGCTGAAGCTTGTTAATATGAAAAAGATACAATTTACCCTTTCTCTCCTTTTTATTATTTCCATGGCCTTTGCACAACCCGTAAAGGAACATGGTCAGTTGAAGGTTTCGGGTATTCAGCTGGTCAATGAAAAAGGACAACCGGTCGTACTCCGGGGCATGAGCTATGGCTGGCATAACTGGTGGCCGCGGTTTTACAATGCCGGCACAGTAAGCTGGTTAAAAAAAGACTGGGGCTGCAATGTGGTACGTGCAGCCATGGGTGTAGAACCTGATCGCGGCTATATCAAAGCGCCGGCCTGGTCGAAAGAGCAGATAAAAGCAGTGATCGATGCAGCCATTCAGGAAGGTATTTATGTGATCGTTGACTGGCATAGCCATAATATTAGACTGGAGGAAGCAAAACAGTTCTTTACTGAAATAGCAACCACCTACGGTAAACAGCCAAATATCATTTATGAAATCTTCAATGAACCCGAACGGCAATCATGGGCCGATGTAAAGGCATATTCCATCGAGCTTATTAAAACGATCAGGGCCATCGATCCGGATAATATCATCCTGGTGGGGTCGCCGCATTGGGACCAGGATATACACCTGGTGGCCGATGATCCTATCGAAGGATATAACAACCTCATGTACACGCTTCACTTTTATGCAGCCACCCATAAACAATCTCTCCGCGACCGCGGTGACTATGCTATTAAAAAACAATTACCCATCTTCATCTCCGAATCGGCCGGTATGGAAGCTACAGGTAATGGTCCGCTGAACGAGGCGGAATGGAATGAATGGATCAACTGGGCGGAGAAGAACAGGATCAGCTGGATCACGTGGTCGGTGTCTGACAAAGATGAAACCTGCTCGGTTTTGTTGCCCACGGCCTCATCGACCGGGAACTGGACCGACAAAGACATGAAACCATCAGGGTTGAAAGCGAGGGAGCTCATTCGAAAATACAATGGGTGGAAGCCCTAAACATACAAGTGCCACACCTTGCGGGTGTGGCACCATTGTTTACCCCCATCTCCTATCCTATTTAGCTACGCCTTCCAAACCGCTCGTTCTTGCCAATGCAATTTCAGCACTTCTATATTCGTAAACGGCTTCGAGGTAATTCAGTTGAGCGGCCGTTAAAGCCAGTTCTGCATCTGTTAATTCCAGCCTGGACGTTACGCCTTTTTCGTATCTGTACTGTACGATCTCATACGATTGCAAAGCCGTTTCCTTGACCTTCAATTGCGTTTGCATTCTGTCATAGGTCTCTTTCAGATCGGCGATCACCTGCTTAACCGTCGTTTTCAAAGCCTGCTGTGCTTCTGTAAGCCGAATCCCGGACTGCTGATGCGCCAATTCTGCCTGCCTGATCTTTGCCTGATTGCTAAACCCCGTGAACAGGGGTAATGCCACCTGTGCTCCTGCAAAAGAGGTGGAAGGCCAGTTGGCATTTACAAAATCCAATCTACGCGCCTGGCTTGTCAGCTGGTACTGGCCGATAACAGACACCACCGGCAGCCGCGCTGCTTTGGCCAGTGCTGTTTGCTGTTCACTCACCTGTTGCTGCAACGCGAGGGCCTGCAGGTCGGGCCGCTGACGCAATGCCTGTTCATATAATTCAGTTTCTGTTGGTACCGCGGCGGGCGCCTGTATCGCCAGTGAATCAGTTAAGCTGATCTGCGTGAGCGAATCTGTTCCCATCAGCGTGATCAGTTGTTGTTTGCCGACTTCTATCGCATAATTAAGTTTTAGTATATCCGGTTTCAGATTTTGCACAGCTGTGTATGCACGAAGCGTATCTACCCGCAAACCCCGCCCCTGCGCCAGCAAAGACCTTGCATCAGCCAACGCCTTCTCATTACGCAACAAACTTTCCTGCTGCAGCTTCACCCGCTCCGCCAGCACCAGTATGCCAAGATAGGTTTGCTGTACATCTGCCACCAGGTCGATGGATGACTGCCGGTAAGATGTTTGTGATAGCCGCTCCTGCAATTGCGCGGCTTTACGGGTGGGCGCTGCCATGGGATTGTACACGGAATAGCTGGCGTTGATGGTTCCGGCAAACTGATCGCGGCCGCCAAAGCGGGCGTATGGGATCTTGCTGGCGCTGCCGTTCTCCCCAAATCCGAAAAAGGCCGGCAAGGCAAAATAATGCAGGTACTGTGCTCCCAACTGGGCTGAAGGCAACGAAAGACTTTTTGCCTGCCGCACCTGCTCACGGGCCATGGAAATATCCAGTGAACTTGCTTTCAAAGCACGGTTATGTTGTTTTGCCAGCAATACGGCATCGGATAAACTGAGTTTTTTTTCGGGTTGCGCCAGGATCGCAAGCGGTGCGATCATCGAAAACAGGCTTAAATACGTAAGAAATGCTAGTGATCTCATGATAATACTGTATTGGGTTGAAGAGATGAAACAGCAGTAGATACTGCAGTTCCGTTTACATCATTTTGCACGGGCCTCGCTTTGCGGCTGAAATAACTGTACACGGCAGGGATCACGAAGAGGGTAAGAATACCGGCGAACACCAATCCCCCTACCACTACAATACCCAGTGATGCGCGGCTTCCGGAAGAGTTACCCAGGCTGAGGGCAATGGGCAGCGCACCAAAGATCATGGCCAGAGTGGTCATCAGAATGGGTCTGAAGCGGGAGGCAGCCGCCTGTATAACGGCATCCCGTACACTTAATCCGTCTTTTTTCCGCTGATTGGCGAATTCCACGATCAGGATCCCATTTTTGGTGATCAGACCTATCAGCATGATCATGCCGATCTGGCTGAAGATATTGATGGAACTATCGCTTACCCACAAACTGATCAGGGCGCCCGTTACAGCCATAGGCACGGTAAGCAGGATGATAAACGGATCGATCAGGCTTTCGAATTGCGCCGCCAGTACCAGGTAGATCAGGATGATGGCGAAGATGAAAGCAAACACGAGGCTTGAACTACTTTCCCGGTAATCCCGGCTTTGTCCTGCGAGTGTTGTTCTGAAACCCGGCGGCAGGGTTTCTTTGGCAATGCGATCCATTTCATCCAGCGCTTCGCCCATGCTCACGCCTGCAGCCGGCGTAGCCTGTATGGTTACACTGTAGCTTTGATTGTAGCGGTAAATAGCGGGCGGACTGATCCCTTCATGCAGTGACACCAGGTTGTCAAGCGGCACCATTTCGTTATTAGCAGATTTCAGGAACAGCGAACGAAGATTTTCCGGTGTGGAACGCTCTGAACGTTCAAGCTGCCCGATCACTTCATACTGGCGGTCATTGTAAATAAAGTATCCGTACCGCCGGCCACTCAATGCTAACTGCAGCGTACGGCCGATCTCCTGCGTAGAGATACCCAGCTGGGCCGCCCGCTGACGATCGATGTTAATACTGATCTCGGGCCTGTTCACTTTGAAGTCAGGATTTACGAAACTCAGCTTTTTACTGCCGGCTGTAGCGGCGGTCAGTTTGGGCATTACATCGATCAGGCTTTTCAGATCAGGCGCCTGCACTACATATTCGATGGGCTGATTGGAAGCAAAACCGCCGATGGTAGGGATCTGGATCGGGATAACGATCACGTTCCTGAACCGGCCACTGGCAGCGACCAGCTTTTCATATACCTGCTGTTGGGTTAAACCACTTTTCCGTTTATGCGGATCTTCAAGGAATACCCACTGGAACCCACTGTTGGCGGGTTGCACCAGAGTACCCACGCCGGCCGCTACAGCTGCATAGGTTACATTGTTGTTCAGGTCTGGAATGGAATCAGCCACGTAATTGCTGATCTCTTTCATGGATTCTTCCATACTTTCGAAGGAAGTGCCTTCAGGCGCGATTACCGCCAGACCTACCAGCGACCGGTCTTCCAGCGGGGCCAGCTCGGAAGGCAGTTTCGGCGCCAGCCAGTATGCAATGCCAAAAGAAAGAATGAGCAGAACAAAACCCAGCCAGCGGTACCGCATGAAACCTTTCAGCAGGCGTTCGTAGCCGTTATTAAGTTTTACGAAGAAAGGTTCCGTTTTCCGGTACAACCAATTGTGGTGGGCGCCTGCTTTCAACAGGTAAGCGCTCATCATGGGCGACAGGGTAAGCGCCACGAACGCCGAGATCAATACCGAACCGGCCACTACTACCACGAACTCTTTGAACAGTTTGCCGGTGATTCCGCCGAGGAACATGATCGGAAGGAATACCGCGGCCAGCGTAATGGTAGTAGATATAACTGCAAAATAGATCTCATTGGAGCCTTTGCGCGCGGCTTCCAACGGCGTCATGCCCTCTTCCACCTTCGAGTAAATATTCTCCAGCACCACAATGGCATCGTCTACCACCAGGCCGATGGCCAGCACCAAACCCAGCAGGGTAAGCACATTGATGGAATAATCCGCTATGTACATGATAAAGAAAGCGGAGACGATAGACACAGGAATGGCCACCAAAGGTATCAGCGTACTGCGCCAGTCGCGCAGGAAAATGAAAATGATAATGGTTACCAGGCCGAATGCCAGGATCAGGGTTTCTTCCACTTCAGAAAGGGAATTCTTTACCGGCACGGTAAAATCTTTACCCAGCCTGATATTGTATTCTTTGGGCGCTGTTTTAATGATCTCTTCAAATCGTTTGTTGAACTCATCAACAATAGCGAGTGAGTTGGCGCCACGTTGCGGTTGTACGCCGGTACCAACGCCATACCGCGCTGTTTGACCTTCGGCTACGATCATGGCGGTACGCTCGTTCTGTGAGCTCATGATGGCCTGGCCAACATCCCGGAAACGAACGATAGCACCGTTCTTTTCGCTGATGATCATGTTATTGAAATCATCTTCGGTGACCAGCCGCCCCATGGTTCGCAGTGTCATTTCCGTTTGCTGGCCTTCAATACGTCCGCTGGGCAGATCGACATTCTCCCGTTGCAAGGCAGCCTGGATATCGGCAGGCGAAAGGCCATAAGAAGAAAGCTTCACCGGGTCCATACGCAGCCGCATGGCGCGCTTGCGGCCCGCGTAGGATTCCACCAGCCGAACGCCGGGAATGGATTGCAGCCGTTCCTTGATATTGATATTTACGAAGTCGGTAATATCCTCCAGGCTTTTTGTATCGCTTTGCACTGTAAGGAACACCAGGAACTCTGGCGGGCCGGATTTTTCCACGATCGTTGGTTCAATGTCTACAGGCAATTGCTGCCGCGATTTGGAAACCTTGTCGCGCACATCATTGGCCGCTGCTTCCAGATCTGCATTCATATTGAACTCAACGGTGATGATGCTCACCTGTTCACGGCTTACAGAAGACAGGGCGCGGATGCCATTGGCTTCTGCAATGGCCTCTTCCAGCGGTTTGGTCACCTGCGATGCTATGATATCGGCGCTGGCGCCCGGATAAACGGTTGTTACGGTCACAATGGGCGAATCGGTTACCGGGTACTCACGGGTACCAAGGAACGTATACCCCACTATGCCAAATAAGATCAATAGAACTGACATCACCCCCGCCAGTACCGGCCTGGAGATGCTCGTTTGTGAAATGGCGCTCATATAATTAATTAAAAATGGTCAATAGAAGGTGGTGCACAATGAGAATCCACTGCGCTACCATATTTGCAATAAGTTGCTATAATAAGAGAATGGGATAAAAACTGCGGTAGGGAACGGGAGCTATTTCAGGTTTACGACACGAACTGCAGCGCCGGCCGTAAGGCGTAACTGGTTACTGATGATAACGGTATCGCCTGGTTGAACGCCTTTGGTCACCTGTACGCTCTCCGCGTCACGTTGCCCTACTACCACCGGCGCTGCCTGTGCTTTGCCATTCTTAAGCAGGTATACCGAATATCCCTGGGAAGAAGGCATAAGGCTTTGACTCGGTATTTGAAGGGCATCCTCAGCTGTTCGCAGGGCGATGGTAAGATGCGCACTTTGACCTGGTACGAGTTTGTTTTGCGGGTTCATCGCAATGGCCCTCAACAGTAAAGTCCTGGTAGTAGCGTCTACAAAGGATTCCTTGGAGATCACCGTGGCATTGTAACGCGTACTGTCGCCTTCTACTGTAAATTGTTGCAGGCTCCCGGGTTTTACCAGGTTGGCATATTTCTCCGGTAATGAAAATTCCACTTTCACCCGCGCATCGTCTACTATGGTAGTAAGGGGTGTATTCGGAGAAACCAATGCACCCGGATAAGTACGGATGATACCGATCCTTCCGGCGAAAGGCGCGCGGATCCGGGTTTTGTCGATCGTTGTCTGCAACTGCCTGATCTCAGCTTTCAATACAGCCAGGTTGGTGGCAGCCTGGTCATAGTCCTGTTGCGAAGCAGCGTCATGTGCTAACAGGTCTTTCATTCGTGCTTCATTCAGCGCTGCCAGTTTTTCCTGCTGCCGAAGCCTTTCCAGCTGTGCCTGCAGATCTGCATCGTCTAACTGGAACAACAAAGCGCCTTTGTTAACAAAATGGCCTTCTTTTACAGGTACGCTCACCACTTTCTTTGTGAGCTCGCTCGAGATGGAAACCTCCTGGTTGGCAGCCAGGGTTCCTGCTATCTCTATCAGTTGTTTCACTTCGCCGGGAGCCACTACATATACATCTGCAGGTATACCCGGAGCAGCTGCAATTGCTGTAGCGGCTGCTGATTCAGTTTGGTTGGCCCGGCTGGTGCAGGCGTCTAAGAGGATGACCCCAAAGAATAACAATAACAAAGATAATCCCGAAACAATGGATGCCGGGGTCAACGCCGGCGCAAAGCCTGTCTGTTGCTTTTTTTTGATTAGTCTGGTCGGTAATAAACGGTTCATAATGCTGAATTTAAATAGATATATCGAAATAAATCGATGTATTTTCTCCAAAAAAATCCTTTTGCAAGGATTGAATTCGGCTACAAACCTATCGAAACATTTCGATATGTCAATTAATTCCAGAAAAAAAATTTTTACACCTTCAGGGCTACCAGGAATTTAACATATTGGTCGATCATCTTATTATTCATGGTATACTTCACGTTCCGGCCTTCTTTTTCAGCAATGATCAGCTCGGCATCAGTGAGTAGCTTGAGGTGATGAGAAATTGAAGGCTGGGCCAGGTCAATGATCTCGTTGATATCTGAGCAATACATACAGGTTTGTTTTGCATGCAGCGACTTAAGGATCTGCAATCTGTTCGGATCAGCGAGTGCTTTTGATATCTTTTCTACTTTCTTCAGTTCCATATAGTTTACTTACAAGTTATAAATCAGGGGTTGGATAATCAGGTTCAACCCGCTGCTTACATATCGTACACACTATGCAAATTTAGCTAAAAGTAAGGCACCTACCACTTCGCCCTTTCATATTGCACCGGCCAGTGAGTATTTTCTTTTAACTCATGCGCCGCCTGTAATGGGAAATATGGCTGGCGAAGCATTTCACGGGCGATGATCACCATATCGGCATCTCCATTAACGAGAATGGTTTCCGCCTGTATGGCGGTGGTGATCATACCAACAGTACCGGTGGGCATGCCGGTTTCTTTTTTAATACGGGAAGCAAAAGGTAACTGGTAACCTGGCCCGGCAGTGATCTTCTGGTAGTTGACCAGGCCGCCTGAAGATACATCCAGCAGATCTACTCCATGCTGTTGCAGCAGGCCGGCAAGCTGCACAGACTGCTCAATATCCCAACCACCTTCTGCCCAGTCGGTAGCGGATATACGCACCAGTAAGGGCAGGTCGGCAGGCCATACTGTTCGAACGCCGGCAATGATCTCCAGCAGCAACCGGATACGGTTCTCGAAGGAACCGCCATACTCGTCGGTACGCTTATTACTTAGGGGCGACAGGAACTCATGGATCAGGTAACCATGGGCGCTATGTATTTCAACCACTTTAAAGCCGGCCCGTAAAGCCCGGTCGGCCGCTGTGATAAAGTCATTTATGATCTTTCGAATGCCGGTTGTATCCAGCGCAACTGGCATGGGATAATTGTCGGCAAAGGCAATAGCAGAAGGCGCCACCACCTGCCAGCCACCTTCTTCAATAGCCACTTTACCACGGCCTTTCCAGGGCACATTGGTACTGGCTTTGCGGCCGGCATGGGCTAACTGGATGCCGGGAACAGCACCCTGTGCAGTCATAAAAGCTGTGATCTGTTGTAGTTTCTCCAGGTGTTCTTCTTTCCAGATGCCAAGGTCAAACGGCGAGATGCGGGCTTCCGGCGAAACGGCCGTTGCTTCTGTGATGATAAGTCCTGCCCCGCCTACCGCCCTGCTGCCCAAATGCACCAGGTGCCAGTCGGTAGCAAACCCATCTACTGAGGAGTACTGACACATGGGTGATACCGTAATTCGGTTCCTGAACTGCACTGATCTTAGCTGAAGCGGGGTAAATAATATTGACATATACTGGAAGATTGGCTATAAAAGTAATGAAAAGCTAAAACAAACAGGGCCATCCGCCGCCTGCGGATGGCCCTGTTTGCTATCTGATAAGTGAGAAGTTAATTACATTTTAACTTTCACAACACTGTTTATAAACTCCTCGATATTGGTGTAGCCGTCGTTATCACGGTCTTTTACTGCATCAGCCGCATCGTTGGGATTTAATTTGTGGGCTGTTTCCCAGCTGTCGGGCATACCGTCGTTGTCTTTGTCTTTATAAGGCGTTCCTTTGTATTCAGGATATCCACCTACCTGGCTGGGATGGGTAATAATACCTTTTTTATAGGAATCTGCAGGCAAACGGCGTTTTACAAATTTGCCAACATCATCAGCGTTTTTGCCGTTTTCGGTATAGTATATCTTGTTCTCTTTGACCTGCTTTACTATCCGCTGGTCAACGGCATCGCGTTTGGGTAAGGTAGCACCTGCATTCTCAAGTACATAGTTATAGGCTTCTTTGGCCGACATGATAGTGATCTTCGGCATGGGGAAAGGTTTATCCACTCGTATTTGCGAAGTGAACTCACCTGCATCGGCCATATCACGCACCTGCACGCCACCGGCCCAGTTGTCTTTGGTAACGGCTTCGTTACCTTCCACAATGTTACCGTTTACATATGCTTTACCGAAACGTTGGGCATTCGCCTGGTCGCGGCCTGATTCGGGCTTCAAAATACGGTGGCCGATCGGTTTATCGGTTGGCGTCATGGGACCGGGCTTGAAATAGTTGTTGATGAAGTTGAACAACGATCTGTGATCACCGCCATCAGCGCTGCGATTCCACCAGTTAAATACCACATTGTTCACAAAGTTGAAATCACCGTCCATACCAATCGACGGGCTGCGGCTGATATTGCTCGACCACAGGTTACGCATGAAGCCGCTGTTATGTCCACCGATCGTGCTGCCGAAAGCATGGTTATACGTATCCAGCGCTTCGGAGAAAATACAATTCGACATGGTGATGTTCACGGTAGGTAACTTCTGCGGTTTCGATCCGTCGCCTTTGTCGTACACGTGCCGGTACATACTCATATTCTCATCGAGTCCCCAGCTGGCCGAAACGTGATCGAAAACGATATTCCCTACACCGTTTCCACCCAGGGCGTCGTCGCGGCGGGTAACTTCTGTAGCACCGCGGCGAAAGCGCATAAAACGTACCACCACGTCGTGGGTATCGATCCATACCGATTCATCAGCAATGCACACGCCATCACCGGGGGCAGTTTGTCCGGCAATGGTAATATAGGGCGCCCGGATAATTACAGGGCTCTTTAAATGAATGATTCCGGCCACATTGAACACAACGATGCGCGCCCCACCCTGTTCGCAGGCTTCGCGGAACGACCCGGGACCACTATCGTTCAGGTTGGTTACTACATACACTTTACCGCCCCTGCCACCGAAGGAATAAGCGCCACCACCTTCAGCGCCGGGAAAAGCAGGTATCTTTGCCTGTGGCAGATCAGATGGTTTGGCCGCCCAGGGAATATACGGCTTGCCATTCTTTGCATCCGCTTCGATAATGGGCAATGCTTTCGCCCATGCTTCATCGGATCTTCTTTTAAATTCTTTCATTACCTGGTTGGCCGAATCTTCCATCGCAGGAGGAATGGTCGGATACTGGGCTTGTGCAATCGTGCCAAAACTTAAACAAGCTAATGTCAAAACGGAAACCCGGAGGTTTGTTTTCATGTCTGGTAAATTTTGTGTTTAGACGCTATTTATGGAGCGTTCTTTTGAAAAACGCAAGCTATTTACTTATAAGAGTCAATATTACATTTTTAGGTTGCATTCGCACCTGCACATTTTACTATCCGAAGAAAAATTGACTGGGGCAATTTGATCAACCAATAAAGTGTCTATTTGACATATCAGATACAAAGCCAGCTATCTGACTGGATAACAGGACTAACAGATACAGCACGCAGGTTTAATTTCTGCTACGGGTAAGGCTTAGTACATTTACTGAAGGAACCATCAAATCCATCGCATGAAGGTCATTATCATTGGAGCCTCTTCCGGCATCGGGCGGGAATTAGCGAAACAGTATATAGCCCTTGGTCATACCGTGGCAGTTACCGGCAGACGGCAGGAATTATTGCTGGAATTGAAAAGACAACACCCCGCCATACACACGGCCTGTTTTGATGTACAGGGCGCGGAAGCGATCGGGCAGTTGGAGGCATTGATCGCTCGTATGGGTGGCCTCGATCTGCTGATCTATAGTGCCGGTTATGGCGAGCCGTCGGAAGACCTGGTAGCTGCAATAGAAATTGATTCCACCGCTACCAATGTGATGGGTTTTGTGAAAATAGCGGCTTTTACATTTAATTATTATCTTAAACAGGGCGGCCACGGCCAACTGGCGGTCATCTCTTCTGTGGCTGCAGTAAGGGGCAATAGCTTTACGCCCGCCTACAGTGCCGGCAAAGCTTATATAAGTAATTATGCAGAAGGTTTGAACATCAAAGCCCGCAAATTAAACACGAGCATCTTCATTACAGATATCCGTCCAGGGTTTGTTAATACAAAAATGGCCAAAGGACAGGGGCAGTTCTGGGCAGCCCCGGTAGAGAAAGCCGCCCGCCAGATCAGGACTGCCATTGCAGCCAGAAAGCGGGTTGCTTACGTAACAAAACGCTGGCGGCTGATTGCAAGTATCATGAAACTGCTGCCATTCTGGATCTACCGGAAAATAGGATAATAGCCACTATATATATTACAATTCAATGTTACTGCGCAAAAAAACGCCCTGCATTGTCCTGCTTACAATTAAAGCACAATCTGCTGGTTAAAGCCAGGTAAATAATAACTGTCCCAATAACGAATAATAGATCATACTAAACCGGAGTAAGAACTTTGGATGCGCCTCTAGTTATTACTACGTAAAAATGGTTCTTCCCTATTTCTTCGGGAAATAAGAACAATACAATTGCAGTTTATAGTTCAGATTCGAGCAAATGAAAAAAAAGCGATGAACGCCTGAGTGGAAAACTTCAAGAAATGCACTTCGCAGAAAAGTTAACCATGAGTGGTAAGTAAAAGCACTATCTAACATTAATTAAAAACCCTAAATGAAAACTCAAATGCGTACCTCAAAAAACTTTATTCAGAAAAATCAACGTGTGCTGGCCGTATCTCTTTTACTTGCCTCCCTGTATTCATGTAAAAAAGATGTTATGCAACCAACTGCTGCAATGCCTGCAGAAAGCGTGGAGAACAAAACTGTGTCTACCGAATCACTGGCCAGTCTTTTGTACAAGGAGAATGCTGATGGCACCTGGTTTAATAACACCTACGGAAAATTGCAGGCTGCAGCTTCCTATTCTATTACAGCGTCAACCAATCAGTTTTACAATGGCACCAAATCAGTTCGTTTTGAATTAAGAGATACAGACCCTGAAGTACAGAGCGGAACAAGAGCCGAGATCACCTTCCCGAACGCAACAAACAACAACCGCTGGTATGCTTACTCTTTGTTTGTGCCCAGCGCCGATTATAAAATTGATGCTACCGATGAAGTGATCACGCAATGGCACCAGGGCGGCGGCACTACCCCGTCACTTTGCTTACGCACAAAGTCTGACAGACTGTATCTGCGCGTAATGGATACCTGGATCGATATGGGTGCATTGGATAAAGATAAATGGCATGCCTATGTATTGCACGTTAAGCACACGGCCGGTTCTGACGGTTTGGTTGAGATCTGGCGTGATGGGCAAAAGATCGTGAATCACAGCGGCCCTAACAGCTATCCCATCAACGACACGTATCACCTGCCTTTCTGGAAACTGGGTATCTACAAATCATACTGGAATGGTACGCGTACATCTGCTACCAACAAACGTGTACTTTACTTTGATGATATCAAAATGGGCAATGAATATGCTACCTATAATGACATGGTGCCTGTTCCCAATGTCACTGTGCCTACTACCACAACAACTACAACAACCACTACCAGCACTCAAAGCATCACAGGCTTTAAACTGGTTAACTCGGCTACCGATTCAGATGTAATGACCATTACCAATGGCCAAACCATCAGCCTGAGCGCCCTGAAGCTGGAAAACGCAAATATTCGCGCGATTACCTCTACTACAACCGTAGGAAGTGTAAAGTTTGAATTAAGCGGCAAACAAAGCAAGACCTATACCGATAACAAAGCACCGTTTGCGCTGCATGGCGATAATGAAAATGGTAACTTTTATTATGGCAACTGGGCTCCCCCCGCACTGGGCACCTATACCCTGAAAGCTACCCCATATACATCTGATGGTGCAAGCGGCACAGCCGGAACTTCAAAAACGATCACGTTCACAATAGTAAAATAGGGAGCAGATAACTAAGTAAAAAAGGCGGTTCCGCTCGTAAGTGGAACCGCCATTTCTTTTAAAAGGTAGTCATGCCTCTTAGTCGGGCTTGAACTTAACAATTACGCCCTGTTCATTTTTACCGGCTTCGCTTGAAATATAAAGATCGCCTTTTGAATTAAAACATAATCCCTCGGGCTGCGGAAAGATCTTCTTATCTAACTGAATTTTGGATCTTATATTACCAGTAGCATCAGCAATAAACAATCTGGAAGAAGGCCCATCCAGGATATACAATTCACTGTTTGCCGGGTTTATAGCAATTCCCGAAGGTTTGATCTCAGCGTCACCTTTTTTCTTTTTCTTGTCTTTTCCCTTACCGCTCTTATCCTTGTCTTTAGCCTTCTCCTGATCATTATGTTTATCTTTCTCTTCCTTATCCTCACTGTTATACGAGGATTCTATATAAAAAACCGCATTGGTATTCATTTTCCTGGTCTTCAGATCGAAACTATAAAAACCTTTTTTATCCTGCTCCGTCAGATCTTTTTCTTTCACGCCAATAAGCAGTCTGTTGTGGGCGCTATCGTAACATAAAGACTCGGTATCATTTTCTACACCAAGTGGCAGATCGACCGTTTTAACTGCGGGATCTTTGCTCCCTGGTTGAACTTCGTACAAAAAACCATCAGACCGCAATACATACCAGGTATTTTGCACCTTTGCCAGTCCCTCATAATCACCCTTTCCGGCAAACCGGATCTTGTCATCAATACGTTTACTTTGCAGGTTATAGATGTATATGATGCCCTCATTATCGTCGATACAGGCCATGTGCGTATCATCCTGAAAAACATTCGCCGAGATCTCTTTCAGCTCATCGGGTAATAGCCATTCCTGCCACTCCACCGTTCCGGCCGGCCCTGAAGCAGAATTTGCGGCCAGTACTTCAGCAGGCTGTTTGGGAGTGGGTTTATAGATATATTTCATATAATAATAGAATGCGCCAATGACAACTACGACGACGGAGATCATCCATATTGCTTCTTTTTTCGACATAATCAGAATTTTAGGTCAATTTAATGCTAATCAGCGTTACGCTCCATGCTACATTCTTTCTTTACTCCTGTACTGTTAAAAACTTATTCCACCCCATAACATTCTGATAACATTGAGATTTAGCATTTATAATACAATATTGTTTTGCGGCTTCAGGGCTGCAGGCAGATCGGTTTCCCCCAACATTTCTCTGATGTCAATTTCCACAGTCCGGCTCATTTGCGAAATCGGCACATCGTTCGCATTACCTTCAAAGGGGTTTTCAGTACTTTCGCCTACCTGTTCCAGCGATGTATATACCCAGGAGATGAGCACACTGAACGGAATAACAAACCATACCATATTGCCTTTTAGGACACCAGTCATCCCGTTATTGAAATCATTGAATTCTCCCAGCAGGCCAAAAGGAAGCAGGATGCAAAATAGTTTTACAAACAGGTTATTGATGGTAGCGTATTGCCTGGGATAGGGAAAGTTCTTGATCCTTTCGCTTTTACCCTGGTGGTCAGACAGCTCTCTTAAGGCCTTGTGCATTTCAAGGTACCTGAAATTTTCAAGGGATCCGCCATTATAAAGGCGTTTCAACGCTTCGCCCTGCAAAGCAAGCAACTGAACGGCCTTATTATTCTTCGCAGATATACCAGCCAGTTCCGTATTTGAGATATATTTTAATAACTCATCATCTAAAGATGTTTCTTTTTCCGGAATGGAATAGTAGCGTTTATATTCTTTGTTGTACAAAGTGTCGGTTGTTTCCCAACTCCTGCTGGCCCTGAGCTGGTAGCGTAAAGCGGTAAGCCAGGCAAAATGCCGGTAAATAAGTTTACGCGCCTGATCTCTATCCTCGATATAATCCCGGCACATCAACGCCCATGACCGGCTGGCGCCCATCGCAGCGCCCCAGATCTTTCTGGCTTCCCAGGTACGATTATAGGTTTGTACATTTTTAAACCCGACAATAAAAGCAGTGGCAGTACCCAGCAGGGCGACAACGGCCCACGGTACCGATAACCATTTCCAATCGAGTGCCTCGTATAAAACGGTCGGAATCGTGCCTAACAGAAAAAGCCAGAATATACTCCTCCTTGTCCAGAACAGGAACTCAGAAAGTTTGTAGGATTTCCCGGTGTGCATTTTTAAAATAAATCTCGTGTAATAAATTCAATTCGCGGATTTTATAACTACCTTTTTTGGCTTCCCTGCACCGGAACGCAAGACACTCACGGAATAGTTATTGCGTCAGTTATGCCATAGTGTGCAAAAACATTCCCATTGTTAACGATTTATCATTCACAAAAAAATAGCTATATGGAAAGTAACATGCAGGAAAACAGAAATTCGATGTTGCAGAGCTTTTTTGAAACCTCTCTGCAAGAACTTTATTGGGCGGAAACGCATCTGGCCCAGATGCTTAATACGATGAGTACTGCCGCAACCAATACCCAGTTAAAAGAGGCGTTCATTGAGCATATGGAAGAAACAGAACAGCACAAATTACGGCTTGAGGAAGTTTTTTCGCAGTTAGGCATTCCTCCCAGAACACAACCTTGCATGGGTCTTCAGGGGCTTTTTGACGAAGGATGGAAAGTGATAGACGAAACAGAGGAAGGATCTTCGCAGCGTGATGTTGCCCTGATCATAGCTGCTCAGAAGGTAGAGCACTATGAAATAGCTTCCTATGGCAGCCTGATCACCCTTGCCAAGACCATGGGGCAAAACAAGATCGCAGAATTATTGGTTCCTACATTGGAAGAAGAAAAGGAAGCCGACCTGTCCCTGACCACGATAGCAGAGGCTGGCATTAATACAGAAGCAAGCCAGGAAAAAATGAACGCTTAGCTATATAGCCATACAGCATTGTATGGGCCGGAAATAATGCAAAACGCGATCATTTATTTGAGGCGTTTTGCATTGATTTCGGTAAAGATTGTTTTGCGAACGCTCAACAATAAGTTTTCAGCCCCTTCTTTTAAGCATCTTCAAGCCAGACACAAGCATGAACATTGCCGCACCAATCATCAGGGCGCCTCTTATCTTATTCTGCTTTTGCATGGGTAATGACTGAATAGCTTTATTCGCTCCTTTTGCTACTACACGGGATCCTACCATTTCTGCGGCTGAAGTAGCCATTTCCTTTACTTTCATGACAGTATTTTTTTAATTAAACAATTGGCAGCAGCTGCCATTTATTATTTAATCACTAAAAATTCTGCCAGCATAGGGCGCCTGCCGTGGGCAGGAACGAGTGTGGCCGGTTTTAACCAAGATACGGTTCAAAGTAATTACTGTTTCTCACTGCTTTTTACAAGCGGTATTTTATCATACGGCCACCGGCCATCTTTTATGGGAAAAGTTTCCAGTTTGTTCGGATCTATAACAACATGTTTGATCCGTGTCCGGTGCCAGGTATATACGATGTGCACCAACCCATCGGAAGTTTGAATAAGGGAGGGGTAGGAATATTGTTTGTTTGGCTGGTCGATATAATCGAGTATTAACGCCGCTTCCCAGTCTTTGCCATTCTTACTTACAGCTACATTGATGACCCCGCGTCCTTTGTGCCCCATGCCTTTTTGATCGCGTGTTGAGTGATTATAGACCAGGACATGTCGCCCATCTTTAAGGGTAACAGCGTCCAGACCTGAGTTATTGTTGGGCAGCGTGGAGGGCTTCATTTCCGACCAGGTAAGGCCTTTATCCCGCGACCAGCATTCTGCAATATGGCCATCCTGATTGTTAGGCGTTCTGCACAACATCTGAATGCTGCCATCGGCATGCGTAAGTAAGGTGGGTTGTATTGCACCCAGTTTTTTAGGATCATTCAGTGGCCCGATGACACTCCAGTTCTTACCGCCGTCTGTACTACGCTCTATATGGGCCCGCCATCCGTGATCCTCCGTGCTCGATCCGGAAAGAATGGTGCCGTCACTCAACTGGATCGGTTTGTTTTTTATCGGACCAAGTATGCTATCCGGCAATCTCTGCGCTTTACTCCAGGAAACTCCATTATCGCTGGAGGTCTTAAATTCTCCCCACCATTCTTTAGGACTGGGTCCAACTTTGTAATAAAGCGTCAAGGGTCCTCCTTTCGGTTGAAAAATAACCGGGTTCCAGGTAGGAAATCGTTTACCATCTGGCTGTATACCATCCGCCACACTTATTGGAGCCGTCCAGGCGCCATCTGATTTTTTACGTTGCAATCGTATCTCAACATCCGGATGCCGCTCATAGGTACCACCAAAATAGGTAGCGAGCAGTTCCCTGTTTTCCAGCTCAACGAGGGTAACAGCATGGCAGGAAGGAAAGGGTGCACTCGTAAACAAAAATTCTTCCAGAACAACACCCGGTTTTTTTGCAACAGCAGACTGCATATTCTCATTGCTGTTGCCATGCTTAACATACAATCCGGCTATCATTAACCCTAAAGACAGAAAGACCTTGATCATGATAATATATTATGCATAAAAGCTAAAGATAACTCAAAACTTTTTGTTTGAGCATCTAATCGGGCACATACGGCATTATCGCAAATTCCAAACGTTGTCCTTGAATCAGGATAGAAATATGTGCCGGCTATGGGGCCATCCAGCTATCTGCTGTCAAAACAGGGTTGAACTCCATGCTTGTTGTTGTTACTGTCAGCTTGTTCCTTCCATCTGTAGTTTCCGTAACCGAAGGATAGGTAATACCTTTTGACTTAGCAAAATTTTTATATACCGACATATTCGGCGCCTCTGTTACCGAATACGCATTACCCTTCAACGAATAATCGCTGCCGATCAAATACACCAGCTTTTTATCGCCTTTATAAAAAGTGATCATATAATCGCTGCCTGATCTCGCGACAGTTCCTTTTGTAAAATAACCATTCAATTTTTTATGTAACCCAAGAACGCCCTGGTATAAACTTAAGCGCAGCTCTTCCTTATCGCGTTGCAGCAGTGCAGACCTTTTGCCTTTTACCCATTGCCAGCCTGAATCACCTTCCAGTTGTTTAACCATCAGCAATTGACCATGCTGCCTGATCTCAAGCCGTATTTTATTATTTACGATATCAGTAACTGAAACAGCCTCCATATTGCCGCTAATAGTAGCCGTTTCTTTAAGGGTCGTTATGTTATCGATGCTTTCTCCACCATACCGTAACCGTAACTCGTTCATTAATTCAGCGGCAGACGGCAGAGCATCATTTTTTGTTTCCGAAGCAACTGCTTCCTCTGGCTGATGCCCCTCCTTCTCCCTGAAATAGAACTCACCATCTAACAATATCAGATCTTCTTCATTTGGCGGACTGTAAAAGAAACTATGTTTGCTAACGCTGCCATCCTTAAAGGTCAATATTATTTCTCCGTCACCTAACTTATACCTGCCACTGCCTTTACTATTCTTTTCATACTTTCCGGCTGCATCATTAGACCCGATACCAACAATACCTGACCGATTGAAAGAAAAATTCCCTTTCCCATCAAAATGCAAATAGTTTGAAGAAAATACACCCGCAGCCGGCATGCCGGTTCCCATGCCGCCCCGGCTGCTGCCTGATCTTTTTTCATAAGCTGAGGCCGTTAAACTGGTTACCTTCTTTACTTTGTATAAGGTGTGCTTAATACCAGCCATACTTACCAAATTACCATTGGCCGCCAATTGGTAGGTGACAGGTTCCTGGCCGTTCCTGAACGACAGTTTTACCAGTTTGTTCTTAATGACATAAGTACCGGTAACTGTGGTTTTCCAGTCAGCTGTGTTTAGCTGATCATTGAAACTGCCGTCATTTCTGAAGTAAATAACAATGTTATTGATCTGCATGCCATCAAAAGGAGTTGTATATAGTTGCGCACCAATGTATACGTCATTAAGCGTTTGGGCGGTCGCCGGATATGCGAGAGCAATATTAAGGAGAGTAAGTAACTGTTTCATACTTACAACTTTATAAAATCCCTGCCAAAAAACAGTAGAACGGGTTAATTTTTATAAATTTTATTGGAAAAGCTTTAGCCAACGACAATATTAAAAAATTGTACTATCCGTTCCAGTTATCCCCGGCCTCGTAGTCGATTACATGCACGGGTACACTGTCACTTTGAAATCGTCGGTTTGATGGTTAATGGTTGTTCTTCTGCCGGCAAAGGTTTATGACTGCCCCAGGTACTACCCTTCACAGCATAAAATAACAGGAAAGCATATGAGGGGATCATGATCCAATACCCCATCTGCTGATCATAATGATCGCTTAACAAGCCATATAACAATGGCATCACTGCGCCGCCAACCACCCCCATTATTAAAATCGCAGATCCTTGCTTGGTAAACCTGCCAAGGCCTTCCAGGGCTAAAGGCCAGATAGATGGCCATAATAATGCATTGCACAAGCCCAGCGAAGCGATCAGCCAAAGCGAAGGTTTACCAACAATAAAGATCGCCCCTGCTGACAGCATTAACCCGAGGATAGCCGATACCTGCAAAACTTTTTTCTGCGTA
The DNA here is from genome assembly GCF_017356035.1 of Longitalea luteola. Classification (GTDB taxonomy): domain Bacteria; phylum Bacteroidota; class Bacteroidia; order Chitinophagales; family Chitinophagaceae; genus Niastella; species Niastella luteola. The sequence goes on along the minus strand of NZ_JAFIQX010000013.1, from coordinate 66,760 downwards.
ATATATCGCGGTATCACAATAGCGCCCGTTATGTAGCTGATCACCATTATCAGCAAGGTATAGGTTGCAAAGAATTTAGCCTCTCTGAAGCTGTATCCATTGAACTGGCTATAGGAAATGATGGAATCAACGGCCAGTACTTCTACCCCTACTGCAAAAAAGATAGCCAACGCTCCGAGGATCAGGTAAGGGAACTGCAGGATACTGGTCCTGGTGTCGGCTGCCGGCGCCCTTTTATTCTCAGCCTCCTGCTCCTTTGCTTCTTTTAATGGTGAATACCTGATCATAATACCCAGGCAACATAAAACAGCGGCCATGATCACATACGGAATTATCAGCCTGGATGCCAGGCTATTTAACAGGCCGGCCTGTTGAATGGAATCCAACCCTGATAATAAAGCTTTCGTTTGATCGATCTCGTCAGGATTTTTTGTAATGGCATGAATAAAGATCAATGGAGCAATAGCTCCCGCCACTTTATTACAAACTCCCATGATACTGATCCGGCGGGCTGCGCTCTCGATAGGACCCATTATCGTCACGTAAGGATTGGCGGCCGTTTGCATAATCGTAAGTCCCGTTGCCTGTACAAACAGCCCCAATAAAAACATAGGATAGCTGCGGACACATGAAGCCGGAATAAAAATGAGTGAACCCGCCGCCATGATCCACAACCCGATCATGATCCCATTCTTAAAGCCTGTTCTTTTCAAGATCATCGAAGAAGGAATGGCCATGACAAAATAACCAAAATAGAAAATGAAAGCCACGAGCATTGACTGTGTATTGTTCAAATTGCAGACGAGCTTGAAGTACGGGATCAATAAGGAGTTTAACCAGTTCACAAACCCGAATATGAAAAACAGCACGCCTATTATCACCATCGCGGCGTAATTATTCATTGGCGTTTTTGTTTGTATCCCTTTCTTCATATCGGTCAATTAGGTTGTATTCATTTTATAAATATCAGTAACCATTTGCTTTAAAGACCTGAGAACACAATCCGTTATTTTTCTACCTTTTTCAGCCGACGCTTTTGTTGGATCACCGTAAATACCATTCGGCGTCATCGTTTTGATCATACGGAAGTAGGAAGCTGCCGAACCATACAGCATATCGCCTTCAGCCCATTCAAATGTTGGCGCGTTGGCACCCGGCTCTATTTTAGCTTTGTCGACCAGCTTTTCAGCGATCAGTAACATTAGTGAAGTTTCGAATTCACATGCATGGCCTGTTCCTCCCCTGCCTGTTTCGGAAACCTGCATTAGAGCCTCTCTTGCCATAGCCCACCATGTTGCTGCAAAAAAATGGGCATGTGCATTCTCAAAACCCAGCTGTTCCATTATTACCGTCATAATTCCCTGATTGCCGCCGTGGCTATTAAATAAGATGATCTTATGAAAGCCATGGTGCAAGACGGCCCTCACCATATTTTTTACAATGGCGAGAAAAGTAGTATGATCCAGGCTCAGTGTTCCGGCAAAATCAATATGGTGATGCGAGCAGCCAACATATATCGAGGGCAGAACAAGTATTTTGTCATTCATTTCAGCATTCAATGAATAAATAAAATGCTCTGCAATCATTCTGTCTGTAGCTAATGGAAGGTGCGGGCCATGCTGTTCTGTGGCCGTTAAAGGCAAAATAACCGGAATGTTCCTGTCTGTCGCTGCTATTTGTGATGATGTCAGTTGATCCCAGATCATACAATTATTTTTTTACTGCCCACATATCAATTTCTATCAAGAGCTTATCTAATAGCCCGCACTGTATAGTGGTGCGAACGGGTTGCGGCCAACCGAAATATCTTTTATATACTTCGTTAAATTGTGGCCAGTCTTTCAGGTCTTTCATGTAAACGTTGACCTTAAAAACATTATTAAGGTCGCACCCGGCAAAACCCAGCTGCTTTCTGCAATTATCAAGGGTAAAAGCCGCCTGTTCGTCAATGGTATCTCCAATAACCTTTCCATCGGTATCGATGGCCGCCTGGCCTGAGATCACGACCATCGTGCCGGGCTGCACGATCAACACGGGTGAATAAGGTCCTGCGGTAGTATGTTGTGAAGCATGTTCGGGCACTCTTATCATGGTATTTTGTTTTTGCGGTTCATGGGCGATGAAATAAGGAATATAACCGGTAAACCCGCTCAGCTTCCACTTGTTCTGCACCTTACGACAGTGATACAATGTTTGCCAGTTCATGGGAACTCGTTCACCATTTGCTTTTTTCAGTGATCCTGCAAATTTCTTATGCGCCAATGCAGTTCTTTCGTGGATCTCGATGAGGTCGAGCTGGGTCGCTTGCAGCACCATTGACTTTGGATCTGCACTCCAGGTCGTTTTTTGAAATGCATTCGCCTGGTTCAACCATTCTGTTTTATAGGCCTCCAGGTTCGGAAAACTCAATTTCCAATTGTCCGGATCGGGTTGAAGTTTTCCATCGATGCCAATAAAACCTTCTTCAATAAAATCGTCTTCAATGACTGACCAATCATTTTTTGTAAAAGCATCGATATCGCGGGTAACAAGCATTTCCCATATGGCAGCTTTATCTGCATCTGTGCTGATAAAAGGATTTCTCATATTTATAATTTATACTCTTTTGTATTGACCTGGTAATGCGCTATCGCTTCCATGTCGGGTTCTATGCCGAGGCCCGGACCTTGCGGCAAGTGAACATAGGGCGGCTCAAACTTCAATGGTGTTCTCAACAGATCATGTTCGCGGATCATTCGCCCGAATATATCGCCGGGCCATACACAGGAGGCAGCAGCAGCGGAACTATGCACGTACATCGCTTCCAGTATACCAAGGTCTATTTCAGAGCCATGCCAGCAGGGCAGTTGAGCGGCTGCAGCAATGTGGTCTAACCGTTGAAAGTCTGCCAAACCGGCGTTGAAATTGAAACCATCTACCGCATCGAGTTGAATCGCTCTTACGGCATCCTGGATACGCTGCCCATGCAGGATATAAGGCAGAGAAACATGCAGCACAATGGGAATTGAACCAATTGATCTGAGGGCAGCAAATTCGGCTAATTTCCATCGGGGAATAGGGTCTTCCAGGCACAGAACATTACCTGTTCTTTGCAGGGCATGCATTCTGCGACGTGCCTCAAAACCAAATTCCCATCTTTCATTCGGATCCAGGATAACCTGCATGCGCGGTGCTTCTGCGGCGATCACTTCGCACCAGGCAACAACATTGTCGTCCAGATCACATTTAAATTTTATACAGTCATATCCGGCTGCCGAAAAGTTTTTTACCAGGTCCCCTACCTCAGCTATCGATCTGTGCCCCGACCACGCGCCAACTTTCACTTTGTCTCTCACCGGGCCTCCCAACAGGTCTACCACCCGCATGTTATGCGCTTTTGCATAGGCATCCCAGATGGCGCATTCAAAGCCATCATATTCCCTGCAAAAAACAAATGGTAATTTCTGTAAAGTAAGACTGCGTAGATCTCTTCCGAGTAGAACGTTAATGATGTCTTCAACGACAGCGGCATTGTGCCCGCGGTAACATTCGCCCCAGCCAATGATACCTGAATCCAGCTCAAGTTTTATTATCAGCTTTGGAAGCTCGTCAAATTGCAGGCTCCATCCCTCCTTTGCTCCTACGGGCAATTTATGCAGTGGTTTGTTGATCTCTTTGCTATTAATAGATCCTTTATGGGCAGGTACGATTACTTCATACCAGGTGATTCGTGAAATTTTCATGGTAATATTAAATAGAGCCAAACAATTTGATCGTATTTCCGCCATCTACGTACAGCGTTTGTCCAGTCACACAACTACTGGCATCGGAAAGCAGGAAGGCGACTGCATTCCCGCAATCATCCGGTTCTATTCTTTTGTGCAGTACCTGTTCTTTTGAGATAAGATCTTCAACCCATTGTTCAGGATCATCTGTAAACTTGCTGATCAGCGCATAGTTTTGCTGTGCGTGAACATACCCCGGCGCCACTGCATTTACCCGGATATCATACTTACCCAGTTCTACTGCCATTCCCCTGGTAAAGCCTTCCACTGCGGATTTGGCACTTGCGTATAAAGCATAGCCGGAAATGGTAGCATGTGCATGGACCGACGAAATATTTACAATATTTCCCTTACTGCCATTCTTCAGCAGCTGATTCACAAAGAACTTCGACATCAACCACACGCCTTTCATATCCACATCGTACAACTCCCCAAATTCCTGCTCTGTTGCTTCATGAGCTGGTTTATTCAGCCCAACGCCTGCATTATTGACCAAACCATGGAGTACCCGCACTTTTTTGCTGAGCTGCTGAAACATTGCTTCTACTTCAGAAGGCTTACTAACGTCGGCAACAATAGTGAGGGCTTCCGGAAATTTCTTGCCGGCCATTGCTGCGTTAGTACCATCCCGCTCGTTGATGATCACCGTAGCCCCATTTGATAAAAGCACTCTGCAAATGCCTTCGCCCACACCGAAACCGCCGCCACCTGTAACCAGTATATTCTTTCCTGCAAGGTTCATACGTTATACTATTATTATAAAATGCCATAGGTGTAAAATGCTTCCCTGGCGCTCATTCCCTCCACTATCTTACTGTATACCATTTTTTCTCCTCTTGCTTTCTTAATAGCCAGGCGAAACACTTCCTCTACAGCATTGGCCGGCACAATACAAACGCCATCGATATCACCTATGACAATATCGCCTGGGGCAACAACCACATCTCCGAGTTTTATTGGCACTCTGAAATCCACCACCTTTCCCCTCGGCGCCTGGTCCTGTGCATAACGGCCAAATGAAAAAGTGGGAAAATCCATGGCTATAATTCCCTTTGTATCCCTTGAATATCCATTTACCACCGCGCCATTCGCGCCTAATTTTTTTGCCCGGGCCGACATCAGTTCACCCCATAGTGCGTACGAAGGAGACGCCCCACTGCAGATATATACTTCATTTTTTTTCAGGTCATCCAGCGCATCCAGCATCAATCCGAATGACTGTTTAAGAACGGGATTATTTCCCTGCTGAAGCTTGTCTTCAATGACATCAGCTTCCAAAACCGTCATGGCCCGGCCAATTACATACATATTTTTTTCCAGTGGTTGCACCTGCGGTGGCAAAAACTGGTGCAGCAATCCGATCTGGTCCATAATATCACCGATCACCGCCGTATATAACTCTCTTCGGGCTATCTGAAATAATTCATTATCATCCTTCCATAAGGCTTTCGATATAACCAAATTGCTATTGTTCTTTTCCATTTGTGATTTTTAAGAAGTACTGACAATTAAATTTAACAGGGAACACACTGCTCACCGCCTGCTGGTTTTGCTGTTTGACCATGCCGTTCTTAAAGAGTCGAAGTTTGCTTTGAGGTCTTTAAAAGTGTGCGTCTCCTTGTCCCTCCTTACCACTTCATACATGAACGGCCCTGAATACCCGATATCAGCAAGGGCGTCAATAACTTTGTTCCAGTCAACGGCCCCTCTGCCCGGCATCCAGTGTTTCTGCACTTTACCATCAAAATCGGCGATGTGCACCGTCCTGATCCTTTTTCCTACTTTCCTGACGAATTCCTCCGGCTTTTCGGGGTAGAGATGGTTGGAATCAAAACAAACGCCTACGCCTTCAATGCCATCCAGAATAACGAGCATTTCATTTGATGATCTTCCCAGAAAATTAGGCGGAAGGCATTCCATTGCCAGGGCTATACCTTTCCCTTTTGTATACGCGGCAAGCTCCTGCAAAGATTCGCGGCAGTTAATGATGCGCTGTGCCCGAGTGCTTTCTTCCAAAGGTTCAGACGGATGCAAAACAATTTGCTTTGCCCTCATCTCAATGGCCAGATCGATATATTCCTTAACTAAAGCCACTGTGTTTTTTCGCGCTGCGGCATCGGGATTTGATATGTCGAAATTCTTTCCATAAGGCACATGGGTAGACCAGATAGTTATACCCTCAGCCGAGGCTTGCGCGAACACGCTTTTTGCGTAATCCATCCTGTCGGCGAATGTGCTTCCTTCGAGGTTGTGATCCTTCCAACCGATCTCGATAAAATGAATTCCGCTTTCCCTGACTTCCTTTATTACTTCCGGCTTCAAAACTGGTATTAATGAAGTTGATGAACCAAGCTTCCAGTTCTCAGGATGAACTTTGGCACCGGCACTCTTTGTAGCATTGGCTGTGCCGCAGCCTGCTATAACAGGTAACAGAGAAAGGACAAATACAGCATGGCACAACGGCTTGCTCAGGACGGCAGCAAACTTTATTTTCCTCATGTTTATGTGATGTATTATTTAAAATTTTCACGCATTAATATAACGAATTTTGTGTTAGTTCCGGGTTCAGATCTCTTTCTGCTTGTGGAATTGGCCACCAATAATCTCTTGCCGGATTGAAAGTCCTTTTTTGTATCACGTTATTTTCAGAGTCGTATATGGTTGCATTCATCACATGTTCAGCGGTCTTCCATCTTCTGATATCATTATAATAAAATCCCTCGCCGGCAAATTCTATCCTTCGTTCTTTCCTGATCGCTTCACGCATTTCCGCCTTACTTAGTCCGGCTGGCAGATCTGGCATCTGCGCACGGGCACGTACACGGTTTACCGCATCATAAACAGACTGATCAGGCCCCACGGCCTCGTTTCGCGCTTCTGCATACATTAACAGGATGTCGGCATAACGGATCACTACGTAGTTTGTCGGCGACTGCAGCCCACCAATCAGATTGGTGGTGGGTTCCTTGTCATAAACAGTGTATTTTTTAAGCGCATAACCGGTTTGTGTAAATGGAGCAAGGTGCGTGACCAGGTTCCCCATAAAAGTATCTCCGGGAAATACGATGGTCTGATAGAATCGCGGATCCCGGTTCTTGTAGATGTCGTTAGGATCAAATAAAGGTGATTTATCTGCCGGCAGGCCATCTGCCATATCATACGATGTTACCAGGTCCTGCAAAGGCGCGTTCGTATTGAACTGCCTGCCTATGAGGTCGAAGGAATTGCCGGTAAGCTCTGGTGCTTTGAATTGCACATCGAAAACTACTTCCGGATTATTTTCATTTGCAGGGAAAAGGAGCTGCCTGTAATTGGGGAACAGATCGTATTTAGCTGATGGAGCAAGATCCATAACAGCTTTTGCTGCATTGACAGCTGCTGTATGTTTATTAATGTCGTTCGTGGTATTTATCAATGGACTTGCTTCAAATAATAGTATGCGGGCTTTTAAGCCGAGCGCTGCGCCTTTTGTCGCTCTCCCCTTATCGGCAGCCGGATAAGTAACAGGTAAAACGGAAGCAGCCTCGTCTATGTCTTTCAAGATCTGGGTTACCACTTCTTCTCTTGAATTTCTTGGTAAACTTCCATGTGCCCTGGGATCGGGTGGATCCAGTATTAAGGGAACGCCTCCATAATAAGTTTCCAGAACAGTATAGTAAAGCGCTCTGAGGAATTTGGCTTCCGCAATCATCCGGTTCCTCAGATTGTCGTTCATAGAGATCTCTGTAATTTTGCTTATCAATGTATTGCAGCGGCCAATTCCCCTGTAAGCATCGTTCCAGCGATGATAGATAATTAAAGAATTAACTGCCGTGTGCGTTCCTGAAGCAATTGCATTGAAACCCATCTCGTCAATGTAATTATAGGCATTGGGTGTAACGGTTTCTTCCCACAAAGGGGTAGCATCTCCGCCGAAGATCCCGTTTTCAGTCATCACCGCATAACAGCCGCTGAGTGCAGCAACAGCATTCCTTTCGGAGACCCAGAACGTTTCTTCTGTATATCGGTCGGTGGGTGTTGTTTCTAACGCTTTTTTAGAACAGGAACATAACAACGACACGAAGCAAAGTATATATAAGCTTTTCATCTTGTCTTTTTTAAATTGTTTCACCTAAAAAGTTGCATTTAATCCAAAACTGACCGTTTTTACCGATGGATACTCATAGAAAGTGTCTAAAGTGACATTCTTCTCGGGATCAAACTTTTCGAATTGGGAAAATGTCAATAGGTTTTCACCACTAACAAAAAATGTAAGGCCCGTCAATGCTGCCTTTGAAATCAATCGTGCGGGCATCTCGTATTTCAACTGAATATTTTTCAATCTCAGGTACGACGCATCCTCGAGCCAGAAAGTAGACGGCTGAAAGTTTTCAGTCGCGAGCGTTGTCGTGAGAATCGGCAGCCGCGCACCCGGGTTCGACGGCGTCCAGCTGTCCGTTACCCATTCTTTCGTTACTCCGGCGCCGTTATTGAAAGGGTATGCAAGGTTCAAAGTGGGATAAAGATGTATGCCCGAAACGCCCTGGAAAAAGGTATTCAGGCTAAATCTTTTATAACCCACGTTTATGGTAAAGCTGTAATTTGATGTGGGAATGGAGCTGCCTGTAATGATCCTGTCATCACCATTTATTCTGCCATCATTGTTCTGATCTTTGTATCTTATATAACCTGGCCTGACTGCATTACTGATTTTTGCACTGTTGTCAATTTCACGCTGATCCTGATAAATTCCTTCGGCCTCGTATAAATAGTATGCGTCTAACGGATAGCCTTCTGCCGAGATCCGTCTTGTGCCGATGATCTTTTCCCCGTTAAAATCCACCACTTTATTTTTTACGAACCCGTATTCCGCTGCCAGTTCAATATCGAAATCGCCGTACCGGTTACGATGGCTTAAGCTTATGTCGACGCCCGTATTGTCAACGGTGCCTACATTTCTTGTGGGGCCCGCCAAACCGCCTACCTGGGACGGAAGACTAACGGGCCGCAGAATGTTCGACGTTCTCTTTCTGAAAACATCTACCGACAGGTTGATCCTGTTAGACCATACGGCGATGTCTAACCCGGCGTCATAGGTATGGGTGGTTTCCCAGGTGATCTCCGGTTCATTGTACTTCGTGACAGCGGCGCCGGTAGAGATGCTGTTATTGAAGGAATAGTCATTGCCCAGGTTTACCGAATTCAGGTAACTATACAAGGCAACTGCCTGGTTTCCCAGCTTACCGTATGAAGCTCTTAGTTTTAACAGGTTGATGAAATTCAGGTTCGCACCCGAAAAAAACGCTTCTTTGTCTATACGCCATCCACCGGATAGTCCATAAAACAATCCCCATTTCTTTCCCTGTTTAAATCGTGAAGATCCATCGTACCGAAGCGTAGCATCTAATAAATACTTTTCTCTGAATGAATACTCCACCCGGGAGAAATAAGATTGCAAAATGTCTTCAACGGTTCTTCCGCTTACCTGGGGGTTTATTGAGCCGGCAGATATATCTGTTAATGAGTTGTCCAGGAAGCCATGGATCTGCGAAGAAAACATACTTGAGTCGAATCTTGAATAGCTGCTTCCCACCATAGCGCTGAAACGGCTTTTGTTATCAGAGGTCGTTTCCCAGCCAAGCGTATGAAAAGCAGAAAAATTCAGATTATCAATTAGATTCCTGAACGCGTATGGATTATTATTTACAATATTCGGCGCGTTTGTGAGTGCATGGTATGAGATCATGTGAGGAAAGAACTGATTCCTGGAAGCAATAGCATTGTTAACCCCTATATTAAAATTGTAATTGAGATCAAACGGCAGCTTTATATCTGCATATATCTTGGTGAAGATGGCCTTTACAGTTGTGGTGTAAGTTCCTTCCTTCAACATCATATAAGGATTTGCTGAAATGTTTTGCCCGGTATTTAACAGTGTGTGCGACGCGTACCGGCCGTCTTCCAGGTAGGCTCCAAATACCGGGAGGCTGCGCATCCACCTGTTCGTAAAATACGATGTTCCACCAGACGGTTCATTGAATTTTCTGTGGTTGTATTTGATAGTGCCTCCGATCTTTATGCGCGAAGTAATATTAGCGGAAACGTTAAGGTCTATAGAGTAGCGGTTAGCATGGTTTGCTGCCACGAAAATACCGTCCTGGTCCATGAAACCAAGCGACAGGCTGTACACCATTTTTTCCGATCCGCCGGAAAAACGAAGATTATGTTGTTGCAGATATCCCTTTTTTGTAACCTCTTCAAGCCAGTCAATAGCAGGATATGCAATGGGATTGGTCGTCATCCCTGCCTTATATTCATTGATCTGCGCTGCAGAAAATAGTATGGCTCTGCCTTCGTTCAACGATGCCTGGTTTTTCAACTCCATGTATTGAATGGGGTCCCAGACAGCATCTGGCAAATAGGTTACATTTTGAATGCCGTGTGAAAAACCGTAATTCACCTGCGTCTTCCCAGCCTTGCCCGCTTTCGTGGTTACCAAAATAACCCCGTTGGCAGCCCTCGATCCATATATGGCAGCCGAAGCATCTTTTAAAACGCTGATACTTTCAATGGTAGCAGGGTTAATTTCATTCATATCGAATTCTACGCCATCTACCAATACCAGCGGATTACTATTATTTGTAGTACCAACACCCCTGATCTTTATGGCAGCTTCATCCTGCCCTGGTTTACCGCCGGTTTGATTCACCCACAATCCACTTACCCCCTGAAGCGCCTGACTGGCATTTGTGATTGGCCGGTTCTCCCGTTGTCTCATGTCAACGGAACTGACAGCACCTGTTAAATTCACGCGTTTTTGTTTTCCGTATCCAATGACCACAATGTTATCTAAGGACTTAACCTCCCGCTCCAACACTATATCAATGGTCGTTCTTCCATTAACACTGATCTCCTGACTTACAAATCCCATACTGGAAAAGATGAGAACAGCTTTTGAATTCGGTACCTGGATGGAATACTTTCCGTCAGGTCCTGTTGCTGCCGTCGTTTGCTGACCTTTCAGTGTGACACTAACACCCGTCACAGCAGCTCCGCCGTTGTCCTTTACAGTTCCGGTAACTGTTGCCTGACCATTGGCACATACAGTTGCCAGCAGGATAACGATCAGGGGAAAAAAGGTCCTGAAGACGAAGTCATTTTTTTTACAACTACGGGATGCGCTTTCGGCATCATCCGGCAGATTTCCGGTCTTCCACAAGCCGGAAAGATGCTGGATCTGGAATAAATATTTCTTTCCCATTTCGCTCAGTTTGTTTGGTTACCTGACAATTAAAAGAAGGAGCATGTACATTTGTTGAAGTAAAGTTGAAGAAATGGACGAGCAATTTCTGGGCGTAATTTGCCCGATTGTTAAAGTTTTTTACCCAAATAAAAGCGCCCTTTGAAAGTATTTGGTAATTTCATTGCTGCGTATTGAAGCATTTTACCCGTTGTTCAGCATACACATACATCATTCAGTCTAAAACAGTTTCAAGATGAAACCACTGTTAATAGAAAACAATCTGGATCTAAAGTGCACTGTTGATGTCAAAGTTCTTAATACCCACAAACTCGACAATCCCTTTCATTTTCATAACTCATATGAACTGGTGCTGGTTTTGAAAAGTAATGGCTACAGGATCGTTGGAGATAACGTTGAAAGTTTTCACGATGGCGATCTGGTTTTATTAGGTCCGAACCTGCCTCACGTATGGTATAATGAGAAAGCGTATTATGAACAAGGCAGCGTACAGGAAGTGAAGGCCATTGTTGTCTACTTCAGCCCCGAGTGGCTCAATGAAAAGCTGTTGAACTTCGCCGAGCTCTTTAAGGTAAAGGAATTGTTTAAAAAAAGTAGCCACGGGCTGAAGATATCAGGAGAAACAAAACAACGGGTTATATCAAGCATTATGAGATTACCCGAACTGAAGGGCCTCAAGTGCATTATTGAAATATTGTCTATTATTGATTTACTATCAGAAACAGAAGAATACACCTGCCTCGCTTCACCGGGTTACATAAATTCGTACAATCAAAAGGATGCACGGCGAATTGATAAGGTGTATCAATATGTAATGGAGAACTTTACTGAAAACATTTTCCTTGAAGAAGCAGCGGCGCTCATTAACATGACACCTACTGCATTTTGCAGGTATTTTAAGTCAAGAACCAAAAAAACGTTTACACACTTTGTCAATGAGGTAAGAATAGGCCATGCCACCAAGTTATTGTGTAATGAAAATCTTAACATCTCAGACGTCTGCTACCACTCAGGTTTTAATAATCCTGCAAACTTCAATAAAACATTCAAAGATATTAAGAAGATGACCCCTAAAGAATTCAGAATGAACATCGGCAATTAATGCAGTTCAGCCACAGCTCCGGCCACCAATCAGTTTGCTCTTTTTTGTTCAACTACTTTGTAAAAAACATCGGCATTGCCTTTCCCGGCACCTGTGATCATTTTCGTATGGGCGCTACAAATATGCATGACCGATTCTGCAGCGTCCTGGGTAAAACCACTTTCGGGATATGCACAAAACAAACAGAAAGCTTCATTTTCGCAGAATTTGTTCCAAAGATGTTCCAGCCTTACCGTGGCGCCAACCTGTCCTTTAGCCCATAAGATGGCGACCATCTCACCAAATGCCCGAACATTACGGTTGTTTCCTTTTGCCTTCACTATTACTTCACTTATAACCTTATGGAAAAGATATTCGTCAGGCCAGTCATTTACCATGAATTTAGACAAAGTTTCTTCTGCATCGAGTGGAATGTATTGAGTTTCGGAGATCAAAGAAGGAACAGCGTAGCCTGCAGCAGCGAGTCGCTCATCCAAAGCTTTTAAATGAGCAGTAGTCGCAATAACCACAGCACATTCCCCGGCATTGATGCCGCCACTCACAAAACCTGTGAGAAGGTCAAGGAAACTTTCATCATTCTCATAGATCTGAACAATATGCTCACATGGCGCGATCTCGCCCCAGAAAACGTCACTCGAACTTTTGGCCCATCCACCGTTATTAATTTTCAGCGAATACATTAGCTTACCTTTTCAAAATGATTGATATAATTTTTATTTCTCCAGCCTGATCAGTTTGTCAATACACTTCAACGTTCTTCAGCGGGCAAATATATGTGAAAAACTGCTCCTTCATTTTGTCTGCCTTCCGCAGTTATCACTCCCTTGTGATTTTCTACTATTGTCTTACAGATTGCCAGGCCAAGGCCGGTACCTTCATATTTCGAGCGTTCATGTAATCTATAAAACATATCAAAAATTTTCTCACACTGCTCAGGCTCAAACCCGATCCCGTTATCTGATACGCTAAGGTGATAATAGGCCTTATTGACTTCACGGGGCCTACCCGGCAAAATGTTACCTGTAACCAATTCACTGCTTATCACAATGTGTGGATCTTCACCTGACTTAGCAAATTTTAGTGCGTTACTCAGTAAGTTTAAAAATAATTGGCGAAACTGGAACTTTACAACATTCAGGGTAGGCAACTCTGCAAGCTCGATCGTTGCATTCTTTTCCCTGATCTTTAACTCGAGCGCATTGATAGTTTCTTCAAGAATTACATTCAGGTCAACTTCTTCGAGCTTCGCTTCATTGTCATTACTCCGGGCATAAGTCAACAAATCCTGGATCAGGTTTCTCATCTGACTTGTTGCATCTGTAATACGATGGTAGATATTCCTGCCATTTTCTGAAAACTTATCACCTTCAATGGCAATAAGCCTGTCGAAATTTATCTGAATTTTGCGTAACGGCTCCTGCAGATCATGACTGGCAATATGTGCAAAGGAGGACAGCTGGTTGTTGATCTTTTCAAGTTCCTCATTTTTCTGCATCAACACGGTTTCCGCCTGCCTGAGTGCTGCGTTTCTTTTCCTGAGGTCTTCCGTTCTATCCAAGACAATTTTTTCCAGTGAATACTTTATTTGCTCTTCAGCCGAAATATCCTGAAGTATTCCGATATAGCCTGTAAGTTCTTTACCGGTATCATATATAGGACTCGCGTTCGCATAGGCAACAATGTAGTTTCCGGATGCGCTTAAAAGTCTGAATTTTCCTTCAAAAGGTTTCCGGGCATCAAAACAACTCGTCCATGCAGTGATAACATTATCCCGGTCATCGGGATGAATAAAATTGAACCATAAACTTTTAAGGCCCTCCTGGATGGATCTGCCGGTCAACTGCTGCCATTTCGAACTCAAAAAGTTGCAATCGCCCTTTTCATCGGTAGTCCAGATCACCAGCGGAACAAGGCTTGCCATCTGCCTGAAGCGTTCTTCGCTTTCCCTGACAACTTTCTCGGCAAGTCGCTGTTCAGTTACATCTATGGTAAAGCATCGCGTATGAACGAATTTTTCACCCTCCCATAAAGCCGAAGAGTTTATAGTCACCTGTCTTATGGAGCCATCTTTACATACAAGTTCGGCATCATAATTCACGATCCGCTGCTTATTGGTCAAACGCCTCATGATATCTTCAATGGCAGTCTTATTGGCATGAAATTCTGAGATGTGACGCCCAATGTATTCTTCTTCTGTATAACCTAACAGCCTGAGTTCTGCCTGGTTTGCCCAAATAATGATACCGTCGGCATTCACCCAATGCAGGCAGATGGAGGCATTTTCGAAATAATCTTTAAGGGCTATTTCGGTCCTGTTCTTTTCCGTAACGTCGGAGCAGTGAAAAATAAAGCCTTTTACCCGTCTTCGTTGTTCAAAATACGGAGAAATCGTAGCCTCCAGGTATTGAAGACCCCTTTTCGTGTTAACCGTAATTTGAAAATGCGCAGTTTGGCCCACCAGTACTTTTCCCATATGGCGTTGTACCTGGTCAAATATCTCTGAGCCAACAATTAGTGGAAATTTTTCCCCAGCTACATCTTCTACGTTAAACCAATCGGTAAAAGGCCGATTGCAAAATTGCAGCACCATGTTGCAATCTATATATGCAACCAAAGCCGGAATGGAATTAATAAGAACCGCTAAGTCTGCGAATTCGCTCTGAATACCAATATGGGAACGCAAACTAGCATCTGCCTGATTGGACATGTATCGCTGCTGTTTATTAATTGATTATGTACGAAGGCATTTTTTGAATAATCGACTAATACAGAAAATCTTATGCCAGGGCGCGCTGGCACATTAAAATATTGATCCAATTTATTATTCGTATTTTTAAACGCTAATTTTCCTCCCTGCATCTGTTTTGGATCTGCATAACACTTAGTAAGGCAAGATTATAAGCTGCTTCTGAGCGAGTTATCTATACATACAATCAGTAATTACCGTTCCTTTAACCGGGTAAACAATATCCTGTCATGCAGCAACAACTGTAATGCATGTAAATTGACAACCTTTTAAACGATGGCTAATGAAATTTTTAAAAGAACATTTACGTCACAGCTATGAGTGGACAAGTGGATTGAACCACTCCATACAGAACAATGAACCCGACCGGCGGATCTTTGACCGTTTCAACGGTTACCAGGTTCTGTTCATTATTAATCACTTTGGTAAATCGCTTGGTAAATTAACTTTTACCGACGGTGCAAGAATTGAAGAACTGATTTCAACCCAATTACCACTGGAAGTAAAAAGTGAATTGTCAGTTTTTAACTGGTTGCGCGGGGTCTATTTATACAATTAGCAAGTGATTGGCATTGACAATATACTGATACTGACATAACACAGCTTTCAACGATTTTTGCTGATCGGTTATGGGAAGAAATGGTTAAAACAATACCCCAAAGGCGCTTTCACAACCATCAGCAACCTGCAGGAACAATGTTTTGCATCGAGTGAAGGCATCGGCGTTTCAACATGCACGTTAACTAGTACCCGAGAAGTGAAAATCTGTTAAAAAAGATTTAGAAATGTGTGAAATACTGTGAATGGCTTGCGCATTAAAATTGGTAATTTTAATGTATTGCCAACCATTTAAAACCTTACAGTATGATCACAAATCACATGAGAGAATTGAAAGCCGGTTCTATCCTTTTTCTTGCCGCAACTTTACTATTGATCGCTGCCTGTTCTAAAAAATCTGTAAACACTGAAGAGCCCGCCTACCAGGAGAACACGGAAGAAATTATCAGTTATCTTGCCAGCCAGGGATTTGACAAACAGCAGATCGTATTCGAGAACGACCGGGTTATTGTAGAAAAAGACATTATTTTAAGTTTTCCTGAGTTACAACAACGGATTGCCGACTGGAAGACCGCCGCAACAGAACAGCGCCGGCACACTTATATCGTTAGCAATTCGTACAACAGCAACATTACGATTTACATCGATCCTGCCGTTCCATCAAATTGGAGAACTGCGATCCAGGGTGCTGTAAATAACTGGAACGCGGTTCCATCATCGAGATTGGGCATGTCTATCGTATCCAGTCAGTCAGGTGCGCATTGCCGGGTATTTATGGGTTACGAGGCTGCCAATTGGATTGCCAGGGCTTATCTGCCTTCTTCCAGTGGCCGGCCTGGTGTAAGCGTTGAGATCAATTCAAATTACAACAGTCTGGCAGCCAGCCAAAAATTGTTTGCCATTACTCACGAGTTTGGTCACACCATTGGGTTCCACCACACCAACCAAACTTCGGGCATACACATTCCGGGTACGCCCACTTCAGATCCTAATTCAGTGATGAACTCATTTGTTCTTCCCTGGAATGGATTTACTTCAGCTGATGTGCTGGCTACGCAAATCCTGTATCCGCAATAAGGAAGTTCCTTCCCTCTCACATAACTGAACAAGGCAGCGTTGCGGCTGCCTTTTTCAATTACATGCTCCTGGAAGCCGTTTATAGGTAAGGCGGCATGCACATTCGGGTATTTTTATTCCCTGGCAAGAAGGTATATTAATTGAGCACTGAAGAAAAGACCGATGAGGCGAAGCAACTATTACCTGTCGAAAATTACTATCCTCTACCTCCTGATATTGTGACCAAAATCGACGCCACTTTCGATGGCGCTTAAGCGGAAACAGGCAAATTCCAGCAGGTTGATGAGCAGAGAATAAAAGCTACTATTGAAAGAATAAACAGCTCAAATAAAACAAAATTCTAATAAGGAGACAATTTGCAACAACGATTCATTTTCGATTTATATCCCTATATTTGCATCGTGAAAGATATGACCATCATAAAAAAGCAATTTATAGCCGGATTACTGGCCGCTTTATTACTGATGGTTACGGGCGTGAAATTCTTTCACACCTGCAGCGAGGAAGATGAGGTCAAAATTGCAAGCCAGTTAGATAAATTAAGCAACCACACCGAGTGTGCCATTTGCGAATTTCATTTCACACAAGATGTTGACCTCACGATAACAGCACCTTCCATAGACCCGATATCCTTCAGCATTCACAAAGCCTTCACTTACTCCCCCAACAATTTCACCTCTTCAATAGGCCTCAGCTTTTCCGACCGGGGACCACCCGCATTATTGTAGCAACCGCCAGTTTACAAAACTGTTCCTCAATGGCAGTTTATCCTGTTAACACGCTATGAAGCAACACAACCTAGCTCAGGCTATTGCTTTTGCGATGTTATTAATGGCTTTTATCCCGGTATTGGCTGTGACAACTTCACGCATTCGGCGGCAACCCAAAGAGCCAGGTGCCAATCTGTGAATACCTTTTTCCCAGCACTGCCTGAGAGAGATAAGCCTGCATAAATGTAAACAGGACCATCACCGATTTCATTAAACTATAAGACAGCATGTCGGAACTCAACTTTCGCAAAAGGCATTCACGTGTCGTGTGGACGGTTATTCATATTCTATTATTAGCAAGTTTGGCACAAACGGTCCTTGCTCAGGAGCACCAGCTACCAGGGGTGGTCGTCGATGAACAGCGCAAACCGATACCTGGCGTGCAATTGTCGCTGCAGCCGGGAAATATTCTCCGCCTTTCCGACAGCAGCGGCCACTTTGTATTCGTCATCGCAAAGGCAGGCACTTATACGCTTACAGCCTCCAAAGAAGGATATAGCATGTTCACGAAAACCTATGCCGCCGGTAACCAGTTCAAATCTATTCGCATAGTTCTGCATCCCATCGGCCAATTACTCGAAGAAGTGATCGTAAAAGACCGGCATGAGGAAGAACGCCGCCAAACGGAGGCCCTGACCATCGACATCGTTAACAAGAACTTTATCCAGCGTCACCTGGGCGGCAGCCTGATGCAGACACTCTCCCGCCTTCCGGGCATTAAGACAATTGGTATCGGCTCGGGGCAATCGAAACCATTGATCAGGGGCCTCGGCTTTAACCGGGTGGTGGTAATAGATAAAGGCGTCAAACACGAAGGCCAGCAATGGGGCGCCGACCATGGTCTGGAGATCGATCAATTCGCAGCCAATGAAGTGGAATTGATAAAAGGCGCCGCATCGTTTGTATACGGCTCTGATGCCGTTGGTGGCGCTATTGACCTAAAACCTGCCCCGCCACCGCCTTTGCAAACCTTTGGAGGATCGGTAGATATTTTAGGCAAGACGAACAACAACTTATACGGCACCTCCACCAACCTGTACGGCAGAAACCAACGTCTGTTTTTCGATGCACGCTTTACCTACCAAAACTATGGCGATTACAAAGTACCTGCTGATAGTGTGTTCGTATACGATTACGGGGTGGCACTTCACCAAAACAAATTAAGGAACACTGCCGGAAGGGAGACAGGCCTTCATCTGAACACTGGCTATGTAAGCGATAAATCGCGAACTACGTTTTATATCAGCAATACCTATAGTAAAAGCGGCTTTTTTGCCAACGCCCATGGACTCGAGCCACGGCGAGTGGACGCCGCCATGCACGATGCATCATCGAGAGATATCCTGATGCCACGGCAACAGGTCAATCATTTTAAAGTCATCAACCGGAGCAGTTATACCAAAGGTGTACATTCCTGGGAGGCAGAAATCGGCTACCAACACAATAAACGAAAAGAGTACAGCCAATATGTGAATCATGGCTATATGCCTCCTTCCTGTCCGGATACATTGGGCGTATCAAATTACCTGGAGCGCGCTTTTGACAAGCATGTATATTCCATTAATTTCCGTGATGAGATAAGCTTGGGAAAACACAGCCTGAAAATAGGGGTCAATGGCGAACACCAGCAAAATACCATAGCAGGATGGACTTTCCTGGTGCCAGCTTTCAGGCAAAGCACACTGGGCGCATTTGCCTATGACAAATATAGCATGAACGACCGGGTAATATTACACGGCGCAGTGCGCTACGACCATGGACAGATCCGCCTGCAGGAGTACCGTGATTGGTTCCCTTCCGGCGATGGCCCCGATACTGAATACCTCGTCAGGGCTGCCCCGCTCACCCGCAAATTCAACAGCCTCGTATGGTCGGCAGGTATAAACTACAACCTGGAACAATTCGAATTGAAAGCCAACATAGGAAAAAGCTTCCGCATACCCATCGCCAAGGAACTGGGTGCAAACGGTGTCAACTATCATTACTTCAGTTATGAAAAGGGCAACGCCTCCTTAGACCCGGAACAATCGTATCAAGCTGATTTCAGTCTTGCCTGGAAGGCGCGCCGCTGGTCAGTGAAACTGAGTCCATTCTATAACTATTTTCCCAATTATATATATCTCAACCCAACCTCGCAATACGACTATTTTTATGGTGCTGGCAATCAGGTCTTCGAGTATGCGCAAAGCCGCGTGATGCGATACGGCGGTGAAGTAGAGATCAACTACAACATATTACCAGCATTGCGTGTGGGCCTGCTTGGCGAATACCTGTATGCAGAACAGCTATCGGGGAACAAGAAAGGTTACACTCTTCCCTTCTCTCCCCCGCCGTCGGGCCTGCTTAACCTTTCCTGGTCGCCGACATTGCGCAATGGTGTCACTGGCACTTATTTCTCCGTCGACTACCGATTAACTGCACCACAAAACAATATCGTGCCTCCGGAAAAGAAAACACCTGGCTACCAGGTGGTCAACGTACAGGCCGGCACACGCTTAACAGCAGGCAAACAACCGTTGATGGTCAGCCTGCAGGCGCAAAACCTTTTCAACACGCGCTATCTTAATCATACCAGCTTTTACAGGCTCATCGAACTGCCGGAAGCGGGACGAAACATCATATTATCACTAAAAATCCCTTTTCGCATACGCTCGTCCGGTAATAGCAGCGAATAACAACAATGAAGGCATAGCCGAATAAATATTTTCAAAACAATCAATACAATTAACTAAACAAGTCAATTATGAAAAGTACTCAGTTTTTACGCATTCTTTGCCTCGTATTCCTGGTAGTAGCCGGGGTGATAGGTTGTAAAAAAGACAAGGACATCGTGGCCAAGCCCACCATCGACAACCTTGAAATAGGAACCGCAAACAGTAAAAAGGCGTTCGCCGGCTCTGATCTCCACCTCGAAGCCGACTTGGCCGCGGCAGGTACGCTCGAAAATGTAGTGGTGGAGATCACATCTACCAGTGCTGGTGGCTGGCAGTTCAGTGAAGCTTTTACAGAAGGTATTACAGGAACAAAAAATGCCAATCTTCATGAGCACATCGATATTCCGGCCACGGTAGCGCCCGGCGCTTATCGAATATTCATAAAAGTAACCGATAAGGCAGGACAGGTTACAATCGTAGAATCCGAGCTTATAATCGAAAAGCAAAACCCCAGCGCGGCCCTCGTCTTCACGAAAGTAACTGGTGAAGGACTGGAAGCACACGGGGATCATTTTCACGGATTGGGTACTGCCATCGATGGATCCTCAGATACGGTAACTTTTGATGACAAAGGCACTATCATCGCCAATGGCCATTTACATTTGGAGGCAACTGGCATTTATAAGGTCGCTCTGAAAACTTACGATGCGAGTGGCAACGAAACTCAAAATAAGTTCATAGCCAACGCTGCCACTGCGGAAAATTATAAAGCTTTTTTGATCGGCGGCAATTTCGTACTGAATCCCAATACCACTGGTGAGACTGGTGCTATTTTTCAAACACGTGAAACGACATATGCAGACGGAACAGCAGTAACTGGCGGCGCAACCAAAACAACTGGCGTTATCTCCTATTTTATCGCAGGCATCGATAACAAGGCTGCCAAGGATGTAACCTTCGTCATGAGAAAAGTGAATCCAGGCGTGAAACCTACAATTACCAGGCTAGACTGGAACCGCACTGATTATGCCACCGCCTTTGCCGGCACCAACGAGCTGGAATTGAAATTTGAAATACATGCTGAATAAGCAGGACAGTAATTCTCTAACAGGACAAATAACTGTGCGGGCTGTCTCCGGACAGTTATTGTCCTCTTTTAACAAGGAATCTAATGAAAAAGCAATTGACACTGATAGGTATGCTGGTGGCCATGACAATAGCTGGCTGTAGTAAAGACGCTAATGAGGAGCCCGATACCGAATACCCTGCCATTGATATTTCGGCTAATACCTTTCCGCAGCAATGTAGTGAAATCAAACGCGGAGAAACATTCACCTACCGGGTGCGCTTTTCAGACAACCGTGAGTTGGGGTCTTCGAGCGTGGATATACACCACAATTTCGATCACCATTCGCACAGCACCGTTATTGAGCCCTGTAACCTGGAACCTAAAAAAACGGCAGTAAAGCCTTTTCTGTTGATCAGGACGTATGATATCCCGGCCGGCCTGAAAACCTACGATCTTAATCAGCAAATCCAGGTACCGGCGGACGTAGATCCCGGCGACTATCATTTTTCCATTCGGGTCACCGATAAAGAAGGTTGGCAATCCATCAAAGGATTGAGTATCAAGATCATATAACGCCTTTAACCAGTGCCGTGTATGATAATACAACGTATAAAATGGGATATTTCAAGTATCGCATCGATAAGGTAGTACCGGTCTCAGGCTACTACCTTATTTTATTCGGTATTGCGTTCAGGCAACTGGCGTTATTTGCAAACTCAATGGAAGAAAAACAATTTTAAATGGCGTAATCCGCTTCTATATAACAGAGATGGCCCAATCCCTAAACGTTTTTACATCATAAAAAATAAAATCGGGAGCGAGGGGCAAAAGGGCTTCAGGCCTCGCAGTAGGCGCCCAGGCCGCGGCGGCTATGGGAATGCCAACAAGTCGGCATGCAACGATATCGCTCGGTGCATCGCCGACATAAATAACCTGTTCTTTTTTGATGTCTGTCCAGTAAGACAACAGCGTATCGATGCATTGGTGCTTTATTGGTCCAGCGGCAGAGCCCGTTTTTACATACTCAAAACAGGCCCCGAGGCCAAACTGTCGAAGAGAAATCTCAGTGCTACGGGGTCCCTTTCCTGTAACCATCGCTAATCGCACGTTGTTATTTCGAAGTTCCTCCAGCGACTCCGCCATTCCCTCGAAAGGTCTTGAACATTGATGATGTAGCTGCTCATAGTGTACCAAATAACTGGACAATGCCTGATCATATTGATCAGGGACCAATGCGCTGATTGTACCCTCTTCTGACGGACCGAAAGTTGCCACAATTTCCTCGTCGGTGATCGTTCGCTGTGCCAGGGGACTGATAGCCTTTCGAAAAGCCTGGATGCATAACGGTAATGTATTGGCAATTGTGCCGTCGAGGTCAAAAATGAACGCTTTGAACTTTGACATAGTATCTGCCGTTTACTTCTACAAGATGCTTGTACAAAGAAAAATAAAAACGTCGAAAAAGAACCAGATCTCAAACGGCATTTGCAGCAGGCTGGCTTTGCGCAAGATCATTTCAGGGTTCAATTGCAGGTCCGGCGCCCCGACCATTTTGATCAAGTTAAAATAAAGAATAACAAATGACCGTTATTCTGTAAGACTGAAAAAGATCGGTCACAAATATACCTGATTGATTGTGTAAAAGATTGAATTTACTATATTTGCAATGTTCCGATTTTTGCGTCAATCAGCCTCTTTTCTCACTGACGTATTACTTTTTTTAGTTGCCAGTTTTTGCATCTCGATTTTTTTGCTTTTTGTCAGTAATAGTTATCGTTTTACGGATTTATTCTCGTTCATCAGTTTTGTTAAAGTTTAAGCAAGTCTTTGTTAGTTAACTTTTAAAATTAACATTATGAAGCTTTCTGAATTTATTTTGTTAAATGAGGAGGATAAAAAAAGCACTGTAATGAATAATGCAGTTGCATTGGCTCAAAGAACCTACCCGGATGTTACTATTTTTCTCTTTCAACTTGACAATTATTACATTGAAGCTTATTGCAACTTGGCTAACAAGGCCATCGAAGAGTATCGGGTACTGCCCGATACAAATGCAATAAGCCATTATCTGGAAGCCATTCCAATAAGTGATTTAATCAACTGATTAGGTTAAAAAGCAAAGGCCTGCCTGGTTACACGAACAAGAGCAGGCCTTTTCTTTTTTTTTATCTAAAATATTTATCTTACCTTTGGTATGTTAATTTGAGCCTCGCATTAGTATTCATTAATTACATTGCCTAGTTTATCTGCATTTTAGTTAGTTTCTTACTGCATGCCTTCCTCGAAATTTTTTATCAATTAATTTTTTTCAAATGAACATTTATGTTTCAAATTTAAGCTTCAACGTACAAGATGAAGACTTAAAAGATTTTTTCGCTCCGTATGGAGAGGTTACTTCTGCCAAAGTTATCACAGATAGAGAAACCGGGAGATCAAGAGGTTTCGGCTTTGTTGAAATGGCGGATGAAACGGCTTCAAAAAAAGCCATTGCAGAACTTGATGGGGCAACAGTGGAGAACAGAACAATCAGTGTATCTGTTGCCAAACCAAGAGAAGAAAGATCATCTCGTGGCAGTGGAAGAAGCGGTTTTAACAATGGAAATAGTTATAATAAGAATAGATACTAATTCATTTCGACTGCAGATCAAAGCCCCGAAAGGGGCTTTTGACATTACTTCCTGCGTGCAGCACATATCAACGGCAATTACTTTCAATTTATTAATTGTTTAAACTGCTGCCGACCGAGACGCCACAATACCCCGACGTCATGCAATCAGCCGCATTCTACAGTTTAACTAAATTGAGAAAATAAACATCGTTTTCCCGCAACTCCAGCTCTTTCAAAAGAGGCATTCCGCTTTTTACTGAAATAATCTCTCTGGATATTGGAGATCCATCGTTTTGTTTCTTTAGTTGATCCACCTGTTGCCTGTTAAGTTGTGAGGGCCTTCCCATAGACAAATAAGAAGAATATACATCATTGCTTCTGTACCCCACTTTATACACTTCAAGCGAATACATGCCGCCGGGCACATTTGCGAAATTGATCTTTAATTTTCCTTTAGATGTTGCCGGCAGGTCGCGAATGTAATAATCCTGGTTATGTACTGAATCACCCGGATGTGTGTTGGTGAAATCCCAAACCAGCATTTGCATATTTCCCGATGCATCTTTGCACACCCAGGAGGCAGAATCAGTATTCAGCAATTCAATATTTCCCAACCGGTTCAGGAACTGGTAAGCATAGAATACAGGCTTGTTAATACCCTGGATGGTCAACATGCCAAACCCGCCATGAAAAGGGGTAAATCGAGGTCCGGCTTCTTCAAAAATATCGGTGAACACCCAATACGACATGGAATTAGCTGCGTTACCAACCTGTTTCAGCTTTTGCAGCACATAAGCTGCTTCGTGGTAGCTGTCATGAATAGGATCAGCGGGCGTATAAGATGCACTCCATTCAGTGTAATGCAATTCCAGCTGCGGCATTGCCGAACCAGTGATCTCTTTTCGCGACTGAAGCACCTCACCACTTACGCTCATGGGATTTTTATCGAGCACCGTACCTGAGTTACCAAACTCATCAAGGTACCCCTGTTTCACGCCGTAGGCATGCGTACTTATAAAATCCAGGGGCACCTTATTCTTATGGCAATAGGCTATCAATTCGGGTTCCCAGGCGGCGCCGGCAGTTCCCGGGCCACCAACCCGATATTCGCTGTTCACATTTTTAATGGCCTGCGCCGTGTATTTATATAATTTGAAATAATCTTCCTGCGTTCCAGCCCAGAATCCGGGTGAAAGATTGGGTTCGTTCCAAACTTCGAAGTACCAGGTCTTTACTTCTTCGGCGCCATAACGTTCAGTAAAATGTTGCGTAAGGGCACGCACCAGGCCAGCCCATTTTTCATAATCTTTAGGCGGTGTTACATTTCCCCGCCACCAGAAAATGGTTTGATTACCGCTGGCAAGCGCCCCTGGCATAAAGCCAAGTTCTACAAACGGTTTCATGCCTATACTTTGCAGGAAATCGAACAGGACATCGATATACATAAAATTGTATTCGGGATTGCCATTTTTATCTTCTTTATACACAGCCATGTCGTCTGTTAACAGCCCGTGCATCCGGATGTACCTGAACCCACATTCTTTTTTCACATAAGCCAGTTGCTGCTGCCAGTCGGCCCGCAATCCTTCATTAGCTCTGCCGGCGCCCACACATTCATTGAACATTGTATTCAATAATCCTTTCTGCCGGTTGAAATCAATATTGATACGCCTTTCGGATATTCCCACCTTTTTGCCCGGTCTGTTTTGAGCGAAAGCACAACTTGCGGCCAGGCTGGTAAGCACAAATAAAATGATCCTGTTCTGTTTCATATAAAACCTTTGAATCTTCTATTGCAAACGCTGAATTATTAAAAGCGTCCCTATCTGCAGGGACGCTTTATGATCTCCTTTAGTTCAGCATTCACAGTTTTTAAAAATTGAGTCTTTATATTACCTGATCTTTACTACCCGGATATTGTCAAAAGCCAAACTAGTTCCGGTGGCTGTGGGCGCCGGCGAATTATTGATAAGCCAAATATTCACACTACCGGAACCGGAACTGCCTAATAGTTCCGTTAATGAAGAGGCTGCGGTGCCGGTGCCATTATTCTTAAGAAACATCGACAATGGGATGGTAACTGTTCGCCAGCCTGCAGTTGAATAGTTGGATGTATTTCCGTCTGCATCTTTCCAGGGTTCATAACGTCCTACGTAACCTGTACTATAATCTTTTACGACATAGATCGATCCTCCGTTCCACGGAGCAGGTGCGTTCACTTCAAACTTCAATGCATAATCCCCTATAGGCACATTCAAACTATCAGCCGGAACCCATTGAACTCCATTGGTGTTGATGCTTCGGCCGGTATTCCACCACGACCATTCGTTCGCATTTAAATTACCGTTTTGTAAAATCGCATAGTAGCCTCTGTTACCGGAAAAAAGCGAATTGCTGTTACTGGTACCCGTAGCTCCCCAGCTATAAGTATTCACATCATCAAAATTGCAAAGGGCGCCGGTGGTGACATCGTTCATATTATATACAGTAGCGGCAGTGCCTGATTCGGTTGTGATCACCAACGGGGCACTTTGGCTAAGTGAAGGAACAACGAACCCAAAGGAAGTACCGTCATCGGCTTCTTTCCAACTGGTTACGGGCGAACCGGCGAATGTGATGTTTTTTATGAAAAAGAAATTCAGGCCATATACCCGAACGGAATCACCAGCCTGGGCATTTTCGTTTGAAACGCTTTCAATTGTGGGTGGCGGCGCTACTATATTGAATGTAAACGTCGTTGATCCGTGAGGGGTAATATACCGTATAGTATTGAGCTGATCAGCAGCAATGGAAGGAAAAGGGATCACCGAAGGCACCTGTACAGCGGCACTGGTATCGGAAAACAGGGCACTGTTGAACGATGTGACCACGCCATTGAAATATATTTGTGTGGCTCCTTTTAAATTGTGCCCAAGCAATACGATCCATTGCCCGGGTATCAGGCTGTTGACTATGGAGTCGCCGGGAGCGAGTGCAAAATTGCGTACACCTGTTATTACCGGGGCGTTCGAGGTTTCTTTTTTGCACCCGGGCAGCGATGCCATGATCAGGCACAGCAATAAGCAGCAGTGAACAGATCTATATAATATCTTTTTCATTATTATCTTTTTTGTTTGGTGGAAAACTGACCTAGGTGTGCCACACCTGTACTCCACGAAAAAGAGGTGTGGCACCCTGCTTAATAATACGCTACCGGCGGCTCTGCCAATCTGGGATTCGCCGTTAGCTCCGTAGCGGGCAAGGGCAATGTAAATGTGTTTACAGTGGCAGGAGTAATGGCTACATTATATGGCGTAGGTGTAGCAATGCCATTGCTGTAGGTAAACAATTGCCGTTTCTGGTTATTTATAGACTCGATCGCTTTTTGCGGGTTATAATATGAAAGTCTCACCAAATCGAACCAGAACTGGCTTTCATAAACGAGTTCAATCCTTCTTTCCCTGAACAGGGTATCCGCAGTGATCAACGGTGCAGGATCTATACCGGCCCTTGTTCTTACTTTATTGAAGAACTTGAGGGCCTCGGCATCTGTTGTAGAAGTATTGTTACCCAAAACAGCTTCTGCATATATCAGATACACATCGGCTAAACGCAATATGGCATTATGCTCGATAGATGACCATAGATCCATAGTAGGAGAATTGTTATCGGCGGCGGTGCCTACAATATGTTTTTTAAGATTGCATCCTGTAGCTTTATACCCTCCTGCGGCTGCATTGAGTTCAGGATAAAAATCACCGGTGAGCATAAATGAAGCTTTGCGGCGTATGGAATCCTGCGAAGTATAAAGGGTATACAAATCGTATGTGGGGCCGATAGCACCGCCCCAGCCGCCACCGCCGGTTACCAGGTCGCCGCTGGGCGCAAATTGCGCCTGTAGCGCATTGCCATATGCATAGCCCACCCCAGCCGGCCATTGCAATGCAAATAAGGATTCGGGATTATCATTGTACTGGGTCCTGAACAAATTATAATAACTCGGCAACAGTGATAAGCCGCTTTTATTGCACACATTGCCCGCATACAATTTAGCGCTGTCTAACAATGCCTGGTTACGGGTCATATTCTGGTTAAGACCAGCCCAGGTTAAATACACTTTGCTTAACATGCCCTGGGCCGACCAGGTAGTTACTCTTCCTGGCGCATCTGAAGCCGGAAGATGCTGTGCTGCAAAGGTCAGATCGGAAGCAATAAACTTATATACATCAGGCACCGTATTACGTCGTACCAATGGAGAATCTATCAATTTGGTGTTGTCTTCTATCAGCGGTACGGCACCCCATAACTGCACCAAATGAAAATAGGCGGTAGCCCTGATGAACCTCGCTTCTGCCAGCGCCGCATTCACATCTTTTGCAGGAATGGTGGAAGGCGCTTTTGCATTGATGGCGTTGATGGTAACATTGGATTGCGCCACGATCTTGAAAAAACCACGCCATGTATTGGCAAGCTGGCTGTTGTCGCCTGTAATTGAAAAAGTAGTAAACTGTACCAGATCGGCATTGTAAGGTTGCAGGAGATTACCGCTTAATATGTCGCCCATGCCGAGGTAAGGAAAATAAATCCAGTCGAACCAGATAGGGCCGCCATACAAACCAGCTGTTGCCAGCCGTAGGTCTGCAGTGGTTTTATAAAAATTATCCGATGTAACCTGTGATAAAGACGGGCGGTCGAGAAAGCTTTTGCGGCAACTCACAGAACATGCCAGCACAAAGAACAGCGGAATAAACAGTTTATATGTTGATTTCATATTGATCTTATTTACTTGGTTAAGGCAAGGTTGGCTCCTATTGTAAATACACGCGGCTGTGGATAAAACCCGTTGTCTACACCGGCGAGCAGCGGGTTCCAGGAACCTATTTCCGGGTCCATTCCTTTATACCTGGTAATAATGAAAGCATTGGTGACATTTATGTATACCCTTAAAGAATGTAAATGCACTTTTTCAAGAAGTTTACCGGGTAATGTATAGCCCAGTGCAATATTTTTACACCGCACGAATGCGCCATCTTCAATGTACCGGTCAGATATACGCTCGTTATCATTGCCGCTGCTCTGGCTTATTCTTACGATCTTTGTTGAGGGATTCGCTACATATACATTATTCACATCGTTTGCCGACCCGTTCGGATCAACCATTTCCAACCGCGCATAATCGAGCACAGATTTAAAATAACCGAAGTTCTGATTGGGGTTATCGCCCGTGATGCGTAATGTGTTCAACACTTTATTGCCGATATTGGCGCTAAAGAAAAGATTGAGATCAAAATTCTTATACGAGAACGTATTATTAAACCCTAACTGAAACCTTGGAATAGGAGAACCTAAATAAGTTTGGTCGCGCTGATCGATGACCGTATCTCCGTTCAGGTCGCGGAATTTTACATCACCTACCCAAACACCACCTGTAGTAGGCGTTATAGGTATTTTTACACCGGTAGCAGGGTTTACCGGAATGGCAGGATGGGTTTTAAAGTCTTCAGCGCCGGTGAACAGCCCGTCTGTCTGATATCCCCAGAATTCACCTATGGAACGGCCTACCACTGATTTCGCAGCGATCGTAGTGCCATAATAACCATACAATGCCGCCCCCTCGGCATTAAGCGCCAGTATCTTATTGTTGTTGTGCGATACGGTGACATCTGTTTTCCAGGTAAAATGGTTGTTCCTTACATTCACAGAACTGATCCGCAGATCAAACCCCTTGTTGCTGACAGCAGCTATGTTCTTGTAAGGAGCAGCCAGCGCACCGGGCGTCCAGCCGGTAGAAGGAACGGTGCCGGAATATAATGGCAGGGGCAGGCTTAATAAAAGGCCATCCGTTTGGCGGTCGTAATAGTCAACTGAAAAACTGATCCTCCAGTTAAAGAATGCACCATCAAGACCAATGTTGGCATATTTTGTTTTCTCCCATTGTACCATTGGGTTAGGTAAATTTGCCGCAAGCTGGGCAATACCTGACAAACCGGTGGAAATGGTATTCAACGAAGCCACGTAGCTGTTATCGGCAATATTCTGGTTATTGGTAAGCCCATACCCTGCCCGCAGCTTCAGTTCATTTACAGCAGTTACCTGTTTGAAGAAATCTTCGTTGTTGATCTTCCAGGCAAGGGCGCCAGACCATGTAGCTACCCAGCGGTTGCCCGGTGCAAATTTCGATGAGCCATCGTAGCGGATATTACCTGTAAGCAGGTACCTGTCGTTATAAGTGAAATTAAGCCGCCCGAAATACGACTCCTGGGCGTTTTGCCCTTTGTCGCCTGTATTCGTTGCCGTGGTGGCATCACCGCTGTTAATCGCCTGTACATTGTTCGAAGGGAAGTTCTTCCGGGTAGCAGAAACATTTTCGAATGTGCTTAACTGTGCTTCATGCCCCAACAAGGCGTTTATATAATACTTAGTGGCAAACAATCGGGAAAAGGTTAAATAGTTCCTGAGCGTAGTGTAGTAGTTCTGCCCATAGTTATAGGTAGAGGAATTCACTTTATTAACAACATTGCCCATGGTATAGGTGGGCGTGAAATGGTCCTGCGTTCCAAAATCAAAACTGCCCGATGCTTCGTTCCTAAGCGTTAGATCGCGCGTAAATGTTATTTCCGCATAGGCATTTCCAAAGATCTGGCTCCGCTTTTTCTGGTCCTTTATAATAAGCGCTATGGCATAGGGGTTCTGGGCATACGCACCGTATATATTCGGATCATTGCCACCCCAGCTTCCATCGGCGTTCTGCACATTTACGTCGGGCGTTTGCCTCAGGGCAGTTTGAATAACGTTCGAGTTGGTACTGTTCACCTTTTCACCAATGCGGGCCAACTGGAGGCTGATGCCGGTTTTGAGCCAGTTGGTGGTTTTATTATCCAGGTTTAACCGAACAGATGCACGGGTGAAATTCGATCCGAGCGCAATACCCTCCTGCTGAAAATAAGAACCGGACAGCAGGTACTGCGTTCTGTTATCGCCACCAGCTACCGTAACGTTATGATTTTGCATAGGGGCGTTCCTGAACAAAACCTTCTGCCAGTTGGTGCCTTCGCCGAGGTATTGGGGATTGGTAAATTGCGGCCGGAGGTCATAGCCTATGACCGCCGATTTCTCGTTCATGAACTGCGCATATTCCCGCAGGTTCATGGTCGCATAATCTTTGGGCAATTGCTGCTGACCGGCATACACATCATAGGTTATTTTCGGCGGGCCTGCCTGTCCTCTTTTGGTAGTTATAATAATGACGCCGTTGGTGGCCTGTGAACCGTAGATCGCTGTAGCGGAAGCATCTTTTAACACGTCGATCGATTCAACTTCAGAAGGATTGATGCTGGCCAACGGATTGCTGCCGCTGCCACTGACACCGGTTCCACCGATAATGACCCCATCTATTACATACAGGGGTGGATTATTCCCAAACGAAGACAATCCGCGGATTTGAATGGAGACTGCACCGCCGGGTTGCCCTGATACCTGTTGTACCACAGCGCCCGGAACCTTTCCCTGCAGCGCCTGATCGAGGGTAACAGGCTGTACTTTCCTTATCTCCTCCCCGGTAACAGAAGATATGGCGCCGGTAACGTCTTTCCGTTTTGTTTTTCCGTAACCGATGACCACCACATCATCGAGCTTCAATACATTTTGTTCCAGTTTCACTTCCACGGTATTCTTTTTACCTACCTTGATTTCTTTCTTCACATAGCCGATCATGCTAATGATCAATATATCTCCTTCTTTTGCTTCAATGGTAAAGAAGCCATTTTGATCGGATGTGGCACTGGAATTTGTTGCCGCAATAAAAATGGTGGCATCCTGAACAGGCGTGTTGCCGCCGGATGCGACTATTTTTCCGGTGATCTTTTTGAGGCCGCCTCCTTCCTGGGCCTGGCTGTTCAATATGATCAGGCAACAGGAAGCCCATAGCAGCAATTTTCGCAAGCGAATCGTTTTGGTTAGTTTCATATGTAAATGTTTACTTGACAACATTTAATCGTTAGCTGTTTTCCATCATACTTTAGGGTCGCTTACCCATCTGTGCCGGTATAAATGTTCAATGTAATGGCATCGGCAAATAAAAATCACGACTTATCAGCAACGCCAAGCAGTCTCATTGCCGGTCGGCGATGTTCCATAAAGCTATCGCCCGGTTGTTCAACCCAGGGGCCCCGATTGTTGCAGATTATGGCAGCAAATGTTGCAAGCAAATGATTTTCACCAGTATGGAAAGCGAAGACCTGATGGTAAAAGCAAACAGGCAGGCCACCCTTGTGACCTGCCTGTTTGCCAAGCGCCCGTTTTTCATAAAAGCCCCTTTCAGGCCTATGTAAGAACCTTTATAACATTTGCATACGTCAACTCCTCCGAAGTCCTTTCCGGCAGGGTAACCATCAAGGCGTCTTCCGTTCTTTCGAAAGGCAATGATTGCTTTGTCGTTAACAATTCCACTTTTTGAATTTCCTGCGGAAGATGCCGACTGTTCTTTGCCAGGCTTTTTATAACAAGCTTCCCGTCCCGTGGCCAGCCCATGGCAGTGGCATAAAGTACATCGCCTTTTGTATTATAGCGAATGTCTTCATGGGTGAACGGCTTTCCTTTTCCTTCATTAAAACCCTGTGCACTCAATTTGGCTGCCGCCTCCTGTGCCGGCCCTTCACCAAATATTTTCCAGGGTCTTGTACCATAAATACTTTCGCTGTTTACTTTCATCCATTTGCCAGTTTCCTCCACAATTCTTCTTGCTTTTTCATCGATGGTTCCGTCACCTCGTACCGGTATGTTCAACATTAAATTGCCATTCTTGCTCACAATATCTACCAGGGTTTGGATTACCGTCTTTGCGGTCTTATACCCATCGCGTTCATACAATCCACGATCATAATGCCAGTTGCCGATGCAGGTATCCGTTTGCCAGGGAAGCGGCTGGATCTCATTGGCCTGCCCTCTTTCAATGTCCCATACCATGGCCTTGCGTTGGTTCTCATCCAAAATCTTTCCATTGATCACTGCGCGAAGTTCCCCATGTTCCTTAATGCTTTTATTATACAAATGAGCTGCAATGCGCAAACCTGCATCACTTACTGGCCATAAAGGCAATTGCGAATCATCGAAATACAATACATCGGGATCATACTTGTTTATGAGATCAATTGTTCTATTGTAAAACTTTTCAATGTAGGCTTTACTGGGCGGATAAGCTCCATTGCCCCAATTCCATTGTTTGTGAATGGAATGATCATCTACACTCTCCTCGCTCAAAGGATGGTCCTGTGCATATAACTCCTGCGGGTTTAATCCTTCCCACCATTTTCCTTTGCCATCTGCCCTGGTAAGTTTTCCGTCATACGGAATACCTGCAAGCGGGCCTGTTTTATCGGCCTGTTGCGCTACTTCATACCAGCGCCATGCGTGGGATGCATGAACACTCACGCCAAACGGAAGTCCATTGTTTCTGGCTGCTTTTGCCCAACCACCAATCAGATCCTTCTTAGGGCCGATTTTGGTGGCGTTCCAATGCTTCTGATACCTGCTATCGTACAGATCAAAATTGTCGTGGTGATTGGCCATGGCCATAAAATACTGCGCACCAGCACTCTTATACAAACGCACTAATTCTTCCGGATCCCAATTGGCTGCTTTCCATTCGTTGATCACGTCTTTAAATCCAAACTTTGAAGGATGACCATATTTTTGCAGATGAACCTTATATTGCCATGATCCTTCCTGGTACATGCCTCTTGCATACCAGTCGCCCGCTTCAGGTTGGCATTGTGGCCCCCAGTGCGCCCACATGCCGAACTTGGCATCACGGAACCACTCAGGTGTTTTATAATTCTGCAACGATTCCCAGGTAGGTTTGAATGGCCCGTTTGCCATAAGTTCACCCCCGAAAGGGTCCTCGAAAAACTGGTTACCCAATGCCCGCGATAACCATAATGATGGCAAAGTGGCGGCCATTCCTTTTATCAATGTTCTTCTTTTCATATGTGCTGGTTGTGCGTTTTATAAAAATGAAGATACTGCTCTCTTACAGCACCGGGATGATCGTTTAAAGAAAATTTCCTTTTAATCGAACCGGATCCCGGCCTTACCGTGCTATTTTTGAGCATCGCCTTTATAATAGGCTTTCATTATGTACCAGGCCTTCTTCTTTTCACCTTTATCGGACAACAACCCTTTCCGGTTATAACCTTTCTGATAAACAGGATGCATTCTTCCCGGTGACCGATAGTCAAACAATAGCCAGGGACATACTCCGCATAAGTTGGGAACCGTATGGAACATTTCAATTTGGCTGGTATATATTTTTGCCTGGTACGCTTCGGTCCAAAAAGCAGCTTCATCCGTTGGCTTCTGCTGATTGCCAGACAACGCTTCACCGCCAAACTCAGCAATAAATACCGGTTTTTCGGGGCAGACCAATTCCCATTTTGTGGCCGAAGGCAAACCCTGCCAGGGAATATACCATCCAATATATTCATTGATGGAAATAATATCAGCATGCCGGTGAAGCGTATCCCACACATGGAAAGTATTGTGTTCGTATCGCTGGGTGTTTATAACATGCGTAATCAATCTTGCAGAATCAATGGCTTTGCATTTTTTTGTAAGTTCAACAAGCGCTTTATCCCGGCCCGGAGTTCCCGGATAGGTTTCGTTGGACAGGCTCCAAATAACGATCGCACAGCGATTTCTATCCCTGCGTACCATCCCTTTAAGCATTATCTCCATTTTACGTGCAACCGAAGTGTCAGCAAATTCAATATGCTGGTATACCGGAATTTCGCTCCATACCATCAGGCCCATAGTTTCTGCTTCTTTGACCATACGCTCATTGTGCGGATAGTGTGCCAGCCGAACAAGATTACATCCCAGCTCTTTAGCCGCATTCAGTAATAATTTAGCATCATTTCCTGAATATGCACGAGCGCCTTTAAATGGATTTTCTTCGTGAATGTTTACCGCTTTCAAAAAGACCTGCTTTCCGTTTAGTACTATTTTACTTCCTTTCACTTCAATACACCTGAACCCAATATGATCTACAACCGTATCCGTTTCACTTTCGATTATAACCTCATAGCGTTTAGGAGTGTCAGGAGACCATAGCTTAAAAGTGGACGAAAATTCCACGTTTGCCAGACCATCCTTATCAGCCCCTGCTTTATAACAGATGTTTAGTTCAGGAATTCTTATGTTAATATTTTGTACCGGTTGATTTCCATTTAATTGAACCCAACCCAAGACAGTATTTAAACTGCCTTTTTTTAATTGAATGCTATAATCCTCAATATACGTGCTGCCGGTTTCGATCAAATCAACTTCACGTGTTATGCCACCATAGTTTAACCAATCGTACCCCAGGCCCGGCAGCCCGGTCTTATGACGCATATTATTTACTTTGACAATTATGGCATTTGGCCCTGCCTTTACTTTGCCGGTAATCTCCAACTGAAAAGGCGTAAATCCACCTTCATGGCTTCCTATTTTTTCACCGTTCAAATACACATCAGCCCAATAATTAATAGCCCCGAAATGGAGAAACAGCCTCCTTCCCATCTGAACCGTATAATTAAATTCTTTTTTGTACCAGACTATACCTTCATAATAAGTCAATTCACACAACTGGGAATTAAAGTCACCGGGCACTTTCAATACGGGGGCGCCTTGAAACGAATACTCATAAAAGTCAGTTTTCTTTTGCGGTTGTTTTTCTAACCAAACCTGCTGCCATTGACCACTACCAACGGGGTCTATAAGAACCCTCCATTCGCCATTTAAACTCGTTAACCTTCTGGATTGGATGTTTGTCATTGCGTTCTGGGCGCTGACAATCCCGACGATAAAAAAAATGAATAAAAGTGCCAATACCCATTGTTTCGTTTTTTCGTTTCTATTCATTTTAAAAATCTTATTTATTTCTGAGTAATTCCCTTCCATGTATCCGTTCTGAACGGAATGGCAGGCAACCCTTCTGAATTTACCAGGTTACATTCAGGATTGTCGGCCCAGGCATAACGCACGGCTACCGGTTCTGTGACTTCATTGGAAAAAACGATCACATGATTTCCTTCAATAATCGCTTTTGCCCAGTAAAATCTTTTGTCTTTACCCGCAATGGCAAAACCCGTTACTTCTTTTCCATCTTTCGTTGAAAGGCCCGAACCGGCGTTGGTAAAATGGATGCGGACACGGTCCCCTTCTTTCCGATAACCTGCATACGCCGGACCGGATGCAATGACGGCTTGTTTGTACACCATTCTATTGGCAATTAATGCCAGCCGGCGGCCCACCTCCTGCTTATTTTTTGGATGAATATCATTTGCATCTCCAATATCTATGGTGCAGGCCATGCCTGTGCTGGCCTGTGATAATGTCAATGTTTGGGCTTCGCGCAATTCGGCCCATTCACTTTCCGCAGGAAGCGGCTTTGTTTTCATGTAATTGGCTAACTGAACAAACAGAAATGGAATATTGCCCTGCTGCCAGCGTTGCCGCCAGTCTTTGATCAGCATGGGAAATAACGTTCGATAATTGTAAGCCGCTGCTGCGTTCGCTTCGCCCTGGTACCAGATAAATCCTTTGATGCAATAAGGAATAAGCGGGTTGATCATTGCATTAAAGAGTACGGAGGGATAATGTTGATAATTGCGTATTTTCGGAAAAGACGTTTCAAGGTCTTTCTTATATAACCAGTTCCCGGCTAAAGAGATGGTAGAAGCACCATCGGTAATATAAAGGTCATCAGCCGGAGGATTCAAACCGCCACCGCCCCATAACATGGCCACCCGCACAGCAATAGTATTCTCTCCACGCTGCACTAAATATGCCGGTATCGTATAAACGTGGGTGGGGCTGGCACTCCAGATGTTCTTACAGATCTCCTGCCCATTGAAATACAGAGAATAGTTCATCTCCGGATGGCCCAGGTTCAGCGTCAGCACTTTTCCCGCAAAGGATTCAGGCAATGATAACTTTTTTCGCAGCCAGACCATTCCTTCATAATGACCTATTCCGAAATCCCTTAGCACATTGGGCATTTCAATAT
This sequence comes from Longitalea luteola, assembly GCF_017356035.1. Taxonomy (GTDB): domain Bacteria; phylum Bacteroidota; class Bacteroidia; order Chitinophagales; family Chitinophagaceae; genus Niastella; species Niastella luteola. The sequence goes on along the minus strand of NZ_JAFIQX010000013.1, from coordinate 30,148 downwards.
TTGTCCAGCCAGCATCGTTATAGCCCTGAGCCGGAAAGATCTTATCAGCATTATTCTGCGGATTATAAACTATATTCCAAATGCGTACCCAGTTCAAACTATCCGCGACAAGCGCTTCCTGACCAAAACCAAGGGTATCGTTGCTGAGTGTCCGTACCCTGGTAATGGACGATCTAAGCAACATGTCTCGGCTCGTCCACGCCTCCACCGGCGTTCCACCCCAGGTGCTTTGAATTATGCCAACCGGAATATGATGATCACTGTGCAGTTTACGCGCAAAATAATAAGCAACGGCCGAGAACTCCTTTACAGTTGCAGTATCACAGATCTTCCATTTACCGGCCCTGATATCCGATTGGGGCGATAATTTTTTGTCTTGCTTAACAACCAGAAAACGTATTTGGGGAAAATTGGCATTTTCAATTTCCCGGCGTGCATCCCCGGCCTGCTGCACCTGCCATTCCATATTCGATTGACCCGACGCCAGCCATACATCTCCGATAAGTATGCCTTTCAGTTCAATGGCGGTATTTGGTTTTCCCGCTTCCTCTATCCTGAGCGTGTAAGGACCACCGGCTGTAAACTTCGGAAAACGAAGCGTCCATTTGCCATCTTTGCCGGCTGTTGCGCTTGTATGCACCGTTCCAAGCTCACCCGTTATCCGTGATCCCGGCGCCGCCTTACCCCAAACAGGAATTTCCATCTCTCTTTGCAGCACCATACTGTCAGCAAATACTTTTGGTAAACCGATTTGAGCATAACAATGAGCGCTGAATAAAATTATGGATCCTATAAAAAATGATATACGGGTTGCCTTATTCGTGTTCATTGAATGATGATCTTACTTAACTGAAATTTTTACCTTTTGAAAAATAGTGCGCGATGAATTACCTAACTGCAGGATGTAATCGCCGGCTTCCGTGTTCCATGCTTTTTTTGATTCGTCATAAAATGCCAGATCGGCCACTTTCACGGGCATTTCTACGGTCTTTGTTTCACCGGGCTTCAAAAAAATCTTTTGAAAAGCTTTCAACTCTTTTTCAGGACGCAATACGGAACAAAGCGGGTCGCTTACGTATAACTGCACCACTTCAGCGCCGTAAACGCTTCCCGTATTCCTGATGGTGAATTTCGCCTGGATAGTTTCATTTTTTCCATAACCTGTTTTGTCAGTTGAAAACTGGCTGATGGAGAAGTTCGTATAGGAAAGCCCGTAACCAAAAGGGAACTGCGGCTGGATCTTCTTCGTATCAAACCACCGGTAGCCTACCAGGATATCTTCTTCATAATTCACTTTCAGATCGCTGCCGGGAAAATTACCCAGCGCATGGGCAGGTGATTGCGCCAGTGACACGGGCAGTGTGAACGGAAGCTTACCAGAAGGATTTATTTTGCCACTCAGCACATCCACCACGGCATTTCCTGCTTCCATACCACCAAACCAGGACCATACAATAGCTGGCACGCGATGAACAATGCCTGCCAGTTGTACCGGAGAGCCGGCAATAATAACGACCACTGTTTTCGGATTAGCTTTCGCCACTTCCTGGATTAAAATCTCCTGGCCGTACGGCAGATCCATATTTTGCTTATCTGCAGACTCGGTATCAAAATCATGGTTTAGGCCACCGAAGATGAGCACCACATCCGATTCCCTGGCCACTGCTACCGCCTCATCGATCAGTTTCCAGTTCACATTCAATGAACCGGACTGGCCTGAGTTATTGCCTTCCCTGAATGTGGATTGCTTTTCGTACCCCCGCGCATAATTGATTTTTACCCGGGCGCCAAACTTTTGCTGCAGGGCCTGCAGGGGAGTAATTTCATACAGGGCCTTTACTTCTGAACTGAGCCCGCCGCTGCAATGTTTACGGGTGGCATTGTCACCTATGACAGCAATTGATTGTATTTTATCAAAATGCAGGGGAAGCAGGTTTCCATTATTCTGCAGCAACACCGCCGCCTCGGCAGCTGCATTATAGGCAGCCTGCTGATGTTCAGGGGTATTCATCCTGCCTTGTTCGCGTCTCTTTTCATCGAAGATCTTTGTATTGAACATGACGCGCAATACATTCGCCACTTTTTCATCAACTACCGACATGGGTACTTTCCCTTCTTCCACTGCTTTTATTAAAGGATCAGCGAAATACCATTCGTTGTAATCTTTTTTATCGGTGCCCATTTCCAGGTCGAGCCCTGTTAAAGCCGCTTTTACCGTTGTATGGGCAGCAGACCAATCGGTCATTAATACCCCTTTGAATCCAAACTCTTTTCTAAGTATCTCCCGGTTCAAATAATTATTTTCTGAGCACCACTCGCCTCTGAACCGGTTGTAAGCTGCCATCACCGTATAGGCGCCACCTTCCATAACAGATGCTTTAAAGGCAGGTAAATAAATCTCGCGTAAAGCCCTTTCGCTCATGGTTACGTCAATGGAGTCGCGGTGTTCTTCCTGGTTATTGGCCAGCCAGTGTTTTACGCTGGCCGCCACGTCTTTTGATTGCAGCGCTTTGATATAGGCAACGGCCATTTTTGAAACAAGCAAAGGATCTTCACTTATGTACTCAAAGTTCCGGCCACACAATGGTGAACGGATGATGTTGACGCCGGGCCCAAGTAAAATATCTTTTTTGCGAAAACGGGCTTCTTCACCAAGCACCAGTCCCTGCTTATAGGCCAACGCCGGATTCCAGGTAGCTGCCAATGCTGTTCCGGGCGGAAAACAGGTGGCAAAATCATTTGTCCACCCGGCATAAGCCCAATCATGCCTGTTAACTTCAGCCCGCACACCATGTGGCCCGTCGCTCAGCGCCCACTCAGGAATGCCGAGTCTTTTTATGCCTGACACATTAAACTTCGAATTTCCATGCAGCAGGCTTACCTTTTCCGGCAAAGTCATTTCGCTGATCAGCGCATGGATCTTTTGTTCAGTGGCCATATCGCCCTTAGCCGAATGTTGTGCATCGGTTGCATACGCCATGAATAAAAAGACGGTAGAAAGAAATAAAACATTGTTCCGGGAAGAACTCCGGAAAGGAGCAGCCAAGGATCGAATCTTCATACAGCAATAAAATGGTTATTGAGCTGTAAAACTATCACCACCCTGTTTCAACCAGGGGAGCCGAATGTTTCATAATTGGGTATGATTTGTTACAAGAAATTGATTTTCACCACATCTATTCTACCAGCGTGCCTTAACCGTTTTTATCTTTTTTACTGGCGACATATTGCGAGGGCGTAACACCAAACTCTTCTTTAAAAAATTTGGTGAAGAGCTTCGGGTTATTGAATCCTACCTCATAAGCAACCTGGGCCACCGCCATGCCGCTTTTTTCCAGCAATTGTGCAGCTCTTTTCAGCCGGATAGACCGGATAAACTCCAGGGGTGATTTGGCGGTAAGTGAATGGATCTTCCTGTACAGGGTGACCCGGTTCATAAACATCTCCCGGCTAAAATCTTCCACAGAAAATTCGGGATCATCGAGGTGTCTTTCAACAACCTCCAGCGCCTGCTGCAGGAATTTTTCATCAACAGATGTTACTGTTAATTCCGACGGGTTAACCTCGATCTGCTTCTGAAACCTTTTCTGCAGCAGCTTCTGCTGGGCCAGCAGGTTCCTGATGCGGGATGCGAGTATTTCAAAGGTAAATGGCTTGGTAATGTAATCATTCACGCCTGCCTTCAAACCCTCCAGTTGTTTGTCCTCGCTTCCCATGGCTGTTAGCAGAATCACGGGAATATGCGCTGTAAGCGTTTCGGCTTTGATTTTCCGCGCCAGTTCAACGCCATCCATTAAAGGCATCATAATATCACTCACGACCAGGTCGGGATTCAGCTGCTTTATTTTTTCCCATCCTTCTTTGCCATTCGTGGCTTCTACGATATGGTATTGTGCCTGCAGATTGTCTTTTAAATAAAAACGCAGATCTTCATTGTCTTCGACAATTACAATAGTCTTTTTCTTTCCGCTTTTCTGGCTTTCCTCCAGCATTACCTGTTCCGCCTCTTCTGCCAGTACTGTGTTCAGGACGCGCGTTGATGATTCATATATTGTTTTCGCGGGCAATAACACGGTGAAACAGGAGCCTTTGTCTGGTTCGCTTTTTACGGTAATGATCCCATTGTGCAGTTTTACGAATTCTTTAGTAATGGCCAGACCGATGCCCGTTCCCTGGTTTACCATGCTTTCCGGCGTATCTGTTTGAAAAAACCTTTCAAAGATCTTTTCGTGCTGGTCTGCTGGAATTCCAATGCCCGTGTCTTTTACTTCTATAGCAAAAGCCCCGTCACCTTCATTATTTGCAGGCGGGTTGTACGTCAATCCTACATGCACCATTCCATTATCGTGCGTATATTTAAAGGCGTTGGAAAGCAGATTGAACAGGATCTTCTCTATCTTATCCCTGTCGAAGTAAATTTGAAGGCTGTCAATATTCGTCGAGAAGGTAAATTGAATACCCTTTTTTTCTGCAATATCCATAAACGACTGGCTTATGTCTTTACTGAATCGCACAATGTCGCCAATGGACGGATGCAGTTTTACCTCCTGTACCTCCATTTTCCTGAAATCGAGTAACTGGTTTACCAGGTTCAATAAACGTTTTGCATTACGTTGAACAAGGCTCAACTGCTTTTTCTGTTCTTCATCATTCGTATGCTTAATGATCCTGTCTAACGGAGCAATGATCAAACTTAGGGGTGTGCGAAACTCATGACTTACATTCGTAAAGAATTTTGTTTTTAACTGCTCCATGGCATGCGCTCTTTCCGCTTCCCTGCGTTGTTGCACTACTTCATACCGCATATGTATCCTTTCCAGGGTAATGCGGCGGGCAAGTAAAAATAAACCAGCAGCCATCAGGGTGTAAATAAGATATGCAAAGGGTGTTCGCCAGAATGGCGGCTGAATATTGATCTGCAAGGTTCTTATATCACTCCACAAACCATCTCTGCTTAGCGCTTTTACTTTAAAAGTATAACGACCGGGACTAAGGTTTGTATACGTGGCCCGCCGCTGGTTTCCATCGGCGTACAACCATTCGGCATTAAACCCTTCCATCCTGTAAGCGTATTTTTCCCTGGCGCCATGCGCAAAATCGAGCGAGGTGAATTCAATAGAGAAGACATTTTCTATATACTTGAGATCGATACTTTGCACATGTGATATAGACTGTTTGAGCAGAACACGGTCATTCACCAGCTCACCTGGCTCAATGTTCTTATTCATCAGGTGAAAACCGGTGAAAAGAACTTTCGGCCGATGCGCCGATCGCTGAATCAGAGTTGGATCGATGATGTTAAAACCGGAAGGTCCTCCGAAGATCAACTCCCCCCTACGCGTTTTGAATGCTGCATTTTCATTGAATTCCCGGTTTTGCAGGTTATTTACTTCATCATAATTGATGATGGCAAAGCGAGTACCGTTTTCAGTTTCACGGGGGATAGCATTACATAATCCTTTGGGCGTTGAGATCCAGAATGTCTGGCGGTTGTCTTCCAGCAAATTCAGGATCATATTATCGGGAAGGCCGTCTGTTGTAGTGAATGTTTGAAAACTTTTTGTGTGCTCATCAAAAAGGTTCAATCCTTCCCTGGTGCCTATCCACATTCTGCCCTTGCTGTCTTCTAAAAAACAGATAACATTATTATTGCTTAAACTACTTTTATTGTTTGTTTGCCGGTAAAAAACAGGTGCAGTCTTATTCTTTTCAAAAACGACAATACCGAAAACGGTGCCTATCCACAAATTACCTGCCCGATCTTCAGCAATGGCCGAGATATAATTGAGGCTTTGGTCGCCTTCTTTAAACCGGTAATGTATAAACCGGTTTGTCTTTTTATCGAGAAGGTCTATACCGCCCCCCAAAGTACCTATCCATAATCGTTGTTCCCTGTCTTCAAAAATTTCCCACACCTTATCGTCTGCCAGACTTGAAGTGTCGCCTTCACTATGGCGGTAGCGGGTGAATGTCTTTCCGTCGAACCTGTTGAGCCCGCCGAAGTAAGTTCCAATCCACAGGATGCCTTCATGATCTAGGCACAAGCTTACAATTACATTACTGCTCAGGCTGCCCGGATCGTTTGGGTCGTGCAGGTATTGCTTGAAGGTATTGTTCTTTCTGTTGAACCAGATCAATCCCCCGCCGTTGGTCCCAATCCAGATATTTCCCTGTTTGTCTTCTACAAAGCGGTTTACATCATCGTACTGAAGGCTCCGGGGATTCGATGACTGATGATAATAATGTGGGAATTTTATTATGTTGCCATTGAAATAGTTAACTCCCTGCTTGTAAGTCCCCAGCCAGATAATTCCATTATTATCTTTATACATTGCGGTGATACTATTATGGCTAAGCGTTTGGGGATCTTTGGCATCGTTCGTCAGATAACTGGTATGGAAGTTACTTTTTTTGTTGATCAGCACAATACCGCCATGGTCTGCCGCCACCCAGATCAAACCCTCATCGTCCTGAACGATCTCACTCACCAGGTTTGAAGGCAACCTCGAGGAAAAAGTTTTTTCGTTAAATGCCCTGACCGAATTGTTCTGCGGATGGAAAAGCAGCACTCCATAATTATAATGCCATAGCCAAACGTCTCCGTCGCTGTCTACAAAAATACTATTGTGGATGTTCCCTTTGTTCAATGCCTGCACCGCAGTGCTGGAAAAAACAATTATGTTTTCTTTTATGTCATACTGTTGCAGCAATCCATTTTCACACAGGAGCCATAGCTTTCCGTCTTTTGTTTCCTGAACAGCGGTAATTTTTCCAGGAAGGTTGAACATGAAACGTTGCGCTCTTTTTTCTACTGCTGAATAGAAGTATAGATCGCGGTTGTCGTACAAAAACCAGTACCTTCCGTTATTTCCTTTTACGATCCTGACAATGGAGCCGGAAGGCAAACCAAGTGTGCTCAAATATTTATTGTAATCAGCGTCAAAATTTTCGGTTTGCGAATTATATATAGATGGTCCGCTTCTGGTCATCACCCATATTTTTCCGCCGGGTAATTGATACAATGAGAGAATATTATTATCATACAACGACAAGCTGTCGTTATACTTTTTACTAAACGTTTTAAAAGAATATCCATCGTACCTGTTGAGGCCAGCCAGTGTGCCAAACCATAAAAAACCGTCTGAATCTTTCAGAATGGCATTTACCTGGTTATGCGACAGGCCGGAGAAAATATCTAGTTTGGAAAATTTATAACGCTCACTTTGAGGAAAAACAGCGAGCCATAAAAACAGCAAAGCAATCGGAATAAGAAGACGCATCGCAACAAGTTTAACTTAGGGAGATTTTGCATTGTCAGCGCAAAAGCGCTGAGTACATTCCTGCAAAATCGCGCATTAAGTTAACAAATGGAGCGCGAACAGGCCGATTTTTTTAATTAATCAGCCCTGCCCGTTACTTTTACGTTTTTGCTCTATCGGCGTTGCTCACCAGGCTGCCTCCCGATTCACCAGGAGGCAGCTTTACATAGAAATTAACGACCAGAACACTTTTATGCTTCGTCCTATTACATGATTGTCTTTGGCACCAACGATCTTTTTCCCCGGCACTATAAATCATTCAAGCACCATTACAAAGCCACCATTTGCATTCAACGTAATATCACATTTTTTCTGCTTTGCAGCATTAAGAACTGCCTTTGAAAACAATTCACTCCCGGTTCCATCTGTGAACAACGTTACCTTGCTTTTCTTAAATGTGGCCAGGTCAATTTTTACTTTCTTCTCATTTTTATCTCCATTAATGCCCGCGATGAACCACCGGTTACCGCTTCGCCGGGCGATGACAGCGTATTTTCCAGGATAACCGTCCACAAATTTTACATCGTCCCAGCTGTCTGGAAGCCCTCTTAAAAACGCTTTCACATCATTGGGTACCTGCACCATTCCTTCCGGCGCCTGGGCATAATGTTGTATGCCCGAGAGGAACAATACCGCAAGGGCCAGTTCAAAGGCGGGTGTGGTTCTTCTGATGCAATTAGACGTTGTAAGCCCCGTAAGATTCATTGGAGTGAAATCCATCGGGTCGAATGCGTTCCTGGTGAAGGGCAACATAGTACAATGGTTTGCCTGCTTATCGGCTGCACCCTGATCAAATGTCACCATCTCCATTCCGTAAATTGCTTCCGCTGTCATGAGATGAGGGTATGTTCTTTGCCAGCCCCTTGGCAATGTAGCGCCGTGAAAGTTTACCAGCAGCTTATATTTTGCGGCATCATGCAAAATGTCGATGTAGTATTGGATCATGCTCCGGCCATCTCCGCCAAAGAAATCGATCTTTACGCCTTTAATGCCGAATGCCTGCAAACGGCTGAATTCTTTTTCCCTTCCCTCCTTTGTAAGCAATTTATCTTTAGGATGATAGGCAATCGTGTTCCAGTCACCTGCAGAATTGTACCATAAGATCAATCCAACATTTTTTTGTTTTGCATACGCTGCCAGTTCAGCTATTTTATCATATCCGATCCTGGTATCCCAGTCTGCATCTATGAGGCAATACCGCCAGTGCATGTCACAGGCATAGTCTATGTATTTTTTTTGCTCATTGAAAGTGATGCTGTCATCCTTGCTATTGATCCAGCTCCAACTGGCTTTTCCGGGTTTAACAAAAGAAGCATCCTTTAACAGGGAAGCCGGCGCCAGATCGGTACCCAATGTTGATTCTGCAATTGTTTTCAAACTTCCCATTGTTATAATACGCCAGGGTGTAAGCCATGGCTTATTGCTTTCCGGCAAATAGCCACCGCCTGTAAACACTTCTCTGGGATCGGCAAAGCCGATCGTATAAACAGCCGAGGCAGAATCATTGATCAATCTTGTGCCGCAATAAGTACCATCAAGTGCTGCTTCCGTGATCAACACCCATGTATCATTTGTTTTAAACAAAGCCGGGTACACCCAACCCGACTTTAACGGTGATACGGCGCCAACAGAAATATCCTGCAAATAATGTTCTTCATAAGACGGATGACATTGCTGCCAACCTGTTTTTGCTTCACTCATGGGTTGCAACCAGGCCCTTGTTCCTTTGTCAAATGCAAATGAGGAAAGTTCTTTAACGATCGTTTCATGATCGTTTATCCAGGGGAAAGAATAGCGGAAAGCCGCCCCGTCATTGGATAACCGGAAAATGATGTCCATTTTTCTCTCTTCCACATTGGCAAAAGTCAACACCAATTGATTGGCCTGGTAAACGATGCTGCTTTTTTTTGCATTCTTCGTTTTGTAGTGATCTGCTACACGTTCCGGTTTTGATGTACTGACCAGCTTCATGCCTTGGGTAAAATCATGCCCCTTCATCATTACGCCTAAAGCCGAAAGATGAATGACATTTACGCCGGATCGTTGTACCCTGTACTGAATTTCACCTGAAGCTGATAAAAATACCTGTAGCGCAATGGACTTGTCGGGACTTTGTAATTGAGCAACCTGCTGTGCCTGTAACTGATCAAATGTTCCAATGAAGAGCCAAATTGAAAGAATTGCATTTTTTAAACTCATTTTCAAAGTATATGATTAATAAATTGTGAATGCTGCAGCGAAGCATTCACAATAACTGGTGAAAGATCTGTTATTTAACGATGAGCTTCCTGGTGAAACTAAATGCTTTCGACTTTACTTTAACAAGATAAAATCCTGCCTTCAACCGCGCATCGACCTCTATCCTGTTATTGCTTTTAGCAACTTTTTCATAAAGCATTCTGCCCTGGTTATCATAAATTCGCACGACCGCATTTTCTGTAACCTCGGGAAGAAGGATCGTGAACTTTCCCTTACTGGCAGGATTCGGATATAAACCAACACCAACATTAATGGCAGTTCCGCTGATTCCTGTCCAGTATTGTCTCAGTATGGAACCGGTCACCGTTAAGTTAAAGATCTGCGTGCTTTGGCATCCGCCGCTATTGGTGTAGGTCGCCACATAGTTCCCTGCCTGGTTAACCTGGATATTTGAAATGATCACTTCGCGCGTAACAGCACTGAAATTATTAGGTCCGTTCCATTTCCACGATCCACCCTGCAAAGGCTGTGGACCAAATTGTACGCTGCTACCTGCAGCTACAGTAGCATTGGCTGTCTGCTGCCAGGCTCCGCCATTAAGCTGTACATACGGAGTGATTGTGGTATGCGTACAGGCAGGTTCTCCATAAACAATACCTCTACCAGCAGTACTCATATAAACTCTTCCAAAGACATTCATATCTCCCTGCACAAATTGTCCATTTGCCGGGCCGCCATATTCATGCGCATCGTCATTGACTCGCACCCACGAAGTACCCTGATCTGTTGAGCGATGAACACCTGTGACATTGTTGACGGTGCCCCAAATGTAAATCGTCGGATAATTCGCTCCTGGCGCGGCGACACCAAAACCAACCGCTCCACAATAACTCACACCAGTTATGGTTGAAAATGATTGCCCGGAATTGCTCGAACGTGCCAGGCCTCCATTGTTCAAAGCTATCCAAACATGACCTTCCATGCCGGGCGTTAGCCTGATGACTTTGGAGCCCCAGCTTGAAACTGACCCTGCCTGAGAAAACGACAAGCCGCCGTCGGTGCTCACCATTACCGCTCCATTTGCAGGATTGTATGCATAAAATTTATCTGAATTGACCGGATCGCCAACCGGTCGTGCTTCATCAACACTTAAACCACTCACTGCAGACCACGAAGATCCATTATTAGTTGAGCGGTATGTGACAGTAGATTCCGCCGGGCAATGTAAAATGATTGTACCATTAGCTGATAGTGCCACTTGTCCTTTAATGCCATTCATATTACTTTGAGTCCATGTTAATCCCATATCATTGGAATAATACATGAAGTTTCCGACCCGGACAATTTTGCTGGTGTTTTGAGCAGCTATTGCCAATCCGGTAGTGGTGCCCATTTGTGGATTATGGATCGGTGCGTATTGCTCAAGGTTCGTGTGCCTGAATCCGTCATAGTCGCCAATAACAGAAATGACAGGGCCATTTCGGATACTTTCCAAACCCAGCGGCACCGTTTCTTCAAGCCCGCTTACTGTAAATCGCCAGGTACCACTGGAGCTGATGTTATCATTTACAAACACACCATTACCCGAAGTGACCCAAACTCTTTCCGTATTGAAGGGGTCGAATTCTATTGAGCCCGCCCAATGTATAGCGTGGCCGGCGACCCATGTCACACCATTGGGATCAAGCGTAAATCCGCGGTCTACGACATCCACCCAACTTGAACCACCGTTAGTGCTCAGGAAGATCCTGTCACCCCAGGGACCATTTTGATTCATATAGGTATTGATGGTAGTGGCCACCATCCGGTTAGGATTATTAGGGTCAACGCTGATGCCTCCGAATGCCCTGTTGAAACCAGCAGGTGTAATGTTTGTCCATGCACCTGTGGAAATATTGTACCTCCAGATCGCTCCATTGTCCATTGGCTCTGGTTGTGACCAATGACCATGCGGCCCTGCACCGTTGCCATACGTAACATATAGGTTCCCGTTACCGGCCAAAGCAGCGCGATGCGGCATATAGGTGGTGGTAGCACCAGAAACAGCAGAAAATGATTGTCCGCCATTATCACTTCGGTACAGGTTTGTGCTTCCGCTGCGCGAAACGCCTACAATGATCCTTTGGGTAGCACCGCCTGAAACACTGCTTCCGTCTAAAACCACAAAGCTTATCCCGTTTTCATTAGGGGTTGTAATTACATCAAGGGCGCTCAACCTGCTCCAGGTGGCGCCAGCATCGATACTTCTGAATAACCCATTCCATCGCGTGCCGCAGTAGAGAATGTTGCTGTTGTTGGGGTCCACTACCAGCTTTTCACCGGTTTGCCGCCCCATACCATTGCCATGCGCCCTGAATTGAGTGGTAACATCTGTGATGGTAAATGTGTTGCCATAGTCTGTAGATCGAAGAATGGCTGTTCTACCATTATTAAAATAACCGATGCCTACAAGCATATATAATCTGCCGGGGTTATTAGGATCCAGCGCCAGTGATTCAACGCCCAGATAGCCCACCTGATCGTCAGCTACCCAGTCTGTCAGCGGGATCCAACTGTTGGTTGAAGTATCCCATCTGTAAGCGCCCCCTACATCCGTTCGCGCATATACCAGGTTTTGCTGCGTCTTACTTGGGATAATAGCGGAAACAAAACCGCCACCACCAATAGCTACGTTCTTCCATGTATAGCTGGCTGTTGTTTGCGAGAAGATCTCAAAGGACATAATAAGTCCGCAAACAAAAAGTAGTGTGCCCTTTTGCTTAAATGGTTTCAGTAGATTTTTTTTCATAAAGTTTCAATCGTTTAATTAAATCAAAAAACATCTATTTCGCACCTGCCAATAGCGCATCAATTGTACGCTGATCCTTTACTGTGTTGGTTTTTCTATCCAAAGCGCCGCCTGTATCCCACCAGAAAGGTTTTACACCATGAGCCAGTGCCTGTTTTGTTACAAAGGTTATCCAATAGTCCACCGAGGCATTATGCAGGGCCAGCTCTTTGGGAACATGAGCGGAAGCATCCCGCCTGTAAGCGCCATACTCACCCATCAGAACCGGGATCCCTTTATCAACAAATTTTGTTTTCATTTTATTGAAGTCAGCAATGTGGTCGTTCTCTTCTCCGTACGTAGCGTTACGGTCAGGCTCAACGGTTGAATGATAACCGCTGCCCCAGTAGTAAGCCATTTTACCCCAGCTCACGTCTTCGTTCAGAAAACAGAACTGCGATGGCAAATAGTTATGCACTTCAACCATCAGGCGGTTGGCCACCGGGTCGTTGGGAAGTGTGTTCATCAAGTCAGCTGTCAATGTCGCGTTTGTATTTGGGCCCTGAACAATAAGAACGCGGTGGCTGTTCCTTCCACCAGTAGAACGAACAGCATTAACGAATGTCTGGTGGTACGATGCTAAGACAGCCATCTTCTCGGCATTATCGGCAGCCGGTTCATTAGCGCTGGCAAGCATGAGGTGCTCATCAAAGTCGCGCATGGCGGTCGCTATCTGCTCCCACAATGCTTTTTGCCTGGCATTGACAGAGTCCTGTTTTGCTTTAGTGATGTTATTTTCCAGCCAGCCGCCATCCCAATGAATGTTCAGCATAACAAACATTCCGTTATTGACACAATAGCCGACAACCTCTTTTATTCTATTCATCCAGTTTTGATCTATGTGTGCAGTGGCTTTGTTGTCGACATGAGTATTCCAGGCACAGGGTAAGCGAATAGCAGTAAAACCTAACTGCTTTACAGCTTTTACATAGGATTCAGTGATGTGAGGATTACCCCAGGCCGTTTCTCCGCCGATAGCTTCCAATGTATTCCCAATGTTCCAGCCTAATTTGAATTTAGCAGCCAATTGTACGGCGGTACTCATTCCTATTGAATCAGGCGCCCTGGGAGAGGTATTATATGTGGGATAGAGCCCGGCAGCTTGTGAAACCGTTACTCTTCTTGCCTGTCCATTCTCAGCGTTTACCGTCAATACCGTAGAACGGGAAGCACCTGTTCCATTGAAACCTGCGGTTAATTTGATGGTACTGCTGCCGCTTTTGCCTGATATTGTGTTTAACAGCAGCCAGGAAGCAGCGTTGCTGATACTCCACTGTGCGTTCCCATTAATTGTCAAATCCGCCGTTCCACCAGCTGCGGGAAGATCAATCAGGGATGGAGCCGCGGAGAGCTCCGGAGCAATGGGGTTTCCCTTTTTTTGACAGCTTGTAAAAATGAGTGCAGTAATTAAAAGCCCGATTCCATTGAAACGGGTAGTTTTGGTTAGTTTCATATCTACATTTTACATGAGTACATACTATTTGTCTACGCTTGATGCCGTTGGTATTGAGTATTGCAGACGAGTCCTCTGTTTTCAATAACAGGCGATCTTTCTCTTATTGAATGCTGTAAAACTACCGGGATATTGTTTGAAACACGGTCCTCAAATGTTGCGGATCATGGCAAAAAATGTTGCAGAGATGCTGATTCTCACCAGATTAAACGCCTTTTAAGGCAGACCGGACGTTTCCGAAATCAAAAAAGTAACAGATGAAAAAATAGGGCTTGCCAATGCAAGCCCTACTTTTTATTGTACTTTTTACCGTTAGACAAGCTTAAAAATATGGTACCTTTTTTAGACCTGTTTGCTCGCTATTTCAGCTCCTTTTAACACACTTGCGTCAAATCTTTTAAAGATCCTGTTTACGCTCGATCTTACTTCATCTTTTGCAAGGAACCTGCTGTCCACAGCTTCGGTAGTCCACCCCTGCCATACCTTTTTATCTGTTTTTGCATCCATTATACTAATACTAACCGTAGCCTCCCTTACAGGCACGGTATATGTGTTATAGCCGATAAAACGTGAGGGGTAATAAATAGCTGCCCAGCGGTGAAAGAAAGGGTTATAATAAAAGCGGGTGAACGGTTGCATGAACACCGGATTGTTTCTTTCCTCTACTTTCCTTTCTACTAAAATATCATAGGTTACCAATACATCAGGGTGATCGTTTACCTGTTTCCACCCCAGGTGCTGAAGTTGTTCATTAACGGCATTTTGTATGGAGAGTTTGGCAAACTCCGACGCGCTGGTGCCATTCTCATCTTTTGAGCTTTTGGTATCCACCCAGGCATAAGTCTTGTAACTGCCAAGATTAACTGTGGGATCTTTTTCAACATGTACTACAGGCGAACAAGAGCAGATCAATACGCTTATAAAGGTCACTAAAGAACATCTGAGAACATGTTTCATAGCTACCTCCTTTTTAAGTAAAGATTTTATTGTTCGGTCAAGGTTTTTACGACAGTTGCCAAAGCTATTAAAAAGGCAAAAAGCCAAAACAGGCTGCTAAAGTGTTTTTTCCAATTAGATTGAAATGGATCCTGATTATAACTTAACATCATAATATCGTTCCTCCCGATCCACCTGATCAAAACAGATACCATTAACTTGAAAAATAAAACTTCTGAAATTATTTCATCTTTTCAGCATTTTTTGTTGAAATAATTTCATCTTGTTGACAGATTTTCAACTTCCCCTTCAAGATAAAGAAGCATCGGTCTTAACAATAGAATTAAACTTTCCTTTCCTGAACGGAACATCTATTTCCGGTCGGCGGGAAAGAGTTTTCTTTTTTTCGCAAATCCGTTCATAGAGCTGCATATATTTATTCGCCATGACTGAAGCGGTAAAAGAATGTTCAAATATTTTCCTGATCAATGGGCGGCTTAACTTATGAATACTTTCCACCGCTTCAACTGCCTGTTCCATATCATTTACAATAAAACCGGTTTTCCCATGTTCTACAACTTCCGGAACAGAGCCTTGATCCCATGCAATTACAGGAGTACCATTTGCCATAGCTTCTATCATAACCATTCCGAAAGGCTCCGGCCAGTCAATTGGAAATAACAGAGCCATTGCGTTCCCTAAAAATTCACCTTTCTTATCCTCTCCGATCTCTCCAATGAAATCAATCAATGGATGATCAAGCAAAGGCTTAATTTTCGTTTCAAAATATTCTTTGTCGGCATTATCCACTTTTGCCGCTATTTTCAGTTTGATGCCTGCAAGTTTTGCAATTTGAATAGCACGGTCAGGACGTTTTTCAGGGGATATACGTCCAAGAAATGCCAGGTAATCTCCCTTTCCTTCCCCTAATTTGTAAAGTTCTTTTGGGAGGCCATGATACACGGTGCCCACCCAGTTGGCAAACGGCAAAGGTTTACGCTGGCCGTCTGAAATGGAAACGACCGGTATAGTATAGAATTTTTGGTATATCGGCTTAATATCGTCCAGGTCCAATCTTCCATGAAGAGTGGTGACATGCCGGTACCGATTGAGGTAGGAAAGGGGAAAATGCAAATAGTCATTATGAAAATGAATTATATCAAATTCATTCGCATTCTCCATTACTATCTGCATTTGATAAATATGCCAGGCAATGGGGTCTATGCATGCTTCGTTTAACCGGGTGGCCTGTTTGCATACAGCGTGAAGATTTGCTTTTGTCATTGAATCTTCTGTTCCAAACAGAGTTACATCATGCCCCTGCTTTACCAATTCTTCTGTAAGGTAAGATACTACTCTTTCTGTACCTCCGTAGAGCTTTGGAGGAACGGATTCATAAAGTGGTGGTACTTGTGCTATCCTCATAATCCTTTCTTTTTTTATGTTTCGCTAAATGGAAGCGTGCTTATTTGCTTAAAGCCTTACATTTTCTGGCCCGGAAAAACACTGTTAGCCTAACTGCGTCTGCAAAGGATTTACCTAAGTCTTCGCATGTATTATGTATTGCGCATAACGTTCCTGCTTCCTTCAATTCATAGACTTCCTCCTTTTTTAACGCCGTTATCAAAAGAAATACCATTGATCAGAAAGTGCAATTTTTTCATTCGCAAACGAAATTTTTTCATTGCTGATTGCCAAAATTTCAAACAGGAATTGCAGAAGGGGCACAGGAATGTTGTTTGTATGAGACCGTAAAAAACAGAAGGTTATGAAAAAAAGAATCCTGGAAGCCTGTTTTTCATTTCTTGCAATTTTCCTAATCGCCGTTGGATTCTCTGCAGCCCTGTTCCTGGGTATGCTACTCATGCCGTTGGCTTTTATAATCGTTTCGATGCTCGCGGTAAAAGAAATTTTAATCTGGAACACAAATAAAAAGCCGGCAATTGAAAAGAGAATGCCAGCGCAACGAGTTAGTAAAGCCCCACAAAAAGATGTGGTTTCAAATGGCAACTTTACGAAGCAGCCTGATTCCGTATATCACCGATACGGATAATATCCATTCTTCCGATAAGGAGGTTACGCATAAATTTTCTTGAAATCGTGAAAGGCATTAAGCAAGTGATTTTTTTTAAAAAAGGCTGCTCCAAACTTCTTTGGAGCAGCCTTTAAGTACTTTATCACTATATTCCGGCAATATGTTGATTAGCAAGGCCAGTTTTGCTAATCCTAAGTACACGCTCCGGTGAACTTAATACGTTAAAAAAACGTTCTTAAACCAACTGTAGCAGCCAGCTTACTTAACCTCGATATTCCTGGTGATTTTTTGTGCGCCTTCTTTTTTAGGAAGACTTAAGTGAAGCACACCATCTTTATATTGGCCGCTGATCTTGTCGGCGTCGATGGTGTCATCAAGAGTAAAGCTGCGAGAGAAAGATTGCATGCGATACTCCTGCCTTAAGTAACCTTCACTCTTGTTTTCTTCCTTGTTTTCTTATTTGTGCTCAAAGGATACGGTCAGCATGTTATTGCTGATATTCACGTTAAAGTCTTCTTTTTTCAGACCTGGAGCAGCCACTTCCATTTCATAGGATTTATCAGTTTCCCGTATGTTTACAGGAACCTCACTGGAAGATACTAAACCATTAAAGCCCCAAAAGTCATCGTCAAAGAAGCGGCTCAACGTGTTCCCAAAGACGCTATCAACTAAACCACCAAAAGGCATCAAGGATCTGGAAGCCACTGCACTACCATTACCTTTGTTCCTTTTCATGATGTTAGCCATATAACCTCCTTTTTATTGTTTTCATTTACATTTTGACTATACAAACGCTGTGCAAAAAGGACCTAAATTGTAATATTGACAAGAAAGCTGAAAAATTTGCAAGCGCAGTCAGCGGGCTCCGGAAAAAATTTCAGAGCGCAATAAAGTAACTGAGAATGAAGCACATATACTATGGAATAGCAGAAAGCATTAATTTACAATCCAGGATTAAAGGACTCACGACCGCAATTGGAATCAAGTGCCTGTTTTCCATCCGGACTTCTTCAATCGCAATGCTCTACTACATGGTCAACCTGCGTAGGATAAGAGAATTTACAACATGAAACAGTTACATAGTCGGCCAGGTGATTAATATCGCAGAGAGCCATCCCCGCAGTCAATAAATGACACATGATCTACCCACACATGGTGCCTCCCCAAATACATATGCCATCTCCGGATGGGTTTGTAATAATTAGGTTTCGTATAATCCCATTGTTTACTGCTATGTTTATGTTACCGCTGATCTTTGAACTGGTATTAACGCCTTCGATGGTTTTATTCGCAGCAACATCAAGTCTGCTGCTTAACGTTATCGTGCCTGAAACCCTGATTATATAAGGGCTGGCAGCAGTAGCATAGGTTATTAAATTGGCCGCAGTAGTTACAGTAACAGTATTGCCACCGGCGCCTTATTATGATTGTGGCAAGCCATAACCGTTTGTGACCTGTCCTTTCGACTTACTGATCGTTTCGAATGGTATTGGCCAGTAATATCTTGGCGGATCAGTTGGTGAAGTTATCCCCGAAAGAATATTCCGGTCATAGCTGGTTGCGCTGTTTACAATGTCAATTCCCCAGGGGGTTCTTACAAATCCGCTGCTTTGCAGGGAAATAGCTTTGGCGCTTGCCGGATCGATATATTTAAACAGGCCCTCTATTGCCAGGTTATGGTTGGTACCAACGACCTTACTTTTTATAGCATCTATTGTACTATAATTAAATTGCCCGCGCCAGCCGGGATACAGCGCCGGGTTTGTGCTATCTGCTACATCAAACGTCAATGGGTTTGTTAGTTGAACCATTTTTGTCCAGATATAATTGGATATTTCATTGCCGTTGGCAAAGGTATGGTAGCCTTTTGTCCGGAGGTTGTTGATCATAGTGGTCATCTCCTGCCGAACCGCTAAGGCCTTTTCAGGAAATTTACCCGAACGTATCAGGTCCCAGCGGCGTGTTCCTTCACCTACCAGTTCCAGTTTACGCTCCTGTAAGATCGCTTCTTTCAAAGCATCGCCCGATATGCCGCTTACATTATGGGTTGCATTACCAAAGGCTCTTTGCCGTATCTGGTTCACCAGGGTAATGGCTTCCCCGTCCTTGCCCAATTCAGCTTTAACTTCGGCTAACATCAGTATTACATCGGCCATTCGCAACATGGTCCAGTTCATACCAGAGTTCCGTTGCGCTGTAACATAGGGCGGGTTCATGCGATTATCATCCCATTTGTTTGTTGCAATACCGCCGGTATTTTTATTTCCGGGTTTGAAAGAAAGGATCATTTCATTTCCATCGCCTTTACTGCCTGTAACCGTTACACTTGCATCTCTGCGTTTATCCCCGTTTTCAAATTCACTATAGTAAAAGCTTGGAATAATGCGAATAGCGGCGAACACTTTGGCCGGGGCGGCATTATTACTGCCACCATCCGACGGCCGGCCAAAAGCATACGGGTATTCGCTGGAGGTTGCCTGTTGCCCCGCCTGGATGTTACCTATTTCAAACAAAGACTCGGGACTAACCTGCAGATCGGCAAAATACTGAAAATGCCGTTGGAACGGATTGTTCGCATAGGCCCTTCCATCGGAGGTAATTAAACCGGAGCTGCCTTTATTATCAATTGCTGCCTGTAAATATTGTTCAGCAGTTCTGTAGTAGTCGAGATAATCGGTACGCCGTGCATATACGCAGCCATACATTTCAGCACCTTTTTTAGTAAAAGTCACGCTGCCGTATAAATTCGATACATCAGTGCGTATAGTTTGAAAACCGCCTGAGAAAAGCGCCAGCTGCCCGATAAGCGCGTTGCAATACGTTCTTGATAAACGCTCGGCAGTTATTCCGCCCTCTCCTATTTTAAACATCAGGGGTTCTACATTTTTAAGAGCAGCGATCAGGCTATCGTAAATGGCAAACCGTGAAGTGAGTGAGTAATCTACCACATAGCTGTTTTCATAGCCATAAGGCACATCCCCAAAATGTTTTACCAGGTCAAAATAGCACAGCGCCTTTATGGTCATTGCTTCACCATATAAATGTGTCCATTCCGTAGGTTTACCGGCGGCCGCATCGGCCTGATATTCTGGTTTTGCGGCAATAACGTTAGCTACTTTGGCTGCACGGGCCAGTGTGGTATACAAATTATCGAATCCTCCTGCAACCGCATTTATCGGTAACAGATCAGATCGTAAAATGGCATTCATATTGTTACTGGAACTTTCTTCAGGATACATTTCGGCATCGGACCCTATAGGATCATTCCATCGGTAAACTCCCATTATACAGTTTTGACGGTAATTGGCATAACACCACGCAAGTGTTTTGAATGTTTCCGAAGGTGTGGAGGTAACGAAGTTATCGTCTACATTCGACGGTGATGTGGCATCCAGGAAATCTTTTTTGCATTGTGCACTGGCAATACACAATGTTATTCCAAGTATATAGTTGGTTAATTTTTTCATTTTTTCGCTTTTTAATCGTTAGAAACTAAGGTTCACTCCTACCACATAAGAACGTGCCCGGGGGTATGCGCCAAAATCGAGCCCGGTAGTTGGGTACCTGGCATTGTTATGCGAATCGTCAACGTTTACTTCGGGATCAAGCCCTTTATAGCCTGTTATGGTAAATACATTGTAGATGCTTCCATAAACACGAAGGTTAGTGATTTTCGCCTTCGACACTATTGGCTTTGGAAAGGTATACCCCATTACAAGCGTGTTCAGGCGCAAGAACGAACCGTCTTCAATACCCAGGGTGGAGGTTACCCCTATTTCATTATAAGCAGTAGGTAATGTTGAATTTCTATTAGCCGCGTTTAACTGCTCCGGGGTCGAAAGCCGTTGCAGCTGCCCGTTCACTACATCGTATATTTTATATGAGTTATTGAGTATGGCCAGTTTGTTTTCATAAACGCCTGCTTCTTTGGGGCCGTACAAAGAAGCCAGTTTGTTAGCGTTGTAAATCTGATTACCATAGCTCCAGTTAAAGAACATGCCAAAATCGATGTTTTTAAAAGAAGCATTTACATTGAACCCTCCTGTATGAACAGGGACCATTTTGCCAATAACGGTCACATCGCTGGCATCAATAATACCGTTCTCATCAAGGTCTTTAAACTTAGGAAGTCCCGGATAGGCATATTGGGTAGAAGGGCGGTCCTTAGCTGTAAGCCCATGCACAACACCAATGAAATTACCCAGGTCTGCCGTCCCCTTATTTAAAGTATACAAACCATTATTGTATTGGAAATCATCAGGTGTATAAACACCATCATAAATTAACCCACGAACCAGGCCAACCGGTTGTCCCTGTTGCAGCGTATAATCGGCAGCCGGGTAAGAGGCACTACCGGCCCAGTTTGCGCCATAAAGAAGAGAGATGTTTTCAGCCAGTTCGTCTACATTGCTTTTGTTGAAGTTGACATTACCGCCTACAGTAATGTTCCAGTCTTTGTTCTCGAACACCGTACCGGAAAGCGATAATTCTATCCCCTTGTTACTTGTTTGTCCAAGGTTCTGATAAGTTGTGGTGAAACCGGTAATTCCGGGAATGGTGGCCAGCATCAGCAGATCCCTGGTAGAGTTCCAATATGCATCAACCGTACCTGACAACCGGTTTTGAAATAAAGAGAAATCAACGCCCACGCCGCGGGTAATAGTTGTTTCCCATTTCAGATCGCGATTGGCCAGGGTTGTTGTGGCCAGGTCATAAGCAGACTGTCGCTGGTTATTAATGGCATATTGCATTCGCTGGTCAGTAACCGAGGTCCACAACTGAGACCAGGAATTAGCAGGAATGCCGTCATTACCAACCTCACCGTAAGCAAGGCGTAGTTTTAATTGATCTAACCAGGTAATGTCATTCATAAAGGCTTCGTCAGATACCTTCCAGGCAAAAGCGGCAGCCGGGAAATACCCCCAACGTTTATTGGGCGCAAACCTCGAAGAGCCATCGGCACGGAACGTGAGTGTAAGCAGGTACTTGTCGAGCAAAGAATAGTTTGCCCGGCCGAAATAAGAAGTGATACGGTTGGGCGTGGCCACACTTGAAGAAAATGTTGCCGAACCAACTGTCTGGTCATACTGGTTAATTTGCGCAAAAGCCGTTTTCTCATCAAAATTGGCGGGGAAACGGTTTGCCTGTATCGACATACCGGTGCCGCCTGTATTGAATACTTCATAACCGCCCATTACATTCAACCGGTGAATATCAGCGAGCTTGAATTGATAGGTGAGCGTATTTGACCAACGCATTTGCCAGCTGTCAGATTTACGATAATCAGCCGCACCGGCAAACAACTTTCTACCATTCACATCATCCATATAGTTGTTGTAAATAGCGCCCGACCAATATTTTCGCTGATCCCATCCTTTTTGATAAAACAGGTCAGTATGATAAGTAAGTCCTTTCACAACCTCCCAGTTCAGGGATGCTATGCTGCGCAGGGTTTGACTAAGTAAAAGCGGGTTGTAATCTGCAATGCGGGCTGCCGGGTTATACTCGTCCCACATTGAATTCTTTCCATATTGTTCTATATTACCCGTCCTGAGCGCATTTACATCGCCTAAAATATCGGAAGTGGCAATGGGCCGGAAACGATAAGAACTGGAAAGTAAAGACCCGCTGCCATTCGTTACACCTTCATCGCCCAGGGTTTTAACATCTATAAAACGGGTATCCAATGCGAGTGTAACATTGTCGAACAGCTTTTGACTTACTTTGAACGACAGGTTGGCGCGTTTTAAATAAGAGTTCAGCTTCATGCCCTGCTCATCGAGGTAGTTGGCCGATAAATAAATTTTCGTTTTTTCCGTACCGCCGGTAACAGTGAGGTCATGATTATGGGATATTGAACTATTATATACCTGTTTCTGAATGTCGGTGGATGCCAGGTTGCGGTAGCTTTCAATACCGCCTGTATTGTTACCGGCATTGGCGCCCAAACCATACAATTTTTCAAAAGGCGTTTGAAAAGCAGCGCCGTTGGCGGCTGCGTTGGCCCATACATACCTTAGATAATCGTATGGGTTTAGCGATTCCAGGTAGCCTGTTGGCGTATTCCATTTATTATAGCCATTATAACTGATGGTTGTTTTGCCCGCCTGGGCGCCTTTTGTTGTAACAAGCACGACCCCATTGGCGCCGCGGGCGCCGTAAATAGCAGTAGAAGATGCATCTTTCAGCACATCGATGCTTTTCACCTGGTCGGCAGGAATGTCACTCAAAGAACCCTGCACTCCGTCAATGAGCACCAGGGGCTGATTGCTTTGTGAGATGGAGCCACCGCCCCGCACCCGGATGGCCACATCGGCATTCGGCCGGCCATCCTGTGATATAATATTAACCCCCGGTAATTTCCCCTGCATCGCCTGGGCGATATTGGGAACCGGCGCCGTTGCAATGGTTTTTCCACTCACCGAAGCAACAGAACCGGTCAGGTTCTTTTTTTCTACGGTACCATACCCAATCACAACCACTTCGTTCAGGCTGGCCGCTTCTTTTTCAATCGTAATATTCAGCGGCTCAGTGCCTCGCACGGCCACCAGCTTTTTACCATAACCCACTAAACTGATCTCCAGTTCAATGTTGCCTGCTGTGGGCGCCAGGAGAGAAAAGAAACCTTTGTCATTTGTGCGGGTACCAATATTTGTTCCTTTAATTGTCACGGAGACATCGGCCAGGCCTGATCCCGTGCTTTTCTCAGTTACGGTTCCCGATACTTTTTGTTCCTGCGCAAACAGGTTACAAGTCCATAGCATCAGTGTAAGGAGAAGCAACTTACATTTCATACTGCAATCGTTTTTGTGAAAGTTAAATTTGCCAGTTAGTATCTTTAATTAGCTGTTCTTCAAATCTATCTGTAACTGTGGGAGGAAAGGTTCAAAAAATGACCTTCTTGGTTTACAATTTGGTCATGGGCAATTTCGGCCGGCCAGGGGGCGCCTTTCGCTTCTACGAGCAGGCGCTCATAGCAGCAATCAGAATTTATGCGTCAAACCTATTATTGGAGGGGAAAAAAAAGGTTCAATTTTTGGTATAATATGTTCAAAATTTCGCCAGAGACGAATTTTTATTTGACAATCATTGACCTAAGAAAATGAATTTTACCGCGCGAATTCTTTGGGCTTGTGAATTCAAAGCCGTATCGTAAACCAGACACTTGTAAGGTCTTATCGGTGAGACCTGCTTACCGGCTTAATCACAAAGCTGCCATCAGCCAAACCGTATATGGTGGGTTACGGCTCCTACCAATTTCACCCGCAAATTTTTCAAACAATTCGGCATCACGTTTACGGATCTCCAAAAGAACATACAATAAGTGGGAATTACAATTCGTCATTTTCATTATGTTTGAATCGGCAGCTGGCAAACACGCATGAACCACCCTGATCCGCCGTTTTGTACTTACCCATTTATTTGCGCAAGTGCTTTGAGGATGCTATTTTAGTCGTTGTTAATAGAAATCAATAAAAAACTGTTAAATGACAGATTTCACATTTTACGATGATTTAAAACTGTGGGAATCAAGAATCCAGTACAAAGGAACCGGGATACCTATTAGATTCGCCGGAACTGATCCAGAAGCACCGGGCGAAAGAGGCCGTGCCGAAAACATGCTCAAAACCAGAGCGCTTATTGAACAATCATTGGATGGATCGGTTGAACGGGCAAAAAGAATGATCCGGCTGTTTGTACAGGAGTCGGGCTTTTATAATGAGGACGAAAACAACATCATTACTGACTTTGAGCTGAACTCGGTCTGGCTGGAGCTCCCCCTTGTGCCGATTGAATACCTGATTGAATATTCGCTGGATTTTGATATCATTAGTGAAGCATGGGTAGATACTTATGGATATTTCAAAGTCTATTTCCTGTACAACAAGATAACGGGTGTGAGAAGGATGCCATATTAACACGATGATGGATAGGGCAGCGCCTATACAAAACAGCCGGCCCCGAGCCCCAACTCATCAAAATTAACAAACTTGTTTGACGTATAATAGGTTGTCGGTCACAATACAAAAATTGGCCGTCATCAAAATTTGTCACAATTACCGAAATAAGTGTTAACGCAGCTATTCCCTCAAATTTTTTACCACGATCAAGCCGATTGACTATCACGAAGCCTGTCGTAGAATGGCAGAACTGTTTTAGCTGAATACAATTAATTTGAAATAGCTCCGATATAATCCGATAGTTTGGGATTAACTTTAAAGAAAGGAAGCGTCAAAAGAACCGGTATGAAAAAAATAATGCTCGCCACCTTATTTGTAATGACCGTTTATTTTGCCCAATCACAGCGAGCAGTACCTACCGATAACACTTTAGGTGGATGGATGGATACGATCGTTCAAAACGCCGTATTGCCTTTTATGCAGGATACATCGCGTGTGGGCTTGTCGATAGGTATTGTAAACAACGGCAATACATATTTTTACAACTATGGCACATTGGAGAAGGGAACCCATAAACTTCCAACCCATGAAACAATCTATGAAATAGGATCTGTTTCAAAAACCTTTACCGGTTTCCTGCTTGCCCGCGCAATAATCGACAGAAAGATAAAACTGGATAATGACATCCGGCAATACCTGCATGGCCGCTATCCGAATCTGTCGTATCAGGGGCAGCCCATAAAAATCGGGCATCTTGTGAGTCACACGTCCGGCCTGCCCCCGTTTTTGCCGCATAGGCCTGACCTTTTTCAGCATGCTAAAGACTCCATTCCTTTCCTCCTCGCTAAACTACACGCCGCTTATACCAAAGCGCTTTTCCTTAGAGATCTGCATCATGTAACACTTGATACGATCCCCGGCTTCAATTACCGTTATTCCAATACGGCGGCGCAGACGCTGGGTTTTATTCTGGAAAAGGTATATAACACGCGTTTTGAGGAGCTGGTCAAACGATATATTTCGGATCCGCTGTCTATGAAACAATCGCCCGCTTTCATCCGTTCACCGAATACCTGGCTTGCGAAAGGACATGATGTCAAAGGAAATATTATGCCGTATATGCCTGCGCTGATGAAGGCATCCGGCGGCCTCCGTTCTTCTACCGCCGATATGGTACGATACATCAAATTGCAATTGCAGGAAGAAAACAAAGTGGTTGCGTTATCGCATATGCCCACGCAAAGGTATACCGACAGTACAGCCATTGGCTTTTTCTGGCGAATAAACAGGGTGTACAATAAGTTCGATAAGTTGTGGCATACGGGCGGTACGTTCGGCTTCTCAAGTTATTGCGTTCTCTATCCCGATACAAAAACGGGCATCATCTTACTCTCCAACGAGTTCGACGAAACCTCGCAAGGGGGGCTTATACAAATAGCCGATAAAATCTTTGCATCAGCTTGCAGCGCAGCAGGGGGCATATCTCCGGAATGATACGATTCAGGCCCCTTTATAGTATGTCCAGGGGTCAGATAACGTCATTCAGTAACGCCCCTCGATTTTCAGCTCTACCATATTGCAGGTCATAATGGTGTAAGCGGACGCTTGCACCATTTGAGATTGTACCCCAGTGCATACTTGGATATATTATCCATTATCAATATCAGGAAACTTAATAAGCTTACTGAAATCAGTTTTCCACATATCAAGTTCAAATAACTCATCTGACTCATCAACATTCAATGAAGCAATTACCTGCACCCCATCCTGATCTGTGAACTGAATCTCACTTACTTGCCTACCCATCATCCGTTCACTATTCCTCATTCTATTCGGAAATAATAATAAACTTCCCATACCACCATCTTTCATTGGACATACTAATAGATTTTCTTTCCAATTTGGTGGCAATAAAACAGTAGACTTAGCTACTAATAATTCAAGAAGCTTAAGCTCTTGAACCGTTGGTTTTCTATTCAACTCCATGTATATGTCCTATGTCTATTGTTCCATCTGCTAATTTAAAAGCACTATATTGAACTTTTTGTCCTTGAATCGTAATTATAGAGTTTAGAGGATCACCAATAAAGGAGCCATGTTAAGTCCTTCCGCCCGTACCGGAGCACCATAAAAAAAATCGGAGCTAAGCGGCTCCGATTTTTTATTTGATATCGATTATTTGATTCTTGGTTTGAACCAAATCGTATCGCTCACGGCATTTCGACTTTCTATAGAATCCAACCCGCCTTTAAAAACATAATACTCTTTCGAAACTTTCGCTATCTGCACTACACTGACATGTGCATTGTAAAAAGCCTTTTCGTCATCAGAGATCGGTCCGCTTTGCCGGATAAATCTTAAACTAAACTCACAATCATTCTTCCACTTAAGTTGCCAAAAAGTTGTATCCTTCGTTTTATAATCTATTTCTCTCTGAAGATGTTTGTCGCGAATAATAACAAATTCATCATTTGTTTTTGGCGGGTAAAAATAGAAAGTTCCATATTTCACTTTATTACAGTCATTAACTCTTGCTGGATGCCCGCATGTAAGTAAAGGACAGATAAGTGCAATGAAAAAACTAGACTTCTTTTTAACCATAGTATTACTTATAATTCAGCTGCCATAAAAACCACAAACCCGAAATGCTTTTAACTGTGGTGTTCTGTCCCTTAAGCTGGCCTCCGACACCTACTACCACCCTGTTGAGACCCATTCATGGTTCAACCGCAGTTGAAGGCCTAGTTAACAAACTGAAGTTATTTAAACGAACTTATCTTCTAGAAATTTGTTTTTTCTTACTAAAAATCCCATAAAAGATAGATGCAATACTGACAGTAATAAAAATACCTATTGCGATAAAATCACCCAGTACTTTTTCCTCAGGAAATAATATAGTCTCATAGCCTTCTGAATACTTCATTTTAATTAACTCGCCGATCTTGTGTTTATCACAAAAACCTACAGGGATTCTTTTATTAAATATCTCTCCCTGATAAGTCACATCCATATAATATTTTCTTTTGGTTATGCTGCAATTATTAGGAAGTTTAATAATTTCCATCTCTACAATCTGCCCATCCCGTTCTACATTGTAAACCTCCCATTTTGCTTTTAAAAAAAATAGTGCCCCTAATAAAACAAGTACTCCTAACCAGATAAATGAATATTTCATTTCTAATACAATTTTTTATTTATATCTATTTGGAAAATAAGGTGTCACAACCCGTGTATTATCAATAACAGGCGTCATTAATTTTTGAAGATCGGGCAATTGTAGCGACTTTATCGAATTACTGTTACCATTAGAACTCCTTACTCCATTACTGATCTCCTGCAAAGCACTGCCAGTTATTGCAGACGCTGTGTTATTAATGGTTTGCTGCGTAGTTAAATTGTTTCCAGCATCGATTAGCTTCTGCTGTCTTGGACCGCTTGTTGGGTCACCCGCCGCCACCCGCCGAGCCCTGTCTAATTGATTTTCTGCACCCCTTATTGTGTTAGCATTAACATTCTTTGTCAACACTCCAGCAGTCTTATCCATTAGAACATCCGAGAACATTTGTTTTGTATCTATAGTCCCATTTTGCAGATATTGATTTGCCGCTGATTCTCCAGCCTCCAACCCAGTTTGAACAAATGCTTTCGTTATAGTAGTTGCGGCTTTAGTGCCTCCAACAAAATTTGATGATCCTGCACTTAGAACACTAAACCCGCCACTAACAGCAGACTGCCTTAAATCAACATTTTTAAAAGATTCGCTCCATGATTGACCTTGTATTTTATTTGTGACAACTTGAGTGCCTGCATCAACAGCCGCGCCGGCTATAAAGGCTTTAATGATAAACGGCACTAATGGACAGATTGGACATTCGCCGTTGGGATCATTATATAGTATTGGGTTGTTTAAGCCGAACTGATAAGGAGTTAATGCATCTTGACCTGCTTCCTCCACTTTAGGATCTATTTGAACAAATCGCCCTATTTGCTGGTCATAAGTTCTAGCATTGAAATCATACACCTCTAAACCGCTTCCATCACTAAATTCCTTAGTCTGTATTTCATTACCATTAAAACCGACTTTATTAGGACAACCGCAGTTATTGTCATTTCCACCACCATTTAATGCCTTCGAGCTTATCCCCGCCATCGTCAACCCAAACGGATAATAATGCGTTTCCTCCAATACTGGCCCAGGTATATGCGTTACCTGCAGGTTATCAAAGAACACATCAATGTTCGGAGTCTCATTGGAAACGTAAATATACAGAAAACCACTTTTATTAATTTGAACTCCGCTTAACTGATGCTTCTTCAACTCCTGGTCGTTACCTACCTGATCAACACCGCCGCTTACATACTTTAACTGATCGTCGAAAAGTATCCAGTTCAGGTAAGCCTTTGGCCGTGAAGAATTATAACGCTGGTCTTTTAAAAACTCTAATGCACCAATGTTAAACATTTTTCCGGGATTTACCTGCTGGCCGGCAATTTTACCGCCTGGCCCTCCTCCTATGCTGGCAGTAAGCGCCATTACAAGGTCATTAAGCGGACTAACGGGTTTACCAGGCGTTGCACCATTCAATCTATACCAGCTATTTGCCCGTACATTAAACTTATCACCCGCCATTACCTTTAACACCATAGCAGGTCCTATTTTTTTTCCGTCGCCCCGGAGTCTGGCTACTTTTTCGTTTGGATTGGCAGAAGTATCGTCCGGATAACCAGCCGGTTTATTACTTCTAATGGTGTTATTTACATTACTATACAGTGCTTCTTCCACGTCGCTTGAAGCAGTTTCCATGGTAGCAGCCGGATACATATTGGTAGTTTGTTCCTCGGTAAGCACCATGCGCACATTACCTAAATGATCTTTCAGGAAATAATCAAAAGTAAAGCCGGTTATATTATCACTAGCATCCTTCAAGGGTCTTATCCTTCCCTCTTCATGCATCATGAACTGCAGTTTGTCGTTTTCATAAACAGCGCCCCCTGTGTAAAGTATGGTTTTAAGGGGTTGGCCGTTTTCAGCGATCTCTTTTTTCAATTTAATACCGGCAGCATCATAGGTATAAGTGATCGTTCCTTTTCCTGCAACAGTAACAACAGATGGTAAATTCAGGTAATTGTAAGTTATATTACTGATCGCCTTGTTGTTGTCCTGTATAAGGTTACCGTTTACGTCGTAACTATAATCAGCTCCGGCGCCGTTACTGCCATCTCTAAAATCTCCCAGCGTGGTATTGGGATCGCTGGCTGCATCTGCCACATGACTCAGCTTATTGCTATTGTTCTGATAATTATACGTTAACTGATCTATCAAAGGCGAAGTGCTTCCCTTAAGGCCGTTCTGATTCATGGTGAGCAGATTGCCGTTGGCATCATAGGTAATACCGGTAACACTGAAATCAATATTTGCCGATTTATTAAAAATTGCAGTTGCACCGGAACCGGAAACCCATTGATTAAAATCTGCAC
>NZ_JAFIQX010000012.1 GCF_017356035.1 Longitalea luteola | reverse complement strand
GTCCCACCTGCAGCATAAAATATATCCTGACCCTATAAAACTAAAAAGAAAAAATCCTCAAACTGTCGGATCAAATACTAGCTAGAACAGATCATAAATACGCTTAAATTGCGGCGGAGGAGCTTAATGATGAGGTTCTCCCCTTCTTTTAGTAGCACTGCTTAATCTAAAGGATACTTACTAACAAAGAATTGTGGAAGCAGAAAACATCATGAATATAAACTATCCCGGCATTTCAAGTGTAAATAACGCAGCATGGTATCCCCCTAATACGTTTATGGTGGTTCTTCGTCAAGCTTGGTGGTTTACTAATCTTTTTCTTAAAAGCTCAAAACTCGCCCTACCGTACATTTGACGCTTGAATATTTTCAACTTATTAACCAGGCCTTCTACCGGGCCATTACTCCATGGTAATTTTACGCCATTTTCGATTGCCTCGAAATCAGAAAGTAATCCTTTTGCAAATCCTTTGATTTCTTTGACGTTTGATGATATAGCATTTTTGATCCATGCATTTAACATTGAACCGTCTTTTTTCTTGAGCATGCTTTTGAATTGCCGTATGAGTTTTGCAGCCCTTTTAATTTCTTTACTCTCCGTGCATAGGGTATTAATAAACAATTTCTCTTCCTTTGATAAGCGTCGTCTATCAATATAAAAGAGATTGCTGGCTTTAGGGGGCACCCAAAATATCGTTGCCAACTGATTCGTAGTATTATTTATTTTTCCTTCGCGCAATTTTCTGACATTCTCATAGCACATTGTTGTTGATCCCTTGTACCCCATTTCTGTAATTTTCTCTAAGACTTCCTTTGTTTCAATCCTTGGATTTTCATCCAGCATTTTACTTACTGCTTCATCATAAAGGTGCATGTTGGTCATTCTAGGTGACCTCTTGGGGGGCAGAAAGTCAAATGACTTCCACTTTCTGATAGTAATCCTAGTTACGCCGGTATCCCTTGCAATTTTTTTAATACTATTACCATCCAACAACATTTGCTTCACTTGATGGAATTTTTTGGCTATCACGCCATTCTCAGATATTTCATTTTCTTTTCTCACAACGGGTTGAGGTTGAACTTCGTTATTCGCTTGATAGCTCATTCGCTGCCTGGCAGCTTTTAAACTAACAACATTTCTATCCAATGCTTTTTGCATTGCATCACCCAGGTTTTTAAGCAGGTGCCAACGGTCGGCGACATGCTTAATGGATGGAGATGCATTTTTTACACCATTGGCAAAATTAGAATACCGGTCTCGACTTACAATTTCAACACCGGGGTGTGCTTTTAGCCATCCTTCAACTGAAACAGTTTCTCTATCAGGTAACAAATCGATTATTTTTCGCTTCTCAAGATCTACGATAATTGTACCATATCGAGAGCCCTTTTTAAAAGCCCAGTCATCAATACCCAATACCTTAGGAACAGTGCTGTGTTCAAGGGGTTGCTGATGTATTAATCTAATTAAGGTCGAACTGCTGGTCGGCATATTCATTAATTGACATATTCGAACACCTCCATTTCCTCCCATTAACGAAGCAATTTTTAAAAACTTTTCATTTACTCGTTTCGTAACTGTTTTACGGGCGACTATATGCTCCGAAAACCGTTCTGCAAATACTTTTCGGATGCAATTGACATTAAGGCAATAAAACTTTCTTACATGGAGAATTAACCAGGTTTGGCTACCTGCCAGTGGCAAATCCATAATCTTTCTTGTATAATAACTGTGTAAACGGGAGCTTAATTCATTACAATTTGGACAATTACTTCCTGATTGCTTACTTCTGACATAAATTAACACCTTCCCATCTTCTTTTTCTGCATTAATCACCTCAAATATTTCCGATCGTCCAAACATCAATTCCTTATATGGCATTCCAGTCGTTTCCCGAGATTACAAACTTCCTCTTACTTAATAAAAGAGATATGTCCATTCAACACGACCACCAAACCTGACGAAGAACCACCTTGGCCGAAATTTACAATTTCAAGACATCAATCATTTCAAACAAAAGCTAAAATGACTCCAACCAATGGCATCTGTGAAAGACTGCATCGTACTATGCAGGAAAGTCACCATTAGAAAATAATCTACAGCAACCTCGACGAACTACTAGCTAATGTTGCCTTAGGCCAAACGAGTATAGTAAGCAACGTACGCACTATGATAAACACTGTTATGGAAGAACTCTTCTTCAGACATTTTTAGAAACGTTACCTTTAACGAAACAAAACCAATGCTACAAGATCTTCCACCTGCGGAATAAAACTAACCAATCCGTTTCCCTAAAAAAATCCAAAACTGTCGGAGCATATATTAGCTGGAACACATGAAACTCTTTATTAAATCCGGCTAATTCAGGAATCGACGGCACTTTTATGACAATCAGTCATAATAAATCCTGACGATCGAAACCTGTTGTGTAAGCACTCTAATCGAAGAGCCAAGCTTCAAAAGGTTTTAAGAACTTCTCAGGCTTTTTTCTGTACTTTTCGTTCCATTTATTGCACACTTTGCATTTATTCTTATTTAACCCGCAGTTTCCTGATGGATCTAGTTCATAGCCGGTTTCAATGCCTTTCACCGAAGCTAATATGCCTTTCGTCATCCACCGTGGAGCCGGAGACTCTTTAAGGTAATGATCAAAAAATTGAGTAAAACGAATAGTAAAGTCCTGTGCATTTTTGCCATAAACAGAGTGCCCTCCATTATCATACTGCAACCACCAAGTTTTTTTTTCTAACCGCCGTAATGCGATATATAATTCTCTCCCATATCTAACAGGGTCAGGATCTTTATTGTTATAAAACAATAAAAATGGAGTTGTGACCTTATCCGCCTGTAATACAGCAGTATGTTCTATCCAAGACTGCTTATTCTGCCAAATTGGGCCCAAAGCCGCACCTGCGGCATCAACTTCGTGAAACGACAGCATGCTCTCATTCCTCCCATCGTTTGATAAGGATAATGCGTCGCTTAAAACATCTCCACCGCCATGACCCGCACCCACAGACATGGCAGCAAACGAATGCGAGTGAGTAAGTAGATAATAACCAAAACGGCCCGAGTTGCTGTGACCACATGCTCCTATATGTTTTCCATCGACAAAATTCAAACTGTTTAAATATCTAGCAGCTCCATCCATGGTATTTACTGTACTGGGTCCCCAATGATCTTTTTTAAACTGAATATCAGGCATAAATACTAAATAGCCGTGGCTTACCATCCAAGCGGTTCCCCATATTAAGTTCGGTGCTTCTACATATTGAGCCTGTGGATATTGATAGCGACGATCAGACAACCATAGGTAGAAACTTACAATAACAGGGTATTTTTTTGTTGAGTCAAAATCACTAGGCTTATATAATATTCCCTGGCTGTATGAGCCATCCATACGTTTAAAATTATGCAACTCAGCCGTCAGCCAGTTATATTCGTGATGAGGTTTTAAATTAGTTAATGGTCGAAAAGTGCGAAAATCCTTCGTTAAAAAATAATTAGGTGCTAGCGTGTCTGATTCCCGCTTTATAATGTAAACTTTTGAATTTGCCGCTTTTATCGGACTCATACCTCCCATGACACCATATGTATTTAGCAATTTATCCATAAAGTAAGGGCCCATATATAATTGCTGGGGATCGCTTTCTTGCCCTATTCGCGCAGTGTAATATCCATTAAATTTCGTTTCTATATTGAATGCTTTTAATAGCAGCGTATCATCTGCAATAAAAAGTGAGGAACCAAACCTTTTTATCCAACCAGAATATTCATCCTGTAACCTGAATAATATGTTGTGCTTTCTGCCGTATCCGTTAGTAAGATTAATTGGAGACCTTCTTCCTGCAGGATCCAATTGCCAAATATCATAGTCGTCATATACGATTAGTCGGTCATTTCCGGGTAACCAGTAAACTAATTCAACCCCTTCCACTTCATCGTTGCTATTACTGAATCGGTGCATTCCAAATTGTGAGCCTGGAATACCGCTACATATATTTACATTTTCATTGGTTAATATGTTGTAACTAATATAACTGCCTTTATCTCGATCAAAATACACAAGATAACGACCATCTGGCGAAGGTTTGAGCTCATGCTGGAATATTTTTTTTGCGCATATAAATTTTCGTGCACCATCAGTAAGTGACACAAGCCATATGCTGTCCCTGTAATATTCTTTTTCCCAAAACCTATCTCCATATCTTGGCGAGTATCCGTTTGTGTGATTGTTGCCAATCAATGCAAATTCCTTTATGCAGAAATACAATTTTTCATATTTGTTATCATTCCAAACGATCTTTCCCGTTTCAACATTAATTAACGCTTGGTATTTAGCTAATTCATTCGAGCGATTTAGCTGAATTGATTGCAGCAAGGTGTCTTTATAACTCCATACATCCAATGATACAGCATTACTGTCTCTTTTTCGAACGTCGGAGATCTTCTGCAATGAAACTTGAATAGCATGTCCGTCATTTGTGAAATTGACCAAGCCTTCAACAAATACATCATTAGGAAAACCAGCTGATTTATTATTAAATTTTAAGACAACATTCCTCATCCCCTCTCTCCAATACCAGATTGAAATATCCGTTGAAACTGCCTCTCTTTGAGAAAGTTCTTTTGTTGAAAATACAACTTGGTTTCCGCTTTCATCAAGCATCCATTTATCCAATTTGATAGTTGAATCTTCAGCAGACCAAATAAGGGTATTTGCATCATTAAACATATTAATGTACCTAAGATCATAATTGCTCCGCAGTAGCATTTTCGCTCCATCTTTTGAAATTACATAATCAACCACAGATAGAAATCTTCGAGTAACTTCTTTTGAGAAGTTGTACATTAATAAAGTATCTGATGCAGCACCAGTTCTACAAACTAGCCATTGGTTTGATACGTCAAATGAAAAGGATTTAACGTTCTTAAACGTTTCCTCCTTACCTGTAAGGAGATTGAAAAATACTAGAGTATTTTCGGTGTCATTTAGTTTATAAGCAAGGTATTCATTTTTATAATCATGAGGTATTATGTAGGATAATACGTTTTTAACAATCTTTAGCTTGCCGCTGCTAGTTTCAAGAAAATTTAGCTCTTTCTCTTTATTTAAAAATATGTATTGTTTGCTATCACATGAAAAAAATCCAGGCAAAGCATCGACAAATGACTTACGCCACGCCATGCCGGTAGATTGTATGATAAGAGTGTCTAAACGTCTACTCATGTAATTTCCTATTCCATACGCAAAATAGTTCCCGTCAGGACTAAGAGAAATATCTGTATGATCTTCAACCAAACTAACCCATTTATCAATAGCATTAAAGTCAATCAGGGGCTTGCTATTGACCTGACTATATGAATGGCTCCAAACCGACCTTTCCGCTCCCCATTGGGAAACCATTGATTGGGGCATACTCTTACCGACTAACCGGTTATTGTTCTGAGCGAATATATTCGATATATATAGAAACAAAAAATTGATAAAGAAAACTATTTTTACCATAAAACATCGATATTACCTATGTGAATATTATCTTATTTGTAACTTATAATTATAGAATTAAACACAGACTTTTAGAACTGTAAATATGGAAATTTATGCGAAAGTCTACTCCACAATCTTACAAAAAAACACCTATATTCAATGTGTTTTGTAATCTACACAAATTGGTCCACCGGTTTTGTTATGGGCATTCAATCCCATCTACCAATACACCAGTTGCGTTGTAATTAAAACTACTAGCTGTATTAGACATCTGTCGTTTTATCTTTTAAGCGTGCATTTTTTTAGTCGCCGTCCCACACTGCATATTTCGGTCGCCATATACCAACCTTGCGCCCACATGCTGGTTCTTACTCACGTTTTGTGGTATGCAGATTTACTCATGGTTATAAACCAGTCGCTTTCCGTACCTCAGCCCATTTCTGTATGCCCAATCATCCAGGCCAATTATCCGTTAAGGCCTGGGCAGCTGGTATCTCCTTCTCATGTATGACCCGTATCAAGGTCGAACGACTTATGGGCATGTCCATTAAATGGCATATCTTTTCTTCACCTTTTCCTTCAAGCAGAAAAGCTATTTTCGACATCTTCTCACACACCTTGTTCGTCATCCGTTTGCGGCTCATTAAATGACTGTCAAATTTTTCAGTGAATACTTCCGTCATCCACCCGTCACTTCTGCAATAAAACTGCCTTACCCACGTTTCATTACCAAGTATTGGCAAATCAAGAATGGTTCTAAAGTAGTAGCTATGAATTCGTAAGCTCGTTTCATTACACCGTGGGCAATTGCCGCCATTTTGTATACTCTCAACATTCGCCAACAGTTTTTCTTCAGTAGTTTCAACGCCAATTACATGAAAGCTATTTGGGATATCAAACATCAGATTGTCGAACATGCCAATCGTTTGGCGCGATTACAGCCTGCTCTTTGAAGCGAAAACCGGTTATGTATTATCTACATGGCCACCTGCATATTTCGGTCGCCCCTATACCAACCTTACGCCCGCATGCTGAGACACCATTTCGGTCGTTTGCTGCACCACCCGTTTCGGTCCATGCTGAACCACAATGTGCTGATGTGTATTACGCATCCATAAAAGTGCTTTTTATTATTTAGTCAATAATTAATTTTTATCACTTTCATGTCAATCCGGCGCGTGCTGAACTACTTTTAACAACTTAAGATGAGCGATTTATTAGCCGCTTTCTGTTGAACGGCTAATAATATTTCTTAATGTCTCAAAAAGGTTATTTCTATGCTCATCATTAGAACGATGCTTCAGCTATTACAGCGCTCCGGCTCTGAACGTAGTATCGCCGCCGAGCTTAACATGTCACGTAACACTTTGCGTAAATACGATGCTGCTTTTAAAGCATGTCCGTATTCTTACAAAGAGCTTTTGGCAATGGATGACACAATGCTCAGTGAGATTGTGTATCCAGGTACCCGCCCGATGCCGGAAACAGATGCGTCAGGTAAAGATCCACGCCTGGAAGCCTTTGAAGCCTTAGGAGATCATTTTTTAAACGAGCTTAAAAGAACCGGCGTAACCAGACAACTGCTCTGGCAAAAGTACCTGGCCCAACATCCAGATGGATACAGGTATACTCAATTTTGTGAACGGCTGAGACGCTATGAACAATCAGCCGATGTATCGCTACATATTGCCTATAAACGTGGCGATACACTGATGATTGATTTCGCAGGCGATAAACTCTCTTACTTACATCTTAGCACCGGAGAGCTGATCTTTTGCCCTGTGCTTGTGCGCGTGCTACCTTTCAGCGGATACAGTTATGTTGAAGCTTTACCAAACGCTTCGCTGCCACAGCTTGTTAAAGCCCTCAACAACTGTCTGCGCTTCCTGGGCGGCGCCCCACTAAATCTGATTTTCGATAACATGCGCCAGGTTGTTACCAAAAGCTGCCGGTATGAACCCGTGTTCACGGATATGATCCTTGCATGGGCGCAACACAATAACATCGACTTAAAGACCGACAGGGTGAGGGCACCGCGCGATAAGGCACACGTTGAGAATGAAGTAAAAATCACTTATTCCCGCATCTATTCCCCTTTACGCGATAAAGTCTGTCACACCATCCATGAGCTTAACAGCACCATTCTTAGGCTTCTAAAAAGACACCATAAGCAACCCTTTCTGAAAAGAGAGCAAAATCGAATTGACCTGTTTACCTCGTCAGAACAACTGCTGTTGCAATCGCTCCCATCGCAGCCCTATGTTATGAAGTACCCAACAGAATCAAAAGTGCAACGCAACTACCATGTCATCCTCGGAGAGGACCGCCACTTCTATAGCGTACCCTATACCCTTATCGGCAAAAAGCTACACATTGTGTATGACACTGATACCGTGGCCTGTGCCCTCGGCCGTAAGGCCTGCATGAACGGATATAAAGCGTTCTACTTTTCCATGAACCGGTTTATTGAACAAATTGCCACTGTTCGGCTCGACGGTACTTATACCCGGTTCCTAAATACACTATCCAAAACTCCCTTGCTGGTCCTGGATGATTTTGGATTAGCGCAGATGGATATCAATATGCAATTGACACTTCTGCAGATCATGGAAGACCGTTAAAGAAATATCCAATTATGATCACGCCTCAATTACCTGTCAAAGAGTGGCATCCATATATTGGCGAACCAACCATTGCTGACGCCATCATGGACAGATTGACAGCTACCAACCACCGCTTTGATCTAAAAGGAGAATCTCTCCGAAAGAAATAATCCCTTATCTTCAAGCTCTCTTATCTTAAGTTCATTTAGTTGGTTTTTCCATCGCTTCACGTTGGTTCACCATCACTCCGAAACACTGGTTCAACAAGCTCCGAAATATTCAGTTGTAAATGCAACTTTCCGAGGTATTGACTAAACTGAACCAATATGGTTACAAATGTAACCTCAATAAGGCAGCATGTATGCCCTGTTAAAAACTCTATCCTACCTCAACAGCTATGTTTTACTGGCTGATCCACATGTCGATGGATTTGTACTTAGGCGGATATCATAATCCTGACCTTCCAGATACTTATTAGACAATAGAAAGCTTTTTTCCTAGCCATTCACCTTAATTTAATGTTATACATGAGCAGACAACCTGTACATGATAAAAAGAAATTATAATTTTGGACTATCATCTGTATCATGATCCGTCATTACCATGGCATCGTGAGACCGTTACATTATGGAGAAGGTCCCCACGTCACATTCAACCTATCTCTTAATTGATTATAACATACAATTTAATATCTATGTTTAAAAATGTGTTCTATTCAAATTACCCAAAAGCGAAAGTAATTTTTTCGTTTGATGAGCAGCAAAG
Source organism: Longitalea luteola (assembly GCF_017356035.1). Lineage (GTDB taxonomy): Bacteria > Bacteroidota > Bacteroidia > Chitinophagales > Chitinophagaceae > Niastella > Niastella luteola. The sequence continues at coordinate 239,609 of NZ_JAFIQX010000012.1, read as the reverse complement.
CAACGAACCTTACTCAAATTACGTTAGTTATCGATCATTGTTAATTCTTGTAATTCCAAGTGCAGGGCTTGCCGCCACTAACCCTCTAATTACTAAAGTCACACTTGAATAACGAGGAGTGGATAATATATAAGACATTAGCAATGAACTGTCTACTGAATTTCGTACTTGGAATGTATAACTTCCATTAGTTGCTCTTGCGGGATATACTTTAAAATCAGAAGATTGTTTATAGGTTAAATTACTTACTTCACTAATAGTTGGTGACGTGGATAATGTAATGTTTAAGGCTGAGCTATTAGGAGATAAATTCATGAAACGAATACCACAAACACTGTCCGTAAAATAAGGAATGTTACTCTCTTTGATCAAGATACTCTCAACAGCAGTCGAGTAACCACACAGATACAACGAATAAGCATCGCGGTCACTAATTTCAAACTTTGAAAGATTATAATATGGATGTGATGAATCTCCTAAAGGCCAAACATATAGGCCTAAATTATTAGATGAAATAGCAAGTGATGAGTTTCCATTGTTGGGAATTTCTATCGCATTATTTCCCACTCTTACTGAATTACCACTTACAATTGCATTTACAACCATTAAAGAAGCAACTGGCGGATTTGTTCTTGAACTCTTTTTACAGGAAAAGCTCCCCCACCCTAGTAAAAAGACTACATAAAATATTTTCTTCATTGTTTCGTTCATTTAGTAATCTATTTATTTGCATCACGAATTGATACATCACCCCACAAAGCACCTTCGTTTAGATAAGTCGGTTGATTCTTTCTCATCTGTTCAAGAGCTAACCGTTTCGATTGATCTGCGTTTGCTATTTGAACTGATTTTTCTTGCCAAAAAATAGCCGCTTCCTGTTTTCCCGCTTTATACAATAAGTTAGCATAAGAATCCAACAAATTTGCATACCTTGGAGCAAGTTGTATGGCCTTCTTTCCCCATGGAAGGACTTTGTTCATTAATTTTTTATCCGTTACATTTAGAAATACGTCCCAAACAAAATTATTTATACTTACTATTTCCTTGTTATAATCAAAGGTGTACTTTTTCAATTTTACAGTATAATACTTAATACTTGCCTTATAATTTCTATGTCGTAGATACCACTGCACCTTCGCGGCAACCAAATTTCTCCTGACAACACCTGCTTCATACCTTTTGCTAAGCATTCTTCTTAGCATTTTCCAGTCAGCTTCACTATAATCGTGTTTTAGTCTCGTTGCCCCAGGGCCTCCAAGCATCATACCGACCATTTGAATACCTGAACCTTTAGCTTGCGTCTCAAGAAATGAGTATATAATTTCATTCCAAATTGTTGCATCAACCACTCTAGCAGCATAACCTTTTTCTTTCATAACCTCATCAATTCTTTTGCCGTTTTCGTAAAAGAACTTGAAGCGCCGACTTCCGCTTTTTAACAAAAATCCCGCCCATAATTGTATATTATCTTTGCTAAATAGTTCTTCCGGTTTTCTATCCATTATGTATTCTGTATGTTCATTCATTAATTTTCTTCCAAAAGAAGTATCGTGTCGCTTATAAGCAAGGTTTATCATAAACGGAAACCGCTCATATTTTTTTATACCATTTTGGTAGTCTTCTTTTAACTTTTCATAGTACGTATACGGATCGTGATACATTTGCCCAGGAACAAGAGCGGCTTTTACTTTAGCAATGAAATCTTCCTTTCTCATTGCTCCGATCTCTTTAGATACTATCATACCATCAGGAGAAATAAAAATAAATGTAGGGTACGCTTCTACGGAATATTGTTCTCTAATCAAGGCCGCGTTATTATACCATTTTTGCACATGCTCGTTGTCCTTTTGGGTTCTGTCCATCTGAACTTTTAATGAGATATATTTTTCATTGACAATATCACCGACTTCTTTATCAGCGAATACTTGTTGATCCATAGTCTTGCATGGACCGCACCATGTAGCAAAGCAATCGATGAATATATATTTCCCTTCTTCCTTTGCCTTAGCTTTTAGCTGCTCCAAATTTAATCCAGTTGTCCATTTGATACCTTTATAAGTCGTATCAGTTTGAGCGAATACAAGTAACGGGAAGCAAAACTGTATAAAGTACAGGAATATATTTTTCATATCTTCATTATTTTTATCTTTATCATTTCCAATTCTAAGCAATATCAAATAAAATAAAAGTCCTTATCGATTTGGCGTGATATATAAAACAATCAAGCCAATGAGCTTAAATTGCAATACTGTTAACGTGAATTCAGAGATGACACGCTTGTAAATATTTTAAAGTTGGCATGCGCACTTAATAGCCAGGATTCTGCGTTAGGTTAGGTGCTTTTTGCAATTCACTTTCTGGAATGGGATATAATTGCTGATAAGATTCCCAGATTGTTGAGCCGCCTGACTTCAGAGGAGTAACGGAAGTCATCACTGAATCAACATCTCCGGTCCGTTTGAGATCAAACCAGCGATGAGCACCTTCGGTAAACAATTCATGTTGCCGCTCAATCATGATAGCAGTTAATAAGGAGACTCTGTCGAATGCACTTGTATTACTTAATCCAGCTCTATTTCTTATAGCATTTAAGTCTGTTTGAGCGCCGCCAATATTATTAAGTTGCGTTCTTGCTTCCGCTCTTATTAAGTACTGCTCTCCAAGGCGAAGCATCATAAAATATTCTGTCATTCCACTAGCATCTGTTACTCCAGGAGAGTTACTTACTTTGTATTTGTAAGGATAAAAATAGGATGTTCCTGACACTGTTACAGAGTTAATCCAATTACCATTAACAACCCTTTCATCATCATCTTCAAAACTGGACAACAAAGCATCACTTAAATAAACAGGGTTGTTATAGATATTAGAACCGCTAGCAGGAAGAATAAGAGTTTGCGCCTCCGTTGTATTAAAATCAATCGAAGTCGGTTGTAATTGCCATATAGCTTCTCTACTATTTTTTAAGAAAACGTTATTTAACGATGGTAAAGGTCCGAATAAACTTATGTAATTTATTATTTGCGTTGCCTTTGCTTCTGCATTCTCCCAATCTTCAATATAGAGATAAACTCTAGCTAATAGTGCAATTGCCGCCCATTTAGTTGGCCTCACTCTCTCAATTGTAACTGAAGATAGATCGCCATTTAAATAATCATTACTTAAATTTTCCTCAGCAGATTGAAGATCTGCGATAATTTGCTGGTAGACCAGGTCTTTGGATGATCTGGCCAGTGAGGTATTCACTTGCGGATCAGTCACTAGACATAGTGGTATTTCCCCAAACATGTTTACAAGATTAAAGTAAAAATAAGCCCTGAGCATTTGCGCTTCCCCAAGTAATTGCCTTTTAACATTCACCGTTAGTGCATTCGACTTTTCCGATGTGAAAGCTTCAATTGCCGCATTGCATTTAAATACATAATTATATAATGGGGCCCATTTATCAGAGCCGGTCCTCAAAGTTCCTGACAATGCATTCTCATAATAATGAACAAATTCAATACCAGTAACTCCGCTAAAAAGCGTGTATTCATCCGCCGAAATTCCAGTCAACAAAGATATACTTCTAGCTCCCTGGATTGGATTACTATGTTCAACTGAATTCATTCCAATATATAGGTTATTAATCGTTGCAATAGCCGTAGCATCCGTTGAAAAAACATTTGCTTCTGTAATGTTAGAAGTAGGAGGTGGCGTTTCAACTAACTTTTTACAAGAAGAAGATATAAGTATTACAGCTAAATAAAACCATATTTCTATGTTGCAGTTATCTTTACCTTTTAGATTTATAATTTCTTTACTCATAATGTTTATTTTTTAGAAGACCATTATGTGGGATTCGTACATACTCAGATGTTTAAAATGCTATCTGTGCTCCAAAAGTCCACATTTGAAGTGGCGGCAAAGAGCCGATATTCATGGTTTCTGGGTCAAGACCGCTATAGTTAGTGATAGTAGCTAAATTTTCACCCCTAAAATAAATTTGAGCTCTGTTTAAATGGGTCCTCTTCAATAAGGTAGCTGGTAATTGCCAGCTGATTGAAACATTCTTAAGCCGGATATAAGAAGCGTCATAATTATACCAAATATCACTGTTATAGATATTGCTCATACTGAAGTTCGCCGTAAAGAATCGCGCAATTGGACCTGCATCTCCTGGTTTTTGCCAACGATCAAGTACAGTAACTGGTTGATTACTGCTCCCTCGAAAAAATCTACCGGGGTAATTGGTTCCATTATAAAAAAATAAATCTTTATTACCTATTTTTCGTACTATTTGGAAAAGTATGTCTAATTGAAAACCTTTATAATTAATACTATTCGACAAGCCACCATAATATTTTGGTAAAGTTGAGATCAATACATTACGGTCATTATTGATGTCCGGTGATATTGTAGGGTTCCCATTAATATCAAAAGCCAAGTATCGGCCATTAACAGGATCAATACCGGCATATTTGAATGCTTTAACAACCCCAATTGGTTGCCCAACAATGATACCTTGATCGCCAGAGGCATAAGATGTTGATTCGATCCCAGGAAAACTGAGCACCTTATTTCGTGGCACCGTTAGGTTCATATTAATATTCCAGCTAAAGTTCTTTGCTTTAACAATCGCTCCATTCAGTACAATTTCCAAACTGGTATTCTCAATCTTAGCTGGTAGATTCTTGGTTATGGTTGAAAAACCAGTTAGGTCTGGCAGAACGTATGCAATTAATTGGTTGGAAGACCGGTTCCTGGCATAGGTGGCTCCTAGAATCAGACGATCGGAAAAAAAGGCCAAGTCAATGCCACCCTGCAATTTTCTCGTTTCTTCCCACTGCAAGTAGGGATTTGGGATCCCAGCAGGATTCAAACCATAGTTGCCTTGGTATAATATAGTCGGATGATTTATATCATATATACTCAAGTAGCTAAAGGAGGCAATCTGGTCATTACCTGTAATACCATAGCTGGACCGTAGCTTGCCAAAACTTATGAACGGCAAATATTGTCTTATCCATTTTTCTTCACTAAATATCCATCCAGCACCTATACTCCAAAAATTGTAAAATTTGTTTGCATTTCCGAATTTATTACTGCCATCACGACGGCCTGTCAGATTGATCAAGTATTTGTTATTCCAATTATACGTTAACCTACCAAACAGAGCATTGAACCGGTTAATTTCAGAGGAGGATACCCATATGGAAGTAGTTGTAGCAAACACTAGTGACTTCATTAACATATCCGATGCAAATCCACTACCATTCACTGTCAAGCTTTGAGAAGTACTCTTTTGGATTGTGGTTCCTAGTAATCCTTCAATTTTTCCTTTTCCAATGTTGCCAATATAAGAAAGTTGAGGCTCTATTATCCAAGACCCCATACTTCTGTTTCCAAAAGACACATTGCGAGTAGAATTATTCCTATTTTCAGGCCTCTCGGATTCCAATCTAGTAGGGAAATATAAATCTGATCTCAAATCGGTATATCCAACGCTACTGCTAAATTGCAACCCTGGAATTAACTTATAACTAAGTATAGCATTTGCTACCAAGTTCTTGGTAACATTACTAAAGTCCTGATTCACAGAAGAGGCTAAAGGATTTATCCAACTAGAATTACCGGATTGGTCGGGTGCCCAATTTAGTGTTCCGTTATCATTGTAGATAGCCGGTGCATTAGGCTCCATTTTAATAGCAAGGTTGGTCAGGTCTTCCCCACCTAAATGATTTTGATCGTACATATAGCTTCCTGTCAGTTGCAGACGGAATCGTTGATTATTAGAAGTACCATTAATATTAAAATGAGCATTACCTATCTTATTTTCAAAATCACCGGGAAAAACAGTAGTACGGCGGTTATATGTTCCCCCTATCAAATACTGCCAATTAGCAGTACCCCCGGAAACTCCTGCATTTATATTCGTGTAGTGTGCCGTACCTCCAATTAATTCCTTTTGCCAATCAGTATAACGGGTAGTATCCCATAATTTCAAGTCATAATTATTACTATTAACTGCTTGGCTTGCCAAAACAACACCAGCATTTCTGTATGCCTCGTAACGCATATCTAAATATTGTCGAGTATTCATCATATCTACGAAACGGTTAACCTTACCCCATCCTTGTTGCAAGTTAAAGTTGATAACGCTTCGGCCTGCCTTTCCCTTTTTTGTTGTAATTAAAATAGCGCCGTTAGCAGCCCGGCTCCCGTAGATAGCGGTCGCATCAGCATCTTTTAATACATCAATAGATTCAATATCAGCAGGGTTAATGTAATTTAACGGGCTTCCGTTTTGTACAATTCCTTCTAAATATGTTTGCGTTAAAGATGTTGGGTATGGGACACCATCTACAACTACAAAGGGGTCTACACCACTTTGAATACTATTTATTCCCTGTATTCGTGCTCGCACATTGGCGCCATTTATACCTGATAATTGTGTGATTTCTATTCCCGGAATAGTTCCTTGCAAGGCTAGTAACGGATTCTGTACTGGTCGTTTTTCTATTTCAGCTGCTTTAATCGTAGAAATATTACCGGTCGAAAATCGGCGAGAAGTTGTACCATAGCCGATTACAACGGTCTCGTCAAGAACAGATAATTTTTTAGTCAGGGCAATTGTAAAAAAACTTCTATCCTTTACAATTACCGTATGAACGTCAAATCCCACAAAAGAAATTTCCAACACTGCATTGTCAGCAACATTTTTTAAAACAAAGTTTCCATTATTATCTGTGGTGACCCCAATACTCGTCCCACGAACTTTTACGTTAGCACCAGGCAACGGCCTTCCTTCACCGTCAGTCACTTTACCACTTACATCAATGGGATCTCCTGCAACCTTAACTACCTTGTCCATCACCACCGGCTTCGCCTTTATAATAATCAAATTATCCTCCGCCTTGATCCTATACTCCAACCCCTGGCCCTGCAAGGCGATGTCCAGGACTTCGTTCACCGGTGCATTGGTTACCCGCACCGTGACCTTCGAGGTGTTCTTTAAAATATGGGAAGTATACAGGAAACTATAGCCTGTTTGCTTGCGGATCTCAGCAAAGATCTTCTCCAGGTGCGCTTCGCGGGCCGACAAAGTAACTCTTTGCCCATAACCTGTAGCGTGCACATGCAGGCATGCTGCTAAAATGAATAATGCGGTTAATTTCATAATCCTCATTGCCTTTTGAACCATTGACGAGCCGGGATCAACGGCCGCTAAGTGTAGTTTTGGTAACCTGGCTTTGTTCCCCCGGAAAAGCAAAAGCAGGCTTTTGCAAACAAAAATTTGCATACATTTGAATTAGATTGTTAACTAATAAAGAGACCCCTGCGGTTTCAACAGTTAGCTACAGCCGGCAGTGTGACAGCACTACCGGCTTTTTCTTTCCTGGTTATAGAAAGAAAGGTTGAAAAGGTCAACGTTAATGGTTATTGATCCTGAATAGAAGCTTGCCGGAGATGACGCCAGCAGCCACTCATAAGCATAGCATGAAGAATAGAATAATGCTTTCTGGTTAATATCTTTATTGGGATAGTATCACCCTTTTATCCTTAATTGTATAATGTAAGGCGCCTGCCTCCTGCAGCAATTCCAACACCTTTGAGGCATTGTTATACCGGCTGATTGCGCCATTAAAAGCCAGCTGCTTTACCGCCTCACTCCCATATTCGGTCTTCTGAAGATCATACCACCGCTCCATCTGGCGCATGATCACCTGGATATTGGTATTATTAAAAACGAACTTCCCCTCCTTCCACGCCATCACCTGCTGCACATCCACATCATCTACCACATTTATGTTCTTTTCACTCACCACCGCCTGCTGCCCCGGCTTTATCGTTCTTTCTGTTTTATCCTGCTGCACCCGCACACTACCCTCTAACAACGTCACCTTAATGTTCTCTTCATTGTCATACGTATTTACATTAAACCTGGTGCCCAACACAACCACATTCATATTGCCTTTACTGACAATGAAGGATCTGCTTTGCCCTCCCCCACCCGGGGAGTTGGAGGGGGCCGTTTTCACCTCGAAATACACTTCACCGGTGATCTCTACCTTCCGGTCACCTTCAATAAACGCCACCGGGTACCTGATCGAGGATTCTGCATTCAACCAAACCTTACTGCCATCTGCCAGTTGCAAATACACTACATCACTCCCTTTTGGCACTGTTACCTTGTTATATAAGAGTTTTTGAGCATTTCCATTTTTTCCGGCAGCATAACTCAATGCTCCATTCGCCTGCCGCTGCACCTGGGTAGTGCCTTCGGTAGCTAATAAGCCAACGCTCAACGTATCTAATGAAATGGTTTGTCCGTTATCTAACGTAAGATAGGCATGCCGGGTAGTGGGCTTCACATCCTGCTGCACCGCCTTTACCACCACCGGTATAGCGGCCGGTTTATGGCCCCGCTGCAGATAGAATATAGTAATGAATACAATCAACAATACGGCCACCGCTGCTGCTACATACCGCCATCGCATTTGAACGATCCTGGCCGGCGTTGTAACCGGCCGCTGCCAGCCCATCGCTTTCATTTTCTCCCAGGCTTCGGGCAGATCAACCTGTTTCTCTTCGCCATATCGTTGTATGTCGGCCATTAACGCCGGTTCTTCATTCAGATCGGCAAAGAACTGCCGGTTCTTTTCATTGTCGTTTAACCAGGCTTCCAATTCAGCCGCTTCAGTAGCTGTCAGCTCCTGGCGAAAATACCTGATCAATAACCCGCTTATGTTGTCGTAATGATCCACGCAGTTAATGGTTTGATGAGTAGGTGGCGGTAACAATTTAATAACACTTACATCATATTAAAACAACAGTAATATTTGAATCTCTAAAAATTTAGTAACTAAATTTTTTAATAAATTTTCAGTGCAGCATTCTGCAACAACAAACAGGTATACTTTCATAAAAGTCAGCGACAACAACAGCCAGATAATGGCCTTCGTTCTGCCCGACAACTTCAACCGTAAAATATTCAACGCGCGCATCTTTTGATTGTAGATCGTACTTACAGAAATGTGCAGCATATCTGCTATTTCCAAAGGCGTTCGCTCTTCAAAATAAATGAGCTTGAAAATGCGGCGGCATTCGCCGGGCAGCTCTTCAATGGCCTTGTGTAAAGCGGCAATAACGGGGGGCCTAATAGCAAATTCATACTCGAGGAAAGTATCGTCTTCCATGCGCGCCGCAAAACGGTGCAGCTGCTGTTTATCCCGCTGCCGCGATTTTAAATAATTCAAACTGGCATTACGGGCACTAATGTAAAGGAAGGCTTTTATGTTGATCTCGGAGTGGAAAGCAGCACAACGGCTGTACAATGATTGGAAAGTTCTGAGTGAAATATCCTCCGCCTCTTCCCGGCTTCCGGTTAATTTGGCAACGAACAGCATTAACCCCGGGTAATAATGGTCGAAGACCATTTTAAACGTTTTCTCATCGCCCCGTTGAAAATCGCCAATCGTTTGGCTGTTAAGGATTTCATTCACTGGCAAAACGATTTCGTTATGCTGCAATCTGGTGCAGCAGCTACTAATTAGTTTCGGTCGTAAAATATGCAGTAAGAAAGAATAAGGAGTTGGGTAGAAGATACAGGTTTGCCTTCTACAATTTATATAAAAAAAAGGAACGTTTATAATTTTCCAGCTTCCAATTTCAGATAAACTAAAACGAATTTGATCTCGTGTAAGATTTTCGAATACATGCTGAACTTGTGGGTTTTAATTTGCAATCTGAATAACACCGGGAATGCTGTTGGAAGGCTATTTTAGGTAGTAGTTTTTAAAGGTTGTGCAATATTACAGCATTGCTCTATACAGCCAACCGCCTTATTTAAAAATTGACCAAAGCTATTTTATTATAAAATTTAATGTAGAACTTTTAGTAGAATAATCAAATGATGTGTTACGATAACAAAGAGATCTTTAATGAAAAACAGTCCATTTTTGGCAGCAAAAGAACCAAAAAAGTTTACCTTGTCAACGCTTTCAAGGTGCTTAACCAAATCATGTTAACATATGCGAATTGTGAACAAAGTTTACTCTTTCGATGAAAGTAAGAACCAAACTTTTGTAAATGCATACAACAATTTTTATCCACAGATCAAGTACTTTTCCTGGCACTTTTTAAAAGATAAGGACGCAGCTGAAACGGTTACGCAGAACGCATTTCTGAGATTAGGGACCAGCAAGCAGCTTCATAACAGTAAACAGAAAGTCAAGAAATACCTATATACCATCACCTGGAGTGCCTGTTACGAGCAGCTTTACAATAATCATCCAAAACAAACAAGGCTTAAAAACCTGGAGCGGGAGCATTCGACAGAAAATCTACATACGCATTTGATCCAGGAAGAAGCGGCAACTTTTAATGAGCTGCTAAATATTTTGCGACTTCACGATTGCCCGTATGAGAACAGCATGTTAGATAAGAAAAGTATTTCTTCCCTTTTAGTCAATTATGTAAGCAGGCTAGCCACCGATGATGATATCATCATGCTTGAAGAGTGGGCCTCTTTGTCGGTTGAGAACAGGAACTTGCTCAATCGTTTCAATAACTTCAATTTCATTATCACGCGACTTGGACGGATGGAACAAATATATAAGGATGCAAACGTCAACGATTGTTTACAGCGGCTAAATAATTATCTGAAAGCCAAAGAGGTAAAAGCGAAGCGCATATTATTAAATACTTCTGCCGCCGCTATTCTTATACTATTTTTCCTAGCTCACTGGTTATATAACCATCGCTTTAGTGATGTAAAACCTAAACAATCAGTTGCCAAAATAATCGCATCGACCAACAGTTTAACGGTTCGCAATCCATCAAATCCTACATCCTCTTCTCTGAACGGTACATTAAATAACAACAATTGTTCACAAAAAAAAGGCGGGCAAAGAAACGCTATCAATAGGCTCCCTGGACACGTCGCCCAGCTATTGGTAAAAGAAGAAGACCTGGAACAACCGGACGCACAGTTTACTCTCCGGGAATCTCCGTACGCCTGGCCCGTTACTGGCCCCCGATTAAAAAAGCACCAAATTATAACTAAGGATAAAACTGTTTTACATAACTTACTGCCTGACGGAAGTTCCTTTACATTAAATGCTGAATCACAAATAGTATATCCGGATCGATTTGACAGCTTGATACGAAAGACGATGATCAACGGAGAAGCATATTTCAGCATTATTCAAAACGCTGCCCTACCCTTCCTTGTTGCAGCCAATGGCGTTCATATTGAAGCTAATGGCGGCACCTTTAATGTTCGGTCATATCTTAATGAAAAACAAACAGTAGTCTCTGTGCTTACTGCCGATAGCCTGACTGTATCGGCCGGCCCATATCAAACTATGCTACGAGAAGGAGAAACGGCTATCATAAAAAAAGGACCTCCTATAGAAGTGTATAAAACGATCAATGCTCAAAAGATAGTCGCCTACAAAGATCTGATTTTTAATTTCGATAATGACAACTTAAACGAGGTGGCTTGGGAAATCGCCCGCTGGTACAGCCTTACACTGGTAATTAAGGATACTACGAATACGCTGGTCACCTTCCAGGGATCGCGGACAATGAAGGTTGCAGACGTCATTAAAAACCTGGTTGCTTCCGACGGCCAATGCCATGCAACTCTGAAAGGCACGGAGTTGATTATCCATTAATATAAGCTCAACCCCTATACATGAGATTCCGAGATAAACCGGTTATAATTCTTGTAACAGTTTTATTGTTGTTCAAACTAATGCATGCTCAAATCAATGAGAAGGCAGTAGCGGGAACGACTGGTAGGATCATCAACCAGTACGGTGAACCGGCTATAGATGTTACAGTCGTAAACCTGAGTACTTATTTTTCCACATCTACTAACTCGAAAGGTATTTTTTATTTTAGAGTGCTTAAACCAAAGACTTACTTAAAACTCTATGGTGTAAATATAAAAACCGATACTTTTTTTGTATACCGCATACAGGATATTGTTATTCAAGTAGAGGAGAAGCTAGGCCACAGTCATCAAACTGTAGCTGCACCCCTTAAAACAGCTTATAGGCAATTGCGGTAAAAATAAATGTTCCGGTTATAGCTTGTACACTTTCCAATCCACTGCTGCTTTGTTAAATTGCATGCAAACCTTTCATTTTTGCATTAATATTTATTCAATCCTCTACAACATTTGCATTTTAGTACAACTTTTTTGTACAGTAGAATATGTTAAAATGTTTTACATTCGAGCCCATTATTCCGTTATACCCCCTGTGATCACGCACCCCGTTTACTGGTACCGGTTAAACTATACTGTTATATGCTTGCTTAAATATACAGGATAGCAAGCATCGAATTTTATTAACTAGTAGCAAACCAGTACTATACTATGCAAAATACAATTTCAGATTGCTCGTTTAATCAACACAACTGGCAATCCTTCAGTGATCTGTACAAAAAATTTTTTCCATCAATCTACTTCTTTTCCTGGCGTCTCCTTAGGGAGAGAGACGGAGCTTGGGACCTTAGCCAGGAAGTATTCTACAAACTATGCAAATGCGAGGACCGATTTGAAACAGAACAAAATGTAAGGAGCTTCCTGTACGTACTTGCCCGTAATGCGTGTTACGATGTACTGAGGAAGAAACGATTACAACAGCTCTATCTTCAGTTGGTTTCCACACAGGACACTGAAACACCACACGCAGCCCGGACCTGGGAAGAAGCAGAAATTTTTAACGAGTTGACAAATGCCTGTAACAGGCTTGATCCCAGGCAACGGCGCGTTGCCAGACTTAGTTACTGGCAGGGAAAAACCAATGAAGAAATTGCCGGAATAATGAATATCTCCGTGCGCACAGTAGGCCGGCTAAAGGTGTTGGCCCTGCGAAATCTAAAGCAACTGCTAGGCAACTGTATATCACTATAACAACTATGCTATTAGTGATCGGACGCTAAATTATTATTGTAAAAAAACTGGTAAAATTTGTCCGCCTTTTAAATTTCGAACGTCTTCTTTCGGACCAGTAAAACACCGGGGTAATTTTTTTAACCATACTTTTAATAACTTAAATATGTCAGAAATACGTAAACCTATTTCAACGCTGGTTGTGCGCTCCCTGATCGGGGAAGCTACTCCTACGGAAATAATGCAGCTGGAAGAATGGGCCTCACTATCGGTCGACAACAGGGTATGGCTCGATCGGTTCGATGATCCTGACTTCATAATCGATGGTATCAATGAACTCGAAGCTTTGGACCTGGATGCATGCGAGAGGGATTTTCAGCGAAGACTACATATATATGAACACAGGGCCAAAGTGAAGCGCATGAAGCGGCAAATTGTCATCTGGTCTGCTGCCGCCATTATTTTATTGTCGTGCGGCATCTGGCTGCATAAACACCTCGCCCCTGACACAACGCCATCGTTGACCCATTTACACACTACACCAGCTAAAACAAAGCCGGTGAACAAACCGGAAGCAAAGGCGGCGAAACAATCACCGCTGCCAATCTCTGTTCATAATGACAATACCCATCAGAAACAGGTTAGGACACCGTCAGCGGCGCCAATAATATATGAGGCCGGCTATGAATCACCGCCTGTAACTGCAGCGAATGTGCCTGAGGCATTTCGGCAACTGCCATCAGCATCAGCAGCACCACCCCAACCCATCACCAATCATTATGCCAGCCGCAACGGCCCTTTTAATTTTCCGCAGAAAGCACTAGAGCCTTTTGACATCCTGAATGATGACAGCTCTATCTTAAAAGACCATATGCTGCCCGATGGAAGTATTGTTACCCTCAATGCACAGTCGCGGATATTTTACCCAAATCCGTTCCAAGGGGCTAACAGGAAAATTAAGCTCACCGGTGAAGGCCATTTTATTGTTGTTCAAAACGACAGCCTTCCTTTCATCGTGTCTGCAAATGGCGCCCGGGTAGAAGCTATCGGCAGTTCATCCTTCAATATGCGGTGTTACCCGGATGAAGAACAAACAGAAATAACATTATTGACCGGCGACAGCCTGTTGGTCGCTGTCGGCCCCTATCATTCTATCTTGCAACCAGGTCAAACTGCCCGCTTCTCAAAAGGATCACCTATCAATAAGTACAACACGAATAATAGGGACAAAGTAGTGGCCTATACCAACCGGTTGTTCCATTTCGACAAAGATGACCTGAACCAGGTTGCGCAAGAGATTGCCCGCTGGTACGGCCTTACCCTGATGGGCGTTAATCTTTCGCATACGCAGGTTTCGTTCCAGGGACTAAGAACCAAAAGCGCTGAAGCTGTCATTAAGCAACTGACAACTTCAGACGGCAAATCGCATGTAAAAATCGAAGGTAAAAGACTCATCGTGCACTAGATCAGCCACACATTGTCTCTGTTCACAGCATACATTGACCATTGACCTCGTCCTGCTCCTGCTTCAACCACATCAATTAAGTGCGCCTTATCTGCCACCAGGCCGTGAGATTCCATTTATTAAAATATTGTTCCATGAGGATTTTTTACCAGGTCATTGCTGTAGCCATCTTGTTGCTGGCGCCACAATTGATCCTTGCCCAATTGGTCACCCTTCATATAGATAAAGGTGAAGTAAAAGCAGCGCTCGATTCTATTCAGCAACAAACAAAGATCCCGGTCATTGACACTTACAAATGGCTGCGGCGAAAAGAATCAAAGAAGGTCTCCATTCATGTTGAACAGGCAACATTATATTCCGTATTGCAATTGCTGGGCAAAAACCAGATATTTTATTTAACACTTGCCAATGCCATTATTGTGGTGCTTCGGGAAGAATATGAAGAAGCTTTGCGGGCGGGCCAGGTACTCGATCAAAACGAACAACCTGTTGCCAATGCCACCGTGACGGACTTACGTAACGGCCTTTCGGCCGTTACCAATGCTAATGGAAATTTCTTCATGGACAGTATTGGACCGAATACAAAAATAAGAGTCTCTGGCTTAAACATAGAACCTGTCACTACGATTTACCACAAAAAGATCACTATCAGGGTACAGAGGCATCTTACGAACAATGTAGCGATAGTAGCTATCAATACAGGCTACCAGCATTTTAAAAAAAACAACAAACTGGGCTCCGATTTTTCTGTAAATCTGCCCTTGTTCCAACAGCGCGTATCCATAAATGTAGCTCAACGGCTAGAGGGCATCGTACCGGCCCTTGCTTTACCTGTAAAAAACGCCCGCCTGTTTCAGCCCGACTATTTCTCTATTGGCGCCCGAACCAGCCTCCTAAACCCCGACCCGCTAATTATTATTGACAATTTTCCCTTGCAAGGGAATCTCATCAATATTAATCCGGATGATATTCAAGACATTACCGTATTGCGTGATGCAGCGGCCCTTAACATTTGGGGCGCCAGAGCGGCCAATGGCGTCGTAATTCTTAAAACCAGATCCTCCAACTATTTCAAACGGTTCCGCCTATCGTTTAATACATCCGTTAGCTTCGCTGCCAGACCCAACCTTTTTACATCAGACCGAATGAGTGCCGCAGATCATATTCACTTTGATACGACGGTATTTAAAAGCAGATATTTCGACCACCTGCTTCGATTTCCTACGCACCCATCCTTGTCGCAAGTTGTGGAAGAATTATACAGAAACGTCCCAGCTACCCAAAGACTAAATTATTTGGACTCGCTGGCCAAATTGGATAACCGCAATGATCTGGAAAATTATTTTTACCGTCCGAGCATGCGACAGCATTACTTTATTCAACTGGAAGGAGGTGGCAAGGCCTACAATTACTACATGTCTACCGGCTATGACCGCATTCACCCCGAATGGCAATTAAGCCGGGAAGAACGCACAACATCCCTGCTAAAATTCAATACTAAATTCAGGACCCTGGAGATTGGTACCGGTATTTCGCTGGCCCAGCACTTACAAAAGAATATGAACGGCGTTCCGGAATTATTGCTGCCTTACCAAATGCTGTTAGACAATAATAATAAAAAAAACAATATGGAGGTGGCTATTCCCTATAAATACCGCTACAACTATATTGATACGGCCGGCAATAACAGGCTGCTTGACTGGAGATATTATCCTTTGCGAGAATTTCGTTTGCGGAATCATTTCGTTACCGAACTCGACTACAGGTACAATGTAGCGCTTAAATGGGATGCCGGTAAAATAGTGCCGGGGTTGGGGATCAATACGTATTTTCAGCACCAGGGAGCATTTAATCAGTTAAAGGAGGTGCATGCAGAAGAAAGTTTTTTTACCCGTGACCTGGTGAACAGTTATTCCCAACTAACACCAGGTGCCGTATTCCGACCCATTCCCGCAGGAGATATTGCCAACTTGTATAGAAGCAAATATAGCTCTACCAATATGCGCTTGCAGTTCAGCTACACCAAAAAATGGAACAACAAAAGCCTTGTGCTGATGGCCGGTAAAGACCGAGTTATTAATGAGGAAACCCATACCCGGGAACGAATCTATGACTATAATATAGCAACCGGCGCCGGAAAAACGAATATCGACTACAAGGCCCTTTATCCAATGTACTATTTTCCAGCGTTTAAAATGTATATCCCCTCTCCCCAATTGTCGCAGTCCCTATTCCACATCTATGCATCTACTTATTCAAATGCGCTTTTTAGATGGAGAGAAAAATATGATCTCACGGCCAGTGCACGGTACGAACGCTCCAATTTATTCGCGCGCCGTATCAATAACCGGTTTTCGCCGTTAACATCTGTGGGTCTTGCCTGGCAGTTAAGTTCCGAACGCTTTTACCACAGTATTTGGTTACCATTTGTCCGGTTAAGCGCTACCTATGGTACTACGGGCTATCCGCCCTATTATGCCTCTGCCTGGCGAACCGTTGATTATAGCGGCTTGAACAGTAATGGTAACCCCTTTGCCTTTCTTACTAATGCACCTCAGAATACGCTGCGTTGGGAAAGGGTTCGCAATCTGAACATTGGATTAAATCTAAGAACCCTTAACGACCGCATCGAGCTCAACATAAACTGGTATCGCAAATCATCCCACTACCTGATTGGCTATAATGACCTTGATCCCACACTAGGCACTGATCTTACTGGGAATGTAGCCGATATGTCGTCGCGCAACTTGGATATTGTAATAGAAAGCAAAAACATCATGCGGCCATTCAGCTGGCGTACCGGCTTTATGATGACTATAGTGAACGAAAAGGTAACCCATGTTAAAGACACTGTACTCGCAGCCTGGAAATATTGCGATCCCAACTACTTTACCACGGTGATAGGTAAACCGCTCTATGGCCTGTTCAGCTTTCCTTTTAAAGGCCTTGACCCATACGGCAATCCCCTCGGCGAAAAAGGCACTCAATACATGGATATGGTCATGGCCAAGGGCAGCAACAGCCTAACCTATCATGGTCGGGCCACCCCAGCCGTATTTGGAAGTATCACGAATGATTTTAGTTATAAACAATTAAACCTGTCAGTAACGGTATTGTATAAATTGAACTATTACTTCAGAAGGCAAAGTATCAATTATTATGACCTGTACCAGGGAGTTCCAACCGGATCTGCTGACTTTAGCCGCCGCTGGCGCCAGCCTGGTGATGAAAAAACCACCACCGTACCATCCATACCAGTGACTGCCGCTCCCGATCCTAACAGGGACATATTCTATAACTATTCAAATGTGCTTGTTGAAAGGGCCGATCACCTTCGGCTGCAGAATATTCAATTGAGTTATGAACTGGAAGACCGGCCATTAAAAAAGGGACAACTGCGGATGGCCAATGTATTTTTGAACTGTAGCAATACTTGGATTATCTGGCGAGCCAACAAATGGGGTATTGACCCCGAGCAACATACCCGCTACCGCCAGCCAGTGCTATATACAATTGGTTTTAGAGGAACTTTTAAATAGTGTAAACATATTCAGCAATAAAGCCCATGTTATGAATAACAAACCCACTAACCGTTCAACCATCCTGCCTCTTGTTTTGCTGTTGCTCTCCATTACCTGCACTAAACAGAGCGAACTAGAAAGAATTCCGGACAGTAGTTTGGACCTCTTGAATAGTTTAGAAGATGCTCAAGCCCTGCTGGACAATATGATCGTCATGGCCGAGACCCCAGCATTACCGGAGATCTCGGCCGACAATTTTTATATCGTTGATACCAACCGGTTTTACCCGGCGGAACGTAATGCCTACTTTTGGCGGCGTGAGATTTTCCCTGACAATTTACCCGTAGATGACTGGAACCAACCCTATAAACAAGTGTATTATGCCAACTCTGTGCTCGATGCCCTGCCGGATCTGCCGACCGATAAGCCTCAATTGACCAGCCACCTGCGAGGGCGAGCGCTGTTTATCAGGAGTTATGCCTTTTTTAATGTAGCGCTGCAATTTGCAAACCTTTACGATGGAAATAATGCAGCCGACCCAGGTATTCCGTTGCGGTTAACGGGTGATCCTTTTGAACCGATATACCGCGCGACATTAGGAGGCACCTACGAACAAATTACGAAGGATCTAAAAGAGGCAGCCCATTCACTGCCGGCCCTTCCTGACCCCCTTCGCAAAAACCGGCCTTCCCGGACGGCCGCCTATGCCTTACTTGCCAGGGTGTACCTAAGCATGAGAGATTACACAAATGCCCTGGTGTATGCAGACAGTAGTCTCTTATTATATGCAAAACTCCTGGATTATAATAGCTCCGATACCACGGTCGTGAACCCGTTTACAGCCAATAACGAGGAAGTTTTGTACCAGAGCAACCTGTATTCCGGAGCCACTATGCTATATTCGGGAAATTGCTATATCGATTCCTTATTATATCGATCTTATGCTGCAGGAGACTTGCGAAAAGTGCTGTTCTTTTCCGTAGACAATGCAGGTTTCCCCATTAGCAACTATGGGTACAGTGGCTATATATTCAGTTTCAGCGGCCTGGCGGTAGATGAAGTATTGTTGATTCGTGCAGAATGTAAAGCGCGGCTGCAGGATGCAGCCGGAGCTTTACAAGACCTGGTTAGACTACTGAAGAGCAGATGGATAAACGGCGCCTATACCCCACCCGCTGTAAATACAGCCGCAGAAGTGCTACAGCTGGTATTAACGGAGCGGCGCAAAGAGCTGGTGTTCCGGGGGCTGCGCTGGTCTGATATCCGCCGCCTGAACAAAGAGGGCGCTGCGATTAGCCTGCAACGGAGTTTTGGACAAGAGGTATATACCCTTACACCGAACGACCAGCGTTATGTATTTCCAATTCCGCCCGAAGTTATTGCCCTCAACGATCATATAGAACAAAATCCGC
Organism: Longitalea luteola; assembly: GCF_017356035.1. Taxonomy (GTDB): domain Bacteria; phylum Bacteroidota; class Bacteroidia; order Chitinophagales; family Chitinophagaceae; genus Niastella; species Niastella luteola. The sequence continues at coordinate 220,325 of NZ_JAFIQX010000012.1, read as the reverse complement.
GCTAGCTTATTTCTTTGCCGGCGCATTGATCAACCAAGAAAAGGCGCCGGTGCGGCAGGGCGCCCAGCTGTTGGGATTAAAAGGATTGGGCTGATACCAGGTGCACGTTCCGGCGGCCGCCTGACAAACATAATGAACACCGTACTCCCCGGCGGGGAAATAAGTATTCCCGAACTTGTAATATTGGGGTTGTCCTTCGCACAAAGCTTGAGGTTTGTGCGCAATGGCGCCGAAGACGCCGCCAGCGATGGCAGCAGCAATAAGGCATACTTTGATTTTTAGCATAAAAAACCAGTTTAGGATTTAGAAATAAGAAAGCTGCAAGTATGTGGCAAAGAGAACGGAAAGCAAAGAAGCCCGGGCCTTTAAAAGATGCGTTTATATATACAAACAATTGGGGCGGCCGCTTGACAAAAGCAGGAAATAAAAATGTGTATTCGTCATGACAACAAATACCGTATAGATTATATTATGTGTTATCCTTTTAAGAAGTGTATTTCAGTAATGTAAGCCGTTATCAGGATGCTTTTTTGGTATGTTTTACATTCAGGCTTGCCTTCAGCTTCTCCATAAGATCTACCGTGGTAGCATTGTGCGCCACCTTCAACGGTTTGCCGGTAGGTTTGCCTTTTGCTTTGGCTTCGATCACTTTCATTAATTTCTCCGAGTAGGTATCTTTATAATCTTCGGGCTTGAAAGGTTTGGTGAGTTGCCCGATGAGCATACTGGCCATTTTCAATTCCTCGGGTTTAATGGCGGTATCGGGGACTACGATACCCGCTTCGCTTCGAATTTCATCGGTAAAGCGCAGGCGGTGCATGACCAGCACTTTGCGGAGCGGTTTTATGAGGCAGATCCATTCTTTGTTATGGTATACCAGGGGGCCGAGGGCGGCTTTGTTTTCTTTTTTGAGGGCATCGCGCAGGAGCACATAGGCTTTCGCTCCCATTTTATCGGGCTCGAGGTAGTAAGGCTTTTCGTAATAGACGGCGTCTATTTCTTTTTCATTGATGAACTGGGTGATCTCGAGGTGATCGATCTTTTCGGGAGCTGCTTTCTGGAAGTCGGCATCCTCGACGATCACATAATCTTCGCCCATCTGGTAGGCACGTACAATATCCTCCTGGAACAATTCCTTGCCGGTGGACTCGCTGACCTTTTTATACCGAACGCGGCTGTTGGTCTTTTTGTCGAGCTGCACAAACGGGATGGAGCTTTCCTCAGTAGCAACATACATCCGCACAGGGATGTTAACCAGGCCGAACCCGATCGACCCTTTCCACATCGCACGCATACATTACACTTTTAATGTTATTATTTGAGGTACAGCGTCGTCAATTCAAAAGATAAGTTTGATTCCCTGAAGGCTATGCAATAGAATGGCCATACAAATACGGGAGGTACGCGGGACGGATGCGGTTTGGCAACCATTGTTGAGAACAATTCCAGACCAAAGATAGTACAGAATTCAAGCCAAAGTATCGGTTGAGAAACAAGAATGCCACACCATTCTGCCGCAGGGCGGCCTGAACAGATGTGGCATATCTTAAACGATCCCAGGATATTGAGGTGATTCAACGACCAGGAGGTTACCGCCAGCGGCGTAGCAGGACCCTTGAGGCCCACGCCCGTGTTTGGAACGGACCACCTGATACCGGCGGCATTAGCCATCGCCGGATTTTAAACCATTAATGATTTTACTATTATTGATCTTGAACGAAGTATCGATTCTGCAGGATATTCCATTACAGGGAGCCGGCAGGCAGGCTGTAAAAGCATCGTATTCAAATGGCACAGATGGCATCGCCCAATAATATTTTCTCATACACGCATTACGTTTTGTTTAGGTGCATTCGCGGCAATCGTCAGGTCGCAGGGTAATTATTTCACCCGGTAAGGGAATGGAATAGTTGCAAATTTGGTACCCTCACCGCTTTGCGATATGGTTTCCATTGCAACAATTAACTTCTTTGGTCTGTAATGTGGATTAGTAGATTTTTTTACCCGTTCGTGGGTTAATTCAAATAAAAGTTGATGAGAATTGTACTTGATGTATCTACTTCGGTGCTGATTGCAGGGCTGCAATGCCCGCCTGAAGTCATTCTTGGATAAAAATTACATGCATTATGAGGAGCGCTAACATAATGACGATTAGGATAAGCAGCGTAAATGGACAATGCTGCTGGTCGTCTATTAATAAGATACCTCTACAATATTGGACTCGAGATTTGTAAATCCAGCGTCATCCATATATGTCGGATGAAATACCGAATATTGAATAAAGTATTTATTTCCCGTAGTAATTTTATACACTTCACTTAATACCACGCTTGTTTGAACACTTTCGCCAGCTTTAAGTGCAAAAAAATCCTCTGGTCTCACCTCTCGATTTACAAAACGACCAACATAATCAACCTTATTCTTTTTTTCATCAAACACTTTAAAAACATTTCTATGAGTTTTTGAATCTGTGCATAAAGTTTGTCTATCCAAATAAATTTCATCAGTTGTATTATTCGAGAACAGTAAATGCGCTACCAATAAGTCTTGACGTTTTTCAATATTTAATTTTATATTCAAAGAGCTCTGATCCATATGTTTACTTTTATAATTTTCTTATTTGTTAAATCATCAGGCAATAATAAAACATTCAAAAGATTCTGCGTTTTGCATGGCCAAATGCGGATGATCATTTGCAAGGATTAAACAACGCTCGTGGCCATAAATCACATCTTCAGTTGCTCCGACTTCATTGAAGTGTGATAACTCATGAATAATGACACTTGATTTTGTTTTTTTATTTGGTATGTCTTCTTCCCAAAATCGATCCCCAAGTAATATTCTATATTCTGGATCATTTGGATAAGAATTGGCATACTGCCCCATTCTGTCTTTTTCATTTATTATTACGGAAAAATTGTCAATCTTTAAAGTCTTACTAACGTTTAACGCCTTTCTTATCCTATCTAAAATTTTCTTCACCGCGCCCTGATCATCGCTTCCAAACCATTTTTTAAACGCCAACATCGTCTTTTCATCACCGCATTCCATTAAAGCGAGTTTCTTTTCCAGTAACACAATACAATCTTTAATCGCCTGTTCTATTAATATCGCCTTTTGCTCTGCTGATGGTTCAACGAATTCAGGATTCTTAATTTCAATTGCTATCCGCACCGTCCTTCCACCAATAAATACGGTTCCGCTACCAGATAACACATTACCGCCATGTGTACATTGCTCTCCTTTGCGTGCTGCAGGCTTACCGCCGATATACACACTTCCCGACCCTGAGATTATTGTATCCATAGCTCCTACACACATACAATTATCCCCCGCTACAGCCGCAGACACTCCTTCAATAAATACAGTGGAAGATCCCGGACCAGTGATCGGTCCACCTTCATGTGGCACACCTCCTGGCGCCACCATTAAACATACATGCTTATCGCCTATTCGTGCTGCCGGCTTGCCCATTAATAAATTACTTCGATAGAATTGGATACTAACTTGTTTAAGGGTCCTTCATCCAAGTAGCTTGGATGATAAACCGAGTATTGAATAATATATTTACTCCCTTTATTTATCTTGTACACCTGATTCAATTCTACACTTGTTCTTATTTCATCTCCTGAATCTAATGGAATAAAATCTTCGGGAACTACAATCCGTTTTTCCATCATACCAGTATATTTAACCTTCTCATTGTCTGCACTCATAATTTTAAAAATATTTCTGCGCGTTTTGCCGCTTGTACATATTGTCTTTGTATCCAAATAAATTTTATCTGAAGTACTATTAGTAAATATTAGATGTGCCAGCATGATTTCACCTCTCACTTCAACATCCAACTGAACGTCTGCAAATGTCTTTTCCATACAATTAATATTACATTACTATAAAAAGTTCGAATGTAGATGCATTATTTAAAGCACCTTCCGGGTCACTCGCTGCTAACTTTAAACAGTCCTTTTCTCCATATATTACATCCTCTGTACTTCCTACAGACTCAAAATGAGACAATTCATGCGCAATTGCTCCAGCTCTAGAATCTTTACCTATAGCTTCAGCTTTCCAAAAAGCAATACCGGTCATAATTCTGTATTCTTTATCATTTTGATATGAAATCGCAAATATTTCTCTTTTTTCTTTCTCATCTACTAATTCCTTAAAATTATTGACAGTTAACCCCTTACTTACCTCCAAAGCTTTCCTAATCCGATCCAATATTTTATATACCGCCCCGGCATCATTCCTTCCAAACCACTTTTTAAACGCCAACATTGTCTTTTCATCACCGCATTCCATTAAAGCGAGTTTCTTTTCCAGTAACACAATACAATCTTTAATCGCCTGTTCTATTAATATCGCCTTTTGCTCTGCTGATGGTTCAACGAACTCAGGAGTCTTAATTTCAAAGGTTATCCGCACCGTCCTTCCACCAATAAATACGGTTCCGCTTCCAGATAACACATTACCTCCATGTGCACATTGCTCTCCATTGCGTGCTGCAGGCTTACCGCCGATATACACACTTCCCGACCCTGAGATTATCGTATCCATAGCTCCTACACACATACAATTATCCCCCGCTACAGCTGCCGCAACACCCTCAATGAATACAGTGGAAGATCCCGGACCAGTGATCGGTCCACCTTCATGTGGCACACCTCCTGGCGCCACCATTAAACATACATGTTTATCGCCTATTCGTGCTGCCGGCTTGCCCACCCTATTGAAATTTACAATTTATAGCTAGATATTTACAATGCATTAATTGAGGTTGATCTTTGCCCCCTTTATATCCATATTCTTCTTTGCGTTGATATTGGCACTGGCGCCACTGGTTATTGTTAATTCTTCCGTCGCTTCGACTTTGACTTTGCCGGCACAGATCCGTATCCCATGTTTGCTCATCTCAAGCTTTGTGTTCCCCACTTCCAATATAATGTTATCCTTTGCTTTGAATTTAATGGTTCCTTCTCCATCGAGAAGTATGCTGTTGGCCTGCTTGTCCTGCATCGTAATACTTCCCTGATCATCGTTCATTAATAGCTGGCTACCGCTCCGGGACTGCATGGCCTTTACATCATTTCCTTCATTCCCAAAGGCGGTTTTGGCTCTGCCATTATAAACCGCACCTATTACATACGGTTGCGTGGCATGCCCACCCGCAAAAGCAACCATCACTTCATCCCCTATTTCAGGCATAATATACAATCCGTTCCCTTTTCCTGCATACGGCGACACCACCCGAAGCCAGGGCGTCTTCGCTGTGCCTTCCATCCAATGGAACCTCACAGTTATCCTGCCAAAGCCCTCTTTATCATAATTCTCAACCACCACCGCCGGCTGTGCTTCACAATAAGGCTCCGGTACGGGTTTAACGGGCGGAGATTTTTCCGCTGCTGGAACCGCGACAAACTCATTGGTATAATTTCCTGCATCATCCCAACAGTGTTCAATGGAGATAATCCTGTATTCATTGTCCGGTTGATCTTCCTCTTTTTTGCTTCCGGTATCTATCTGCAGGATATCACCGGGTTGAAAGGCGGGCATATCACTGCTGCCTCTGAACAGCACCATATCGCTCTGCTGTATAGCTGCCTGCTTATCTAAAAAGTTATCGACCTGTCTTATCTTCCTTACATCATGATTGTACCAGACCTCCCCTGCTGCGCTATAAAACTTTTGACGCTGATCCAATAGGTTGGCCCGCAAATCGTTTTTCTCAGCATTTGCCTGCAAATCAAGGCGACTATTATATACTTCTCCTGCTACATAATCGTATGCCTTCATGTTACATTCGCCCGGCTTTAAACACATTTGTAATCCAAACCTGAATAAATGCTCTTTATAGGTCAACTTAACCTTTTTGTGATCTGCAGATCCCAGCACCAGTTTTTGTCCATTGTAATACAACCACTCACCCCAGGTGCTGGCCAACCGCTTTAAAAACTGCCAGTCCGTTTCATTATACTGTACCTGGTAGTGAAACGTTTCCTTGTAAGATGGATCAACGCTATAGGAATATCCCGCAGACTGGTACTCTTGTAAAATCTTATTTGCGATTTTCTTTATTGGTTTGCGTTCAAACGACTGGCAATGCCGGCCATTGTCCAATAAAATAGTTGGACTATACCCTTTGATTATAATATTGGAAGGATGTTCATTATTGCTGGCTTTTTCCACCTCCATTATCACTCCTGAAAACAACAATTCCGGGCTATCTTTCGTCAAAACGACTTTTATATGAAGGGGCGCGCCTAATAATTTTTGCGGTTCCTTTAATAATCTATTCAACTGTTCATCTCTGCCTTCAGTTGGACAAACAAACCGAAATGTATGATGCTCGAATATTTTCTGGCTGATATGGAGTGCTGACTGATCCCTGATTATAACCCCATTGATATTAATGATCGTTTGAATAGTACGTGCCATAAATAATAAGTGATTTACTTAACAAGGCGCCCAGTGCTTTTTAAAAACGAGCCCTTCCATCTTAATAACGTGAGCGTTTAACACCAGCTGTAACACCATGGGATGCTCTGCAGTGGGATCGAATGTTTCGTGATACTCCACACAAAGTGTATCCACAAACTCCAGCGTTTTTAATTTACTCATGGTGTCGTACCGGATAAATGTGATCGTCCCGTTCTTTTTCTGATGCTTTTCAATCATCCACTCAAATAAACTGGGATTGGTACTACTCACCAGACTAAGGTTAATGATGCCACCTAATGGCAAGGTGGCAACCCTTCCGCCGGGATCAAGATTCTGGTAAAAACGATAACTACATTTGAGCACACTGATCTCGTCCTCATTCTGCAATTGCAGCTTGGCAATAAATGACATATTAAATGTTTTAAACAGTTACAAGACTATTTGCAAGACATGGTCCTGCATAAACATTATTTTAAATGCCACTGAAATGGTTGGATCTGGATAAATGGGTGTGTAGAGTGCGACAAAAATCAGAGATGCTTAACGTAGTCGTGTATGTTGAATCAAATATATGTATTATTCGATTAGATGAAATAGTTATTATATAATTTTTTTATAGACATAGTCAACAGTTATAATAGCACCGAGCCTAGTAGTTTTATTTACCGACATAACTTCATGAGCATTTCAACTTATACCTGCCCTTACCGCTCTCTCCTGCAGCAATGTCGTATATGCCTTCTGCTCTTTTGGGCTTAAAAAAGATATCTTAATAAAATTTATTGCCACATTTAATTGTTTAGCAAACCTGCTATAGGTTCGGTTCAGTACATTTTCGGGAATATTCAAAGCAAGCCCAAATCGGTTGAAATCAGATTGGCTTAATTTTCTTTTCTTGGCATTTAGTGTCAATGCAAGCTCCTCTGTGTCCTTTGGCAATGCTAATTTTGTGTTTAACATATCGTATGCCGGGGAAAGCTGTACTAAATTGTCTTTGGATGTTAACAGCGAGAAATTTTTCAAATGCATATCGGCATTCCCTGTCAGAAATGAAAAAAGCGCCATTTCAAAAAATGTAATTTTATCAAGGCCAGGCTGAGAGGAAAACCTTTCAATATACTTACCAATCTTTTCCATGGAACCCCTGTACTTGTCGTCTGTAAGTGTTTCTGTAAGTTGACACATGTCTTCCATTGCCAGCTTTTCATTTCCCACCCTGTCGAACCTCTTAGTGATATAAGCGAGTTCATTCGATGCTAGTCTGATTAATGCATGTTCAGCCGTTGCAATACCAAAGATTGTTGCCAGATGCATTGTCAGATCTTCATTTTCAGGAAGGCTCGGAAATTCGGACGATGGCGGTTTAAGTATATAACCTCCCCATAACCCGACAATCGTAAATCGTGACCTTTTTGGATCACCAGGTTGTGGCTCTATTGTCAGTGCCAATTTTGATTGAACTCCGGTTACGGCCACACTTCTAAGAATTATTTGCCGGGCTATTTCTTCCATACTGTCTTTGCTGTATTCCAGTACGGGCGGAACAGCGGTACTGAACATTTTGCTGCTACAGCGGCTGTGAAAATCTATTTCATTTTCACTCAATAGTTGATAACAATATAAACAACGTTTATTCTTCATTGCTGGCTACATCCTTTATACGTTCAATACTAACTGCACCAATACAATCTTTGCAGGCGATTAATAATATTTCCATCCGGTCGTTCCTGTTTACTTTCCAGTTCTTGACTGTTATTTCTAACAACCATCCTTCAGGTATCAATCCATCAAAAAATGGAATCATAGTATTACTCAAATACGGTTCTTCCCTTAGTGGTAATGTCAAGCTTACCGGAAAAGGTGCTTGTGAATTCAGATAATGTTTATCATACTGAAAGCCATAACCGTTTTCATCCTGCCATATAATTCCGGCATAAAGATTCTTGTATAAAACTTTTCCCTGTTTTCTCATTCAAAACCTAGTTTAATTCCTTGAATATCGTTAAGCGGAACAAATTTCTCTTCGGTTGTCCCGGAATGCACCCGCCAGCCGGAAATATTACCGTTATCATATACGGCACTAATGATAGTCCCATATATTACTTTTTTATTTCGAAGTTCTATTCGTACATTTTGCTGCAAGTAATTTAAAAGAATATCATATGGATCAAACTGCTTAGATGGTACAGGTGCCATTATATGACCAAACAAGTATAAGACCTGATTCACTTTGTCAAGCCGTAAGGATTCTTTCCCCTGTTCTAAGTCTCTAATAAAGCGAAGACCTACTCCTGATCGTTCAGCAAGATCTTTTTGGGACAAGCCAAGGCGCTGCCTGTTGTATTTTACAAAAGTTGATATTCTAGAGTTTTCCATACAGTTTTTATACCCTTTCGGGTTTAAATATAGCAAATTTTTGATTATATGGTCCCGATCGGGTATAACGAACTTGTAAAAACCGTCCTGTGGACCCGATCGGGATAATTACTAAAAGGAAGGATTCAGGGCGGCAGAATCTCTTCCAATTTTATTCCGCTGGAATTTTGACCCTTACTTCAATTGTGGAACCAGGCGGTAAAAAGTTCCTGACACCATTCCAGCTACAGATGGATGCAAACATCTTTGACTGATCTTCCTATTCCAGTATAAATGCAAACGGATTATTACTGAGCCGAAAAGCATACGAAGTCATGGCGCCATTCCGCTTGCAGGACCATGAACTTTATTCCGCAAAGATCGAGTTCAAAAAAAGGTCGTCGAGCATAAGTGGCTTAATCACATCTGGATTCTTGATCAGTCATCGACTATGTAAAGACGGTATCAACAAAGTATTATTTTGTAGAAGAAACAGCCAAGGCATTTACAATGACAAGCAAAACTCACGCTTTATTGTTGATAAGCATCCTATTGCGTTAATACGTACTTCTGACTATTTAATAAGGTTATTTTCGTTGATAAAACAGCTATTCAGCTCTTGAATTGTTCAGTTCTCGCGTTATTCAGTTGTTCAGTTATAAAGTTGTTCAGTCGGATGGGTATTGCGCGTGGGGTCTCTCCCTTTAAGGGGCTGGGGGGTTGAGGGTTAGGAGGCAAAAGAAAAAAGGTCCACTGTAGAAACAGCCGACCTCTAACGATTGCTTGCCATATGAAAAAAACGTAAGTCGAATTTAAAGTGAAGCTTTTGGCTTCGGGTAGCGCTCTCTTTCCTTTTCTCCTCATTTACCGTGCTACCGTTGTTGATGATGTAAAAGTACAGCGCGCTCATGATCTATCATAATCCAGTTTGTCACCAAATTATTATGTCTAACGTTACTATAGCTCTGCAAAAGCCACAAACAGCGTGACCTCCAGGCATAATAGCTTATGATCTGTAACGTTTAAAATGCAATGAAAAAAAGATTTTAAATGTTGATGGAACAGTTGTTTTCATACTGGTGGACGATCATGCTTTGAAATGGTTGCATGTGTTGTAAATAAAACTTGATTACCAATAACGTAACGCTATCGTTCAGTTATTAAGTTATTCAGTTATTGAGTTATTCCACTAGCGTTTTGATGTTTTAATAATAAGTTCTTTGAAAGTATTGTCTGTATTGAGTTTGCGGGGAAATAGACTTGGAAACGATTTGGTTTTTTGAAATCTTTGAATTTTACAATTCATTGATTATCAAATAGTATGAATCAGGGCAAATATATTTTCTCCCAAGTCGTTAGCCTAATTTCACACAAACAGTTTCAAAGCCTTGTTAAGCGCTATAAAGGAGATTATAAGGTTAAGGAATTTAGCTGTTGGAAACAGTTTTTATGCATGGCTTTTGGGCAACTCACTCATCGGGAAAGCTTAAGCGATACCATTTTGTGTTTAAAAGCAAATGCAGATAAAATGTATCACTTGGGCATAGGTGACGTGGTTGCTAAAAGCACTCTTTCTACTGCAAATGAAAATCGCTCGTACCTGATTTATTATGACCTTGCAATGCTCTTAATAAAACAAGCCAAGCAATTGTATTTAGGTGATAATAACCTGGACGTAGAACTTAAAAACAATGTGTTTGCGATAGATTCAACTACGATTAACTTATGCTTGTCGACGTTTTATTGGGCAACTCATCGAAGCACACAAGGAGGCATAAAGCTACATACACAGTTAGATTTGAAAACCGCTATCCCAGAGTTCATACATTTTTCTTCAGCCTCTGTTAATGACATGAATGCACTGGACTTTATTTCTTATGAGGCCAATAGCTTTTATATAATGGATAGAGGATATGTAGACTACAAGCGACTTTACCGGATTCATGGTTGTCAGGCATTTTATATCATCAGGGCTAAAGACAACATGAACTGTCGGCGGGTTAAATCCTATTCTTCTGACAAAAGCAATGGAGTGCTCTGTGATCAAAGCGTTCTACTTAACAATTTCTATGTTGCTAAAGATTATCCTGAGAAAATTCGCAGGATAAAATTCTATGATAATGAAAGCGGGATACAATTTGTTTTCCTTACAAACAATTTTCATCTTAAAGCAACTGAGATAGCTCAGCTTTATAAGCATCGATGGAAAATTGAATTGTTCTTTAAATGGATTAAACAGCATTTAAAAATCAAGTCGTTTTGGGGACAATCGGAAAATGCGGTAAAAACTCAAGTATGGATTGCTGTGTCTGTATATGTTCTGGTAGCCATTGCTAAGAAGAAATTTATGCTTCATCAATCGCTTTACGAAATAATACAAATTTTAAGCATCTCCATTTTTGAAAGAATGCCCATAAATCAACTATTTCAACAAACTCAAAAACAATATTTCAAAGATCTAAATCATAACCAATTGAATATGTTTGACTAATATCAAAACGCTAGTGGAGTTATTCAGTTGTTCAGTTCCTGAGTTATTTAGTTTTTTGAGTTATTCTATTAGCGAGGTATGTGCTGAAAAGGGTGTTATGGCCAAGGGTATTATACCCCCTTTAGGGGGTTAGAGGGCATTGGGCCGGGGGGCATAAAAAAAGGTCCACTGTAGAAACAGCCGACCTCTAACGATTGCTTGCCATATGAAAAAAACGTAAGTCGAATTTAAAGTGAAGCTTTTGGCTTCGGGTAGCGCTCTTTCCTTTTCTCTTCTTTACCGTGCTACCGTTGTTGATGATGTAAAAGTACAGCGCGCTCATGATCTATCATAATCCAGTTTGTCACCAAATTATTATCTCTAACGTTACTACAGCTTTGCAAAAGCCACAAGCAGCGCGACCTTCAGGCATAATAGCCTATGATCTGTAACGTTTAAAATGCAATGAAAAAAAGATTTTAAATGTAGATGGAACGGTTGTTTGCATGCTGGTGGACGATCATGCCTTGAAATGGTTGCATGAGTTGTAAATAAAACTTGATTACTAATAACGTAACGCTATCGTTGATAAAATCAGTTATTGAGTTCCTGAGTTATTCAGTTGTTCAGTTCCTGAGTTATTCTATTAGGGAGGTATGTGCTGAAAAGGGTGTTATGCCCCCCGGCCCCATGCCCCCTTTAGGGGGTTAGGGGGCATGGGGCCGGGGGGCATAAAAAAAGGTCCACTGTAGAAACAGCCGACCTCTAACGATTGCTTGCCATATGAAAAAAAACGTAAGTCGAATTTAAATTGAAGCTTTTGGCTTCGGGTAGCGCTCTTTCCTTTTCTCTTCTTTACCGTGCTACCGTTGTTTGATGAAGCAAAAATACTGGCTGCAGCGGCCCTTTCATAATCAGGTTTTTCACTGTTTTATTATGGCAAAACCTGCTCAACTTTTGCAAAACCCCTGCTACACAAGGGTTTCAGCCCAATTTGCCTCGGATTTCCAACGTAAATTCCAGGTGACCAAAGCGCGTCAAATCGTAGCACCCTTTACTTTTCTTTAACATTTGCCTGACTGTTTTCGCCCTTCAAACTGACATTTCAGCCGCATTTTTCCCTGCCCTACTCTCCGTTGCAGGCAACCCGGGAAGGCTATTTGGCCGTTAAAGGCCTGTTCACGCAACCGGTTGCGCCTCGTACCAAAAGCGGTTTTCCGGCGGGTTCCGGCTCTGACCAAAGGCGCCTCGCCAAGCAGCTTTTACTCCATTCAAAGCCGGTCTTTCCTTTCCCTTTCAAACATCGATGCGCTGGTTCATCTACCTGCACCGGTTAACCAATGGTGTAAGAACGGTACGTTATTAACATCGATGGTTCTCGCATTCAATAAACGTACAGCAGCACAACTACCGACTATTAAAAACCGGTTAGAAAGCGGTGAATTCCTGAACTGTTTACAAAAAATCTTAAGGTTTCGGCTGTTTGAGCTGTTTTTATTTATAGCGGGTCATGCATCTTCTTTCTACCTGTTTGCGTCTATGAGTAACAGGCAGTAACTGCGACCTCAACAAGAGCAACAGATAATGTGGAAAATACGGTCGGTCCCCCTTGCTTATAACAGTAATGTTATTGTAGTATACTACAGGGATTGTGCGAATGGGAGCAGGCTGTTCAAAGCGAGAATGATAAATAGGAAGAAAATTACCCGTTCATGAGGAAATTAATTCACATTGATGCGAATTAGATATACAAAACCTAGTTTATTATACGATTGGCGTGTAATTTGAATTATGTTACATTAGTTTTTCAAAGAGTATTTTTGGATTAAAACGGGGGCGGATCTCTATCCAGCCCCTCTTTTAACCCAGTTGTTTAAACGATCTGCACTTATCAGAATACAATCACTGTACCAACCCTGGATGTACTTTAATACACAAAGACTTAGATCTTCCCTTTTCTTCATCAACATTTATCCACATAAAACCCATCGTGGAATCTCCTTCACAAATGTGGCATCTATTGATCACATTGTTGCAACAACACACCAATGGTAATAATTAGTTAAACGCCGGCTGCTTATACTACTTCACTGTTAAACCTTTAACCAATCCCCAGTAGTGCGCAACAACTTTGAAGTATAAAAATGGTTTCCCTTAAATTTGATCCCGCCTTCGTGCTCCGGCGCTGATGTTTGTCGCAGCTGCAGACGGGCCAGTTTTCACTTTAATATCGTTCATCATGAGCAAGATCCGCTGGGGAATATTAAGCACTGCCAAAATAGCCCGGGAGAAAGTAATACCAGCCCTGCAACGCGGCCGGTTTTGTGAAGTAACTGCCATTGCCTCGCGCAATAAAGCACAGGCACAGGAAACGGCCGACCGGTTACATATTCCTACGGTCTATGGCTCCTACGAAGAACTATTGAAAGATGCCAATGTAGATGCTGTGTACATTCCCCTGCCGAATCATTTGCATGTAGAGTGGGCAACGAAGGCAATACAGGCGGGCAAACATGTACTGTGTGAAAAACCGATCGCACTAACGGCGCTCGAGGCTATGCAGCTGCTTAAAGTGTCGCAGCAATACCCGGCTATAAAAGTGATGGAAGCTTTTATGTACCGCTTTCATCCGCAATGGGTGCTGGCCAAAGAACTGGTTGATGACGCCCGCATTGGGGCACTGAAAACCGTACATTCCTTCTTCTCGTATTATAATGCCGATCCCAATAACATCAGGAACCAGAAAGAAACGGGCGGTGGCGGCATGATGGACATCGGCTGCTACTGCGTGTCACTGGCCCGCTTCCTGTTCAACAGCGAGCCGCTTCGCGTATTGGGCCATGTTACTATTGACCCCGTATTGCTCACAGACACCATGGCATCGGGCATTCTTGAATTTGTGAACGGAACAGCCACCTTTACCTGTTCTACCCAGCTAATGCCCTACCAGCGCGTGCAGATCCTGGGCACCGAAGGCCGGGTTGAAATTGAAATACCTTTTAATGCGCCGCCCCACCTGGCTACCCGCCTGTGGCTGCATACCAAAGAAGGCGCTGAAGAAATGGAGTTTGAACCCATTGATCAATATACCTTGCAGGGCGATCTGTTTGCGCAGGCGGTCTTACACGACACACCCGTACCTACTCCTTTACAGGACGCCATCAACAATATGAAGGTCATTGAAGCCGTATTCGCCAATGCAGGGCGTTAGCCCCTCAGGGCCGCCTGCTGGCTGCCGGTAGCTGATTCATGCAGAAATTTAGCTGTTGAGATCGTCTGTTGAAAGCGGGCTGGTTTCTTGATGAAATCAACCGCTCCTATTTCAAGGCATCTTGCCTTTTCTACCTCATGCACCGAGGTAGTGAACATGATTACAGGGATGTTCTTGTATAATTTGTGGGCTTTTAAACGTGAAAGGGTTTCCATGCCATCGAGGATGGGCATGTTAAGATCAAGCACTATCAATGAGGGCATGCCTGACTGCTCGGTCGACATATCGAGGTATTTGAATACCTGCAATCCGTTTTCAACCAGGTATATATCGTTCGACCGGCCAATCTCTTCAAAAGCAGTATGCAACAAATAACGGTCCTCCTGGTCATCATCAGCAATCAAAATAAAAGGTTTTTGACTCATCTTTTTGGTAATAACTGTAAACAATACAAATCAGGTAAGTACACGAGGTAATTACACAGCGAGAAGCACTAATCAGCGTTTTTCATCCTTACAGCAAAACATTCCGATAACAGTGTTTCTTAATCCGGTACAGGATACTAATAATCAGAGAGAGAACCTTAATCCTATTTGAAAAGTGGTCTTTGGGTTGTTAATCTCAATCAAGAAGTAAATTAAATCTTCTCTGTGAAAAATAAAAATGTTTAACAAAATAATGTTTGAAATCCCGTCTTTTTACGGTACTATAACCGGTAATTTAAAGTTAAGCCTTTGAATTACTCCGGTTTGATCTGATCAATTGCGCATCAATAGTTTTATATGTACAGAAAGAAACTGAATTGATCGTTATCACAAAAAAATAAAGCTTTGCTTTTTTGCATCGTTCGCCTCTTAATTGTAGTATATTTATAAACGCTCCTTTTTTATTTCTTACCCAATCCTGATATACTTACAATTCCTGTTGGCAAAGGAAGCCGCACTCCTTTGAAAGGTAGTAATGCCATTTATTCACCGCAAAAAAATCTTGTATGGAAACATTAGTTCACCATGGCCAGAAAGTAAGTCAATTGTATGACGCCTTTAACCGGGGCGACATCGAAACCATTCTCAACAACCTCAGCAACGATTGCATCTGGGAAGTAATGGGGCAGCCTGATATTCCTTTTTCCGGCATTTATCATGGCCGGGAAGACATCAAAGAATTCTTTGGCAAACTGGCAAATACACTCCAGATCACTGAAATGACGCCGGAACATATCCTGGAGAACGGCAACCTGGTGATCGCCACCGGTCATTACACCGCCATGGCCCTTAATACCAATAAACGTTTCTCCTCTTCCTGGGCCATGATGTATGAATTCAATGAGGAAGGACAATGCACACATTTCCGCGATTGCTTTGATACGCTGGCATGTATGAGAGCCATGAGTAATTAGCTAATGAAAATGTGATAATGTGATGATGTGATAATTTGATAATGGAAAGACAATTAGCTAATTTGCTAATTGGCTAATGTGCTAATGAAAATGTGATAATGTGATAATGGAAATATAATTAGCTAATTTGCTGATGTGCTAATGAAAAGATCTGGAAGATAAACGAGTGAACGTAGATCTTACAGGTCTTTTTATATAGACTGAAAAAAACAGGTTTTTCAATCATCAAGGCGTTCCAGCCTGCTTTGCTTTCAATTAGCACATCAGCCCATTAGCACATCTGCACATTCATGTTTTGTACCAGTAGCATTCATTTTATGCTTGAGTAAAAATCAAAATCGCCGCACCCCCCAATTCGATCTGGTCTCCGCTTTGCAGCTCGTGCGCCACGCCGGGTACGTTCAATGATTTTACTTTGTCATCGATCGTGTAGATCCTCGTCTTGTTGCCATTCTCCGGCAGTCCGCCCCTGTCGGGAAATAAGAAAAATTTATCCAGCTGCGGATTGTATTGTATATAGGCATGATTCCGGCTCACATGCAGGTTGGGCGCCGCTTTTTGCGCATCGAACTGCGGATCATCCTGCCCCCAGAAAACGATGTCATTCGTGTGTATTTTACCCGACGATAATTTCGGATGCCGCGTGCGGCCGATCGAAAACTTCAACTGTTTTTGCGGGTTCAGCTCATATTCAGTAAACTCTGTTTGTCCGGCCAGCACCTGCAGGCGCGCAACAGAATAATTTTGCACCAGGTCCTGCCCCCGCCGGATCACTTCCAGGCCCATAGTGCCATGCGTAATGCAATAGTCGGGCAGTCTATCTTTTACCGCATGGTATTCAAAGAACCAGTCGGGCGACAACTGTATGAAGTTATTCACCAGCTTTCGTTCCAGGTGGTCTTTTTTAAACATGCCGGGCGTATCGGTGCAAAGCGCTACTTCCAGGATCTCTTCCTGCTCCTTGTCGGTACATACCACGTATAACCGCAAACCCGCAATGGTGTGTGCCTTTTCATCAATATATGGTTTTAATGCATTGATGATAAACCGGATGATCTCCTCCCGCCTGCTGCGGGTAGCCGGAATGCTGAGGCCTGGCTGATGATTGCCTGCAGCCGGCGCTGCGTCGCTGCCCGATGGCGGTGCCGGCGTGGGGTTGGTTAACAGACGTTTTAAAAAGTTTATCATTACGGTTATTGTTGTTTATTAATTTTATTGATCCCGTTTTTTTAGCAGTTTCCAGTCGCCGGTTACCGGTCGCCGGGCCCTGAACTTCGGTGCTCGAGCAAATTGTCAGCAGGTTGAACTATAAGCCCGGAAACAGGTAACCGGGAACCGGCAACCCTTCACAGGGTGCTCAAGCTTTGCAAGCGTTAAAACGAAACGAGATACCCCCGCTTCTCCAACACTTTCGCGATCGCATTGGCTACCTGCACCGCGTTCGATGAACCCTTTCCTCTTTCAATCCTGATGCAGGTTACGGTGCGCGACCGCTTATCCGGCGTGGGCGCAAAGAACACATACCACCCGTCGGATTCAATCTCGCCATTGATCACCCGCTCGGGCGTACCCGTTTTTCCCGCCACTACTATATTCTTAATTTTTTGTTTGCCCGGCTGGTTGCTCTGATCGATCATATACCGCGTAAGCGTGCCCGCAAAGGCGGTATCTTCAGCCAGCTCAACACCGGGCGCTGCCGGCGGCCGCATGCCTGCTTCTTT
Organism: Longitalea luteola; assembly: GCF_017356035.1. Lineage (GTDB taxonomy): Bacteria > Bacteroidota > Bacteroidia > Chitinophagales > Chitinophagaceae > Niastella > Niastella luteola. Next base: position 202,728 of record NZ_JAFIQX010000012.1, on the reverse strand, counting down.
CAAGACATATTTTGTAGGCATCAGCACCCCGTTATTGGCAATGGCGCCGGCCATACGCGCCATGGCAGCCGGCGTAGCAGTGAGGGTGCTTTGTCCCCAGGCCAGCCCCGAGAACGGACTGCGATACCGGTTCTTTGTGCCCTGCAGGCGCGGATTGTTATACGCCCGCCGGTCGTGGTTCATTACCTCTTTGCGCCAGTTGGCCAGGTCTTCCGACTGTTTTTCCCTGTTCGGCGTGGGTGCATAATCGTAACCGCCGCGTTGATTGATATTCATACCGGTCGCCTGGTACAGGGCAGCCATCTGGTCTTCGAGGCTGTTCTCATTGGCCATACGAATAAAAAAGATATTGCTCGAATTGATGATCGCTTCGCGCATGTCGACATAATTTACTTTGGGAATGAACGGCTCCTGCTCGGTCGGATTATCGCGAAAGATCTCATTGCGGTAGATATCGGTGTATTTTATTTTGGCGGCATCGGCGCCCATTTTGTTAAAGGCCGCCATACCCGTCAAGATCTTGGCGGTAGAACCGGGGGCCGTGGCATAGGTCATACCCAGGTCGCGATCGGTAACCGGTTTGGGCAGTTTATTGCGTTCGCGGTCGGGCAATAACATGAGGTCGGGCATCTGCAGGTTGGGCAAAGGGTTCAATGCCGATGCCAGCAGATCGCCGCTGGCTGCATCCATTACCACAACGGCAATGCGGTTGTTTTTAAAATTGCTTTTCTGCAAAGAGTCCTGGATCTCTTTCTGCAGGGCCGCATCGATGGTCAAATGGATATCGCGGTCTTTGTGTTTGATCGTTCGCACCGCTTCATTGGTGGTGTCGATGCCCGATTGCAGGCTTTCTACCAGCGGTGAATAATCATAGCTGACCAGTTTAATGGTCTTTTGCACCGGTTTGGTAAACCGGTCCGGGCGGTACTCTGTGCTTACATAATCGCGTTTCTCGGGGCTGGTAGCATACCCCCGCAAAGCAGTGAGGTGGCGGGCTTCCGCAAAATAACCATTGCTTTGTCCCCAGAAAAGGCGCGAGTTATAATCGCCGGTCCAGAAGAACAGGTCTTCTTCGAACGGATAAAAGCGCTGCACCCGTTTCTGCACCAGGTTTTGCAGTTGCATCGTATCGATACCGGCGGCGAGATACGACTGCATCTGGCTTTTGATGGTATTGGCTTCACTGGTGGCAATGACCAGGCCATGGCGGTCGTAGATATTGCCGGCGGCCAGCACCCGGGTGAGTTTATCGATGCGCGGATTATAACTATAGATGGGCAAACCATTCCGGTTAATAACGCGGGCCGGTCTTACCAGAATCTCTTTACTATTCACCACCTGCACCTGGTACAGCTTCACCATTAATACGGCTATACCTGCCAGAAAGAAGAGGATGCCGGTGCCCAGTACAAAATCATAATACTTGCGCAGGTGTTCAGTTTGAATGGCCAGGCCGGGCCGGGAAGAAATACCAGCTACAATACCCATGGCGGCCAGGTTCACGATCAGCGAGATCTTACCATAACTCAGGAACGGAACGGTAACACCGGTCAATGGCAGCAGACCAATGGAACCGCCGGCGATGAGCAGGAATTGAATACCGGTGGCGATGGCGATACCCGCGCATAAATAGAAACTGAATGGTTGTCCGGCACGGCGCGCATGCAGGAAAGAACGGTGGATGAGGATGCCGAACAACAGGAAGACAGCGACCAGTCCGAGCCAGCCCAGTTCTTCACCGATACTCGGCAGGATCATATCCGTATGCGCTGCGGGCATGGTATTGGGGAAACCACGGCCGGGCCCCTGTCCGGTTAAACCGCCGGAGGCCAGTGTCCAGTAACTGTGCGCGAGGTGGTCGCCGCCAAAAACGTCATTATCCCACTGGCTTAACCACATCGCTTTGCGATCGGCCAGGCGGTCGCCGATCCCGGGCAGCTGATCGCCAAAGGCAAAGGCTGCGATCACCAGTAATACGATCACCGGCGCATCGGCCAGCACCGCCAGGGCGCCATACCACTTTACCGTTTTTACCTGGCGCTGGATGATCATGGTTACAATAACGGCCACAAAACTGATAGCAGTGGCCAGCCAGCCGGGCAGCCAGGTCAATAACAGACAATATACCACACCTGCCAGGAGCGTCAACAATAGATTACCACGGGCAATGCTGAAGAAGAACAGGAACGTAAAACACATGACCATCGCAGGCCCCATATCGCCCATGAGCAGGTAGAGGGCGAGCAGCAGGCCGGTGCCCAGCAGCACGCCGATGCTTACCTGGAAACGCCAGCGGATATCTGATAAATTGCGGATATTCTCTTCATTGGCCGCAAAGAAACCAGCCAGGAACAGGAGCAGGAGGTATTTGGTTATTTCACTGGGCTGGAACGTAAAGCCACCCAGTTGAATATTCACTTTAACGCCACTGCCTTCGGGTCCCGTACCAATAAGCAGGGTTAACAAAGCCATGCTGATGGCGAGCACGAGCCAGGTCCACCCCCGCAGGCCATACACATTTTTATGTTTGGAATTGAACAGGGCATCGAACCACCAGCGGGTATATAGTTTACGGATATCGATCAGCGCAAAAACGACAAAAGCGGCCAGTCCCACAATAACCCCCTGCAGGGCCTGGGCCGCATGTAAAGTATCGGTGAGTGGATTTTGAATACTGAATAATAATAAAATGGAGATGCCGCATAACATCAGCAGCAGCGGTAAGATAAAAACATCAGGCTGTTTTTTCCGCAGCCATAAAATAAGATGGGCCAGAAAAAAGGCCAGGATACAACCGCCGGCGATCAGCCAGTAAGCCGTGATAAATTCTTCGGGGGTCCTGATCAGCAGCACACCATCTTCTTTGATCTGGCCATACGCGATGGGACCGATCAACCGGATCTTGTGCGGTTTGCCGGTGAAGATTACTGACTTGTTCTTCGCCAGACTGGCGCTGCCCTGCCGGCCACCGAATTCAAAGCCGGGTTTCAGCGGCAATACACTGTAGCCGGAATCTTTGTGTAAGCCAGTGAACTGAAATTCCCCCTCGCTGTCGGTTCGGGCATACAACACGTGATCGTACAGGGTATCTTCATCGAGCGTAGGAATATGTTCCCGCAATTGCACCAGGGTGCCGGGCATGGGTTCGCCTTCGTACACAATGCGGCCTTTGATCTCGAGTTTACCTGTTGAAACGGTCACGGAAGCCGGATAACTGGTGGGGTCATGCAGTTCTTTATTGTACAAAACGGAATCGAAGCCCAGTCTTTGGCGCGATGATTCGAGCCGCCCCTGAAAATCGATTCCGCCGTTGGGCGCTTTCCAGTCGAGCGGGGCCACGAGGCCGAATGCCGATTTATTAACAGCGCCCAGGTTATCGGGGGTACCGATAGTGCTTAAGCGCTGGTATAAAGAGTCTACCAGCAGATCAACATCGCGGTCATCGGTAAAATAGTTACCACCGCTGATCAAATGACGAAGGGAATCTTTGTTGAGACCGGCTTCCAGTTTAATGGCATGCCCTGTCTGCAATGCTTCGGTTGAACGGGTTAAACCGGGCGACAGCGTGAAAAACAGTTTAACGAACAATACGAGCATTAAAACGGCAGCGCCTGATAGTAAAATCAAGCCTTTTGTATATATACTATCTCTGTGGGCTTCCATGTTTCTTTTCTTATTTAGGTCACGGTTACCAGTTACCGGTTTCCGGTTACCAGGCCTTTAATGCGGAATGACCGCCTGTAATCAAACCGCCATAAGTTTGAGCCCGGTAACTGGTACCTGGTAACCGGCAACTGGCCTAGCGGGTTCCTTTCACAACCAACTTATCAAACGCTACTGTTTGTGCACCATCGACCCGCAGGCCAAAACAGTTGCCATAACCACCGGTAAACGGCAACACATTTTCCACTTTATCATTTATGTAAAAAAACAGCGAGTTGTTCTTTTTTTCAATGGACAGGGTATTCAATTCATTGTTGGGATGGATATTGGCCGTGTGCGTCCAGTTAATGATCGGATGCCAGTCGCCGTTGGTCATGGCGCCAATAGCGTAATAACCGCTGGCCGTGATATAATACACGAAGTAGGCGTCGCTGTCGGTATTGCCGCAGAAGTTAAGTCCGTACGCCTCATCGGGTTCATTGCCCCATTGGGTAGCGCTGGCCGAGATGCTGAAGTTCTTTTCCAGATCGAGGTCGAATTTTACCGTAGCGTGATAGGTCAAACTATCCGTTAATCCTTTGATGATATATTTTCCATGTGAGAATTTGAATTCGCTGTTCTCGTCTTTCCCGATATCCCAGATGCTTTCAGCTTCGCCACTGAAATCATCGTAGTACGTACCATTGGGCAGGCTTACCCCGGCATCTTCCTGCGCAACCGGTTCGTCCGCCGGGATCATCACCGGTTCCGGACCTGTATTGGCTACCGGCGTTACCAGCGATTTGTTGTTTGCCGTATTGCTTTTACGCGCCACCTGTTCTACAGCAACCGAATCGACAGGTAATACCGCTGCCTCATTTACTTCGGCCGCTGCACTCTGCTGATGCGGGAACACCGCCCACATTCCCATCATGAAAGCACTGAAGAGGAACACTCCGAGGATGGTGAAAACAATTTCTTTCTTTTTATTGGCGACCGCTTTCGGCACCAATGGTTTGGTAAAGACCTGCGTAACCTTTTTTGTTTTTCCGGCTGTTGGCTGGCGAAAACGGGCCTGTGCATTTTCAATGGCGGCCAGTTGCAACAGTTGTTTTACCTGGGCCGACTCGCTCAGGCGATGCACCGCCTGTTTGGCCGTTAAACCATGCAGCAACTGCAGCAGGCTGGGTGGCAAATACCGGCCGGCCGGTAATACGGGCTCCGGCATGGGACATTCGATCACCCGGTTGATATGCCATAACAGGTCTTCATCATTATAGGCAAAAGGAACGGAGCCGGTCAAACATTCATACAACACGATACCGAGCGAATAATAATCGGTAGGCGTTGATACTTTCTTCGCATGGCTGAACTGCTCGGGTGAAGCATATTCATAGGTAAGCATGGAAGAGCCGGTGACCGTATTGGTTTGCTCCCGCAATTTGGCAATGCCGAAATCGGTTAACAGGAAATGCAGTTCTCCATTGGGCAGGCGGCGGTACATGATATTTTCCGGCTTGATGTCGCGGTGCACTACGCCATTGGCATGAATGGCATCTAGTGCATCGGTCATGTGCTGCGCCAGCTGGATCACGGTATCTACTTCGAGTGTTCCGCGTTCTTTGAGCAGGCGGCGCACATCGCCACCTTCTATCAGTTGCATTACGAGATAAGGCAGCTCTGCATCGAGGTGTACGTCTACGATCTTTACAATATGATCATGCTGAATGCTCTTCATGATCTCCGACTCGCGTTGAAAACGGCGCAGGGTATCGGCATCGGTGTTAAAGGCGAAATGTTTGATGGCAACCAGGTTTCCGCCAACCAGGTTCCGGGCTTTCAGCACGCGGGCATTGCCCCGGCCGATCTCACCCAGGATCTCGTATCCTTTGAAATATTCTTTAAAAATGGATGTTGCCATAGATTAATGCATCACTGTACTGGTCATTTGTACAGAGAGACTTTTGTTTGTAGAATCGGGTTTAACATAGTTTCGCACAGGATACTTAATGTTTTCAAAAAATGTATTCTCCAACTTTACGTGAACCGGAACACTCACTTTGATGCCCGTCTCAAAACCTTGCAGCCGCAGGTTTTTGATGACAATTGTGTCGCCTGCCTTGCCTGATGATTTGTTAATTTCCAGCGCAGCAAACAAATTTGTTTTGCCTTTGGCCGGCAGCAACAGCAACTGGTTACCGGTGCTGTCGGCATATTGTTGAATATCCACAATATTCCTGGTGGCGGATAAACGCAGCGTATCCGGCGCTTTTGCCGTGGCCGGTCCGGCAGGCGCCGCATGCTGTCCACTGAAAATGGAAGCCGGTTTGGCGGTCGTAGTGTCGGCCACGGTGGTTATTCCCTGCGGATTGGGGTTATTGTTTTCAGGTATTACTGAACCGGTATTCTTCCGGGAGAAAAAATACCAAGAGCTGGCGGCCAGCAGCAATACCACCAGTACGTTCCAGCGAACCCACTTGTTACTGTTGCCTGTTTTTTTAACAGCGATTGCAGGTTCGGTTGTACCAGCAGCCATTGCCGCTGTACCCGGCTGCCCGGATTGCCCGTTCTTTTTTTCTGTGGGTAAAATGGAAGGTGTGGTTTCAGCGGTAGCGGTCTTTGTTTTAACTGTTTTTTTCACTTTGGCGCCGCTAACCGGTTGTGCCGGCGTTTTGCTGCTTTTGGTCTTCAGTAATACGACCGTTATATTATCGTGGCCGCCGGCCTCATTGGCGAGGGCAATGATGTTGTTGACCTTGGTATTTAATGCCGCACTGGTAGCCAGGATCTCGGCGATCTGTTTGGCAGTGACCATGTCGGTAAGGCCATCACTGCATAATAGCAGTCCGTCACCCGGCAACAATTCCTCGGTACCATATTGCATGAAATCTTCATCATCGATGCGATGAATGGCGGAGCCTACTTCGCGCAGGATCTGGTTACGCTGGGGATGGCTCATGGCTTCGCGTTCGGTGATCTCGCCTGCATCTTCACGGAGGCCAACAAACGAATGATCTTTGGTGAGCTTTTGCAAGACGCCTTTGCGGTACCGGTACATGCGGGTGTCGCCCACATGCACAAAACATACTGTGCCGGCAGTAGCATCTGCAACGGCGGCCGTTAACACACAACACATTTCACTATACTTCGGATTATTGGCCCGCTCTTCGGCAATGCGGTTGTTGGCGAAGATCACCGCTTCGCGCAACATGGTGAGCGTATCGCCTTTCGGCGTTTGCATGTACTGGTCGATGGATTCCCTGGCAATAGCCGCCGCCCGTTTTCCGCCGGCATAACCTCCTACCCCATCTACCACCAGCAGCAGCGCCTTATCGGGCGACCATAACTGCCGGCAGGTATAGGTATCTTCATTGTCCGTTCGCCGCATTCCGGGATGCGTATTGCCACTGATCAACATAGTTTTCATATTATCGTGGCAGGTTTTTAAAATGCCCAATTAATAAAACGATCACAAAGACAAACAGCGCTATGGATGAGAGGGTGTTCATAAATTTCAAATTGCAAATCACCTAACAAATTCCAGATCTCAAATCGCAAGACACAAACAAATCTCAAATCACAAATCGCAAGGCACAAATAAATCTCAAATCACAAATCGCAAGACACAAATAAACTCAAATCGCAAATGGAAAGACAAAAACAAAACAAATCTCAAATCACAGGCTTCGGTTATTGGTGCTTTTTTGGTTCTTGGGATTTGGTTCTTGTGATTTCGTTCTTGGGATTTGGTTCTTGGGATTTGGTTCCTGGGATTTTTCCCTTTACAATTGTTTAAATGTAAGCGTTACCATGCCATTCAGCAGCACCTGGCTTTTATCGCGCAGGTCGAACCAGCGGGGACTGCCGGCTTCGCTTTTGGCGATCACCGTTTCGTTCACGCGGGTCTCGTTGTTGCTGAAGGAAGCGATCTGGAACGACTGCTGCGATTCATTCCAGCGGATGCGGGCATGCGGATTGGAAACAAAACCCGATTCGATCAACAGGTAATTGCTGTAGCCCAGGTTCTCCGGCTCCTTGCGGGCGATCACGATCTCGGTATCCTTCATAATGTACACCGCATCTTTACTGGTATCGGCTGTATAATATTCAATGCGGGCGAGCCCATTGTCTGCATTACGCACTGTTTTCTGTGTTGCATTATTGGTAACTGCTACATTGGTCACATTCAGCTCAGGGTTGAACTTCACCGTAAAGGTTCCGTTCTCGGCAAAATGCAGGTGCCGCAATACATCGAGGTTGATATCCATTTTATCAAAAACATTGGTGGCTTTTGATTTCATGGTTACTTTCGCCGTATTGTGGCGGTCGCTGCCGCCGCTGCCCAAAGGTTTCACACCGGTTAACATACCGATGACGCGCACATCTTCTACCGTTATTTTTTCCTGGTTGAAATCGGTGCCCGGTGCAAAACGGAATTGCCAGTGAAACGACACAGGCGACAATTCATCATAATTCCGTTTATAGGATTTGAGCCTGTTATAAAAAGCTTTCAGCGCTTCTTTCACGATAATGGGGAGAGAGGGCAACCGTTCTTCATATACTTCGGGGTGAAGAATGATCAGGTAATGCATGTTGAACAATAAACTTTTACCAACCGATTCGCGCTTGCAGGAATTATCGAAGCAATCCAGCAATTCTTTCAAAATATAATTGTTGGTAACCGGACCGGTAGCGGCGCGTTGGTCGTTAGTATCCGGCAGGATCATTGATTTGAGGGCTGAAAAAAAATCACCCGATCTTTTCTTCATGGGTTTGCCTGATTTTACATGGTAAACAGCGAACATTTATACGATTTAAAAATAATTGATTTGGAAACGTCCTCTTCGTAAAGAAAACATAAAAATGCATCCGTTTGGAATGCTCTTTGTAAGGGAGAAAACCGTTCCAAAAATGATTTAACAAATCGAAACAAGCGGTTTAACGTTGCTTTATGAATTAACTGTTCGCAGTTTACAGTTTACAGTTAATAATACAAAAAGCCCTCAGGATTATTGTCACTACAATTATCCTGAGGGCTCTTCTATTGCCCTTTGCCTATTGTCTATTGACTTTTGCCTTCAGCGTTTAGCCTTTAGCTATCAGCCTTCAGCCTTACAGTTGTTGTATAACCACTTTACTATCCATCATTACAGGAATGAACAATTTCTTCTCCCTGCGATCGAAGTAAAGATCAGCGGGCCCATACATCGCGGGCATATCGAGTTTAGTAGCTTTTTTTGTAGAAAGGTCGATCTTTTGGATGGTCCCGGCCGCTTTATCCAACGCCACCCAATCTGAAACGACCAGCGTATTGCTGTCGACCAGGGCGATGCCGTCAAAAGCGCCGTGAATGCCTGCCATCTTCTCGTACGAAGGCGTATAACCGTTCCAGGAGATCACCCCTACTTCGCCTCCCTGCAGGTGCTGCGCATCAAAACTGCATACATACAGTTTCCTGGTGGTTTTATCGTAACTAAGGCCATTGGCGCCTTTGAGGTTCGTCACGGTACGCACCTGGCCCGTTCTGATATTCAACTCCACGATCTTGCCCGGATCGGTAGCCGATGCAAACAGCGTAAAATCGTCTTTCACCGCCAGGTCGTTGACCAATTTGATCGACTGGCCCAGGACGATCTCAGCGATCTTTTTGCCGTTGGACATCAGGATCCCTATGACGCGATCGAGGTCAGCTACATACAACACGCCCCTGATGATGGCTGTTCCTTTAGGCGCATGCAGTTTTGCATCAGTGAGCAGGGTATCGAGTATTTTGCCATCGAGCGATAACCTGATGATGTATCCATTGCTGTCTTTGGCCGCGGGATCGAGGGGTTTGCCAACATTGGTTACATACAGGACCTGGCCATCGGAGATAACACTTTCAGGGTGCGCCAACCGCTGGTTTTCCTGGGCAATGGCGTTTGCCACCAGCACCAAACCAGCCAACAGGGAGATCATAGTTTTCATCAAGACAAATTTTAATACCGTTAAGCTGTTCTAACAGTACAATTGTAATAACGGAAAAAGCGCCAAAAATTGCACTTTCAGCAGGGATAAATACGGGACAAGGGCAGCGGTAACAGCCACAGGCAAAACGGTTATTTATAAAGTCTTGTTAATAAAACATACATAAATAATACGGTCATTCGCAGCCGGTTAAACAGAAACCATTTACACTCAGGTAACAGCAGGAAAACTGCTGTAGCAGCCGCGGGATAATAGAATTGTCAGATCGCATAAAATTCAGTAAATTATAGGTAAGCAACCATTCCATTATCCTTCACGCGACCAACGATCGACTCCTGCAAACAACGCCAACAACATTATTTTAAAAAAATATATAGCATATGTCAATCCCTATTACCAACCCGGTTGTTTTTTTCGAGATCGGTTGTAAAGATCTACCGAAGACCTCCTCATTTTACGCGGACCTGTTTGGCTGGACGCCCATTGGCATTCCCATGGCTTCGCTGATCAATACCAATACGGATGAAGGCATTCAGGGGCAGATCACCTCGTTGGGCCATGACCCGCGGAATTATGTGATGTTCTATATCCAGGTAAACGACATTAACGAAAGCCTGACAAAGATCATTGAGGCCGGCGGGCGGAAAATGGTTGGTCCGGTTATTCTACCCAATAACAAGCAATTTGCCTGGTTTTCCGACCCGGAAGGCAATATGGTTGGACTGGTGACCAGGTAGGCTGAAAGCTGAAGGGCGTTTCTTCCGATTTATACAATTCCGGTAAGCCGGCCGCAGCTACATTCGCAGGGCGGGTAACCGGAGCAGCAAAGGGACGTGCGGGTAAACCTATCGACCGGCTTTTGTATCTTTAAATCAGCAAACCGGTGATCCGCTAAAAGATACCAACCATGACCTACTATGAAATAAAGCCCGGCAAAGCACTACAACCGTATGTGAAATGTTATTATGTGTATGAGTCCGCAACGAGTGCCGCTTTTGAGGACACAGTGTTCCCGAGCGGTTGTATGGAGCTGATCTTTAACCTGGGCAGCGGGCACTGGCAGACCTTTACGGGGGAAACATTTGTTACCACACCCGCCATTGAGTTATGGGGGCAGCTGAACCGCCCCTTACCCATCCGGTCAGTAGGCCGGAATACCATGTTTGGCATTCGATTCCATCCGCATGCAGCCGCCGGTTTATTGAGCGATCAAATAAACGGGTTCAATAACCAGGTGAGCGATTTTGGCGCAATTGGCGGTGGCGCCGTAAACACTTTACATGCGCGGTTACTGGAAACCAGGTCATGGAATAAAAAGATAGCCCTGGTAGAAGCATTTTTATGGCAACAGGTAGCCCGGGCCGGAAAAAGATTGAACAAAGTGGCCCTGGTGAACAAGCTGATGTTTGAACTTCGTCAACCCGGTGAATTTACCACGATGGAAACCATTGCCTCGCGGTATGGCATTACCGCCCGGTATATGCAACAATTGTTTTTACAAACCACCGGACTCACACCGAAATTATACAGCCAGATAAGCCGCTTCCAGCACAGTTTACAGTTGGTGGCTGCCCGGAACACGTCATTAACGTCAATAGCATACGAATGCGGCTATGCCGACCAATCGCATTTTATCAGGGAATTCAAAACGTTTACCGGTGTTACGCCATCCAGTTATTCAGCTGCCAACTCACCGGTTACGCTGGCCGCCAGCCAGGCCGAGCATCCCACAAAGGAAAGCTCCCTGTTGTCGTTGGTATAAGTATATGAACGGTATGAATTACCCGACATCAAATGCCATTTTTTAGGTATCTTTACTAAAATTTTCCCAGAATATAGTAAGATTGCCAATACAGGGAATGATCATTATCCCACTTCTTTTTTTCTATTCTCCGCAAAGTTTTAATCAATCGGTTAAGTTATAAAATCATGGTTTGTGCTTTGGTGATAAATATCATTAAAGGTTTATGGACATTTAAAATTACGTTATGCGAAAAGTATTATTATTAACCTCGATTGGTTTGTTATTCCTTTGTACGTCTGTTTCTGCACAAAAGGCAAATACAGATTCCCTTGCTTTAGTAGCCAAGATCAGCGCTGATCAATTGAAACTGGGAAAACTACAAAATCAACTTGAGCAAAAAACAAAAAACAAAGAAGACGCTCTGGACCAGGCACAGAAATCTGCGAATGAAAATTCAGATGCAGCAGATAAATTAAGCGATGATCCTGACAATAAGAAATTGGCCAGGAAAGCAAACAATAAAGCTGGAGACGCCAAGAGCGATTCCAAGAATGCCAGGAAAGAATCTGAAAGATTGGATAATTTGAAAAAGGCCATCTACGATCTTGAAAGAAGGATTGCTGATAATCAATTCAAATTAAATAAGTACATAGAAAACGGGAGAACTGACACCACAACACCTCAACGTTATAAATAAGTTACACTTCGTAGATCGTACAACTTTAAGCGCCGTTTGTTCCTGCGCTGTAAGGGTCATTGTTTGAAAGCCTGCCAAATTGCAATGTGTGAATGATATAACTTAATTGTGTAATTATGTAATAGCTACCTGGAATATTAGCTGCAGTTTTGCATTGTGTTGTATGCGGAATAGAAAAATTGATCACATGCAATAATCGCTGCAACATCTCAAAAAGATAAATATGAAAAAGTTATTAGGTATTTCGATCCTGGCACTGCTGGTAGGATTTTCTTCAGCCAACGCACAGGATACAACTAAAAAGGTAACAACAAAAGTGAAGGAAGGTGCAGTAAAAACCGGCAATAAAGCAGCCGAACTGGCTTCTAAAGGGAAAAATGCGGTCACGGACAAAGTTTATAAGGATAAGGAAGGCCCGAATGGAAAAACCATTTATATTGACAAACGTTCAAACTATTATTGGATCGATAAGAAAGGCCACAAAGTGCCTATCAGCAAGAACGAATTAAGAAGCAAAGAAAGTTAATATCCGTGCAAACCAATAGGGAAAACGGGAAACCGCCCTGAATTCAAACTTCAGGGTGTTTTTTAACCAGCAGCAAACAGTCAAATTATTGCCCCTAAAACGCGATCAGAGTCTTTCATGTCAATGCATCACCGGCTATTTTAATCACACATTATTATGTCAAATAATACCACTACTATTGTTAAGGAATTTGAGCAGTTCAGTCCCCGGAACTTCCCCGATGCGATGAATGAACTTTCCGTTATCAATCAGGGGATTGCCGATATTCCGCGTTATTTCAGGGTAGAGATCATTGTATCTTACCTAAAAGACCATGCCCTGAGAACAGACTGGGTGGAAGCCAATCCGGGGCTTGCCCGGTTGATGACCACTGGTTTTTTCAAAACCTCCCAATTGGAATCATTATTTGACTTCTGCCGAAATAATAAAACCTTCCTTGATGATCTTGAAGATCACATCAGCCAGAAATTGTTGGCGGGAAGGAATTAGATACCGTATACAGGACCCTTTTACAATCAATTACATTACAAAATAATCATTAGGCTTACTCTCGGCCGGGATTATTTCTTCACTTAGCAACTGCCTGATATTTACTTCAATTGTTCTTGCGATATCTGTTACCGGTATATCACTTGGAAGATTCCTGAATGGATCCTGTAAATGAAATGCTATTTTTTCTATACAGAAGAACCCGGCAGAGATCAGTAACAGCAGCGGTATTACAAAGACATTATTAGTGCCTTTCAAAGAAATAGCAAGTGTTATAACGAAAAGATATATTATAAAATGAAGGATCAAACGGTATGTGGATGGAAAAACCGTTTTGCTGATCCTCTCGGCGCCCCCCATTGAGTCGGTCAAACGGATAATTGTTTCCTGCAGGTGGATCTGGCCGTGCATATCTATGGCATTGTTCAATCGTAATTCCCTTATGTCTGCTGCTGTTAATTGCAACATAGCGAGGTTGCAGTTGTTGTGTTTTGAAATTTGCGCATCATCGGTTGTTGTGATCAAATGATCTAAATGATCAATCGGCCTAGGGCTGCCCCTCAATGATCTTCCCAGTGAATAACACCATGCGATTTGCCTGTATGATATTCTCTTAATAATATCTGTGTGCTCAAAACTCAGGAACGATTGTAACTGGATGACCAGGCTTCTTGAATCGTTGACAATTGCACCCCAGATCTTCCTGGCCTCCCACCACCTGTCATAAGACTGGTTCATCTTAAAAGAAAGCAGCACAGAAATAGAGGTCCCGAGAAAAGCGGGTATGGCAAGCGGCATAACCGGAAGGAATTCCGTAAGCCGGATGGCGCTAAAATGGGTTATTATTCCTACCATCAACACGATCGCCAGTTCATACTTAACTATGCCGATCAAATATTTAAAGGGTAATTTAGATTCAAGGATCATGATTGTTAATTTATATTATGATTAATGCGAACGGCAACACAACGCAGTTGTAAAAGCAGGTAAGCAAAAGGAAATTATTTACTAAAGTGCCTCGGAATCAATCCGGCGTAAACTCTTTGGTTTCTACCAGAACGGCATAGGACATGGGAATGATCTTTCCGCCATACAGATAGGCATATACTTTTGTAAATGTTGTGCCGAAGTAGATAATGACGCTCGAATAATAGATCCAGAGAAGAAGAACGATTAGGCTTCCTGCCGCACCATAGGTTGAAGTTACATTTAAATGACCAACAAAATAGCCTATGAGGGTTTTACCAAGCATAAAGAAGATCGAAGTAAATATAGCTCCTTTTATTGCGTCTTTCCATTTCACTTTTCCATCTGGCAGATATTTAAGCATGAAGGTAAACAACGTAGCCACAATAGCGATGATAAAGATGCGGTTAATTGCAAATACTATGTAAACGCCGCCTGCAAAGAACTCGAGGTAATTACCAAAGATATCGATCAACAAATTGATTATTAATGATAAAACAAGTATAAAACCAATGATGCTGAATATCCCTAAAGATATAACTCTTTTGATAAAGTATTTTTTTCTGTTAAGTTTTGGCACCGGCTTCAGCTTCCAGATTTGATTGATGGCATCCTGCACTTCTGTAAACAGGGCGATAATGCCGATCACCATCACTATTATTCCCGCAGCCTTTGCCAAAAAAGACTCCTGGTTTGAAACATGCTGGATCATTTGCTGGATCTGCATGGCAGCAACGTCTCCCACGTGTGTGCGGATCTCCGAAAAGATCCTTCCTTCCATGGCTTGTTTGCCAAAAAAATAGCCGAATAATGAAATGGTAATGATCAGCAAAGGCGCCAGTGAAAAGATGGTATAATAAGAGAGCGAGGCGCTCAGGCGAAGGTAATCTTCAGCAATAAAGGTTTTAAGGGTAGCCCGTAAGGCGCCCCATAGTTGTGCAAAAAAGTGCCGGATGCGTTTCATGATGACGAAATTACAGAGCTCATAACACAATGACTACAAATCGCATTCCTGTGCTGCCCTGCCCAATGGTCATCCTCATCCCTGGGAGCTGTTCGCCCGCTGGTTCCGGCCTGCGAATAACCGGAATATCAAATGTGGAAGGTCTTTTGCAGGCTGCGCCCTTTTTTTAGCCGTAAGTGCACAAAAAGCAGTACCAGAATAACAGGAACACAGCAAGCTGCAACAATGATGCTCCATCTAAAAAAAATCACTCCCATTTTAAACATTGACAATATCCCTTCTATACAGATACACAGCAAAGAAGCACCCAAAAAAGCATAGGCGATCAGGTTAATGCCTTTAACTTTTGATAAGCGTATAACCATGATGAGCATAGCTGTTATTACATTCCCTGCAAAAAGCAACGGTATTCCCAGTTTAACAGGCCACGCGATGCCATCTTTGAGAACATCGAGTATTAGCAAAAAGACGGATGATAGTAAAAAACTACCAGCCATTTGAATGATCGCTTGCTGATGCCAGAACGCAAACAAGGATACATATGAAAAAATGACAAGGCTGATGGTTACCGGATATTCAGACCAGGTGATGCGCTTGTTTGTAATAAGATCAATAATAATGGTGGTTGCAAGGCAGGAGAGCAGTACCAGGGAAACGATCTCCCAGGTAAACTTCTTCTGCGGCTGGCTCATTGCTTTGTTAAATGCCGGCAGTCCCTTAGGATCGGTTGTTTTACCATTTTCCACACTGGATACACCAACTCCACACAAAGGGCAGTATTGCATATCATTTTCCAGTTCTACACCGCAGTTTTTACAGATACTCATGGTCCTTGATGCTAATATTTCACAAGTTTAACAGGTACACCCTGTTTTGTTAAAAACACCAGGAATTGCCTTTCCAGTTCCTTTGATACGGTTATATTTCCAAACGTCAATACCAGATTGTTACCAAAACCGGCAACCGCACAATTCACCTTTACTATTTTATTGGGTGGAGGCGGAATGAATATAAATTTATCAATAAAGTTATTTATTTCAGGATTAACATCAATTTTCCCAAGGTTAGTGACCACCCCACTGTATTGTTGTGTACCCATCGTGTAAAGTCTTGTCAAAATAAAAGATTTAAGAAAAAGCGGGATCCTTTTAATGAATGCGCTTTTTTCACCGCTTACATTCCGTGAAATGTTTTTGCTAATGAGTTTTTTATCCGTTTCAAGCTGCACCTGGTGGTAAACTGTTTTCACTATTTCTTCAAATGTATAGTGGCCCAGTCGAAGATCAATTCCGGGCAATACATACAGGGAGAAATTTCGCATGGTAAGAGAGGGAAAGAGCTTGCGCAGGTTAATTGGAACCTGAATGCGTATAATTTTATTGGCTATACGTTTATGGAAGGGTGATTGCTGCTCGTAAATTTGCTGCAGTGAATGAACGTACACTGCAATGAGATATTCAGTAATGCTTACCTCATGTTCTTTTGCTTTTTTCTTAATATCTGCCAGTGGTACAAGGGCAGTCAATATTCCCAACCTTGGCGCTTTATTTAACCTGAACGGCAAATGAAATGCCTTCGCTATTTTTAAGGTATGTGTATCGATCTTTTTAAAATACCTGTTGAAGGCGTCTTCATGCTCTTCCTTTGATGGGATTCCCCGGACCCGGTAAAAAGGAACGATTTCAGCAATGGGCAACCCGCATTTTTCGAGATACACCAGCAAAAGGGTCTTTAAAAATTCAAATGCACCGGTCCCGTCCGTCAGAATGTGAGAAAACTCGACACTGATCTTATTTTCCTTTGCCAGTACCCTGAACATTAGTTCCTCCTTCTTAAATGCTCTGCAGGGCAATCCCTTGTCGGGTACTACCATGATCGGCCCCTGGTCAGGTTCCAGGTAATACCAGAAAAACCCCGCTTTTAACTTTACTTTAAAATAGGGGAAACGCTCTTCGATGGCATGAACCGATTCGAAAAGTTGTTTTACCCTGATCCGTTCTTTTAATTCAACCGATATTCTGAAAACAGTAGTGAGTTCCCGGTTTTTTATAGCCGGATAAATTTTGGCAGCATTATCAAGCCGGAGCCAGAAATCGTTCGTATGCTGAATATTGTCCGCCATAGCTGGGTTATTGTATGTATCTTCACCTGCGGGCCGGATCTTATCATTCTTTTTACAAATTCAGATCTATTAACTTTTAAGCAGTGGCAAGTGCACAAAGCAAATTATTCAATCTTCTCCTGAGCATCATCAGTAAAAAAAGATTTCTCAGAAAGCAATTTGCGTCTGGAAAAACCGGCCTGTTCAGTTGCCCGAAACCACCATCTAAAATTAAACGATCCTGTCACGTTCACGAATTTCAGATAAATAATCGAAATGTGTTTACCTTAAGCCCAAAAAGCAAAAAGGAAAATGCTAAACACATCCTTTATTTACACGGGGGGGCTTATGTGCAAAGCTTTGTTATTTTTCATTGGGAGTTCCTGGCGGAATTGGTAAATAAGACCGGCTGCACGGTTACAGCACCTGATTATCCATTGGCGCCAGACCATACTTATAAGGAATCTTTTTCATTAGCTTCCGTTCTTTACCACCAGTTGATTGCTGCGGGGAACGACCGCCACGTTATTCTTATGGGCGATTCATCGGGTGGCGGGTTTGCCCTGGCCCTGGCTCAAAAATTGAAGCATGAGCAGGTAGTTCAACCATACCAAATCATTCTATTGTCGCCCTGGCTGGATATAACACTCAGCAACCCGGGCATATATGAGGTGAGCGGCTTTGAGCCTTTATTAGGTATAGAAGGGCTTCGGCAGGCGGGAAAAAAATATGCCGGGGACGCAAGCCCTGATCATTATTTATTAAGCCCGATATACGGGCCGCTTGAAGGATTGGGAAAAATATCAGTTTTTATTGGAACAAAGGATATACTGGTAGCCGATACAAGAAAATTAAAGGCACTGGCAGCATCAAAAGAAATTGAGATCAATTACCAGGAATATGAGAATATGTTCCACGGATGGATGTTTTTAAATTTCCGGGAATCAAAAAAAGCTAAAGAGGACATCATATCCCTTATACTTCACTGATAATTTTAATTCCATTTTTCGCCCGGCACGAACGACACGAATAATACACCTCATCCCGCAAAACCGGGCCTCCTCATAAAATGAGCAGCTCACGGCCCTTTTATTTCAGCGCTTCCTTTTCATCCCTGGAAGTTGTATAAATAATTACCGGAATAATGAACAAGATGATTGACAATGCTATGCACAAAAAAAAGTTGTAATAAAGTGGTATATATATATATAAGATCTTTTAAGTAGCATGAAGAGAAATTAATATTCATAATTCATCCAGCATGGATCGTCGTTTATTTTTAAGCTGTTTAAAATGGGAAGGAGTAAGACCGGTTACTTTCTTGAACTGCGCCGAAAGGTGTGCTACACCGCTATAATGCATTCGGTGAGCGATCTCGGTTAGATTCAACTCGTTATATACGAGTAGTTCTTTTACCTTTTCAATTTTGTGGGCGATCAGGAACTTTTCAATCGTGGTACCCTGTACTTCTGAAAAAAGATTGGCCAGGTATGTGTAATCGTAGTGTAACTTCCGGCTTAAATATTCAGAAAAGTTTATTGTCAAAGGCTCCTCTGAATAATGAACTAATTCAATAATGACATTTTTTATTTTTTGGATCAGGATGCTCTTTTTGTCGTCCATTAATTCGAGGCCCGATCTCAATAACGCTTTTTTTATCTGTTCGTGTTGTTCTACTGAAATTTCCTCAATGACTTCAACTTCGCCTAATTCAACTGAAGTATAATGGAATCCCAGTTTTGCTAACTCATCTTTTACGACCGTCTTACAGCGGATACAAACCATATTTTTTATATACAGGATCAATGAAGCATATTTACTAAGATTACAGGCACGTATTCATTTTACCAACTTAGAGAGGCAGCCCCGGCATACCGGCGTTCAGTACTTAAATGTACGTAAAATCCGCCTTATTTATCCTCTTTGCGAATTAATGACGCTGATTCAGTTCATCCAAATCCGCCTCTACCCTCCCCGATCATCGCCTCACAGAACCGCTTTCTTTAGAAACTTTAACAAAAATTATCGTTGATGCACCCGCCACAACTTAATGGGAAAAATTATTCCCAGGGCCGGGCAGTTTATCCTGAAACAAAGAGCAGAAACCAGCTTTACTGCAGCAACGCCGGCCGCCGCTTCGAAATGTGTGAATGATGTAATACTTATTTATAATTTTATAATGACCGGGAAGAAAAAGAAAGCCACCTTTACCTAATGAAAAAACTATCGCTATTGATCTCGAGTGGCTTGCTGTTTTGCA
The DNA here is from genome assembly GCF_017356035.1 of Longitalea luteola. Taxonomy (GTDB): domain Bacteria; phylum Bacteroidota; class Bacteroidia; order Chitinophagales; family Chitinophagaceae; genus Niastella; species Niastella luteola. Next base: position 183,372 of record NZ_JAFIQX010000012.1, on the reverse strand, counting down.
TGTCAATATCAGGCCAGGTAAACACGGATTCTCTTTCATTGGTGTCGGAAATAAGTAAGGATCAATTAAAATTGGGCAAACTCCAAAATCAGCTTGAACAACAGGTAAGCAGTAAACGGATGGCTTCAGAAAAAGCACAAAATTCTGCGCATAAAAATTCCAGCGCCGCAGATAAATTAAGTGATGATCCCAATAATAAGAAACTGGCCAGAAAAGCGAAGAACAAAGCCGGTGATGCCAAAAGAGATTCGAGGGATGCTAGAAATGAAGCAGAAAACCTGGACAAATTAAATAAGGATATCCGTCATTTGGAGAACAGGATCGCTGACAATGAGGTCAAACTATATAAACAGATAAGAGACGGAATGAACAAACGTACAGCTACCGACACCATACCGTACTAAAATATTTTACAGATGCAAAATTTAACATACCCCATTAATAAAGTCAATGATATGCCCGCCGGCGAAATGGATACAATAAGTTCGGTCCTTAATAAGCTGAAATTAAAAAACCAGGACAATGAATTTGTCATCAATGGAGCCGGACAGTTAAATCTCAATGGGAAGTCTTATAGCCAGCATGACATTAAGATCATAAAAACCTACCGGTTTGAGGGTGCGTCTGACCCTGCGGACGAAGCTATAATATATCTCTTTCTCACCCAGGATGGCGTTATAGGTTATAGCCTGGATGCATACGGTGTTTATACGAACCATAGGAATGATGGTTATGCCGATCTGATCCAACAAACTGCAACATTCCAAGTAAGCAGCAGTTTCCTGGCTGAAAGTATTGTGCTTTTTCAATGATCTTTCTTAGTAATATTTATACCGGCCGATCAGCCGATCAATGAGCGGCTTATCAAACTGGAAGTTATAGTCTGTGTATTCATAGTGCGGCCTAAGTTAATGCTCAAGCATTCCTTCACAAATTACAAATGCCTCTTCCAATTTAGAGAAGACGAAATCATTGATCACTTCTCCCGGTTCGTTTTCTTTTACCAGAAGGTGATCGATACGTTTTCGTGCCTGCAGCTACGCTTCCGATTTATACAATTGTGTTATTTTTATTGCGGCTAATTTTGGAGAAAGTAACCGGGATTGTCCGGCACGTTTTCATATTACAATACATACGTTTACTTATCCAGAAAATTATGACATCCTCATTTCAACAATTCAAAGAATTACATTATTCACCCGAGCTATTGGTATTACCCAATGCCTGGAACGCCAAAAGCGCCCAGCTTGTTCAACAGGAAAATTATCCCGCTGTTGCCACGTCCAGTGCAGCAGTAGCCAACAGCCTGGGCTATGACGACGGCGAAGCTATGCCTTTTGACGAGTATTTACTGATCATTCGGCGCATAACCGCCACGGTTCAAATACCGGTGACGGTAGATCTGGAAATGGGTTATGGCAATACGGACGAAGCTATTTATGCCAACATCCGTAAACTGATCGACACGGGTGTAGCAGGCATCAACATTGAAGATTCAATGATGGCAGGATCGGCAAGGGTGTTGCAGGACGCGAAAACTTTTGCCAACAGGATTGCTTTTATCAAAAACAAACTGGCAGCCGACGGGCTGGAGATCTTTATCAATATTCGTTGCGATACGTATTTATTGAAAGTGGCGAACCCGCAGGCAGAAACGGCTGCACGGCTACTCTTATACGGAAGCTCCGGCGCCGACGGCATCTTTTTACCTTTTATCAGTAAAGAGGCCGACATAGCAGCGGCGGTAAAGAATACAAAACTTCCCATCAATGTAATGTGTATACCGGGACTGCCCGATTTCGATATCCTGCAGCAGCTGGGTGTAAAGCGGGTAAGTATGGGACCGTTCCTGTTTAATAAGGTGTATAACCAGGCGCCGGTTTTAGTGCGTTCCGTTCAGGAAGCAAAAAATTTTGGAGCATTGTTGAACTAATTAAAAGTAGCCATGAAAAACGGGGCTGCCAGGAACACTTCAAACAATGGCAGCTTTTTTTTTATGAATTACTCTTTCAAAAGAGCGCTGATATCATTCACCAATTGATCAACGCTCTTTTTATTGGTGGCGTCATAAAAACCTCTTATGCGGCGTTTTTTGTCAAGCAGCGCCACATACTCCGTATGAATAAAATCTTCCTTCGAACCGGCTTCTACTGTATCTTCCACTGCCAGGAGATAATCCTGCCTGGCCATTGTATACAAGTCATATTTGTTACCTGTAAGAAATTGCCACGCAGGCGCCTCGGCCTTTAGCTGCCTGGCGTAGTTCGCGAGCACCGGTACCGAATCGGTTTCAGGATCTACCGTATGAGATAGAATGGCAAAATCTTCTCTGTCCTTAAATGCCTGGTAAACCTCTTTAAGATGGCGACTCATAACTTTGCAAATGCCGGGGCACGAGGTGAAAAAATATTCAGCCACAGTAACCTTTCCGGCGATGTCTTTTTCGGTTATCTTTTTTCCGGCCTGATTATAAAATGCAAAAGCGCCTGCTGTATGGCCTGGTTCGCCCAATACCGGCAGGTTGCTGGTATGCATAACCAGGGTGTATAAGAACCCGGCCAGTCCAAGCGTAGTAAGAATGAGGAACCCTATTATAATACTCTTAGTGATCTTTGTCATTGTATCGCTTAAAATAAAGAAAGATGTATCATTAATTTACCCAACGCTACCGTTTTCGCGTAGCCGTCACAGGCAGCACCAGTTTTATTTTTTCCCAGGTAAGCTCGATGCTACCGGTTGTATCGGTATCTCGGTAAACGCCATACGTTAAACGAGGAACCGGTTTATCTAATTTAACCGGGGTTACCTGGTACCTGGCTAGATCTTCTTTTTGATTGTATTCATCGGCCAGGTGCTGATCGTACCGGGTGTTCAGGATCACCGTCCAGTTTTCTTTACCCGGAATGGTGAAGAAGGCGTATGTACCGGCTTTTACCGGATTACCCATTATTACTACGTCCTTCGAAAAATCAATAGCCGTAGCATTGTGTGCGCCACTTACCCACACCTGGTCGTATGGCACCAGTCCACCCCATATTACCCTGTTCTTTACGCCGGGCGAATGGTACTCAATATGCACATGGGCATTGCCAATGTTGGCCATCGCGACCCGTTGGGGACTTCCTTTCAGGGTATCCACTGCAATGATGCCCTCGTTTACACTGTCAGCATAGTCGCGTGTTGCACCATAGGCCTTTCTGGAAGTGCTATTATGATGTTCGTGGCTGTTGGTTGCAGGCTTATTGCTGCCCGGTTGGTTATTGCAGGCGGTTGTTATGAGCAGCAGGAACAACACATAAACAGATTTGTTTTTCATTGGTTCATGTTATGGTTCAGAAAACCTTTTATCGGTGATAAAATCTTTATCGTTCAATGTTAACAGGAAGGTAATGATATTTGATTGCTCAGCCGCTGTGAGTTTTAACCCGGGGGCGCCTGTTGGTTTAAGCAAGGGATCAAGGTTCGGCGTGTTCTTGATATGGCTGGTATAATGCTCCAGCACTGCCCGCAAGGTAATAAAACGCCCATCGTGCATATAAGGCGCTGTATAACTGAGATTGCGTAAACCGGGAACTTTGAACTTGTATTTGTCGGTGTCATTTAGGGTAACGAGGTATCTGCCTTCATCGTTGTTGGGGCCGGCGCCGATACCATTGTCGCGGAAAGATTCGTCGGTAAACAAGGGCTCTTTGTGGCAGCTGCCGCAATGGGTTTTAAAAAGCGCATACCCCTGTTGTTCCGCAGCTGTAAAGCGGACGCCCTGTTTGCGCATTACGCTGTCATATTTCGAATTGGCGCTTACCAGCATGACCATAAACTGCGAGAGTGCTTTCATGACCCTTTCCGCATTGATCACCGCAGACCCAAACGCTTGCTTAAACAACCCCGGGTAGTCCCGATGGTTACGCAACTTGTTAAGTACGTTATCCATTGTTTCATCCATTTCAACCGGGTTGGTAATAGGCACTATTGGTTGCAGGTCAAGATCAAACACCCCGCCATCCCAAAAAAATGTTTTACCCCATGCCAGGTTCATGATCGGGGGTGAATTGCGCTTTCCCAACCGGTCATCGATGCCATGACTTACATCATGACCATGGTGGGTAAAAGCGGCCGATTGAATATGGCAGGTGCCGCAGCTGACGGTATTGTCGCGGGAAAACCGCGGCTCATAGAACAGCTTCCGCCCAAGCTCAAACTTCGCTTCGGTGATGGCGTTTGTTTTGAAATGATAAATGGCATCGGGAAAATTACCGGGTTTTTTAAACCCGGTAAAAGAATCTATTACCTGCTTCGAGAAGGCCAAACCACCGGCGGCCAAGGCAATTACCAACAACTGTTTTTTGTTCATAGCGGTTAATTTTCGGTATGGTCGTGACGGAACATGTTATTGAAATTGTCGGCGATATTGGCGCTATAAGCGCTGAACATGACGGTGGGATTGGCAGCAATCCGAACAGTCGTACTGCCATTGAACAGTTTGGCAAGATCAACCAGTAAGTGCACATTGCTGACGCGGCCGCTGCGGACTTTTGCATTGCCGGCTGCTGTAAGGTCAATAGTAATTGTTCTGATATTGTTTATCGTGGGCGCGGCATAACCGCCAAAGCCGCCAATATGGTACCTGAACTTGTGCTGCCCTGTTGGATCTACCGGGGCATGTGGAGAAGTACCTTCGAATTTAAAGAAGATATAGCCGCTGTTCCATCCCCAGTACATCCCGTCTTCCATACCGCCTGAAGGCTCCAGCACACCGGTGCGTTTGCTAATGTCCATGGTGCTTCGCAGGCTGTCGACCCCCAATACGAATGTTATGGAACTATACTCCCCTTCCGGCACCTGTACTTTGGCATAGCGGGCTGCTGGGTCGCTTTCTTTGATGAGAAAATAACTGCTGTCCTGCGGCACCGTATACACCGTACCATCGGCTTTTTTAACGCTGATATTGCTGATAAAATATTGAAGCAGGCTCACCGAATAGTTTTCACCGGAACCGTTGGTGTAGGCGCCGGTGTTTAATTGGAGATTTTGTTCACCCACGATATTGTCGAATTCTATTGACAGGATAGCTTTCGCGCCAATAGTTGGTTCAGCACCCTTTGGCTCTTCTTTATGAGCTTGAAGCGACATCATGATAATAAAAGCTGCTATAGTGATCATGGTATTTTGATATTGTTTAATTGAAAAATAGAAGACAAAGCACAGCCTCCATGCTGGCATAAGCCACCATGCAAATGAGGAACTGCCCGGGCAAGCGGCAAGTATTTATCTACACGTCACGCCTGCCTTAAAAGCGGTTTGTTTTAAAAAAAGTTTTGAACCAGGCGCATGAGTATATCGTGCTGCAGGTATACAATAAGCGCCAGTACCAGCCAGATGGCAATGGTGAGGCGTTTACGCACCTTCCTCAGCACGTATGGATCATGCCCATGTTGATGGCGGACCATACGGTGTATTGTTGAATAATTCGCTGTTAATTGTTACGAGATGATAGAGGCATTAAGCAATGGGAGGATGGAAAACATTGCCGGAGTGGCCTTTGGCAGTATTGGTGAGCAGCCAGGTTTCAAAAGGTTGGGAAAGTGAAAGATCAGGATCGAATAAAAACTCTTTGATCGATTCGCAATAGTCGAGCAGCACTACAGTGGTATTTCCTTTTTGCGTCTGAGGATCTGAAGTTTCAGTGGCTTTGGATAATTGCTTGTTCAAATGACATTTACCACCGCAGGACATGATTGGTTTATTCCTGTTCTCACACAAATTGGCGGCAATATAAGCCTTGTTCCATTCGAATTGCAGGTATATAACCGGCGCCGCTAGTACCTTTAACAGCACTAGCAGTAACAGGTAGAAAACTGCCGTTTTACGAATAAACATGTGCATTACGGGGCAAAGGTAATTGCAGATAAACAAAATGCCAGAAAAAAAATGTTTTTTCCGAAATTTGGTTATGCTTCTGCGGATAAAACGGGGTTCCTCATGTCAAAACTTTCTATTATGAAAATAACTGCCGGGTGGATGGTTCTGGTGGCGTTTGTGTGGATACTGAATGCATGCCAAAAAGATAAAAGCCGCCAGGGCGATGTAAAACCGGTAACCGGCAGCATAACGTTTTCGTTTGATCATGCTGTTTTTAATGAACCGTTGGTATTTGGCCGACAATATACCAATGATCTTGGTGAAGCCTATACTGTCAACAGGTTCAAATATTATATACACGGTATCAAACTCATCAATAGCAGGAATGAACCTGTTGGGTTATCCGAGGATTATTTTTTAGTAGATCATGAAAATGCCGCAAGCAGGAATATCAGGCTGACAGCCCCTGTAGACAGCTATACAAGTATTGCATTTATCCTGGGTGTTGACAGCGCCAAAAATGTCAGCGGCGCCCAAACCGGTGCCCTTGATCCGGTACATGGGATGTTCTGGACTTGGGCATCAGGGTATGTGATGGCAAAACTGGAAGGCCATTCCCCCGTTTCCCCATTAAGCGGCCAGGCCTTTACGCTCCATGTCGGCGGTTTTAAATCGCCCTACATAACTTTCCGGCAGATCGGATTGCCCTTACCTGAAAACCTGGTTGTGGTTAAGGATACTTCAATTACGGTAAAGATCAATGCAGATATCAATACCTGGTTTAGCCGCATTCATCCGGTAAGTATTTCGAAAAACCCGGCCTGTCATTCACCGGGCCAATTGGCGAACGACATAGCCGACAATTATGAAGGCATGTTTTCTGTTACAGATGTATTTTGAGAGATTGCTGTACGTTGTGAACGGATCTAATGCATTGGTAGGTAATTGAGTTGGGGATCTGCAGGTATCTTCTGCATAACACTAAAGTAGTTTTAATCCGTAAAACCCGATCAGTGTGAATACAATACAACGGGTAATGACACCGATACAGCACCAGGTGACCAGTTTTTTAATATTAGCATTTAACCCGATACCCACCGCCAGGCTTATAGGTGCGCCAACTGACATCGTGCCTAAAAATCCCAATCCAATTATGCCATACTTATTCCAGAGGCGAAGCATCATGGGATGCTTTTTTTCAGCAGCGTCTTTAGTAGGTTTCTTTTTGTGAAAAAAAGCCCTGATCTTATCGCCTAAAAATGCAGCGACAAAAGTGCCAATTAAACCACCAATAACGCTGGCAAAGAAAATTGTCCATGGCGTTAACCCAAAGGCAAATCCGGCGGGGATGGCGGCATAGATCTCAAAAGTGGCGAGGCCGGCTACGGTCAGTGCTTTTAGAAACATGTCAAAATAAGGCCTGTTTTCTTCAGGGTGCGCGAAATTAACTGATAAATATTTGCCGAAGGGTCTTCCGGCCAAAATAAATCGTGAATTATAACTTAAAAATGTCAATAACAGAACGGAAGATCATTCGATACAACGCCCGGATAGCTGACGAATGGTTCAGGCCCATACGATTCAACAGATAAAACAACTGTACTGATCGTATGTGTTGACCTGTTCTATTTTACCAGTTATAAGGGAAAGATCAATAATATTCGTAATATCTTTTAACGTTACTGGGTTGTTCCGTAAAAGTGGTCACCTTACTATCCGCATTGAATTCATAGACGCGTTTGTATTCATCTATCATTCCCGAACTTAAATAACCAACCGTTTTTCGCTCCCAGATGTTGGGAGAATTATATGCCTGGAAATCGAGTATATCCTCCATTTGGTATTTCGGATTCTTCTGTTGCAGGTACTCATATATCGTTACCGACTGTTTGGTTTTTGTTCCATTGTTAATAGTGTATTGCTCTTCAACGGTTATATTACCCAGACTATCGTATTCAAAACGATATTCTGCGTTAGGAATGAGTGTGTTATTTTCCCTATGGTATACTATACAGGCGCTGAATCTTGTCGACGTGTCATTTTCATACTGGAATGTATATTTGGCCGGCCATGTCAGGATCCCTGATGATGGCACCGGGTCCCCGGGATATACGATTATAATGTCTGACAGGCGTTTATTGTTGTAATATACCGGCATTGTCTGATTAACCAGCTTCCACGTATTGTTATCCTTTTTATAAAGGTCAAGGCTTGCAAGACGGCCCTCGACATAACGAAACTCAACTCGTTCGGCTACGTTATTGTCAAAAGAGTACTCATATTGTTTTAGCGTTTTGTCTTTATTGTAGTAGAAAATTCGTACCTGGTCAACCTGTTTATGGTAGTACTCTTTCGCAAGGGCGCCAGAAATGATAACGCCAACGCCGGCAGCGTCTTTATCTTTTTTACAAGCAGAGAAAATGAAGCAGACCAGGGCTACAAGGGCGATTTTTTTCATTGATAAGAGGGTTCGGTTAAAGTATATGGTATTCCAATTATTTGATTTAACATCAAAAATAATATTTTTTTGGGCGATGATATTATAGCGGCCGCACCCACTACATCAGCAACTGGTGGCTGAATAAGAACGGTTCGCAGGTAATGTTCAACTATTTATCTGTGGTCATCCCCGTTCTTAGTTTTCTTTGGTTTCCACTTACGACAATAATTTTGTTAAACACCTGCATATTTGTAATTGCTGATTTTTTAGGTAACCCATTACTTGAAATTTTCCAGTTTTGCGCTTTTGTATCTTTTCTGTAAACACCGTCCCATTGTGCTGCTAAAAGTGTGTTGCCGGTTGTAACCACATCAAATGTATAAAGTTGAGCAGGTAATCCGGCTTGTATGCTTTGCCAGGTTTGTCCCTTGTCAAAAGATAAAAATAGTTCATTATACATCATTGCGTAGATTGCCTTGTTATCTGAATTAATGTTATGTAAAGCACCATTTGAAAAAATTTCACTCCACTCATTCTTCCCTATTGGCGAAGCAAAGGCACCTTGATTTGTAGCAATAAAAATACTTCCATCAAAACTCGTTATCCCATTGACCTGTAGCGTGGTGTTACCATATTCCAACTCCCATTGATTGAGTAAATTGTTATAGGAATAAAGCCCCGAATTTGTTGCTGCGTAGAGCCTGTTCTTTATTTCGGCAAGTCTTCGGATTGTCAGGTTATTCAGACCGACATTTGATTTTTCCCAGCTTTTTCCTTCATCCGCTGTGCGAAAAATACCGCCTGATTGTGTGCCTGCATATATGTGGTCTTTAAAAAACAGTAGAGCGCCCGGATTACTTTCAATTAATTGTTTGTCTGTGGCAATATTGAACCACTTGTCTTTCTGTGTATTGAAAAAGTAGAGTCCGCTATCTTTTGACATAAGGGCAAGTTTGTTTTCCGAAACGGCAATTCCACCCAACCCAATATTAACCGTTGATGGTAATCCTGAGCCTTTATCATGCCAGGTTAATCCGTTATCATAAGAAAAATAAACTACGCCGTCCGAATGGTTGACTTGCGGAACATCATTTGCCGAAACGGTTTTTGTATTGTTTCGGGTCTGACCAAAACAAACGTTCATGATAATTAAAACAAGCAGAACCAAATGTTTTAGTGCTGAAGCCAATGCCATACTCAATTTGTTAGAAAGGTTATCAATTAATTTGACTTCACAGGCGAATGTTGAATGTTAGCGGTCCCATTTATTTTCACTAATCCCTCAATGACCTTTTTTTGTATCATCGCAACTACTTCAACTTCCGTTGATGCAATTTTGGGTATTCGGTATTCAACTACCGGACCGATCAATTGAGAAGCTTCTTCTATGGATAGTTGATAATCCTTTTGAAGCCAACTGAGTAAATTCAGAGTAGCTTCTTTTAATGCCAGGTCTAAATTTTTCGCTTGACCGAAAGCCATAATATGACGCAAATCTTCTACCCTTGGATATTTTAACTGGCTGCCCTCATTCTTGATAACCCGAACTGTAAAAGTAAAATTCATTGAGTTTTCCAATGCATCACCATTTAATTCACCGTCACCCTGTACTGCATGTCCATCTCCTACATACAACAAAGCCCCCTCATGAAAAACCGGCAAATAAAGCGTCGACAAAGCCGTTATTGCACTAAAATCAAGGTTACCACCCCAAGAGCCAAAACCTCCGGACGATATACTACTGGCTCCCGGAGGCGCCACACCTATAGAACCCAGAAAAGGATGCAATGGTACTTTTAATGCGGACAAACGTTCATACTCTTTTGCCGGACTTGCTGTATTGTTAATTAGATCTAAATTCCATTTCACAAGCTTTGCGTTCCTCCACAATCTTTTGGCGTCAGCTTTGGGAAGAATTTTTGGGATAAACGCATTAAGTGTCGTTGCATAATTTCGATTGAGCGATAGATTAACTATGGTAACGGCTACAATATCACCAGGAGAAGCCTGTTCGATAAAAAAGGGGCCAGTCAACGGATTTCCCCTTTCTCCCTTCTTTATTGAATTTTTATCAAAGCCTAATGCATCAAGACTTTCGGTATTTATAGTATCGCCATCTCTTATTTTCAATACAGGCAATGTCTTTGCGTCATAAGAGTTGTAGAATTTGGAGGGTGAAAAATGTATGTACTGTGATGGCGGGTGGGAAGATGTCTTTATCTGACTGCTTAAAATATTACAATTCAATATTAGCAGCAGTATGAGATTTGACTTCATAGATTATGGTTTTGAATAGTTTAAAGGTGATGGTCAAATTGCATATAACGGATGAGGCCCTAACTATGTACCGGCACAAACATATCCTCCAGTAAGTTAGACGGCACTTGTCTTTTCAGTTATTGCAGCCACTTTAAGTTAAGAAGCTGCCGATTCAAAGTATGCTATCCATTTAATTCTCCAGATACGGAATAATGATTTTATAGCCTCCACAAAAAGTAACTTACCATTACCAGAAAGAACATGTTCAAGCCTGTAGCCCGTCGATAAGCCAGTAACCATTGGTGTAATGATGGTGAATCTCCCAATAAGTGAAAGAACAATCCACCGGTTATACATACGCCCAATGCAATAGCAGTTTGTTGAAAGGTTACATAAGTACCGGCAGCTGCACCTGCCATCGTAGGCGGAATATTTTGCAATGCCAACGTTAACAGTGTTGGCAACACAGACCCACAACCCATACCGTACAGAAAGAGCACAACCAATAACAAATGCCGGTTTTCTATCACTAATATATGCAACAAAAGCATTACCAGCATTAACAAAACGCCAGCCTGTAACACCTTTTTACCGTACCTGCCTACAAGCCGGATTGAAGTAACGGCAGCCACCACATAACCAATTCCCTGCAGCACAAAACAATTACCCGTTGTTACTGACCCCATACCCAAACCCGATTGCCACAAAATGGTATTGATAAGGAAATAAGAATCCTGCACAATAAAATAAGCGATCACCGCGCCCAAACCAATATTGAAATCACGAAAAGCAAACAAACGCAAATCAATAAGGTAGGGTTGCGCGGACTGTTGCTTACGGCGCTGATCATACACAAATAATATTAATAGCAATAAAGAAGCAGGTAATAACAATATACTCCACAAGGGCCAGCCTAATTCACGTCCCCTGATGAGAGGATAGATCAAACAAATAAGGCCAACACTTAGCAATACCACGCCGAAGTGATCTGGCCGGCTATCGTTTGCCGGTGTAGATTGCTGTAAAAAGCGCCATGCTATATACGCAGAGAGCAGTCCCACCGGCAGATTCACCAGGAATAACCAACGCCAGCCGGCTATTATACCATCCATTACAGGCAGCACGCCACCCAGGAATTGACCTATCACTGAAGCTGTACCTGCAATGGCGCCATAAATGCCTAAAGCTTTTACCCGGTCTTCCTGTTTTGGAAACAAGATCTGTACATAGGCTATACTTTGCGGTACCATAAAGGCAGCAAAAGCGCCCTGGCAGAAACGAGCGATATTCAACTGAGCAGCGTTCTGCGCTATGCCGCAACAACCAGAGGCCAGGGTAAATAAAAGCATTGACCATACAAATACTCTTTTCCGGCCATAATGGTCACCCAGGCGGCCACCAATGATCAGGAAGGCCGCATGGCCGAGTAAGTAAAGCACGATCACCAGCTGCGTATCACCATTGGAGCCATGAATACCTTCACGAATAGAAGGCAATGCGACATTTACGATAAAGAGGTCAATAACCGACAAAAAGGCCGCTGTGGAAACAATAAGCAAAGAAACCCAGCGCGAAACGATGGCAGTAGATCGATAAAATGAGGCATTCATAAAACTAATCTGTATGTTGAATGTTTTCTTTAATGAACCTCAAATTTGAATAGGGCCACCCAGGTAAACAAGTAGGGCCATATAAAATACTAAGTATGGAAAAAAATACTATTGCTGAGCACCAGCATGTTAACGATCAAAATAATTTGGAAGAGAACGAAAAAAATCCAATGACCGCTGCCCTCCAGGCCATTGGCGGAAAATGGAAACTATTACTGCTCGATAGCATTCGTAGGGAATGCCCGAAGCGTTTTGGCGAGTTACGAAAAGAGATGAAATACATTACACAGACCACGCTTACCGCCCAGCTTCGGGAGCTGGAACGTGATGGCATTCTAACGCGGGCAGTTTTTCCCGAAGTTCCTCCACGGGTGGAATACAAGCTTACAGCATTGGGCAAACAACTTATACCTATCATGGATGCTTTGTGTGAGTGGGGTAAGTTGTATGATGAAAATAAAAGTAAGAGTTAGGTTTGAGGCGTTCAAAAAAGAAAAGCTCGCTTTTTGAAGTGAGCCTTTTGGTGGACAGGACGGGATGTGTGCGGCCGCTTGGTGTAGGTAGACGTTGGCGGATAAAGGGAGGTGTAATTTTATCGAAGAAATAGTGCCCTATTTTAACGGGTTTGAAATCTCTAAAACTATCTGTATTTTACCCTTTGAAATTTATTAAAATAACGCAATGAAATACCTGATTGTAGCCCTTGCCCTAATGACCGCTTCTTGTAATTGGGCCAAGGAAAAGACCAAAGAAACTGTCAACAAAACCGGCGAAGTAGTAGGAAAAGCGGGTTCCGAATTCGTCGATGGCGTAACAAAAGGCGTTGAAAAAACTTTTGAGAATGAAGTTAAAATTTCCGAGCAATTATCCAAACAGGGATTGGAATCAGGGAAAGTTGTTATTCGCAGTTCTGAGCATCATTCAGACGATATCGTTTCTGCCTACCTGATCTTTAACAGCAATTTCGATAAGGAAATAACCATTAAAGTATTGTCGCCACAGGGCAAGGAATATGGCCGGGTACACCAAAAAGTAAAAGGTAAGAAAGGCGATGCCTTTTATGTTGATTTTGCATTTGATGGCAGGACCAATATCGATGGTAAAGGAACTATTCAGTTCGAATAATAACCGGTTCGAATTCCAACCACTATTAGAAGTCCTGCCTGGCCTTTTTTGGCAGTTCTGTTTGGTAAATTTAATTGTGTACGTCGGCGCGAATGTAAGTTCCAGTAGCAAGGTTGAAGCAGGTGTTCCCGAGCTTTACTTTTTCTTCAAAAAAAATGAAAAATTTTTTGGTGATATCTGGAAATCATTATCTTTGCAATCCCAAAAACGACAAGCCTCCGGCGAAAACGTTCAAGGGATAAGTTCTTAAGCAAATGGATCGGTAGTTCAGTTGGTTAGAATGCCGCCCTGTCACGGCGGAGGTCGCGGGTTCGAGTCCCGTCCGGTCCGCAAAAAGGTCTTCCGATGTATCGGGAGACCTTTTTTCGTTTTAGGCCAGCTTATTTTTAGCCGGTTGGATTTCAGAGATTAAAAACACTTTGTATCCCCACTATTACTTTTGCAAGATTGGTTTTGGCATTCGCAAAAACAATACAACCGCTGTTCATTTCCGGGAACACCGAAATATGCGCAACAGAACCCTGCTCGCTTCCATTGTGCTCTAAATGTCGAACTCCATTTTTCTCAACCACACCCCACCCAAGTCCGATATTGTTCACGGTGGGCTGGTGGGTTAACCTGATCGCTGGATCTTTTTCCCGCAATTGCGAATCCAAATAATTCATCATGTCGTTAACCGTTGAACACAGTCCGCCTGCCGGATAAAAATAACCCTGATCCGTTACCGGAAGCTGCCGCCCGTTTTCGCTATGCGGATACGCAAGGTTTTTGCCCTGTACATTACGCACATAACTTGTTCGGCTCATATGCAGCGGATCCAAAATAAATTGATTATAGAGAACGTCCATTGACTGACCGTACACCTTCTCCAAAATATGCCCCAGCAGGGAAATACCCCAGTTGGAATATGAAAATCTAACTCCTGGTATCGTGTCGAGGCTGTACTGTTTTAAGGCATTGAAGAATCTTACTGAATCGTAATGCGCATCAGGATTCACAGGGTCATAGTCGGAATAGTCGCCAACGTCTGGCGGCATAGCGGGCAAACCCGATGTATGATTGGCAAGATCCTGCAAAGTGATCGGAACGCCATTGTATGCAAGATGATTAAAACCGGCGGGCAGGTATTTTCTGATATCATCGGCTAACGATACCTTTTTATTCAACACAGCGTGCGCAAGTACAGTCGCAGTAAATGTTTTTGTAATGGAGCCAATTTCATATAAAGTATTCGAATCGGGCAACAGGTCTTTTTGCCGGTCTCCATAAAAATACAGGTAACGTCGTCCGTTTTTGATAATGCCGATCGCCAGGCTCCTGGCATTCGCATTGCGGAAATACTCGCTAGCCATGGTGTCTATTGCCCTATCGAGCGCAGTTTTTTTCGGGTTGTTCGATCGTACCGCCAGTGGCATTGCGAACAGCATGGCAGGTTTATTACGCAGGCCGAAACTACTGATCTTATAACCTCCGGTTAACTGCAGGTCGAGGATCAGATCCCGCAGCTCCGATTGTAGCAAATACGACGCCTTACCCTTTTCTTCTGACAAAAACGAGGTCGTTAATATCTTACCTGAATTTTGATTGCCTTTCAAAAAATCAATCAGCCGGGCTTCAGACACCTTCCTGGTGAAAGCGCTGTCGAATAGCCGGTAGATCGCTTTGTAGTCTCTCGCATTGTAGTTTGCTACAATAACGTCTTTAACGGCATCATACGCTTTTCGATCTGCCTGCGCCTGCATCGTTACAGGAAATAAACTTACACTATACAGAAGTAACTTAGATAGACGACGGCCTATAAATAAAACAAACTTAGTTTTCATATCTATAAAAAAGATTCGCGCATGATGCTTTACTAATCCCCTCCTCCTGTTGCGCCCGGCAACCGGCCCTTGATATACTTGATCTGTCCATTGTGGTTCGATTCATGCTCCACCACATGGAACCATTTGCAGTAATTATTGGTGGGCTGACCCCCGAAAAATTTCGGGTCTACGGTCATCAGCCATTTATCATCGCGCTTGCGCAGCTCGGTCAGCGTCTTCTCGCGGGTTTCCGTAAGAATGTTCACATAATAGGCCAGATCATGTCCTTTGATGGTCTTGCGGCCCTGCTCACCCAGGCTCATGGGGATCGACCAGGTGGCTTTGTCCTTAAAATCTCTCAAACCCTCAAATGTATTTCCCTGGTAAAAAACTTCCGTGGCAGCCAGGTGCAATAACATAGCGCCTATGGTGTTTGATTTTGCATCATGCAGATAGTCCAGTTCCTCCTGTTTCAATCCTTTTACTGAACGCAACACCGTATCCCGCATCCAGTTCATCATCGATACCAGGGTACCGATCTGTGGCGAGAAACCTTCTTTGGGCCCGATAATATGGATACCCTCCTCAACAGGCGTATCGGCGGCCATCAACATGGTTGGGATTGCAGTTAAGCCGGCAGTTAACGTGGCAGTAGTCTTAATAAATGCCCGGCGGTTGGTGGTAAGGTAAGGCTTCATATCATTAGTTTTGTATTCGCTGAAGTTACCACCATTTGCTGAAATCGCAATTACCTGAAAGTGGTAGTACAATCACAATCCAGGCGGAAGAGGGTGTTTCCCGTGAATCATATTATTTCCAAATATCAGCTATCCATTTGTCAACAGAAAAACGGCCTCCGCCTTCAATAAAAATGGCAATACATAGGCCTAGCACCAGCAGATGGAACTCAAAGCCTTCCTTGCCCGACGGAAGTTTCCCAAACCAGTTCATAAAAAAGCCATGTTTGTGATGCCACACCGTTATCATGCCTATAAATAATCCGAAAACACCCACAGCTGCCAGCCTGGTAACAGCACCGGTAAGTAACATGAATGTTCCGGTACATTCAACAACAATAGCAAGAACTGCAGTTACTGCTGACAAGCCTGCCTGCGTTGTCATAAAATGCATTTCACCCGACAAACCCGGGCCATTGAACCATCCGAACAATTTTTGTGCAGCATGTGGAAATAGTACTCCACCCAACGTAATTCTTAAGATAAAACCTGTGAAGCCACTGTCTGTAGCAATGAGAAATTGGATCAGATCTTTGGTCATTGTTTAACATTTTAGAGCACAAAGATGCAGACAGCCTCATGTACAGGGTGGTGACATTTGGTAATTTTTTACTGTGACAATTATCACATTTTAGCTGCCGCGCTGAGCCGACTGATTCCTTAGCCGGCTAAGGCTTTCCCGGGTTATACCCAGATAGGAAGCGATGTGCTGTTGTGACAATCTTTGTTCAAGGTGACCGTATAGCTTTCTGAAATGGAGATACCTTTCCATGGCTGGCTTTTGCAGCACGAGAATGCGTTCCTGCCAGTAAGCGAACGTATGTTGCAATACAATATGAAAATACCTTTCAAGCCGCGGTATATTGATAAACAATTGATCAAGGGTATCTTTATCTATTTGCAGCAGTTCGCTGTCTTCCAGCGCCTGGATATTGTATATGGAAGGCGAGCCGGTTAACCAGCTATAGCGGTCGGTGATCCACCAATCCTGAAAACCGAAATGAATGACTTTCTCGTGACCCTTGTTATCCACTTCATACTGCCGTACGCCGCCTTTGATCACGAAATGGTCGTGACGGCAAACCATTCCTTCCTGCAGCAGATATTGATGCCGCCGCAGCTTTACCGGTTTCAAGGCGGCGAAAAAGGTCTGCTGATCCAGTTCACTGAGCGTTACATGCCGGGCTATATGATTTGATAACAGATCGTACATTGATCAAAGATAAACACCTTGTTTATTCACTCCGGCAAATATTCTGGCTTAATATAATGCAGGTAGTAAGCCGACGATATCTATGAAAAGCTGCAACTATCGATCGTATTCTGCCGTCTTAGGTGTGTTTTAAACACTTAATACTGAAGTAACGATGAAATTTTTGCCATTTACTATTGCACTCTGCTTTTTACTCCCCTTCTTTTCCCGGGCGCAGGCTGACAGTTCCAAAATTGCAGAAGCAACGGCCAAAGCCAATGCAGAAGCAGCCAAAAAAGCAGCGGAATGGTCAGCCGGATTGAAACTGACCGACGGCGACAAAGAGAAAAGAGTAACTACGGCGATTACCGCTCATTTAATAGCCATTCGGGACTGGAATAATACACACCCCTTCACCACGGTTCCTGCCGGCATCAATCCTGCTACGGGTAACAAACTGTCTGAGCTTGACCGGCAGATCATTGCCAATTCTGCCATGCCGGCCTCCATTCATAAAGACCTGATGGATGTATTGAACAAAGAACTTACCCCTGAACAGGTTGAATACATCCTCGATCAATACACCATTGGTAAAGTAGCATTCACCCTGAAGGGATACCAGGCCATTGTTCCAGACCTGAAACCGGAAGAAGAAAAAAAGATCCTGGAATATCTTAAACAGGCTCGTGAGCAGGCCATCGATTATAAAAGTATGAAACAGATCTCCGCCATTTTCGAGATCTACAAGACCAAATGTGAGCAGTATTTAAACAACAATGGCCGCAACTGGCGCCAGCTATTCAAAGCCTATGTTGATAAGGTAAAGGCGGAAAAAGCTAAAAACAAAAAGTAACGCGCCAGCTTACTACTTCAATATCATGCCGGGCAATGTCCCGGCATTTTTATTCAGCAAAACAATTATTTTACCTTTCAAACAGATAAAGTGTTTTATTACTGTCTTTCACCGCAATATGCTTCTCATTGGCCTGCGGCGCGTCTACAAAGAAATGATACTTATCGTCATCGGGCAATGAATAATGCCATTCAATTTCGAGGGTTTCGGTATTGAAGATACCTGCCATAATATTTCCCATCGACGTTGCTGAAAATGTATTATTCCCGGTAAAATAAACCCGGGGATCACCTGCATAGAACCGGCTGTTCTCGATTCGCCAACCTCCCTCCTGTTTCTTTCTCAACAGGGCTTTATGCGTTGCCAGGTCCACCTCAAGATAATACGAATAGGCAATGATCCTGATCTTACCCGCATGCTCGTCCAGGTAAGCGTTCCCTATCGAAAAGCTCGTAAGCCCTAACTCCTCTTTTACATTGAAAACAGGAATAACGGGTTTACCTGTTAATACATCCAGAACCATAAAGCTGTTACTATTGGGCTGGATCCACAGTTCATTTTTATACAAACCGATCATCTTCGCCGGCTCGTCCTTATCCAATTGCGGATCAGCCGCCCCTGGTTTGTATTGCCAGCTCAGCTCTCCCTGCAGGTTATAACAATTCAGTACACCTTCATTGAAGCTAAGTGCTTTGTCCTTTACAATGGTAAATGGTGTTTTGGCTTCTGCAGTCACCTTGTTTTTTACCCAGTCGAAGATCCTGTATACTTTCTCGTCCAGATGTCCTTTATACAGAACCAGATACCTGGCATCCTGCTCCTGAATAGCAATGCGGCCTGCCTCATCCATATTAAATGGCTCCAGTTTGCTGGCCGAATAGATAGAAGAAGGTTTATTTACATGATCGACAATAATAAAGCGCTCATCCGGGAGCTGATAGAAATAAGATGGCTCATAACTTAAATTATATTTTTCAGACGCTTCATTATTTAATGCGTCTATACAAAACAGGTTATTTACATCATCCGTATAAAACAATTGTTTTTCTAATAACGACCAGACGAATACATTATTAATTTGTCTCATTTAATCTCAATTACGTTAACGAAATTAAACAATGATGAATTGGCAAAAGCAGCCTCTTCGCATAATTTTGCTAATTCCTCCGCATCCGCAATATTAATTGTTTTATCCCCGTATTTGATATTTTTGAAAAAAGAGGCATTTATTTTGAACAGCTGTGCGCCCGTATCTTTATCTTTAAACAGCTTTACAAATTGCCCCCTGACCAATTGTTTCGCTTTATCAACGCCTCCCAATTTAGAAGCATTGGCGAAGTATTCAAATTTTTGTTTATTCTTGAAATAAGCCAGGAATTGTTTAACGCTTTGAGCATCGGTGCTAAAGTTATACCATCTGCTCTCGCCAAGGCTTTTGAATTCCGACAATTGCATCTTATCATCTACTAAACGATACAGGTCCGCTTCAAAACTTCCGTCATCCAGGAATTTGTACTCGAATTTTTGAATAGATTTTACATAATTGGCGTCTGCTGCTGCCTGTTGCCTTATTGCGTTGATCATAAATGCCCCGCCATCCGCTTTGTAAACATTATAACCACCCTGGGTGCCCATTTCCGTAAACAGCTTATGAACGCTTACATTCTTGTCCTTGAAGTTTGCCAGCACCCAATCCATATCATCGATAATCTGGTCCAGCTTAGGGATGCCAAAATTCCTTCCCGAACAGCCATTACATCTTACCTTCACTTCCTGGCTAACGAGGTTCTTGAGGATCTTTTCGAAATGCCCGGGATAATCCTTAAAATAATCGGCATGGTCCTTCAGTAATTTAGAAGTAGCTTTCAACGCATCCACATCCCTTCTCACCTGCGGATTACCCACCAGTTTTTTATAGGCCATCATGCCTTCACTATTACCCTTGAGAAAGTCATCGAAGCCCGCGGGTGGATTTTGTAAGTCTTTGGCAAGCGCCTCAATAATACATTGCGACCGTGCATGTAAACACTGCAACAGGCAACACGCGAAAATTACAAATAGGTTACGCAATATCCTCGATTGCATGATATTCTTAATTAGTTGCATAAAACTTCATTTGGATATTTTTTGCGGAAATTTTTCCAGCCTGCCAACAATTCAGAATTTTCTTTATTCAGCGCATTCAGCACATCCTCACTTGCATTGGCAAAATCATCCATGAACTTCGCCTTGGTGGCTTTTTCCATATACAAAAATTCGTCTGCGACCCGGCCATGTTTCCCGGCCAGCTTTTTATACAGGGCTGCTTCTTCTGCCGTCAGTGCACTGGTCAGTTTGCCCAACTTTAAATTATCGGGCATACCGTCATCTATTTTGTTGAGGTCTGTTTCCAATTTGCCCAGTGTGCCGGTTTCGTCTGTCATGCCCAGTTGTTTCATGTCATCTACAGAACCCCGTACATTTTTGTAAAGACTGTACATACCTTCACCCATGGCGCCCAGGTTCACAAGATTGGTAAAGGTGTTATACCTGTTGATAAAGGCCTCGGCCTTCTGCTCCCGTTCTTTTCTTACCTCCGGGCTCACGTTGGGATCTTCTGCACCGTAGAGCTTTTTGATGGCCCGGTTGCCCGCTGGTGTTTTCATGAACTCATTTGCCGCCGGCACCGCAATTTTTGCGGTTATCCAAATGTATTGCAACGCTCCTTTGGCAGCCGCATACTCACCGGCGCTCAAGGCTATCAGGGCAAGATCCACTCCCATCTGGATCTTGTCATTGGTAGTCTTATTGATCATCCAGGCAGCAGATACGGCCGGGATCTGTAACGTATAGGGGAACTGTTTAGGATCTTTCAGATCAGGCCAGTATTTACTGTCAGGCTCAGGTATCACCAGGTTCACTATTGCCAAAGGATCAACCGGTTTGGTTTGATCGAAAGAGAAACCCGCCAATGTGCCCAGCGGACCAACCACGATAGGCATAATGAAACCTGCCGGGCTTAAATCATAGGTAGCATAGTTGATCATCAGCTTTCCTTCACTGTTAAAGCTTACCCCTTTAATGATATCCAGCGCATTGGGTATTGCCCACTTTATGGTAATTGCCGTATCACTGGGTTTAGCGCGTTTTGCCGCCAGGTAAAGGGCGTTGGCTTTGATAAGCTCCCTGATGAACTGGTCGAAATTCTGATCATCAATAATACCTTTATTGTCGATCAACTTATAGAGACGAGGCAGCACCATTTTGTGGGTATTGAAATAACCAATGATGGCGGCTTTGTCAGGATCAGGCGCATATTTCAGCAGGGCGATCACCGTCTCCTCGCCGAAATTGGTAAGGAAACAGTTGTAGCCGCTTTTATTCCAGGCTGTGGTATTAAGGTCAGGCGATTCATACATCATCTGCAGCAGGTCGAGCCGCAGCGTTTGACTTAACTTTTCAAAAATGCCTAACGATGCTCTGTCGGCACTGTATTTCACCGCCGTTATATTCCAGCTTTCCAGCTCTTTGGTGATCTTACATCTTGCATCATCCAGGTCTTTATCAAGCCCGGCATGAAGCACCTGCAACATCTCCGGTGTTCTGTCACCTTTTGCTTTTTTATAGGCATTTATCAGCTTTTGCATCCTGTCAATGGCGCTTTCGATAGTTTTGAGTTGTTGTTTCAGGTGATCCCTGAATTTTACCAGGTCCAGGAATTGAACATAGTTCGGATCCTTTTCCACTTTGAAGAGCGCATTCGGCAATTGTTTTACCAGTGCCATGATCTCTTCTCTAATTGCGGGATTATCGTTTAGCAACAGATTATTATCCTTATCGCCATACTTTCCAAAATAGTACTCCACCATTTTCACGATATCGGCATTCCGCTGCTGCAGCTCCCAGTGATTGTCTATATCGAACATATATCCATTCGCCTTTGCAGTAGCATAGTTAAAGAAGCCGTCCTTATCAGACATTCCCTTTGCTTTTTCCAGGATCACGTAACCGGCAAAACCGGTACGCACATTGGTCTTCCTGTCTACATTATAGGCGGCCACATAACCGTTGCCGTTGAAAGTGAAGGAAGACAGGGCGCCGTTTATATCAATGGTATAATTGATGATCGTTCCTTTTATTTTGTATTCTTTTGCATCCGGGGTGTACACTGTAGCTCCATCTGCCATTGAGTTCCGGATGACCAGTTTCTCAATCACCTTGTCCTCGGCGCTTTCGAACAGGTTGTTCTTAGCTGTTTCGTATACCCTGTCAATTACATCGTATTGTTTATTGCCCAGTGCCACATAACAACTGTAATCGTTCATTACATCGTCGAACATATAAGGCCCTTTGGGCGACTGGCTTTCATCGGGGGCATTGCAGGTTACGGCACGTTCCAGCGCTATCCAGGCCGGTGTTGCTGCCCGGGTTGCTTTATCCAGTGAATCGAGCAGGCTGTTGGGCACATTCCTGCTTTGCATCAGCACCGCTACCAGGCTATCGGTTGTTTTATGCCATTGGGCGGCCTGCTGCCTGTCTGCTTCAGTGCCGCGGTACCCTTTCAGAAATTCACGAACATTATTGAACCATTTGCTTACTACCGATTGCAGCCCCTTACCTACCGTTTCTCCCAGCTTGTCAACGATCGGTGCTGCCTGCTTCACTGCATCCCGCAGCTTCTGCTCAGCTTCCGCCTTTTGTTCAGGCGTAGTGTTCTTATCTTCCAGCACGTCCCTGGCCTCTTCCATGGCTGCGATGTTCTGCTTCAATTGTGTTTTTTCTGCAGGCGTCAACGCGAGGGCGTTGTCGATGGTAGCCGGCGATACTTCCGACAACTTTTCTGCAAACTCCAGCAGATCATCCAGCGGCGCCGTATCCGGATCAGGCATACTGTCTCTAAGGTCTTTGAGAATAGCTACACTTTTCGGATCGCCGGTGAAATCAGTAACATCTGCTATCTGTTTTGCTTCTTTATCGTAGGTAGTTTCTATAACGCCGCCGATCAACTGTTTATCTGTATTGACTGTAATGCCGCTGAAACGCACTTTGACCGCCACTTTACCCAGGAAGGGAATAGTAATGTAACCGGTACCGGTAAAGCTGCTTTGCCCCTGGATAGTGATGAGCTTTACCGGGAAATCGCCCGCCATGATGACGTCGCCGCTCATGAGGGTTTGTATGGGATTGCGGTTGGTGATCTTCAATTCAGGCTGCAGTATATTGCAACCTGCTTCTGCATCTACGCTGCTGCCATCGATATAAAAACTTTTTATATCGCTATACACTGCGCCATTTGCCGGGAATGTGGCGCCATTGTTTACATCACAGTAAGCGCCTACGCGGTACTCATATTGTTTATCCTTTTTAAGATCGTATAACATCACCCGGTTGGTGCTGCTGTTTACGGTGTACCACTGGTTGGCGGTCTGTCCTTTCTCGCGGTAGTCTACACTAAATCGGGTTTGCTGCAAAGCCGCATTCCAGGTAATGGTGGCCCTGCCGCCGCTAACTTCACTTTGTACATTAAAAGGCATCGGGCAATCGCGCTGGTAGGTGAACCAGAATATTTCGCTGTAGCCGTTATTGCGGTAAGCATCGGTATTCTGGCTGCCATTGGATGACTGGGCCCTGATGCGCCACCCATACCGTTTACCGGGGATCAGCAGTGGTTCAGCCGGACCGTATAATAACGTTGTGGCCTGGGTTGTTGTACGGTACAATGGCTGTGTGGTGCCAAAGGCGGCTTCGGGCGCAATGCCATTATCCCACAATTCCACTAACGTAAATTCATATTCGGTGTTGAAAGCAGCGGTTGGACTGCCCATGTTGCGGGGCGTCCACTGAAAAATAATATTGGAAGGATCTTTATAAGCAATGCTTTCGGTTTTCCGCGGAAGGTTGAGCAAGGGTGGATCCAGCAGGGAGATCCATGCCATAGCGCAATGACTGCGGCCAACCAGCCTGTTGGTATTGTATTCATAAGCTTCGAAGCAGAACTGATAAAAGCCTTCCGGCAGTTTCTGGCTTTGCTGGAACTGGCTGCGGGTAATTCCCTCCAGCTCCAGGTTGTTGATATTAAAATAAGGCGCCAGATCGGCCAGGGTGATCCGTTGCGGCACGCCTGCATCGAGGGTAATGGGCGGGTAATATACGCCATCACGACTTTTGAGCTTTGCATTCTGCCCCTGGATGCTCATTTTAAGCCTCACCTGCAAAGCAGGTTTGGTAAGATCTGTATTGGTAAGAAGCACTACCAGCCTTTCCTGGGTGCCCTGAAAGTATTCACTGGTATTAAGCGTATAAGGTGGCAGCAATTGCGACACCACCTGTACCGGATACACCTGCGCATTCAACGGCAACTGCATCGCCAACAGCAAAACAGTCAGTTTTGCCAGGCGAATGGCGCGGATCATTATGCTTGTTTTCACAGAAAAGATTTGGAGTGCTTCTTAGATAAAAATTGTTCAGGAAAAGAACTGTTCTGCTGAATGATTTTTATTTTTTCAGCGAAATAATTGTTTCCCAGAGCTCATCTTCGGTTTTTTCCTGAAGGATGTAGGTCAGGCTGTCTTTGGTCAGCTTGCTTATTAAGCAGGAATCACCATCTATGATCAAATAAGTTGTCGTTAACCGGTATGTCAATGTATCGTTCGGATCATACCCGGGCGCTTCCTGTGGATCGGTTGTACGGGTGTACACCTTACCGTCGCTACGGAAATCAATGTAGTCGCCAGGGTAAACAGGCTTATCCGTCGTGGTGGAACCACCATTCTTTATGTCGCTCACCACTACTTTGGTGGATACCGGCGTCCATTTACCAAGGAGATCTTTTTCCGGTCCGCCACCGTCATCATCTTTTGAACATCCTGCAATAATTGCTGCCGTTATTGCCACCACGCTGAAGAATGCTTTTTTCATTTCTGTTGGATTTTATTAATTGAACTTTTATTGAATGATTATCTTAATGATCCGGTATTCTTTTGCAGTTTCCAGCACAAGGGAATAAACACCTGCGTTCAACTGAACATTATAGGGCAACTGATACTGTTTGCTGCCATTCTGTTGCTGCTGGTGTACTACAATGCCGGTATTCAGCTGAATTAACCTGAGTTTGATACTGGCCGCTTCTTCCAGTGCCACCTTCACAGTAAACTGTCCGTTCGACGGATTTGGCGCCACCGTAAATTCTCTGATGAATGGCGAGCTGACAGCGCCAGGCTGGTCAAATTGCTGCGCCTTCACAATGGTGATCGGCTGCTTCACTGTTTTTTCACAGGCGCCTACCATCGTTCTCAAACCAATAATGTATAAGCCGGTATCGGCAAATCTCAGCTGCGCTTCTTCATCGTTCTTACTTACCACGGTTACATTGCCGGATGGCAACAACCATTCTACTTTTTCCGGAGCCGGCTGACTGATATTTACCAGCGATACCACTTCGTTGGTGAACGCCTGGGTGGTAGCCACCATTTCTGCTGCCACGGCGGCATTGCTGCGGGTAATGCGAAGCGTGTCTTTGCCAATACATCCGTTAACATTGGTAGCCGTTACATAGTATGTTCCTTCATTCGTCAATTTTACTTTGGGCGCAAAAGCCGAATAATTATTGGTGCCTGTCCACTCGTATGTATTCCCCCGCGGAATAGTGGCATCGGCTTCATACACCTGGTCAACACATAATGTAATGGCCTGCGGCAGCTCAATTACAACGGGCGCGGTTTCATTCACCGTGAAGGTGTGCTCCAGCGGACAATTCTTACTATCAGTGAGGGTCAACCTATATTTCCCCGCCGGCAGCTTGTTCTGGGTGGCGGACGTGGCGCCATTGCTCCATTTATAGTTGTAGGGCAAAGTTCCTCCTGTTGCGGTGTAACTGATAGCACCATCTGCCCCGAGGTAACAGGTGGGATCTTTCACGATCACATTACTGATCTCAACAGGATCAGGTGACGTAACCTTTATCTGGGTTTCCGTCTGGCAATTGCGGGTATCCTTTACAAAAGCCTTGTAGTTGCCTTGCGCCAGGTTTGAAATGGTGGTAGTGGTTTCGCCGGTGGTCCATTCGAGGTGATAAGGACCGGTGCCGCCTGTGATCTCCGCACTGGCGGTTCCATTGTTGCTGCCATTACAATTCAACGGTGTGCTGCTTAAAGTAAGGGTGAGCAGGTCTGGCTCTACCAGCGTAAAGGGCGCTGATTCTTTGGTGATATTGTTCTTGTCGGTAATGATGATCTTGTATTCACCGGCTTTCAGTTTCACGGCAATACTGTCGTCCTGTTGAATGTCGGTCCATACGCCATTGTCGTTCCTGAACCATTGGTATTGGTAGCGGAAGATGGGAATTTCAATACCACCCTGGGCTTTTGCATACAGTTTTCCGTCTGCAAAGTTTTTACATGAAACGTACCGGTATTGTTCAACCGTTACTATCAGTGGTGGTGGTTCCGTAAGGGTAAATGTATCTTTTACCATACAGCCTTCTGCATCGGCGCCTGATGTGAGCGCATAGTTGCCATCGGTTGCAAAGAGGATGTATTTGCCATCGCCGATATTTTTCAACACGGTAGTGAATGGATCAGTGGTAGCCGGCTCTGGCGTAAGCACGTTATCCGCGATCGTTTTCCATTGCAGGTCGTAGCTGTCGCCATTAACGGGGGTACCTCCGGAGAGTATGACCCTGATGCTTCCATCGGTATAACCAAATGCCAGCGGGTTAATAGGCTGTGCATTATCTATATGGAGCGCTTCTGCAGGCTGATTGATCGTGATGGTGCGGATGACTTCCTGACCACTGCCATCTTTCATCATACAATCATTGCCATCCCGCACACTGATGTTGTAAGAGCCGGTATCAAGACCTGAAATCGTATGCGTTCCTGCAGCGGAGAAGGCAATCCAGTTGTAGGTGCTTTCGTGCATCTTCTTGTAGCCAACTCTGTAGTTCCCTACGCCCCCTGACGCATTTACAGTAATCATGGCATCTGAGCCGCCAAAACAATACACATCTCTTTTTGACGCTGTATAAGACAATGCGGTTGGCCCCTCGAAACCGAATCGGCCTACATGCCCCGGCCCATCTGTATAAGTTGAGGTGCTGCTGTTGGGATATTTTCCTATCAATGTGATCTTGTAACCACCGGGAGGTAACTCTGCCGGCCAGGTATAGGAGTTATCGGCAGCAAGACCGGCTGTTGTAAGATTGATAACAGAACTGTTGTAGCCATTGGGGTTGGTCGTATCTTCCAAAAAAATGTTCAATAATTCTTTTTCAACGATTGCCCGGTCGAACCGGATCTTTACATACCCATTGGATTCGCCGAAACATTTGTTGGGTTGAACATCCAGCCCGATGATCCTGGGTGAAGAAAGCCTGTTGCTCAGGGTAATTAAATTAGAAGCTACGGATGCACAGGTTTGCACTTTGAAAAAGGTATTTTGGGTAATGCTGCTGAGCGGGCTTCCCTGGATAAAATCTGTTAACATAACATCCACTGTTGACCTTCCTGCACTGTTTATAGCTGCCGGAAAGGGTAACCAGCCATTCGTCGACGTCCAATAATACCAGTTGTAAACACTGGCCGGAAAACCGGCTGTTGCGGTCAGCCTGATCTTATCGTTATCCGGCAGGATCGTTGAATTAGCGCTAATAGATAAAAGGGGCGTTACTTTCACGGTATACCTGATGGATGTCATCCTCGGTGAACCGGAAGGAATATCCAGGTAATTGGAAGAACAGAAATCGATGTCCGATTTAATATCATAATCCGCATCGGTACCTGACCTGAAATTCACGAAACCTTCCGTGTGCATTTCCACGGGCCTGCTGCTCACGGTGACCGGTTGAGCTAAACGCCAGCCGTTCTCCCGGTCGCCCTCTTCGCCCAGATGCCTGCTATAGAGCCGGAGGGTGGAGCCATTCTCCAGGATCAGATCGATATTCAGGTGCGAGCTTGTATTATTCTTTACGCCTTCTTTAACTTCAAATGTAAGGCCCGTGAGATCGACCGTATAGTTCTGTGCCTTTGCTGCATACCCTGCAGTCAACAAAGACAATATGAATAGAAATTTTCTCATGAATTTGATCTTGTTGAAAGCATTAGCCATCCTTAATATTTTGTTGTTACGGTTTTCATACTACTGAACGCCCCTGATGTAAACACCGCCATTACACCGTACTGGTACGCAGTATTGGCCTGCACATTCGTATCGTATATACCTTTTCCACCGGCTGGCAGCACTTTCCATAACACCAGCTGTTTTCCGCCTTCGGCCCTGTACACATGCAGCTCTGCCACATTCTGCATTTCATGGTCCCAGGTTATTTCTATGCGCCTTTTCTCGGGCTGGGTGTAGGCGTACATCCTGGTGATCTTTGCATCTGCCGTATTTGCCTGCTGGGCAGTGGCGATCGTCAACTCTTCAGAGGCCGTCGTCAATCCACCTTCGCTGGCAGCCACTACGTAATAGATATATGTTTTTCCGCCTGGCAGCTCTTTATCCGTGAAGCTGGTCGTATCGCGGCCCCGGAATATTCGCACCGTCGTGGGTGCTATCGTATCGCCTGGTGCCTTTCGATACAAGGTATGGGATACCACATCGGGATCTGAACTGGGTATCCATTGTACGGTTATGCTGTTGCCTTCTACTTTAAATTTCGATATTACGGCCGGCGAAGGTGGTATCACTTCCGGTTTCTTTACTTCTACCAGCGTTGATTGTGCAGATTGATTGAAGCGTGTATCCAATGCTGTTACTGCATAGTAAGACTTTTTATTCAGCATTTTCAGGCTGAGCGTATCCCTGAAGGTGGTGCCATACCAGATAGAATCCACCAGGGGAACCAATTCCTCGCCTTTTTTCTGCGCCCTGAACACTTTATAACCCATCAGGTCTTTTTCCGTGTTCCTGTTCCAGCTAATGGTCACCACGCCATTGGTGTCGATAATTGCTTTCAATCCGGTTGGAATGGCCGGCGGCATGGAATCTTCCGGCTGCACCAGATAAGGAAAAGAAGTACTGCTTTCGCCCTCTTTGGCCAGCGCAGTGATCATAAAATAGTTGGAAGCCCCCAGTTCTTTTTTGATGGATGCTGTTCGGCTTGTTACAGGCAGGGTATCGCTAAAGATCTCGTAAGGCCCTTTAATATTGTCGGCACGCTTTAACTGGAAGCCACGAATGGCTTTGTTTGCTTTTTCATCAAATACCCAGTTTACCTGCAGGATGCCTTTTTTGTCTAGATACGCATTACGGATATTGGGTACTGTCATCAGCATTTCTTTTCCCATGCCTTTTACGATCAATGAAGGCGGGCCCGATTGCCCGAATGGATTTATGCCCACTACTCTGTACTGGTATTCTTTTCCGTTCTCCTGCAGCGAGTCCATAAAGAACATCCGGTTTTGTTTTCCCGTACTATTGTCAAAATTGCTTACCGGCAACCCGTTCACTTTTTTGAAGCTGGCGCCGCCGTCTGCTGATTTTTCTACATAATAAGAAGAGAAATATTGCGAAAGCATTTGGATGTCCCAGGTCAGCATCACGCCCTTGTTGCCAAAGCGGGCGATCACTTCCTGCACGGCAGGCAGCGGCTCATACTCTGATGGACTGATGAATACGCTGATGGAATCGGGCCTGGATAAATTACCAGGCGCCGCTGTTTTGATCCGGTACAGGTATTTTTCATCCGGTTTCACATTTTTGTCTACAAAGCCCCAGCCGGCCATCACGGCGCCTTCAAAAGAATTATCGGCCGCATACAGTGAAAAAGAAAAGCGTTGCTCCAGCTCCTGCGACTGTGCCAGGATCTTTGCGGCGCCTTTTTCATTGATGCTTACATCGAAATCCGTTCCATACAGCGCCTGTGCTATCACAGCGGCGTTGTTGTCTTTTTTGGCCAGTGTTTCCCATTCTTCCAGCGGACGCGGTTTCAATGGCGATGGGCTCAACACCAGTTTTTCCGGAGTGCTTAACATTTGCTTGTTGCGGATCACGGTATAGCGTTCCAGGATGAAACCGTATTTGTTGTTGGTCTTCCATGATTGCGGCGTAGCGGATGCCCATCTCAGGTAGATCGCTTTTTGCGTGCTGTCTGCCCGGCCGATGAAACGAAGCAACGGCTGCTTTTTCTTGTTCGACGGCTGAGCCAGCAGCAGCAGCGGCATCAGCAGCACGCCCGTCAAAATATATAAAGTCTTCATTTGTATGGTTTCGTTTTTCATAGGTTCCGCATTACTTGATCTCATTCTGATAGCGCACTGTGCTGGCGCTTCCTTTTGTTCCGCCCGGCAATACGAATTGGTAACTTACTTCGTAGAAGCCTTCCCTGATAAATGGATAGTAACCGTTTATGATCTTTTCAAAATCTTTTTGCCGGGGTGTTCCCAGGTACCTGTTCACCAGCTGGTTCTGGATATCCTGGAAGTCTGCCTTGTAAATGGAAGGCAGGTCATAGATGTAAGGCAGCCATTGGGTAACCTGCTGATCGCTGAAATTGCCATTCTCTACCAGCGACCGGTAGCCAAGAGAAATGGGCAGGGCCTTTCTTGGAATAAAGCCCAACTCGGCAGTGTCGCGTTCTGCGATCGTTATATCCCCGTAGGGCAGGTCGGCATAGAACAATGGATTGAGATCCTGCGTGAAATAGGGATCGTTCACAACAGCGTATGGCTGTACCAGCGGCATACCGGCCGTGTATTCAGTACCGGCGAGCTCTGCCAGATCGAATGCTTCCCCATTGCTCACACCCTGGGTAAAGTTGATGAGGTCAGAGCTAAGTCTTCTTACACGGGTGGCCGTAAGCGTAAAGCTGTTGATCCTGTCGGAAAACTTGCCATAGCGGCTGCTGATGAAACCATAGTCCAGGATCACCTTGCCGAGATCTGTGCGGCCTACTTCTGTGGCATTTTTTGTGGTGAGCTCCAGACCATTCTCATCGCTCGTTGTAGTTTGGGCAGGTGTGCTGGCCGCTTTGTTGCCACCAATGGGATAACTGCTCAGGAGGAATTTATACTGAGCGCCGCCCTTCAGCTTGATCACGTTGAAAGTGAGCTTTCGGTTCAAAGAATCGTACTGAAATGGTACCGTAACGACGGATGCGCCATCGGCAGTAACAAACGACAATTCCTGCCTGTAACCCGGCACCCGGAACAAATAGGTTTGTCCGCGTTTCAGCTGCACATACCCGATCGGCGTTTCTTCTTTGTAGAAATTCCGCTGGTCTACCACCGGCCATGAGTAATCTATATTGCTCAGGGGAATAGCTTCCGGAGCCGAACCGGTTACAAAGGTCAGTTCTTTGCTTTCTTCGGCTTTTTGTCCATCTGTATATACTGTTTGCCAGCTTCCGTTCTTCAGTTCTTTAAAACTTACTTTCACCAATGCCTTTACGGTAGCGTTAGGGGGAAGGATTTCATTAGAATAGAAAGTAGCTACATCTTTATTGGCATTCCATTTTATTACGCCTGGAATGGTTTTACCATTGCTCACCAGGTCAAACTGGTCGAGTTGTGTACGGAAGGTTTTGTCGCCTTTATCGTCCTGGATCGGGATGTCTTTATCCATGGCAAAGTTGAATGCCACCTGTGGCGCGGTAAATACGTCGGCATTGGCAGTATCCTTTGGCGTTATATCGGAGATAACGGCCATTCCCACTACTGCCTCTTTTCCTTCACCGTTCACAATTTTACATTCTTTACCAACCTGCAGCTTGAACCGCATATTGCCTTTCACCAATCCACCCAGGATATTGAACTTCACGCCCAGGTAACCGGCAAACCAGGAAGGATTGGGC
The DNA here is from genome assembly GCF_017356035.1 of Longitalea luteola. Classification (GTDB taxonomy): domain Bacteria; phylum Bacteroidota; class Bacteroidia; order Chitinophagales; family Chitinophagaceae; genus Niastella; species Niastella luteola. The sequence goes on along the minus strand of NZ_JAFIQX010000012.1, from coordinate 151,724 downwards.
AGTTTGGCCTGTAAGAGCGTTGCTGCGGCGCCCTGAATGATCGGAAAGCGGAATTTCAGGAATTTGAGATTCACTTTTACGCCCAGTTCGCCCTGCAGGTAAACATAGGCCTGGGCATTGCCGTACCAGCCGTTGATACCAATAGGTTCACTGCTTCCTTCGCAATGCGCATCTTTGTATTGCTTCAACATCAGGTCGAAGCCAAGCCCAGCTTTGAAGTTAGCGTAGAGTATGAGGAAGGTGAGATCGCCAGTCTGCACTTTTAACCTGGCACCGGTGGCAAAACCTCTGCCATCGCCGAGGGCATTGAGGTCGCGCATGTAATCCAGCTGCTGCATGTCCATACCAAGAATATCTGCCACTTCCTGGGGTGGTGGTGGTGAGCCGGGTATTTTGGTTCCCATCATGAAATAGGAACTGGTCTCCAGGCTAAAGCCGCCCAATCCGAATTTGATACCCACGGGATTTGAGGGCGTACCCATGTAAACATGCCATTCATCGGGCGAAAAATACATTTCCGACCAACCGGCGCAATAGTTCTGCCCCACCCCGGTGAGCACATTGGCTATATTCAGATAGATCTCGAAATTCGACTGAAAGATCTTGTTCTGGAAATCATAAGACATACCAACAAATGCTGATAGTCCTTTGAAATTGGGCCCGCCTATTGAACAGGGTATATCGGCTGCCGCTGATTGCGGATCATTTGCCCGCTGCTCCTGCTCGGCTGCAATGGCGGCTCTCTTTTGTTCTTCGGTTTTACCTTCCATTTCCTTCGCTTCCCTGGCGCTGCCATTGGCAAAGATCTGTTTCGCCTGTTCCAGTTCATCGCCAATTTGATCTGTCACCCCTTTCATAATATCGGCATTCCCGAAAAAGCCTACATAGCGTATACCGCCGCCGTTATTAAAAGCCACCTCAAATTCGGCTCTGCCATTCACCACTTCCGGACTGGTAACACAGAATAATACTCCTGCTTTGATACCCAGCCCTAATGCATTATCCGGTTTGTATTCCGGCATCAGGCTTTTACTGATACCGGCAAAGGGATTCATTTTGCTCATCCGGTAGTAGGCGCCGCCGGCAAAACCATTCAGCATAACAGGCCCTACTACTGGTGTACCAGGCGACCATCGCACCATACCGTCTACAAACCAGTAGCGGAAGGTGGTATTCCCGAATATGGCCCGTACCTGTACTTCTATGTCGAGTGAAGTGAATTTAGCGTTGATGCCGCCGGCAAAGCCATTACCATAGATAGGGTCGTCCTGCATGAAATGCGCTTCTCCATTGAGGATAAGTCCGCCAAGTTTTGCATTGTCAATCCGGATGCTTTCCAGTCGTACCTTATCCAATTTCCATCTATGTGAACCGTTGCTGTTCTCAAAGTCGCAGCCAATGTTCAGCCTGGTAGTTGCTTTAAACGCATTGTCCTGCAAAGTGAGTTTCAGGCCGAATGAGAGATCGGCATGGGTATTGTTGACCGTTAGCGCTATCTTATCGATCGATACTGGGAAATTGCCCACTTTCACTTCGCCGTCATAGCCAAAATAATCTACCGAGAAATAAGGGCTGCGCGTGCGGAGCCTCAACCCTCTGAAGGTTACACCGTTGAATTTGGCAATACTTTTTGATCCGTCGGGATTGGTAGATGCGTTGATCGTAAGGCGCCCGTACAGGTTTGCTTCCGGCATGAACTGCCCGTCTTCCACCAATAGTTTTACATAAGAATTGGAATCGAGCGTACAGGTAGCCTGCCAGAGTTTAAAGTCCATCTGGCCTTTGGGGCTTACCGTAAGCCAGTATTTGTTATCCTGGGTAATTACCGCTTCATAGGACAGGGAATCTTTATCAGCAACAGGCAGTCCTATATTTCCTTTGAACCCCGCTGCTATCAGCCTGTTGGCTTCAATACCAATGTTAAATTCATCTACAGAGAATTTCCAGCCTGATGCAGAACCGCTGTTATAGGGCAGGATATTCTTTCCATAGAAAAAACCGCTGACGCCGTTATTGTCTACAATGAGGTCGTGGGCGCCAAAAGAAATCCGGTCGTTACTGTTATTTCTTTTGAATGTCTTTGGCAGCATCACATCTACCAGCTGCACATATACGCCGCGCCACATGGAGGGGTTAGGATAGCTCATATGCCTGAGCTCATAACCCTGGGGGAAAATAATACTTGAACTATTGCGGATGTCACTGAAATCAAATACGGCATTGGTTACGGTGAATACAAATCCGTCGAGGCCGCTTATCTGGAACCGGGGTAAGGTAATGCCTACCAGCATATCATTCCAGTCGTTCACAATGGTTTTAAAGCTTCCTTTCACTTTCGCATTTGCATCGGCCAGCTGTTCGCCGTTATCATCACATGGTATCAGTAATGACCGGGGAAATACCACATCCGCCGCCAGGCCCAGCTCTTTGAATCCGTTACAATCCATGCTCAGGTAGGTAAGGCCGTCAGCCGCCTGTCCATTGTTGAGGTTAAAACCGCCCTTGAGGATCACCTGGCTATTGCCGCCATTGATATTGATGGGCACATCACCCAGCAAGGTTAGCCTTGCATCGCCGATGATGCCGCCTTTGTAAGATAATTTCAGTCCGCTGATACCGAAGAACAATTGTCCGGGATGCTGCGGGATCTCCACTTTTGCAAATACCGTCAGCTCGGCAAATGTTTCATGGAACACGGCGCTGCTGATGGCGAGTTTATAGGTGACGTTACTTATGGTTTTCTTCAATCCAACCGGCAGCTCGTTCAGGTCATCTGGTTGTAAAGACTCCAGCCAGTGGTTCATATCATCTACCCGCTGCACGGCGCCGTTGGCTACTTCTTTGACCTTCACTGAATCTGCGATCGTATATTGTTGAAGCGTGGCCATGGCACTATCCGGCAATATGTTCCGGTGCATTGTATGCACGGCCAGGCTATCGTTCGCCAATGACGATGCGCCGGTGAGCAGGAAGAGTACGATATATAAGATCCTTTGATTCATGTGTGCTTCATTGAATATTTTAAAAAGCAAAGCTGTACCCCAGCGTGCCGGTAAGATCTTTGGTATTCTCCTTATTGACTACCGTACGGTACTGGTTGATGAGGCTGCAATTGATATTGTGTTTCTTCAGCAAGGTATAAGCGGCATTGATCCGGATGCTGAATACACTGTTTTGCCTGTTACCCTGTGCGGCACTGGTATTGTAAGAAGAGGAAAACCCGGTGGTTAGTTTTCGTTGAAACAATTTCGCATTGGCGGAAACAGTAGGTCCCTGCGTAATGAAATCGTTCCTGGCAATTGTGTTATAGCTTACATTATAGGCCAGTGTTACACTCATACCTTTCTTCAGGAAAAGAAATCCATAAGCTGTTGCCAGATTGTAAAACTGGGAACTGTTGCCTTTGGCTACCACCCCGCCCTGTCCATCGGATGCATCCTGGAAGGTGGCATTTACATTCAGGTATTGATTTTGCAGCTCATCTCTGCGGGTAATGTAGTTCACCGTTAGCGACGCATTTTGTGAAAGCTGCGTAAAGTTGAGGGTGTCAAAATTCTGAATGGGTGATACATTGTTGATATAGTCAAACTGCGGCCTGATATTCATGTAGGTTTGAAAACTGGAATAACTGGCGCTGGTCTGTAATCTTTCGATGGGCATATAGTTCACATTCACTGCGCCCACCAGTCTCCTGGTGGCACTCTCTTTCTGACCATTGAGGTTGTCGCGCTGCGAGCCGATGTTTACCGCAATATTGGCTTTATCGCGCAGCAGGCTTTGCGCAAGATTCACGGTTATATTTTCCAGGTCACTGTTGAAATAATAAGCACCGAGTGTTGTATACCCGGGATTTACCCGTTCATACGCCACGCCTATTGAACTGTTCAAAAAGCTATAGTTCAGCTGGCCTTTAAATGCCTGGTAAACGGTTGTTGAGGAATTACCATTGATGAGCTTTGTCATGAAGCCATCGTCGCCGGCAGCTTCTACTTTGATATTATTTGTTCTTGTATCCCGCGTAATTGCTGAGTTGGCTAATTCCGCACTGATCTCCATGCCCCTGAACGGTTTAAGGCCAAGCTCATAAGCAATGGCCAGGTTCTCCTGTGGATAGATCTGCAAACTGTCTGGCGGGTACGAAAGGCTGCGGGCGTTATCCTTTGCATAAAAAGCGTTGAGGCCTGCCTTCCACCATCTTTTTTCATAAACGGTCTTAATGCCATATCCCATGCGCTCGTACGCAGGCAGCGCATTCTTGTTAGTGCTATCGTATTCCACGGCCCTTTGCAACCTGCCCGCCATGGCGCTTACTTTCAGCGGCCCATTGAATGCGAGGTCGACGCCGGCCCCTCTGAACTGGTGACCATTCAAGGTGTATGGCGAAAAGCTCATGCTTACATCGCCGATATGCCCACTGATCCATTTATAGGTTGGGTGCAGGCTAAGCCGGTTAGGCATTACAGGATAGGAAAAACCTGAGCCTGCATTGGTGAAGTTGAAGCTGAAGGGTAAATTCACTTTACCCAGGATATTGGCGTTCGCATTGCCCTGCACATACCAGGTAAATGGCTGGCGGCCGGTATTGCCGCTGCCATTGTAGAACATGGAACCGGCAGAAATGCCGCCGTTGAACTTTACAGGCTTCGCTTTAAATACATCCTTCAATCCTTCGATATCTACCTGTTGCGCATTGGTGAATGCACAGATCGATAGGGATAGGGTTATCAGCGAAAATTGTTTCATAAGGTTGGGTTTTCAACAAAGGCCCCGGGCCATTTATTGTTAGGGCTCTTTCTGCACTTTTATATCCACGATTATATATGATTGCATTTCATCCTGAACAAATTGTTTGATCTTTATGGCACCTTTAATGCCATTACTCTTTTTAAACAGTACGATCCTTGGCACTACCCCATTATCAAACTGCTTCCAGGCGGCATCACTGTAATCTACCGGAATAGACCGTAATACCGCATCGGTGGTCATGCCATCAAAAACAGCCGGCGTCATCTGGGCTGCATACGGTGAGTTCTCCAATGAATTGATGATGGTCACATTCGTTGCACCGGGAATGGGGTCAAACACGTATTTATCAGCGGAATCAGGACTTGCAAACCGGTTGTACAGGAAATTTTTATTCAAGCCAAAGAACACAATGTCTATGTCCCTTCCGGCGACTGAAAGATCGTCTCCTGCTTTGAATTTTTTCCGGAGACTGGTAGAGAAAAAGCTTCCGATACTGCCATGCGCTGTGTTGACGCCTAATTTCACATCACTAAAAGTACGCAGGTTGGAATTCGGCAATACGGTGATGGTATGGGATACAGATCTTGTTTCTTTCTTATTATCCGCTGTAAGTGTTACGGTATAAGTGCCCGGTGCAGCAAAGTGAATGTGCGGCGAACTGTCGGCAGGATTAGGGATCGTTCCTCCGGTTGTTTCCCATTTCCAGGTGAGGCCACTGATCGTCGTATTGTTCAGGGTGGCTGTGAGCGGCGCCTGGTAGTCTTCATCGTCGAATGAAGGCTCTATGGAAAAAGCCGGTGCCAGCGGCTGTTTAAGGGTAATGGTCTTTGAAAGGGTAAACTCCTTTCTACCATTGTTCACAGTGAGCGTTATTACATGGTCACCTGGTTCTGCAAAGGAAATGGTTCCCGGATGCTGCGTCAAAACTGTTGCAGGCGATCCGCCGGCAAAGGTCCATAACCAGGCAGATGCGCCCACTGTTCTGTTATTTATTCTTACCTGCGCGGGTGCATACTCGTTAACCAGGATCTCCGGAATGAAATCGATCCTTACCGAGCTGTCGAGTGCTATCCTGTCGGACTTTTCGTCCCGGCTGTCAGCATTCCATGTTTCCAGTGTTATATTAAAGGAACCTGCCTGATTAAAAACCACTTCGCCGGGATCGCGTTTATCGGATGTGGCAGGGGTGCCCCCCTCAAACGTCCATTTGTATTGATTTCCGCCAGATGAATTATTGGTCAATCTGATCTTTACCGGAACGGTAAAATTATTGTCCACAATCTCATAACTGAAATCAGCATGTGCAGCAATCACCTGTTCCCGTTTGCAGGAGGCGATCTTTGTTCCTGTAAACAGGCATAATAATGCAAACAGCCAGCGCAGTTTATGCCATCTCATGCGACAAGGTTTAGGTATTATGATTAGTTAGTGCGAATGACGGGTCAGGTTGAAAACCGTGGCCCGGCTTATTAAACTGCCGGCTAATTAATAATTATGTTAATGTATTGTCTCCTGCGGAGGAATGGATTGAAAGAAGAGTTCGACAATTGAGCGTAAAATTGTTTCATAGGGAGTTAGGGGGTTAATGATATTTGTTCGACAAAGTAATAACAATTTCCGGTTTCATCAACTGCCTGTGAAAAAAATGCCCAAACACATGAGGGGATATGGATCACCGTTTTACAGGTAACGCCTTCTAACGTACGCTGTTATGATATTAAAAACAATATGCACAAAGTCAATAAACGTATAGTTATTAAATCGTTAATGACAGCTTCGTTTAAGACAAAATCACTTACATTCTTTTTTCCTTCAGGTACTGCATATATTTCTTCAATGCAATCATTCTGCCTGCCAGGTTGCTGTAAGAAATAGTTTGAATGTTATTATAATTTATGTTGCTTCCAAAGATCACCGGTTGCTCATGGCTGGGTTGCCCTGTGTGTTCCTGCATAACGGCCCGCTCATAATAGCGGCGCTCTGCTTTACACCTGGCAATAATCTTTCTGCAATGCTGGTATTCATCCTGCCAGTACTCACATCGTTTCATTCTTTCATCGGGCTCAAACAAAACCGACTTGTAAAGGATCGTAAGATAATCGATCAGTCCCAGGAACTGGGGTTGTAAGGTGCGGTAAAAATGGTTCTCTTCCTCCTGATCGGCAAAATGGTAATTGGTTACCAGTTTTTCTATATTGAACCAGGTATGCATTGCAATACCAAAGGCGCGCTCAATCCATTTCACTTCATCGGCGGCAGGGGCGCCTTCTTTTAACTGAAGCTGCATTGTCCTGTATGCCAGCCTGCATTGTTTCCATAAAAATGAATTTTCCATATGAGCAGTAATTAAAAGCTTTACGGTGTCTGGCGAAAGCCGCGACCGGGCTCTTATATAATACGATCTGGTTCATGAGAAATACTAAGTGGATTGAAAAAAAATTTCACATTAGCCCAGGCGGGTGCTTGTTGCGTCGCCCGGGAATGCTGTTTATTACCGGCGAAGGCCGCCCATGAAGAGCAGCCAACAATATTGGAAATCAAACGGACAGCAGGGTTTTCCTGTTTTATTCTATTCCTTATCCTTTCCCTCCACCAAAAATTTATTCAGGTTTTGCAACAATGGGTCCGATGTACTGGAGTTGGTAAAGATGGCATAACCCATTTTCTGGTCTTTGTATACTTCGAACCGGCATTTAAAATCGCCGTTATTGCCGCCATGGCCAAACGTTTTTCCCCAGGGGGTTTCCCGTATCTCGAGGCTCATTCCCATATAGGTGGGCACTGTCGGCTTTTTGTCCCAGTCATCAAAATTATATTCCGAATGTTTCGACAGGATGGTATCATAGGTTTCCGCTTTAAGTCCCTTTTGTTCCAGTAAATGCAACATGAACCGTGTGAAGATCCTGGCTTCGGTATGCATGGAATAGGCCATTCCCGGTTTTTCAGGAAGGTCGTTCTTACTTGGCCGCCCGTCATAGTGCCCATAGGCCACCATCCGTTGCAAGGAATCGTTCTTTGAAAAAAATGTATGGTATAGTCCCATCGGTTCTATCACTTCTTCCTGTAATACCTGCTCTACATTTTTACCGGTTATTTTTTCCACGACCATTTTCAGATATTCGAATCCTTCGCCTGAATAGCCAAAGGAGGTGCCGGGTGTAAACTTAAGATCCAGTTTGTTATCTGCATTCATAGAACGCCAGTTGGGAAAACCAGTTCGGTGCGTCAATACATGCCGGGCCGTGATCAGTTTATAGCGTTCGTCATATTCAATATCGTTATAGGGAAGGTATTCATACAATGGCTTGTCCAGGTTAATGACGCCGCGTTCGGCCAGCCGTTCCACGGCATAGGCAAATACAGGTTTGGTAATGGAAGCCGCTTCAAATAAGGTATTGTCATTTACTTTTTCACCTGTCACAGCGTTGCTAACGCCATAGGTCTTATGATAAACAAGTTTACCATCTTTTATCAATGCCAGTGACACTCCGGGAATTTTGTAATAACTGCGGTAGGTTTCTATAAAATGATCGATCTGCTTCGTACCGGCGGTTGTAAGATCATGCAAGATGCCTTTGTCTGGGATCAGATCAGGCGCCGCTGTTACCGGAACAATAAGCGGAGGAGCAATGGTTTTCTGTCCGGCTTTTGCAACAATGGTAAGAGGCGCTTTTTGCGTAGCCACATATAACTTGTCATCATTGTGAAAATAAGGATCCGGTAAACTGATGCCATATTTTCCCGGAGGCACTGCTACTGAATAATTTCCCAAGCTATCCAATGCTGCTTCTACCCACAGGTTTGGATTTGCTGCTGCATGCAACCGCACCTCGCCTGGTAACTTTACAGCCGCCTGTTTATCCCAATGCATGTTGCCCGACACGGTTGACAGCCTGGCTGTTGCCGGCATTAATATAATATCGCCGAGGCTGTTGGGGTCCATATATTTTGCACCGCCTTTGCCCCAGCCTGACCAGCTGAAACTTCCATCGCTATCTTTATCGAATACATGAAAGTCAAAACCAAGTGATTTGCCAACCACCATTTCTTTTCCCAGCTGGATCCGCCATTCATACAGGCGGGTATTTCCCTGCCGGGTAACCGCTATTTCTGTGATATCCCAGGAAGCTGCATTGGCAAAAGGATCGAAAAAAGCCTTATTGATATATTTCAGGTGTTTGGTGTACAAAAAGGAAGCAACACCTGAGCCGGACAACAGGTGACGGGCGTCAACACTCACTTCCAGTCCATCCTGCGTATTCCATCGTACGTTCCTGGAAGTATCTTCAATAAAATCATCATCGGTTATGGTAAACGCCACGTATAGCGACTGGTTGTCGAGGCGGTAGCCCACCTGAAAAAAACCTGAAAAATCAGCTTCACTCTTTGGTTTTGTATCCGATGGGTTCATGGCGATCAGATACCGGGTGGCATCCTTGGGCCAGTCGCCCAGATTGCCGTCAATGGTGATCTTTCCAAGCGGATAAGCATGAGCTACGCTCCCATTGTGGGCCAGCGATTGAATACATAATAAGGTAACAGCAGCCAACAGGGAGATGGTCCTGATCGATGATCTTACTTGCATATTCCCAAAGTTTAAAGTGAAGGATGAATAAGCTGTGACGAACCGGCGCGTAATTAAGTTACACAATGTTGTGAAATAAGCCTTTTTTAATGTAGCTTTTTATCATAAAATGTTGCATAGGTGTTTTATTAAAACGGCAACTTCGTGGCAGCTGCCGTTAGGAAATGGCAGCCCAGTCCGCCTGCCGTTTGTATTGATAGCGTTCACCAGTGTATCGAAACCGTACAGTTCGTGGAAATGCCGATCTGTAATGTATTTGTTTTTATACGGTTGCAAAATGGCACCTGATTAGTGCTTTTATTATTCATTTTAATTTCTGCACAATTATATTGGTATGCTTAAGAACTATTTCAAGATCGCCTGGCGTAATCTTTTCAAGAGCAAAACCTCCTCTTTTATAAACATCAGTGGCCTGGCAGTGGGTTTAACAGTAACTATTCTCATCGCCCTTTGGATCAAAGATGAAGTAAGTTATGACACCTATCATAAAAACTATGATCGCATAACGCAGGTTATGCAGCACCAGCTCTTCAATGGCAAATGGCAAACGCAGGTGGCCAACCCAGCTGTCATGGGCCCGGAGATCCGGCGATTGTACGGCAATGATTTTAAATATGTGGTACAGTCGAGCTGGAATACGCTTATGGGCCTTGCCTGTGGCGACAAGATCTTTGGAAAACAGGGCAGGTATATGGAACCAGAGGCCACCGATATGCTGAGTTTGAAAATACTGAAGGGATCAAAGAATGGTTTGAAGGATATGAATTCTATTATGCTTTCCCAATCTGTTGCCAATGCTATATTTGGTGACGCAGACCCCATTGGCAGGCTGCTGCGGCTGGAAAATAAAACAAATGTAAAAGTGACCGGCGTTTATGAGAACCTGCCCGACAATACGAGTTTCCGCGATATGGAATTCATTCTGCCCTGGCAATTGTACCTGAGTATGAATCCCTGGATCGAAAAAATGGAGAATCCCTGGGGCAGCAATTTCACCCAAACGTATGCGCAGGTAGCCGACCATGTGAACATCGAAAAAGTTTCGGCAAAGATCAGGAATGTAAAGCTCAACAATCTGGATGAACATGGCAAGCGGTATAAACCGGTGGTTTTTCTGCATCCCATGAGCAAATGGCATTTGTATGGCGATTTCAAGGAGGGCGTTAATGTCGGCGGGCGTATTGAAACAGTGTGGCTGTTTGGGATCATCGGCATCTTCGTGCTGCTGCTAGCGTGCATAAATTTCATGAACCTGAGCACCGCCCGGTCTGAAAAAAGGGCCAAGGAAGTGGGGATACGCAAGACCGTTGGTTCGGCAAGGACCCAACTGATCGCGCAATTTTTCAGTGAGTCCGTGCTCACCGCTCTGATAGCATTTATGATTTCCATTTTACTGGCCGCCCTCCTTATGCCGTTTTTCAATTCGGTGGCAGAAAAGAAAATGGTCATTCCCTGGAATGATCCGCTGTTCTGGTTTGCAGGTCTGGGGCTTAGTGTGCTTACCGGTTTACTGGCAGGTTTATATCCTGCATTGTTCCTTAGCTCCTTTCAACCCGTAAAAGTGCTTAAAGGAACTTTCCGGGCAGGGCGATATGCATCCCTGCCAAGAAAAGTGCTGGTAGTGGCACAGTTCACCATTTCGATTATCCTTATCATAGGCACTATTGTAGTATACAAACAGATCAATCTTGGCATGAACCGGCCGATTGGTTATAACCGTGACGGACTGATCACACACCGCGTCTCAGAAGAATTGCATAAACATTTTGAAGCAATACGAAATGATCTGAAAAATGCCGGCGTAATTGTTGAAATGACGGAATCGGGCAGTCCTACCACCGGCGTGTGGAATACCAATGGCGGTTTCGACTGGCCAGGCAAGGACCCGAACCTGGGCGTAGATTTCCCGAACAATGCAGTAACCCATGAGTATGGAAAAACAGTAGGCTGGAAAATAAAACAGGGGCGGGATTTTTCGAGAGCATTCGCTACTGACACCTCGGCCTTTATACTAAATGAGTCTGCGGTTGCCTTTATCGGGCTGAAAGATCCTGTGGGTAAAGTGATCCGCTGGGAAGACAAACCGTTTACGGTCATTGGGGTGGTAGAAGATATGCTGGTAGAATCGCCTTACAAGCCGGTACGTGCTGCGCTATTCCACATTTCGCCTGAGCAGCAGAATTTATTCATCATGAGAATAAATCCCAACCGGAGCGCTAAAGACGCTTTGAGTGCAATAGAAGCTGTGCTGAAAAAACATGATCCTTCCTCTCCTTTCAAAGCCGATTTTACCGATGAAGAATTTGCGAAGAAGTTCGGCAATGAAAAACGCATTGGCACTTTGGCCACTTCCTTTGCCATGCTGGCAATCTTCATTTCCTGTTTGGGTTTGTTCGGATTAACTTCATTTATGGCTGAACAACGTGTAAAAGAGATCGGGATCCGCAATGTGCTGGGCGCTTCCATATTGAACATATGGCAATTGCTAACGAAAGATTTTATCCTGCTGGTGATATTGTCCTGCCTCATCGCTATCCCGTTAGCATTGTATTATATGAGCACCTGGCTGCAGAAATACGATTTCAGAACCAATTTGTCGTGGTGGGTATTTGCAGTGGCTGCTATTGGCGCTTTGATCATTACCATGATCACCGTAAGTTTTCAGGCTATCAAGGCGGCGCTGGCCAATCCCGTAAAAAGTTTGCGCACCGAATAGGCGACCACATGATCATAACCACCTGACCGCTCATCAGGGGCATCCATACGGTGGGTATCTAAATCCCCGGTATTTTGTTGTACCGGGGATCTTTTTATTGAACAGGGAAGGTTATGATGCCAGTATGGCTAACAATTGTGCGGACCATGCCGGCTATGTCTTCCTAAAAGACTACCTTTAATACTTGCGATTGGAATATGTTTCTCAAACAACTTTCCACATTCAACGTCTTTATATGGAAAATAATAGTGGCAAACACAACGATGACTCGTGCTCTGGCAACCAGCTGATAAAGGATGATGAAGCAAAGTTCTTTCTGGCGTCTGTAATAGATACGATGGAAGATTCTGTTGTGACTGTGAATTTACACGGCATAGTAACCAGTTGGAACAAGGCAGCAGAACGATTATACGGTTATCCGGCAAAAGAGATCATCGGGCGATCACTACTTATGGTCACCTTTCCCAACGATTTTAGCGACCTTCTTCAAAAGATCGAGGCGATCAGACAGGGAAAGCCGATAGTGTTGTACGACACTTACAGGATACATAAAGGCGGTCACTATATTCATCTGGAAATAACATTATCACCCGTTAAAAATGATAAGGGTTCAGTTATAGGCGTTTCTACTGTTGCCAGGGATGTAACGGAATTTCGTAGGACCGAGGAAGCATTGGCAGCTTCGGAAAGCAGGTTAAGGGCGATGGTGGAAGCAGCGGTGGACTTTGCCATTATTACCATGGACGAGCAAGGTGTTATCATAGACTGGAACAGCGGCGCCGAGATCATGTTCGGTTATATGAAGAATGAAGTCATTGGCAGTCACACGCGGATCATTTACACTAAAGAGGACCAGCAGGGTCTTATTCCCGAACTTGAGATCAACATGGTAAAAACAACCGGCCGCTCTATCGATGAACGCTGGCACCTGCATAAGGATGGCAGCCGCTTTTTCATGAGCGGCGTAATGACGCCTATACATCAGGGCGACATAAAAGGATATGTGAAAGTAGGACGCAATATTACTGACCGTAAGTTGACGGAAGAAGCCTTACTACTGTCCGAGCAGCGTAAAAGCCTTGCCATGAAATCTGCGGAAATGGGCGAATGGGAATGGGATGGGGAAACCAACCTTGTTAAATTAAGCGATCAGGCTGCCCTGCTGATAGGATTACCCGACCATCATGCACAACAGGAGCCGGATGTCCTGCTGAATTATATTTATCCCGTAGACAAACACGCCGTGCAGGAGCAGTTAGATGCTGCGTTGAATGGCCTGCATATTTTTAATACGGAATGCCGGATCATCAGACCAGATAACAGACAGGTGAAATGGGTAAATGTATATGGCCGTGTATTATCGCATACAGGCAGCCAGGCTTCAAAAATGATCGGTGTTATTTACGATATAACGCCCCGCAAATTACTCGAAAAGCAAAAGGATGATTTTATAAGCCTGGCCAGCCATGAACTGAAAACGCCTCTGACAGCCATCAAAACATATAGCGAACTGCTTCGTGAAAATTTCGAAGAAGTGAACGAAGGGCAAAACGTTTTATTACTTGGCAAACTCAATAGCCAGGTTGACCGGCTAGTCAAGCTCATCCAGAACCTGCTTGACTCAAGTAACTTTTCAGAAGGACGAATGAAATTATATTTGCAAACTTTTGATCTGAATGCCATGGTTGAAGAACAACTGGAGGCACTCAGATCAATTGCCCCTGATCATCATCTCATTTGGAAGGCGGGGCCCATCGGCCTCATTCACGCAGATCGTGAACGGATCGGTCAGGTACTAAACAATTTGGTTTCCAACGCGGTGAAGTATTCGCCTCAGCAAACTGATATTGTTATTTCAACGGAAGACAAGCAGGACAAGGCGATGCTCAGTGTGAAGGATCAGGGCATTGGTGTTCCGCCCGAAGAACAGCAATTTATCTTTGACCGGTATTACCGGGGAGAACATGGCCCCGAGGCTAAAGGGTTTGGTTTGGGCTTATATATCTCTGCGGAAATCATCAAACAACATTATGGCTCAATAGGCGTAACATCACACCCTGGCGATGGATCCACTTTTTATTTTTTGTTGCCCTATAGTTGATCCTGTAAAAATCATCCAGTCCCGAACCGGGCGCTTATTAATTTACCTGGTTGAATCCGATCGCCTCCAGTGCCTGGCAAAACAACGGGTCATTTGAAATAAAATACTTCCCGTTCCCTACATTGATCGCAGCATCGATAACACTATACAAGAATAAATGCAAATGATTCTTACCTGCACCGTGACAATAAAGTCGCCTCAGTTCAATAACATTACCGTTTAGCACATCTGTTTCCGTTTCCTCGGGGAAAGTAAACCAGGCACAGCTCAATAAGCGATCGTTTTCCATCCAGGTATAACAATGCTGCCCGGTCTCCAACCGGCACATCGCATCGGCCAGAAAATCCCATCTTGTGATACCGGTTCCTTTTTCAGCCCTGAATTGCAGCAGATCGTTGAGATCATCTTTATTCACTGCTATTTTCACACCTGACAGAACCGGGTTCGGTGGTATTACATAACATTGCTTGGGCGACCTCCTGAGTACACTTCCCGCCAGTTTTTGTATCACAACCCATAAGCTTATATTTTTAAGGCGATACCAAAATTTTTTCACGGTCACTTCAGCAGTCATCGGTCGTATGCCGGCGCTGAGCAGACGCAGATGCATCCATTTCCTTATTCTCTTTTTCAGCCGGTATACGGGAGCGCTGCTGATCAGCAGCTCATGCACTTTATCGTGTTCATTGGCCAGCGTTTCTTTAAAGGAATCATAACCTGGCGTGAGATCAAAATATTGTATGTTCTCTTCTTTTGGCCTTTTTGCCAAAAATAAAAAATGCATAATGCCGGGAGAATATGACCTGGCTTTAAATGGTGAATGACAACTGAAGCCCGACAGATACACCCAATTCTCCCCTGCTATCGCCGCTACGGCTGCAAATGTCTTTCCATTAACTTTTAATATGGTTACATGCAGCAACTGTAAACGGAACAGCTGCAAAAGTAACTCCTTCTTTGCCGGATCGTTCTTAAAGTGGTGCTTGTTATATAATGCGCTGAACCGGAAATCATACAGCACCGCCAATTCGTCGAGGCTGCTTTTAAAAGACTCCAGGTCGGTAATGCTTTCCAACTGCAGCTCGCCCAATCTTTTCAACCGGTTCAGTTTGTTCCGGAATTGTTTGCTCTTTAATAATTTGGCATGGTCTGGCTGGCTCAGATCGATCAGCGGGCGCGTATGAGACTGTAAAACACCCAGCCGTCGCCACCTCCTTTCTGTCTTTAACCAATGCAGGGGTGTTGCCGGAGGCAGGTACCTGAATGTGATGGGATGACCCGGAAACTGTTTCAGAAGTTCTTCCAGTGCTGCCTTTATGAAAACTTCGCTATAAGCAGGCGCCGCGAGCCACGACTGGTATTCCGCATCATAATGCCCTGCACCTGTGATCCTGTTCTGTTTGCCGGTGTCTTTACTGGATTGCGTATCTAACATGACCATGGGCAGCATACCGGTAAGTTGTCCGTTTTCAACAGCCAGTACCATCAACGGAAGATGTTTGTGGCGATACACCTGATACCACGCTGTAATGTAAACACTGCTTTGAAATACGGTTGCCCACGGACAAGAGACAAAAAGGAGATCGAGCTTTTTTTGAAATTCCGGTTTCATTAACAGATGAATAACGGCAGGACCGGTTATCACTTCAATCGTGGAGGCATTGTTGAAGCGCGGACTGGTGTCATGAGCAGCCGCTGCATCGTTGCCGGATATCGGCATTTGGGCTTCGCACCCGCTCTCAGGGTTAACAGTTTTATACATAAGTTATTTTATTTGCTGTCAGGGAAGTTCTATAGAATGCTCATGCTCAACGCTACAAAATACGTACATTGGTAGCTGTTAGTATACATTGACATTTTTTCTTCTGGCTTTCGGGCATAGAAAGTCATTGTATTATCCGTTAATACTTACAGTCGATCATTAATTCTGGATGGGATTAACACAGCAGGAACATTATCCGGTAATTCATTAAGATATCTGGATATTGTATTAGCAGTGTAACTGAGAAAGTTGGTAACGTTTACTGGACTGACTGATCAGTTGAACCTAACATTCGTAGGATAAAGCATGCTGGCTGGAGTTCAGTTTAAAATTTTTTATAAATTAATTATTTTTTTCATGTCACCAAAAAACATTCATTGAACCGCCCGAAAAACTTGTCTTTGATCAATGCCGTGCGGTTGTATCCTGATCATGATCATTAATGACGCGGGCAGGTTTGTTTTTGACTTTCTAAAATAAAAAAAACCGTCCGGGTTAAACCAGGACGGTTGATCAGCACAGTACTACCCTTAGTAACCACCTAATAGCTTTATTGATTTATAACATCCAGGATGGTAAACGTTTTTTCACCCCCGGGCACCCGCCATTTCACCTGCTGCCCTTTTTTAAAACCTATGAGCGCAGTACCAATGGGCGCCATGATCGAAACCCTGCCTTCTTTGATATTAGCTTTATCTGGTGTTACCAGCATAAACTGCAGAATATCGTCCGACTCTTCAGCTTTTACCCGGATCGTAGAATTGATCCTGACAACATCATCGGGGAAATCGTCCTTGTCTACCAGTTTCGCTTTCTTAAGCTCAGCATGTAAAGCAGCAGCATTACGTTGATCGAAGGCCGTCTTTGCGTTTCCTCCATTCAGGAAAGAGATCAAAAGCTTGTAATCGTCCGTCCTAAGCACCAGTTCATTTTTTATTGTTAGCATGATCATCTATTTTTTATGTAAGTAAATATTGTTTTTGTTTGTTTTTTTTCAGGTTGTTGGCAAAATATATCTCTTCAAAACTCAACAGGGTTTGCTGATCTATTTTCCGGAACAGTTTTGAAGGCTGTATCTTCCGGATCTCAGTAAAACCACAAGCTTCCATCAATTCCCTGGTGGCTTTTATAGTGTTCGCATGAAAGTTGAACACCCGCACACTTTTATCCTGTGGATCCAGTCCTTTGTACCGTGTTGGATCCTGGGTAGCCACGCCCACCGGACATTTGCCGCTATCGCATACCAGCGCCTGTATACAACCCAAGGCGAACATCATTCCGCGTGCACTGTAACAGGCCGACGCACCTAATGAAAGCACTTTAAGCACGTCGAAACCGGTTATGATCTTGCCCGCAGCAATTAATTTGATGTGTTGTGATAACTTTTTTTCATCCAGGGTCTGCTTTACAAAAGCCAGTGCTTCATATAAAGGCATTCCCAAATGATCCGTAAACTCCAGCGGTGCAGCCCCTGTACCACCTTCTGCGCCATCTACCGTTATGAAATCAGGAATGCAGCCGGTTGACCGCATTGCATTGCAGATGTCAATGAATTCCTGCTTATCGCCAATGCAGATCTTAAATCCAACCGGTTTACCTTCTGACAATTCCCGTAAAAGCTGGAGGAAACGTACCAGCCCTTCAGCAGAATCAAACTCGCTGTGTTTTCCGGGAGAATAAATAGTGGTTCCCGGTTGTACCTGTCTTATTCTGGCGACTTCGTCCGTATTCTTTGTTGCCGGCAAAATGCCTCCATGACCAGGTTTTGCTCCCTGCGACAGCTTCAGCTCAATCATTTTTACCTCGGGTCGTAATGCATTTTTGCGAAAGGCAAATGGATGGAACCGGCCATGCTCATCCCGGCAA
Source organism: Longitalea luteola (assembly GCF_017356035.1). Classification (GTDB taxonomy): domain Bacteria; phylum Bacteroidota; class Bacteroidia; order Chitinophagales; family Chitinophagaceae; genus Niastella; species Niastella luteola. The sequence goes on along the minus strand of NZ_JAFIQX010000012.1, from coordinate 133,948 downwards.
CCGAAATAACCGGTTCCTATTTGCCATATCAGGTCACCACCCTGCAGGTGATGATCACTGATACCACCTTCACCGGTATTATGCGCAAATCCACCGATCTTCGCCCCCTGGTTCAGCGCAGTAATGGCCGTTTTGCTCAATGCGCCGTAACTCATTGCACCGATATTATATATGCTTGCATGGTAAGGCTGTTTACACAAATGATTACCTATCCACACGCGTAATTCATCTTCCTTCAAACTGGCCGGATAAACGGAATGCGCCACCCATTCAAATCCCGGCGCATCAGGATTTGTTTGCATCCCGAAAGCAACGGTTTGTTTTACATTCTTTGCTCTTTGATAAACAATTGATCGTTGCCGCCGGTTAAACGGCTTGCCATCGAGGTCGGATTCAAAAAAATATTGACGCATTTCCGGCCGCATCCATTCAAAAAAATAGCGCAGGTAACCGATCAGCGGAAAATTTCGCAGGATCGCATGCTTCCTTTGCCGCACATTATAAATGACGAGCACCATCAATGGCAATGTGATCAACAGAACATAATAAAGGTCTTCATTTCCCGTATAAGCTTCCTGTGCTACAATAACATTTATCAGTACAATAACCAGCAACACAGTTGCGCTTATTGACAACGGTTTTGTATTTTTCATGATAATAACTCCTTTGATTTTTATATCAGCGGTTAGGCATAAATGGATCACGAATGCTTTGCCTCATCTTCCAACATGTTTATCCGATCGTGACCCTGACATCTTGGAAAGCATCTTTTGCCAGTTTTCCGCATTCAACTCCAACTGCTGACGATCTTTTTCCTGATCTGCATTACAATCATAAAAGGGTAAAACAATGGTATCGTTCGTATCACTGAAGTGAAACTGCAGGGCTATTCTTTCCAGGAACTCTGTTATACTTCTATTCTTCAGCTCATCATGTTCTATATTGCGGTACGTTTTTATAACAGATACGGCATGAACTTTATTCAGATCAATTACATAAGAACGTGTTACCCCGTGGCTCGTATCCAGCACAAATAAACAGTTCTTTATGCCGTCGAGCCCAATGATAGCATTGCCAGTTATCAGATGGCTGGTAAACGATAAATTCAATCTTGATCCATGCTCACTGAGTTCCAGGTATTTGCTTTTCGCAAACGCTGTTTTCCAATTGCTCATGTTGATAAGAATAAGTGCAAAAGCATAAGCTTATGGTATACCCGATAAGCCAGTTGCCATAAATGAATAAAAACTACCAGGGTGCACGCGGCTCTCAGCAAAGCGGCATGGCAATGCATAAAAGCCAGTTGACGAAGGATAGCATTTCAAAAACGACCAACCCGGATAGAGACAGATCGGCCCCGTTAATTGATTGTGATTGTCGGCAGAAGTCTGCTAGATCAGGCCTGCGGATGTCTGGCCTGAGAGGGAGGAGCTAAAGTCCTTAAAATTGGAAATGTAAAACAATCTTGTACAGAAAGGATAGAATTCGGTGAAGGAATCTGTAAACGAATTTGTCATATCAAGCACCAGGTGCTCAACACGATGAACAAAAACCATATTTTCAGATATACCTCGCATTGAAATAAAATTAATGAAAACTTTAGTCAATTCTGTCAAATAATAGTTAATAAGCAGGCAGCATTCGCTGTTACGCTGTATTACCTGATACCAAAGATACTAAATTTGATCAACGGGTCAAGTAGGCGGAAAAGCCGCTTCTTTTCCAGGCTGTTGCTGCAAAATCAAATCGGGTCAATAGTTATTATTTAATTTTGAGTACTTAGTGCATCAAATGATCGTAATCTCCCTGCATTATAACAAAAGACTGTATCAGTTTCACACCTATGAGGATGAATACGACTCCCTTATGTGCCTTATTTCCGATCATTTTCCAGTGAGGTGTTTTGGTGTATGTTACGGCGGCGGGTGTTGCGGAACCTGCGGTGTATTTATTATGGACAGCAACGGATCACCAAAATTCGGGCTGTCATGCGAAATGCGGATTGACGCCACATTGAACGATAAAGTGATTATTCTCGACAGATAGCCAGCCCAGCGATCAAAAAAAGCGCCCGGCATGCGGATGCTTTCTTTTTATCAGCCAGCGTGTGAACATCATGAAGCAGCCGATGGTTCAGGTATTAATTCAATGCCAAAACCTGCCGACCCGACCCCTTCAAAAGAGATTTGCTGCTTATTTACCCTGCCCGAACCAGCCTGACGACAGATGAAATAATGAGCACCAGGAACCAGCTCAAGCTCCGCCACTTTGTAAAATGAAGGTGTCCTTCCACTGAAATGGCGATTTACAGTCCACAACGAGAACTTTTTGTAATCGGTTGCTACAGCCTATAAAAAGCAACAAAACCAGATTCGTATTGATAAATACATAGCGAACGGGTACCTGCAGCTGCCTTTGCAGGCAGAATTACCGGCTTTTTTGATTAAAAAAATGTAATCGGTTTCATTTTTTTGCTTTTTTTCCTAAATTCGTTTTGCAAGACGCTCAGATTCGTGGGGCCAAACGATTGAATTTTTTTTAAAAATTGCCGTATGCAACATCCTAACTGCTTATACTTCAGACACTTTATCTATTACATTTTCTCCGCCTGCGTGGTTCCCGGATAATTTATCCATTAGCCCGCGCCGTACCGTATACCCGGATCCATCCTTTATAACTATCGCAATTAAAACAATTGTTCACAACATACCGGCCGGGCATGCCCTGGTTACTGCGCCTGGCCTTATCAATAAAAAACAAACTGTTTATAATCAAAACGATGAATATGAATAAAATTGAACACCCAAAAAAGATCAGCCTGCAAAGGTTGTTATGGGAAAAAGTGCTTGCGATGACGCTGCTTGTTTTCCTAAGCTGTTTCACCGGAGCAGCAGCGTATGCTCAAAATACTGTCAGAGGAAAGATCACAAACACGTCGGGAGAGCCTGTTGCCGGCGCTTCAATAAGTGTTAAAGGAAGCGCTGTAGGCGCTAACAGCGGGGTTGACGGCAGTTATTCAATTCCCGCAGCCAAAGGTTCCATTCTGGTTGTTTCAAGCGTCACTTATGCTACGAAAGAAGTTACGGTAGGTGATGAAACCACAATTGATATTCAGCTTTCGCCTTCATCAACCGATCTCGGGGAAGTGGTAGTGGTAGGTTATGGTACTCAACGTAAAGAAGCGGTGACCGGTTCGGTTGCTTCCATGGGTGGGGAAAAAATGCGCGAAGTGCCATCACCCAATATCTCACAGGCGCTGCAAGGGCGTTTACCCGGGGTGGATATTGCGCAGACTTCCACCCGCCCGGGAGCCACCATGCAGATCAGGATCCGGGGTACCCGCTCACTCAGTGCCGACAACAACCCGTTGATCGTACTGGATGGTATTCCCTTCATTGGGTCTTTGGCCGATATCAACCCTAACGATATTAAAAGCGTCGATGTATTGAAAGATGCTTCCGCTACGGCCATTTACGGTTCGCGCGGCGCCAATGGCGTTATATTGGTTACTACCGATAAAGGCGGCAGGAACAGAAAGCCCCGCATCAATTACAGCGGCTATGTTGGCGCACAAAAAGTGTTTGCCAAATATCCCATGATGGACGGGCCCAAGTTTGTTGCACTGCGTAAAGCGGCCGGTCAATATACGAACGGACAAGATGAGGCAGACAGCATCAATACCGACTGGCAGGACCTGTTCTATCAAACAGGCATCGTAACCGACCACAATATCAGTCTTTCAGGAGGTACTGAAACGGGCAGTTACAATTTCGGCGGCGGTTACTACCTGAACCAGGGTGTGGTGCCTACCCAGCAATATAAACGGTACTCACTGCGCGGTTCAATAGACCAACAGGTGGGCAAACTCTTCCGTTTCGGCGTTACTACCAATACCAACTACAATCAAACTGAAGGAAGCCAGGTAGGCCTTTATAATACTTTAAGCATGACGCCTATTTCTTCCCCGTACAACCCCGACGGAAGTTTGAGAAGGGGCATACGCATGATAGCCGATAACCAGTTCGTTTATACGAAAGACGTTGTAAAGAACTTAAGGGACAATGACCAGTGGTTGAATGAAACCCGCGGCTTCGCTACCTACAATGCTATTTATGGCGAAGTGAAAGCGCCTTTCCTGAATGGGTTGAAATACAGAGTGAACCTGGGGCTCGATTATATCCAAACACATAATGGCGCCTATACCGGCGCAGGAGTAGGCGATGCGCTAAACCCGAATACGGCTTCCTCTGCTTCTGTTGATAACAGGAATACCGTTCACTACACACTGGAAAACCTGCTTACATTCGACCGCACAATTGGCAAACATACCTTTAATGCGGTGGCCCTGTATTCTGTAGAACAGAATAAATACAACAGATCGAATATGGCGGCCCGTGACATCCAGGCCGATGACTTTCAATTCTATAACATCGGTCAGGCCGCAGGACAGATAACTATAGACCCTGCTAACCAGGAGTACCAGTTATGGGGACTTCAGTCGGTAATGGGACGTGTGATGTATTCTTACGACAGCCGTTATATGATCTCGGCTACGGTGCGTTCGGATGCATCCTCAAGGTTGGCGCCGGGACATCAATGGCATACCTATCCGGCGATCTCTGTGGGTTGGAACCTGACGAATGAATCGTTCATGCAGGGCCTTCCCGTATTCGATAATTTGAAATTGCGGGCAGGTTTTGGCCAAACCTCTAACCAGGCGATCAACCCCTATGCAACCCTGGGACGACTGGACACAAGACCCTACAATTTTGGTCCCACCAATTACGCCACCGGCCTGTATGTATCTCAATTGCCCAACGCCAATTTAGGATGGGAGTTCTCCAAGACCTGGAATGTTGGAGTTGACTTCAGCATACTCAAAAATCGTTTGTCAGGTACGATCGAATATTATATTACAAAGACCGAAGACATTTTGCTCGGCCTCGACCTGCCGCCAACTTCGGGGGTTACCAGCTATACAGCCAATATTGGAGCAACGGAAAACAAAGGTTTCGAACTTGGTTTGAATGGTACGATCCTCGACAATGTGAATGGCTTTACCTGGGACGCGGGCGTTAATTTCTTTGTAAATAACAACAAACTGGTATCCCTTGCTTCCGGACAAAGCCGTGATGAAGGCAACTGGTGGTTTGTAGGCCACAATATCAATGCTATATACGATTACGAGAGAGAGGGCTTGTGGCAAAAAGACGATCCCTATTTAACCACGCTGGAGCCGGGTGGAAATGTGGGGATGATCAAAGTGAAATATACTGGCGGGTATAAATCAGACGGTACACCCGAGCGGGCCATTGGACCGGCTGACAGACAGGTGCTGGATGTGGACCCTGATTTTCAGGGCGGCTTCAATACCCGTGTTTCATATAAAGGGTTCGATTTGGGTGTTGTAGGTTTTTTCAGAAAGGGGGGCATACTTTTCAGCACCATACATGGTTCAAGCGGTTATCTTAATTTGTTGAGCGGCCGCCGCAACAATATCGATGTAGATTACTGGACACCGGAGAATACAGGTGCAAAGTATCCTAAACCCGGCGGTATTGTCAGCAGTGATAACCCCAAGTATGGCAGCACGCTCAGTTACTTTGATGGCTCTTTCTTGAAAATACGCACCATCACATTGGGCTATGACTTCAACCAGCGCCTGATGAAAAATTCGGGTCTTAAAATGCGCATGTACTTTACCGCGCAAAACCCATTTGTCATGTTCTCGCCGTTTCACAAAGAATCAGGGCTCGATCCTGAAACCAACTCGTTCGGTAACGAGAATGTTTCTTCAACAGGAGCTATCAGCTCCAATCCGAATCTGCTCAGGCGCATCCTTACTGTCGGCTATAACAGCCCATCGACCCGGAATTATATTGTTGGCGTTAATTTGACATTTTAAATCATTTAGTATTATGAAACATCTGCTTATAAAATCACTTGTATTATCAGCATGTACCATGCTGTTATTTTCAAGGTGTAAAAAAGTATTGGAGGAAGAGCCGCGCAGCTTTTATGATCCCAATTTCTTTAAAACTGAAAAAGGCGTGCAGGGCGGTATAACATCACAATATGCCCACCTTCGCTTTATATACGGACAGCCCTATTTTTATAATACGCTGGAGACCGGTACCGATGAATATACCTGGGCCCAGTCGGCTGATGCCAACTTCAAGGATGCGGATCTGAGCGGTGTTGGAAATCTAACACCAGCCAGCAGCCGCTCAGATGTATTATGGGGAACCGCCTTTTCAAACATCAATACCGCCAGTGGTATCATCGAGAATGCCACTGCTGTGGGTGGCTTCCCCGCTTCGCTGATCGCTGAAGCCAGGTTTTTCCGCGCCTTCGATTATTTCCTGTTGGTGCAAACGTTTGGCGGCGTGCCTTTGGATCTGGGTGCAGGTGAATTGAAATTCAATACAGCGCCTTCAAGGAAATCTGTGCGCAACACCGTGCCTGAAGTATATACGAAAGCTATATTCCCCGATCTGCTGCAGGCAATTGATGAGTTGCCGGCTGTACCCCGGGTAACCGGTGGCGTTACAAAAACAGTGGCACGGCTTTACCTGGCAAAAGCGTATTTAACGTATGGCTGGTGGCTGCAGAATCCGAATAACATTCCAACCTACCCGTTAACCAGTAGGACTGACCCCGATGGTCAAAATGCACAATGGTACTTTCAAAAAGCCTATGACATAGCTGTTCAAGCGATAGAGAACCCAGGTCCTTATGGCCTTGAGAATACATTCTACGACCTTCATGTAGGAGGTAATGACCGCAACAAGGAAATGTTACTGTATGCCGATCATACGCAGGAAAGCGAGTTTTATAACGGAGCTTGTCTTGCCTGCTTTGATTCAGAGGCCGGCAATGGCAGAAACTCCGCCACCTGGATGGTAACCTTTAACTATACGGTAATCAGAAGCTCACCAGATGCTACCGGTACCGGCGCCGGCATTAGTTCTGTACAGCGCGAAGCGGCCCAGCCTTTGGGACGGCCTTACACCCGTATGGCGCCAACTATCGGAGCTATTACGAACACCTTTGCCGATAAAACGCTCGACTCTCGGTATGACGGTACTTTCACTACCGTCTTCAGAGGTAACTGGCCAAAAGGAGGCACAACGAATGCCACCTTGTACAATGCGAACGGATTACCAGTAACGCCGGGGCAGCCCATACTAACCTTCCTTGAGGATGAATCACTGGCGCCTGCTATCACCTATCCTTCCGGAGCTACTTTTGCCGATAAACCTGCTGCCAATAATATTGGCGCCGGCCAGATAACCGGCAGGGCAGATTGGGTGATCACGCCCCGCGCCATCAGCAGGATTGTATTTCCTAATTTATGGAAACTGGGCGTATACAGAACCGATAATGGCGCAGGCCTGGGCCAGCCAAATGCCACAAGCACCCGTCCGTTCAAGATCGCCAAATTTTCCGAACTGTATTTCATAGCTGCTGAAGCGGCTGTTAAAGGCGCTACTCCGGCAGCTGGCAAAAGCGCCCGCGACCTGATCAATGTAATTCGTGCCAGAGCAGGCAAGTGGAAGTTTTCCAACAAGGACAATGCGCCGTTTATTGCAGATAACAGCGCTGCCATGGTAGCTGCTACACCGGCCACCATAGATATCAATTATATTCTCGCAGAACGTTCGCGGGAATATTTCGGCGAAGGTCATCGCTGGTTCGATCTTGTTCGTACACAAAAGTGGAATGAACTTGCCGGTACCTATGAAATTGCAGGCCCTGCTTACGGAAATCATACTCCACAATTGGTAACACGTACAATTAATCCTACCCATTATCTGCGGCCTATACCGCAAGACCAGATGGACCGTATGGAATTGACTGCCGAAGAAAAAGCGGCCTACCAAAATCCGGGCTATCAGTAAACATAATAAAGAGCAACTAAAAAGAAGCCCTTCCCGATACACCGGGAGGGGCTTTCTGTTTATATCATTAAAACAACCGCCAATAACGTGCTTTTCCGCACGGGTTCACCAACCTTAGAAATTTGTAAGGCTTGCTGTAATCCTTGTACGTTCAGGGGGCCGTTCATAAGCCATTTTTGTGTTGTCAATAGCGACAAACAAACTCAACAAATAACTCAAACAATTAAAACGACAACTTATGAACTCCTTAAAAAACAAAGTGGCCTTAATTACCGGGTCAGCAAGAGGATTAGGCAAAGCCATCGCAGAACGTTATGCCGCGCTTGGTGCCGACATCGTTATCAATTATTCACGCGACAAAGCTTCGGCCGATGAAGTAGTAACCAATATCACCGCCATGGGCGCCCGGGTGATCGCCGTACAGGCAGATGTGAGTAAAGTGGCTGATATTAAACGTCTGTTTGCAGAAGCCATTAAAACATTCGGGAAGATAGATATCGTAGTGGCCAACGCCGGTATTGAAATGGTTGAAACACCGGTTACCGAATTTACCGAAGAACAGTTCGACCGGCTGTTTTCGATCAACGCCAAAGGCGCTTATTTCACCATGCAACAAGCCGCTCTTACCGTGGAGAACAATGGCCGCATTATTTACATTGCTTCCAGTACCACTGCTTTCCCCATTCCCGGCATGGCCATATATGGCGGAAGCAAGACCGTTCCCCGATACCTGGTTGATGTACTGTCAAAAGAGATCGGCCATCGTGGCGTTACCGTGAACTCCATCATTCCTTTTGCGGTAGATCACTCCGGCATCTTTGCCGATCCTAACAGCTATCCTGAACTGAGAAAATCATTGATCGAAAGTTCTCCCATGAAACGACTGGCTGAAGTAGAAGACGTAGCCAATATTGCCGAGTTCTTCGCCAGCGACCTGAGCTCATTCGTAAACGGACAACATTTACTGGTGAATGGCGGTGCTACGCAGTAACACCCGGCCCAACCTGTAAGGTGCGCCTGATCATAATAGCTGCGCCGGCTCATGTGGCGTACCTTACAGGCATATTTGTTAACTTATCAACTAATTCCCTACATTCGGGCCATGTCAACCAAAAATCTTGTAGTTAAGACACTGAACGAACTGTACGACCTTATGGGGTTATCACACAGCGTTATCGATCAAAGCTCCGGCTTTTCGATCCTTTACCTGCAAGATCTCTTCAAGGAATATCCTGTTTCCTCCATTCCTTTCCGCCCCAATTTTTTCAGTTTCCTTTTCATCAAGGATGCCTTCGGAAACTACACCATCGACGATCTTAATTTTCCAATGGTGCCCGGAACTGTTTATTTTACCAACCCGGGTAATTTCCGGCGGTTCGAATGGCATAAGGTCACAGACACCTGCCTGCTTGTATTTAATGAATCCTATTTAAAAGAACAGGTACATCCGGATATCTACCGCGAATTCTCTTTCCTGCTTACAGAAACCGTTGAGCCCCGGGTATTGACACCAGAACAATTTGTTATCATTGAAGAACTGTATACATTCATTTACCGCGAACACCATAGCCATTCGCCTTACAAGAACAAGGTCATCGGCAGTTGTGTAGTAACGCTGTTGTTGAAGATCAAAGAGTACTTCTTCCAGGACTATAATCCTATTTATGAAGGCAACCGCAGCTCCCAGATCGTAAAAACTTTCAAGCAAAACCTGGAACAACATTTCCGCGATCTGGCCAGCGGTAAGACCGACACCCAGCTACGCGTTCAGGATTACGCCGATAAACAATTCCTGCACGTGAATTACCTCTCAAGCGTTATTACCAGTAAAACCGGCAAATCGATTACCGCGTGGATCGCCGATAAGACCATAGCTGAAGCCAAGGCGCTGCTGCAGGACAAAACGCTGAACATTAAAGAAATTGCCGGCAGACTGGGTTTCCTCGAAGCCTCGCATTTCAGCAATTATTTCAAGAAACACACCAGCCAAAGCCCGGCTGATTACCGCAAACAGCTCGTGTAACCCGCGACTATTCCATCAGTTTATCTGGTGTGATCGGTAATGACCTGATCCGTTTTCCGGTGGCATTGAATACTGCATTGGCAACAGCCGGCGCAACACCTACCAATGCTATTTCGCCCAGCCCTTTTGAACCCATAGGATTGGTGTGCGGATCTTTTTTATTGACAAACAAAACGTCTACTGGTGGAATGTCTGCATTCACGGGCACATGGTAGTCGGCCAGGTTATTATTGACCGGTCTGCCAAAGCGGTGGTCGATCACCATGTCTTCCATTAACGCCATACCGATACCTCCTACCACACCACCTATCATTTGGCTGGCGGCTGTTTTCGGACTTACGATCGTACCGGCATCGGCACACGATACAACATGATCTATCCGGATGCGACCCGTAGGCGGATGCACGCGTAATTTTACAAAATGCACAGAGAAGGAATACATAGAGTAAGATTGTTGTTGCTTTGCTTTGGATTCCCTCGTTAATTCAAGTGCAGCCAACCCGTTTTTTGTAAGCAGCTCGTTGTATGCTATTTTAACGGAAGCGTCTTTTTGTAAGGAAATGCCGGTTGCTGAAAATTTCAGGTCTTCTGCTTTTACCGCCTGAAAGGCGGAACCCGCTTTACCTGCCAGCTCCGCTATTTTCTCTTTTAATGCAGTACAGGTTTCCTGAACGGCAGCGCCTACCGTAGAAGTAACGGTTGATCCGCCCTGTGTAGGCCCCGGAGGAAAATTAGTGCTGCCCATTTCTACTTTGATCTGGTTTACCGGCCATCCCATTTCGTTGGAGGCGATGGAAGTCATCATGGTGGCGGTGCCAGGCCCCATATCATTTACCGAACATTGTAACAACAGTTTACCATCCGGCTCCAGCTTTATTTTTACAGTAGCTGCACCGCGAAAAGCGCCAAAGGAGCCAGTGCCCATGCCATAACCTATTAACCAGTCTCCATCTTTTAAAGCCCGGGGCTGTAGTTTCCGCTCTTTCCAGCCTATTTTTTCGGCGCCCATTTCGTAACATTCTTTTACATGCTTGCTTGACCAGGGCAGGTTGCGCTCGGGATCTGTGTCTGAATGGTTGCGTATCCGAAATTCGAGCGGATCCAGGTTCAGGGCAAACGCCAACTCATCCATGGCAGATTCCAACGCGAATGCACCGGTAGCTTCACCGGGCCCGCGCATCCAGATGGGTGTACAAATATTCAAAGGCACCAACCGGTAGCGGGTAGTTACATTCGGACACGCATACAGGAACCGTGAAATGTTTACGGTAGCTTCGGTAAATTCTTCGTAGGAAGATGTATCTGCTATCGCTTCATGGGTAAGCCCCACCAGTTTGCCATCAGTGGTAGCGCCCATGCCTATCTTTTGGATCGTCTCAGGACGATGGCCTACATTGGTAAACATTTGCTCGCGGTGTAGAACCAACTTTAGAGGCCGGCCGATCTTTTGGGCACCCATGACACAGGCAATTTCATACGGCCAGGTACGGAGCCCCATACCGAATGCACCACCTATATGTTCAGCATTAACAGTAATATTTTCCAAAGGCATTTTAAACGCAGCGGCGATTGAGCGCTGCGTTGCTTCAACACCTTGCGTTTTAGTATATACGGTCACCTGTTCTTTGCCTTCCCAGCGGGCAATAATGCTGGCCAGTTCCATAGGGTTATGCACTTCTATGGGATGGTGATACTCCTGTTCTATTTTTACCGGCGCATTTTTATAAGCATCCGCTTCACCCCGCTTATAGTCTTCAAACCGGGGCCCGGTAGGCACTTTTGCCCTGGAGAGGTTGGCATCGAGCTCCGTTTGATGGACCGCTTTTTCGTATTGCGCTTTCACCAATGTAGCTGCATGTACAGCCCGTTCAAACGTATCGGCTATGACCAACGCAACCGGCTGATCGTAATAGAAGATCTCATTGTCATAAAAAATGCGCAGCGGCTGTCCGGCTGTAGGTGGTTTGGAAGGGTCTTTCCCGGTTTGATAACCTGGCAGCTTCGGTGCATTTAAATAAGTAATAACGGAAAGCACTCCCGGCGCCCGTTCCGCCATTTTTGTGTCCAGGCTTTTAATACGGCCTTTTGCTATGGTGCTGCCCACTAAAAAGCCGTAGGCGATCTGCTGTGTTTTGTATTCGGCTGCATAGGTGGCCGTACCGGTTACTTTTGCCCTGCCGTCTACCCGGTCAATGGGAACAGGCTCATTCCTGTCGAAAAAGAAGTTCTTACCCATAGCTTTCTTTTATGTTTTTTGGGTGGCTGCTTTTAATGCTTCAACGATGGCGTTGGGTGCCAGCTTTAATTTAAAGTTGTTTTGCCCATATGCTTTTGCACCGCGCATGGCCAGCTGCGCTGCTTCACGGAACACAGCGTCTGAAACCGACTTACCTTTTAACCAGGTTTCTACTTCGCTTAGTCGCCAGGGTTTGTGGGCTACGCCACCCATGGCCAGTCGGGCATCCTTGATGGTGCCGCCCTCCAGATCCATTGCCGCGGCCACTGATACGAGCGCAAATGCATAAGAGCTACGGTCACGCACTTTTAAATAATGCACATTCTTTCTATAAGGATTGTCCGGTATTTCTATTCCAATGATCAATTCGCCTCTTTCGAGGGTATTGTCTTTTTGCGGGGTGTCACCTGGCAGGCGATGAAAATCGGTAAAGGGAATGCGTCGGTCTCCTTTTGGCCCATTCACCAATACCATCGCGTCTAAAGCTGCCAGCGCAATACACATGTCGCTCGGATGAACGGCAATACATTTATCAGATGCGCCAAAGATGGCATGCATCCGGTTAAAACCTTTTAAAGCACCACAGCCACTACCAGGCTGTCGTTTGTTGCAGGGCAGATCGGTATTGTAAAAATATGGACAGCGGGTGCGTTGCATCATATTACCGCCAACAGTAGCCATATTGCGCAACTGTTGCGAGGCGCCGGCGGCCAGCGCCAGGGATAACAGCGGTTGTTCTCTTTGTATAAGCTCGTTCTCCGCCACATCGCTGTTCAGGGCCATTGCCCCGATGTGAACCTTATTGCCCTCCTTTTTAATTTCCTTTAAAGGCAGGTTACTGATATCAATAAGCTTCTGGGGCGCCATAACGCCTTTCTTCATCAGATCGATCAGGTTCGTGCCACCGGCGATCCACTGTGACGTGTTATCCCTGCTCAATGCCTCAATGGCGGCCTTGGGGGTTGAAACACGCAGGTATTCGAAATTGATCATAACTTATGCCCTCCCTTTTTTACATCGGCAATTGCCTTAACAATATTGGGATAAGCACCACACCGGCAGATGTTACCGCTCATATACTCGCGGACCTCCTCATCAGAATTAGCATGTCCTTCGCGGATGCAGGCTATGCCCGACATTATTTGCCCCGGCGTGCAATAACCACATTGAAAGCCATCGTGTTTGATAAAGGCTTCCTGCATGGGATGCAGCTGGTCGCCATTGGCCAGTCCCTCAATAGTAGTCACTTTTTTTCCTTCCTGCATAACAGCCAACGACATGCAGGAAAGAACACGTCTTCCGTTTACATGCACGGTGCAGGCCCCACACTGCCCATGATCACATCCTTTCTTGGTGCCCGGTAAAGCCAATTGTTCGCGAAGCAGGTCCAGTAAAGTAACACGCGGTTCAACAGACAATTTGTGATGAACGCCATTCACCTCCAGTGATAGTGGTACCTGTTCAAAATAAACGGCTGCTTTTTCATCTAATGCCGATTCGGCTGCTTTGACTAAATGAGGCGGCGCTACTGCCAGCGCCGTGAGCAGTGAAGAATGTTTTAAAAATTCTCTTCTCCCTTTATTGAGCGCTTTGTCGTTGGGATCTTCGTTGTGCGGTCCTTTAGTTGCCATACTGATCGTTTTATCGGCTTTAAAAATGTCGCTACGTAGTATCAGGCTGGCTAAAGATAATCGCGGTTATTCACATTGAAGTTATGAAAAACAAACCAATCCTTATGAATTTCAAACATTCAGGGCATTGTTGCCTGCTAAACCTCTTCAGGAAACGAAACACCCGTCAATTCGGTACAAACCTGTAAAAGCTTCTCCTGCAGTTGTACATCATCGGCCTGCGGATTAGCACTTGCTTCTTTGTACCGGCTAAAATAACGCCCACTTACTTTCACCTTGGCCTCATTGCTTACGGCCAGCAATACCTGGCTTTTATACCCGGTTTCCAAACTGTCGGGAGCACCCGGCCCACCCATTTTTGTAGGTACCCAGCCGGGGTTCAGTGCATTGGCGTATACATCCGGCCACTTGCGGGCTACCGCTTTACAAAGCATTACCACATGCAGCTTTGAATCGGAGTAGGTAATGCGATTGCCGGTTTTGAGAGCTAACGGTTCAAAGCGTCCCTGTATATGCATGCCCGAACTGAGGTACACGAGGCGCTGCGGCCTTTGTATGAGGCAGGTGAGAATATATGGCGCCAGGGTATTCACCATGAGGATATGTTTTGCTGAAGTGTTATAAACGCCCGCGTTATGGATGACGGCATCAAAACGGCCTAACGCATTCACTTTTGCAGCGAGCTGTTTTGTTTGCTCCATATTGCCAAGATCGGCCGTCACCACCCCTTCAGCACCGGGTACACTGGCCAACGCCTCCCCGGCTCTTTTTTCATTGCGTGCATGCAGCAGCACCTGGTGTCCTTGTTCTATCAATGCCTTTGCTGCCAACTGCCCAAGGCCATCTGCCGAACCTGTAATAAATACCCTAGCCATTAATGCGTGGTTATGTTGTTTTTGATCTTATACTTTTATCAGCGAATTCATATCAATGACGAAGTGATATTTTACATCGCCTTTCAACAGGCGTGCATAGCTTCGTTGATCTGTTGAATATCGCCTTATGCTTTTATCTGTTTTATTTTAACCGCCCTGCCTCCTTCTGCTGATAAGATGGTGTCCATCGTAATGACGGACTGCGCCAATAGATGCATTTCAGCTTCAATTGTGATGCCACCACCCATAGCTACCGATTGTTTGATTAAGACGTTTACCAGACTTATTCTCCTGCCGCTGAACAACCCAAACATTAAATGGATGGTTATCAACACATACCTGCCTGAGTGGGACAGCCACCGTTGTTTTAAGAGCCGATCTTAGAAATTTGCAACTCATGCTGTAATCCTTGTACGTTCAGGGCGCCGTTCATGAGCCATCTTTGTGTTGTCAATTGAAACAAATACAACAAATAAAAACAAAGTCTTATGAACTCGTTAAACAACAAAGTGGTATTGGTAACAGGCGCTTCAAGAGGAATTGGCGCTGCTATTGCTAAACAATTAGCCGGCCATGGTGCTAAATTAGTGATCAATTATGCAGGCTCTCAAAGCGAAGCCGATGAAACAGTTAAGGCCATCAGGAATAATGGTGGTGATGCCATTGCCCTGAAAGCCGATGTAAGTAAACCTGCCGAAGTTACCGCCCTGTTCGATGCCGCCATTGCTCATTTTGGCAGGATAGATGTGCTGATCAACAATGCCGGCATCATGATCACCAAACTGCTGAAAGACACTACCGATGAAGATTTTACCCGTCAATTCGAGATCAATGTACGTGGCACCTTCAACACCATGCGCGAGGCTGCTACGAAACTGGCCAACGGAGGCACCATCATTAATACATCAACCACGCAAACCCGTGTCATGACGCCCTCTTACTCAACGTATGTAGCCACCAAAGCCGCTGTAGAACAACTGACCCGCGTGTTTGCCAAAGAAGCAGGCAACAGAGGTATCACCGTAAACGCCATCCTGCCTGGTCCTACCAACACTGAATTGTTCACCAAAGGAAAAACCCAGGAGCAGATTGACCGCCTCGCCTCGCTAAACGCCTTTAATCGCCTGGGCGAAGTGGAAGACATAGCCAAAGTAGTCAGCTTCCTGGCGAGCGATGAGGCCAAATGGATCAGCGGACAAACCATTGGCGTAAATGGCGCTATGGCGTAAATAGCAGCATCATACCATCACTTTCAAATTTACAATCATGCATTTCCCAAGATTACTGATCGCGTTTATTTTATCCGTTGGCGGTGTGGCTGCGGAAGTAAAAAGTGAATGCAATAAAAAATATGCTAAAACAATATATATGGATACAAGCAAGCTAAGCAATCCCATTGTAAGATCTGCGTTTGAGGCCTGGCAAAAAGGCGACTCACCATTATGGCTTTCGCATTTCACAAAAGATGCACAATTGCTGGATGATGGCCGCCCGCGGGATTTTCAAAAGTTCTCTACCCGGGCCATCGGCACCGAGCGATTCACCAGCGTTGATATAGTGAAGGACAGTGGCCGGTCTGTTTATGGAAAATTTCATAGCGACACCTGGGGGAATTTCAAAACCTATTTCAAATTCCATATTGACGCCAACAATAAAATTTACAAACTCGAGATCGGACAGGCAGATTATTAAATCAACCTGGTAAGGGACAATAAACAGGCGCACAATTGGGTGCTGATGATGAGAATGAGCCAACAAAAAAAGGATCGCAAACGGGCGATCCTCCTTTATTTATTTAGTAAGCCTTACACTATATCGTTTACTTCCGCCTCAAAAGCGCCAGCTCTTTTTTGCCAACAGTTTAACAGCTCATTGCATGGCAGGCGCAGCAGTTATTTTGGCTGGTTCCCCGTTGATCATCACATTCTGCAGCTCCATGTCTTTCACATGATCTATCTTCATAGGCGTTTTAACACCATTGATAGTGCTGTTAACGATCTTCAGGTGCTGCACCGGGGAATCTTTGTAGGCATGCACATACACTGCATATTCACCGCCATCTTCTACGTGAAGGTTCTCCACCCAGATATTCCGGATTACAGGAATGAAGCTGCCTGGCTTTTCATAAAACATATTACAATGTACAGCTGATTCTTTATACGTACCCACTTTAACATCTTTCATAAACACATTCTCGATAACGCCGCCTCTTGATGAACTTGTTTTGATCCGTAATACGCGGTCAAGCTGGGGACTGTTCATGGTACAGTTGATGGCATAGATATTCCGCGCGCCACCGGCTATCTCGCTACCGATCACCACTCCGCCATGACCTGCTTTCATCTGGCATCCTTCAATAAGGTGGTTCTCGGCGGGCCGGCCGATCCTTCTGCCATCTTCATCACGTCCGGATTTAATGGCTATACAATCATCGCCCGTATCGAAATAACAATCTTTGATCAATACATTCTTGCAGGCCTCAGGGTCACAGCCGTCGGTATTAGGCCCGCGCGATTCTACTTTTACTTTTTCTACCGTTACATTTTCACACATCACGGGATTGATAAACCACATGGGTGAGCTGATCATTGTTACGCCCGAGATCAGGATATTTTTACAATGATAAGGCTGCAACATACTGGGCCGTAAATAATGGCCTTCACCAAATACCCTTTTGCGCGGATCAACCTGGTTACGCATGAGCACATGCAGGCTGTCTCTGTCGGGCTGCTGCCTCGGTATACCTTGCTTCCAGCCAAATCTTGGATTTCCGCACCAGGGCCACCAGGCTTCCTTATTGGCATTGCCATCGAGTTTACCCGTCCCCGTTATAGCTATATTCTCCTCTTTCCAGGCATAGATCTGGGGCGAATAGTTCATACATTCCATGCCCTCCCAGCGCGTGAAAACGATCGGGTAATCTTTGGGGTCCTGGCTGAAAAGAATGGTAGCATTATCCTGTAAGTGCAGATTTACATTGCTTTTAAGATAGATGGGACCGGTGAGGAATTTGCCGGCAGGCACCACTACCCTTCCGCCGCCATTGGCATTACAGGCTTCGATCGTTTTTTTGAAGGCTTCCGTGTTTTTGGTAACGCCGTCGCCTTTGGCGCCATAACTGGTTACCACAAAATCTTTATTCTTAAAAACCGGTGCTTTAATCAGTTTACGTAACTGCTCAATTTCTTTTAATGGCTGCGCTGATGTAGTCCACACTTTCGATTGTCCTTTTATAATGGATGCAAATAAAAGAAAAACCACCGTGGCGGTCAAAGGAAGTTTCATCAAATTATTTTTAATTTCCATGGAATGAGCCATTAAATTAGGATAAAATCCGGCTCAATCAGTTTTACCAATAAAAAAAGCGTGACAAACTTTAACAGTGTGCCACGCCTTTACTATATCGAACGTACGGTTTAGTTCACCAGCTGCTCATACGACGACAAGCCATTCTTCAGGAATTGTTTATACCGGGTTACATCGTAATCGGCGCCCTGCGGCGGCGCGAGTAACTGTTTTGTTTTCGGATCGAGCAATACATAAAAAGGTTGCGAGTTGGCTTTAAAAACACTGGTTTGCAGGAAACTCCATTTATTGCCGATCGTTTTTATCCGGCGTCCTTCCGGTGTTGTGTATTGTTCGGGATCCGGCAAACTGGTCTTATCATCTACATACAATTGTATCAGTACATACTCGTCATTGATGAGTTTTGCCACTTCCCCGTCGGGCCACACATTCGCTTCCATCTTGCGGCAGTTCACACAGGCATGGCCGGTAAAATCAATCATTACCGGCTTACCTGTATGTTGAGCGTAGGCTATACCTTCTTCATAATCAAAAAAAGGTTGAAATCCTTTCGGCGCCTCAAAAAGATCCGCATACTTCCTGGGCACATCAATTATTTTATTTTTTTCATGACCAATACCTGATGACAGATCAAAATCCTGGCTCGACATGGGCGGTAAAAAAGCGCTCACGCTTTTCAAAGGCGCACCCCATAAGCCCGGCACGAGGTAAATGGTAAATGCAAGGCAAATGATCGAGAGGAACAATCGTGGTACGGTTATATGGGTTACGGCACTATCATGACTGAACCGCAGTTTTCCCAGCAGGTACATACCCAGCAAGCCAAAGATCACGATCCACAATACGAGGAACACTTCGCGGTCGAACCAGTTCCAGTGATAGGCCAGGTCTACATTACTCAGGAATTTCAGCGCCAGCGCCAGCTCAATAAAACCCAATGTCACTTTCACGCTGTTGAGCCAGCCGCCTGAGCGGGGCAATGCATTCAACCAGGAAGGAAATAAAGCGAACAAGGTGAAAGGCAACGCCAGCGCAAAGGAGAAACCGAACATGCCTACAGCAGGCCCCAGCAGGGCGCCGGTGGTAGCGGCCTGCACTAATAATGTTCCAATGATAGGACCGGTACAACTAAAGGACACAAGTGCCAGCGTGGCCGCCATGAAGAATATGCCCGCTAGTCCTTTGCTGCCCGACCTACTGCTTACTTTATTTACCCAACCCGAAGGCAATACAATTTCAAAAGCGCCCAGGAACGAAGCGGCAAAAACGACAAGCAGCGCAAAAAAGAAAAAGTTGAAAATGCCGTTCGTCGACAGATCGTTCAATGCATCGGCGCCAAATAGTACCGTGATCAGTAATCCCAGCAATACATACAAAACAATAATGCTAAGCCCATAGATCACCGCCCTGCCCACAGCGCCTTTTCCCGTTGCGCTTTTTGTAAAGAAACTCACGGTCATCGGCAGCATCGGGAATATGCAAGGCATGAGCACAGCAGCAAAACCACCCAGCAAACCGGCAATAAATATGGCCGGCAGGGATTGCGGCGCAGCGGCATCGGCCGCTTTTACCACCGTCCGTACAGCAACAGCTGAATCCATGACGGTCCGGCTTGCCGTATCTAAAACAGCAGGAACGCTATCGGTTATCGGCGTAAACTCCACATCGTCTGTAGAAACGGTGTCCTGGCTAAACGCTGGCTGAATGCCGGTCAATAAAAACAGGATCAACAGCAAACTGCTGAGCCCCGTATTCAGGTGGGATCGAATTGACATAGTACCAGAAATAAACGATTACTTAATAGGAATGCTGAAAGCTTGCGTGTCGGGCGGCAAACATTTTTCATCATTGCAGGTCATATATTCAACACTGCCTTTTACCGTTGTTTGTTGTTTTTTCAGTTTTATCTTTTGCTGAAAGATCACCGATTTTTCAAAGAACGCCACCTGCATATTGAAAGCGCTTTCCATCCGTACAATGGGTTTGGGTTCCTGCGTACTGCCGTTCAATGTATACTCTTTTGAAGCGGGGAATGTAAAGGTTGTTTTAACCGGACCACCTTCAGCTACATGCTGTGAGTATAAATGCCAGCCTTCATCGATCGTGGCTTTAATGAATACAACAGCTTCGGTAGCACTGGTCTTTTTAGCGCCATAACTCCAGCGTACCGGTTTCAGGATCTGGCCAGTTACGCGCTGTAAGGACAATAGGAGCAACGCAGCGAAAAGTAATTTCGTTGTGAAACGCATAAACAATAGTTATGTTCAGGTATTATAAATGTTATAACGACATCGTTGAAAGCCTGCTGATCGTGTTATACCCCGTAAAACTAATCTGTGGGGTGTAATAGCCTTCCTTCACCGGTTCTTCTTTTACCAGGTCGGTACTGAGGTATTTCTTATTGCTGTCGGGCAAAATGGTTACCACAACAGCGGCCTTACCTAATTTTTCCTTTAGTTTAATAGCGCCTATTACATTGGCGCCTGAAGATATACCTACGGCCAGTCCCAATTCCTTGGCCAGTTTTTGCGCCATCAGAATTGCATCACCATCATGCGCCTGCACCACTTCATCCAGTTCATCGAGTTTCACGATGGCCGGAATAAATTCATCGGAGATGCCCTGGATGCGATGACTGCCTACTTTATAACCGGTAGTGAGGGTAGGTGACTCCGCCGGTTCCAGGGGATGCACAAAAATATCCTGCTGCCGGCTTCTTAAATACTGCCCGACCCCCATCACGGTACCACCGGTTCCTACCCCGGCAACAAAAGCATTCGGTTGAACTCCATAATTTTCTAATTGTTCCCAAATTTCCCGGCCGGTTGTAAACGCATGTGCGGCTGCGTTGTGATCATTCTCAAATTGCCTGGGTAAGAATACACCGCCCTGCGCATACAACTCTTCACTGAGCCGGATACTGCCCAGGAAACCACCCTGCGCTTTACTTACCAGCTCTATTGCTGCACCGAGGCTTTTTATGATATCCATCCGCTCCCGCGATAACCAGTCGGGCATAATGATCTTTACATCATGTCCCAGGGCTTTGCCGATGGCGGCAAAAGCGATCCCTGTATTACCACTGGTAGCTTCTACAATTTTATCATCAGGCATTATTCTGCCCTGTTGATAAGCTTCCTGCAGAATGTACAGCGCCATGCGGTCTTTAATACTGCCGGTTAAATTGTAATGTTCACATTTTACATAAATGCTATGTTCCTGGCCTTTGTGGTTGTACTGCAACTCGAGCATGGGCGTATTGCCCACCAGCTTCCATAAGTGCCGAAATTTGTTCTCATTGGTGGTCCTGGTTCCAGTTGCAGGCATGTGCTTAATTTTCACTAAAATTGGCGGTGTTTATTATTATTTCCAATACCCTGGCTATAATTCCGAAAATTTTATGGAAAACTGGATCATTTTCTTATTTTTATTCGGATAATCCGTTACGTATACAGCTTTTACTGATATTTTTTTCATTATGCACCCAACCGAATTAGATGCAGTTGACTGGCAGATCCTGCGACTGCTGCAAAAAGATGCTTCGCTTACGAATAAGGAGATCGCTTTCGAACTGAATAGATCAGTAGCCACGGTTCATGAGCGTGTTCGCAAACTCAAGGAACAGGGTTATATCAGGAAGATCGTGGCTTTGCTCGACCGGAAGAAAATAAACAAGGGGCTTATCGCTTTCTCGCATGTATTGCTGAATGACCATACGGCGCAAACCCTGGCCAGTTTCGAAAAAGAAGTGTCGCGATTTCCCGAGGTGATGGAATGTTTTCAGATGACCGGTACTTTTGATTTTATTTTGCGCATTGCTACCAGCGACATGGACGCCTATCACGACTTCTATCGCAATAAGCTGGCAACGCTGCCCAATATCACTACCGTGCAGAGTTTTTTTGTACTATCTGAAACGAAGAGTATTACGGCTTATCCCATTTAAAAAGGGATCCGCTGCACCGGATCCCTTTGATCTACAGACTCCAAAAACACTAGCGACAAACAGAGAGACATGGCGTTCCTTCTTGGTGCAGCGCCATGTATTTATTTTGTGTGTAACAACAACTCTTTTATGCGCCTGGGATCGCCTACAATAAACAGGTTGTCGTTGGCCTCGAGAACGGTATCAGATTCCGGGTTCAACAGCCGGTCATTGTTCCGTTCAATACCTACCACCAGGGCCCTGGCTTCATCGCGCAGGCCTGATACCCTGATGGTTTTACCTGCCAGGGGATCATTTTCTGCAATGAAATAATTAAACAAAGCCACATCGTCCATATCCTGTTGTACAGGTTCATTTTCCGCCCTGATCAGCACCTTCAATCTTTGGATCTGGTGATCGGTGCCCAATACCAGTAAGGTATCATTCGGATAGATCACCTGTTCGCGGTCAGGCACAGCGATCTGGTAATCTTCCCGCTTTATCATTACGACATTTACGCCAATCGATTCACGCCACTTCAATTCATTCAATGTTTGTCCAACACAGGCAGCCCGTACCGGCACAACCACCGGAACAATATGGGCGTCCCACGGCGCCAGCTCAGTACGGTTCAGCCGGGATGTTTCAACTTCCCGCGCATTCAAATTAGATACGAACCGGTGTTCCAGCTTATCATACAAAGCCTGGATCTTTTTTGAGAAAATGAGCAGTAATCCCAGCGTAAATGCCGTAAACAAGATACCCGTGTACAGATTAAAGAACCTGTGCAGTAAAAACCCCACATAGAAGGCAACAAGGGCCAGTCTGATAAGCCTTACTACATAAAAAGTGCCCCTGAACTGGGAATCGTCCATCACCTTTTTATAAACATCGGAAGGAGAACGGATGGCAAGCGCCCATAAAAACGGACTTAAGATCAACAGCGCCAGTAAACAGGTGCCGATCTTTAAAGTCAGCGAATCGCCGTTCTTATTGATCCAGGGTTCTATATAATGAGATGAAAAGACGATGATGGCAATAATGATAATACTCAACAACACGCCGTTAATGACCGTTGACCGAATGAACTGCCGCCATTCACTGGTCCGGGCCACATTCCTCGATGCCGAACTGTATTTGTTCAGCCGGGTGATCAATCGCGCTGGCAATACTCTTTCGAGCCAATGATACAATGGTCCCGACAGCTTGATCAGATACGGCGTTGTAAACGTGGTAATAGCCGAAGCGCCTACAGCTACCGGGAATAGAAAGGCGGAAGTTACACCCAGTGACAGACCCAGGGTAGCTACGATAAACGCGAACTCACCGATCTGGGCCATACTCATTCCCACCTGTACCGATTGTTTTAATGGCTGTCCGGATAGCAGGGCGCCCACCGTTGTGCTGATCAATTTGCCGAATAATGTAAGTAAAGTAACATAGAAGATAGGTTGTGCATACGCTACCATATTGGCCGGATCGATCATCATGCCCACCGAGGTAAAGAAGATAGCGCCAAAAAGATCCTTTACAGGTTTTAACAGATGTTCAATTTTTTCAGCTGAAGTTGTTTCCGCAATGATCGATCCCATCACAAAGGCACCCAGCTCTGCTGAGAAACCTACTACGGTAGCCAGTACCACCATGCCTAAACAAAGCGCCAGCGAACTGATCAACAGTATTTCTTCCGTCATTATTTTCTTTGCTTTCTTCAGCAAAGTGGGCAATAGAAAAATGCCGCCAATGAACCATAACACTAAAAAGAAAATGAGCTTAAGGATGGTCAATAACATTTCAGATCCTTCAAACACGCGGGTCACTGCTACTGTAGACAATAATACCATCAGCAGGATGACAACTATATCTTCAACGATCAACACGCCGAAAACAATGCCTGCAAAGGCTTTTGTTTTCAATCCCAGCTCATCAAATGCCCGCAGGATAATGGTCGTGGAAGAACTGGCCAGCATGCCACCCAGGAAAAGACTGTCCATCGTACTCCAGTTCATCAACCGGCCCAGGAAGAAACCGGCCACAGTTATAAAAACTATTTCTACCAGGGCGGTAATAGAAGCGGCCCCGCCTACCCGGATCAATTTTTTGAAACTGAATTCAAGGCCCAGGCTAAACAGCAAAAAGATCACGCCGATCTCCGCCAGGGTTTCAACATTTTCTTTATCTACAACCGTTGGAACGAAATGAAAATAGGGGCCTACCAGGAACCCGGCAATGATGTACCCCAACACCAGCGGCTGCTTAAGCCGCTTGAATATGAGGGTGCTGATCGCTGCCGCGCCCAGGATCAGCGCCAGGTCGGTTATCAAATGCGGTAAATGTCCCATAGTAGTGTAGTTTATTATTGCACACCATTTCTGGCCTTTTCAATTGTTTCCCGCAATTGATGGGCCTCCTTTTCCAGGTCGGCCATCAAATAAACATTATGTTCATGATGATCATATAAAGTCAGGAATTTGCGGTCGTCCGACTTTTTGAAGGAAAGCTCCAGCCCTACCCTGGTGGTAACATGTTCCTGCTTCTGCCCTCCTCCCTGTGGGGTGAAGGTCATATTCTGGTTCACCACCACATTATTTTTGATGGCATCGAGCGGATAAACATCGAATGAAAAAACACCATTGTGTTCAACGATCAATAACTTCCTCAACCTTTCATCAATAATGACGGTTTGATGCAGCAGCTGTTTACGGAAATAATTCGAGATGCCGGTTTGCCGGGTAGCTTCCGCAATAAAACTGTTGATCTTTTTTTGTGCTCTCTTTTTACGCCTTTTATTGGCACTGTTTAATATAACGACAACAATAAGTATAGGCACTATTAATAATAGTATGATCACTATATCTGACATACGTGTTACAGTTTAGGTAATACAAATCCGTTAATGATCTGAAGATCATTACCCGATGAAGTCTGTTTTCAGCAAACAGCGTTTACCAGAAATAGTGATTGGGAAATAATAGCAGCCTTACCAATGAAGACCAATGTACAGCAGGAAATACTGCAACGCGTTTCCGCAATGCGAAAGCTATATAACTGCTCAGGTGATTAACCGTTATTGTTCCTTCCGTAACCCGGTGATCCCTTGTAGAAAAGAACCGCGTATACCGAACGGGACGCACAACTTCACCTGATATATCGTGTAAAAGATCAGCTGCTGAGAAGCTGGCCGACTTGTCTGTGGATACATTATTTACTGGCAAGGGCCTTCCTGCTTCTGCAGAAAAGCTCTTAACGAGAAGAATAAATAATATGCAAACAATAGAAATGTATCTCACTGCGCAAATTTAACCCAATATAGCGGCATAACAAAGTGAAAAGGACATTAATCAACCTGCTGTTAAAATCCCTTCTTCACCTTTTCAGCTTCACCGGGCAGGTAGTGCTCATGCGTTTGCACAGTAGTGGTTTTTTTAGGCCGGTTCATTCGCATCTGGAACAGATCAACGAGTAAGGCAAAAGCCATAGAGAAATAAATATATCCCTTCGGGATGTGCAATCCGATGCCTTCCCCAATGAGGGCAAAACCGATGAGTAATAAAAAGCTAAGCGCAAGCATTTTAAAGGCGGGGTGCCTGTTCACAAAGCCGCTTATTGGTTCTGCAGCAAATAACATTATGCCCACGCTTACAATAACTGCAACGTACATTACCCACAGTTCTTTCACCATACCTACGGCCGTAATGATACTGTCTATTGAGAAGACCAGGTCGAGCACCAGGATCTGGCCAATGGCGCTGCGGAAGCCCGTTACTTTAATATCTTTTGAAGTGTCTCCCGATTCACCTTCCATTTTATGATAGATCTCTGCGGCGCTTTTATATAACAGGAACAATCCACCAGCGATCAAAATAAGGTCTTTACCGGAAATACCTACACCAAAAACAGTGAAAAAGTCTTTTTCGAGCTTCAATATCCAGGAAATGACCGTGAGCAGCAACAAGCGCATTACCATGGCGAGCAACAGCCCCAGCCGCCGGCCTTTCTTTTGCTGATGCAGCGGCAGCCGCCCGGTAACAATCGAAATAAAAATGATATTGTCTATTCCAAGAACAACTTCCAGTAGTATCAGGGTCAATAATGCAACTATAACTTCCATAAATGCCGGTTCAAAATTTCAAATATAACTTACTATCGGCAGGCAAAAAAGCCAGGGAACAGGTTCGGTTAGTTTTAACGAAGTATTAATTCGGGCGTATTGCTTATGCCTGTTTATTTTAGTAAATTGGAATAAATGACCGGTATAATATTATATAAACGCATCACTAATTTTGTCAGGTATGTAATACTTGACATTAGTAATACCGTTACCTGGTCATTTCCCGAGTTTGTCCCTTTTTGTCCCCGTCTGTATTACTTCTCTACTTACAAATACCATAACTCGGTATCCCCTGGCCTGATGTTCTAAGAACCAGGTTTGTCTGATGTAATTTATTATCTCACTGCAAAATTGTAGCCATGTACAGAAATCACGAACGAGTTTCTGTGGGTATGTCTTTTGCTGTATTATTGGTACTGGCAAGCGCCATTGCTTTGGAAAGAGGCATGGTGTCCCACCCTAAATGGTATTATATCTTGTGGATCACCATTCCTTTACTGGTGGTCTGCCTGTTCCATGAACGGAAATAAATAAACGTAAATAAGAAATGCCGCAGCATATTTTAAACTGCGGCATTTCCCTTGTTTCATCGTAATCTGCTGGCGGTCATTTTTTAACATACCGGGCTTTTCCTATTTTTATGCCCAACACCCGCCCATGCAGCAACAGTTTATTCAATACGTTTATCTGATCCTGATCATTCTGGCCCTGGTCATGTTAGCCAACAGGCTTAAGCTGGCGTACCCTATTGTCCTCGTTTTGGGTGGACTGGCGCTCAGTTTTATGGACGCCTTTTCGCATGTTACCATTGACCCGGAACTGGTTTTCTTTATCTTTTTACCGCCCTTGCTGTATGAATCTGCCTGGCAGGTATCGTGGAAAGAATTCTGGAAATGGCGCCGCGTGATCATGAGTTTTGCCTTTCCCATCGTTATTCTTACATCTACTGTTATTGCCTTTGTATCCTGGGCATGCATTCCGGGATTCACCCTGGCGCTGGGATTTTTATTGGGTGGTATCGTTTCACCGCCCGACGCTATTTCGGCCTCCACCATTATGCGGCAGGTGAAAGTACCGAAAGCCATGGTGAGCATTCTCGAAGGGGAAAGCCTGCTTAACGATGCTTCGTCGCTGATCGTTTTCCGCTTTGCCATCGCCGCGGTGATCACTGGTCAGTTCCATTTCAATGAAGCGGCCGGCAGCTTTTTCCTGGTGATCGTTATGGGAACAGTGATCGGATTGGCCGTAGCGCTTGTTTTTTATGCAGTTAACAAATGGCTGCCAACCACAGCCAGTATCCAGATCATACTTACACTGGTTGCGCCCTATTGCATGTATTACAGTGCGGAACATTTTCATTTTTCTGGTGTGCTCGCGGTTGTGAGCGGCGGTTTGTTTTTGAGCAGCAAACGGCAAAGTATGTTCACTTATCGCAGCCGTATTGAACAGGTGAATGTTTGGGCGAACCTGGTGTTTGTATTAAATGGATTGGTATTTATGCTTATCGGGTTACAGTTACCTTCCATTACCCAACAGCTGGGCGATACCAGCGTGGGTACCGCTATCAGCTATGGTTTGATCATTTCACTGGCCCTTATCATCTGCCGCATCCTTTGCACATTGGGCGCTTCTGTGTTTACCCGCTTTATGAGCCGTTTTATAACAGTGGCCGACGCAAGTCCGGGCTGGCGCAATCCGTTCATTATCGGCTGGGCCGGCATGCGGGGAGTGGTATCATTGGCGGCAGCACTTTCTATTCCGCTGCTCATCAATGACAATCAGCCTTTCCCTTACCGTAACCTCATCCTCTTCATCACATTCATTGTCATTCTCGTTACGTTGGTATTCCAGGGCCTTACCTTACCCTGGCTGATAAGGGTAATAAAGCCGCAATTCAGCCAGGCCGGCAAACCTGAACATGAACAGGAGTTATTTATTCAACAGAAACTCACGAAATGCTCCATACAATTCGTAGAAGAAAAGCTGGGGGAAAATAAAGCCAATGAGCATTTGAAGAACCTGTATGAGCGCATGAAAATAGACATGAAATTGCTCACCCAGCAACTGGAAGCGCCGGGCAATTTATCAGAAAATACCTTAAGAAGCTTTCAACTCTTTTATATTGATCTGTTGGAACGGCAACGGGATATGCTCACTAAAATGAATCATAAAGAGGAATATGATGAAGAGCTGATCAGGAAATACCTGTCACTGATAGATATGGAAGAATACAAGATCAGGGAGAAGCTTATTGAAGAGAAAAATTCATAGTTCAAAGCCTTCTGTTTATTGTTTAAAGTTGACGACTACCAATTAACGACCTGTCTGTGGAGGCGGGTTGCTGATTGCCGATTGACGATGCACGGCTCACGTACGCTTTTTGAACGGATAATGCCCTTTAATAAACGTATTCAGAAAGATGCCCTTCGAACCCGACTTCTTCATTGCAACATAAATGCTGGCCGGAACATGCAGATAATCATATACTTTCCCTGAAGTAAAAGTTATCCGCAGGGTTAAAGATTCCGGATAATAGTCCATATGGGCTACTACTGACGAAGGCATACCGCAGAAGCAAAAAAACTATGCCCGGCTATGGCATAATTATTACTTTTCTAAGGTATGGCAGCAATGACTCATCGTAAGAAAAAGGCTGTTTCCCGGCAGCGTAAAATGCCTGTACGTCAAACGACTACAAAAAAGGCAGGTGTAAAGGCGCCTTTTCCGGCCAACTTCTCCCCCATGCTGGCCACACTTGTAGATAAACCTTTCGATGCCGAAAACTGGACCTTCGAAGTAAAATGGGATGGCTACCGGGCTATTGCTCACTGTCATGGTGATGATGTTGAGCTCATATCCCGTAACAACAAATCTTTCAACAAAAAATATTACCCCATTACTACCGCCCTGGGGCAGCTCAATTTAAATGCGGTGCTCGATGGAGAGATCATTATCTCCAACAAAGATGGTATCTCCAGCTTTAGCGATCTGCAGAACTGGCGCAGTGAGGCAGATGGCGAACTGTTGTATTATGTGTTTGACCTGCTTTGGCTGGATGGCTATTTATTGTTGGATGTACCCTTGCAGCAGCGCCGGGAAATACTGAAAGAAATTTTGCCGCAGCATCCTGCCATACAACTCAGCCAGACGTTCAACGCGCCCGGCACCGAATTTTACCAGATAGCCAAGAACATGAACCTGGAGGGTATCATTGCAAAAAAGACCGACAGCGTTTATGTTCCCGGCTTTCGTACCAAAGAGTGGTTGAAAATAAAGATCGCTCAGCGGCAGGAGGTGGTCATCGGTGGCTTTACCCGCAATGAAGGCACTTCAAAATTATTCAGTTCCCTGCTGGTAGGAGTATTTGAAAATAACATATTGCACTATACAGGAAAGATAGGTACCGGTTTTACCGATAAAGTACAGCGCGAAATGATGGAGCAATTCAAGCCGCTCATGCAGAAAAGCTGTCCGTTCGACGTAGAGCCCGATTATAACAAACCATCCCGTTTCAGGCCGAATCCGCCAAAAGCGACAGCCACCTGGTTAAAACCAGAACTGGTTTGCGAAGTGTCCTTTGCCGAAATGACCAGCGATGGTGTTATGCGCCACCCTTCCTTTGAAGGTATGCGCATTGATAAAAAAGCAAAAGACGTTAATATCGACAAAGCAAAGTCCACTAAAAAACTGGTGGAAGAATCCGTGTTGCATAAAGAAAAGATCATTACCCGTCGTAAACCGGGTGAGCGCAAAACACTGTTGAACCCGACGGAAAAACAGCAGGAACGAAACATTGACGGACATACCCTCAAATTCACCAATCTCAATAAAATTTACTGGCCCAAAGAGAAATTTACCAAGCGCGACATGCTGAACTATTATTACCAGGTGGCGCCAGTTATACTTCCCTATCTGAAGGACCGGCCGCAATCATTGAACCGGTATCCGAATGGTATTGAAGGTGAAAGTTTTTATCAGAAGAACGTGTTGGGCAAAGTACCGTCCTGGATCCAGACTTTTCCATATACCAGTGAGGGCATTAAAAAAAGTTTCCTGGTGCCTGTGCGGGAAGCGGATGTGTTATACATGGCTTCACTTGGCTGCATCGAGCTCAATCCCTGGAGCAGCACCGTGCATACACCCGACAATCCCGACTGGTGCATCATCGATCTGGATCCTGATACCAATTCCTTCGAGCAGGTGATCAAAACAGCGCAGGTTACGCATGAAGTGCTGGAAAGCGCCGGCATCGCCAATTATTGTAAAACATCCGGCTCCACCGGCATCCATATCTATATCCCGCTGGGCGCGAAATACCTCTATGAAGAAAGCCGCGAATTCGGCCGCCTGATCGCCACCATCGTTCATGAGAAGCTGCCCCGGTTTACAAGCATAGAACGCGCTACGGCCGACAGAAAAGGAAAGATCTACATTGATTTTTTACAGAACCGTCCACAGGCGACATTAGCGGCCGCCTATTCATTAAGACCCAAACCAGGCGCCACAGTCTCCATGCCACTGCACTGGGATGAAGTAAAGAAGGGACTTAAAATGAAAGACTTCACCATTCAAAATGCCGTGGCCCGCATCAAAGAACAGGGCGACATCTTTAAGCCGGTACTAGGCAAGGGCATCAATATGCAGAAGGCGATCACTTCCTTACAAAAATTGTTCAGGTAGGCCGGAAGTCGGAGGTCCGAAGTCGGAAGCCGGAGGCCGGATGTCGGAAGTCGGAAGTCCGAAGTCGGAGGTCGGAAGTCTGAGGCCGGAGTCGGAAGTCTGAGGCCGAAGTCGGAGGTCCGAAGTCGGAGGTCCGAAGTCGGAGGTCCGAAGTCGGAAGTCTGAGGCCGGAAGTCGGAAGGTTTAAAACTGCGCGAGCCACTCACCATTGACCATTGACCATTCACCATTGACCATTCACCATTGACCATTGACCATTGACCATTCACCATTCACCACTCACCATTGACCATTCACCAGTCACCACATCAACTATCCAGCTGCCAACTCATCAAAGCTTACGTCCCAATTTATCCAATTAACCAGAAATTAAACCTATTAGGTTAAATATTTATCCCCTTCCCAAACATCTAAAATAGTTTTGCGGAACCATTGCCGATTCAATGACGATTGACGTGAAAAAGTAGCGTCTGTCATACTATTTTCTTCTACCAATATAAAATATCTCATATACATGCTAATTAAACGGGCACTGCCAATCTGGATTATCGGTATCCTGCTTACTACAAAAGGAATAGCACAGCAAAAAGGCAGGCAGGAGAATGACCTATCGAAAAACGACTGGAAATTATGGCTCGATACCGCGGCCACCTGGGAAAATGATTCCTTATATACGCCGCCAGTTGATATCACCCGGTTACCCGTTCACGAACCCACCGGCGGCTGGAAAGCGCTCCAGTCAGCCAACGGCCGTATTGTTCATTTGCCCGCTACGGTAGAAGAATATTACTGGGGCCGTAATGGAAACAGCTTTGGCCTGGCGGGCAATTACCTGGGTGTGTCGTGGTTTACTACTCATATAGCAATACCACAAAGCATGCGCTCCAAAAGGATCGTATTACAATTTGAAAGCGTGCGCTTTCGCGCCGAGGTATTTGTGAACAGAAAATTGTGCGGCTATGATATTATTCCTGGCACGCCGTTCGAAGTAGATATGACCAAAGCCATACAGTGCGGCACCAATGAAATTGCCATCCGCATTACTGATCCCAATGGCAATTTCGACTGGCGCGACAGCCAGAACTTTATGTGGGGTATCTACCGCACCCAGCCTGGCCATGGTTTTGGCGGCATTACCGGCAAAGTAAAAATGGTAGCTACGGATCATGTATTCATTGATGATATATTTATTAAGAACAAACCTGCCATCACAGAAGTAGATGTTCAGCTAAGCACACAAAATACCGGCGCAACAACAGCCACTGGCAAATACTTTATTGACATTCGGGAAGCAGGAGCCGCTAAAAGACAGGTCTATCAGCAGGTACTGACCGGTCAACAAATAGCGCCGGGCGCGTCCACCAAAACCATTACGGTAAAATTACCGGCTGCTAAATTATGGAATGTCGATAGTCCGAACCTGTATATAGCCACCGTACGTTGGGAAGGCAGCGGCTCAGCCGACAGTTGTTCGCAACGTTTCGGTTTCCGCTGGTTCGAAGTAAAAGATATTGCAGGCGACCGGCAATTCTACCTCAACAATAGACGCATTGTTTTACGCACGGCTATTTCCTGGGGCTTCTGGCCCGAAAACGGTTTAACTCCCTCTGATGAACTGGCTAAAAAACAAATCCGCAATGCTAAAAAACTTGGGCTGAACATGCTCAATTTTCACCGCGCCATCGGCCAACGCAATGTGCTCGATTATGCAGATGAACTGGGGCTTTTATATTTCGAAGAACCCGGTGGCAATTCGTATCCCGAAAACCTGTTCAATCCCAAAAACGACCTGGAAAGAAAACAAACAGCCTTTTATCTCACTGCCCGAACCGAAAAATTCCTGCGGTTGATCCGCCGCGACCGCAGCCATCCTTCACTGGTCATCTACAATATGCACAATGAACGCGGTGCGTTACCGCAAACAGTAGACCGCCAGCAAATGATGGCCGGGCACAGGCTCGACAACAGCCGCATCATTACCTACAATTCCTGCAACGGCAATATTAAACTCAATGAACCCGATCCTAAATTCAAACTGCACCTGTTGCCTTACGATACCACTTTCTATGATTATGGCTGGTTCGATCAGCACCATGCGGGCGGACCCGGCGTATATCACGACAATTTATACAATGACCCTACCCACTACGCAAAATATACCGACCACAAAGACGAGGTCATTTACTATGGCGAAGAAGGAGCGATTGGCACCCCGCCCCGTTTACAGCTCATTCGCGATGCCATTCTCAAGAGAGGAAAAGATATAGGCTGGGAAACCGCCAGCTACCTGAAATGGTACGAGGCGTATGATGCATTCCTGAAAAACAATGGCTTCAGCAAAGCCTTTCCCAATGTAGACAGCCTTACCCGTAAAATGGGCAATGTAGCTTATTACTATCAGGGACGCATAATTGAAAACGTGCGTATCAACAATACGATCGACGGCTATGCCGTGAAT
The DNA here is from genome assembly GCF_017356035.1 of Longitalea luteola. Lineage (GTDB taxonomy): Bacteria > Bacteroidota > Bacteroidia > Chitinophagales > Chitinophagaceae > Niastella > Niastella luteola. The sequence continues at coordinate 100,802 of NZ_JAFIQX010000012.1, read as the reverse complement.
GGCTGGGAAAGCATGAAGCTAGAAAACCATTCAGGCATCGTAGATAACTACCGCAACCTCAAAGGCGATGCTGACCTGATTGCCAAATACAATCAGCCTCTGTTTGTGGCCGTAAAGCTCAATCGCAAAGTGCTGGCTGTAGGTGATAGTACGACGATGGACTTTTATTTGATCAATGAAAAAAACATCCAGGGCAAGTATAATCTTGAGGTCACTGCCCGTAACGCAACCGGTAAATCAGTTTTTCATAAAACCATTCCCGTGGAAGTTGAAGGCGGTATTGTGTACGGACAGCTATTGTCAGCAGGTAACCAATTAACGGCTGCAGCTCCGGGCTATACTACCATTACTGCCCGGTTAATGAATGGACGCACCTCCATAGCCACTGGCGAAGATCAATTGTATGCCGTACAACTCAATACGACTGGCATCCCGCAACACGGAATGATCGCCGATACCAGTGGCGTTTTGAGCAACTTTTTTAAGAGCGCCGGCTTGAACCGGTTTGAAAACTACCGCAACGGAAGGCCGCAGGGCAGCATTTTAGTCGTAGGCGCCTTTGAACCACAACAAACCGGCAATCCGCTGGTAACGGATATCCTGGAATGGGTAAACAATGGGCATACGCTTATTGTAGTCAATAACGTAGAACAATGGGCCGGGCACCTGGCCAAAAAAGAAGTGCTCGATTACCGCGGCCCAAAAGAATTGGGAAGATCGTGGTATGGTGGCAATTATTTTTCCAAACAGCATGCCTTGCTGGCAGGACTTCCCCAGTCCAGTGTATTTAACTGGGAATACCAGTGTTTTGCTACTTATAACAAGAACCGGCTGGGTTTGCGCCTGAACACCGGCGAATGTGTAGTGGCTTGTGTGTCGGATCACAAACCCGAAGTTTTTTCAGCGTTACAAATCGTACCACATGGCAGGGGCAAGATCATTTTATGCGCGCTGGATATATTTTCCTGCATAAAAGATATAAAGCCGGAAAAGAAAGCGGAAGGTGATGGGGAGAACGCTTCTATGACAACATTCAATAATTCACAAAAGAATAGTGCTAATATAGTTGGCCAGCAACTGCTGTTCAATTTATTGAAACGCTAATATAGATCGATCGCACTGTGTGTAAATAATTACACAGCACAAAGCGCTGCTTCATATCCTGGCATAAGTATTTAAGCCATACAATAAACACGTCTCGTATGCCTTCAGAAGAAAAAATATTTGATATCAGTTTCGAAGCGGATGGAACAAAATATACCGGCTGGGTAAATCCATCTGATAAGCTTACTGATTCCGGCATGCCGGCTTCTTTTCATGTGGTTTTGAATGATATTTCCTTTGGCTATGTTTCGTATAACAACAATGCATGGACGGTCAATGAAGACCGGCCGGAAGAATTGATAAAGCAGGTAGGCAAAGCCATTGAAAAGCATTATGCCGTGTAATTACACGGCATTCTTTTTTAAGATCCTCTCCAGGTACTTTAACAACTCCCAGGTATAATAAAATTGAACCTTTGGCGGCTTGTCATCCGGCGCTTCCAGTTTTCCTGATTGCATGATATTGCCCGCATAAGTAATGGCATAGTATGCATACAATTCATTATTCGATTCCGGCACTTTGGAAGCATAACCCGTAATGGCCATTCCCCAATCACTGGTAAACAGTTTACACACCGCAAGCGCCATTTCATAGGCCACCTGCTCCGACACACAATTGCAGGCCATGGCATGAATGGGTTCTATTTGTAAATGACGGCTCTTTTGCCCCAGGTTATAAACGGTGATACCACCCTGGTAAAATTTGGCAGCATCCGCTGCGGTAGATAACGCCACCTGAATATGTCCCGATGTAACACTTTCCGCCACCGCAATGGTTTGCTGCCTTTCGATCAATATGTTTCCAATTAATTGTAGCGTATCTTCATTCATCTGCTGCTGATCCTTTGCCCGTACAGTCTAAATTCCATGCCAACTGGTATATCAATAAATTGAAGGGTTATGTAACAAAATAACGGAGCGTCCTGCAGCCGTAATAGTATCATCCGGATTATACCTGGTGCCGTCAGGCGTCACCAGTTCGCTGGTTGTATTGATCACTTCAATCCAACTGTCGCCATACTTCGCCGGCGGTAACTTAAAGTCAATGGGATCGGGCGTTCCATTAAAGATCACATAAAAATTATCATCCACGATCTTCTCTCCTTTAGCACTTGTCATATCAAGATCGGCCCCGTTTAAATAAACGGCAAGCGCCCGGGCCATATCCGATGTATAAGCATCATCTTTTACTTCGGTGCCATCGGGTAATAGCCATTCAATATCTTTCAGGTTGATCTCTTTTATTAAATGTCCCCTGAACCAGCGGCGGCGGCAAAATACCGGGTGATTGCGGCGCCAGTGTATCAGTTGTCGGGTGAAATCGAGCATTTTCAGATCTGCATTGTCCCAATTGATCCAGGACGTAGCATTATCCTGGCAATAAGTGTTATTGTTACCATTTTTTGTGCGGCAGATCTCATCGCCCGACAGTAACATAGGCACCCCCTGCGACAACATCAGGGTGGTGAGCAAATTCCTTTTTTGCTGGGCACGTAGTTTATTAATGCCTTCGTCGTCCGTTGGTCCTTCCGCACCGCAGTTCCAGGACCGGTTGTGGCTTTCACCATCATTATTACCTTCGCCGTTGGCCTCATTGTGTTTTTCGTTGTATGAAACGAGGTCATGTAACGTAAAGCCATCATGTGCGGTTATGAAATTGATACTGGCGGTAGGAAAGCGGTAATCGTTTTTATACAGGTCGGCACTGCCGGTGAACCGTTCTGCAAACTCGGTAAGCATACTGTCGCCGCCACGCCAGTAATCACGCATGCAGTCGCGGTATTTTCCATTCCATTCTGCCCAGCCCGGCGGAAATTTACCAACCTGGTAACCGCCTTCGCCTACATCCCACGGTTCGGCGATCAGTTTTACCTGCGATATGACGGGATCCTGGTAAATAATTTCAAAGAAGGCGCTTAACCGGTTCACATCATGCAGTTCGCGGGCTAACGTGGCTGCCAGATCGAAGCGGAATCCATCTACCTGCATCTCAACAGTCCAGTACCTGAGGCTGTCCATGATCAACCGCAACACCCCCGGCAAATAGGCATTCAGCGTATTGCCGGTGCCGGTATAGTCCATATAATATCTTTTGTCCTCGGTAAGGCGGTAGTAGGCTTCATTGTCGATGCCTTTGAACGACAGGGTGGGTCCCATATGATTGCCTTCGGCTGTATGGTTATATACCACATCGAGGATCACTTCAATGCCCGCCTTATGCATGGCTTTCACCATATTTTTGAACTCCGTGACCTGTTCCCCTTTTACGCCACTGGCAGAGTACCGCACATCGGGTGCAAAAAAACCGATCGTGTTATAACCCCAGAAATTGGTCAGTCCTGATTCAACCAGGTGCCTGTCGGCGACAAAATGATGCACGGGCATGATCTCAACAGCTGTAACCCCTAATTGCTTCAGGTAATCGATCACTGCCGGATGGGCAAGCCCTGCATAGGTACCCCGCAGTTCTTCAGGTACCTCCGGATTCAATTGGGTGAACTCTTTCACATGCAATTCATAAATGACCGACTGATCATAAGGGATCTTTGGTTTTTGGACGTTCTCCCAGTCAAACTTCGGGTCTATTACAACAGATCGCGGTACATAGGGCGCACTGTCAATTGCATTAAAGCTCAGGTCATCTTCGCCGATCTTATAGCCAAACACACTGTCGTGCCAGTCGATGATACCCGAGATGGCTTTTGCATAAGGATCAAGTAATAATTTATTGGGATTGAAACGTTGTCCATTGGCCGGATCGTACGGCCCGCTTACCCTGTACCCATATAACTGACCAGGTTTAAGATCAGCCACATATACATGCCAGTGATGATGCTCCCGTTCTTTCATTTTGATCTTCAGGAACTCTGTCGTGCTGTCCAGGTTCTCGAACAGGCACAGCTCCACCTGCTCGGCATGTTCGCTGTAAATAGAGAAATTAACGCCATTCCCATCATAGGTAGCGCCCAATGGAAAAGCGGTTCCGGGATAAATGCCGGTTAACACCCCGCCAGCTAAAGGCTGTGCGATGGTTTTATTTTCTGCGATCATACAATTCGTTATTTGGTTTCGCCAGTGAGCAATGCCACCGGAAATGATTTAAACACCGCATTCAGCGGTAAATTATTTTTCACGGAAATAGTTTCACCTGTAAATACATTTGTCCATTGTACTGGTGCATTTGCGGGCAGGGTTAAAAAGACATCTGTAAACTGCTCTTCACCAATATTGGCTAACAGCCTGTCACTTACCGGTGCTATCACCAGCGCCCACTGATCCTCATACTGCCGGGCATAAGCAATAATGCCGCTTTCGGCAGAAGCATTTAAAGGCAAATAACTGCCATGCAGAAAAAGGGATGCCATTTGCCTGCGGCATTGCAGCGCTTTCCAGGTAACGTATAACTTTTCCAGACCCCCGTTCCTGTTGCTGGTGACGTAATCCAGCGCCTCTTTGAAGCCTTTTTTCTCCTGGTCTTTTAAAGCCTGTAAATGCTTTTTGTGCTCATTGAAATCAACCGGCCGCCGGTTGTCAGGATCTACATAACTTGTATTCCATAATTCACAACCCTGGTAAATATCCGGTACCCCGGGTACGGTGATCTTCACCAATACCTGCGTCATTGATAAGAGTTGGGCATAACGTACAATGGTTTTATAAAAAGGCAGGAAGCTGCGTACAAAATCATGTTCGGGCGATAAGATCTTTTCAATAAAAAGACATCCCGCTTCTTCGTAGGCTTCATCGGGTCCCTGCCAGTTGGTATATAATTTGGCTTCCCGGGCCGATTTGATAAAATACGCCTGTAACCGCTCAATATATAAAGCGGTCACCTGCTCATCTTCAGGAAAGCCGGCGATCAGGGACTGATAAATAAAATATTCATCATGCAAAGACGGCAGATGTTGGCCGTCTTTGGTTATTTTATGCTTAGAATTAAGCTGCCGCCACTGTTCTACCTGCTGTTGCCATTCCCTGGTAAACCAGGTGAGCACATTCACCCGGATGCGTCCGTCTTCGCCGCGTTTGGTATCATGCGTTGAGGTGGCGTTCAATGACCAGGGATGTTGTTGCTGCCGTTGCAGGATCCATTGGTGAAAGTCGTTCACTGAATAATGATCTTTATCCGGCGTATCACCCACTTCGTTATGGCCTAACAGGGCGTTGTACACGTAAAAAGTAGTATCTTCTACGCCTTTGGCGGTAAGCGGTCCGGTAAACTGCATCAATCGCTTTTGAAAAGCCAGCCGGCGTTTATTGAGATCCGCATCATTTTCTGCTATTGTCCACAACGATTGTAAATAATCCAGCGCCTCTTTTAATGCGGGTTCTTTCTGTACAGCGTCCTCAAACGTTTCCCTGAGTATTTCCTTCGACACGGCATCCAGCGGTTGCCCCTCCGGATACAACCGGTATACAGGCAGGCAGCACATGAACAAACCCAGCGCCTGCTTCAATGCGTCTGTTTGTATGGTATCAGGTACAAGTTGTAATCTATATAATAAGGATATCAGGTTATACCATTCTCCGCCCATATAAGCTTCCAGGAACCGTTGTTTCTTTTCAAAAATGATCTTTTTATAATCATTCATGTCAGGGAACAGGTTGCGGTAATACGCCACCATTTCTTTTGCCCCCTGTGTATTCGTGAGTAACCAGTTTATCTGCGAGGTAAACTCGTAACCGGTTGTACCCTGAATGGGCCAGGCAGCGGGCAGCTGCTCCTGTTGCTCCAGGATCTTTTCAACGATGATATAACAGTCATCGCCCAGCAACTGGCGTAACCTGTTCAAATATTCGCCGGGGTCCTGTAAGCCATCAATATGGTCGATGCGTAATCCATGAATGAGCTTTTGCTGATACAGGTTCTGCAACAGGTGATGGTATTCATGGAACACTTCTTCATTCGACATGTTCAGCGCTATGAGTTCATTCACTGCAAAAAAGCGGCGGTAATTGATCAGCTGGTTGGCATCCTGCCACCAGGTGAGCTGGTAATACTGTTGTTGCAGGATCGTCTGCAACAGTTTGGTATCTGCATTAACTACTGCGAGCAGCTGTTGAACAGCGGCCAGCTGTTTTTCATTGGCCAGTACCGGTTTTATCAGCGATGTCTTTATCTCCCGCCAGGAAGACAGCGGCCAGCCCATCTTAGCTTCCCCATAGAGGTCCTGAATGAGCTTCTCTGCTTCAGCAGCCGCCTGTTCCCTGCGAACTACTGCCAGCAAAGACTCATAGGCGCTGATAGAAAGCGGGTACCGGTTGTCCATATACCTTACCACAAAACCGCCATCACATATATCAATAGTAAGTTCATTTGCTTCGATACATTCGTTAAAGGGTTTTCCTAAAAATGGCGTCATCAGTTTTCCATGCAGGGAAGGATCAGGATGCTGCCAGTCAATATCGAACCATTTGTAATAAGGAGAATACACGCCCCGCTCCAGCACATCGGCCAGGCGTTGGTTGGTCATGCCATACACCATATGGTTGGGCACCACATCCTGCAGCCAGTTCATATTATTTCCGCGCAATGCAGTAACAATCTCCTGCAACTGCTCGAGGGTGCCGATCTCACTGTTCAGGGCATGCGAATCACAAACATCATAACCATGCATACTGCCGGCCGGCGCCGCAAAAAACGGACTTGCATAAATAGTGGTAATACCGAGCTCCTGTAAATAAGAGATTAATTCGGCTACCTGCTTAAAGGCAAATGCGGCATTCAATTGCAGCCGGTATGTTGAAACGGGGATCATCATAAGTCAACTCCATTTTCTAACAGGTTAGGTAATCATTGATTGCTGTTTGTTTGTTCAAACACAACGGCGGAATACGGGTTCATTGAAAAAGATTGTGCGGGCTGTACAACCTCCGGAGCCTGGCTGCCGGGTCCTTCCCACTTTTTATCGGAAGAATCAAAGATCTTTAAGCATGATTGTTCCAGCTGTACTGACTGCGGCGCTGCGCCAAAGTTGAGGCAAACGGTGAGCACATCATAATGGCCATGGCGTTCGAAATGCAATATGTTATTTTGAACGGTTATGTTCCGCACAGCATCGTTGCGACGGAAATTCCGCAGAGCAGGTCTTTTTTTCCGGAAGGCGATCAGGTGCTGGTAGAAGTCAAATAACCCGGGCACTTCATTCAGCTTCCAGCTTAACTTCGATTGGTTGAAAACGGCTTCATCCTGTGGGTTGGGCACTTCTCCTTCCCAGTTAAAGGCGGCGAATTCTTTCCTGCGGCCTTCCACCAGGTTTTTGATCAATTCCGGATCTGAATGACTGGTAAAGAACTGGAACGGATTCTTTTCTCCATATTCTTCTCCCATGAACAACAGCGGTACATGCGGCGATAACAACAGGGCAGCAGCAGCCAGCTTCAGCGCTTCCGGCGAAAGCAAGGTACTGATCCTGTCGCCCAGCAACCGGTTGCCTACCTGGTCATGGTTCTGTACAAAGGCGATGCATTGGTTATATAAAGTATTGAGGGGTTCTTTACCAAAATGTCGCTTACGGTGCTTCGAATACTGGCCGGTATAAACGTACGATGTTTGCAGGGATCTGGCCAGCAGATCAAGGCCGCCAAAATCTTCATAATAGCCGGACTGTTCTCCGGTAATTACGGCATGCAGCGCATGGTGAAATTCATCTACCCACTGAGCATCCATGCCAAAGCCGCCCTGCTCTACCGGCGTTATATAGCGGGGATTGTTCAGATCGAATTCTGCAATCAGTATCTTCCGCTTTTTTGTTCGTTGTTCCAGCAAACGCACCTGTTGCGTCAGCTCTTCCATAATATGCAGCGCACTGCTGTCGAAGATAGCATGTACGGCATCGAGCCGCAGTGCGTCAATATGGAACTCATCCAGCCACAGCAACGCATTCTGGATAACATAGTTTCGCACGCCGTCGCACCAGGCGCTGTCGAAGTTCACCGACTGGCCCCAATACAATTTGTATTTATCTGTAAAGTAAGGTGCAAAATCTGGTAAATAATTCCCCTCCGGACCTGCATGGTTGTATACTACGTCGAGTATTACGGCGATGCCACGGTGATGCGCTTCATTCACCAGCCGCTTCAGGTCTTCGGCAGTACCATAGGTATTCTGAATCGCAAAAGGATATACACCGTCGTACCCCCAGTTATGATGCCCCGGAAACTGGGCGATGGGCAAGATCTCAATAGCCGTTATTCCGAGCGATTGCAGGTAATCGAGCTTCGAGATGATCCCCTGAAAATTGCCTTCCGGTGTAAATGTGCCCGTATGCAATTCATAAATGATCATGTCAGCGAGCTCAATGCCCTGCCAGGCAGAATCCGTCCAGCTGAAATTAGTATCCACCACGGCGGAGGGGCCATGCACGCCTTCCGGCTGCCACCGGCTGGCCGGGTCGGGCCGCAACAGTTCGTTATCCAACTTATACCGGTATTGCATACCCGGAGTTACATGGTCAACTTTTACACACCAATAGCCCGCTTCACGCTTTTCCATTGGCCATGTAACTTCAGGTGATGCATCCAAAACCACGCTAACCGAACTGCACATAGGCGCCCAGACTGAAAAGGTGCATTGACCATTTTTATCTAATGAAGCGCCAATAGGGTAATAGGTGTTAATCAATGTTTTTTAAGCTATTAATATTTAAAAATACATGCCAGTCCTGGCACTTGTTTTTGTCGCCTTTCGTTATTTCCGCCTTTCGTTTGCGGGTTCCTGTTTTTTATTCATGTTCTCTGCTGCGGCGGCATCAGGCATTATATTGCTCATGGCAACATTTAATTTGTTCTTCAATCCCGAGATCACCATATCATCGCCCCGCATGAGCGCTTCGTATCCATCTTCTGCCACTTTCACGGGATCATCGAGTTTACCTTCCTGTACTATTTTCGATTCTTCCATTTCTGCTTTTCTGAAGAAATCGGTATCCGTGGCGCCTGGTAACAGGGCGGTAAGCGTTACACCCGTACCCTTTACTTCATTACGCACACCTTCGGTAAAAGACTGCACGAATGCTTTGGTGCCATGATATACTGCCTGCCAGGGACCAGGCGCCTTACTGGCTATCGAAGAAAGGTTCAGGATCTTTCCATCACCACGTTGTAACATATCTTGCAGGAACAACTTGGTAAGTACTACCAGTGAAGAGATATTCAGTTGTATAATGTCCAGCTCCCGGTAAATATCGGTTTCTGCAAACTGGCCGTATTGCCCCTGCCCGGCGTTATTAACGAGGATGTCGACCACCAACCCCCTTTCTTTTATGTCATCATATAATTCAAAGGCGGCTTCCTTTTGGAACAGGTCTTTCGGGATTGTGATCACTTCAACACCCAGAGCCTGCAATTCCCTGGATGTTAGCGCCAACTCGCTTTCATCGCGTGCTACGATGATCAGGTTATGTCCATGATTGGCAAATATTTTTGCAAGCTCATATCCAATGCCCATTGTGCCGCCGGTTATCAGCGTGTAGGTCGGGTTTCTTTCCATAACAATGTTTTTGAGTAAATAAATACCCGGTGAAAAAACGATGGTGTATGCGGAGAGTTTTGATTCCCCACCTGCTACCGGGCCTTTCAGTTATTACCTGGGTAATGTAATAATGTATATGAAAGTCTGTACCTATTGCGGCAAACGATATGCCATGGCTTACTTAACATCTGACGCTTATTTACTATACAATTACCTGTGCTTAAACACAAAGGAACTACCATTCATATAGTTCCTTTTTTACATTGAAAAAACAAATATATTTTACTGAACGATCAATTTCCGGGTTTGATCTGTTGTCGCGTTTTTGACCCTTACAAGATAGGTTCCTGTCTTTAAAAAGGTGGGATCAATAATATAGCGCATGCCAGTCGTGTTTGCCTCAAAGACCCTGGCGCCATCAATGGCAAATAAAGCAATAGTTGTATTTTCATTACTGTTGTTCATGAAATCGAGTGTAACCTGCTTGTGGGGCGGCGCAGGATTGGGATTATACCTGCAGCTGAACCAGTTTGCTGTTGCCGGTTATACGTGTAGCCGGCACATCATGACTGCAGTACTTCGACCAGTCAATGCCTACAGCAACCTCCGGTTCCCCGTCGGCCCTTACCGAAGACAACGCAGCATACCGGTTACAAATATACTAAGTGGTGAAAGGACGGGATTGTCGGAAATTAACGTATTATAGTTAGATTGTTACCTGCTGATCATGAACACCTGCCAACTTAAAAGTATCATCTTCCGGTTGCAAGAACCGAAACACTAATAAATAAAAAAACCCCGGCGGTCACGTCGGGGCTTTTATTAAGCTTTAAAATACAATTACTCAACGTTGATGATCTTTGAACGTTGTTTCGCCTTCTCGTTCTTGGGCAGCGTCACCTGCAGTATTCCATTTTCATAATGGGCCGATATATTATCTGTATCAATGGCGTCATTCAAATGGAAGCTGCGGCTGAACGAACGTTTTCTGTATTCCTGCCGTATCCATCCTTCATTGGCTTCTTTTTGTTCTTTCTTGTCTTCAAATGAAATGGTAAGCATATCACCCGAAATGTTCAACTGAAAGTCTTCTTTCCGCAAACCCGGGGCTACCAGTTCCATTTCATAGCTCGCATCGGTTTCCTTTAAATTTACGGGCACCTTGCGATCTACATCGCCGCCAAATCCCCAGAAAGAGTCGTCAAAGAAGCGTGATAAATTATTCTGGAAGATCTGATCAACTACACTTCCAAAATTGGCGGGCTGGCGACCGCTGTCTCTTTTCATGATGTTTGTCATAACTTCCTCCTTTTATAATAATGTTTTTAAATATTGTTTATATAACCAGCAGCTGGAACTGCCGGCTTATTCTTTAAAAAATTATAAATGGGTTATCGTCCTGATCTTTTTTACGGATGCTCCTGAACAAATAATGCGTATAATATTTAATGGGCATCCAGAACTGGTTGTACCAATGGCTTAAGCGTGTTCTCATACTTAATTACATGATAAGCGATCATTCAATAGGTTTTTCTCTACAAGGCTTCTGAACACTGCTGCCTGCATTGGTGGAGGCTTTAAGCTGATACAACTGGTAAGCGGGTGTGTGAAATGGTTTGTCATGGTATTATGTTTTTGAATGGTTTAATAAACAAAAGCATAATAAGATTACGATCATTAACCCTTTTTCAAGCAGTATGCCAGCCGGCCGGTTACTTAAATTTTGTCATTTTTTGTGAAAAAAATGCATAAAGGCGATTACCCAGCTTTGAAAAATTGACAGGTACAAGGCTTGTAATCAATGAGTTATTGGTCCAACTCCCATCGTTTTTCCACTATACGGCTGATTTCCCGTAATACTCATACATTTGCAGCCTTTAAATCAGGAAAGCGTATCATAAATACCCCGGTTGATTCGTTAATACCGCTCAGTTACAACGAGTTCTGTATAAACGGTCTGCTGTTCACTAAAACTCCTGCCCAATCCCTGATTTTGCAGGTGGTCATATGTAAACAGGTGTTTATAGAAAACTTTCATAAAAAATCCTTCATCCCTTAATTTTACAGCTTATTATCACTGCATATGCCGCAAGATAAAAACCGTCAGTTCCTGGATTTTGAAAAACCGATCAAAGATCTTTTTGATGATATAGAAGGCTTGAAACAAAAGGCCGAAAAAAGCAAACTTGACCTGACTGACCCTATTAAGAAACTGGAAGAAAGGGTGCTGGAGACCCGTAAGGCCATTACGCAAAACCTTACGCCCTGGCAAAAAGTGCAGTTGAGCCGTCACCCCGACCGTCCCTATACCATGAAATATATCTCCAAACTCACTACCGATTTCGTGGAGTTGTTTGGAGACCGGAATGTAAAAGATGATAAAGCCATGGTAGGCGGATTTGCCTCCCTTGACGGTCAAACGGTTATGATGATAGGGCAGCAGAAAGGTATCAATACCAAGGCACGCCAGTTGCGTAATTTTGGTATGGCCAATCCGGAAGGATACCGCAAAGCGCTGCGCCTGATGAAGCTGGCTGAAAAGTTCAATAAACCGGTTATTACCCTCATCGATACGCCCGGCGCCTACCCAGGCCTCGAAGCGGAAGAAAGAGGACAGGGTGAGGCCATCGCCCGGAATATCTACGAAATGATGCGGTTGAAAGTACCGGTAATTTGTGTGATCATTGGCGAAGGCGCTTCCGGCGGTGCCATGGGCATTGGCGTAGGCGATAGAGTGTTCATGCTTGAAAATACCTGGTACACTGTTATTTCACCCGAAAGCTGCAGCTCTATTCTTTGGCGTAGCTGGGACCAGAAAGAAAAAGCAGCCGAACAATTAAAACTCACTGCCGATTATATGTATGAATTTGGATTAATTGATGGTATCATTCCCGAACCTGTTGGCGGCGCCCACTGGGACTATGATGAAGCTGCCAGCTTATTAAAGCCATACCTCATTAACACCATCAATGAGCTGAAACAGATGGATCCCGAAGAACGTGTTCGAAAGCGAATCGATAAGTTTAACAAGATGGGCTTCTGGGATGAATTACCGGCTTGATAGCCTGGTGAACCTGTACACCACCGCATGGATCTGAATGCATATCCGCCCGAGGTGGGTAGCCCCCGCACTCACTTGTTACACCTTATCGTTACTCAGCTATTTCCAGATTTAAACGGCCTTCCCGCCTGGCGGAAAAGCCAAAACCTAAAACGCTCCGATAACAGTCGGGGTTCAACCTAAAAGTTATGTCTCTTCGTCAATCATTATACGGCACCGGCGTGGCGCTGGTCACCCCCTTCAAATCAAACTCAGAAGTTGATCTCGATGCTTTAAGCAAGATCATAGATTTCGTTATCAATGGTGGCGCTGAATATGTGGTTACTTTGGGCACTACCGGCGAAACTCCCTGTCTCAGCAAAGAAGAAAAGATCGCTATCATTCGCTTTACCTACGAAAAAGTGAATAACCGGGTACCGGTGGTAGTAGGCATTGGCGGCAACAATACGCCTGAAGTAATTAAAGAACTGGAATCTTTTCCGTTAGATAAAGCCACTGCTGTTTTAAGCGCCAGCCCTTATTATAACAAACCCTCCCAGGAAGGTATTTTCCTGCATTATAAAGCGCTTGCTGCCGCTTCACCGAAACCTATTTTGTTGTATAATGTGCCAGGCCGTACCGGTCGCAATATGACGGCAGCCACTACCCTGCGCCTCGCCAATGAAGTGGCTAATATCGGTGGTATAAAAGAAGCCAGCGGCGATATGGCCCAGTGTATGCAGATCCTGCGCGACCGTCCTGAAAATTTCCTGGTGGTCAGTGGCGATGATGCCCTGGTATTACCGCAAATTGCCTGTGGTATGGATGGCGTGATCAGCGTAGCTGCCAATGCCTTCCCGCAACAGTTCACACACATGGTGCGCCAGTGCCTGAAAGGCGATTTCAAAGCAGCCAAGTCGTTGAACGATGTGCTGATTGAAGCCTATGATCTGATGTTTGCTGAAAACAATCCCGCCGGGGTCAAAGCATTCATGACCGAGTTGAACCTACTCGAAAATTACCTGCGACTGCCGATGGTGCCGTTGAGTGAAGGATTGCATGAAAAAGTGAAAGCATTTTTGAAAAAGGCTTAAGGCACAAGGCTCAAAGCTGAAGACATAAGGCTTAAGGCCCAAGGCTCAAAGCTGAAGGCCAAAGGCTGAGGCCACGATACATACAAAAGCCAAACAGGGAGTGTTACTTGAATTTCCTGTTTGGCTTTTTAATTAGGTATTGTTGCTTCGCCCCCGAAGCTTTAGCGTAAGCGTTCCGCATTTTGCGTTTGGCATTCAGCGTTCCGCATTTTGCGTTTGGCATTCAGCGTTCCGCGTTTGGCATTCAGCGTTCAGACGTTTTGCGTTGGGCGCTTGCGTTTTGCGTTCCGCGTTCAGCGTCCGGCGTTGGGCGTTTTGCGTTGGGCGTTCCGCGTTGGGCGTTTTGCGTTAAGCGTTCATCGTTGTATCGCTCTAAAAGTCACTCCTTCCAAGGCCAGACTGGTATCAGGAAACACTTCACAAGCTTCCTGCTCAAACACTTCCAGCTTGTCATATTTCGAGCTGAAATGCCCGATGAGTAGTCGGCCTACTTTGGCCTGTTTGGCTATGCAGGCGGCTTGTGTTGTAGTGGAATGAAAGCGCAGTGCGGCTCTTTTATCCAGTTCTTTTAAGTAAGTGGTTTCGTGGTATAACAGATCTACGCCGCTGAACTTCTCTATGAGGGATTCATCAAAAATGGTATCGGCACTGTATGCGTATGATAAAGGCTTGGCGCCGGGATTGGTCACCCATTCGTTCCTGATGAGTTCGCCGTTCTTATTGGTATAATCGGCTCCCCATTTTAACCGGTCGTAAAAAGCAGCCGGAACGCCATATTCAATGGCTTTCTCGGGGTTCACTCGCCGGGGCGCCCGCACCTGGTCGAACCGGAAACCCCAGCAGGGTATGCGGTGTTTGGTGGCAAAACAGGTTACTTTGAACTTATCGTTCTGAACAATCACACCCTCTCCTTCCAGCGGATGAAAATGCAGCGTGTAGGGCAATACATTGGAGGCGGCTTCCAGTTGCAGGTCAAGGATCTGCTTTAAAGGCGCCGGGGCAAACAAATGCAGGTCATGCTCGCGATGCAGCAAACCCATGCTATGCAAAAATCCGGGTAAACCAAAATAATGATCGCCGTGCAGGTGAGAAATGAAAATATAATTGATGCGTGACCAGCGAATGCGGTATTTGGCCAATTGCTGCTGCGTGCCTTCTCCACAATCCACCAGGAATAAATTGTCATCCAACGTCACTACCTGCGACGTGGGATGCCGGTCATAGGCCGGCAGCGCTGAATTATTTCCCAGGATCGTTACAGCCAGCATTCAATCGGTTAAGATGTTATCATTTTGTTTAAGACGTTACTATAAGTCATTCTGCTGCATTTCGTTACACAAATTTAAGCAATAGCTTGCAACAGTGGTCATCTCGTATTATCTATTACTTGCTTCTTATTACATAATACTTGCAATTGCGCCTTGCTACGTCCGCCGAAGCTGTAGCATAGGCTGAAGCCTTTAGCCTTTAGCCCTCAGCCTTTAGCCTTCAGCCTTCAGCCTTCAGCCTTCAGCCTATAACGCAAATCAATACCGCCGGATTGTATCTAATATATCGGCCAGGTAGCTTTTGCCGAATAAGTTCAGGTGTACCAACAGCGGATATAAATTACAGATCTCCCATTGTTCCCGGTAGTTGGCAGGTAACGGAAAATGATACTGGTAACTGTCATAAAAGAGGCCGTCAAAACCGCCAAACAGGGTGGTCATAGCCATATCTACACTGCGATGACCGTAATACACTGCCGGATCAATTAAAACCGGCTTCTCCTGCACATCACATAAAAAGTTCCCGCTCCAGAGATCGCCATGTAATAAGGAGGCTGGTTCAACCGGAAAAACAGCAGGCAGCTGTTGATACAATTTTTCAAACCGGCTCACGTGCGTAGGTTCCAGCAAATGATGGTCAACTGCGAGTTTTAGCTGGGGTTGCAGCCGTTTCTGTATAAAAAAATCAACCCAGTTCTCAGCCGGTTGATTGTTTTGCGGCAATGCGCCCATATAGTTATCGGTGTTCAGTCCAAACTGCTTTTGCTGAATATGATGCAGTGCGGCCAGTTGTTCACCAAAACTTGTCCAGAATGCATCGGTCCGTAAGCCCTGTTCGATCCATTCCAACAATAGCACCTGGTTGTCGTTAATACGGCCTGCAGCTATTACCCGCGGTATACGGATGACCTGTTTACTGGCCAATAATTCCAGTCCCGCCCGTTCGGCTTCGAACATGCCGGGAAAGGATGAATACTTATTGATCTTACAGAAAAAATTTTCTTTACTGGTAGTAATGCGGTAGGTATAATTGATGGATCCGCCGCCTAAGGCGGTATACTGTACTATTGTTTCTTCCTTCAACAATTGTTTTAGGAAGGATTGTAAGGCTGCGGTCATCATGGCTGCGTTCGGGTTTCACAGTTCACAGGTCAAAGTTCACAGTTGCCAGTTATGAGAGCTGGTCGAATGTATTCGGCTATTTGCGTTAAGCGCCTGCCTGCTGCGCCTTCGCGAAGCTTCGGCGAACAAGGCCGGCAGGCAGGTTCTGCGTATGGCGTTCCGCGTTAAGCGTTCTGCGTTAAGCGTTCTGCGTTTTAAGAAAGCAGCTCCTTACATTCATTCAGCAGCCTTTCTCTATTAACAGCAGCGGTACCCACTTCTTCGCACACCAGTCCACCCGCAATATTGGCCACTTCTGCCATAAGATCAATGCGCCGGGTGGCGGCATAGATCAGTGACGCCACGGCTATCACCGTATCACCGGCGCCAGAAACGTCTGCTATATTTCGTAAGTGGGAAGGAATGATCTTGGCAGTACTGTTCTCCTGGTAAAACACCCCTTTTTCCGATAAAGTGATGAAGGAAATGGAATGACTTAATTTTTTTTGTAACTCTTTATGAATATCGTTCAGCGTGGCCAGGTTAACCTCTTCTATCAGCAGGTTCAGGCCGTCCTTTACCTCTTTTAAATTAGGTTTGAAGATATCCACACCCTGGTAGGAAAAGAAATTTTTTCGCTTGGGATCCACGGTAGTGATCACGCCATGTTGTTTGCACAACGCCGTCACTTCTTTGATCACCCGTTCGGTAAGGACGCCTTTGTTATAGTCTTCAAAAATGATCACCTGCGGTTGTTCAGTGGTGATATACTGGCGCACTTTTTCAATCAGGGCATTCTCATCATTAACGCTCAAATCTTTGGTTATTTCTGCATCGAGCCGCATCATTTGCTGATTGCGGCTGATGATCCGGGTTTTGGCAGTGGTTATACGGGAAGGTTGTTGGGCGATCCATGCGGTATTGATCTCATGCTCGTTGAAAAGATCTATCAGCGTGCCGCCATTCTCATCATTGCCCATCACTGACAAGATAGAAACCTGTGCGCCCAGGGCGGCCAGGTTCAGCGCCACATTGCCGGCGCCGCCAATGCGATGTTCTTTTTTGTCAAGCGCTACCACAGGTACCGGCGCTTCCGGTGATATCCTTTCTACATGGCCCCACCAGTATATATCGAGCATCACATCGCCAATCACTCCAGCTTTAATATTCGAAAATCCGTCAAACAGTTTGTCAAAATCTATCTTACTCATAATTTCATTTGTTCCAGGTTACATGTTGCAGGTTACAAGGCCCTGTAACCTGTAACTATGCGACTTTGCTTTTTCGCACTGCAATATAATATAAAGGAACACCTATCAAAACAATTGCCAGCCCTATACCGGCATATTGTGGCTTCATTTTAATGAGAAAAATGCAAAATGTAAGGGCCAGAATTATATAAATAATGGGCAATACCGGGAAGCCGAAAGCCTTATAGGGCCGCTCAGCATCCGGACGTTTTTTGCGCAATACGAAAATGCCCAGGATGGTGAGCGCATAAAACAGCACCACTACAAAGGAGATCATATCCAGCAGGTCGCCATACCCGCCGCTCAAACATAAAATGCTGGCCATACCACACTGGATCCACAGGGCAAACTCAGGCACCGCATTCTTATTCAATACACCGGTTTGTTTGAAGAACAGGCCATCCTTGGCCATGGTATAATATACCCGGGCGCCCGCCAGGATCAATCCGTTGTTGCAACCAAAAGTGGAGATCATGATCATTACGGCTATTACATAAGCGCCATTTTCACCAAAGATGGAAGTAGCCGCAGCTGTTGCCACCCGCTCCCCCTCCGGATACGCTATATGGCTTAAAGGCAGTACATTCAGGTACATCAGGTTGGCTGTTACATAAATGACGGTCACTATCAGCGTGCCCAGGAAAAGGCTCAACCCGATATTTCTTTTTGGATTCTTTATTTCACCGGCAATGAAAGTTACGTTGTTCCAGCTGTCGCTGCTGAAGATGGAGCCCACCATGGCAGCTGCAATGGCACCAATGAGGGCGGTACCGCCTATGGGCAGCCATTCACCGCCTTGGATGAAATTACCCTGGGCGTCCTGTTCCAGCTGCGTGGCATTCATTCCGGTTTGCCAGTTCTCAGCCCACAAGCTTTCTTTTACCAGCAAGAAACCCAGAATGATCAAACCGAATAACGACAGCAGTTTTACGGTAGTGAAGGACGTTTGAATGATCTTTCCGCCCTTAATGCCTTTTGTATTGGTATAGGTAAGAAATACAATGAGCGCGATGGCCAGCAACTGTGCGGCACTGATGGAAAATGAATATTCCATTATCCCCTGTGCATTCAGTCCTTTTTCTATTCCCCACAGCTTATGGCTTTCGCTGAACCAGGGTATCAGTTTGGCAGTAAACCGGCTGAACGCTACGGCCACCGCAGCTATGGTGGCAGTTTGTATCACCGAAAAAAAGCTCCAGCCGTATAAGAACCCCGCCAATGGATTAAATGCTTCTTTCAGGTATACGTATTGTCCGCCCGCTTTTGGGAACATACCACTCAGCTCACCATAACTTACGGCGGCAGTAATGGTCATAAAGCCGGTGATGAGCCATACGGCGATCATCCAGCCGGCGCTGCCTACGTTGCGGGTAATATCGGAGCTAACGATAAAGATACCCGAGCCGATCATAGAACCAGCTACCACCATGGTAGCATCGAGCAAACTAAGTGATGGTTTGAATGATGAAGCGTGTTCTGCCATATTGGTGATATAAGGGTAAGAAAATCAGGTTTTAACACAAGATAAGGAAACTAAGCCGAATCCCGGCCAACCCAGATTTCCACACATTTTACCAATTTTAGCATCCATGGAAAACAGCAGGCGGCAGACGGCAAAACGCAAACGGCAAACATGAACGTCCCTCTAACGCCCAATACCCGTAAAATAAAAAATCCGGAAGACACTGCGGTATCTTCCGGATCAATTATCGAATTATCACATTATCACATTATCACATTACTTTTTCTTCTCTTTATACTGCGAATTCAGCCCTGCTATCAAATCACCGGTAATGTTATACGCAGAATCTTTGTAATAGATAATAAAGCCTGGCTCGTAAGAAAGGATGTAAGAGTATTTCTTCGATTTGTTGTACTCTTTTAAAAACTCTTCTACCTGTTTGCGCAGTTCGGTCATACGGTCAACCTGCAGCTTTTGCATTTCCTGCTCCAGTTCGCCTTTGCGTTGCTGGTATTGCTGTTGCAGCATACCTACTTCGCGCTGGGCCTGCTCGCCTTCCGATTGCGTAATGTTATTGCCTTTTTCCTGCCATTTACGAATGGTGCGCTGGTACTTGTTCGTTAAATCGTTCAATTCAGCGTTCATGGCATTCTCTTTCTTCTTGATATCGCCCGACACATCCTTGAAATATTCGTAATGTTCCTGCAGCGAATCAATGTCAAAATAGGCTATAGCGAAATGGGTAGGTTCATTTTTATCGGCAGGCGCCACCACTTTTTTCTTTGTTTCCCCCTTAGAGAATTGAAAATAAAATAGCACACCTATGAGCACAAGAGCGAGAATAGATAATATAGTAGAGATATTTTTCATGAACGCCTTTTTTGCAATATAGAATGTATGACTAAAATAGAATTGTTAAAACTTTTAACATTATAATACACTTATAAAAAAAGTAGGAAGGGGTTAGCTTCCTACTTTATATAAAAAATCAAATTTCTGATAGAATTACTCTTCTTCGTCAAAGCTCATTGCTTCGCGGGTGGTTTGCAGCAATTCATATTCTTCCTTGCTACCAACGATCATGTTCTCAAAGTCACGCAAACCAGTACCTGCTGGTATCGGATGACCTGTGATCACATTCTCTTTCAAACCAAGCATATCGTCGGTCTTACCCTGAATGGCAGCCGATGACAGTACTTTGGTCGTTTCCTGGAACGATGCGGCAGAGATCCAGCTTTGCGTACCCAGTGATGCTTTGGTAATACCCAACAGCACGGGGTGAGATGTAGCCGGGTTGGCATCGCGGTATTCAACCAGCTTTTTGTCGGTACGACGCAGCAGCGAGTTTTCTTCGCGAATTTCACGCAGGCTAACGATCTGACCGGCTTTCAGGCGGCTGCTTTCACCCGGATCAGATACGATCTTCTTATCAAAGATCCAGTCGTTCTCATCGTTGAAGTCGAAGCGGTCCACCAGGTCTTCTTCCAGGAAGCGGGTATCACCCGGATCTACGATCTCTACTTTTTTCATCATCTGGCGAACGATCACCTCAATGTGTTTATCGTTGATCTTCACACCTTGTAAACGGTAAACTTCCTGAATTTCATTCACCACGTATTCCTGTACGGCGAACGGACCTTTAATTGACAGGATATCGCTTGGTGAAACCTGTCCGTCAGACAGCGGCGCACCCGCTTTGATAAAGTCACCGTCCTGTACCAGGATCTGGCGGGTCAACGGCACCAGGTACTTCTTGATAACACCATCTTTCGCTTCTACCACGATCTCGCGGTTACCACGTTTGATGGCGCCAAAAGCTACCACACCGTCGATCTCGCACACGATAGCGGGGTTACCCGGGTTACGGGCTTCGAACAACTCGGTTACACGAGGCAGACCCCCGGTGATGTCGCGTTGCATCCGCAGCGTACGAGGTATTTTCACCAACACCTGACCGGCTCTCACTTCTTCTGATTCATCAACCACAATGTGTGAGCCAACAGGCAGGTTGTATTGTTTTACATCCTTGCCTTCTACGATCAGCGTAGGTATCTTGGTTTTATCTTTGGTTTCAATAACCACTTTCTCGCGGTGACCGGTTTGTTCGTCGGCCTCTTCGCGGAAGGTTACACCTTCAATTACATTGTCGAATCTTACCTGACCAACGATCTCGGCTACGATCACGTTGTTGAAGGGGTCCCAGGTACAGATGGTATCACCTTTCTTCACCTGTTGACCATCTTTCACGAACAGGGTTGAACCGTACGGAACGTTCACCACGTTCAGCAGGCGGTCGTTCTTGATATCCATGTTACGGATCTCACCGGTACGGCCGATAACCACCTGGATCGGATCGCCTTCATTGTTAACGGCTGGTACAGTACGCAAGCCGTCGAACTGAATGGTACCATCGAACTTGGCAGTGAGTGAAGATTCTACTGAAGCAGAACCGGCAACACCACCCACGTGGAAGGTACGCAGGGTAAGCTGTGTACCAGGCTCACCGATCGACTGGGCGGCGATGATACCTACTGCATCACCTTTCTGCGCCCGGTTACCTGTGGCCAGGTTCTTACCGTAACATTTTACGCACACCCCGCGTTTGCTTTCGCAGGTAAGTACAGAACGGATCTCAACAGTTTCAATACCGGCTTCTTCAATTTGTTTGCCGATGTCTTCATTGATCTCCTGTCCGGCTTCAACGATCAGCTCATCGTTCTGCGGGTTGTATACGTTGTGGAGCGACGTACGGCCAATGATACGGTCGTACAGCGGCTCTACGATCTCTTCATTATCTTTCAGCGCGCTGATGGCAATACCACGCAGCGTACCGCAGTCTTCTTCTGTAATTACCACGTCCTGGGCTACGTCAACCAAACGACGGGTCAGGTAACCGGCATCCGCTGTTTTAAGGGCGGTATCGGCCAGACCTTTACGGGCACCGTGCGTAGAGATGAAGTAATCCAATACGTTCAAACCACCTTTGAAGTTAGAGAGGATCGGGTTCTCGATGATCTCACTTCCGGTTGAACCTGATTTTCTGGGTTTCGCCATCAGACCCCTGATACCGCACAGCTGTTTGATCTGCTGTTTGGAACCGCGGGCTCCGGAGTCAAGCATCATGTACACAGAGTTGAAGCCCTGTTTGTCGCTGCTCAGCTCACGGATCAACGTTTCGGTGATCCGGGTATCCACCCTTGACCAGATGTCTACGATCTGGTTATACCGCTCGTTGTTGGTAATAAGACCCATGTTATAGTTATCCCACACCTCGTCTACTTCGCCTTTGGCCTGTTCAAGCACATCGCCTTTGATAGACGGGATGATGAGGTCATTGATACTGAACGACAGACCACCTCTGAAGGCCGTACGGAAACCAAGCTGTTTGATATCATCCAGGAACTTGGCTGTTTTTGGCACATTCGTAATGGTAATAATGTCACCGATGATCTCGCGCAGGCTCTTCTTTGTTAACAGGGCGTTGATGTAACCAACTTCCTTGGGAACAAATTCGTTGAAGATAACCCGGCCAACGGTTGTATCGATCAGCTTTTTGGTAAGACCACCTTCGTTGTTGCGTACATCCACTTTCACTTTAATGTGCGCATGCAGGTCAACGCGGTCTTCATTGTAAGCGATGATCACTTCTTCCGTGCTGTAGAAGGCTTTTCCTTCGCCGCGGATCTTTTCGGTTTCGGTAGATTTTTTACCCTTGGTAATGTAGTACAGACCGAGTACCATGTCCTGTGAAGGCAGGGTCATCGGCGCACCGTTCTGCGGGTTCAAAATGTTGTGTGAAGAAAGCATCAGCAGCTGGGCTTCCAGAACGGCCGCGTTGCTCAAAGGCACGTGAACCGCCATCTGGTCACCGTCGAAGTCGGCGTTGAACGCAGAACACACGAGCGGGTGCAGCTGGATCGCTTTACCTTCTATCAGTTTAGGCTGGAAGGCCTGGATTGACAAACGGTGGAGCGTCGGGGCGCGGTTTAACATTACCGGGTGCCCTTTCAGGATATTTTCCAGGATATCCCAAACCACCGCTTCTTTTCTGTCAACCAGCTTACGAGCCGATTTTACAGTTTTTACAATACCCCTTTCGATCAGCTTGCGAATGATGAACGGTTTGAACAATTCAGCCGCCATATCTTTCGGCAAACCACACTCATGCAGTTTCAGCTCAGGACCTACCACGATTACAGAACGGCCGGAGTAGTCAACACGTTTACCCAGCAGGTTCTGACGGAAACGGCCCTGTTTACCTTTCAGCACATCTGACAGTGATTTCAGGGCGCGGCCACCTTCAGCTTTAACCGCATTTGATTTACGGGAGTTATCGAACAGAGAGTCAACCGCTTCCTGAAGCATACGTTTTTCGTTACGTAAGATCACCTCAGGGGCTTTGATCTCCAATAATCTTTTTAACCGGTTGTTCCGGATGATCACCCGGCGATACAGGTCGTTCAGGTCGGAAGAAGCGAAACGACCACCATCCAGAGGAACCAGCGGACGCAGTTCCGGCGGAATAACCGGGATGTATTGCATTACCATCCACTCAGGGCGGTTGGTGATGCGGCTATTGGCCTCACGGAATGCTTCTACCACGCTCAAACGCTTCAACGCATCGGCTTTACGCTGCTGTGAAGTTTCAGTAGCGGCGGCATTACGCAGGTCGAATGATAAGCTGTCGAGCTCAATTCTTTGCAGCAGATCGTGTACCGCTTCGGCACCCATCTTTGCAATGAACTTCTGCGGATCATCATCTGGCAGGTACTGGTTCTCCTTGGGAAGGTTCTCCAGGATTTCCAGGTATTCTTCCTCAGTTAACAGATCGCCTGATTTCAGGCCGCGATCTTCCCGGATACCAGGCTGAATTACCACGAAACGCTCGTAGTAAACGATGCTCTCCAGTTTTTTGGAGCTAACCCCCAGCAGGTAACCGATCTTATTTGGTAAGCTTTTGAAATACCAGATGTGAACAACAGGAACCACCAGTTTAATATGGCCCATGCGCTCGCGACGTACTTTCTTTTCAGTTACTTCAACACCGCAACGGTCGCACACGATCCCTTTGTAACGGATACGTTTATACTTACCGCAGGCGCACTCATAATCCTTTACAGGTCCAAAAATACGTTCGCAGAATAAACCATCACGCTCGGGTTTGTATGTACGATAGTTGATGGTCTCAGGTTTCAATACCTCACCGTAGCTGCGTTCCAAAATGGAATCCGGTGAAGCCAGCCCGATCGTTATCTTGGAAAATGTGGCTCTGGGACGATTATCTTTTTTAATAGCCATATTTTGATTTTCTTATTTCAGATTTAAAATTGTTTGAATCCCGCTGAATTCCGATTTCTGATTTCGCGATTTTGAGATTTCTGGATTTTAAATCCCGAAATCCCAAAATCTATAAATCTCAAAATCTTACTCAAACTTGAGATCCAGACCCAAACCTCTTAATTCATGCACCAATACGTTGAACGACTCAGGAATACCCGCTCTTGGAATATTATCACCTTTAACAATCGCCTCGTAGGTTTTTGCACGGCCGATAATATCATCCGATTTAATGGTGAGCAATTCCTGCAGGATGTTCGAAGCACCATAAGCTTCCAGTGCCCACACCTCCATTTCACCGAAACGCTGACCACCGAACTGTGCTTTACCACCCAGCGGCTGCTGTGTAATAAGACTGTAGGGTCCAATGCTACGGGCGTGCATCTTATCGTCAACCATGTGGTGCAGTTTGATCATATAGATCACACCCACGGTAGCTTTCTGGTGGAAACGGTCTCCGGTTTCACCGTCATACAGGTACGTATGACCAAAGCTTGGTAAGCCTGCATCGTTGATGTGTTTGGCAATTTCTTCCGTAGTAGCTCCGTCGAAGATCGGCGTAGCGAACTTCACACCCATTTTCAAACCGGCCCAGCCTAATACAGTTTCATAGATCTGGCCCAGGTTCATACGGGAAGGTACACCCAGCGGGTTCAATACAATGTCAACCGGTGTTCCGTCTTCCAGGAACGGCATGTCTTCAGCACGCACGATCTTGGCAACGATACCTTTGTTACCGTGGCGGCCGGCCATTTTATCACCCACTTTCAGCTTACGCTTAACAGCCAGGTATACTTTAGCCAGTTTCAACACACCGGCAGGCAATTCGTCCCCGATCGAAATGTTGAACTTCTCTCTTTTATATCTACCCAGTTCTTCGTTGTACTTGATGTTGTAGTTGTGCAACAGTGTGTTGATGGCATCATCGATCTGTGCATCGCCAGTCCAGCCCAGCGGGTTTACGTTCTGGTAATCGATAGAACCCAGGTTCTTCGGATTGAACTTGGCGCCTTTACCGATCTGCACTTCACCGAAGTTGTTGTTTACACCGGCAGAGGCTTTATCTTTCAATAAGGTCTGCAGTTTATTCAACAGCTCTTCTTTCAGATCTTCAACATTCTTTTCATGCACTTTTTCCAGCTTTTCCAGAGCAGCCTTCTCGCGGATCTTGGCGTTCTTGTCTTTTTTGGCGCGTTGGAACAGCTTTTTACCGATCACTACCCCTTCTACCCCGTTCGGCGCTTTCAAAGAAGCATCTTTGGCATCACCGGCTTTGTCACCGAAGATGGCGCGTAACAGTTTTTCTTCCGGAGTAGGATCACTTTCGCCTTTAGGCGTGATCTTACCGATCAGGATATCGCCTTCTTTAATGGCGGCTCCCAAACGGATGATACCATTTTCATCCAGGTCTTTGGTAGCTTCTTCCGATACGTTTGGAATATCGGGTGTCAGCTCTTCCTCACCCAGTTTGGTATCGCGTACTTCCAGTTCATATTCAGAAATGTGAATAGAAGTGAACAGGTCTTCTTTGGCTACTCTTTCGCTGATCACGATGGCATCCTCGAAGTTGTACCCTTTCCATGGCATGAACGCCACTTTCAGGTTACGGCCCAGCGCGAGTTCACCTCCCTGTACCGCATAACCTTCTGTAAGGAAGTCGCCTTTTTTCAGGCGTTGTCCTTTTTTAACAGCAGGTTTGTGGTTGATACAGGTTTCCTGGTTGGTTTTTATGAACTTGGTCAGTTTGTATATTTTCAGGTCGTCTTCAAAGCTCACCAGGCGGTCAGCTTCTGTACGGTCGTAGCGAACATGAATTTCACTACCATCAACGTACTCTACCACGCCTTCGCCTTCAGACAGGATCTGTACACGGGCGTCGCGGGCAGCTTTCGCTTCCAGACCTGTACCTACAATGGGGTTTTCAGGACGGATCAGCGGAACGGCCTGGCGTTGCATGTTCGATCCCATCAGCGCACGGTTGGCGTCATCATGCTCCAGGAACGGGATCAGTGATGCACTCAACCCTACGATCTGGTTCGGCGCTACGTCCATGAACTCCACATCGTTCTTTTCGAGGATCGGGAAGTCGCCGGTCTGGCGGCTGGTGATCTTCTCTTCTACGAAGTGGCCTTTTTCATCGAGTGGCGAACTGGCCTGGGCGATCTTGG
Organism: Longitalea luteola; assembly: GCF_017356035.1. GTDB lineage: Bacteria > Bacteroidota > Bacteroidia > Chitinophagales > Chitinophagaceae > Niastella > Niastella luteola. The sequence goes on along the minus strand of NZ_JAFIQX010000012.1, from coordinate 74,506 downwards.
CGTTATCTTCTTCTTCCGCACTTAGGAAGGTGAGCTTTTTCAGGTCAACCTTTCCGTTCTCAACTTTATGATAAGGCGTTTCAATGAAGCCCATTTCGTTGATCTTGGCGTGTACGCACAAGGTAGAGATCAAACCGATGTTCGGACCTTCCGGTGTTTCAATGGTACACAAACGGCCGTAGTGGCTGTAGTGTACGTCACGCACCTCGAAACCGGCTCTTTCACGGCTCAAACCACCGGGTCCGAGTGCAGAGATACGACGCTTGTGCGTGATCTCACTCAGCGGGTTGGTTTGGTCAAGGAATTGTGACAGCTGAGAAGTACCGAAGAAGGAGTTGATCACTGATGACAACGTTCTGGCGTTGATCAGGTCAACCGGCGTGAACACCTCATTATCGCGCACGTTCATTCTCTCGCGGATGGTACGGGCCATACGGGCCAGACCAACACCGAACTGAGCATATAACTGCTCACCCACGGTACGTACACGACGGTTGCTCAGGTGATCGATATCGTCGATCTCGGCTTTACCATTGGTCAAACGAACCAGGTATTTGATGATCTCGATGATATCTTCCTTGGTCAATGTTTTTTGATCCAGCGGCTGATTCAGCATCAGCTTGCGGTTGATCTTGTAGCGACCTACTTCGCCCAGATCGTAACGCTTGTCGCTGAAGAATAATTTATCAATGATACCGCGGGCTGTTTCATCATCCGGCGCATCGGCACCGCGCAACTGGCGGTAGATGTGCTGAACGGCTTCCAGCTCGCTGTTTGAAGTATCTTTATTGAGGGTGTTGTAAATGATCGCGTAGTCACCGCCCACATCCTCTTTCTGCACGAACACGCTCTTCACATCCATGTCGGCGATCATATCTACCGCTTCTTCATCGAGCACGGTATCGCGCTCCAGCACTACCTCGTTTCTTTCGATAGACACTACCTCGCCGGTATCTTCGTCCACGAAATCTTCTACCCATGTTCTCAATACGCGGGCAGCGAGGCGTTTACCTAAGTATTTCTGTAATGACTTTTTATCGCCTTTCACTTCGTCGGCCATGCCGAACAGCTCCAGGATGTCTTTATCGGTCTCGTAGCCGATAGAACGCAACAGCGTGGTAACCGGGAATTTCTTCTTACGGTCGATGTACGCATACATTACGTTATTGATATCGGTAGCAAACTCCATCCACGCCCCTTTGAAAGGAATTACGCGGGCAGAATAGATCTTGGTACCGTTGGGGTGAATAGACTGGCCAAAGAATACACCAGGAGAACGGTGTAATTGGGATACCACCACGCGCTCCGCTCCGTTGATCACGAAGGTACCGCGGGGGGTCATATAAGGAATGTTACCCAGGAACACATCCTGAACAATGGTCTGGAAGTCAACGTGCTCTTCGTCATTACAGCTCAGCCTCAGTTTCGCCTTGAGCGGAACAGCATATGTTAAACCACGCTCCATACACTCTTCGATGGTGTAGCGGGGCGGGTCAATGAAATAGTCCAGGAATTCCAGCACGAATATGTTTCGTGTATCTGTAATAGGGAAGTTTTCCTTGAACACCTTGAACAACCCTTCAATGTTACGCTTGTCGGGTGTGGTTTCTAACTGGAAAAATTCTTTGAACGATTGAATTTGTACTTCGAGTAAGTCAGGCGCCTCAGCAAGATTCTTGATTTTACCGAAGTTGACCCTGTTTGACAGTTTTGTTGAAGACATATTGCTTAAAACCGGTTTTTTTAATTGTTCGTACGACAAAACATCTATAGACAAAAAAAATTTTCCTTGAGAATTTTAGACCTTTTTGTTCACGTTGAACTTTCAAGGTTAAATTCCCAAAGAATTAAAAAAGAGGCAGTTATGTTAAATTGGCCATGTAGCAACGTACCTCTGCTAATTAGCTTTTGTGAAAAATGGAGGGCAAAGGTAAGGAATATACCTTATAAAACAAGAAATTAATCACCAAAAATCGGACCGGAAATATGTCATACAGGCAGAAGCTGCGGGGTGTTAAAACGTCATGAACAGAGGTCAAAGATAAAAACAAAGCCGCAAAGCAGGATCACTTTGCGGCTTAAAATCTGATTTTATTTATTCACGTTATATGCCGGGATAACCATCGTTCTGCGGTCTCAGGTTTGGATTGTTTTGCATTTCCAGGGTAGGCAAAGGGAACAGCAAATGTTTTTCAGCCAGTACAGCCCCGCTTTCAGGCAGTTTATGCCCCACAAAGTTCTCGAAGCTGTTGGTGGTTTCGTTGTAGGCTGTTTTGCGCCGAACCATGTCAAACCAGGTAATACCCTCATAACACAGCTCATGCCAGCGCTCGCGCAACACCGCATTCCTGAAAGAGGTTTGATCGTAGCTGCCCAGCGCGCCCGTTGCTAAACCTGCCCGGTCGCGGATCAGTTTCAAGGCATCCACGGCTCCCTGGGTTGGACCGTCAGCTGCTTCATTCTGCGCTTCAGCATAGGTGAGCAATACCTGTGCGTATCTTATATTCATCCAGTTCAACCCGCTGATGGCGGTACCCTCTTTACCTGATGTGCCATTTGCGACACTATCAAAATGTTTAAAGATGTATGGCGCTCCCAATGCTTTCAGACCCCGGAAGCCGCCATCATAATAACTGGTATAAAAGAATCCTTCCCGGTCAACAGTTCTTTTATCACCTGGCTCAAAGGAATTGTAGAATTGCACAGTAGGCGTGGTAGACCCTACTTCAGTACCATACGCTGAAACATCCTTAAAGTTAGGCAGCAGTATAGCCTGGTTGCCATTGTTGGCCACCCCGCCCAGGTACTGGATCTGGAAAATATGCTCCTGTTGGTTTTCCAACGATTCGTTGTGCAACTGGTTGTACTTTTCGAACAGCTTGAATTTACCGCTGGTGATCACTTCATTTGCTTTGTCGGCCGCCAGCTTATAGTATTCCTTTCCCTTGTTCAACGGATGACCGGCCATGGTCAAATATACCTCCGCCAGTAACGACTTTACGGCGCCCAGCGAAGCCCGCCCGCCGGCATCGGTCCAGGCCAGTCCGGAAGCTTCGGCCGCCTTCAGGTCGTTTACCACCTGCATATAGATTGAGTCCTTGGTCGTGCGTGAAGAATATGTCGCAGGATCAAGTGCCGTTAATACAGAAGTAGTATGTAAGGGCACATCCCCAAAAAGCCGTACCAGGTAAAAATAAGACCAGGCCCGCAGGAACTGCGCTTCGCCCAGCACCTGCTTCTTTTTGGCTTCATCCATTTTTATTCCAGGCACTTTATCCAATACCAGGTTGGTTTGCGCAATCACCTGGTACAAGCCGGTCCACCAGTTAAGCACGAATACATTGTCGCCGTTGTAACTAAGACCAAGCAGGTTGTTCAGGTCGGTATTCTGCCCTGTTTCTGTTTTGGCAGTACCTGTTGGCATTTCGAGCATTGAGAAATTGTTTGCAAAGATCCCGGCGCCACCTGCAAAGAACCGGGTCCTGTCGTATGCTGCGGCAATGGCGGCATCAGCATGACCGGGTAATGTGTAATAAATGTCCGGCGACAGGTTCGAGGGATCATTGTCTTCTTCTCTCAACCATTTTTTACAGCTGGTAGCTGTCAATGCGAAGGCAGATAGTAGTAATATATATAACGAATTTATGTTGCAGATTTTCATACGAGCTTGTTTAATGTTACTTTATTATAATCCAACACTTATTCCCAGCATGTATGTAGTTGGCTTGGGATAATCAAAGAAGGTTTGCCCCTGTGCAAATGCATTGCTGTAAGTGGTCACTTCCGGATCGTTGCCCGAGAACTTTGTTTTCAGGAAGAAGTTTTGCACCGAAGCGGTTACGCGCAACCTGCTTAACTTAATTCTTTCCAACATCGTGGCAGGAACATTATAGCCCAGTAACAGGTTTTTTCCGCGAATAAAGGAACCATCTTCCACCCAGCGGCTGTCTACATTCGTTACATAACCGGCCCGCGTATCACGGATGGTAGCGATCATGGTATTGTTGTTATTCTTGCCTGGTTGATAATAATCGAGCACAGAACTGAAACTGTTGGCAATACCTGTTCTGTCTTCGCCGGAGTGTTTCGTTTGATTCAATACATCGTTTCCATACATATAACCGATCTCGATGAGCAGGTCCCAGTTCTTGTAGCTGAAGCTGTTGTTGAATGAACCCCAGCCGTCGGGATTACCATTACCTATGATCATTCTGTCGAGGTCATTGATAGCATAATCCCCGTTTACATCCAGGTATTTCAGATCGCCGGGCAAAATGGGTTTACCGCCGCGGTAGCTGGCATATTTTGCGGCCTCTGCCCGCTCGGCATCTGTCCATACGCCCTGGCGTACCAGGCCCCAGAATGAACCGACAGACTCTCCTACTTTAATGATGCCGGTGTTTGACAGGAAGTTGGGATTACCGGAGAAAATAGGCGCCGGTGTCGCCAGTGAAAGCACTTTGTTTCTGTTCATGGAAATATTGAAAGTGGTGTTCCATGAAAAGTCCTGGGTTTTTATGTTTACCGTATGCAAAGTAAGCTCAAGCCCTTTGTTCTCCATGCTGCCGATGTTCTTCATAATAGATGGGTAACCGGTAGACCTTGGCAAAGGCGATTCCAGCAGCATGTCGGTCGTCTTGCGATAATACAGGTCTGCCTCAAAGCTGATCCTGTTGTCTAAAAAGCCTATTTCGATACCGGCATCCGTTTGCGCCGTTTTTTCCCATTTCAGGTCAGGATTGCCTAACCTGTTTGATCCAACGCCTGAGAACCTGGTGTTGTTGAAGATGGCAGTGTAAGAGCCCAGTAAGGGATCTGATGAATAAGGAGCAATTTCCGAGTTGCCGGTTAAGCCATGGCTAACGCGTACTTTAAGATGCGATACGGTTCGGTTGTTCTTCAGGAATGCTTCGTTCGATGCATTCCAGGCGACGGCGGCCGAAGGGAAAAATGCGAATTTATGATTGTCGCCGAATTTGGAGCTGCCATCGATACGGCCCGTGAAAGTAACCAGATACTTTTGCTGGTACCCATAGTTCACGCGGCCAAAGTAAGAATTGAATGCAAAATTGCTTCTGTTCGAAGAGGACGCATTTTGCACACTTCCTGCACCCAGATTATAGTACTGGAAAAAGTCGGTGGAAAAATTCTGGGCGCTGGCATTAACCGAGGCATAATTGGTTCCCTGCCATGAAAGCCCCACCAAACCATTCACCGTATGATCATCGTTAATGGTTTTGTTGTAGTTCAGGAAAGTTTCAGATGACCAGTAAATTTCGCGGTTGTCAAAAATACTGGCTGTACCATTCTGGTCCATTGATAAATTATGGAGCGACCGGCCGCTGAACTGGTTTTCCTGCCTTTGTACAACGCTCACCCCTACCTGGCTTTTGATATCAAAACCATTACCTAGTAAAAGATTGATATAAGCGTGACCGAGCATATTCTGCACATTCACGATATATTTTCTATCGGTCATAATGTGCACCGGGTTGCTACCGCCTTCAGCACCGGGATAAAGGTAGTTATCGCCCCAGGTGCCATCAGGAAATTTTACCGGCATGAAAGGAAATGCTTCTGTGATCATGCGCACAGAGTTCAAACCGCCGGTGCCCTGGTCAACCAGGTTCTCTTCCTGGTTATTATAACTTACGCTACCTCCGATGCGGAACCATTCCTTCGGTTTCAGATCAAGAACGAACCGTGCCGAATAACGTTTCAGGTAAGAATTAAGCAGTAAGCCATTATCGTCTCTATAACCCAGGAACAATCCATACAAATTGCCGTTGTTTCCGCCGGTTACACCTATCTGGTGGTTTTGAGAAAGCTTATGCTGCAGCGATTCTTTTAACCAGTCGGTATTATATAAAGGATTACCATTGGCGTCGAACAGGTTGGGCAATTTCTTCCTCTTTTCACGGGGATCAACCACCGAAGAATGATTACCGGCAGCCCATCCTGCGGGGTCATATACTTTTATGTTATCATAGGCCAGGTTCTCGAGATCAAGATATTCCTGGGCGTTCAGCATATGCACTCTTTTCGGACCAATAGTGGGCACACTGAAATTGCCATCATAAGTAACTTTTGTAGGGCCACTGGTACCCCGTTTAGTGGTAATAAGCACTACACCATTTGCACCGCGGGCGCCGTAGATAGCTGTTCCCGAAGCGTCTTTCAGCACTTCTACCGAGGCTATATCATTGGGGTTAATATAGTCGATGGAGTTACTGTTAAGCGTTTGGTTGCCGATGGGTATGTATACCCCGTCAACTACATACAGCGGATTGTTTGATGAATTAATGGAACTGAAACCGCGGATCCGGATCCTGGTTTGACCACCCGGACGGCCGGAGTTGGTCGTAACCTGAACACCAGCAATTCGACCCGATAAAGCCTCGTTCACGGAAGCTGCCGGCCGCTCCTGCAGCTGTGAAGCTTTAACTGAACCTACCGACCCGGTAAGGTCCCTCTTCTTTACAGTACCGTAACCGATCACCACTACCTCACTCATTGAACCTTTGGTTAACTGCATCTGAACGTTCAGCTCCGTCTCCTCCCCTAACTTCATCTGGTAGCCTTCATAACCAGTATGGGAGAATACCAGCGTGGCGCCGGGGGCGGCACTGATGCTGAAACTACCATTCATATCGGTACTGGTACCCGTTGAACCTCCTTTCACCTGCACCGACACCCCGGGCAGCGGCGAACCGTCTTTGGCGTCGGTCACCTTTCCGCTAACCGGGCGATTTTGCGAAAATGCCAATTGAGAAATAAAAAGTGCGAGCAAACTAAGCAGACATAGACGTCCGACTAAATAAAACTGCTTTTTCATACGCAAGTTTTGGTTTTAAAATAATTACTATATCGTTTTAGCCAACAGAGCAAAGAGCATGCCTCGCATCACAATTCATTAAACATCAAATCACAAAAGGTTTTTTTAGATCAACCCGCATAGGTTCACGCCTATGGGTGTTCCATAGAACAACTCCGGTTCTATCATACCAAGGGTCAAGAAGGGATACTTATGCAGGCACATGAATGCAATGGGAGAAAACAATAATGGCTATAGCGCGCACTAACATGTACCTGTTTTCCAGGGGCAGAATTGACTATTATATTATATTTCTTTATTCATCCAGGCCGTAAACGGGAACAGTGATAAGCCTGCATACAACTGCAAAAAGAATTAGCAATAGGCATATGGCAACATATTTCGGAATAATCGTTTTCAACTTAAAATTAGCGATTCTAAAACGTTTTTGCAAAATATTTATAATGAAGTAAGGGTTAAATTTATTCAGGCATAAAAACGCAAGCCGGGGAAACACAGTACATCGCTTCACATAAGCCGCTTATAGCTTACAGTTCGCGTTAGTGTAGTAAAATCAGGTTGGAGATTTATAGGAAGCGTTCGATTATGGTACCAGGAAAGACGCAAAATTTTGCAGGTCCTGGCCGAAAACGGCTTTCTTTAATTGAGATCTTATTTGTTTACTTTCTGAACGTATTCAGTCGTGCCTCTGACCACCAGTCCGGGCGAGATCTGGATCTTTGTTTCGCCATTGGTACTTCCTTTGCCCAGCTGATCCATCAGCAATTCCAGCGCTGTTTTTGCAATGTCCTCTGCCGGCTGGCGAATGCAGGTAATACCGGGCGGATACAGGCGGAAAACATCATGGTCATCGAAACAGATCATTGCCAGGTCGTCTGGCAGCTTCAACCCCAGTCGGTGGATACTTTCCAGCCCTAATAAGCCGAGATAGTTTGTGGCAAAGAACACTGCTTCCAGGTCCGGTGTGTTTTGAATGAAGGAAGTCACCTGTTGTATACCGAGCTCTTTTTCTTCTTCATATTTGAGGGTGAGCACCAGGTTATCCGTAGATAGCGCTTCCTGCTCCATGCAGTCGTGGTACGCTTGCAAGCGTTGTTCCATTTGCACCAGGTTAAGGTCAACTGTTACAAAACCAATGCGGCGATAGCCTTTTTCGATCAGGTGGCCCATTCCTTTTTTTACGCCTTCGTAATTGTTCACCAATACATGGGGCACATCGATGCCGGGAAAATAGCTATCCATCAGCACCACCGGTTTGTTATCGTCGATCAGCTCCTTAATGTCCTGCTCCATGCCGGGTGTTGGCGTGATGATATAGCCGTCTACCTGGCGTTGGGACAGCATTCCTATGAGCTCCTTCCCTTTTTGCCGGTTGTTTTCGGTGCTGGTATAAACGACTTTATAGCCAAAGCGGGCGGCCTCCTCTTCAATGATCCTCGACAGCGAAGCAAAAAAGTTACCCGATATGGATTCTACGATCAAACCTAAGATCTGCGATTTACCGGTTCGCAGGCTAACGGCCACCGGATTGGGGTGATAGCCCTCTTTTTTTGCAACCTCCATGATCTTACTGGCCAGCGTTTCACTGATACGCATTTGTTTCGCCTTGCCATTCAATACAAACGATACGGTTGAAGGCGACACACCGGCTATGCGAGCGATATCTTTGAGGGAGACCCGTTTCATATTTGATTATATGTTATATAAAGGAGACTACTAAACTATGAAAATAAAAGTTACGAAAATTGATTTCCCTATATAATAAAAAAACCCCGGTGTAAACACCGGGGTCTATAGCTAGTTTGAAAGTCCTAATTACTTAACTTCCACTTCAGCGCCAGCTTCTTTCAGCTTGGCAACCAGAGCGTCAGCATCAGCTTTGCTGATACCTTCCTTAACTGGTTTTGGAGCGCCATCAACTAAGTCTTTAGCTTCTTTCAGACCAAGACCAGTTAATTCTTTAACCACTTTCACTACGTTCAGTTTGTTAGCGCCACCGTTTTTCAGGATAACGTCGAAAGAAGTTTTCTCTTCAGCAGCAGCAGCACCGCCACCAGCAGCAGGACCAGCAGCTACAGCTACAGCAGCAGCAGCAGGCTCAATGCCGTACTCTTCTTTCAGGATCTTAGCTAACTCGTTAACTTCTTTTACAGTCAGGTTTACCAACTGTTCTGCAAATGCTTTTAAATCTGCCATTGTTGTAAATTTTTCCCGCCTTCATTGCCTGTGCTCCGGCGGATGTTTAAAAAAATTTGTGTTTGAATAACTCTCAGGCCAGAGTTAATATTTTGAATGTGCTAATCTGCTAATGTGATAATGTGCTAATGAAAAACCTTAATGCTGAATCCTCAGAATATCGGGCAACCTCTTTAGCATATTAGCTAATTAGCATAATTGCTAATTACTGAGCTCTGTCTTCCAATGCTTTCACCAGGCTTGCCAGTTTATTGCCGGCGTTCAGGCCGCTGATAACATTCTTGGCAGGTGATTGCAGCAAGCCAATGATCTCCCCGATAAGGTCGTTTTTGCTTTTCAGGGTGGTCAGGGTCTGCAGTTGATTATCGCCCATGAATACATCGCCATCGATGAAGGCGGCTTTCAGTTCGGGCTTGGTAGCATCTTTTTTACCAGCTTTACGGAAGTCGCTGATGATCAGTGCAGGCTCTTTGGGATTCTCACTGAACATCAAAGCGGTAACGCCATGCAGAGAATCGAACATGCCAGCATACCTTTTTTCATCCAAAGCTTCGAGGGCTTTGCGAATGAGGGTATTCTTGGCCACTTTCATTTCAACCTTCTTATTGAAACATACCCGGCGCAGATTACCAACCTGCTCAACCGTTAATGATTCTGTATTGGTAACATAGAAATTGTTGTATTGAGAGAATTTCTCTTTCAATACTTCAATTACTTCATTTTTTTCCTGTTTTGTCATAACGCTAATATTTTGTTGGTTTCGCTCATAATCACGCAGGAGGCGTAACTATATCGTCGCGTTATTAAAGTTTAGTTCATTAAAGATTTTGTGTCAACTGCAATAGCAGGACTCATGGAGCTGGCCATGAATACGCTTTTCAGGTAAGTGCCTTTTGCAGAAGAAGGCTTTGCCTTGATGATCGCATCGATCAGCTGGTGGCTGTTCTCGGCAATTTTCTCAGGGCTGAAGCTTACACGGCCGATAGAAGCGTGAACGATACCAGCTTTATCCACCTTGAAAGCGATCTTACCGCCTTTTACCTCGTTTACAGCTGCAGCTACATCATTGGTAACCGTACCTGTTTTAGGATTGGGCATCAGGTTACGGGGACCCAGGATCTTACCCAGTTTACCAATTTTAGGCATCACAGAAGGCGTAGCGATGATCACGTCTACATCAGTCCAGCCACCTTCAATTTTTTGAACAAACTCATCCAGGCCAACAAAATCGGCGCCGGCTGATTTTGCATCAGCTTCTTTATCGGGTGTACATAATACCAGTACTCTTTTGGTTTTACCGGTACCATGTGGCAGGGTAACAGTACCACGGATAGCCTGATCGGCTTTCTTAGGATCAACACCCAGACGGATGTGAAGATCTACCGATGCATCGAACTTTGTAGTATTTACGGTTTTCACGATAGAGGAAGCCTCTTTCAGTGAATACACTTTATTTTTATCGACTTTAGCGTCAACTGCTTTTCTTTTTTTAGGAATTCTTCCCATTGTCATTCGTTTTTAAATGTCCCGCCCTGCGGGAACAGTGAACAATTAATTTTCCCAGGGAGCTTTACCGTCTACGGTAAGACCCATGCTGCGGGCGGTACCAGCCACCATGCGCATAGCGCTTTCCAGGGTGAAACAATTCAGGTCGGGCATTTTGTCTTTTGCAATAGCCTCTACCTGGTTCCAGTTCACTTTACCAACCTTATTACGGTTAGGTTCTTTAGAACCGCTTTGTAATTTGGCGGCTTCCAGCAACTGAACGGCTGCAGGAGGCGTTTTAATTACAAACTCGAATGATTTGTCGGAATAAACGGTGATCAACACAGGGAGAACTTTTCCCATTTTATCCTGCGTGCGGGCGTTGAATTGTTTGCAGAATTCCATGATATTGATACCCTTGGAACCCAGTGCAGGACCTACAGGAGGAGCCGGATTTGCCTGGCCGCCTTTCACCTGTAGCTTTACGAAGCCGGTAATTTCTTTTGCCATTTTTACTGATTTATTGGTTCAAACGATGGTTCGCCAGGTCTGCCTGACTACTTGATCTCCCAAATTCTATCAACTGCCGAAGCTTTAGCGGAGGCAGTCTCCGCCTTCACATATGTTCGGCGGACTATGAAAGAACTTTCTTTTGGGGACGCAAAGGTAACAAAAGTTTTTAAACCACAAATACTTTTTCATACCCTTGAAATAAGCTGCAATATACGCCGGATGGCTGTTTCCGGTTGCCGGTTACCGGTTACCAGTTACCGGGTGCCGGATGCCGGTTACCAGTTACCAGTTACCGGTTACCAGTTACCAGTTGCCGGTTACCAGTTGCCCGGGTGCCGGGTGCCGGTTACCGGTTACCAGTTACCGGTTACCAGTTACCAGTTGCCGGTTACCAGTTACCAGTTGCCGGTTACCAGTTACCAGTTGTCGGTTACCAGTTGCCAGTTACCGGTTACCAGTTACCAGTTGCCGGGGGTGCCGGGCGCCGGTTACAGTTCACTCCCCTACCCGTTCGCAGTCGCCAGTTACCAGCCAATCACCCCTACTTTACGCGATTACGTTTGCCGATTGCCAACTGCCAATTGCCAACTGCCCACTGTCCACTGTCCATTACATAGTATCCCTAACTACATCTCCAACATTATAAATCTATATAACAAAGCTCCCATTAACATACCTGTACCACTGAACGCATGATTATATCATCGTATAAAACCTATGCGCTCTCCTGTCTTTTTCGATCTTGCACATATATGAATGCCGGTTAAACGCTTTAATTAATTTAATATAACAGAACGTTATGTATCAAAGAGCCTATTGTTACCTGCCAGCGGTTACATGTATGCAGGTATGGGCAGGCCTGTTTTAACGAACCATATACAGCACAGCCGGCATAACCTCAGCCTGAAACGCAGCAGCAACAAGGGTTTCAGCGGCATCAACAACATTTGCAAATGACCTTGTCCCCGTTGTTTAAAACAGGTATTGATGCGCATAAAACACATCATAAATACCCAGCAATGATGGCCGGAATTTTGCAAGAAGAGCTATCTGTAACAACGGTATCATACTTCATGAAGGGTTACCACTGTTAGCAAAATGGTAGTAGTTTTTTATTTTTTGAATATTTATGCGTAGCTTTTGCGTTTAATTATAATAACGCTTCTTCTTATAGAAATTAACCAACAACAAAAAACACATCAACACTATGGCCAAAGCAAAGAAAAAAGCAGCTAAAAAAGCCGCTCCTAAGAAAGCAGCGAAGAAAAAATCACCGGCCAAAAAAGCAGCCAAGAAAGCCGTGAAGAAGGCCGCCAAGAAAGCTGCGAAAAAAGCGGCTCCTAAAAAAGCAGCTAAGAAAGCAGCAAAAAAAGCCGTGAAAAAGGCAGCACAAAAAGCGGCCAAAAAAGCGGCTCCTAAAAAAGCAGCCAAGAAAGCAGCGCCCAAGAAAGCCGCCAAGAAAGTTGCTTCTAAAGCACCGGTTAAAAAAGCAGCGAAAAAATCAGCGCCCAAAAAGAAAAGAGCTGTATCTAAACCAGTAGCTGAGTCCGTTCAGGAACAAGAGCCGATCATTGCTCCTCCGATGATGGATGACGATACTGCTGATACAGATGCTGACGTTGATACTGATGTTGATATTGACACTGAAGATACCGATGACACCGAAGATGCCGATGTAGATGTTGATACAGACGAGGAGGAAGAAGAGGAAGATGAGGATGAAGATGAGGACGAGGAAGAAGACGAGGACGAGGATGAGGATGAAGAGGATGATACCGATACTGAGGATGCCGTCGAAGAAACTGTTGAAGAAGATTTTGATGAAGATGAAGATGAGGACGAGGATGAAGATCAACGGTAAGCAACTCCAGGTGTTTTGCTACTACATAAAAGTTTGACCTTTCCGGATGCGGAAAGGTTTTTTTATGCCTGTCCGGCAAAAAAAACATCCGCCCGGGGGCAGATGTTCTATCAGTATTTTTATGAGGGGGGGTCTTAACTTAATTTCTCCACCTGCATGTAGTTCAGCTCTACCGGCGTTGAACGGCCGAAGATCTTCACCGTTACTTTCAATTTCTTCTTCTCGTCGTTCACTTCTTCAATGATACCATTGAAGTCGTTGAAAGGTCCTTCGATGATCTTGATCGTTTCGCCAACGATAAATGGCTCGCTCATGCTTACGCCGCCGGTTTCAGCCATTTCATCCATTTTACCGAGCATTTTATTAACCTCGGCTTTCCGCAGGGCAATGGGATTTTCCTTACCCAGGAAATGGATCACATTGGTAGTATTCTTAATAGCTTCGCGTAAATCGTCAGATAATTTATTTTCCAGCACTTCAATCATTACATAGCCCGGGTAATAGTTACGCTCGCGCATTACTTTTTTACCATTCTGCACCTTGTACACTTTTTCCACAGGCAGAAACACTTGCTTAACCACCTCACCCCATCCACCGCGGGAGATCTCCTTGTCAAGGTATTCTTTTACCTTGCGCTCTTTACCGCTCACCACCCGCAGCACATACCATTTAGTTTCTTGTTGTTGAGTAGCTTGTTCCATTATGAAAATAGTGAATAGATAAAATTAAGGCCCGATTGGGCAACCAGGTCCATAACCCAAACCACTCCGGTGATCAGTAAGGTAGCTACCAGTACGATCATGGTAGACTGCTGTAACTGCACCCAGGTAGGCCAGGTCACCTTCTCAATCAGCTCACGGTATGATTCCCTGAGGTATATTGATATTTTATTCATTTTAAGGTAATTATCAAATTAACTAATTGTCACATCAGTTAATTGTATAAGCACGGGCACTAGGATTCGAACCCAGATCGAAGGTTTTGGAGACCTCTATTCTACCATTGAACTATGCCCGTAAATACGCAAAACGATTAAGGCACCGCCCTAATGTTGTCAAACCAGCACCAGGCTTTTGCTTATCCGTTTGGCGTAAAAGAACTTAGAAAGCAAAGTACTTGAACGTCAAAAGCCCAAGTACTTTGCAAATATACGTAACTCCTTCTTCCACCAGTAAGCGGAATTCGGGGTCTTATTTCAGGATTTCAGTAACCTGACCGGCACCTACTGTACGGCCACCTTCGCGGATCGCGAATTTCAGACCTTTTTCCATCGCAATAGGCTGAATCAGTTTTACTTGCAGCGTGGTGTTATCACCAGGCATTACCATCTCAGTACCAGCTGGTAATTCTACTTCACCAGTTACGTCAGTGGTACGGAAGTAGAACTGAGGACGGTATTTGTTGAAGAATGGAGTGTGACGTCCACCTTCTTCTTTGCTCAGTACGTAAACCTCGCCTTTGAACTCAGTGTGAGGAGTGATAGAACCTGGTTTTACGATTACCATACCGCGGCGGATATCTTTCTTTTCAATACCGCGCAACAGCAGACCTGCGTTGTCACCAGCTTCACCTTCATCCAATAATTTGCGGAACATTTCAACACCGGTTACAGTAGAAGTCAATGGTTTTTCAACCAGACCTACGATCTCTACACCTTCACCTACTTTAATACGGCCTCTTTCGATACGACCGGTAGCAACTGTACCACGACCAGTGATTGAGAATACGTCTTCAACAGACATCAGGAACGGTTGATCAACCGGACGGGGAGGCAGCGGGATGTAAGAATCTACTGCTTCCATCAGATCAACAACACATTTAACCCATTTTTCTTCACCAGCCAGAGCGCCGGTTGCAGAACCTTTGATGATAGGAGTGTTGTCGCCGTCGAAACCGTAGAAGCTTAACAGCTCGCGGATTTCCATTTCAACCAGCTCCAGTAACTCTGGGTCATCAACCAGGTCAACTTTATTCATGAAAACCACCATACGGGGAACGCCTACCTGACGAGCAAGCAGGATGTGTTCTTTTGTCTGGGGCATAGGACCATCTGTAGCAGCCACAACCAGAATAGCACCATCCATCTGGGCAGCACCGGTGATCATGTTCTTCACATAGTCAGCGTGACCGGGGCAATCCACGTGTGCATAGTGACGATTGGCAGTCTGATACTCCACGTGCGCGGTGTTAATTGTGATACCACGCTCTTTTTCTTCAGGAGCTGCGTCGATCTCGTCATATTTTTTTGCCTGCGCCAAACCCGATTTAGCCAAAATGGTGGTGATGGCGGCAGTTAAAGTGGTTTTACCGTGGTCAATGTGACCGATGGTACCAACGTTAACGTGAGGTTTATCCCTCTTAAAAGTCTCTTTTGACATCGTTATCTGTTTTTAGTTGTGGTTTTACAAATTATTAAAACGCCTCCTTTATATCCTTTTCAGGAAAAAAGGATTTATGTAACCGGCACCAGAAAGCCTATGAAACTTCTGTTGCGTCGCACACTTCATCTTTAGATCTATACCAGGCTGATGTTGTCTTTCCGGTAAACCATCCGGTCGGCAGCTGATACAGCGGAATGTTCAAAAATCTTATGAGCCGTTAGTGAGAATCGAACTCACGACCTCTTCCCTACCAAGGAAGTGCTCTACCACTGAGCTACAACGGCTGATAGAGTTGTGAGTTCCTGGTCACCAAAAGGATTATACCCAATTCCTCAAACCTATTGATCGAAAGACGAGCCCGGAAGGCTGTCGTCCCTTAAAAAATGAGCGGAAGACGAGGTTCGAACCCGCGACCTACAGCTTGGAAGGCTGTCGCTCTACCAACTGAGCTACTTCCGCATTTTTTATTAAGCCAATTAGCCAAAGCTAATTCAAATGAAAAGAACTTAACACGAATGTGCCCGCCATTTTCCGCCGGTTGGCGGTTCGGCGGGCGAAGTGGGCAGAAGAGGATTCGAACCTCTGAAGTCGAAAGACAGCGGATTTACAGTCCGCCCCATTTGGCCGCTCTGGAATCTGCCCTTTTAAAAACGAAAGTAAAATTTACACACGCAATGTAAAACTTGCTGAGCCACTTGTCGGAATCGAACCAACGACCTACTGATTACAAATCAGTTGCTCTACCAGCTGAGCTAAAGTGGCTTATTATATCAAAAAACTTAGCTATCTACTTGTCGGCTCAACCTTCGACCTTCCCGACTGCAAGTCGGGATGCTCTACCAGCTGAGCTAAAGTGGCTTATTATATCAAAAAACTTACAAGTTAATCCACCAATCGCTTTCACCTTCACCGCTGTTTCCAGCAAAATTATTTCCCGGTTACCATTATTCAATTTATCCTCACTTGTTGCCTTTTTTGTACCAGCAAATTAATTGAAAGTCAAGCCTGTAAAGAACTTCCCGCGCCTCTTTTTCTTACCCTGCTATTTTTTGAGGAAGGCAAAGGTAAATGAATTTGTGTAATTCAAAAATTTTGATCCGTTTTTTTTTTGCTTGTTTTCAACGTTTTGCAATTTCTCTTCGCCGATACAGTCATCTCTTTGCCAACGAACCTGCTTCCCATGCGGTTTTCATCAAAAATCACTATCCTGCAGTTCTTTTAAATTTTTTTTGCTTACTGTTACTTCACCCCCGCCCCTTCCCTTATCTGCATAAAAAAAACCTCCCGCAGGGGGAGGTTTTATAACGTGAAATAATTTTATCTGAAACAATAATTCAGGATTATACAATTCAGGCAGCTTGTTTTTCCTTCTTTCTTTTCACCTGGTTTACCAGAGACTCCAAAGCATTGTCGAATGACTCTTCAAATGATTTGGAACTGCATTTAACAAAGAACTGGTGGCGTGGGACCTGCACTCTAATTTCTGCGATCTTATCCTTTATAGTGTGTACCACATTATCCAATTTCAGGTAGACGTCAACCTTAATAATGCGGTCGTGAAAGGTATTAATTTTTTGAAGTTTACGATTAACATGTTCGATCAATTTTGCATCAGCAGTAAACCGCACAGACTGAATGTTTACGTTCATAACAATCGCATTTTAACAGTGAAACAATATTTAACAATAAATGAAAGATCTTTTGTATGCCACCATGTAATGAGTGAGAGGTTATGAGGTGGCTTCAATGCAGGATGATTAGCTATTACATAAGCACAATATTTAAGCTCTATGAAGATAATACAACATGCTGTTTTTTCCAAATTAAATATGCAGCTATTTCAGGAAAGAATTGTCTTAGGGACATAAAACCTTTAGCGGTTAATTAGCTTTATTTTAGCACATCAACATAAACATTTTGACGCGCCCAAAAACCGCTCCTGCCCTGCTTTTGAAAGCGGCTCACACCAGCCGGTAACCCTGTTGACAGGCGCCTGAAAAAAATCCACACCATTAACGACGGCCTGTTATATCCAATAAAATACAACGATTACTGCGAGTCTCTGTCTATGCTTAAAGCTTATGCCTTGGGATGCGCTTTCTTATAAATATCCTTTAATTTCTCAATGGTGTTGTGCGTATAGATCTGCGTGGCTGCCAGGCTCGAGTGGCCCAATAACTCTTTCACTGCATTCAGGTCAGCGCCATTATTGGTTAAATGTGTGGCGAAGGTATGCCGCAGCACGTGCGGACTTTTCTTATCAATTGTCGTAACAGCACTTAAATACTTATTAACGGCCTGGTAAACATATTTACGATAGAGCTTTCGCCCCTTTTCATTTACAAGTAAGTATATCTTGTCCGGCGCTTCCAGCACCTGGCTTTTTTGTGCCATGTACCCTGCAATCTCTTTTATCAATACGGCGCTTACCGGAATAACCCTTTCCTTATTGCCTTTTCCCAACACCTTGATCGTATTGGCCGATGCATTTACCTGACTTTCTTTCAGGTTTATCAACTCTGATAAACGCATACCCGTGTTATAAAAGATCGACAGGATCAACCGGTCTGTTTTACCGCTCCAGGTATCAGGGAACTCAACATAACGAAACAGCGTGTCTGTATCCTTTTGCTCAACATATACCGGCAACCGTTTGGGCATTTTAGGTGAAATGATCGTGGTCATCGGCGATTGCTCCAGCTGACCTGTGCGAAGGTGATACTTGAAGAATGATTTTAAAGTGGAGATCTTGCGGTTAATCGTTCTGGCGCTGTTCCTGTTCTCCTTAAGCGATGCCAGCCAGCTGCGGATAAAAGCAGCCGCTATTTCCCCCAGGGCCGGTTGCTGCAAATTGAATTGTTGCTGCAGGTAACCGAAGAATTGCTGCAGGTCTTCCTCATAGGCCAAAATTGTATTCTCAGCATACCGTTTCTCGAACTTTAGGTAGTTCAGAAAATTATAAACAGTTACCGGATTTTGTATTGGAGCACCCATAGTGGCAGGAAATGTTCATTAAATATAGGCAAAACCTTGAAAATGAGTAGCTACAAAACCAAAAAGGCCACCTGGTAAGTGGCCGTAATATTGTGTGATTGGTTAAGCTAGACTTATCCTTCGATCTGACCGCTGGCAACCTTTTGCTTGTACACAGCTTTCAGCACCTCATTGCGACGTCTAACCGACGGCTTGGTGTACGATTGACGCTCTCTTAACTGCACTAATATCTTCGCTTTCTCAAATTTCTTTTTGTACTTTTTGAGCGCTTTGTCGATATTTTCGCAATCTTTTGAATCGATAATCAGCATAATATTATATACCTCCTTTAAGGCTTTTTAGGGCTGCAAATATAGCCGAAAATTCCAAAATACGCAAAATACCCTCAAAAATCCGATTTTTGCTCCATGTTTACAGGAATCATCGAAACCATCGGCCACATAGAAGAAGTACATACCGCAGGAACCAATAAAACGTACTGGATATCCTCCCCCATTTCCCATGAATTCAGAGTCGACCAAAGCGTGTCCCACAACGGGGTTTGCCTTACCGTGGAAGAGATCCGGGGCAACCGTCACCGGGTAACGGCCATTGCCGAAACCCTGCAGAAAAGCAACCTCGGGCACTGGAAAACCGGCGACCTCGTAAATATCGAACGCTGTATGATCATGAATGGCCGCCTCGATGGGCATATCGTTCAGGGCCATGTAGATACTACGGCCACCTGCATCGACAGAAAAGAGCTCGATGGCAGCTGGGAACTCAGGTTCCGCTTCCCCGATCAGTTTGGTTCCCTGGTGATCGAAAAAGGCTCTATCAGCCTCAACGGCATCAGCCTGACCATTTTCAATGTAACGGATAATGAATTTTCAGTGGCGATCATTCCATATACTTTCGAACATACGAATATTAAACAGGTGAAGCCGCAGACTACGGTAAACCTGGAGTTCGATATCGTGGGTAAATATGTTCAGCGTATGTCGTCGTTAAAAAGCCGGGCTTAAAAATTTCGTAATTCTTTTGCAATGATATCGGCCACTTTTCGATGGCCCTGGGCATTGATGTGGTGGGTATCTAAAATAAAGTAATCGTTTTTAGTAAACTGCCTGCTGAAATCAATCACCTTTAAATTGTTGCGGAATATCGACTGATAATAGGGCGTATGAATAAGTGAATCTGCAATGTGAGCAAAGGTTGAATTGATATTCTGCCGGCTGTCCAGCTGATATACCAATACCCTTGTTTTTGAAAAATCAACCGGCGCATTGGTAACGATATCCAGAAATTGCTTTACTGCTGCTGTATTAGTAGTAACCAGTGGCTCATCTACAGAAAAAAAAGAATGTACTTTATTAATAAGCTTTTTGAAGAATGTCAAGCCGAAAAGAGTAAAGTTCCTTGCAGGGAAATATTGCCGGTTAATTTTATGCGCCGTGGTAATATTTTCATATTCCTGTTTGCTTGAAACGTTTAATACAAAATCATTCTGAACAAATGATTTGTTTTCGTCTTCATCATTGGAACAATACTGGATCAATAAATGGGTTAAGCCGCTACGGTCAAATTGCCGCAAACTGATTACTTCCCTGGGCGTGCCATAGGAAGGAATGCCTGCATTCAGCACCTTTTTACCGCTTAATTTCTCAAGCAATTGCGGAAAAGCATTCTCCTGTTCTACTCCCCAGCCAAAAGTAAAAGAATCGCCAATACATATAACCGAAGGACCCAGCAACGACTGGTCATCATCTCTTACACCTGCCTTATTTGCCTTAACACGGGTATTAAATTCCGGATTGGAAAAACAGGTGGCTACATTTGGTTTCAGTGTATAAAACAAGCCGGCATTGTATTCAGCCGCTTCCTCGTCGAACTGAATATTTTTTTGCAGATAAGTTCTATAAACATACGTGTAAGTATTATTTAAAAAGCCGGGTATTTGAGCAGGATGGTATAACCAATACGTACATAACCCTTCCACCAGTATCACCTGCACAATAAACAACAGCCATGCCATCAACCATGGCCTCTTTACTGGTATAAATCTCTTTATTAATAACTTAGATAGCGGAATACATAAAAAACCCAGCAAGGTCAAAAACTGTAAAGTATAAATGCACAGCTCGAGAAAAAAGGAATAAGTAAAGCTTAACTTATTAAAAACCACCTTAACCACTTGTAAAGCCAGGATAACAATAACTAAATAAACCAGTTTTTTAAGCAATGATTCAATTCGGTACTTCATGTAATATGCTGCGATAAATATTCAACCACCCAAAATAACGCTTTTTACAAAGCAATCCATGGATATCATACCCTTTGTTTATATTCTTATAATGGCTATACTTGTAGCCAAAAAGGCGCCTCCTGATCCGGCTGCGTTATGTAACTGCCTGCAGCGGTCCCTTTAAACATAAATCTCCACTTCATGCTGTATCTGGCATTGATGTACTGCATCATTTCGCTAGCCTGTTTATTTGCGGGGTTACTAGCATATGAATTCTTATCCTTCTTTGGCATAGCTAATAATGAAACGCCCCAAAAACCCCTGGTTTTTTATGCTGTTACAGGTTTAATATCTATTACTGCCATTGGACAATGGACGGTACTTTTTTGCCCCTTAAATATATTTTCAACACTTGCGGTATTAACGGTATTGTTACTTTGCTGCCTGGCTTTGAAAAAAAGGCTGCAACGCCGGCTCGCGCCGGTTTTGGCCAGCTTACGGGACCTATCTGTTATATCACTGGGTATAGCCGTTATTCTTTTTCTTATGATCCTGGTCCTGAATGCAGGCCCCGTAATTATGGATGATACCGAAAGCTACCATATACAAAATGTAAAATGGATCCAGGAGCATGGAACAGTTCCCGGATTGGCCAACCTGCATATCCGTTATGGCTTTAACAGCTCATGGTTTATTACGATCGGGCTTTTTTCCCCGGCAATGACCGGCATCAACACTTATGAAGTCATGAACGGACTCCTATCCTGCTGGCTTTGCTTTTACTTTATCGAAAAGATCAATCCCCTGTTCACCGGCAAACCAGCTTCTTTTGCCATTAACCAATATGCAGGTATTCTGGTGCTGCTGGCCATGGCTTTGTTTGCCTGGCCAATGATCAGAGGCAATGCAACCACCGCGAATTACGATTTCATTACTACCAGCTGCATATTGCTGCTATTGATTGAAACCATCTATTACTCCCGGTTTAACAGTCTGCCCGAATGGATCTTGTGGCCATTCTTTTTATTTACCGTACGCATTATTAATTACCCGGTACTGCTTTTGTCTGTTCCGCTGCTGTGGCAATGGCTAAAAGAAAAAAAATGGATATGCATCACCGGATATGTCTCCATTGGCTCAATAATAATGCTGCCATTTCTCGTCCGTAACGTAATATTATCGGGTTATATTTTTTTCCCTGTCACCCAGATCGACCTCTTTGCTGTTGACTGGAAAGCAAGTAAAGAAGTGTCGCAAACGTTGGTTAATTATATTAAATATTTTAACCGGGTAAACAACATGTATCAACCGATTGAAAAAACGGCGCTGTATTCCTTTCCCTCCTGGATTCCACTTTGGTACAAATACCTTTTTTTATATGACAAACCAATAGTAACGCTTTCGCTGGCAGGGTATGCATTTGCCATTATAAAATGGAAAGCGATCAGGCAACAGCTCAATAAACAGGCGCAGTGGCTGGTGCTCATCCTGGCCATTCAGCTGATCTCCTGGTTCTTTGTTGCCCCCGATCCGCGATTTGCATATGGGCCCCTCCTCGGTGGCATCGCCTTGTTTTTTGTGTTGATTAAACCGGTTGCAGTAACCCATTTATCAAAAGCCGTTCTTAAAACTACGGCGATCACCATAACCGCTGGCTGTTTGGTATATATCACTCACAAAATTGTTTCAAATGCTGATTACCAAAACGGCGTTTTACCGTATCCCTTACCCAAACCGCCTGTTGACCTGGTAACTGTTGATAACATTTCACTGGCAATACCTCATAAAATACTTAACAACCAAACAGCAAGGTGTTATGATACCAGGCTGCCCTGTTTGTATTTTGTTCAACCTGCCCTCAGGGCAAGGGGCAGATCTATGGCCGACGGGTTTTACCTTGAAAAGAACATACCGCATATAACAACCGGAGACAGATATTAAAAAACCAGTAAAATGCTTCTTACACTTTTATCCTGGATTTATATTACGGCTGTTTGCCTGATCTGGGGAAATATATTACTGAGTCCGTTTAAGCAACTTACAGCAACAGGCGATGCACCTGACCTTCCAGTGATCTGTTTAACTGGTCTCGCAGGCATCGGTGTATTGTCATTGGCCGCTTCTGTTCTTATTCCACTTGCATTAGCCGCTCATCTTATTGTCCTTGTTTTTGCCATTGCCTATATCCTTATTCCCACGAACCGGAAACAAATAATTCAACAGCTAATCTTCATAAGGCGCATGAAGCGCCTGCCATTGCTTTTGTTTAGCAGCTGTGCGCTGTTGATCCTGGTCATGAGCACTTACGAGATCATTCACCCTGACACGCTGTTATACCATGCGCAGGCAATTAAAGTAATGGAACAATACAAGGCCATTCCCGGACTGGTTCATTTACGCTATGAAACAGCTATGGCGAGTATGTGGTTTGCAGTGCAGGCAATCTTTAGGTTTGACTTTATACATACTAACAATTACCTGTTTGTTAACGGATGTGTGCTGTGCTGGTTTTGTTTGTTGCTATGCCTTAAACTAACAACTGCTGACAACAAACAGTCCGATGCAAAAGCAATAACAAACTGCCAATTAACTCCCTGGGTGCTTTTATTGATCTATTCAACAGTCTCGTGGACACAATTACGACTTACCGCCGTATCGGCCAGCCCCGATTTCATTACCTCCCTGTACATCTGGGCCGCCTTCTATTCATTTGCACAAACCAGGTCAGGTAACAATCGGGTGTATACATACCTGACTGTTTTATTTTGCTGTACCGCGCTTACCATAAAATTATCGGCCATTGCCATTGCCTTACTGCCACTGCTGATCGTGCTTACCCTGTTGAGGCAGAAAAAGATCAAAACAGCTTTGCTGCTTACAGGCGTCTCGGCGGTGATCATTATGCCGTACCTGGTTCGAAATACAATTACAACAGGTTATCCGCTGTTTCCTTCCACTGTAGTTGATCTATTTAATTTTGACTGGAAATTGAGTGAACCGCAGGTGCAGGGTTTTCAGCATTATATCAAAGCGTATGCACGATTCCCGGTAGCCGGTTATAATGAGGCAGAACAAGCATTACAACTTCCTGTATCAAAATGGCTGCCCATGTGGTGGAACCAACTTGCTTTGCCCGACCAGTTATTACTGTGTAGCATACTTGCATTATCAATGCATTATCTCATAGCAATAAGAACCAACATTCAGCAGCAGGGTTATACAGGCGTAGTTATTCTCGCAGTTGCCCTAACAGGAAGCCTGGTATGGATGATCGCTGCGCCTGCAACAAGATTTGGCACCGGTTTTTTGATTCCATTATGTTACAGCGTGGGCGCCGGCTTACAAAACAGTACGCTCTTAAAGAAATTGTTTAAAGAACGAAGGGTTGGTAATGTAATGATTATACCGGTGATCCTGCTGATGGTATTTTATATCGGTTACCGGCTGGTTTATTACTTTAAGCCATCGCAGATCATATTACCTATAGGCGTTAAAGAACCGGTTTATAAAACAGTTAACTGCCATAAAATTAAATTCTCAATAAGTGATAATTGCGGTTTTGCCCCTTCTCCATGTGTTGGCGGCAGCTGTGAACATATTATTTTCCGGGGAACCAGTATAAGTGATGGCTTTAAAGGAAAGTAATATTACCATAGATGCTCCATGCTTTCCCTCGTGTATTCAAAATTCCTTTCCGTATAAAGAGAGTTGTTGTCGGGTTTAAGTTTTACCGGCTGGCGTTTTCTCAGCTTTGCCAAAAACGATAAAGGCACCAGGAAAATGTAAAATATAATGGTAAGCACTATTTTGCTCGTAACAAACCCCATCGCTTCGCCCAACTTCATCCATAACCAATGAATCTGATTGGTTAATGCAGGAAAAAGCAAAGCAATGACAGCTAATATCCCAGCTGATAACAAGAACCAGGAGTTTCCGGTTATCCAGTACACCACTCCCAATGCTATCACAAGCACCAATATCGTTTCTAATGATCGCTGCCGCATATAATTAAAACAGGGTGTAAATAAACGGGGCTATTGATGTGCCACCCAGCACGATCAACAGGCCAATCAACAACAATATAATAATGAGCGGCAACAACCACCATTTTCTTCTTCCCCTGATATAGGACCACAGATCTTTCAAAAATTCCATTATACAATTATTTTAACATTGAAAACTTGTCACCTAATCTAATGAAAACTCTTTTTGCCAATCCTCTTTCTCCTTCCATTCCGGCTGATCTTTTTTATCAAAGATAAAATCACCGATCACCAGGTAATCCATACGGGTACGCATAAAACACCGGTATGCATCCTCCGGCGTATTCACAATTGGCTCGCCCCTGACATTGAAACTGGTATTTATCATTACCGAATAGCCGGTATACCGTTTAAAGGCCTGCAGCAGTTTCCATAAACGCCTATTGGTTTCTTTATGCACCGTTTGCAAACGCGCTGAATAATCAACATGGGTAACCGCCGGAATATCGCTGCGCTGATAATACAATTTATCCAATAAACCTTTACTTTGAAAATTATCGGGAAAGGCGATCTGCCGGTTCTTTTTTACCGGCTTTACCAGTAACATATATGGCGATACATCATCGTGCTCAAAATAATCACTTACATCTTCCATTAAAACCACAGGGGCAAAAGGGCGAAAACTTTCCCGGAATTTTATTTTTTCATTTACTTTCTTTTGCATCTCACCATCCCTGGCATCTGCCAGTATACTTCTGGCGCCCAGGGCGCGGGGTCCAAATTCCATTCTGCCCTGGTGCCACCCGATCACTGCCCCGGTTGCAATTAAGCGGGCCGTCTTCGACAACAGCTCGTCTTCATCATCGAAATGTTTATAGGGGGCATTGTATTTCCGGCTCATCATCAATACATCCTGGTCAGCATAATCGGCGCCCAGGTACGCACCCTGTAAAGCATCCATCTTTGCCGGATCGATCTTGCGTTCACGGCCGAAATAAATATAATAGCCCGCACAAGCTGCCCCTAAAGCACCGCCTGCATCACCTGCTGCCGGCTGAATAAATAATTGTTTAAACAACCCCGCATCATGTATTTTACCGTTGGCAACGCTGTTTAACGCTACGCCCCCTGCCATACACAGGTAGTCGGCGCCGGTGATCTTTTTTGCCTCGCGGGCCATATTCAACACGATCTCTTCGGTTACCTGCTGAACGGCTAATGCCAGGTTACAATATGATTGTTCGGGTAATGATTCGGGTTTGCGCTTCGGAATGCCAAATAATTTTTCCCATTGGGCATCATCTACCATCCGCGAACCGGTTGCATAATTAAAGTATTGCTGATGCAAAAAAATGGAGCCGTCTTCGTTCAGGCTTACCAGGTGCTTCTTTATGAGCTCAACAAACTTCTTTACCTGTACATCGTGCGGGTTACCGTAGGGGGCCAGCCCCATTAATTTATATTCGCCTGAGTTAACTTTAAACCCGCAATAATAAGTGAAGGCTGAATATAACAGGCCCGGTGAATGCGGGAAATTAAGTTCTTTCAGCACCGTAATTTTATTTCCTTCCCCCATACAGATCGATGCAGTAGACCACTCACCTACACCATCAATCGTTAAAATGGCGGCTTTTTCAAAAGGGGATACATAAAATGCACTCGCTGCATGAGACAGATGGTGTTCGGGAAATAATAATTTTAATTTCCTTTTATCTGTCTTTTCAATAGTGTTTAACTCATCGCGGATTATTTTTTTCAGGAAAAGTTTCTCCTTTATCCAAACAGGCATCGATAACAGAAATGATCGTAAACCTTTTGGTGCAAAGGCATAATAGGTTTCCAATAAACGCTCGAATTTCAGGAAAGGCTTCTCATAAAAAACGACGGCATCCAGGTCATTCAATGAACGTCCGGCATATTGTAAACAAAACTTTATGGCATTAACGGGAAATGAGGCATCGTGCTTGATCCGGGTAAACCGTTCTTCCTGGGCAGCTGCCAGTACTTCACCATCCTGGATGATGGCTGCTGCAGAATCATGGTAAAATGCTGAAATGCCTAATATTGTCATTTTTATTCATTTGGGCCCCAGGCAAGGAATATGGCCTTCCTGAAACCGCACTGTGCCGTAGTTGCTAAATTATATTTTTTTGCTCTCTTAGCCATACTATTAACGTTTATTAAGGCATGAAATACATGTCAAACAAACCATAAAAAAGGCTGCCTTCTTCGGCAGCCTTGATGTATTTAACAACCTGAGATCATCGCATCAGGTACATTTTTCCATACCCATTATTGAAGAACTTATCCGTGTTATCACCTGCCGCCTTATACTTATCCATTGATTTGCCATCCATGGAAGTGATCACCCGGTACAGGTAAACCCCATTACCAAGTTTCTGCCCATACTGATCGGTTCCATCCCATTTGAACTCGGTGATATTTCTTCCGATATGTAATGGGCCCAGTTCATTCATAGTGATCTCCCTGACGATCTTGCCGGTTACCGTCAAGATCTGGATCCTGATATTCTGTGGCAATTCACTACCCGTAATGGTAAACACAAAGGCAGTAGAAGTACTGAACGGGTTGGGATAGTTCAGCATATTAGAGATCATAGGTTTGGCAATAACCTTGAATGCAACACGGTATTCAATGTCACCGGCTTTATTCCCGCTTTTATCTTTTCCTCTTACGATCAGTTCATAGTCGTCGCCTTCCGGATTGATCTGGCTGGTAAATTGCGGTGTAAAGTCGATCGTGGCAGTATTATCCGATCCGCTGGTGGCAGGTGTAAACCGCAGGGTATCGCTATCATAATGATAGGTTCGCAACGTATTATCGGGATAACGGATCTGCACACTGCCAAGGGTTGTATCTGTAAGCAACATGAATTTCGATTCATCTTTCAGCTTGATCTGGATATGCGGTTTGGCCGATACAATGTCCTTGTTCAAAATATGCACTCCATCGAAAGTAACATCCAGCAAAGGCCTTACCCGGTCGGGTCTCACATAAAAAGGATGATACAGGAAATTATTGAAATGCTCATATTCAGGCTGATGATTATCGTAGTTGAAATCAACGAACAGCATGTTTGAACCGGAGTAATCAACCGTACCCATCTTGAAGTTTACCGTAACCGTGTCGCCGGTGATAATTGGCTTTTGTTTGCCCAGATAAACAACATGGGTAACATTATTCTGGCCAAGTACGGTAGCTCTTACGGCTATACTGTCGAACGACTGTTTACTTATATTCTTAAACGCCACACCGAACCGAACAGTATCACCAAGATCAAATGTGTCCCTCATCACCAGGTACATATTAGGCGCTATCGCTCCCTCCGGTTGCGGTTCGTAATGAATCCGCCAGTCTTTAAGCTGGTAAGGTGTTAACGTAACCGAGTCAATGTTCCGCATTCGCAAAAACATATAAGGGTATTGTACCGGATCAACTGTGGACACATCCTGCACGGGGGTGCTCTTGTTTAACTGATACAGGATGGTTTCCTGTTTGTTTTTATCCACTCCCACTACATCCACAACCGGATCATCGTTAGACGGACTTTCTACCGACGCACCACTCCATTTGACTTCGAACCATTTGCGGGCCGGTCCGAATTTCGGTGAAGTGATGATACCGACCGTATCCGGTGTAAAGCACTCAGATAAAAGGGTGATATGATCATTCGGACCTTTTGAATTAATGTAGCGCGTTGGGAATGTGGTATCTCCTTTCTTATAAATAAAGTTAAAAGACCTCGGTACATAAAATGAATCCAACTCGTAAAATCCGGCATAAAACAATTGATGATACAATGACTTGCCGGGACCATACAACAAAGAATCGGCCTTCCAGGCATCTACATAAACGTTTGCCGGATCGCCTGAGCCAGGACGTTCGGGACTAGCATTATTCCGGATCATCACATAATGGCCATTAGGGATGAGATCGAGGAAATCCATTGCCTGCTTACGGGTTGCCGCATTGTAATGGTAGAACATGAAATTATATTTACGCTGCGTCTGATTGGAACCACAAGTGTGAGAACCATACAAACCCGCAGACCCCACATATTGATTCACCCACGGCTTAAAGGTAACAGGATCAACAACATTAATTATAAGCTCATTAACAGCACATCCCGGCCCCATTGTCAGCGTATCGTCAAGAACAGCGCCATACGCAGTCCCCTGATCGGTCGTAGTTGGATAAACACCGTTCATCAGGTAAGCAAAGTGTTTGGTTTTTCCAAACGCCCACTTTAAACTATCGGTTAACGAAATATGTTCGGTTGCAGATCTCAAATGCTGGTAAAAATGCGATTGACCAAAACCATCTACGGCAGCATTTACATATCTGAAGGAAGCGTTGTTCCAATGATACGGGCTGTTGTCTTTTGGTATTTGCGCCACCCGCCAATAATAAACCATACTATCCTGGTAACTGATACCCGGGTCAAATTCAAGCACCCCGCCTACAGATGTAACAGTCTTGCTCATTTTCATGCTTGAGTTAAACTGCTGCGTAGTATCAATTTCCATTACATACGTGTTAAGCGCACTCAATGCATTCGCTGTAGAGGCATATAATTTCTGCGAAGCGTTATTTATGATAGCGAAATTGTATGGATATACGGGCCGGGCTTCTTCTTCAATAATATAAAACTCCTTGGTTATTGTATTATTCGTTTCAGTTATTTCATCAACTGCGTTATCTGCGTCAATGGTAGCGATGATCCTGTGCAATCCTTTGTCCCGGTTGGAGATAATGGGAACCGTTAACTCCAGTGAATCGGCATAACGGATGCCGGGAATTTTCTGGTTATACAAAATTCCCGTGCTGCCATCGGGAAACTGGCGTTTTATTTCCAAGCGAACCGAGTCAGCATAAGCTTTACCCAAATTAACCAGTTTTATCTTCAGATTGAAATTGTTTTCCGCCAGTGAAATGAATGTGGGCGTTAATTTTATCGATTGATCCTCCAATGCATAATCAGGTCTTGGCTGCGCATTGATGAGCAATGCCGGATCTCCATGCAAAGTCATCTGTTCAGCATGTAAGCGTGAGTAAAAATCATAGGTTCCCGTTGCCTGGATCATGTGCTGTATGGCATCCCGCAGGGTTTCTCCTAATGTTAAGCCATAATCCTTAACGGTAATGGTCGAATAGAATTCTGTAAGATATATGTTCAGGTAATTCACGATACCAAAGTGGGTACTGGCAACAAACCCGATCGATCCCCGTTGTTTGGCCAGGGTGAATTTTTCTGACAGCGTTTCATTGGCTGTTAAGCGCTGCGGGTAATAGGTGAAGAAATCCCCAGCCTTACAACCATTCACAAGGAAAATAGGGTATTTGCCCTGGTTGTTGTAATTCTGCGGATTATCAATATTGAACTCCAGCGTGGTTGAAGAGGAGTGACCAAAATAGGTAAGAATGCTGATCCCTTCAGCGAACTTCTGTGATAGTCTGTCGGCCGATATGATCTCCGTAGGGTTGGTACTTGTTTTACAAAAAGTGGTTACATTGGCGCCAAAACTCGTATCCTTTATAATGTGCCGGTAAATATCCATGTAGTTACATAATACTACCCCCAGATACGGGTCACTGGAACCGGTTACATGCACCACATTTTTCATCCACGCACGGCCATCAATGGTATTCGGCGCGTTTTTCTGCGCCAGATCGTACTCTTTTATTTTCTCCAGATAGTCTTCGATCTCCGTGCCGCTTACAACCGACAAGCGGCCGATCGGCGTGGCAGCCACCGGTATGGTCAGATCTTCGGCACTCAACAGGTTATCTGAACCCGGATAACCAAATGTAGGCACCAGGTTCAACCGGTCGGCGAAAGGATAAGTGGCAGGTCTCCTGTCTGCCGCCTGATAATCTACATAGTTCATACCACGGCCTATCAAAAAAACAAACTTCAGCTTAGTGGTAAAATGCACCCGTGCATACCGGATAAAATTGCGAATGGATAAAGGATGCTTTTTAATCCCGAATGCGAACTGGTCTGTCAATTCATTAATATCGGCAATAATTACTTTATGGCTTCCACCGGCAGCTGATTCGCGATAGACCTTGTAATCATTCACCGGATTATTACCAGAAGAGCCAGTGTATAAAAGCGGGTTGCTGATGATGACGTAATCGCCCTGGAAAGCAGCTTTATTATAA
Organism: Longitalea luteola; assembly: GCF_017356035.1. Classification (GTDB taxonomy): domain Bacteria; phylum Bacteroidota; class Bacteroidia; order Chitinophagales; family Chitinophagaceae; genus Niastella; species Niastella luteola. The sequence goes on along the minus strand of NZ_JAFIQX010000012.1, from coordinate 43,848 downwards.
TCAGTGAACGTACGGGTGGTCATGCTGGTTACCGTAGTAACATTCCCCGGCTCTTGATTCACCAGCACCAGGTGCCGGCTGGTCACCGCGCCCGGCAATGCAAATCGAATGAAACCTCCGGCTACATCACCCACGTACCGTTCACCGTTCTTCATATCGTATAACACCGGTTGTGCGCTTCCTGCATTGAAATTGCTGATCTGCAAAAAATATCCCGCGCTGCGGGCCGGCAATTCAAATTTGAAGTTGGAGAGCCCGTTAAAATCGAAGTTACGCGGGTAAGTGAACTCGAAGAACGATACCTGCATCCGGTCGTTCCCATTGGCTGAAGTATTGGTAAACGTCACGCTGGCCGTACCGCTGCTGATATCGCTGTTATTCACCGGGGCAGTGCTTACCAGGTCATTGAAATAATTCATGGTTGTATCCTTTACCACTACCCCGTTCACCGACACGCGGATATTACGGCCATTCAACGCATTGCCGCTCGCACCAAACTTTATTGAGGAAGCAGGGCCACCTGCGTACACATTTAAACCGGTAAGGGACGCAGTCCTTGGACCGGAAGGATAAATATCACCACTTCCGAAAACTTCGCCAATATCATAGGAAGAGGAGTATACGTAAACACCTACCTGCGACGCAAAGCCAAGATTCGGCCACCCGCTATTGAAATAATAACCCGCCGTGTCCATAAAATATTGCTCAACCGGCAATGAGTTGCCCGCTACATTATTCGTAATCTCTCTGTACCGGAAACCCGACTGGTTCGTATTGACGCTTAAAAAATAGATGGCGGTATCGGTTTGTAAACTGTATTTTGTCGTGTGCTGATACTCGGGCTGGCGGTACAACGGTTTATCGGGTTTCCCGTCATTACGTTCACCCCAGAACTCCAGGTAACCACCCGAAGGCAATACTCCGCCTGAAACGGATGGATAGAATGGAACTTTTTCCCCATTGCGCCACAGCTCCAGCGATTCTACCGGAACGTTGCCAAGGCCATTGGCATCGAGCAGGGATTTTGGAATACGGTATAACCCTTCATTGGCAACCTTGATCTTATAATAGGTTTGGCTATAATTGATCCACTCATTATTGTATTGCTGGGCAGTAGCAGCAAAACCTGCTACCAACAGCAACAGGGTAAAAATCTTCCTCATAATATACAAGTTTCAGATTCCTTTCAATAGGGTAGTTTACTTTTTATTTACCTTTTTAACCAGATCCACTTTTAACGAAAACACATGGGTATATAACGGATTCGATTGATTGGCGAGGTTGGTAAAGGCATAATCTATGAGCACATTCGACAACCGGAACCCCGCGCCTACCGCAGGCTGATAGATCCATACTTTTTTGGTATTGGTTATATCATCATCGTCCAAAGCGCGCTGAAAATTGTTGATACCGCCGCGCACAAAGAACACATTCTTCCAGGAGGCTTCCAGCCCCAGCTTGGGGTCAACACTGGCAACATTTGAGCTGATGACGGTGTTGCGGCGGCCATCGAAGGTGAGGTCAAAATTGGCCTCGGCCATCAGGTTCAGGTTCTTGTTCAGTTTAAATATGTAGTTACCACCCACTACCAGCTTGGGAGCGGTCAATTCGGTTGATTTACTGGGGATATCGTTACCGGTGTAATAGAACACCTCGCGCATTTTTTCGGGCAGACTGAACGACCAGGCGTTGAAGGTGGTGGTAACATCGCGGGCCATGATACCGATCTTCCATTTCGCATTTACGATCTGGATACCCGCATCGAACCCAAAGCCCCAGGCAGAAGCCATATCGCCGGCTTTGCGATGGATGATCTTGGCATTCACACCGCCGCTGATCTTGCTTTTACCGGTTGATTTAATCGGTTGGGCCAGAGAAAGCAGGAAAGCATAATCGGCCGAAGAAAATGTAGTGATATTGCTGAAGTTGATGGAGCCATCCGCTTCTACGAGGAAAACCGTATTGGGAATATCATCTACGGCAAACCGTAATAACGACAATCCTAAAACCCTTTTATTATCTTTCAGTGGAATTGCCAAGCTGCCATAATCGTATTTACCTATGCCGGCAAAATATTCGGCGTGCATCAAATTGAGCTGGGGATTGTCTTTCACATTCACCAACCCGGCAGGGTTCCAGTAACCAGCCGTGCCATCACTAACCGAAGCGACCTGTGCACTCGCCATCGCCAACCCACGGGCGCCGGCGCCAATATTCAAAAACTCATTAGAATATTTACGGAACTGCGCATAGGAGATCTGCTGTATCATTAACACAACCAGGGTAACGTAAAAACGGGTCGTTTTCATTGATCCAATTTTCGAAATAAGCAACTTGATGATTAGACTATTTCTTTAGGACATTGGCTGCACCCGTAGACAAAGCGTGCTGAACTTATCTTTGAAAATGCTGACATCTTAACAGGTCGGGGCCATCATTTTCAAACGTTTTTAGAATTAAAATATTGCATCTTCTGGGCAAAGTTGCGGTAATCCTTACATTTGCATAATTCATTGATTTACTACATAAAAACCTGTATTAAGGAACCGGTAGATCATGTAAGGATGCGCAAATGTAAAACGTTTGCATCGTGAATCATAATCAAATTTATTACACGCTTAATGTCAATATAATATGAACCTGGTTGCAGAATTAAAATGGCGGGGTATGATACAGGATATTATGCCCGGAACAGAAGAACAGCTCAACAAAGAAATGACTACCGGCTATATCGGTTTCGACCCTACTTCGGATAGTCTTCATATTGGGAGCCTTGTTCCTATCCTGTTACTCGTACACATGCAAAGGGCCGGACATAAACCCATTGCCCTCGTTGGGGGCGCTACCGGCATGATCGGCGACCCCACCGGTAAAAGCGAAGAACGGAGCTTTCTAAGCGAAGATCAGCTGCAAAAGAACCTGAACGGTATTCAAAAGCAACTGGAACAATTCCTCGATTTTGATCCCGCGAAGCCCAATGCGGCTGAAATGGCCAATAATTACGACTGGTTCAAGAACATTTCCTTTATCCAGTTCCTGCGCGATGCGGGTAAACATATTACCGTGAATTACATGATGGCCAAGGACAGCGTAAGAAAACGCATTGAAGGTGAAACGGGCATCAGCTATACCGAGTTTGCCTACCAGCTGATGCAGGGTTACGACTTCTTCTGGTTATATCAACATAAAAACTGCAAGCTGCAAATGGGTGGCAGCGACCAATGGGGTAATATCACCACCGGTACAGAATTTATCCGCCGTAAGGCCGGCGGTGAAGCGTTTGCCCTTACCTGTCCCCTGCTTACCAAAGCCGATGGTGGTAAATTCGGTAAGAGTGAAAAAGGAAATGTGTGGCTGGCGCCCGATAAAACCTCACCATACGAATTTTACCAGTTCTGGCTGAAAGCGTCAGATCTTGATGCTGAAAAATGGATCAAGATATTTACCTTCCTGCCTGCGGATACTATCGATCAGCTGATCGAAGAGCATCGCAAAGATGCGGCCGCCCGGCTGTTACAAAAAACACTGGCCAAAGAAGTGACCGTTTTTGTACACGGAGAAGAAGAATACAACAAGGCAGTAGATACTACGGCAAAATTGTTCGGACAGCAGGAAGCACCCGCAGAATCGCTGAGTGTGGAAGACCTGGAAAGTATGGATGGCGTTACGAAATTCGACTACGAATTATCAAAACTGCAGGCAGGCGTTGACGTGGTTACCTTTCTGGCCGAAACCAAAATATTCCCGAGCAAAGGCGAAGCCCGTAAAATGGTACAGGGCGGCGGCGTAAGCATCAATCGAAAGAAAGTAGAAGATGTACAGTTCAATGTAAACGGTTCTTTACTGCTGCACGAACAATACTTACTGGTGCAGAAAGGGAAGAAACATTATTATCTTGTCAAGATGGCTTAGTTTCACTTAGGCAATTGAAGTAGGAAGTAGGAACTATGAAGTAAGAAATAGCCATTATACTAAATTACTTTACTTGATCTCAGGCATCGTATTTCCTGCTTCTTACTTCCTGCTTCGCTTTCCTGCTTGTAGCAAGCCTTCATCTAGCGCTTACTTTTTATTAAGCTTAGTCCAATAATCAGGGAACGCATGAATGGCTTCCACCAATACATCCAGCTGTTTGGTGGTGGTATAAACATTGGGGGTTATACGCACTCCTTTGATGTTCTCCCATAGTACATTGGTGCTATGGATCTTGTACCGGTTCCATAGGAACTGATCGACGTCTGCCGGTTTTGCGCCAGGCAGATTGAAGTTTACCAGTCCGATACCACAACCATAACCCGGCTTCATCGAGGTGCCAAACTCAATACCCGGAATGTCTTTCACCTTGTTCATCCAGTAATTTTTCAGGTAGAACAGCCGCTGTTCTTTACGCTGCGCGCCGATCATTTCATAAAATTCGATGGCTTTTCCAATCGCCTGTTCAATAAAAAATGGACGGGTGCCAAGGTGTTCGAATTTGCGGATATCATCAGTCTTTGCATCCGGTGCCGCAAACAAGGGATACAGGTTTTTGATCTTTTCTTTTTTTACATACAGAAAGCCGGCGCCGATGCAGGCGCTAAGCCATTTATGCAGACTGGTACCGAAATAATCGGCCCCCAGTTCCCGAATGGTAAATGGAAAATGAGCGAAGCTGTGAGCGCCATCTACCAGCACTTCGATGCCTTTTTGATGAGCGGCATCGGCAATTTTGCGAACAGGCACGATCTGACCGTTCCAGTTGATCACATGGGTAAGGTGCACCACTTTCGTTTTGGAAGTAAAAGCCTGGCTATAGGTGCTGGCCAGCTGATCATCGTCTTCACAGGGCAGTGACAGGTTGAGCCACACCAGTTTGATGCCATCGCGTTGTTCCCGTTGTTTCCAGGCATTGATCATATTGGGGTAATCCTGTTTGGAAAGCACGACCTCATCGCCCGTTCTCAGGGGCAGTCCAAAGATGACGGTTTCCAGCGCCTCCGATGCATTCCGTTGAATAGCAAGTTCTTCCGCATTACAACCGGCTATCCGGGCCAGGTTCTGGCGGAGGGGTTCGCGGCCCTGGTCAAGAATGCGCCACATGAAGTGGCTGGGGGCTTCGTTGCTTTGATCGAAATAGCGTTTCATGGCGTCCTGTACGGTTTTCGGGGAAGGCGCCACGCCGCCGTTATTTAAATTGATGAGGTAGGGCGAAACGGTGTAGGACTGCTGGATAAAATACCAGAAATCTTCGTCGGCGGCCAGTTGATCGGGCGATCTGTCGCTGGCGGTCTGCAAAGCCTGGTGCAGGTTGCGGCTCCAGGCCGGTTGGCTGATAGTTGATAACAGGGAGCCGGCAGAAAGCAGTTGGCAGGCCTTCAAAAAGGAGCGGCGGTTAAAACTGATCATGTGACTGAATTTGGATAAGGAGGATGGGTATTTAATTATAGAACCTGAAAAAATTTCTCACGAAAAATAATGAATAATTGGCATTTTCATTTGGGGAAAAGGATAGAAGCCCTTACTTTTGCACTCCTTTCTAAAAGGACTAAAGGCTGCCCGATAGTATAATGGTAGTACGACAGATTTTGGTTCTGTTTGTCTTGGTTCGAATCCAGGTCGGGCAACAAGAAACCCGCAGCGCAAGCTGCGGGTTTTGTTTTTCAGGAGCGTTGCGAACTCGTTCGCAAAAGCGGATAAAATGCAAAACGACAGCGCCGAAGGCGCGCGGTTTCCTGGGTAATGCAAAGCGGTAATGGATCGCCGAAGGCAATCGAGGTTTCCCATCGCGAAATCTCGAAAATCAGAAATCTCGAAATCCCGAAATCTCAAAATCTCAAAATCCCGAAATCCCGAAATTGAAACTCTATCCAAAGAGCAATGTCACAACGCCGATTACAACTATTGTAGAATAATCACAACACTATGGTCCTTTAATGAGTATTTAATCACATAAAGATTTTAGAACATGGTGGCAAAGGAATTGATGAAATAAGCAGAAATACAATCAATTTATGAAAAACATCTTTTTTGCATTAGCAATCGTATTAGCGGCCATCGGCGCCTGCAATCCACCACAATCAACTACCAATCCTTCATCGGACACTACCGGCACTAACACCAATCGTGATACCACTACAAGAATGCAAACCGACACTAGTGGCGGAACGCAAAGAGATACCAGCATGAATAGATAACATACCACAACACACAGCTAACTTGTAAGGTAATCAGGTGTTATCCCGATCTCACTAACGCCTAATGGCCGTGAGATCTTTATCTGCGCTTACCATTAACATATAATATACAATCGAATCATCTGGTTTCAAACCAGATGATTTTTTTTAGCAGCATTCCATCCCACAAAGTCATTTTCACCCCTGTATTTGGTCCCATTCACACACCTCCTCCTCTTTATGCCCGCACTATCTTTGTTCCATGCAATTGCAATAATCAAGGCAACTACAAAACATTAAAAAAACCAACATTATGAATACAGGAATCAGAACCGCAATCAGGAACAGGCTTAGCCTCATTACGATCATCAGCGCCATTGCAGCCTTTGCACTACAACCAGCCATGGCCGTAGCCCAGCAAAATGTGGCATCCGCAAAACCTGCAAAACAGTCTGCAGCAACCACTAAAGCGCCCATTACCGGTTATGCCCCGGTGAATGGTTTGAAATTATATTATGAAATTCACGGCCAGGGAGAACCGCTGGTACTGCTGCATGGCGGACTGGGTTCATCCGGCATGTTTGGCGATAACATCAACACGTTAACTAAAATAAGAAAGGTGATCACGGTCGACCTGCAGGGTCATGGCCGCACCGCAGATATCGACCGCGAGCTGAATGTAGAATACATGGCCGATGATATTGCAGCCCTGCTGAAACACCTGAAGATCGAAAAAGCCGATATCATGGGCTATTCAATGGGTGGCGGCGTTGCCTTACAAACCGCTATCCGGCATCCGGAAGTCGTTCGCAAACTGGTTGTTGCCTCTACGCCGTTCAAACGCAGTGCTTTTTATCCCGAGATCCTCGCGCAGCAGGCACAGGTTGGACCAGAAGCTGCAGAAATGATGAAACAAACGCCCATGTACCAGTCGTATGCCACTATCGCCCCCAGACCCCAGGATTGGGCCCGACTGCTCACCAAGATCGGGGAAGTGATGAAGAAAGATTATGACTGGTCAGAAAACATCAAAAAAGTGAAAGCGCCAACGCTGGTCATTGCAGCTGATGCTGACCTGTTCCCGCCTTCTCACGCGGTGGAATTATTTGGATTGCTGGGCGGCGGCCAGCGCGATGCCGGATGGGATGGTTCACAACGCCCTGCGAGCCAGCTGGCGATCCTGCCCAACGCCACGCATTACAACATCTTCTTATCGCCTTCTTTATTCACCAATGCTGTTGCATTCCTGAACAATTCCGGACAACAGGCCAGGTGGTAATATCATCAATCGTTATAAGGCCTTCCCGGTGACCGGGAGGGCTTTTTCAATTCCTTCCGAAGTCATCATGATCTTTTTGATCGTACCATCTACATTGAAGTACATATAATCGATACACACCGAACGGCGATGGCTGCCGCCGGCCGGCAGTCCGCCATTATGATAAATGAAGTAGGTCTTTCCATTAAAATCCAGGACGGCCGGTGAATTGGTTTTACAATTGCCTGCAATCTCATTAATGATGCCCTGGAACACCCAGGGACCGTCGATATGCCGGCTCATGACATAGGCCACTTTCTCAGGGAAGCCGTAACCATACAAAAGATAATACCATCCATTGCGTTTATAGATCCAGGCGCCTTCCGTAAATTCAGGCAGGTCTATTTTTTGAATCGGCCCGTCCAATTCTATCATATTCTCCTTCAGCTTCACATAATAACATTGCGAATTGCCCCAGAACAAGTAGGCCTGCCCGTCATCATCGATCAATACCGTAGGGTCAAGATTGATCTTGTTCTCCCCCGGCACACCGATCGTTTCATTCGTGATCAGCGCTTTGCCCAACGCATCCGTAAACGGCCCTTCCGGTTTGCCGGCCACGGCAACACCAATGGCTTTACCGGGAATGGAACCATGTGACACGGCAACATACCAGTAAAATTTTCCTGCACGATGAATGACCTGAGAAGCGTAAGCATCACCTTTGGCCCAGGCAAAATCAGTGGCCCGCAGGGGCACGGGATGTTCTACCCAATGCACCAGATCTTTAGAGGAAAAGCAACACCAATCCTTCATCACATAATCCTCCACACCATCCGGCGGTTCATCATGGCCGGTATACATGTAAACAATACCGTTGTGCTCGATGGCTGCCGGATCGGCCGTATACTTATGCCTGATGACCGGATTTCCTGCATACCCGTTGTTTGCTGCTGACATAACCTTTCATTTTTTCTTAGCTGCCGCTTTTTTTATCTTATACTTAAGGGAGAACACGACGATCAGGGAATTCACCACGAACGAAAAGCAATTCGTCGCGATGATGGGGAGGTCTTTTTTCAATATACCATACCATATCCAGCCGCTCACACCAGCCAGTAAAACAATAAACATTCCAAGGGAAACACTTTCCGCTTTTTTCTCCCGAAGGATCTTGACAAGCTGAGGCACCAGCGAAGTAGATGTCAGGACGCCCGAGAGAATGCCGATATACTGGCTGTATTCGTTCAAGTTTTCCTATTTACCTAAAATAGTATGCCAGCAGCATCCGCTATACATGAGGAATTTTCAATATAGATCGCTTTTTTTCACCGGTTGTTCTTTTCCAGGTTCAGCAACCATTGTTTGCGCCATAAGCCGCCGCCGTAACCGGTCAAATGACCGTCGGACCCGATCACGCGGTGACAGGGCACCAAAATGGAGATCTTATTCATCCCATTGGCATTAGCAACTGCCCGCACTGCGGCAGGTTTGGCAATTGCGGTTGCCTGTTGACTATAGGTGCGTGTTTCGCCATAGGGAATGGCCTGCAATGCTTTCCACACTTCATTTTGAAATGCGGAGCCGGGCGTACACAATGGAACGGAAAAGGATTTCCGCTTCCCCGCAAAATATTCTTCCAGCTGTTCTTCCAGTATTTTAAAGTGGTCGTTCTCCCCCTGTACAACAACAGCATTCAATGATTTGGCCAACATGATAAATTCGGTTTCCAGCATTTTGCGATCGGTAAACTCAAGCAGGCAAACGCCTTCATTGACGGCCCCTGCGAACATCGTACCCAACGGGGTTTCCAGTCTTTTCAGATCAATGATCCGCTGCGTTTTGCTTTTATTGGGAGAAACACCAAAGATCTTTTTAAAAGAATCGCCAAAACCACTTAAGGATTCAAAACCCGATTCAAAAGCAGAATCGGTTACCGTGGCGCCATCCTGCATTTTTTTGAAGGCAGAATTAATTCTGTACAAACGCTGGTAGGCCTGGAAGGTCATGTTATGGTTTTTCAGGAACCAGCGTCTTACCTGGTGCGGCTCCATTCCCCGCTTTACCAGGTCATAATCTTTTATCTTCAGGGAAGGATCATTGTTCAGATCCTCCAGCAACTGCTTTATCAGCTCGGGCGTCTGGTTCAGTCTTTCCAGCGGTCTGCAGGTTTTGCAGGGCCTGTACCCTTTCTGCAATGCGTCTTTAGAGGAGAAAAAAAATTCCACGTTTTCCCGTTTGGGCTTGCGGGCCGTGCAGGAAGGCCGGCAAAATATGCCCGTGGTTTTAACCGCCGTAAAGAACACCCCTTCAAACTTCGTGTCTTTCTCGAGTAGGGCTTTGTACATGATGTCGCCGGTAAGTTCCATAAACTTCTGTTTAATCCGTCAAAAATAAGCCGAAGCTATGGAGCTGCACAACCGGAAATTTGACAGGTATTTCTGATCTTCAACGTGCCCCGGCCGTTTTTGCAACAACCTAAAGCACGCCCAGGCTTTCGATCTTAAACAGTTTCCGAATTCCATACGCCGGTAGCTGCCGTACGTTTAACATAATCCGTAAAATCGGTAGCAGGCCTTCCCAATGCTTCCTGCACGCCGTTTGCCAGCTTTGCATTGCGGCCATCGAGCACCTCGGTGAACAGGTAGCTGATCAACCAGACAAAATTGTCGGGTAAGTCATACGCTTTCAACATGGCCTTATAGTCTTCCATCGGCACCTGTTCATATACGATCGGTTTACCGGTTTCCTGGCCAATGATCTCAATGGCTTGTTTGAATGTCAACAGCCGTGGACCGCTCACTTCATACAGCTTACGGCTATGGCCAGGTTGAGTGATGGCAGCCACGGCCACTTCGGCTATATCTTCAGCATCAACAAAAGGTTCGGGAATGTCCCCCGCCGGCAGGGCAACATGTCCGGCCAGGATTGGTTCCAGCATATAGCCTTCGCTGAAATTCTGGAAGAACCAGCTGGCGCGCACGATCGTCCAGTTGAGCGGGGAGGCCATCACGATGTTTTCGCATGCCTGTGCTTCCGCTTCACCGCGGCCCGATAATAACACCATTTGCTGAACGCCGTTTTTAATGGCCAGGTCGGTTAAGGTTTGAATGGCGTCAACAGCGCCGGGTACGGCCAGGTCGGGAAAATAAGATACATACAGCGTGTGCATGCCCTGGATGGCTTTTTCCCAGGTAGCCTGGTTTTCCCAGTCAAAGGAGCGGTCGCCGGATCTTGAGCCAACGAATACCGGCCAGCCAAGTTCCCGTAAACGGGCCACTACCCTGCTGCCGGTTTTACCTTTACCGCCTAATACCAAGGTGTTTGCTTTGTTGTTTTGTGTAGCGTTCATAGTTTGTAATTTTTTATCAAAGCTATGGCGGCGCCAGGCGCAGAAATAGAACAAAACCGACACGGCGGCCAATTACCGGTTGCTGGTCGCCGGTTGCAGGTTCCCGGTTACCATCTGAAACATCAGCCCTGAATATAGCAGCCTCACCCCGAATTCCAACAGGCGTTTACCACCACTCCTCAATTTTGTCCTGAAAAAATATAACATGAAACAAAATATCAAGTACGTATTAATGACGTTATTGACGTTTCCTGTCTGGGGCTGTAAAAAAACAGACGATCCGCCCCTAACCATTTTTCACTTCTATGACACCTTACGAACCGATGGTTATACGCGGCGTTACCTGGTGAACCTGCCGCCGGATTATAACAATAATCAACATTTTCCGCTGGTAATAGCATTACATGGCACCGGCGGCAGCGCCCTACAGATGGAACATGATTACGGGCTTACAGCCAAGTCGAACAAGGCAGGGTTTATTGTCGTGTATCCCGAAGGTGTGCGGGGAGATGGCAGGTTGGGTATACGCACGTGGAATGCCGGCCGGTGTTGTGATTATGCGATGGAGCAGCAGGTGGATGATGTGTTATTCATAAGGCAGCTGATAGAGAAATTAACAGGCGATTTAAAGATCAATCCGAAGCGGATCTATGCCACCGGCATGAGCAATGGCGCTATGCTGACGTACCGGTTGGGCTGCGAGTTGTCGCACCAGCTGGCGGCCATTGCGCCGGTAAGCGGCACACTGATGACCACAGAACCGTGTGCACCTGTGCGGCAAGTACCCGTGTTGCACATTCATTCGGCGTTGGACGACAAAGTACCATTTAACGGAGGTTATGGTTTGGCGAACTATTATTTTACACCGGTAGATTCAGCCTTGCGGGTATGGGCGGGAATCAATGGCTGTGATGCAGATCCACAGCAGATCACGGAAGCATCATTGTACACCCGATGGCAGTACAATGGATGTATGAATGGCGCAATGGTGCAATGGTATATAACAAAAGATGGAGGCCATTCATGGCCGGGAGGTTTGGCGGCGCGGCCGGCGGCAGATCCGCCATCGGCAGCATTCAGTGCGGCAGATCTGATCTGGGATTTTTTTCAGCAGCACGAATTACCATAAATGTTTTGAAAGCGACCAAGGAAGCTCCACATTTGTCGGAGCTTCTTTGTTATATTGCATACTATACAGAGGCAAAAATGTATAAAGGTACATATTCCGATCAGTGCCGTAGCGAAGCAGTTTCGCCGTTTTGGCAAAATTCAAAAATGCACATTCTTAATTTACAGGAAAATACATAGAGCCAATATAAATATTAAAGCAGAGTATGATAGTTCTCTACATTTACAATACAGAAAGGGATGTGACATACAAGACATCACACTAACGGTTACATGTACTTTGGCATCGGGGTTAGTGACCATGATACAACCTTAATTTTTTTGAAAGTGGAAGCAGCCTTCCTGTTACAGGAAGAACAATATACCAATGACCGGCATTGAGAGCCTGCCGGTTATTGACACGGAATTGTTATAACCACATCTGTTCACTTGCCTTAACCTATATTATGAAAAAGAAACGATCCAAAGATTTAGAAAAATTAATAGAGGTAGAAAATATCTTCACTTGGGAATGTCACCGCAAATTAACCGAAAAAGAACTGGCCAAACGGGTTGGCATGGGCGTAGAAGAGCTCAGGCTCAAATACAGGAAATGGTCATCCCGGTCATTACATAGTGGACTTACCTTCGCCCGCATGCACCAGGCCCGGCTGTTGCTCGAAAATGCAGAACGCTCTGTACAGAGTATAGCGGCAGAAGTAGGGTATACCAACACGCAATCCTTCTCCCAGCAGTTTAAAAGAATGTTTGATTATAGCCCCCAGGTTTACAGAAAGATTTTTTATCCTTTACCCACCACACAGCAAGCAGCTACCCCCTCTAACCGCCGAAAGCCGAGAAGCACGAAATAACGAGGCTGTACTTTTTATAATCATTAAAGCCTGGCGGCACTGTAGCATAAACAGAGCAGAATAGATATTAACAAAATCAACTTCTCCAGAACAGATTTCCTGGGCGTTTCGGTAGCCAATAAAAAAGGCGCTCAACAGAGAGCCTGAATCTATATAAATTCCATTATTATTTCTTTACAAGCCGGGCATCATCAAGCCATCTTTTTTGCTTCTTCCCATTTTCTTCGGAAATAGCATCTTCCCTTTTATTTGTGAAGCTACTAAAGCTAAGACCCACTTTCGAAACTTTCACGAATTCCGTTGATCTGTTCTCTTTTTGCTTCATTCGTAAATATAAACGTTTTTTTGAAGCCATTCTAATTGTAAACATAACCAGGAAGTGCAAACTTAAAATTTGACCATAATCAACTACTTTTATAAATAAACATGCCAAACCAACTTTTCCTGTTCAGCAATGAAACACATCCTATACCTCACCGCCCTGATCTCCATCCTCTCCAGCTGCAACGCAGCTGATGATGACAATGCCCCTGTTACCCCCGCCATCTCCTATGAAGAAACAAACTATTTCTTTCACGACACATCCTTATATACGGAAGGACTGCTGGTGCATAACGGACAATTATTCGAAAGCACCGGATCGCCGGATACCTTTAGAAAATCCCTGATCGGCATAAACGATCTCAAAACCGGCCGCTTTGAAAAGAAAACTGTCTTTGCCAATAAAAGGCTGTTTGGCGAGGGCATCACCTTTTTTAAAGACAGGCTGTATCAACTCACCTATAAAACACAACGCGGCTTCATCTACGATGCGAACTCATTCAGGCTGCTCGATTCGTTCACCTATAGAAATAAAGAAGGCTGGGGCCTCACAACTGATGGTTACCATTTGATCATGAGCGATGGTACCGACACCTTAACCTACCTGGATCCTGCCACCCTGAAACCTGTTAAAACCCTGCCGGTACACGAGAACGGGTTTAAACGGGACAGCCTGAACGAACTGGAATATATTAAAGGACATATCTACGCTAATATCTGGCTCACCAACAACATCGTTAAAATAAACCCGGCGAATGGACAGATAGTCGGCAGGCTTGATATCAGTCCGCTGGCCTTTAAGGCATCGATGAAAAATCCTGATTGCGGTGAGCCCAATGGTATTGCCTGGGATTCAACCACCGGCCATTTATACATTACCGGAAAGCTGTGGCCCTACATCTTCCAACTAAAAATGCCTTAGCTCAATTTTACGAATCACGCCTGAAAAAAAATGACTTAAATCAAAAAATAGCACGAGTCCCACAACGGGACTGAAAGTTTAACGTTCTTCATTGCCTCCCATGTAAATTTAATGTAGCTTGCAACACTGCCTGTTCCCGTTATACCCACCCTATAGAACCCGACTGGATTTTTTGCCTGATTAGTAGGTTATCATGTGCTCTACATAACCTGATCGTTCTTTTCCCAATCAACCATTGGAAAAAGTCTTATTAAATGAAGCCATATATGAAAAGGCAAAGACGACCATTGAATTGTCCTACGTTAAAACAGTACCTGTCATCTAAACGCGCCATCACTCCCATCATCTCCCGCGGAGTATTTGCAAGGCCCATTCCCGATGTAATGAAATATTTTTACCCGCATAAACCCTATCGTCCCCGCTTAAGTATTACCCTGGAAGATATCGCCGGTATACTCGCCCTGACTGACGATGAAGCCCGGAAGGTGATGCGGGAGATCGACGCCATGCCCGGCAGATCAAAATATCCCTTTATTACAGTAAAAGACATGGCCGCCTTTCTGAAAATAAATCAATGGCGGATCCAGCATTATTTCTACAGCTGCATGATCTATGAGTATTACGAAATGCGTCAAAGGCACCGGAAGAATAAATAAGCACATTAATTAATTCCAACACCACAATTCATTTGTATGCTAAAAAGTTTCAACAAGAAAAAAGTACTGATGCGCTCAGCCAAGAAAAAGAAAGGCCGCAAGATCTCCATTCACCGGATGCGACAGAAACGCCGCAGACGGGCAGCAGCGTTATTACGTGGTCTGCGACCTGTATAAGAGTTTACTCCCCATTAACTATACCTAAACACTTTTTCAATGAGAACACCATCTTCCTCTCCTGTCAATTCCTCATCGCTTATCGCCGTGAAGGCTGTTATCTCCCCCTCAGTTCCAGACAAACGATTTAAAAGATACCATCGCAAGCAAAAGAAAGAGGCGCCGCTTAAACAAGATCGCGTTAAAGTTAAACTGCCTGACGGACTATATTTCCGAAAAGATCAGCTATCGAAAGGCCATGTCCTGGAGTTTATGCCGTTCAAAAAGTACTTTAAGAAAAAAGACATAAAGCTCCAGGAGAAGAAAAAGAAACTCCGGGGCGCCCGAAAAAAAGAAGCAGCCAGATTATATAAACTAAAATACCCGCTGGGCGAACCAAGAGCCAGCAGGCCGGCGCCACCCTACCGCGGCGATATAGATACCAGTGTTCTGCAAAGATTTCATAACCTCAGCCCGCGAAGTGCCCGCAGGCGCCTGAACACCGTTAAAAAGCATCTCGGCAAACAAAGAGATCACGTGCTCACCGTTAATGAATATTGTAAACACAAGAATATTCCGCTCGAGGATATTATTCCATACCTGTAACAACGCACTCGTCGCAGCCTAATTCATATTGTGGCAGAATATTATCTCAAAAGAAAATGCAATCGCATCACTTGGTGGTGTTGTTCATTTCGCGAAATTTTACCAGGTTATTATTTGACAATTGATATTTTGATGCACTAAAAATCGCTACTTTCTCCCACTCTGCTCCCATCCTGGTCCAGGACTTGTTCGGGATTTCTTCGGGATATCCCGAAGAAATCCCAGTGCGCTCATTGGTGAATCCCGAAGAAATCCCGAACAAACTATCTTCTTTCATAGGTAACCGAGCTTATTGCCATACGATATTTCTTTCACATCATTTTCAGCAACAGCCCTCAGAATCGGATCACATCACATTGACCATCAACGCTATCCCGATCCAAAACGACCAAAAACGGCCGTTTTGGACCTCTTTCGGCATAAAGTCAGCACGAACGGTTACAATGTATCAGATTCGGTTGTCGGTTGTCCGTTGATGATACTTCGTATAACACTTGCTCCTACATATGTATCGCACCAGGCAGCTGATCAAATACCGGTTATGAACATGTGCTAAGTGCAGTAACAATCATTTTTTCACTTTTAAAACTTAAAACAATGGCACGGTTACAAAAAGGAATCCTGGATGACATTTCAGGAAAAGTCGGAAAGGTAGTTGGCAGTAAATGGCGTGGGGTTAACTACATACGCAGTGTAGGATCTAAACGCAGCAAAAGCCCAACACTTAAACAGGAAGAACAACAGGCTAAATTTATAGTAGCCTCTTCCTTATCACAAAGCATGCATGATCTGTTCGAGCTTGGCTTCAAAGATCACGCTATCAGAATGACAGGCACCAATTATGCCCAGTCACTCATCCTTAAAGGAGCGATTATTGGCGACTATCCGGATTTCAGGATCGCTTATGATCGGTTATTAGTTAGCAAGGGTAAATTAGCCAACGTAGAGCAACCAGCTGTTGCCACACCTGCCGCCGGCGTCATCCAGTTCACCTGGAGCGACACGGACGGAGATGGAAAGGAAAAGCCTACAGACGTAGCTATCCTCGTTGCTTATTGCCCCGAGCTCAATCGCACTATTTTTAAACACGGCTCATCCCGTGACGCAAAAAGTGCAACGCTCAATGTGCCCAAATTCACGGGCAAACTGGTGCATACCTGGCTCACCTTCATGTCGGCCAACGGCAAATTGATGGCCTCCAGTGTATATACCGGTGAAGTAACGATCACTTAACCTGTATCCATCGCCCAATCAGGGGCAAAACAACACGCCGTATGTACGTACGGTAATTATCCCGGTTCGTATCGGGAAGGCAAAATGCCAAACTCAACTAAAATGTTACCCCGAGGGCCCCGGGGTAGCATTTTAAAATCAGCAGTTGAACAAATAAAGATCTTTTTAACCGACATTTTTACAACTTATTTATTAAACACGCTAAAACATATTTTATGGCACTCCAAAAAAATCTATTTCAATTTACAGGCAAACTGGGTAATGTAGTTGGCTATTCTCACAACGGAAAATATTGCTTGCGCAGCGCCCCCGTTCGCAAAAACAAAAGCCTTTCTACCGCACAAATGGCGCATCAGAGAAAATTCGCCTTCAGTCAGAAATTTGTCGCCAGCCTCACGCCCCTGCTCTCTTTGAGCATGACTGGCAATAAAAAAATAACCTACTCAAACTTCGTAATGTCCCACACTATGAAAAATGCGTTGTATGGCAGCTATCCTGATTATCATATTAATTACAGCCTAGTGCGCGTATGTCATGGTCATTTACAACCGGCCTGGAAAGAAAAGGTCACTGCTGCATCCCAAAACATAATCTTTAGCTGGGAAAACAACAGCGGCCATGGTAATGCGAAAGAAGATGACAATTCGGTGCTGGTGGTTTATTGTGAAGCACTGAACCAGTGCATTTATAGCATCAATGGTGCCGAACGCCGTTACTGTGCTGCCGTCTTCCCCGTAGCTCAATTTCAAGGTCAACGCGTACAAACATGGATGGCATTCAGATCAGCTACTGGAAAACTCATCTCGCACAGCACCTATACCGGCGCTTTGTTTATTACCTGATCTCCAAAACCGTAACGTTCGTTTAGCTATAGCAGATCACGCTACTACATAATTGTTTTCTTGCGACATAAAAGTCAACAAAAAAGGGGCTGTTTTCGTGCAGCCCCTTCTTTATTTTCAATCAATCATCATCGCTCACTTCCCAACCGTAAACACCATGCTCGCAGGCACCTTGCGCGCTTTACCATCCGGCAGCATAGCAGCAACCTCATCGATAATGATCCGCTGGCCATTCTCGAGTGACCGGATCAACTTTATCTGCTCAGCCGAAAAACTGCCCTGTTGGGCACTGGCCGTTTTTCCTTCGGTATTTCCGTTGGTGAGCAGGCTCACCCTGAACGACACTACTTTAATAGGAATATCAATAATAGTAGATCGAAAAATATTTTTTCCCTGGAAACAAAAAATCCGGAAGCGCATACTTGCAGTATGCTCTTCCGGACCCTATTGTTTTTATTGACCTTGTTCCAGGCCTATATCACTCGTCAACTTATTTCGTTTCCACACCCACATCTTTGGGATCCAGGATCTTCGCCGTCACCGGCGCAGTGCTCACTTCATCGGCGCCTGCATCCAGTGGCAAGGTTCTCGGCTGCCCGTCCATGTCAGTGGTGATGGCGGCATACCTGTTCACCGCTTTCTTGCCCTTGGGCGCCGCTACCAGATCAATGGCCGGACTACCGGGCAATAAATGAATGGTGGCGCTTTGTCCGCGGCCGAGTTTGGGATCGCTGGTGGTAAAACTGCCGTCCGGCATATCGCCCTTGCTCTCTGCATTGAAAACGATATTTCCTTCCCATACCGGATTCGTATACGGACCGGCAATCGTTGCTGCGGCTCCACCCCCTCTGATAATGTTATACGCTACTGTAATTGCTGTTGCCCCCAGGCCCTTGTCGCGGCCGGCCATCGCAATTGGCGCTTTGGCGCTGATGATGGTATTGAATGCGATCAGTACACGATCGGGGCGGTCGTGGCAGGTAAGCGCTGCTCCATCTGCTACTTCGCCATCGCCATTACCAATGTTGATGCCCACGCTGCACACCTCGAAATAATTGCTGTGTACCAGGTGATCATCGCCAAAGATGCGCAGTCCGGGTGTATTGTGAAAATAATTGCCATACACCTGGCAGAAGTTGCCATGCCGCAGGGTGAATTGCGCTTTGCAATTGCGAATCGTATTGTATCGCAGTGTCACTGCCGAAGCCTTCACCGAGATAAGCTCATTCTCACCATGGCATTCTTCAAACAAATTATATTCTACAATGCTGTTGCTTTTCGACATACTCAATCCGCTCAGGCCAAACTGGAATGCTTCAGCGCCATTAGGCCCGCCCTGGAATTCAAAATTGTAAAAATAATTGTGGTGGATCCACAGGCGCTCGGCAATCTGTTTGCCTTCGCCACGAATGGCGAGGTAACGGCCCATGCTTTTTTTGTTCTGGAAAGTATTGTGATCGATCTCATGATCGCTGCCGGCAATGGTGAGGTCTTCGCCGGCGCCTTCATTCTCGAAGATATTGCGGGTCCACCGGCAAAAGCTGCTTCCGGATAACGAGCGGGCGCGGGAGGCGGAATGGGTAAATTTAAATCCACTGATCACGACGTATTTGGCGCCGCTCGCCAGGCTGATACCACCGAGTCCGGTCATCTCTACCTGTCCAACCGTTTCGGCCATCACAATGATCGGTTTATCGGCCGTTCCGGCGCGGCTGATAACAATATCTGTTCCGGTCGTGTACTGACCATTCGTCACCAGCACCGTATCGCCGGGATTTGCTTCATTAACGGCCTTTTGAAAAGCGCCGATGAACTTTACAACAATGGTTTTTGCAGTAGCTGTTGGTGTGCCGGCACTTACCATTACCAAAAGGCAGACTGCCAATCGCAGGGGGCGTATAATTTTTTTCATGCAGGATATTTTACCTATACTATTATAACAATCTGGCAAAGATATTATTGTATAAGAACGCAAAACGCTCAACGCAGAACGCTTAACACGGAACGCAGAAGGCAGAAGACACGCCAAAGTGGCCAACCCTTACCATTCCATCATTTTCTAAGCGCAACAGGAAAAGCGCGGAGCGCTATCCGAAAACTAGCGTTCAGCCTTTAGCATTTAGCATTCAGCCTTTAGCCTTGAGCCTTAAGCATTCAGCCTTTCGCCTTTATGGCTTTGCCTGCCGCAATTTACAAGCAGGTAAATAGCTTTGAAACTATGCCATTAACTTAGTATTGAGCTATTTTGTCAGTAATGTTGCTGAAGGTGTGCCGCCAAAGAGGAAATAAATCGTAAATTTGAATACGCATGTAAGCCGGTTCTCCGGCTTTTAATTTTTACCGGCAATTAAAAAAGAAAGTCAATCAAATGTACTCAACACACATGAAAGGCAAGGATTTTGAGTTTTTAATAACGCCTGCCGATCTTGACATCAATCCTGCCGATTTTGACAGGCTCATGACGCCGGATACCAAACCATGGACAAAAGTCATAAAGAACGACCGCACTTATTACCAGGTAGGCAAAGACGCTTTTTCCTATTCCCACGGAACACCTGGCATACAAATGTCTTTTACGCCTGACACCACCTTCGAAAAAGCCAGGCAGATCGTAGAAGAGGTAGCACATAAACTGGAGAAACATACCGGCAAGGAAATAGAAGTACTTTTTGTGCCTACAGATCCCATCTAATGAATTAATGGCAAGCTCATTCATCAGGACGGTACAGGACAAGCTCTACAGCAAGCGGGCGTAATTTCCATTCTTTTATAACGATAAACCGGCCATAGTGATGAGAGACTATTCTTCAGCTATCAAGAACCGTTTTCGCGCTGTTAATAATTTCCGTTTCCACCCTTTCCCCTGCCTGCTGTTACTGGTCCTTGTTCTTCTGTTACTGCATGTTGGTGCTTTTGCCCAACAAAGCCCTACACAATACGTGTTACCGCCCATGCCGGAAAAAGAATCCAGACAACTGGGCTTTATTGATGACCCTGCGACATTTCCCGAAGTTAAAATGGACTTCCCCATGGCGCCCGGTCCGTTTGAACCTAACTGGCAATCGATTGATAAAAATTATCCGGGTGAACCCAGTTGGTGGCGCGATGCCAAATTCGGCATCTTCATCCATTGGGGTCCGCAGGCCGCTGGTAAAAGCGGCGACTGGTATGCCCGCCGTTTATATGAACCAGGACTCGATGCTTATAAAAATCATCTGAAAACGTTTGGACATCCCAGTGAAGTTGGTTACAAAGATGTGCTGCACCAATGGAATCCATCCAAATGGGATCCTGCCAAACTGGTGAAGGCCTACTATGACGCCGGCTTCCGCTATGCTTTGGTCGTTGGCGTTCACCACGACAATTACGACTTGTGGAATTCCCGTTATCATCCCTGGAACTCGGTAGCTGTAGGCCCTAAAAAAGATTTCCTGTCGCTCTGGAAAAAAGAATTGACCAAACACCAGATGCGCTTCGGCGTTGCCTTCCATCATGAGTATACCTGGTGGTGGTATCAAACGGCGTTTGGCAGCGATAGCAGCGGACCTAAAGCGGGCGTACCCTACGATGGCAATCTTACCCTGGCCGATGCAAAAGGCAAATGGTGGCAGGGCCTCGATCCAAAATTGCTGTATACGATCCCGCTCGGCTATAAACCGGTGGATTCGACCGGAAAACCGTATAAACTACACCTGATCGCCCATGGGTACAAGGGCATTTTCGGCAATCACCTCGATTACGCAAAATGGTATGCCACGCAGTGGGCTATGCGCATAGAAGATGTGATCGATCAGTATGATCCTGATTTTATTTATACCGATGGCAACAGCACCCAGCCTTTCAGTGGCTACAAAAGCGGCTCTGGTTATAAATGCGATGCTGGCCCCCGCGTGATCGCGCATTTCTATAATAAGGCGATGGCGAACAAAAATAAACCGTTCGATAAACTCAGCATCGTAAAATTCCTGCCCACCAATCGCGGCGCCGGTACCACCTTCGAGGGCAGGTATTCCAAAGAGATAAAGACCGATCAGCCCTGGATGGCCGACATGGCCGTGGGCGACTGGTTCTATCAACCGGGCTTTTATTACGATGCGGGTATGGTTGTTCATGCGCTGCTGGAACATGTATCGCGCGATGGCAACCTGACCCTCTGCGTTTCCCTTACGCCCGATGGCGCCATGGATAACGGCAGTGCCGACATGCTGAAAGCGATCGGAGCCTGGATGAAAATGAATGGCGAAGGGATCTATGGCAGCAGGGCCTGGAAAAAACTGGGGGAAGGTGAAGAAACAATTGACCCCAAGACGAAAGAAACAAAACTTAAAACATTACCTGGTGGTAAACTGGATAAACGGCATGCTGATTTTACCTTCAGCACAAAGGATTTTCGTTTTACCCGGGGTAAGAACGGCGCCGTATATGCTTATTGCCTCACCGTTCCCAAACCCGGCGAAGTGATCACCATCAAATCTTTTGGATCAAATGCCAACCTGTTGGATAAAAAGATCCGTTCGGTCAGCCTGCTGGGGAGTAACAGTAAATTAAAATGGGAGCAGGTGCCGGAAGGGCTTCGAATAACGTTTCCTAAGAATGCAGATGCCAGGATTGCGGTTGGGTTCAAGGTAATGTTGTAAACATAAGACCTGTCAGGTGCGCATCGTCGTGCCGGTTAAACGGCCCTCAAAAAAGCGCACCTTACAGGTCTACCTCGTTTTATCATTTCACAACGGGAAAAGAAGAGATCCTCAACCTCGCCCCGCCCATGGGAACAAGCGTCAATTGCGTCGGGGGACCACTCACTGTAACCGGACTTACCGGCAATACCGCGCACAGCCCATGTTCATCCACCGTCCAGCCGGGAATGGGTTTGCCGGTAGCGATCAGCGTTATCGGCGCTGTGGCATTCGTAAATGGATTGTCATCTTTCGGCCAGGGCTTTTTCTTTATCGTAAAAGACCGGTTGAGCTGTTTGGGATCAACCTGCAAGCCATAATTCCAGGGCGAAGCGGCAAAGATCTCATACGATGGCCAGGCGGTTACATCGGCATTCTCCTGCCAGCGCGAATCGTAGATCGCCGTCGCCTTGCTGTCCTGCTTTTTATATTCCTCTTTGATCAGTAAAGAAAAAGTAAGCGGCCCGTAATTGATGCTTACACTGTTTTTATTGCGTATCCATTGCCGTAACTGCAACTGCATGGGCAGCTTCAGCACGATCTTATCGCCGTTCTTCCAGGTACCAGGCAAAGCAACATAGGTTCCTGGTGTCATTCTCACCGCTGCCGGCTTTCCGTTGACGGTTATCGTCGCTTTTGTACACCAGCCCGGGATACGCAGGTAAAGGGGAAAAGAGACGGTACGCGCCGTTTTTACCGTAAATGTAACCGCCTCTTCAAAGGGATACTGCGTTGCTGTCGTTATTGTCACTGCTGTTCCATCGCCCGCTTTGGCCGTAACATCACCGGCTACGTATAACTGGGCCGCCAGTCCGTTATCGGAGGTGGCCATCCAGCTGTTGGCTGCATAATAAGCCCAGCCGGCCGCATGATTGTGCTGGCAACACCGGCTACTGAACGGATTCATCATGAGGAAAGGCCCTTCATTGGCAATGCCCGGCGCATGGTTCTTACTGTCGCTAACGATCATATTGGGTGCGGTCAGATACCGCAGGCTCCGGTAGTCGGGCATGAAAGCCGCAGGGAACATATTAAAAGCTACATCTTCACAATTATCCGCCCACATGGCGTCACCGGTGAACTGCAGCAACAACTGGTCACTCGTCATTTGCTCAACCATGCCACAGGTTTCCACTGCCTGGCGCGGATCATCATACCCTTTGCGGGCATTTTCATCGGCGCCGAAAAGACCGCCCGGCACCTGTCCGTATAGATCGCGTATCAGTTTAAAATCATTATAAGTAGATTCCAGGTCGGCGGGATCGTTACTTTGCATGTAATAGGTTGCCGGCTCGCGGAAACATTGCGCCACGTTTACATTGTGCCAGTTCGGTAAATTGTCTTTTTGCCGCCAGTTGGCGGTATTGCGGTCAATTTTCGTGGCCAGATCAAGCAACCACGGTTCGCCGGTACGATTATATAACCAGTATACGCTGTACAGGTTGTCGCCGCCGCGGCTGTTCTCCCAGTAATCTTCCAGGAACTGATCATCGGGAAGCGCCAACTGCCATTTGAAATACTTACTCATAAACGGCAATACCCGGGCATCATTCGAATACTCGTAGTACGATTGCAAACACCATAACATGGGCATGTTGGTCCACAGGTCGCGTTTGCCGTTACGTAATACGACCGGACCGAAATCGCCATCCGGCCGCTGGTTCTCAAGCACGGCATTGATCCAGAAATTACTTTCATTGATCATCTGCTGATCCTGCAGCAGGTACCCAATATGCGCATAACCTTTCAACCAGTACGGCAGTTCTTCCCAGCCCCATTTGCCTTTGCCGTCTTTCGCCAGCCAGGCGTTGTCGGTCTTCGTCAACCAGGCGCTGATCTCGCCCAGATGACCGGTTAACCCATTGCGTTGCAGCTTCAGGAAATTCAGCAACCAGCCTTTGGGTTTGAAAGCGTTTGGCGGAAGCCTGATGAAAGAAGAAGGGCGTAATGGTTGCCTGTTGCTTACGTAGTAACTGTTTGTGCTATTGACGGTATTCGGTTGTTGAGCGGAAACCGGGAAGCAACAGCCTATCAGGATTATTAGTTTTAATAATTTCATGTTAGATTCAGTTCATAAGTTATTGAGTTATTAAGTTCACAGGTTATGAATACTCAATAACTCAATAACTCAATAACTCAATAACTCAATAACTATTTCCGTATCACCACCTCATTCGGCTCATACAACTTACTATGGATCTGCTTTAATCGTTCCACCGGCATCTTAATGATCTTCCGGTCATAGGTCATAAGGCCGTTGGTTTCTACCTCCACATCGGTGGTCTGGGTATATACTGCAGCCGACAATCCGCTTTTAATGAAATCAGGTATGCGGCTGATAAATTCTTCATACCGTTGTAACAGCTCATCCTTATTCTTGAAACTCTGGTAGCCCCAGTTGTTCTTTTGCTGCCAGGTATGATCTTCAATTGGCAGACCCAGTCCGCCAAATTCACCAAGCACAAGCACCTGCTTCGCACCAAAGAGTGCCGGATCGGGCATCAGCGGCTCGGGGTAATTATGCAGGTCCATGATATGCCCGACAGGTTCAAAATTGCCACCACTGGCGCTGTTGATCAGCCTGGAAGGATCCTGCTGCTGCGTTAGCTGCACGATGTCTTTTGTTTTGAATTGTCCCCACGCTTCATTGAACGGTACCCATACGACGATGCAGGGAAAATGGTGCAGTTTCTCCATGATAGCGCGCCATTCGGTGCGGAAAATGTTTTCTGACTCCGGCGTGCGGTCTTTATCAGTGGCGCGGCCATAGATACCGGGGCGCGATTCCCAGCGATTGCCGAGATCACCGCTGGGCATGTCCTGCCAAACCAGGATCCCCAGGCTGTCGCAGTAATTGTACCAGCGGGCCGGTTCTACCTTCACATGTTTGCGGATCATGTTAAAGCCCATGGCCCTGGTTTGTTCAATATCAAACTTCAGCGCTTCATCGGTAGGCGCCGTATACAATCCATCGGGCCACCAGCCCTGGTCGAGCGGACCGTACTGAAACACAAACTCATTATTCAGCAACATGCGCTGGATGCCATTGTTATCGGTACCCACCGAGATCTTGCGCATAGCGAAATAACTGCTTACTTCATCGGTCTTTTTGTTTTTCTGCAAGAGCGACACTTTCAGGTCATAGAGGAAAGGTTTTTTGGGCGACCATAATTCCGGGTTGGGAATAGCCAGCGTTGCTTCCGTTCCGGGCGCCACTTTTTGTTCAGCGATCTTTTCGGTTCCTTTCAAGGCGGTGATCACCACCTGGTCGCCGGCTTGTGCATTTTCTATCTGCGCCAATACGCGAACGACGCTTTTGTCCACATCCGGCGTCTGTTTGATATGGCTGATATATGATTGTGGAACAGCTTCCAGCCACACGGTTTGCCAGATACCGGTCACCGGCGTATACCAGATACCATGTGGTTTGTTCACCTGTTTACCGCGGGGCTGCGGGCCTTCATCCGTAGGATCCCACACCCGCACGGTGATCTGCTGGTTCCCTTTCTTCGTTAAAGCAGCGGTTATATCCATCGAGAACGGATCATACCCACCCTGGTGGCTTCCCACTTTTTTTCCATTCACAAACACATCGCACTGCCAGTCTACTGCGCCAAAATGCAGCAGTACGCGCTTGTTCTTAAAGGTGGCCGGCACTGAGATCGTACGCTGGTACCACAGGGCGCTGTCTTTACCCACGGTTCTGCCGACTCCACTCAGGGCGCTTTCAATGGCAAACGGAACGAGTATGTTGCCAATATGACTCGAGGGAACGTTTAGTTCGGCATTGGGCAACAGCGTGTATTGCCATTGTCCGTTCAAATTGAGCCAGGTGTTGCGTACCATTTGGGGGCGCGGATATTCGGGTAACGGTTGCTGCGGGTCTATTTTCGTGGCCCAGCTGGTCATGATCTTGTCACCGGCAGGCTTCCATTGCGCCTGCGACACATTGTTCAGGATTATCAGCACTGCTACCAGAAATAAAGAAGGTCTCATCATATATTGCTATGTTTATTTTAAAAAGAAAAATTGCACGATGCAATGCGCACCTCACAGGTCTAGCTTCATTACCGGTGAAAAGATCCCGTCTTCCACACCTGCTATCTTCAACCCAATCCTCGCAAATAAATAACCCTGCGCGGGGTTTAGTGTAGGTACCGCTACACTTAAATTTACGTTTTCCGGATTAGTAATATCGCTTCCGTTCATTGTTTTTACCGCCAGGTTATCGGCGCCTGACACAAACTGTGTTTTGTTGATATACAGGCTCACGCTTTCAATGTTCCGGGCTGAAGCATCGGTGATGATCTTTTCTATTTTAAAGGTACCGGTGATAGTACCGCCAGACTGACTGAGCTGCGGATTACGGATCATGTAATAGGGCGTCACTTCTATATCCAGCTGCTGGCTGCCATTCAGCGTAATGAAAGTGGTATCCGGTGCGCCGGCAGGTGTTTGCTTCCATTTAAAAGGGCCCTGTCCGTTCGGGATGATGAATTTGTATTCGCCATTAAATAACAGCATGGAATAGGAACCATCCGGTGCAAATACCGCGTTAATGGGTCCTGTTTTTCCAAATCCATCCTGGTACAACTCAAATGGCACCTGGTTATATTCCACGCCGATGGGTTCTCCTCTGTACACGACATGTCCCTGCAGCAATACACCGGGTTCGTCGTAATTGTCTTTTTTGCAGGACATGGTTGTGAGGATGCCTGCAATGATCAATATATGGTAAGTGGATAGTTTCATAATTTTGGTTATTATTTTGATATGCTAAACGCTGAACGCCGAACGCTAAACGCAAATACATTGCCTTTTGCCTTTTGTCTATTGCCTATTGTCTATTGGTTCGGTTGTCTCACTATCTTCGGATTATTCGCCCTGATATTATCATCTATGAACGAATAATAATTGCCCAGCCTGAACCGGTTGGTACCGGTGACGGTCACTGGTAGTACAATTTTGAATGTCCACTTGCCGTGATCGGGATTGCCGGGATCGTGCAGACGATAAGGCCATAAACCAAATGGCTGCGTACTGCGTTTGGTGGCTGAGCCGATATTACTGAGCAGATCGGCTGCTGTCATTTTATTGCCATCCCACACCAGATGCGCCAGCCGCCAGCGTTTCCGGTCAAATAAGATATGGCCTTCGAATGCCAGCTCTACCCGGCGCTCATGCACAATGCGATCAAAGGTGATGTCTCTAGCCGTTAGAGGGATGATGAGTCCCGCACGGGCGCGCACCTGGTTCATATAACCGGCTGCAACATCGGGCTGGCCCAATTCGAAGGCGGCTTCTGCAGCGTTCAGCAACACTTCGGCATATCGGTAGCGAATGAAGGGTATTTCACTGTTGGTACCGCGCGATCCGGCGCCGGGGGTCGGATCAACATACTTGCGCAGATAAAATCCGGTTTGTGCTGTAAACTCTTTCGCACTTACCGGACCGTCAAAACCGACAACCTGTACGGGCGCCGACTGGCCGGGCAAGGTCTTTTGCGCGCCGCGGTCGTCTCCCGTGATGATACTGCCATCAGCCAGCTGGTAACCGGCCCAGATGTCTACCGGCCTGCTTTTAAATGATGAACCCGGTAATATAACTGTTCCGTACAGCCGGCCATCGCGGCCGGCAAAAATGGCCGACAGGCTGCTATAATAAACCGGATTACCGGAAACATCTGTATTCGGAATGGGCGCAAAGGTATTGTCGAGCTTTTCAAATGCCTGTACCAGGTTCAGCGAGGGATTGATGCGGCCGCCCTCCTCTTCTTCCGCCCCATACCGTGGCTGGGTGGAAACGGTGAAACCATTCACCCTGCCGCTGCGCAGTTTGAAATCTTCTACCCAGATGCTTTCCGGATTGTTGCCTTTATCGAGAAAGATAGAAGCAAAGTTTTCGCCCGGGTCAGGCTTAATATTATATAATGCATAGGCGCCGGCGCTGCCGCTGATAATTTCCCTGGCTGCATTCAGGGCTTTGGTGTAATAGCCGGTGGCCATAGCTGCAGGAATACCTACTTCCCCTCCCGGCAAACTCACCTGCGGTGTATTCACGCCGTATTTCGCAATGGAACCGGCATACAACGCTGCCCGCGCCTCCATGGCCAGTGCTGCTCCTTTGGTAGCCCGGCTTTTTTCATTGGGATTTGCCGGCAGATCATTTTTGACTGCTTCTGCTTCGCTGATCACAAAATCATAGATCTCCGATTCTTTCGCCCGTGCATATTGTAAGGAAGTTGCATCGCCGCTGAAATCGTATTTCAATGACTGCAGGATCAACGGTACGCCGCCCATGCGTTTTACCATCTCAAAATAATAGTTGGCGCGCAGGAAGCGGGCTTCTGCCAGAAAGCGCTTTTTGTCTGTTTCTGCCAGAGCAGTAGCTTCGGTAGCCCTTTCAATAAATAAATTCAGATCGCGGATGTAACCATAGTCCCAGGTCTCCCATTCCCGGAAACCCCATTCATTGCGCTGCACAATATTGGCGCTGCCATTCTCTGAGGGAAAGCTTTCGCTAAAATCCGCAAATGACGCCCAGCCATTGTCGAGCCCGGAAAAATCGAGCTGGCGGTTGTACAGGTCGGCCAATATGGATAACACCTGCGCCGGATCGGAGAATGCCTGCTGATTGGTGAGGATAGAAGCGGGTTGTACATCCAGGAATTCACTGTCCTTTTTGCAACCGGCTGTATTCGTCAGCACGGCGGCGATTATAATAGGAAATATCTTTTTCATAATAGTTAATTCAGCACCAGGTTAAAAAGTAAGGTTTACGCCCACGTTCAGGAATTTGCTCTGCGGGAATTGCAGTCCATTTTCCTCGTTGATCTCCGGATCGATGCCATATTCCTTTACATTGTCAATGGAGAACAGGTTATAAGCATTGATGTAGAAGCGCGCCTTTTCCATCTTCACCCTGCTGATGAGTTTGGCGGGCAGCGAATAACCGAGCTGGAGGGTACGGGCCCGCAAATATTTTATATTATGCGCCCAGAATGTAGAGGTGCGGGTGTTGTTGCTATGGTCCTTATCATTAAAGCGCAGTGCAGGATATTTACCGGGTATCCATTCACTTTTGGGATCGAATGGATTTTCGCGGCGCCAGCGATCGAGGAACATGGTGTTCAGGTTGCCGTCATTCTGGAATGGCCAGCGGGTTTCCCAGTTCTGAAACCAGGTGTAGCCCGCAGCACCGGAGAAGTCGGCCCTGAAATCAAAGTTATCGTACATCAATGTAAGGCTGATGCCATAGTTGATATTGGGTTGAATGCGGTCACCGGCGCCATAACCGATCGGCCGCTGATCATAGTCATCGATCTTCAGATCTCCATTCACATCTTTGTAAATAAGATCACCCGGTAATAAAGTACGATTGCCCTGGCCATCGATATTCACCGGATAATTATTGATCTGCTCCTGCGAAGTGAACTGGCCTATTACATCATAGCCCCAGTTGATCCTGGTAAAGCGGCGTTCGCCGGAGTTCCGGTATTGATCCCAACTATTAAAGAACACGGGATTGTAAGAGCTAAGGAATTTAGAGCGCGAATAGGACAGGTTACCGCTTACGGTAAAGCGCCATTTGCGGAAACGGCCGTTGTAGGTAAGCGATCCTTCTTCGCCATACTGGGCATCGCTGTTGATGTTCTCATCGGGCAGCGTATAGCCAATCTCGGAAGGCACCAGCACGTCTGTTTTACGACCGCGCAATCCTGTACGTTTGCGATAGAAATAATCGAAGGTACCGGTGAGTTTTCCATTCCACAGGCTGAAGTCGAACCCTACATCGGTGATCCTGCTTTTCAGCCAGGAAATATTGGTGATGGGCACACCCCGGTCTCTCGATCCTACAATGGGCACTCCACCTAAGATGGCTATACCCTGGTTGTAGTTGTACCCTTCCACATAGGCAAAAGCCGGCAACCCGAGCTGTGTGCCATCATCACCCAATACACCATACGAACCGCGAATTTTAAAATCTGATAAGGGATTGTTTGCGCCCAGCAGCTTTTGCACAAAGGCTTCTTCCGTTATTCGCCAGCCCGCAAATACCGAAGGGAAATAGCCTACCCGTTTATCGGGAGCAAACAGATAGGAAGCATCGCGCCGTGCCGATACTTCCAGGAAATATTTGTTATCATAACTATAAGTCAGGCGGCCGATATACCCGATGCGGGCTTCGTTGGCAACACTGTCGTCGTACCTGTCGGCCGTATTAAAGTAAATGAGTGAAAGCGCATTGGTGCTGGGCACGGAATGGATCCAGTTACGCAGGCGCTGGTTCTTAATGCGTTCATTCACGAAGGTAGCCCCGACGGTATGCAATCCGAAGGTGCGGTTGTAGTTCAGCTTTAGCTGCTGCGTAATGTTGATGACCTTGCTTTGTTCCCGTTCGCGCCAGGGGTTGGTACTGCCGCCGGTGGGTTTGTAGGTTTGATCGGCAGGATTGTACGTATAGGTAGTGTAGGTGTATTCATGGTTATTGAGCACGTAATCAGCCAGGTAATACGAGTAAACGCCGCCAATGGTCAACCCTTCCACAAACGGCACCTGGTACTCGGCATTGAAATTGGTTTGCAGTACGCGCCAGTCGTTGTGATATTTGCCGGCATGTTTTGTATTCAGGTAGGCCCAGTTGGTTTCGTTGTGTTTAATATCGTTGAGGTAAGCGGGATTATCATTGGCATAAGGCCTTTCGAGCGGTGTATTACGTAAAATGGCAAAGCGGGCCAGCCAGTAATCATCTCCGTATGGCACGCCGGGATTGTCACGCGTTTCAATACGGCCGTTGATATTCACACCTACTTTCAGGCGGTTGGCGATCTTTGCGCTGATATTCGATTGAATATTGGTTCGATTGAATTTGAATTCGCGCCCCAGTACCGAGTTCTGGTACAGGTGGGTGCCCGATAAATAGTAATTGATCTTATCTGATCCACCGGTAACATTCACATTCACCGAATGCTGGGGCGCATTCTTTTTCAGAATAAAGCTTTTCCAGTCAAAACTCTGGTAACCGGGTTCAGTACCGGCTTTGTATTTTTCCAGTTCTTCCGGTGTAATGGTAGTGCTGCCATTGCGATTGATCTCCGCTTCTGCGCGATAGCGCATATAATCATAGGAGTTGGTGAGCACGTCGGTAAAGCGGGTCCAGTTCTGGTGACCGGTATAAGCATCTACATTCACCGTATTTTTTGAGCCCAGTTTGCCGCGTTTGGTAGTAACGACAATTACGCCGTTGGCGGCCCGTACGCCATATACCGCAGCCGAGGCATCCTTCAACACCGTGATGCTTTCAATGTCATTCGGGGCCAGGTTATTGAACTGACCGGCATCCTGTTGAATACCGTCAATGACAAACAGCGCATCACCCATATTACGCACCTGGATATTAGCGCTGGCGCCCGGCCTGCCATCAGGCATCCGGAAAGAAACGCCGGTGATCTTACCCGCCAGACTGGTGCTAACGGTGGAACCTCCGTGCACCATGCCGATGTCTTTATCAGTGACCGCTGCAATGGAACCGATGACCGACGCCCTTTTGGTGGTGCCATAACCCACAACGATCACCTCACCTAAGTCGTGCCGCAGCTTTTGCAAGATTATAGTAAGAGAGGTCTGCTGGTTAACGGGTACCTCCTGGTTCGCAAACCCTACAGAAGAAATAATGAGCACCGCCGACTCACCGGCTACTTTCATCTGGAAGGCCCCATCGATGTTTGTGGTAACCGCATTTTTGGTGCCTTTCTCAAGGACCGTTGCATTGGCCACCGGGCTGCCGGTACTGTCTTTTACCAGCCCTGACACTGCTACACCAGCCTTAGGCTGTGCCCATCCTGGCATAGCAATCATACAATTGAAGAGAAGAAATACAAGGAATCTGGTATGGCGATATGGTTCCAGTACAGAAAGTACCCTGCCACCCAGCAAGCGTTTGGTAAATTTTTTCATGTAGCAATCAATTGTTGGTTAATAGCTTTGAGGAATGACACAATGAAATAAAACTTTATCGCGCATTCGGCTTATTCCCTGCGTTTCAGAATTTGTTCAATTTGTTACATTTTGTTTTTTCGTGATCTTTCTTGCTTAAATTACCCGGTAACGATAATATAGAACCAGATGAACTGCCTGTTACGACAATTGCGATGGCTGCCATTGTATACCCTGCTGTTGACTGTGCATACAGCCTGCGGCCAGCCCTATTATTTCAAACATTACCAGGTGGAGAACGGCTTGTCGAATAACACCGTGTATTGCAGCATCCAGGATAAAAAAGGCTTTTTGTGGTTTGGAACCAAGGAAGGGTTGAACCGGTTCGACGGCTACCGGTTCAAACTCTTCAAGTCAGACAATGAGAACTATAACCTGCTGAAGAAAGATTTTATCTATTGCCTGTTTGCTGATGATAATGATAACCTTTGGGTAGGCACGCAGAACGGACTGTTCAGGTTCGATTATGCTAAAGAATGTTTAGTACGTTTTTTGGACTCGCTGCCCGAGATCAATGATGTGCAGATGGACCGCCAGGGCCGGCTCTGGTTCCGCTCCTATACTACCGTTTGCCGGTATAATTTTACTACCCGCACGTTGACAAAGTTTCCGCCCGATAAAACCATTCATGCCACCGCGCTTTGTATGAGCGGCACCGGCGACATGTGGTTTGGTTCCACAGACGGGCATCTGAAAAGATTCGATACGCTCACCCAAAGTTTCAGCGGACCTGACGTATTTGCTCATTCCCCGAAGATGCCTACCTGCTTTATTAAAAAGATCTATCCTGCGGGAAAAGACGCCATCTTTATTGGCACCACCTGCCAGGGCATCAAGCTGTATAATATTACGACAAATACGTACGAAGACCTGCTCATCTACAGCGCCGATAAAACGACCGTGTATGTGCGGGATATTACCCGGTACTCAGACAATGAATACTGGTTCGCTACCGAGTCGGGCATTTTTATTTATAATACGCAAACACGTGCCTTCACCAATCTGAAGAAACAGTTCTCTGATCCGTACTCTTTGTCGGATAATGCGGTATATACGTTGTGCAAGGACCAGGAAGGCGGCGTTTGGGCCGGTACTTTTTTCGGCGGCGTAAATTACTTTCCCAAACAACACACGCCCATCACCAAATACTACCCTGACCGTAGCACTCAAACCATCAGTGGCAGCGCTGTGCGCGAAATATGTGAAGATCCCGATGGCAATCTTTGGATCGGCACGGAGGATGCCGGCCTCAACAAGCTGAACCTGCGCACCGGCGCCTTTACCCATTTTAAACCCACCGGCACACCCAGCGGTATTGCCTATCATAATATCCATGGTCTGCTGATCCGCGGTAATGAAGTTTGGATCGGCACCCTTGACCATGGACTCGACATCCTGGACCGGCGTACCGGTAAGGTGCTTAAACACTATGGGAGCAAGGTAAACGACTACACTTTCCGGAATAATTTTATTGTGACCATGCTGCAAACGCGGCGCGGGGAAATCTACCTGGGAAGTGGCGGTGGCCTTTATCGCCATCGCCCGGCCACAGCCGATTTTGAATGGCTGCATGAAACACCGGGCGGTGAATTTATCAGTTGTTTAAAAGAAGACCATACCGGCATCATCTGGATCGGCACGCATACACAAGGGCTATTGTACTATGACCCGCTCACGCGGCATTGGGGAAGGTTGCAGAACAATCCGGCCGATACGAACAGCTTAACCATAAATGATATCAATGCCGTGGAGGAAGACAGTCGCCATAACATGTGGATCGCTACGGAAGGCGGCGGCCTTTGTAAACTGGATGCCGGCCGTAAACGCATTACACGTTATACCACGCAGCATGGTTTGCCCAGCAACTTTGTATTTAAGATAGTCGAAGACAATAACCTTGACTTGTGGGTCACCACCTCCAAAGGCCTCGTGCGGCTTGACCCTGTTACGCAAAATATGACCGTGTACACCAAGGCCAACGGGTTATTGTACGATCAGTTCAATTACAACAGTGGCTACAAGGACGCCACTGGCAAATTGTATTTCGGTTCCATCAAAGGCATGATCTCTTTCCGGCCTGAAGATTTTGTCGCCAGCCAGTTTGTTCCACCGGTATATATAACCGGTTTCCAGGTGCACAATAAAGAGCTGCTGATAAACAGGAAGCAGTCGCCCCTGCAGCAATCCATTTTATACACAAAAAAGATCACCCTGCCTTATGACCAGTCTTCCTTCAGCATCGACTTTGCGGCGCTGAGTTATACCAGTCCCGAGATCACCGAATACAAATACATGATGGAAGGCCTCGATAAAAACTGGACCTGCCTGCCCACCAACCGCAAAGTTTATTTCACCAACCTGGCGCCGGGTGAATACCGCTTCCGGATAACCGCTGCCATTAACGGCCGCTGGAGCCAGGAACAACAATTGCAGATCACCATTAGTCCACCCTTCTGGAATACCTGGTGGGCGCGGCTGGTATATACCGCCATAGTGATCGCATTAGTGTATACTATTATTCAAAACTATCATAAGCGATCGCAGGAAAAAAAGGCAAAAGAGATTTATGAAGCGAAGTTTGAGTTCTTCACCAATGTGGCGCATGAGATCAGAACACCGCTCACCCTGATAAAAGGTCCGGTGGAGAACCTGATTGAAAAAGTAGATGAGCTGCCTGCGATTAAAGAGGATGTGACCATGTTGGAGCGCAATACCAACCGGTTGATGACCCTGATCACGCAGATACTCGACTTCCGTCAAACAGAAGCCAAAGGCTTCAGCCTCGACTTTACCAAGGTCAACATCTCTGCTCTGGTGCAGGACGTATACACCAGCTTTCAGCCATTGGCCCAAAAGCGCAACCTGCAATACAGCCTGCAGTTGCCCGATGTACCAGTAATTGCGATGGCAGATGAAGATGCACTCAACAAGATCATCAGCAACCTGTTCAGCAATGCGGTGAAATATGCCGATACGCTGATAACTGTACAATTATTCCCCGTGCAGAAGGACGATGAACAATTCAAACTTGAAATCTCGAATGATGGAACGCTGATCCCCGTCACTATGCGCGAGCGGATCTTTGAACCGTTCTATCGCATCCGTGAGAATCCCAAACAAAAAGGTACCGGCATTGGCTTAACACTTGCCCGTTCGCTCACCCAATTACACCAGGGCAGGTTGTATGTAAAAGAGAGTTTGATGAATACTTTTGTGCTTTGCTTACCATTACAACCAATCCTGAAAAAGAAATAACCTTATGTCTATGTTACCACTCGTATTACTCGTAGATGACGAAGAAGAGATCCTCGATTTCCTGGAAAGGATCCTGCAACCCAAATACACGGTGCTGAAAACGCTGCATGGCCGCGAAGCGCTGCAGGCACTGGAGCTGAATGCGGTGCAGCTGATCATCAGTGATGTTATGATGCCCGGTATGGATGGATTTGAGTTGTGTGCCCGGATAAAGTCGAACGTAGAGTATTCACATATCCCCATCATTCTGCTGACAGCCAAGAATACCATTCAGGCGAAAGTACAGGGTCTCGAGCTGGGCGCCGATGCTTATATAGAAAAGCCCTTTTCGAAAGAGCATTTGCTGGCGCAGATGGCAAGCCTGTTGAACAACCGCAATAACCTGCGGGAATATTTTGCCAATTCGCCGCTGGTGCATATTAATAGTATGGCGCATACCAGGGCAGATGAACATTTCCTGGCCTGCCTGCATGATATCATTATTGAACATATTGAAGAAGTGGAGCTGGATGTGGAACAGCTGGCGCGGTATATGAATATGAGCCGGGTGACGCTGTACCGGAAGATCAAAGCCATTTCAGACCTCACGCCGATCGAGCTGATCAACATAACGCGATTGAAAAAAGCGGCCGAACTGCTGGCCTCCGGTGATTACAAGATGTATGAGATCGCCGCCATGACAGGCTTCAGCTCCCAAAGCAATTTCGCCCGTAATTTCCATAAGCAGTTTGGCGTGACGCCGAGTGACTATGCGTTGTCTAAACAAAGAAATGTGTAGGGTTATACAAGCCTAATAGCTTTAAACGTGTGATGTGGTCAATAGTGAATGGACAATTTGCAAAAGAGAATTAGCAATTGACTATTCAATTTTCATGGCTATATTGATTTGAAATTGCCTTCGTCATGATATTTCCAGGTTGCCGTTCAATATTTTTCCTTCTCATAATGCTCATCGCTGGTCTTTGCCATGCACAACCCTGTATTCCAACAAACCTCCAATGCGAATACATCAATAACCCTTTAGGCATCGATGCCGAACAGCCAAGGATAAGCTGGCAATTAAAGGACAGCCGCAACGGCGCCGTTCAAACCGGCTACCAGCTGATCGTGGGAACCGACTCGCTCGCCGTTAGCCAGGGGCTAGGGAACAGTTGGCAAAGCGGACAGGTATCCTCCGCAGCACAATTGGTCACTTACCAGGGCCAGCCATTGCAGCCGTTTACTAAATATTATTACACAGTGCAGGTGTGGGATAAAGACAAACAACCATCACCACTGGCCGCAGTCTGTCATTTTGAAACAGGCATGATGCACTCAAAGAACTGGAAAGGCGCCTGGATCAGTGACAGCCGCGACGTTAACATAAAACCTGCACCTTATTTCAGAAAAGCATTTACGGTAAACAGGAAGATCCGGTCGGCCCGCGCTTATATTGCGGTGGCCGGATTATATGAGCTATACATTAATGGTAACAGGATCGGTGATCACCGCCTTGACCCTATGTACACCCGGTTCGACCGGCGCACGCTCTATCTTACCCATGATATAACCAGCCAGCTGCAAAACGGCAAAAACGCCATTGGCGTACTGCTGGGCAATGGCTGGTATAACCATCAGTCAACGGCCGTTTGGTTCTTCCATGAAGCGCCCTGGCGCAACCGCCCTGCGTTTTGCATGGATGTACGCATTACGTATGAGGATGGTAGTATGGAGACCATTAGCACTGGCAAGGACTGGAAGACGGCCCTGAGCCCGGTCATTTTTAACAGCATTTATACCGGTGAGCATTACGACGCCCGGCAGGAACAAGCTGGCTGGCACTTACCATTTTTTAATGATTCCCAATGGAAAGAAGTGATCTACCGTGCGGCGCCTTCGACAAATATCACAGCTCAGATTATGCAGCCTGTGCGCGCAGTTGATACCATTCCCGCCAGATCGATACGCGTGTTCAATGATACCAGCTATGTATTTGACTTGGGAAGGAATATTTCAGGCGTAAGCCGCATCACCGTAAAAGCACCCGCAGGAACTGTTTTGCGGTTGAAACATGGGGAGCGCCTGCTGGCCAATGGCCATGTGGATCTTTCGAACCTGGATGTACATTACCGGCCGGTAGGAAGCGATGATCCTTTTGGCACTGATATTTTTATCACCAGCGGCAAAGAAGCAGAAAGCTTTATGCCGCGCTTCAATTACAAAGGGTTTCAATTCATAGAAGTGAGCAGCAGTGCACCCATAACACTGACCAAAGAAGATCTCACCGGCTATTTTATGCACAGCGATGTGCCGGCGGCCGGACAACTTACCACTTCCAACCCCACCATCAATAAATTGTGGTGGGCAACCAACAATTCGTATCTGTCGAACCTGTTTGGTTACCCGACCGATTGCCCGCAGCGTGAAAAGAACGGCTGGACAGGCGACGCACATATCGCCATCGAAACCGGCCTGTACAATTTTGACGGCATTACCGTATATGAAAAGTGGATGAACGATCACAAAGATGAACAACAAAGCAACGGCGTATTGCCTGCGATCATTCCCACCAGCGGCTGGGGTTATGAATGGGCCAATGGCCCCGACTGGACAAGCACCATTGCCATCATTCCCTGGAATATCTATCTGTTCTATGGTGATACGACGCTATTGTCGCGCTGCTACGATAATATTCAACGCTACGTTGATCATATCGACGAGTTATACCCAACCGGATTAACCACCTGGGGCCTGGGCGACTGGGTGCCGGTAAAATCCAAATCACCTGTGGAGCTCACTTCTTCCATTTATTATTATGCAGATGCTGCCATCCTGGCCAAAGCAGCTACGCTGTTCGGCCGCAAAGACGATGCCAGGCGGTACGGCGCCCTGGCAACCAGGATAAAAAACGCCATTAACGACAAATACCTCAATCCTTCCACCGGCATCTATGGCAGCGGTTACCAGACTGAATTAAGCTTTCCATTATACTGGCGTATAGTGCCTGATTCGCTAATATCAAAGGTAGCAGCCAACCTGGCCAAACGCGTTCAGGCCGACAGCAATCACCTGGATGTGGGCCTGCTGGGAACCAAGAGCATACTGAATGCATTGAGTGAAAACGGGTATGCTGATATTGCCTGGCAACTGGCGGCCCGTGAAACTTATCCTTCCTGGGGCTGGTGGATCGTCAATGGCGCCACCACGCTGTACGAGAACTGGAATATCAAGGCAGCCAATGATATTTCGATGAACCACATCATGTTTGGTGAAGTGGGCGCCTGGTTATACAAGGCACTCGGTGGCATAAAACCCGACGCAGAGCAACCCGGATTTAAGAACATATTACTGCAGCCGCATTTTGTAAATGGATTGAATGAATGTAAATCGTCGCATCGGTCGCCGTATGGCACCATTGAATCTTCCTGGAAAAGAACAGGCAAGAGAATCGAATACCAGGTTGTTGTTCCTCCTAACAGCACGGCAACCATGCAGTTGACCATACCTGTTAAAAAGAAACTGTATATGAGTGGCGTGCTTCAGCCTCATAGCGGCAATACCTATACAGCCACATTGGTTGCAGGGAAGTATCTATTTGAGATGAAATAATCCCCACCTTACAGCTTTTTGCGGGTAAGCCGTGCTATGGTTTTTAAACCGTGGCACGGTTAAAACCGCTGTTATTACAATATTCCATACTGCATAATGCAGCCAGCCATAACGACATTCGTTATGTGGACATCTTTGGCATGCATTTTCGCTTCCCCTTGCACTATTTTAAATAGTATGCGATCCATAACCTTATTAATTACTAAATAAACCATCCATGAGAAAAACAATTTCCCTCTCACTATTCATTTGCCTGTTCTTGAGCCTGGGATGCACCCGCGAAGTGTCGCAGCCCACTGGCACGGAGGATGCCAGCGAACAGCTCACTACAGCAACTGTTACCACTGAAGCCACTGCGAAAGAAATGATCATTTGCGATCAGAAGAACGCCCGCATTGTAATAGTGGATGTTGCCAATGGTAATAACGTTACCTGGGAATGGAAACCAACCGCTTCTTATGCCATGATCCGTTCCGGCGCCCAGGGCTGGTTCAGCAATTTGAGCGAAGCCAAGCTGGTGTACAGTGGAAAATACATCCTGGCCACTGCCTCCGGCGGCGGCGTAGCCATCATCAACATCTCCACGAAAAAAGCCATCTGGTATGACTATGCCGGTGGCAATACCCATTCTGCCGAACTGTTACCGAATGGCAATGTAGTAACGGCCAGCAGCACCGGTGGTTACCTGTTGATCTTTACCGTTGATTCATATATCAATGATGAAAGCAAACAAGGCGGCAAGGTGATCTTTGAAGATGTACATAATGTGGTATGGGACAACGCAACCAAACTGCTATGGGCAGCCGGCAAAGACAAGATCAAAGCGTTCAGTTATAACAACAGTTGTAGCAGTCCGGCCCTCACCTTGAAAAAGACCTACACCATGCCGCAGGGCAATGCCCATGATCTGTTCCCGGTGTATGGCAGCACGAATGAGCTGTGGTTATCGAACAGCAATCATGTATACAGGTTCAATGTGTCTACCGGGGCCTTTACGCTAATCAAAAATTCCGCCGGCGCTAATATTGCCAAAGTAAAATCCATCAGTAGCGGTCCCAGCGGTTATGCCACCATCATTGATGCGGCCAATGGCCAGGGTGGTGAAACCTGGCGTACTGATGTGATCACTGATCTGAATGGTGTTACTGTTTTCAGGAATACCAGCTATGGGATGTACAAAGCACGGTGGAAGCTGATCAATTCATTTAGTTATCCTGCAGGTGATTCATTTCATGAATGCACGCACTAGTAAATACAATTTCTGATTTCGAGATTTCGAGATTGCGGGATTTTGGGATTTGTTTCAATTTCAACCTCGCTATAAATCTCGAAATCCATAAATACAATTTCTGATTTCGAGATTTCTGATTTGTTTCAATCTCGAAATCTCAAAATCTCAAAATCTCTAAATTCTCAAATACAATTTATGATTTCTGATTTCGAGATTGCGGGATTTCTGATTTGTTTCGAAAACGACCTTGCCATAAATCTCGAAATCTCAAAATCTCGCAATCCCGAAATTCTGTTTTGTTACTTGTAACCTTTCATTTATTAGCTAAGCAAGATTAAACCAGTAATTGCGGTTTCTCCTTGTATGTCTTCCAAAGAAACTCTCCAAACAGGGTATTGGCCCAGGCGAACCAGGAACGGGTGAATTTCTTCGGATCATCTTTATGAAAAGCTTCATGCATGAAACCGGTTCCCCCATGTGTTTTTTGCAGCAGCTGAATACAGCTTTTGATCTCCGCATCACTGGAGCTGGTGAGTCCGCGCATGGTGATGGCCATCGGCCAGATCATATCCTGACCAACATGCGGTCCGCCAATACCTTCACCGGCCGAACCGGCAAAGAAGAACGGGTTGTCGCGCGACAATACGAACTTACGTGTATTGCGATAAACAGGGTCTGATGCACTGACTGAACCCAGGTAAGGCATCGAGAGCAGGCTGGGCACATTGGCATCATCCATAAGATTGTAACTGCCAAAGCCGTTCACTTCGTAGGCGTAGATCTTGCCAAAGGCTTTGGTGTCTATTACTGCATATTGTTGTAAAGCTTTCTCTACTTCATTGGCCAGTGCGGTTAACTGGGCAGCCGTAGTGGTGTCTTTGGCAATAGCTGTAAGCATTTCAGCCGCCTGCCGCAGGCTCACTACTGCAAAGAAATTGGAGGGAATAAGGAAGGAATACAAAGTGGCATCATCACTGGGGCGGAAGGCAGAGCAGATTAGTCCGACAGGTTTTACCGGGTAGCCGTAACCGCTCATGGGCAAGGTATCCGTTGCATGTGGAGTCGTACGTTGGAATTTATAGGGCCCATTGCCATTTTTCCGTTGCTGATCGCGGAATACAGTGTGAATGGATTTGATGGCCTGTTGCCACTGGCTATCGAATGGCGACGTATCGCCGCTGAGTTTCCAGTAGCGGTAAGCCAGCCGGATGGGATAACAAAGTGAATCGATCTCCCATTTGCGCTCGTGCACGCCGGGTTTCATCTCGGTATGGTCTTTTTCCCATTCGCTTTTTTTCTCCGGATCGTTATAGAATGCATTGGCGTATGGATCTTTCAAAATAAAGGCGGTTTGCTTATTGATGACGCCGGTGATCAACTGCTGAAGCGGTTTATCCTGCGCCATAAAAGCAAGATAAGGCCAAACCTGGGCGCTGCTGTCGCGTAGCCACATGGCATCTATATCGCCAGTGATCACATACGTATCGGGCCGGCCGTTCTGAGTAGTATGATGTACTGTTGTATCGAGGGTATTGGGAAAGCAATTTTCAAACAGCCAGCCCAGTTCGGGATTCTTTACTTTCGATTTAAACTCCTGAATGGCTTTTTCAATCGCCTGGCTGGTGAAATTCCGCTTATCTGCCGGCGTTCTCACCACGGGAAAGTCCTGGGTAGTAGCCGCCAGTCCGCGCATATTGTGTAGTAATAAACCAGCGCCTGCTAATGTTGATTGCTGTATAAAGGTCCGCCTTTTCATATAACAATGTTTGGGTAAAGCTACGGGTTTAGCACATTACAGTTTAAAGTTCAAAGTTTTAAGTTCACAGTTATTCCGTTTTTCAAGCTCGCGACTATTCTTCAACTCAAAAACTTATGAACTTAATAACTTATGAACTCAATAACTTATGAACTCAATAACTTATGAACTTAATAAACCAGCCAAAGCTTCGAGCAACATGCAAGCGCTAAGATGAATGGAACAATCCATTTTGGAAGAAGCAGGCAAGTCAGTCCAGCTGGAGCCGAAGACATATTCCGGCCGGTAAGCCGCTTTGGTGAGCAGGCTTTCACCATTGGCTTTGAGATAATCGCCGTATAACGTTTTTGTATAGCTGTCAACGTTTCCTTCCCGGATCAATTGCACCAGGTAGCGGATGAAGATGCCTTTGAACAAACCACCATCGCCTGATCCTTCCCCTTTCAATATGCCATTGGGAGAGAATCTCTGCCGGTCATTTACGACGTAACTCGCGGTGCGGATGGCATCCTGTAAACACTGCGTATGTTTAGTGATGGAATATAGTTCCAATGCACCGCCTAACCAGGTGCCCTGGTTATAGGTATAAATGGCGTTTTCGTTGTGATTGCCTACTCCATCCCACACCACACCACGGGTGGGATCTACCAGATTGGACCGTTGCCATTGATAGATCTTCCATGCCCATTTGAGATCCTCTTTATTATGATTGAGCTTATACAGTCGTGCGGCGATTATGAGGGCGGGTCCATTGGAACAGGCGTTCTTTGACGCGGGATGATCCTTTGCCCACATGATACCGCCGCCATGGGTGTTGGTCCAGCCGGTCCTGATCATGTTCCATAATGACTGGGCCAGGTCTTTGAACTTAGTGTCCTTCGTAGCATCATAGGCGCGTAGGCATGCGATGGCCAGCCATTCCATATCATCATAGAAATTGTTCTCCCATTTGTTGCCGTTCATTGTATACATGCCGGTGAGCAGGTCATGCATACGGGTAACATACGCCTGATCTTTGGTGCGTTTATAGCCATCAACGAGCACATCGAGGGCATGGGCATTCCACCAGTAATCGAAACCGGGGTTGTTGTCGTTGTTGTGTTTGTAGTAGTTTCCGGTTGATGACCAGAATTGGGCGGTGAGTGACTGCTGGGCGCTGTCGGCGGCTTCGGCCCAGTCGGGTTGAGAAAAGGAGGCTGCATAACTGAAGATAGCCAGTGTAAGCCATGTTGAATGGATCAGGTTCATATCATTCTTAGTTTTAGTGCTAAGTTTTTAAGTTATGAACCTAGTGCTTAAAGCTGATAGCAAAAACAGTTTACAGTTCACAGTTCACAGTTTACAGTTGCTGGTTGCCGGCTGCTGTCTACGGGTCTTTGCTTTCGTTTGTTATAACAGATCCAGTTGGTTAAGTGTAAGCAAGCGTTAAGCCTTTTGGCCTTTAGCATTCAGCCTATAAAGCAAAAAGCCTCTCAGAAAAGATCTGAAAGGCTTTTTAGCAATAAATATGGCAACTACCTACTCTCCCGCATTGTGGTGCAGTACCATCGGCCATGAGGGGCTTAACTTCTCTGTTCGGAATGGGAAGAGGTGAACACCCTCGGTATAATCACCATAAGAAGGTTATAAGTTGTAAGTTGTAAGTTGTAAGAGCTTTTGCTTCGATTGCTTAGCAAAAGACTTATTACTTATAACTTATTACTTACTACTCAATAAGGTCATATTGGGAAAGTTGTAAATGAAAGTAACAGAACTAACATTTGATATTTTCAAAATTGTTAAAAAAAAATTAAAGCGTACGGGTAATTAGTACTACTCGACTTTGCTGTTACCAGCTTTACA
Organism: Longitalea luteola; assembly: GCF_017356035.1. Taxonomy (GTDB): domain Bacteria; phylum Bacteroidota; class Bacteroidia; order Chitinophagales; family Chitinophagaceae; genus Niastella; species Niastella luteola. Next base: position 28 of record NZ_JAFIQX010000012.1, on the reverse strand, counting down.
TCTGTAGCCTATCAACGTCATCGTCTTT
>NZ_JAFIQX010000011.1 GCF_017356035.1 Longitalea luteola | reverse complement strand
CGGGGAGTTCGGGATATTAATTTCTTCTTATTTAGACTCCAAAAAATCTATGCTTAACAACCTAATCCCCCAACAATTTGACTTGATCCGCGATTGGCGCGAATACTTCATTTACTTGTTCGGTTCGAAATGTTTCATTTTCGAACAAATAGACAATTCCCTTCGGAAAGATCAATTTTTGCAGTTTTTCTTTTTGCTGTGTTTCGCTGGAAGCCCATACTGGCGTGAGTTTGCTCGAAAAAGTAATTGCTTTTGCAAAGGTTTTTTTGAGGTTCGCCATATCCACTTTAGTACCTGCTAGGTTTTTCAATATATTTTCCTTTTCCTCGGTCAATTTGCCTATGAATCGATCGAAAGCTTCTTTCGGCATATCCCCATTGATATAATATTTTTCCTCGATGGTGTCTATCTTTTTCTGGACGTCTGTGAGATTGGTTTTTAAACTTTTTTCTTGTTCCAAAGACGAGCCATGTATTTTATCGAACAGGTGATATGCCTGATAAAGAAACGGCTCAACTAATTCCGGCTTAATAGAGTATTGAGAAAGAAAAGCCTCAAAATGCCTATTGACCAATTCTGCTCTTTTATTGCATTTGCAGCCGGTGGTTCTGCATTTATAATAATAGAGATTTTTTGCCTTTACAACATAGCCAGTATATCCAGAACCACACTTATGGCATCGCATAAATGCTTTTAAGGGAATAAGTTCATTTTCTGTCTGATTATGTGTTGTACCAAATTTCCCTTTGGCTTGCTTTCTAATATCGTTTACTTGCAGAAATAATTCGTATGTTATCAGCTTTTCATGGGTGCCTTCCACCAACTTGCCTTCTAACATCTGATTGGAAATAATACCGCAGTAAAACGGGTTGGAAAAAATCTGACTTAACTTCTGCTTATAAATCAGTACACCCATTGCACGTAATTTTTCAAGGATAGCTTCGTTTTTCATTCCCTGAGCTTTCCACTGAAATGCCTTCCTTAGCTTTTTACCAGTTTCGTCTACTACAATTTTACGAACGCCATTTTCTTTGATAACGGTATAACCCATAGGTGGCTTAATGCACCAAATGCCACGCTCTAATTTTTCTTTGATACCTGCCATTGCTCTTTGTCTTCTCAGCATATTATCGTATTCGCTGAATAGTAGTTGCATGTTTTGTTGGAAAACACCGCCGGGATTACTGGTATCAATAGGTTGGGTTACTGCAAGAATACTTACGCCATATTTTTCTCTTAAGTCCTTTGCGACCTTTATAGCTTCACCGCCTGTACGACTAAACCTGTCGAGTAAATAAACCAGGATGTGTGTAACCTTTTTATTTTTCTTCACAAAGGTCAGCATCCGCTGAAACTCTTTGCGTCCATCCGTTTGGGCACTTTCAAATGTTCCTCCAAAATACTCGATCGTTTTAAAGTTGTGACGCTTAGCATAATCTTCAATAGTTGCCCGCTGGAAATCCAAACTAAGATTATTTTCATACTGTTCCTTTGTAGAAACACGGGTATATACAACTGCAATTCTTTCACGGTCTTTCGCAATGATATTATCTGGTCTTTTAGCCCATTGGGCAAATAAGTCGAGTGTAATGCTCATGCTGCACGTTTTTTAGTTTGTGGGGATGGGATTGAAATAACTTTTGTTTCGAGTTTGTCATTTAAATTTACATCTTGTTGATTATCAATACAAATAGATTTTGTTTCCGCGTTTTCAAAAATGATAACTGCAAGCATTTCAAGGCTTTGAATAATTCCATTTGCCTCCTCATCTGTATAGTTCTGACAGCCAGAAAAAGAGCGTACCTTTTCAGGTGTTAAGGATTCACGTTTTGGATTGATCCTTTGAGCGTAATCAAAAAAATCCTCGTTGTTTTCTAAAACTGTTTTCAACTGCTTCATAGATACGTTTAAAAAAAAAACCGGCTGCATAGCGCCGGAAGTGGTTATATGATTGTTTATAAATTACAACTAACAAAAAATTTATGCTGCCATTCTCCAATCGTCTCTTTCAAAAATATCAATCTCACCACCCTGGTTAAATCTTCCCATCTGCACTGCCTTCCCTTTTTCGGGCACTTCAATCACCACATCCACATCATGCTGAAAAGTATTGGCTCCCCGAAACTTTCCGTCTTTAGTTGTCTGGAAAATGAAAATGAAAGATTTGCCAGGGTTTGCCGCCTTTAACTTGTTGAGATCTTCTGGTATTAAACCCATTCTGTTTACACTAACGAGAAAAACAAAGTTATATTTAGCAAGATTTGACGGCAATACAGAAGCAACAAATAGGTTGGGATGAGCCACATGCTTTTCATTTAGCTTTTTCTGGAGAGTCATATCAAGTCCTTCTTCCTTCGCCACATACAGCACTTTCCCATGATTCCGTGCCAGGTATCCGGCAAAATCTACGCACAGGTATGATTTCCCCATTTTAGGTTTTCCAAAAACCATTACCGAAAAATTCGATGACGGGTCACCGATCAGCCTGAGCCATTTACCGGTAAAGCCTAATGTATCAAATTGCATTTCGGCAAAATCCATACTGTTCATAATAGCCGGTTTTCCGTCCAACCCGTTTAGAGGGGTACAGGCACAGCCTAAAATGCCTTGTAAGCCGTTCAATTCCGCCTTTTCTATCTGTAATGTTTTTTCGCGTTTATTGGCAAGAAATTCTTCAAGGTTTCCCTTGATGTCATTGATTGCAGAAATATACAAATCCGAATTTGTCAACTTTCCTTTATCAAATGCTTTATTGATGTGTTCCAATAACTTTCTAGCTTTATCCTTTACATCAGGTTTTCCATTCAAACTGATGTATCGTTTAATGAAATTTATGGATGGCATTATCGCTTCACTATAAACCAATGCTTTCAGGTCATTATAAAAACCCTCCTTTTCTATATCAATAGAAATCTTCTGCTTCATGCTATTATACCAGTCAATCAGTTTGTTTTGAATCAGTCTGATTTGATCAGCCCAATTGGAAGTTTTACGAATACGCTTTTCGACTATGGCTTTCTGAAGCGAATTGATAAACCTCAATATTTCATCCTTTGTTTTTGATTTACCATTCAAATACACAAAACGCTTTATAAAGCGAAGTTCTTCAGGTATTTTTTCAACAAGTACAGGTGCAGTTTGCGAAGCAATCACCTTATTTTTCTTTGAGTGTTTCGTTTTCTTATTTTCGGTAGGAATTGGCTCCTGCGCGGGCATATATTCATCAATAGCTACCGTATGGCCAGCACCCTTTTTTGCTTTTCTTGGCTGCTTTGTTTCCTTCTTACTACTTCCAGAAATAAATGCATTCAATTTATCCAGGTAAAGATCAATCGTATTTTTGACCTTGTCACTCATGTTATACGCAGCAAGATCATTTCCGTTGTCCGTGGCCTTCACAATAAAATTGTGCCCCGCCGAAAGAGCAGATGGGAAGTTTGTTCTATCTATGTTTTGTATCTGATCAAAGTAGTTTTCAATTGTAATCATAGGGTTAAATAGTTTTTATGCAGCAAGTAATAAAAGTTCCAATTCAAGTGCTTCTGCTTCCAGTTCCAAAATGCGGATTTTGGCCATAGAGTTATTTACCGGTGGGGCTTCTTCCGGCGGCGGTAGTTCAATTCTGTTCCTGTTACTGCTGCGGATAGCTTCTTTATTAATCTCCTTTAATTGATAAGACTGTATTGTCATGGAACAACTGTGATTATTCTGAAGCACTTCTACAAGTTCACTTATCTTACCGTCACCTAGCATGGCAACCATCTTATCGGAAGTCTTTTCAAAGTTGTTCTTCTCAACCAACGAAAGAATATCCTTATCGAGATAGATGTCACCACCCTTACTGCGAGAAGCAGAAACAATCAGTTTATAATAGTCGCCGGTACGGAAGATGGAAAGGCCGTCATTGGTAACAATGTGATGGCCGCTCACTAAGGAGCGTATGATTGGAAGCGCCTTTAATATGGGTACAATAACCTTATCCTGCAACTGCTCAACCGGATCCCAATGCTCCGGCATAAGGATACCCTTCTTTACCTGGCCGTCTATGGTGGTATAGCTTACCAGTTTACCAACCTGGTCACTGAACGCTTGCAGCAAATTACCGGTAATAATGTGTCGCGTTGCCCTGTCAGCACTACGCTTCTGAATGTAATTATCCCAGCCATTTAAAAGCGTAGGTATATCAACTTCTTTTAGATCAACGCTCGCTCCAATAATTGACATAATATCCTGGCTATAGCTTGCAGGAATCGCCAGATACTTCGAACTGTTTGCAATGGCAAAGCGAAGTTTTATAGCGGAGGGGGCATAGGGATTTTTCTTTTTTCTATCTATCAAATACCCAAGAAATACAGCGGGCACTATTTCACTGTCAGTTCCGAAAGTTTTTACAGGATAGTTTACGTATCGACCAATATAGAAATAATTAAGTGCCTTTTTCAGTGCAGAGCTACGGTTTTCAAAGGTCTTTTCATTTTTTATGTGCATGGCAACTCTTGCATCCTCCAGCTCCTTTGTCCGCTCACTTACCGCCTGGTTCCAGGCGTCACGGTCACCTTCCAACTTTTTTATCTGCCTTTCACCGGGTATATCACGGATAAGCTGGTCATATTTTGTGTCCACTTCCGAGGTAAGCTCACGCAGTTTATTTTGTATTTCAGAAGTATATTCCTGCAAAAACTCTTGCTGTAATTTTTGCGGATTTTCCCCCTTCAGCGATTCATTTAGCAGGTTTTCAAGTTCAATTTTTGAAAACGGCTTTTTAAGCACATTGACTTTTACAGTTTCCAGCGTGCTATCCTCACCAAAGGCGCTGTCCGTACCTTTCCCCATCTTAAACACCTTAGCAGATATGGTTTCCGCTTCCAGATTCATCGCTTCTACTTCCAGATCATACTCACCGATCTGTTTTAAGTAATCTACATAATCATTATACCTTTCTGAAATATCTGTATAAAACTCGTCCTGCATTTGGGTGGAAAGAACAGCTACACGGCCCGATACCTTCATGGCGGCATCTTCTATAGGGGTTTTGCTGCCGCTATCACTTCCTGAATCTTCCATATAAAGTGGGTCGTCCAAAAGCTTATTTACCTCCGGGTTATCAGCCAGGTATTCCTGGACAATCTTATCTCCGAATTTGTTTAAAAAATCGGGAACATCCAGAATTTTAGCCGATTGCTTTTGATTGGAAGTGGTATTGGCATCGAGGGATTTGAGTTTTTTCTGAAGCATCATCATCAGCCGCTTTTCTGCCGGAATCGCACTGCTCACATAGTCATAAATAGGTTTTAGAATCTGGCCGGTACGGTTAATTCTTCCCCTCTTTTGAACTTCCGTGGATATGTCTAACTCGGCCTGCAAGACGATCATCACCCGTTGATTCACCTCGTCTTTTGGAACTTTTGCAGTAGGTATGGCATGGGCAGATGCGCCGGTACTACCGGACTGATTGATCATCAGCACGTCCACTTCATTATTATTGAACATTCGGAAGGCATCATTGGTATTGATACGTTTACGGGCAAGTACAAGTGCCTTACGCTCATGTTTATCAAACTGTAGCTCAAACTTTCTTCCGGTCACTTCTGCAACCGTGTAACCGGCCTGTTTGATCTTTCTGATAACAATATCAATGGGACTTATAGTAATGCCAGTTGATACTGATTCAATTTTCTCGCTAATGCGCTGGTATTCCAGTTGAGCATCCGGGGGGAAATCTGTAATCTGAAACTGTTTATATTCGGACTTACCATCAATTCCTATTTCAGTATAGCGCATAATACCTTGCAGACCACGGCGAAGCACTTCCGAAAATTCGGCATCAATCGTATCGCCATCGCCCACCGGCATACCGGTGTCGCTTTCCATTGTTTCAATAAAACTGCCCATCGTGCTGGCAAATGCAATCACCGGCTTTTTGCCTTCCCGGAGGCGAGCAATAGCCTTTTCAGCAACGGCCTCAGCCTTCAGACTGAAAAGCATTTGATTGATAACGTTGAAAACCTTGGAGAAATAAGGAATGTTGTCAACGCCTGCCTGTTTTGTACCTTCTCTGATCTCGACCTCCTTGCTTTCCGCTACTGCAATCTCATCCAGATCTTTTACTTCCTTGTCAACATAGGTGGTCTGAAAGGCGATAATGTCCCGTAAAATCTCGGTAATATTATCGGCAATTGCCCTATGCTCCGGCGCTTTGTCATCAAGAGTAATATAGTTTACCTCAATGCCCTCATAACTGCGTTCACGGCGTATCATTTGACCTTCGGCCACGAGCTGCGAAGAAAGTACTTCCTGTAGTGCTACGCCACCTTTTGTAATGGCGTCTACCAAATCATCCCTTGTCATATTACAATCTGCAATCGCAGTTTTCATGGCATATATGGGCAAATTATCCGGCCGTTTGGCAAAGGTGGCGGATAGAAACAGCACACCCCGTGTATGGCGGATCGCCCCCTGCATGAACTCACCCGTGTTAGAACTACCAGATGAGTTATGCGCTTCGTCCAGGATTAGAATATTATCCTCGGCTATCGCACGAAGAAAATTAGGCTTAACCGGTTTTTTTTCGGCAGAATTGAACTGCGTATAAGTAGCAACCACAAAATCATATTTAGCAGGAACCTGGCGGGATTCAAATATGCTATTTTGCTCTGTGGGCGGTGGCGCCTGGTACACCACATTACCATCTTCATCCTTAATATCGGATTTTGGCTCCCGGCTATTTACAATGAAGGGTTTTAAATGTCCTGATCCTATTGCGCTGAGGTCACGGTATATATCACTGAACAGATTTGCTTTTTCCGTAAGGAATACAGGAGTTTTTCCTTGCAGCACACCATACCGGATCATGGCCGCAGCAATACGACCCTTGCCGATACCAGTCTGGTCACCAATGATCATACCCTGACCACGAGCTTCAATATTGTAAATGGCTACTGCAACCGCATCGATCTGTTCAGCAGAAAGCACTTTACAAAGTGCTGCTTTGGTTGGATAGCCCAATCGGTGCCGAACGAAGTTATCAATGTCACCGCCTACTTCTTGTTTGATCAATTGTAAAAACGAATGAGTTTCAAAGGCCATCGAATCCGGAACCTGAGTATTGAGCTTTATACAGGCTTCGGATGCCGGTTGATAGACTGCGCCAAGATCTTCAGCCCCCCTGCTGTTTTCAATTATCATTACTTCATAACCGGCATTAGTAAGGAGCGATAAGCGTTCTTTCCATGTTTCTTTGGAAACACCGGCCATTAAAGAATATTCTGTACCTGTCGATTTAATATACCTAATCTTGCAAACCCTTGCCAGTGTCTCAGCATCTCCTTCAAACGTTGTATATGTTCCAGGAGTTTCAAAAAGAATAAGTTTATTTGGATTCTGCCCTTTAAGCATCTTGTAATGCTCAAACATTCTCCAATGGCGAACGCTACCATCTTCATCAATATAATCAGTAACATCAACGGAGTAGTCAAAGCCTTTGCCATCATTATTTTCGTTCAAAAAGACAATGGTATACCCTTTTTTATGAAAAACATCAACATAGTGTTTAAGGTTGGTCGAACGGGCACTGATTCCTTGAATTACCTTCCCAAATAAATCACGTATTGATTTTTTGTCGTAGAAATTTAAATTGTCGATTACCTGTCGTGCTATTTCAGCGTCTCCTTCCCAGGTTGTATAGAGACGAGCACCTTGCTTTATAAAGAGAACATTTTTTGTCCCATGATTTTTATTTCGAACCCATACGCGGTAGTTAGCTTTATCCTTTGCATTATGCGCTTGCCCTTTTTCTAATTCATACTGTTCTAGTTCTTTTCTTGTCGGCCATTTGTAATGCGCCTTTTCATTTTCAATAAATAAAGGTTTATAGCCAGCTTCCAAAAGCAGTTGCTCAATTAGCGGCCTATCTTCTCTTAAAATTCCCTGTTGAGCAAAATAGGGAAATCCATAACAGTTAAGAGCCTTCACATAAAAATCTGGATTTTTGTGTTTGAAATCATAATTTTTTCTGACATTATAAACTATATAAGCATCGTAATCAAAAGTTTGAAATGTAGTTGCTTCTTCCAGCAAAATAATTGTATCAGGATATGACTTTTTTAATCTTGACCACTCTTTAAACATTTTTTCATCATTGCCGCTGCCATCTTTGTATAAATAATTTACACCTGAAAGGTCATGTTCAGAACGATTTGTTTCCTCGGTTTCAGTATCTTCTATGATTGCAATAACATATCCTGCGTGGTAAAGTTGGTTTTTAATTTCTAAAAGCTTCTTTTCATTAAATGTCATGCCGTAAACCTTCTTCCCTTTTATTATTGAAAATAGTGTCAGGGGTAATGAGAACATATAAATAAGGCGTTCGGCATCCTGATCGAAAGTTTCGTACTCGCCGGTAAGAACTTTCTTAATTACTACAAGTATTTTAAAATATTCTCGGTATCTGTTTCTGAAATGCAAATAGAGCTCATAATTATTGTTGTTTATATTGCTAGGAATTATAGCACCTAAACCATTTTCAAAATTTGTTTTGAGTAACTGTAACTCAAGTTGTAGCGCTTCAGCCTCTAATTCTATTAATTTCATGTCGTAACTTTTTGAATTTTCAAATTGCCCTACAGCTCTGTGCATATACCCGGCCTTTATAATTTTGGCCACATACGTTTGAAGCGATGTTGCAGGAAAACGTATCATTTTAATTTTTTCACCCTGGTATTCCACTTCGCCAGCACCGGTAAAGTCTATTTCCCTTAAAAGTTTCTCGGCATCGCTTCCAAATATGAAGTATTCAAAACCTTCCTCTAATAAAAGAATGGAATCTGGGTAAGCAGGTTTGATCGACGCATATTTTTTATAAACAGTAAGGTATTTTGAACCTAAAGAGATAGATTTATAAGTTGCTTCCTTAGCATCCATCACCCGGTTAAATAATTCGTCAAACGTTTTTACTTCTACATCTTGTTGTAAGTTAAATAAGGGTGCATTTCCAGAAGGAGTTTCCTTTCTGCCATCTATCAATATCAACCGTACATCAAAAGCTGTTCCCTGACGTGAATAGAGTTTATGGCCGTCAATCATTATAACGTCAAGAACATTGTAACGGCTATATAAATAATTGAAGAATATCCTGTTTTTGCCTGCCTGTATTCGTCCTTTATCATCCCATCTTGTATGACCGCCAATAATAATAGCTGCCCTTCCATAATCTTTCATGCAGTCTAGAGCTCTTAGCGCCATAACATGCTCCAACGATACAATGCGAAAGGTGTCATACAATATTTCTTGTTCACTAATTCCAAAGGGAGGATTGGTTAAAATGGCATCAAACTGCCTGTAATATTCTGCAAACGGTTTGGTTGCGTCTTGTTGAGTTACTTTTTTAAATTTTTGTATTTGAAGGTTTTGATTGCGAAAGCTGTCAATTTCATTTACAATAAAGGAACTCGGATAACCAGCGATAGTCAGTAGCCCATTGCCAGCAGATGGCTCAAAAAATATTTTACTTGGTTCAGAGCTATCGATGCCGCAAAACACACCGGCCAGATATGAAATAGGCGCAGGAGTAGAATATTGTTGTAGTAATATGGATTGGGAAGTGCGGTGGGATAAGTTCACTTGCGAATTATACAGATCAACAATCTTATCAAATCTGTCTTTAATTGTCCCTCCGCTGTGAGCAAGCTGTCTTGCTCTTTTTACAATGGCAAGCTCTGTTAATTCCTTAACGTGGGTTTTATCAGTGATACCAAAAGTAGCGGCAAGTTTTTCGACAGATTTTTTATTTTGTGGCGTTTTATCTGATAAAAGCTTGTCGATAGCAGTTACAAATCCATCCGCATCATTTTTTGATTGCGGCAGGCTCGATAAACTGTCAACAGTTCGAGAATATGAAATCTGAACTTCCGGCACATTAAGCTGGTCACCTAAAACTATTTCTTTTACGTTAGGATACTTCATAAAAAAATTAAGCAGCAATAGGGAGCTGGCGGCTCTTGCTGCTTACTGTTTTTGTTTCCAAAGGGTTGGCATCAAAAAATGATTGAGCAAAACCAGGAGGTGTAATACTTCTTAACTCTTTGGTAGTTTCTGATTTGCCACCAAGCATTTGTATCCACGAACCTTGTTTGCTATAGCGAACCAGTAAAGTTTTATGCTGAACTGATGGTTTTTTAAATACGCCCCATAGACCTGTCTTCTTAGTCCAACGATCACCAAACCAATACGGTTGCCAGTACCACGGTCCGTAAGATTTTAATTCAGGCACTAAATCATTCAATCTCCCCACAGGATTTTCAATGACCCAAAACCGGGGTCGGAAATACTTTACCACTTCCAAAATCTTTTTAACCAATTGCACACTTTCTTTTGTACGTCCATCTATATCCTTCCTTTTCCAATACTGCGCTCCACTGGTAGCAAAATCAGTACAGGGCGGGGCGGCCAAAATACCGCCCACCAGCCCCTGCCTGATTTGTTTGTAATCCCATTTGTAAAGATCAAAGCCCAACTTCTTTTCTACCTGAAGCACTCGGTAACCAGCCTTCCGGTACGGTGCCGACCAACAACCGCTATAGTCAAACAATGACACCAAAATCGGCTGCTGGAGAACTTCTTTAAATACTGTCACCTGATTCATTGCCATAAGCGATAGGATCTTGCAGTGGAACGGCTACGATATGGCCTCCATACTCACTATATAATTCAGTGGCCGATATGTGAGGTTGTACCTCTCGTTCCAGATGTTGGTTTGCCGGGTGCTGCCATCTGCCCACTCGTACAGAATATTGTCGGCGGTTTGGGTAATTTTCAGAATGGCCCATTCCGGGGCCGTGGCAGCACCACTCCCTTTATGCCATCCCTTATATACAGCATTGGGCTGCGATTCGTCAATACGGGTTGGTTCGGTTTTAAGCAGATCGGCTTCAGTGTCTTTTAAAGTATTGAGCAGGTTTTTAATATTAGTCAGCTCGTTCAAAATGCCTGCTTCTTCCGTAAGATTGGGCATCATGTTTTTGATCGCATCCCGAAGCTGCTCACCGGAGGTAACCGCAGGTACTTCTACCTCGGAATAACGCAGAAACACGTTTTTAAGTGGACCTTCACCAATATCCAACCGAACCACACCATTGGCAATGGTGTCAATGGTTTTTACCTGAGCCTTTGAGACAAAGAGAACTGAAGTGCCGTTTTCAATGCGAATCACGACACCATCGTCATAGATTTTGTACGCCATTTGTGTTAAGAAGTTTATTTATCGGGATTGTTTCTTTTTTCTACAATTGTTTCTCCCACAATAGAGCCAATGAACCCAGCCACAAGCATGTATGGTACGGCATCCTTTTGAGCTTCTTTGGCATACAAGTAGGCAATCAGAGACACAACTAAGGTGGTGGTGGACACAATTGCTTTATCGTTCATGGCTATGAAATAATGATTTTTATTTACAAGAATTAGTGAAGAATGGAACTGGCTGCAAAGCCTGCCAAGGCGATGGCACCCAGCGTGAGTAGCTTATTTTTACGCTTTTGTCGTTTCATCCACTTGCGCATTTTCAGGTTTTCACTTTGAAGCATCTGTTTTTGTTCTACCGACTGATCAAAAAGCGTAGCAAGGGAATAATATACCGATTGATGAGTTTTGATGACAGAATCCTTAATATCAAGAGCATCCCCCAGTATTTCCAATTGTTGCTCATACAAACTATCCTTTCTTTGATTTTCATCGAGGTAAGCATTTACTTCGGTAATCAATGAGTCGCACTGTGAAGCTATGCCTGTGTCAGCAGGATATTCCTTTGCTCTTCTTTCAATCAAATTTTTTGAATCATATCCGTTGTGTTTGACCAGTTGTTTAATGGAGCGTTCCTTATTGGCTGTTACTTGTTTTGCTTTTTGCAACTCCGATTGAGTGGATCTCAATTTTTCATTTAGCTGTTCATTTGATTTTTGAAGGGCAGAGATTTTATTTAAGAAAATGGTTTGTTCACTCTTTGCCCTTAGCTCCAACTCCTTTACCGGCGCAACAGCAGATTTATTCGCCGGTGGATTGGGATTGCATCTGGCAAAAAGCTGAGAGGTGCAAAAACCAACAAGAAAACCCAATAGAAAAAGCACAAGGGATGTTTTGAATCGAAATGTTGCCATAGTGTAGGGATTAATTTTAAAAGTTTACTTAAGTAGATTTCTTTTCAATGGAATACCCAAAGCATCCGGCGGCAATCAAGCTCACAAAGGAGTAAAACATATATTCTGGTACTTCCTTACCATAAAACTGCTTGGCTATCCAACTAATAACTATAACCAAAATGAATATGGCGATGGCGAGTTCCCGAAGGTTAAAAGCTCCGTTTTTGTCTTTAAGAAGTTCTGTTATTTTTATCATTTCATTGTTTGATAAGTGAGAAATGCAGCACCCAGGCCAATACCGACCGCGATCATCTTTTTTCTTTGCTCCCGCGCAATAGCTCTGCTATCGATGAGCGAATAAGTGAAGCTGTTACCGTATAGCTTTCGGTGCAGTTCGCAGAGACGCATAAACTCCGAGAACTTTTTTGCATCGGCAAATACCTGACAGCCTGCCGAATTCTTGTCTATATGGAGCGCTTTTCCACTGCCGGATGTTTTGTGGATATTGATACCGTGCATTCCGGTATCAGGCTTTCCATTTCGAAAATCAAGCAGGGCATCCCGGTCGTAATCCCTAAGCACGGTAACCTTCCTTTTTTGCACTAAAGCAGCATATTGCCCCCGGTGCAGACCGATCTGATAGCAGTCCCTATATTGTCCCTGGGCCAAAATGGCCGTACCCTGGAGATTTAAGGGATTACGCAACCAGTAGGTGCCCGGATCGGTGGTAGCTTCATAAGATAGGTGGATGGTTTGGCCCTGTGGGTTTTGAAAGAACACATGTATTTGATCATCGAAACGGTTGGGTGTAGTGGTATTGGCCCGAACACCTACAATGTTGAGTTCAAAGGGCCGGGTAAAAAGCACATAATTATTAAAGTGAAAGACTGATTGAATAGCTGATAGCATTAGGCAGCAATTGCAAGTTCATCGGGAGTATAGTTACGCAGCCACTCCCTCACATCAAAGGATGGGCATTTTTTGGTGACACCTTTAAAGTCGCGGTGCCCCAATATGGTCGCGCCGGGATATTTTTCCGACAGAGCCACGAGCTTGTTAAACAAAGAACGAATTTGTGCCGGTGTGCGGTTGTCGGTTCGATTACCAGCTTTATCAACCCCTCCGATATAAGCAACATGAACACATTCTATATTAAAATCTTTTACTCCATTTGCTATTTTATCTTCCGATAGCAGCGATACAATTTCCCCGTTACGTTTGATTAAATAGTGATAGCCTGGATTGTTCCACTTCCTTACTTCTTTCCAAAACTTGAGAATACTATCGATGGTTGCATCCGGTGTGGTGCCGGTACAATGCACTACAATGTATTTGATCTTACGTCTCATGGGTAGAAATTTGATTATGATAAAAGTTTTACGGCATTGGTATTTACTAAAAAATATTTGCCCTTGTTTTCAAATAATGCGTAATCCAAACGTTGAGCCACCTTACTGCCCAGCACCATACCAGCGGGTACACTTACACTTTCTTTAGCATTTACCCATATGGTGGTCGGTTGAGTGGTTAACAAGGAAACGCCGTCTAACCCGGAAAGTGCCCACTTACTGCCATCGTACTGGAGACCCATGCGCAAAAACTCCCGTTTAATAACATCTTTTTGGGTGGCAGCCGAAAAGGTGCTGAGCAGTCCATTGACCAACGTTTGACGCACTCCGTTTAGAAAAAAAGTTTTAAAGACATCACTGGCTTTGGCGTAGTCATCGGTTGATTTTAGTTTTTTAAGACTACTGATAGCAGCCGTGTAATTTTTTGCTCGGGCCGCGTTATAGAGATCCTTTCCTACGGCGGAGGCGTCTACTTGTGTAACTGATACGATAACATGAAAGGTGCTTTTATCAATGGGAGGTATAAACCCTGCCTTCTTCAGCGCAGCTTCTGTTTGGGGGCCAAACACACCGTCTGCTGTGATGGCGTGACCTTTGGCAATAAGCGCCTGCTGCAAGCGTAATACGTTATCACCCCGGCTACCTTTTTTCAGCGGAAAATCACCGCCCGTCTCGGCTGTACTATTATTATAGGTATAAACCGTTTTAGGCTCTGGCGTTGAAGGCGTATAAGCGGGCAGTGATACTGCTGGCGGTTCAATCAAATTGTTGCTCATTTTTAGAATGGCATCAAAATCACTACTGGAAGTAGCCGCTTTTTTACGCTTGAAATATTTCCAACCAAAAAAACTAAGCAGGCCCAGACCCGCTGCTACAGAAGCAAGGACGACCTTTTTGCTGGCACTTCGGGATGTCTTCTTGCCTGCTGCAACTCTCTTCCGTTTGCTCTTTACCTTTGCCTTTTTCTTTGTTTTCATACCGTATTAAACTTTGGGTTTGTTAGTGATGATCGCCATAAGGGGGGAATACTCCCACAACTCCAGTTCCTGAAGCAGTCCGTTTTTCAGGCTTTGCCCATACAATAATTGATAGGCTTCGGCTACTTTCGCATAGTCGGCTTGCGTTGGAATTTCCATAAAGACCGACCGTACAGCGTCTTCATCGGTGCCGGGAAGGTTCGGCCCCCAAGTGTAATCAAATGCAGCTTTCAGACGCTTTGCCCATGCCTGATACTGAGCCTGCCCAATTTGTGGTGTATAACCAGTAGAAACTTTCTCTGGCTTGGCCCCGGCAATGGCCAGCATTTCATTGTACTCAGTAGTGGTGAGCTCACTTTTTAAATCGAGCATCAGATTTTTGCCGCCCGTATTATAAGAGCGCATGACACCGTAAAAAATCTCCTTAGTGGGAATTTCGCGAAAAATAGCACGCAGGGCTTCCACATCAGTTCCCCACCAGCCGTTGTTTTCAAAAGCCATTTTAATGCGGGTTGCAAAATCAGCCGGGGTACCTTCTTTTGCCGATTTGTTCGCCTGTCGTTTGATCGCCTGGCTTCTGAGTA
This sequence comes from Longitalea luteola, assembly GCF_017356035.1. Lineage (GTDB taxonomy): Bacteria > Bacteroidota > Bacteroidia > Chitinophagales > Chitinophagaceae > Niastella > Niastella luteola. Next base: position 257,467 of record NZ_JAFIQX010000011.1, on the reverse strand, counting down.
TGCGATGTCCAACATATAAACCACCGCCTACCAGGACCAAACCTATTGCAGCGTACTGGAGCTTCTGTTTGAGCGTAAAATCACTTTGATCTTTGGCACTGGGCATAACGGAAAGTTTATGTGAACCGTTGGTATGATGGCAATCATGTTTAAGCATTGCTTTGCAGGATTAACTATAATCACTGATTACACACCCAGGTACTTTTTTGCCAAAGCTGTCTTTACCGGGTCGTTCTTGACGATGTGCGCCAGTTTGGTCAGTTCTATGGGCGATAGTTTTTGTGCCAGTGTAGTTAGGGCGGTCATCTTGGCATCGGCTTCCGATTCCGTCTTTGCTTCAATGGAAATGTCATAATGAAACTTCTTCATAGTTTACGGGGTTTGAATATTCAGTAATTCAGCAACGGTTTTAAGATTCGTGGGTTCGTCGGCAAGCCTTTGCAATACCTGCATGACTACTTCCAGTTCCGCTGTGTTAAAAGCTGCGTCTAATTGTTGGAGCAGTGGGATATAGCGTAGTTGCTCCGGCTTTATTTGATCGGTAGATTTTTTTTGAAATGATGCCTGGGCCTCTACTTGGGCTGAACTGCTTAACTGCTGCCGTTCCTGATTGTCCTGCTCAATAATGCCGGCAAGCGCTTCGCCGCCGGGCAATTTTGTTAGCAGCTGTGGATTGCGACGGATCATACCTTCAAGGGCCACCGAAGCAAGTTCGGCCACATTGATACTACCGAGCTTATACTTATTGTCCTGCAGCAGTTTGATTTGTTCTTCAAGCGTTTCTGCATACTCTTCGGCTTCGACCAATTGATCTTTTACTTTTTGCAGTTCTTCGCGCAGTCGTGTCATTTCATATTCCCGGTCACGGGTTGCGAGTTTTTCCTGAATGATCCCGTCTAAATCCCCTAACCCATTAAACCCGCTAAGTCCTTTGTCCTGTCTGGTTGGTTGCACATGAAAGCTATACTGATCATTGCGGGGCGAGAGGCCTGAACCATAGATAACAATGCGCACTTTTTCGGTGGTGTCGTCTATATACCGCTCGTAGTTCTCAAATTCTTCCGCATTGTCGGTCTTGGGCACCACCTTCAAACTATCGACAAAAATTTCATAGTACCGTGGCTGCCCTTTGGCCGCCATGTCCTCTAAAAAGTTTTTTAGGCGTTCAATTTTAAATTGGTCATACTTCTCGTTGGTTACTGCCATTTTCTTGTTGATTGATGGGTATCGCCTGAATAAATCTAACGTTGTTCAGTAAGGGAGAGAGGTTTATTATTTTTATTGCGCCCCGGTGTTCGTACTGTAGCTCATTGGCGTGATCTTCGTTTTGATCGTACAGGCCCACATCACTTTCGATTCGAATATCTTTGGTGGGTTCAATGAGTATATATAATTGATTATAACCTATTAGTTCGCGTTTTTCCTGTGCCCGAAAGAGTAGATGCCGAAACCGGATCAGGTAACTGTTGCCATATCCCATTTCCAACATGCGCTTGCTGATATATTCCAAAGCCAGATCGCTTGTCATACGCTTAAGGTTTTTGCAGCCAAACAAAAATGTTGAGTAGATAGCTTATTTCCTTTCTATAAAGCACTCCAAATTCATCCTTATAGTAAGCTTCAATCAATGGTGAATGGGTCGTAATCAGCACTTCGGCTGAAAATCTTCTTTTACCCGTTATCCATTGCTCTATCTCAAAAAAATGTTTGCTAGTGTAATCACCATACCGGAGGTTGTGATCTTCTCGAAACACTTCACCCTGGTAAAAAATATCTGTTCGATCGGGACTTTGTAGTGATAGTACGCCGGCCTTGTCATTGTTTTTGATCACAAACAGCGGATCGTAAACTGGTCCCGATGGCGGAGGTGGTGCGCCGGTACAAGAACCGGTTGCCCACGCTGCAAACTGATGATTAATATCGCAAGTAAGAGTCAATTGATCAGCGTTGGCAGAAGCAGTAGGTTTATAATTAGCATCATTGCTTCCAAATTGATTCCATTCAGCAAGTGTTGTATTGTTTACGGCATCAGCGAGTTTCGTAACGATGGTGGCTGGAGTATCGCCACCAACGGCAATTACCGCAACTGTGACTGAATAAACTGCAACACTGTACTGAAAGGTTGGATTTACCGCATTACCAATCTGAAATACATGGATGCGAATTGGATCAGCCGTGATTTGATTCGATAGCTCAGTCATTGTTGCGTTGCCCGGATTGGGACACGACGGCGAAGGTTCATTGGTAGAACTACCACCGTCGGGCACTGGTGCCGGAAGGGCGGTTAAAAGAAAGATACTGGTTTCCACACCAATGACCTTCTTTTCGGTTCCAGGTAGCGGAATTTGAAAATATTTCATTTCACCAGCGCGGTTGATTCGTTCCCTGTGTATTATAACTGACTGTTGCATTTAAGTCTGGTTAGCTTTTAAGTTCCAAATCCAAATACAGCGATACGCGGTAGGCGGCAAATGGAAGGCGTGCATCCGCGTTATCCCGGTAATCTACCTTTACTTTGAAGTTGCCGGGCGGGATGCTTCCCAGATTGTAATATCTATCATTTGGAGACACATTCAGGCCCGACATCAACAACTTGCTTTCGTAATCCTCGGCAAAGATTTCCTCTGAATTGATTTCTACCTTCGCTGTCCCCCTGTAATAGAGAAGATCATCGCGGTTTGAAGTAAACAGTAAACCATGCACCTTCTCAACCGTTTTATCGAGTTCAAATGTTTTGGAGTGAACTGTGTTTTCCGTAGTGACTTCAATATCAAACCGCTTTTTTATTTTTTTTCCCATCGTAAACTGTTGATTTTAATTAAGCAGCCATTACGCTTCCACCGGCCATCTGATAGACTGCCAGCAAATTTTTAATGCTATTCTCATGTTGACCATAACCAGCACCAGGAAGCGAGGCCCATTCTTTTTTGCACTTCTCAATCGCAAGTGAAAACCTACCCGCCATTACATCTTCCAATGCCTTTCTTCTTTTAATCAGTTCAATCGCCGCTCTGTCCTGGTTGGCAGGGCTAAAGTCTAAGAGTTTTAGCTTTTGAGCGATCTCTAACCATGTTCTATACAGTATTTGATAGGCGCCAGCCGCTGTGCTGGTAATACCATATTTGGTAATACGCCTATTGGGATGCTTTGAAAAATCACTGAATAGTCCGCTGCCAAATAAAGTCCTATAGGCATTTGCACCAGCCGTGCCTTCACTATATTGAATCATTAAAAGAAATGCCCTTAAGTTCTTTTGCGCTATAGTTAGATTGGCCATTTTTTCAATTTGATTTTTAATCAAAAGCAGTAAGGGCGGCGTTAACAAACCGGCTGCTATAACCGCCCACCCATGTTTTTTAATCTTCATCTAAGTAGCATAACTAAAGAATAGATTTAAGGCGTGGTAATGGTTCCCCGCAACCCTACAAAGACAAGTTGATTTGGTAACAACCCCTGAGTGGTAGCCAGTTCAAACGTAAACTCGATCTGCCATTCATCCTGAATCAGCCGGGGATTTTCCAATTTGTAATATCCAGGTGGAAAGCCAGTAAAGCCCTGACCAAAAAAAAGTTTACAGGATGTTTCCGGCACTATGATTTTCTGATTGGCTTTTAACGTAAACTCACCATTATGTAAGGGCAAACATGATTGGACAAGTCCAATAGTGCTTGTGCTCAAGATCTCATCTTTCGTAGGCGGTTTACCGGTATTCGGGGATACGCCTGTAAATACTTGAATCCCGGAAACCAAAAGGCATTGATTTTTGGGTAGTTTACCCCCGGCAATGCTGCAAATACCCACTTGCCGGTCGTCCTGTGGTTCAAACATCTTAACCACCTTTGAACCTACGTGTTTAATCGAATAAATAATCGTATCGGCGTAGCGGAGTTTTCCCTTCTTTAGTTCCTCTTTTACATGGTGAGGAAGCTGGTTTTCAAATTTTTCCATCTCGGCACGACTACCAATGGATCCATTTTGGTTATGAATTCGCTCGAATTGCTCTACACCGCTCAACATAAAATAAAAAAGTTTTTTTTGGATTATTAAGGTGTGGTTACTGTACCGTGCAGGCCAGCGAACAGAAATAAATTGGGTGGCAAACTATCCATTGTGCCCAGTTCCACGGTAAATTCAATTAACAGATCATCAGCAATAATGCGCGGGTTGGCAAGCTTATAGTAACCTTGTGGCACAGTGGTAAATCCTGTGGTATTAAACACATTGTTGGAGGTATCGGGCACAATCTGCTTTTTATTGGCTTTTAGAGAAAATTCCCCGGATAAAATGGCCGGATAATTTGCAATTATATTCAGCGAAGAAGCCATCATTTTGTCTTTAGTGCCATCAGCGGCTACACCGGCCATCATATAAATGCCTGATACCAGGAGACATTGATTTTTTTGCAATTTGGCATTGCTGATATTTGAAATCGCCACCTGCTTGTCATCTTGGGTTTCAAACATCTTGATGGTTTTACTATTAATGAACTTTCTGGAATACAAGGTAAAATCAGCCAACCGCAGTTCTCCTTTGGCAATCCCTTCTTTGATGTGGTCAGGTAATTCATTAAAATGCTTTTCCATTTCAGCACGCGAACCTTTGGAGGGAGCGCCAGGTGCGGCTAACTTGTTTACAAATTTTTGTCTTTTAATTGGGTTCATACGGCGTAAAGCACCCAACAACTCAGGGTCATCGAGACCATCCAAACCAATCAAGGCTCCGGCATTGTTGTATTCTTCAAGTCCGTCTAATATTCCTAACATATACAGTACGATTTTTAGTGATCAATAGGTTTTGAGATTAAGTGTAACTATCTCCGATACTTTTTAAGACAAGACAGTCTCTTAAGACCGTTTTATTGCTTTAGGGCCTTTCAGTTTAGTACCATCCTAAGAGTGATTAATGTTAATAGAGTGGGTCATCCATACCATCAATTCCATCTACAAGGGTGTAGTCATTTGTACCTTGGAATTGCATACCGGATTCGATTATTTGATTTTCGATACTATCGAGTGCGGCCAGTTCCCCCACCGCCTGATCAGGATAATTAAAGTATTGTACATTGCCTAATCCTCTCAATCCTTTCTTTTTGAGCAGCTTGTCCAAAAGAAATTTTTCAGTAATGGAACTTTTCAGAGCCTGCAGACGCTCTTTCACTCCATCCAGTCCCTCCAATCCATTAACGGGTGCTGTTTTAGTAAAGGAGTTGGAGGCCATCGTTCCCAGCCCAATCACCTGCAACATTTTGCTGTTTTTAAAATGGCCAGCACCTGTTATCACGATACCCAACGGAATGGCAAACTTCCCTGCAATTGCTGCCACGATGCCACCGCCAAGTACCCCAAGAACAACATCTTTGACCGTTACAAGGGCTGTGGCCTTGAAGTCATTTTGTGGGTTTACTTCCCCTTTTATGGTTTTCAGTAACTTTGACTTAGTCGCATTTTTTACATATCGGTTTTTTCTTGCCATTAGTAGATTTTTAGTTGAATAATTAGAGTAGTTCAATAGCTACTTTCTTTGCTTGTTTGCGCTTTACTTTTTTATGTTTCTTTTTTCGAGTGGGTAATCCCGAAAGGGAAGCATCAGGTGAGGATTTATTTTTTGCCTGCCCGTTATTCAGAACGCTTGCACAAACAGCAATCAGCAAAATACTGCCTCCGATAACGGCTGTTGGTTTCAACCAGGTTTTGTTTTTTTCCCAAAAGCTGGCTTTATCGGCGGGGGTATTATTAGCCGGTTTTGCCGGTGACGTGTTTTGTTGAGTTGTAATGACCGAAGCATTTTCCTCTGCTGTTTCGCTGTAAGATTCTTCTTCCGGCTCTATTGGTTCTTGCCTTGCCGTTTCCGGGGCAATGCTTGATGCAGCACTTTCGTAATTGGCCGTCACCGGTGTGGCTTCATAACTCACAGGACTGGGCACAGCTACCGGCTCTGGTAAAATGGTTGGGGTGGCGCTTGCAGGTACAGGAGTTGTATCCGGCACCGGCTGGTTATTTTCGGCGGCCTCATTGGTCGCTTTGTCAAAATCTTCGGAGCCAGGTTGTTTGCCTTTAAAAATATTTCCCAGTTCTTGAAGTGAAGCAATGATGCCCGTAAGCACCCCCATTGCAGCACCTACAGTTGCCAGGGTCACAGGTTCGCCCAGTTCTCCCAAGCCCTCTAAACCTGCTACATTTTCCTCATAGTAAACCTCTGTGCCTAAGAGCTGCTCGAGTGGAGTATAAATGTTTAGGTTGTCGGTATCATACATGGAAAGCGCGCCAAGCCCCTCTAATCCGGCTAATACCTGCTTATCCTTATTACCTTTTCCGCTGAGAATGGCTTTTTTCAAGTTGCTTACTTTTCCGCCGCCTGTTTCAAAAATACTTTCCAGCTTTTGCCGTATTTTTAAAAGCCGGTCATATTTTGTTCCTTCAATACCTTTGGCTTCTGCCTGCTCCTTGGTCAGATAACTGTATCTTAACCGCTTCGCCACATTTTTTACGTTCAATTTCATGGCAGCAAGTATGCCGTTACGCAAGGCAATGGTCACCGGATTGATCTTGTTTATCTTGCTAACAACTTTTTTTAGGTTGACTTTTTTAACTGCACTTCCGATTTTTTTAAAAAGACCTTTTTTCTTCTTTTTAGGGGCTGGTGCGCTTGAACCAGAAGATGCTGGACTGGTTGGCTTCTTTTTAAGAATCTTGCTGAGAAGCCCTTTCTTTTGGGCCGGTGCAGATGCAGATATATTGCCGGTCTTATTTTTCTTCTTAAATAATCGTCCCAACTCTCCCATACCATCTGCCTCATAATTCGGTAAGCCATCAAGAAATTGTAACTCCATATTGTAATCTTTTTTCTGTGAGTATGGAACTTCGTAATCAAAGTGATCAGTAACGCAGTCAATAGTTATATACTGACCTTTATGTGGCACGACGGGGTAGATATGCTGAAAGTGATTCTGGTTATATTTTGTTATTCGAAGGATGTGTGGAATTTCGAGATTTGTTAGGATACTGGAAATTAACACAGAATAACAATCGCAATCCACCCCTTGAGTTCTATCGTGCCAGGTTCTTCTAGGACTTCTTATCTGTTCATACCCATGTTGGTCTTTTCGGTATTGTACATGATCATATACAAACTGCCAGATATTTTTACAGGTTTCATATACAGAGTCTTTTTTTAGATCTTGAGCAATTCCTTTAGTCTGATTTAAAGTTTGTCTTACTACTTGAGGTATGAACTGTACAGTATCCTGCAAACCCGCATTTTTCTTAATAGTATAAACCTTCCCCGGTGCTTTTTCAAAAAGATGATCATATACCTTTCCACTTTTTAATGTACGCAGCTTCGATGCTTCACCATATTTTATTCTACCGATTGAAATCATTGGGTACTGATTTTTAGTGGGATTTCCTGAACCTTTTCCAAAGGAAGGTCAGTTATGCCAGTAATTATGGTCGTTATGGCTTTTACAAGTAGTTTTACAGGTTCTTTTTTCTTTATTGCGTTTAGCATCGATACTGCTGTCGTTAACAGGCTGGTAAGCGGCAGGTCAAGCAGAATTTTATCAACTACAACCTGCCCGTATGCAGGTATAGATATGTCTTTGTTCACCACCTGAGAGCTGCCTACCAAACTGTCTTTGTAATAAACCTTTACAAAGGGAAATTTGATTTTTAAACTTCCCGCCGTTGGATTTTTCATCAGCAAATCAATTCGTAGGGTCAGTCCTTTTAAATCAATCTTGTGAACGCTTGCGGTGGGCAACACTTCAAGCTCCTCCTGCATACGGGCAAATTTTGCAAGCAATACATATACCCCTGCCATGCCCGTTATCACAATAGCCGTTGTAACAATATCTGCGTTTCGCATCCTTATTTGTTTTGCATTTTCTTCCGGTCGGCGAGGTAATCGGCTGTTAACTTATATCCCAACCATATGGCACCGCCAACCAGCGCTTTCAAACCATAATCTGCCAATCCGGCAAGGTCAAAGTTGGCAAGTAGCACTATACCGGTAAGCAGAACATTAGAACCTGTTTCATTTGTTTTCATGGAGTCTTATTTAATATTTTTTACGCAGCTTTTGAGAATGGAACTTGCATGATATACACTTTTTTAGGTAACCCGAATTTTTCAATCATAAATTCAACCTGACGAATGGAATAATACTTGCCGTCTTTTTCACCTAATTGTTCAGGATATCGGGCCATCCATTTCTTGAAAGTGTTTTCGTTTACATCAAATATGGCAATCAAATCTTTAAGCCGGTAAGGTTTGATATTCAGGTTGCCCTGCTGGTCAAAGTATTGTTTTGATTTGTGCGCTCCCATTGGTTTATTATTGGATATTAAAAGTTTTGTTTGCGGCAAATACGCTATAGATGTTCAGCAGTACCGGTTCGTCCTTTTCAATAAAGTAACTACGCCAATAAATAAAGTTCTCCTTAGTTGGTTCCTCGGCAAATTCCAGAACTGCTTCGGCCAACGCTTTGATTTCAATTTGGAAATTGGGGAGAGAATGCCGTATAACTTTTATTCTCTCCAAAAGCTCTTTTGTACTGGCGTAGCCTTCTATATTCTCTTTATCCAACCACAATGATGGAAGTGTTAAAAAATCCGTATTAAGGGATTTAATATTTTGTCGGGCAAGAATAATCCGCTGGCAAAAATTAGTAAATGCCTTTAAGGGTTTTTTACCACCTGTGATCCACTCCTTGATATAATATTTAGCTTCTGATTTTTCAAGGGAGGAAAACTCATGATTATTCCAAAGGGTGGAATAAGTAAATAGCCAGGCGGTATCAACTAAATTGGTGATTTCATCCTTATTACCGAAGATTACAGAAAAGTCAGGCAGAGGATTTGATAAATGGCTCGTAGCAGAAGATTGTGTCATTGTTGTCTTGGGTTTTCTTAGGGATTAATTTCAATTGCAAGACAAACATACAATGACTGATATACCTCTGGGAGACTAAAGGAGAAGTCGGGAAAAGCTTGGAAAAATAAAGGCACAGAAGGAAAAACATTCTACTATAATATATCTAATTCTGTTTTTTAGTTCCTTGTGGAACAGACATAAAAAAACCGCCTTCTTTAGAAAAGCGGTTTACTATCTCAATAAAGATACTCAATCTTCAAATTCAACTTTGGCTGGTGCTCCCAATTTTTCGAATATTTTTGAAACCTGAAGTGGCGTAAAATACCGACCGTCTCTTTCACCAATATGGGGTTCCAGCCTTTTCAGCCATTTATTCATAATCTTCCATGACGTTCCATAAATTTCAGCTAAGTCGGATGGGGTGTAAGGTTTTACATCGACAACATTGATAACCTTCTTAATCTCACTCATAACGGTTTTGGATTTTTGGATATAACAATTAATTGTTTACATGATTAGTTGTTTTTGGTTATAGTTATTATTATTAATGGAGTCTACGCCTTTCAAGGATGTAAGGTTATCTAAGATGAAATTTATTGCCTTACCATTAAATTTTAAAAAAATAACGTGATCAGATTTTAGTTGTACATAGTTATTACAGCGAGAGTATAAATAGATGTACTTACACCAGTAGCCTATTTTTCAGATTATAAAGCCCAAAAAGAGATATACTTTTTAGGAAAGTCGCAATCTAAGTGTATTAAAGACCATATGAAGCAGCCCCACATGTTGCTACCAGCCTCCGATTGTATATGCACTATATAAATAAAAGACGCGAACATTTTTGTTTCCCGTTCTATCTCGTAAGATCGTGGTCACCCTCTATTGTTGCGGCTGGCTGGTTATCCTTCATTGAGGGATAAACACAACAACCCCAAACACCGCCTGGGTTAGCAGCAACTACCCCGCCCTTCTGAGATCATTACAACTTTTGTAGGCAAAAAATAAATCCCGGCCTCGCCGACCTTGCCAGGATTTAAATGCCAACTGTTCCTACCTGGCTTAGTTAACCCTGCCCTTCAGCTGCATGTGATAACACCATGCAGCGGCGGGAAATAAAGGAATTACTTGTTTTTGGTCAACTTTTAAAGACTTCGAAATTTCCAAATAAATTATACGGTATTTTGCCCCGTATTTAAACGGTTTTTTCTTTATTCCACTTTGATTTATAATGGAAAACACTTAATTTAAAGTAACCGCTCTGACCGATGTATTCATCCTTGAAAAAGGTTCAATTCAGAAATGCCAAGTACTGTCTTCGTATTTAGAGGAACAAGTTTTGCAATTATTGATTAAGTAACTGACACCTTATTATATATCCTTTCCTATTTGGGTGCTACAGCTAATAAGTGGCGTAGCTAATACGGTCGATTCCCCGGATAATAAAAACCATTTACTCTATACAAACCTGCTCCTGTCGAAAATTCATAAAATCGAAATCCTTGATTGGTTAAAACGCAATGAAGTGAGATAGGCGCTGAGTGTTCATAATGGTTTTCCCTATCCTGAAAGTCGAAAAGCCGAACCAGAATTATAAGCTATAACCCTAACTGCACACTATCAATGAACGAGCAACTCGATACAGGAAGTTTAGAAGCATTCGTAAACGGAAAGCCAAGGGGATTCAATGCGGTTTTTAATTTATATTATACACAGATTCGCTATTTCTGCGAAAAATTAACCGGCAGTCGTGAAGAGGGTGAAGATATTGCTGCACAGACCTTCACCAAGCTTTTTAAAATGCATGACCGGTTCAATTCCCTGACCAACATAAAAGCATTTTTATTCATTACAGCCCGGAACCATTGTCTTGACTATCTGCGCTCACTTCAAAGAAAACGCAGTCACGAAAAACAGCTTTCTAAGCTGGTGGATGAAAAGATGGTTGATAATAAAATCATAGAGTCAGTAATTATAAAGGAGGTGTACGAAGCCATAGAACAGCTTCCACCGGAATGCAGAAGGGTTTTTAAACTTTTATATGTTTACGGTATGAAACCGGCGGAAATAGCCCAAGAGCTTTCCATTACTCAATCCACCGTTCGGAATCATAAGAAACGTGCTATTGAACTATTACGCATCTCCCTGGTTAACAATGAATATGCTATTACATGGCTGATCTTTCTGAGTGTTTTGGAATTAGAGCATTTATTGCAATAAAAATTTCTACCCAAAAAGAATCTAAAGTTTTCCTGTTTCCTTTTAGACGCTTTTTCAAGCGCCATCGTTTCTATTTTGTTAAGCGTAGTTTATTTTTTTGTTAAGTATAGTTCAATTAAGTACCCCAGGTAATGGGAAGAAAAAAATATATACGATAACATTTTTATCAAATGATCACAAAACTCGAAAATATCGGCAAACTGGTAGGCAAATATCTTCAAAAAGAATTGACGGAAGAAGAACAAAAACAATTGAATGAATGGATTAACGAAAGTGACGACAATAAAAAGCTGTTTGAAAAATGGACTGATGCGGAAGATCTGATGCGGAATATCCGCGATTGGGAGCGACTGGAAAACGATAAGCAGGATGTATGGCAAAAGATGGATATTGGTGCAGAGAAAGAAATACGCCATTCAAGGTTGCTGAGTTTTCTTTGGTGGAAATATGCTGTAGCTGCATCGCTGCTTGTTGTGGCATTGGCTGGCGCCTGGCTGTGGTTAGGACCGGGCAAACAACAACCGACAGAAGTAGTTGTCACGCCAAAGGAAGTTAACGATGTAAAGCCCAATACTAAAAATGCAGTGCTTACACTTGATGATGGTACTACCATCGTTCTTGACAGTGTACAAAATGGTACACTGGCTACACAAGGACGAATGAAGGTAGAAAAAACAGCCAATGGTCAGATCGCTTATAAAACCTCCCCTAACGGTGTAGGATTGGAGGGGGGTGTTTTTTACAACACTATCACCGTTCCCAAAGGCAGCGACGTAATATTTCTAACATTATCCGATGGCAGCAAAGTTTGGATGAATGCGGCTTCGTCTATTCGGTATCCCACAGCTTTTATAGCTAATGAGCGGAAAGTGGAAATAACTGGCGAAGCGTATTTTGAAATTGCGAGCTCTCCAACCAACAATGGAAGCGGTCACAAAAAAAGCTTTATTGTCAGTAAAGATGGAATGGATGTAAAGGTTTTGGGAACAAAATTCAATGTAAACGCATACGAGAATGAAGAAAATATTAAAGTCACACTATTAGAAGGACGCGTCAGTGTTCAGTCAACTGCAAATGGTAAAGTGACAAGTGTAACCATAAAACCCGGACAACAGGCTGTTTTAGGTGAGAAAAATATAAGAGTGATCAAAGATATAAATGGAAACCAGGTAATTGCCTGGAAAGAAGGCAAGTTCGTTTTTAAAAAAACCAATATCCAGTTGATCATGCGCCAGATGGAACGCTGGTATGATCTCGATCCAACCAAATACAAAAATGAAACCCTTAAGCAATTTGGATTTAACGGTGAAATATCAAGGTACAATAACGCATCAAAAGTTATTGAGCTACTGGAAAAAACTGGTACCGCAAGTTTTAAACTAGAAGGCAAACAAATAATAGTTAGTCAACAATAAAGATATTTTAATGGCCAGAAATTGATAATCAAATATGAAAGAATGTCAGCTAATTGAGAGATTCTCGAGTTGATGATCGCTCACGAATTCGGTGAAATAAATGAAGCTGAAAGATCGGAACTTCTGGTATTACTCGAGGACGATAAAGTTAAGGCCGGAAAATACCATGAGCTCCTGAATGACAGGAATGATTGACCATATTGTTGAGTTTACTGGTAATGGTAATGATGAAGTGACCTTGGAACGAGCGAAAGCCGACTTTCATCAAAAAAAGGTAAATAAAAATTAATTGCTCTGCATATCTAAACCTACCTATCATAATTCAAACCAGTGCCAAGCCGGGAAAGGCTGCAACATGCTAGTCAAATTCCATTGACATTAGGCCAGGTCCATTTCCTTATAGAAAAGGGATTGACATATCTATATTTTAGTGCCACGACAATGATTGGGGCAATCTAAAAGTTAAAGCCAACAATGGTGACGCATTGCTGGCTTTCGGAATGTCAACCTGTGAAACTGCTAGGTCATCACATTTATTGTTAACATTCAACCCAAAGTTATGCAAATTTTATTTTGCGTACGTAAGCCTTTATTGCCTTTTATGAGCATTCAGGCTACTAAACCAAAACAATGCTTAAGTGCCTTGGCCGGCACCAACAAAATGCTGCAATCAGCAGCCCGAATTATGAAGATAACTGCTGTATTATTACTTGGGGCATGTCTCCACTTACATGCCGCAGGGTTCGGACAAAGAGTCACACTTTCCGAAAAAGACATTGCAATAGAACGAATTTTTGAAAAAATTCAGGAGCAAACCGATTATAAGTTTCTTTACTCCGATCACTTACTTGAACATAGTCCTAGAATCAATATAAGAGTAAAAAATGCGACTATCCAGGAAGTACTTGAATATTGCCTTAGGGGCAGGATGCTGGAATTTGAGATCGACGAAAAGACCATAATTATTCGTCCGCAGAAATATCTGCGCAAAAATAATATAGAACAACCGCTTAATGAAATTCCTCCGATTGACATCCGCGGTAAAGTAGTAGATGAAAACGGAAAACCGCTAGCAGGTGTAACGGTTACAGTCAAGGGAACAAAAAAACAGACGATTACTAACGACGATGGTTTTTTCAAATTTGAAAACGTTGATGATGACGCAGTCTTATTGTTTAGCAGTGTAAATATGAACGCTTATGAAATTAATATAGGGGGGCAAACAGAGATAATAGCACGAATGAAAACAAAAAACGCTGAATTAGATGAGGTACAAGTGGTAGCATACGGCCAAACTACAAAACGATTTCAAACGGGCAATGTTAGCACTGTGAGGGCTGTAGACATAGAAAGGCAACCAATAAATAACGTTCTTTTAGCTCTTGAAGGACAAGTTCCAGGATTATTTATTACTCAAAATAATGGCGTACCAGGCGGCGGAATCACGGTACGAATACAAGGTGAAAACAGTCTACTTGTTGGAAATGACCCTCTTTATGTAGTTGATGGAGTTCCCATTGAACCTCAGCTCCCAAGTGAAATAGGTCTTAATATTTTGGCAACGTCTGGAAAAGCAAATATCGCCGGCAACCCACTTTCATATATTAATCCATCCGACATTGAAAGTATAAGTGTTTTAAAGGACGCTGACGCTACAGCGATTTACGGATCACGAGCTGCAAATGGAGCTATTTTAATTACAACAAAGAAAGGAAAAGTGGGTAATGCTCGCGTTGAATTAAATTTTCAGCAAGGTTGGGGACAAATAGCTAAGCCGGCCAAAATGCTTAATACAGAACAATACCTTGAAATGAGGAACGAAGCATTTAAAAATGATGGCTTAACGCCATCTGGCAATCCGTCGGCTAGTGGAGCTTTTAAGTATGCACCTGATTTAATGGTTTGGGATACTACTAGGTATACGGATTGGCAGAAGACGCTTATAGGTAATACCGCCCATTATACAAATGTTAATGCAAGTGTTTCCGGAGGCACTACCCTAATGCAATATCTGATTGGTACGACGTTTCGTAGGGAAACAACGCTATTTCCCGGTGACTTTGCAAATGAAGTTGGAGCACTTCATTTAAGTATCAATAGCAATTCAGCAAATCAGCGTTTTCAAGTTCGCTTTACTAGCAATTACATGCTAAATAATAATAGACTGCCGTCAACAGACTTGACAAGAAAAGCTATTTTCTTGGAGCCTAATGCACCTGCGCTATATAATTCAGATGGAACTTTAAATTGGGCACCCAATTCGGCAGGAAGTTCAACTTGGAATAATCCAATTGCTCCATTAAGCCTTACTTATAAAAATAAAACACATAACGTTATAAACAATTTGGTTGTTAGTTATAGGCTCTTTACTGGGTTAGAATTAAGGAGCAGTTTCGGAAATACTTTTACACAAAGCGAATTGTTTCAAGCTCAAAACTTAACAGCAGCAGTAAGACCTGAGAGTCGTGCAACCACAAACAGAGGTGCTGTATACGGAGTTTCAAAGTCTAATTCAATAATAGTAGAACCTCAAATTAATTATGAATCTAAAATTGCAGAGGGGAAACTTAGTGTGTTGATTGGGGCAACTATTCAGCAAAACAATTTAAATTATCAACTTGTAGAGGGAACAGGATACAGTAGTGATCAGATCATCGGTAATATGGCAGCGGCAACTTCTTTGACAGGCTATACTACAATTTCAAAGTATAAATACAATGCTCTTTTTGGTCGCGTTAATTATATTTGGCAGGACAAGTATATACTGAATCTAACTGCGCGGCGTGATGGTAGTAGCCGATTTGGTCCAAAGAATCGCTTTCACAATTTCGGCAGTATAGGTGCCGCTTGGATTTTTACTCAGGAAGCATTTATGCGGAACAAAGTTAAGTTTCTGAACTATGGTAAATTGAAAGGAAGTTTTGGAACAACTGGCAACGATCAGATCGGAGATTATAATTATATGAGCGTTTATTATCCAAATGGAGTAGAAGTTCCGTATCAAAATATTACAGGCCTTACAACTAGTTTGTCCAATCCTTACCTTGAATGGGAAGAAACCAAAAAACTACAGACTGGAATTGAACTCGGTCTTTTTAAAGAGCGACTCCTCCTGAACGTTACATTTTCTCGAAATCGCTCTTCCAATCAGCTGTTAGGCTATCAACTTCCGGACATAACTGGAACTAACAGCATAATAGACAATTTCCCGGCGACAATTGAAAATACAAGTTGGGAGTTTCAATTAAATTCAACAAATATAAAAAAAGGAAAGTTTACTTGGAGTACAAGTATCAATTTCACAATACCGCGAAACAAACTTCTAGAATTTCCAGAACTTGAAACATCCGGTTATGTTAACAATTACGTAATAGGGAAACCTATTTCATTAATTAAAGCATTCGACTATCTATACGTTGATCCAAGCACCGGAAAATATCAATTCAAAGATCTGCATGGGAATCAAACCACTTCTCCGAACTTCCGCACTGATCGCACAATATTTTTTACGCCTTATCCTGAATATTACGGAGGCTTCCAAAACAGCTTTGTTTACAAGGAGTTTACCTTGGATTTTCTTTTTCAATTTGTTAAACAAATTGGCGGTAATTATTCTTTTTCGGGCTTAGTTTTTCCAGGCCAGTTCGTTAGTGGAGGTAGCAACCAGCCAATTTCAGTATTAAACAGGTGGCAGAAGCCGGGTGACGAGAAACCTGTTGCAAAATTTTCCAGTACTACGGGATATTTTGCTGCTACATCGAGTGAATATTTTTATTCAGATGCATCGTATGTAAGATTAAAAAACATTTCGATTTCCTATTTGGTACCCAGCCGATATATCGAAAAAATAGGACTTAAGAGGGCACGCCTTTATTCACAGGCTCAAAACCTTTTCACTTTTACAAATTATATGGGAGATCCTGAAACGAAAAGTATATCTGCATTGCCACCACTTCGATTAATTACAGCGGGATTACAAATCGAATTTTAATCTTTAAAGTAAAAGCTATGAATTCTTATAATAAGTTACTTATTCCAATCTTCAACAGAATAATAATTGTAGTTGTATGTTTTCTTGTAGTTGGTTTCATCAGGTGCAAGAAATTAGTAGAGGTTAGTCCACCCGACACGTTTCTCGCCGATGGCAATGTGTACAATAGTGACGGCACAGCGATAGCTGTATTGACTAACTTATATGCAACCATGAGTTCAGAAAGTATTTTTACTGGTTCAAACAGTATGTCATTATATACTGGGTTGTCATCCGACGAGTTCACACTATTTAGCGGTATCTCCAGCCCAGATGCAAAATTTTATTATTATATAAATTCTCTATACGCTGATGTTCCCTCCACGACACCAGGCACAGAATATTGGGCACCATTATATAATATGATTTTTTTGTGTAATAGTGCCATTGAGGGTTTAAGTAGCACCAATAAGTTGACACCAGACGTAAAAAGTCAATTGCTCGGAGAAGCAAAATTTTTGAGAGCTTTTTATTTTTTCTATTTAACAAATCTATACGGTGATGTTCCGCTAGCTCTAACCACTGATTACAAGTTGAATTCCCAACTTCCTCGATCTGCTAAATCTGAAGTTTATAAGCAACTAATTGCTGATCTGTTGGATGCCCAAACGGTACTAAAAGAAGTTTACCTTGATGGAACTCTATTGAAAAATAGCAGTGAACGGCTGCGACCTAACAAATGGGCTGCTACCGCTTTATTGGCACGTGTGTATCTATATTTTGGAGATTGGACAAATGCCGAGATCCAATCGAGCGCTGTTATCGGTAACAATTCATTGTATTCTTTAAGTTCATTGGATAATGCGTTCTTAAAGGCCAGTAAAGGAAACAAGGAAGCGATATGGCAATTACAACCGGTTTATGATGGTTATAATACTCAGGATGCAAGAGTTTTTATAATCCCATCCTCTGGGCCGAACGATTATCAAAATCCTGTTTTTCTTAGCAATCAATTGCTGGGCGCTTTTGAGCCAGCAGACCAAAGGAGATATGGAAAATGGGTAGATAGTATCAAAATTGGATCAGACATTTACTATTTTCCGAAAAAATATAAGATTGACCAGAATAGCACCTCAATCAATGAGCATCTAACCATACTGCGCTTAAGCGAGCAGTACTTAATAAGAGCTGAGGCAAGGGCACAACTTAATAAAATAGATGACGCTAAAACTGATTTAAATATTGTAAGAAATCGGTCTGGATTGGACAATACAAACGCAAATAGTCAAGCTTCCCTGCTAACAGCGATAATACATGAAAAACAAGTCGAATTATTTTCAGAGTTCGGACATCGGTGGTTTGATTTAAAAAGAACTAATAACGTTGATAATGTAATGACCGTCGTATGTCCACTGAAATCAAATACCAATGTTTGGCGGTCATTTCAGCAACTATATCCGATCCCTTTAACTGAATTGCAGAAAGCCGGCCAGTTAGCTCAAAATCCAGGATACGAATAATTCGAGAATAATGGTGAAGCAACGGTGATCCTTAGTGAACACTTAATTGTTAGTTTAAATTAGGAACTATCATTTGCACCTACAATTTCCATTATGCTGTTCATTTTGTAGAGCCGCTGCTTTCAACATAACATTTCCATTTCTAAACCGATACAAAATTAATCATATCACGATTGTGAGCCTGCTCAAAGTCTTGAGGGGATCAAATATCACTTCAATAAAGCAAATTCATTTTGATAGTAATTAGAGCGTTTAAAAAAGGATTCAGTAAAATTAAAAGTAAAATGAAGAAAGTATTCATCTTGTTAACGTTAATTCCTATGTCACTCATTGCACAACAGGGAGTGGGTGTCAAATATGAAAAAGGTAAAAGCTGGGATCAAATAGTAGAAAAGGCAAAACAAAATAACAAATTTATTTTCCTCGATTGCTTTGCAACTTGGTGTGGCCCGTGCAAAGCAATGGACAAATACGTTTTTACAAATGAGAATATTGTGTCGAAGTTGAATGACAAATTTATTTGTGTAAAGGTTCAGATGGATAAAACTGACACAGATAATCTCGATGTTAGAAATTGGTATCATACTGCTAGTTTAATCGAATCTGCTTATAATGTAACTTCATTCCCTACCTTCCTATTTTTCAATTCAAATGGAGAACCTATTCATAAAGCGGTCGGGTATCGAGACACTACAAAGTTTAGGGAAGAAGTAATCAACGCATTAACCCCAAATAAACAATATTATGCAATCTTAAATAATTTTAGACCAGGAATGTTTGATACAAGTGAATTAAAGGGACTGGCTAGGGCTTTTCAAAATACTGATATGGAATTGTCACAAAAAATTGCCCTTGACTATTTAAACAGAATATCACTATCGCAATTGGGCTCAGCCGATAATATCGAATTTATGTCAGACTATAATGAACTTAAACCCGTTCAAGATTTGGTTGCGAATTTCTTAAATACTTTAAGTCGCAATGAAATTACGGAGAATAGAATAGTCAATTTGATTAACGCATTTAAAGAAAACAAATCAGTACAAGCATTTGCGCTTCAATACTTATCTAGTCTTAATGATGATAGTTGGGATAACGCCAACAATCTTGTGTTAATGACATTGTTTAAGGAAAATCAAGCCTTGAAAGAAAGAGCTGATAAATACATCTATCATTTGTCGTCAAGGATTCAGTATTCTAAAAACGATATACGGTTCATTACGGCATTTACCCAATCGAGTAAGGATATAGGCTTCAGAATATTATTTGAAAAAGCGTCAATAATCGATGCCGCAATGCAAGAAAAGGATTATGCCGATAACATCGTAGATGACATCATCATAGGTGAGAATCTGGATTCAAGCTGGAGTTTATGCAAGGATAAAAATGATGATCCGAATTGGGATAGTCTATATCAAATCATAAATAAAAAGTACAACCGCTATCATGCAAAACGGGTAATACTTTTTTCAAAAGCGAGATTCTACAACTATAGGACACAAAAATATAATAGGAATTGGCCGCAGTATATCGAATATAACCTTCAGGTTTTCGAAAAAATAAAGACCGATACTTCTAACTACTTCAGAGACTATGATGTTAATGCATTTTTGTATAATGACGTTTTTTTTCATTGTAACGATATTAAGCAATTGAAAAGAGGAATTAGATTAATGAGTGACATTGTAAAGCGACGTTCTGATAATGTTGGCTATTTAGATACCTACGCGAATCTCTTATATAAGACGGGTAAGAAAAAAGAAGCACTCGCTTGGGAGCAAAAAGCCTTAGAGATTTCGATTTCCGAAAGGTTGGAGTATAAAGTAAAAGTATATGAAGTTGTTATCGCAAAAATGAAAGCGGGAATTCCCACCTGGACAAATATGAAAAATTAGCAATTGGTCTTGTCTTGTGGGAGAATCTTTTTTGGTTTTGTCGACATTTTATAGGTTAAATTGAGTGATATATTTTAAAAGAAAAGGGCAACCATTTTCTCAACTGTCTTCGGTTTTTTTGTAACTTAATATGACTTTAATTTCCCATCCCTTTGAAAAATGATAATGCGTTGACTGACTACTTCATTGAAAGCAAGCATCATCATATTATTACTGTTGCGTCAATTAGAATAATAATATTGTTAATTTAATAAAGTCCTTAAACAAGTGTTGAAAAGCAATGAAAAAGATATCTTTTTTGTTTTTTATAATTTGGTTTTGTCAATCATCTTATCCTCAATCCACAAACTTACAAGAGATTCCAAATTCTTTTACTTCAAGAAATAAGCCGGTGATTGACTTGGAAGCGATAAAGGCATGGCCAACGTTAGAAACAGATTGTTTAATTAGCTCAGATGGAGAATTTTTCAAATACAGAATCGAAAACCAGCCAATAAATAGTAGGACAACTATTGTAGCCAGTACTGAGACTGGATGGTCGAAACAACTTATAGGAGTCCGTGACGTTGGAAATTTTACAAAAAACTCTAAATATTTTGTCTTCCAAAATAAAGACAGCCTATGTTATTTGAAACTTGGAAGTGATGAGATGCGCTGCGTTTTGGGCGTGGTAAATTATAAGCTTGTTTCCGGGCCTGATACCGAATTGACTTTATATATGGCTCGAAACGGTGATCTTGTAATGTATGATTTAGAAAAAAATGAGGAGAAGCGATTTTCATCCACATCGAATTACTTATTTAATGATCGCGCTAAAGTATTAATACTAAAGACGAAAGGTAATGAAATTCGGTGGTTTGATTTAAAGAGCGGTGTAATAAGAACAATCTGGAAACCTCAGTCAGTTCCAGCCAGGGATGCTAGTGTATTGGATTGGAATATTGATGTAACTGGGAGTCAATTATTGTTGCTGATAAAATCCTTACCAAATACATTTATCGATTCGGATTCACTGGAGTTTCATCGAAATAGTAAAAGTGGAAACAGTATTTGGTATTTCAGTAGCGGAATGGACAGTGCAGTTATTAAGATTAATAATAAATCGAGAGGAATTGATTCAAATCTGAAAATATTTGATCAATGTCCGTCATTTACAGATGATGGAAGATATATTCTTTTCAAAGTATGCCCTATCATCTCCTCAAAAATTAATGACGAGTCAAGGAAAGGTGTACAAGTTGATGTGTGGAGTTATAAAGATAGCGTGTTACAAATCGAGCAAATGAAGAGGATTGATCCTAATTCGTTTGCAAATGCCGTTCTTAATTTAACATCCAAGCTGGTCGCGTATAATTTACAGAATAGTGTAATTACCGTAGTCGAAAAAGAAGGCGAAAAATGTTATGGAACATTTGGTGATTATGGTATTGTAATGGATAAGATGCCTATTATTGAATATTGGTGGCCATCCTTATCTGATAAATCGCAATGGTTGGTATCTCTAAAAGACGGCAGTCGAAAGAAGTTAATTACTAATGCAAGCTATTTTTTCTCTCCTGATTACCAGTATCAGGTTTTTTTTGATCCTGGCCGTATGCACTTTTATAGTCAAAATTTGAAGACGTCTAAAACATATAATATTTCAGGAGATGTACCTGGTGATTGGTTTTGTTCAGAAGAACCACACCCATTTTCGGAGCGCTATCCAAAAACTCCGTTAGGGATAGCCGGCTGGTTGCCGGAGGAGACAGCGGTATTAGTTTTTGACAATTATGATATTTGGCAGTTAGATCTCGATGGAAAGATTCCTCCATTAAATATTACAGGAGGACGCAAAAAACATATCAAATTTAGGTGGCTTGGCAACCCGACTGATGAGCGAGGTATCGTGCCTAAAAATAAATCGTTGCGATTAGTTGCTTTTAACATGGATAGCAAACACAATGGATTTTACAATTTAATAATAAGTAAAATTCCTAAGCTGGAATTGTTGTCCATGGGTCCGTGGTCCGTTTGTCATGGTGACCTCGAAATGATACCAAGCGATGGTTTCTTTGCCAATTTCTTGCCCTTAAAGGCCATTTCTAAAGATGTCTGGATTGTAAAGCGTGAATCTTCAAGTGAAGCGCCTAATTTTTTCCTTACTCATGACTTCAAGACCTTCAAGAAGTTAACGAATTTACAACCCCAGATGTCGTACAATTGGCTAACTACTGAGTTAGTAACTTATAGACAACTCGATGGGACTCTCTGTCAGGGCGTATTGTATAAACCAGAGAATTTTGATCCAAAGAAAAAATATCCTCTTATATTTTCAATATACGAAAAGTTTTCTCAAAACCTATATCAGTTTCCGAGGCCTAAAATATCCCAGGATAGAATAAATATTCCGTGGTATGTAAGTAGAGGTTACTTGATTTTTACACCAGACATTTTTTACTCAGTTGCGAGTGAAAGTAATAAAGTAGTTGGCGATTGTGCTGTTAATTCAGTTGCAGGAGCAGCAAAATACCTGTCAGAGTTACCTTTTATTGACAAAAATAAAATTGGATTGCAAGGCCATAGTTTTGGGGGAGGGGAAACATTATATGCAATTACTTCTACCAATGTGTTTGCTGCTGCCTGTGCAGCGGCTCCAACCGTTAGCAATGAGATATCTACATATTTGGGCATTCTTAGAACGAAGGGCAAAGCAGAGGAAAGCAAAATGCTGCATTCTGAAATCGGTCACAACAAGATAGGGGCTACCTTATGGGAGCGACCAGATTTATACATCCGATCGTCCCCTGTGTTTAGAGCTGACAAGGTAAGCACTCCGCTACTTTTAATACACAATCAAAACGATGGAGCTTGTGATTGGAATCAAGGTGTAGAAATGTATATGGCCTTACGAAGGTTGCAAAAAAAAGTGTGGTTGCTTCAGTATGATTCAGGGGATCATAGTTTAACTGGCAAAGATGCACTTGATTATACCATTCGGGTACAGCAATTTTTTGATTATTATTTGAAAAAAAGCCCCCCAGCCAATTGGATGACAAAAGGTGTACCGCTAAGTCTGAAAGGAATCGACGATGGTATGAAGCCTGATGAAAGCGGCAATATTCCTTAATTCAAAGTCTGAAGTCCAAATTGCTAGTATTTAGAGGAGTGAGGGGCTTTTTCATACTTGGCGACGAATTTAATTTTAATAACGGCTACAAACGGCGAAGTGGCCATTGCAGTTTAATTTTGATAGATAAAGGAAATAGAGGCCGTTTTTGTATCAGCGATAAAAGCTGGTTGTGCCGAAATCATGGAAAGCTTTCTAAAAACTTCGTCCATAACTCTTCGGCCTTTGCTATTAGATGCATTTTTGATAAGCATAACTGTTACTCAAGGGTAATAGTCGATGCAATAGACGGGCACGTAACTTCGTTAACGCATTTATGATATGAGTCTACAACCGTGTAATGTATTTTTCGATTGCCTCCAACTAAAGTTCGACCGGTAACAAGATAAATGAAGACGCATGTAGTTTTAGTGTCGACACCTGATATGGGCGGTGCTGTTTCATTATAACATATGTAGTTAAATTGGTCTTTTCGTATTTTGAATGCTAATATTCCTCCTGATATAGTCAAAATCACTAAAGACGATAACATAAATTTTGCAAGCTTCATAAAATTATTTTTAAGTTGTTCTTGTATGGTTAAAAGGAATTTGTCTAGGTGGCCTTGTCACCATCGTTTTCTTTTAGGATGTATCCGAATAGATCTTGAAAGTTAATTAATAGACTAATAGAAAAAAGAGGTTGGCGAATATTCGCCAACCACGATTCTTAATGAAATTGAAGACATTAAATAACCTGTCAGTTATTCTGCAACAATTGTAGAAACTACTGTAGGACAAGTAACCTGATTGTTCAGGCATTTATCATATGTGTCTACAAGCGTATAGTGGATATTTCTCTGTGTTCCACTTCCTATTCTATTGGTTACAGTATAAGAGAATTCGCATGTGGTTTTAGTATCAGTACCAGATGCGGGTGGTGCTGTCAGATTATAGCATACATATTTAAATTGGTCTTTCTTAACTTTAAAAGCTAATGCGCCACCAACTACTGCTAAAATTGCAATAGACAACAACATGATTTTTGCTTTTTTCATAAAAAACTGCTTTTGGTTTTGACTTAATAAATTGCCTACTCTTTTCTAAAGGTTTTCGGCTGATCCTTTTTCCACTTTTTATGCGAAAGTGGACATGCTGGATAACCATTTCCTCTGAAATCAGACATTTGATTTTTCCAGGTATTAAAGTAAATCCCAGTAATTCGAGATCGTGGCCACTCACTCGATACTGTTTACTTTGGTTTGTGCATTATAGTATTACCATGCACGTATGTTGCGCAACAAAGATTTACTCAGCAAGTTCTTTTATTTCTGATATATTAACTTTGCCCATCAATACGCTATTTAATTTTTTTTCGCGATTATAAATTGCCAAATAGGGCACCC
The DNA here is from genome assembly GCF_017356035.1 of Longitalea luteola. Lineage (GTDB taxonomy): Bacteria > Bacteroidota > Bacteroidia > Chitinophagales > Chitinophagaceae > Niastella > Niastella luteola. The sequence continues at coordinate 233,084 of NZ_JAFIQX010000011.1, read as the reverse complement.
CAATAGCATTAAAGTGTTTACTGAAGTACACTTTATAATCTTGACCAACAATGATATTAGGATATTTAGCAAGATCGTAATGTTTATAATAGTCTTTAATATTTTTTAGAGGAAAATTTGAAAACATACAAATAGTTATATCTGATAATGATTTCATATTGTCAATGAAGTCTTCGGTTTGAGCACGGCAGTAAGGACAATGAGGACTGAAGTAAAACAATACAACAGGTTTATTAACCGGAAAACTACTCGTATTTATATAAGTTACACTATCAATATACAATAGACTAAAACTTGGAAGCAAGGTTCCTTCCAAACCTGTTTTAATAACGGTTCGGCGCCCATTACATCCAATTATAGCATATACAAGAAGAATCCAAAATATTCGTTTCATTTTAAATCATGTTTTGTGTTTTTGAGTACAGCAGACTGTCTTCTTTATCATATGATGAATTCGATGGATCAAGCATAACCTTTTTAATTAAGAGAGATAGTTGTAAAGGCACAAGGCAGAACGTTATTACCATAGAAAACAGTTGGTAACGTATTTCTATAGGGGCGGCGAATACGCTAAAGGATAAATTCGCAATCCAGACTATGAAACTCCAGTTTAAAATTCGTTTGAACATCTTATTCTCATCTCGATGGATACGGAGAAAATAAATTAAGAGATAAGATAATATATAGATGAGATTTACAATGGCTATAGTTATGGGAAAAACTTCAGCTATTTTTATTTGTTTGGTTGATGATAGAACGGATACTTTATTATCATTCCAATTAAACCACTTAGTAATGGTAGAATCGACTGTGTCTTGTTCAAGATTATAGAGTCCCATAAATTTTGTTGGTGGAACATAAAATTTTAGAAAGTTTGGCCAGAGATAATACTTCATGAATTGCCATGGTCGTTTGGAGATAATATACTTTCCGTATTCACTGTAAAGGACGGATACAGACGACCATTGCTGTAAATAGTTCTTTGAATCGGGATGTTTAAGGTGTTGGACCATGAAAACCCTTAATGGTGAATTTATACCCCACTGGTAATAAAGTGCAACTTCATTATCGGGTCTGATTTGCAGATGCCGCAGTGAATCCATGTGCCTGTTAACAATCCAGTGCAATGGCTTAAACTTTTTTGGCACCTCATCGAGTTTAATAGGGTCAGAATACGCATAACCGTACAAAGCGTTAGCTGCCAGTTGCCATCCACTAAAAGCAGAATACTGCCTCGTTCCAGTTTGTAATTTGTATTCGCGGTAAGTACAACTTATAAAAAGCGACGGTAACATTAATATGACGCTCACAGCTTGAACTTTTTTGAGAAAAGGAAACTCTGAAAAAGCTATTATTAAAACGCTTATTGCTGGATAATAAAGTGCATTAAATCTTATTGTGAAAGCTAATACTACAGTTAAAGCATGAACAAATATTAGTCTTGTTGATGGACGATACAAGATCCACATTATTTGGGTAAACCAAAAAACACTTACGGCGGTAAATAAACAGTCACTCGACACAAAATTCGATATATGTAATAACAAGGGATTAGCGATTATTATTAATACAACAATCCTAAAGGTCCAGGTGCTCATGTCGATAAAATAGCGTAGTGTAAATAAAAAATATAAAAGCGATACCTGTAAAATCAGATATTGTATTAAGACTAAAATAAAATCCGAACGAGTGAAACAACTTGTAAGACGCAGGAATTTGGAGTAACCTATAGCCCAAAGATTGATGAACTGATTATTTTGGGCTGCCTCAACATAGGAAATCGAATCAGGCGGCATAAAATTTGGGTATGGGTAAATTATTTTTAGCCAGGTAAAGCACGCAATAAGAGCCGCAAAAGAAAACCACAATAGTCTTTTATTTTCTCTATCATGATAAATCCATGTAGAAAATGTTAATTGACAAATATTTTCTTTCTTTAACATGCTTGAGATTTGAAGTTTTACTTTGTCTGTTTAGCCTTACGTAGTCAATCAGGAGTTATTATCGTTTTTTTTACACGATTTTATTTTTATCCGTATGAGGGTTCCCAGTTTTTTTCAAATTCTTTTTTTTGTTTGATTTGCAATACGATTGCAGCCACACTTAACCCAATAAACAGACAGTTAAGAATCACATGCTGCTTCCACGATAGTAAACCAATTATGCCACCGCAGCTACATGGCAAGTGTTCACTAATCATCATAAGGACTGTTATATACAGTGTGAAGCCAACCATCAACAATATGCTTAAGAAATGTCCCTTTAATCTCCACCTTGGTATCATAAGTCCAATGACAGCAATTAGTTCTGCGACCGGAACTAAAACGGCAACAGGTTTAGCCGAAAAACTCAAAATAGGTGAGAGCTCTAATTGTTCTTTGAAGATTGGATAGTCAATAATCTTGCTGATAGCGGTGTATAAAAACAGTATAATATATAAAACTGTCACGGTTTCAATAATGGTGCTTCGTCTCATATTGATGAATTAATTTCATTTTCAAATTATGCGATAGTGGTTGGAGAAACAACAACGACTTTATTTTCATTTGAAGCCTCTTTAATTTTTGATTCTGTCTTCATGGCCATTTTCCACAACCAATCTATTAATAGGGCCACTGTGACGGTGGTAAGCAAAATTGGAAAGGATTGAAAGCGTAAGGCGGCTGATGACGCAAATATTGTAAACCCAGCATTTAGAAGCCAAACCATTGCTCCTAAAAATATTCCTTTACTTAAATCTGAATTGCTACGCCATCCCTTCAAGATCAGGTAAAAGATTAGACCAAATAACATTAATACGTTTACTATTCCCGAGAGTATTGGGTAATGGTCGAGGACTGTAACCCAGTTGTTTTTTGTTCGTGTGTGTACTTTGGTACTTTTATAATTAAACCACTCTTTTGCCTGGGTTGTGACATCCTCATTTCCAGAATTATATTGCTCTAAGAATTCAACTGGTGGAGCATAATATTTTCCGGCATTCGGTATTATAAAATGCTGTAGGAACTTGAAGGGATATTGCGTGATAATATATGAACCATAAGATCTATATAGAGGACCCATGCTTGCCCACTTTTTTAGCTCGGTAGCATTGCTATCATTTTTGAATAGGCCGTTGCGATATTCAAATAGCGGTAGTTTCAGTGACCACATATAAACTGTGCTGGCAACAAGTGCTTCTTGTGGATGCTTTGAAATATCACGTGTGCTGTCAAAATATTCGTTGATCATTTTATGCAGTTGGTGAAATTTTTTCGGCACTTGTTTGCGTTCAGCATTGTTCACGTACCTGTATGTATACATGGCGTTGTTGGCCATTTGCCATCCGCTGAAGGGTGAATACTGCCAATGTCCAGTTAGTTTATGGTACTCATACATGGTTAGAATTACAAATGATCCACACAATATTCCACACAAACCTAGAGCCATCATCTTCTTCTTAAGTTCCAGTTTTGAAATATAAAACGCGAATACTGCTATAATCGGATATATCAAGGCATTGTATCGTACTGTGAAGGCGATAAAAAGTATTAACGCATGCGTAACTATTATGGCGTTTGAGGGCCTGTGTATTGTCCACAACAATAACGAAACCCAGCTAAGACTGAGAGCTGTAAATATACAGTCGCTACTTACAAGGTTTGCCAGATGCAAATACAAGGGATTAACAACAATAAAGGACAACATTATGTATTGAGTTATCTTATATGGCTTATAGAAATAAAATAGTGTAAATAATAGTAGTAAGGATGCCCCTTGAATCATTAAATACTGAAGGACTGTCAATCCCATGTCGGACCTTGTAAATACGCTGATTAGTCGAAGGAACTTGGAATAGCCTATCATATAGGTGTTAATTGGGGAATTCCGATCTGCTGCATTTAAATATGCAAATGAATCACCATGTATGTAGCTAGCAAAAGGGTAGAAATACTTAAAAATTACGAATTGAATAGCAATTGCTGTTACTGCAATTATCAATAAGACTCTATTATGCCGATCAGCCCAAATAAATTCTCTAAAGGAAATTGTGGCTGACGAAATGCTGATTGATCTATTCATACAATGCGTTGAAATAGGTCTAGAAAATCTTTATTTTAATATCCATTCAACAGTTTCAGTACTGTCACTTATTATTGGCTGTTCGCACCTTGTCTGACTCAACACTTCTATTATGAAACAATGAATATTTCAAAATGCAGTAAATCGCTTTAAATCCATCTTTCCAACCAATTTTCTTTCCTTCTGCAAACGTTCTTCCGTAATAAGAAATACCAACTTCATAAATCCTTATCCCTGGCACCATTGCAATCTTTGCCGTAATCTCCGGTTCAAATCCAAACCGCTTCTCTGCAAGGTCGATCCGTTGAATTATGGAAGTCTTGAACATCTTATAACCCGTCTCCATATCCGTCAAATTTAAATTGGTGAACATGTTGCTCAGGAACGTTAAAAATTTGTTCCCGATCGAATGCCAGAAGAACAGGATGCGGTGAGGATTGCCACCCATAAAACGAGAGCCGTATACCACATCTGCCGAGCCAAGTACAATGGGTTTCAAGAGTGTGTTGTACTCACCCGGATCATATTCGAGATCGGCATCCTGTACCAACAAGTAATCGCCGGTTGCCTGGGCTATACCTGTATGGATCGCCGCACCCTTCCCCTGGTTTACCTCGTGTTTGATATATTTGAAATAGTTGATCGTAAGGTCTGGCGTATTGGAAATATAATTCTGTACTACCGCTTCTGTATTATCACTGGAACAGTCATTTACAATGATCACTTCCTTTTCTATATTCCGCAGCAACTTTACTTCATTGATGCGGTCAAGGATCTTCGCTATCGTCTTCTCTTCGTTATACGCTGGTATAATGATGGAAAGCCGGCTGATAATTACTGCTTGTTCACCATTTACTTTCGCTGTATCTGAAGAGCTGCTTTCTGCATTAGCCACTTCGGGTTGGTTAACTACAGTAGTTTGTGTAGTAACCTCGTTGTTTTGATTGATAATGCCTGCCATACGCTACGTTTTATCAGTTATGCATTGAGTATGTTCATATCGGCTTTGATAGCTCGCCGGTTCTGTCTTTCTAACCGTACGCCGATAAATGCCAGAAGAATAAATGCGCTGTTGAATACCAGGTGGCCTTCCCAGGAAAGCAAAGAGATGATGCCTCCGCAGCTGCAGGGCAGCTCTTTATTGAAGGTCATAATCGCAATAATGTATATCGTGAATGCGATCATCAGCGACAGGGAAGCATATAATCCCTTCAGCCGCCAGCGCGGTATTATTAATAATAAGGAAACTAGGAACTCGGTCAGAGGTAATGCCCAGGCAATAAAAGGGGCCATAGGTTTTAATATAGGTGAATCGGCTATTTGTTCTTTAAAAACTGAATACTCCATCAGTTTGCTGATGCCGGTGTATAAGAATAAAATAATAAACAGTACTGAAGTAATTTCAACGATCGTTGCTTTCGATAACCACGCAAAGGAGAATATTCTTCGATTTTGAATTGCAGGGCCTTCCATTGTTATTAGGTTGATAATGTTTAATGGTTATATGGTTGAACTACCCGGAAACAAAGCCGGCGATGGATGGGGCGACATCCTGCCATTATAGCTTGACAATTTGGAAAACAGCAACAATGGTCCCTCGTTAAAGTCAATAAATTGCCTCACCGGACTTTGAACCGGGTTATATGCCAGCACCTTTGTTCCGCTATTCGGCGGAATGGTGTAGGAATTGTTTCAATATCAAAAATGATTTACAGGTGAGGGGCGCCGTATTAGCTGCATCTGGAAAGACGCGGCGTACCGGCCGAAACCTTATCCAGTTAGGATAGAATTTTTAATGCTACCTTTCGGTAGGATTTATAATTATGGTTTACCATGGTGATTCTAATATTATGGTAATCACTAATGAGTCACAGCTAATAAAAATGGTTGCGAAACACTGTATTGCCTTCGTAGAAGCACTTTGAATTTTGGCCTTAACCGTCTTACTATTTTCTTCCGGTGGCAATAACCGGAGCCTCATTCATTCTGTATGCAAGTTAGGATGAAGATAACGGGAATGCAAATTTATTGTTTGTCAAATTGCTTAACATTTTTGTCCGATTAATAAGTTTCTTTGTCCGATAAGTTAACTTTTATTTTCCCGGGTTGATCTCCATCTACTATCCCCCATTTACCAGGCGAAACGCCCTTCACTCTTTTGAAAGCCTTATTGAAACTACTTTGGCTGCTGTATCCGCACAGTGCGGCTATTTCTTTTGTGCTCAATGTATCATCGGTAAGCAAAATACAGGAGATTGTTATCCGGATTATCTCACAGTATTCACTTATTGTTCTTCCGGTTTTGTACAGGAAAATCGCCTGCAATGTTGATTGATTAATCCCACTATAACGAGAAAGCTCGTCCGGACTTGTCCATTCAAGCGGGTGTTTATTTATATATTGAATGGCTTTGTCGAATGCTTTCAGCGTTTTGCGGCTAAAATGATTTTCATTAGTGGCACCGGGACTCTTCCATTCCGGCGGATGCTGATTGATATATTCGATGGCTTTTGCAAGTGCTCTCAGCTCTCTCTGGCTGTATTGACTTTGATTGAGCATGGTAGGTAAGGTTGTGTGTACAATAAGGTTTTATAAAATTCTCAAGCAAAATACATTCGCAGAATTTATTTTCTTTCCTTCTTCCGGTAGCAATCGAATCAGAGTACCAATCCTTCGTTTATTAATTTATCATTCGATTCACCCACTAGAAAGTATACCCGATCATTCCCATTTAATGAAATGTAGGCTGCATCCTTCTATTACCTGTTGCGCGGAAAGTTAATTGCCAGTGGTGTTTTGAGAAGCATTGAGCTACAAATGGCCTTTGTTTGATCTTATTATTTCTTCCGGTGGCAATCAATCCGGAGCATTATTTCTATGTGTAAGTTACATTTACAGATTTACATTTTTGCCCCACTATATTACATTTTTGCAAAAAGCAGTTACATTTTTGCAAGGAGTTTACTGCTTCGTTAAAAATTCTTTTACTTGCCATTCAGTAGGAGTGACATTAAACTCACTTTTAAAAGCTCGGCAATAAGCTGTTTGACTGCTATAAAAGCATTTGGATGCTATTTTATCTTTTTCCATTCCCTCACGGAGAAATGTCTTGGAAGCTTCCAATCGTTTCTTTACCTGGTATTCTTTAACACCCGTTCCATATACTTCTTTAAATACCTTTTCGACCGAATTACGATGTGCTTTACTTACATGCCTGATCAAATCGGCTGTGGTTTTGAATTGAAATGGATCGTCGTCAATGTGTTTTTTAATTGATTCTACTGATAACAATACATTCACTGAACAGCGTTTGAATTCATTATTAAGCATGGGATAAGATTTTACTTATTAAATCAATTTTACAATACAAATAGTAATTCTGATAAATTAAGTAAGGTTTATCGTTACTGGTAGGGCTTGGATATTTAACGGTTAAATAGTAATCAACGGGACAGAACTGTGAGGTGTTCTTGTTTGCCTTTGAATTGGGAGGTAACTATATCACATTGAATTTGGTTGTGCTGACTGATCTGCTTCAAATCATTTAACTAATCCTTTTTGAATTTCTTTAATTTTTTGAGCTAATTCATTAACTACTACCTTTCCTGCTCCTTTTAATATTCTAATGTTATCCCAATTAGATGCTCGATTTATTAATGATCCAATGGTGTGTATATTATTATTCTTAAGCACTTTTTCTGCACGGGGTGATAAATTTAACTCTTGAATGCTCTTATGAGATATCTCATAATAATCGATCTCTTGCATCTTGATATATTCAGAAAGCCAATTCGCAATTAACTTACATTTTGGAAGATCTAATGACTTAAGTGCATCTAAGATGTATTGCAATTCATATTTATCGTATTGGATAACTTGCATAAAGTAAAAGCATTTCTATTGAGTTAATTAGTTATGTTGAGTTTTCATATTGGTCATTTAAATAAGTAATAATTCTTGATTTCAGGAAAGTTCGCTTCATTCATTCTGTAAGCAAGTTACAATCATAAAATATTCAATTCAGCACAAAAGATATTCATTTGCGCACTATTTTATTAAAATACACGGTTTATGTTAACCGTTAGATAGTGCCCATAAGGTTGGGTTATGCAATTCCATTTTGCTTCTGCCATTCTTTAGGAGTTATTTTCCAAATCTTCATAAACCTTCTTGAAAAATTGCTGGGAGTCCCTGACAGATATACATTAAAGTTACATTACTGCTTAAAACTGGCAAAGAACTATCGATTCATGTTTTGCCCAAAGTTGGTCATTGGTCATACTTTGCACGCTTTTTTCGCCCTTTTGGCAAAAAGTGAGATATCTCTATTTTTTTAATCAAACAATACAAAACAAATGAACATCAAAAACAGAATCTGGAGAGCAACTGCCGGTTAACTATGACCTAAAGCATTATGACTGCACTGCCGTGGAAGGCATACCTGTCAATCGCCTTGAACAGCTTAAAGAATTAACCCGGGCTTGATCAGAACTTTAGCCTGGTTATCAAGGGACCTAATGGAATCGGAAAAACAATGCTCACAGCAGGATTATGTTATTACGCTATTAAAACAGGATATAGGGCCTATTTTGGATTCTTCCAATTTAATATTATTTCTATGCCTGTTTGACATTGCTACAAAGGTCGCAGTAATTACTTTTTTTCTTTGATTTCATTCAAGATTATTCACTTGGTCCGGGTAGACGCTATAAGATCCTTTAGGTCACAGTCTAAAAGCAGAGATACTTGATAGAGTGTTTCCAAGGCAGGCTGCTGATAATTTTGCGACCACCTGGAAACTGTATTTTCATTATAGCCTAATTGATCGGCAAGCCATCTGTTAGTGCGCTTCTTTTCTGCCAATACAATTTTTAGTCTATTTAATTCCACTTTTTCCATTCTTACCTTCTACTTAAAGGCTCAAATATATATACTTCCTGTTCGAAAATGAGGTAAGTGATTAATAAAGAATGAGTTATACTTTTTAAGTATATTTATCTACTTTTAAAGTATAATTTGTACATTAGAGGTATAAACTATGACTAAAAAAATGTATTTCGACGATAGTTAAATAAGGATTTAATAGTTTTGCGAACACATAAAAGGATTTAAGCGTTCGCTTTATTTCTGGTCCTGAATTCTTCGACCATAGGCACTTTGTGTCTGTGTTATTCAATGATCCCAGAGTAATAAAGAGAAACGCTCACGTTACGGCGTGGGCGTCTTTATTGGGATCAGGTGTCGAAGCCTTCAGACCATAAGGACTAACCCGCGCCATTTTTTTTTAGGGATAGTCTCATAGAACTTCATTTTTCCCACCTCAAATCATGTTTTATGAGCTCAAAAGATTTCCCCACCTATCACAAGCAGCCATTTCTATTGTCAATCGGTGAAATTGAGAATCCTTTTGCTGTACTTCAGGATTTTTTTAAACAGTACCATTTGACAGACATTCGAACCGACTTACTGAATATGTATCGAGACGCTATGAATTACAAAGCAACAGATGCTTATAATCACTTGGGAACATATGAATTTGTATCCAAATTAATTGAGGCGTGTTCGGTGATCTTGAATAATCATAAAAAAGAGCAAAACGCACAGCCTGTTGAATCACCCGTGTTGGATGATGAAGAAATTGATGAAGAACCAGAGGAAGATGTTTTGTTAGGTAAGCCTGCTTCAATATATGAAAGTGCGCATAGTGATTCTATGTATGTCATATCTAAAATCTTCAAAAATAACACGGCGCAATCACTTATAGAAAAACTTAACAATTGGAAGTTTGTTAGTTTATCTGCAGAATTCAGTGTATATAATAATAGTGATCATCGTTGCCAATTCATGCAGTTTTATGAAGACCTAATTTTATTCATTGAAATAATGGCAGTAATATTCATTTATAATCTTACAGACGATAATGTTAAGAATAAATTTAAAATTAGAAACAAAACCACCTTACTAACTAAAGAACAGATTGGCCATCCTAAAAATGTAGTTACTGAATTTTTTGGATCTTACCCTATGAAGTATATTAAAAGGGAGCTGGAAGATATGCTAGATGCCGGGATTGCCTTCGTTCACCCGTGGCCAGATAATTTTAAAGAGGTTCAAGTCCTAAACATTTATAGGACTACTTTGTGTCTCATCGAATGTGCCGACTGCTTGCTTAAAAAATATGATAATACATTATGGTATGATTCCAAAATGACCGAACCAATATCATGATGGACTATCAAATCGGACACAGACTTAAGGCATTCAGACAAAGATCAAATATTAAAATGCCTGCCATTGCTGCCGCTACCGGACTTGCAAAGGAAACTTTATACAAATGGGAGAAGGGCACCAGGCCCAGCAACCTCAATGATTATTTTAAACTGAAGGCGTACCTCGATAAAATGGAACATCAACTGGAGATTAACCGGTTGGATATGGAAGACCAAAAGCCTGCTACCATGCGTCTTCCTTTCAGCCGCGATAAACTGGCTGTTCCACAAACCGATGGTAAGGCGGCAGCCGGAACAGTAACCGTGCATAATAATGAACCTGAGCTTATTGTAGACCGTATAACAGCTCCATTCCTGGGAGCGGTTGAAGGTGTGGTTGAAGTAACCGGTGAAAGCATGGAGCCGACATTTCGAAACGGATGCCGAATTGCAGTTTCTCGTTTGTACGATAATAGAATTATCGAGCCTGGAAAATATTATTACATTATCGATTATAATTATCATGGCCTTGTACGGAGGGTATATGTAGGCGAAGATGAAAACAGTATAAAGCTGATTTCGGATAATGCTGATCAAATTAGGTATCCACCCATTGAAAGAAACTGGCAGCAGATAGCGGGCATATTTAAGGTAATTGCTTCAATAACGAAGCATCAATGAAAAGTGTGGCCGTGTTTTAATCAACGCAGCTTTTTTGAACTTAGCTCACCAGTTTCCACTGGTGGTATTTATTCAACCACTCAAAACAATTATTATGGACGATAATAAAAATGCCCAAAAAATTTTAAATAGAGAAATATTAAACCTCATAGTGCAGTATTTGAATGAAAAAAGTATAGGACTGGAATTTGAGGAAGAAATCGCAACTGAAGTCTATTATTTATTTGGAGAAGATGCATTTAAAGATTGTATTGAGTATTATCCGTTTGCTTGTTCATCAGCATTAAGAGCTTTCGCTTTGACAGATGTCGCCAAAAAATTAGAACAAGAAATTGGCCATACTCATTACTTCTACTTATGCAAAATGCTGGATAGAATGGTAAAATTTTGTTGGGGTATAAGAGGGAATGAAATGTATTTGGCACAATTGGATCGATTAAAGTGGCACACTGGCAAGACCTATGATTTAGAATTTATGAGTTGGGTTAAACATAAGTATGAGTGCCTATTGAAAAATGTTGTAATCGGTAATTACAACTACAGAGTTTTTGGTAATCAGGAATACACAACAATTGGCAACAAGAGTACATAACTTTTGGTAACAAGGGTGCAAAGAAATTGGCAACAAAGAGTGCAGAGCTTTTCCCTTTGCGGGGCATGCCCCGCAAAGGGAAAAAGTCACTTTTGCCGCCTAAATTTTTGCGGCGATGTCAATGACCCCTTATTTATCGAAGCTTATGATCTATCACCAGGTACATCAACTATCCAGAGATGGCTTTTCCATCAGCTATATCAGTAAGTTTCTTGGCCTAAACTGGCGGACCGTTAAAAGGTTATTATCCATCGAAGATGACCGCGACTATGAGCAATACCTCCAAACCTGCTCAACTAAAAATAAAGTGCTCGAGCCCTACGAGAGCTTCATAAAATCCAAGCTGGAACTATATCGAGACACTTCCTCGGCTCAGATGCACGATTGGCTCAAAGAACATTTTACCAGCTTCCCTTGCGTATCTCCCAAAACAGTATTCAATTTTGTTGCCTGGGTGCGACAGCAGTATCATCTGCCAAAGACAGATGAAGTCCGCATTTACGGAATGGTAGAAGAAACGCCTTACGGCCTTCAGGGGCAGGTAGATTTTGGAGTTTACAATATGCGTAACAGCCAGGGCAAAAGGATCAGGGTCTATTTTTTCATGATGGTGCTCTCCCGGTCTCGCTACAAATATGTTCTTTTCTCTACCGAGCCATTTACGTCCCAAACGGCGATAGATGCCCACGAAAAAGCCTTTGCCTTTTTGGAAGGGATACCAGATACGTTGGTATACGATCAGGACAGGGTATTTATGGTCGATGAAAACAATGGCGATCTGATTTTAACTGATGCTTTCAAAAGCTATCAACACCAACGCGGCTTCCGGCTTCACTTTTGTCGTAAATCAGATCCGCAAAGCAAAGGCAAAGTCGAAAACGTGGTCAAGTATGTTAAACAGAACTTTTTGTATAACAGAACCTATATCGATATCGATTTGCTGAACTCCGAAGCGTTGGCATGGCTGGCAAGGACCGCCAATGAGCTTCCTCACAGTTTTACCAGAAAACGTCCTGTAGCGGAATGGGAAATAGAAAAACCATTCCTGCGTCCTGTTAGCCTAGCGGTCACCTGCCGGCCCAACGCTGTTGAATATACCGTCCGTAAGGACAACAGCTTCTCTTACAAAGGGAATTTTTACTCGCTGCCAGGGGGAACCTATAAGGGCCGGGGAAGCAAGGTATTGCTCGAAAGACAAGGCTCCTGTATTGTGTTGTATGATCTGGGGCACCGGGAGCTTTGCCGGCACCTAATTAGTGCCGGCAGAGGAGAAAAGATTATCAATAATGACCACAGAAGGGAAAAGAGCCAGGCTATCATAGAATTGGAGGATAGGTTCTATTCTATGCTTGCCGATCCTCAAAAAGGACGCAAACTGGTATCAGCCATCCGGCAGGATAAACCACGCTACGTCCGCGACCAGTTGATGATACTGGTGCAGGTAGCCAGCACCACAACACCACAGATAGTTGACGAAGCGCTGGCCTACTGTCAGCAGCATGGTATCAACGGAGCCGGTGACTTTAAAGCCATTGTGAACCACTACCTCTACGAACAAACGGACGATCCCCAGCAGGGTACCAGCTTACAACTAACACTAAATCCCTTAAACAATCAACCGCCAGACCAGGCGCTGATACAGCCGGCAACCAGCTCTATCAACGACTATGACATGTTTTAATCTTTTTTAATAAACAATCAACAAATGGAACAAAAGCAATTAATCAGGCAGTATTGCCAACAGTTTAACATGAGTGGCATAAACAAGGTCATTGATGAACTTATTACCGAAGCAGAAGCTAAAGCACAGGGGTATATGGATTATACCCTTAGCTTCCTGCGCGCGGAGGCAGATTACCGGCAGCAAAAAGACATTAAAAAGCGAATGAAGCTGGCTTGCTTACCGAAACACTGTGACCTCAGCACGTACGATCACAGCGTCAATAACGGGTTCACGATCGCTAAACTACACCAGTTGCAGGAACTGCACTGGATGGACCAGATTTTTAACATTATCTGTATGGGGCCATCGGGTACCGGAAAAACGTTCCTCTCGGGAGGACTTTGTTTTGAAGCTATCAAAAAGGGCTATAAGGCTTACTTCAGAACTATGGACGGCCTGATCAGTACCCTGAAGATGAAAGAGATCACCCGGACTGCTAAAGCTGAATACAAACGGTTACTACAGGCACACCTGATCGTAATCGATGACATCATGCTGTTCCCTGTGGAAAAAAAGGAAGCAGTGAGCCTGTTTAATTTTATCAATCAGATTTATGAAAGAACATCCTTTATCATCACCACCAATAAGAAACCAGCGGAGTGGGTGCAAATGCTCGGAGATGAAGTACTGGCAACGGCATTACTAGACCGCTTACTGTTCCAATGTGAAGTGATTAACCTGTCCGGCAAGAGCTACCGGCTGGAAAACAGGAAAACAATTTTTGAAGACTAAATCAATGCTCTTATTTTTGACACCGCTCTGCACTCTTGTTGCCAATTTTTGTGTACTGGTTGTTGCCAAAAGTTCTGCACTTCTTATTGCCAAAAACTCTGCATTGTTGCTTACCGACTACAAATGTCAGAGAAGATGCCCTCCATAAATCAAAAAGCGTCTAACTGTCTACTCAATATTCTACACCTATTATCTTTTCCTTTTATGAAACTCAGCCCAAAAGCATTAAATGCAATAAATAATCCGATTACACGCCGCCGATTAATGGATGTTCTTGGTTGTACAGAGTTTACAATAGCTAGATATATCCAAAAAAACAGTGATAATCTTACTAAAGCAGCAGCTTTACGGATAATTCGTGAAGTAACAGGGTTACCGGATGAAGAAATTCTTGAATGTAGCGATTGTAAATTCTCGTGATGTTGACCCAGGGTTACTGGATGTTGACCCACCCCTGTGGGTCAGTAAGAGTAAGAGCTTGATGTAGGTTTGATAAAAATACAACGTCTTATTGATTCGTCTTCGACTTTTTCCTTCTTAAGGACTCACCTTTAAGATCTAAACGCATTGCATTTGCTGTCATTCTGTCCATTATTGCATCGGCAAGAGTTGGGTCATTTATATATTCATACCATTTAGCAACAGGTAGCTGAGAGGTTACTATTATGCTTTTCCTTCCATAACGGTCTTCCAGTAGTTGTAATAAAGTAAGTCTTATTTCCTGAGTCATTGGCGCCAGTCCAAAATCATCCAGGATAATAAGTGTTTGGCGTTCCAGGTGATTAAGGAACTTGATGTATGAACCATCCAGTTTGGATAGGGTTATTTTTTCAATAAGCCTATTGAGGTTGAGGTAAATGGTTTTATATCCCTGCAGGCAGGCCTGGTGGCCGAGAGCGCAGGCCAGGAAACTTTTGCCGCAGCCTGTAGCACCTGTGATCAGGATGTTTTCTCCTTGATTAAGGTAACGACCTTCTGCCAGTAAAGATAGTTGTGCTTTGGTCAGGTTGCGTGCTGCACTGCATTCTATCTGGTCCAGGGTAGCTGGCAATCTCAGTTTCGCCAGTTTCAGGTAATAGGCGGTTTTCTCGTTGGCCCTGTTGAGCATCTCTGCCTGTAGTAAGCTGCCTATCAGTTCGTGACTGTCGAGTTGCTTATCAAGGGGCAATTCCAATTGAGCATGATAAGACTGATGCATACCCAGCAACCTAAGTTGCTTCATTTGTTCAAGTGTTTGTGTGGTGTTCATTTTACTTATTGATTTATTGTTAGTAATAATTTATTGATAGTGATCTTTACCCCTGATATTATCATGTGAGGGTGTGGACGGCGCATCTGGGAAGGATAGCTGTTTATCGAGTCCACGCTCCAGGATATTCTTAATCATGGTATAATTGACCCGAGTGCCCTGTAAAGCACGGGTACAGGCTGCTTCAAGTCGGGCCGCACTATATTTCTTTTGTAGCATCAGCATACCGAAGCAGGCTTTATAATTCTGCTCCACATAAATGCTGTTTTCGAGCATCAGCGTAGCTGCCCGCAGGGTAGCTGTGCCGATCCGAGCTGCCTGTTCAAGCAGGTCTTCCCGGTTAAAGCCTTTGATCTGCTGCATACGTTGATGATGAGGGGGCATATGTTCCCCCAAGGTAGTGTACGCCTTTTGATGTGCATTGCGGATATGCAAGGCTATCCGGTCATGATCCAGGTAAACTTCCACTACGCGGCTGTTATAGCACACTTTTACTTTTTTGCCTACATATTGGTAAGGGACACTGTAATAGCGGTGATCTTCGGAGAGTTGCACATGGTAGTTGCGTTGAACTGTAAGCTGTACTACTTTCTTGGGTGTAAACGGTTCGCAAGGCAGTTCTTTAAGTAACGCTTGTTCTTGTTGCTCAAAAAAATACCGCCGACTATACGGCGTATTTTTATAAGGTTTATTGTTAAGAAGGATTAATTGCTCCTGTATAGACGCGTTGAGTTGTTTAAGGCTGGAAAAATGATGATTGCGTAATGGGGCGTATACGTGAGTGTAGACAATGCGAACAGCACGTTCTACCATGGCTTTATCCCGGCGGCTGTAAGGCCGGGTAGCGCTGAAGGTGGTTGTGTAGTGTTCGCTCAACTGCTGGCATAGTTCTGTAAATACTGGTTCGTAGCGGTCTGGCCGGACTACCGCCGTTTTGAGGTTATCACATAAGATGGTGGCAGGTATGCCCCCATAATATGTCAGCATAGCGTTAATGCAGATGGTAAAATCCTCGCTACGTTGGGAGTGAACAGCATAACAAAAAATCAGCCCGCTAAAAGGGAGTATAGCAATAAACACCTGACATTCGATACATTCTCCGGTATGGACATCTACATAGTGTAATGGCTTACCAGCAAAGTCAATCATGATCATATCTGCCGCCTGATAATCCAGGTGCATGGATAAATCCCGGTTATTGAGATATTCTTTTAAATGATAACAGTACCGGCTATAACTGTATCCATCAGGATAATTATTGATGTACTCCTGCCAAAGTAATTGCCGGGTTACACCAGTTTTAGATAACTCGGTACCAGCCGTCTTAAAGTGAATGGTAAGTTGCTTAAGTCGCTCTGCATCACGCTGAAGCATATCGTTGCAGTAAGCTTTATCGACCAACTCTCTGTCTGAAAGCTCTTTCTCGCGGCCAAGCAACGAGAGATATTTACGTACGCTATTGCGGCTGATTCCTAATCGGCGGGCCATCTCCCGGATGCCGATCCCGTCTTTTTGAAGCTGAAGAAGCTGTTTCAATTGTTCCATTGCTATAGGTTTTTGTGCCATGCTCCTGTCGTCGTTTTTAGGAGCAAAAAACATCAAACCTTCGAACTCTTACTGATCTCAGCGGTGGGTCAACATGCAGGAATGTCAGCGTTCTTAAAAAATAAGACGGCCTGTCCTGAGGTGGGTCAACATGCAAGAATTATTACTTATTATGACAAAACCGTTCCTTTAAGGGAGTGGGTCAGCATGCAGGAATGGTGGGTCAACATAAAAAATATCGGTGGGTCAACATGCGCAGGAATCTACAGCGATAATTAAATTTTGTGATACACCTTGGCCAAATAATTCAATCTGAGGTAGAAAGTCAGCGCCTCACTCATAAAGAATTTGGTGCTCTGATAAATAAACACGAGAAAACGGTACCAGACATATATGTGAGGGCAAGTGTTTCAACAGAATTACTCGTTTCAATTTCTATTGCCCTTAAAAGGGACTTTGTATCCCTTTTATATAATGAAGGTCCAATGAATGATTTGCGAAATGATGAAGTTGCAAGATTGAATCTATCTATAAGAGATAAGGTAGAAGAAATAAATCTACTGAAAAAAGAATTGGAGTTAATGAGAGATTTAAATGAGGCTCAAAAAACGACCATTTCATTTGCAAAAGACAATGCAGTGCAAATGAAGATCCTACTGAAGCGGTATGATTTAAACATTAAAAGCGAAGAATAGCAGTATCTTTTAGTAAGTAGTCCGTTCCCCATAATCATAAACCGCCACATTAAATATGTGGCGGTTTTATAATCAAGTTTTATGGAAATTATTATTCTTATCCTTCATATCCCGGTAATAGGATATGCTTTCTATTTAGCATTTAGAACAGATAAAGGTAAATTCGATTAACATGCCTTTGCAAATGAATTAGTTGCTGTTTTTACCTTGTCTTTGATCACAGACGCCTGTTCCAGAAAGATTATGGGCTTCCACCCGCGAAGTCCCGTGATTTTAGGACGAGACAGGATATAAAACCCCATATGAGACAAAATCAAATCATTTCAACAGCTTATCCGCAATAATTATCCTGTTTTCTAATTAATCCGCAATTATTCCCCAATTAATAATTTACGGTAAATTATACTGCTCTCAATCCTTTTGGCGACTTGGAATAAAACGACAACATATTCAATAACTCTGTTTCCTTGACGCAAAGCATTGAAGATAATTCTTCAACAGTGTAATTAAAATGCTGAAGATGTAATTTCAATAATTGATCTATTATCATTGGACGCTCATACACCACATCCATTTCTGGTTCCTTCTTTTTAAATCCAGCGCTGCTCAATTGTACATTCAATGACGTGTATCTCGACTTATCTATAACTCCTAAATCATACGCCTTTCTAACCAGTGAAGCCATTGACACTTTCCAATGACGTTTTAAATCAGCCAAAGCCAAAAAAGAAATGTCGGATAATTGATATCTGATTTCATCAGATGGCATTAAAAATTCAGAAGCGAAAGCATTCGCTTCGTTTTCAGCTTCATCAACCGTGGGAATATAAGATGATTGATGCATGACCAAATGCCCAAGTTCATGAGCCAATGTAAAGCGTTGTCTGTCTCCGCTTACGTTTTTATTTATATAAATGACTGGCAGGTTGTTTTCATCAGGAATCATTTCGCCATCCAGCTTTTCATCATTTACTTCAATCTCTAAAACAATGATACCATTGCGCTCTAATAATGAAACTATGTTTGAAATCGGCCCACGCGGTATATTCCATTTTTGCCTTACAATTCTTGCAATTGTCTCAGGCTCATGCTCCTCTGGGCTTACCTGAATTAGATTATTAGGAATGTTAGCTGACGCTAACAATTTCTTTATGAAATGTTTCCTTATATAAAGGTTGTACTCTATACAGTCAATCTTAGTTTTAGTAAGAGCTTTCCGCTTCCTATAATGAGTAACTAAAGGAGATAGAACTTTTATTTCTTCTTCGAAAAAAGTTATAGGATAATCCAACGCCTCGCAAAGCTTTGTCATATATTCTTCTTTGGGACGTAAAAGACCCTTCTCCAACTTGGATAATGTCCCCTGTTCTATCCCCATTTTTTCGGCCAATTCTGCCTGGCTATAACCTCTTGCTATTCTTGCTACTTCAATTGTTTTATGATTAACCGGTTTTCTTTCTGTTTCCACTTTCTTTTCCATGTTTAGGAGTTACAATTTGAATAATCTCATCTTCCGGCACAGGAAAAAACACTGCCTGGCTTTTTTGTGCCGCTAAATCAGTCAATGGTATTCTCCAGAGATTGCCTACTCCATCGGGACAAACAAAATGAACGTCGCTTATTTCATTGTACAGCTGGTCAACTCTCCAACCTGCATCCACAGGTAAAGCCTTTTGACCATTAAATGTTATTGTTCTATTCCTAAATTCCTTTGCTTGTTTAGTTCTGACATTCTGCGATCGGTACTTTTTATCTAATTTTTTAAACCTAACTCTTAACTTGTCTCCAATTGCTACAACAAGCATTCTTTGCTTCTCGATCAACCTTAAGTTTGGATTTTCAATTACGATCTTCTTTAGCCTGTCTATTACATATGACCTAACAAGATTTGATTTTACAGTCTTGTTGTGGATGTGCCCACGAGGCGAATCATTTATTTTATAATCCTGAAAACCGCCTGTGATTGCCTCATAGAATGATTGAGCAAACGGAATTAAGAGCTCTCTGGCCTCCTCTTTTGAAATTGTGTAACTGTCACGCATGGATTAGTAATTTGATGTAGGACGAAATTAATAATTCTATTTAAAATATTCCAAATTATATTCCAATATTGCTTTAAGCCATAATTGGCTCAGATAATCAATGTTTTATCAATGGCAATATTTTCATCTACTTTGCATCCGCCTGTAATGAAGGAGGTTGGGTCAATTGCAGCTCAAACCTCATATCCTTTCGTTTGGTGCTGATTGAACGTTTTTCGACACTTAAGAGTAGTAAAATCCAGTTAAGGAGGAAAAATTATGATTTCCTAAACTCTTAAAGAAGCGGTTCTGTATATTGTGACACCTTAGCAAACACTTTTATGGCAGTCACACGAACTATTTGGAAAAATTGGTTTACCGAAAACAATATACCTTCCTGGCCTTGTCCGTCTTGTAATAAGGGAACCTTAATTGGAGATAAGAAAGACATTAAATCTTATGAAGCGATCTCCTCTCAAAAGTTGCATCGAGAAGAAGATTGGGACCCTGAACAGATTTGGGGACAATTTACAGGAAATCTAAAGTGCGATGTTTGCGAGGAAACTGTTGTAATTGCAGGAAAAATGGCCGTAGAAGCAGAACATGTATATGATGAACAATATGAAGGTTATAATTTTGAATATATAGAAATTCTTCAACCTAACATTTTCGTTCCTACTTTAAACATCTTTGAACTTCACAAGGATGTTCCAGAAGAAGTTTGTAATGCGATTAAAGAATCTTTTAAACTATTTTGGATTGACTCGTCATCATGTGCAAATAAAATCAGGACGGTAGTAGAATTGATAATGGATGAGCAAAAGGTTCCAAAGACTTATAAAGATCGAGGGAAGCGCAAAGGGTACAGTTTGCATAAAAGGATTGAATTGTTCAAAGCTGCAAAGTCTGAAGAAGCTGATTTACTAATGGCAATAAAATGGATCGGTAATAGCGGTAGCCATGTTAACGATGAATTGAAAAAGGATGACACCCTAGACGCATATGAGATATTGGATCTTGTAACGACAAGACTTTATGAGAAAGATAGCCACAGGATAAAAGCTTTAAGTAAAACCATTAACAAACGGAAAAAACCTATTAGGACAAAACGTGCAGGAAAGAAGTAAAACAGTTATTATTGCCGTTTAATACGCTGGCGTAATTAATACTCTAATTGTTCGATAAAAGCCGTTATTGCCTTTAAATCATTTAAAAATTGGTTCGCCAATTGTCCAGTGCTCCCGACAAAAATAAACAAGGCAGCAGAAATGCTGCCTTGTTTGTTTTTATCACTATGTGAATGCAGTCAGGCTGGATTGGCTCAAACACTAAAGAAACTTTTGTAAAGCGAGGGAAAAGCCAATTTCCCTTCCGTATATGTGTTATGTGAGATCTCAACAACAGCTTTCTTGCCTTTTTTATTAAATGAATGTTCTAGCCGCGAAATTTGTCACATGTTTAAATCGTTGAATCTCCATCACGTCATTTAGATACGAGTTCGACAATTGTCCAGTCACCCGGACCCAAACTGGATAACTCTAACTTATTGGTTTGTCCAGTCTATTTATAGAGGTATGTCAGCTTGATCCCCCTTTGTCCTATTACTATGGTATTAATTGTTGATGTCATCGGGTGATAGTGCATCAAAATCACACCATTTTATTTTCTCTGATAATGCCCTGAAAGCTATATTCGGGGTTTCTCCTTGTATAGTTTGGCAATGGCGCATCTCCCGGTAAACGTATATTTTGATTCGTTTGGAAAAATACATTATGGTAAAAAGTATGATTTTAATTGCGGGCGCCTGCAAGATTCTATTGAAGATCCGCTTCAAAAAGAATGAAAGGCTACATTCTTTTGATCGCACTCAGCAACTGCTCTTTATAACTAAGGCCAATGGGTAGACTGATCGCCGCTAATTCTACCATGTTGCCTTTAATGGCTTTGATAGCAGGAAGATACACTATATACGACCGGTGGATCCGCATGAATAGTTGCGCCGGTAACATTTCTTCAAACAATTTCATCGTGTATCCGGCAATGATGGTTTGCTGTACCAGGTGTATTCGAACATAGTTCTGCAGTCCTTCTACATACAGGATCTCGTTAAACGATAACTTCAGCAGTTTTTGATCCTGTTTGATAAAGATATGATCGTCAGCAGAGGCAACTGCTTTTTGCTCGCTCAACCTGCTTCTGATCTTTTCAACGGCCTGCAACAGCCTTGGAAGGGCAATGGGCTTCAGCAGGTAATCAACGACATTTAATTCATACCCCTCCAAAGCATATTTATCATAAGCGGTAGTAAATACCACAAGCGGTGGATTTTTAAGCGAACGCAGGAAATCTGTGCCTGTTAACATGGGCATTTTGATATCCAGGAAGAGTGCATCGATTGATGCTGTTTGTAAAACCTCGTAAGCTTCTACCGCATTTCTGCATACTTTAACCACCGTGCAGCCAGGTATAGCGTCCAGGTACGTATTCAATAATTTTCTTGCCTGGGGTTCATCATCAACAATAATACAATTCATTTTTTAGCGGGATAGATTGTTAGGTTCACGGTATAATTGTCGCCTTTGTCGGTACAGGTAAAATTATGGCGGCCGGGGAAATAGTACTCCAGCCGTTTTTTAACATTCGCCAGACCTATTCCTCCTGATGCACTTCTCTGTGTGGTACAGGTATTAAATATTTCCAACTGCAGTTGGTCGTTAACGGTCCGGAGGCAGATGCGAACGTAAGATCTTTCCAGCGTATAACTGTATTTAAAAGCATTTTCAACCAGGGGCATGAATAACAAGGCAGGCAGCTGGTAAGATAAGTTAGTTTCCGCTATATCCAATTCAATCTGTGAATATTCGTCATGCCGCACACTTTCCACCGCAATATAATTGCGCAGTAATTTGATCTCCTGCGAAAGGGTAACATATTCATCCCTGTATTCATACAGCGACAATCGAAGCAGATTCGCCAGTCCGGTCAGTAAACCCACCGATCTTTCTTTCTCCCCATGTATAATGAACGATTGCAGGTTGTTGAGCGTATTGAACAGGAGATGCGGATTGATCTGTGCTTTCAGGAAATTCAGCTCAAGTTGGGTTTTTTCTTTTTCAAGCTGGTTTTGCCGTGCGTTCTTTTTATAAGCATAACGAAGGAATTTCAGGGTTAACGGAATGTATATGATACTTATAAGCCCTGTAATACTGCTGATAAAGCCTTCCAAAAGCTTGAAGGGGCGCACATGGTTCCTGTACACAAATGTCCAGAAATCCTGCCCTTCCACCCATACATTGGGCCCGCTTACATTACGCACAATGTGATATGAGCGGAGATAGACAGCCGCTATATAATAGATTATAAACAGACATACTACTGTTACCCATTTCCTTTTTTGAAATAATGGCACAATACAATATACCAATGGATAGAACAAATAAAGCGTAAGAAGAATGCCTGAAAAAGCGACTGCAAAGGGGTCCCTGACAGTAATATGCACAATTACACTTTCCCTTAGTCCAAAGAACAATAGCACCAGCCAGAAACCGGTATGCAGTGCGATGCGGTACCATTTATTTATAAACGAAAGCTCCCAGGTGCTAATAAGCCATTGGGTAAAACGGCGCCCGATACCTTGTTTTTTTGCGGCGATAGCATTCATAAGCAATTAGCCCTGTAAAGTTCTTCTTTTTTCAGTAAACTATTTTTTTCAGGGACGAACTCCATTAAAACGATGACGAATCTGTTATTCCGGGTGACCATTATCAAATACCGGATGGCTTTAGTATTCCGGGTTGCCTGATCAGGCAGTTCAACACAACGAATAGTTAATTCGTCAATACTTTTTTTCTCCGTCCGGTACCCATGATTATTTTGAGCTAAAATTACTACTTGTGACAAAACAATTGCATGTTGCTATAAGCGCACTTTTACTGCTGCCTGCCGCAAGCGCATTTGCCCAGCCAGTGACTGTACAACCGCAATATCCCTGTGCCGGAGACAGCCTGCTGATCACGTACCGGCCCGATCATCCTCAAGCCACATTAAGTGGGTCTGTACCCTTGTATGCAAAGATCTCCATTTTCACGCGGCATGGAGGGTTTCAATGGTATACCCGCAGCCTGTCGGGTGATTCTGTATTGCATGCGTCGCTGCTGGTGCCTGCCGATGCAGCTTCGCTTAGTATCCGGTTTTATTCGCTCAACAAAGATGATGAAAAGGCGATGCAGCAGATGCATGTGTATGAATCCGACAGGAAAACACCGGTGGCAGGCGCTTTTTTTGAAAGCTTTTTAACAGGAAAACTGAGTGCCGCATTTGAGAAGGAGATTGGCTATCATCCCGATAATTACCTGGCTTATGGCAAATATTTTAATGTGTTGTCCTTGAAGAAGTCACCCGAGGAATGCCAGTCCGTCATCGATAGATTACTCCCCCGTTTGGTAGCAGCCCGTAAACGTCAGCGATTGCCGGAGGCGGGACTGCTGGCTGCCATCTGTATCGGCTATGCAAAGACGAATAAATTGAACGAGGCACGTACCTGTCTCTTTGAAATGTTTCATCGTTATCCTGCAGCCGAGGAAACGGATTTTGCATTCACCATCTACGACTATGAGTATTATAAAGCATCCGGCAAGCCGATACAGGATACTGTTAAGCGGCAATTGGCCGCGATCTATAAAAAATGGCCCGGTTCGGCGTTGGCTTCAGATCTGGTTGTAAACTGGTACCTGTATGATGACCGCACAATGACCGTAGGCGATTTTGAGCAGACGTTATTACCGCTTTACCGGCAGGGAAAGATGTCTTACCTCGGCCTGAGCATACTGCCCGGCATTTACATTGATCGCCGCGAGCACCTGGATTCGGCTGAAGCGATGCTCTTGCGGGCCCTTCGTCAATGGCAGGACGGCAGCATCAATCATGAGTACCGGCTATCTAACCATAACAGATACATGAGTTCATTATTACAAATGCTGTCGCAGTTATACCTGTTGCAGCAAAACTACCAGCAAGCGATCGTGTATGCTTCGGCTGGCTTGTATCACATCAAAGGAACTAACCATGAAGATAATTTCACACCGGAGCTGTTGCAGGTACGGGCCAGGGCCTACCGGGCGGTGGGCAACTGGAATTGTGCACTGGATGACTATACAGCGCTGTATAGATCGGGAAAAGCCGAATGGCTGGATAGCATGCGGGTTATATTTCCCTATTGCAGTACCCCGCATAAAAACTGGGATGAATTTACAAATAAAGTCAGGAGCAGGCCCAACCCGGTTGACCAACTTGTGGCACCCGATTTGAGCGGCTCCGATCTGGCCGGCAATAAGGTGCAGCTGTCAAGCCTGAAGGGAAAAGTGGTAGTACTGAACTTTTGGGGAACAGGCTGCGGCCCCTGTATTAGAGAAATGCCTCAACTCAACAAGCTGGTAGAAAAGTTCAGATCAAATGACAAGGTCGTTTTTCTGGCCATCACATCAGATAAAACAGAAAAGCTGCGTTCCTTTTTCAGGAACAGGCAATTCAACTATACGGTTGTGAACAATGTGGCAGGTGTTATTGAACGGTATAATATTGACGCTTTACCGGTACATATCGTAATTGATAAGAACGGCCGCATCATTAACAGATCCGTTGGCGCCAGCGAAGACATCGTGCCTTACCTCGAGCGGCAAATTGAGATAGGTCTGCAATAAAAGCTTGTGTTTGCCTAACGCAGGCTTTTATGAACGATCCTGACCTTACTGCCATCTGCTTTTTCGGAATTGTAAATGCTGACGTTTCCATCATTAAAAATGGCGGTTATAATATTAGCATTTTGAGGAATGAGTTGCATAGATTTGGTACGATTCGGCAAATTTTGAACAGTAAATTTGGGTACGGTTTATTTATTTTGACGTGGTAAGCGTCTGGTTATTACAATAAAGTAATGTTATGCGATTGTTCTTATCATTGATAATCTTCCTGTTTATCTTTAGCGGTAATGCGCAGCAGCTGGTATTGCCTGGTGATCATCCTGATCCTTCAGTGGTCAGGATCGGCGATGCCTACTGGGCGGTAGGTACAACCTCCAACTGGTTTCCCGCTTTCCCTTTATACCGCTCGGCCGACCTGGTGAACTGGAAACCGGCTGGTCATGTGTTTACAACCGTGCCCGCCTGGGCCGACTATTACATGTGGGCGCCCGAGATCACTTACGATAATGGCAAGGTGTATTTGTATTATACCGCCCACAAAAAAGATGGGAACCTCTGTATTGCAGCAGCGGTTGCAGACAAACCCGAAGGGCCTTATCGGGACCTTGGACCGCTTATGTGCCAGGAAGTGGGTTCCATAGACGCTTTTCCCATGCGGGATGAAGATGGAAAGCTGTATGTGATCTGGAAGGAAGATGGTAACAGTGTAGGCAAACCCACCCCTATCTGGGCCGCAGAAATAAAGGAAGACAGAACAGCTTTGGTAGGGGAAAAAAAGGAACTGTTCCGTGCAGATGTGGCATGGGAAAAAGGCCTGGTGGAAGGTGTTTCTATAATAAAAAAGAACGATTACTATTATGCGTTTTATGCGGCAGCTGCCTGCTGCGGTAAAACCTGCACTTATGGAACCGGCATTGCAAGAGCTAAGAACCTGCTTGGTCCCTGGGAAAAATATCCGGGCAACCCGGTGTTGGCAGACGATACTGATTGGAAATGTCCGGGCCATGGAACACCAGTTGAAAAGGATGGTAAGTATTATTTTCTTTACCATGCTTATAGCACAAATACGGGAGCATACGGCGGAAGGCAGGGTTTGCTGAATGAGTTTCAATTTACCCCCGATGGATGGCTGCGGTTTTTAAATGGTACTAATTATGGCAAGACGACGAAGCCGGAAAAAATTGTTGATGACTTTTCAGACCAGCAACTTTCCGGTAACTGGCATTGGAGCATCTTTCAAAAGGTGCAATACCAAATTGAAAAGAATACTCTTAAACTGGCTGCACTTTCTTCAAATTCCGGCGCTTACATTGGCCAGTCTGTTTTAGCCGCCAATTATTCAGCAGAAGTTACCGTGCAAAAAAGATCTACATCACAGGCAGGACTTGCTTTGATAGGGGATGATAAGAATATTTTATATGCAGTGATCGACAGCAATAGCATTCGTTTGGTAGAAGTGAAGAAAGATGAAGCGCACATTATTGTTGAACACCGAATTAAGAAAGCCTCAAATGTAAAATTAAGGGTACAGGTAAAGAATAATACGCAGGCCACCTTTACGTACAGGGCAGGTGGTAGAAAGTTTAATGTGCTTAACAGGAAAGCTGCCGACATCTCGTATCTGCCCCCGTGGGACAGGGCCGTACGGGTAGGCCTGGTGTCAAAAGGATCGGTTGAACAAGCAGCGTTCTTCAAAGACTTTATGATGGTGAATCAATAAAGCGACAAACAAAACCTTATATAGAAACGCGAATCCACGCAATACAACGGTTTACATGGAATGCAGCTGCGCCGTATCGCCGGGGTTTTACATTTTTTCATGACAATGATTAGGCACTTGCCAAAACGGTTGACGAAAGTCAACGCTTTTGTATCCGGTTCCATTGTAAATTTGGGTAACAGAAACATATCGAAAATGCCACACATCCGCCATGAATTGATTATAGGAGCACCAGTGGAAAAAGTTTATAATGCCATTGCAGGTCAGGAAGGATTATCGGCCTGGTGGACACCCGACGCACAGGCAAAGCCCGAACCTGAAAGCGTGGCGCGGTTCCCGTTTGGACCGGAATATTTTAAGGAAATGGAGATCATGGAACTGAAACCCAACGAAGCGGTTAAATGGGTTTGCATTGCAGGGGCAAACGAATGGTTAGATACTACCATCAGCTTTAAACTACTACCGGGAGATAAAGATGCCCTGCTGAATGCCCATCCGGAATTAGCAGATCAGCTACAACAACTTACAAATACTGACAATATAACCCTGCTGATCTTCCAGCACGATAACTGGCAGGAATACACGCCCATGTTTTCGGAATGCAATTACACGTGGGGCAGGTTTCTGCGAAGCCTGAAACGCTTCTGCGAAACAGGCAAGGGCCGGCCTTGGCCTAATCAACATCGGGTAGAGTAATTATAAGCGTAACCGCTGTTTCAGCCAAGCGTGGCCGCTGGTCACATTATAATTTGGCCAGCCTCTTATAAGTACCTATGATGGTTCCACTGGCAAGGATGTGCGCCTCCATGGCCTCCTGCAATTTTTCTTTGGGTCCTCCCGGTATCAGGTCAAGATGATGGTCCAGGGCGAATACATGAAAATAATATCGATGCGTGCCGGTTGGCGGACAGGGGGGATGGTAGCCGGTTTTACCGGCAGAGTTATTACCGGAAATACCGGGGTTGGAATTTTCAGGGATGATGTTGGTAGGTTTTATATTCCATACAACCCAATGATCGTATATTCCGTTTGGTGCATCCGGGTCTTCAACAATGATGGCAAGTGTTTGCGTACCCTCAGGTATGTTTTTGATCTCCAACGGAGGGTTTATTCCATCGCCATTGCAGGTATATTTCGACGGAATATTTTCCTCGTTACCGAATGCAGGGCTTGAAATGGTAAGCTGCGCAATTGCCGTTGTTTTCATGATCCTTTAATTTAATATGGTATCAAAACCTCAATTCGCCTGCCATCTGAAAGATTGCATTTAACGCTCATTTAGTCAGTTTCGTTCCACACTTCTATGGCAAAATTTCATCAAATGGCTTCTGTTAATAAAACAAAAGGCTTCCGCCGTTCTGCGGAAGCCCCTTGCCTTCAGGTCGGTTCGATGCTAATTATTCATCAAAGGTCACTTTACCTGTTTCTACATCGTACATAGCACCAATGATCTTTATTTTACCTTCTTTCTCCAGTTCAGCCACTACAGGGCTTTCTTTTCTTATTCTTTCTATCGTGAGTTTTACGTTCAGGCTGGTTACATTTTTTACGAATTCAGGGTTGCTGCCTGTGCGGTTCTCTTTGATAGTGGTTTCCTGCTCAATAGCGGGTTGAATTTTACTTAACAATGTGGTCAGGTTGCCCAGCTCAACATGGTTACAGGCTCCCACGATAGCGCCGCATTTCGTATGGCCAAGCACCACAATGATCTTCGAGCCTGCCACTTTGGTGGCGAATTCCATACTGCCCAGGATATCTTCATTTAATATATTACCGGCTATGCGGATACTGAAAATGTCGCCCAGGCCCTGGTCGAAAATAAGCTCGGCGGAGGTGCGGCTGTCTATGCAGCTTAAGATCGTAGCAAACGGGAATTGTCCGGTAGACGTTTCATTTACCTGTTGCAGCAGGTTCCTGTTGGCTTTTAAATTATGGATAAATCTTTCGTTGCCCTCCTTTAATATGGTCAAAGCTTTTTCGGGTGTTAAACTCATTTGAGTTTCTTTGGTTTGTGTGCGCATGCTTCTTTAGGTTTTAAAATAACAAATGGGACTTGTCTGTTCCAATAGGTTACATTCGGGGCGCAAAATATAATTACTTTATCGAATAATAGTAATACTATTGTTAAATATAGGATTAATTTTATCGCTTGAAATATTAAATATCTTTACGGCAAATTGTAATGAATGGACTTCCTGGTAAATTTTAAGGTGAACGGGAAAATCTATTTAAAGGACCCGGAAAGCAGCGCGATCGGAAAAGAGATCGTAAAAAAGTCGATTGACCTGATCTACAAATTAGGATTTGAGCAGTTCACTATTAAAAAACTGGCCACAGAAATAAACACCACGGAAGCTACCATTTACAGGTATTTTGAAAGCAAGCACCGCATCCTGCTCTATATTCTCAACTGGTACTGGAGTTATATGGAGTTCCTGCTGCTGTTCAAGCTGCAAAATGTTAAACAGCCCAAAGATAAATTAAAGATCATAGTCGACCTGCTGACCAATGAATTGCCGGCAAGTTCCGGATTATATGATTATGACAAAAGCGCGTTAAACCAGGTGGTAATTGCGGAAAGCAGCAAGGTCTATTTGATCAAGGAGGTGGCTGAGATCAACAGAGATGAGGCTTTTAAACCGTATAAGGATCTGTGCGGCAAGATCTCCGAGGTTATAAAAGAATACAATCCGCATTACAAATATCCCAAATCATTAAGCACTACTTTAATTGAAGCGTCGCACCAGCAGCAGTTCTTCAGCATCAATTTGCCGCGGTTAACGGATAATAAGAGTAAAAATAATGCGGAGTTTACCAGCCAGTTTATCCTTGATATGCTCTTCAGGGTGTTGGGCTAGGGGTGTCGGTAACCATCACGCAGGGCATGATGAACATGTACACCCGGGAAAATGACCCTGACCGAATGGACACATTGATAAGATAGCTGATGCTTAAGACAGTACGCAAACGTTAGCGTA
This sequence comes from Longitalea luteola, assembly GCF_017356035.1. GTDB lineage: Bacteria > Bacteroidota > Bacteroidia > Chitinophagales > Chitinophagaceae > Niastella > Niastella luteola. The sequence continues at coordinate 203,178 of NZ_JAFIQX010000011.1, read as the reverse complement.
ATCGTTTTATATGTACAAGCCGGCTGTAGTTATATTTGTTGGCTACACAAGCTATTATGAAAAGAAATGTTTACCGGCTTTTTGCCTGGATGGTCCTGATCAGTATGGTCTCATTCAAACCGCTCACCTCTATATACAAGGATGGCTGGATTGACCTGAATAAAAATGGTAAAAAAGACATTTATGAAGATCCCACCAGATCAGTTGACGCCCGCACCGCTGACCTGTTGTCGCAAATGACGCTCGAAGAAAAGACCTGCCAGATGGCTACCTTATATGGCTGGCGGCGGGTATTGAAAGATTCGTTGCCTACTGAGGCCTGGAAAAAGGCGATCTGGAAAGATGGTATTGCCAACATCGATGAACACCTGAATGGTTTTACCGGTTTTGACAAGCCGGCCTTAACAACCGACCTGGTAGCAGATATCGAAAAACATGTCTGGGGAATGAACGAAACCCAGCGTTTCTTTATAGAACAGACCCGCCTCGGCATCCCGGTTGATTTTACCGATGAAGGTATCCGCGGTATAGAAGCCTATGAAGCTACCGGTTTTCCCACAGCGCTCAATATGGGCATGACCTGGAATAAAGAGCTGGTGTACCAGGAAGGGCTTATCACCGGACGCGAAGCCCGCGCTTTGGGGTATACCAATGTATATGCACCTATTCTCGATGTAGCCCGCGACCAGCGCTGGGGACGGCTGGAAGAAACCTTTGGTGAAGATCCGTATCTGGTGGCCAGCATGGGCGTTGCTATGGCGAAAGGCATTCAGCATAACGGGCAGGCCGCAGCCACCGCGAAACATTTTGCCGTGTACAGTGCCAACAAAGGCGCACGTGAAGGCCAGGCCCGCACAGACCCGCAGGTGGCGCCCCGCGAGGTAGAGAACATCCTGTTGTATCCATTCAAAAAGGTGATCAAAGAAGCCGGCATCATGGGCGTTATGAGCTCTTACAATGATTATGATGGCATTCCTGTTTCCGGCAGCAATTACTGGCTGATCCAGCGGCTGCGCATTGAAATGGGTTTTACCGGTTACGTGGTTAGCGACAGCGATGCGCTGGAATACCTGAGCTCCAAACACCAGGTAGCTGCTAATTTAAAAGAAGCCGTTTACCAGGCATTTATGGCGGGTATGAACGTGCGCACTACTTTCCGTCCGCCCGATAGCATCATCATTTACCTGCGCGAGCTTGTAAAAGAGAAACGTATTCCCATGGATACCATCAACCGCCGGGTGGCGGATGTGCTGCGGGTGAAATTCCGCCTGGGATTGTTCGATCATCCCTATGTTCAGGACGCGGCTGAAAGCAGGAAGATCGTGAATAACGAAGCCAGTCAGCAGGTAGCATTACAGGCATCGCGCGAAAGCATCGTGCTGCTGAAGAATAAAAACAACATCCTGCCTTTGTCCAGGGATCTAGCGAAAATAGCCGTGATAGGTCCCAATGCTGCCAATGCCGCGTATGCGCATACGCATTATGGTCCGCTGGAATCAAAAAGTGTAAACGTGCTGCAGGGGTTGCAGGCAAAACTGGGCGCTGATAAGGTATTATATGCTAAAGGAGTGGAGCTGGTTGACAGACACTGGCCTGAAAGCGAGATCCTGCCCGAACCAATGGATGCCGATGAACAGGCCCGGCTTGATTCTGCAGTGCAGCTTGCCAGGCAGGCGGAATTGGCGGTTGTCGTTTTAGGCGGCAATACCAGAACGGCCGGAGAAAATAAAAGCCGCACGAGTCTTGACCTGCCGGGTCATCAGCTGGAGCTGATCAAAGCCATAAAAGCAACCGGGAAACCGGTAGTGGTGGTACTGATCGGTTCACAACCCATGACGATTAACTGGATCGATAAAAATATTGATGGTATTATCTATGCCGGTTACCCGGGCGTGAAAGGGGGAATTGCCGTGGCCGATGTGTTGTTTGGCGATTACAATCCCGGAGGCAAGCTCACGCTCACCTTTCCGAAGTCGGTAGGGCAGTTGCCATTGAATTTTCCTTCCAAACCCAATGCGCAAAGCGATGATGGCGAGGGCGCAAAGGTCAAAGGGTTGTTGTATCCTTTTGGCCATGGCTTAAGTTATACCAGCTTTGGCTATAACCACCTGAAGATCGATGCCGGCAAAACCGCCAAAGACGCTATTGCCGTAAAGGTCGACGTTACCAATACCGGTAAGGTGGCAGGCGATGAAGTGGTGCAACTGTACATCCGCGATGTATTGAGCTCGGTGACTACCTATGAGAAACTGTTGAAAGGGTTTGAGCGCGTGCATTTAAAGGCTGGTGAAACGAAAACAGTTTCTTTTACCATTCCGCGCGATGAGTTGAAACTGTATAACCGCGATATGAAATTTGTGCTGGAGCCGGGTGAGTTCAGTGTAATGATCGGCGCATCGTCTGAGGACATCAGGCAAAGAGCAAGCTTTTTTATAAAATAGTTTTAACCTGAAATTTTAGTGTCTGATAAAAGGCCGTTCCGCCTGGCGGAATGGCTTTTTTTATGGAATCCAGATCCTTGTGGGCCGCTTTCTTTCATTTTACGATCTTTTTCTTTTTAGGTCTAAACGGTAAAAGGCAGAAAATAACCGTTTCTATAGTTTATTATGAAAATCAAGTAGATATGTTTTAGTTTTGGAATAATGGATGCCGCTGATGTACCCGGTTTCATCTTTCTTTTCTTTTGTTTATTTTTGGTTCTTTTCGATCGTTTACTTATTTTTGGTCAACGCCCGGGGTTTGCATGGTAGTTCGAAAATATTTTCTTTTCGTTCTGCCGTTCGTCATAGATTCGCAAAGGCGCGGGTCGAAAACGATAAAATGCGCGCCTCAAAACAAACTGTATGCTACCCAATCAAAGGAGAGAAAAAATACTGGAATTGCTCCGTGAAGATGGTTCGGCAAAAGTGGGTGACCTGGCGAGGATCTTTAAAGTGACGGAAGTGACCATCCGGCAGGACCTTGAAAAGCTGGAAAAAGAGGAAATGGTGATCCGCGAACACGGCGGCGCTTATTTGAAAAATATTGAAGACCAGGTGAAAGGCTTTTATGTGGCCCACCAGGAAGACAATACGCTGAAGAAAGAGAAGATCGCCGCCAAATGCCTTGAGTTCATTGAAAGCGGCGATACCATCATTCTCGATTCGGGTTCTACCGTAACCGAGATCGCCAAAAAGTTAAAAGGGTTCAGGAACCTGACCGTGATCACCAACGCGCTCAACATTGCCATGATGCTGGGTACCGAACCGGGCATTGAAGTAGTAATGACCGGCGGCGAATTTAAACCGCCTACCTTATCACTGACCGGTCAAAAAGCGGCTGATTTCTTTAAAGGCATCAACGTATCAAAACTGTTCCTGGCTACCGCAGGGATCTCCTTAAAATCAGGATTGACCTATCCCAGCCTGAGCGATATCGTTGTAAAGAAAGCCATGATAGAAGCGGCAGAAACGACTTACCTGGTGGCCGATTCCTCCAAAATAGGAAAGAACGCTTTTGCCAGTCTGGGCGCATTGTCATTGATCAATTATATTATTACCGACGACGGAATAACCGATAAAGACAAGAAATTATTTGAAGAACAGGAAGTTGAATTGATCATTGCTACATAAATAAGTGAGGCGCACCTTGGAGTTGTGCCACAGTTTGAACAAATCACAAAACGGAAACAAGTATATAAGATGAATCGTCCATGGCAAAATTTTCATTATAAAAATTAACAATGAAAATTTTGCAATGGAAAGATCCATCTGGCAAAAAGAAAAATTTTAATTACCAGATGAAAAATGCAAAAACAACGCTCGGTGTGATTATCGGGAACAGAGATTTCTTCCCCGATAAATTAGTGGCCGAAGCACGCACCGAAATTGTTGCGCTATTTGAGAAGCTGAACATTACGCCCATCTTGCTCACCGATGCCGATACCAAACTCGGCGGCGTTGAAACGTTTAAAGAAGCGCAGCGTTGTGCCGATCTGTTTAAGAAACATGCAGACGCCATACAGGGTATCCTGGTCGTATTGCCCAACTTCGGTGATGAAAAAGGCGTTGCTGAAACCATCAAGCTCGCTAACCTCAATGTGCCGGTATTGGTGCAGGGTTATCCCGATGATCTGAATAAAATGGATGTCGTGAACAGAAGGGACGCCTGGTGCGGAAAGATCTCTGTTTGCAACAACCTGTATCAATATGGTATCAAATATTCCCTTACTACAAAACATGTGGTAAGTCCGAACGATGAATCCTTCATCACCGACCTCAAAAACTTTATCGCCGTTTGCCGCGTGGTAAAAGGTATGCGTAACGTGCGCATTGGTGCAGTGGGTGCAAGACCCGGCGCTTTCAATACCGTTCGTTACAGTGAAAAGATCCTGCAACGCAATGGCATTTCTGTAACTACGGTCGACCTGTCGGAGATCCTCGGCAATGCCAGCAAACTGACCGCCGACCATGCCCGCGTAAAAGAGAAGCTGGAAGGTATTAAAGCATATACTTCAACCGGCAAAACGCCTAATGAAAAGCTGATCCAGATCGCAAAGCTCGATGTGGTGCTGGCCGATTTCATGGCCGAAAATGCACTCGATGCCACTGCCATTCAATGTTGGACCTCGCTGCAACAGAACTATGGCTGCAACGTGTGCACCAACATGAGTATGATGAGTGAGAACATGCTGCCCAGCGCCTGCGAGGTAGATGTAACCGGAACGCTGAGCATGTATGCCATGCAACTGGCATCCGGCACGCCCAGCGCCCTGGTTGACTGGAATAACAACTATGCCAATGATGATACCAAATGCGTATTGTTCCATTGTGGTAACTGGGCCAAATCCTTTTTACCCGACATCCAGATCAGCACGGCACCGATCCTGGGAACAACCGTAGGCGTTGAAAATACCTACGGTGCATTGGAAGGCCGTACGCCTGCTTCTCCGCTTACCTATGGCCGCATAAGCACCGACGATAGCCTCGGCATCATCAAAGCGTATGTAGGCGAAGGCGAGCTTACCAACGATGCCCTGAATACGTTCGGTAACAGGGCCGTTGCTCAGATCAACAACCTGCAGGGCCTGATGCAGTACGTTTGCCGCAATGGCTTCGAGCACCATGTGGTGATGAATGCCAGCAAAACGGCAGGCATTCTTACTGAAGCGTTTGATAATTACCTGGGTTGGAAAGTTTATCAGCACGCCTAACGCTTAATGCCAATTAAAAGAATCTATGATGAAAAGGAGTGATTTGGAAATAAAGTCGGTCGAATACAGGAAGAAGATCCTGAAGTACATATTGGGTGCGAATGCCGGGCATACCGGTGGCAGCTTATCCTGTATCGATATCCTGAACGTATTGTACAACCACGTTTTGAACGTGTCGCCACAGAATTTCACCTCACCCACCAGGGACAGGTATATTCAAAGTAAGGGCCATTGTGTGGAAGCCCTGTTCGTTGTACTGGCCGATAAAGGATTTTTTCCGGAAGAACACCTGGAAACGCTTTGTAAGTATAAGTCGCATTATATTGGACACCCCACCCGAAAAGTAAAAGGTGTTGAGCAGAACACCGGCGCTTTAGGTCACGGACTACCCATTGCCGTTGGTAATGCCATTGCCGCGAAACTTGATAAAAAGGATTACAAGGTGTACACGCTGATGGGCGACGGTGAATTGCCCGAAGGCTCCAACTGGGAGGCCGCATTAACAGCAGCGCATTACAAGCTCGATAACCTCTGTGCTATCGTAGATAAAAATACATTGCAGATCACGGCGCCTACGGCAGAAGTGTGTAATACAGATCCGCTCGACGAAAAGTGGAAAGCTTTTGGCTGGGCCGTAAAAGAAGTGGATGGCCACGATATAGAAGCGCTTAAAGCGGCATTCGACAGCCTGCCTTTTGAACCTGGCAAACCCAGCGTGATCATCGCCCACACGGTAAAAGGAAAAGGCGTGAGCTTTATGGAGAACAATCTCAAGTGGCACCATGGCGTGCCAAGTAAGGAAGAATATGCATTGGCGATAAGTGAACTGGATAACAGTATGCAAAAAGCAGCCGTGTAAAAGAAGTAGGAAGTAAGGAATAAAAAGTAGGAAGATCCCGGTAACTTTTACTGTGCTGCCTGAAAGCTGTATTTTCCCGGCAACCGGAACCGGTGACCGGTAACAGCTTCCCAATAAAACAAAAGCTCGTCTTAAAGGGCCGTGTAACCTGTAACATGTAACCTGTAATTAGAAAGAATGGCGCATATAGAAAATACAGATCCGAACGGATTTAAACCCAACCAGGAGATCTTTTCAGAAGTGCTGCAGCAACTGGCGGCCAATGATCGCGACATTATTGCAGTGACCAGCGATTCGCGGGGCTCTGGTAAGCTCGTTCCCTTTGGTAAGAAATTTCCTGAGCAGATCGTAGAAGTAGGCATTGCCGAACAAAACCTCGTAGGGGTTGCTGCGGGACTGGCTGCTGCCGGCAAAAAAGTGTTTGCCGTATCACCGGCCTGTTTTTTAACAGCACGGGCGCTGGAACAGATCAAGAACGATGTGGCGTATAGCGACAATCCCGTCACCGTTGTGGGCATTAGTGCCGGTGTAAGTTATGGCGCGTTGGGTTCTACCCACCACAGCCTGCACGACTTTGCAGCACTCAGGGCCATTAATAATATTACTGTAGTTGTTCCGGCCGATAATTTTGAAACAGCCCAGGCTACGGCATTGGCAGCAAAAACCAACAGTCCGGTGTACCTGCGGTTTGGCAAAAAGGTGATGAACAACCTGAAGGAAGTAAACGACGATGCGTTTGTATTTGGTAAAGGCCGCGTGATCACCGAAGGTACCGACGCTGCATTGATCGCCTGTGGCGAAACTGTGTACCCCGCCTTGCAGGCTGCTCAATTGCTGGCGCAAGAGGGCATTCATGTAACCGTGGTGAGTATGCATACCATCAAACCATTGGATACCGGCCTGCTGGCAAAACTGGCTGCTACCTGCAAAGCCATTGTGACCGTGGAAGAGCACAGTGTATATGGTGGATTGGGCGAAGCCTGCGCCGCTTACCTCATGCAGCATGGTTTGCATAAGCCGTTCCGTATTGTAGGTATTCCGGATGAATACACCGTCACCGGTTCACAACAGGATATCTTTAATCACTATCATATTACCAAAGATGGAATTGCTGAAGTGGTGAAGAGCTTGTTATAATGAAAAGGTGTGCACACTTTGAAAGTGTGCACACCGAAAAAACTTTACGCCGATGAAACGAGTCTTGCCATTATATGTAAAAATAGTATTGCTTGGCCTGCTGGTAGTGTTTACCCAGTGTAAGCAAAAAAAGACTGCATCAGGAAAAAAGAAGATGGCTGTTGTTGTATCAACACTTAACAATCCCTGGTTTGTTTTCCTGGCCGAAACCGCCGCTGCCCGGGCTACAGCACTGGGCTACGATGCCAAGATCTTCGATTCACAAAATAACACCGCTACAGAAGGGGACCATTTCGAGAACATCATTGTGGCCGGTTTTGATGCGATCCTCTTCAACTCTACCGACGCCAATGGCTCTGTGGCCAATGTGCTGAAGGCAAAAGCCGCGGGCATCCCGGTATTTTGTATGGACCGTGAGATCAATGCCACCAATGCCGCTACCTCCCAAATATTATCCGACAGTTATTCCGGCGCAGTGGCCATCGGCATGAGCTTTACGCAACAGCTGAACAAGAAAGGCAATTATGTTGAATTGCTGGGGCTGGTAGGAGATAACAATACCTGGGCCCGCTCAAAAGGTTTTCACAGTGTTACCGATAATTACCCCGGGCTGAAGATGGTTGCCCGGCAAAGCGCCGACTTCGACCGCAATAAAGCCATGGAAGTAATGGAAAGCATTCTGCAGGCACATCCTGATATAGACGCCGTTTTTTGCGGCAATGACGGTATGGCCATGGGCGCTTACCAGGCACTGGTCGCCGCCGGAAAAGCTTCGAAAGTAAAAGTGTATGGTTTTGACGGCGCCGAAGATGTGATCACCGCCATAAAAGAGAACAAGGTGGCCGGCACCGGTATGCAGTTCCCCAAAGTAATGGCAGAAACGGCGGCGAAATTTGCTGATGAATACATCAAAGGCAGAAGGAATTTCCCGCAGAAGATCCCGGTTGCCGTGGAACTGGTAACACCCAAGAACATTAACGAATACATCGCCTACGGAAAAAAATAATGCATGACCAGGAAAATAGTCAAATATCTATTGCTGGTGCTGGTTATAGGATTGCTTGCCTATAATTCAGTCTACATAAAAAAACTGAGTGAAGTACAAACAAAAGAACAAACCGCTTTTGATGCGGCTTCCTTTGCGGAAAAACTCTGGGTTACGAAACTGCCGGCAACCCTCGATAGCGCTGTCACGCTCGATGTATTACGATCAACCATAAAAACAAACCCCGGCTATGCCTTCGATACCTGGTTCAATTCCATGAGCATTGGTAATGTTCGGTATGGACTGGTGAAACTCACCGGCAAGGTGCTGGCCGTAAATGAAGACGATATTACCGTGCTGGCAGGCAGCGCAGCTGATCCACTCACTGTAAAGATCACAACTGAATACGTGTATGGCAACGCCATCCGCGATGCATCGCGCCTGCTGGATATCAGGGATTTTGTAAACACCACCGACCTGAACAATGTATCGGAGGAATTAAATAAGCTGGTTCGCAAACGCGTGTTGCCCGCTTTTAAAGAGCAGGTCAGGAAATCAGACAGCATTACCTGTACCGGCGCCATTGAGCTTAACAGGGCGCATATCGAGCGCAGCCGGATGAATGGCCTCAGCGATCTGGAAATTATACCTGTTCAATGTAAAATCATTCAACAATAAATGTTGATCGCCCGTAACATAACGAAAAAGTTTGCCGGGGTGGTTGCCCTGAATAATGTCAACCTGGAACTGCATCCTGGTAAGGTGAATGCTATCATCGGGGAGAACGGCGCCGGTAAATCAACACTCATGAAAGTGTTGTCAGGCGTACATGTGGATTACGAAGGGGACATTATCTTCAACAACGAGGTGCTGCAGCTTACGGGAACAAAAGATGCGGAGGCCAAAGGCATAGTGATCATTCACCAGGAGCTGAACCTGGTGCCTGGCTTAAGTATTACTGAGAATATTTTCCTGGGCAGGGAAAAATGCAATGCCATTGGCATACTGGATAAAAAAGAAATGACGCGGCAAACCCAAAAGCTGCTCGCCAAAGTAAAGCTCGACGCAGATCCTGCTGCGCTGGTGGGTTCTTTAAAAGTAGGACAACAACAGCTGGTTGAAATTGCCAAGGCGTTATATACGAATGCCAGTGTCATCATCATGGATGAACCTACATCAGCCATCAGCGATAAAGAAGTAGATAACCTGTTTGTGATCATCGATGAGCTCAGGAGTGAAGGCAAAACGATCGTTTACATTTCCCATAAGCTGAAAGAGCTGTTCACCATTGCCGACCGCTTTGTCGTTATGCGCGATGGATGCACGGTGGAGAGTGGTGTTATGGCGGAAATGACGCAGGATGCATTGATCCGGAAAATGACCGGCCGTGCCGTGAACGGACCAGCCGGAAATACCAAGCAAACGTTCACCGAACCGGTTCTGCGCGTGCAAAACATCAATTTGAAAAGCACGTCGCGGCATGGCGCCAACGTGCTCACCGATATTTCATTCACGCTGCACAAAGGCGAGATCGTAGGTTTATACGGACTGATGGGCGCCGGCAGAACAGAATTGATGGAAACCCTTTTCGGGCTCCATCCGAAAAGAGCCACGGGTAATATATTTGTGCATGAACAACAGGTGCACATACAAACGCCCATTCAGGCTATCAAACACGGCATTGCACTGGTGCCGGAAGACCGCAAAGCGCATGGGCTCATCCTCGATCAAAAAATAAAGACCAATATCAGCATTACGGTGTTGAACCAGTTGGAAAAATGGGGCATCGTACTGCATAATAAAAAAGAGACCCGGCTTTCAAAAGATTATATCCAACGGCTGGGCATTAAAACTTATTCAGAAAACAACATTGCCGGTAACCTGAGCGGTGGCAATCAGCAAAAGATCGTGCTGGCCAAATGGCTTGCCACCAATCCGCGCATCCTGCTGCTCGATGAACCAACGCGGGGGATCGATATCAATGCACGTTTCGAGATCTACAACCTCATGAAGAAGCTGGCGGAAGCCGGTATGGCCATTCTGCTGGTATCCTCCGAATTGCCGGAGATCCTTACGGCATCTGACCGGGTGCTTGTGATGGCAGAGGGACGGTTGACTGCGGATATGCCGGTGACGGAAGCTACCGAGAGCAATGTGCTTAAATATGCCATACAACATAATATTACTGCCTGATGATTGCGATTCAAAAAAATAATACAATAAACCTTGCCCGGCTGCAATCCCTGATCGCGCTGGTTACTCTGTGTGCCATCATTGCCATTTTGAGCGACAAATTCCTAACCATGGACAATGGCTGGAATGTATTGCGGCAGATCGCAGTGAACGTATGCATATCCGTGGGTATGACGCTTATCGTGCTTACCGCAGGCATCGATCTGTCTGTAGGATCGGTGCTCGCCCTGTGTGGCGCCATCACCGCCGGTTTATTAAAGAATGGGATCAAAATGCCTTCCGCCGATCTGTTCATTGGCTTTACGATACTGGGCGCTTTGCTGGCTGGCATCATTGCAGGTGCGCTGCTTGGCTGGTTTAACGGATTTGTAATAACGAAATTCAAAGTACCTCCTTTTGTAGCCACGCTGGCCATGCTTACCATTGCCCGCGGGCTCACCATGTTGTGGACACAAGGCCATCCGATCAGCAATCTGGGGCCGGCGTTTTCGGTGATCGGTACCGGTTGGTTCCTGGGTATTCCCGTACCTGTGTGGATTGCCGGTATGGTCGTGCTGATCGCATCCTTTATTACCCGGCAAACGAGGCTGGGCCGGTACATTTATGCCATTGGCGGCAATGAAAATGCGGCCATTTTATCAGGCATCAGCATTAATAAAGTAAAACTCATTGTATATAGTATAGCCGGTGCGCTGGCGGCAGTAGGGGGTATTATGGTTACATCCCGGCTCGATTCTGCACAACCCAATGCCGGTACCGGTTATGAGCTGGATGCCATTGCTGCGGTGGTGATCGGTGGTACTTCTTTATCGGGCGGTAAAGGCAGTATCGGTGGAACGGTAATGGGCGCTGTGATCATCGGCGTGTTGAACAACGGCCTGGTCCTGTTGAACGTTTCTCCCTTCTGGCAACAGGTAGTAAAAGGAGCGGTGATCCTGATAGCCGTGATCATTGATAAAGGTGGGAAAAAGAAATAGCCATTTAATTGCTGATTTTGAGATGTAGAGATTTTTAGATTTACTTAAGAGCCTTATTACAAATCTCAAAATCCCAAAATCGAGAAATTTTTTATACGGAGTCAGCATGAACAATAAGCAACAATATGTATTAGCAATAGACCAGGGAACCAGCAGTACCAAAACCATTATCTTCAACGAATATGGGAAAGTGGTGGCGCGCGGGCATGAGCCGTTGCAAACCAATTATGGGGCGGATGGATTTGTTGAGCAGGACCCGGAAGGAATTGTGCAGAACGTGCTTACGTCCGTACGGCATTGTCTGGAAGAATTCAAACGGCAGGATAGAGATGTACGCGCCATAAAAGCAATTGGAATCTCGAACCAGCGCGAAACATTCGTGGTATGGGATAAAAGCGGCCGGCCATTATACAATGCCGTCGTGTGGCAATGCAAACGCTCGGTGAACATTTGCGAACGCCTGGCAGCCGATCCCATTGCCGATGCTATCAAAACAAAGACGGGCCTGCTGGTGGATCCTTATTTCTCCGGTACCAAACTGGTTTGGTTGTACGAAAACGTACCCGCTGTGCGTCAGGCCATCGATAATGGCGAGGCTTATTTTGGCACCATCGACAGCTGGCTGCTGTATAAATTCACGAAAGGAAAAAGCTATTATACTGATTATACCAATGCTTCCCGCACCTTGTTCTTCAATATAACTACCCTCAACTGGGATGCAGAACTCTTGCAATCGTTTAACCTGCGATCGCTGAACCTGCCCCGTTGTGTCCCTTCTTCTTATCATTTTGGTGAAACCGACCTGCTGGGTTTGTTTGAAACGCCCATTCCTGTCACCGGTTTGATCGGCGATTCGCATGCGGCGGCTTTTGGCCAGAACTGTTTTGCGCCTGGCTCGGCCAAAGCAACCCTGGGAACCGGATGCTCGGTAATGATGAACATTGGCGGCCAGCCAATCTTGTCATCGACCGGCATGGTGACCACTATTTGCTGGAGCACGGAACAACAGGTGTGTTATGCACTGGAAGGCGTGATCGTTACCTGTGGCGCTACAATTGAATGGCTGAAACAGGAATGGCAGTTGTTCCATGACAGCCGGGAAACGGAAGCCATGGCCACCGCAGTGGAAGATAACCAGGGCGTATACCTGATCCCTGCTTTTAGCGGGCTCGGCGCTCCTTACTGGGAAATGAACAGGAAAGCCAGTATTCATGGGTTAACCTTCGCTACCAGCAAAAATCATTTGGTACGCGCAGCCCTGGAATCGATTCCCTACCAGATTAAAGATGTAATAGGCGCAATGGAAGCCGATGCCGGCCTGTTGTTAGATCAGCTGATGGTCGATGGCGGCATTACCGGTAATCGCTTTGTGGTGCAATTCCTGGCCAATCAGTTGAACCGCAAAGTAGCCATCAGTGGTTTCCCGGAGGTGTCTGCATTAGGCGCGGCCTATATGGCCGGATTGAAAGCAGGCGTATATACCGGGCTGGATCAACTGCAGGAGCTGAAACTCGTGAAAGATAACTTGTCTCCCAGGGATGTAGATACACATAAACAATGGTATCTTGGATGGAAGAAGGCCATCGGTTCATAGTTAATAGTTTAAAGTTCAAAGTTTATAGTTGTTCAGTTATTGAGTTATTCAGTTGTTCAACCTCGCGACTACTTACAACCTCAAGGACTTATGAACTTATGAACTGAATAACTCAATAACTCATTAACTTTGGACTTTAAAACTTGCTTACCTGGCAAAATAATTTCTCAATTGCCCGCTATGCTCGCCATAATTCCACCGGATCTGATCAGCCTTTCCATCTCCATTAATATCAGCAAAATAGAAGCAGGTGTTCTCGCTTTGTGAGGTGCCTCTTAAGGTATGGATGGGGCCGCTAAAAGCACCGGCGTCAGAATAATACACTTTCAAATAACCAACATAGTTGTCGGGGTTCCAGTATACTTTATCGGCCCGGCCGTCACCGTTCATGTCGGCAAAATAAAAGCGTGTATTGCTCAACCCACTGGTGGCAGCATTGCTGAAGGAAGCGTTCTCGGTAAATGTGCCATCGCCATCAGATAAATAGACCATGGTTTTGCCGGCGTTAAGATCAGGATGCCATAATATTTTATCGGCTTTCCCATCGCCATTCACATCGGCATACCAGAACTGCGTACCGGCAGTAGTGCTGGCGCCTTCACTTCCGTTGACTACAGTGCCGCTGAAGCTGCCGCCTGAAGTAGCCAGGTACACGCGGGTACGGCCGTTGTCGAAAGTAGCATTCCAGTAAATTTTATCTGCCCTGCCATCGCCATTCACATCGGCAAAATTATAAATGGTGGTAGTGCCTGCGCTAGTGCCTTCCGGATTGTCAATAGCAGTAGTGCTGAAATTACCGCCTGATGTAGCCAGGTATACCAATGTATGTCCCGCATTCAGCGAAGGGTTCCAGCGGATCTGATCGGCTTTGCCATCTCCATTGATATCGGCATAATGATAGCGCGTTGTTGAGGACGTAGAAGCCCCTGCCGCATGGGTAACAGCTGTTGCTGCAAAAGTACCATTGCCATTCGACAGGAATACCCGGGGTTTACCGCTGTCGAACGTATAGTTCCAGTAAATTTTATCGGCATCACCATCACCGTCTACATCGGCAAAATAGTATTTGGTAGCAGCGCTGGCGCTGATGCCATTGACGTCGTTGTGTCCGCTGCCGAAGATATAAGGAACAAAAGATGCCATGATAGGATAATGGTCGGAAGGCCACAGCGTTTGTCCGTTTACGGTAAAGCTTTTAGTGATCACGCTTGAAGTAGTGAAGGCGAGGTTGCGGGTGCTCAGGATATAATCGATCTTGGAATCGCCCACTGCATCCCAGCCATGGAAAGTAGGAGCGCCATCGGCTTCAAACAACGCATCCACCATATTGTAACCGCTGGCGTCCTTAATGATCGACATTTCCGCAGTACCTGGCCGTGCATTGAAATCGCCGAGGCAGATGACCGGCAGGTTGGCGGTATTGTTTTGCCGGATACTTAATAGTACCGTATCGGCATTGAGCTGGCGGTCGGCAGAGCCAGCGGTAGTCCAGTGACTGTTCACTACGAAGTAGCTGTTGGCAGTGTTGAGCTTGTCCTGCAGCACCACCCATTTGCCGGTGCGGATATCGGACGTTATCATAGTGAACCAGCCTGCAGCCGTACGGGTAAAGCGCGCGTTCTTGTAATAGATCGTTTTTGGGGAACCGTTAGAGGTGCCGCTTTTGTAATAGCCATAGCCGGCTGCTGCGAGCTGGGTATTGAACCATTCTTCGATCTCGGTAACCGCAATTTCCTGCAGACCTACAATATCCACATTGTTCTCGAGGATGATCTGCAGGCAATAATCCTTCCGCACATCCTGCGAAAAGGGGTCGCCAGCAGCGTCGTTCCTGACGTTAAACGACATTACTTTAATAGGGTTCATGTCTGAAATATAGCTTTCGGTACTGGCGGTTCTTGCGGTTGGTTGGCCGTCGGCATCTTCTTTTGTTGCATCCCGGAACTGTTTTGTACAGGCGGCCAGGCATAAGGCCAGCGCCAGGAACCAGGTGGTTGTTATGTAGGCTGCATTTTTCCAGGGCATGCGGGGATTGCACGCCTGCTGGCGGATAGAATTTCCTTTTTTCATGTTGACAAAGTTTTAGTTGGTACTTTTTTGTGTTGTTAGATCAGTTTGGTGAAATAGATAAACCATTATTGTTTCACAATAATTAAACTGTAAGGGGATGAATTAAAAGGGCGGTTCGAACCGATGTGTTGCCGGCTATTTACAAATAGGCCTGTTCATTGATTTCTTTGCCAAAGTAACTGCTATTTAAGTTTAATAAACTTAAAAGCTTTATATATTTAAGATAAATAAAGTTCTGGAAACAATGAATTAAACATTATTTAATTTTTAGCGCCTGGTGGTAGCCAGCGTTTTTTTCGTTGGAAGGCGCAAGGCTTAAGGCACAAGGCTAAAGGCTCAAGGCTTAAAGCAAAAGGCGCAAGGCGGAAGGCGCATGGCAAAAAGGCAACGAGGCAAAAGGCTGTAGCCAGTAAAAACGGTGTCACGGTTGTCGCATGTGCAAAACCGTGGCACCGTTGTAAACGTAGTTACGAGTTTATCAATTTAGCTCCTGAAGGAACAGTTAAAGACCTGAAAGATCTTGCTTCTATTAAAGGATCGACGGCGCTTCGCCCCCTTCAGAGGGTTGGGGGGTATTTGGTAGCGGGGTAGTTGCCTGCGGGTACCAACTCAACGCCCCCGTTGGGCATTTGTCAACCTGCGCTTTAATCGTCTCCGTATCGGCGCCGCTCATGGTTACCCACGGTTTTGTTTTTAAGTTGAACACTTTCGGTAATTGCGTAACGCAGCGGCCGGAATGTTTGCACAGTTCAGGCTTCCACACCACGGTTATATCATCATTGCTATACTTCAGTTTTTTGTCAACATCTTCTTCGTGATAAACATAACTTCTTACTTTGATATTGCCTTCAAGTAATTTGGAGACGGGACATTGTTGTGCAATTTCCAGCAGCCTGTCCTTTTGTTCCGGTGTTACCCCGGCAGGGAATGAAATATCGCGATCTATATAGGTAGTCAGGTTTTCACTGTCTTTTGTCTGGAACAAATTGGCGTTCACTTTTATCTCGGGAATATTCCAGCCTTTCCGGTCGATATACATACGCAGGGTGATAAGCGTGCAGGAAGCCAGCGAGGATAATAATAAAGTAAAAGGATCGGGACCGGCGTCTTTTCCACCATGTTTCACCGGTTCATCTGCTATGAATTGTCCGTTTCGCCATTCAATAACACAGGTATACTTTTCCATACCTATAGTGCCATGAACCGGGTTTTGTAATTTATATTCCATTTGGTTGTTTTTGCGTGTTGTGGAAACAAATGTAATCAATAGGCAGTTCACAATAAACAATTGGCAAATTGCTCCCGAAATGGCAGTCCATCTTCCCCGGTGTCAAGCAATTCAGTAGGCAAGCTATTTATCGGTAGTTGTGAATTTCGAGCCCTGCAACCTGGAACCCGGTAACACCTTAAAAATCCTTCCCATCCACATTATATAAATTGTAGTCCGTCATAGGCGCATCGGTAAAACCAAGCTGGCGGCCGATGGTTATTATCTGTCCGCGGTGATAAGTACTGTGATTGGCAACATGCATGATGTATTCGAAGTTCGGGAAATCGCTCTGGAACCAGGGGCTCACGATCAGGGTGCGGTCCTCGATCATTTCGTCTGTCATGCTATTGGTATAAGCGGCCAGCTCGCCAGCTGTTTTCAACAAAGCAGCAAATAGTTCCTGCACGGTTCCGGTAAATTCATCAAAAGTTTGGGGCGGATCTTTTCTGATAATAGTCAGCCAGTAGCGTTCGGTTTGCCAGATATGTTGCAATGTAAGGCGGATGCTCGGAAAGCTGGAAGCCACTTCCTGCTCCAGCGTTGCTGCTGGTTTGGTCTTTAACCAGCTAACCAGTGTGCTGTTTGCCCAATAATTGTAATTCGCATAGTTTTTCATTAAGTAACCAATAGCGGTTGCTGTTGCTGCTGCAGTGATGTTGTTAGTAGCCATGATCGTTGTTTTTAATTGTTATTACAAAGAAAAGCATGGCCAGTGACAACAGTATGTCAGCAGGAGATCGGCAAACCGCAAACGGCAAAACCGCCCCTTTTATATTCAAAATATCCTTATTATCTTGGGGCCTTATACATTAATCTGATATCGATGAAATCCATCGCATTGGCGTTTATTGCCTTAGCTGTGTTTTCCGGGAAAAGCTTTTGTCAGTCTGCCCAGGCGCAGCAATTTGGAGAAGACATTAAATCATGGCTCAGCCAGGGCGAACACAAGGTAGACGTTATGAGTATTAAAAATAGCGTAACGGCCCGACAGACAGAGCTCTCCAACAAAGTAAGGAAGGCCATGCAGGAAAACGCAGCCTGGATCCGCGACTCACTGGCACATGTTACCGACTCTACCGTCATTTACGCAAAATTTGGCTTAACAAAGGAAGAATTTAATGAATACCTGCTCGGCGGGGAAACCAAACCTGCGCATGAGCTGGTAAAAACAGGCGATGAAACGCTGGTCATCAAACGGAAAAGAAATTCCCTCACCTTCAAAGGCACCGGCCGGTTAAGTGCACTCGATTCGCTCACTTATAACCTGGTCCTGAATGAGCCACTCTATAATGGAAAGGAACTCGATTTCAGTAATGAATCCGGCGCAGCGGACAGCAACAATCCATTTAAAACACCCTGGAAAGGTTATCATTACACGTATGAGGACTATGGCGACATCCTGAATGATGATGCCAAAAACCTGACAGCAACCACGATCAGTTTTGATATCGGCCGGCTGGAGACCGGTAAAACAATTATTATGTTCATGCTCATGAAATTCGTCAATGGAAAAATGATCCAGAATGCCATTGCCATCGGCATGTTTGAGTAACTATTAACCATAACATAACGATCGTTAATAATATCGGTCTTTCTGCAAACTTCACGCTATTTTAGATCAACTGATGGAAAATAACATGAGGTTTGAGTATTTTATTACCCAATCTTGATGATTTTGGTCAGTAAACTGCATGAATTTTTGCTAAATGCATATTAGCAATAATGTTGATAACTTCTTTTTATCCACCGGTAATGCCCGCCAAATGCAGTCCTGTACTGCATAGATCATCATCTGAATGAATCGATACCATTTTTTGAGGCATGTGGAATTGATCCCAAGTGAGTCCACATTTTTATTTAAGGCCTTGTATTTGCATAAGGCAATGGGGTTCCAAACAAATGATAATGTCCCATTTACAATTAATAGCCATGCAAGGAGGATTGAGTACTAAACTCTATTAGACGTGGGTGCGATGCATGGGTTGCTTCAGAGCGTATTCAGGCTATTTCCGATTTAATAAAACAACGATTGCTACTAACAGCACAAGCAGGATCTGTTTGTTAGTGCAACTTTTTGCTGAAACAAAATAAAACGTATGCAACGATCAACTTATGTGGTAATTATGGCTGGCGGTATTGGTTCAAGATTTTGGCCGGTAAGCAGAACGGATTATCCCAAACAATTCCTTGATATATTGGGTACTGGAGAAACACTGATCCAGCAAACTTTCAAGCGCTTCGACAAATTAGCGCCCATTGAAAATATTTATGTAGTTACTTCTACAGATTATGCAGGCATAGTAGAAAAGCAACTGCCTTTGTTGCCAAAGGAAAATATCTTAACCGAACCCGACAGAAAGAATACAGGTCCCTGCATCGCTTATGCATCCTTCAAGATCCTGCAAAAGGATTTCAATGCATCGATCATAGTAGCGCCTGCCGATCATCTCATTCTCGATCAACAGGAGTTTGAGAACGTGTGTACCAGGGCCCTGCAATTTGTAGAAAAGCATGATGCATTGCTTACATTAGGCATCAAGCCTACTTATCCCAATACGGGGTATGGATATATACAATTCGACAAAAGCGCAATTAACGACGGCGTTCATAAAGTGATCACTTTCACCGAGAAGCCAAATGCAGAGCGTGCTGCCCAGTTTCTAAGCAGTGGGGAATACCTGTGGAACTCGGGAATTTTTGTGTGGAAGGCCAGATCGATCATAAGTTCAATTGAAAAATATCTTACCGATCTGTATCAATTGTTTAAAGAGAAAGAAACTTGGCTTGGAACAAGTTTTGAGAGATTAATGATCGCCGATATATATGCGGTGTGTGAAAATGTATCAATTGATGTGGGGGTAATGGAAAAAGCCACGAATGTTTTTATAATACCTGCTACATTCCGGTGGAGCGATCTTGGAACATGGAACAGCGCCTGGGAGAATATGGGAAAAGATGTGCGCGATAATGCAGTGGCCGGTAACAGTGTAATGGTTATTGACACAACACAATGCGTGGTACATGCTTCAGATGAAAAGCTGGTCGTATTGCAGGGGCTTCAGAATTACATAGTCGTGGATACTTCAGACGTACTGTTGATCTGTCAGAAAGAAAAAGAACAGGATATAAAGAATTATGTAAGTGAAGTGAAAAAAACAAAGGGCGAGCGGTATTTATATTCTGTTAATAACAAATTAAAAACAAGTCCTGTAGGTGTTGAACGTGTTTATTAAATAGCCTTTGCTTGTAAGCTGAAAATCATTTCAAAATGGACAATAATTTAAAACTGGCACATAAAATGTATAAAGTGAGCCCGATAAATGTGCAAGCTTTTTGATATAGGACCCCCGAAATCCTGAACGATCTATTGCTTGCTTATCAAAAACACCTCTTTCCCTGGTTTGTACCTGATTTGACAGGATATGATTATCCGTAGTGTAGCGTAATTAAAAAATAGCTTATCAAGCAAATTTAAAATTCAATTATGGGTTATAGGATAAACATGGCATTGCCACGTATATGGCAGGCCCTGAAAACTTATTGTGTTTTACTGATTTTGTTAGCTGGTGTATCCTGTGTTAATACGAAGAAGGCAGTTTATTTTTCAGACCAGAAGAATGGATCTTTTGCAGCGCCGGTCGTTCCGAAACTGGTGATACAGCCTAACGACCTCCTGAGTATTTCAGTGAGCAGTTTGAATCCCGAAGCTTCGGCTGTTTTCAATCAGGCAAATAACAACAATGCGCCCGGCGGTGCAGGCACATCAACCACAACTACAACCGCAGCCACCGGTTTTCTCGTGGATGGCAATGGCAATATTCAATTTCCCTTTTTAGGCCAGGTAAAAGCGGCCGGATTGACCAAGGAAGAACTAAAAGATCATCTGACCAAGACATTGCTCGATAAAAAACTGTTGGTAGACCCGATTATAACAGTTCGCTTCCTGAATTTTAAAGTAACTGTATTAGGCGAGGTGGCGCACCCCACGGTAGTGACGGTGCCCAGCGAAAGGATCTCTTTACTTGAGGCCATTGGACTCGCAGGAGACCTTACCATTTACGCCAAACGCGATAATGTGCTGGTGATCCGCGATGAGGATGGCCAGAAGGTTACGCACCGGTTAAATCTGAATTCCACAGAGTTGTTCAAATCCCCATACTTCTATTTAAAATCAAATGATGTAGTGTATGTGGAGCCAAATAAATCGAAGGTAGCCAGTACAGGGCGTGCGCAGCTTTGGTTACCGATTGTTTTCAGCGCTTTATCACTGGGTGTAATTGTAGTCGATCGTTTAACTAGATAAAATATATTTTATGCAGGTAACACACAAAAACGGACTGGAAATGGAGAGTAAGGAAACCAGTTTTAGCCAACTATGGAACCGGTATGCTTCAAATTGGCCGTGGTTTGTATTGCTGTTGTTGCTCGCAATAGGAGCGGCATGCGTGTACATGCGATATGCCATTCCAAAGTACGAATCCACAGCGCGGTTATTAATTAAAGATGAGAAAAAAGGAGTGGAGGACTCCAAAGGACTGGAATCCCTGAACCTGATATCGACGAAAAAGATCTTGGAAAATGAAATGGAAGTATTGCAATCCCGTACACTGGTAAAGGAAGTCGTAAATAACCTGAAGTTATACGCTCCCGTATATGAAGAACGGAAGATCAATACATGGTTGGAGCACAATAAATGGTTATCCGCTAACGCCGTTTCCAACTGGTTTAGCAAAAAAGGTTTTACGCCCGGCGGACTGCCAGCTTATACCACTTCACCGGTTGTTGTGAAAGTGCAAAGTCCCGACAGCTTGCGCGAAGTAAAAAAAGTACCTTTTACCTATGCCAGGTATGAAAAGAAAGTGATCATTGGCATAGATAGTTTTCCCATTAACGAATGGGTAGCTACCCCCTACGGTACCCTGCAATTTGTACCGAACGACCGGTTGAAAGATACCGCTTATGTGCCCGGCGGACAGTTCTATTTTTCCCTGATGGAACCCAAAAAAGCCATTGCAGACATTCAGAACCGCCTGGTCATTGCATCGGCCAGTAAATTGTCTTCAATCCTGAATCTTTCCATTCGCGATGAAGTGCCTGAAAGGGGCGAAGATATCCTGAATGAATTGTTATCCGCTTACAATATCGCGATGCTGAAAGACAAGAATACCCTGGCCGCCAATACGCTGCGGTTTGTGGAAGACAGGTTGAACCACGTATCGCGCGATCTGAGCAACATAGAGAACAGGATCGAAAGATATAAATCAGAACAGGAAGCGGTTAATGTGAGTGAGCAGGGTAAATTGTTCCTGGAAAATGTAAGCGCCAATGACCAGAAGCTGAGCGAAATTGATATGAAGATCGCTGTGCTGAACCAGGTAGAGAATTACGTAAAGCAAAAAGACAATAAGAGCAGCATTGCTCCTTCTACCTTAGGCGTTACTGATCCCGTATTATCGAACCTGCTCGATAAATTATATGAGCTGGAGCTGGAGTACGAGAAGAAGAAAGCCACAACGGCCGAGAACAACCCATTGCTGGCGTCTGTGGCCGATCAGATAAACCGGATAAAACCGGGTATCCTGGAGAATATCCAGAACCAGCGGCAGAGCCTGGAAGCCAGTAAATCGAACCTGGCCAGCACCAACAGCTCTTATACCTCCGTATTACAAACGATTCCCAAAAAAGAGCGTGACCTGATAGAGATAAGCCGTCAGCAAAGCACCATGCAAAGCATTTATGAGTTTTTGCTGCAAAAGAAGGAAGAGACCGCACTTTCCTATGCAGCCAATGTGTCTGACAGCCGCGTGGTTGATAAAGCATCCTCTACCGTAGCACCCGTAACGCCAAAAACGCCGATTGTATTCGCCATTGCTGTTATTACAGCCCTGGCTGCAGGCATCGTTTGGATAACACTGAAAGAACTGTTCAATAAGAGAATAATGTATCGCCACGATATCGAGCGGCTGACCGCACATCCTGTGATCGCAGAAATTTCCCAGGACAAAACAAAGAACCCGATCGTGATCGGTGGTGCCAACAGCCGCACGTTTGTGGCAGAGCAGTTCCGCAAACTGCGGGTGGCCTTGAATTACCTGGGCATCAATACCACGCATAAAAAAGTGCTGGTTACCTCTGGGATCTCCGGGGAAGGTAAGAGCTTTATCGCTACCAACCTGGCATTGAGTATGGCCATGACCGGTAAAAAAGTTGTGTTGCTCGAAATGGACCTGCACAGCCCGGCCATCAGCGAATACCTGAATCTGCGGTCAGATGTTGGTATCTCCAGTTACTTGTTAGGTACCCGTGAGCCGGAAGAGATCATTAAACGCAGTGAGGTAAACGATAATTTATTCTTTGTACCGGCAGGGCCATTGTCGGGCAATCCAACAGAACTCTTAACCAGCAACCGCCTGCCCGAACTGCTGAATTACCTAGATGGCATCTTTGATTATATCGTCATCGATACAGCACCGGTTGGTCCGGTAACAGATGGTTACATCATATCGCCATTATGCGATGCCACCTTATATGTTATCAGGCACCGGCATACGCCAAAAGTGCTGGTAGAGCAGCTTGATAAGAACAGCAAGGTGAATATCCTGAAGAATATGGGCATTGTATTCAATGGTATTCGTCCGCGTGGATTTGGTAAACATCATTACGGGTATGGATACGGTTATGGCGATGGTTATGCCTATAAAGAGAACAGAAAGAAAAAGACATCATTCAAACCGGTTTAGATAGGATAGGGTCTTCCGCCCAACGGCGGAGGACCACTCTGAAACCGCACGTAATATCGAGGTGCGTTGCCCGCTGACAGCGGGCGGCCACCTTCCCTAAAAACCCAAAGTACATATTGAAAATGAATTGCCAGTTACAGGGTCTGTAACTGAGTTGGGCGGAGCCTGTTTAATTCAAACTTAAAAGAAGCATATGGATACGAATAAGAAATGGTATGCCGTGTATACGCGGCCGCGCTGGGAAAAGAAGGTAGCCGATCTGCTGACAAGAAAGCACATTGAGAACTATTGTCCTTTGAATAAAGTGGTTCGTCAATGGGCCGATAGAAAGAAACTTGTATTAGAGCCTTTATTTACATCCTATGTTTTTGTGCATGCGACCCCGCAGGAGCACCTGGCCATCAGGCAAACCGATGGTATTTTGAATTTTGTTTACTGGCTGGGTCAGCCTGCCGTTATTCGCGATGAAGAGATCGAGGCGGTGAAACAATTTCTGGATGAATATCAAAATGTTTCGCTGGAAAAGATAAATGTAAACATGAAAGACCGGGTTAGAATATCGAGCGGTCCGTTGATAGCACAGGAGGGAGATGTGATAGAAGTGAGAAGTAAAACGGTGAAAGTACAGCTTCCGTCCCTGGGTTACGCAATGATAGCCGAAGTAGAAAAGACCAACGTAGAGGTAATCCCTATCGCTTCTTACACCAATAACTATTTTTATAATGCACTTTTCAGATAAGATCTATGTAGCTGGCCACCGGGGGATGGTTGGCAGTGCCATCATCAGAAAATTGACTGCAGCCGGTTATACGAACCTGGTCACCCGCAGCTCCCGGGAGCTGGATCTGCGCGATCAGCAAGCCGTGGCCGATTTCTTTGAAACGGAACAACCGGATTATGTATTCCTGGCAGCCGCTAAAGTAGGCGGCATTGTAGCCAATAATACCTGGCGCGCCGATTTTCTGTACGACAACCTGATGATCGAAGCCAACATCATTCACCAGGCTTATGTAGCCAATGTGAAGAAGCTGCTGTTCCTCGGTTCCTCCTGCATCTATCCTAAAATGGCGCCGCAGCCATTGAAAGAAGAATATTTATTGTCGGGGTATCTCGAGCAGACCAATGAACCGTATGCGATCGCAAAGATTGCCGGGATCAAATTGTGCGAAGCGTACCGCGACCAGCATGGCTGCAATTTTATTTCGGCCATGCCTACCAACCTGTATGGCTACAATGACAACTATGATCTGCAAAGCAGTCACGTGCTGCCCGCATTGATCAGAAAATTTCATGAAGCCAAAGAACGGAATGAACCTCAGGTAGTGATCTGGGGCACCGGATCGCCTTTACGTGAGTTTATGCATGCCGACGATCTGGCCGATGCCTCTATATTCCTGATGAAAAATTATAATGATAAAGCGACGATAAATGTGGGTGTGGGCGAAGATATCAGCATTATACAGCTCGCTGAAATGATCAGAGAAATGGTGGGTTTTGAAGGCCGCATTGTGCTGGATGCAACCCGGCCCGACGGTACACCCCGCAAGATCCTTGATGTAAGCAAACTGCATAGGCTCGGATGGCGGCATAAGATCTCGTTACGCGAAGGCTTGCGCCAGGTATATGCAGATTTTGTAGAAAAGCGGGCTAATGAAATGCAGGAGTCCATTCACCATTGACCATTCACCATTGACCATTCACCATTCACCATTGACCATTCACCATTCACCAAAAAACAAAACATGAAAACAGCACTTATAACCGGTGTTAACGGCCAGGACGGCGCCTACCTTGCAGAGCTCTTATTAGAGAAAGGATATATGGTACATGGTATTAAAAGGCGTTCATCGTTGATCAATACCCATCGTATCGATCACCTGTACCAGGATCCGCATGAAAAAGACGTACGCTTTCGCCTGCATTATGGCGATATGACCGACAGCACCAATCTTATTCGGATCATCCAGGAAACACAGCCTGATGAAATATATAATCTGGCGGCTATGAGCCACGTAAAAGTGAGCTTTGATACGCCTGAATATACGGCCAACGCCGATGGCATTGGCACCCTGCGCCTGCTCGAAGCGATCAGGATCCTGGGGCTTGAGAAAAAGACCCGCATTTACCAGGCTTCCACTTCTGAATTGTATGGACTGGTGCAGGAAGTACCGCAAAAAGAAACAACGCCCTTCTATCCGCGCAGTCCATACGCCGTAGCGAAATTATACGCTTACTGGATCACGGTCAACTACCGCGAAGCGTATGGCATGTACGCCTGCAACGGCATTCTGTTCAACCATGAAAGTCCCCTGCGTGGTGAAACTTTTGTGACCCGTAAAATAACCCGCGCCGTGGCTGCCATTGCCCTGGGCCTTCAGGATTGTTTATACCTGGGTAACCTCAATGCACAGCGCGACTGGGGCCATGCCAGGGATTATGTAGAAGCAATGTGGCGGATCCTGCAACAGGAAACACCTGAAGATTTTGTTATTGCCACCGGCATTACAACCGAAGTACGTGAGTTTGTAAGAATGGCCTTTGCCGAGCTGGGCGTCGTGATCGAATTCCGCGGCGAAGGCGTAAATGAGCGTGGTTATGTTTCTGCCTGCAACAATCCCGCTTATCAACTGGAGCTGGGCAGGCAGGTAGTGTCTGTTGACCCTGAATATTTCCGGCCTACGGAAGTGGAGTTATTGATTGGCGATGCAACGAAAGCAAAAACAAAACTGGCATGGGAGCCGAAATACGATCTGCCTATGCTGGTGAAGGAAATGGTAGAAAGCGATGTAAAAGAATTTGAAAAGGCCGGTAAAGTGCAATTTGAACATTTGATCAGCTGATAGGGAGAACCGTGTCACGGTTTTATTCCGTGGCACGCTTTCCCGGTTCAAAATAAAATATATGAAATCACTGATGGTGGTTTTAACCGCCGCAGCTCTTGTAATATTCATTGTATTATTACTATCAAGCAGGCATCCCCGGCGTACATACCTGTTATTCATGTTGTACGCCATGCCTGTGATAGATCTGAAGGTTACGCCCTGGCAGTTTGGTAGCTTAAGTTTGTTCGACGCATGCTCCTATGCCATGCTTTTCTTACGGTATAAAGACTTCCTCAGCGTGTATAAACCCAACCGTTATTATTTTGGTGGGTTTTGTACGTTGATCTTCCTGTTATTACTGGGCAGCCTCACCTCATCGTTCATCACCAATTCGCTGTTGACCATTCTATCGGTCTTTCCGGTGTTCATTTATGCCAGGCTGTTGATGGTGGAATGTATGCAGAACAATAACTTCTTACCTAAAATGGTGAAGGGGCTGCAGCTGGCGTGTTTGATCTCTATGGCCTTCCTGGCTGTACAGCTGGTGGTAGGGCTTGAATTCCGGTTTTATCCGGAGTTGAATCAGAATACGCTTGACAGCAACGGTATCCGGTACCCCAGTTATTTCCACGATTCACAGAAGTATGCACAGTTCCTGGCCATGCTGAGCTTTTTGTTCCTGATCAACTATAAGAACATTCAGCGGCCAAACCTCAGGAACCTGGTACTGTTTTTGTCAGTGGCGGTAGCCATGTTCTTAACCGGTGGCCGGTCGGCCTTCCTGGGATTGAGCGCCGGTGTTTTCTTCCTGTTGTTATTTGCCGGCGCGCAATATAAAAAATACATTATCGCAGGCTGTCTGGCCGGCGGTTTGGTGATCGCGTTCTTTTCACAATCGCTGATCATGTTTAACCGCAAAGACGATTTCAATAATTCCTTTGATTTCAGGGCGGCCATCTGGCAGGAGGCCTACGACATTTATAAAGCCCATCCGTTCTTAGGCATAGGCATTGGCAATTACAAGGATTATGTATCCAAATTTTCGCAGGACCAATACCTGATCCTTGAAGATGAGATCGTATTCCTGGACCAGCCCGAGAATGGGTATTTGAAAATACTGACCGAGTTTGGCGCCCCCGGTTTCATCGTGGTGTTTGCCCTGATCCTTGGCGCTGTTGTGGGCGCTGTGCGCGCCTGGATAAAAAAACAGGCCAACGGACTTGTGCTATTGTTTATAGCACCCATCATCAGCTGGCTGGTGTCCTTTGTATCGCTGTATTCCATTACCGATAGAAGGAACCTGATCGTGCTGGTATGCTTTTGTTCACTCCTGATCTATTTATCGAATCGCTCAAAAATTGTTGATGAAGAACCTGTTTCAGCATACGGTGAACCTGTTTAAGTCGCGGTTAATAAAAAACAGTTTCTGGGGCATTGCAGCCAATGGTCTGCAAAGTGTTCTGGTAAGTTTGTTTTTTGTGATCGTAGCACGTAAATACGCCACCAGTGAATTTGCTTTTTTCTTAATTGCCAATACCATTTATCAGTTCCTGGCTGCTTTTTCAACCCTGGGGCTGGGCCAATGGTTCACGCGTGAACTTGTTGATGCCACAGACAAACAGGAACTGGTGAGCCGCTTCATTAAGATACAATTGTACAGTGGCCTTTTCTTTTATGTGTGCAGCATAGGCGTTGCTTTTCTCCTGTACCAGGATGCCACTTTGCAATACCTGATCATATTGCTGGGCGTTAATATCATTTTCGACAATATCATTTATGCCATCAAGGCGTTGAATGTAGCAGAGTTCAATCAGAACAAGACATTCATCATATTGATCATCGATTCCATACTGAAATTTGCAATCGGTTGCCTGCTATTCCTTTTTCCTTTTTCGATCATGACCATGGCCATACTGCTGATCGCGGTACGGTTTGTCACGCTGAACTTTTTCCTGGCCTTTGGTTCCTCCCGCACAATGAGCATGCGAACTTTATGGAACTATCCGCTGGCCTGGAGTGAAGTGAAAAAGATCGTCTTTGCCAACTGGCCGTTTATCATCATCGGCAGTGTTTCCATTGCTTACTGGCGCATTTCAAACATCATCATTTCAAAAACACTGCCTTTAACCGATGTGGCGCATTTCGAGATCTCCTTCCGCGTGTTCGCCATTGCACAGATCCTGCCACTGATCGTTTCCATGTCGGTTTTCCCGGCGCTGGTGCAACAGTTCAAAACGGGCAGTATACAGGATTTCCGGAACTACTTCAGTAAAGTGTTCAATTACTATTTACTGTTTGGTTTATTTACCTACACCTTTATTTACTCTTTTGCCGACACCCTGATCCCCTGGGCGTTCGGAAGCACCTATATCGAAACAGGTACTTACACCAAACAGATGTTCCTGACGATCCTGATCTTCCCCACAGCCCTGTTGCAGGCTAATGTACTCGTGGCAATGAATATGGAACGGGCCGATATGTGGTTCAACGTAGCCAGTTTGATCCTGAACGTGGTCTTCTGTTTCGTTGGATTCTTGTTCGCGAAAGATCTTACGACCGTTAACCTGGCCATATTTTTCTCTTTCCTTGTATTTCATATTTGCCAGGATGTGCTGTTGATCCGGAAGGGAATGGCGTCTGTGGGGCATGTGATAAAGTTCTATGTACTGACCGCTTTTCTGGCCGGAACCTATGTTCTGTTATCATACAAATTCCCTCCTGTAGCCCTGTTTACAGGCTACTGGTTATTGCTGGCATTGGCATTTATAAAACTGCCCATGGCTAATTTCCAGTTATCTGCCAATCGCAAACCCGAAAATAGTTTACCATGACAGTCGTGTATTACATGCAGGTTGCCTTTTTGGATATTTCTATTGAATTGATCAATGTATTGAAGAAGCATGTGCAGTTACATGTGTTGATTGAATTGACCCCTCATGGCAAGAATATGACCATCCTGGAGATCGATCGTTTTCCCGAAGGAAAAGCGCTGGTGAAACCGGAGGAGATCCTGACCAAACAAAGCTATGAGAACCTGAAATCTTATTTCAACGGAACCGAAAGTGTACATTTTGTGATCCATCCGCACCGCACCGGTTTTTCGTATAGCACTTTGCAGATCTCATTCGACGTATGGAAATTCATCAGGCGGTTTAAACCTGATATTATTCATTTTGAGACCGTCAGTTTACGGGCGATCGGCATGTTGCTCTTCCTGAAGGCGTTTAAGAATGTATGTATCACGATACATGATCCGGTGCCACATACCGGCGAAAACAGCTGGAAGATCAGTTTGCCCCGCACTTTCTTCTTCAATATGCCGGTAAAAAAGAAATACCTGTTTTACTCGCGTTTTGCCAGGAAGCAGTTTGAAGATCATTATAAGAAACACAATAAGCAAACGGCCTTATTGCAAATGAGCCCCTATTCGTATTTGAAGAAGGTGGTGAAAACAGCAGAGGCCGAGAAGAAACATATTCTATTCTTTGGCCGGTTATCGCCTTACAAAGGGATCGATGATCTGTTACAGGCCATGCCGGAAGTGTTCAGGGAATTCCCCAATGAAAGATTGATCATTGCCGGCAAACGATATCCGGGCTTTGATATTAACGAGCGTATCATACAGGCGTATAAGAACAATATAACGCTGATGGAAAAACATATTCCCAATGATGAGCTGGCTACATTGATACAGGAGGCAAAGTTTATTGTATGTCCGTATAAAGACGCCACGCAAAGCGGGGTATTAATGACGGCCTTTGGACTGAACACGCCGGTAATTGCCACCAGTGTAGGCTCTTTTCCTGAGTTTATCAGCCATAACGTTAACGGACTGCTGGTTCCACCCAATGATCCGGTAAATCTGGCCGAAGGCATGCGATTTGCATTGCGCAATGAGCATTACAAAACGTTGGCGCAAAACATCAATAGCAACAAGGTTGAGGAGATGTGGGACAGGAATACGGAGATCTTGTTGCATGCGTATGCTTCTTAAACGTTGAACGCTTGCCCGTCCATAGCTTCAGCGAAGGCGGGCTAAACGCAAAACGCTAAACGCGATCACCCTTCACCATAACCATCATAAAATGAATTTCTTTTCATTTATCCTTCAGGACTGGAACGCCAATCACGACAGTGCAAAAGGGCGTGTGATCATGCTGTTGTTCAGGATCGCCAATTTCTGCACTACGCGTAAAATGTATTATTACCTCGGCTTTCCCTACCGCATCTTTTACAAGATCCTGGTAGAATGGATATTCTGCATCGAGATTCCCTGGAATGCCCGCATCGGCAAGGGCCTGCGCATCTATCACGGCCAGGGCCTGGTGCTGAACAGCCAGGTAGTGATTGGCAATAACTGCACCCTTCGCCATTGCACTACTATCGGTAATAAACAACGGCCGAACGGCGTACTCACGGGCTCACCGGTCATCGGTGATTATGTGGAAGTAGGAAGTAATACCTGTATCATCGGCGATATCACCATTGGCGATCACGTTACTATTGGTTGTGGTTCCGTGGTCACCAAGAGCATGCCTGCCAATGCAGTGGTGGTGGGCAACCCCGCTGCACCGATAAAACCCCGCCTCCAGGCGGTGGAAGTGGCATAAAGAGGTACGAAGTACGAAGTAGGAGGTTTTGAGTGCTTCCCAATCTCAGGTATGCAAAACTTTGCCTTTACCCGTAAGCAACAATATATCTAATGAAGAAAGTCTTATTAAGTGCATATGCCTGCTCACCCATCAGAGGAAGTGAGCCAGGTAACGGATGGAGCTGGGCGCTTAACCTGGCCCTGCAGGGATATGAAGTGTGGTGCCTCACCAATGTAGAAGACAAAGAGGCAACGGAAAAAGAGCTTGAGCGGTTAGCGATACCTAATCTGCACATTGTTTGTGTTGAACTGGCCTTCAACCTCGACAAAATGTTGTTGAACACTTCTTCGAAGACCATTTACCTGCATTATTACTTATGGCGTAAGAAAGCAGCCCGTGTTGCTATGCAAATGCATAAGGAAAAACGTTTCGACGTAGCCCATCACGTTACCTTTGGCAGCTTTCAGCAGGGGACATTCTTATGGAAGTTAAAAGACACCAGGATCATTTTCGGTCCGGTAGGGGGCGGGCAGGAAGCATTGCCTGCTTTTAAAGAATATTTTGGACCGGCCTGGAAAATTGAACGGATCCGAAGTTTGATCTCGAACCTGAGCATCAGGTTCAGCGCTAACCTGAAGAATACGGTTTCCCGTTCAGATCATATCCTGGTAACCAACCAGGACACTGCCGATATTGTACAAAGGCTCCGCAGAGCGCCCCGCAACAATATACACCTGGTGCTCGACAATGCGATACCATTATCCATGCAGAACCTGCAGTACATTGAACGTAAGCCCGGCAAAACGTTAAACCTGTTATGGGTAGGCCGCATGTTGCCACGCAAGGGGTTGAACCTCATTCTGCATGCATTATCATTAGTACCCAAAGAAGTTGATTACACCTTCACGATAGTTGGCGGCGGCGAATTATATCCTCATTTACAGGGCTGGATAGATCAATATGGCCTTGACCCCAAGCGCCTGCGCATCCTGGGACAAATTCCCTTTAATGAAGTGGTGCATCACTATGAACAGGCTGATGTGTTTATTTTCTGCTCACTGCGTGATTCCTGTCCGGCCCAGTTGAACGAGGCCATGGCCTTTGGCCTGCCGGTGATCACGCTGGATATTCACGGTTCTGCCCTTGCCGTAAGCAATGAATGCGGCATTAAGATAAAACCCACAACGAAAGAAAAGACAGCGCAGGATATTGCGCGGGCAGTGACCACGATGTATAAAGATCCTGAATTAAGAAAACAATATTCCCGGAATGCATACAACTATGCCAAGGGAAATACCTGGGAACGGAAAGTGAATTTAATAACCTCTCAATTCTACAATTAATGGCGCATCGGATTTTGGTGGGCGTGCCACCCAAACACCATGTTCTTTTATCGCGTGACGAGATCGACGGGTTTACCGATCTGGGGTACACCTGTAAACCGGTTTCGTATGGCCGAAATGATTCATCTGCCGGCAAGCTGAATAAATTATGGGGCGTTGTGGCAAAGGCATTTAATATCGTAAAAGAGCTGTATGCCTTTGCGCCGGATATTTTGTACCTGAATTCGCGGTTTGAACCGGTAGGAACTACCAGGGATTTCATTACCGTATTGATCATTAAATTATTTTACTTCCGTAGGGTAAAAATTGTGATCAAGACCCATGGATCAGATATATCGATCCTCGAAAGCCGGTCCTTCTTTTACCGTAACGTAGTGATCCCCTTCTTGAGAAAGCATGTAGATGCCTGGTTCTTTTTGTCGAGCGAAGAGAAAGAGCTGGTGCGCCAGTATGATCCCGGGCTGGCACGAAAAATATTTATCACTGCTAATATCGTTGACCCCGGCCGTTCTGTGGCTTCCGTTGAGTTCCGGGAAAAATATGCGCTCGATGAGAACAAGTTCAAAATATTGTTCGTGGGCCGCATCGTAAAAGAGAAAGGCGTATTCAGTTTGTTGCGAAGCATACCGATGCTTTCCTGCAGGGAAGACTGCCAGGTGGTGTTTGTAGGTGATGGTCCGGATATGGAAAAATTAAGGAAAGAGGCAGAAGCATTAAAGGTCATGAAGTATGTTCGGTTTGCGGGATTTATTCCCGATCACGAATGCGATCATTTTTATGCCAATGCCGACATTCTGGCATTCCCCACTTTTTTCAACGAAGGCTTTCCGATGGCGCTGTTCAAATCGGTAGCCGCGGGTTTACCGGTGATCACTACCCGCATCAGGGCCGCCAAGGATCATTTAACATCGCCCGACAATGCCTTATGGGTAGAAGGCGAGTCACCGGAAAGTGTTGCCTCAGCCATAGAGACATTATACAATGATCATACATTAAGAAAGACCATGTCGGCTAATAACCGGCAGATAGCCATGAAATTCACCCGCCGGCAGGTATGTGCCGGCATGCATGAGGTCATGATGGCCATTTAATTATTCCTGGCCAACCGCCGTCAACTGCTTACATACTATAACCCCTGAAAATAATCAATATGTTCATCCTAAATGCAATCAGGCAAATAAGAGATCTTTTGCTGGTCAAAGTTCTGTACAGACGTTACAGCATAGCGGAAGGATTTCATGCCGGTTTACGTGTACGCATTTGGGGCAGAGACAAAGTAGTGATAGGGCGTAATTTTTATATTGGCAGGGATTCCTTTATAGAAGCGGATGTGGTCATTGGTGATAATGTGATGTTTGGTAACCGTGTAGCCATTGTAGGGCGGTACGATCATCACTACCAGCTGCCCGGAGTGCCTATCCGGTTGGCGCCGCAGATCCGTGATCCTAAATACAACTGGAAGGGTGTGGGGTTGATCACCATTATTGAAGACGATGTGTGGATCGGTTATGGATCAACTGTCATGGGTGGCATTACAATTGGTGAGGGAAGTATTATTGGCGCAGGATCACTGGTAACAAAAGATGTAGAACCTTATTCCATTTATGCAGGCGTGCCTGCCCGCAAAATAAGAGGCCGCTTCGATAATGACGTAGACCTGCAAACGCACCTAAAACTGGTTAAGTCCAAATATTACGGCAAACTCTAAAATTCATTCCCTAAAATACTTCAGGTATGGAACGGAAAAGTATTATCAACTTCGGTATTACAACAGGCAATTATTCATCTTTCGTCAATAACATTCTTACGATGGCGCACCAGAAGGAATCGGCTAATGTATGTGTTGCCAACGTACATATGTTCATTGAAGCATACAAGGATCAGTCGTTTAACAATATCATTAACAATGCCACCATGGTAACGCCGGATGGCAAACCGTTGACCTGGGTACTGCAGTATGTGTATGGTATTAAACAGGACAGAGTAGCCGGTATGGACCTGTTACCCGACCTGTTGCAGCAAATGATGCTGAGGCGGCTGCCGGCTTTCTTCTATGGCGGTACGCCGGCTTTACTGGAAAAAACCGAGAATTACCTGAAGTATGCATTTCCCGATCTACCCATTGCAGGTATGTACAGTCCGCCGTTCAGGCCGGCCACCAAAGAAGAAGAAGAACAGCTGGTTGAAAAGATCAATAACTCAGGAGCAGCGGTAGTGCTGGTGATACTTGGTTGTCCCAAACAGGAGAAATGGATGGCTTCCATGAAGGGAAGGATCAAAGCGGTAATGATCGGAGTAGGCGGGGCGCTGCCCGTTATGGTGGGTATGCAGAAACGAGCCCCGGCCTGGCTGCAGCACATGGGGCTGGAGTGGCTGTACCGCCTGATGCAGGAGCCACGGCGTTTGTTCCGCAGGTATGTTATCACCAATTCATTGTTTATTTACCTGTTCTTCAAGAAGATCTTCATGGTGAAGAAGGTGGGTAAGTTGACGAGCTAATCAGTTGACTAGCTGATAAAGTTGATATAGGTAACAAGTTATTAATTGAATGAGTTAATGTGAGCGAGCAGGAGCGGTCCGTTTGATTGACCATTGACCATTCACCATTGACCATTGACCATTGCCCATTGACCATTCACCATTGACTACAAAATGAGAGTGTATGAATAGCAGATTTTTGCGCCATTTGCAGCTGACTTTGCTGGCTATGGACCTGATGGCAATTAACCTGGTGTTCTTTACAGCCCGGTTCTTTTTTCAACGGGAAATGCTGATAGAAGCCTACATTGAATACACTTACTTCGGTATTTATTTGACAGTTGCCTGGCTGGTAGTTGCTTTCTCAGGCAATGTGTACCATGAGCGGAATATTTTTTCATTTGAATTGTTTGCAGGGCGCTCAACGCGTGCATTCCTGTATTTTCTGCTCATGATTTGCGGCTTTCTGTTCTTCTCCCATTTCTTTATTATCTCGCGTTTATTTATTGCCACCATCATTTGTGGCATTCCGTTACTGCTGGCCTGTAACCGGTTTTTATACCTGGCCGTATATCATTATTTTAAAAAGAAAGATTTCTTTTCGCATAAAGTAGTTGTGCTGGGATATAACGATCTGTCGCGCAAGCTGGTCGATTACCTCGAAGAAGACGGCGTAAATAAAGAGGTGATCGGTTATTGCGAAGAAGTCGAAAATATTCATGAGCTGTCACGGTATCCTATCCTGGGCAATATCAACGGTGCACTGGATGTTTGTAAACGCTATGGGGCTACAGAGATCTACTCTACCATAGTGCCCGAACAGAACCCGGGTATTTACCGGCTGATCCAGAAAGCTGATCAGAATTGCATTCGGTTCAGGATAGTGCCTGATATCGGCGCGCTCGTGAAACGCCAGGTGTTTATCGATTACCTGAACGAGATACCTGTGCTTTCGCTGCGTAAAGAACCGCTGGATGACCTCGGCAACAAGATCAAGAAACGCCTGTTCGATATTATAGTGAGCTCGCTGGTGACGGTGTTCATTCTTTCCTGGCTGATCCCGTTGATCGGACTGCTCATCAAGCTGGAATCAAAAGGTCCCATCTTTTTCCGGCAGCAACGCAGCGGGCAGGATAATAAAAGCTTCTGGTGCCTGAAGTTCAGAAGCATGAAGGTGAACGATAATGCAAACACCTTACAGGCTACCCGCAATGACGCCCGTATCACAAAACTGGGACAGTTCCTCCGGCGCACCAGTCTCGATGAGTTTCCGCAATTCCTGAATGTACTGATGGGCGATATGAGTATCGTGGGACCGCGTCCGCATATGCTGAAACATACCGATGATTATTCAAAGATCATCGATGAATATATGATCCGCCAGTTTTTAAAACCTGGCATTACCGGTTGGGCGCAGGTGAATGGGTTCAGGGGTGAAACAAAAACCCTCGACCAGATGAAGAAGCGTGTTGAATATGACCTGTGGTATATGGAGAACTGGAATATGTGGCTGGACATTAAAATTATTTTCCTGACGGTATTTAACACATTAAAAGGCGAAGAAAATGCATTCTAAGACAAACGTGACCAAAGTGAGTAAGTACAGAGTGGAAGGGGTTGGTAAAATAGTATTGTTTGTCGCCCTGCTGCTTGTTACCGGTATATTTTGTGGATGGCCAAATTTTCACCCGGCAAGTTTTTTCAGCAACGGTTATCACTGGTGGCTTGATATGATCTTTCATGGCGGTTATTATTTCGTGATCACCATCTTCCTTTATATATTGTTCTGCAAAGGCCGCTATAAAGGTGTTTTCTGGATTGCCGTTTTATTATCATCGTACCTTTTTGAAATCCTTCAATCCTTTGTACCCGGCAGATCTGTTTCCGTGCTTGACATGACCAGTAATTTCCTGGGCATATCCCTGGCTACATTGATCTGCGCCCTGGTTTACAGATAATTTGTTTTTGTTGACGATACCCGTATTTCATTTCTACGATTGCTGCCGAACCAAAACTGACTTTTTCCTTTCCTAACCGACCACCTACACAGTTTTTGTTTCATTAATTCCCTGATAATTTCATGTAACCTGATTAATGGACAAGTACTTTAATGAAAAAAACAATTATCTGAATGATGAAACCACGGATCCTGTTCATAGTGCAGCTTCCGCCGCCCATTCACGGAGTAACTGTTATGAACCAGTATACGGTTGATAACCCGGGTTGGAAAGCAAAGTATGACGTAAAGACCTTACCACTACATTTTGGCCAGACACTGGATGACATTGGAAAAATTACACCGTCGAAGATGGTTCATCTGGTGGGTTTTATTTTCAGGTTATGCCGTACTCTCATCACTTTTAAGCCATCCATGGTATATTTTACGATCGTACCAACCGGAAAGATATTTTACCGGGATGCGCTGTTCACTGCCCTGATCAAATTGTTTTGCCGCCGCATCATTTTTCATTTGCACAAGAAAGGTATTGAGGAAATGGCAGCCGGCTCAAGGTACAAGCGATGGTTATTGCGCAAAACCTTTAAGGGCATAAGAGTGATCTGCCTGTCTGAAAAGCTCACAGCGGATATCCGTACGATATACGAGCCGAAGCCATTTGTTCTTCCCAATGGCATTGAGATCATGAATAAACGCATTGTTGAGCACAACGATGCCGCGCCCAGGATCCTGTATCTCTCCAATCTGGTAATAGGCAAAGGAATAGAGGTTTTTTTACAAAGCCTCGTAGAACTGCATAAGCAGGGTTGCCACTTTCACGCAAGGGTAGTTGGGGCGCCGGTTGATTATAGTATCGAGCAGGCCAAAGCATTTTGTGCCGCAGGCGGCATTGCGCATCTCGTTGATGTGGTAGGTCCGCGATTTGGCGCCGATAAATTCGCAGAACTCGAAATGGCCGACATTTTTGTGCTGCCTTCCTTTTCAGAATGCGTTCCATTATCCATACTGGAAGCCATGCAGTTCGGGGTACCGGTAGTGGCTACCTGTGTAGGCGGTATCCCCGATATTCTGCAGGATGGCGTAAACGGCCTGCTGGTTCCGCCAGGCAGTGTAAAGGACCTCACTGCCCGCCTGAAACAGTTATTGTCAGATAAAAGAACCCGGTTACAAATGGGGTATAGCGCCCGGGAACGGTTTATGCAGAAATATACCCTGTCGAAGTTCTATGATGGGTTGACCGGTATCTTTGAACAGGTATTATATGATAAGAAAGGGAAATAAGAAAGCTATGCTTCATCGGTGAGATTCATTATTTTAGTGTCGGGGAATAAAATACCTGACATTACCATGAAGCTATACAAAACAGGCAAAGGAATATTGTTACAGTTCAAAGAAGAGTATTACGTGTTACAGCACGATTGGGATCAACTGATCAACCGGGATAACCTGTACGCTTTTTTGCTGGAAGAATATTTGAATGGAAAAAAAATTACCACTGAGCAGGCCGAAGAATGGCACCGTGAATATTTACTGCCGCCTATTGGTTCGCAGGAAGTGTGGGCTGCAGGTGTTACTTATCTGCGAAGCCGGGACGCCCGCATGGAAGAGTCGAAAGACACAGGCGGCGCCGACTGTTATTCGCGGGTGTATGAAGCAGAGCGTCCCGAATTATTTTTTAAGGCATTGCCCCACCGCGTATCGGGCCACCAGCAAACCGTTTACATTCGAAAAGACTCCAGTTGGAATGTGCCCGAGCCGGAACTGGCATTGTACATTAACGCCGCCGGTGTTATTCAGGGATATACCATTGGGAACGATATGAGCTCGAGAAGTATCGAGGGTGAAAATCCGCTGTATCTTCCGCAGGCTAAAGTATACGAAAAAAGCGCCGGGCTGGGACCTTGCCTGTTTGTTCCTGAACGGCCCATCGATGCCGAGACCGGTATATACATGACCATCCATCGCAATGAAGCAAAAATGTATGAGGGCAGTACGACCATCAGCCGCATGAAGCGCAAACTGCCGGAGCTGGTATCTTACCTCTATCGCGAATGTGATTTTGCCACTGGTTGTTTCCTGATGACCGGTACCTGCCTGGTGCCCCCGGCAGATTTTACTTTACAACCGCGCGACCGCGTTACGATCAGCATTGATGGCATTGGTACGCTCGTGAATTTTATAGATGTGAAGGGAGGCTATTAACGCAAACAGAAATACCAGATCCACGCCATATATACGGGTTGAAAGAATAACCGGGATATATTGTAAAAATCAGGTTTTACGGTGGATACATATATATTGGCAGGGAATACGGCTACCAGTAATAACAGCAACCCGTAAGCTGCCAGGGTACGTGTACTGTTGAAAAGCAGAAGAATGCCTAACACGATCTCCGCAGCGCCGCTGATATAGTTCATGGCGTTGCGGTACGGCCATTGCGGCGGTATCATGGCTACCAGCTTCTCGGGTTTTACAAAATGACTGATGCCTACCAGCACAAACATAGCCGTAAGGGCAAACGCGCCTTTGTCGCTTAATGTGGGTAACCAGGCGCCACCAGAAATCAGGCTGATCAGAAAAGCGATGCCAAAAAAAGCTATAAGTCCGGTCATGAATGCCATACAACAAAAGTTTATGCATACAAAATTGGCAACAGCTGTTGACAATACCATTAACCAGCGGCAACAAGCATCGCTGTTTAATTAACCTGGGTTAACGTTTTTGCGCCAGTTTATTTCGTATGCGGCTGAGGCTGGGTGCCCGAATGCCCAGGTAAGAAGCAATATAATGTTGCGGCAGGCGTTCGAGGATGTGGGGCTGGGTCTCCAACAATTCAAGATATCTTTCTTCGGCCGTTTTCAATAACAGTGATTTGTACGAGTTCATGGCCACCAGGTACACATATTCTGCAATGAGGCGGCCGAAACGTTCGTACTGCGCGCCCATCTTATACAATTGCTGCATGTTGTTATAGGATAAACAAAACACCTCACTATCTTCCAGCGCTTCTACAGTATTGGCGGCCGGTTTTTGGGTAAGAAAACTTTCATAATCGCCGATCCACTGACCTTCAAACATAAAATGACCGGTCTGTTCCCGCTCCCGGTAAGTAAAATACAATCTGAACGCTCCTTTGTACACCACAGCCATATCGCGGGCCACCTGGCCTTCTTTTACAAACAGATCATGTTTGGCAAGGGTGCGGTGTTCGAGTTTGCTCATAAAAAATGCCATTCCCTCCTCGGTGATCGAGGGCATGATTTTTAACAGTGATTGTTTAATGATGGAAAACATGTTGCAATTTACCAAGTTTCATGCGACCAGGACCTGTAAGGTCAGCCACGGGGAGCGCTTGCCGGTTCAAAGGAGTAGCCTGGATGAACAAAATAGCGAGGATTAAACGTTGAGGCTTTGCCATCTGCCGTTTCCCGTTCCCGTTTCCCGTCTGCCGTTTCCCAAATCCTCCTTATCTTGGTGAATGCAAAAATTCATCACCGCCTTCCTGCTGATCCTGAGCGGTACAACGATTGCCCAAACGAAAGTACGCATCACAACAGCCGGCAAAGGCTGGGCCGCCAATTCGGTCAATGCCGTTATTTTCCGCCATAATTCCCTCACCAGTTTTAACAATACCCAATACATAGCCTATTACGATTCCGCCCGGCGGCTGGTGATCGGAAAACGTTTGATCGGTTCTAACCGATGGACCCTGCAAACCACACCCTATACCGGCAATGCCACCGATGCGCACAATACCATCAGCATTATTACTGACGGCGAGGGTTATTTGCATATCTCGTGGGATCACCATAACAATGAATTGCGGTATGCGCGCAGCATAAGCCCCGGGTCTTTGGAACTGACCGGTAAGCTGCCGATGACCGGCAGCCGGGAGAATAAAGTCACGTATCCGGAGTTTTACCGCCTGCCCAATGGCAACCTGTTGTTCCTGTACCGCGATGGCGGCAGCGGCAATGGCAACCTGATGCTGAACCATTATGACATCAAAACGAAACAATGGAGCCAACTGCAGAACGGCTGGATCAATGGCGAAGGCCAGCGCAGCCCCTACTGGCAGATGGCAATCGATAAAGCAGGCACAATTCATATCTCATGGGTATGGCGCGAAAGTCCTGATGTAGCATCCAATCACGACCTGATGTATGCCCGTTCAAAAGATGGAGGCCGCACCTGGGAGAAAAGTACCGGAGCGCAATATACCTTGCCCATTACAGCAGCTACGGCAGAATATGCCTGGCGGATCCCGCAGAACAGCGAACTGATCAATTCCACTTCTATGAGCACCGACGATGCCGGTAATCCATATATCGCAACTTACTGGCGGGATCCGGCCAGTACCGTTCCGCAGTACCGGCTGGTGTATCATGACGGACAGCAATGGCGCACCCGGCAAATATCGCAACGTACCACGCCTTTTTCATTATCGGGCGGCGGCACCAAACGTATTCCTATATCGCGCCCCCAGATACTTATAGCAAATAAAAAGGGCAGGGTGTTGGGCGTGCTGGTATACCGGGATATCGAGCGCAACGAAAAAGCGAGTGTGGCCTATTGTAATGATCTCAGGCAGGGAAAATGGCAGGTGAAAGACCTCAGTGCAGCAACGGTTGGATTATGGGAGCCCAGTTATGATAAAGAGATCTGGCGGAAACATAACGTATTGCATTTATTCCTGGAACGCGTGGAGCAGGGCGATGGAGAAACCACCAGGGCCATCCCGCCCCAGCCGGTGCAGGTACTGGAATGGAAGATCAATTAGCTAATTAGCTAATTTGATAATGTGATAATCCCGCAGAGCGGGACAAGTTGTGATAATTTGATAATGTGATAATCCATTAACAGTACCGTTGCTTCAGGGTATCTATGTAGTTTTCGCGGGAAGGATACCGCCAGCGCAATGTAGCCGCCAGCAGCTTCGTTTTTAAAATATGATCAACTGCATTACCACCTTATTTAAAAACCACGCCTGGGAATTTCATTGCTGGTCAACAGCCATAGCCGGCAATAAAAACGTTGAGGAGGTTAAAAGCCAGTTGCCTGATTATGTGAACGTAGACTGGCAAAACCCCGTACAGTTTGGAACAGGGATCTTATACCCGGTGACCTGGATAAAAGGCCACAAGATGAAGCGCAAGCAGTATGTAGGTTTTGTAGACGGCGTATTTTGTGGCTGCACATTACTGTGCTGATGCCTTAACTGCCGAACGCCCATACGCTTACACCTGCAGCAATAAATGCTAAAACTTTTATGTAACTTAACATAGCTATAGATAATCAAAGCTCCCCAATGAAACCGGGGAGCTTTTTCATTTAGAACCATTTCTATGGCAGGCCTGTTAACAACCACAGTAACAGATAAACATCATTAAAAATTATTGTAACATGATAGTACTGGAGGCGGATGCACAAAAGACGATTGTTGAAGATGCCGTCAATGCCTATCCTGATGAATGTTGCGGATTTTTATATGGGCATGAAGACAGCAATGGCCGGCGGATCATTACCCTGGCGCACAAAGTAAAAAATGTAAAGGAAGGGGACAAAAGCCGGCGTTTCGAGATCTCACCGCATGATTATCTTGAAGCAGAAAAATATGCCGAGGAACAACAACTTGAATTGCTGGGC
This sequence comes from Longitalea luteola, assembly GCF_017356035.1. Taxonomy (GTDB): domain Bacteria; phylum Bacteroidota; class Bacteroidia; order Chitinophagales; family Chitinophagaceae; genus Niastella; species Niastella luteola. Next base: position 161,324 of record NZ_JAFIQX010000011.1, on the reverse strand, counting down.
GTGTATCATTCCCATCCTAATTATCCGGCTATACCCTCGGAATTTGACCGCGCTGCTGCACAACCTTTCTTTTCATACCTCATCATTTCAGTGAATGAAAAAGAACCGGGGCCTATCCGATCCTGGCGCCTGAACGACGACTGGCACTTCGAGGAAGAGAATAATCACCTGATCGCTTACTGATAAATTCACAGGTTGATAAAGTTTAACAGGTTGATAGCGTTGACAGGTTGATAGTGTTCTCAGGTTGATAGAGTTGAGAGGTTGATTTTGATTGGAATTGACGACATTCGCAGAGGGGCAACAGAGGCCATTGAGCACTACAATAAGCCGGGTGAACCGGCAACTGGTAACCGGCAACCGGCAACCGGTAACTAGTAACCGGCAACCGGAACCCTGCAACTTTAACAGAACAAACATGAGTACGCAAATAAGTTTTTCCAAAGAAGAGCTCGCCCGGTATAACCGGCACATCATAATACCCGAATTCGGACTGGCCGCTCAGCAAAAATTGAAAGCAGCCAAAGTGCTGGTGGTTGGTTCCGGCGGATTGGGCAGTCCGGTCCTGTTGTACCTGGCTGCTGCCGGTATTGGCACCATTGGCATTGTTGACTTTGATGTAGTAGACGATAGCAACCTGCAACGCCAGGTATTGTTTGGTGTAAGTGATATTGGCAAACCGAAAGTGGAGGCCGCGAAAGCCCGCCTGCAGGCCCTGAACCCGCACATCAACTTCATCCTGCACAACACCCAGCTTACTTCTCAAAACGCACTCGACGTTATAAAAGATTATGATGTAGTGGCCGATGGTACCGATAATTTTCCTACCCGGTACCTCGTAAATGATGCCTGCGTATTGCTGGGCAAAACAAATGTCTACGCATCTATTTTCCAATTCGAAGGCCAGGTAAGCGTATTCAATTACCGGTACCCGAACGGTGATTTCGGACCTAATTACCGCGACCTGTATCCCACCCCGCCGCCGCCGGGATTAGTGCCCAGTTGTGCCGAAGGAGGCGTATTAGGCGTACTGCCGGGCATCATTGGCAGTTTGCAGGCGCTCGAAGTGATCAAAGTGATCACCGGAGTAGGAGAGCCCCTGGCAGGCCGCTTTTATATCTTCGATGCATCGGGCTTCGAAAGCCGCACGTTTACAATTTCCCGCCGCGATGATAATCCATTGAATGGAAAAAATCCCACGATTACCCAGCTGATCGATTATGAACAGTTCTGCGGTGTTAAAGCAGTTGAAAAACCGGTGAAAGAGATCACGCCCCGCGAGCTGACCGAATTGCAGGAGAAAGGAGTTACCTACCAGCTGATCGATGTACGCGAGCCGTACGAGTACGAGATTGTGAACATCGGCGCCGAACTCATCCCGCTGGCCACTGTGGCGGAACAGGCTGAGAGGATCAACAAGAACATTCCCGTTATCGTGCATTGTAAAATGGGCGGCCGCAGCGCCAAAGCCATCCGCGAGCTGGAAGACAAATTCGGGTTCAACAATCTTTTCAATCTAAAAGGCGGCATTCTGGCTTACATCGATGACGTGCAGCCGTCCCTGACAAAATATTGAAACTGCCGGGCGTTAATCACCCCCTTTCCGGCACAAACGAGTTGCTAAAATTTATAAATGCACCACTAATAGTTTTAAATGACCCGATAAAAACTATTAACAACCCATTTCCAGCTATAAACCATACGCTAAAAACTTTCAGAGCACCTTTTCCAGCTACAAACCATACGCTAAAAACTTTCAGAGCACCTTTTCCAGCTATAAACCATCTGCTAAAAACTATTAACGACCCGTTTCAAACTCTTAATCATACGCCACCGGCTTTTGGAGGGCCATTTCCAGCTCTAAACCATTATGCCAAAAACTCCAGGAGCACCCTTTCCAGCTATGGATGAGGCGGTAAAAATTCTTTTTGCCCCATTTCCGGCTGGCAACCATAAGCTGCCGACTCGCACCCGGTTCTTGCTTCGGCTTTAGGGGGCCGGGGGAATTACCTTTCCTTTCATTCTGTTCAAAAACTTCTTCCTGATAACAATCTCCGTAGCGGGAATATTTTCCATTTTACTTTCCAGCCAGCTGATGATGTCGAGGTAGGCAAAAGCGCGCGTTTCAAAGCGGTTGGCCTGTAACTGTTTCAGCTGTTCCAGCAGTTTGGCAAATTCGGGCTTCAATTGCCGGGGCGACAAATGGAAGGTTCTGCGCAAAAAGCGAAAGATCTCTTCTTCCACCACGCTTAGGTTACCCATTTTGGCCATAAAGCGATATACCGATTTGAACAGATATTCCAGCAACTGGGAATTCCCCAGTTCATAATGAGCTATCAGGTGCAGCAGCCGGCTGTAACATTGCAGGTCATTCCGCAGGTCAACCTTCCAGTTGATGATCTTGTTGAGGTAGTCGATCGCCTTCTCGTAATGGCCGCTGCCGAAATACAGGGAAGCAATTTTATAATAGAACACCAGGATGCGGTGCCGGTCGAGGTAGATCTCGTATTCCTTGAGCTTCTCTTCAATATAAGGCACCAGTTTCAGCCCCTCGGTGAAAGTGCCCTCCATAAAATGCTGGTTGATCTTACTCAGCTGCAGGTACACAAAGGTTTGAATGCGGTTGTTATGGTTGTTCACCACCAGCTCACTGTTCGAGAAGGCTTCAAATTTGTGAAGCGACTCTTTCAGCTTTGTATAATTGTGCAGGTCGAAGTGGGCGCCCATGAGGTTATGCATGCCTTTGATGTAATGGGCCGTCTCCACCTCAATCATAAAGGGTTCTTTTTCAAATAATTCGACCCATTTTTGGGTATACCGGTAATACATCAGGAAGTCCTGGCGAATGAAGGCATACCAGCAGTGGCATTGGTACCGGTACAGGCGCTCGTAAAAGCCCTTGGCTTCATCCGCACCGGGGGGGTAATGCTGGTTGAAGAACTGCTGCACCTCCTTTTCATCGTTCTCATCGCGGGCATGGCCGTGTTTAATATACCAGCTGTAGAGCAGGAGCGACAGGTTGCTCAGTTTGCTTACCATCACCAGGCGGCGGTTGGTTTCATCCACATCGCAGGTAAGCTGCTCGGCGCGGTCGGTCATACTGCGTGTAATATGCAGGGCCTCAATCTTTTTCTCAAAGAACAGCACCTGCAATAAATAAGTGATCTGGTTATTGGTGCGGGCCAGCTCCTTCATGCGGTCGAGCATTTTGAGGCTTTGCAGGTACAGGCCCTTGTTGTACAGGATCCGCGCATGGTCCATCATCTCATGTAATTGAATATCAATGTTGTTCTCGTTCTTAATGAGGCGTAAACTGCTGAGGATCTGTTTATATAAATGGGCTTTGATGTTCGAAAGCTGCTGCTTTTTCAGGTCTTTGTACCTGCTTAATAGCAGATTCTCGTCGTAAGAATCCATCTTATCGAGAGCGTCAAATAGCTGCACGATCTTCAGGTTTTCACTGGAAGAATTGCGTTGAACGTACAGTTTAAAATTGCGTTTTTCTGACTTTTCCAGGGACTTGACCAACTGGAACAAGGCATCTGTAGAACGGTTGGGCATCGTAATCGAAAATCATTAAAGTCCTTGACCAACAAGGGTTTTAGCCGGGTTGGTACATGTTAAGTAATGTAAATTAGGTACAAATTTGGTTTTTGCGCTTAAATAATCAGGAATAATTTCGGATCAGCAGGTTGTTTTTCTCTTTATAGCAAGCAACACAAAATCGAACAGCCTGCTTTTTTTAAATAAAATCCTACTTTATAGAGATACCTATGCCAAAGAACAAAGTCTATATTTTCGACACAACATTGCGCGACGGCGAACAAGTGCCAGGCTGTAAATTAAACACTAAAGAGAAGATAGAGATTGCTTTGGCCCTGGAAGAGCTGGGTGTAGACATTATTGAAGCTGGTTTTCCCATTTCCTCACCCGGTGATTTTAAAAGCGTGAGTGAAATAGGAGCAGTGATCAAAAATGCAGTGATCTGCGGTTTAAGCCGGGCTGTGCAGAAAGATATTGAGGTGGCTGCCGAAGCACTGAAAACTGCCAAAAGATCCCGTATCCACACCGGTATCGGAACTTCCGATTACCACATTAAATCGAAGTTCAATTCAACCCGGGAAGAAATTATTCAACGGGCTACCCAGGCGGTTAAATGGGCGAGGAACTTCACCGATGATGTTGAGTTTTATGCCGAAGATGCCGGCCGTACAGACAACGATTATCTGGCCCGTGTAGTGGAGGCAGTGATCGCTGCCGGCGCTACCACGGTGAATATACCTGATACGACAGGTTATTGCCTGCCGCATCAATATGGCGAAAAGATCGCTTACCTCGTCAACAACGTACCCAATATCGACAAAGCAGTGATCAGCTGCCATTGTCATAACGACCTGGGCCTGGCAACTGCCAACTCAATTGCCGGTGCCATGAACGGCGCCCGCCAGATCGAATGTACAATTAACGGATTGGGTGAAAGAGCGGGTAATACTTCGCTCGAAGAAGTGGTGATGGTCATTCAGCAGCACCATACGCTCGGTTTTTATACCGACATCAAAACAAAACAACTGAACCCGTTGAGCAGACTGGTTTCCGATACCATGCGGATGCCGGTGCAACCAAATAAAGCTATCGTAGGCGCCAATGCCTTCTCGCATTCATCCGGTATTCACCAGGATGGATTCCTGAAAGATGCACAAACCTACGAGATCATTAACCCCGAACAGGTTGGGGCTGATGGAAGTAAAATTGTACTAACAGCGCGCAGCGGCCGTAGCGCTTTAGCCCATCGCTTTCAGAAACTCGGTTTCCAGTTCAACCGTAACGACATCGACGTGTTGTACGAACAGTTCCTGAAAGTAGCTGATAGAAAGAAAGAAGTTGAGGATGAAGATCTGAAGGTTCTGGCTAATCAGTATCAGGCCGCCACAGTGTAGTGAGCAGTATTTTCTCATAATCATGTAGTTTTTGTTACGCGTGGTGCGTCTGCACCACGCTTTTTTCCCCTTAGCCCCTGACGGGGGAAAAAGAAAAGAGAAAAGAACGAAGGAGAAAAGAAAGCATGAAAAAGTATAACAAGACCGATATAAACGGTAAGTTTCAAAGCTTTCCGCCAGCTGGCGGACCAGGGGGAAATATCTTCACGCATAATCAACAATTACCAATAAACGCTATTTTATCGCGCCTGCAGGTGCAACCATTGATTGAAAAAGGCAGCCAGCACCATGAACTACATGCGCCGGTTATTATTTTTCAACAAAACGGTTTGCGCTATTGCAGCAATAGTATATGCATGATGAGCGGGACTGGATAGTCTGTGTTTTGAAACTACATTTATGGAAAAGAATATTGTTGTTATAGAAGGTGATGGCATTGGGCCTGAAGTAACCCGGCAGGCAGTTAAAGTATTGAATGCCGTTGCAGACCAGTTCGGGCATGAATTTAACTATCGCTATTGCCTGATGGGTGCCGATGCCATTGATAAAACCGGCAGCCCTTTGCCCGACGAAACGATTGAAGCCTGCCTTAACAGCGATGCAATATTATTTGGCGCTATCGGCCATCCCAAATACGATAACGATCCTTCCGCCAAAGTACGCCCCGAGCAGGGCCTGCTCAAACTGCGGAAAAGCTTACAATTGTTTGCCAACATTCGTCCTGTGATCACGTACCCCTCTTTGCAACATTTATCTCCTTTGAAAGCGCAGCAGCTGGAAGGAGTTGATTTCATAATTTTCAGGGAACTTACCGGAGGTATTTATTTCGGGAAGAAAGAATTGAGTGAAGACGGAACCCGTGCTGCTGACGACTGCGTATATACGCGTGAAGAAATAGAACGCATCGCTCACCTGGCATTTGACTATGCCCGGAAGCGCCGGAAGAAACTGACATTGGTTGATAAGGCCAATGTACTGGAAACATCACGCCTGTGGCGTAAGGTCGTACAGGAAATAGCTTCACAATATGCCGACGTGAAAGTCGATTTCCTGTTCGTAGATAATGCCGCTATGCAGATCATCCTGAATCCCAAACAATTTGATGTGATCCTCACAGAGAATATGTTCGGCGATATCATCAGCGATGAAGCCAGTGTGATCAGCGGATCGCTGGGACTGCTGCCATCGGCATCTGTCGGGGCCGGAGTAGCGCTGTTTGAACCTATCCATGGTTCATATCCACAGGCAGCCGGTAAAGACATCGCCAACCCGCTGGGATGTATTCTATCAGCAGCCATGTTACTCGACCATTTCGGACTGGCCAAAGAAGCGGAAGCGGTGCGGCTGGGTGTTGAGTGGACGCTGGTAAATGGTTTTGTAACTAAAGATATTGATCCGATCAATTTTTATTTCACGTCAACCATCGGTGAGCTGGTAAGCGACTATGTAGCGAACCGCATACCGGGCGGCGTGAATAAGGCGAACATAGAATTGAGAAAAAGCACGATCATTTAGATTTTTGATTTGGGGATTTGTGATTTTGAGATTTACAATTACACGATTTTGGGATTTTGAGATTTGGGGATTTTGAGATTTTTTGAAATACAGGATTTCGGGATTTATTGGGTTGTTGCCTATAGAGAAATCTCGAAATCCCGCAATCAGAAATCAGAAATCAGAAATAAGGAGCCGATTTAGGGATTTTGAGTTTTATTCGGTTGTTGCTGATAAAGAGATCTCGAAATCCCGCAATCCCGAAATCAGAAATCAGAAATATGGAGCCGATTTAGGGATTTTGAGATTTTTTGAAATACAGGATTTCGGGATTTATTGGGTTGTTGCCTATAGAGAAATCTCGAAATCCCGCAATCAGAAATCAGAATCAGAAATATGGAGCCGATTTAGGGATTTTGAGTTTTATTCGGTTGTTGCTGATAAAGAGATCTCGAAATCCCGCAATCCCAAAATCAGAAATTTTTTTAAGAAAGCTCTTTAATATTGAACCGGCGGGTGTATATTTGTGACAACACGAAGTCCTCTTATGCCAAAAAGCAGCTTTAATAACATCATCTCTGTGGTTTCTGCAATAATTATTATTGTGGTGGTGGTGATTATTCCTGCAACGCATGGAGGTGGTGCTTAACGTATAATAATAATCAGCATAAAGACCCGCCTCCAACGAGGCGGGTCTTTTTTTTCTGTGCCCGCCGTAGCCTTGGCGTAGGCGGGTTCGGGCTAGAACCGAAGTAACATTCAAACAACCTTGTTCTAAAAATATAAAATGGCTTACTATCATAACAATACGATCATTTACCTCAACGGCGCTTTTGTAAAAGCCGCCGAAGCTACTACTGACTATTACAGTCAGTCGCTGCATTACGGCTATGCCGTATTTGAAGGCATCAGATCGTACAGAACAGCCACTGGCGAAACAAAGATCTTCAAGGCCACCGAACACTACGACCGGCTCCGTAACTCAGCCCGGGCATTGAACATGCCTTATAGCTGGGATACTGACGAACTGATTAAAGCCACTTACGAAGTGCTCCAGCGTAATAACCTGCAGAACGCTTATATCAGACCGGTAGTATACGCCCCTGCCAATATGAGCTTCAATCCAAATAACGAATCATACATCCTCATAGCTGCCTGGGAAATGGGTTTGTTCCTGGGAGAGAAATTACTGCGCGTAATGACCTCTTCCTTTCAACGCCCCAATCCCAAAGGGTTTCGTATTGAAGCCAAGGCCAGCGGCCATTATGTGAACTCCATTCTGGCCAGCCAGGAAGCCAAGGCAAAAGGTTTTGATGAAGCGCTGCTTACCGATATGAACGGTTATGTGGCAGAAGGCCCCGGCGCCAATGTATTTTTTGAAAAGAACGGCAAACTGGTTACACCACCTGCCGGCAACATTTTGCCAGGCATTACCCGCGCAACGGTAATAGAGATTTGTGAAGTCCTGAACATCCCGGTTGAACAGCGTTTGTTCACCACCGATGAATTGAAACAGGCCGATGCCGCTTTCTTTTGTGGCACCGCTGCAGAGGTGATCGGCTGGCAATCTTTCGATGAAGTAACATTCCCGGCAAAGTGGGAAAATACAATTGGCCGCAAGATACAGCAGGCGTACAAGGACCGGGTTACGGAGGCTATTAAAGGAGAATTGGTTGATTAAAGTAGAACGTTTATAGTTTAGAGTTTGTAGTTTGTAGTTTGTTGTTTGTGGTTGGCCCTTCGACATTCGCGAGGTATAAAAATAAACAGGGAGTTGGAAACTGGGGTTAACAACAAACCACAAACCCATAAACCAAACCGAATAATAGGTTGTAGAAAATATAAAAGCTGAACGCATAAAGTAAAGAAATGGCTGAATTAAACAAATATTCAAAGACACTTACGCAGGATGAAACCCAGCCTGCCGCACAGGCCATGTTGTATGGCATTGGCTTAACTGAAGAAGATCTGAAAAAAGCACAGGTAGGCATTGCCAGTATGGGTTATGATGGCAACACCTGTAACATGCACCTGAACGACCTGGCCAAAATTGTTAAGGACGGTGTTTGGAGTAACGACCTGGTAGGTTTGATCTTTAATACCATTGGTGTAAGCGACGGTATGTCGAACGGAACAGATGGTATGCGCTATTCACTCGTGAGCCGCGACATCATCGCAGATTCTATTGAAGCGGTTTGCGGCGCTCAGTATTACGATTCATTGATCGCTATTCCCGGTTGCGATAAGAACATGCCGGGCTCTGTAATGGCTATGGGCCGGTTGAACCGCCCATCCATCATGGTATACGGTGGAACCATTGCACCCGGTCATTATAAAGGGCAGGACCTCAATATCGTTTCTTCCTTTGAAGCGTTGGGACAAAAAATTGCCGGCCAGTTAAGTGATGCCGATTTTAAAGGCATTGTAATGAATAGCTGTCCGGGCGCCGGCGCCTGCGGTGGTATGTATACCGCCAATACCATGGCCTCGGCCATTGAAGCATTGGGAATGAGCCTTCCTTATTCCTCTTCGAACCCGGCCCTGAGTGAAGAAAAGAAGAAAGAATGCTTGGAGGCAGGCAAAGCGATCCGCCTGTTGATGGAAAAAGATATCAAGCCTCGTGATATCATGACCCGCAAAGCCTTCGAGAACGCCATCACCACCATCATGATCCTGGGAGGAAGCACCAACGCAGTACTTCACCTGATCGCCATCGCTAAGAGCGTGGACGTTCCCCTCACACAGGACGATTTCCAGCAGATAAGCAATAAGGTCCCCATGCTGGCCGATTTCAAACCCAGCGGAAAATACCTGATGCAGGACCTGCACGAACATGGTGGATTACCCTCAGTAATGAAATACCTGTTACAAAAAGGACTGCTGCATGGCGATTGCCTCACCGTAACAGGAAAAACACTGGCCGAAAACCTGGCCAACGTTCCCGACCTCGATTTCAACAAACAAAAAATTATTCTTCCCCTCGAAACACCGATCAAAGCTACCGGTCACTTACAGATCCTGTATGGTAACCTGGCTGAGAAAGGCAGTGTGGCCAAGATCACCGGTAAAGAAGGTGAACGCTTTGAAGGCCCTGCCCGTGTATTCGACGGTGAATTTGAACTGATAGCCGGCATCCAGAGCAAAAGAGTACAACCCGGTGATGTAGTGGTGATCCGCTACGTAGGCCCCAAAGGCGCACCCGGTATGCCTGAAATGCTGAAACCCACTTCTGCACTTATTGGTGCCGGTTTGGGCAAGAGCGTAGCCCTCATTACCGACGGCCGGTTCAGCGGCGGCACCCATGGATTTGTGGTAGGCCACGTTACACCGGAAGCGTTTGATGGCGGTGGCATTGCGCTGGTAAAAGACGGTGACATCATCGAACTGGATGCGGTTAAGAATACGATCAATTTGAAGGTGAGTCCCGATGAGCTGGCGAAACGTAAAGCGGCCTGGAAACAACCGGCCCTGAAAGTAAAAAGAGGAATATTATATAAATACGCGAAGCAGGTAAAAGATGCTAGCGAAGGATGTGTAACTGACGAGATGTAAGCCCCCTAAATCCCCCTGAAGGGGGACTTATTTAAAACCTAATCACAAAAAAATTATTTTATGAGTCATACAACGGCAATAAAATCGAAGAGTGTAGACGAAAAGACTATTTCCAACACTACCTCCCCAACCGGGGGAGGCCAGCAGGGGGCCAGGGGTCGGGGGGAGGCCATCAGCGGCTCGGTCGCAGTGTTGGAAGCATTCCTGGCAGAAGGTGTCAGTACCATCTTTGGGTATCCGGGGGGCGCTATCATGCCTATCTATGATGCGCTGTATGATTACCAGGAAAAGCTACGTCATATACTTGTGCGTCATGAACAGGGCGGCATACACGCTGCCCAGGGGTATGCGCGTACATCAGGCGATGTCGGTGTCGTGTTTGCAACCAGTGGTCCCGGCGCCACCAACCTCGTAACAGGTTTGGCAGATGCCATGATCGATAGTACGCCGCTGGTGTGTGTAACCGGCCAGGTGTTTGCTCACCTGCTGGGTACAGATGCTTTCCAGGAAACAGATGTGATCAATATAACTACACCGGTTACCAAATGGAATTACCAGGTAACAGATGCTACCGAAATACCGGCTGTGATGGCAAAAGCTTTTTACATTGCCCGCAGCGGCCGTCCTGGTCCTGTGTTGATCGATATTACCAAAAATGCCCAGCTGCAGAAGTTCGATTACGAAGGATATACCAAATGTGATCATGTACGCAGCTACCGGCCTGCCCCAATCGTACGCAAAGAGTACATTGCCGAAGCAGCCAGGCTGATCAATGAAGCAGAAAAGCCATTCGTGATCTTCGGCCAGGGCGTCATTCTCGGAAAAGCAGAGAAAGAATTTAAGAATTTCATAGAAAAAGCAGGCATTCCTGCTGCATGGACCATCATGGGATTGAGTGCATTGCCTTCAGATCATCCGCTGAACGTGGGTATGCTGGGCATGCATGGAAACTATGGCCCGAATGTACTTACCAATGAATGTGATGTGTTGATCGCTGTGGGTATGCGTTTCGATGACCGCGTTACCGGCCGTTTGGATAAATACGCCAAACAGGCAAAAGTGATCCATCTCGATATAGATCCGGCAGAAGTTGACAAGAACGTAAAAACAACCGTACCGGTTTGGGGCGACTGTAAAGAAACCCTGCCGCTGCTAACGGCGCTGGTAGAACAAAAAGTATATCCCAGCTGGCTGCAGAAGTTCAAGGATATGATGAAGCAGGAAGAAGACGCCTGTATCACCCCTGAGCTGAACCCCACTACCGAGCAAATGACCATGGGCGAAGTGATAAAAGTGCTGAATGAATTGACCGGCGGCGATGCCGTGATCGTAACAGACGTAGGCCAGCACCAGATGGTAGCCTGCCGTTATGCGAAGTTCACCCAGTCAAAAAGCAATGTTACTTCAGGTGGATTGGGCACAATGGGCTTTGCCTTACCGGCAGCCATAGGCGCTAAAGTAGGCGCTCCCAACAGGCCGGTAGTCGCTATCATTGGCGACGGTGGTTTTCAAATGACCATTCAGGAACTGGGAACCATAATGCAATCGGAGATCGATGTAAAGATCCTGATCCTGAATAACCAGTTCCTGGGCATGGTACGCCAGTGGCAGCAGCTTTTCCACGACAAGCGCTATTCGTTCGTGGATATTGCCAGTCCCGATTTTGTACAGGTAGCCAAAGGTTATAACATTCCAGGCAATAGCATTTCAAAGCGGGAAGAGCTGAAGAAAGCATTGACCGAAATGTTAAACGCAAAAGGCGCTTACCTGCTGGAAGTAATGGTTGGAAAAGAGAACAACGTTTTCCCGATGGTACCGCAGGGTTGCAGTGTAGCAGAAATACGTTTAAAATAATAAAAGGTAACAGCGAATGGCTTTCACAGAAAATAACACCTGGAATACTTCTCTGTACGACAAAAAACATGATTTTGTTTTTAAGTACGGTGAATACCTGGTGCAGCTGCTTACCCCCCAGGAAGGCGAGCGCATTTTGGATGTGGGCTGTGGTACCGGTTATTTGACCAATTTGATAGCGGCTTCGGGCGCTATGGTCACCGGTATGGATAATTCGATAGATATGATCGCGAAAGCGAGGAACGAATATCCGCACCTGCCTTTCAGGCTGGCCTCAGTAACCGATTTCCAATTCGAAGAGCTGTTCGATGCATTGTTCTCCAATGCCGTACTGCACTGGGTAACCGAAAAAGAACAGGCCATTCAATGCATGTACAATAACCTGAAGCCAGGCGGCCGGCTGGTGTTGGAAATGGGTGGAAAGGGAAATGTGGAACTGATCATCAATGCATTGAAGAAAGCCCTGATAAATCATGGGTACAGGCAGAATGCGGCCCGCGAAATATGGTATTTCCCTTCCGTGAGCGAATACACCGGCTTGCTGGAAAAACAGGGATTCAGGGTTACCTATGCGGCCCATTATAATCGCGAAACAGAGTTGAAAGATACCCAGCAGGGGATCAAGGACTGGGTGGATATGTTCGGCAGTGCTTTCCTGGAAGGTGTTGAAGCAGCGGCGAAAGATAATATTCTCGAAGAAGTACAGGAAACATTGCGGCAAACCCAGTTCAGGAACCGTAAATGGTATGCAGATTATAAAAGGTTACGCGTAGTGGCCATCAAAGAAAACTAAAATTGTTATTCATCTAAAACCCACCGGGTTCAATTATGAAACAGGAATTCACCGTTACGGTATATACAGAAAATCAGATCGGGTTGCTGAACCGGATCGCGATCATGTTCTCACGCCGTAAGATCAATATTGAAAGTTTGAATACTTCTCCTTCCGAGATCGAAGGCATTCACCGGTTCACCATTGTAATCAATGAGCTGGAGGAAGTGGTGAAAAAGCTGGCGCGCCAGATAGAAAAACAGGTGGAAGTACTGAAAGCCTATTACAATACAAACGACGAGATCGTTTGGCAGGAACTGGCTTTGTACAAAGTGCCTACCGATGAAATTGCAGAGAAAGTAAAAGTGGAACGCCTGTTGCGCGAGTACGGCGCCCGTGCCGTAGTGATCAGAAAAGATTATACGGTGTTTGAAACGACCGGTCAGCGGGAAGAGATCAACAAGCTGATTGCTGTTCTGGAGCCATACGGATTGATCGAATTCGTACGCAGTGCCCGGGTTGCTATCATCAAAGCCAGCAGTGGTTTTCATAATAAGCTGAAAGAATTCGAAAAACGCGAGCCCAGTGAGGAAGTGATAGAAAATGAATATTTAGGTAAAGGCGACGAAGTGTTTACCATGTAAACGCTCAATGCAAAAGGCAAAAACTGAAAGCAAAAGACAGTTGGCAGCGTAAGCAGGCCCGAAGATGGGCAGGCAGCGCTCAGCCTAAAGCGTTAAGCATAAAGAAACAAAAAACCAATAACAATAAACATTCTCAACAATGGCAAAATTAAATTTCGGCGGGGTGGAAGAAAATGTAGTAACTCGTGAAGAGTTCCCACTTGCCAAAGCGCAACAGGTATTGAAAAATGAAACAGTAGCTGTTATCGGTTACGGTGTTCAGGGACCTGGCCAGGCGCTGAACCAGAAAGACAACGGTATCAATGTTATAGTTGGTCAACGGAAAAATTCAAAGACCTGGGATAAAGCGGTGAAAGATGGATTTGTACCCGGCGAAACATTGTTCGAAATTGAAGAAGCATTACAACGCGGTACCATCATTTGCTACCTGTTGAGCGATGCTGCACAAATTCAATTGTGGCCTACAGTTAAAAAACACCTGACTCCCGGTAAAGCATTATATTTCTCTCACGGCTTTGGTATCACCTTCAATGAGCAAACCGGTATCGTTCCTCCCAAGGATGTAGACGTATTCCTGGTTGCCCCTAAAGGTTCCGGTACTTCTCTGCGCCGGATGTTCCTGCAAGGCCGTGGTTTGAACAGCAGCTATGCTATTTACCAGGATGCTACCGGTAAAGCAAAAGAAAGAGTAGTTGCTTTGGGTATTGCAGTAGGCAGCGGTTACCTGTTCGAAACTGATTTTAAGAAAGAAGTATACAGCGATCTGACCGGCGAAAGAGGTACCCTCATGGGTGCTATTCAGGGTATCTTCGCTGCTCAATACCAGGTATTGCGCAGTAAAGGTCACACCCCTTCTGAAGCTTTCAACGAAACAGTAGAAGAGCTTACCCAGTCGCTGATGCCACTGGTTGCGGAAAACGGTATGGATTGGATGTATGCCAACTGTAGCACAACTGCACAACGCGGTGCATTGGATTGGTGGAAGAAATTCCGCGATGCAACATTACCTGTATTTAACGAACTGTATGAAAGCGTTGCTACCGGTAAAGAATCCCAACGTTCTATCGACAGCAACAGCCAGGCTGACTACCGTGAGAAACTGGAAGCTGAGCTGAAAGAACTGCGTGAAAGCGAAATGTGGCAAGCCGGTAAAGTAGTACGCAGCCTTCGTCCTGAGAATCAAAAACCAGCCGAAGTAGTAGCTTAAATCAATAGGCAAAAAGGTTTGCCACACTTCCCGGCGATGTTTTGGTAAGTATGGCACACCTCAATTGCCAGTAAAAAAATTAGCCACCGGTTCACAGTAAAGCATTAAGCGTTTGAGTTCAGGCGTTCACCGTTTGGTGCCTGCCTGCCGGCAGGCAGGTTCAGCGTTTAGCGTTTTTTGATAACTAAAACAACGGTGGCTAATTTTTTTTTAACCTCAAACAAAATATGAGCACATTCACACATACCAAAGGTCATGAGCTGGAGTTTCACAAGGCAGCTTTGCGGTTAAAAAAAGTGGTGAACAAAACACCACTGATGTACAACCACAACCTGTCGAAGAAATATCAGTGCAGTGTGTATTTGAAGCGGGAAGACCTGCAGGTGGTACGGTCGTACAAACTGCGGGGCGCGTATAACATGATGAGCAGTTTACCGGCCGGGCAATTGCAGCAGGGCGTGGTATGTGCCAGTGCAGGTAACCATGCACAGGGTTTTGCCTACAGCTGTAAAAAGCTCAATGTAAAAGGCGTGGTGTTCATGCCCATCATTACACCACGGCAAAAGGTGAATCAAACCAGCATGTTTGGCGAGGATAATATCGAGATCAGGCTGGTAGGCGATACTTTTGATGACTGTGCCGTAGCTGCTAAACAGTATACAGAAGAGAATGGTATGACATTCATTCCACCGTTTGATGATTACCGGATTATAGAAGGGCAGGGCACGGTAGCAGTAGAAATTCTTGAAGAACAAACCGATATTGATTATCTGTTTGTGCCTGTTGGCGGCGGCGGATTAAGCGCCGGCATAGGAGCGTATTTAAAAACATATTCGCCCAAAACAAAGATCATTGGACTGGAGCCGGAAGGCGCTCCCAGTATGTTTGAGGCATTGAAAGCAGGTAAGCCGGTAACACTTGGCGACATCGATCGCTTTGTTGATGGCGCTGCGGTGAAGAGAGTAGGGGATATTACATTTCCTATTTGTAAGGAGGTGTTGGATGATATGCACCTGGTTCCGGAAGGGAAAGCATGTTCTACTATTTTAAAGTTGTACAATGAAGATGCGATCGTGGTAGAGCCAGCGGGTGCATTATCAATTGCAGCGTTGGATGATTATGCCGCAGCGATAAAAGGAAAGACCGTTGTTTGCATTATCAGCGGCAGCAACAATGATATCGATCGCATGCAGGAGATCAAGGAAAGAAGCCTGCAGTATGAAGGATTGAAACATTATTTCCTGGTACGGTTTGCGCAACGGCCAGGCGCATTGAAAGAATTTGTGAACCATGTATTGGGACCGAATGATGACATTACGCGGTTCGAATATATGCAGAAGCACAACAAAGAAACCGGTCCGGCTTTGGTTGGCATCGAGTTAAAGAAAAAAGAAGATTACGATATACTGTTGCAGAATATGCAACGTTATAACATAGACTATACAGCGTTGAATAAGAACGATACGCTGTTTGGGTATTTGGTATAAACACATCTGTTTCTGTTTTTAAGTGGTGGCCATCCTGATGAAACGGGATGGCTTTTTTGTGCACGGAGGAAAGGCTCAAAGCTAAAGGCTCAAAGCTGAAGGCTAAATGCAAATGCGAAATGCTGGCGCTGAACCTGCCTGCCGGCAGGCAGGCGCAGAACGTTGAACGCTTGCCGTCCGTAGCTTCAGCGAAGGGGGGCTGAACTCGATTGCCGATTGACGATTGTTGATTGTCGATTGCCGATTGTCGATTGCCTTTAATTATCACATTAGCTAATTATCAGATCATCACATTAATAAAAAAGCCTCCCAATACATGGGAGGCTTCGTAAATAAATCCGACGGACGGTTTTCGATTCAAGGATACTGGATTACGGAAGAGTTGCTACTGTTGCATGATATGGTCTTTTCATCGATATTGGATACCGTCAATGTTTGCCAGGGAACGGATCAAACATTTATGGATCTATCTGGACAAATAATAAAATTGATTGTCCTCATAGATATCGGATCGGTTTTTCCCGGATATTGGAACTAACAGGTTAAAACAGTGCACAGGCCTTGCGATATCGGATTTTGTACATGCATTGGCTTTTCCCCGGATATTGAAATTGATCGTGTTTAACAATGTACACGGGACGTGGATATTGGATCGTTGCATGTAACGGCTTTTCCCGGATACCTGTCTGCCGGCAGGCAGGTTGAGATACAGGGATTGGTCTTTCTTGGATTTTAAAATCTAACAGGCATATACAGTGCACCTGGGCTGATATTGGATTATACGAACTGGTTTTCCATGGATAATGGAATGCCGACCCCGGCTGCCCGGGATTCTGATAACAATATTTTTAGCTGATAAAATTTAATGGCTGAGCATTGTTAGGAGCGCGCGTAACCGATCTATGGACATGAAAAACTAAATACGAAAAAAGAAATGAACTGTCTATGGCTGCTATGACAATGGTTAGAATATTTCGAAGAGTATTTGTTGTATTGCTAGCTAGAAATATTGGATTTTGCGCTGCAAAGTTACGCCGTTACAGCGCAGCCAACAAATGTCTTTCGTAAAACTTATTAACATTTATAACCCTCAATAACAAACGAATAACGAACGTTATTTAGAACATTGATGAGCGTTAGTGGCTGTATGATAATCATTTAGCAAGTGTATTGGCATACAGCGCAACCAGCTATTCCCACTAACTGCGTTTAGCATACAGGTTTAGTAACCGCTCTGTAGCCGGCCAAATAAACAGGTCTGCCGCTCGTTTAGGAAATGTTAAAATCGATGGGAGCGTTCCCAATCCATCAGCCGCAATAGAAATTGTCTAAAACACCTTTTTGGAGTGTATTCAGCATCTTAAGTCAAGCGCCTGCCTGCTGCGCCTTCACGAAGCTTAGGCGAAGCCAGGCCGGCACACGTTGAGCATTTTATCTTTGGAGTGTTTGGCTGTTTTGCGATTGGCCTTGCGCCTTCAGCCTTGCGCCTTCAGCCTTCAGCCTTGCGCCTTCTTTGAGCCTTCAGCCCTTTGGCTGTTTGCGCGTTGAGCGTTTTATCTTTGGAGTGTTTGGCTGTTTTGCGATTGGCCTTGCGCCTTCAGCCTTCAGCTTTGAGCCTTCAGCCTTCAGCGGCTATTCCGCCGCGTAAACAATACTAATAGTTGTTTGTCATACATTTTAAAAGTTCTTTGCACGGAACGGAGCGATTGACATTGCACAGATCATAAAAAGCGGGTAAATAGTTATCGCTATTTTGTCAAAAAAATTGCATGAAACACTGGTAAATACACGTTTTTTTTCGTAATTTCAATCGCTTGCTTGCTATGTAATTAAACGATTTTAAGAGAAACTGTCTTTTTATTGAATATTTTTCAAAAAACTATGCATTTCCATGGCAAGTAACCAGGGTTTATACCATCCTTCCTTTGAGCGTGATGCCTGCGGCATTGGATTCGTAGCCAACATTAAGGGGCATAAGAGCCACCAAAACATCAGCGATGCGTTGACCATATTGGAAAATATGGAACATCGCGGCGCCTGCGGTTGTGAAAATAATACGGGCGACGGCGCCGGTATTATGATCCAAACTCCCCACGAGTTTTTCTTCGACGAGTGCATCAAGCTCGGCGTTCACCTGCCGGCTTTCGGCCGCTACGGCGTAGGGGTAATTTTCTTCCCCCGCGAGATCCGTTTGCGTGAAGAGTGCCGCGATATCTTCAATCGCGCCGCTGAAAAATTAGGACTGGAAATTCTCGTTTACCGAAAGGTGCCTGTGAATCCGGATGGCATCGGCCCCTCAGCCTTGAGTGTTGAGCCTGAAATGGAACAGGTTTTTATTGCCTGCCCCGACCACATCAATAACCCCGATGACTTTGAACGCAAATTATTTGTGTTGCGTAACTACGCCAGCCATACTATCAATAACACCGTAAAGAAAGACGCGATCGGTTTTTACATTGCATCGCTTTCTTACAAAACAGTTGTTTATAAAGGGCAGTTGACCAGTAACCAGGTTCGTAATTACTTCAACGACCTTACCAACAAAAGGATGGTCTCTGCATTCGGCTTGGTGCACTCCCGCTTCGCCACCAACACGTTCCCCAGTTGGAAGCTGGCGCAACCATTCCGCTTCATCGCCCACAATGGTGAGATCAATACCCTGCAGGGTAACCTCAACTGGTTAAAGACCAGCGAGCATGGTTTTACCTCACCTTACTTCACCAACCAGGAAATGGAAATGCTGCTGCCGATCGTAACGGCCAACCAGAGCGACTCTGCCTGTTTGGATAACATGATCGAGCTGCTGGCATTGACCGGCCGTTCACTGCCCCACGTAATGATGATGCTGATCCCCGAAGCATGGGATGGTAACGAGCACATGGATCCGCTGAAGAAAGCGTTCTACGAATACCACGCTTCTATCATGGAACCCTGGGATGGCCCGGCTTCTATCTCTTTCACCGATGGAAAAATAATCGGCGCTACCCTCGACAGGAACGGTCTGCGTCCGTCAAGATACTGTGTTACCAATGACGATCGCGTGATCATGGCCTCCGAGACCGGCGCTTTACCGGTTGATCCTGCCATCATCATTGAGAAAGGCCGTCTGCAGCCCGGTAAAATGTTCGTGGTTGATATGGAACAGGGCCGCATCATCAGTGATGAGGAACTGAAGAACGATATCTGCTCACGCAAACCTTATGGCGACTGGCTGAATCAATACAAGATCCGGTTGGAAGAACTGGATGAGCCGCGTGTGGCGTTCACTCATCTCTCAGATTCTTCGATTCTGAAATACCAGAAAGCTTTCGGTTATTCCACTGAAGATATCGATGACATTATATCGCCCATGGCCCTTGATGGCAAAGAGCCCATCGGTTCAATGGGTACCGATACGCCGCTGGCTGTATTGAGCGATCAGCCGCAGCACATCTCTTCTTACTTTAAACAATTATTCGCACAGGTTACCAACCCGCCCATCGATCCCATTCGCGAACGTATGGTGATGAGTTTGGCAACCTTTGTTGGAAATAACGACAACTTATTACTTGAAGATCCCAAACATTGCCATACCGTGGCATTGAAACACCCGATACTCACCAGCACCGAACTCGAAAAGCTGCGCAGTATCGATACCGGTATCTTCCAGGCAAAAACACTGCAAACCTATTTCAGGGCCGATGGTAAACCCGGTTCATTGAAAAAAGGGCTCGACAGGCTTTGCCGTTATGCGGAGGACGCCGTACACGACGGGTTTGAAGTGCTGATCCTCTGCGACCGCGCAGTAGATTCTGATCACGCTGCCATTCCTTCTTTGCTGGCCACTGCTGCCGTGCATCACTATCTTATCCGCAAAGGCTTGCGTGGTAAAGTAGGTATCGTGGTAGAAGCCGGCGACGTTTGGGAAGTACATCACTTTGCCTGTTTGTTAGGCTTTGGCGCCACTGCCATCAACCCATACCTGGCACTGGCTACCATCCGCAACATGAAAGTGAACAACAGTCTGCAAACAGAACTTACCTGGGATCAACTGCGTAAGAACTATATCAAAGCAGTTTGCGACGGTTTGCTGAAAGTGTTCTCTAAAATGGGTATCTCTACCCTGCAATCATACCAGGGCGCCCAGATCTTCGAAATACTTGGTCTGAATAAAGACCTCGTTGATAAATGTTTCACCGGCGCCGTTAGCCGTATAGAAGGTATCGGCCTGGATGAACTGGCTAAAGAAGCGCTGGCCAAACATTGGTTTGCCTTCAGCCGCAAGGATATTCCTGTTGAGCGTTTACCGGTTGGTGGTGTTTACCAATGGAAACGGAAAGGGGAGTATCACCTGTTCAATCCAACAACCATTCATCTGTTGCAGTATGCAACCCGGATGAATGATTACAATACGTACAAGAAATACGCTAAAGCTGTAAACGAGCAGGCTGAAAAAGCCGCCACGCTGCGTGGTATGTTCCAGTTCAAGGTGAACAGGCCTGCCATCTCGATCGACGAGGTTGAGTCAGCCGAAAGCATTTTGAAACGCTTTGCTACCGGAGCCATGAGCTTTGGTTCTATTTCATGGGAAGCACATACTACACTGGCTATTGCCATGAACCGCATAGGCGCAAAGAGCAATACCGGTGAAGGCGGTGAAGATGAAATTCGTTACACGCCATTGCCTAACGGCGACAGTATGCGCAGCGCCATTAAACAGGTGGCCAGCGCCCGCTTTGGGGTAACCAGCTACTATTTGACGGAAGCCGATGAGCTGCAGATCAAAATGGCACAGGGTGCAAAACCCGGTGAAGGTGGTCAGTTACCTGGCCATAAGGTAGATGATTGGATCGGTAAAACCCGTCACTCCACGCCAGGTGTAGGTCTGATCTCTCCGCCACCACACCACGATATTTATTCTATCGAAGACCTCGCGCAGCTGATCTTCGACCTGAAGAACTCGAACCGCGCAGCCCGCATCAACGTGAAGCTGGTGTCTAAAGCCGGTGTGGGTACGATCGCAGCCGGTGTGGCCAAAGCCAAAGCCGATGTGATCCTGATCTCAGGTCATGATGGTGGTACAGGTGCTTCGCCCATCAGTTCAATTAAACACGCCGGTTTGCCATGGGAGTTAGGTTTGGCCGAATCTCATCAAACCCTGGTGAAAAATAAATTACGCAGCCGCGTGGTCGTACAGGCCGACGGTCAAATGAAAACAGGCCGTGATATTGCCATCGCTACCCTGTTAGGTGCCGAAGAGTGGGGTGTTGCTACTGCAGCGCTCGTTGTGGAAGGTTGTATCATGATGCGTAAATGTCATTTGAATACCTGCCCTGTTGGGGTCGCTACCCAGGATCCTGAACTGCGCAAACGCTTCTCAGGTAATGCCGATCACGTTGTGAACTTCTTCCGGTTCCTGGTTCAGGACCTCCGTGAGATCATGGCTGAGCTGGGCTTCCGCACCATTAATGAAATGGTTGGACAAGCCGATTGCCTGACCGTGCGGGAAGGCATTACACACTGGAAGACGAGCAAGCTCGATCTGTCGCCTATCTTATATAAAGAACCTGCTGGTGCCTACACCGGTTTATACAAACAGGAAGAGCAGGATCATGGCATTGCAGACGTGCTTGACTGGAAACTGCTGGCCGCTGCAAAACCGGCGCTGGAAAAACAGGAACGCATTTCTGCTTCCTTCCCGGTTAAGAATACTGACAGGACCATCGGTACGATCCTGTCGAACGAGATCTCGAAAAAATACAAAGCCGAGGGTTTACCCGATGATACCATTCACTTCAACTTCAATGGTACGGCCGGACAAAGCTTTGGCGCTTTCAATACGAAAGGGGTGACCCTTGAGCTGGAAGGTGATGCCAATGACTACTTTGGTAAAGGATTGAGCGGCGCCAAACTGATCGTTTATCCGCCAAAACAGTCAAGCTATGTGCCTGAAGAGAACATCATCATCGGGAACGTGGCCTTCTATGGCGCCACATCGGGTGAAGCATACATCAGGGGTAAAGCGGGTGAACGTTTCGGCGTTCGTAACTCAGGTGCCCACGTGGTTGTAGAAGGTGTGGGCGATCACGGTTGTGAATACATGACCGGTGGCCGCGTGGTGATACTGGGAGCTACAGGCCGCAACTTTGCCGCCGGTATGAGTGGTGGTATTGCTTATATCTATGATGTGAAAGGACAATTCAGTTCACTGTGCAATAAAGAAATGGTTGACCTGGATCCTTTGGATGCTGAGGATGCACAGGCGCTGAATGATATGATCACCCGCCATTACGCATATACCGGCAGTACCGTTGCCCGTTTTGTGTTGGATGATTTCGAGAACCAATTGAAGAACTTCATTAAAGTGTTCCCGAAAGATTACAAAAAAGCTTTGCAGGATAAAGCAAAAGTTAAACAAAGCGCCAAGAAAAAATAAAGACTCAGGCACAAGCAATGGGAATGCGCCACACTTACATCAGCGTCCCAGGAAGTGTGGCACACCTGAATAAACAGCTGATAGCGAAACAGGCCCTGAAGTGAGTGACACAAGTAAAGCTGATAGTAGCACAGCAGCTGGTAACAAACAACATTAACAAACACAAAACGATAAACTGTTAATAGAAAATGGGTAAGCCAACGGGTTTTTTAGAATTTACCAGGGAATTGCCCGGTAAAAAACCAGTAGAGGAAAGGTTGAAGAATTACAATGAGTTCATTGAGCGGTACAGCGATGAAAAGTTGAACCAGCAATCGGCTCGTTGTATGAATTGCGGCGTTCCTTTTTGTCATAGCGGATGCCCGCTGGGTAATATAATACCTGAGTTCAACGATGCGGTGTACCGCAAGAGCTGGCAGGAAGCGTATGAAATACTCGCTTCTACCAATAACTTTCCGGAATTCACCGGCCGTATTTGCCCTGCACCATGCGAAAGCGCCTGCGTACTGGGCATTAACCAACCGGCGATAACCATCGAGGAAATTGAAAAGCATATTATAGAAATAGCTTTTGAAAAAGGATTTGTGAAACCACGGAAACCACATGTGCGTACCGGTAAGAAAGTAGCGGTGGTTGGTTCTGGTCCGGCCGGTTTGGCTGCCGCTGCGCAGTTGAACTATGCAGGTCACTCCGTTACCGTGTTTGAGCGCGATGACAAGCCAGGTGGTCTGTTACGTTACGGTATACCCGATTTCAAGCTGGAAAAATGGGTGATAGACAGAAGGATCAAACTGATGGAAGAGGAAGGGGTTATTTTCCGCTGCCATGCCAATGTGGGTGAAAATGTGCGCATCAACGACCTGTTGCGCGAATACCACGCCATTGTACTGGCTGGTGGTTCAACTGTTCCGCGCGATCTGAAGATCCCTGGCCGCGAGTTGAAAGGGGTATATTTTGCAATGCAGTTCCTGAAACAGCAGAACAAGCGCAATGCCGGCATCGATCCGCTGGCCCATGCGAATATCGAAAGCAATATTTTCAGTGAGCACTTATTAGCCACCAATAAGAATGTAGTGGTAATTGGTGGTGGTGATACCGGCAGTGACTGCGTAGGTACCAGCAACCGGCATAAAGCCAAATCGGTAACACAGTTTGAGCTGTTGCCCAAACCGCCAGACGGCCGCAATGAGTTCATGCCCTGGCCAACTTTCCCCATGATCCTGAAAACATCCACTTCACACGAAGAGGGTGCTAACCGCCACTGGGCCATTGCCACCAAGGAATTTATCGGTGATAAAAAGGGCAACCTGAAAGCACTGAAAGTGGTCGATTTGGAATGGCAGGTGACCGAAGATGGCAGACCTTCGCAGTTTGTGGAAAAACCTGGTTCAGAACGCGAGATCCCCTGCGAGCTGGCATTACTGGCTATGGGTTTTGTACATCCGCAACAGGAGGGACTGTTGAATGAACTGGGCGTTGACCTGGATAGCCGGGGCAACGTTCGGGCAACTGAAAAAGAATACAAAACAAGCATTAATAAAGTGTTTGTTGCCGGTGATATGCGCCGGGGTCAAAGCCTGGTGGTTTGGGCCATCAGCGAAGGCCGCGAGTGCGCCCGCAAAGTGGATGAGTTTTTGAACGAAGGCGTATCTTATTTAGAGAGCAAGGATCAGAATATAGTATTAGCGATATAAGTTAAACTGAAGCTATTTAATGAGCCACTTCGCATTTGCGGAGTGGCTTTTTTGTTGAACATACAAACGCATGAGTATTTATTTAATATATATTATGGTCCGGTGGTTGGTTCAATTTTTATGATAATTGACCTGAATTGTTATGGTCTGGCTGTTAGTTGATGTAGAAATCGCCTCAAATTGGTTAAAAAAGTGCCCGCAATGAGCTGTGGCACGAAAATAACGTAAGAATGTTCTGAAAAAATGCAGTTTTAGCAATTCGATGCAAAACGAACCCGATTTTTTGAAGCTATCCAAAAAGGATGGCTTTTTTAATTTCAAAACAATGCTTTATTTAAAGATAGGGCCCACAAGCAGTTACAGCTGTTTACCAGGATAAATGAGATATATATAGTGATTTATAAAATCTAAGTTATTTATGATGTGTTATCTTAAAAAAATGATATTTTCGAGATGATATTATTAGATATTAATATTTAGTAATATAAAATTATATCTAAACTAAAACAACGGAAAAAATGAAACTGTCATTCAAATCGGTTATGCCGTTCCTGGTATTGGTAGTTCTGGCCCTGGCTGCCATGTTTGTTACACCTGAAGCGGATTATGTTCCAGGCGCCTCAGAAACCCAGTATAGCGCTGCTGACATAGCCTGGGTTCTTGTTTCAACGGCATTGGTCTTTTTAATGACACCTGGTCTGGCCTTCTTCTATGGCGGTATGGTGCATCGTAAAAACGTGATCTCGACAATGATCAAGAGTGTGGTTGCTGCCGGTGTGGTAGGCGTATTATGGGTTGTTGTTGGGTTTAGTATGAGTTTTGGTGAGTCTATCGGTGGTTTTATTGGTAATCCCGGCACCTTTCTTTTCTTTAAAGGGGTAAAATCAGGCGCCGCCTGGCCCGCCGCCACCACTATTCCGCTCGGATTGTTTGCCATCTTCCAGATGATGTTCGCTATCATTACGCCCGGCCTCGTGGTGGGTGCTGTAGCTGAACGTATCCGGTTCACTTCTTATATCTTATTCATCGTATTGTTCAGCCTGTTGGTATATGCTCCTGTAGCACACTGGTCCTGGCATCCGAACGGCTTCCTGGCTAAAATGGGCGTTTGGGACTTTGCCGGTGGTACTGTTGTGCACATTACAGCTGGTTGTGCTGCCCTTGCAGGCGCCCTGGTGCTGAAACGCAGAAAGGTGCATATTGCCCAAAAAGAAACACCTGCCGCCAACGTACCCTATGTATTGATCGGTACGGGTTTACTGTGGTTCGGCTGGTTTGGTTTTAACGCAGGTTCTGCAGTAGGTGCTACAGGCCTGGCTGTTAATGCCTTCGGAACTACCAACACCGCTGCTGCTGCCGCTGGTTTGGCCTGGATGTTCTTCGATGTGGTAAAAGGTAAAAAACCGTCGGTATTAGGTTTTTGTATCGGTGCGGTAGTTGGTCTGGTTGCCATTACACCTGCTGCCGGTTTCGTTGGAATTCCTCAAAGTATTATTATCGGTGTTGTTGGTGCTATCATTTCCAACATCGCTGTTAGTGTTAAACAAAGATCAACCCTCGACGATACGCTCGATGTATTCCCCTGTCACGGTTTAGGCGGTATTGTGGGTATGTTGCTGACCGGTGTATTTGCCAATGAACTGGCGCATGGTATCAAAGGCGGTCCGCAAGGTTTGTTCTACGGTAACCCTTCTTTCTTCTTTACCCAATTTAAAGCAATGGCTATCGTAGTGTTATACAGCTTCACTGTTTCTTTCCTCATATTCAAATTCATCAACTTCATTCTTCCACTGCGTGTAACTGAAGAAGAAGAAGAGCTTGGTCTGGATGAAACCCAACACAATGAAAAGTATTTACAAGGGACTTTGCTGGTAAATGGAGAGAATGGTAAACTGGTTGAAAAACCTGTAGAGTTCTAAAGAAAGTTAAGCTTTAATTAAAGGATCGGCACTTCTGACACAAGTCCGGTCCTTTAATAAAGGTTCTGCAGGATCGGCACTTCTGACACAAGCCCGGTCCCTTAAGGAAGTTCTGCAAGGCAATTGGCTGGTAAACGGTGATGATGCCAGGCTGGTTGAGAAACCAGTAAAGATCTAAAAAGAAAAAGGTACAGCTTTAATAAAAGATCGAAACTTCTGACACAAGCTCGATCCTTATCACCGTACCCTTTTCATTAACACTTAAAATCTAACTGCAATGTTAAGAAAAATTTCTTCATTGGCCATGTTTAGCGTGGCCCTGGGATCCTATGTACAGGCGCAAGATTCTACTAAAAAAAGTGCTCTGAATATTACTGGTTCTGTTGACGCATATTATCGCTACAATTTTCATAATGCCAAAGATTCAGGGTATCTGAACAATAACACCAGTTTTACTAACTCACACAACTCGTTCGAACTGGGGATGGCATCCGTAAAAGCCGAATATACCACTGGTAAAGTTACTGGTGTGGTTGATCTCGGTTTTGGCAGAAGGGCAGAGGAATTTTCCTATAATGAAAAAAGAGACGGTCTGGGCACCGCTATCAAGCAGGCCTATGTATCAGTAGCCGCTACTGACAAGCTGAAGTTTACCATGGGTAAATGGGCTACACATGTGGGTTACGAACTCGTAGACGCTTACCTGAACCGAAACTACAGTATGTCATACATGTTCTCGTTCGGTCCTTTCTTTCATACCGGTTTAAAAGCAGAATATACTGCCGGTAATTTCGGTTTCATGCTTGGTGTGGCCAATCCTACTGACAATGTAACGGCCAGTTTTGCCAAGAAAATGGTGCTGGGACAGGTGAGCGCCACCGGCAGCGATGGTAAAATAAAAGCTTACCTCAATTACGTAGGTGGTAAAGACATGGGTGATAACACTATTAACCAGGTTGATCTGACCGTTACCGGAACGGTGAGCGATAAATTCAGCCTTGGTTATAATGGCACGATGCAGGCAGTTAAAACCGTTGGCAAAAGCAGTGGTGATTCCTGGTGGGGATCGGCTGTGTACGTGAACGTTGATCCTTCAAAAGTATTCGGACTTACATTGCGTGGAGAATATTTCGATGATAAAAATGCAGTTTCGGGATTATCTGGTGTTACCGGTACAGGCACCAGCGTAATGGCTGCTACCTTATCAGGTAATATTCGCATCGATAACCTCACGATCATCCCTGAGTTCAGGCTGGATAATTCGAAAGAGGCCATTTTTGCAAAGAACCCGAATGAAGGTGTTAAAAGCACAGGTACTTTCCTGCTGGCCGCTACCTGGCATTTTTAAGTCCTGATTGCAGCATATATTCTTTTTACAACCCTACGGGGCCGTAACCAAACCAATTAGCCCTGCCCGCAGGCAGGTAATTCACCAGATCAGAAAAAGGGTATTTCCTTGACTGGAAATATCCTTTTTTAGTGCCCGTAAAGCCGGACAAATGCAGCAATACAGTTATATTATATATAATATTATATATTTATTAATTGCAATGATGCCAGCAAAAAATGGTACTTTTGACAATAGTTATCATTATTTTGCTCACTTGCGGCGCTATCTGATTCAATAATTGAATATTTTGATACATTGAATTATTTAAAATGTGAATCAGCGGTAGTATGGGGAAGTAGCCAGAAGATGTCAAAAACAGGAGGGGAATATAAAAAAGATCAGACGGTTAATACTTTGATATACCAATCACGATTGTTTGCCGAACGCCGTTTTCAAACGATGGTGTTTATATTCAAGCATGACCAAAACTAACTAAGCACTGTGCGGTAATATATGAAAATAGTATGTATGCTTTTTTTCATTACCGTTGTTTTAGTTATCAGAAAACGCATCCGTTTCGCCGGGTGCGTTTGTTTTTGGTGAATGGTCAATGGTCAATGGTCAATAGTCAATGGTGAATGGTGAATGGCTCGTGATTCGGCAGCTGCCGAATAAAAGGGAACCTTGAAATTAGGCTCCATTGACCATTCACCATTGACCACTCAGGCGTGTCGCTCTTGTCGAGAGGCTTAAAAGAAGTTGACCCACTCACCATTCACCATTGACTACTAGGCTGAATTTCTTCCAGCATTGATAATTCCAAACGAACTGCGGATTACCAGCTTCTCGAAAGTCTCTTTATGCTGTGGCGGTGCATTTTGTTCTTCCATCTGGCGGATACGCGCCATAGCGAATTGCTGAATGGTGGTAAGCGGTAATACGATGCGTTCGCGCATTTGTATTGACAGCTGATCAACGGGGTAATCGGCCATCAGTTCGCTTTTGCCGGAGATGAGAAAAATATATCGTTGTGTTAGTTCATATTCTTTGTAGATCATGTTCCAGATCTCGCCGTAGCGCGGATCCTGTGCCAGGTACTCCGTTAACGGGAAGAAACATTTCTTCATAGCCATTTCGCAGTTATCGATCAGCGTTTTGAAAAACAGCGAATGGCGGTACACCTTCTTTATTTCGTTCAGTTTGCCTTTTTTCTCCATGGCCTGCAACGCAGTACCCACGCCATAATAACCGGTAACGTTTTGCTTTAACTGGCTCCAGGCGCCTACAAATGGAATGGCGCGCAGGTCTTTCAACGACAGCTTCGATGAAGAACCTCGCTTGGCAGGCCGGCTGCCGATATTGGTTTGGCTGTAGAACTTCAATGGGCTCACATGCGCCAGGTAATTCAAAAAGTCGGGATTGTTCTTTAATTCATTATAGGCTTTCAGTCCTTCTGCGGCCAGTTCGCCAATTACTTCCTCTTCTTCTTTGGTAAGTGTTTTGTCCTTATCGGCAAACACATCATTCGATATACCGGCATTTAATAACTGCTCAATATTATACTGGGCAGAATCAATGGTGCCGAAGTTGGAGCTTACGGTTTGACCCTGGATGGTCAATTGAATTTCTTTATTGGAAATGTTCTTGCCCATGGACGCATAGAACTTATGGGTTTTGCCACCACCGCGGGCAGGAGGACCACCACGGCCATCGAAGAACACCACATCGATGCCGTATTTGGCAGAGATGCTGGTGAGCTTTTCCTTGGCTTTGTAAATGCTCCAGTTGGCCATCAGGTAACCACCGTCTTTGGTACCATCAGAAAAACCAAGCATGATCGTTTGACGGTCTTTGCGTTTTTGTAGGTGCTTGCGGTAAGTCTCATTCTCATACAATTCCTGCATGATGTCAGCTGCTTCCTGCAGGTCGTCGATGGTTTCGAACAGGGGCACTATGTCAATGGTCAACTCTTCATTTTTCCAGCCGCACAGTTTAAACAGTCCGTATACTTCCAGCAGGTTCAATGCACTGTTGCACTGGCTGATGATATAGCGGCTGCAGCCTTCAACGCCATTGTATTGTTGAATTTCCTTGATGGCTTTAATGGAAAGCAGGGTATCTTTTTCAAGACCCTCTTCAAATACATGTCCGCCAATATCGCCGCTGGCTTTGGAAAGCAGTTTTTTCTTTTCTTCGTCAGAGAGCCCGGCGTAGTTACGGGGAAGGATATCTGTTTTTTCCGCAATAGCTTCCAGTACTTTGTTGTGAACGCTGCTGTCCTGGCGAACATCGAGTGAAGCGAAGTGCAGTCCAAATACATGCACTTTATTAATCAGGCTGTCTACCAGGTGCTGGAACAGTCCATTGTGCTGGTAGATCAGTATTTCTCTTATTTTTTGTAAAGCATCCAGGATACCCTGTTTGCTTAAGAAGGTGCGCTGGCCGGGGATGAAGATGTTTTCGTATAACTGTTTTTCCAGGTCGGCCAGAATGGTGTCAATGCCTTTAAAAGTGAGCCTTCTTTTCAGGCGGCGCACTTCGAGGTAATAACATTTTATGATGCTGCCGCGCAGCGCATCGGCTACTTTAAGGGTAGTATCGGCTGTAACGTTCGGGTTGCCATCGCGGTCGCCACCAGGCCAGAAACCCATAGTGATCACCGGGTTGGTGTCGGGGATCATTTGCGGGAACTGGTTATTCAGGAAAGTGATGATGCGGCCTGCCGCATTGTAGAACACATTTTCCAGGTACCAGATAAGGCTGATGGCCTCATCGTATGGCGTAGGTTTTTGTTTCTTGAAGAAAGGTGTTTTACCCAGCTGTTGCAGGTACATATTGATCTGGTTGGCATTGTTTTCTGCCAGCGCCTTCGACAGGTCATTGATAATACCTAAAACCGGACCGGGGTAGAACTGTGTAGGGTGGGCGGTTAACACCAGCCGAATGGAGAAGTCTTCCAGCTTCCTGGCCAGTTCTTCCTGTTTGCCTTCCTGTATTACATCAGTGGCCAGGTATTTCAGCGTACCAATGCCATTGAGGTCGTTGATCTCTTTGAAAGAAGCATCTTCAAGGGCATCGAATAAAACTACCTGCCGCTCAACGTATTGAATAAAGCGGAACAACAGGTCGAGCTTATCCTGCTCATTGGTGTAGGATGTATGTTTCTCAAAAAATTCCTCAATGATCTGGGTTGGGCTCTGCTTCTTTTTGTACCCTTCTTCACAATTATTCAATAACAACGACAGAAGGATGCCGGTTTTTTCAATCCGGTGAAATGGGAGCGAGGTAAACAGGCTGTTGTAGAGCTGAAATTTTATGCCTACGTAGTTTTTAAATTGCTGCAGTCCTCTTGATGACTGGTGATCCATGTAATTTCGAGTTTATGGCATTAATGCAAAAATATAGCAAGCAGCAACAGAAATCGGGGAATGAAAGTACGTTGAAAAAATTAAATAGGAACACGTTACATTGATTTGTTTTTGATAATGCCACAAAACCCTTGAATTTACTGGGTTATACGAAGCGCTGTAGTCCGGGCGGGGCCAAAAAAAACTAAAAACTAACAAATGTTATAGACTTTTGGTCTTATCTTTGGTTATATCAAAATACAAAGTGGTACAATTTCAACAT
Source organism: Longitalea luteola (assembly GCF_017356035.1). Classification (GTDB taxonomy): domain Bacteria; phylum Bacteroidota; class Bacteroidia; order Chitinophagales; family Chitinophagaceae; genus Niastella; species Niastella luteola. Next base: position 130,389 of record NZ_JAFIQX010000011.1, on the reverse strand, counting down.
ATTATTCTTTCATCCAGCACAGTAGCTTCCACAGCTACAACTACCACTATTACAACAACCCGTTAAGGGTTGTACATATCCATATTACCAACTGGGGTTTTACCTACCTTCATCCCGCGGAGCGGGAAATAAGATCGAGAAAGCATCGCGTTATTCAACTAATTTCAAATCAATTTAATTTCAGGTTATGCAGGTTTTAAAGTTCGGCGGTACTTCAGTAGCAAATGCCGAGAACATGAATAAGGTCAGCAGCATTGTTCAACAGGCTTTGGTACGTTTGCCACAAGGTAAAACGATTGTTGTAGTATCAGCGTTAGGTGGAGTGACGGATGTATTATTGCAAAGTGGTGGTATGGCTGCTGCAGGCGATGAAAGTTATAAAGAGCTGTTACAAAAAGTGGAACAACGCCACCTGGAAGCGGTAAAAGCGCTGATACCAGTAACCCAGCAAAGCAGTGTATTAAGCTGGGTAAAGCAACGCTGTAATGAAATTGAAGATATTTGTAATGGCGTGTTCTTACTGGGCGAATTAAGCGCCCGCACCAAAGACCGCATTGTAAGTTTTGGCGAATTGCTTTCCTCTAAAATAATTGCCGCCCGTTTAAATGCCCAGGGTGTTGAGAACAGCTGGGTCGACTCCCGCGAGATCATTCGCACCGATTCCAATTACGGAAGTGCGTCAGTAGACTTCTCCATTACCAATTCGCTTTGCAGTGATTTCTTTTCAGCCGCTGTTGCCCGTTTATTTATCGTACCAGGCTTCGTAGCTGCCGATGCCAAAGGCAATACTACTACTTTGGGCCGCGGCGGCAGCGATTATACGGCCGCCATTATTGCCGGTGCAGTGAATGCACAAACCCTCGAAATATGGACTGATGTGAGCGGTATGATGACTGCCGATCCACGGCTCGTGCCCAATGCCCGCATCTTACCCAATATATCTTACCAGGAAGCCATGGAGCTGTCGCATTTCGGCGCCAAAGTAATTTATCCGCCTACCATCCAGCCTGTAATGAGTAAAAACATTCCGGTATGGATCAAGAACACTTTTGCTCCGGAAGATCATGGCACACTGATAGAAAACGATGTACATAAGAACGGCAATAATATCCGCGGTATTTCCAGCATCAATAAAATTGCTTTGCTGAGCCTGGAAGGAAGCGGCATGGTAGGCATTCCAGGTTTCTCCCGCCGGTTATTTGAATCCCTGGCGAACGACTTCATCAATGTGATCCTCATTACGCAGGGATCGTCTGAGCATTCTATTTGTGTAGGTATCGACGAAGCCCTTGCTGATAAAGCAAAGCTGGCTGTAGACAAAACATTTGCTTATGAAATAGAAATGGGCCGCGTTGAACCTTTACGGGTTGAAAAAGGCCTGGCCATTGTTGCCCTGGTAGGGGATAACATGAAAAGCCACCCGGGTATCAGCGGAAAAATGTTTGGCGCCATTGGCCGCAACGGGGTGAATGTACGCGCTATTGCACAAGGTTCATCAGAAAGAAATATCTCAGCCGTGATCGCAGCTACTGACGTAAAAAAAGCCATCAACGTATTACACGAAGATTTTTTTGAAACTACCTATAAACAAATTAACCTGTTTGTGGCCGGTACGGGCAATGTGGGCGGTAAACTGCTGGCCCAGTTGAAACAGCAGCAGCAGTACTTGCAGCAAAATATGCGCTTGCAGGTGCGCATCGTAGGTATGGCCAACAGCAAGAAAATGGTATTCAGTGATGAAGGTATTGAACTGGATAACTGGCGCGAGCAGTTGCAGCATGGCGAAACCAGCGACCTGGGCAAATTTGTAGAAACAGTACGTTCGAAGAACCTGCGTAACTCGGTGTTTGTAGATGTTACTGCCAATGAAATGGTGGCGCAGGTATACGATCAGCTGCTGGCAAAAAGTATTTCGGTGGTCGCCTGTAATAAAGTAGCCTGCTCTTCGGCCTATGTGTATTATAAGAAGCTGAAGGACCTGGCCCGTGAATACAATGCTTTCTTTTTGTTTGAAACAAATGTGGGAGCAGGATTACCGGTGATAGGCACCCTGAATGATCTCATGCGCAGCGGCGATGTGGTTACCCGCATCGAAGCAGTGCTTAGCGGCACCCTGAACTTTGTGTTCAATAATTATGATGGCACCAGGAGTTTTGCCCAGGTGGTAAAACAGGCGCAGGATGAAGGCTACACCGAGCCGGATCCGCGTTTAGACCTGAGCGGAACCGATGTTATGCGAAAGATCATGATCCTGGCCAGGGAAGCCGGCGAGCACCTGGAAATGGAAGACATTACCAATAACAGCTTTATGCCCGCTTCGTGTATGGTTGGCAGTGTGGATGATTTTTATAAGGAAATGGAGAAGCAGGAAAAACATTTTAAGGAAATATACCAGCAGGCAGCTGCGGCAGGAAAGAAACTGAAGTTTGTTGCAAAATATGAGGGTGGTAAAGCCTCCGTTGGTTTGCAGCATGTAGATTCGCAGTCAGACTTCTACCACTTGTATGGCAAGGATAATGTGGTGTTGTTCTATACCAACCGTTATCCCGATCAGCCGTTGGTGGTAAAAGGAGCCGGTGCTGGCGCCGAAGTAACTGCATCGGGTGTGTTTGCCGATATTATTCGGGCAGCACACTAATGCCAATGTAATAATCAGACAGCCAAATGATTCAAACATGTCAAAAGATATTAAATGACAAATAAAATAGTCGAACCCGTAGGAAACAACTCCTCTTCGGCGGTCCGCGAGGTACAGGTCTTTGCACCGGCAACCGTGGCCAATCTGGTTTGTGGATTTGATGTGTTGGGAATGGCGTTGCAACAACCGCAGGATGTAATGACCGTACGGTTGCAGGAACAACCGGGTATTGTTATACAGCATGCAGACGGTTATGACTTACCGGTAGAACCGGAGAAGAACGTAGCCGGCGCTTCCTTACTGGCGCTAATGGAAGAATGGAAAGAGAAAGTTGGTTTTGAAGTGATCATTGATAAACGCATCAAACCCGGCAGTGGCCTGGGGTCCAGTGCCGCCAGTTCGGCCGGCGCGGTAGTTGCTGCCAATCATCTGCTGGGAAATCCTTTCAGCCGGGAAGATCTGGTACGATTTGCCATGAACGGGGAAAAAGTGGCATCGGGAGTAAAACATGCCGATAACATTGCACCCTGTATCTATGGCGGCATTACGCTTATCCGCTCTATTTTTCCTTTGGATATCGTACAGCTCACAGCGCCGCCCATGTATGTGACCGTGGTGCATCCGCAGATCGAAGTGCGTACGTCCGATGCCCGGCAGATATTGCGGAAAGAAGTACAGTTAAAAGCGGCGATCAAACAATGGGGCAATATTGCGGGGTTGGTAGCCGGATTTATGAAGAACGATTATGCCCTGATCGGCCGTTCACTGGAAGATGTGATCATTGAACCGGTACGCAGCATACTCATTCCCGGTTTTGATGATGTGAAAAAGCGCAGCAAAGAAGCCGGTGCTTTAGGCGGTGGAATTTCCGGTTCGGGTCCTTCTGTTTTTATGTTGAGCAAAGAGGAAGCTGTGGCAAAAGGTGTTGAAAATATTATGATCGATGTATATACCCGGCTGGGCATAGAATTTAAAACGTACGTGACCAATATTAATTATAACGGAGCGAAAGTAATTAGCTAATTAGCTAATGTGCTGATGTGATAATGGAAGGGCAACACCCAAAACCGGATATCAGCACAGTGATATCAGTTTGTATTTTCATTAGCATATTAGCAAATTATCACATTATCAAATTGACCAATGAGGTATTACAGTCTAAATAAACAATCTCCCGATGTAGATTTCAAGGAAGCGACCATCAAAGGACAGGCACCTGATAAGGGGTTGTATTTCCCTGAAAACATTCCGGTACATGAGTCGTCTTTTTTTGAGAAGATCTGGGAGTATAGCAATGAAGAGATCGCATTCCGGCTTATACAGCCATATGTTGGCGGCACCATACCCGATGGTGCATTACACGGCATCGTAAAAGAGACCATCAACTTTCCCATACCATTGGTGCCGGTAAATGACCGCATATTTTCCCTGGAGCTTTTTCATGGACCCACCCTGGCCTTTAAGGACGTGGGAGCCCGCTTTATGAGCCGGTGCCTGGGTTATTTTGCGCACGAGCGCAGTGAAAAAGTAGTGGTGCTGGTGGCTACTTCCGGCGATACCGGCGGCGCAGTTGCCCACGGGTTTTACGATGTGCCGGGTGTTGAAGTGGTGATCCTGTATCCTTCAGGTAAAGTGAGCTCAGTTCAGGAAAAACAGTTGACCACATTAGGTAAGAACATTCATGCGCTGGAAGTGACCGGTACTTTCGATGACTGCCAGCAAATGGTGAAACAGGCATTTGCCGACGAAGCGCTGAACAAAAAGATTTTCCTCACATCGGCCAATTCCATAAATGTAGCCCGTTGGTTGCCCCAGCAGTTCTATTATGTATTTGCCTGGAAGCAATGGGCCGATAAGGCAAATGCGCCGGTGATATCGGTGCCCAGCGGAAACTTTGGAAATATCTGTGCGGGCTTGTTGGCACATGTTGCTGGTTTGCCGGTTAAACATTTTATTGCTGCCTGCAATGCCAATGCGGTAGTGCCTTCCTTTCTGGCTAATGGCGAATATCAGCCGAAAAAAGCCATTGCTACCATTTCCAATGCCATGGATGTTGGCAACCCCAGCAATTTTGTACGGATCCTGGAGCTGTTCCATAACCAATTGGGTGATCTGCGTAAAGTATTGACCGGCTACAGCATTTCTGATGATGAAACGAGAAAGGTGATGAAAGAAGTGTATCAGCAATACAAGTACCTGCCGGATCCGCACGGCGCGGTTGGTTACCTGGCGCTGGAACGTTATTTACAACAGCATGCAGGTGCAAAAGGCATGTTCCTCGAAACAGCACATCCTGTAAAGTTTTATGATGTGGTAGAGCCTGTTATAGGCGAACAGGTGTCGGTACCTGCAGCCATCGAGGAGCAGCTTAAACTTACGAAGCAAAGTACATTGATAGCACCGGATTATAATGCATTGAAAGAAACGTTGCTGAAGAAATATTAGTTGTCATAGAAGTACGAAGCACGAAGTAGGAAGCTCGCGAATTTCATATCTCGTGCTTCTTTTTTTACTACACAAAGTAAATATACTGATGAAAACAAAAGAGGATGCCTCAATGAAAACATCCTCTTGGTTTTTACTTAATTAAATGATGCCGGCCAGTTCGAGGCTTTTCTTTTTCAGTTTACGCACTTCCACATCTTCGATAACGGCTTCAGGAGAAAGGATCAGTGAAGTTTTGTTCTCACGCCACCAGCTGTTTTGAGCCAGCTCATTAAAGTGAAGCACACCAACCAGGTATTTACGATCGCTTTCGGCATGCCACTCTTCGATCCATTCGAATTTCTCTTTTGGAATGTATTTCCAGTCGTCGAAGCTCACGTACACCCGCACATAAAAATCATTGGTGAGCTCGTTGGGAGTGTGGTGGTACAATTTCTTGTACTCATATTTATATTGGTAACGCAGGGCAGAAAGGTCGCTTAAAACGGCAGAAGCGGTAGGGAAGCTGCCGGCGCCTTTGCCATAAAAGAATTGTTTATCGGCGAAACCACTTTCAATCACAACACCATTGTATTCATTCTTTACAAAAGCCAGGTGATCATCGTGTTTAACGAACTGCGGCAGTACAAAAGCAGCTACTTTTCCATTCTCGAGTTTCTTTGCCTGGGCAACCAGTTTAATATCGTAATGCTTTTCAGTAGCAACCAGGGCGTCGTTTTGATGAATGTTTTGAATGCCGTTAAATACCACGGCATCTGGCGCCACTACAATACCATAAGCATGGGTGAGCAGGAAATTCCATTTATTGGCAGCATCAAAGCCTTCCACATCGAGTGTGGGGTCGCTTTCAGCAAAACCCAGCTGCTGCGCCAGTAACAGCGCCTGTTGAAAATCCAGCTTGTCTTCAAACATTTTGGTAAGAATGAAGTTGGTGGAGCCGTTAACAATGGCTTTGATGGAATGTAAAAGATCGTTGTCGTAGTATTCTTCCAGATTGCGGATAACCGGGATGGAGGCGCAGGCAGCAGACTCATACAGGAAGGAGCGCTCGGTGAGTTTTTGTAAACCCAGTAATTCGGGTAAATGCTCGGCAATCATTTTTTTGCTGGCGCTCACCACGTCTTTACCATTCTTTAATGCGGTAGAAACGATCTCGAAGGCAGGTTCTGATTCGTTGATCACTTCTACGATCACATTGATCTCAGGATCATTGAGCAACTCATCTTTATTGGTCGTAAACAATGCATCTGGCGCATTGCGTTTTTTCCCGGGGTTCTTTATACAGACCTTTTTTATAGTGGCTTTCAGTGAAGGCGTTTGTTGTAATACTTTGTACAAACCTTCACCTACTACACCAAAACCAAATAAACCGATTGTTAATGACTTGTGTGCGTCCATATGATAATTTGCTAATTTAATAATTCGATAATGTGATAATTGAAAGCTAAGTCTTACTGACATGCCTGGTGCTGTGTTTCGCATTTAGCGTTCAGCGTTCAGCGTTTCGCGTTGGGCGTTCAGCGTTCTTACATTTCTACCGACCATTCGTCTTCCACGATCTGCCAGTCGTTGAACTGTTCTTTACCACCACGGATCTTCCAGTCAGAATCGATGGTAAGTTTAGAACTGATGCCACCGCGCGGATTGCAGACCATGACCAACCGTAAACGGGCAGGTTCATATACAGCCACCAGGTCATCATAAATGATGTTGATCAGTCTTTCGTAGGAGACTACGATATTGCGCAGCTGGAAGACATAATGTTTCAATGATTTCAATTCTATTATTTTCTTACCGGGATAGAAAGTGCAGTAAATAACTGCAAAATCAGGTTGTTCCTTAACGCCCAGAAAAGTGAACTCAGGTATTTTGATCTTGATCTCATAGGCCTGGTCAGTGGGGTTAGGAATAGGTTTCAGGATACTGCGGTCAATATCCTTGTATGTTTTAACAGGTTCCCGGGTTATTTGTTCAGACATTGTTTATTGTTTAGAAATACTATAAATGGCTATACTTTCCCTTTTATTAACAGGGTACTGCCCTGTTGGCGGCTGTTGTAACAACCGCGTTGGTCTTTTCCAGCGCCTGTTGCAGGTCCTGCAATAAGTCGCCGGCATCTTCAAGGCCTATACTTAAGCGAATAAGGCTGTCTGTAACGCCGGCAGCGCGGCGTTTTTCGGCCGGAATGGTTTTATGCGTCATGCTGGCCGGGTGGCTTACCAGGCTTTTAATTCCGCCCAGGCTTTCGGCCAGCTTGAATAACCGGGTGCTGGTAACAAATGCGGTAGCTGCAGCAGCCGTATCTTCTTTCAACGTGAAAGAAACGATACCGCCAAAACCCCTGCTTTGTTTTTTGGCAATGGCATGATTGGGATGATCTTTCAATCCTGGATAATATACTTTATCAACGGCAGGGTGTTGCTGCAGGAACCCGGCTACTTCCTGGGCGCTGCGGCAATGTTGCTGAACGCGCAGGTGCAGGGTTTCGATACCCCGAATTACCAGCCAGCTATCGAAAGGGGCCAGAATGGCGCCGCAGGCATTTTGATAGAATTTAAGAGTATCGCCAAGGGCTTTATCTTTTGTTACTACCAAACCGGCGATGAGGTCGCTATGGCCGCCGAGGTATTTGGTGGCGGAATGCACTACAATATCAGCTCCCAGCGAAATAGGTTGTTGTAATGCCGGTGAAGCAAAAGTGTTATCCACGCAAAGTAAACACCCGTTGGCTTTGGCGATCTGTGCGATGGCCTCGATATCAGAGATCTTTAACGTTGGATTGGTAGGTGTTTCGAGCCAGATGAGTTTGGTGTTGGGGGTAACGGCGTTAAATACTTTTTCGGGATCGGATGTATCAACAAAATTAATGGTGACCCCGAATTGCTGATACACCTGGGTGAATAACCGGTAAGCACCACCGTAGATATCATCTACAGCTACAATTTCATCACCGGGCCGTAACAGCTTGGCGATGGCGTCAATAGCGGCGAGTCCGCTCGAAAAAGCAAGGCCAACCTGGCCGCCTTCCAGTTGAGCGATCAGTTTTTCGAGTGTTGCCCTGGTGGGATTGTTTGTTCTTGCGTAATCAAAACCTTTATTAACGCCAGGGGCTTCCTGAACGAAAGTAGAGGTTTGGTAAATAGGCACAGATACAGCGCCGGTCAGTGCATCTACAGGGATGCTGTGAATGAGTTGTGTTGTCGCTTGCATGATAAACATTTTTGCTCCCATCCCTTTAAACAGGGTAAGGGAATTAAAAAAAATTGATTAGACAGTGTACGTTGGCCAGTCTTATGGTATTGACTATGCGATGTACATGTTCGCGACAGCACTTATCAAGAGAGTTCTTACTGGAAGAGTGTTGTTTATTGCCGGCAGATCCTGGTGTGCTTGATCTGTCTTCTTTTTATCCGCTTTAGCCGGAGCCCCGGCGGATGCAATAAAAAAAGCTCTTCCGTAAGTCAGAAGAGCTTTCAATATGTTGCAGTTCAGTATTGTAGAAGCTTATATCTGACTTATCTGTCCCGCCTTCCGCGGGATGGAGTTGGCACCTTACAGCGGTTCTGTTAAAACCAGCGTGCAGGTTGTCAAGGCTTCATCGGGCCATTTCCCTCAGCCTTTCTTGATAAGCGATGTGTAAAGAACTGGTGCAAAGATAATGACGGGATTTAAATTGTCAAATTTCTTTTTAACCTGACTTCAGGTGCTTAGTACCAACAAAAAAAATCCTCCCGACAGGTCATGCGGGAGGATCTTTTTAATGTATCCATCTAAGAATTTGCAAGGGCTATAGGCGATGCAGTTGGGTAGAGTTCATTAGAAGCGGTAACCAACTGAAATACCAAAACCGGTATTTTTTATTTTGTCTTCAGGTTTTTCACCTTCGAATTTAGGATTCAGGTTGCTCATACCTAATTGAGCGTTCAGTTGGAATGACAACTTGCTGCTCAGTTCATAACCAACCAACAGGTTTCCACCGAAATCCAATCCTTTCATGAAGATCTTAGGATCGGTCATGCTTTGGTCTCCGGCTTTAACATCATTTTTGAACTTAACATCCATTTCGTCATCACCTTCTTTGTATTTACCGCCAATTCCAAAACCAACGTAGGGACCGAAACCTAATAACAGTTTACCATCACCTAATGTAGGTTTGTACAGGAAGTTAATAGGAACTTCAAGGTAAGAAAGGTTTACTTTGCCATCACCTTCGTCAGCTTTTGCACCTTTTGTGGTGAATAATAAGCCGGGTTGCAGATAAAAGTCAGTAGCAACAGGAACTTCAGCATTAACGCCAATGTTAAATCCTGGTTTGATTTTGCTATCCTGATCGTCACCGGTAATGTTAGTGAAGTTAACACCAGCGCGTACGCCAAAGGTTGTTTTAGCAGCGTCCTGGGCTTTAGAGGTCAAAGCAAGTGCGGTGGTTGCCAAAGCAAGCAACAAAACTTTTGATTTCATAACTAAATTGATAGGGTTTTTTAATTGTTAATTAGGAACATGGATTTTTAACGGGATACATTTCGCTTTAAGCTTGCAATTAAACGTAGTATTCATATTTAAATTGCGTAAGTGTTTACACCTAACTAAAATATTTCATATATAATACAATAAAAGCCGCCCCGCATTAACGGAACGGCTTTATTGTGTATTTTATACAATTGTTTGTCTTACTGCTCAGGAAACTTTCCGTTCCCTGAATTGCATCCACTAAAAGCGATAACCTAATGAAATGCCGAAGCCAGTGTTCTTGTACTTTGTTTCATCATTAGATACGCCTTCAATTTCAGGATTGATCTTTAACATTCCTAATTGCGCATTCAACTGAGCTGAGAATTTATTGCTAAATTCATAACCAACCAGAAAATTACCACCTGCATCTATACGTCTTGCATAAGGATCCTGAAGGTATTCTGCTGCGGAGACCTCATTCTTGAATTTGAAATCAGATTCTTCGCCATCTTCATCGGATGCTTTTCCGCCTACTGCAAAAGCTATGTAGGGTCCGATGCCCAATAACAGTTTACCGGTGCCTAAAGCAGGCTTGTACAGGAAGTTGATGGGCACTTCAATGTAGGAAAGGTTGACCTTGATATCATCATCATCCTTGCTCTTTGCTCCTTTGGTTGTGAACAGTACACCAGGTTGCAGATAGAACTCCGAAGCGATGGGTATTTCGGCATTGACACCTACATGAAAACCTGTTTTCAATTTGTTTTCTGTGTCATCGCCGTTAAACTCTTTTCCATTGATGTTCTGGAAGTTAACACCTGCCCGTAAGCCAAACGTAGTTGTTTCCTGCGCTTTGGCGCCAAAGGCAAATGCAGTAGTTGTGAGTGCGAGCAACAGGGCTTTTGTTTTCATAACTAATAGTGTTGAAGGTGAAAAATTGATTAATGGTGCTGTATATAAGAAAGCGTTTTTTACTGATTAGCTGCTTCCTTCTTGGCGTCTGCTTTCATTTTTTCGTTGGCAGTGATCAGGAAGTCTACCCGACGGTTTTGAGAACGGCCATCTTCGGTATCGTTGCTGGCAACCGGCGCAGTTTCACCAAAGCCTTTAATTCTGATACGGCTGTTGGCTACCCCTTTGCTGCGTAAAAAGTTGGCTACGGCTGAAGCTCTTCTTTCTGACAATTTCAGGTTATAATCGTCAGCGCCTTTGTTATCAGTGTGCCCCTGGATTTCGATATCGGTATCAGGATAAGCTTTTAACACTTCAACCAGTTTGTTGAGGTTCGTAGAAGCACCAGCAGAAAGGTCTGCGCGGTCAAAGCCGAATAAGATCTTATCGCTGAATTCAACAACGATACCTTCACCTACGCGCTCAACTTTAGCACCAGGTACTTTGTTTTCGATCTCTTTCGCTTGTTTATCCATTTTCTTACCAATTACAGCACCGGTAACACCACCCACAGTTGCACCGATGATGGCGCCTAAAGCTGTATTACCAGCTGCTTTGCCTATTACTGCACCAACGGCGCCACCGCCTGCTGTTCCGATAATAGCTCCTTTGGTCGTTTTGTTCATGCTTTTACAGCCGCCCAGAATAATGGCTACGGCGGCGATACTTGTCAGGGTTTTTTGGATTGATCTCATATTATATTGTTTTAGTAAAGACGACGTTATGAATAGTCCAACAGCTTTCAAATTATATACCACAATCCTAATTCAAAGCTATTGGGTTGATTATGAGGCGCAAATATCTTAAAGGATATTCAACATTCCTACTGTTTTTTTGTTCTTATCTTTGACAAATTATTTAGTAAAATCAGCGGGGTTGGTGTAATTTCCCACAAAAATAAAAAGGCGAACGTTTTTTATGGCAGATGTGAAAGCTAAAAAACCGGCTATACCAAAAAGCGAACAGGTTGCCGGTGCCGAATCTGATGAGGCTATTCATGTTTTTGGAGCGCGGGTTCACAATCTTAAGAATATCGATATCAGTATCCCTAAAAATAAACTGGTTGTAATAACGGGTATCAGTGGCAGTGGAAAATCGTCACTCGCTTTTGATACCATATATGCGGAGGGGCAACGCCGTTATATGGAAAGTTTCGGCGCATATGCCCGCCAGTTCATTGGTGATATGGAACGTCCTGATGTAGATAAGATCACTGGCCTGTCACCTGTGATTTCCATTGAGCAAAAGACCACTAACAAGAACCCCCGTTCAACTGTAGGAACCATTACAGAAGTGTATGATTTTCTGCGCTTATTGTTTGCCCGCGTTGGGGAGGCTTACAGTTACAATACGGGGAAAAAAATGGTCAAGTTCAGTGAAGAAGAGATCGTTGATAATATCTATAAAAAGTTCAAAGGAAAGAAAATAACATTGCTTGCTCCCCTGGTACGTGGGCGCAAAGGACATTATCGCGAACTGTTTGAAGATATTCGTAAAAAAGGTTATCTCAAAGTGCGCGTTGATGGTGAAGTAAAGGATCTTGTTCCTAAAATGCAGGTTGATCGTTACAAGATACATGACATTGAAGTGGTGATCGATCGCATGGCAGTTACAGATGACATGAAACTGCGCTTAAGCCAGAGCGTTCAGAAGACCTTGCAAATGGGGAAGGAGCTGATGTTCCTGTTAGTACATGATGCAGGCAATGGAAATGACAAGCAAAGCAAAACGAAAAACGGCAATTCCTCCTCCAATGGTGCCGGCCGGGGAGAGGTCCTGGTTCAATATTCGCGTCAGTTAATGTGTGAAGACACGGGGATCAGTTACGAAGAACCATCTCCCAACAGCTTTTCATTTAACAGTCCATACGGCGCCTGTCCGGTTTGTAAAGGCCTTGGTAATGTTTACCAGATCAGTATGGAGGCCGTTATTCCTGATCATTCATTAAGCATAAATGAAGGCGGCATTGCCCCACTGGGTGAAGAAAGAGATAACTACGTGTTCAGCCAGGTACAACGGCTCGCCAAGAAACACAGGTTCAGCCTCGATGTGCCTTTGAACGAAATGCCAAAGAAAGCCCTTAATCTGGTACTGTATGGTAATGAGGCCGGCGATCATGAAGAAGTGTTGGATTTTGATGCTATTAATCCGGAAGCGAATATATACACAGAAGAATTTGAAGGCGTCGTACCTCAGTTAAAGCGGTGGTTCGCTGCCAGTTCCAGTGATTCGATTCGTCAGTGGACAGAACAGTTCATGGAATTAAAGACCTGTACAGCCTGCGGTGGCGCCCGGTTGAAAAAGGAGAGTTTATGGTTTAAGGTTGACGAAAAAAATATTGCAGAGCTTAGTGAGCTCAATCTCGATAAACTGATGCAATGGTTCAAAGGCATCGAGAAAAGATTATCTACGAAGCAGAATACCATTGCAAAAGATGTGCTGAAGGAGATCAGGGAAAGGTTACAGTTCCTGCTCGACGTTGGTTTAAACTATCTCACACTTAACCGGTCTTCGCGCACACTCAGCGGTGGAGAATCCCAGCGCATCAGACTGGCTACACAGATCGGTTCCCAATTACAGGGCATCACTTATATTCTCGATGAACCCAGCATCGGTTTACATCAGCGCGACAACCACCGGTTAATTGAAGCATTAAAGAACCTGCGTAACATTGGTAACAGCGTGCTGGTGGTAGAACATGATAAAGATATTATGCTGGCGGCCGACCACCTGGTTGATATTGGGCCTAAAGCCGGCTTTCATGGCGGCAGGGTAGTAGCCCAGGGAGAGCCCGCAGCTTTATTGAAGCTGGATACCCTTACCTCTGCTTATCTGAATGGTATTCGCGAAATTGCGGTGCCTAAAGAAAGAAGAAAAGGCAGTGGAAAGGTGCTGGAGCTAATTGGCGCCAATGGCAATAACCTGCAAAAAGTAACTGCAAAGTTTCCCCTGGGTAAATTGATCGTGGCAACGGGGGTTAGCGGCAGTGGAAAATCAACGCTCATCATTGAGACCCTGTATCCCATTTTAAGCAAACATGCTTATAACTCGCGTATGACGCCACTTGAATATAAAAATATCAAGGGCCTCGAACATATTGATAAAGTAATTGAAATTGATCAGTCGCCTATCGGCCGTACACCCCGAAGCAATCCGGCCACCTATTGCGGCTTTTTTACCGACATAAGAACACTGTATGCATCCGTTCCTGAAGCCAAGATCAGGGGGTATAATGCAGGCCGGTTCTCCTTTAATGTTAAAAGCGGTCGTTGCGATGTGTGTGAAGGCGGTGGTATGCGGGTGATTGAAATGAACTTCCTGCCAGATGTATATGTACACTGCGAGAAATGCCAGGGCAAGCGATACAACCGCGAAACCCTCGAGATCAGGTATAAAGGAAAAAGCATCAGTGATGTGCTCGATATGACGGTTGATGATGCCGTTGAGTTCTTCCAGAATGTACCTTATTTGTACCGGAAGATAAAAGTGTTACAGGAAGTAGGACTGGGTTATATCACCCTTGGACAAAGCGCTGTTACGTTGAGCGGCGGCGAAGCCCAACGGGTGAAACTGGCTACCGAGCTGTCGAAAAAAGATACCGGTAAAACTTTTTACATCCTGGATGAGCCTACGACCGGGTTGCATTTTGAAGATATTCAGCATTTGCTCGATGTGCTTAACAAGCTGGTTGACCGCGGCAATACTGTTTTGGTGATCGAACACAATATGGACGTAATTAAAGTGGCCGATCATATCATTGACCTGGGACCTGAAGGCGGCGATGGGGGCGGACAGATCCTTTTTGAAGGAACGCCTGAAGATTTGCTGAAAGTAAAGGCCAGTCACACCGCGAAATTTTTAAAAGAAGAGTTGAAATAGTTAGTTAACAAAGGTGTGCCTCACTTTCTCTAATGTAGCGATCGAAATGTGGCACACCTAAATAATACTACCAATGGAAAGAGTAATAATCGATATGGATGAAGTGATTGCCGATCCTATGGGGGCAATGATCGAGTGGTACAAAAAAGAATATGGATTACCGGTTGATTTTAGTAAGATGAGTGGATCGTGGTTATTCGGTTTTCCCGAACAGCACCAGGCGCTTGTTCGTTCACGTTTATCCGAACCTGGTTTTTTTCGCGACCTGCCGGTCATGAAAGACAGTGTTGATGTGCTTAAGGAAATGAATAAACGATATGAGATCTTTATCGTATCCGCTGCCACGGAGTTTCCGAACTCATTAAAAGATAAGTTTGACTGGTTGATGGAGCATTTTCCGTTCTTCACCTGGAAACAACTCGTGTTATGCGGTGAAAAGCGCATGGTGTATGGTGATCACATGATCGATGATCATGTACGGCACCTGCAGCATTTCAACGGAAAAAAGCACCTTTTTACGGCTATTCATAACAAAGACGTGACCGGTTACGACCGCATCAACAACTGGGAAGAGGCTGCCGGTATCTTCTTAAAATAACCTGCAATGCGATATTAAATAAACCGGGTGGCTGAAAGGCCGCCCTTTTTTATGCAGAACGCAGAACGCTAAACGCAAAACGCTGAACCTGCCTGCCGGCAGGCGCTAAACGCTATAATGTTAATTGATAACACCAGGCGCGAAGCGCCTCTGCAGAACAAGCCTTAGGCGTTTAGCATTCGGCCTAAAATACAAGTAGCCGGCAATTATTCATCGCCGGCTACTGAGGATACTGGTATTAACCAGAAGAAGTTTGTGGTTCCAATAAGCAGGTGCAGGGAGTGATTAATAAAATCTTTGTGTTTCAGGGTACTTAAAAATAGGGAACGGATCAGGTTTTGACTCAACCGGATATATGGATTTTACTAATTTCCCTGCAGCTTATTGGATTATAAGTTGTGGTAACAAAGAGCTTTATGATTGCCTTAATGGCAACCGAAAATAATTTATCGTATGATCACCTGTCCATTTTCAATGCGCACATCATCAGAGAATACTTCGAACAGGTAATTGCCTTTTTCAATGTTGTCAATAACAGTCGTTTGCCTGCCTTTGATGTTAGCCTGCTTAACCAGGTTGCCGTTAACATCAAATAAAAAGAACTGGTATACTTTATCTTCTGATCCTCGCACACTAAAAAAAAGAACATCCTGCTCAGCGTTTGGATACAACTTTATTTTATGCTTTTTACTGGTAACCTGTTTTTGTACCAGTATGGTATCATTTGAATAAGTAGGTACTGATAACGGACAACCGATAGAAGGATGTATGCCTGTGCACAATAGAACTATTGTAAACAGCGCGGGGATAATACGGATACTAATATACCTTCCTACGGTTTCGCTTGTGTTCATGGGTTCGGGTTCGCTGCCTCATCAGAGGCGAAAAATTTTCAAAAGGGTACGGATCAACAACGATATCTTGAATACGGAAATTGTAACATTAGAATCTGACAGGGCAACGGGTAGAGCTATAGTTGCTGCTTCCCTGGCCTAATCTGAAACCTAATTTCAGGTTGAGCGAGAAATAGGCGTCATTGTTAGTTGACGTTCCTCTTTTCATACCTGCGGTATAAGGTGCTGCAATACTACCACTCTTGTTTGCCATTCTTGCAGCGAGTTGCGCCTGCGGCAGCGGCATACTTGCAAAAAAAGCAGAATTATCAATATAAGTAGTGCTTACGTCGTCTATATAGTCGGTATTGGTAGTTCTGTGTAATAGTTCGAGGCTGATATTTACTTTTTCACTGAGGAAATATTTAGCGCCTGCACCCAAAGAATAATTAAAGGCTGTTAATTTATATTCCTTGCGGCCAGGATATCCTGGTAAACCTTGTCCTTCAGTACGTAAAGGTTTCAGATCAACCCATTCTCCAGTCAGGGGATCGGTACCCTGCGGATTAAATTTGAAGAAACCGATACCACCCATTACATACGGTCTGATCCTTCCTATTACATCAGATGGGTCGCCTTCCAGGAAAACAGTGGGATAAACTTCTGCCAGCAACAATCCTTCCGTTATCCGCGTGCGAACGTCCGAATTACGGTTTTTGCGGGCTTCTTCCAGGCCACCTTTGCCTTTGATAAGGGCATCATCACCAGACAGTGTACCTCTGTTCACTGCTAACCGGAAACCCAGCCATTCATTGGGCTGATAGGTAAGATAAGCACCAAAAATGAGTTTGGTTGATGGGAAGTTGTTGTCTTTGATAAACTTGGTACCCTTTCCGGCATTACCTCCAAGGTCACTCAGAAGGTTGGTAGGTCCCAGGCTAATACCCGCTTCAAAAAAGGAGGAACTTTCGGTGTACTGGCCGTAGGAAGTAATGCAACTACCTGCACTAACCAGTAATAACATGCTACACCTCCATACAGAGTGTAAAAACTGTTTCATGAGAATATCAGATTTAGTTTTCAGACGGTCAGAGAAAATCTGGTGCTAAAATAACAAACACCAGTCACACATACTATAAACGCAGAATTGTCCTTTTTTTGTGTGCAGCTTTTAAAAAAATATGCAAATAAGTGTTTTGTTTTACTGTTTTCAACCGTTAATCGGTAGAAACATCTTAATGTGTTGAATACCATCTTCAAGATAGATGTCACTACACTGTTGAAACCCTAGTGAATTATAGAAATTACGGAGGTAGAATTGCGCACCGATGGTAATCGTAGTTTTCCCCCACAATGCGTAGGTTGTACGAATGGAATATTGCATTAGTAGTTTTCCTATACCCGCATGCCTAACTTTCGGCGAAGTAACAACACGGCCAATAGAAGGTTCATCATAGGATATACCGGCGGGGACTAACCGTGTATAACCTGCCAGCAGATCATTTTGCCAGCCCATGACATGATACGAAGCCTGGTCTTTATTATCTGCATCCTGAAACACACAATTTTGTTCAACAACAAATACTTCACTGCGCAACTGCAAAATAGCATACAATTCGTGCGGTGTTAGTTCATTGAACGGCTTGTGTATAAACGTTAGGTTGCTCAAGCGATAATAAATTGTTTGTATTTCCTGATAAAATGATATGCTATCAATAATGCGTTACTGGTAGTAAATGGTAACTGAAATTTGGTATCTCTTGCTAGTAGCCATATTTTTCCTTCCATAGGTTTTTAAGGTACCTTCTTAGTTCCTCTTCACGGGCATTTTGCCCCGGATCATAAAATTTCCGGCCGGTAAGCGGTGGTGGCAGATATTCCTGGCTGGAAAAATTGCCCTCGTAATCGTGGGAATATTTATAGCCTTTGCCGTAATCGAGTTTTTTCATCAGGTGGGTAGGGGCATTGCGAATGTGCAGTGGCACCGGCAGATCGCCATGTTCACGAACCGCTGCCAGCGCATCATTGATGGCCACATAAGAAGCATTGCTTTTAGGCGAAGTAGCCAGGTAAACGGCGCATTGCGATAAAATGATCCGGGCTTCAGGATATCCGATCTTGTTTACCGCTTCAAAGGTAGCATTGGCCAGCACCAGCGCGGTGGGATTGGCATTCCCAATGTCTTCACTGGCCAGTATAAGCATGCGGCGCGCGATGAATTTTACATCTTCGCCGCCTTCTATCATCCGCGCCAGCCAGTACACGGCACCGTTGGGATCACTGCCACGCATACTTTTAATGAAGGCTGAAATGATATCATAATGTTGTTCGCCGCTTTTGTCATACAGGGCAATCCGCTGCTGGGCAATATCCATAACGGCCTGGTCGGTGATAATGGCGGTCTCTCCCAGCGTATTTACCACCAGCTCAAGCAGGTTCAATAATTTACGTGCGTCACCACCGGAAATAGTGATCAGCGCAGCGGTTTCCTGCAGTTCAATATGTTTTTTCTGCAACAGCACATCTTTGGTAATGGCCTGCTGTAACAAAGTGATAAGGTTTTCTTCCTGCAGCGGCCTTAGCACATATACCTGGCAACGGCTAAGTAAGGCGCTGTTCACTTCAAAAGAAGGATTTTCGGTGGTAGCGCCAATGAGGGTAACAATGCCTTTTTCTACGGCGCCCAGCAGGGCGTCCTGTTGTCCTTTATTGAAACGGTGTATTTCGTCGATGAATAAGATCGCCCGCTCTTTTTCTTTAGCTTCTGTAATTACTTCGCGTACTTCTTTTACGCCGGAACTGATAGCGCTGAGCGTGTAAAAGGGAACCTGTAATGTATGGGCTATTATATTGGCAATAGTGGTTTTTCCCGTACCGGGCGGCCCCCACAGGATCATGGAGGGCACTTTCCCCTGCTCAATAGCTGTACGCAAAATGCTGCCTTTACCGGTAAGGTGCTCCTGACCTGCCAGTTCATCTAATGTATTCGGACGTAACCTTTCTGCAAGTGGTGTTGCTTCCATATTATGGGAAGAAAAATAGCTCCTCAAGGTAGTAAAATTTTGCCTCATGGGTATTCGATCAGGCACCTGTGGTATTACGGTTTCTGATCAAACTGTTCGTACCAGGTATTGACCGTGTTCTCATGAATGAGTCTCCGTAAGCGGAACATACCCGTAAGAAAAACAAAATGTATCAAAAAAATACCCCAAGGAAATAGCAGATGTATAGTAAAATTTAACCAGTTGATTTTGAACTCGCGGTAAATACCCGGATCAAACAGCACCTTCCACATTCCCCAGGTATTCACTACCTGGGCAAATAGAAAAGCGATGAGGATAAAATTCAGGATGTATAAAATGTTGAACGAACGTTTCTGCTTTTGAGACAGGGGAACATCGGGGTAATTATAATTCAGCATGGATAAGCCATGGTACACAAATACAAACACCAGCGCATAGGCGATAATATTGATCAGGCCTAAGAAAGCGCTCCCCCGGAACAACACTTCGCCAAATGACATCATGGCTTTGAATGCTACCAGGATCAACTGTACGATGCAAACCGATCTGAATATTTTCCAGGAGGTAGTGAACCCTTTCATCATGGTGTATTTACCCTTGCTAAATTAAAACATAAAGGCCGCTGGTCATTGCAGCCCATATAAAAAAAGCCCCATGTCGTTATTGGCGGCATGGGGAAATAGTTAGCAGTGTAAAGCCAGTGGCAACTTGCTACCTGCCACTGGCTTATTAGCTATCAATCTATTGCAAATTCAGTTTAATTTGTAATTCGTCGAATTGCTTTTGATCGATGGCGCTGGGAGCATCGAGCATAACGTCGCGGCCGCTGTTGTTTTTAGGGAAGGCAATAAAATCGCGGATGCTTTCGCTGCCACCCAGAATAGCGCACAGGCGGTCGAACCCATAAGCAATGCCACCATGCGGCGGAGCGCCGTATTCAAAAGCGCCCAGCAGGAAGCCGAATTTGTGCATGGCTTCTTCCTGGCTCATACCCAGGGCTGCAAACATTTTTTCCTGCAGGTCGCGCTGGAAGATCCGGATAGAACCCCCGCCTATTTCATTTCCGTTCAGCACCATATCGTACGCATTGGCTTTAATGTTAGCATACGGGTGTTTCAGGTACTCAGCCGCGTTGTCGATAACGGGGCTGTTTTTGATCATAATGTCAATATGATCGGGCTTTGGTGACGTGAACGGATGGTGGCGCGCTACCCAGCGGTTATCTTCTTCACTGTATTCGAACAGCGGGAAATCGAGCACCCAAAGTAATTTAAATTCGTCTTTTTTGCGCAGTCCCAGTCGTTCGCCCATTTCGAGGCGCAATTCGCTCATGGCTTTGCGGGTGCGTTCTTCAGCGCCTGCCAGTATCAGCACCAGGTCGCCGGCTTTGGCGCCTGCTGCATCGGCAATGGCTTTCAGTTTATCTTCTGTAAAGAATTTGTCTACGCTGCTTTTGTAGGTGCCATCGGCATTACACTTGATGAACACCAGCCCCTGCATGCCTATTTGCGGGCGTTTTACCCACTCCGTCAGTTCATCGGTTTGTTTGCGGGTATATTCGGCACAGCCGGGCACCGCAATGGCCACTACGGTTTCAGCGTCATTAAACACTTTAAATTCAGTGCCGGCGATCAGTTCACCGGTGGCAGGCAGTTTACCATCCTTGGTAAAAGCTGATTTTATGTTCAGCAGCTGCATGCCAAAACGAATGTCGGGTTTGTCGTTTCCGTACTGCCACATAGCGTCTTCCCAGGTCATGCGCTGTACCTTCTCGGTAATTTCCAGTCCCTTCACCGCCTTGAAAATATGTTTGATCATTCCTTCAAACATGTTCAGGATATCTTCCTGTTCAACAAAGCTCATTTCACAATCTATCTGGGTGAACTCGGGCTGGCGGTCGGCACGCAGGTCCTCATCGCGGAAACATTTTACTACCTGGTAATACCGGTCATAACCGCTCACCATCAACAACTGTTTAAAGGTTTGCGGCGATTGCGGTAAGGCGTAAAACTGCCCGGGATTCATCCGCGATGGCACCACGAAGTCGCGGGCCCCCTCCGGTGTTGATTTAATGAGGAAGGGGGTTTCTATATCCATAAAATGGTTATCGTGCAGGTAATTGCGGGCAGCCCTGTTAACGGCATAGCGCAATTCGAGGTTCTTCTTTACCAGGTTCCGGCGCAGATCGAGGTAGCGGAATTTCATGCGCAGGTCATCGCCGCCATCGGTATCATCCTGGATAGTAAAAGGTGGGGTTACGGATTTATTAAGAATTACAAATGAAGAGATTTTGATCTCAATGTCGCCGGTTGGCAGGTTGGGGTTTTTATTGCTCCGTTCGCTTACCACACCTGTGGCCTGCAGCACAAATTCACGGCCCAGCGGCTGCTGATCGAGTTGAGCATTCAGTTCTTCCCCTAATAATAACTGGGTAATGCCATAGCGGTCCCTAAGGTCAATAAAGGTGATACTACCAAACTTTCTGATGGTTTGCACCCAGCCGGCAAGCGTTACCTGTTGCCCGGTTTGTGCCATCCTTAATTCTCCACAGGTATGAGTTCTGTACATTCTTAATATTTTAAATCTTTAAAATCTCAAAATCCTATTCCGTTAATTACGGGAACAAACACCAAAAACAATAAGAAAGATCAAATTCCAGAAGCCGGTATTTGAGATCTGTTATTTGTTATTTGGAATTTGCGGCCAAAGGTAATTCAAAACGATATGCTTTCATTGGGTCAGGCAGCGCGAGCGATCATTTTCGGCGGGGCCGGGGTAGCGATTTTCATAAAAATATGCTGTTTTTTTGCAATTTAAGGGGGGAGCGCCTTTTTGGGTTGTCTAAAGAAGCAATTTCCGGTTGTTGCTTAATTTTTATTATTTTTCGCCCCGTATGCTATTGTTTTGCAACGCCAGAAAGGAATTACAGCGGGAAAATTGAACAGACCGGTAACAAAAACAACAGCTCAATTACCAATATCATATAATGGAATCCGGAATCATTTTTATACTCTTAATTGTGGTTATAGGCGGGTTTGCTTTTGCCCGGTATTTACGTATTCAGTATCTGGCGCAACGGGTAAAAGAGCAGTATGACAATAAACACAAAGCATACGACGCCATCCTTCAGCAATATATTCCCTATTATCGCAAACTGGATGCTTCATTGCGCGACCGCTTTCTGAAACGGACCCTCATTTTCAGGGCTACCAAACATTTTGAATTTGTAGAAATGGAAGAAGAGGAGCATATGTCGCTCCTCATCAGCGCCGCTGCCATACAGCTGACTTTTGGTTTGGAGCATTACCTGATGGACCATTTCAACAAGATCTACATCATGAAACGCGATTACCATTACGGTTTATTCAATATCCCTTTCCAGGGACATGTAAGCGAGGACGGGATCTATCTTTCGTGGAATAATTTTTTAAAGTCTTACGCCAATTACACCGATGGCGATAATGTGGGATTACATGAAATGGCGCATGCCCTGGCCTATGTAAATTTTCCGGAGCATGAACATGAGGGCGAAGATGAAGGATTTCAGTACCGGTGGTTTAAGACATTCACCGCAACCGGCAGAGAGGTCTTTGAGCGCATGCAGGCGGGAGAGAGGAATTTTCTGGGAAGTTATGCGGCCACGAACTACCAGGAATTCTGGGCGGTTTGTGTGGAGAACTTTTTTGAACGTCCTGAATCTTTTAAAATGCAACTGCCTGAATTATATGATGCTATATGTAAATTGCTAAATCAGGATATGTTAAAACCCGGCCTCTTGTTGCATCCTGTTTTTGAAGAACAATACTAGTTAATAAAGTTCTAATCACACTATACTAACAGATATCTTAAATTTGCAGTGGGGTACTTTCTTTTTTAGATTTTTCTTTATACTTTGTACCCTGATAGAACCCTCTAATGATCACCACCCTTTAATTTGCCATATCTCCCCAAGAATCCCTGAAAACCGTTAGTTGATCCATCTTCTCTATTTGAAAACCACGTCGTTGATCTGATCCCCGAGTCATTTACGAAAAATAGAGCATTATGGAGATTTTGATCATTTTTCTGGTGGTCTTCGGTATCATTCTGCTACAGGGTCCAGTGATAAAGTGTTACAATTACCTGTATGAAAAAAGGCAGTATAAACTATTTCTTACCCAGGAAACCTTTTATCACGCCATCGTTTCACAAAACCTGAAGTATTACAACCGGCTGAACACCGCCAACCAGCACAAATTCCTGTTCAGGACTTACCTGTTCAAAAAAGCCAAAAAATTCCATTACATAGAAGTGGAAGAATGCGCCGAAATGCCCATCTTAATCAGTGCAACGGCCGTGCAGCTGACTTTTGGATTAGATAAGTACCAGTTCAACTTTTTCCGGGATATCTACGTGCTGAAGCACGATTATCATTACGGTTTTTATTCCCGGCCTTTTGAAGGGCACGTAGATCACAGTGGCATTTATCTGTCATGGGATAAATTCATAAAGGGTTTGAAGGGACTTACTCCCAACTGCAATATGGGGTTGCACGAAATGGGGCATGCACTGGCATATGTAAACTTCATTTCCCAAACGGAGGAAGACAAGCATTTTAAAAAGGAATGGATGAATTTTTCAAAAGTGGCCCGTCCCATTTTTGAAAGCATGCGGCAGGGCGCCAAAAATTTGCTCGATGACTATGCCGGCACCAATTACCAGGAATTTTGGGCCGTAAGTGTGGAGGTCTTCTTCGAGAACCCGGTTCGTATGCGGCACGATATGCCCGAACTGTACAATGCCATGATCGCTCTATTGCGGCAGGACCCGATTGGAATGTTAAGTTTAAATAAACTGGCTGCCTAGCGCACTATTTTACTTTTAGCCTACCATTGAGGATTGTGTTTTCTATGTCGGATATGTCCGGATTTGTCGGGACGTGTTCGACATTTTTTTTTTTCAATTATTCCTGCCCGGTATTGTTATACTTCTTCTACCGGTATGGCCTTTGGGGCGGCAATGGCAGCAGCCGTTTCCTTTTTTCTTTTTAAAGGAGAATAGATGAGATAGTAATAAAACAGCACCACCAACCCAAGGCAAAAAGGAATGAGACAATAAGGCTTTACCTGCTCGTCTACTTCTAAAAACTCGGCGACCATCCATAAGGAGTTAGCGCTTATCCATAAGGTGATGGCGATGTTATGCGTTAGTTCGGCCATAATATGGCGGGTACGCCAGGCAATATAAATGGCAATAAGTAAGGTCGGAAAGATCATCGCAATACCCAGCGGTTTAAGGATCACACACCAGCAAATATCTTTTACCAGCCAGAACAGGATATGCAGATTTTCGAGTTTGCGATATTTGGCTGGTATAACATACAGATCTTTTGATTCCTGCCCCACAGTTGGTGATTTAGTTTTAAGTTAAATGAATGCCTGCTGCTCTTCGGTGCAGTGCCCGCCTGCGCCAAGACTTTAGCGAGGCAGTGCAAAAATATAATTATTTCGATAATACACGTTTGAATCGCTGAATATCGGCTTCAGGTTGCAGTGGCGACTGATGCTGAAGATGTTGCACCAGCTGTGGTGCAAAAAAAGGTGCCAGCGAGCAGCCCTTGGTGCCCATACCATTGAAAATGCCAATGGCCGGCTGCGTGGGGTGGAACCCGATGAATGGCCGCCGTTCGATGGTGGCCGGGCGTACCGCCGCCGTATGTTCAAGCACACGCACCGGCGCTTTAACCCACTGCTTTAGTATGGCCAGGGTCTTTTCCCGGAACTGTTCCGTAGGATGGTCACTGGTAAAATCCCATTCGTAGGAGGAACCGACCCAGAAAATATTATCCTGCCAGGGCACCCAGTTTATACCTTTTTTGAAGATATGGTCCGTGGGCATGTCCTTCGCTTCTACCAATAATACTTCGCCTTTATTGGGTGCAAAAGGCAGGTTGGCAAACCACGGATTGTTAAAGGAGGTGATGCCATCGCAAAAAATGATCCGTTGGGCAGTTATGCCTTTGTAGTGTACAGTATCGGCAAGTATCTGCAATTGACTGAGATCGAAATTTTCTTCCAGCAGGTTATTCCCGGTTTTCAGTAACTGGCGGTACGCCGGTAACAATTCATGCAGGTTCACCAGGTAACAGGGGCTAATGGTGCCGAAACCGAAATCGGCGTTGAAGTAATTGCTCCAGGCGGCGGGATCATTATTTATTGAGATATATTGGGTATCTTCTGCATACCGTTTTTCATAGGCCAGCTTCATTTGCGGAGTTGGAAAAAAATCAATGATGTCTTTTTGTTCGATGGCATTTACCTGTAACTGACTGCCGATTTCAGTGTATTGGTGCCAGGCGAAAGGCATCACTTCATCTATCATCCACGTTTTTACAATACGCCTTCCGGTAACGGGGTTAATGATGCCGGCTGCTACTTTTGAAGCCGTTCCCGGACGGTTATTGTCGATCACGAGGAACGAGTAACCCGCTTTCTGTAATTCCCAGCTCAGGAAAGTGCCGCAAATACCCTGTCCGATTATTATAAAATCAACATGCATGTCACAAATGTAAGGGAGAACTTCAAGAATAGCAGGGTTACAGGTTTCAGGTTACAGGCTACAGGGTTTACGGTATAGGTTTCAGTTTCATGGTAACTTACAAAAGCCGCAAGGCCGATGTAAAAGCCCTGCAATCTGTACCTTGTAACCTGTAACGCATTAATAAAAATTGGGCTACCCATTTCTGGATAGCCCATTTTTATGATGTAAACCGAAATCGTTACTCCACCTTCACGGTAACGCCTTCACTATGGCTGGTAAATTCAGGGGCATACATACATTGAATGGTAGTGATGCCATTGCTGAAGGTACCCGTATGGGTGACAAATAACGGATACTCGAATACGTACGTGCCTTTGGGCAGCTGGCCAAAGAAGAAGTTAGTGCTGGCGTCTTTGGTTGATTCATAGTAACCCAGTCGGCCCTGCCATTTATACTGGCTGATCACATTTACCGGTTCCAGGCAGGCAGCCCGCATATCTTTCATGTGCACATATTCCATCGTACGGTCAACGCGCAGCTCGATACGCACTTTTACTTTGTCGCCCGGTTTCATTACATCACCTTCGTTCACCGGTTGTAATACGGGACCACGCTCCGTATTCTTTTCTACAAACAACTTTTTCGTTAGTTGTAATGGCGTTGCAGCAGGCGTGATCTTGTTGAGATCTTCAAAATACTGCCAGTATACGGCGCCCCACGCGGCTGCGGCTTTGTTATCATTGTTCATTGAAGAAACAGTGACTTTAATATTCCCCATCTCCGGTTTTACCTGTTTTTCATCAAGCACTTTTTTGAAATAACCGGTGCCGGCTTCCTGTTGCTGGTCCTGGCTGCGTACGGCCGTATTTCCAAGTTCTATGGTAACATCCGGCGTGTTGCTCAGTAGATCGGCGCCCTGCAACAGCAAGGCATAACAGGCATCGGCAGTGGCTTTTGTAGTTCTCCAGTCCCGCGTTTGCTTTTGTTTCAGCAGCCATAATTTCATTTCGTTTACAGCGGCGATATCCTGTGTTACTTCTGTAAATGTTTCAATCATTAATGCCTGGCTTTCGACCGGTGATTGATACCAGTAGTAACCACCGGAAAAATCTTTCCAGTACAGGCCCATCTCTTCACTGGTAAGGGCGTTCTCTTTTAACGATCTTACAATGTTGCGGGCTGTTTGTACATCACCGGTGCGGAACAGCGAAAGCGCGATCATCCCCTGCATGTATTTGCTTTGTTTAACCCAGGCTTTCTGTGACTGTGAGCGATAATAGTTATACGCTTTGAACACATTGCCCGGCACCCCATTTTCGGGGAAGAAGCTGCGCATGTATAAATATTGAATGTGCAGTGGACTGATATAGTCAGCTTCAGGCAGTTTTTTGCTATGCTTCAGCATATTCTCATAATCTTCCTGCAGTCGTGCATCCAGGTAAGGGATGGCCTTTTTAATGATGTCATTCAGGATATCATTCGAAGGTAAAGCCTTCAGCTTTTTCAGGTGGCCGATGCCGGTAAGTATATATTGGGTCATATAACGATCGTCGGGGCCGCCTTTGAACCATACAAAACCACCATTGGAGCTTTGCAGTTCCTGCAGTTTGGTTATGTTCTTTGTAAGTTCACCGCTCATGCGCACCAGATCGAACAGTAAGGCTATATTCTTCTTCTGTTGCGCTTCATTCTTTGCCTGCAGCACCCACGGCGTTTCCTGCAACAGCACTGATTTCAGTTCTTCGTTCTTTTGCAGATTGCTCAGCAACGCAGAAGAGTCGGCTGTTTTCCACCGTTCGAATATTTGTTTGATCTTCGGCGAAGCATTGGCTATGGTGCTGGCCAGTGCATTGGCATAGTAACGATTGAACACCTGTTCCGAGCAATCATAGGGATATTCCATCAAATAAGGCAGTGCCTGTACTGCATACCAGGCGGGATTGGTGGTGAATTCAACCGTTAATGCATGGTGGTTTAGCGTTTCGCTGCTGCTGCTTTTGGCGAGTTTTTCAAAGCTGAAGTTTTTGGTTCCATTGCCTCTGACAGGCAGCGGTAAACTTTCTGTAACCAACATGCGATTGCTTACCACCGGCAGGATGGCTTCTTCACCATCGCTGATATTACCAGCCTGCGCAACCAGGCGGTAGGTGACCGGTTTATTATATTGGTATGGGATCTCGATGCTGAAGCTGACGGGTACACTTTGTTTGGCCGGAACGGTAAAGAACTGGCTGGGGATCACATTGCGGAACCAGCCATCTACAGCCTGGTTCGTAGCGGCATCGATCAGTTGCAGCTGCACCTGACCCGTAATTTCCTTGTCGGTCAGGTTGGCGATCTTGCCACTGAAGTTCATCCGATCGCCTTCCCGTAAAAACCGGGGCGCATTAGGTTGCACCATCAGGTCTTTCTGGGTAACAATGGTTTTCTCATCGTAACCAAACGACAGGTCTTTGGAATGCACCAGGCTCATCCATTTCCATTGGGTAACAGCTTCGGGCATCGTGAATGCGAATTCAATATTTCCATCGGCATCGGTATGCAGGTCGGGCAGGAAGAAAGCGGTTTCGTTGAAATTCTTACGTACCTGCACAGCTGCCTGGGGTGCAGCTGGCGTTTCCTGTACGTCAGGCATTTCCTCTTCTTTTTCATTTGAATCTGCCGCTACTGATTTTCGTTTTTGTGTTCCGTAACCTACCACTACAACCTCTGATAGATCAGCATTGGCTGCCTGCGGTACTGCAGCAGGTGCTGCGGCTTCTATGCCTGGCACGCGGCGTCTTAATATTGTGAAATGTCCACCTCCCGGGGCAATATTCAATTGATCGTACTCCTTATAAATGGGTTTATATTCCTGGATGATATTATACTTCTCCAGTGACTGTACAGCAGTAAAGCCATTGCCGCCGGCCCATTTTTGCCGGGGGTAATAAAGGTCCCACAGGAATGGTTTGTTCCATTTTTGCGGTTTAAACTGATCCAGGGAGGCGTCGTACAGGGCGGTAAGCATTTCTGCCGCCACTTTATCGCCTTTATGGCCGCTGATCCTTACCTTCCACTTTTCTTCACTGCCAGGCAGGGTTTTGTCGCGGAATGTTTCATAGGCAATGGTGAGCTCTTTATTGGTGTAAGGAACCACGAATGTCTGTTCGTCGGTATACACCCGGTTATGTTTTACGAATGCTATTTGTATACCGAAACCGCCGCGGTCTTTTTCTGTAACAGGAATTTCAAATGAGCGGCTGTTCCTGTTCAACGTGAAAAAGCTTCTCTCGGTCGTGGTATCCTTTCTATTCAACTCATGAACCACAAAAGCATCTTCTACAGTAGTGCTTACCTGGTAAACGGCTTTTTCACCGGGTTCAACCGTAGTTTTACCGCTTTCTATACCGCCCATTGCCAATGGGCTTACTAAACCCTGGTTGTACAGTTGTACGTATTTTACGTCTTTTACTTCTTCGCCATATTTATCTTTTGTAATCGCTTCTATGACATACCAGCCGGGTGTTAAAGGTGAGTGATCAATGGTAAAGGGCTTGTTGCCGGAGGTGGTATCCGTTCTTTCAGCCACTTTTTGCGCTTTCGTCCATTTCGCGGGCGCATCTTCGTCTTTGTATGCATCATACGGGAATGCCGCATAGAATTCCTGCTGCGATAGAACGAAGGTGTCTGGTTGTGGCCAGTAGCGCGGTCTGAACAGGCGTTCGGGTGTTTGCAATTTATGAACAGTAAGCGTAACGGTTGATCGTTCAAACACCTCGTTCAGGTTAGTGCTCTGGAGCATAATATGTTTGAGACTATCTGTATGCAGTTTCTCGGGCACCATCAGCTTAAGCTGCAAGGCCTGGTAGGCTACAGCCACCTGGGTATTGCCGCTTCTTGTTTCACCGGCTATATCGGTAACATCGGCGGAAACTTCGTAATAGAAAGTGGGCTGACCTTTTTTCGCGATGGTGTTGTCGGGTAATGCTTTAAAGCTGATCCTGAATTCACCTTTTGCATCGGTAGTCAGTTCGCCATGGGCGATTTCCGTTTCTTCACGGCCATACGGTGGCCAGATCATCTTGCGGTAACCGCCTCCATAAAACCATAAAGGCATTATGGTTTTACGCACAACGCGGTACTTTACCCTGGCGCCATCGATGGTATTACCGGCATATGCTTTGGCAATACCGTTTACCGTAATGTTCTCATTTAACCGGTAAGTGCCGGTAGGTTTATTGATCTCTACAAGGAATTTTGGCCGTTTGTATTCTTCTACTGAAAAGCGAATGTCGCTGCCATTTTCATCAGCGATCCTGAATTCTCCATTCAACAAATTGGTGGGCAGAGTGAACTTTCCTGAATAGGCGCCATACTCGTTGGTAGTGATTTCCATGTCATCTACCATTTCCCCATTGGCATCGAGTAGTTCCACACTTGTTTCATAGTTAGGCAAAATGGTGGTTTCACGGGTTTTGGTATTTCTGTTCACAACTATGCCTTTAAAGTATACAGTTTGTCCAGGGCGGTAAATTGACCGGTCAGTGAACAGGAAAGTCGTTTTTGTGTCCTTGTTGGATGATTGATTTGCAGCGCCTGAATACACATAATTGTATTGATAATCGTCCAGCATCAAATGATCATTGCCGCTGGTTATCTCCAGTTTGAAATTGTTTTCATTATTATTCTTAGGCGGGTTGATCTTTACATAACCGTTTCCATTGGCAACCGTGCTTTGCCCTTTTGTATCGGTATACCTGCGTTTGTTGTAATCGTACGACCGGTACCATACCTGTACATTGGCATTTGCCAGGGGTTTGCCGGTCTCGCGATGTACAATGAAATATTCACTGTCTTTATTGATGTAAGCAATGTTGGATACGTAAAAAAATTGTACAGCCAGCTGGTTATCGCTCAGCGAAAATTGATCGTTACCGCTGGCCACCAACGCATATTCGCCAATCGGTAAGGCCTCTATTTTTATTTCGGTTGAATGCTTTTGATAGTCTTTGGCAGCTGGTAACGGCTGGTTAATTGATTTGAGCACCGGTAACGCAACAAGGTTTTGCCAATAGCTGTCTTCCCAGTTGCTGGTTCCGAGCGATTCCCGGGTTTTAGCATCCATCTTAACAATGCGAAGATGCAGCCGGGTAAAATTGCGGTAAGAGATCAAAGTGCGGAAGGCCTGGCCCGGCACATTTACTTTCTCTGATTGCAGGTTCATTTCACTGCGCGTGATCTCCTTCATCAGGTTGGCGCAGTTCAATTTTCCTTCGCTGCTGTCTTTCTGCACTAATACTTTATCGATAATGTTCACTGCTTTCTGGTATTCATCGCGATAGGTTTCACCTTTTAACGGGTCGTATAAACGCGCGCGTTCAGCGTGCCACTGAGCTAGTAAATACCAGGCCTGCGTAGCGGCTGGTATCAAACCGTAATTATTACCAATTTGTTCCAGGGCCTTTGTATACAACACCTCTTTATTTTCCATCGTGGCATGGTTGTACACATACTGTAACCTGTCGAGATCTGCATCCAGCAGGGCATCGGGTTTGGCATCGCCGGCATGGAACTGCAACAGGCGTTGATACAATTGCAGGGCTTTAAACTGTAAGGAAAGGCTGTCGCCGGTAATGAACCTGTGCTGCATGAATGTCCTGGCTGTTGCAAAAGCAGCGGTATCATCTATCTCAAATGCATTTTCTGGTTGGGTGATGGTGCGTTCACTGTTCTTACAATAATCCAGCGCCCGGTGCGCCAACAAATCGAACAGGGTAGGGCGTAAATGACGCACATTGCCTTTTATAATGACCGGATCAAATGGTTCAAGCTTTGTTTGCTGTAACTGCTTCTCATTGCTGATGGAAGCCAGGTACAGTTCACCGATCTTTTTATGAAAATCATCTGCGCCCCAGGTGGCCAGATCGTCTTTTTTGAAGTTAACGGTTTTCGTACGGTTGTATATCTGGTAGCGGTGTAACTGAAACCAGTTCCAGTATTTTTGTGCTGTTACACTTTGCAATACCGCACGTACCTGGTCCTTCGATGCGGCGATCTCTGTTTCGAGCTGTTGTATATTTTTCTTAAAAGCATCTTCTTCTCTCACCTGTTGTAATTCTGACCGGTATAACAGGGCCTTTATCACCTGCGCATCATTGCCTTCCTGTTTAGCCAGCGAATAAATCTGATTCACTTCGGCAAGGGCCGATTGGGTGAGCCCGCTTTTTTGAATAAGGCTGTCGATCTTTTTCCATTCTCTTTCGTAGGTTTTCATTCTTTGTTGCGCATTGGTGACCAGTACAAGCAGGGCTGCACAGATCAATAATAAACTTCTCTTAAAAATCATTTAGGCCAGTTTTTTATACAAGTTATTGAATACCGGGGTCAGAAGTCAGAAGTCTGAGGTCAGAAGTCTGAAGTCAGAAGTCTGACGTCTGAGGTCTGAAGTCTGAGGTCTGAAATCTGATGCGGAATCTCCGGCTTCGAACCCCCCGCTTCCGGTCTCTGACGTCCGGCTTCTGTAAAACGATGCAAGTTGCGAATAAAATACATACTGCTATTTGTTAAAGTCTCTTAACGGGGCGCCGGTTGGTTTTTCTTCGTTATTGCATGGGGGTTACTCCGTTACACCCGTTATATATAGTAATATTAAATATAAGTCATTGATCCATATGATTGTGCAACGTAAACACCGCAAATTTCGTTCTACAAATCTGAAGCCCTTTAAACACCCAGTATGAGAAAGACCTGTTTCCAATTCCTGCTTACACTGCTGGCCTTCTCGGCAATGGCACGGGATGGCGCCAATGACGGCATGATCAGCATTACCAATCTAAGCCCCACAGATGTGCTTGTTGAAGTTGATGGCCGGCGATACCCTGTAAATAACACGACGCTGGTACTGCGTAATATTACGTCCGGTTACCACCAGTTAAAAGTGTATGCGAGAAAACCAAAAACACTTCCTGGTCCGCGCACCATGATTTACAACAAGAACGTATATGTGAAGCCGAAATATTACGTTGATATTATCATTAACCGGTTCAGCAGGGCATTGATCGATGAGCAGTTGATCACAGATAACCGGTATGATGTGGATGACCGCAATGATGAAAACAACGCTGCTGTAAATGACCATCCCCGTAATGACTATCCCGCACCAAATACCGCGCCGCGCCTGATAGACGATGCTACCTTCACTGCATTTGTTGAAACTATTAAACATGAAAGTTTCGACGATTCGCGTATGGCCATTGCCAAATCAGGTGTCGATCAGCATTATTTTACGTCGGCACAGGCAAAACAGATCATATCCCTGTTCTCTTTCGAGAGTAGCAAACTTCAGATCGCTAAATATATGTATGGCAAAATAACCGACACTAAAAATTACTTCATTGTGTATAGTGCTTTTACATTCAGTAAAAGCAAAGAAGAGTTGGGGGAGTATATACGGAACTACAAATAACGAGTTGTGCCACGTTTTACCTGCGCTTATAAAGCAAATGTGGCACACCTTCATGAAAATAAAAAACCTTGCAAATCTAACCGGCTATGCCAGCACGGCAGTTCTGCAAGGTTCTTTTATTTAATAGCGAATACGCTTATTTCTTAATGATCTTGGCCATGGTTACGCCAATATCTGCAGGGCTTGATACTACGGTGATGCCGCATTCCTGCATGATCTTCATTTTGGCAGCTGCTGTATCTTCTGCACCACCAACGATAGCACCCGCGTGACCCATACGACGTCCGGGAGGAGCTGTTTGGCCGGCAATGAAACCAACTACAGGTTTTTTACCGTTTTCTTTATACCAGCGGGCTGCTTCCGCTTCCATACCGCCACCGATCTCACCGATCATTACCACGCCTTCCGTTTCAGGATCGTTCATGAACATTTCCAGTGCTTCGCGGGTAGTGGTGCCAATGATGGGGTCGCCACCGATACCTACAGCTGTAGAAACACCCAACCCGGCTTTAGCCACCTGGTCAGAAGCTTCATAGGTAAGTGTACCTGATTTAGATACAATACCAATTTTACCTTTTTTGAACACGAAGCCGGGCATGATACCCACTTTGCATTCACCGGCAGTGATAACACCAGGACAGTTAGGCCCAATGAGGCGGGTTTTAGTGCCCTGCAGGTATAATTTGGCTTTCACCATATCCTGCACGGGAATACCTTCCGTTATACATACTACCAGTTCAATGCCGGCATTCGCAGCCTCCATAATAGCGTCGGATGCAAAAGCCGGTGGTACAAATATGATAGACACATTGGCCCCGGTTTCCTTAACTGCTTCCGCTACGGTATTAAATACCGGCCTGTCCAAATGCAATGTGCCTCCTTTGTTTGGTGTAACGCCACCTACTACATTGGTACCATATTCTATCATTTGTGTAGCATGAAAGGTTCCTTCTGTACCGGTAAAGCCCTGCACCAGGATCTTTGATTGTTTGTTTACTAAAATACTCATCAGCGGAAATTTTGTTCCCCGACATTTATCGGGTGTGCAAAAATAGGGGATAATGGTCAATGTGCCAATGTGATAATGTGCTGATGTGCTAATGGGGCAATTAAAGTTACGGTAACGTTGCCGGAAGGCGGGTGACTAGTGTTGAATGGCTAAGGGAAGCTCTTGTGCGTAGCAATCGTGAATGGTGCTGTTACCTCTTACCAGATCCCAGACGAAAAATTCGGAGATCCCGTCTACATGAAGAAGGATGGAAATTCAAGTCCCGGTAACTGGCAACCGGTAACTGGTACCCCTGTAACCTGGAACCCGAAACATCCCCTATGGCGGTATTATTCTTTCGTTAATTTGTCCATATCCCGGTCGTTAGAAATCTTGCCCGTTTGTTCCAGCATCCGCATATCCTTGGCGTCTTTTAAGAATTCAGAGGCAAAAATGAATTCGTTCAGGCGTTCATTCTTGTTAAAAATGATCTCCTTATTACTGCCTTCCCATTCTTTTTTACCCTGGTACATGAAAATGATGTGGTCACCAATCTCCATCACCGAGTTCATATCATGGGTGTTCACCACCGTGGTAATGTTATATTCTGTAGTGATCTCTTTCACCAGCTTATCAATAACCAGCGAAGTCTGCGGGTCGAGGCCTGAGTTAGGCTCATCCACAAAAAGATACTTAGGATTTAATACAATGGCGCGGGCAATACCCACCCTTTTTTTCATCCCGCCGCTCAGTTCGGCCGGGTACTTTTTATTCACGTCCTTCAGATTAACCCGTTCCAGCACTTCATTCACCCTTTTTAATTTCTGACCATAAGTGTCCTGGGTGAACATGTTCAACGGGAACATAATGTTTTGTTCAACCGTTAAGCTGTCGAATAATGCGGAACCCTGGAACAGCATGCCGATCTGCTGGCGGATCTCTTTCTTTTCTTCTGCACCCAGCTTATTGAAATCTTTATCATCGTAGCAGATCTCGCCCTGGTCGGGGATCAGCAAGCCTACCATGCATTTCATAAAAACCGTTTTGCCGCTACCGCTGGCGCCGATAATGAGATTACATTTACCTGGCTGCATAGTAACAGTTACACCGTTCAATACGGTTTTCTCACCAAATCCTTTTCTTATATTTTTTACTTCGATCATGGCTTATGAATTCATGCTACGGATCCGTTTTCATGGGCGATTGCCGGGCCCGGGAGTAATAACAGCTATAACTTATTAAAGTTGTTTTAGTTCTACTTATTGACCGTTTTGCCGGTGTTTTCGCTGCCGGTTCATTGCCGGTTAGCCATTATTGCAACAATAATGCGGCCAGCACATAGTCGGCAAACAGGATGCTCACACAGCTTACCACCACTGATTTGGTGCTCGACCGGCCTATCTCCAGGGCGCCGCCCTGCACGTGATAACCGTAATAAGCTGGTATACTTGAAATTAAGAATGAAAAAGTATATGCTTTTACCAGGGCGAAAAATACGTTGTACTGTTGAAAATTCGACAGCAAACCTGTTTCATACTGGTTTGCCGAGAGGATGCCCGCCGAAGTAGCAGCTAATTGTCCGCCCACGATGCCCAACGCCGCCGAAATAACAACCAGCAGCGGGATCATGATAAGCGATGCCAGAATCTTGGGTAATACCAGGTAAGCTTTGGTGTTGATGCCCATGATTTCAAGGGCATCTATTTGTTCGCTTACCCGCATGTTACCCAGTTCACTGGCAATTTTGCTGCCTACCACACCGGCGAGTACGATGCATACCAGCGTAGGGGCAAATTCCAGAATAACCGTATCCCGCACAATTTGGGCAACGGTGCTCATGGGAATGACCGGGCTAACGAGCTGATAGGCTGTTTGCAGGGCAGAAACCGCACCCATAAAGAAGGAAATGATGACTACTATGCCTAAGGAGCCGATACCGATCTCGTTGCATTGGTGCATCAGCTCTTTCCAATACATTTTCCAGTTTTCCGGTTTCGAAAACATTCCTTTAATCATCAACAGGTAACGGCCAAACTCTTTAAATAAAGTCATGATTGATAAGCAATAGTGTAAAAGTACGGCTAAACCTTTAAAACGCAAAGTAGCGGTTACCGGTTACCAGTTACCTGTTACCTGTTGCTTGTTGCCGTTACCAGTCGCCGGTTTTTCCCGGACTAAATAAAGCGTTACAGGTTACAAGTTGCAGGTTGCACGGGAATCCGGAGTCAATGTACCCTGTACCCTGTAACTTGAAACCTGTACCCTGTAACTTGAAACCTGTAACCTCAAACCTGAAACTATATTTCCTGGTGACCGGCCAACCGGCAACTGGTAACTATTTCTTCTTCCACCAGGGCTTTTTCGCAGCTTCCTGGTTTACATTATTACATTTTAACTGAGCGTCAATAACGGCGATCAGCGCCATATTGTAAATGCTGCGCACCGAACTGCCCAATTGCAATACGTGCACCGGTTTTTTCAATCCTAACAAGATTGGACCAATTGCATCGGCGCCGCCAATTTCCTTCATCAGGTTATAGGCAATATTACCTGCAGCCAGGTTCGGGAAAATGAGCGTGTTCACTTCCTGACCCACCAGCTCGCTGAACGGATAGTTATCGCGCAGGATCTCCTGGTTAAAGGCGATATTCGGTTGCATTTCGCCATCGATTATGATCGTTGGGTCTTTTTGTTTAACGATGTCTTTTGCCTGGGCAACCAGCCGGGCTTCGGGTGAATCGCTGCTGCCGAAATTCGAATAACTCAGCATGGCAATGCGAGGCACCAGGTTGAAGCTGCGCACTTCTTTGGCAGCCAGTAATGTGATATCGGCCAGCTCTTCGGCGGTGGGATTGAAGTTCACGGTGGTATCGGCCAGGAACAGAGGCCCCTTTTTGGTCAGCAGCATGTACATCCCGGCGATCTTCTTCACGCCGTCTTCCATCCCAATTACCTGCAGGGCGGGGCGGATGGCTTCGGCATAGTTGCGGGTTAAACCAGAGATCAAAGCATCGGCATCTCCCATTTCTACCATCATACAACCAAAATGGTTCCGGTCTTTCATCATTTTACATGCCTCATACTTGTTCACGCCTTTACGCTGGCGTTTTTTGAAGAAGATCTCTCCGTATTGTGCGCGCTTCTCTTCATACTCATCATTGCGCGGGTCAATGATGGGCATATCGTCGATATCGATATTATTATCAGCAGCGATCTGCCTGATCGTTTTCTCATCACCTAACAAAATGGGATAAGCGATCCTTTCTTCCGAAGCGATCTGTGCTGTTTTTAATATTTTAATGTTGTCGGCTTCAGCAAATACCAGGCGTTTGGGATTACGGCGCGCTTTGGCTCCTAAAACGCGCATCAGTTGGTTGTCGAGGCCAAGGCGTTTATCCAGTTCAATGGAATAGGTTTCCCAATCGGTGATCTCGGTTTGCGCCACACCGCTTTCGATGGCTGCTTTGGCAACGGCCGGAGCAACGGTGCTCAATAACCGGGGATCGAGTGGTTTGGGAATGATATAAGCTGGTCCGAACGACAGGTTCTTTTCGTTGTAGGCAATGTTCACGATATCGGGCACGGGACTTTTAGCCAGTTCGGCCAGGGCTTTAACGGCAGCCAGCTTCATGGCTTCATTGATCTGCGTAGCGCGAACATCCAGGGCGCCGCGGAAAATGAAGGGGAAACCCAATACATTGTTCACCTGATTAGGATAGTCGCTGCGGCCTGTACCCATAATAATGTCTTTGCGGGCGGCCAGGGCATTTTCGTAAGTGATCTCAGGATCGGGATTGGCCATGGCCAGTACAATAGGGTTTTTGGCCATGCTTTTTACCATTTCCTGGGATAAAACATTTCCTTTACTGAGACCGATAAATACATCGGCGCCTTCGAGCGATTGCTCAAGCGTAACGTTCCTGCCTTTTGAAATGAATTCTTTTTTCAGTTCGTCAAGATCGGTACGACTTTCGTGGATCAGGCCTTTACTGTCGAATACAAGGATGTTTTCGCGTACAGCGCCGAGTGCCTCGTACAATTTAATACAGGCAATAGCGGCGGCGCCGGCGCCATTTACGACAAACTTTGCTTTCTCGATCTTTTTCTTTTGTAATTCCAGGGCGTTCAGCAGGGCGGCTGCGCTGATGATGGCAGTACCGTGCTGATCGTCGTGCATCACCGGAATTTTCATTTGCTTTTTCAGCTCCTGTTCTATGTAGAAGCATTCAGGCGCTTTGATATCTTCGAGGTTAATGCCACCGAAAGTAGGTTCCAGGGCTTTAACGATCTGAACGAATTTCTCGGGGTCTTTTTCATTGATCTCGATATCGAATACATCGATGTCGGCAAATATTTTGAACAGTACGCCTTTCCCCTCCATAACGGGTTTGCCGGCTTCCGGGCCAATGTCGCCCAAACCCAATACGGCAGTACCGTTACTGATCACAGCAACGAGGTTCCCTTTGGCGGTATATTTATAAACAGCTTCCGGATTGGTGTGAATTTCTTTACAGGGTTCTGCCACTCCAGGTGAGTAAGCAAGGGAAAGATCGCGTTGGGTTTTTGCTTCCTTTGTTGGGATCACTTCAATTTTGCCAGGACGGCCCTTGGCATGGTACTCTAATGCGGATTCCTTGCGCAGTTCTTTTTTCATCTGATATTTATATTTCTTTTGGCCAGATGGAACCTGCCTGCCGCCAGGCAGGCTGACCATAGCAGAATTTTCATTTCATTACAATTCAAAATGAAAATTGCACTATTGACGTTTCATCGGTTATTTTTTAATAATGCCACCAGGTACATCGGTACATTGGGGACTTGGTTTGTTTACCATGCTTCACATTTTCAATCAATTAGTTATGAAGAAAAATCGGATGCATGGACGGTTAATTCACAGAACCAGTTAAAACCTGATTAGAACATTTGGCGCGCAATTTACGGGAAAAGCGTTTACATGGTAAAGGGGAGAAGTGTATATGTTAGATAATTGTTATGTAAAAAGCTGGAACTGAGTTATTTTTTTCAATATCGGGATCTAGCTGCGCTGATCATTTCCGCTCATTAAACACAAGCTTTCTATTTTTCATAGCTGTCTGCCAGCCGGCGGGAAAAATAGCCACGTTATTTTTTGTCATTAGTTCCATCTTCTTCTGAACAGCCGATTGCAGCGATAAGGGTAAATTATAAAATGCCTGGTCTACCTGCGTTTCCCTTTCAAAGTCAAGCACCCCGTTCTGATGCCTGATAGCAACTTTCTGTCCTTTGTAATAGATCAGGATCTTAATGCGGCCATTGCTGGTGCCATCATAGCCTGAAGTGCCATAAATGAGGAAGGGGTCAATCAAACTGTCTTCGTTATAGTCCCTGAATTCCATGTATTTTGTCCAGAACCAGATAGAGTTCTCTTCCTGTTCCGATTTGATAATATTGTCATTCATCTCCCAGGCCTTACTCAGATTCCCATCTTTTTGTACCAGGTTTACCGCCTTTATTGTCTGATGCAGGGTGTCATTATCTTTTATTACATCTGAGCTTTCTGTTAGTATACAATAATGTGTGCCGGATTTGTCGACATAACGGTAGACCCTATAGACAGGCAAATTGATCTTCATTTCTTTTTTTATACTGTCAGTAAGCAGGGTGGCCAGTTCTTTTGGTGAAACGATATCACTGGTAATAGCGGAAGTTTGAGCAAAGGCGTTATTAATAAATATTATAAGAAAGCCAAAAACTAAATGTTGTTTCACTCGAATGTTTGTTTTATTAATGCTGCTACAAAATAAATATTCTATAGAATTAATCCAATATGTTTAGAAACTTAAATAAATAATCGGCTGAATGGCAGCACTTAGGTGTGTAAGACTTGATTAACGCTGTGTTCGGCTGACCCTGATCGCCTTCCGCTCATCACATTTATTTACCAAACGTATGGCTAAATCCAAAAAAAGCGCTTATGTTTGCGTGTACTATTAAACTAGTACACTAAAACGCTAATCATGATACAGATCCAAAACCTGCATTTTGGGTATCGTCGAAAAAAGATCTTTACCGGCCTCAACCTTACATTGGAAGCCGGCCATATTTACGGATTGCTTGGTAAGAATGGTACCGGCAAATCGACCCTGCTGAAAAATATGGCCGGCCTATTGTTCCCGCAACAGGGCTCTGTAAATGTGCTCGGTTTTACACCTGGCAAACGGCAGCCCGCTTTTCTGCAAGACATCTTTCTGGTTCCGGAAGAGTTTTTTTTACCCGATGTACCTATTGAGTACCTGGTGAAATACCATGCCCCTTTTTATCCCAAATTCAGTGCAGACCAGTTTAACCGGTATATCACGGAATTCGATATTCCCCGCTCAAATACCCTGCAAAAAATGAGTTATGGCCAGAAGAAGAAAGTGCTGATCAGTCTTGGACTGGCCTGCAATACATCGGTGTTGCTCATGGATGAGCCTACCAACGGGTTAGACATCATGAGCAAAAGCCAGTTTCGCAAAGTGATTGCCGGTTGCCTCGATGAAAGCAAATGTATTGTCATCAGCACCCACCAGGTAAAAGACCTGGAAAGCCTTATCGACCGCGTTACCATCATTGATGAAGGCCGCATCTTGTTCGATCAAACCGTCGACGCCATCACCCGTAAACTGTCGTTTCATATTTCTTTTGACAGCGACGAAATTAAACAGGCATTGTTCCGCGAACCTTCCTTACGCGGCAGCGCTGTCATTACCCGCAACATGCAGGGTGATGAAAGCAAACTTGATCTTGAATTACTGTACAAAGCCATTGTGCTGAATGGCAATGCTATTGAATCTGTCTTTAACGCTTAAACTAATGCTATGAATGATGTTTTTAATCTAAACCGTTGGTTGCTGTATATCGGCAAACACTGGAATGAAAATAAAAGAAAGTACGGATTGTCTTTGTCTGCTATCGGTGGCTTACTGGTATTGTGGTTTTCATTTCTGATGCTTACTAACAAAAGGCATCCGCTGAATGAAGAAATTCAGGCAATCACCTATTATGTTGGCCTGTACCTGACCGGTACCTTATATGCCAGCCTTATATTCAGTGAACTGGGCGAGGGACCAAAGGCAATTCACTATTTAATGATGCCGGCCTCTATACTCGAAAAATTATTGAGTGCCATCCTTTACGGTGTTGTACTGTTTTTCGTTTGTTATACCATCGTATTTTATGCGGTTGATTTTATTATGATAAAAGTGGCAAATGGTTTTATTAGCGGCGAGATGGAACGGCAGCATCTTCCTTTCAGGCCAATGGAACTTGTGAATGTATTTGTTGGACGCAATGGTAATCCGGTGATTTTTTACATGCTGCTAATGTACTTTGCGGCACAATCTGTATTTCTGCTTGGCTCCGTCTATTTTGTAAAATTTCATTTTATTAAAACGCTGGTGGCCGGTTTGATCGTGTTCCTGATACTGGTATTTTTCGTACATAAAGTATTGGATTCATTCATGCCAAATGGCGGTTTTTTTGAACCCTTTACAGTTTACCGCGCGTACGATCCGGTACATGGCGAGGTGATGGTTCAACTGCCCGAATGGCTCAGTTCAATAATGCTTTTTCTCATGAAATATTCGCTGGCGCCCTGTCTTTGGGTGGTGGCTTATTTCCGGTTGAAAGAAAAAGAAGTTTAACGCCTAAATCAAAAATGATATGCAATTCCGTGAATCGCAAGCTATATACTTACAAATTGCAGACTATGTGTGCGAAAAGATCCTGCTAAAAGAGTGGAAGGTGGAAGAGCGTATTCCATCCGTACGGGAACTGGCAGTGCAGCTGGAGGTAAATCCGAATACCGTTATGCGCACTTATGAGTTCCTTCAACAACAGGAGATCATTTACAACCAGCGGGGCATAGGCTTTTTCGTATCGACCACGGCTTTAAAGAATGCCCTGGCTTATCGTAAGAATGATTTTGTTGAAAAGGACCTGCCCCAGGTTTTCCGCACCATGTACCTGCTGGGCATGGATCCCGAAGAACTCAAACCGCGGTTTGAGAAATACAAGAAGCAGCACTTTGCATAAACAAACGCAGGCGCAAGCGCCTGATGCAAATCGCCAATTAAAAATGTAAAAAGTAGAGTAATCATGAAAACAAGCAATAAAATATTATTAGGTATTTTTCTTGCCATCATACTATTCACCACGCTGATACAGGTGATGGTATTTGCCAAATACAAGCGCGGCGAATATGTAAAATTCAACCGGGAAGCGTTCACAGAAATGACCGTTGTTGAGATACCCGATATCCGGTTTGTTTCTCTAAAAGGGTTGGGCAGTTGTGCAGTAATGCCTGGCGAAAAGTTTAAACTGGAGATGCAGAAAGAAAAAACTGCCCGCATAAGTTACCGGGTAGTGAATGACACATTGATCGTTATTGGTGATCCTGCATATATGAGTGATCAGTTGGAGCAAGGGACCCGTAATCGTACGCCGGTAAATATATACCTCCCAACTATTGTACCCATCAAAGGAGCGTATTGTGATATCAGGCTCGGCGGGAGTTTTGATTCAGCCAGCGCACCCTCTTACAATGTACAGCTGGGTAAATCAGCGTATCTATTTACCAATAGCCGGGGAACTAATAATGCTACTGTCTATATAAATGAGCTTACATGCAGTGGTGAGCAGGCAAGTATTGACCTCGATAATAATTTTACAGTGAACAATCTCCATATGCAATTGATGAGATCAAATTTTGATGATAGAGGTGCCACTGTTAAAAAAATAACCATAGAGGCGGATGAACGCTCAAATATCCGCTTATCAGGCAGGAATATTAAAGCCGTAAAGTAACCCGTTATGCAATCGTGTTGATAATTGCATTCCGGGATATGGCAACACGCAGGGAGAAGGGCTGAAGTTGATCGGGCAGACAGGTGGCGTTTCACCATTGTAATATCAGGCTATAACTATTAAAGCCTTAAAGCAAAACATATATGCAACTCCTATTACTGGCACTTTCTATTATCTTGCTGACCATCATTGCCGGCCACAAGCGCGTTGTACCAGAAGCCGGTAATACGAAGGTGCTTATAAAGAGGTACAAACAAACAGAAAAGAAAACAACGCTAACTTTACCGGGTGACCGGCTTTCTGTTTATTCTTCGCGGTTTGATTGGTTTATTAATTAGTAGAATGAAAAGAGTATAGCCATGAAAAATATACCGGCAGTATTGCATCGAACGCTGCCGGTATATTTTTTTGTTTAATTTAAACGCTTTCTTAAAACTCCGTTGCACCGCCCAGCCAGGCCATCATACCCATGCCGGTTTCAATGGCATTCTCATCAATGTTAAAGGTAGGGGTATGCACGCCGGAAGTAATACCTTTGGCTACATTCATTACACCCAGCCGGTAAAAACATCCGGGAATATGGCGGGTATAATATCCAAAATCTTCAGCACCCATACGCACTTCTGTAGTTTCCACATTTTCTTTGCCCATAAATTGTTCTGCGAGGGAGCGGGCAATACTGTTCAGCTTTTCATTGTTGTAAACAGCGGGGTAACCTACATCGATGTGCAGATCGATCTCTGCGCCCATGCTGTGCACCAGTTCAGTTGCCTGTTTACGGATAAGATCATGCGCTTTGAAACGCCATTCTTCATCCAGTGCGCGGAAAGTACCCATCAGCTTCACTTCGCTGGGGATCACGTTGGTGGTATGTCCGCCCTGAATGGAGCAGATGGATAGTACCGAAGGAGACAGCGGGTTTCTGTTGCGGCTGATGATCTGTTGCAAGCTAACGATGAGATGAGAAGCAATTAAAATAGTGTCAGCGGTCAAATGCGGAGCAGCCGCATGTCCGCCTTTGCCTTTAATGGTAATATAAATTTCATCGGCGCTGGCCATTACCTGTCCGCCCCGAAAACTCAGTTTACCGATCTCCAGTTGTGGGTGAACATGCAGGCCGTATATTGCTTGTGGTGCAGGATTTTCGAGTACGCCTTCTTTTATGAGAATGCTGGCGCCGCCTGGGTTTCTTTCTTCGCCGGGTTGAAAGATCAGCTTTACGGTTCCTTCCCACTCGTCTTTAAGCTCCTGTAATATTTTGGCTGCACCCAAGAGGCAGGTGGTATGCACGTCGTGGCCACAGGCATGCATTACGCCTTCGTTCTTTGATTTATAGGGAACTTCGTTTTGTTCGGTAATGGGAAGCGCATCCATATCGGCCCGCAGGGCGATCACTTTCTTGCCGGGATTTTTCCCTTTTATGAGACCCACCACCCCGGTTTGTGCCATAACTGTATAGGGGATGCCAAATTCAGACAGTTTATTTTGAACGAAGCGCGATGTTTCAAATTCCTGATAACTCAGTTCAGGGTGTGCATGTAAATGATGGCGAATATCTATAAACTCAGTGGAATATGTTTTTGCCAGGCTTTGGATCTTCTTTTGTAAACTGCTCATAGCCACAAAGATAGTTGGAAAGGACTAAGTTTGAAAACATCTCTTTCAGCTTCGTTCTCTGGGAAAAACGGGGTTTCTGCTATTGTGAACGATGGCGGTTATTACTATCGTTTGTGAAGGTTCGTCTATGTTACAACGTCCCCGATTTGTCAGGGTTCACCTCAATAATATCTCGGATGATATATACGCCACTGGGAAAAAAGCGCTGAATGGCCGACATGTAGGGCTCTGCTTCGTTGCGGGTTTTGAAATCGCCTACTTTCACTTTCATATAAGGCGACTTCCATTCAAGATATGCTCTTAACTCAGGAAACTCCTGGTATATTTTGGCTTTTGCATTATTGGCTTTATTGCGGTCATTCGTATTCAGTACCAGTATTCTAAAGCCCTGCACCCGGCTGCGCGCATCGCGGGTAGTAAATTCATTGATCTCGATCTGCTTTTTCACCAACATATCGATCC
Organism: Longitalea luteola; assembly: GCF_017356035.1. Classification (GTDB taxonomy): domain Bacteria; phylum Bacteroidota; class Bacteroidia; order Chitinophagales; family Chitinophagaceae; genus Niastella; species Niastella luteola. The sequence continues at coordinate 85,711 of NZ_JAFIQX010000011.1, read as the reverse complement.
GCGGATCTTTATGCACAACAACTGAATTGCTGTCTGTTTCGGTTTGGGCAAACAAGGTATGGGACAGGATTAACAAAACACAGCTGATAATGTATTTCATGCTAATATTATATTTATAAAAGCTGCATAAAATTGAGCTGGTACTTATTGATATCAATGGTTTTATGCAGCCCCTACCAATTATTATACAAAATCTTCGCCAAAGATAGTTCAAGAGGTTTCAGGTTGCAAGTTTCAGGTTCCAGGGATTTCAACTATTGTTGTTTTCCCTGCAACTTCCAACATGTAACCTGTAACAGCCTTCTAATACCCGGGGGTACCATTTGTTCCAGCGCTTGTTACTATAGCAACCCCGGAACTGGTTCCGAGCCGGTTTGCACCGGTTTTTATGTATTGAACTGCCTGCTCATAGCTGCGAATACCGCCCGAGGCTTTGATCTGTATAGTAGACGGCAGGTGGGCCCGCATCAGTTGCACCGCTTCAATGGTGGCTCCTTTTTCGGCATAACCGGTAGAGGTCTTTAAAAAATCCACCCCCGTTTTTGCATATATGTCGCAACATTTAATGATCTCCTCATCAGTGAGAATGCCGCTTTCAATGATCACTTTTACCAGCCGGTCGTGGGCGTGCGCTACTTCAACGATCGATTCCATTTCAAGCTCCAGGTACTGCCAGGCCTTGTTTTTCAGGGCAACCAGGTTGATCACTACATCCAGTTCATCGGCGCCGTCCTGGATAGCCTGTTGCGCCTCAGCCTGCTTGGCGCGCGCTACTGAGTAGCCAAAGGGAAAACCAATGACTGTTGCCGTTTTAACCGTACTGTTGGCCAATATCGCCTTTGCGTTCTTTACGAGCGGCGGAGGAATACATACTGCGCAGAAATTGTACTGAAGCGCTTCTTCACATAGTTTTTTTAGATCATGTATCGTGGTTGCGGGTTTTAGCAGGGTGTGATCGATATATTGCGCAATGTTCATGGAGCGTATTAACCGGTTAAGAAGTTTTTAACCCGACTAAATTAGTTCATTTAATTAAATTCGGCCTTTGTACCTGAATTATAACAAAACCAAAAGCACATGAGAAAGTACTGTTTCTTTCCCCCGGGAAAGCGTTATTTCCTGTTGGGCCTGATGTACATAACATACCTGGCTGCCAAAGCACAGGTCACCTTTCCTGTTAATGGCATCGCCAATCCCCAGGCAAAATGTTTTGCGTTCACCAATGCCACCATTGTAAAGGATGTGCAAACCACGCTCAACAATGCTACGCTCGTCATTCGTGAGGGTAAAATTGTGTCGGTTGGTGCGTCGGCAGCTATACCTAAAGATGCCGTGGTGATCGATTGCAGCGGAAAATTCATTTACCCGTCATTCATCGATATTTATGGCGATTATGGCGTTCCGGTTCCGCAAAGGCAGGGACCTCCTTTCGATTTCCGCGCGCCGGCACAGCTAACTTCCAACACCAAAGGCGTTTTTGGCTGGAACCAGGCTATTAAAAGTGAAATAGATGCCGCCAAATTGTTCAATACCGATGATGCAAAAGCAAAACCCCTGCGCGATCTTGGTTTTGGCGCCGTTCTTACCCACCAGAAAGATGGTATTGCCCGTGGCACGGGTGCACTGGTTAGCCTCGCCACCGAGAAAGAGAACCTGGTAATGCTGAAAGAAAGGGCATCTGCACATTATTCCCTTTCTAAAGGCACTTCAACCCAGAGCTATCCTTCTTCCATGATGGGAGCTATTGCTTTATTACGCCAAACTTACCTCGATGCACAGTGGTATAAAAGCAATCCTGCTGCAGAAGGCGTTAACCTGTCGCTGAAAGCCTGGAACGATAATCAGTCGTTGCCACAGATCTTCGATGCGGGTGACAAATGGAATGACCTGCGGGCCGATCGTATCGGTGATGAATTCGGCGTTCAGTATATCATTAAAGGCGGCGGTAACGAATACCAACGGATCCAGGATATTGCAGCGACAAAAGCGACGTATATTTTATCATTGAACTTTCCGCAGGCTATGGATGTGGAAGATCCCAACGACGCCCGGTTCGTTTCCCTCAGTGATATGAAGCACTGGGAGCTGGCGCCTGCCAATCCGGCTGCTTTCGAAAAAGCCAATATCCCTTTCTGTTTAACCGCTTCAGAACTAAAAGATCCAAAACAGTTCCTGGCCAACCTGCGCAAAGCCATTGAATATGGTTTAAGCGAAACGAAAGCGCTCGAAGCGCTTACCAAAACGCCTGCCATCGCCCTCGGGGTTTATGATAAAGTGGGCAGCCTCGATGCGGGGAAAGTAGCCAACTTTATCATCACTACAGGTGAAGTATTTAAAGAAAAGACCGTGATCCTGCAAAACTGGATACAGGGCGATAAATACAATATCAAAGAGGAGAACTGGTCGCCCATCGCCGGAACCTATGCCATTCAGGTGAAATCGCCCGCTGGCGCCAGCAACTATACACTCGACGTAAAAAGCACCTCCGATGCCAGTATCATTGCGAAAGATACGATCAAGGCGAAGTTCAGTTACGACGGCAAACTGGTGACCATCAGCTTTCCAACGGAGAAAAAACCGCGTGCCGCTTCCATTCGGTTAGGTGGCAGCGTAACGGGTGATGTATGGAATGGCAATGGCATGGATGCCGATGGAAATCCTCTTTTATGGACGGCCAGTCTTTCCAAAGCAGGTGCACCTGCCCCTGATACCAGTAAGAAAAAAATGCAGAGCCCGTTGGGAAAAATTGTGTACCCGTTTAATGGGTATGGCTGGGACTCGCTGCCAAAACCCGAAACCATTTTGATAAAGAATGGTACTGTTTGGACCAATGAAAAAGAGGGCAACCTCGAAAATACCGACGTTTTGATCAGGAATGGCAAGATCGCGCAGATCGGTAAAAACCTGTCTGATGCCAATGCCAAAGTCATTGACGCTACCGGCAGGTATGTTACACCCGGTATTATTGATGAGCACTCCCATATTGCCGCTGCTTCCATCAACGAAGGAGCGCAGTCTGTAACTTCCGAAGTACGCATAGCAGATAACCTGAATCCTGAAGACATTAATATCTACCGCCAGTTGAGTGGCGGCGTTACTTCTTCCCACATTCTGCACGGTTCGGCCAATACCATTGGCGGACAAACCCAGCTGATCAAATTGCGCTGGGGAGCGAATGACGAAGACCTCAAGTTCAAAGGCGCCGATCCATTCATAAAATTTGCCCTGGGTGAGAATGTAAAACGCACGACCTCCCAAAGCAACAATCGCTTTCCCGATACGCGGATGGGCGTTGAGGAAGTGTTGATGGATGCTTTTACCCGGGCCTGCGAATATGAAAAGGGCTGTAAGGAAGCCCCAACCGCTGCAGCACCCGCTTCAAAAAAGAAAACAGCGGTTAACGCTGCAGCCGCACCGGTACGCCGCGACCTGGAGCTGGAAGCCCTGGTTGAGATCATGAATAAAAAGCGCTTCATCACCTGCCACTCCTATGTACAAAGTGAGATCACCGCTACCATGCGTGTAGCTGAGAAATTTAATTTCCGCGTAAACACATTCACGCATATTCTGGAAGGTTATAAGGTTGCCGATAAAATGAAGGCGCATGGCGCCAACGCTTCTACTTTCAGCGACTGGTGGGCTTATAAGACCGAAGTACAGGATGCTATTCCTTACAATGCTGCCCTTATGCAACGGGTTGGACTGAATGTATGCATTAACTCAGACGATGCTGAAATGGCGCGCCGCCTGAACCAGGAAGCTGCCAAGTGTGTGAAATATGGTGGCATGCCGGAAGACGAAGCATTCAAAACGGTAACCTTGAATCCGGCCAAAGCCCTGCATGTGGATGATAAAGTAGGCAGCCTGAAGCCAGGTAAAGATGCCGATGTGGTGGTATGGAGTGATCATCCGCTAAGCATTTATGCGAAGGCTGAGAAAACGATCGTGGATGGCATTGTTTATTTCGACCGGGCGCGTGACCTGGAATTGCGTAAAAAGATCGCGGCAGAAAGGAACCGGCTGGTGCAAAAAATGTTAGGGGAGAAGAAGAGCGGCAGCCCTGTAGCGCCTGCAACACCGAGCTGGCAGGTAGTGCTGAGCTGTGGCGATCACGACCACCATGATGGTTTGATCACCGTTGATGTAAATGAAAATGATGCTAATGCATACTAACCGTCAATCGGCAATGGGCTCGTTCTTTTTTATAATGAACGATTGCCCGGTGCCGCATTAAAATTTAAAAAAGAGTTTACAATGAAGAAGCTAATCATATACATACACTTTCTCGCGGCTGCTGTTGCTTTGCAGGCGCAGGAAGATGTATATCCGGCAAAACCGTATGCCGGTAAATTATACATTACTAACGGTACGATACACGTAGGAAATGGCCAGGTCATTGAAAATGGCACCATCGAGGTGAATAATGGAAAGATCGTTCAGGTAGGCGCCAATATCACTGTTGCAGCCGATGCCAAAGTGGTTGATGTGAAGGGTAAACAGGTATATCCCGGTTTAATATTGCCGGTTACGGATCTTGGGTTAAAGGAGATAGCCAATGGCGTAAGAGGGTCGAACGATTTTTCTGAACTGGGTGAATACAATAACAGTATCCGCTCTATTGTAGCATACAATACCGATTCAAAGATCATCAACACGCTGAAGGCAAATGGAATTTTACTGGCGGGTGTTACGCCCCAGGGTGGCACCATCAGCGGTTCATCTTCCGTAGTACAACTGGATGCATGGAACTGGGAAGATGCAGCCTACAAAACAGACAATGCCATTCACCTGAACATGCCCACATTTATCAGCCGGCCCAGCCGCTTTGCTGTTTTTGCAGGTATTCCGCAGCCGCCGACTGATCCGGCTAAGGAGGCGCTGAAAAAAGTAGATGAGATCAAAACCATATTCCGTCAGGCCAAAGTTTACCTGCAGGAAACCACGCACAAGGAAACCAACCTGAAGCTTGAGGCGCTGAAAGGCCTTTTCAATAAAACCCAGAAATTGTTTGTGCATGCTAACCAGGTTAAGCAAATGCTCATCGCGATAGATTTTGTAAAGGAGTTCGGGTTTGACGTGGTGATCGTTGGCGGCAGTGAAAGCTTCCAGATCGCCGACCTGCTGAAGCAATACAATATTGCCGTGATCCTGGAAGACGAGCATGCGCTGCCCACTTCAGAAGATGATGATATAGACCAACCATTTAAAACGCCTGCCCAATTGCAAAAGGCAGGGGTATTGTTTGCGCTGAATGACGAACATGCTGAAAGCCGTTATCGTAACCTGCCTTTTAATGCGGGCACAGCAGCGTCTTATGGATTGACCAAAGAACAGGCATTACAGGCCATTACCCTGAACGCAGCCAGGATCCTGGGCATTGATGATAAAACAGGGTCGCTGGAAGCGGGTAAAGATGCCAACATTATAATAAGTGAAGGCGATATCCTGGACATGCGTACCAGCATCATTGTACATGCTTTTATCCAGGGCCGCCAGGTAAGCCTTGAGAACAAACAAAAGCAATTGTACGACCGCTATAAATACAAGTATGAGTTGAAATAAGAATTACGATGTACTAATCGCACTAAGGTGTGCCACGTTCCTGAGCGCAATCAAAGGAAATCGTGGCACACCTTTGTTGTTTAACGCCGGGTTGATATAGATCAAAAAGTATCATTCACAACATGATATATATTAGTAAATCTTCCTTGTGGGGTCGTATTGCAGTAAATTAAGTGCTTCACCAATGCTGTACTTGTAACCAAAATGACTCGCATATGAAAAAAATTCTTGAAATAGCCGGCACTCTTATATGCACGACCGTAATATTCGTTTTCTGTAACCAACCCAACGCTGCCGAGCCTGGCCATAAAGACGCATCAACAAACAAAGAAGCCATGTCGCCCGATAGTATGGTAAAGCGGGGCCAATACCTGGTGACTATTATGGGCTGTAACGATTGTCATACCCCTAAAAAAATGGGGCCGCAGGGACCTGAATTTGATACCGACAGAATGTTGTCGGGCCATCCGGCTGATATGCCTGTAGCGAAATATGATGCCGGTACTGCCAGGAACTGGATTTTATTCAACCAGATGCTCACCAATTATGTAGGGCCCTGGGGCATTTCTTACTCTGCGAATCTTACGCCGGATTCAACCGGTATCGGTAGCTGGACCGAACAGCAATTCTTCAAAGCGATCCGGGAAGGGAAATATAAAGGGCTCGATAACAGCCGCCCACTGTTGCCGCCGATGCCCTGGCAGGAATTCAGACATGCAAGTGATGAAGACCTGAAAGCTATTTTTGCATACCTGAAATCGATCAAGCCGATCAAGAATGTAGTGCCTCCTGCCAAACTCAATAATATGCAGCAGCAACAATAAAGGCGCAACGAGGCACAAAGGCATAAAGGCACAAAGGCTACAGTTAATGCGATAGACCAGGGAGAATTAGCACCTTGGGTCATTTGCCGTTTTGCGTTTCACGATATTCCTGTATCTTCCGCATAAAGAACACTATCCTTTATGCGCACAGGATTTTTTATTCGCAATTGCCTGTTATATGCTATTGTTACAATATTGGCTGCCTGCCAAACAGCCCGTAAGGGTCAGGCTGTAAAAAATGGCTGGGTATCTTTATTCAACGGCCGCGACATAAACGACTGGATCGTAAAGATAAACCACCATGAGGTAGGCGAGAATTTCGGAAATACCTTCCGGGTAGAAGACAGCATGATCAAGGTCCGGTACGATCAGTATGGCGCTTATAACGATCAATTCGGGCATCTGTATTATAAAACGCCTTTTTCGTATTACCATCTGGTAGTGGAATACCGCTTTGCCGATGAATGGAAAAAGGACGCTCCCTCGTACACGCTGCTTAACAGTGGTATCATGTTCCATTCGCAGGATCCGCGTACCATGCCCAAAGAACAGAACTGGCCGATCTCCATCGAATTTCAGTTGCTGGCCGGCCTGGGCGATGGCAAGCCCCGTACTACCGGCAACATGTGCTCGCCGGGCACTCACATTGTTTATAATGGCAAGCTCGACACCCGCCATTGCATAAATTCCAGTTCCAAAACATACGATAAAGATGAATGGGTACGTGCAGAACTCATTGTGCTGGGCGATTCACTGATAACCCATATTGTAAACGGTGATACGGTAATGCAATATTCAAAACCACAGATCGGCGGCGAAGTGGTTCAGAACTTTGATCCAAAGATGAAGCAGGATGGTAAGATATTATCATCAGGATTCATTGCCCTGCAAAGTGAGGGACAGCCTATCGATTTCAGGAAAGTAGACATTCGCAACCTGGAGGCGGACATTAAAAGCAAGAAATAGTAAGTTAGTTAGCTATTCAATAGCCTGAAAGGACGTAACCGGGGTAACCACCGCGGTACATGTTTTTTATACTTGAGATAATCGCTGCCAAAGCGCTGCATCATGCTGCGTTCTTCCACAAAAATGAAATAAAGCGTATTGATGATAAAGAAGGCTACCGCCCAGGCCAGGATATGGCTGGAATACAACATGAGCCCTTCCCCGGTTATCATAAAGAATACCCCGGAGATCATGGGATTGCGGCAATACCGATAAGGTCCTTCCACGATTAATTTTTTGGTAGGTTCCCACGGAGCCAGTGTGCCCTGCCCCAATGTTTTAAAAAGAAAAACAGTGTATACAAACAGGGCAGAACCCACAACCGCTATCAGCCAGCCGGTGAGTTTGAGGGTCAGGGAATGTGGTATCAGCACATCTTTGCTGTCGTATAATAAGTAAGGAACAATAAATGTGACCGTAAAAGGCATTATGATGATATCACGTAAATGTTTTGCAATTGACGGCGACTCCATATAAACGTTCATTTAGGCTTTATAAAAAATGCTACCCGGTAAAATTCATACCTTTTTCAGGGCGAACAGGCAAGTACAAATCGCGGTAATAGGATGTTCCGGAGTCTTCAATGGTACGTCATCGATGCCAGGGTTTTAACTTTGGCATGCATTTAAAAAACTAAAATACACCGTTTTGCCAGAAAACGGCGGTCTTTGCTGCAAAAATTACCAGTAAGTGGTAGCAGTGGTCATGATTTTTAAGGTACAGTCTGTAAGTGAGCGTTATCCATATAAAAAAAGCACCTGTTTTTCAACAGATGCTCTTATATAAATTTTGCCTTTTATATACGCTGCTACACCACATCCCGTCCATGGCAATTCTTGAATTTCTTGCCACTGCCGCAAGGACAAGGATCGTTACGGCCAACTTTAGGCCCTACACGAACCGGTTCCTGTCTTACAGGTTCTTCATATTGGTCGCGTTCATTGGCTGCATAATCATCACCCCGGGCATCTATCTCCTCTTTATTGGCGCGCATGCGGCTCATATCGGTCTTTTGCTCATGCCCTTCGCGGATCTGCGCCTGCTGTTGAGGGCCAGGGCCCTGTTGTTCTACCGGTATGCCTGCATGACATAAGAAACTGATGATATCTTTGTTTACATCACTGTCCATTTGTTTGAACTGGTCATAGGCAGAGATCTTATAGATCACCAGCGGATCTTTTTGTTCGAGATAAGCTGTTTGCACGCTTTGTTTCAGATCGTCCATTGCACGTAAATGCTCCTTCCATGCTTCGTCTATAACAGCCAGGGTTATCTGTCTTTCCAGTGCGCTGATCAGTTCCCGACCATCGGTCTCAAGGGTCTTGTTCAGGTTGGCCAGCACCTGTAATCCTTTCTTATTATCGGTGAACGGTACTACCACATTTTCGATATGGCTGCCCTGGGTAGCACGAATGTTCTGGAACACCGGTACTGCCTGCCGTTGCAATTCTGCTGTTTTATGCTGGTAACGGGCGATGGCTTCCTGGTATAACTTTTCTGCCAGATCACTGGCTTTGCCTTTCTCAAATTCTTCCTGCGCAATAGCGCTGTCGATACCGAAGTTTACAATGGCTGCAAGCTTGAAGCCTTCGTAGTCGTTTTGTTCCTGGAATGAATTTACCAGGCCTTCCGCAACGATATAGAAAGCGTTATCGAGGTCAAGCGCCAAACGATCGCCAAACAGGGCGTGATTACGTTTTTTGTATACCACGTTACGTTGTTTGTTCATTACGTCGTCATATTCAAGCAAACGCTTACGAATGCCAAAGTTGTTTTCTTCTACCTTCTTTTGAGCGCGTTCGATACTCTTGGTGATCATGCTGTGCTGGATCACTTCGCCTTCTTTATAACCGAAACGGTCCATAATGCTGGCAATACGTTCGCTGCCGAACAGGCGCATCAGATCATCTTCAAGCGATACATAGAACTGTGATGTACCGGGGTCACCCTGACGACCGGCGCGGCCGCGTAACTGGCGGTCAACACGGCGGCTTTCATGGCGTTCGGTACCAATGATGGCCAAACCCCCTGCTTCTTTTACGCCGGGGCCCAGTTTGATGTCGGTACCACGACCGGCCATGTTGGTGGCGATGGTAACGGCGCCTGCCAGACCCGCTTCTGCTACCACCTGTGCTTCACGGGCGTGCTGTTTGGCGTTTAATACGTTGTGCGGGATCTTTTTGCCAGTCAGCATCTTGCTCAGCAATTCACTCACCTCTACCGACGTGGTACCTACGAGTACCGGCCGGCCTGCATTGCGCAGGTTTTCTATTTCGTCAATAACTGCTTTATATTTTTCACGCTTGGTTTTGTATACGAGGTCTTCGTGGTCTTTACGAATGGCAGGCACATTTGTTGGAATGGTCACTACATCCAGCTTGTATATATCCCAAAACTCCGCCGCTTCGGTTACCGCAGTACCCGTCATACCGGCGAGCTTATGATACATGCGGAAGTAGTTCTGCAAAGTGATCGTAGCGTAGGTTTGGGTAGCTGCTTCGATCTTTACCATTTCCTTGGCTTCAATGGCCTGGTGCAAACCATCGCTGTAGCGGCGGCCATCGAGAATACGGCCGGTTTGTTCATCCACGATCTTTACCTGGCCGTCCATTACTACGTATTCCACGTCCTTATCGAACAGCGTATAGGCCTTCAACAATTGTTGTACGGTGTGAATACGGTCGGCTTTAATAGTGTATTCGTTCAGGACCGCTTCTTTGCGTTGTAATTTCTCTTCCGCACTGATCTCTGATCTGTCAATTTCTGCCAGGTGAATACCAATATCGGGCAGTACGAAAAAGTCGGGATCTTCGCCTGCTCTGGTAATGGCCTGAATACCTTTATCGGTCAGGTCGACGGAGTTATTTTTTTCATCAATATGGAAGAACAGCTCTTCATCTACAACCGGCATTTGCTTTTGCTGATCGGCCAGGTAATAGTTCTCAGCTTTCTGGAGTTTAACTTTTATGCCAGGCTCGCTCAGGAATTTGATGAGGGCGCTGTGTTTGGGTAAACCGCGATACGCGCGCATCAGGGAAAGGCCGCCTGATTTTGGATCATCATCGCCTGTTTCAAATTTTTTCTTTGCTTCGATCAGGTTCTTGTTCACCACCTGTTTTTGCATTTCAACCAGGTTGCGCACCCGATCGCGCAAGATGTGGTATTGCTGGTCATCGCCACGCGGTACGGGACCGGAAATGATCAAAGGCGTACGAGCGTCATCGACCAACACGCTATCCACCTCATCCACCATGGCAAAGTGGTGTTTGCGTTGTACCATTTCTTCGGGCGTGTGCACCATATTATCGCGCAGGTAATCGAAACCGAATTCGTTGTTGGTGCCGTAGGTGATATCGGCCAGGTAAGCCTTTCTTCTTTCTGCACTGTTTGGCTGGTGTTTGTCGATGCAATCAACCGTAAGACCCAGCCATTCGAAAATGGTTCCATTCCACTCAGAGTCACGTTTGGCCAGGTAATCGTTCACCGTTACGATGTGAACACCTTCACCGGCCAGGGCATTCAGATAAGCAGGCAGGGTAGAAACAAGCGTTTTACCTTCACCGGTTGCCATTTCCGAGATCTTACCCTGGTGTAACACGCTACCGCCGATCAGCTGTACATCGTAGTGAACCATGTTCCAGGTGATGAGGTTGCCGCCGGCATTCCAGCTGTTCTTGAATATGGATTGGTTACCCTGGATAGTAATGTAGTCTTTTTTAACACTCAGCTCCCGGTCGAGGTCGGTAGCAGTGGCTACCATTTCGCTATTTTCCTTGAAACGGCGGGCGGTTTCTTTCACTACTGCAAATGCTTCGGGGTGGATCTCTTTCAGGATCTCTTCAATTTGCTTGTCGCGCTCTTTCAGGAGGGCGTCTACCTGCTGGTAGATAGCATCTTTACCTACGATATCGCTGAAAGGCAAGGCTTCTGCCTGTTTATTCAGGTCGGCGATCTCTTCGTCTGTCTTCTGCAGGTGCGCTTTTATCCGGTTTTTGAACTCCTGGGTTTTATTACGCAATTGATCGTTAGTCAGTGACTGGTAAGCAGTAAAATTCTTATTGATCTGGTCTACAACCGGCAGGATCGACTTAATGTCCTTCTCCGACTTGCTTCCCCCGAACATTTTTGAAAGAAAACCTAACATGATATAGCGGTTAATTATTTTAAAATTTCAAAGTTACATCCGGTCAAAAAGGATGCTACACTTTGGTATAGAGCCAATTTGACAGGGACGTCAAAGGTAAGAAAAAGCGGGCAGTCCTGTTGCCTGTTTGTAGTATTCCTATTACCGCTTTGTGGTATTATCCACCGGCCAAAAGGTTCCTGAAGGTCTTAGAAATCACCTGAATAGCCTTCTGTCTCTATTACCTGCCCGAAAAGGTCCCCTTTTAGTAATACAAACCACTCACATTTCCACCAAAGTGGTATTGTGAATATTGCTAATTCAAGCCAGTTTTGGAGTATTCATTCCTTATCAAACCATTAATTTTTTAATTTATGAAAAAGACGCTGACTTTCGCATGCAGCTCACTTGTTGCAGTCTTACTCATTTTTTCTGCCTGTAAAAAGGGCGACGAGGGACCTGCAGGTCCCGCCGGACCGGCCGGCCCACAAGGTCCAGCCGGCGCCCAGGGGCCACAAGGCATAGCAGGCAATGCCAATGTGACCCAGTATACATACGGCGCACATAATTTTGCCACTTCAGCCATCGCTGCTCTGACGGTAACCACTACAGCTGATACCATGAACCGTAGTGCCTGGTTTGTATACCTGGTGAGATCAAGTGGTAATATATATCCGATCCCTGGATTCGGCCTCAATGGCACCAGCGATTACCGGGTATACTGGTCTCATTTCAGCAATAAAGCGAATTTTACCATCTCAAAGGTTTCAGGAGCAGGCGAAGAATACACCAATATCAGGATCATTCGTATTTACGCCAATACCGCTACTGCTGGTGGACGCATCGGTTTGCCTGCCATAGATTTCACAGATTATTATGCAGTATGTAAGTATTATAACCTTCCGTATTAAAGCGGGCAGCTGATCGTGTGCTTTAATTCGCTTAAACGAGTTGATACATCTTCCCAGGCAGTGCCAGTATAATGTTCTGCAATTCCAGGTTGAGGATGGCGGCTGCCATGGAGCTGGTGCTGAGCCCGCAGCGGAGGTTCAATTCGTCAATATGCACGGGTTGCTTTTCGTGGAGGATATCTACAATAGTTTTTTCGACCTCATTTAAGTCAACAAAAAGTTCTTTTTGGGGTCGAATCTTTTTAGCCGCTGGCAAATTCCAACCCATGACCGCTGCCAATTCCTGTGTTTCTGTGACTAAAATCGCTTTATTGCTTTTAATAAGGGCATTGCAGCCTGCACTTTTGGCATCGGTTGTCTTGCCCGGGAAGGCAAAAACATCGCGGTTATACCCATTCGCCAATTCAGCCGTGATCATACTGCCGCCTTTTATGCCGGTTTCAATGACCACTACGGCATCGCACATGCCGGCTACGATCCGGTTGCGGATGGGGAAATGGTGTTTCTCCGCTGTAACATCACTGTAATATTCAGTGAGCAATCCGCCGCCCTGTTTTATCATGTCTTTTGCCAGTGCAGCGTGTTCTGACGGGTACAGGGAATTGAGCCCATGGGCCAGTACACCTATGGTAGGCAGGTCGTTTTTCAGCGCTGCTTTATGCGCCAGGGCATCGATGCCGAAAGCGAGCCCGCTTACCACCAGCACGTTGTACTCGGCCAGTTCGGCTATAAGCTTTTCAGTAAGTTGTTTGCCGTAGCTGGTGTGATGCCTTGTTCCGATAACCGCTATTACGCGGGCTGCGTTAAGATCGGTTTCTCCCCGGAAGAAAAGCAGGGTAGGGGAATCGTAACAATGTAAAAGCCGCTGCGGATAATCGGGTTGGTTTACAAACAGTGGTTTTATGTGATGTTTTTCTATGAAGGCGATCTCTTTTTCGGCCTGGCTGAACTGTTTAAACGATTTAATGCACCGCGCACGAACAGATCCGATGCCTTCTGTTTTTTCCAGTTCAGCAATGCGTGCCTTAAAGATGGCTTCCGCCGTATGGAATTGTTGAATTAACAGTTTGGCATGTACGCAACCTATTTGGGGTACCTGGGTTAATGCCAGCTGGTATAGCAGATCGTTAGTTATCGTCATGGTTAATGGTGCCATTGAAACTTTAACTAAGATACGTGCTTTATGTTACAAGGAATACAGATACACACAGGCAGAGCCCTGAAACCTGCAACTTGTAACCTGGAACTGATTCCCAGGGATAGTTATGCCTTATTGTGAGTACTATTATTGACTCACCACCTGCAACTCCGTTCTTCTATTCTGCGCTCTTCCCTGCTCAGTATCGTTATCGGCAACTGGTTTGGTAGCGCCGTATCCTTTGAAGGTAAGGCGGGCGGCTTCAATACCTTTGCTCATGAGGTATTTTACCACGGCCTGTGCCCGGTTGTTCGAGAGGGTCATATTGTCGGTTGCTTTACCTATGTTATCGGTATGTCCGCTGATCTGGATCTTCAGCGTCGGGTTCTCTTTCAGCAACTGGAAAATGTTATCAAGCTCGATGGTTGATTCCGGCCTCAGATCGAACTTGCCCAGGTCAAAGAAGATATTTTTCAGCACAACGCTCGCATTGGCTTCAATCGGTTGTAAGGGAATATCGATGTTATAAGTAGAATCAGCACCTTTCTGGCTCAATGGAAAATTTTCCGAAAAGAACAGATAGCCCCGGCGTTTTACATTGAACGCATAGTCTTTGCCAACGGGTAAGGTGATGAGGTAATTGCCGGTGGCGTCCGTCTGTACCCGGCTCATTACATCGCGGGTGCTCAGGTCGGTTAGTTCAACTCCGGATGGCAATCCTTTCAACGTTTTTTTATCGTACACCTTTCCTTTTACCCACAGGGTGCGGGCCGGTCTTACATCTTCGCGTAATTCAAATGAATACAGATCAAGGCCGCCCCTGCTATCGCTGCGGTCGCTGGTATAATAAGCGGTTTTGCCATCGGCGGCAATCACCAGGCTGCCTTCATTTTCAATGGTATTGATGGGGTAGCCAAGATTAAGGGGCTTTGACCAGCCTTTCGCTTGTTTTTTAGCCATGAACAGGTCGGTGCCGCCATAACCCAGATGGCCGCTTGAGGTAAAGTACAGGGTTTGATTATCGGCATGAATAAAAGGCGCATTCTCATCACCGATAGAATTTATTTCGGGGCCCAGGTTTTCGGGATCGCTCCAACGGCCATTAGGTAACAGGTGACACACGTACAGGTCCTGACCGCCATATCCGCCGAGGCGGCCGCTGGCAAAATACAGATCGCGCTTATCGGGCGACAGGCTGGGCGCGGATTCCCACGATTCGGTATTTATCCGGTTGCCCATATTCTCCGGTTTACTCCAGCCATCGGGCGTGCGGTAGGAAATATACAGGTCGCAGCTGCCTAACCCATAAGGGAAATTGCAGCCGGTAAAGATCAGCCACTGACCATCCTGCGAAATGTTCTGCGCACCTTCGTTGAGGTTTGAATTGATGTCGCCAGGCAGCGGTTGGGCTTTTGTCCAGTGACCATTTTCAAATTTCGATTCATAGAATTCTTCATTGCCATTTACCCGCCGGGTAAAAATAAATTCTTTATCATCGATGGTAAGCGTTGGAAAATATTCAAGATGCACGCTGTTGATGCTGTCGCCCATATTCTGCGGTTCGAACTTGTAATTACCATTCGGGTGCTGCTTGCTGTATTCAATGGCAAACTCATAGGTCTTGCGGCGGTAATTAGCTGCCTTCAGGCTTTGTTCATTCAGGTTAGGCAGGGTAAGGAACTCGTTCACCGCCTGTAAGGCTTTTACAAATTCGCCTGTACCGGCCAGGTTGATGGAGTAGGGCAGGTTATAATCTTTGAACCAACTGCTATCTATGGCTTTGGCTTTTTCATAGTTCTCGATGGCGCTCTTGTAATTCTTCTGTTCAAAATACAATCCGGCGATGGAAAGAAAAGCTTCGAGGTAGCGGGGCTCTATTTTAATGGCATCCTGCAATGTCTTTATGCTTTCATTGTAATTGCCATTCATGGCTATGCCATATGCTTTTTCAAACAGCGCTTTTGCTTTCTTACTTACTTTATCAGGATCATATTGTGCCCGGGCTGAGCAAAACACGCCGATCATGAGGGATATTGTAATTAATTGCTTAATCATCAGATAAAGATAAAAAATGTGTGCACTTCCCGGAAAAACGGGTTTCTACACCTGTAAGATGCTAATAGCGGCCCAAAAGTTTGTAAGAAAGTGTTATAAATGAACGTTACGGCACATGAATGTATTTGTGCAGCTGCAGGGAGAATTCCCAACGCGGATTGTCTTTAATATATTCGATGATCAGTGGCGTTACAATGGCTGATTTACTCCATTCCGGTTGCAGGAAGAGTTTGCAGGTGGGCGAAACCTGTGCTGCATATTTTTCGGCCCAATCAAAATCGCTTTTATTGTAAATTACCACTTTCAGTTCATTGGCCAGTGGCAGTACTTCCGGTAAAGGCGCTTTGAATTTTTTGGGCGACAGGCAGATCCAGTCCCAGGAACCGCTTACCGGCCAGGCGCCGGAAGTTTCGATATTGGTTTGAAAACCCGCTTCATGCAAAGCTGTAGTAAGGGCATCGAGATTATGCATCAATGGTTCGCCTCCCGTGATCACGGCCAAACGGCCGGGAAATGCGCTGGCAGCGGTTACCATTTCATCGATGGTTAGCAGCGGATGTTTGGACGCATCCCAGCTTTCTTTTACATCGCACCACACACAACCTACATCGCAGCCACCGAGGCGGATGAAATATGCGGCTTTTCCCTGGTGGTAACCTTCCCCCTGGAGCGTATAAAACGACTCCATTACAGGATATTGGATCGTATCTGTAGAAGCTTTAGTCATTAACATCAATATTCTTGATAATAACAGTGTATGGGCGAATATGTTGCCTTCAATGTGATAATTTGCTAATGTGATAATTGGCTAATTAGCTAATGGAGCATTTTTTGGGCAGGCAGATCGTTGTCATGCATGCCGAAGAAGACCATTAGCACATCAGCAAATTATTACATCAGCACATTGGTTTTAGTGTTTAAGCAAACACGCATTGTACGTGTTCTTCATCAATGCGGCAATGGTCATGGGGCCTACGCCACCCGGCACCGGCGTGATCCACGAGCATTTCGGGGCAACGGTATCAAACTCTACATCTCCTTTTAATGAATATCCTCTTTTTTTCGTAGCATCTGGAACGCGGGTGATACCTACATCGATCACAATGGCGCCGTCTTTAACCATATCGGCCTTCACAAACTCAGGCCGGCCTAAGGCGGCTACAATAATATCTGCCTGCAGGCAAATTTCTCTTAGGTTCTTTGTATGGGAATGGCAAATAGTGACGGTGCAATTGCCGGGGTTGCTGTTAGCGCTCAGCAAAATGCTCATGGGGCGGCCCACAATATTGCTGCGGCCGATCACTACCGCATGCATGCCCTTGGTGTTGATCTTGTAATGTTCCAGCATAAGCATAATGCCATGCGGTGTAGCAGGTATAAAGGTGGGAAGGGATTGCACCATTCTTCCTACGCTTACGGGATGAAAACCGTCAACATCTTTTGAAGGATGAATGGCGTTGATCACTTTTTCATCAGAAATATGTTTGGGCAAAGGCAACTGTACCAGGATACCATCCACATCAGGATCTATATTCAACTCTTCGATAGTTTCCAGCAGTTTGAACTCGCTGATGGTGTCCTCGAGGCGAATCAGGGTAGAATGAAAACCGATCTCTTCGCAGGTTCTCACTTTTGAACCTACATAGGTTTCACTGGCGCCATTGTTACCTACCAGCACAGCGGCCAGGTGAGGCACTTTTTTACCTTCGGCTACCAGTTGAGCCACCTTTATTTTCAA
Organism: Longitalea luteola; assembly: GCF_017356035.1. Classification (GTDB taxonomy): domain Bacteria; phylum Bacteroidota; class Bacteroidia; order Chitinophagales; family Chitinophagaceae; genus Niastella; species Niastella luteola. The sequence goes on along the minus strand of NZ_JAFIQX010000011.1, from coordinate 68,355 downwards.
TTCATCCTTTGTTGCCTGTGATACAAGCTGACCATCTAAAATTTTCATGGCGCAAAGGTAAGTGCTGCGGTTGGTTGCCCTAAAGGAGAATAAAAAATTTTTTATATTAGGTTTTTTGAATATGTTTAATGGCTTTTTAGAAAGTCTGCTAACGTGAAAAGACTGCTGTTGCCATTTTACTTTATCCCCTGTCTGGCCGTTGGTCAGTCAGTACGTTATTCGCCGGGTACACTCTACACCGGGCTGGGGGCTTATAGTCAACAATTTACCCAATCGTTTTCCTTCCTGGCCAACCAGGCTGCACTGGGTGATATTTCCAGATGGAGTGCAGGCGTATATGCCGAACAAAAATATGGGTTGAAGGAACTTTCGCTGTACATGGCCACAGTAGCTATACCGGTAAACCGGGGCGGCATCGGCATGGCCATGCAATATGCTGGTTTCAGCGATTTTAATGAAAGCCAGTTAGCGCTGGCCTATGGCAAGGACCTTGGCCGGGTAAGCCTCGGCATTCAGTGCAATTATAACATGATGCAGGTAGCAGGCTACGGCAATGATGCCGCCATTGGGTTTGAGGTGGCCAGTCAGTGGCAGGTGAGTTCATCACTGGTTACCGGTTTTCATCTTGTGAATCCGGTGGGTGGTCATTTTCGCAATCATTGGCGTGAAAAGCTCGCGGCTGTCGTCCAGTTCGGCGCTGGCTATGAGGTGTCGAAGCAACTCTTCATCAGTACCGAGATCACCAAAGAGGAAGACCGGCCGGTAAGTGTGCAGGCTGGCCTGCAATACGTCGTTGTGCCCGACCGGTTATTTATACGCACCGGTATAACCACAGCTACTACTTCGCCATATGCAGGCCTCGGCTGGCAATGGAAAAATTGCCGGGCCGATGTATGTGTCCGGTATCATCCTCAATTGGGGCTCACACCCGGATTGCTACTCTTATTTTATGGGAAACAAAAAGCAGCACAGTGAAATGGCGGCTGGTGATATGGTTCTTGCTCGCTTGGATGACAGCCTCACCGCAGGAACGACAGCAAACACCGGTAAATGAACAACAGCTTGAACTGCAGGCTGAGCGCGAAGAAGGCCTTGCAGAAGATGATGCCCAATGGCAGCAGTTGGAATATTTGACAAAACATCCGCTGAACTTAAATGATGCTACAGAGTATGAGTTGAAAGGGTTACGACTTTTAACCGATCTGCAGATCAGTAATTTCTTGTTGTATCGCAGGTTACTGGGGCCCTTATTACAGGTACATGAACTGCAGGCCATCCCTGCCTGGGATGTGGCTGCCATAAAACAGTTAATGCCCTATGTTATCGTAAGTAATGAAAAACAGATGGTGGCCCGGCTGGGCGAACGGTTACGGCATGGCGAACAAACGGCGCTGTTACGGTGCTCCCGAACAATAAGCAGTTCTGCCGAACATAATAAAACTACTGAAAGTTACCTGGGAAGCAGAACCGCTGTATTATTCCGCTATAAGTACAATTATAAAAACCTGTTACAATACGGCATAACTGGCGATAAAGATGCCGGTGAACATTTTCTCAAAGGGGCGCAGCAAAAGGGCTTTGATTTTTATTCTTTTCATTGCTTCGTCCGCAAGCTGGGCATCGTTCAATCCCTGGCGATTGGTGACTTCACGGTTGGTTTTGGTCAGGGCTTGATACAATGGCAGGGAATGGCTTTCAAAAAAAGTGCTGCTGTTTTAAATATAAAAAGGCAGGGGCCGGCGCTGCAGCCTTACAATTCAGCCGGTGAGTATAATTTTCACCGGGGCATTGGTTTAACCCTGCAGCAAAAAAATGTCAGGTGTACGTTCTTTGGCTCATCGCGACATTTAGATGCCAACATCATGGAGGATAGCGCATCTCATGCACAAGCATACATCTCTTCCATCTTAACCTCCGGCTACCACAGGACACCGGAAGAATTGAACGACCGGCATACGGTGCACTGTATAACGGCCGGCGGATCTTTACAGGTCGCTAACAACAGATCTCATATTGGCGTGCAGGCCGTGCTGTACAGTTTATCGAAACCGCTGCAACCCTCCGGTGAAATATATGACCGGTATGCCATCAATGGGCGCAACTGGAGCAATTATAGTTTCGATTACAGTTATACTTTCCGGAATGTGCATGTATATGGTGAAGTAGCTTTGGACAGGCAGCGGAACACGGCCATGATCCATGGGCTGCTGGCCAGTCTCGATCCGAAAGTAGATATGGCTCTTGTTTATCGCAATATTAGTCCGCAATACCAATCCCTGTTCAGCAATGCATTTACAGAAAACAGTTTGCCGGCAAATGAAAATGGTTTGTACGCAGGCTTATCGGTAAGGCCGTTGGCCGGCTGGAAACTGGATGTATATACTGATATTTTCAAATTCCCCTGGTTAAAGTACCAGGTGCATGCCCCTTCCGGCGGACATGAATACCTGGTTCAGGCAACTTACACGCCTGATAAGCATGTTGAGATCTATTCCCGGTTCAGGCATGAAACAAAATGGAAGAACAATGCCGATTCCGTTATTGCCATTCAGCCGCTAGCACAAGTAACCCGTTTAAACTGGCGCACACATATCAATTACCGGTTGAACCGGAGCATTGAATTGAGAAGCCGGGTTGAAAGTGTTTGGTATGTTAGTAACGGGTATGAAATGGAAACCGGCTTTTTATTTTATACGGATGTGCATGTTAAGCCGGCATTCAAACCTTTTTTCTTTAATGCCCGGTTGCAGTATGTTGAAACGGATGGTTATAACAGCCGGATCTATGCCTGGGAGAATACCGTTCTGTATAACTTTTCAATACCGCCATTATTCAATAAAGCGTTTCGCGGTATTGTAAACCTTAATTACCGGTTAATGGCGCGTCGGGCGAAACAACATTCGAGAAAGTTCAATTGCCTGCTCTCTTTATCCTGCGCACAATCAGTTTATCCCTCGAAAGAGGCAGTTGAGGCAACGAAGAATGCTGTTGAGGCGTACAATAGAGCAGATTTTAAGCTGCAGGTTATCTTGGGTATGCGATGAACAATGTTGCAAGCGTTTTTGTTCATTAAAATTTCTTAAGCGATTAAAATCTGATTAAAGGAGCTGTTCGGTTATGCATCATAGCCGAAATAAAATTTATATAAATTTACCGTTTGTGTAATAATATTGTGTTTAAGTTGTCGTGTTTTCAGGCAACTTGATAACATATTTACCTTTTTTAAGCCGATGGAGAAGAACGGAATGCTATGTGTGGGAGAGTTTTAAAACCTGTGGTGTCGTGTTTTGCAGCATGGTGGTTATGAAAATGAAGTTTTCATGAGGTCGTGAATTTTGTGTGTAATATGCTTGCAGCATTTATAAAATTCGTTTTGTCTACCGGTTAGCAAAAAATGTATTTATTTGCACACGATTTTAAGATCGACGAAAATCGTTTGGTTTTCGGGATTTAAATCAATTATTTAATAATTCACAAGTCTCATGAGAAAAATTCTATCACTGCTGATAGCAGCATTGCTATCGGTTATGGCGTTTGCCCAAAATCGCCAGATCTCGGGTCGCATTACAGACGAAAAAGGAGACCCAATTCCCTTCGCCACTATTAAAATCAAAAAAACAAGTACGGGTACCGCTGCCGATGAAGCCGGTAATTTCCGATTAAGTGTTCCGCCAAACGCAACGCTCGTGATCAGCGCATCGGGTGCTGAAACCCGTGAAGTGAGCACTGCCGGCGGCGGTGATGTGCTTAATGTTACTTTGTCAAGGATCTCCAATGAGTTGTCAACAGTAGTGGTTACCACTTCTTTAGGTATTAAGCGGCAAGCCAAGGAATTGGGCTATGCGGCTACTTCTGTTACCAACAAGGTACTTACGCAGGGTAAGGCGGTTAACGTTCAACAAGCCCTGAATGGCAAAGTATCTGGTGTTTCTGTTACTACCACCAATAGTGGCGTATTTGAAAGCGCCAAGATCAACATTCGTGGTATCCGTTCATTAACAGGTAATAACCAGCCCATGCTGGTAGTTGATGGTGCGCCAACACCATTAGGATTTCTTTCTTCAATTCCGCCAGATGATATTCAGGAACTTACCGTTCTGAAAAGTGCTGCTTCTGCCGCTATTTATGGCCCTGATGCGGTGAACGGTGTAATTGTAATAACTACAAAAAAAGGTACTTCCAAAAAATTAAGTGTCTCTGTGAGCTCTGCACTGCAGGCAGCCCGCGTGGCCTATTTCCCTAAAATCCAAAGGGAATTCGGTGCAGGCGCCGGTGAAGTAACTGATGTTTATGGCAATTATGGCTATGTGCCTTATGAGAACCAGCAGTATGGTCCGCGCTTTGATGGTTCCATGCAGGATATTGGTGTACAGCTGGAAGACGGTACAATCCAAAGAGGCCCTTATAATGATGGTCGTTATAAGGATAAAATCAAATTCTGGAATACGGGTTTAACCTGGCAGAATTCCATTTCGGTATCAGGCGAAGATTTTTACGTAAGTGTGCAGGATGCAAAAGTAAAAGGTTTGATGCCTGAAGATGAGAACAGGAGAACAAGTTTTCGTTTTAACGGTGCCAAAAGCCGTGGCAATTTTTCTGTGAACTACGGGTTGAACTATGTGCTGCAGAATTATGATGTAGTGAATGAAAACGCAATGGCCGGTCTTTTCCCGGCCTACAACGGCAGTATTATGTTCCTGGTAATGCAAACACCCAGTAACGTACCGTTACTCGATTATAAAGACTGGAAGAATAGCAAATTTGCCCAGTATTCGAATTATTATAACGAGTTTGCCGTTAATCCGTACTGGATCATTGGAAACCTTCGCCAGAAGGGCCGTACAGATGATCTGATCGGCAATGTGGACGTTCACTACAAGTTTACAAAATGGTTAAATGCTTCTGCAAGATTGAGCACCAACGTGGGCTTCAATAGCTATAAAAATACCACCGCGCCGGTTGTGGTAACACCATGGGCAGCAGAACATCGCAATGCCACCCAGTATACCAACCGGCCAGGCAATGTATTTGATGCACAGGGCTTTTCTTCCCGCATTAACCTTGATTATTATTTGCATGGTGATTACAATATCAACAAAGATTTTGCAGTGCGATATATTGCCGGTAGCACGGTTCGTCAAAACCGATTCAAGGATGTAGCAGTAGGCGGTAATAACCTGGCGGTTCCTTATTTATACAATGTGGGACAACGGAGCGGCGATGCTAATGTACCCTTGTATACAGGAAGCTCCCAAACTACGAACGGCGGCAATAACTATGAAATTGAATCAAGATTATTATCGGCTTATGGAAGTGTTGGCTTCAGCTACAAAGGCTGGGCGAATGTAGAATTTACAGGCAGAAATGACTGGGATAGCCGCCTTGGGAAAGAGAACCGTTCTCTGTTCTATCCCGGCGCCAATGCATCGGTGATCCTGTCAGATGCGATCCCCGCATTGCAAACCAGCGTTATATCCTATGCCAAAGTAAGAGGCGCTGTTTCAAAATCAGGTAACGTAAACCTCGGTGCGTATGCGCTGCAAGCGACATATTCACAAGCGGGTGGTTTTCCTTATGGGAGCATTCCGGGTTTTACTGCTAATGGAACCATTCCTGCCGATAACTTAAAACCGGAATTTGTTGAAACCGTGGAAGCAGGGGTGGAGTTAGGTTTCCTGAATAACCGCATTAACGTAGAAGCTACCTATTTCAATCAGAATAATACTGATCAGATCCTGGCACTGTCCCAGTCTATTACGACCGGTTTCACGGTTGGATTGGCCAATGCTGCCGATTTCAAGAACAAGGGTGTTGAAATGGACCTGAACCTGACCCCTTTGATTAATGTGGGCAAAGGCAGGATTGATTTCAGGATCAATGCTACTTACAACGACAATAAAGTGACCCGTACGCTGGATAATGTGCCTGTTGTTATCGGTGGAAACTCAGGATTTATTCAAAACTCAGTAAGCTCGCCAACCGCAAACAATATTGCCATTGTTGGAAAACCTGCGTTTGCATTCCAGCTTACAGATTATGAAAGGGATCCTGAGACCGGAAAAGTGATTGTTGATGCGATAACCGGTAATCCTACAATCGCTACTGAACTGGCTGTCAGAGGACGTTCATTGCCTTTGTGGGTGGTAGGTTTAACACCGTCTTATTCAATTGGCGGTTTCACCGCCAGCATGACCTGGGATTATAAAACGGGTCACAGCTTCTATGCCGGTATAGGATCTGATATGGATTTTGCCGGCATTTCAGAACGCAGTGCTGCCTATGGACGTGAGCGTTTTGTGTTCCCGAACTCTGTTTACAAAGACGCTTCAGGAAAATTGGTTGAAAACACAAATATCCAGGTGCAGGACGGTAACTATGGATTCTGGACCGGCGCTGCCACCAACAGCCAGATCGCTACCAACTATTTTGCAAGCGCTGCTGCCTGGCGTTTGAGAGAAGTGAATATCTCTTACAACCTGCCATTAAAATGGATCGGTGGCGGAAAATACATTCAACGTTTAACTGTAAGTGCTATTGGAAGGAACCTGTTTTTGATCGTGCCAAAATCGAACCAATGGGGTGATCCTGAGTTTAACTATTCTTCTACCAACAATACGTTTGGTATAAGTAGTTCATACCAGTCGCCCGCTTCCAGATTATTTGGTGGTTCAATAACCGTTCAGTTCTAATTAAACTTTTAAAGAATTAATCAATGAAAAAATTTAAAATAAACAGACGAATTTGTGGTGCGGTGCTGGCAGTGATCGTTGCCTGTACAGGATGTAAAAAAGGCTGGCTCGATGTAAATGAAGATCCCAACCGGGCCACCGATGCTAATATAACAGCCGAACTTATTTTTCCGCAGGCAGCTCATTCAGTAGGTGCCCGGCTGGCAAGCGGCAACCTGCAGTTCATCCAGAACTGGATGGGTTATATGTCGGCCTCCGGTGATTTTGCCATCCAGCAGGATGAAACGACATATAATATCGATTTTACTTTCGGCGACGTGTTGTGGCAGAACAATTATAATGTTCTCTTTGATCTTTACCTGGTAAAGCAAAAAGCCCTGGCAGCTGAAAACCAGGTACTGGCAGGCGCTGCCATGATCTTGTCGGCCCGCCTTTGGCAGGACATGGTAGATATTTACGGAAATATTCCTTATTCACAGGCATTTCAAAGTAATAGCTACCGCCAGCCAGCATACGATAGGGCGCAGGATATATATGCAGACTTGCAAAAAAGCCTCGATACCGCTATTACTTACATGAAGGCTGCCACCGTGGGCTCCTTTAATGCTATTGATATTGTAAACAAAGGTGACAAAACGTTATGGACAAAATTTGCCAATACGCTCAAATTGCGGTTGCTCATTCGTCAGTCAGAGATGGCAGGTTTCAATCCTGGCAGCGAGATTGCTAAAATACAGGCCAATGGGGGTGTGTTGGAAGCCGGACAAAGCATAGATGCTAACCCTGGTTATGTAAATGAGAATAATAAACAGTCACCATTTTATGCCAATTATGGTTTAACCCCTGCCGGTGCTCAGGCAAGCACCAGCACAAGGGCCAATCGTTATTTCGTAAACTTATTGAACACGCATGGTGATCCAAGGATCGAACGGTTCTATAATCCGCCAGCAGCCGGCGGACCGATTACAGGTACAACTTATGGCCTTGCAGCGGGAAATCCCGACGGTAATCATAGTTCCACTATGGGACCTGGTATAGCGGGTAGTGCAACACAGAATCAATGGATCTTTCCTTCATTTGAAAGTATGTTCTTAAAAGCTGAGGCCATTGTCAGGGGGTGGTTGCCCGGTAATGCACAAACTGCCTATGAAGCTGCCGTAGTTGAATCATTTGTATGGTTAGGAGTAGAGAACGCCGTACCAGAAGCGCAGGCATATTTGGCAGATGCTGATATTGCCAATTGGGCAAATGCAGGCTCAACTGTTTTGCAGCAGGCAAGGTTTATCGCTTTTCAGAAGTATATAGCCTTATGTGCCATTGATCCTGTTGAGGCATGGAGTGACCTGAGAAGATTGAATATGATACCTGATAAAGGATATATTTCAGTTAATACAACCAGAACAAGTATTCCGGTCAGGTTATTATATCCACAGAGTGAATATACCACCAATGGTGACAATGTACGGGCTCAGGGTGAGAACATTAACCAGTTTGATTCCAAAATCTTCTGGCAACCATAAACCAACTACTTAAATAAATGAATATGAAACTATATCATATAAAATTATCATTATCGTTGGCCATAGCGTCATTCGTAATGGCAGGTTGTTTAAAAGACCAACCTTATGAGGATCAGGAAATACAGTCTAACCGCCCCGAAGGAACGCCAAGGGTTATAGAAATGAAAATTACAGCTACGAACACCCGTAAATTTGTGAGCCTGGCTTATGATAACAGCGACAATGATACGACTGTAAACCTGGTACCTATCAACCTGGCAACTGCCGATGTAGCTCCGGAAGATATCAATGTTACGCTGGAATTAAAACCTGATCTGGTTCAGGCATACAACGATTCTAACCATACTGCATATAGTATACCTTCCGCTTCATTGGTTTCCATCGTCAATCCGGTTGTTACTATTCCGAAAGGATCGCGTACCGGTTATATGCAGGTAAAGTTTAAACCCTCTGCCCTTATAGGCCGTGAGTATGCTTATGGATTGGCGATCACCAGCATTGATAAACCGGGCTACAATATCAGTGGCAACCTGGGTTCAGGCGTAGTAGCCATTCTCATTAAAAACAAATATGACGGAAGATATGAAGTAGATGGCACGCTTATAGATGCCATAAATCCGGCGTTGAGTTCAGGCCCTGATGGTCCGTATCCTTTCGAGGTTGAATTAAGAACGACTGGCGCCAATTCCGTTGCTATGTGGGTAAGTGGAATAGATTATGGCCATTTAATAGGTGGTAACAGTTACTATGGTTCGTTTTCACCTAATTTCATAATTGATCCGGCAACCAATAAAATAGTCAGCGTTACGAATTACCATGGTCAGCCCTCAGGAAATAACCGCAGTGCAGAAATCGTTGCAACCGGCGCAAATGTCATTAATGCCGACAAAAGTATCGATGTCAAATATGTTATGAAGCAGGCGGGTGCTACTCGTACAACTTTTGATGAACATTTTACTTATATTGGACCGAGGTAATAATATCTTTGAATATAGCTCAAAGGGCCGTCTCCATTAATGGGGGCGGCTTTTTGTTGCTGCAGTTCTCAACTTGCCAGAAAATATTGCTCCGTTTTACTTAATAACTTAGAGAAATTAGTTAAGTTACTAATGTATTCATTAAAGTCAAAGGCACCAATAATGCCGTAGCCGCCGATGCCGACGGCAAATTCTCCATCAACGCTCCCCAGAACGCCACCCTTGTCATTTCTGCCGTGGGTTTTGAACAAACAGAATCAAAAGCAGGTAATGCAGGTGTCCTTTCGGTATCATTGGCTCCACTCGATGCCATGAGCGAAGTGGTTGTAACTGCATTGGGTATTAAAAGAGCAAAGAATACCCTGCCGTATGCTGCACAAACTGTGCAGGGCGAAGATGTGAGCCGTTTGCGATCGGGTAATGCATTCAGCGCGCTTTCAGGTAAAGTATCGGGTTTGCAGATCAACCAGGGTAATGGGTTGGGAGGTTCTACCAACATCGTTATCCGCGGGATGAAGTCAATTACAGGCAACAACCAGGCGTTGTTTGTAGTAGATGGCGTACCGGTTGATAATTCCATCAATAACAGGACCAACCAACAAACCGGTCGCGGTGGTTACGACTACGGAAATGCGGCTGCAGATATCAACCCTGATGATATCGAGAACATAAATGTCTTGAAAGGTGCTGCAGCTACAGCGCTATATGGTTCAAGAGCTGCCAATGGGGTCATCATGATCACCACCAAAAAAGCAAAAAAAGGATTGGGTATTGTCGTGAACTCAGGTTTAACGATAAATTCGATCGATAAAAAAACCTTTCCCGAATATCAGAAAGAATATGGAGCCGGTTATTCGGACCCTTACCATGTAGACGGTTTCTATAGTTACGATGTAGATGGCGATGGGGTTAAAGATCTGGTAGTACCCACCTCGCAGGATGCATCGTACGGTGCCAAGTTCAATCCGAACTTAATGGTTTATCATTGGGATGCTTTTGACCCTGCTTCGCCTTATTACAAAAAGCCAAAACCGTGGGTAGCTGCCGCAAATGATCCGTCCACCTTCTACATAACTTCATTATCGAACAACCAAAACGTCCTGTTCGATGGCGCTACCGATAAAGGAACTTATAAACTGGGCTACACACGAAATGAGGATCGGGGCGTATTGCCAAATAGCCGTCTTATAAAAAATATGATCAACTTCGGCGCTACTTATAACATCACATCGCGACTCACTGCGAGCGCTTCGGTAAACTATTCGCATATTGATGGCAGGGGCCGGTATGGTACCGGATACAGCGGTCGCAACGTAAATCAGAACTTTCGCCAATGGTACCAAACCAATGTGGATATCAAAGAACAAAAGGACGCTTATTTTAGAAATTACAAAAACGTTACCTGGAACTGGAGTGATCCTTCAAAACCGTCGGGACTGGTTCCCATTTACACAGATAATTACTACTGGACCGTTTATGAAAACTACCAGAACGATAACCGATCGCGTGTATTCGGTTATGCATCACTGGATTTTAAAGCAACCGATTGGTTGAGTTTCCTGGGCCGGATATCAATTGATAATTACACGGAGCTCCAGGAAGAAAGAGTTGCCGTAGGAAGCCAGGGTGCAGCTTCGTATACCCGTTTCGACCGCACCTTCACCGAAAAGAACTATGACCTGATGGCCAATATCGATAAAGATCTGACCAAGGATCTTAATTTCAAAGGCCTGTTAGGTATTAACCTGCGCCGTACAACCGAACGTTCCTCATTGGCTACTACATCGGGTGGTTTGGTTGTTCCTGGTTTATACAGCATTTCCAACTCAAAAGGAACTATTCCTGCGCCCATTGAAACCAATCAACCTATTGCTGTAGATGGTTATTTTGGCGGTATCACCCTGAGCTACCAGGATTACTTATCACTGGACGCTACTTTCCGCCGCGACAGGTCTTCAACCCTTCCCGTTAGTGAAAACGCCTATAACTATTATGCGATTTCCGGAAGCTGGTTGTTCTCTCATCATTTACCCACTGTGCCGTGGTTATCTTCCGGCAAGATCAGGTTGAACTATGCAACAGTCGGTAACAGTGCTCCATGGGGAAGTATTTACGATGTATACGATAAGCCCGATCCGTTCGGCAGCAGTATATTATTTTCTTTGCCCGACAGAAAGAACAATAGTGAATTAAGGCCGGAAGAAACCAAGAGCCGCGAAATTGGTTTGGAAATGGCATTCCTGAAGAACCGCTTGGGCTTCGATGTTACCTACTACGTAACCAATACGATCGATCAGATCATTCCGGTTTCTGTTTCGGCTGCTACGGGATATACCGCAAAATGGGTGAATGCAGGTGATGTTCAAAATAAAGGTATAGAGTTGTCGGTGTATGCTACGCCTGTAAGAACTCCGAATTTTTCATGGACGGTAAATGTAAACTGGACACGTAACAGAAACAAAGTACTCAAGTTATATAATGACAGTAGAAACCTGCCATTGGGCGCATTCCAGAGCGGTGTTAGTATAAATGCCACCCTGGGACAACCTTATGGAACCATCCAGGGCAGAACTTTTGTAATGAAAGATGGACAACGGGTGGTTGACACAACAGGGTATTATATGGTTACCAGCACAACCACGAACGTAATAGGAAACATCAACCCCGACTGGATCGGTGGCGTGTATAACACGTTTAGATATAAAAACCTCTCACTGGGCTTTTTGGTTGATGTACGTAAGGGCGGTAATGTATGGTCGCTCGATCAGTTCTATGCACAAGGCACCGGTTTATACAAAGAATCTGCCGGGTTAAACGACCTCGGAAATCCGGTACGCAACAGCCTGCAGGATGGCGGTGGTGTAATATTTGAAGGAGTAACGGAAGACGGCAAACCGAATACCAAACGGGTAGTAGTAGACGCCAATTCAACCCAACTGCCGCAGGCCGCTTATTCATACGACGCCAGCTTTGTAAAATTAAGAGAAGCAAACATTACCTATTCTTTGCCCGCAACCATTTTTTCAAAGATCAAAGCCATTAAAGGCATTGACGTGTCGGTATTCGGAAGGAACTTATGGATCATCCATAAAAATCTGCCTTACTCCGATCCTGAGGAAAATCTTTCCGCTGGAAATATGCCCCAGGGAATGCAAAGTGGTGCGTATCCTACCACACGGTCAATTGGTATGAATCTTAGGTTGAAATTCTAAAAAAGAAAATCATGAGAAAAATCCTTTATATAGCCATGCCGGTCTTGTTCCTGGCGGCATGTACAAAAGACATTTCCCGGTTTAATAAAGAAACTAAAAAGCCTTCGGCTGTTCCAGGCGCTGCCTTGTTTTCAAATGCATTAAAAGGTCTTTCAGATGGCCTGGCCAATGCCAGCGTAAACGTAAATGTGTTCAGGTTTACGGTAAAACACTGGGCTATGGCGGTATATCAGGACGAGGCACAATACGATTTCAACACCAGGGGAATTCCCCAGGCCTGGTGGACAAGAATGTACCGTGATGTTTTGAACGATCTGAAAGAATCTGCCCGCGTTATCTCAAATGATGCCAATCTTGATGCAGCTGTGAAACAGAATCAACTGGCCATTATTGATATCATGCAGGTATATACGTTCAATATTCTGGTAAACACGTTCGGCAATGTTCCGTATAAAGAAGCGTTGGACCCGAACAACCTGTTTCCGGTATATGATGATGCCAAAACCATTTATACCGATCTGTTGAAAAGACTGGCTGAAGATATTGGCAAATTGAATACAGCCAGTGCCAGTTTTGCAGCGTCTGAAGATGTACTTTATGCAGGTAATGTAGCCCAATGGATAAGATTTGCCAGTTACCTGCAAATGAAAATGGGTATGATGATGGCAGATGTGGATAATGCAGTTGCCAAAGCTGCTGTTGAAGCTGCGGATGCAAAAGCGATTTCGGCTGCCTCACAAAACGCATTGTTTAAATATTTACCCACCAGTCCAAACACGAATCCCTTATATACCGATATCGTTATAGGCGGCCGGGCCGATTATGTGGCAGCCGAAGATCTTATGAATCCATTGATCAATTTGAATGATCCCCGCAAGTCGTTGTACTTCGGCACTAACAATGCAGGAAATTATGCCGGTGGTGTAGTGGGAAGAGTGAATACCTACTCAGACTTTTCCAAACCAAGTGCAAAGATCTCTGAACCAAATGCAGCATTGGTGTTGGGCGATTATGCAGAGACGGAGTTTTTGCGGGCAGAAGCCAAAGAGCGCGGTTATACGGTCGCAGGTACTGCGGAAGAACATTACAACAACGCCATAAAGGCTTCCATTTTGTATTGGGGTGGAACAGAGGCCGAGGCAAATGCGTACCTGGCCCAACCTGCGGTGGCCTATGCTACCGCTGCAGGCGGCTGGAAGCAAAAGATCGGTTTTCAAAAATGGATCGCCCTGTATAACCGGCCATTTGATGGCTGGACGGAACTGCGCAGGTTGGATTATCCCCAGCTTACGCCGGCTGTAAATGCAAAATCAGGGTTCCCCAACCGCTTCCCGTATCCGGGCAATGAGCAGCAGTTGAATGGAACCAATTACACGGCTGCAGCAGCCATAATGGGTAGCGATAAGGTTGAATTTAAATTGTTCTGGGATAAATATTAAGATACCTGTGTTAGCAAAGGGAGGTTTCCATGCAAATCGGGAAACCTCCCTTTTTGCGTTTTTAGCGTTTATTGCCTGAAAAATAAAATTCAGTACAAACCATTACGCCCGGTTTCTTACTTTTGGGTCTTAAATGTTGTAATGATGGAAGAACAAAATCAGCAGCCGAACCAGCTAAATATTGAAATCTCAGAAGAAGTAGCAGAAGGGGAATATGCCAATCTTGCCATCATTACCCACTCCCATGCAGAATTTGTAATAGATTTTGTGAACGTAATGCCCGGCACCCCAAAAAGCAAGGTAAAATCGCGCATTATTTTAACGCCGCAGCATGCCAAACGCTTTATGAAGGCATTAACTGAGAATATCCAGCGTTTTGAAGCCGCAAATGGTAAGATCCAGGACCTGGAAGAAGTGCAGATCCCAATGAATTTCGGCGGCCCTACGGCACAAGCTTAAACAGGTTTGTTGTTTATAGTTTGTTGTTTGCGGTTGTTAACAACAAACCACAAACCATAAACCACAAACTACAATATTCCCGCATCGGCAAAGCTGAAATAGCCGTTATCACTAACTATAATGTGGTCGAACAGCGAGATATCGAACAGTTTGGCCGCGTCCTTTAATTTTCTGGTAAGCTCCTTGTCGGCCCGGCTGGGTTGTAAATTGCCTGAAGGGTGGTTATGGCAAAGAATGAGGCTTACGGCTTCTTCGAGCAACGCTTTCTTCAAAATTACCCGGGGATCGGCTATCGTTCCGGTTATACCGCCTTTACTAATGATCTCGAAATGATTGATGCGGTTCGCCTGGTTCAGATAGGCCACCGCAAATACCTCGTGCGGCAGGTCGCGAAGGAGGGCCTGCAGGTAGCTGGCTATGTCGCGGCTGTTCTTCACATAAGGCTTTTCCATGGAAAGGGCAGCCTGGCGGCGGCGGCCGAGTTCCAGGGCTGCCATGATGGTTATGGCCTTCACTTTTCCGATCCCTTTGATACGCAGCATCTCCTGTATGGTAACTTTACCTAGTTCATTTAGGTTGTTCTTGCCCAGTCGAAGGACCTCTTTTGCCAGTTCAACGGCATTTTTTTCCCGATGACCGTTTCCGATCAGGATCGACAGTAGTTCCGAGTCGCTTAAAGTAGATGGATTTTTCCCAAGTAGCTTTTCCCGGGGACGGTCGTCTTTAGCCCATTTTTTTATTGAAAATTTAGTTTCTTGCATAGTTCAAATATTTCTAGTACTTTTCGGACAAATACTATAACCACAAAATGTACGTTATGTACTAGCATGTGCGTTATTTCATGTATAAATCCAAATCTTATTTAAAAATACTTAATCTATATCCCCATGAATAGAAAGACTACTCTAGCCGCTATTGGAGGTTACCAACCCTTCCTTTTTTGCATCGGAATGTACTTTGTTGCCCTTTTCTTTTCCATATTTATATGTTCTGCTGTTTTTTATGCATTTTATCCCAAAAAGATAGCGAAAGACGCTTCGGGACATAAAACGGCTGCTGCAACACATGGCGGATCAAGAATGCTGCTGACAGTGACCAAGTAACACCTGTTTTGGGGATCCACCGATTAATCAATAACCATTGAAATACTATTTTTTTCTGCAGAACGGTGAAATAAATTTTTTGTACATAGGTTATCGGTCAAATCCCATGCTTCGCGTTATCTTCGCCGCACATTTTACTGCGGTATGCAAATGTCAGTCAAGATCTTTTCAGGCACGGGGTCACAATACCTGGCCGAAAAAATAGCTCAAAAATTCGGAGCTACCCTTGGAAAAATAACCATCTCGAAGTTCAGCGATGGCGAAATTCAGCCTGTATTTCAGGAAAGTATCCGGGGCGATATGGTTTTCCTGGTGCAAAGCACATTTGCACCGGCTGAAAACATTTTAGAGTTATTATTAATGATCGATGCCGCCCGGCGCGCTTCGGCCTATAAAGTGGTGGCTGTTATACCATATTATGGCTACGCGCGGCAGGACAGGAAGGACAAGCCCCGCGTGGCTATAGGTTCTAAGCTGGTTGCCAATATGTTAGTGGCCGCCGGCGCCGATCGCGTGATCACCATGGACCTGCATGCTCCGCAGATCCAGGGCTATTTCGATATCCCCGTAGACCATCTCGACAGTTCCGCTATTTTTATTCCTTACATCCAGCAACTTCAGCTGGAAAACCTTACCTTTGCGGCCCCTGACGTGGGAAGTGCCAATCGCATCCGTGAAATTGCCTCTTATTTCAATGCAGAAATGGTAATATGCGATAAGCACCGTAAACGCGCTAATGAAATTGCCAGTATGGTGGTCATTGGTGATGTTACCGACAGGGACGTCGTCCTGATCGATGATATTTGCGATACAGGCGGCACACTGGCTAAAGCAGCCGGTTTGTTGAAAGAAAAAGGGGCCCGCAGCGTTCGGGCTTTGTGCACACACCCTGTTTTAAGCGGAAACGCCTACTCAAATATTGAGAACAGTGTACTGGAAGAACTGGTAGTGTGTGATACAATTCCTTTGAAACAGAAAATATCAAAAGTGAAGATCCTGAGCGTGGCAGAGCTGTTTGCAGTAGCCATCCGCAATGCATACGAGAACAGAAGTATCACAGGCTTATTTATACATAGCCAAAGAAGGAACAGGTAAGGCGACGATATTGGCATTTGAAGAAACGGATTTTAGAATGGCCAATAGTTATCAGGATCGGAGAGTGAGCTATGCACGATTACCGATTCACGATTGACAGAATTTATAAATTAAAATAAACAATGAAAACAATTACAATCGAAGGACAACTGAGGACCGAAACCGGGAAAAAAGCCACCCGCCAACTTCGCTCTCAGGGACTGGTGCCTGGTGTAATTTACGGCGGTACACAGGAAATTGCTTTCGCAGCACCTGTGCTGGCTTTTAAATCCATCGTATATACTCCTGATTTCCAGTTAGCTGACATCCAGGTAGACGGAAAAAGCTACAAATGTATTTTGAAAGACCTGCAGTTCGACAAGGTAACAGATGAGCTGTCACACGTTGACTTCCTGGAACTGGTTCAGGACAAAGCAGTAATTGCTACTATCCCTATTAAGTTCACCGGAGCTTCACAAGGGGTAAAAGATGGTGGCCGTCTTATTACTAAAGTAAAATCTTTAAAAGTAAAGACACTTCCCCAACACCTGAAAGAGAATATCGAGGTTGATATCACTAACCTGCAACTGAATGGCAACATTCGTGTAGAAGATGTGAAGGAAGCTAATTACGAGATCCTGAACTCACCGCGTATCCCCATTGCATCAGTTGTAATGACGCGTCAGTTGAAACAGGAAGAAGCTGCTGCTGCACCTGCTGCCGGAGCCAAAGCGCCCGCCGCTGCTCCTGCAAAAGCACCTGCTGCCAAAAAGTAACATAAGATAATTGCATATTAAGCCCGGTAACTCCGGGCTTTTAAGTCACATAAAGCGGTCAAGTGAGTCACATGAGGAACTGAGAAAAAGGTATCATTGACTGATTTGACCCTTTTTACTGATCGTACTACCTTTGAACAGACTCATTTGACCAATTTGATCCATTTGCCGGTTGACTGATTAGACCTTTTTGATCCATAGCCAGTTTCGATCATTTTGGGCCTTTTCTGCATGTAGCTTACCCACCACCCAGTATCATTATTGCCATTTTTATGAAATTCCTGTTGATTGGTTTAGGTAATATTGGAGATGAATATGCATACACACGTCATAACATCGGATTTGATGTAGTAGATGCTTTCGTGCAAAAACATGGCGGCTTTTTTGGAGTGGGCAGGCTGGCACAGGTTTGTGATATAAAGTGGAAAGGCAAAAAATTGACAATTATCAAGCCTACGACGTATATGAACCTTAGTGGGAAAGCTGTAAAGTATTGGATGGAAAAAGAATCGGTCGCTTTGGAACAATTATTGGTAATAGTAGACGATATTGCATTACCGCTTTCCCGGATACGGCTGAGACCTTCGGGTAGCTGTGCCGGTCATAACGGATTGCGGAGCATAGAGGAAACCCTTCTTACCGATAAATATCCCCGATTACGACTTGGTATCGGTAACAATTTCCCCAAAGGAGGGCAGGCGGATTTTGTGCTAAGCCGCTGGACGCCCGAGGAAGCGCCCTTAGTAAAACGAAAGGTTGAAAAATGTGTGGAAGTGATAGAAAATTTTATCACCATTGGCATCGAACGAACTATGAATGAAGCGAATAAATTGGAGTTTACACTATGATTTGTTAATTTGAATCTTTATTTTCGCAATGCCAATATTGAGGTGAGTAATAATTTGATATTCAATATCTCTATGTCCACGTACCCCGGCTTTTCCAGGCGCATGAAACTTGAAAACAATTATCTCAATTAAACCCTTTGTTGAGTATGAAAATTTTCTGTGTAGGCCGTAATTATGTGGCTCACGCAAAAGAATTGGGTAACGAGGTTCCTGAAGAACCTATCGTTTTTATGAAACCTAAAAGTGCTTTACTGCAGGCTCATACCCCTTTTTATTACCCTGAGTTCACTAACGAATTGCATTATGAGTGTGAACTGGTATTGCGTATATCCAAGAATGGAAAGTACATTCAGGATAGATTTGCCAGTAAGTATTATGACGCCGTAACAGTTGGTATCGACTTCACCGCACGAGATATTCAGACGGAGCTGAAAGAAAAGGGATTGCCCTGGGAAAAAGCGAAAGCCTGGGATAATTCTGCAGTGATCGGAAAGTGGATCCCGCTTACGAATATCAAGAACAAAAAAGACATCAACTTCTGTCTGTATAAAAATAAAGAGCTGGTGCAGCAGGGTAATTCAGGTTTAATGATCAATAACTTTGATAAAGTAGTTGCTTATATCTCCAACTATTTTTCAGTGAATATTGGCGACCTCGTATTTACCGGTACACCAGCCGGTGTTGGCGAATGTGTAGTTGGTGACGAGCTGGAAGCCTTTATCGAAGACGACAGCTTATTAAGTTTAGAGATCAAATAACAAATAGATCATCATTACAAGGAAATAGCCTTTCCCGATTCTTCGGGAAGGGCTTTTTGTTTTTAGGCGGACTGAGGTCTGAAGTCAGAAGTCTGAGGTCAGAAGTCTGAGGTCAGAAGTCTGAGGTCTGAGGTATGAGTAATTTCCGACTTCGGACTTCCGACTTCAGGTTTCCGATTTCCGGCTTCGGGTTTCAGATTTCAAACTAACATTTGTTATTATTACTTTTGTTAGTTAACTATGATGCATACCGATACATTATTAGAAGCCTACCGGCTCATGTGCACGGCCAAAGCCATGGCCGAAACCTATGAAGCGAATCGTACCGCCTGCAAATATGTGCATTCCACATCCCGGGGACATGAAGCCATACAGCTGGCAACAGCGTTCCAATTGCTTCCCTGTGACTATATAAGCCCCTATTACCGCGATGAAAGCATTTTGCTTGGCCTTGGCTTTTCGCCCTACCAACTGATGCTGCAACTGCTGGCCAAACGCGATGATATTTTTACCGGCGGCCGCGAATATTATGGCCATCCTAACTACCGCGGTAATGATAAACCCACCATAATCCATCAAAGCAGCGCCACCGGCATGCAGGTGATACCCACTACCGGTGTTGCTCAGGGCCTTCAATATCTTGAACAAATTAATTCCGATAAACTCATAAAAGGTCCCAATGGCGAATTACCGGTAGTCATCTGCTCACTGGGTGATGCCAGTGTAACAGAAGGTGAGGTGAGCGAGGCATTTCAGTTTGCCGTATTGAAAAAACTTCCGGTGATCTATCTCGTGCAGGACAACGGCTGGGGCATTAGTGCCAGCGCCGATGAAGTGCGGGTAATGGATGCATATGATTATGCAGCCGGTTTTCCAGGCCTCGATCGGGTAAGGATCGACGGCAGCAATTTCGAAGAAAGTTTCGATGCCATGCATCGCGTAGTGCAATATGTACGGCAGCATAGAACGCCTTACCTGGTGCAGGCAAAAGTGCCTTTGCTGGGCCATCACACCAGTGGCGTGCGCAAAGAGTTCTACCGGTCGCAGCAGGATCTGGAAAAACATGCGCTGAGCGATCCGGGACCCAGGCTGCGAAAGCAGTTATTACATGTTGGGATAGAGGAACATGAGCTCCTGCATATAGAAAAGAAAGCCTGGGAGGATGTGACGGCGCAGTTTCAGCAGGCCTTAACAGCGCCGGAACCTGACCCCGCTACAGTAGCCGAGTATGTTTTTGTGCCCACACCTGTAACGGAAGAAAAAGGGCAGCGCCAGCCTGCAGGTAATGAAAAGATCATCATGGTTGATGCGGCGCTCTTTGCCATTAGAGAAATAATGGAAGATCATCCCGAGGCCATGTTGTACGGACAGGATGTTGGCCGCCGGCTGGGCGGCGTTTTTCGCGAAGCGGCTACCCTGGCCGAAAAATTCAGTGATGTGCGTGTTTTCAATACCGCCATCCAGGAAGCCTATATCATTGGTTCAACCGTTGGAATGAGTGCGGTAGGAGTGAAGCCGATCGTCGAAGTACAATTTGCCGATTATATCTATCCCGGCTTTAATCAGCTCGTGACAGAGATCTCAAAATCATGTTATCTCACTTGCGGCAAGTTCCCTGTTCAAACAGTAATACGCGTGCCTGTCGGCGCTTATGGCGGTGGCGGTCCTTATCATAGTGGTAGTGTTGAAACAACGTTATTATCCATCAAAGGGATCAAAGTTGTATACCCTTCCAATGCAGCCGACATGAAAGGGTTAATGAAAGCAGCGTTCCTCGACCCTAATCCGGTCGTAATGCTGGAACATAAAGGATTATACTGGAGTAAAGTGCCCGGAACAGAAGACGCAAAAACAATTGAACCATCCCGAGATTATATTCTACCATTAGGCAAAGCCAACCTGGTTGTACAGGCCGATATACAAAACATTACAAACGGTGAATCATGTTGTATCATCACTTATGGTATGGGTGTTTACTGGGCGCGCACCGCAGCCAGGCAATTCCCCGGCATGATTGATATCATTGATTTGCGTACGTTATACCCATTAGATGAAGCCCTGATCTTTGAGACCGTGAAGAAACATGGGAAATGTTTAGTACTAACGGAAGAGCAGCAGCACAATTCATTTGCAGAAGCACTGGCCGGAAGAATTTCATCTGCATGTTTTCAATGGCTCGATGCACCCGTTGCTGTATTAGGTGCATTAAATGTGCCTGCAGTGCCGATGAATATGTATTTGGAACAGGCTATGTTACCCAATGGTGAAAAAGTGGCAGCAGTAATTAAACGCTTGTTAGTTTCCTGATAAAGATCAACTAGATACACTTCTAGATAATTTCATTTTATCAATTTATTCTACAAGATAAGTAGGTTGAATCGTACATCCTATCCTTCTGCCGTTTATAATATTTTAACACGCGGCGTATAATAAAATTTGTCTTATTTACGTAGAGTTACGTACTTCAAACTACCTAAGCAGCCATGAAAAACAGATACCTGAAGGGGGCCCATCTTTCTGAGCGGAAAGTTCGGGAACTTATTAAATTATTCTCGGAAGATCTGACAGCCACACAGATCGCCAACATCACAGGAATTAGTCGAATTACGGTCAATGCGTACTTCAAACTAATTCGTACACACATTGCGAAATTTTGCGAAGAAAGGAACCCATTTCATTTTACGAATGGAACGGTTTCTTATCATGCATCGGAAAATGGTACTGTTGCCAGTAATGGAACAGTTTCAAAGAAATCGTTTTACGGCATTTTCAGGAACGATGAAACCATTTACACCGATAAGATCGCAAACATTGATTCGGAATGGATGTACGATTGGTTGAAAGGAAAAACGGAGGGCGAACGCGATATCATCGAAAAGTATCGCCTTCACCTGTTCAATGGCATTGCCGATTTCAACAGCATCCGGTTATACCGCATCAATGAATCGGTACCCGGTGTAACACGTGGTAAATCGCATATCGACGAGATTGATTTGTTCTGGGGCATGCTGAAATCGCGGTTAATTAAATTCCGCGGATTAAACAGCGGTACCCTTTATCTTCACGTCAAGGAAACAGAGTTCAGGTACAATTACAGGGAAAATGACCTGTTTGAATTGTTGATGGAAATTTTGCACAAGCGACCTTTGCATTATTCCAAAGAAGCCATAAAATAGTTGTTTTTGACCTTACTGGTCAAAAATGTAAAGGAACTCCGGGGATTTCATTCTATAGCCTATCGCAACTCATCCCTGGATCAATATAAAACCAGTTGCGGTAATAGAATTTTTCTCATGTGACTCGCAGGTGGTTTCTACCACCTGCTTTTTATTTTAAGACACAACCTGCGCCTTCAGCCTTCGGCCCTTAGCTTTTCGCTTTTAGACTTCAGCCCTTAGCCTTGCGCCTTCAGCCTTCAGCCCTTAGCCTTCAGCCCTTAGCCTTGAACCTTGTACCTTTGCCGTATGGCACACGACCATTCACACCCTCACACGCATGCCGTTTCGTTCAATGAAGCGAGCCTGAAAGCGTTTCAGCTGGGCATCGCATTGAATGTGCTGTTTGTATTGGTAGAAGTGGTGGCCGGTTTGGCGTACAGATCTATCTCACTCCTGAGCGATGCCGGGCATAACCTGGCCGATGTGGCCAGCCTGCTCCTTTCTTATTTTGCCTTCAAACTTGCCCGCCGGCAGGCAACCATCCGGTATACCTATGGATTCAAAAAGACGACTGTTTTAGCCGCTTTCCTCAATGCATTATTGCTGCTGCTGGCCATCGGCATGCTTGGCTATGAATCGGTACTTCGGTTACAGGCGCCACCGGTTGTACAGGGCGCCGGAATCGCCTGGGTGGCAGCCGTAGGTATTGCCGTGAACAGCCTTTCGGCTTTTCTTTTCTTCAGAAATAAGGAAGCCGATCTCAATATAAAAGGCGCCTACCTGCATCTGGTGGCCGATGCGCTGGTATCGGTTGGTGTTGTGGTGGGAGGTATTGTAATTTCTTTTACCAACTGGTATTGGCTCGATCCGGTGATCGGTCTCGCGATCATGTTCATAGTGCTCATTGGCACCTGGTCGCTGCTCACGGCCAGTTTCAAAATGTCAGTTGATGGGGTGCCTGCAGGCATCGAGCTCAACGAAATAACCAGGGTTATTTTATCGGTTAAACATATCCTCAATGTGCATCATATTCACATCTGGCCATTGAGCACAACGGAAAATGCATTGACTGCGCATGTGATCATCGACGACTGTTTACCCTTTAACGAGAAATTAAAAGTGATACAGGAGCTTAAACATGAGCTGATGCACCATAACATTCATCACAGCACTATTGAGCTGGAATCGGAGACCATTCACTGCCCCGATGAGAATGAAAGACTGGAGAAGCATTCACATTGATACGGTCCATTCTATTTATCAGGATCGCTCACATATTTATAGATCATTTCCGACACTTCAGCCATCGCCTTTTTGGCTTTGTCTTCATCCGGCAGATTCTTTGATAATAATACCAGCACATATTTTTTACCGTTGGGCAGAAATACAATGCCCGAATCGTGTTGCACGTGGGAGATGTTACCCGTCTTGTGCGCTACCTTCACATCCTTGGGTAAGCGGGCGGGGATGATCTCGTTGAATTGTTGTTCTAACAATATTTTGATCATGGCATCGCAAGAAGCGCTGTCCACAATTTCGCCCCGGGCCATTTTTTCAAAAATGACCAGCAGGTCATGAGAGGTGGTAACGTTATTGAATCCTTTGGCGTATGCTTTGGAATCTTCCACACCTCGCAGGACCTGTATTTTGTTAGCACCCAACTGCCGCATAGTTTGCATTACATTGCGTGCATTGACCAGTTCTATCACCATATTGGTAGCCAGGTTACTGCTCATAATGATCATCTCATACACCAGGTTGTACAAAGTTCTTTTTTCACCCAAATGACGGTACAGCTCTTTCTCACTGTCATCTTCAGGCTTCAGGCTGAAAGCACTGCTGTCGACAATGCTCCGGAATTCATTTTTCAACACAAAGGAATCGTTCAGCGAGAAAACGCCTGCAGCTGCCTGTTTGTATACTTCTATCATAACAGGCGTTTTCATGGTGCTTGCTGCATGAAAATACGTTTGCTCATTAATGAGTATGGTTTCTCCTGTTGACAGGTCTTTGAAAGCAACCGAGAAATCACCGGGTTGCCCGGCGAGCGTAGACGAGATCTGATCTTTAAGTTTGTCAAGTGTCATACGATTTGAACAGGCACATAAAAGGAACAGGTTACAAAGCAAGATGCTTAATTTCGGATGAATCTTCATAACGACAGTTATAATTCGAAGATAACAGAAAATACATTCGGTGGTGAACCGCTGTTAAAAAGAGAGGCTCTTTTGCAAAAAATGTGTACCTTGAACGGTAGAAAAATTTTCATAATTTGAAAATTATGCCAATGCTTCAAAATCAACTGCTATTTCTGGTAGATGACGACATAGATGATCAGGAGATCTTCAAATCGGCTTTGGCTAAAGTTGATGGAGATCTTGAATTATTAACGGCTGCCAATGGTTCCGAAGCATTGGATGTATTGTCTGCAGCCAATACATTGCCTGATTATATTTTTGTTGACCTCAATATGCCCCGCATGGGCGGATTACAGTTCCTGAAAGAAATAAAGCAAACCGACAGTCTGAAGAACATTCCGGTGATCATTTATACTACCAGTTCAAACCCCCATGATGTTGCCAGAACGAAAGAATTGGGCGCAGTTTCCTTTGTTACCAAACCAGCCAGGTTTTCTGAATTGTGCAGCTATTTGCAAACGTTGATCAAATCGCAGCCAGTGTAAGGAATGCAACAGGCTTTATACGACAGCTTATAATTGTTCAATTACCATTTTAAATACGGTGCTTAGTTTTTGGTCGGCTTTTGCAGCCACCGAAATGATCTCTTCAATTTTTACCGGTTGCAGGTTATCCGGGTCACATTCATCTGTTATTACACTCACCGCGGCACATTGCAGACCGATCTGGTTAGCTACAATAACCTCCGGCACCGTGCTCATACCTACCATATCAGCGCCGATCACCCTGAGAAAGCGGTATTCCGCTCTTGTTTCCAGATTGGGCCCCGGCACGGCTACATAAATGCCCTGCTTAAGCGGAACCGATAATTCCAATGCCGTTTTAATAAAGAGCTTATTCAGGCGGATATCATAAGGTTCGCTCATGTTGGGAAACCGGGGCCCTAAAGCAGCATCATGCACCCCGCGTAAAGGATTTTCCGGTTGCAGGTTGATGTGGTCGGTAAGTAACACCAGGTCGCCCTTTTTATATTCGGGGTTCATGCCGCCGGCCGCATTACTTAACAACAGGCTGGTAACGCCCAATTTTTTAAATACCCGTACGGGGAAAGTGATCTGTTGCATACTGTACCCTTCATAATAATGAAAACGCCCCTGCATGATCAGTATCTTTTTGTCATTTATTTTGGCGAGGGAGAGCTTTCCTTTATGCGATTCAACAGTAGAAACAGGAAAATGCGGGATGTCGTTATAGGGGATCTGCCGGAGCACTTCCACCCGGTCGATGAAGGTTCCAAGCCCTGTTCCCAGAACAATGGCAGTTGAAGCACCGGTAAATCCTTTCTCCTCTAAAAAACCAGCCGTTTCTGCTATTTTTTCAATGATTTGGTTCATCCCATGATTTTTTTTCAAAATAAAGTATTCCGGTGGTTATTTTACAGCATTTGGATATTTTTATTGGCCGGGTGCAGGGCAAGCCCTGCGCTGTTCGGAAGATATTTGTATTCTTTTATTACATTATGATTGATTTAGTAAAATCCACTAAATTAGTGGGGTAATACTTCACAAAAGCCAAGTAATGCCAATGCAGATAAGCAAACCATTTAGTACGATTGCCCTGGTAAGTATTTTCCTCTTTTGTCAACCTGGTAAAAGTTCCGGGCAGCGATCAGATCCTGTTCGGCCGAACATTATTTTTATTCTTGCCGATGATCTTGGCTACGGCGACCTCGGCTGTTATGGACAGAAACTGATCCAGACGCCCAATCTAGATGCCATGGCAAAGCAGGGAATGCGGTTTACGCAATTTTATGCAGGCACTTCGGTTTGTGCGCCTTCCCGCTCCTCATTACTAACCGGCCAGCATACAGGTCATACACCCATTCGCGGTAATAAAGGAGTAGAACCTGAAGGTCAATGGCCCATTCCCGATTCTGCAGTAACCATTGCCGAAGTAATGAAAAAAGCGGGCTATACCACCGGCGATTTCGGTAAATGGGGGCTGGGACCGGTAGCATCATCCGGTGATCCCGTTAAGCAGGGTTTCGATTATTTCTTCGGGTATAATTGCCAGTCAAAAGCGCATAATTATTATCCCGATCATTTGTGGGAAAACGATAAACGCATCGACTTCCCCCAAAACACCACTGACCGCTTTACGGATTATTCAGCAGCCTTGATCCAGCAAAAAGCGCTCGATTTTATCGACCAGCAAAAAAACAAACCATTCTTTTTATATCTCTCTTATACCTTGCCGCATGCAGCATTGCAGGTACCCAACGACAGTTTGTTTGAAAAATATAAAAAGCTGTTCAATGAAGAGCCGGTTGATGTGAAAGCCTGGACGGGTAAAGGCTATGCCCCACAGGCATATCCGAGGGCGGCATACGCTGCCATGGTAAGCCGGCTGGATGCGTACGTGGGCGAAGTGCTTCAGAAATTGCGCGCGCTCGGCATCGATAAAAATACCCTGGTGCTCTTTTCAAGCGACAATGGACCGCATAAGGAAGGCGGCAATGATCCTGCGTATTTCAACAGCAGTGGTTCATTACGTGGTATAAAAAGAGATCTGTATGAAGGCGGCATTCGCGAGCCGATGATTGCCTGGTGGCCAGGCAAAGTAAAGGCAGGCACCATCTCCGATTTTACCGGCGCCTTCTGGGATTTTCTTCCCACGTTTGCCGAACTGGCAAAGCAACCAAAACCTGAAAATATTGACGGCATTTCAATAGTACCGGTTTTACTGGGGCAGAAAAATGCACCAACACATCCATGGCTATATTGGGAGTTTCATGAGCAGGGTGGTAAGCAGGCGGTACGTATGGGTAAATGGAAAGGCGTTAAATTAAATGCGGCCAGTCAGCCCGATGGCCCTATAGAACTGTATGACCTGCAAAAAGATCTTGCTGAAAAGAATAATATTGCAGACAAACATCCTGATGTCGTGCAGGCCATACGAAAAGTTATGCAGCAGCAACATACGGAAAGCGCCGATTTCCCATTATTTACAAATGCAGCAAAAGAAAATGAGGTTACCGATAAATAGGAGGGGGCTTACCGGATTTTTTGCAGGGGCCATGGTCATAACCACTATTGCCTGTAAGCAAACTAACGGTACACCCGCTGTGCAAAAAGAAAGTGCAGCCACAGATGATACAGTGATGTCTTGCACTGCTAATATTCCGTCGCGTTTTGCAACGGCGAAGGCAGCTGCGGATACGATCGTTACAAGTGCCAATGCTTCCTATGATGGCATGGTTAAAATTCCGGGTGGTGATTTTTTAATGGGCGCTGCCGATAAAGAAGGCAGGCCGGATGAATATCCGCAACATGCCGTTCATGTTGATGGCTTTTATATGGATGCTACTGAAGTGACCAATGCCATGTTTGCGGAATTTGTAAAGCAAACCGGTTATATTACTACAGCAGAACGTGCGCCTGACTGGAACGAATTAAAAAAGCAGTTACCGCCGGGCACACCCAAACCTGCCGATAGTTTACTGGTAGCAGCCTCTTTGGTGTTTACACCTTCGGCTGCACCTGTACCGCTGCAGGATGTTAGCCGGTGGTGGCAATGGGTGAAAGGAGCCAACTGGAAACATCCCCAGGGACCCGGCAGCAGCATTAAGGGTAAAGAGCATTTTCCGGTGGTGCACGTTTCGTGGGAGGATGCCATGGCTTATGCCAAATGGGCCGGCAAGCGATTGCCTACCGAAGCGGAGTGGGAATGGGCAGCCAGGGCAGGGTTATCCAATCAGCCATTTACCTGGGGCGATGAACCGGTAGAAAAAGGCAAACCGAAAGCCAATATCTGGCAGGGACATTTTCCCGACCGTAATACCTTGGCCGACGGGTTTGCCCGGATCGCACCGGTAAGATCATTTACTGCAAATGCCTATGGTTTATACGATATGGCTGGCAATGTATGGGAATGGTGTTCCGATTGGTACCAATCGGATTATTATAGCCGCGCAGGGTCAAAAAAATTGATCAATCCTGCCGGACCTGCAACCAGTAACGACCCGGATGAGCCCACTGTTCCCAAGAGGGTAGTGCGCGGTGGTTCTTTTTTGTGCCATGCATCCTATTGCGCCAGCTACCGGGTGTCGGCCCGCATGAAAACTTCTCCTGATACAGGCCTCGAGCATACAGGGTTCCGCTGTGTTAAAAACTAAGCCTTTTTGCAACCTGCTGTATTTAAATCAGCTGTCAGCCGCTGCCAGGATTTTAGAAAAAAATATATGATCCGGCGTTCGTTTAAATTTTGCAAAATCGTTTTAGATGTGTAACATTGTTACAAATTTACTGCTAGAGACACTCTATGGGTACAATTAAATTAACTGTATACATGAGAAGGATTTTTTGCCTGACGATTGCCATAATTTCTATGAACTCCTATGCCCAGGTAAGCAAAACTGCCGTTGAACCGGTAGATTATGTAAACCCATTAATGGGTACCGATTCAAAACCCGGCCTTTCCAACGGCAATACCTATCCAGCCATCGCCTTACCGTGGGGAATGAATTTTTGGGTGCCGCAAACCAATACCATGGGCAATGGATGGACCTACCAATACGCTGCTGATAAGATCCGCGGATTTAAACAAACCCATCAGCCCTCACCCTGGATAAACGATTACGGACAGTTCAGTATAATGCCTGTTACCCGGAAAATGCATTTTGACCAGGACAAACGTGCCAGCTGGTTCTCGCATAAGACCGAAAAATCCACACCCTATTATTATAGCGTTTACCTTGCCGATCCGGATGTTACCGCCGAAATTACGCCCACTGAACGCGCAGCCCAGTTACGTTTCACATTTCCAGAATGCGACAGCTCCTTTATCGTGGTAGATGCTTTTGACAAAGGCTCTTACATAAAGATCATTCCTGCTGAAAAAAAGATCATTGGCTATACAACGGCCAACAGTGGCGGCGTACCCGCAAATTTCAAAAATTATTTTGTCTTGTATTTTGATAAAGCGTTCACCATTGCGCATACCTGGCACGATAAAACGCTTGCAAAAGATACACTGGAGCTGCAGGCGAATCATACCGGGGCCATCATTGGATTTAAAACGGCAAAAGGAGAAAAAGTGCACGTGAAAACCGCTTCTTCTTTTATCAGCTTCGAACAGGCCGAATTGAATGCACAGCGGGAGCTGGGAAATGATTCGTTCGATAACACCTGCAAAAAAGGACGCCAGAGCTGGAACCGGGAACTGAGCCGCCTGGTGGCAGAAGGCGGTACCCCCGAACAAATGCAAACGTTTTATTCCTGTTTGTACCGGGTGCTGTTATTCCCGCGTAAATTCTACGAGTATAACAAAGCGAACGAAATAGTACATTATAGTCCGTACAATGGACAGGTATTACCCGGTTATATGTTTACCGATAATGGTTTCTGGGACACTTTCAGGGCCGTATTTCCTTTCTTTACATTGATGTACCCAACCCTGAACAGTCAGATCATGCAGGGACTGGTAAATACATATAAAGAAAGCGGATGGCTGCCTGAATGGGCCAGTCCGGGCCATCGCGATTGCATGATAGGCTCTAACTCCGCTTCGCTTATAGCAGATTCTTATATCAAAGGAATACGGGGATATGATGTCAATACCCTGTACGAAGCGCTTTTAAAGAATTCGGAGAACGAAGGGCCGCTTACATCCGTTGGCAGAAAAGGTGTTCAGTATTATAACGAGCTGGGTTATGTTCCATACGATGTTAAGATCAATGAGAATGCGGCCCGCACGCTGGAATATGCCTATGATGATTTCACGATCTCGCAGCTGGCAAAAGCATTGAACCGCCCGAAAGAAGAAGTTGAACGTTTTGCCCGCAGGAGCATGAATTATCGCAACCTGTTCGACAGCTCAACCCTGCTGATGCGTGGGAAGAATAAGGACGGCCGTTTTCAATCGCCCTTCAATCCATTTAAATGGGGGGATGCTTTTACCGAAGGCAACAGCTGGCATTATACCTGGAGTGTGTTTCATGATGTGCAGGGTTTGGCGAAGCTCATGGGCGGTCGGAAAATGTTTACCAAAATGCTGGATTCGGTATTTGCGCTGCCGCCTGTATTCGATGAAAGTTATTATGGCGGTGTTATTCATGAGATCCGCGAAATGCAGATAATGAACATGGGACAGTATGCCCATGGCAATCAGCCGATCCAGCACATGATCTATTTATACAATTATGCAGGCGAACCCTGGAAAACACAATACTGGATCCGGCAGGTAATGGATAAACTGTACCATCCTTCGCCAGACGGCTACTGTGGTGATGAAGATAACGGACAAACGTCGGCGTGGTATGTATTTTCAGCAATGGGTTTTTATCCGGTTTGCCCGGGTACAACGCAATATGTGTTTGGAACTCCTTTGTTCCCGAAATTGACCCTCACATTTGAAAACGGAAAGAAACTGGTGATCCAGGCGCCGGCAACTGATAAGAACTCGTTTTATATACACAATATTTCACTGAACGGAACGGCACATCCGAAGAACTGGATCGATCACAGCCAATTGCAAAAAGGCGGCACATTACTGTATGACGTAAAGAAAGTACCATCTTACAACAGAGGAACAACACCAGCTGCATTTCCATTTTCAGTATCTCCTGTATTGAACCGGTAATACATTAAGCGTATGAAGAAAGTATCGATAAAAGATATTGCTCAAATGGCGGGCGTAGCCTCGTCGACCGTATCATTTGTTTTGAACGGAAAAGCCCGCAAAATGCGCATCAGTGAAACGGTTGAGAAACGCGTGTTGGAGGTGGCCCGTACTGCAGGCTATTACCCCAACCAGCTGGCCATCAGTTTGCGAACCGGTAAATCAAAGACCCTGGGCCTGATCGTAGAGAATATCGGGAACATTTTTTTTGCTACCCTGGCAAAAACAATAGAGGAGGAAGCCGAGCAATATGGTTACCGCGTTGTGTATTGCAGTACCGAGAACAATGCCTCGAAAGGAAAGGAATTGATCAATATGCTTTCGCAACGGCAGGTTGACGGATATCTCATTACGCCTGCTCCGCATATGGAAGAGGATATCCAGCAACTGGTGCAGCTGCAGCGGCCTGTGGTACTGATTGACCGCTATTTGCCGGCCGTAGAAGCATCCCATGTCCTGGTGAATAATGCGGAAGCGGTAGGACAGGGCATGGCCCATTTGTTTTCTCAGGGCTATCGGGAGATAGGATTCGTTACAGTGGACCTCGACGTTATTCAAATAGAGCAGCGGCTCGATGGTTATATTGCCGCCCTTTCCAAAGAAGGTATCCGCCTAAATAAAGATATCATCCTGAAGATCCCTTATACACATCACCGGGAAGACGCCATTGAGCTTATTGCAGGTTTGTTAAAAAATAACCCACAACTGGATGCGCTGTTTTTTGCCACCAATTACCTGGGCATATTAGGACTGGAAAGCATTAACCGGTTAAAGATGTCGATCCCGGAGGATATAGCGGTTATAAGTTTTGATGACCACGATATTTTCCGCTTGTATCCGCCAGGAATAACGAGTATTCAGCAGCCTGTTGAAGCCATTGCCAAAAAAGCCGTTGCGCTGTTGATGGACCAATGTGAGAATACAGATATCCGGTTCGATAAAACGGAAGTAGAGCTTACCGCCAAATTGATCGTGAGAGGGTCTACTTAACCGTTGTTAATGATATACCGGTAATATGATTGTAAATGTGGCGCCCTTGCCAGGTTCGCTTTGGGCTGTAATAATTCCATTGTGGTGATCTACGATCTTTTTACATAATGCTAACCCTATTCCCGTACCACTATACGATTTCAGGTTATTCAGTCTTTGAAAAATAATAAAGATCTGCTCTGCATATTGTTGTTCAAACCCGATACCATTGTCTGAAAAAACCAGTTGAATATATTCGTTATCCAAATGCAACGCAGGGTATTGCCGTACTTCTTTCGGCGTAAGCTGTTTGGCGGTAATATTTACTACAGGTTGTTTCTCTGCAAATTTCAATGAATTGCTTATCAGGTTTGCCATGAGCTGGTGTAACTGTAACGGAATGCCTTTAATGGTTGGCAGATCGGTGTAGTTAATTACAGCCTGTTTTTGTTCAATGAGCAATTCAAAATCAGACAATACATCTTTAAGGATCTTATTCAGATCACTATTGATAAATTGTTCACCGTTTTTTGTAAGCCGTGAATAGTTCAGTACATCATTGATGAGGCGCGACATCCGGTGAGCTGATGAGTATATTTTGTTAAAGTACTTTTCCGTCATGGCGCTGTCATGCAGATGCTCTTTCACGATATCGGCAAAAGTCTGGATCTTCCTCAAAGGTTCCTGCAGGTCATGACTGGCGATATAAGCGAACTGCTCGAGTTCATGATTCGATTTTTCCAGCGCTGAATTGGATGTAAGCAGTTCACTCGTCCTTGCCAGTACCATTTTTTCCAGTTCTTCCTTGGCTTTCTTCTGATCGGAAATATCCAGCACCGTACCAAGCATTCGTACCGGGTTGTGCTTTTTATCATACATCGTTGTTCCATTCACGCGGATCCATCGCTCCTGGTTGTTATCTGGTCGTATGATCCTGGCTTCATAAGAAATGTTCCCGGTTTCCAAGGCATTTTGAAATGCCTGTTCCACCATGGCCTGATCTGCCGGGTGAACTATATTCATAAATCCGGCTTTGCTCCATTGTTCCTCTTTCGGGTAGCCAAGGATTTTGCGGTGTTGTGTTGATGTGGTTGTCAGGCCGGTTGACAGGTCAAGGTCCCACATCCCCAATTCAGCACTTTCAACTGCGAGCCGCAGGCGTTCTTCACTTTCCCTGATGCGTTCTTCGTTTTCCCTGATCTGCAGTTCGGCTTTTTTTTGATCAGATATATCCCGCGCGATCTTTGAAGCGCCAATGATGACGCCTTTGCTGTTCTTGATCGGTGAAATGCTTAATGAAATATCTATGAGTTTTCCGTCTTTGCTGATGCGTTTTGTTTCAAAGTGATCGATCCGTTCTCCTTTTTTTAGACGCTCCAAAATGGCAGCTTCTTCATCCAGTCGGTCGGGCGGAACGATCTTCGTAATATGGGAGCCGATCATCTCTTCAGCCGTATATTGAAAGATCCGTTCTGCGCTGTTGTTCCAGCTGGTAACTATGCCATCGAGTGTTTTACTTATGATGGCATCATCTGAAGATTGAATGATGGCGGCAAAATGGCCATTTCTTTCTTCAGTGATCTTCCAGTCGGTAATATCAACCAGCATATTTACAGCGCCTATCAATTTCCCTGCATGGTTGAAAAAGGGTTTTGGATACGGCATTATGTTTCGTTTTTGACCGTCAGGGCGTTCAACAATGATCTCTATATCATTGATCTCCCTGGCCTCTTTTAATGCGATGGCCATTGGGCATTCGTCCAGTGACATGGGCGTGCCGTCTGTAGTATAAATTTTGAACGAGCCGCACCAGCTGTCTTTACCGATCTCAGGTTCCCGTCCCCAAAGTTCAACTGCAGCTTTATTGTAACTGAGAATATAACCGTTGGCATCGCAGGTATATATGGCTGCGGGTAATCCCTGAATGAGTTGTTGATATTTGGTGGCTGTTTCTTTGAGGTCGTCGGTTGTAATACTGGCGCCAACAGTTACGAAACCATTCACTCCATCATCACTGTTATGCTCGTTGAAAGCACGGTTTTCGGGGATACGCTGGGGGGTAGGTGAGGTATCGGTCCCGTTTTTATTCCTGCTTTCAAACTGAGGCATTCCTTTTGATTTCATATTGCTCGTGTACTTGTATTATATGATTTTAAAAAGTTATGCCAACCTCAACATACTTTGGCGAGGGTGTTGTAATTGATTGTTATTTAATTAGTTAAATGAGTTCCCCAAATTTCTACAACGTACGGGTAAAATGGGGCGAAAACGGATGGCCACCCTGATAATAATCAGCCATGACATACGTCACAGGCTGTTAACTTTGTATAGAACAACTATTTTGATCAACTGATTAAAAAACTTTAAAAATTCTATGTATGAGTAACGGAAGTAAATTAGCCGCATTTATTGTTGGCGCCGCTGCAGGTGCTGTTCTGGGAATTTTGTTTGCTCCCGACAAAGGATCTGAAACCCGCAGAAAAGTGAATGAGGAAGGCAGAAAGTTGTCAGATGCATTAAAAGAAAAATTCAATAAAATGAAAGACAAAGTGAATGCTGTGAAAGACGATATGGAGCAGCCGCAGGGTTTTGCATAAACAAGAATCACCACTTATAATACGGCCAATATGAATGATACATTTGACAAAATAGAAGGGTTATCTGATCATGTGAAGGAATACATCAATACCCGGGTTGAAATAACCAAGCTACGCATTGCTGAGAAAACATCACTGGTAATTGGTAACTTCATTGCTGTGGGTATAATAGCATTGTTGTTTTTATTTGTGCTGGTATTTGGAAGTATCGCAGGGGCATGGGCCCTCAGTGAATGGATAGGGCAGCCTTATTCAGGCTTTTTGATTGTAGCCGGTATCTATTTGTTATTAGGTATTATTGTTTGGGTAGCAAGAGGGCGTTTAATACGTTTTCCGGTTATGAATGCAATCATAAGAATGTTGCATAAGAAGGATGATGATGAAGATCACCGGTAAGCTCCGATTTTCCTTGTAATTATATCTGAACTTCTTCCTTTTAGATCGCTAACAGTTGTTGAGCGATGCTGCCGTTCGTATGCAATGGCAGCAGCTTCCTTTATTTTCTTCTCTGACTTATTTGAAGTTTTTAGCCGCTGGTTGAAGGGATGAGCGGCTATATATGAAAGTGAAACGGTCAATAACAGCTGCTATAAATATTGTTTGATGATTTTTTTTGAAACAAATTTTTTCTTTTTATTTTTAACCGGATTCCCTGGTTAGACAATTTCCAAAAGCAGCAGCAATCAATACGCCGGCCTCATTGTATTCATAAATATGTAATGAATGGTTGGCCGTTTCTCTGGCTATTGTGACTCCCCAACTATTACAGTTTTTGCAAAAATTAACATTAACGCAGGCAGATGATCAATAATACGCATGTTTATATACATGGGTTATTTATATGATCGTTATTTACAGGATGCTGAGCACAAACGGCTTTCGCAAGGCGAAAGTTCCAT
This sequence comes from Longitalea luteola, assembly GCF_017356035.1. Lineage (GTDB taxonomy): Bacteria > Bacteroidota > Bacteroidia > Chitinophagales > Chitinophagaceae > Niastella > Niastella luteola. The sequence continues at coordinate 33,061 of NZ_JAFIQX010000011.1, read as the reverse complement.
TAACCATTAAACACCTAAGTATGAAACAGATCAGGATCATTTTAAATGCCATAGCCATCACGGTTGCTATTGGCGGTGCTTTCGCTACTCATTATTATATGCACGATAACCGGCCTCAATTTATTCGCGGCTCAAACACCTTTGAACCTGCCGGTGACTATGGTATAGACTATCATTGCATTGACTCTACTGAGGTATGTACGTATTATCAACCCGATTCTGTAGCCCGTCCTGAAGAATTTGTTCCTTACCGTAACGGAAGGTATGTTCCTGCCGGAAAATGATGCGGCGGCCGCGTTATAAACGAAACCATATAGTAAATGGTAATTGTAAACTCGTATAATTACAATCGACTTATCTGGTAGATTAGTGGAATACTAAGGGCCGGCGTTTTAATACGGTTTTGACGTTTTAACATTCGTGGGGTCTTTTTAAAAGAACCTATAATAAAATTTTTATTAAATCGGCGTTCCCATTTCAAATGGCCGGTTTTTTGTAGAAGTGATGATGCCAAACGGAAAATGTTAATCGCTAAATTGCGTTAGCTGAAGTCGCCGGGATTAGAATAAAGGAATATATTATAGGCAATGATCAATGTCAATCGAACAATAAAAAAGTATAATAAATATACTTCGCTAAACCAACTGTGCAATCGTGCAATAGGATGCCATGCCATTGGTTTTAAATAGAAATGTTTTTGGTATAATTTGTACCGTAAACTTTTAGTGAATTAAATAAACTAAAAATAACTGATATAAATTTTTGAACATAGTCTATTAGTATATAACTTTAATTCTACCATCGCCCTCAATTCTACCAAAGCTACCTTATCCCCCTGAACGCCTTATTCTAATCTACCATCTAACGTATCGCAGGATCTGTGAATTTGGATGCTTCCATTCGTCAATAACTGTTGCCCCCTTATAACCCTTTCATATTATGAAAAGAAAGATTATTATTGAAATAATATCTTCCTTATTGATATTGCTTTTTTTGTATGCAAGTGTAAGTAAATGGCTTGATTTTAAATTGTTCATTGGCGAAATGAATAACCAGCCATTCCCCAACTGGATGACTCCATTTTTAGTATGGAGCATTCCCTTCATTGAAGTAATTATCGCTTTAGGATTAATATTTGAGCGAACCAGGGTGCCTGCATTATATGCGTCTTTCGTTTTAATGTCGGCGTTTACGGTATATACGGTTGCAATTTTGTTTCATGCTTTCAGGTATATCCCCTGTTCCTGCGGAGGAGTGATCAGATCGCTTACCTGGCCTCAACACCTTTTCTTTAATCTGTTTTTTGTGGGAATTTCTCTATGGGGTATCATCCTGAAAAAGCGGGAGCCGGTAGAGGCTATACAAACGTAATTGGCACAGTTAAATACAATAACTTTTTCCTGTTGTTGGCTGCGTCCACTTATTCCGGAGTAAGTGTGCCTGAAATAACAGGTAAGGAGATGCCGAAAACCTGAATAAAAGAGTAGGCAAAGAAAAATTAACCATTAGTAAAAGAACAAGTATGAACAAAATCAAGATGGCATTTATTGCTATCGCAATATTAGCTGCCGTTGGCGGTGCATTTGCGACAAGACCCTGTTTCGAATGCTCGTATTCACAACAATACATCTGGACCGGTTCCGGTTATTCGCCGGTTGGTGAATGGGGAGTTGATTTTGACTGCTGGATTACCGCAGGAACCTGCACATATTACAAGCCAGAACCTGCGTTGCAGCCCAATGTGTATGCACCTTGCCACCAGGGCGCTTATACACCGCTACAGTAATTTATAAGAGCTCTGGTTTAATTGAATTTGGCACAAAGTATTTTTGTCTTTGACAGTTGCCAATCAGTTATATGTAAAAAACATTTCCTATTGAGCCGGCCATTTATTCAAATGGCTGGCTTTTTAGTTAGGAGTTATCTTTCGTTTGGTTCATAGTTACCCATTTCCTGGGCGTCTGCTGGAATAGGTAAAGCATATAACCGGCTGCTTACGGGTAGTATATATTCCTGGCCATTTATCACTCTTTTCGGAGTGATACCTGCAAAGTCGAGGTTCAATCGGCGGATATCTGTCCAGCGTACACCCCGGCAGGGCATTTCTTTTCTTCTCTCGAGAAGTATAATATCCAGGGCTTCCCCCGGGCTGGACGCTGAATAGGGAACAAAAGTGCCGGTTTTCCATCTTTTTTGCAGCAAGGCATTCAAATCTTCCATGGCGGCTGTCACATTGCCTGCTCTTGCCCGGCATTCGGCTCGTACCAGGTACATTTCATCGGTGGCCAAACCGGTAAAGGGTACAATGGATCCACTATAATGGCCCTTGAAATTGATCCTGCCGGCATTATTGCTGAAAAACATGGAACGCCTCAGGTCGTTTGCTGAATAGGAGCCATACAGGATTGAATCCACTATGCAATCTCTGGTGAGTGGGCTGCTTTTTAGCACATTGGTTTCAATAAACCTGCTTTGGTACATGGTTTCATCATTAGGACGTTCAAAAAATCTGAGCGAAACAGCGTCTCTGGAATTATAATCGATAAGCTTGCTGTAAAGCCGCAAACTGCTATCAGCATATATACCTGCCTTATCATATTGACGCATGCTCACATACACCCGGGCAAGTTGGGCCAGGGCAGCCGGTTTATTGGGCCGGTTACGGTTCTTGGTTATTTCACTAAGCAACAGCGTTTGGGCCTCCAGCAGGTCTTTCTGTATTTGTGCATAGGTTTCTTCGACAGATGACCGTTTTAATGATTCATCAACATTAGGCGTTAGTTTCAATGGAATACCCTTGTCTAAACTGGCTGATTCCTGGTTATAGGGTAGGGCAAATACCTGGGCCAGGTTATAAAAAGCATAAGCCCTGATAAAAAGCGCGGCCCCTTTCAGGTTATTCCACTGTTGTATATTATCTGGTGTTACGGAAATTTTCTTCAGCGCATCCAGCACCACATTGGCATACAGTACCTGTTCATAAGGTGCATTCCAGTCAGATACCCGGCCTTCCCCCTGGTATATATCAGGTGCCCAGATATATGCATTGCGTTCTTTAGTGGGAAGCAATTCCCAGAAAGAAGAAACAAGAAAAAAATTATCAGCCGACAATTCACCTAAAGCAGGGGTAATACTTAATCGTGCTTCATTATCTAAAAGCGCCTGGCAATCTTCAAGGCTGGTGGGTACAAAAAGATCAGAATCGGGTTTTTCCTCCAGAAATTCTTTTTTGTTGCAGCCAGTCAACCACAAACAAACTAGCAACAATCTCAGGTAATGGATCTTTACTTTCATCGGAAAAGGAATTTCCTGGTTAAAAATCAATTTTTAAACCCGCTGCAATGGTTCTGGGATTGGGGAATGCGCTTGAAATATAATCCGGATCAATCCCTTTGTCATTGGCTTTCCATAGAATGCCCAGGTTATTGGTATATACATATATCCTGAACTGGTTAATGGGCAACCCCTTCACATCATTTTTATTAAGCTGGTAGCTTACCTGTATATCCTGTAATCTTATATGGTCCCCTTTTTCAATCAACACATCTGAATAGGTGTAGAAGCGGCTTCTGTCTGCACTGGTTACACTACTGGCAATATACTGCATTGAAGGAACCGAGGTGAATGCCTCGTCTCCCGGTTGCAGCCAACGTTTTTCATAATCCGAATGCCCTGGCGTGGCGCCCGAAAACAGATTATTATAATTGATAGAATTTCGCCTGAAATAATAGCCCATTTTCCAACTAATGGTAAAAGATAATTCCAGTTGTTTAAAAGTGAAATTATTGCGCAGGCTGCCGAAATAAGTGGGGTTGGCCGGGCCTCTGTAAATAAGGTCGTCCAGATTGTTCGAATTAAAAATAGCACTATAATCCTTACTTATTCGCTTGTCGTAAAGGCCTTGAGGATCACCGTTTGTACTGTCCAGGCCCATCCATTTTAAACTGAAAATGGAATATAATGGCTTGCCTTCGATGGGGCTGATGTATTGGGGATCGCAATAATACCAGATAGCGCTTTGCTTGACTTTATAACTGGTTACCTTGTCGGTTGCATAACTGAACAGCAGGGTACTTACCCATTTGAACCGCCTGGTGTTCAGGTTTTTTGACCGCAATACGATATCTGCTCCCTGCCCTTTCATATCGGCAGTATTCCCCCTGAACTGGATGACACCGGTGGTAGGGTCTAGTGGACTGTAACCGATCAGGTCTGTTCCTTTCTTAAAATAATATTCCAGGCTTCCCTCCAAAATGCTGTTCCTGGTGGCAAAATCAACCCCGAAATTAACCATGTGATTTTTCTCCCAACGTAAAGAAGGATTAGGCGGGTTGGCAATCGAGGCCGGCAATGCACTATAGTTATTGGGGTTATCATAACGGGCAGTTGTAAAGGCCGACACTGTTTTGTCTACATTGCCTTTGTAACCGTTGGTCACCCTTAATTTCAGGAATGGCAACCATCCCATACGGTAAAAATTTTCCTGGCTAAGTTCCCAACTGGCGCCCACCGACCAAAGCGGTATGCCCTTTTGATTAGCACTCACGCCAAATAGATTGGATTCATCTTTACGGGCGCTGGCCGACAGGATATACCGCCTTTGATAAATATACTTTGCATTCAGATAATAAGAAATGTACCGGTCTGCCATGTTTCTCTTGTCGTTCAGAAACGGGATCTTTTGGTAAATGAATGGTGCATGGTACAACGGATACTCCCTCTCGTAATCTATCAAATTGTTGTTCGGCTGGTTCTGTTTATAACCGTACAATCGAAGCGTTTCAACAAAGGACCGGTAACTCCTCACTTCTGTACCGGCCAATGCGGTTACCTGATGATGTTTACTATGGTTACGATTGTACCAGCTTTGGTTGAAATTAAGTTGGGTCCTGATATTGTGCGCATTATACCGGATGGACGCCTGATCCAATATACCACCCAGTGGAACAGGCCTGATTGGCAGCCCTAAAGAATCAACTGCTGTAAACTGGTTGATCAGGTTGCGGGTAAAATACGTTTGCTGGCTCTTGTAATCTTCCTGTTCAATAAATCCTTTGTTGTATTGATACAGCACCGTGGCATCGAGCCATTTAAACAGGGTGTATTTGGCATCTGCATTGATCCGGTAATCGGTCGTTTTTGTAGAATTGTCACTGAACTTCAACTCGTCATAAGGTTTGAAATTCCAATCCAGCAGGATTCCCTTACCTGCCGAGTCTTTATAAGTCTGCCTTACATCTGAATTCACAGTTAATGCATACCCGTTATCATCAACCAGGTCGAGGTAGGGATTGTTGAGACTGGCCAGGCTGGTAATTGTATTATTATTCCGCATCTTCGTCTCGGTGTAAATGATGCCAGTATTGAACTCAAGTTTCTTTTTTAACCAGGAGAACGAGTTATTGGCCGTTAAATTAATACGATCGTACTCGTTTCTGACCAGGTTTTCGAGGTTCTTATCATAGCCCAGCGAAAAATAATAGTGGTTATTGGTGCTGCCACCGCTGGCGTTTACGGCATATTGTTGGTTAACACCGGCCCGGTAAAAATATTTCTCCAGGTCTTTCCGTTTATCCTGGCCTCTTAACTCATTCAACCGGGCGGCTGCTGTCGCCGGTGAGATCAGTTTGTCTCTTTCCTGGATCAGGGTTTCTACCACGGGTGACAGCGCCTTGCGGCTTCCATCAGACTCTGAGAGATAATAAAACCTGTTATTAAAGAGGAACTGCTCTACATCAATATAATCGGAAGCATTCAAAATGGGCTGATAGTACAAATCTGGCTTTTCACTTACTGTAACATTGCTGTTAAAGGACAGCTTCAGTGATTGGTTATACTTTCCCTTTTTGGTTGTTATAATAATTACGCCGTTTCCCGAATAGGCGCCCCAGATGGAAGCTGCATCCGCATCTTTCAATACGGTAATGCTTTCTACGTCATTGGGGTTAATGTTGTTGATATCGCCGTTATACGGGAAATTATCGACTACGATCAATGGGTTGGGATTGGCAAAAATGGTGCTTCTGCCACGGATGGAAAGGTTCGATTGATTAGTGTTGGTATTTACGTTCTTATTAAATATCAATCCACTGGTAATGCCTTCCAACCGGTCAATAACATTGGTAGAAACCCGGCGGTTCAGTAATTCATTATCGATCTTCACAAAAGAGCCGGGCGATTTATCTTTTGAGATTTTTTGGTAACCGGTAGAAACCACCTGCACTTTGTTCAGTTCGCTGATATGTTGCCTTAAGCGTACATTCAAATTCGGTTCGTCGCCCTGCCGCCAGCTTACTACTTCGGGTTCATAGTTTACGCTGGTTACAACAATGGCGAGATCTATTTCATTAATGCCATTCAACCGGAATTCTCCGTTCTCGTTGGTGCTCGTTTGCTGTTGGCTGCCCTTAATGGTAACGGTTGCCCCGGGAATGGGTTCGCCCTGTTCATTAATGATCTTGCCTTTGATGTTTGTCAAATTGGAACCGATCAATGTTTGTCTTCCCCTGGGAATAACTGTTATTATCTTATCGATAATCGTGTAGGTACAGGACTGATACCGGAAATAGTCATCAAGTAATTGCTGAACAGTTCCATTGGTGATATTGATGTTTACAGGCTTAAGTTGAGATGATATTGAGTTTGAGTTGAAGATGGTGTAACCTGCCTGTTTTTCCAGTACTTTTCGGAGCTCGTTGATAGTTACGTTCTTTTTGGAGAATGTGATTGTCTGTGCAAGTGCCGATACACTTAGCAATATACAAGCAATGATTACAAAAGCAGTCATGTATTTCATAATCAGAACCTCCTCCAGATGCGAATCCTAAGTATCACTACACTCACCGGCAACCTTTATTTTGTGTAAAAATAAAAATAGTCAACTGTAATCTCGCAATAGCGAAAAAAAGTTGACTATTTTCAGCTTTTTACAATATTAAGGGTATTCATGTGTAAACCGGTAAATAAAATTACACTTTCATATTGTAGAAAGAACAGATATTTAAAAAAAATTAAGCCACCTCACTGCGAACCATGAGCGTGAGAAGCTCATGGTCGCAGGGTAGCTTTAAGCGCTCAACGCTGCCCATATCTTTCCATGGAAGAACAGCGTTAGATGTGGTTTAATGATTAACGGAGAACAATGTCATTTACGCTAAAGGTAGGGGTTAGGTTTACTAAGCAATTGATAACTATGACTTTACTATGATTGTCCTTTCTTTTTCGTTTAGCCTTGCCTTTATATTATTGATTTTAAGCAGTTCTATAACGCTTTCAATATTGGCTGTACGCGGAAGGTTACCACTAAACGAACCTTCGGGCGCTTTTCCGCCTTCATATTTAATGGTAACGTCATACCAGCGGGCAATTTGGCGCATGGTATAGGCAACATCAGGGCCAGCAACAGGAAGAAATCCGTTCGTCCATGCTACCACGTTTTCTGCATCGATCTTTTGGATGGATATATTCCCTTCTTTCAGTTTTGCCTGTTCGCCGGGGCGAATGGTCTTGTAATTATTTCCTGATGTAACTTTTACTTTACCTTCTATCAATGTTGTTTTAATGGCGCTTTCATCGGTGTAGGCCATTACGTTAAAATGCGTTCCCAGCACTTCCACTTCATTTTTATTTCCCGCTGGGGTATTTATTTTAACGATAAAGGGCGTTTTAGCGATTTTTCCATTTTGTTCACCCTTTTCCTGTGATGTGGCTGGTTGCTGCTGCGGATTAACTTCAAAATAAGCCTCGCCGGTGAGTTCGACAATTCGCTCGTTCCCGGCGAAGGCTATAGGAAAACGCAATGATGAAGCCGCATTCAGCCACACTTTACTTCCGTCAGGTAAAGTGATCTTATATTCGCCCCCTCTTGGGGTGGTAACTGTGTTGTACAGATCCTGTTTAGGGATTAAGTCGTCCGAACCAGGCTTCATTTTATATATTAACCGTCCATCAGTCTTGGTTAGCTGCATGTGACCTTGATCAGCCAGATTGCCATCTGCTTCATTGTTCAGGGCAATCTCAGAACCGTCTCCCAGCGTCAGTATGGCTTTATTGCCACCGGGCATGATCTGGCTTTTATTGTCACTTTGCTTAGTCTCGGTTTTGGCTGTTTGTTCAGGTGTTGACTTGTCTAAAAAGTACCAGGTACCACCTGAGATCAGCAGGATAATTACTGCCGCTGCCGCGATCTTTCCAAAAGGTATTCTGAATGATTTCTTTTCCGGATAAAGATCAACCAGTTTGGCTCCTTCAGATTTCTGTTCGTCAATTTTCTGCAGCGTCTTTTTCCAGATAGCCTCACTGTCAGTGCCTGCATAGATCTTCAGTTTTTCCCGCAGCACATTTTTATCTGTGATCTGCCGAAAAAAAGAATCATTATGCGCAGCTTCTGCGAGCCACTCATTTAGTTCCCTCTCTTCCTCCGGACTTATACTCTCCTCCAGGAACTTCTCGATCAGACTTGTGATTCTACTTACCTTCTCCTGCATAATAATGGTATTTAAATCTTTGAAAGTGGCTTGACTCACCAGGAATGCGCCTACCTCTCTGAGCCTTTAAAACCTTACATACTATAAAAACAACCGTTGGTTGTTTTTGACAAAAAAAATTAAAAAAATAAATAAAGGTGATGTTACCAGGTGCATATCGTAAAAATCCCCTTTTCTATCGGGCGCTCTTTTTTAAACTTGCAGGCAATGGATGCGCTGAGGCAAAAACTGATAAATACAGCCACCAGCAGTTTCTTTTTCAGTAACTGGATGGCCCTGCTTTTCTGGTTCAATACATTCCGCGCACTGATATGCAGTTTTTCCGCCACCTCGTCGGTGCTGGCATCTTCAAAATAGATCATTTTAAAGATGATCTTGCATTTATGGGGCAGGGTCTCTATGAGCGGGTAGATCCTTTTGAGTAATTCGCCTTCTATCATATCGGTAATCACATCCTGGTCGTCCTTATCTCTTTGCAGATACGACAATTCGTTTTGGGACGCAGTTTTTCTTTGTATATGCCGCAGGTAATTGAGGCTGGCGTTGCGGGTGGTCACAAATAAAAACGCTTTTATGTGTTCTTCGGTCTGAAAAACATCATGCCGTTGCCATAGTTTTGTAAAAGCTTCAGATACAATGTCCTCAGCCTGCTCTTTATCCTTTACCAATTGCACGGCACAGGTAAAAAGCAGTTTGTTGTAGTTCTCGAAAATCACGCGAAAGGCACTACTATTCCCTTGATTAAACGCTGTGAGCCAATCTTCCTTTTCCAAAAATTTCTTCTTCATCGGGTTTCAATTTATGATCATCTGTTATCGGGAACCAACTACTGGCAATACATCTTTATAAAACCCGGCTTACTGTAATACCGAACTCTATAAAGATAAGGTTAGTGACTATCAATAAATTGCTAATGGTACAGGAATAACTTTCCAGTTTCAAATCACGGAGGTTGCTATAATCAGTGCGGTGCGGAACCTGAAATCATCGCATTATCTGCGCTTTTTGGCACAGCTAACAGCGGGATGCAAGTTTACAAAAATATATTAAAAAATGGCTTAAGTGTTTTCTCTAATTGAGATAAGTAATTCACCGGGGTTCACCAGCGAACAGTATCGTGCTTTTCCATTGTCACCAGATAGTAAAAAATTCAGCGTTCAATAAATGGAAAGATAACGGCTGATCGATCTTTCAAAAATGGCCCGCGCGCCTTCTGTGATATTCATCCATTCAAAAGCGCCGTACATGGCGTCGAAGGGCAGTGGATGCACCCGTTCGTAAATAAGTTCTATGTCTTTTTTGGGAAGCGGAATATGATTTGGGTAACTATACATAAAGGCCATATGGCGCCGGCTGGGCGCTATGTAAATGCTGTCGCCGGTTAGTAAACAGCCCGACCGGCCATGATCAGGCAAATGGAGGATGGTGCTGCCGGCAAAATGACCGCCTGTGTGCACGATACTAATGTTATCCCAAAGCGTTTTGGTACTGCCCGACCACAGTTCGATATATCCTCCGGGATCTTTGATCCATTCTTTATCATTGGCATGCAAATAAATAGGACAGTCAAAGGCAGTGGCCCAATCCTGCATCAGACTGTAATAGTGCGGGTGTGAAATGGCAATGGCGCTGATACCGCCCAGCGACCGGACGAAAGCAATGGTTTGATCGTCGATGAAAGGCAGGCAATCCCACAGCACATTGCCGGCAGGTGAAAGTACCAGGTGTGCTTTTTGGCCGATGGCAAAGGCCGGGGTTATTCGGAGATCGTATATCGTTGACTGTAAGCGGCAAAAACGAATGCTGCTCCTGGCAGCCAGTTCATTATAGCTCGTCCACGTTTGTCCCGTAAAACCCAGGTATTGCCGGTCATCGGCGCAGATATCGCAAATAGCAGGAATGATAGAAGTTCCATATCGCACACCGCAGGTGTTGCAAATATTCTTTGCCGAAGGCGAAAGTATCATAGAAAAGTATTTGCGTAGAGTTGCTGCAATAGAATGTCAGGCCTTTTGCCCGGCAGGCGCCAACTGCCGGTGTGTTATATCAGGGCATCTGGTAATACAAAGTTAATACCAGAAATTATTTATCAGGCCATACATACAATGTAGTAGTGTTCAGTATATAACATTTTTATAAGAGTATGAATACGTTTTGCGGGGCGGCCGATGTCGTTTTTTGCGTATATTTACAGTTCACCAAAGAAAAGGAGGTATTCATGAAATCTACAGATCATTCATGGACACTTTCGGTTGGTATCGCCTAGCCGGGGTATGTTCCATCAAAATATCTGTCCCGACAAAAAGTGCCGGGAGAGCCCTTCGAACCATCGAAGGGCTTTTTTATTTTACCGGTTTAACCCAATAACTTACATCTTGCTACCTTAGCGTATGCTTACAGTTAGCGAATTATACATTTACCCTATAAAATCATTGGGTGGTATTGCCGTGAACACAGCCACACTTACCGATCGCGGATTTCAATACGATAGAAGATGGATGCTGGTTGATGAAAATGACCGGTTCCTGTCGCAACGCGAAATAAGTGCAATGGCTTTATTGAAGGTACAGCTTACCGATGGGGGCCTGCTGGTACAAAATACCGGTGTTCCCGGGGCGGAATTGCTGATCCCATTTGAACCCGCCAGTTTAGAAACGTTTATGGTTACCGTGTGGAGCAATCATTGCCGGGCTCAAAAGGTGAGTGACCGGGCCAACGCCTGGTTCAGTGAACAGTTAGGGCTGCCCTGCAAACTGGTGTATATGCCCGACACAACCCGCCGCTATGTTGACGGCCGTTATGCGCACAATAAGGAAATCACCAGTTTTTCCGACGGCTATCCTTTACTGCTGATCAGCCAGGCCTCGCTCGACGACCTGAACAGCCGGTTGGAAATACCTGTGCCCATGAACCGCTTCCGGCCAAACATTGTCTTTAAGGGAGGAGCGGCCTTCCTGGAGGATTCGATGAAACAGTTCCAGATCAATGGGGTCTCTTTTTTCGGGGTGAAGCCCTGTTCCCGCTGCGTAATTACGACAATTGACCAGCAAACCGCCGAAAAAGCCAAAGAGCCCCTTAGAACACTCAGCACCTACCGCACAAAGAATAAAAAGATCCTGTTCGGACAGAACTTATTGTTCCACGGAACCGGCAGTATAAGCATTGGCGATACGATTATCATTAACGAACATGCGCAGGTTGAGTTATTACCCGACTAAAGCTTGCCCCATTATCAGTTTTTATTTCTACGACTGAGGAAATTAGTCAACACAAGATGTGAATATAAGCAGATCACCCCGCTGGAAGCAGGTGGTCTGTTTTTTTTACTATGTAAGTCCCTCATAACTTACTAAATGCACTGCTCATGAAAATCAAAGGAAATACCCAACCAGTTCAACTGACGGCAGCGGAAGAATCTTCCTCGTTAAGGTTAGTTTACAAGAAAGAAGAAGTTATCAATGAAGAGAAAAAAACTGTATCCAAAACAAAGGCTCCCAATAAACTATATGTAAAAGAGCCACTCCCGCTTTTTAATGATTACAAGTTCAAGGCAAAGGATCACGATCCTTTATAATCTCCTTTTTCTTTAACGCTTTACTGCTTTTTATAACCTGTTGAACACACCTGGATGCCCCCTGGATCGTATCTGGTTCGGGTCAGCTTCGCCCATGTTTAATGTGTTTAATGTACGTATCTCCAGGATGTGCCGTACATGTCCCGTACCTTTAAAGGAACGGCTTATATACGAGACATCTACGAGACATCTACGGAATATATACGAAATATCAGCGAAGCTGGTACGACGCAATTGCGATCCTGGGGTTACTCCAGGGCCAATAAAAGGTAGTAAAAAGGTTATGTTCAGTGGTCTGTTGGAGTTATAAAAGAAGAGCATAACCGCGTAATAATTACACATAAATAACTTATCGGATCGGGCACGCACTTTTGCTGTTTATGCGTGGTTTGCACGCATGGCCAGCTTCCTGGTCGTATGTGCTTTGATCCCATACAAAGCCGAGTTCTGAACTGCCGGTAGTATACGAATACCGGTTTTGGCCGATCGGCGCATCGTGGGCGGCGCCTGCCCGCACTTTATAGCCATCGCCGCTGCGACCAGCCAGGTTAATGGAAAGTGTCACGGTAAAGACATCGTAATTCCGGAAATTAATACCACCGCGGTACCATAAGCCCAGGCTGATGTCATATTCATTTTGGGTAATTTCTGTTCCTACCTGCAATGAGTGTTGTTTGGCCTGTGTGTATACAATACCGGCCAGGCTATACGACCATGTTTGTTCGGGATTGGTATACGTGTACATGGCATTGCCCGTCCAGCGAACGGGCAGCTGGCTGCGAAATGAATCGGCCGAATTGGTGAGCGACTCATCGGGCCGGTTAATGTGATGTGCGCTGCCTCCCAGTAACAACCGGTTATTGTCATTCCAGTTATAGTTAAAGAACAATCCGGCAGCAAAATCAGGATACCATTTACCGCTGTTAATGGCTTTGTCGGCAGCGGACACACTGCCGGGAATTATTCCATCAGCATCGAGCTGATCGGCAAAGACCAGTTTGCTGTAATCGATGCGGCGTTGTACAAAACCAAATTGCAAACCGCCGCTGGCAAACCAGCGCGGCACATCGCCATTTTCGGCTGGCGACAAAGTGCCGGAACAAATGGTATAGGCATATGACCCATAAATGCCGGTTTTTTTTAAATACCCTTCACTGGAGTGTGTGCCCAGCAGGCCAAAACCGCCATGCAGGGAGGGCATGTATTTATCTACGGAGACAGCACTGTAGGAGATCTGCGAAGGTAGACTCCACCATTGGCGGCGATAGATGGCGCTGAACCGCAGATCGTAATCACCTGCGCCCGTGGCTGCAGGGTTCAGGTATACCGGCGACAAAAACGGCTGGGAAAATACCGGGTCCTGGGCCTGTAGGGAACAGGTTGGTGACAGGGTCATGATGCACGCCAGTAAATATACTTTCATTCTTAAGATATTGTTTTGTTGTGAACGGCAGAACCAATGTGCTGATGTGCTAATTGGCTAATATGCTAATGAAATTCAAAACCAATGTGCCGATCCTATAATTGGCTGAATAACTTAATAACTGAACAACTCAGTAACTCTTCAACTCGTTAACTGGTCAACTGGTCAACTGATCAACTATTTCACAACCGTAATAAACCCTGCCTTAACGGGTTTATCACTATTAGGGAACAGCATACCTTTCCATTCTGTTCCGTTTATATACCTGGCTTCTATCTGCCAGCCATAGGTGTCCTGCTGTACAGCCTGGCCATTGTATCTTCCATCCCAGGGGTCGTTGGGCGATCCATTGCCATCGAGCCGGGTTGTTTCAAATATTTTCTGCCCCCAGGTATTGAAAATGCGCAAGCGGTATTGCGATAGCCCTTTTCCCATGGGCAGGAACTGCCGTAACGCGTTGTTGCTGCATCCGGGGCAAATGGCGTTTGGCACATACAGGTAACCGGGTACATGCAGGATGCGTACGTGCACAGTATCGTACCCGCTGCAGCCGGTTCCATGATCATGCACATATAACTGTATTTTATAAGCGCCGGTGTCGGCATATTCGTAGGTTATTTTCTGCCCCGACAATTGCTGCCGCGTTTTATCGCCCATATCCCAGGTGTACACTTTATTGGCATTGGTAGCCACTGTATCCCAAAAGGTGAATGTATAATCGGGTTGCAGCAATATATTGGCTGGTGACAATGCAATGGCAGGCCGCGGTAAAGGCTGCATGTGCAGCTCGCCCGCCGAAGTTGTGTCGCCGCAGCCGGCGGCGTTTTCTGCCAGTACCTGAATGGAGTAAACAGTTGGCGTACCAGCTTGTACCGGCGCCTTGAAACGATAAGCAAACGGATTGGCCATACCCTGCAGGTCGTTATTGACAAACCATTTCAGGTGCACGTCATCGGTGCCCGTATAACTCACATGGGCGTTGAACGACAGGGTTGTGTCGTGGCTGCAGGTACTGTTGCTGGCCGGTGTGCCAAGCACTACAGGTGTATTATGCACTTCAAAAGAAAAGGTTGTACTGTCGGCACATTCGTTTGTTGTATGTACGATCAGTTTTACCTGGTATTTACCGGGCTTGTTATACACGTGAGCTGCAGAACTACCGGTGGCGTTGAAGGTATAGGGCGCCTGGGCGCTGTCGTAAAATATCCATGCTGTTTTGAAGGCATTGGCAGCGCCGGTGGCAGTCGTTTGTAACGTATAAGGCACACACGTTTTGCCGGGGCGTACTGTTAGCCGGGCTTTTATTTTATCTGTGATCACCACCAGGTGCGAGGCGGTATCTGTACAAACCATCCCGGCATTGTTTATTTTTTTAGCCACCTGCTGAATGGTGTAACTGCCTGCTGAAGCGTAGGCATGGGAACCGTTGGTTGTAGAGGAGGTTTGTCCATCTCCCCAGAACCATTCATAGGCTGTTGCTTCCTGGGCTGTATTGGCCGTAAACACATTGTTACCGGTGCAAACAAGCGCATCGTTCAGGTTAAAGCCGGCAACAGGGGGCGCATGAACGGTTACCTTTCGATAGATCGTGGTATCGGAACAGTCATTTTGCAGTCTCACAGTTACCGTAAATGTGCCCGGGCGCTGATAGGTATAGCTTACGATATTCTGTGCATTGGGAGTGGTGATCCTGGCAGCATTGTCGCCAAAATCCCAGGTAAGCGTTGATGCGCCAACGCTGCTGTTATTGAATGTGACAGGATGCGGGGCGCAGCCTTCCAACTGGTTGCCGTTTATGGTTATGTGTGCATCTATGGAATTCGGCATTACCAGCACACTGATGCGTTGGGTATCGCGCCGGCATTGGTTTTCGGCGATCAACCGGATCTCATACGTGCTGATAGCGCCTGTATGATATACATGTACAAATGGATTGTTCGTGGTAGTGGTATCTTTAAGACCATCGCCAAAGTCCCAGTAATAAGCAACATTGTTTCCCGCCGATTTATTGGTAATGGTGACATCAAAAGGCGAACAGCCTTTGGTGGTGTCAACCGTAAACCGTGCTTTGGCGTTGGCATACACCAATACGCTATCGCGATGGTATGAAGTATCACAGCCATTATAGGCTTTCAGCGTTATGTAATAAGTTGTATCCCTGAAATCGGCACCGGGATGGTAGGTAATAGCGGCGGGCGACACCTGGTTGCTGGAAATACCATTGCCAAAATCCCAAAAGAACTGGATGCCACTTAACAGGCCTGAGGTATTGGTAAAACTAACGGTCAAGGGACCGCAGCCTTTTGACTGGTCTTTTGTAAAACCGGCCGTTACACCCGGAACCGTGTTGAATGTCATTTCCATACTGTCTGCCTTACAACCATGTCTACTGCTGGTAACCAGTTTTATGATCGCCGTTTCAGCCTGGCCGTTGATTGGGTAGCTGGGAAAAGCGCTATTGGTACCGGAGCTGATGGGCGTACCATTGGCATACCAGGTATACAAGCCATTGCCCTGCGGAAAAGGCGTGGTTTGAATTACCGTATCGAGGTTCACGGGAGCACATTGGGTGATGCCCGTTGCGGTGAACTGTGCTTTGGCATCGGGGTTTACGGTCACCTGTACACTGGTAGTATCTGCACATCCATTGGCCAGAGTGCCAGCAACATAGTAAGTAGTGGTAGTGGTGGGCGCCGCCATAACGGTATCAGGAGCTATATGGTTTAACGATGTGCCGGGCCACCAGGTGTAAGAGCCGGCGCCACCCGCTTCAAGCCGGGTACTGGTGTTGATACAAATGGTGGTAGCGGGTGTGTTGAGCGTAACTACCGGCCGGCGTTTAACCCTGATATAAATAGAATCTTCCGTAGCGCAATTGGCGCCAATAGAAGCTGTTAGTTGATAACCATAAGTGGTATCGTTGGCAGATCCGGTATAATCGAGCTGTAGAACCGGGTTGGCAATAGCCGGGTTGCTGAGGCCTGTTGCGGGCGACCATTGGTAGCTAACCCCGTTCACTGCGGGTGCGCCAAGAGTAATAACGGCTCTGCCGCAAATGGCAGTATCCGGGCCTGCATTGGCAACGGGTTTGGGTGTTACGGTAACGGTTGTATTCAAAACGACACTGGTATTACAGGAGCTGTCAATGACCTTGAGTTGAACCGCATGGGTGCCGGTGCCGGCGTAATGAATGGTGCCAGGGTGCTGCAGGTTGGAAGTGGCTGGTGTTCCATTGGTAAAATTCCATTGGTAGCCAAGGGGGCCCGGGGAATAGCATGTGTTTGACGTAGCCGAAGGAGTGAGGCCATTGGTAATACACACTGCAGGGATCGGATCGATGGCAGCCTTGGGTAAACTGCTTACATAAAATGTATCCTGTTTAAAGGATTCAGCACAGGCGGTTCGTGCAGCCGCCGCAGTTACCGTAAGGCGAATAATATATCTGCCCGGTGCATTGAACCGGATTTCTGGTGAAGTGGTTTCTTCTGTGGCGCCATTCAGGAACTGCCAGGCAGGCGACTGGCTCGAGCCACAGTTCAGGGGATCATCATAAGTTACTTCCCATTTATACTCATCACCCTGGCAGCCATTGACAGGTGATGTATTGGTGAACAGGGCGCTCCCCGGGCCACAGCTCATTTTACGGCTCATAGAGAACTGCGCATCTGGCGGATTGCGCACACAGATCACTTTCAAGGTGCTGTCGAGCCCACATTTATCATTGAAAACATACAGCTTGACCGTATAAGTACCGGTGGCGTTGAAGGTAACGTTCAATGCATTTGAACCGCTGTTCCATAATAAGCCATTTAAAGAACTGCCGTTCAAAGATCCCAGGTTGCCGGAATTGATCGTGTAACCAGACGCGGGAGAAATGGTCCAAACCTGCTTGCCTGAATTGGTACAGGTAGAACCGGTGCCGCCCGTGGGCGTGATCACCGATCCATAAGTGGAATTGCTGACGATGGAAACAGCTGCCTGGGTACAAACCGTTTCGGAGGGTGATACTGCGATCTGTGCCCGCGGTTTACCCGACACATAAATAGGCACTACCGACGGGCTTGTTGTACCACACGGATTCTCGATAGTTAAGTAAGCGCCAAATGCGTTGTTGAAGGTATTGTTACCGCTGCTGCTGGAGAAAGAACAGGAACCGTGCGCAAAGAAATGCGCTGCCACGGCAGGCGGCGGATGTACAAACACCTGTGGAGCGGAACCATCATTGATGAGGAAGGTGTATTGCGTTCCTGGCGGATTTGCCGCAATGTTATTGATGGCAAAGCGCAGCGAGTCGGATGCACAGATATCGGTATTGCCCAGGCTCGACAATCCTCCTGCGGGCGTTGAGCCAAGAAATACAATATATTTTCTTATGCCGATACAGCCATCGGCTCCGGTAACCCGAACGGTCATGCTGCTGCTGCCTAAAGGAAAAATATGCTTTATAACAGTGCCGGCAGGCCAGCTGTTGAAAGATGTATCCGGCGTACCATCGCCCCAGGAAATGGAGTAGCTGGTATTAATGGGCATGGTGGTTGACTGGTTAATAAAGCTAAACGTATACGAGGGAATATTTGAGCAGCGCCTGAAAGTGGATACGCCGTTAAAAGTGCCAAAGTTTATGTTGGCATCGGCATTGCCTATTGAAGCGTCGGGAACATTCCGGATGGTCACCTGTTGGGTGGTTGAATCTTTACAACCAAACAGGTTGGTAACAACCTGTTTTACGGAATACGTGGTAGTGCCCGGCATTCCTACTGCCTGCAGAAATTGATGGGTAGGGTTGGGTAAGGTACTGGTAGTACCATCGCCAAAGGTCCAGAAGTATGACAAACCCGTACCTGTGGCATGACCGGTGAACTGAATATCTATATTCCCACACACGTTGTTGGGAGAGAAGCTGAAACCCGCAGCCGGCTTTTCGTTGGAAACATATACTACGATCAATATGGAGTCGGCCATATTGCCGGCAGTAACGATCTGTTTGGTCGCATAATAACCGGTAGCAGGATAATACACGTTAAAGGGACCAATCCCCGAAGCGCCCGGGATATGCCCCCCGGTAAAAGTCCAGCCGATGATAAAAGAGCCCTGGGCAGCGCTCAGGTACTGTATCGAATTGCCTTCGCATATTCGTACCGTGTCGCCATGATCTACCATTTTACCATTGGCCCTGATGCCGGCTGTCACCTGCGTGAATGCAGGAGAAGCAAGAAGAAAAGAGAAGAACAACAATACAAAAGAGGCAGACAGCTTTCTGGTCTGGCGCATACATTCTGGTTAGGGGTTGACAGGATCAGGAACGGCTCTGTGGCTCTTTCATGAAAGGATATAATGGATCTGTACCTTCAGCCTGGACATTTGCCTGGCTGCCATTTTTCGTCGGGAACCATCTTGGGCATTGGAAAATAAAATGCCTGTAAAAAGCGGGACTTCCGTGTCGCTTTTTTCGCATTCAGCACTGCCAATCGGTTTCTTAATTTTTGTGGAAGAAGAGGTTCTAAAGAGGGCGCTAAGATAAGGTAAAGTTAACGAGTTGACAAGTTCATGGGTTGATAGCGTTGACAGGGCTGGTAAGTTCACACTTCACATTCCTGCGACCTGCATGACCGGTTTAGATAATGAAACGTTAATGAAATCTTAAACAGTCTCTGGTGAATAAACAGCTGCAACGGCCGTTAAAAGGGGAATGTCTTGAACTTTCAAATTAAACGCATGAACCCCCCATTACTAATTGCTTCCGGCATAGGGTTATGCCTTTGCCTGTATAGTTGCGAACCGGATTATCCGGATTCCACAGGGGACAAGCAGGCTTATGTACCTGTGTATATGTCCGCAACCGAAAAAAATAACATTTCCCTCTCCAGTGCACGAACAACCGAAAGATCCGGGAAGATATATGCCTTTGCAAACTATATTTTTCAGAACGACCAGAATAAAGGCATTCATATCATCGATAATAGCGACCGGATGCATCCTAAAAAGATCGGTTTTTTGAATATTCCCTACAATACCGAGTTTGCTGTAAAGGGCAATTATATCTATGCCAACAATGTAAACGACCTCGTGGTAATCGATATCAGGGATATTAACAATCCCACGGTGGTAAATAGAGTGGAAGGAGCTTTTCCTTATGTGAATCAGCAATATCCCCAGCAAACGGGTTATTTCGAATGTCCCGATACGACCAAAGGCATTGTGGTAGCCTGGGAATTACAGACCGGTAAAACTGTCAACTGCAGACGCTAAAAACATTTCGCATGAAGCATTTATTATCCTGTATACTGCTGGCAGTAGTACTGGTAGCAGTTGTTCAATGTCATAAAGCTACAGATTCAGGCAAACTCACCGGCAGTGGCGGCTCAACAGCCCGCTTTACCATAAGTGGTAATTACCTGTATACCGTAGATAAATCGAACCTGAAAGTATTTAATATCGCCGATGCAGCCAATCCGGTTTTGAAAAATACAGTACCGGTGGGTTTTGAGATTGAGACCATTTATCCGTTTAAAGACAAGCTGTTTATTGGCTCAACCAGTGTAGTGCATATTTTTTCGGTTGATGATCCTGAAAATCCGCAGAAACTGAGCATGGCCATTTCGCCGGAGGTACTACGCCGTTGCGATCCTGTGGTTGCCAGGGATACAGTTGCGTATGCAACATTGCGCACGAACCAGCTGTGCGGCGGTACCCAAAGTATTCTGGCTGCCTATGATATAAAAGATATTACGAAACCGGTTCAGAAAGCAACCTTCCCGGTGAGTGAACCTTACGGGTTAGGCTATGCTGATACTGCTTTGTATGTATGCAACCGCGATGGCCTGTATGTTTTTAACATCAGCAGTGCATTCAATCCGCAGCTCATTAAGAAGATCCCTGATGACTGGTACCTGGATGTGATCCCCTATAATAATACCCTCATCTGCCAGGTGCAGGATGGCATGAACCTGTTTGATATTTCCAGCCGCATGGCCCCAGCCCTCATTACAAAAATTAAATAATGATTCGTGTTTACGTGTTGTGCCTGTGGCTGCTGGCGGCAGAAACGGGCAGCGCTCAAAGGATCAAATACCAGGGGTTGAAAGCCGATACCGGAACCGTTTACCTGCGCCATAATCCCTTGGGCTGGATGGATTTTTTAGACGGAAATGTTACCGTGGGAGGAGAGTACAGGTTCAACAGGACCTGGTCGGCCACCCTGGATGCAGGCGCTATCTGGTATTCAACCTATCTTCCAAAGACGAGGCAGGCCACCGGCCTGCTATTGCGTCCGGGGGCAAGGTTATACCCCGGCAAATACAAAGACTATTTTATTGACCTGCAATTGCATTATAAACAGGTAATGTATCATGTGAAAGACTGGATCGAACGCGATGTAGTGCAGGATGTGGCCTCGTATGAGGAACTGGCCAGATTCCGCTTTAAGAAACGGGTAATGGGTGTACATATAATGGGAGGATTAAAGCAGTACTTTACCAACAACCGCCGTTTTTTCATGGAAATATATCTTGGGCTGGGCGTTCATTTCAAGAAGGAAGGTTTATACAACGAACCGCCTGACAGCCGGTTTGAGCATGGCTTCCGGATGCTGGCCCAAAATGACAGGGTGAGCGAAAACAATACTACTAATGTTCCGGGGAAGCGTGTACTGCCGGCCGTGCCCGGCGGCTTACGGATCATTTACCGGTTACGCTGAACGCTTGCCCGTCCGTAGCTTTAGCGAAGGCGGGTTAAACGCTCAACGATAAACGCTTAACGGTTAACGCAGATCGCTTGCGTGGCCTTGCGCCTTCAGCCTTCAGCCTTCCGCCTTCAGCCTTGCGCCTTTAGCCTTAAGCCTTTAGCCTTTAGCTTTGCGCCTTCAGCCTTCCGCCTTTAGCCTTCAGCCTTGCGCCTTTAGCCTTGTGCCTTCAGCCTTCGGCCTTCAGCCTTTAGCCTTGCGCCTTCAGCGCCTATACTTCTTTGCGTAAGACCTCCAACGGTGGTTTGTTCAATAAACTGCGGCTATTGAGCAGGCCGATGATGACCGTTAAGAGCGAAATGGCCGTAAACAAAATTAAGATCGGAAGCGCATGTGGGGTAAAGGGCGCTTTGAAACTATATTTTGCCAATGCCCAGCTGGCTGCCATCGATAACAGAATGCCGGTGGCAGCTGCCAGCGCACCTAAAAAGAAATATTCAAGGGCAGTGATAAATAAGATTTGTTTCCGGCTGGCGCCCAGTGTTCGCAACAGGATACTTTCCTGGATGCGTTGAAATTTACTGATGAGCACCGAAGCAATGAGTACGATCAAACCGGTAATAATGCTGAACCCAGCCATAAAGCGGATCACGAAACCGATCTTATCCAGCACTTCATCCAACACGGTAAGGATCAGGTTGAGGTCGATGACCGAAACGTTGGGATACTTTTTCACAATGGCCTGCTGGAACCGGGCAGATACTTCCGGCGTTGGCACCCGCGTAACCAATACGTGGAACTGGGGTGCTTCTTCGAGCACGCCGGTGGGAAATACCACCCTGAAATTGGTTTGCACCCGTTGCCAGTCAACCTGCCTGAAGCTGCCCACTACCGTTGGGATCAACGTACCCTGCACGTTGAAGATAATATGATCACCCAGGTTTACGTGAATACGTTTGGCGTACCGGTCTTCCATGGAAATGTAGATCACATCATCAGCAGATTTAACCGGACCATATAATTTTCCCGCGGTCAGTTTTTCGGAGCTCGTCAGGGTATCGCGGTAGGTTACGCGGAATTCCCATTCATAGGCTTCCGTACGATAGCCTGAGCTGGTATCCTGTTTAACCTGGGCGGCGGTCTGGTGGTTGATCTCTTCTACCCGCATGGTAACAATGGGAACCTGCTGCATAACGGGCAGTTTATATTGTGTGGCCAGTTTGGCCACACTGTCTTTCTGGTTGTTCTGGATGTCGAAAAGGACCATATTGGGCTGGCTGCCGCTACCCGATAACGTTACCCGGCTGATGAGTATATCCTGAATAAAGTACAGGGTGCCGATAAAGGCTGCCCCCAAACCGATGGTTACAATGAGGATAAGCGTTTGATTGTTGGGGCGGTACAAATTGGCAAAGCCCTGCCGCCACAGGTAATTCCAGGAGGTAGGGAAGAACCGTCGCACCAGCCAGCGCAATGTCAATGCTACAAGGGATAACAACAGGAAGGCAACCAAAATGCTGCCGGTAAAAATGATCGACTGCCGCCAGCTGTGGATCTGCCACCAGGTAAAACCGGCCACAAAGAAGAGTATGGCTGCATACACCAGCCACTTGAGCGGGTCACGGAACCTGATATGTTCAACCGAGAGGCGCAGGGTGTACAGCGGAGAAATATTTCGCACATTCACCAGGGGCAGCAAGGCAAACAATAAAGAGATCACCACGCCTGAGATAAGACCCTGTCCGATGGCCTTCCACGAAATGCTGGTCGTTACCTGCACTGGTAAAAAATCTTTTAATACGGCGGGTAATTGATGCTGAATGACGATGCCCAGCAATGCGCCCAGCATAGAACCTATTAAACCTATGGTAACGATCTGAATTAAATAGATCAGGAATGCCTGCGATGAATTCACGCCCAGGCAGCGAAGGATAGCGATGGACGCGATCTTTTCGCGCATATAAATATGGATGGCGCTTGCTACGCCAATACAACCCAGTAACAGTGCTATAAAGCTGATGAGGGTAAGGAACTGGTTGAAATCCTCAAACGCCCGGCCGGTATTTCTTTTTCTTTCTTCAACCGTATCGTAATCAAGTCCTTCTTTTTCCAAACGCGATTCAATAGCCGAAAGCACAGATCCAATGACAGCAGGATCGGCATATTTATAGTAATAGGTCGTTGCAATACGGCTGCCTTTCTGAATGAGACCGGTAGAGTCGAGGTATTTGAGGGGAATATAAACGGGCGGCGCTACGGTGGTGGAAATGCCGGTTCGGCCCGGTGCTTTGGTGATAACCCCTGCAATGGCGAAGGTAACATCGCCAATTTGTATCGAGTCGCCCACCTGCGCATTGTACTGCAGCATTAAGGTTTTATCAACCAGGGCCTCGCGGGTATTGCGAAATGATCGCGCGGCCCGTACCGGCGTGGTTTCAATAGAACCATAGTAGGGGTAATCGCCTTCGAGCGCCCGTACCTGTACCAGCCTCGTGCCGTCGGATTTGGTAAAATAGATCATGGAGGCGAAGGTGCGTTCAACCGAACGCTGATCGCCGAGTGAATCGAGCAGGGGCCTGATGCGGGAGCTGACCCTTTTGTTACTTTCAATAACAAGGTCGGCGCCTACAAGTGTTTTTGCCTGCGAGTCAATGTCGCTGCGCACATTATCGCCCAGCGAGAAAATGGCTACCAGGGCGGCAATACCCAGTACGATGGATGAAATAAATAAGAACAAACGCGACCGGTTACGCCGGCTATCACGCCAGGCCATTTTCAATAACCAGCCAAAGCGAAGTTTTCTTTTGTATTTGAATCTCATTAAATCCATCCTGCCTTATTTAAATCACAAACCACAGGAACCAGGTACCAAATAAATTCCAAAAACCAATAAGACCAATAATCTGAGTTGGGCATTTATTTGAGAATTGCGATTTACCATTGTGATTTGTTCATTGAGTTTTGAGATTTATCTGGGTCTTGTGATTTGTAATTTCGGATTTTTAGTTCAGTTCATCAGCTACGAGATGCCCGCCTTTGATCTTTATAATACGTTTGGTTTGTGAAGCCAGTTCCAGGTTATGGGTCACGATGATCAATGTTGTGCCGGCCTCCTGGTTCAGGTCGAACAGGAGTTTGATCACTTTGTCACTGGTTTCCACATCGAGGTTACCGGTTGGTTCGTCGGCAAATAAGATGCGGGGTTTATTAGCAAAAGCCCGGGCCAGTGACACCCGTTGCTGTTCGCCGCCCGACAGCTGGGCAGGGTAGTGATGGATACGGTTTTGCAGGCCAACTTTTTCCAGCAATCCGATTGACCGGGCGCGCACATGTTTTTCACCCCGCAATTCCAACGGCACCATCACATTTTCGAGCGCAGTGAGCGTAGGCAGTAACTGGAAGTTCTGAAAAATAAAACCTACATAGCGGTTGCGCACTTGTGCCCGTTCATCTTCACTCAATTGATCGAGCCGGATATTGTTAAGTTCTACCGAACCCATACTGGCCCGGTCGAGCCCGGCGCAGAGTCCCAGCAGCGTAGTTTTACCACTGCCTGATGGGCCGACAATAGAAACGGTTGAACCGGCTTCCACCGCGAAATTCACATCATTGAGCACCGTCAGGGTTTGCCCCGCGCCCTGGTATGTTTTGCTAACGTTCTTTACGTTGAGAATTGTTTCCATATATGCTAAAAAGCTAGTGGCTGGTGGTAAATGGCTAGTGGTTTTACGTGTCACTCGCTATTACCTGACTGCCTGTTTAATTGAAAAGTTGTGGTTAGCAGTAGATTTCCGCCCCCTTGTATTTCCCCGTTCCGATGCTCGCGGCCGGCATCTCGACAAGCGAAGCTTTGTCGGCGACTCGCCACTTACTACTCGCAAGGATTAAACTTTTAATTACAGTTGTGTAGTAATAAAGTTGCTTAAATTAATGTTATTTTGAGAGTAAACTATTCGAAAGATCGTATAGACGGAACAGCGGAAAAAACAGGAATAGTTCTCTTCTTTACCTTGAAAACGGGGATTGAAGACCAGGAAATGTTGAAAAATCCGGCAGGTGATTTGAATGAAATAAAAGGGCAAATTCTAAAGGAGGTACCGATGAAACAGTTTAGCAGTATTTATTATATGGGCGGAAAACTATTTGCAGCCGGTTTACTGGCGTTGATATTGCTGGCCGGCTGCGCGAATAACGAGGAAAAAACGAGCGAAGCTGCCAAACAAAAGCGGGAACAGGTGACAGGAACAGCTGACAATGTAAAAACAAAGACCATAGTATTCTATGGTAACAGTTTAACTGCAGGGTATGGCGTGGACGCTTCATCGGAAGCATTCCCCGCATTGGTGCAGGAAAAAATAGATAGTCTGCAATTGCCTTATAAGGTAGTGAATGCGGGAGTAAGCGGCGAAACCACTGCAGGTGGTAGAAGCCGGATCGACTGGATACTCCGGCAGCCGGTAGATGTATTTGTATTGGAACTGGGCGGAAATGATGGTCTGCGGGGTATTCCTATCGCAGAAACTTCCCGTAACCTGCAAGCTATTATTGACCGGGTAAGAGAAAAATACCCCAACGCAAAAATAATTCTGGCGGGTATGCAGGTTCCACCCAACATGGGCCGGCAGTATGCAACCGCTTTCCGCGGAACGTTTGAACAATTGGCAAGCAAAAACAATCTATATCTTATCCCATTTCTTCTCGAGCATGTAGGCGGCGTTGCATCGCTGAACCAGGCCGATGGCATCCATCCTAACCGGGAGGGGCATAAAATAGTGGCCGAGAATGTGTGGAAGGTTATCCGCGAGCTATTGTAGAAAAAGTTGGCAGGCGCATTGAAAAATTGAATATTAACAATGGATGGTTGCCGCCAATGTAGCTAGAACAGAAGGTCTGCATCATGATTTAAATCATGCTGTTTTCATGGTTAGGTACGAGGCATTTGCACGGGTTTATTTTACCTCGTTCTTCTAAACCCAAACACAATGAAACTACATGTACACGTATCCATCACAGATACCTTGTTCTCAATAATATTTTAATGGCCTGTTCGCTGCAGGGCAGTTGAAGCAGTTGAACAAGTCTTACGATGGCGACCAGTTCGCTCCGATTACCAACCTCCCTGAACTAAAAGCTGTGTTCCTGCATCATAATGGATTGCTTACCTGGAAAGTAGAACATGAGATGGATGGCTACAGCCCTGTTTTATTTTTGAAGGAAGAGGCCTGGAAACTGGTAACTGGTAGCCGCGTTTTCCCTACCTTTGCGGCGCAATTCCCCGACCGGCATCAGCGCTACCCGCTGAAAAGACTTTTAACAAAAGCGAACCCAGCCGGCTAATAAAGTTGTATGTCTTTGAAAGTCAGTGACTACAATTTTATAAATAAAATTTATCCCCCCATAATAGAAATGATGCAGAGCTGTTTATACTTTTTAGTATAGATTGTCGTACCTTTGTGCTCCAAATTCGAAAACAGGTCAATTCAAAAGTATTTTGATATGAACAATGAGCTTAGTGCAATTGAAAAAACGGTTCTCAGTGATTACAAATATGGTTTCGTAACAGAAATTGAAGCGGATGAAGCGCCTCCGGGGCTAAATGAAGACACCATCCGTTTTATTTCGGCCAAAAAAAATGAACCGGAGTGGATGTTGGAATGGCGGCTAAAAGCTTATAACCACTGGCTTAAAATGCAGGAACCTTCCTGGGCTAATATTAAGTATGATGCCATTAATTATCAGGATATTAAATATTATTCTGCTCCCAAACAGAAAAAGAAGGTAAACAGCCTCGATGAAATCGATCCCGAGCTGCGCAAAACATTTGAAAAGCTGGGTATTTCGCTCGATGAGCAAAAACGCCTTTCCGGCGTAGCCATAGATGCGGTTATTGACAGCGTTTCCATTGGCACCACTTTCAAGGAGCAGCTGGCTGAGCTGGGCATCATCTTTTGTTCTATCAGCGAAGCCATACAGGAACATCCTGAGCTGGTTAAAAAATATATAGGTTCAGTAGTACCTATTACCGATAACTATTTCTCGGCCCTGAATTCAGCTGTTTTCAGCGATGGGTCTTTCTGCTATATTCCGAAAGGCGTTCGTTGTCCGATGGAATTATCTACCTATTTCCGTATCAATGCGGAAGGTACCGGGCAGTTTGAGCGTACATTGCTGATTGCCGATGAAGGCAGCTATGTGAGCTACCTGGAAGGTTGTACAGCGCCTATTCGCGATGAGAACCAGCTGCATGCTGCCGTGGTTGAGCTGATCGCCATGGAAAATGCCGAGATCAAATATTCAACGGTTCAAAACTGGTATCCCGGCGATAAGGACGGTGTTGGCGGTATTTACAACTTTGTAACCAAACGCGGTATTTGCCAGGGAGCTCATTCCAAAATATCCTGGACGCAGGTAGAAACCGGTTCGTCCATTACCTGGAAATATCCCAGTGTGATCCTGAAAGGTGATCATTCAGTTGGTGAGTTTTATTCTGTAGCAGTAACCAATAACCACCAGCAGGCCGATACCGGAACTAAAATGATGCACCTGGGTAAAAATACCCGCAGCCGTATTGTGTCGAAAGGTATTTCTGCCGGCGTAAGTAACAACAGTTACCGCGGACTGGTGCATGTTGGTAAAAATGCAGCCAATGCCCGTAACTTCTCCCAATGCGACTCTTTATTATTAGGCGACAAATGCGGCGCTCATACCTTCCCTTATATTGAAGTAAAGAACAATACAGCCGTAGTTGAGCACGAAGCTACTACCTCCAAAATTGGTGAAGACCAGATCTTCTACTGCAACCAGCGCGGTATTGATACCGAAACGGCCGTTGCCCTGATCATTAATGGTTTTGCCAAGGAAGTTATGAACCAGTTGCCGATGGAGTTTGCGGTTGAAGCACAGAAGCTGCTTGCGATCAGCCTTGAAGGAAGCGTAGGTTAATATGCTAATGTGATAATTAGCAAATCCCGCAGAGCGGGACAAGTTATGCTAATGAAATAAAAAAATGACGATTCACGATTAAATTATATCATTTATTATGTTATCAATTAAGAACCTGCATGCAAGTATTGACGAGAAGAAAATTTTGAAAGGTATTAACCTCGAAATTAAACCAGGTGAAGTGCATGCCATTATGGGACCTAACGGATCTGGTAAAAGCACCCTGGCATCGGTACTGGCTGGCCGGGAAGATTATGAAGTAACAGATGGTACGGTTGAGTTTGCCGGAAAGGATCTGCTGGATCTGTCTCCGGAAGAAAGAGCTGGTGAAGGTTTATTCCTCGCATTTCAATACCCTGTTGAAATACCAGGTTTAAGCACTACCAACTTTATAAAAACTGCGGTAAATGAAGTACGTAAGTACCGTGGGGAAGAGCCTTTGGATGCAGTAGCATTCCTGAAACTCATGAAAGAGAAAATGGCGATGGTGAACATCGATCAGTCACTGCTGAGCCGTTCACTGAACGAAGGCTTTTCTGGCGGTGAAAAGAAAAGGAATGAAGTATTCCAGATGGCCATGCTGCAACCCAAACTGGCTATTCTCGATGAAACTGATTCCGGTTTGGATATCGATGCCATTCGTATCGTAGCCAATGGCGTGAATAAATTACGTAGCAAGGATAACGCCGTACTGGTAGTTACCCACTATCAACGCCTGCTGGATTATATCGTACCTGATTTTGTGCATGTGCTGTACAACGGACGAATTGTAAAATCTGGTCCAAAAGAACTGGCGCTTGAGCTGGAAGAAAAGGGCTATGATTTTATCAAGAATGAGTTTAAAGTTGAAGCATAATTGAATAAATGATCGGTTGCCGGTTACCGGTTACCAGGCCACCAATGCAGGTGTTTGATCAATAGTTAGCAATCTGTAAGCTCAAGACCCGGAAACCGGAAACTGGTAACTGGTGACCTAAACCAGTAGTTTGGAATCTGAAACGTAATAAACAAAGATGAATAATCTAGAATATATTAAAGAGCGGTACAATCAGCTACCTTCTGTAAACGACCTGAATGGTTTGGGCGTTATTCGTCAAAAAGCATTTGAGGCATTGAATAAAATGGGTATTCCTACCACCCGTCACGAGGAGTGGAAATATACCCGTATAGGCAGCTTCTTCAATAAAGAATATCAATACCAGGCGAATCAATCAGCTGTAAGCGCCAACGAACTGTCTGCAGTTCGCCTGCCCGGTTACGAACAGGCTAACGAAATGGTGTATATCAATGGCCGCTACTCACCTGAGTTATCGGTGATCCGTTCAAAAGGGTTGACGATACAGCCTTTGGAGGAAGCAGCTAAAAACGAGTACAAGGACATCGTTTCAAAACACCTGGGCCATAGCAGCAATTACCTGAAAGATGGTATCATGGCGTTGAGCACTGCTTTTGTGCAGGATGGTGTGTTTGTACATGTAAAGAAGGGGCAGATCATTGAGCATCCCATTTACATTTATAATATTACCGATGCGCGTCAGGCAAACGTACTGGCCCAGCCCCGTACGCTGGTATATGTAGGAGAGAATGCGCAGGTGAAGTTCGTTGAAACGTTCAGCACCCTGGGCACGCAGGAAAGCTTTACCAACCGCGTGATCGAGATCGTGGTTGAGAAAGACGCCATCACAGAATATTACAAGATCCAAACCGATGCTTCACATGCCAGCCAGGTAGCTACTACCCATATACAACAAATTGGTAAGAGCTATACGCATACAGTTACGGTATCATTGAATGCCGGGCTGGTTCGTAATAACTTGAACATTGTGCTGGACGAGCAGTATTGCGAAGCGCATTTATACGGTATTTATTTACAACAGGGCCAAAGCCATATAGATAACCATACGGTGGTTGATCATGCCAAGCCGCATTGCGAAAGCAATGAGTTGTATAAGGGCATGTTGGATGACCAAAGTACTGGTGTGTTCAACGGAAAGATATTTGTGCGGCAGGATGCCCAGAAGACCAATGCCTACCAGAGCAATAAGAACATCTTACTGAACGAAGGAGCAAGTGTAAACACCAAACCGCAGCTGGAGATCTTTGCAGATGATGTAAAGTGTTCGCACGGTTGTACTATTGGCCGCCTCGATGAAGAAAGTTTATTCTATCTGCGCTCGAGAGGTATTTCGGAAAACACTGCCCGCTCTTTATTGTTACACGGGTTTGCAGTGGATATTCTGGAGCAAATTAAGCTGGCTCCCATTCGGGAGTATGTTGACAAACTGATTTCAGAACGTTTGGAATTTGATTTAGCATGATACAGAGCGACACCATAACAAAGGAACTGGATGTATATGCCATCCGGCAACAGTTCCCGGCACTGAACCGGCAGGTGAAAGGTCAGCCACTGGTATATTTTGATAATGCCGCGACTACACAGAAGCCGCAGGTGGTGATTGATGCACTGGTTGATTATTATACGAATTATAACGCGAACGTGCACCGGGGTATTCATACCCTGGCCGAAGAAGCAACCGCTGCTTTTGAAGCCAGCCGTGATGCCGCCCGGCAGTTCATCAATGCAGGTTCAAGGGAAGAGATCATTTTTACCCGTGGTACTACCGAAGGCATTAACCTGGTAGCTTATACCTGGGGCCGTAAAAATATAAAGGCAGGGGACGAGATCATTATCACCGAAATGGAGCACCACTCTAACATTGTTCCCTGGCAGCTGTTATGCGAAGAAAAAGGCGCCACCTTAAAAATGATCCCGCAACAGGATGGTGTGTTGTTGCTGGATGAATATAAAAAGCTGCTGAGTTCAAGAACAAAACTGGTGTCCGTAGTGCATGTATCCAATGCATTGGGAACCGTGAACCCGGTAGAAGAAATTATCAAACTGGCACACCAGGCCGGTGCATTGGTAATGGTAGATGGCGCCCAGTCGTCTGTTCACCTCGACATTGACGTGCAGGCGATGGATTGCGATTTCTTTGCCTTCTCATCCCATAAGGTGTATGGACCAACCGGTATTGGCGTATTATATGGCAAAAAGCAGTTGCTCGAAGCTATGCCGCCTTTTCAGGGTGGGGGTGAAATGATCAAGGAAGTGACATTGGAAAAAACTACCTATGCCGACCTACCTTATAAGTTTGAAGCCGGCACGCCAAACATCGGCGATGCGGTTGTATTGAAAACGGCGTTGGAATTTGTGAGTAAGATCGGTAAAGAGAAGATCCGAAATCACGAGACGGAATTACTGGCTTATGCTACGGAGCAGCTGGTTCAGTTACCTGGTGTTCGCGTCATTGGAAGTGCTGCCCATAAAGTGAGCGTGGCTTCTTTCGTGATTGATAAAGTGCATCCGCAGGATATTGGCATTTTGCTCGATAACCGCGGTATTGCTGTAAGAACCGGTCACCACTGCGCACAACCATTGATGCATTGCTTTGGGATACCGGGCACCATCAGGGCTTCCCTGGCTATGTATAATACCAAAGAAGAAGTTGACAAACTGATCGTTGGATTGGAGAAGGCT
Source organism: Longitalea luteola (assembly GCF_017356035.1). Lineage (GTDB taxonomy): Bacteria > Bacteroidota > Bacteroidia > Chitinophagales > Chitinophagaceae > Niastella > Niastella luteola. Next base: position 1,417 of record NZ_JAFIQX010000011.1, on the reverse strand, counting down.
TTAAAAATGTTATTATAAAAAAATGAGCGACCAAAAGACCATACAGGAAATTGAGAACGAAATAGTGGAAGAGTTTTCATTGTTCGATTCATGGGATGATAAATACGAATATATCATCGACCTGGGAAAGAAGCTGCCTGTACTGGAAGACAAGCATAAACTGGATGAGAACAAGGTACGGGGATGCCAGAGCACCGTATGGCTGGTAGCTGATTCTGTTGATGGTAAAGTAATCTTTAAAGCCGATAGTGATGCCGTGATCGTGAAGGGTTTGATCAGTATGCTGATCAGGGTATTGTCGGGCCATACGCCGGATGAGATCATTCAGGCCAACCTGGGATTTATTCAGAAAATTGGCATGACGACCCACCTGGCGCAAACCCGCTCAAACGGGTTGCTGGCCATGGTTAAACAGATGAAAAATTTTGCGCTGGCTTATAAAATAAAAAACACGATGTCGCATGGAGAACGAAGCGCTGAAACAAAAAGTAATTGAGGTATTGCAAACCATTTTTGATCCCGAATTACCTGTGAGTATTTGGGAACTGGGTTTGATCTATGAAATAAATATACTGCCGATCAACAATGTTCAGATCGTAATGACCTTAACGGCGCCCGGCTGCCCAGCAGCCCAATCGCTACCGGTTGAAGTTGATCAGAAAGTGCGTGCGATAGAAGGCGTGAATGACGTACATGTTGCCGTAACCTGGACCCCGGCCTGGGATAAGAGCATGATGTCGGAAGCAGCACAATTAGAATTGGGATTTTTATAAATGATCATCCCTTTAAACAAGAACTCGTAATTACATGAAAATAACTGCACAGGAAGAATACGGTTTGCGTATATTAATACGTCTTGCAGCCTGCAAGGATACGAATGGCATGAGCATTCCGCAGTTAAGTGAAGCGGAGGGGCTCACAGGCACCTATGTTGCCAAGCTGACGCGTATTTTACGAATGAAGGGTTTTATAAACAGCACACCCGGATACAAAGGCGGTTATGTGCTGGCCAAACCTGCCAGGGAAATTGTGATCAATGATGCGTTGAAGGCGTTGGGTGGTCCTATGTTCAATAGCACATTTTGTGGTTCACATACCGGTACCATGAAGTTATGTACCAATTCGGTAGATTGTTCGGCCCGTTCATTGTGGCAGATGATCCAGTACACGTTGGATCAGTTACTTGACAAAGTGACCCTGCATGACCTGGTGAACTCCGAGAAAGAATCTACCAAGATATTATACCAGATGCTGCAGCCCGATCCGGCCCTGAAGCGCAGTATCATGAGCATTATCGCTCCTGAAGAATAAATGACTGCATATAAACTGAGACTGTAAAATAAACTGTGTCAAAGGTTAAAAAATCAAGACCTTTAATACAGTTTTTTTATGGACAAAAAAGAAAAATTCGACTATG
>NZ_JAFIQX010000010.1:202541-284480 GCF_017356035.1 Longitalea luteola | reverse complement strand
ATCGAACCAACGACCCTCCCGACTTTTAGTCGGGATGCTCTAACCGTCTGAGCTAAGGATCCAATCCGACGTTAGTCGGGTAATTATATCAATAAAGAACTTCAATTTAATCAGTCTAATTGGTTAGGGATCGAACCAACGACCCTCCCGACTTTCAGTCGGATGCTCTAACCGTCTGAGCTAAGGATCCAATCCGACGTTAGTCGGGTAATATTTTAAAATAAAGAACTTCCGTTTCAAAGAGCAGCAAAATTAGAAAAATTCATTCAGTACCCGGCAGAAATCTTATTTAATTTTTTAAATTACCTTGCGCAGCAGCTTTCATCTGACCTGTTTGGTCTTTTTTTCTGAACGTTTTGTGGTTTTTTATTATGCTTGCTAGCCTTCACATCCAGGAACTGCAACAGCGTATTGCGCTATATGACGACCAGTCAGCTTATAAGGAATTGTTTGCCCTTTTCTATAAGTCTCTGCAGCAATTTGCCATCTCCTTTGTTCGCTCACCAGAAACAGCCGAAGAGATCGTCTCCGATGTATTTATAAAGGTGTGGAAAAAACGGGCAGGCCTTCACCGCATCCAGAATCTCAAACTCTACCTCTTCGTAAGTACCAAGAACGGAGCGCTGAATTATCTCCGCACGCAAAAAAAGGTGTTCCTGCAACCTGAACAATACTTCATTCAGCTGCAAAGCATCTATTTTGATCCGGAAAAACTCATGCTCACTGCCGAAATGATGAACCGGGTTCAGAAAGCGATTAACGACCTTCCGCCACGTTGTCAACTCATATTTAAGCTGGTAAAAGAAGATGGATTAAAGTACCGGGAAGTAGCCGACCTGTTACAGGTCTCCCTGAAAACCGTTGAGAATCAAATGTCAATTGCTATCCGTAAGATCGGGCTGGCCATTCATTTCGATATTCGTACCACCTTGTCTTCATAAATAAAGCGGGGTACCATTTTCCCCATGGTGGAAATTACGACCCTATTGATAGCCAGCTACATAAAAAATCTTTCACTGCTTTAGGGGTATGACTTTTATAGTAGTGTCCTTATGGGTATATATTATCTATTATACACATGAGTAAGGATAGAATCTGGTTTTTAGTTGGCAAAAAACTGGCTGGTGAGGCAAGTGCAGAAGAATTGGAAGAACTGGAAGGACTGTTGCGTAGCGACCCCGACATGCATTATGCCCTTCAAAATATAACTGACTTATGGAACCTGCCAATACCTGCTAATAACGAGGTAGAAGCTGCATTCAACCGGCATGTTAACCGGTTGAAAGAAGCTGGTACCGACTGGAATCATACAGCAGATGCAGCACCTCAACCTTACTTCATACCTGCTCAAAAGCGTTCCGGAAAAAAATTAATGATCATAAGTGTAGCGGCCGCTATACTTGTGGCAGGCGGTATCTATTGGTATTACTCCATAACTGATGGGGCTGCTTCAGCCCGCCCTTTTGTGGCCGGCACAACCGGCGAAAAAAATGAAGTGAGTACCCGCAATGGTTCCAAAACCACCATCACCCTGCCCGATGGGTCCAAAGTATGGTTGAATGCAGGTAGTGTACTCACCTATAACAAAGATTTTGGCGGTGTAATACGGGAAGTGACGCTGAGTGGTGAAGCTTTTTTTGATGTGAAGCCTGCTGTATCACCGTCAACCCAGGAAAAAATTCCTTTTGTCATCCATACCCAACATCTCGATGTACGTGTGCTGGGTACAGCTTTTAATGTGAAATCGTACCCCGGCGACAAACAAACTGAAACGAGCCTGGTGCATGGCAAAGTGCAGGTGTTGATCCATAACCGCCCTGAAGAAATATTCACCTTGCGCCCCAATGAAAAACTGGTAGTAATGAATGAGGAGATGAATACGCCGGATACCGGAAGAACGAGTGAGGCAAAACATGAACCTTTTGTTTCGCTGAGTAAATTGAACTATACCGAAGCCGACAGCCTCCTCATAGAAACAGCCTGGGTGCAAAACAAACTGGTCTTTGACAATGAATCTTTTCTTGAAGTGGCTGCAAAAATGGAACGCTGGTACAATGTGGAGATTGAGTTCAAAGACGAAAAAATGCAGGAGCTGCGCTTTACCGGCGTGTTTGAAAATGAAACCATACAACAGGCACTGGATTATATGGCTATAACTGCTCCCTTCCATTATTCAATGCAAGGGAATAAAATAACAGTAGAAAGATGATTTTTTAATCAAAACGATGCCAAATGAATAACAATAGTTCCTAGGCCTGAAACAAAAAGCGGAACCTCATTGCAGTGAGATCCCGCCAGGTAAATACAGGCTGAATTACGATTTCCTGTTTGAGCCACAGGAAACACCTATTATTTAACCTTCCAATTAACAAAGTATGAAAAAAAACGGAATTCTGCTGAGTTTCGGCAGTGACCCGCTTTTGTTAAAGTTCATCCGGATTATGAAGCTTTCATTTGCTATAATACTGCTTAGTTGTCTTCATGTTGCTGCCGGTGGCTTTTCCCAGAACAGGATTAGCGTCGACTTTCAATCAATACAATTGAAGCGCGCGTTATCATTAATCGAAAAGAAAAGCGATTTCAGGTTTTTGTACAACGAAAGCCTGGTTAGCAATGCGCCTCGTATCACCCTTACCATGGTGAATGCCGAAGTAACTGATGTCCTGAACCGTATTCTGAACAATTCAGGATTATCGTATCAATTAATGGCCAATAAACTCATCATCCTCAAAACAGGCATCTCGCCCGTTCAGGATATCAGGGTCTCCGGCCGCGTTACCAGCACTACCGGAGAGCCGGTGGCAGGCGTTTCTGTCCTTGTAAAAAATACCACTATTGGTACAACCACCGATGGCGCCGGGAACTATGCATTAACAGTTCCCGATAGCGCTGTGCTTGTGTTTTCATCGCTGGGCTTCGAAACCCAGGAAATTCCTGTTAACGGCCGCACTACCATCGATGTCAGCTTGAAATCTGCCGACGCATCATCACTGCAGCAGGTGATAGTGATCGGTTACGGTACCAGCTCACGGCGAGACCTCACCGCACCTATCGGTGTAGTCAATACAGAAGAGCTGAATAAAAGAACCACAGCCAACCCAATGCAGGCATTGCAGGGCAATGCACCCGGAGTGCAGGTTGTTACCAACGGAACACCGGGTGGTTCACCTACCGTTCGTGTCAGAGGGGTGGGTTCTTTCAACAATACAAATCCCCTGTACGTGGTGGATGGCATGTTCGTAGATAATATCGACTTCCTCAATACCAACGATATCGGTGAAATGTCAGTGTTGAAAGACGCTTCTGCGGCGGCAATTTATGGCGTACGCGCTGCCAATGGGGTGATCATCATTAATACGAAAAAAGGCCGGTATAACATGAAGACCCGGGTAACGTACAACGGTTACTTTGGTGTGCAAAGACCTTCCGGCGAATTCAAACTGGCCAATGCCGCTCAGTATTCGGCTATGCAACTGGCCAAGGGCACAGCTACCGATACGGCCAGGGTGGCTTTATCAGTTTCAAGATTTGGAGGTTCGGGATTGAATCCAACTACAAACACCGACTGGTATGAAGAGATCCTGAAAAGCTCGGCCCTCATGCATAACCACAGCATCGATCTGGCAGGAGGCGCCAGTAAAGTGAACTATACCCTGGGATTGAATTACCTGTACCAGGATGGCATTCTGGAGGTGGAGAATAATTATAAAAGGTATAATATCCGTTTTCAACTCGAAGCAAAACCGTATGAATTCTTAAAGCTGGGCCTAACCACGCATTTAAGCAATTTTACCCAGCGGAATCCCAACATTGGCGCCTTTTCACTGGCTTACATGGCTTCGCCGCTATACCCGGTGTTTGACGAAACCAATACGCTTGCAAGACCCGAGAAATACGCATCTTCATCTACCCTGGGTTTTGCGAATGGCGTATTCAATAACCCGGTGGCTGCTTCCAACTACTGGTTCGATAAAACCAAGGGTTTTCAATTATTGCCTACGCTCTATGCAGAAGCAGATATCATAAAGAGCAAGTTGTCCTTCAGGTCGCAGCTTAGTCAGCGATATGGTTCTGACCTGAATCAGAATTACCTGCCGGAGTATTATGTAGATAATATTCAACGCCAGCAGGCTTCTGTTTTAACCACTACCGAAACCAGGACGGAAAATTACATCCTGGATAATTTAATAACCTATAGAGATAAAATCGGCAACCACGGCTGGACCTTGCTGTTAGGGCATTCCGTCCGGGATGAACGGTTCAGAAGTACCCAGGTAATTACCGACAGTGTGCCGCCGCAGCAGACTTTCTGGTATGCCGACCAGGGCATCCGCCGTACCGATGGATACAACGAAACCGGTTTTAGAAATACTTCAACAAGTCTGTTTGGCCGCATCAGTTATGATTTTGCCGACAAATATCTGCTCACCGCCACTTTCCGTGCCGATGGTACTTCCAAATACCAGGACAAATGGGGTTATTTTCCATCCATTGGCGTGGGTTGGGTCATTTCCGAAGAAGGCTTTATGAAAGGCCAGCAATTATTCGATCAGTTGAAGATCCGCGGATCCTGGGGTAAACTTGGTAACGATAATGTGCAGCCCAGCACCGGTTATGCAGTAGTTTCCAGCGGTAACGAATTTTCGGGTGTGTTTGGAAGCACCCCTGCATCTAATGGCGTTATAACACCCGGCTATCGCATACAACCCGTCTTTGGCTCTGTGAACTGGGAAGTGGTTACAGAATGGGATGGTGGTATTGATTTCTCCATGCTGAACAAACGGCTGAAAGGATCCATTGATTATTATCACCGCCAAACCGATAAACTGGCTTATGAACGAAGCCTGCCCTTCACCGGCATCCGCCAGTATGGCAACTGGGGTAAGGTAAACAATAGCGGAATTGAAGTTGATCTTACCTGGGATGACAAAGTGGGTGACCTTGGCTATCGCATCAGCGGTAACCTCACCACCTTGAAAAATGAAGTGGTTGACCTGCACACTTTGAAAAATCTGCCGGGGGGTGTTGCCGAATTTCCTACCCGCTCGCAACCAGGCGATCCGTTTAATTTCTTTTATGGGTATGAAGTAGCAGGTATTTATCAAAACCAGGCGGAAGTAGATGCAGATCCAATTGCCGTAGACAATGATGTAAAGCCTGGTTATTTCAAATATGTAGATCAGAATGGGGATAAAGTGCTCGATGAAAATGACCGGGTGAACCTGGGCAACTACCTGCCAAAGATCACCTATGGCTTTACGCTTGCGATGGATTATAAAAATTTCGACCTGAGCATTTTCTTCCAGGGCATAGGCGGTAATTCAATTTTAAATTATAACCGCGCATTAAGGCAGAAATTCCCTGACATGAATGGTGATGAAGAATTCGTAACCGGCTTATGGACCGGCGAGGGTTCTACCAACAAATTCCCTTCTGCTGAAGCCATTACCCAGTCATGGAATAACAATGCCAGTTCTTTTTATGTAGAAAATGGCTCGTATTTGCGTCTGCAGAATGTTCAGCTTGGTTACAACTTTAAGATTGGCAAAAATGAGGGTCCATCGTTCAGGGTTTATGCAACTGCCGACAGGCCCCTCATCTTTACCCGCTACAGTGGCGTAACCCCCGAAGTAACGGCGCCCACCCAGTTACCGAAAGACCGGGCTGCGATACCATCCAATACACCGGCAACATTTATTTCGGGAACCGGGTATGACAATAATGTATATCCTACCACCGCCGTCTATACGATCGGCGTAAGGATCACTTATTAATTTTAATACTTCGCATCATGAATACGATAAAAAATATTTTTCTTCTCTTATTAGTGATAGAGGTAGCGGGCTGTAGTAAATACCTTGACCGCGATCTGGAAGACCAGCCCAGAAGCACTGTCGTTGATTATGCCAATTTGAACTTGATGTATACCCCGGTTTCTGGGATGTACAGGGCCGCCGCCGGCGATAATCCGGGACTGGTTCACTGGGTAGATGCAGGTGTGCGCACCGTACGCGGTGATGATGTGGCCAAAGGTTCTGCGCCCAATGACCAGGGTACGCTGTCTGATATTAAGAACTTCCAGAACAATAACCCGGGTGTTGTTTCTTTCTGGGGCAACAATAACTATTGGAACGACCATTTCGGACTGATGTTATTTTGCAACGAAGCGTTGATCGAATTGGCCAAGTTTGCAGAGAACATCCCTGATGGCGATAACCAGAATATTGCTCTGTATAACCAGTACAGGTCTGAAGTGCGGGTGATCCGCGCCTGGGCCCTGATGCTTGCTTCACGCGTGTTTGGCGATGTGCCAATTGTTATTAACAACCAGGAGCTCACTACGGTGGGTAAAAGTACCGTTGCAGAGGTCAGGCAATGGATCATCAGTGAAATGGATACCGCAATTGGTTTCCTGGAAGATGCCAGGCCCAATCAGTCTGTGCACAGGGGAGCCGTTACAAAATATACGGCGTTGTTGCTGAAAGCGAAAGCAGCCGCCGACCTGGCCGGCAATAATAATGGAAGCCAATACTGGGATGTTGTGCTTGCTGCCACCAATGAAATTATCAATAGCAATAAGTTCAGCCTGTTCCCCGATTTTTATCAATTGTGGAAGATCCCGGGCAAACTGAGTGATGAAGCCTTGTTTGAATTGCAGTATACCGATTTCGGAACAAGCACCGGCACAGCCATAAAACCCGGCGCCTTCTGGGATTTTCAGGGACCTAACGGCGACCAGCGCGGCAGCCCGGTCGCCGGTTGGGGCTTTTTGTCGCCGACGCAGGCAATAGTTGACTTTTTCAATAGCCGGAACGATTCTGTTCGCCTGAAAACAAGTATACTTTTTGCAGGTACTTCAGAGGATAATTTTGTTACTACGCCCAGCGGCGATAACATTTATGGCAATACAAACGGGCAAACCCGGTTTATGGGGAAGGCTTACCTGCCCACCAGCCAGATGCCATCAGGAAGAAGAGATTATGGAACCAATAACAATGTAAGAGTACTTCGCTATGCCGATGTGCTGTTATTGAATGCGGAAGCAAAGGTGCGCAAAGGCCAGAATGGCGATGCGCCGTTTAACCTGGTTCGCCAGCGGGCAAAGCTGAATCCGATCACAGGTGTTACCTTACAACAGGTGTTGGATGAGCGCCGCGCCGAGTTTGCCTGCGAATGGTGGGGTGAACGTTACAATGACCTCATAAGAACAGGTCAGGCTGCTACCGTATTGGCGCCGCAAGGTTTTAATCCGGGAGAAGAATACCTGCCTGTGCCGATAACACAGCGAGATCTGAATCCGAATTTGTAAAGCTAATCTAATGGTAAGGTCAGCTGATCTGATGGTTGGAGCTTCAGAAGCGCCAGCCATCAGATCATTTACAGGAAGGATGATCCATACCCGCACATGTACCGAAACCAAACGAAACGCCGCAATGATACGTTACAGGTTAACCCTAATTACGATTGTTTTTTCTTTTTTATTGATCCGTTGTACCAATACGCAAAAGTCCGTAAACCATGAGGTCAAGTTTACTGCCGAAGACGAGGAGTTGTTCACCCTTGTGCAGCAACAAACGTTTCAATATTTCTGGGACGGTGCCGAGCCCGTCAGCGGTATGGCAAGAGAACGCATTCACGTTGATAATATTTATCCCGAGAAAGATAAGAATGTCGTCACCAGCGGTGGCAGTGGCTTTGGTGTAATGGCCATTCTGGTAGGCATCCACCGCGGTTTCATAACCCGTGACCAGGGCCGGGAACGGATCGAAAAAATGGTTCAGTTCCTGAAAACGGCCGACCGTTTCCATGGCGCCTGGCCCCATTGGTGGCATGGCCAAACCGGTAAAGTAAAACCCTTTGGCCGAAAAGACAACGGCGGCGACCTGGTGGAGACTTCGTTCATGTTACAGGGGTTATTATGTGCGCGCCAGTATTTCCAGAACGGCGATTCAACAGAACAGGTGCTGGCAGCAACTATCGATACCTTATGGCGCGAAGTGGAATTTGACTGGTACCGGAAAGGGGAGAACGTATTATACTGGCACTGGAGCCCCAACTACAAATGGGAAATGAATTTTCCGGTACGGGGGTATAACGAATGTTTGATCATGTATATACTGGCCGCTTCTTCGCCAACACACGGCGTGCCGGCCGAAGTATATCACGAGGGCTGGGCTCAGAACGGCCGCATTGTTTCACCATGTCCGGTTTATGATTACTCCCTGCAGTTGTATCACCAGGGCGATTCGCCCTACGGCGGTCCGCTGTTTTGGGCTCATTATTCTTTTCTCGGACTCGATCCCCGCGGATTGAAGGACCGCTATGCCGATTATTGGGCTGAAAACAGGAACCAGACCCTGATCAATTTTACCTGGTGTGTTAAGAATCCTAAACACTATATAGGGTATGGCCCTGATAACTGGGGGCTCACTGCAAGTTATTCGGTACGCGGGTATGCTGCGCATGCTCCCGGTAACCTTACGGATCACGGCGTTATATCGCCAACCGCCGCTTTATCCTCTTTTCCCTATACACCACAGCTATCCATGCAGGCCATGCGCCACTGGTACAACGATATGAAAGATCGCCTATGGGGACCGTACGGTTTTTACGATGCGTTCAGTCAAACCGCCAACTGGTATCCCGAGCGTTACCTGGCCATCGATCAGGGGCCTGCGGTTGTAATGATGGAAAACTATCGCAGTGGTTTGTTATGGAGATTGTTCATGAGCTGTCCCGAAATAAAGGCCGGACTGAAAAAACTGGGCTTTACAAGTCCGCATTTTAAGTAGCCTGAACGCATATCCGATGGGCGTTAAAGGTCTACGCCTAATAAAAAATAATCTGAAAAATGTTTACAAGAATTCTTTATATAATCTTTCTGTTTATTGTTATAGTACAAGCACCACAGGCGTTCCCTCAAAGCAAGGTTGATAATAAAGGTGGGTCTCTTTCTGACAGGGGGCCCACCTTACATGCTTCTCCCCGAACTTATTGCAATCCCCTGAATATTGACTATGGCTATACGCCCATACCGAATTTTACGCAATGGGGCAAACACCGGGCTACCGCAGATCCCGTGATCGTGTTATATAAAGGCGACTACTATTTATTCAGCACCAATCAATGGGGCTATTGGTGGAGCGACGATCTCAGCAACTGGCATTTCATTTCCCGTTTGTTCCTGAAGCCATACCACAAGGTGTATGACGAGCTTTGTGCGCCTGCCGTTTGGGTGCAGGGTGATACCATGTTTGTATTTGGCTCCACTTATACATCCGATTTTCCGATATGGATGAGCACTAATCCCAAGGGCAATGAATGGAAAGAAGCCGTGGACTCCTTTGAGATCGGCGGCTGGGACCCGGCTTTCTTCCTCGATGACGATGGAAAATTGTACATGTATAACGGCAGCAGCAACCGCTACCCGTTATACGGCATCGAAGTTGACCGCAAAACATTTGACCCCAAAGGCACCCGCAAGGAAATGTATTTGCTGGAACCGTGGCGCTACGGCTGGCAGCGATTTGGGGAATATCACGACAATACATTCCTTGACCCCTTCATTGAAGGGGCCTGGATGACAAAACATAACGGTAAATATTACCTGCAATATGGCGCGCCGGGCACCGAATTCAGCGGCTATGCCGATGGCGTGGTGGTAGGTGATCATCCCCTGGGGCCGTTTACCCCCCAATCGCTGCCCTTTAGTTTTAAACCTGGTGGTTTCGCCCGCGGTGCCGGTCATGGCGCCACCTTCAAAGACACATACAACAACTGGTGGCATGTATCTACCATTGCTATTTCAGTCAAAAATAATTTTGAACGGCGAATAGGCATCTGGCCTGCCGGTTTCGACAAGGATGATGTAATGTATATGAATTCGGCCTTCGGCGATTATCCTTACTATTTACCGGGAAGGGGCCCTTCCGCCTCATCTTCTGAAGCGGGCGGCGAGGGGGCTGCAAACACCTCCCGCACCGGGGGAGGCCTCGAGGGGGCTCAAGCCGCAGGCTTCACCGGCTGGATGCTGCTGAACTACAATAAACCGGTTACAGTTTCATCTACCCTTGGCAGTTACTACCCTAATTTTGCCGTGGATGAGGATATAAAATCATACTGGAGCGCAGCTTCGGGCAATAAAGGAGAATGGATAACAACCGACCTGGGCAATACCGCTACTGTACGCGCCATTCAGATCAATTATGCCGACCAGGATGTAGAATTCCTGGGTAAGACAAAAGATGTGTATCATCAGTATAAATTGTACCATAGTACCGACGGTAAAAAATGGAAATTGCTGATCGATAAAAGCAATAACAAAACCGATGTACCCCACGATTATATTGAACTGGAAAACCCTGTTCAAACCCGTTACCTTAAATTAGAAAATATCCATATGCCGGGCGGAAAATTTGCGCTCAGCGGACTGCGGGTATTTGGCAATGGCAACGGCAGCAAGCCCGACACGGTAAAGCAGTTTATTGTATTGCGAACAGAAAAGGACAAACGCAGCGCCTGGTTGAAATGGTCGCCGGTTGATAATGCCTACGCCTATAATATTTACATGGGCATTGAACCTGATAAATTATACAATTGTGTAATGGTGTATAGCAGCAATGAGTATTACTGCAAAACCATGGATAAAGAAAAGCCTTACTATTTCTCTATTGAAGCTATCAACGAAAACGGCGTATCGGCAAGAAGCAAGGTTGTAAAAGTGGAATAATGATAAAAGGGCCGTAACGCAGTCCTGTAGAAAAGATTTAACACAAAAGACTCAAAACACACATATATGCCGAGGATAATTTTAACGGTTGTAGGTTTATTCTTCCTTATAAAGCTGTCTGCACAAACCCCCGATGCCAAAATGAAGGCATACGTGGCCAGTCTCATGAGTAAAATGACCCTTGAAGAAAAGATCGGGCAGTTAAACCTGGTAACACCGGGTTGGGGAGTACCTACCGGTTCCGTTGTTAGTAAAGGCGTTGAAGACAATATCCGCAAAGGCCGGGTCGGTGGCTTGTTTGGCATTTTCGGTCCCGATAAAGTACGCCAGGCACAAACACTGGCAGTGAAGGAAAGCCGGCTGCATATTCCATTGTTATTTGGCCTGGATGTAATTCATGGTCATAAAACCATTTTTCCCATTCCCCTTGCCATCTCCTGTTCCTGGGACACTGTGTTGATCGAACGAAGCGCGCGCATTGCAGCAATAGAAGCCACGGCAGATGGCTTGTGCTGGGTGTTTTCACCGATGGTAGATATCGCCCGTGACCCCCGCTGGGGCCGCATTGCAGAAGGCTCAGGGGAAGATGCTTACCTGGGATCAAAGATCGCACGCGCGATGGTAAAAGGATACCAGGGCAATGACCTGTCGAAAGATAATACCGTCTTAGCCTGTGTAAAACATTTTGCTTTATATGGCGCCGCTGAGGCCGGACGTGATTACAACACTACGGATATGAGCCGCATCAGGATGTACAACGAATACCTGCCGCCGTACAAAGCAGCAGTCGACGCCGGGGTGGGCAGCGTGATGAGCTCTTTCAATGAAATTGATGGAATACCTGCTACCGGTAACCGGTGGCTGCTCACGACTTTGTTACGCAATCAATGGGGTTTTAAAGGAATGGTGGTTTCCGATTACACCAGTGTGAATGAAATGACGGCTCATGGTCTGGGCGACCTGCAAACCGTTTCGGCTCTGGCATTGAATGCCGGCCTGGATATGGACATGGTTGGCGAAGGCTTTTTAACTACTTTACAAAAATCATTGAAAGAAGGAAAGGTTACCACAAAACAAATTGACGATGCCTGCCGCCGTATCCTGGAAGCTAAATACAAGCTCGGTTTATTTGACGACCCCTATCGTTATATTAATGATGACCGGCCGGCAAAAGAAATTTTAACCGAAGAGAACAGAAAAGCAGCCCGCGAAATAGCTGTCCGCTCCATGGTATTGTTGAAAAACGATCGCCAGGTATTGCCATTAAAAAAGACCGGCACCATTGCGTTGATCGGCCCGCTGGCCGACAACCATTCGGAAATGCTGGGCACCTGGGCCGTATCGGGCGATAAAACAAAAAGCGTAACCATAAAGCAGGGCCTGCAAAATGTAGCCGGCAATGCCGTTCAGATCTTATATGCAAAAGGGGCGAACATTACTGATGACACGGCTTTTGCCAAACGGATCAGTCCGTTTGCAGAACCTACCGAGATCGATGCCCGCTCACCCGATGCCCTGATCCAGGAAGCGGTTGAGACCGCGGGCAAAGCCGATGTGGTGGTGGCAGTAGTTGGAGAAGCGGCAGAAATGTCGGGCGAATCGGCCAGCCGTACCAGCCTCGATCTGCCGGGCAGCCAGCGGAGATTAATAGAAGCCCTGGCAAAAACGGGCAAACCGCTGGTGGTGGTACTGATGAATGGCCGTCCGCTGGCTGTTCCCTGGCTGCATGAACAGGTGCCAGCCTTGTTGGAAGCCTGGTTTGCAGGCACAGAAGCGGGCAATGCCATCGCTGATGTACTGTTTGGCAATTACAACCCATCGGGCAAACTCACGACTTCATTTCCACGCAATGTTGGTCAGATCCCGGTTTACTATAACCACAAAAATACCGGAAGGCCGTATGAAGGCGGAAGTCCCAAGTTCAAATCGAATTACCTCGATGAAGTGAATGAACCGTTATATCCTTTCGGTTATGGACTCAGTTATACGACATTCACTTATGATACGGTTAAATTGAGCCAGACTGTCTTGCGGCCGGGTCAGTCGATAACCGCATCCATCATGGTTAAAAATGCAGGAAATGTGGCTGGCGAGGAAACCGTTCAATTGTACATCCGCGACCTGGTAGGTTCGGTTGCCCGGCCGGTGAAGGAGTTGAAAGGCTTCCAGAAAATACAATTGAATGCCGGAGAACTGAAAAAAGTGGAGTTCACCATTACGGAGAATGACCTTAAGTTTTACAACAGCGAGCTGAAATATGTAGCAGAACCGGGCGATTTCAAAGTCTTCATCGGCACCAACAGCCGGGACGTCAGGGAAGCCGCCTTCCGGTTGGTAAAATAATTTTGAGCCGTAACTTGCGCCCAAATCAACGATCAATGGCACCTGTGAAAAGTATAATTTTTGATTTGGGCGGAGTTTTGCTCAACCTCGATGTAGCTAAAACCAGCCAGACATTCAAAGAACTGGGCATTACGCAAATAGATGAACTGTTTCGTATAGGCTATGCAGCCTCATTTTTCAAAGACTATGAAAAGGGCACAATTTCAGATGAGGAATTTGTAAAAAGAGCCCTGGAGCTAACATATCCCGGCACTACAAAAGAGCAGGTCATCGATGCGTGGAACGGGATGTTGCTCGATTTTCCCGCTGAACGGGTCGGGTTCCTCAAAAAACTGAAAACTAAATACCGCCTGTTTTTATTCAGTAATACCAATCACATTCATTTGCTGTCTTTTCATAAAACGTTCCGGGAGGTATATGGCAGCGAAATGGATGAGTTGTTTGAAAAAGCATATTACTCACACCTCATTAAATGGCGTAAACCCGATGTGCCGGCCTTTCAGTATGTGATAAACGACAGCGGCGTAAACGCGGCGGAAACGCTTTTTATCGACGATGCACTCGTGAATGTGGAAGGAGCCCGGCTGGCCGGTTTACAGGCCGTTCATCTTACTGATGGCAAAACGATCCTGGATCTGGGTCTTTAAGTAGTCGTTCCTGTACTTCCTTTAGGTTGTGGTTTGGTTATGGTTTGGTTGTGGTTTGGTTAGGTTAACCTTTTCTTTACCCCTTAGGTAAGAAAAAGCAAATAAAAAGGTAAAGGCAACTAGACGCTAATATTGGCAAGACCAGAAGGAAAGGTAACCGGGAAGTAAAGAAGGGGTAAAGCAGGGGTAAACAAAAGGTAAGGAATACCTGCAGAACAGGTAACCAGGAGGTAAAGAATAGGTAAACAGGAGGTAACCACGGGCCCAAGACGAAAAGTGTACGCCATTGTGGATCTGGTGATTGCGACCCAAAAAGACCTCACCAGGTAAGAAAAGCCCTGCCGCGCCTGAACTTTAAACTTTGAACTTTGAACTTTGAACTATTACTCCTTTACTTCCTCAAAATCAATGTATTCGCCCGATTTAGATGTTGACGCTGTGGCGCCGTTGGCCGAAGATGGCCGGCCGGTATTGCCATTTTGTTGCAGCGGGTCCTCCTGCTGTTGCTGCTGACGTTGAAACTCTTTTATCTGACGGCGAACACGCCACGACATTTTGAGTACGGGCACCAGAAAGTTAAATACAAATTTGTACAGGAAGATGGCAAGAAATATATAGAATAGAATGCGGAAAATACTCATATTATAAAAAACTAAAGGTACAACCACAGCACCTAACAAATTGTTAAGGTAGCTGCTAGAAATTTGATCAGGCTGCAAATAACAGGCCCCTGTTTACGGGAATCCGGCAAAACTATATCAAATGAACAAGTGTGGCAGACTGAAAGTTCAGCAATGGCAATTTTTCGGTTCAGTCACCGTTTCCTGACGGTCGTCATGTGATATAATTTTCGTTTATCCAAAATTAACAACCAGTATTTTGGAAGTAATTGTCTATTTACCTTACCTTTGCCAAGGCAAAAGATGTTTAGAAAGGGAACGGAAATCGTTCCCTTCTTTATTTCCCATAAGGACATGGAAACACCAGTACAGGCAATTGAAAAAATGGTACAGGATATGCTGGCCAATGATCCGGCATACTTCCTGGTTGAGATCAAAGTAAAACCTACCAATAACGTAAAGCTTTTTTTGGATGGCGACCAGGGAGTGACCATAGAGAAGTGTATCTCCTGGAACCGGGCTTTATACAAGAAAATCGAAGAAGAAAATCTATTCCCTAATGGAGACTTTTCGCTTGAAGTATCCTCTCCCGGCGTTGATGAACCGTTAAAATTGTTACGCCAGTATAAAAAGAATCTGGGCCGCACGGTTGAGGTCATCCTCAAAGATGGCATTAAAATTACGGGTAAAATGATTGAGGTAGGCGAAGAAACCATTACTGTGGAAGAAACAAGAGGAAAAAATAAAAAGAAAGAGGTGATAACTCACCAAATTCAATTTGATCAAATAAAATCAACAACAATTCAAACCGTATTTTAATTGATCCCCGACGGGTAACCATTGGGGGAAAAAATTGTAGTATATGGCAAGCATAAACTTGATAGAGGCCTTCGCAGATTTTAAGGAAGCGGAAAATATTGATCGCCCTACCATGATGAAAGTGGTAGAAGATGTTTTCAAAACCCTGCTGCGTAAAAAATATGGCAGTGACGAGAATTTTGACGTAATTGTGAATGCGGAGAAAGGTGACCTTGAAATTATGCGCCGCCGGACGATTGTTGAAGACGGAAATGTAATGGATCCCCTGGCCGAAATAGCTTATAGCGATGCCATAAAAATTGAACCGGACTACGAAATTGGCGAAGATCTGTATGAGGAGGTAAATATCCTCGATTTCGGCCGCCGTGCCATCCTGGCAGCGAAACAAACCCTCGCCAGCCGTATCAGCGACCTGAAAAAGAACGTGTTGGTAAAGAAATATGGCGACAGGATCGGCGAAATCATCAGCGCCGAAGTATACCAGGTTTGGAAAAAAGAAATTTTATTGCTCGATGAAGAAGGGAATGAGTTAATATTGCCTAAGTCTGAGCAAATTCCTCAGGACTATTTCAAGAAAGGTGAAAATATCCGCGCCGTTGTAAAAAAAGTAGAATTAAAAAACAATTCTCCGGTCATTATTTTATCCCGTACCTCTCCCTCTTTCCTTGCAAAACTGCTTGAAATTGAGGTGCCTGAAATATTTGATGGTTTAATTGTTATTAAGAAAATAGTTCGTGAACCAGGTGAAAGGGCCAAAGTAGCGGTAGAGTCGTATGACGACCGTATTGACCCCGTTGGCGCCTGCGTTGGTATGAAAGGTAGCCGTATCCATGGCATCGTACGGGAATTGAAAAATGAAAATATCGATGTTATAAACTGGACCAACAACATCCAGCTGTTGATCCAACGGTCATTAACACCGGCCAAGATCACCACCATGGAGCTTGATAATGATAAAAAACAAGCCAATGTGTACCTGAAGCCCGACCAGGTGTCGCTGGCGATCGGTAAAAAAGGCGTCAATATCAAGTTGGCACAGGAATTAACAGGATTTAGCATCGACGTTTATCGCGATACTGAAGGCGAACCCCAGGAGTTCGATATCGATCTGGAAGAATTCAGCGATGAAATTGAAACCTGGATCCTTGATGAGCTCAAACGCGTTGGTTGCGATACAGCCCGCAGTGTGCTCGATCTCACTGCCGAAGAGCTGGAAAGAAGAACTGACCTGGAAAGAGAGACCATCAACGAAGTACGCCGGATACTGAACGAAGAATTTGAAAAAGGATAGGCAGAAAAGTCAGTTTGGTTATAGGCTGTAAGGATAAAGCAAGTCACAACCTTAAAGGTTATAGCAAGGTTATGAAACCGGCTTGCACGTATGGCTTTTAAATTGAATGTGATCAAAATGACTTTTTACAAGTAATTTGCTTATCCAAACAGCGAACAAAACAAAAAATTGTCTTACAATAACGAATGGCAGAAACAACAACACTTAGATTAATGGCCGCAGCCAAAGAGTTTAATATCGGCAAGGAAACGCTGGTAGACTTTTTGGTAGGAAAGGGATTTAGCAAAGACGATCTCAAACCCACGTCAAAGCTGACGGAGGATATGTATCGTGCTTTGCAGCAGGAATTCCAGAGCGATAAAGTGGCCAAGTTAAAAAGCGACCAGATAGATCTGCCGAAGGGAAGCCTGGAAGCAAAGAAGAAAAAAGAAGACGACGCTGCGGCTGTTAAGAAAGAGGTGGTTAAAAAACAGGAGCCAGCTCCGGTTGTAGAAGAGAAAAAAGAGGAAAAGGTTGAAAAAGTTGAGAAGGTTGAAAAAACCGAGAAGGTAGAAAAAGTAGAGAAACCGGAAGAGGTAACACCGGTACCGGAAGTTGTGCAGCCACCTGTAGTTGCTGAAACAGTTGTAACTCCGCCTGTAGAAGAAAAGCAGGAAGTGATCGAAGAGCCCAGGGCAGAAGAGAAACAACCTGAGATCACGAAGGTTGAAACGCCGGAAATAGAAGGGCCTAAAATACTTGACAAGATCGATCTTTCAGCAATAGACTCTTCGACAAGACCGAAGAAAGCTCCTATTGTTGTAAAGAAGAAGGAACAGGAACCACCGGTAAAGGCGAAAGAAGAACCAGCACCGGTGAAGGAAGAAAAGAAGGCGCCAAAAGAAGTACAGGAGCCAAAAGAAGAGCCCGCCACTACTCCCACGCCTGTAGCTGAGGAAAAAGTAGAAAAGCCAAAAGAAGAAGTGCCGCAACCTCAGCAACAGCAACCTGCCAAACAGGTGGTTGTTGAAAAGAAAAAAGAACAGGAGCCGGTAAAGGAAGTGCCAAAAGAAAAAGAACCGGAGAAAGAAGAAGCACAACCGCCGGTTATTGAAAATATTAAAGCCGATAAACTTACGGGACCAAAAATTCTGGGCAAAATAGAATTACCGGTTGGCGACGAAGCCCGCACCAAACCGAAGCCCAACGAGGAAAAGAGGAAGCGCAAACGCATTCCCATTGAAAAGAAGGACCAGCAGCAGCAAACTGCGCAGGAACGGGCTCAACATCTTTTCAAAAAACGAGACGGAGGTGGTCAGCACGGAGGACAACAAGGTGGTCATCACGGCGGACATCATGGTCAGGGACAGCAAGGTGGTGGCGGTCAGCACCGGCAAGGTGGTGGCCAGCAACAGGGCGGCGGCTTCAGAAGGGATAATCGTCCCAATAACCGTCCGGGTCAAAACCGCCATGTATCGCGCGAACCCAAAGAGATCAACGAAAAAGAGATCCAGGATAAAATACGTGAAACACAGGCCAAGCTGTCGGGTAATAAGGGCGGTAAAGGCATAAAAGCCAAACGCCGTCACGAAAAACGCCAGGGCATGGCCGAACGGGAAGGTGCAGAAGGACAAGACAACAAACTGCAGGTGACCGAGTTTATCAGCGTAAGCGAACTGGCCAACCTGATGGATGTAAGTTTTGCCGAAGTGATCAGCAAATGTATGAGCCTCGGTCTCATGGTGTCTATCAACCAACGTTTGGATGCGGAAGTAATTGAACTGGTGGCCGGTGAATTTGGTTACGAAGCCGAGTTCATTGATATGGAAAAGCAGATGGAAATGGAGGAAGAAGAAGAAGTGGATGCCGAAGAAGATCTGCAACACCGCGCGCCTATCGTTACCATCATGGGTCACGTTGACCACGGTAAAACTTCATTGCTCGACTATATCCGCAGTGCGAATGTGGTTGCCGGTGAGGCCGGTGGTATCACCCAGCACATTGGCGCTTACGAAGTAACACTCCCCAATGGTAAAAAGATCAGTTTCCTCGATACACCTGGTCACGAAGCGTTTACCGCCATGCGTGCCCGTGGTGCCAAAGTAACCGATATCGCGGTTATTGTGGTAGCTGCAGATGATGCAGTGATGCCCCAAACCAAGGAAGCCATCAGCCACGCACAGGCCGCAGGCGTACCCATGATCTTCGCCATTAACAAGATCGATAAAGAAGGAGCCAATCCGCAAAAAATATATGAACAGCTGGCCGGTATGAACCTGCTGGTGGAAGAATGGGGCGGTAAATACCAAAGCCAGGAATTGAGCGCCAAAAAAGGATTGAATGTAGACAAACTGCTCGAAAAGATCCTGCTGGAAGCCGAATTACTGGAACTGAAAGCCAACCCCGATCGCGAGGCTACTGGTACTATCATTGAAGCTACGCTCGATAAAGGTCGCGGCTATGTGGCCACTGTACTGGTTCAGAACGGAACCCTGAAACATGGCGATCTGGTCGTATCAGGTCAGTTCTATGGCCGTGTTAAAGCCATGTTCAACGAGCGTAACAAACGGGTAGACGAGGCACCTCCTTCTACACCGGTACTTATTCTGGGCTTGAACGGCGCCCCGCAGGCCGGTGAGAAGTTCAAAGTATACGAAGATGAAGCAGAAGCAAAAGAAGTAGCTAACCGTCGTGCACAGATCCTGCGTGAACAGGGTATTCGTACGAAGAAACATATCACGCTCGATGAAATTGGCCGCCGTCTGGCATTGGGTAATTTCAAACAATTGAACCTGATCCTGAAAGGCGACGTGGACGGTTCTGTAGAAGCCCTGAGCGACTCATTGCAGAAATTATCAACTGAAGAAATTGTTGTATCAGTAGTACATAAAGCCGTAGGTGCCATTAGTGAAAGCGACGTCATGCTGGCAACCGCATCAGATGCCATCATCGTTGGTTTTAACGTACGTCCTTCTACCCAGGCTAACCGCCTGGCCGAAAGCGAAGGCGTTGAGATCAAGCTGTACTCCATCATCTATAACGCCATCGAAGAAGTGAAGAGCGCGATGGAAGGTATGTTGGAGCCGAAGATCACTGAAAAGATCGTGGCCAATGTGGAAGTACGCAACGTGTTCAAATTCGATAAAGCCACAGTGGCTGGTTGCTATGTACTCGACGGCAAAATTCAGCGTAACTCCAAGATCCGGGTTATCCGGGATGGTATCGTTGAATATCCTAAAGGTGAAGGACAAAGCGCTGAACTGCAGTCTTTGAAACGCTTTAAGGACGACGTGAAAGAAGTACCTTCAGGCATGGAGTGCGGTTTAACCGTTAAGAACTTTGCAGATATCAAAGTAGGCGATATTATTGAAGCATTTGAACTGGAAGAAGTAAAGAGAACATTATAAAGGCATACAGGCAACGAGGCAACGAGACATAAAGTTATGTCCCAATGCCTCGTTGCCTTTTTGAGCCTTGCGCCTTCAGCCTTGCGCCTGCTTATTCTTTTGTTAAATAAACCATGCCTTACTGTAAATGGTATGGTAACGAGTAAATTTGAACCGGTCCCTTATAAAAATATTCAGATGAAATCTGTCTTTACACTTGTAACCGCCCTGTTTTTAGGCGCCATGGCCATGGGCCAGGCTACCCGAAAAGTAGTAGCCGATAAGATCGTAGGCATTGTGGGCGATAAGATCATTTTAAAATCTGACGTGTACAACGATATTCTCGATCGTCAGCGGCGCGGGGAACCCGTTCCCGAAAATGCCGATTGTTCGATCATGGAGCAGATCCTTACCCTGAAAGCATTGGTGCTGCAGGCCGAAAAAGACTCTATAGAGGTGGGTGATGATGAAATTGACGCCCTGCTCGATAACCAGATCCGCGGATTCGTTCAGATGTACGGTTCTAAAGAAGCGCTGGAAGAAATTGCAGGCCGTACCGTTTATCAGATCAAGGAAGATTTTCGGCAGACCTTCAAAGAAAGAAAGCTGGCCGAACGCATGCGCGATAAGATCGTAGAATCCATCAAGATCACGCCACAGGAAGTAAAGGAATATTTCCTCAAGAAAGATCAGAATAATTTGCCTTTTTACGAATCTCAACTGGTGATCGGCGAAATTGTATCATATCCTAAAGCAAGCCGCGACCTGGAAAAACTGACCATCGATGAGTTGAATGATTTCAAAAAGCAGGTAGAAGCCGGCACCCAAAAGTTTGAGACCCTCGCCCGTTTATATACAGATGATCCCGGCAGCAAAGAAAGCGGCGGGCAATATTCCATCAACCGCACTGAAAAGACCTGGGACCCCGCCTTTTTGAACAACGCATTCCGGCTTAAAGAAGGACAAATTTCCCCGGTGTTCAAATCAAAATTCGGTTACCATATTATTCAAATGGTAAGCCGTGCGGGTGACGATGCCATCGTTCGCCATATTTTACGTATTCCGAAGATCACCGATGAAGAAATTAACGAATCTATCAACAAACTGGATTCAGTGCGTGCTAAACTGATGGCAGGTACCATTGAGTTTGGAGAAGCGGTTGCCAAATACAGCGATGATGAGAATGCAAGATTCACCGGCGGTATTAAGCAGGGGCAAAATGGTTCAACATTCCTGGAATTAAGTCAGCTGGATAAAGACCTGGTTGAATTACTGGCCAGCAGCAAGATCAAACCCGGGGAGTATTCAAAACCTACTCCATTTACTGACGAAAGAGGTAAAAAAGGCGTGCGGATCATTTATCTGAAAACACGTACGGAGCCTCACCGTGAAAATATTAAAGATGATTATGACCGTTTGGCCAAAGAAGCGTTGGAATTGAAAAAGCAGCGGGCACTGGAAAGCTGGTTTGCTTCTAAAATTCCTTCCTATTACATTATGATAGATAATGATTTCAAAAGCTGCGGTACACTTAGTAAATGGATGCAATATGCATCTACAGGCAGCAAGTAAGGGTGTATAAAATAATTGTCAATATAACGTGCCCCGACGGTTTTGTCGGGGCTTTTTTATCAGGGTAATTGGGTAGAAATGACGGGATTCCTACATAAGCAGCCTGGTTATCTGCCTTTGAAAGAAGACATTACTCATTGCAATTAATAGTCATTTAAATGTAAGTGTAAACCCTTAAATGGGTTAGAAACGCATGCACGATTCTTGGCATGAAGCAGCTTTTAAGTATTTTGTATAAGTATTTACATGTAAATATGACGTAAATGCATACCATGTAATTGCTGCAAACTGCTGTATGTTAAAACAGTCGAAGAAATCCATCCCTGAAGTAACAACTGATTATACCGCCCTCAGCCTGCAAACAGATAAGGCGGGTATTATCATATCAGCTTCAGCTGACCTGCTTTCTTTTACTGGAAAGCATCAGGAGGAACTGATAGGCAACTCCTTTAAAAAAATCATTGACGCTGCTGATAAGACCAAACTGCAGGCCCTGCTGAATACCGGTATCGATGCCGGCCTCATCATACAATTAGCAATAAAAGGAAGATCAGGTGTTCACCACATCGGGTTCACCGCTAAATATCAATCTAACAGTCACAAAGCAGGTGAAATTATCAACTGGAATGCCGTTCCGGTATATAAGCCCACTCCCATTGCGGCATCGAAAAACAGTCTGCTTGACAATTTTTTCCGCTATTCCAATGATCTGTTATGTATTATTGATGGCGAAGGAATGGTGAAGCAGGCGAACACGCATTTTGCGCAACTGCTTGGCTACCGGACAGAAGAAATGTTTGGGCTACAGTTCATACAATTGGTGCATCCCGATGATCGGCCGTCATTCCTGCGCTCAGGGCTTTTACCCATAAGCACAAACAACAACGAATTTTTTGAAGCCAGATTCTGTGGTAAAGATGGCAGGGTAGAAGAACTGTCCTGGTCAACATCATATATTGATGAAGATTACCTGGTACTGGCAATAGGCCGTGCGGTAACAGCTAATGACGGGTTTGCCACCGATTTAAAAGAGGTTCGCCAGGAACTACAGGAAGTAAGCGACCGCTATAAAGCATTTGTACAACAAAGTTCCGAGATCATCTGGCGCTGCGAATTACAAACACCCATCGATATTAACGACCCGGAAGAAAAGCAATTACAACAATTGTTTGAAGGCTATCTGGCTGAATGTAACGAACAGATGGCCCATTTTTACGGGTTTGAAACCACTGCCGGTATAATCGGGCAGAAAGTATCTGTGTTCTTTGATCCAAATGAGCCGATAACGGAACAGGTTGTACGGGAGTTCATTCAACAGGGATATAAAATATACCGCCGCCTGTCAATGCACATCGATCACCAGGGCAACAAAAGATATTTCCTGAACAACCTGGTAGGAATAGTGGAAAACGGCAAACTGTTACGCGTTTGGACCACTCAAAACGAAATTACCCAGCTGCGAATGGCTGAAAAGGCCAATCGATACCAGGCCAGTGTATTGGAAAATGTGTCTGATGCAATATATTCTACCGATCGTGATTTCCTGATAAAGAGCTGGAACCATGCCGCTGAAAAACTATACGGGATCAGCGCAGAGGAAATAATGGGTCATACCATACAGGATTTTTTCAAATACGACTATCATAATACCAGCTTTGAAAAGCTGTTGGAAGAATTATACGCCTCGGGTACATGGAGTGGTGAGATCTCTTTTACCAGACCTTCAGACAGCAAAAAGATAATCTTATCGTCATCCATCTCTTTGTTAAGGAATAAGAAAGGCCATATAACGGATATTATTGCCATCAACAAGGATATTACCGAAGCCCGCCTGTCGCAGGAAAACCTGCGCATTAACGAAGAAAGATACCGGTCGGTCGTACATGCCCTGGGCGAGGGCATTTTGATGTACGACAAAAATGGTCAGATCATTGCCTGCAATCGCAGTGCAGAAATGATATTAAAAGTGCCCGCGAGCTACCTTAATGGTAAACCAACAGGCGTGGGTAACGCCTGTATCTACGAAGATGGCACACCTTTTCCGCCGGATCAATATCCGTCATTGGTCACCCTGAGAACCG
Organism: Longitalea luteola; assembly: GCF_017356035.1. Lineage (GTDB taxonomy): Bacteria > Bacteroidota > Bacteroidia > Chitinophagales > Chitinophagaceae > Niastella > Niastella luteola. The sequence continues at coordinate 261,013 of NZ_JAFIQX010000010.1, read as the reverse complement.
GTAAATCGTTGCAGAATGTGATCATGGGGTATCAGCGATCAGATGGCAGCCTCGTTTGGATCTCGATCAACACCGAACCGGTTTATTATACCGAGCAGCGCGTGCATCCTGACGCCGTTGTCGCTTCCTTTGTAGACATCACGCAAAAAAAAGCGGCCGAAATAGAACTAAAACAAAGCCAGCAGCAGTTAAAAGAATATTCAGAACGCATTACAAATATATTAGCCAGTATCACCGATGGTTTTATTGCGGTAGATAAGAACCTGAAGATCTTTTTATGGAACCACGCGGTTGAGAATATAACGGGGTTGGATGCAAAACAGGTGATTGGTACGAGTGTTGAAAAGATCTTCCCCGATTTTATCGGAACAACGGCCTATCAGCAATATATAGAGGCTATTAATAAAGGTACTTCTTCGACCTTTGAACATTTTCTGCCAGCCTTTGCCCGCTGGCTGGAAACCAGTGTATACCCTTTTTCACAGGGCGCATTCATCTACTTCAGGGACATTACCGACCGGAAGAAGCAGGAACGCTTACTGGAGCTGGAAAAAGAAGTATTAGCTATCAATGCACAGCCCACTGCTTCGTTAAAAACGACCATCGATTATTTCCTCAATGGTTTGGAAAAAACGTATCCCGGCATGGTTTGTTCGGTGGTCATGCTGAATGAGGATAAACAAACCATGCGGCATTTGTCGGCGCCCGGCCTTCCCGATGAATTTGCTGCTGCAGTCAATGGCGTTAAAACAGGGCCCGCTGTGGCTGCCTGTGGTACGGCCATTTATAGAAAAGAGACTGTGATTTCGGTAGACATTGAGACCGATCCGCTCTGGGAAGGTTACAGAACACTCACCCGTAAATTCGGACTTCGGTCCTGCTGGTCTTTTCCTATTGTGAGCGCCGGCAATGAAGTGCTTGCCACCATTTCGGTGTATCATACGTATCCGGCTACACCCACTGATGCGGAATTACAATTATTTGACCGGGTGAACAGCCTGCTGCGGATCATTATTGAAAACAAGAATGCTGAACTGAAGATCAGGTTAAGCAATGAACGGTATTTGTTGGTAACCAAGGCAACCAACGATGCCATTTGGGACTGGGATGTTAATACCAACTCCCTGTATTGGGGAGAAGGCATTTATACGCTGTTTGGCATTAAACCCGGTTATGTAGAGAATGCCGGTCTCTGGGAGCACTGCATTCACCCGGAAGACCGTGACCGGGTGGTGAACGGAATAAACAAGTTCATAAAAGACAGCACCTCGAAAATATGGGAAGATGAATACCGGTTTATAAAACCCAATGGCGAATACGCATTGGTGTTCGACCGGGGCTTTTTGATCTTTGATCATTCCGGTAAAATAGCGCGAATGGTGGGAAGCATGCAGGATATTACCGGTAAAAAGGAACTGGAAAAGAAATTACTGAAACAGGAAGTTGATAAACATAAAATCATAGCCCAGGCAGTTGTGAATGCCCAGGAAAAAGAGAGGGCTGAAATCGGGAAAGAGTTGCACGACAATGTGAACCAGATCCTGTCAACGGCTAAATTGTATCTGGAACTGGCTCAGACAGACGATGACAGCCGGCTCGATCTTATTAACAGAAGCACCAAAAATATTTCAGATGCCATCAATGAGATCAGAACCATATCGCGCTCGCTGGTGCCGCCGAGTATCGGCGACCTGGGATTGATCGATTCGGTGCAGGACCTGGTTGAAAATATCAAAGCGACGAAGCGATTACACGTTGAGTTTTATTATTCAGGAACAATTGACAGCGTACTGGATGAAAAAAGAAAACTGATGCTTTTCCGCATCATCCAGGAACAGGTGAATAATGTGTTGAAGCATGCTTCGGCCAAAAACCTGGTAATTGAATTGATCGCAGACAGCGAAGGCTGTGCTGTAGACCTTACCATCAGCGATGATGGCCAGGGTTTCGAGCTGGATAAAGTGCGGTCGAAAAAAGGTGTAGGGCTGTCGAATATTGCCAGCCGTGCGCAGTTATTCAATGGCAGCGTACATGTAGTTACTGCATTGGGTGAAGGGTGTAAACTGAAAATAAATGTCCCTATTTCAAATATCTAAACCCCCTTATTGATTATGGAAAAAATCAGTGTACTGATCGCAGATGATCACAAATTGATACGGGAAACCTGGAGTTTTATCCTGAACAACGATCCACGTTTCACGGTAGTTGCCGAATGCGGCGACTCTGAACAGGCGGTGGAAATGGCAAAAAACAAAAAGCCCCAGATCGTGCTCATGGATATTAACATGCTGCCTATTTCGGGTTTTGAAGCCACCGAAAAGATCAGGAAGGTTTCACCTGCTTCCCGCATCATCGGCATTTCGATGCATTCGCAGCCGGCCTATGCCAAAAAGATGCTGCAGATCGGCGCCCGTGGCTATGTTACCAAGAATTCATCCAAGGAAGAAATGATTACGGCTATTATGGAGGTGCATGGCGGCAACAAATACATCTGCGATGAAATAAAGAATAATATTTCGGAACTGGTGCTGGAAGAAAATAAAGATGTCCCAAATGTAAATGCGCTCACTGAGCGGGAAATCCAGATCATCAATTTAATTAAGGAAGGGCAGTCATCGAAAGAGATTGCGATGACCCTGAACATTTCGTTAAAAACAGTAGAGGTACATCGTCATAATATTCTGAAGAAGCTGAAGCTGAAGAATTCAGCCTCACTGGTGAATTTCATCAACAATGTAGCTACCAGTATGTAAACAGGTAATTATATGTAATTAATGACTAATATTTATTGTTAGGCATACAAGGGACATTAATAATCAATTTGGGGGAAATACAACCTGCACCTAGGGGTAAACCTTTATTTATGGCTGAGAAAATTCATTAAGTGTTTAAAAGACATTGAATAAATTAAGATTTCTTTCAGAAAAATCGTCAATTTAGCGCTACCAATATCTATAGTTAAACAATTAAAATCCAACGTCCGAATCCAGATCCTACAGAAAACCGAACCGTCCAATGCCCGTTTAAATTAAAAAACAAACAGGCGCAGATATTGATCCAATGTCCTGATGAGGAACAACCCCCATACCTATGAAGACTGGGGGTTTTTTTCATTTTTCTCCTTTAACTTTCCGTTGTTTCTTCTTCTCACATATTCCTTGTAACTTTGCGCTTTCTTTTTATAATCGGGAGTAATACATGAGTGATGCAATCAAGCATGAATGTGGGTTAGCATTCATCCGTTTAAGAAAGCCGTTCTCCTACTATTTGCAACAATACGGTACAGTAATGTGGGGCCTTAACAAGCTGTACCTGCTCATGGAAAAACAACACAACCGTGGCCAGGATGGTGCTGGTTTGGCAGCTGTGAAGCTGAATGTTGAGCCCGGTTACCCGTTTCTGCAACGTGTTCGCAGCAGTGCTAACCAACCTATAGCAGACATTTTCTCAAAAGTAAGTCAGGAAGTGAAAGAGCTGGAGAAATACCAGCCCGATGTAATGAAACATCCCGGTTTAATGAAAGGGCATATTTCATACCTCGGCGAGCTGTTATTGGGCCATTTACGCTATGGAACACAAGGCAAAAATAATGTCGAGTTCTGTCATCCCTTTATAAAACGCCACACGATCCCTGCACGGAACCTGGCGCTCGCGGGCAATTTTAATCTGGTTAACACGGATGAGCTGTTCAACCTGATCAATATTGAGCCCGGCGAATTTCAAAAACAAAGCGATCTCGCTGCCATGATGGAAGTGATCCATCATTTCCTGGTAAAAGGTGATGAACAATCACCCAGTGATATGGATGTGTTGAATGTATTGCGCAAAGCAGTACCGCTTTTTGATGGTGGATTTACAGTTGGTGGTTTGTTAGGCAATGGGGATTCATTCGTGTTCCGGGATGCCCATGGCATTCGCCCTGCCTATTATTATATTAGTGAAGATGCAATTGTAGCGGCATCTGAGCGGTCGGCCATCCGTACCGTTTTCAATGTTGGTGAAAATGAAGTGAAGGAACTGATGCCCGGCATGGGATTGATCGTTAAAGCGAATGGCGACATCACCATTGATAAAGTAACAGAGGCCAAAGAACGCAGGGCCTGTAGCTTTGAACGTATCTATTTCTCCCGCGGCAGTGATGAAAAGATCTACCGCGAGCGCAACGCCCTGGGTTATAACCTGAGCCCGCAGATCCTGAAGGCCATTGATTATGACCTGAAACACACCATATTTTCCTTTATTCCGAATACAGCTGAAGTCGCTTTTTACGGTTTATGGAAAGGACTGGATGATTATTTGAAGCAGGTTAAAATTCAACGTATTTTATCCTGGGGCAACGATATCACGGAAGAGAAGTTGTCTGAAATGATCAATCGTAAAATACGTATTGAGAAGATAGCGATTAAAGACGTTAAGATGCGTACGTTCATTACGGAAGATGTAAGCCGTAATGAAATGGTGCAACACGTTTATGATGTTACCTACGGTACGGTGGAGAAGGGGGTTGATACATTAGTGGTGATAGACGATTCTATCGTTCGGGGTACTACATTAAAAGAAAGTATTGTGCGTATGCTGGCCAGGCTGGAGCCGAAAAAGATCATCATTGTTTCATCGGCGCCACAGATCCGCTACCCGGATTGTTACGGTATTGACATGAGCAAACTGGGCGATTTCATAGCATTCAAGGCAGCTATAGAATTAATGAAAGAGCATGGCAAAGAAGATTGTTTGAAAGAGTTGTACGACAGATGTAAAGAATTGCAACGATTAGACCAGCTACATACGGAAAACGTGGTTCAGCACGTTTATAAACCATTCACAACCGAACAGATCTCAGATAAAATTGCTGAATTGATTACCCCTAAAGGGCTTAATTTGCCAGTACAGGTAATTTTTCAGACAATAGAATCCCTTCATCAGGCATGCCCAACCAATACAGGCGACTGGTATTTTACCGGTAATTACCCAACCCCCGGTGGCAACCGTGTGGTAAACAAAGCATTTATTAATTATATTGAGGGTAAAAACGTAAGAGGATATTAATAAAGCTATTGGCTTGACAATTACCTAATTATTAATGCATTTTTAATCTTAAGTTTGATTATATCAGAAAAAATGCTTAATATCAGGTACGGGATTATATGTAACCTCTTCTATACCCCTAGGAAAACAAAGGTATAAGACTCATCCATTAGTAGTTGCACAAAAGCGCAAAAAACGGCTTTGGCTGTTTGGCGTGCGTTGTGCAGAAACTAAGCGCATTCTCACACTAATGAAAAAAAAATTCGTATGAGTAAAATTACCATCATGATTGTTGATGATCACACTTTGATCCGCGAAACCTGGTCGTATTTATTAGGAAGGAATGAAGATCTGGAGGTTATTGCAGAATTAGGGGATGGTCAACGAGCCATTGAGCTTGCAAGGGATAAACGCCCTAACATTGTATTGCTCGATATTAATATGTCGCCCCTCAATGGCTTCGACATACTGAAAATGATCCGTAAACTATCACCCGGTTCAAAAGTAATTGCCGTGTCAATGCACTCGCAGCCTGCGTATGCTAAAAAAATGCTTCGCCTGGGCGCCCGTGGATATGTAACCAAAAATTCACCCCGCAAGGAAATGTTGGATGCTATTCATCAGGTGACTGCCGGCAATGTTTATATATGCCAGGAGGTGAAGAACATTTTATCTGAACAGATGATGAGTGAAGATGAAGGTGGAGACGGACTGAATCAACTTTCCGAGCGCGAAATTGAAGTGATCAATCTCATCAGGAACGGTTTGTCATCGAAAGAGATCGCCGATAAACTGGCTATATCAATAAAAACAGTGGAAGTGCACCGCCACAACATTTTAAAGAAATTAAAAGTAAAGAACACAGCATCCCTGATCAACTATATAAATTCCAGCGGACTGTAAATTCACGCGATTACCCTATTCATAATATACAGAATTTAAACGTATTTTCCACGATGGATATATGCGTTTGGCAAAGTATTTGTGACAAATGAGCTTGCCGACCGTTTAGCTTCCTATGGGGAACCAATTTAACACAGGCCTGTTAAATTTCTGATTCCTTTGATCGAACTCATTATTTTTAGGGGGATTAATCCCCCTATTATTTTTTTATAACCTCCAGTCCGGTCGGGCATCTGGCCGAAAACAAATAATAAAGCTCAGATGAAATCAGTCATAATCGTAAGACATGCGAAAAGTAGCTGGGAGCACACAGATGTAAGTGATTTTGATCGTCCGTTAAATGACCGCGGTAAAGAAGATGCGCCTAAAATGGCCAACCGGTTATTGGAACGGAATATTAAAATAGATGCTTTCATTTCCAGCTCAGCGAAAAGAGCCCGAAAGACAGCCGCCCTCTTTATTAAAGAGTTCGGCGGTCATAAAGACGAGATCATACTGGTTCCTGAATTATACCTAGCGGGTCCCGATGCCTTTTACAATGCCATTGCGCAGGCGCCTGCAAAAGCAAACACCATTGCCCTGTTTGCGCATAATCCCGGGATTACTGAATTTGCCAACGAACTGACCGGCGTACGGATACACGACATGCCTACCTGTGCCATTTTTGCCGTCAAAGCTGATATTGATGACTGGGCAGCCTTTAAGGATGCTGAAAAACAATACTGGTTCTTTGATTATCCAAAGGCGAAGTAGGACCGGGATAAATGGGATTTATGTGGATGGGATGATGGACTGGAATAATTGGGATTAGGGGATGAACGGATGATGATGATGGATGAGAATGCCTATTTATTGCTGCTTTGGTCTAACGCCCTGCGTTCCTGATCTGCCCGATCAAACTTCCAATGGTTTTTTTATATACTTCCATATCAAATGAATGTAACTGGTAAGCAAAGGCCTTGGCTGCTGCCAGCACGTCGGGCAAAGAGAAATCGGTTTGTGAAACCGAGAAAGCCAGCTGTTGCTGGTGAAGATGCGCTGCTACATATTCCTGTTCAGCCTGGCCGGGCGTAGGCACCATAATACTTTTTTTGCCAAGCTTTAGCAGGTCCATGACAGTTGTATAACCCGAACGGCTGATCACCAGTGCAGAATCGCAGATCAATGTATTCAGCAGGCTGGCCGGCGCATGGTCGTAAATGGTAACATCAGCTGTTGAAACCAATGAATTCCCACCCTCCGGTAATCCCCGCACCAATACCGTTTTCCCTGGCTGATGTTTCAACGCTTTTAGTAGCTGGTCTTCAAACAGGCTACGCTGGGGCTCTGGTCCCGAAAGAATGATCAGTAGATCGATCGTTGCAGTACGGTCTTTACAGGTATTGAACCGGCTTAGGCCGCCTATGTATTGCACAGGAACAGCCGGTAAGTTGCCGGGGTTTGATAAACGGCCGGCAAGTGTTTTTTCTCCTTTGTAGTCGGGTATCCAGCAGGTGGAGAAATTTTTTATGCGGCGGTAATTGAACCATTGTGCCAGGTGGTCGGTAAATTTACCAAGCCCGGTTCTTATATTTAATTGATGCGTAATGAAAACTGAAGGAATGCCGGGCGCATAAAAACCGAACCGGTTATCTGAAATGATGAGATCAACGGCTTGCGATTTCAGGAAAATATTTATCCAGGTGTTTTCGGTATTGATTTTGGTCAATATTTTTGGTGTCTGGAGAATGATCCGGACAATAGTACCCCACCTGTTCTTGCCGTATTTCAAATTATACCCTGTTAAAGGCTCGTAAGTAAGCTGCGGAAACTCCCTGATCAATAAAGCTTTTTGCGTTGAATTACAGGCTATAATAACATCGCAACCCTGGTGTAGCAGTTCGTGGATGATGGGAATGCAGCGGGTGGTATGCCCTAGGCCCCAATCCAACGGCGATAGCAATACGATGGGATTTTTTCGAGTGGTGTTAAAATTGTTGCTTTCCCGCAATTTGAAATACTAATTTGTTCGTAAAATAGTTTAATTTAGTAAGAACCGAGTATATGAAGAAAGTAAGTTATTCTGTGATCCTTTTGTTAATTATTAGCCTGGTTATTGCCAGTTGCAGTTCAGGTAATCGCATTGGCGGTTCATCCAAAAAATGCGGCTGTGGTTTAAACAGGGGATTTGTAGGTTATTAAAGCCGAACCAGACAATGAAAAACTCAAATCGTGATCTGCTTGTCCTTGTAAAGGATGCCTATACAAATAAAGAAGCTATGCAATACGAGCTTCAGCAGTTGAATACGCTGTTGGTGAATTTTGAGACACTCGAAAGTTTTTGCATAGCACATGAAGTATTTGATATTCAAAAGTACCGGATACTCACCAGGCGATCACAATTGCAGAAGATCATTGAAAAGGATTCATTGAAGCCCTTTGTGTTTATCTGCAATAAGAATTAGAGCCAGTTTTTTCTCCATAAAAAAGAGAGATAGAGGATGCCCTTTATCTCTCTTTTCTTTTATAGCAGGTGTGCCGCACTTTCAAAGTGTGGCACACCTTGCATTAGCTTAATTTCTTCAGGGCGTTCCTCAGCTGATCGATCATTTCACCGATCTCTTCTTTTTTGCAGGTGCCAACACTCAAGCGGTACCAGGGCGAAGACCTGTCGGCGCCAAAGGCATAAAACGGCACCACGGCCAGTTTGGCTTCATTCAGCAGATAAGCGGTAACATCACTTTGTTGGGTGAGCTGTTTGCCGTCGGCTGTTTTTTTGCCAGTGAGGTCGATCTTGATAGTGAGGTAAATCGCTGCCTGTGGCGCAATGGCGTCTACCTGGAAGCCCTCGGTCTTCAGTTGTTGAAAGCCGGCATAAATATCCCGCAAACGCACTTCCACATCGCCTTTGAATTGTTTGAGGTAGCTGTCGATAGCTTCTTTATTGTACAGGAAACGGGCAACGGCCTTCTGTTCAGCCATAGGCGCCCAGGCGCCCACATGGCTCAGGATAGCCTTCATTTTATCGAGGATCACCTGCGGACCAAATGCCCACCCTACGCGTACGCCGGTGGCGGCAAACACTTTGCTGATAGCATCGATGAAAATGGTATAAGCATGCATTTCGGGCCGCAGCGATACGGGGTTGTAATGCACTATATCGCCGAAAGTAAGCTGCCAGTACATTTGGTCGTACATTACATACAGCTTTTTTTCTCCTTCGCCCCGCCGGCTATTCTCTTCCAGCACCATGTCGCAGATCGCCTCCAGGTCGTGTTTGGTAAAAGTAGTGCCGGTAGGGTTTTGCGGTGAGCACAGGGCCAGCAAACTTGCCCCTTTTAAATGCGGGCGGATGTCTTTGGCAATGGGCATAAAGTTATTTTCCGCCCTGGCTTCTATCACTACATGCTCGGCGCCTACAAAATGTGTATAATGGTTATTGTTCCAGGAAGGAACGGCATAGATGACCTTGTCTTCCTTATCACATATTGCCCGGTATAAAGAATAGATGAGTGGCCGGCCCCCCGAAGCTACCAGTATTTCAGGAACAGCATAATTCAGCTGTTCACGCTCTTTTAAGAAATGAGCAATGGCTTCCCGCAGGTCAAGATTCCCCTCTGCGGCGGGATAATTGGTGAAATGATTCCGGTAGGCTGTAATAATCTCTCCTTCCAACGCTTTAGGAATAGGAAAGATAGCAGGATCAAAATCACCCACAGTAAAATTATAGATCTTTTCTCCTCCCCGGATCTTATCGCGTATTTCGCCGCCCAGTTTTACAATTTCCGATCCAATCAAAGTTTCTGCAAGATGGCTGAGTTTCATCTGTAAGTATTAGTTAGTGCAAAAATAGACTATCATAATCAATCCCTTACTACCGTAACATGTAAGTTTTCACCCATGTTAACATCTATAACCCGTTAATTTTGCAAGTGATTAACAACTTAGCCGTTTTTATTTTCAATAATTCATCAATTTTTCTGTTATTGCAATACTATGAAAAGACTATTATCACTGGCTATACTATTGATAAGCTGTACGTTAGCTGTAGCGCAAGGTGGTTACAATATTCCTATAACCTTAAAACCTTATAAAAACGCCTATATCTATCTGGGTTATTATTATGGCAAGATGAAAGCCCTGGCCGATTCAGCCTTACTGGATGCGAATGGGAAAGGCGTATTTACGGGTAAAAAACCGCTCGACGGCGGCATTTACTTCATTGTTTCACCCAAAAAAGAGATCCTGTTCGAAGTACTTATCGACAAACAACAGCAGTTTGCCATAGCTGCCGATTCGGCAACCCTGCCCAATAATGTAGTATTTACAGGCTCTGCGGAAAACTCCCTGTTCCAGCTGTACACCCGGTTTACCAATCAAACAGGAAGCGAGATCAATTCAATAAATGCCAGTTTAAAAACAGCAAAGAATGACAAGGATTCTGCCAGGTTGAGAGCCCGGTTAAAACAACTTAGTGACAGAATGCAATTGTATCGCGACAGCATGATCGCTAAAAATCCCAATTCTTTTTTAACAGCCCTCTTCCAGGCAATGAAAGAACCGGTAATACCGCCTGCGGCGAAACATCCGGGCGGAAAATATGATTCCATGTATGCTTACAGATACTATAAAAAGCACTATTGGGATGGCGTATCGTTCAGCGATGGCCGGCTGGTAAGAACCCCCTTCTTTGAAGCAAAGCTGGAAAAATATTATAAAGAGCTTGTGGTACCTAATCCCGATTCAATAAAGAAGGAAGTGGATCATATGCTGCTGTACGCAAGAAGCAATACCGAGATGTTTAAATTCCTGATGGTGCACTTTGTTCAGAAATACATTAACCCCGAGTACATGGGCCAGGATGCGGTCTTTGTGCATCTGTTTGAAAAGTATATAAATACCGGCCAAACCGCGTTCTTTACAGAAAAATATAGAGAACACATCAACAAAAGGGCGTATAGCCTGATGGCTAACCTCATTGGACAACCGGCTGCCAATCTCGAGCTGGTAGACACACTGAACAAACCGGCTTCCCTGTACGATATCAAGAGCAATTTTACCGTGATCTGTTTCTGGGACCCTACCTGCAGTCATTGTAAAGAAGTGGTACCCAAAGTTGATTCCATTTACAAAGCCAAATGGAAGAACGAAGGTGTTGCCGTGTACGGTGTAATGGTAGATGGCGGCGTAGACCTTTGGAAAAAATTCATCAACGATAACAAGCTCACCGGTTGGACACACGTTCATCAATTACCGGCTCAGCAAAAAGAAGAAGAAGCTGCCGGCAGACCCAACTACCGCCAGTTATATGATGTGTACCAGACCCCTGTTTTGTATTTGTTGGATAAGGATAAACACATCATAGCCAAGAAGCTTACCTACCTGCAATTAAATGAAGTGATAGATCTTAAACTTAAAAATAAAAACTCCAATTAGCATTATGACTGTTATCAGTAAAGCGGCGGTTGCTTCGTTATTGATCTTCATGACTGCCACCGGGAACGCCCAACAGTTGTTCACTTACGGCGGAAAAACGGTTACGACCAGTGAATTCCTGAAGGCATACAATAAGAACAATTCAGACAGCAAGCCCACCGAAAAATCGTACAGGGATTACCTGGAACTGTACATCCGCTTTAAGCTAAAGGTGCAGGCGGCCCTCGATAGTAAGCTCGATACCACCAATAACCAGCGCGTAGAGCTGCAGGGTTTTCGCAACCAGATCATGGATAGTTATGTGCGCGATGAAGCGAGTATCAATGAACTGACCTCACAGGCCATTACCCGTAGCAGGAAAGACATTCAAATTGCACATATTTTTGTAGCTACCCCTAAAGAAGCAACAGAGGCAGACATTAAGAAAGCCCAGGAAAAGATCAATGCGGCCTGGAGCCAGTTACAAAAAGGACAGGACTTTGGAAAGGTAGCCATCAACTATTCAGATGACCCTTCCGTTTCTACAAATAAAGGCGAAATCGGCTACATTACGTCCTTGGTATTACCACACGAATTGGAGAATGCTGTTTACAACACCCCAACAGGAAAATATTCGGCTCCCGTTCGCAGCAAAGCAGGATTTCATATTTTCAAAAAGCTGGGTGAGCGCGAAGGATTGGGCAGAATGAAAGTGGCCCAGATATTACTGGCATTTAAGCCTGACGACACGGATGCGCTGAAAGAAGCAACCCGGAAAAGAGCCGATTCAATATACAATGTGTTGACCAATGGCAGCGATTTTAAAGTACTGGTAACACAGTTCAGCGATGATAATATTTCCTGGCGTACGGGCGGCGAAATGATGGAGTTTGGCGTGGGCGAGTATGAACTTCCGTTCGAAAATGCGGTGTTTGCCTTAAAAAAAGATGGCGACATCAGTAAACCGCTGTTGACGAGTTATGGCTACCATATCGTTAAGCGGTTGCAATGGAAGCCGGCCACCGGGGATACGGCCGATGCCCAGCTGCGGGATGAATACAAACAGCGCATATTGCAAAGCGACAGATTTCACATCGCGCAAAAAATGTTGTTGAAGAAAGTGCTGCAGCTCACCGGCTTTAAAAGGAATAAATTCAACGAGCAACATCTTTTTATTTTCGCCGATAGTGTTTTAGAAAAAAAGCGCATTCCCGTATTTGCAGATCTCAATGCAAAAACGCCCCTGTTCTCATTTGCTAAAAGAATGGTTACAGTAAAGGATTTTCAGGAGAACCTGGAAAATATCCGCAGTTTTGAAAGCATGAGATTTGGTAAGACCAAAGCCCAGCTGTTTGAAGAATTCATTGAAGTAAGCGCCTTTGATTATTACCGCCAGCACCTGGAAACGTTTAATAAAGAGTTTGCCCACCAGTTAAATGAGTTCAAAGAAGGCAACCTCTTGTTTGAGATCATGCAGCGGAAGATCTGGGATCCTGCTTCAACAGATTCAGCAGGGTTAATGAAGTATTATACCGCACACAAAGATAAATACTGGTGGGATGCCAGCGCCGATGCCGTTATTTTCACGGCTACCAATGAGCAGGCCGCCGAAGAGTTCAGAACTAAAATAAAAGAGAATTACAGGGACTGGAAAAAACTAATCGACAACAGCGGCGGGCAATTGCAGGGTGATTCTGGCCGGTATGAATTGGCACAAATACCTGTTGCAGGAAGAACCAATTTTACAGAAGGCCTGGTAACTGCCAATGTAAAGAATGAAACAGATAACACAGTGGCATTTGCTTATATAATTAAGGTATATCCCAACCGTGAAATGCGTGGCTTTGCCGATGCCCGTGGTTTTGTGATCAATGATTACCAGCTTGACCTGGAAGAGAAATGGATCGCTGAACTTAAAAAGAAATATCCGGTTAAAATAAATGAGGCGGCTTTAAAAGGACTTGTTAAATAACGATTAAACCTCATACAATTTATTTGGTCAAAAGTCAGTTTTATTCCTATAACCCTGTAAAACAAGCACAATGATCACAAAGCAATTGGTTTCTTTGTTTATTACCGGATGTATTAGTGTAACCTCTTTTGCTCAAACGGACGCAGCCTGGTTAAAAGGCGGAGCGAATTTCGCAAATGTGTCCTATAACAGTGATGGAGAAGTAGATGATGCCAGCCTGCTCACCTCTTTTCATGTGGGTATTATGGGCGACATTACCATTGCAAAGGTCTTTGCCATTCAGCCCGGCATCCTGTTCACCGGTAAAGGCGCCAAAATACAGAGTGGCAATCCAAGTGATATTACTTATTACAAAGCTACCACGAACCCTAAGTATATTGAGGTGCCGGTGAATGCGGTGATAAAACTTCCCCTCGCATCATCTGAATCAAATTTCTTTTTTGGTGCAGGCCCATACATAGCAATTGGCGTTGGCGGCAAACGTAAAATAGAAGGCAAATACCTGAATGTGGCCTTCAGCAGCAAAGAAAAGATCGAGTACAGCAACGATGACCCCGCTACCTTTGATAATGAAGAAGGCGCAGGCCTTGGCGTTATGCGGAGATTTGATTACGGATTGAATGGCACGGCCGGATTCCAACTTAAAAATGGCATGATAGCGCTTAATTATGGTTATGGACTTGCCAAATTGCAATCGGGTTCAAACAGCTCAGAAGACAACAGCAACAAGCACCGGGTATTAAGTATATCGGTGGGCTTTAAATTATAAAGGTATTTATTTGCAAAACCAGGGCTTCGGATCACTCCGGAGCCTTTTATTTTTTTCGATTATTGATACAGGAAGGTGTTTTCATGTATTAAAAGAAGAAAGGTTTAGCAAAGTAATAATACCAGCTAAACCCTTCTGGATAAAAAACGTTTTTTGATCTATCTGATCTCTTTTACCACATTATAGATCACTTTCGGTTTGCCAAGTGTGTAATAATGCAGTACCGGCACGCCGGCCTTTTTCAATTCTTTCGATTGCAATAACAACCACTCAGTGCCTACTTTTTCTACATCTGCATCTGTTTTACAGTTCATGATCTCGTTGCTGAGGTCATCGGGAATATCCACATGGAACGTACGGGGAATAACCGACAGTTGTTTTTTGCTGGTAATAGGTTTCAGTCCCGGAATGATCGGAATATTAATATCGTTCTCACGGCAACGTTTTACAAAATCAAAATATTTCTGGTTATCGAAGAACATTTGTGTTACTACATAATCGGCTCCGGCTGCAACCTTGGCTTTTAAAAAGGCCAGATCGGTTTGCAGGTTGGGCGCTTCAAAATGCTTCTCAGGATACCCGGCTACGCCAATGCAAAAATTGGTGCGGAAACCATCTCTTATATCTTCTTCAAGGTAAATGCCGGTATTCAGGTTTTGAACCTGTTTCAGCAGGTCCAGGGCAAACTGGTTCCCGCCTGGTTCTGGTTCAAACACAGTTTCATTCTTGGCTGCATCGCCCCGTAACACCAGTACATTATCGACACCAATGAAATGCAGATCGATGAGGGCATCTTCCGTTTCGCGCTTGTTAAAACCACCACAGATGAGGTGTGGAACCGCATCAACCCGGTAATGGTTCATCAGGGCAGCACAAATACCAACGGTTCCGGGGCGTTTACGCACCTCCACCTTCTCGAAAGTACCATCTGCTTTTTTCTTGAAAACATGCTCACTGCGGTGATAGGTAACGTTGATAAAGGAGGGTTTGAATTCCATCAATGGATCAAGGTGTTCGTATATCGAGTTGATGGTTTTTCCCTTTAACGGTGGCAATATTTCAAAGGAAATAAGTGATTCTTTTGCCTGACGAATGTGGTCAATGACTTTCATGTAAATTAAGACAGTTTTTCAAAGGCCTCACCATTATTCCCTGTTAACAGAACACCGGTGCACCTTGCATGTATGCTATTTATTAAGTTAATAACCCAATTTGTACCATTGAGAATTAGCACATTAGTAAAAATGCGCCGTTTTATGCCGTAAAACCGGCCTGCAAACATAACGCAGGAAATCCGGATGGCAAATACCTGTTAAATTACGGTACCGGAATCCTTCTATTTAAATTAGTTCTGGTATTTTTGCCGGAAACCTTAATTACAATTGGTCAGCGAGATTAATACACAGGAACTTGTAAAAATTTACCGTAACCGTACCGTGGTAAATCATGTTTCGGTAAACGTAAAACAAGGTGAAATAGTAGGGTTGCTGGGTCCGAACGGAGCCGGAAAAACCACTACGTTCTATATGGTAGTTGGCTTGATAAAACCTGATGAAGGCAAAGTATTCCTTGATCAGGAAGAGATCACCAAGCTGCCTATGTATAAACGGGCACAGTTGGGTATTGGCTACCTGCCGCAGGAAGCCTCCGTATTCCGTAAGCTGAGTGTGGAAGATAACATCAAGGCCGTGCTTGAAATGACAAAGCTTACCAAAGCCCAGCAACGCCAGAAACTGGAAAGCCTGCTCGATGAATTTCGCCTGCACCATGTTCGTAAGAACAATGGTGATTCGCTGAGTGGTGGCGAACGCCGCAGAACAGAAATTGCCAGGGCATTGGCTGTTGATCCCAAGTTTATCTTACTGGACGAACCCTTTGCAGGGGTTGACCCCATTGCCGTGGAAGACATTCAGGCAGTGGTAGCCCGCCTGAAATATAAGAACATTGGTATTTTGATCACCGACCACAACGTAAACGAAACACTCTCCATTTGCGACCGTGCCTATCTGCTGATCGATGGAAAGATCTTCCAGCACGGTACCGCCGAAGAGCTGGCCGAAAATGAACAGGTTCGCCGCCTGTACCTGGGCCGCAATTTCGAATTACGACGCAAGGATTACCTGCACGAAGAAGCGCTCCGCGGAATGGACCTTACTTCGAACAAATGATCCGGGGTTGGTCCATTAATTGCATAAAAGTTAGTACATCAATCAATTATTAAGAATTTAGGTCATATTAGACGGTTTAGGAAGTATATTCTCATTGTACTTCCATGACCTGACTTTTATTCCTTCAAATTCTTTATTTTGCCAGTGTTGAAACTCCTATTGTGAAACTATTATCGCCTGCCATATCATCTTTGGCCCGCATGCGTTTGTGGCGCATAGAGGGATGGAAAAATAATCCTGCAGATGCTCAACGTGAAGTGTTACAGGACCTGGTCACTTCTGCCCAATACACAGAATTTGGCAGAAAATACAATTTTTCCGGATTGTTCAATGTGAAGACCTTCAAACAAACGGTGCCTGTTCATGAGTATGAAGACCTGCAGCCCTATATCCAGCGCATCATGCAGGGCGAACAGAACCTGCTGTGGAATACGCCGGTGTACTGGTTCGCCAAAAGCAGCGGCACTACCAGCGATAAAAGCAAATTCATTCCGGTAACCGACGAAAGTCTGGAAGACTGTCATTACAAGGCCGCCAAGGATGTGCTTACATTGTATTACCAGTTCAATCCCAATTCAGACCTGTTAACGGGTAAGGGATTGGTGATAGGCGGAAGTCATACCATTAATCCCGTAAATGCAGAAGCCCAGTACGGTGACCTGAGTGCTGTATTGCTGCAGAATTCACCTTTCTGGGGGCATTGGCTGCGGGTGCCCGATCTGAGCATTGCCCTCATGGATGAATGGGAAAGCAAGATCGAAAAACTCGCCCACAGTACCATCAGGGAGAATGTTACCTCTATCTCAGGAGTACCTACGTGGACGCTGGTTTTGTTCAGGCGGATCCTCGAGCTGACCGGTAAAAGCAACATGGCCGAAGTATGGCCCCACCTGGAATTATACATGCACGGCGGCGTAGCTTTTACCCCTTACAGAGAACAGTTTGAAAAAATAATAGGCAAGCCCATTCATTACCTGGAAATGTACAATGCCAGTGAAGGCTTTTTTGCCGCACAGGATATTCCGGGAGAAGAAGGTATGTTGCTGTTTACCGACCATGGCGTATTCATGGAGTTCATGCCCCTGGAAGAATATGGAAAACCGCATCCCAATACCATTGGTTTGCAGGAAGTGGAGCTCGGTAAGAACTATGCGATGATCATTAGTACGAATGGTGGCTTGTGGCGGTATTTATTAGGCGATACTGTTCAATTTACTTCATTAAACCCGTTCAAGATCAAGGTAAGCGGGCGTGTGAAGCATTTTATCAATGCTTTTGGTGAGGAAGTGATCGTAGATAACAGCGATAAAGCCATAGCGGTTGCCAGTGAAAGAACAGGCGCCATAGTGAATGATTATACCGCTGCTCCGGTGTACTTTAGCGATAGCGGCAACGGCGGTCATGAATGGCTGATAGAGTTTGAAAAAGAACCGGCCGATCTGAATCATTTTGCTGATGAGCTCGATAACGCTCTGAAAAGTGTGAACAGCGATTATGAAGCGAAACGCCATAAAGATATAGCCCTGTGCAAGCCATTGGTAAGATCCCTGTCGAAAGGGGTGTTTACGAACTGGTTAAAAAGCAAGGGCAAACTCGGGGGCCAGCATAAAGTGCCGCGGCTGAGCAATGACAGGAAATATATTGAAGAGATCCTTTCATTGTAAGTCTGAAGTCGGAAGTCTGAAGCCAGAGGTCTGAAGTCTGAAGATTTCATGTATGCGAGCCTTAAAATTATTAGCCGCCTCAGGCATAGTATTTCATACTTCCGACTTCGTACTTCTGACTTCGTACTTCCGACTTCCGGCCTCCGATTTCCCGCTTCATTTCAGTACTTTTGCTCACCCAAATACAATACTATGAAATTATTAGAAGGAAAAATTGCTATTGTAACCGGTGCGGCCCGTGGCATTGGTGAAGCTATCGCTTATAAACTGGCTGAACATGGCGCTCATGTGGCATTTACTTACGTTAGCGACAGCAGTGCTGAAAAAGCGGCTCAGTTGGAGCAAAAGATAAAAGCACTGGGCGTGAAATCCAAAGCCTATAAAAGCAATGCCGGTAATTTTACCGAATGTGAAGCGTTTGTAAATGATGTGGTGAAAGAATTCGGTACGGTAGATGTTTGCGTGAACAATGCAGGTATTTCAAAAGATAACTTATTACTGCGCCTTACACCGGAACAATGGGATGAGGTAATGGATATTAACCTGAAGAGCGTTTATAATATGACCAAGCAGGTTATCCGCCCCATGATGAAAGCCAAAAAAGGAAGCATCATAAATATGAGTTCGATCGTTGGCATACGCGGTAATGCAGGCCAGGCCAGTTATGCTGCCAGTAAAGCCGGTATTATTGGTTTTACGAAATCGGTAGCACATGAACTGGGCAGTCGTAATGTACGTTGCAATGCCATTGCCCCTGGCTTCGTTGAAACCGATATGACCCATTACCTTAAAGATGGAGAGGGCGCAAAGGCATTCCTCGAAAAAATACCTTTAGGCCGCTTTGGAAGTGCAGAAGAAATTGCCAACACGACTTTGTTCCTGGCTTCTGATATGAGCTCTTATATTACCGGACAGGTGATCAGCACATGTGGTGGTTTAAATATCTAATTCGTTCATTGCCTCCGGGAGGCCGTGTTTAAATATCGTATCTTAAAGTAAATGCCTTCTGTAAAGAAGGCATTTTTTATCTGAGCAGTTCATGTTGACTCTTATTTCGTTTTTGCTTTGAATTTTTCAATAGCCATCCGGGTGAAGGAGCTCAATACAAGTTTACCACTGATGGCGGCTCTTTGCAGCAGCAGCTGGTCCCAGTTTTCGGTGCCCTTCCAGAACATTTTTTTCATTTCTTCCATGGCCTGTGGGTTGCTATGCGCAAGGGTATAAGACAAACGGTCTACCGATTCATCCATATCCTCAATGGACGCATGCAGTTCGGAATACAGTCCTTTTCTTTTTGCCCACTCGGCATTGCGCCACATGGTGGCATCGATGGCCAGGTTGTTGAATGCTGCCAGTCCTATTTTCCGTTCTACGGCAGGGCCCACTACAAAAGGCCCTATGCCAACAGCAAGCTCACTTAATTTAATATCGGCGCCTTCGGCGGCAATGGCGTAATCGGCGGCAGCCGCAATACCAACACCACCACCTACACATTTGCCCTGGATGCGGGCTATAATGAATTGCGGGCATTTGCGCATGGCGTTGATCACATGGGCAAAACCACTGAAGAATTCAAGACCTTCTTCCTCGTCTTTTATGGCCACCAGTTCATCGAAGGAGGCGCCGGAACAAAATACTTTTTCGCCCCCGCTGCGCAGCACGATCACTTTGGTGTCGTCATCGTTACCTGCACCGTGAATGGTTTGTGCCAGTTCTTCCAGCAGTTTACCTGGCAGCGAGTTGCTTTGCGGATGGAAGAATTCTATGGTGTTAACGCCATTATGGTCGATATGCGATTTTACATAACCTGAAGACATACAATTATTTTTTGCTGTAGGGTGAACGAAAAGAAAGGTGTCTGATATCAGCAGTGTTCCCTATATAAAGTTATTAAATACCGGGATAAAAAAGAGCATGTGTTAAGCCCTTGACTAACTGTTATCAAACACCTTTAAGCTGCTTTGAGTCTATTGATTCTTTTTGGCAACCATGGTGAGGATGGTGGCAATGGCTACGGGTTCGCCGGTTTCATCAGTTACCTGAACCAGCCATTTTACAATGCCTTTGGCAATGTCGTTCTCATCTTTCTTTTCCTGCTCTATCTTTTCTTTACACGTGAGTTGAACACCGATGGTTGTACCGGCATATACCGGTTTTAGGAACCGGCATTCTTCGAGTCCGTAATTCAGCATGACAGGTCCTTTTTTAGCGTCTACGAACAAACCTGCGGCAGCGCTTAAAATAAAATAACCATGCGCAACCGGTTTTTCAAAAACGGTTCCCTGTAAAGAAGTATGGTCGGTGTGCGCATAAAAATGATCCCAGCTTACATTGGCAAAGTTTACAATGTCGGCTTCGGTAACGGTTCTTTTATGAGTAATGATGGTATCGCCGATCTGCAGTTCTTCGAAATATTTTCTGAACGGATGTTTTTCTTCTTCCCTGGTTAATGCGCCGGTTTGATAAACATTGGTAATAGCAGTAATGGCTGTTGGTGATCCCTGCAGCGCTACCCGTTGCATATAATGGTGTACACCTCTTATGCCGCCCATTTCTTCACCGCCGCCGGCACGACCGGGTCCGCCATGTACCAGCATGGGTAACGGTGAACCATGTCCGGTATTCTCTTTGGCGCATTCATTATTCAGCACCAGTATTCTGCCGTGGTAGGTAGCAGCGCCCAGTACAAATTCGCGGGCAATGGAATAGTTTGCAGTAACAATAGAACAAACGAGTGAACCTTTTCCTTTTTTAGCCAGTGCAATAGATTCATCGATCGTGCTGTAAGGCATAATAGTGCTTACAGGGCCAAAGGCTTCTACGCTGTGCGCAGCTTCGTTATCGAATGGGTTTTCACTTTTTAACAGCAGCGGGCTCATGAAGGCGCCTTTTTTGGGGTCGGCATCAATGACCTGAACGCTGTCGAGCGAACCGTATACGATCTGGGAGGAAGCCAGTAATTTTTGTACCTGGGCGAATACTTCCTCGCGCTGGCTTAGCCCGGCCAGGGAGCCCATGCGTACTTTTTCATTTTCAGGATTGCCGATGGTTGTCTGGCTGAGGGCTTTACCCAAAGCGATCCATACGTCTTCCATTTTATTCTGCGGAACGAAGATGCGGCGGATGGCTGTACATTTTTGTCCGGCTTTCGTGGTCATTTCCCGGCGAACTTCCTTGATGAAAATATCCCACTCAGGCATGTTTGGCGTTACATCTTCTCCCAGGACGATGCAGTTCAGCGAGTCGGCTTCCATGGTGAAGGGCACATTTTCAGCCAGGATGCGGGGGTGCGATTTCAATTGCAAACCGGTGGAGGCTGAGCCGGTAAACGTAATTACATCCTGCGCCGTAACATGGTCGAGCAGGTCGCCGGCAGAACCACACAGCAGCTGCAAAGCGCCTTCCGGTAAAATGCCCGAGGCAATGATCTCCTGCACTACCGCTTCGGTAAGATAAGAAGTGATGGTAGCTGGTTTTACAATTGCCGGAACACCTGCCAGCAGGTTTACGGCGATCTTTTCCAGCATCCCCCAAACGGGAAAGTTGAAGGCATTGATATGAACCGCTACGCCTTCTTTTGGCACCAGGATATGCTGGCCCATAAAAGTGCCGCCTTTACCGAGGGCGTGCGCTTCGCCGTCGATGCAATAACTTTCATTGGGAAATTTGCGGCGCAGCGAGGCATAGGAGAACAGATTGCCTATGCCGCCTTCAATATCAACCCAGCTATCAGCTTTGGTGGCGCCGGTTTTATAACTGATGGAATAGAATTTATCGAGGTGATTGCGCAGGTGTAAGGCCAGGGCCTTCAGCATCAGGCCCCGTTCGTGAAAGGTAAGCTTACGCAGCGCCGGGTTACCTGTTTTTCTTCCGTAGTCGAGGATGGCTTTGAAATCGAGCCCGCGGGTAGAAGCATAACCAATCGTTTCGCCGTTCACGGCATTGTATAATGCCTGACCGTCGCCGTCGCCGGTGATCCAGCGGCCGGTAACATAATTACCCAGTTTTTTCATGCAAAAATGTAGTTTTTGTATTTTTCAAATGGCAGCGATCGACCCTATTTGATGATGATCGCTGCTGCTAATGTAGCATATCCGCGGCTAATACCATCATAGGGAAAGCCGGTATACGCCAGCTGAACGTTCAGGCGGTTGTTTTTTTTGGGCAGGTTGATGCCACCCGATAAACCATAGCCCAACCGCACGCGCGGTGATGACATATTGTTCAGCAGAAAGTAAACGGCGCCGGTCCGTAGTGAGGCGTAAATATTCGAGGTAGGATACGCTTTTATGCCGGCGAGTAGCGGAATGGCGTACGACTTATTTTTTGCATCAGCATATATGGTTTTGTCGCCTGTGAAGTAGTTATAGGAGGCTTCGGTTTCAACAGCGAAGTATTTTGAGACCATTTTTTCGGCGCCAACAAGTCCGCCAATGCCAACATGGTTAGATGTAAGATTTGATAATCCAAACGAAACGGTTGCGCCCAGCCTGAAGATGGGAGGCGCTGGTCTTACTTGAGCAGTACCGGTTTTTATAAGCAGGATGAGTGCTAAAAAGGTAAGCCGGACACAATTTACCATTGTTCTGCATGATTAATGGTGCGAAAATAGGTAAACCCGATTATTAAACGGATTTAAAACACCGTAGCGTATAAAAGAAGTTAACTTTGACCGGATTTTTTAAATAGCCAAAAACAAACATACTTATGTCGCGGTTTATTATAGCAGTTGTAAGCATGGGCCTGCTGGCCATCGCCTGTAATAATGGTGCTTCACAGAACGAAACTACCGATCGCAAAAACGGGTTTGCACCTGCATTAAAGACCCGGGAAGATTCATTATTTCACGATGTAATGCAGGGGCACGATGCCGGTATGGCCAAAGTAGGTGCACTACGCAGAAATATAAATGAAACGAACCGCCGGCTCGACAGCCTCAATAAATTACCGGCCGGTAAGGTCAATGCTGCTTATAAACAATCCTTAACCGATCTGCAGGCTTCCCTGAACAATGCCAATAATGAAATGAACAGCTGGATGGAATCATTTAAACTGGATTCAGCTTCTGATAACAAGGAATTGCGTATTCAATACCTACAGGGCGAAAAAGAAAAAGTAACTGTGGTAAAAGAACACATCTTTGCTGCCCTGCAGCAGGCTGATTCAATATTGAATCGTAAAGCCAATAAGTAACAGGCAAAAGCATTAGCATATTAGCATATCGGTTTCCGCCATTGTGTCACAAAACGCCTCCGGCAAATTATTTGCCGCATAGCTGTCTATGGAAACCATTGAAACACCTCCCGTTCAATTAATACAGCATACCGACCATGCGTTGTTGGATGCTTATTCAAAAACGATTACCGGCGTTGTAGGCAGTGTAGCTGAATCGGTTGTACATATAGAAGTATCAAAAAAAGTAATGGACAGGCGTACCCGTCAGGAACGGGTAGCCCAGGGCAGTGGTTCTGGCTTTATCATTTCTTCGGATGGTTTTATCGTTACCAATCATCACGTTATTGAGAACGCCAGTGCTATTAAAGTATCCCTGGCCGATGGACGTAAGGTAAGTGCCGAATTAAAAGGCAGCGACCGCAGCACTGATATAGCCGTTCTTAAAATATATGAGAACAGCCTCAAAGCCTTATCCTTTGCCAATAGTGATCAACTGCACGTAGGCCAGATCGCTATAGCCATTGGTAATCCGTTAGGTTTACAACATACTGTTACCGCTGGTGTAGTAAGCGCCCTGGGCCGAACACTGCGTGCTTCTGATGGAAGGCTGATCGATGATGTCATTCAAACAGACGCTTCGTTGAATCCCGGTAATTCTGGCGGTCCGCTCGTGAACTCGTTAGGGCAGGTCATTGGCGTTAACACAGCCATGATACCCACGGCACATGGCATCTGTTTCGCCGTATCATCGAACCTGGCTGCCTATGTAAGTGGCAAACTCATTATGCAGGGAAGGGTAAAACGGGGCTACCTGGGCCTGGCCGGACAATTAGTAAACCTCACTGAACGGATGGTGGCGGCCAACCGGTTGCAACGCCGTACAGGGGTTTATATCTCAGAGATAGAGGCTGATATCCCGGTGTATAACAGTGAACTTCATGTGGGTGATATTATAGTCGGATTTAATGAGCATCCCGTTGCTAGCATCGATGACCTGCATAAACAGTTGAACGAAAAAACCATCGGCCAACGGATCGCCTTGCAGGTATTACGTGGTGGGCATAAGGCAACCGTTACCGTTATACCGGGGGAAATGAGGTAAAGCTAATGTGATAATGTGATAATGAAATGCCTGGCCGCTTCAATAGTAAATACTTTTTCATGTTTTGCCGGTATTAAAATAAACAAGGCGCGCTTCGGTGGTAACCGAGCCGCGCCTTGCAATTATATTGGTAAATGTTCGAGCCGAAATTTCAAGAAAGCAGCAAAACCATTGCTTAACACAAAGCTGAAACAGCAGTGAACTTAGAACTTAAAACTTAGAACGTTAAACTCTTCACGCCGGTTGTTTGGCTTCAATTTCAGCTACCAGCGATTGAAAAATGTCATCGATGGTGCCTTCGCCTTTGATCCGGGCCACTTTGCCGAACTTAGCGTAGTAGTCAGCAACAATGGCGGTTTTGTTATGGTACTCCTGCAAACGCTTGCGAATAACATTCTCATCGCGGTCGTCGCTTCGTGAAGAAGTTAAACCTCTGTTCAACAACCGGGCTACCAGTTCTTCCTCACCTACTTCCAGGGCCAGCACCAGGGTTATTTCACTGCCTTTGCCGGCGAGTAAAGCATCCAGCGCTTCGGCCTGGGCTTCTGTTCTTGGAAAACCGTCGAACAAAAAGCCTTTGGCATTTGGGTTTGCGTCCAGCGCAGAACCGATCATGCCTATCACTACTTCATCAGGCACCAGTTGGCCTTTGTCGATAAAAGCTTTTGCTTCCAGCCCAAGCTGGGTGGCATTGGCTATTTCTTTACGCAACAAATCGCCGGTTGACAGATGGATCCAACCAAATTTTTCGATCAGTTTTTCTGATTGAGTTCCTTTTCCGCTTCCCGGAGGTCCAAATAATATAAGATTAAACATGTTTTCTGAGTCCCTTTGTGAGGCGGCAAATATAAACCAACCACAGAAATAATCCCTTTAGAATATGGGCTTTCTGATTAAAAATTATTTAATGAGAATGGTGTTTTTTTGCGTTCAATGCCGCCAACCCTGGCGGTTAACCTCTTTTTAGTTAATATGTTAGCCCGTAGGCAGGCGCCGGTTTTTGCAACTATCGTCTGAACAAAATGTTAAGCTCATAGAAGGTGTCGTTCAGCAGGCATCCAAACGGTACGCCGGCTACGTACATTTGGTAAATACAATCAACAGTTATGAAGCGTGTTCTACAGTGCCTGTCGTTATTGATGCTGACCGTTACTTTACAGCAATGCACTTATTCTCAACCTAATACAACGAAAAAAGAAAATATGGATACATCAAAAAAGAACCCGGTCTATTCCCGCACCGATTCGGCAAAAGTGAATATCAGCGAAGAAGAATGGAGAAAGATCCTGCCGGCGGATGTGTATGCCATTGCCCGCCAGAAGGGAACGGAAAGGCCCTGGACCAGCAAATATGAAGAGTCGAAGGAAGTAGGAACGTATTATTGCGCGGCCTGTGGCAATGCGCTGTTTAAAAGTGATACAAAATTTGAAAGCGGCTGTGGCTGGCCAAGCTTTTATCAGCCCATTACCAAGGGCAGTATTATTTATGCTCCCGATAATTCGCATGGCATGAGCCGCACCGAGGTAATGTGCGGCCGTTGCAAGTCGCACCTGGGCCATGTTTTTGAAGACGGCCCCCCGCCCACGGGCCTGCGGTATTGCATAAATGGCGTTGTACTTGACTTTGAAAAAGCTCAGGCTGCAGAAATAAAGTACAATGAAGGCGGCCAGCAAAAAAGTGGCGACAAAAAGGGTGAATAAAAGGCTGGTTCTCAATCTAAATTTTCCCCCAATTCGTCCGTAGGGGGAAAGATCTACCAAATATAAAATAATAAGCAAAAATGAAAATAACAGCAACCTTATACAACCGGTTTTTGTTATTTAAATAGCGACTGTGGTTCTTTAACCACTGGTCTATTTTTGCTTGTAATAATAGCGTGAAGGTGGCAGCCCTGGTAATTCAGGGCTGCCTTTTTTTACTCCGAAGCCGGAAGTCTGACACATAAGTCGGATGATTTTCGATATACTTGAATTCAGGCGAAGCATTTCAGCCTGCCGCACGCAGGTGCAGTATGAATTAGTAATTTTTCAGGCTGCTGACTTCAGGCTTCCGACTTCCGACTTCGTTATCTTTGCGCAATGAATAAAAAGAAGATGGTGTTACAACAGGTTACTGTTGAAGATTATGCGGCAGAAGGCAAGGCGCTGAGCAAAGTAGACGGTAAAGTGATCTTTATTGAGGGTGCAGTTCCCGGTGATGTGGTAGACGTACAGTTAACAAAAAGTAAAAAAGAATGGGGCGAAGGAAAAGCCGTTCGGTTCCATTCATGGAGCCCCGACCGGGTATCCCCGTTCTGCCAGCATTTTGGTGTTTGCGGCGGTTGTAAATGGCAGATGCTGCCCTATGAAAAACAATTGCTATATAAGCAGAATGAAGTGGTGCAGAACCTGAAGCGCATCGGCAAAGTGCAGTTGCCCCCGATTCAACCTATTATTGGTTGTACAGAAACGGCCCGCTACCGCAATAAGCTGGAATTTACTTTCAGCAACCGCCGTTACCTGTTGCCCGAAGAAATAGCGGCCGCGAAAGAAACGGTCATAGAGCAGGAGAACGCCCTGGGGTTTCATGTGCCCCGCCTGTTCGATAAAGTGATTGATATAACCACCTGCCATTTAATGGCCGAGCCGGTAAATGCCATCAAGAATACCATTCGCGAATATGCCCGCCAGCACAATTTGGCTTTTTATGACATCCGTTTTCACCAGGGCTGGTTGCGCACGCTGATCGTTCGGGTGGCCACCACCGGCGAAGTGATGGTGAATGTGTGCTTTGGCTACGAAGATGAAGCAGAAAGGATCCGTTTGTTCGATCACCTGTTACAACGGGTGCCGGGCATTACCACTTTGCTGTTTACCATCAATCCGAAAAAGAACGATACTATATACGACCTGGAACCAAAGGCTTATTACGGCAAAGGGTATATTATTGAAACCCTCTCGCGGGGAACTGTTGCCGAAAAACTGCAATTCAAGATCGGGCCCAAGTCATTTTTTCAAACCAATACCCGGCAGGGTGAGCGCCTGTACCAGGTAACCCGCGAGCTGGCTGAATTAACCGGTCAGCAAACAGTGTACGACCTGTATTGCGGTACCGGCAGTATCGGATTGTTTGTAAGCGATAAAGCCAAAAAGATAATCGGGGTTGAGACGGTTCAGGAGGCCATTGCCGATGCGAAGGAAAATGCTGCCCTCAATAATATTCAACATGCCGAGTTCTTTGCAGGCGATGTGATAGACGTTTGTACCAGCGAATTCTTCCAGCAGCATGGAAAACCAGATGTGGTCATTACCGATCCGCCACGGGCGGGCATGCATGAAAAACTGGTACGTAAGATCCTGGAAACCGCCGCACCGCTGGTAGTATATGTAAGCTGCAATCCGGCAACGCAGGCAAGGGATCTGAACCTGCTCGATGAAAAGTATGAAGTGACCCGGGTGCAACCGGTAGATATGTTCCCGCACACCCATCATATAGAGAATGTTGTTCAATTAAAGCTGCGATAATTGACAGAAAGAAACCTGAATAAGAAAGCTGAAGTACGAAGTAAGAAGTACGACGGGAGCGGTATGAAACAGTGATCAGGTTTGAAAAAAGGGAATTTTCATACTTACCGAATCTTACATCTTACTTCACAAATTATTCGCCCGGGCTTAAAAATAACAAAGCCGCTATCCTTTATTCAAAGAAACATACCGAAATTCACGTAATAAATTTAGAAGAATGGCAGATATCCGAATGCGGGGATTTCAATCAATTCCACCGGTAATTAAGAATCTGGTAATTATAAACGTTTTATTCTGGCTGGCAGAGTTAACCTTTAAAGAACCATTTATAAACGCTCTTGCGCTTCATCATCACGGAAATCCTTCTTTTGGAATATGGCAGTTGGTGTCGTACATGTTCCTGCACAGTCTGGCTCCTTTTCATATAATCATGAACATGTTTGTGCTGTGGATGTTCGGATCGCCGCTCGAAGATATCTGGGGAAGCAAGCGTTTCCTAATTTTTTACCTGATCTGCGGCGTTGGCGCCGCCCTTGTGCAACTGGGTGTTTTGGCCATTAGCATGAATGTGCTACAGGATAAATTAGCCAGCGGCAGCATATCATTAGAACAATTCAGGGAACGCGGCTCTGTTGTTTACTATACGACTGTTGTTGGGGCCTCGGGAGCTATCAATGGTGTAATGGCAGCTTTTGCCTATCTTTTTCCGAACACACCGCTGTTCATTTTTCCGTTACCGGTTCCGATAAAGGCAAAATACGTTGTCATCGGATATTTCCTACTCGACCTGTTCGGCGGAATTAACCCTTCGTACGGCGACAATGTAGCCCATTTTGCCCACGTGGGTGGCGCAATAGTTGGTTTAATTTTGGTAATGACTATGAACAGATCGAACCGGCGCACCTTTTATTGATCGTTTGCAACTTTAACACCTCTTTAGCTGTTATTATACCGGAATGGAGATAAAGGGAACGTAATAAATTCAGGAAGGCGGGGCTCGACGGATTGACCGAACACGAAGGAATTTGTAAATTCACTAAAATATATTCCGTGCTAAGAGAAGATAGGTATAAGAAAAAAGTAGGTCTGGGCCAGGATGGAAATTCACTGGTCCTGTTAATTGGTGCCATTGCCATCATCTTCTGTATTTTCAAATTCATCTGGCTGGTGTACAAAATAGCCGATAAGGATCTATCGGCCTATGACCAGAATATCTTTAACTGGCTGGTGGTACCCGGCGATTTCGAGAAAATGATGACCCGCCCGTGGACGCTGCTGTCGTTCATGTTCATGCACAGCAATCCCTGGGAGATGATAGGTAATTTATTATGGCTATGGGCTTTCGGCTATATTTTCCAGGAGATCACCGGAAATAGGAAACTGATCCCCCTTTTTATCTACGGAAGTGTAGGGGCCGGCATATTCTTCACTTTGTGTTACAATCTTATTCCAAAGCTGGTACCCATGGGGCCGGCTGTTACCCTGGTAGGCGCATCCGCCGGCATTTGGGCCATTGCAGTGGCGGCCACTACCATGGACCCCGATTACCGCATTTTTCCCATGATCAACGGCGGCTTTCCGTTATGGATAATGACTGTGATTTATTTGATCATTGATTTTGCACTCATCGCAGCACAAAAGAGTCCGCCCGGGTATTTTGCCCATCTCGCCGGCGGCTTTGTTGGATTTTTGTTCATTTATCAATTGCGGCGTGGGCACGACTGGAGCAACTGGATGAATAATTTCTTCGACTGGTTAGGCAATCTGTTCAATCCCGACAGGCAAAGCTGGAAAAAAACCGCAAGAACCGACCTGCATTACAATGCGAGGGGAACCCAGCCTTACAAGAAGATACCGAATATTACCCAGAAAAGGATTGATGAAATATTAGACAAAATCAATCAACAAGGCTATCGTTTTCTCACCGATGAAGAAAAAGATATTCTGAAACGGGCCGCAGAAGATGAAGAATTGTAATTTTAAATATGGCCCGGTTTGTTAGAACATTCACAAAGCGGTTATGCATTATATTGAACGTGGTTGTCGCCGGTCTGTTCCTGATAGCCTGCGCCAACGCCTGGCTGCATCCATCTAAATGGTGGTTTTTTTCAATTCTGGGCCTCGGATTCCCCGTGTTGCTGATCTTTTTATTTGCCTTCCTGGTCTTCTGGCTCATCTTTCGATCAAAATGGGCCCTCTTACCTGCCCTCGTACTGCTGATTGGCTTCAGTAATATCCGGGTTTTTCTGGGACTGCATTTCGCTACTTCCTTCACACCGGCAAAAAAAGAAAACGCCATTCGCGTGCTGACGTGGAATGTGCACTGGTTCGACGAACATAACCGGAAACTCAAGGAACATAAGGATTACCGCAAAAAAATGATCGCTTTCATCAAAGAGCAGGATGCGGATATCCTTTGCTTTCAGGAATTCCTGGAAATGGGAAAATCGTTCACTAACAGTAACACAAACGCCATTGTACAGCTAAATTATCCCTACTATTACCGGGTCATCGATTACGGCGCGGCCAGTGGCCGCTTTCAGTCGGGGGTGGCCATTTTTTCACGTTTTCCTATTGTTGACACCCAGCGGGTACGGTTTCCGGAATCAGGCAAAGTACGGGCGGCAGCAGAAAGCCTGATAGGAGTTGATGTACTGGCGAATGGTAAAAAGATCAGGGTATATTCTACACATCTGCAATCGGTTCTGTTCCAGAAGAATGATTACCGGAATATCGAGATCATAAAATCGGCCGACGATAGCATGGTCACCGCCTCCCGTTCTATTTTAAAAAAGCTGCGGAATGGTTACGCATCGCGCGGGTTCCAGGCCGACCTGGTACGCGGAAAACTGGATAGCTGTCCGTACCCCGAGATCATTTGCGGCGATTTTAACGATGTCCCCAACTCATATACTTATTTTCGAATAAAAGGAAACCGGCAGGATGCTTTTGTGAGAAAAGGCAGTGGCATCGGGCGCAGTTTTACGGCTATATCACCTACCCTGCGCATAGATTATATCCTGGCCGATAAAGCATTCGACGTGCTCCAATACAATCGTTTCGTGGTGCCCTATTCGGATCATTACCCGGTGGTGGCAGATCTCAGGTTGGCAGACGATTAAACGGGTGTTATTTTGGTGCTGAGGCCGAAGTTGGAAGTCGGAAGTCGGATGTACGAAGTACTAAGCCTGAGGCGACTGTTAATTTTGAGGCTGAAATCTGTAAAAGCCTCAGACCTCAGACCTCAAACTTCAGACCTCAGATTCGCCGTTCTGGCAGGATACATTTACTTTTGCAGTTACCGGCTTTAATTTAATTATCATCAGACTGATTTAATGAATTTTTATGAGTGAACTGAAAGTGCTCAACTCTTATACAAGGCAAAAAGAAGTATTCACACCCATTACACCCGGTCACGTGGGGCTGTACGTGTGCGGACCTACCGTTAGCGGCGAAAGCCATCTCGGGCATGCACGGCCGTATGTTACCTTCGATGTGATATACCGGTACCTGATGCACCTCGGTTACAAAGTACGGTATGTACGTAACATTACCGAT
The DNA here is from genome assembly GCF_017356035.1 of Longitalea luteola. Lineage (GTDB taxonomy): Bacteria > Bacteroidota > Bacteroidia > Chitinophagales > Chitinophagaceae > Niastella > Niastella luteola. The sequence continues at coordinate 229,780 of NZ_JAFIQX010000010.1, read as the reverse complement.
GCCGGTCATTTTGAAGAAGAAGGAAGGGAAGCCGAAGATAAAATTGCCAAAAAAGCGGTACTGGAGAAGCTGGAGCCTATGGAGCTGGTTCAAAAATATACCAACCTGTTCCATTGGGGGATGAAACAGCTCAACAACCTGGATCCCAGCATTGAACCTACCGCAACCGGTCATATCGTAGAACAGATAGAAATGATCAAAAAGATCATGGAAGAAGGGTATGCCTACGAGATGAACGGCTCAGTTTATTTTGATGTAAAAAAGTATGCGGAAAGTTATCCATACGGCAAACTCAGCGGCCGCGTAATGGATGACCTGCTGGAAACCACCCGCGACCTGGAAGGACAGGAAGAAAAACGGAACAAGCAGGACTTTGCGTTGTGGAAAGCGGCCCCGCCAGAACACATCATGCGCTGGGTAAGTCCCTGGGGCGAAGGTTTTCCCGGCTGGCATATCGAGTGCTCGGCCATGAGCAGTAAATACCTGGGGGCTGAATTTGATATTCACGGGGGCGGCATGGATCTGCAATTCCCGCATCATGAAAGTGAAATTGCCCAAAGCACCATTTGCAATAAACATGTGCCTGCCCGGTATTGGATCCATAACAATATGATCACGATCAATGGCCGGAAAATGGGTAAGAGCTACAACAACGTGATCAAGTTAACGGAGCTGTTCAGTGGAGAACATCCATTGCTCGAAAAGGCCTATAGCGGACAAACCATTCGCTTCTTTATTCTGCAAACCCATTACCGCAGTACGCTCGACTTCAGCAATGAAGCATTACAGGCTTCTGAAAAAGGATTGAAGCGGTTATGGGAAGCCTATGAAGTCTTGCAGAAAATAGACGTTGGTGCATTTAAATCAAGCGCCGGTGATGCTGAATTGGAGAATAAGATCAAGACCTTATTGCTTGAGCTGGATGAATTCATGAACGATGACTTCAACACCGCAAAAGTGCTGGCCAATATCTTCGAGCTGGTGCCGGTGATCAACTCCATAAAAGATAAACATATTACCCCTGATGCCATCAGCGCAGATACGATGAAATTGTTGCAGCAGTATTTCAAGCAGTACCTCGAAGATATACTGGGGTTGAAAGGCGACGTAGAGAAGGAAGATGGCAAACTGGAAGGGGTGATCGGTCTGCTGATAGAAATAAGAAAAGAAGCCAAGGCCAGAAAAGACTATGCTACTTCAGATAAGATCCGCCAGCAATTGCAACAGCTGGGTATTTTATTGAAAGATGAAAAAGACGGCGGCATAAGTTATTCTTTTGCGTAATACGCTGAACGCTCAACGCAAAACGCAGAACGCTCAACCCTGAACGCTGAACCTGCCTGCCGGCAGGCAGGCGCAAAACACAAAGCGCAGAACGCAAGGACCTGTAAGGTGCCCCATTTAAGCTTGCCAGGGTAGTAAGTTTATGTGCACCTGACAGGTATTTGTCTGGCCTGAAGCCTTAGGCGTTAAGCATTCAGCTTTTTTGCTCTCAGCATTTCCCTTTTTCCGGGCGGCCCGGGGATTTTTTCTACATGGAATCCAGCAGCTATCATGGCCCGCCTAACATCCCCCTTGCTGCAATAGGTCACCAGGATGCCATCCGGCGCCAGCATGTTCAGCAATTGTTCAAACACCTCGCTGGTCCATAGGTCGGGTTGCGCGCCCGGCGCAAATGCATCGTAATAGATAATATTTACAGGTTCAACAGGGGTATAGTTGGCCAGAAGTGTATTTACTTTTCGTAAGGAAAACAGATCCGTAATCGGTTCCGTTGTGTTCCATTCGCTCGAATGCAACAATGCAAACACTGGTTGAGAAGCGGGTTGCTCCAGCGTTTTGCTATAATTCAATTGTTCTATTATTGACTGTTCGAGCGGAAAAGCCTCCACCGTTTCATACATTATTCTTACTTGCAGCCGTTCGGCCTCCAGGGCCGTAAGCAAGGCATTGAGGCCGGTTCCAAAACCCATTTCAAAGATTACACAGCGGCTGGCAGTCTTGTTCTGGTTGCGCCAGTACCGCAAGCCGGCTTCAATAAATACATGCAACGACTCCTGTACAGCACCATAAACCGAATGGTAAGCGACCTGCCACTCAGGAACAGCTATGGAATGGGAGCCATCTTTGGTAACGATCAAATTTCGTTGCATGGGAACAAAATTAACAGGTAAATTGCAAAGAGGCCGGAACAAACGCGTTATCAATCATCAGGGGTACGGCCTTAAAACAAATCAGCAAGCTATGGCCAGCGAATACACGGTACACCTTTCAAAAGATAAAAAACTGAAAAAGCTTATTGAACAGAATGGTGTTTTTACCCTTAAAAAGCAAAAGAATGTATGCACCTGGTTGTGTGCATCCATTATGAGCCAGCAGCTTTCCGCCAAAGTAGCCGACGTGATCTATAAACGGTTTTTGAACCTGTACCAGGGCATTGAACCAACGCCTGAGCAGATCATTGCTACACCGCCGGAAACCTTACGCAGCATCGGCCTGTCTAACGCCAAAGTAAGTTATGTGCAAAATGTAGCCCGCTTCACTGTGGAGCAGGGCATGGACCATCGCAAGCTGCATAAAATGAATGATGAAGAAGTTATAGAGTACCTGACGCAGATCAAAGGGGTTGGCCGCTGGACGGTTGAAATGCTGCTCATCTTTGCACTTCGCCGGGAAAATGTATTTGCTATAGACGACCTGGGTATACAGAATGCCATGATCGCCCTGTACAAGCTCGACCGTACTGATAAAAAACAATTCCGCGAAGACATGTTACGTGTTGCTCAAAAATGGAGCCCATATCGCAGTTATGCGTGTATGTATCTTTGGCGTTATAAGGACAACGCACCGCCGTTAAAGAAAACGTAGCCGGTTCATTAGGCCATTAGCACATTAGCTAATTAGCAAATTAGCACATTGGCTATACCACATTCCACCACGGTTTATCGTCATCTTCCTTTTTAGGAGTGTTATTATTTTGAGCAGGAGGTGTTTGCGGTTTAGTTTCGGGTTTGGCGGTAAGGGTAACAGGGTACTGCAGCCGGTTGGTTTGCAGCAGGGCCGCAATTTGTTGTTGAAAAGCAGCGCCCTGAACGGGTTTCACCATTTTTACAAAATTGGCGTAACCGGTTACAGCACTCGCCAGATTGCCATGACCCCAATGTATCGTTTCTGCTTCTTTTGTTTTTAACTGGTGCAGCACCGCTCTGAACCGACGCAGCTTTTTACGGGAGATACCTGCTTTTTCATTCACCACAATTCCGGTCACTTCCTGGCAGGTACCTTTTCGCATTATGCGGATCTTGTCGGGATGAACCGTAAAGCCTTCATCAGTGAGTATTTTTTTAATGCGCCAAACCAGCTGCTGTGCGTTGGTAGCAGCATCATTGAAAGAGAAAGTGATATCATCGGCATACCGGGTAAAACTGCATTGGTTTTTGGCAGCCAAACCCTGTAATCTTTTATCCAGCTGATAGCAAAGGATATTCGTAATGGCCGGACTTGTAGGCGCTCCCTGTGGCAATACCCGCTCGCCTTTCTGAACAAAATAATTTTTGCCGTCAATGCTCACTTCCTCAGTAACTGCTTCTGTGCATAACAGCGCAAGGATAACCGCTATCTTTTCAGAAAAGCCTAATTGCTGTAATAAACCTTTTACTCTTTTATAATGAATGGAGGGGAAGAAATCTTTCACGTCGATGTTCACTACTACTTCTTTGCCGATATGCGGCTGCGCATTGCTGATAATTGACCGTTGTAAAGCAAAACCATGTACGGCCGGGTGAACAGCTATTTTGTTGAAAATGTTTTCCAGGATCCAGTATTGTACCTGCTTTAACCGCGGCATGGGCGCTGAGATCAATCTTCTGCCGCCAGATTTTTTTGGAATGTAAAATTTACGGTAGTGTGAAACACTTGATACTTTGCGGGAAAATGATAAAAAACGCAGTTCTTTTAATGGGATGCCCATGGCCAGCGCCAGTTCATTTTCATTTTTAAAAACAGGCAGCTTGTGTTTTTGTAAAGCCGCTACATTGTTCGCGATATTGTTCAGTCCCACAGAAACCCCTTCACCCAGATAAATGATCTCTTTTTCTTTTTGTTTTTTCCAGGCTTCCGCTTTCTCGAAACGTTCTTTTTCTTTTTTCTTTTTATTTTCCTCGCGTTTCAATTTGGTTTCCGCCATCCGCTTCATGCGCATTTCCTTCAATACGGCTTCCTTGTTCTCGTATTTCCGCTTTTCTTCATAGAGTTTATTGAGCTCTTTGTTAAGCTCACCTTCTTTTTTGATCAGCAGCTCCGGAACGGTGGGCTGATCATCGCTCTTGCGCCAAAAGCCCATACGCTTCATTTCTTCCAGTATCACTTCGTCTCTTGATGTTGCGCGGATGCGGTCGTATAACTCCTGACGGATGTTTCTGTTATCTGCCATGTTGGGTGAGGAAAGGAGATCATGTTCTAACAGAGGGGAAACATGCTGCCTTCGTGCCTGCTGGTGACCAGATTAATCAACGCAAGGCATATGTGTACTACCGTACTATTTAGGCACATAGTGCCCGTACTGAAAATAGTACGGTAGTACATATATGCCATAGTAAAGATTACATTTGGTGATGCATGAAATATTCATGTTGCATGAGCGACGAAACATCGCTCTTTCCTTTCGGAAGCAAGGTGCATGTAATTATTTCCCCTCTGTCAAAGAACACGAAATGTGGTTAACAAATATAATTTCCTATTTTTTAATTTCTAAATAATTCGGGATTCTTTTTTTATTACTTATTCACGTTGGACCTTACCTGAAACCTTCTGTAATTCTTGTTTTGTTATACAGCTGGCGAATGGCCAGCATATGCTCACAAGGTCCTTTATATAACTTATTCTCGATATAATAACTGCAATCGCAACTGGCCGATCTTATTTTCTCATCGGCATCTATTAGTAATTGTGCTTTATACGTTTTACGGCTGGCTTTTACCGTACCGCTTAGCTGCAGGCTGCCATCGGCCTGGGGCTGTGCATTGAATGTTATTTCCTGAGATTTCAACAGTGCTGCCGCCATTTCTTCACGCGGGTTATCGAAACGCAGCTTATCAAAAGGCAATGGCTCCCGGCTTAATTCCCGCAGGCGGTAAACATTCCGGTTCAGATCATAAATGACGCGGCCGGCCTGCGTGTAAGCGCTTAAAGCGCCGGATACCTGGGCCGTATCCAGGTTCAGTTGTTGGGCGAATTGCTGCGAAGTGCCAAACAACTCTTTTTGTATGGCGGTAAATACTTTTGTTTTGATGGCATCATCTACGTGGAGTCGGGGCGCCAGCAGATCGAAATTGCCGGCATGACTCCAGTCGTTGGTCGTCCAGCCGCTTAAACCTAACGTGAAATTCATATCGCCCAGGTCGGCTATATAAAAAGAAGGTAAACCGGTACCCAGCAGATGCACGGTGAATTTTCTGGCAACCGGGATCAGTCTTTCCAGTATCAGTAACCGCCTTCTTCCCCAGGTCCTTACCTCCTGCCTGGTTGGCCCCGGATAAATGCTGCGCGCACAGATAATTTCCTTGCCCCAGGGCTCCAGGATGATCTTTACCGGTTGGCCGGGTTCCAGCACATAACGCAGCGAACGCGGGCCTCTCTTTTCTTTGAAGCGGCGTAACAATAAACAGATATTGTAAATATCCATCGGGTGCAGATCGAACTCGATGGTGGGCAGGGTCATGGCGCTGCTCACCTGTAAAAAGCCGCGTACCCAGCTGTCGGGCAGATCGATCTTTTTTTCCTTGTATAAATCCTCGTGGGTGGTTTGAACGGTAAATCCGGTCGGGTCCACTTTCAATTCTGTTTCTTTATAATCCCGGATCTTCTGAAATTCTTCGTACAGAGCGGAAGAGTAATCGACGTTAGTGGTTCCGCATTTATAATCGTCAATTTCCCTGAACACATTGTAATTGCAGCCCAGCTTGCCATAGGTAGATTCATCCTGGCTAAAGCATTCGAAGAATAGCTCATCGGGATGAATGGTGATCACCGGGTCAAACACGATCCAGGCGTCGCGGTCCTTTTCGTATAGATAGTTGAAATATTTGGACCGGGCAGTATAAAAGGGCGCCATCACCTTTTCTTTCTGCGTACGTACTTCGTTCAGCTCCTTCCATATTTGCTCGATGCGGTTGTTAGCTGCATTGGCGTCATATCCGGCCATATATTCGGCCAGGAATAAAGCTTCATTTTGCGCCACCCATTCTTTGTAGGCGGTTTTGTCTTTTGGCTTGAACCGCAGATCGCTTATCACCACATCGTGCAGGGCAGAGATAGCTTCGCGAAAGGCGAGCTTTTTATGCAGCTTGCCTACAAACCAGGCGCTTTCCCGCAGGGTATCGGGCGCAAACGACAATCCCGTCTTTCGCAATGTACTGGTTACAGTACTGTTACCGGCAAACCTGTAATTAAATAACATGGGAACCTTTTATTTTGAGAGTTCTGGATTCAATCGAAGCGTTTGTTGTTTATGGTTTGCGGTTTATGGTTCTCAATTTTCCAGGTTCACTACTGTCTTCTGCCTTCAACCGCCAACACAGCAAACCGATTAACTAACCTCTAAGTTCAATTTCCTTAACCGTCAGGGGGCTTTCTACTTCATATAAAGACTTCAGTTGCAGCAATATCTCAATACATTTCGCCTTATCGCCAATAGCTGCAATGGCCGATACATCGGAGAGCAGCGCGCCGATCAGTTTGGCGGCGGCTTCTGATTTACGGCCTTCGGTTAACAGGAACTGGTACAGCCTGTTCTTGGCAATGCGGCTTTTATTTACCCGCGTTAATACCGAGCGGAAGTAGAACTCCAGCGATTGTAACCTTTCTATATCATCAGCCGCAAATCGTTCAAGGTAATTGGTGGCGAACAGCTGCATACGTTCGCTGGGGTGTTGACTTAATTTCAACAAATAGGTGGTGCCATGTTCACTGGTAAAGAATTTAGTGATCAGCTCGCGGCCATACGCTTCAACATCGGGTTTAACAGAATCGGCAAGGGCGATGAGCGCCTCGGGCGACCAGTCATCAGCGGTGAATTGCTCGCGGAAGTATTGCATGGCAAACTGCCGGCTGTCGTTCCATTTACTGTCAAGTAGTTTAACAGCAGCCTCTTTTTCAAATTTGACGCGCGCTACCTGTTCTTTATAAAATTTCCAGCACCAGGAACGTACATTCAGGTTCTCGTGGCCACCCAGGGCAACTACCTGTGGTATGGTCAATTGAGAAGGTTCAGTATATTTTTCCAGAATAACAACACCCACATTCTGTGCAGCCGCATAATTACCGTACAACAGGTTTAGCGCTGTTTCTTTATTGGCATTCTGTAAGTAGTTGCTTAGTTCGTGGCATAACAGGTTGCTTATATCATCGTGCAGGCCTTCACTCGTTTCTTTTCTCAACAGGAATGGCATCAGCAGACCGGCCGCCTTTTCACCGAAAGTTCTGTTGTTTTGCGCCATGCGATAAACAACAGGGGCTATACCCCGCCTCACCTGCTGGTAGGGAGATGTGCAGCAAAGGATGACCTCATCAGCATATTTGAACAGGGTATCGTCTGGCAGGTCGTGCAGCAAAGAGAGCCCTGCATCGCGTACCGGTGCGTAACTGTGTTGCAGTAAACCGAATAACAACGAACTTTTCAATTCCTGCAGGTTGATGGATTGTTGTCTGGCTTTTAACAATTGCAAGCCGAACACCAACACCGGCGGTACATTGTGCTGCAGCAGATCGGCAATTACGGTCATCGATACCTGTTGCAATTCCTGTCCGAATAATTCAACCAGGTTTTCAGAAACCCGTTGAATGATGGGCTCATTTTCGCTGGTCATGCCTTCAAACGCCATGAGCTTCGCAATTGCTTTACCGATCACCGAATTTTTGATATCGCTGCCCAGATTGTAGTTCTTCAGAAGTCCTTTTCCCCAGGCTGCTATATCGGCGTCGACAGCGAAGATGAGGTCTTTGATAAAATCACTTTGCTGCAGGTAGTGCTGCAGGTATAAAGTGGTCCATTCTTTTCCTGTCTGGCGGGCATTTGCATTAGGCGAATTCAGCAAGGCCATGACCAGGTCCGCATCGGCCTGTTTGCCTGCAAATTTTTCTGCCGTGAGCCGTAAACCAAAAGCAGCCGGTATGTCGAACGGCGATAACAATAATTTTATGCAGGCATGTTTATCCAGCTTTTCTTTGATCTCATTCCATTGCGGATGGCTGGTTAAGCCGCCCAGTGCAAATTCATGGATCTCTTCCAACTGCGCTTCCATGAGCAGTTGTACATACGACTGCGGCAGTTTGTTCCATAAATGCAGGAATGGCGTTCCATTTTCATTCATGGGTGAAGTTGCTGGCTCAGCCGTGTTACCGGAAATCGTTTGTGCCGTTTCTTTTTTCTTTCCAAATAGACCCGACAGCTTTTTTAACAGACCTGAATCTTCTTTTTTAGCAGTGGCAGGATTATTCTTCCTGTGGGCGAGTAGTTCATGTTCTGTTTTAATACGCCAGATATCATTACTGAGCAGCTTCAGTTCCGGATGATCGCCGCTTAATATTTTATGCAGGAAAAAAGCATGTGCATTCTGGGGAAAGCGGAGCTCAGTTCTAACATAGCTGCGGCCGTTCCATTTATAGTCTGAAGTGGAATATGCTTCCTTACTGTCTGTTTCTTTATTATAAGAGAGCAGGATACCGGTAGCCAGTTTTACATAATCAAGGCTGTTGAGCTTGCCATACATTTGTAAACGGCGGTTGACGCGGTGACGTAAATAACGCCGGGTTCTTTGCGAATAGGCCAGCCGGCTGTTCTTCTTCCGCAGCTCCTGGTTCGGATTAACATATCCATTCACCTGAACATAGTAATTTTCGCCTTGCAGGTTCGTATTCGTAAAGTGATGAATGAATTGCTCCCGTTCCCGTTCAAACCGCAGGGCCAGCATACCGCAGAATTCGAAATCATCTAACAGCTCCGCCTGTTTGAATATAGCGCGGATATGTTTGAAGAACCCGGGTTTTAACGGCACTTGTAATAATAACTTTTTAACAACCGGGCGCATCCATTTCTTTTCCGTTGAAATCAGGTAAAGGGCTTCCAGCCAGTTATACTGCGGTTCCTCGTTCGTGATCCTTTCCATTACGATCGAATCCAGCACCTGCGGCTGATTGGCATCAACAGCCGCTTTTATTGCTTCTGGTAACGATCTGAGGAAGATACTCAGGTGCTCTTCTTTTGCAGTTCCGCTTAACACCTGCAGCAAACCGGCGCCTGCTATTTTTTTAATAACCGGGGATGGATGTTCGCGGAAAATTTGTTGTAAAGCCGAAGCTGCTGATTCATTGCCACAGCGTGCAAGGGCCCAGGTACAACAATATTGATGAACAAGGTCGTCATTGGTGTTATATAACCTGGTTATATATTGTGCTGCCTCGGCGATCCTGTACTCGCCCGCTTTCCAGATAATGCGGGAAAGTTTCCAGGGCGTGCGATAAGAAGTGGTGTTGCCCTGTACGGCGTTAGATAAGCGCTGCAGAATACCCCTGGAACGGCCGGGCGGCATCGACATAAAGTTGGCGCCTATGGTCGTTTCTGTCGTTAATTTGAATGCAGTGGTCTGTGGAGCCGAAGAGACGCCGCTTTCGGAAGCGGTATAGCCTTTTGATAATTTTTCATTTTCCACCTCGTGAAAAAGTCTTTCAGCTTCGGCGAGCGCAACGGGCACCGGGGTTTTACTGCCTTCTTTTAATTTGGAATACCTTCGACCATACCGGAAGTTCACCACATATTTATCATTGCCCACATCGCAAAGGTCGATCTCATATACTTTGTCGGAATTCCCTTCTTTAAAATACAGGATACTTTGTTTAACAAGGCGCATGGATAAGCTACAAATTAGGTGCGGGTAAGATATATAAAAACATTTGATAAAACCAGCACCTGATTATTTTATGTTTAATAAATAAATGGCAGGGGAAAAATACCCATTGCAATTTTATTTACAATGGAAAGAAAGTCACGCTAACACAGATATTCAGGTAAATGGGTACTATTATTAATTATAGGGGCAGGAATTTATACACAGGACGGGGAGATATTAGGAAAGGGAATTTGAATAATTGCCCTATTTTACGCCCTGCTGCTGTATGAACCTGAAAATCATTACAGGAGTTGTGAATATGAAACAGGAAGACATTCTGTATTTACTGACCGCCAATCCTGCCATACAAATGATCCGGTCAAGGAGCGCCCGTTGGTATTTGCCGTTTTTATACCATGTATATAAGGAGGAGAACCGGTTTGTTATTGGAGAAGAGCTTTTGATACAATTATTAACAGAAACGCTTTCGCACCAGGAAGATGGCACTGAGGACTTTGAAGAGGCTAAAATAGTTTTTGGTGAAGATGAAGAAACGCGCAGCCGCAAATACATTTTGAGCTGGGTACAAAAAAGAATTCTGCAAGACCTGCAGGATGCCGAAGGCAATATTCAATACCAGCTAAGCGCCCATACCGAAAAAGTTTTTCAGTGGCTGCTTACACTGCAGGCGCGTAATCACGTAGGAACGGAAAGCCGGTTCAAATTATTGTTTAACTCGCTGCAGGATATTGTTGAAAAAACCGAAGACGACCGGCCAAAGCGGTTGCAAATGTTGAAAGACCGCCGGGCAGAGATCGATAAAGAGATCAAGGCCATAGAACTGGGTGTGGCGCCCGATAATTATAGCAATGCGCAGGTACAGGAACGGCTCGATCTGTTCACCCGTCTTTGTTATGAGCTCATCAGCGATTTCAGGGAAGTGGAAGATAATTTCAAACAGATCCACCGCGCTATTGTAGAACAACATACAAAAGCCGAGCAGAACAAAGGCGCTATTGTTGGTTTTGCCTTTGCTGCGTATGACGCCCTGCGTAATAGTAACCAGGGAAAAAGCTTTTATGCGTTTTGGGACTTCCTCATCTCCCGGGCCGGTCAGCAGGACTGGAAAGAACTAACGGAACAATTGGTGGACTTATTAAAAGACCGCGGAATAGAAGCCGATGACCAGTTCCTGCAGAATATCAAATCGCTGTTGCTGGAGCAAGGGAAGACCGTATACGACGCCAACGATAAAATGGCCGAGAAGCTCAGCCGCATTATCTCTGAAAAAGAAATTGCCCGGCACAAACGCCTGCGCCAACAGATAGGTAACATCAAGGAGCTGATCTTTGATCTGATGGAAGACGAAAATGTAAATGCTGGCATTAGTTTGGATGAAGGCGTGGAAATAAAAATGTTGATGGAGCGGAAGTTGCAGTATGAACAGAAGAAAGCGGCGGTAGCGGTAAAGCAACCCGTAGCCGCCAGTGAAAAGATCGCCGATCCTGAAAGGTTCAGCCGCATTGTGAACACAAAACACATCGATAAAAAAAGATTATGGCAAAAAGTGGAGCATGCACTAAAAGAAAAGCAAACAGCTACCCTTAAGGAAGTGCTGGAGCAACAACCGCTCGAGAATGGCATTGCTGAGATCGTAAGCTACTTTAGCTTTTTGCGCGATAAGGCAAGCCGTGTGCAGGTGATCCATAATACCAGTGAGCATATTCCGTTAAATGAAGCTGCTACCAAATTTGTTGAAGTACCTTATTTATTATTTAGTAAATAACCGATATGAGCACCCAGCAAAGGATATTACCCTATACATCAGTATTTATAAAACTATTGAAAGGGCCCGTTGAATATGTGGAGAAAAGCACCTGGGAAAAATTGATACAATACAAAGCGGAGTTAACCGGATTTCTGCTGCAGATGGGCCTGGCCCTTGTACTTGATGAACAGGATGGTTACGCTTATATAAAGCATTACCCGTTCGAAGAGGATGAAAATCCCGTTAGCTGGACCCAGCGAAGAGCGCTCACCTATGAAGAAAGCGTGATGCTGGTATTGCTGCGTGAAATGATGGCCGAGTTTGAGGTAGGCGAAGCTACCAACCGGGAACTGATAAAAAAACGCCGGGAAATAAAAGAATATGCAGAACTCTTCTTTAAGGAAAATGCCAGCCGGGTGAAGTTCCTGAAAGAAATAGACCGGTTGATCGATAAAGCCGAAGAAAATGGTTTTCTGGATAAAACAGAAACGAATGACCTGGCCGATGAACAAAAGTTCCGGATAAAAAAGATCATCAAGGCGAAAGTCAGCAGTGAAGAACTGGATCATTTCTATCAGCAATTGGTAAAGATCAAAGAAGAAAAAGATTATAATGCCGGCGAGGAACAGTTGGAAGGCCATAAGGAACACTTGTAAAATTTGAACATCTAAAGGTTAAACCACGACCAGGCAGCGGTTAGGGCTCATTGCTGCAGTAAGGCGTGGTGTTTCGATAAAATCAGGAATAATATTTATGCAGTTAAGCGTTTTTAGTACTGATAGTCAAAAGAGCGGATTCCGGTTGCAATACATGGAGATATTTAACTGGGGTACGTTTGATGATGTGGTGCATAGCATCCGGCCCATGGGCGAAACCTGTTTATTGACAGGCGCCAACGGCAGTGGCAAAACCACTTTTGTTGATGCCCTGCTTACGTTGATCGTTCCTGAAAAAAAGTACCGCTTTTATAACCAGAGCAGCGGTAGTGAAAAGAAGGGCGACCGTACGGAGGAAACCTATGTTATGGGCGGCTATGGATCAATGAACAGCGAAAGCACCGGTACCCTGAAAACCCTGTATCTCCGCGAAAATAAAGACGAGGCATACAGTATACTGCTGGCCCATTTTGCCAATGAAGCAGAACAGGCCGTCACCCTTTTTCAGGTACGTTATTTCTCCAATGGTGAAATGAAAAGGCTTTTCGGTATAGCGCATAAAGCCTTGCGTATAGATGAAGATTTCAAACCATTCGACCTGAACGGTCAGTGGAAAAAGACCCTCGATCAACGGTACAATAAGGGTAGCCGTAAACAAATTGAATGGTTCGATGCAGCCAGCAAATATGCGCAGCAACTGGTACATGTATTGGGCATGCAAAGCGTGCAGGCCTTACAGTTGTTTAACCAAACCGTTGGTATTAAGGTGCTGGGTAACCTCGATGAGTTCATTCGCACCCATATGCTCGAACCCAGGAATATGGAAGAGTCTTTCCAGGACCTGAAAAAACACCTGGCTACCCTGCTCGATGCCCGCCGGAATATTGAAAAAGCTGAAGAACAGATCAAACTGCTGCAGCCGGTAGAACAACATTTCAAAGCATTTAATACTTTAAAAAGCGATATTGAAATAACGGAGCAGTTGCTACAAACCGCCCGCATCTGGAACAGCTATACCCGCAATGAATTGCTTCAGCAAGCCATTGAAGAAAGCGACACAACCATTAAAGACATTCAGCAAAAACAACAGGTTGTAAAGCTTGCCTACGATCAGCTGCAGGAAGAAGAACGGGTAATAAAAAACCAGATCGATCAGAACAAGGCGGGTCAGCGGATGCAACAGCTGGAAAAGGAAGCACAGCAATTGGAACTGGAAAAGCAGGAAGCTACCGAAGACCTGGCTTTATTTGCCAGCTGGTGCGAGGAATTGCAGGTAGAAGAAAAACAGCCGGCCGACGAAGCCGCCTACCACCGGATCGTAAAAGAAGTAAACAGGAAAAGGCTGGAGCTGGAAACGAAACAAAGGCTCAATGAAGAAGATGAATACAGTGCCAAACGCAATAAAGAAAAGGCCGATGCGGAGAAGAAAAAAGTGGAAGATGAACTGAATAACCTGTTACAGAGTAAGAACAACATTCCTTCCAATCTTATCAATGTTCGTAAAGAGATCTGCGATGCCCTGAATATTGATCAGAATGAACTTCCCTATTGCGGCGAGTTGATGCAGGTAAGAGCGGATTGTATAGAATGGCAGCCTGCCCTTGAGAAACTGCTGCGGGCTTTCGCGCTTCGCCTGCTGGTTCCGGATAAATATTACAAGAAAGTGAACAGGTATGTGAACAACAATACGCTGGGCATGCGGTTGGTGTATGAGCATGTAACGGATAATCCGCTGATGCAAAACCCGGGGAAGGATACCGTTTGTGAGAAGCTGGAGTTTCATCCCGATAATAAATTAAGCAGTTGGGTTGAGCAGCAGATCATCATGTATTTCGACCATGTATGTATAACTGATGAAAAGACCCTCGACCGGTACGATAAGGCCATTACGCTGAACGGATTGACCAAGAACAGATCGCGGCACGAGAAGGACGACCGCAGTGGGAAGAACGGTCCCGGTAAATATGTAATGGGTTGGAACAATGAGAAGAAAAGAGATTTTCTTATAAAGCGAAGGAACCAATTCGCCGATCAGGCCGTAAAAGCCGCTGAGACATTGGAAAAATGTAAAAGTAAAGCAGACCGCCTGCAGAAACAGTTCTATGCCATAACCCGTATTCGGGAACATAAGGGGTTTGCCGCTTTGGACATTGCCGGTATTCAGCGCAGTATTCATAAGATCCAGGAACAGATAAACGGCTTGCGCAAAGCGAATAAAGAGCTGGATAACCTGAAAGCCCAATTACTGGATATACAAAAGAAAAAAGAGGAAGCAGAAGCGCAACGCGGCCAGTTGCTGATCGATGAAACCAGGTTGAAAGACCGGATGGAGCAGTATCGTCAGCAGCAGGAAGCTTTACAGCCCCTGCTGCAACATATCAGCGAAACTGACAAGGATGGATTATTGCAGTTCCAGCAACAGCAGGCGGCCATATTATCAAATATAACCCTTGAGAATATTGATGACATATACGAAGGCTTAAAGGCGGAAAAGACGAGGTTACACGAAAGGCAAAAAGACGAACTGCACCGCGAAGAAACGCAGCTGAACAAATGTATCAATCGCATCAAGAACCCGTCTACAGAATTGAAAAGCAAATTTTCGCCCGAATGGGACGGCGATGTGCAGCACCTGCCCGAAGATGCGGCTTATGCGAATGAATACATAGATTGGCTGAACAAGCTGGTGCATGAGAACCTGCCCAAATACAAACGCGATTTCGAGAGCTATATCAACGATACGATTACGTATAAGATCGGTGGGTTGAACGAGGAAATGGAAAAATGGGAACGCGACATCAACAACAGCGTACAACGCCTGAATCAGTCGCTGAGCGGCATTAATTTCAACCGTCTGCCGGATACTTATATTCAATTAGGAAAAAGACCCGTGCCTTCCGGAACGGATATTAAGGAATTCAGGGGCCGTTTGCTGGATGCTTTGCCACAGGCCGCCAACTGGCAGCAAAGCAGTTTTGAAGAGAAATCAAAACATTTTACCCAGAAGGTGCAACCACTGATCGATGAGCTGGATAAAAACGAAAGTTACCGCAACAAGGTAATGGATGTACGTAACTGGTTTGAGTTCTGGGCCGATGAGAAATTCCGCAATACGGATGAATTGAAGAAAACCTACCGCCAGATGGGACAGTTATCGGGCGGTGAAAAAGCACAGTTGACCTACACAATTTTATGTAGCGCCATTGCATACCAGTTCGGTATCACCCGCGAGGGCAAGAACAGCAGGAGCCTTCGTTTCATTGCAGTGGATGAAAGCTTCAGCAACCAGGATGAAGAAAAAGCCACCTACCTCATGGAGCTGTGTAAACAGCTGCACCTGCAATTACTGGTGGTAACACCAAGTGATAAGATACAGATCGTTCAAAACTTTATTGCGCATGTGCACCTGGTACAGCGTGTTAACAACCGGCACAGCATACTGTACAATATGACCATCAAGGAATTGAAAGAAAAGATTGAAGAAGTGAATGGCGAGTTGGTGCAGTAAAAAAGGTGTGCCACACTTTGGAACTGTGGCACACCTTAGGATAACCCGCGACACGGTCTAAAACCAGGTCGCGGGTTTAAACCGCTGATTTTATCAATGTCCCAGTTTGATCAGCTTAATGGCTTCTTTTCTATTTCCCTGTTTCACTTCCAGGTAATAAACACCCGGCACATAACCGGCGCCCAGGAAGAATAAGCCGGTAGCCGGCAGCCCACTTCTTGCTTCAATAAGCTTTCCTGCATTGTTTACAACAGAAATGCTGAGTGGCTTGGGCGATGTGCTCAACGTCATAATGGTGAAATGGGCAGGCGTAGGATTCGGGAACGCCTTTACGGTCAGGATACCATCGTTTTCGCCCGGTAAATTGGATACAGTAACCGTGGTTGAACCGGTGCTTGTATTGCCTGCACTATCGGTAGCAGTGATAGCAATGGTATAGATCCTGTCTTTATGGAAATATGATTTCTCCGCCCTTAATTTAACATGGTGTTCATCTACAATTACCCAGTCAGGCTCGTGATGGCCGGTAGCCGGTTCATTGCTGGTAACGGCCAGGGAACTGGTTACAAAGCCGCAATTATCGGTAGTGGTATAGTTGATGGTAACATCATGCATTTTATGGTTCGGTGGCCATAACACTTGCGGCGTAGTTGAAATATCAGTAATAACTGGTGCAGTATGGTCAACTGTTCTTACATGGAACGTACAGGTGTCGGCATTACCGGCTGCATCGGTAGCTATGAGCGTAACCAGCGTATCCAACTGACCATTTAGGATACTGCCGGCTGCGGGCATTTGCGTAATCGTAACCGGCGCAGATGCGTGTACGGTGGCTGCCCCGGTGAAATCAGGCAGTACTACTGAACAGGAGTTGTTCAGCACCAGCAGCGTGTCGGCCGGACAGGCAATGACCGGCGGCAGGTTGGATACAATGGCCGATGCGGCGCTTTCATTATGGAAACGGTCTGTAGTGGTAATTGTATAATAATAGGTACTATCGGCAGTTACCGACGTGTCGGTATAAGCGGTTGTGTCGTTGTTGGTAATGTACAGGATGTTTTCAGCCTGGTTAATGTCGATCACCGGGCTGGTAGAGCGGTAGACCACAAATTGCCAGGCCTTATTCAGGGGATCGCTGGTAACGGGTTTGGTCCATTTCAATACAACCGAATCGTTCCCATACTTAACGGCGCTTACATCAGCTGGTTTGTCGGGCGCAACGCTGTCGCGCCAGGGCATGTTGGGCAGCAGGGCCGGCTTGTTATAAAAGAACAGGCGTAACGAATCGCGGAAACCCAGTTTGGTGGCACTGCGCATACTACTGGTATTGTAAACCGCCTGTCCGTGAATATTCGCAAGCGAACGGTTCAGTCGTACTTCATTCGGGATCATAGACGGGTTGGCCCAGTTAACGCCCTGCGCAGGATCATTTACTTTGTAACCTGCAAGGCCAATATACATGTGCCGGCCATAGGTGTTGTTATTCCACCAGGGAACCACTACGCCGTAATTGGCGCCGGGCTGGCCGATATACCAGTATACCTGGGGGCATAAATAATCAACCCAGCCCTGTTGTATCCATTTACGGGTATCGGCAAATAAAGAAGTATAATGTTCCAGGCCGCTGGTGGCTGAACCGATATCGGGATTGGTACTGTTGCGATAGATGCCTGAAGGGGACACGCCAAATTTTACCCAGGATTTTATGCTTTTGATGCTGTCGTATACCCGGGCGATCAGCAGGTTCACGTTATCCCTGCGCCAGTCGGCCTTAACAGTAAAGCCGCGCGGATCGGCAGCGAATGAAGCACTATCATTAATAGGTGTTACGCCGGCGCCGGGCGGTGAAGGATAAAAATAATCATCGAAATGGATGCCATCTACATCGTAACGGTGCACAATATCTGTGATCACGCTGGTCACATAATCGCGAACTGCTGGTAAACCCGGATCCAGGATGCGTAAGGTGCTTTGGCTTAACAGCCATTCGGGATGCGTTTTGGTTACGTGATTAGCCGCAAATGACGGAATGCTGTTTGCATTGCCCGCCGCACGGTAAGGATTTAACCAGGCGTGAAATTCAATTCCGCGTTTATGGCATTCTTCAATAGCGAACTGCATGGGGTCCCAGTAGGGTTGGGGTACTTTGCCCTGCGTGCCGGTAAGGTCTGCCGACCAGGGTTCAATGTTACTGGCATACATGGCATCGCACTGGCTGCGTACCTGGATGAACAGGGCTGTTAGTCCGGTCGCTTTGTGATGATCGAGAATGTTTAATAAAGCGGCCTGTTGTTGAGCCGGTGTCTGGCTGCGATTCGGCCAGTCGATATTAAGGTAAGTGGCAATCCAGGCGCCCCTGAATTCCCGTTTTGGTGCATTTTGTGCAAGCGCTGAAATACATAGCAAACAAGTTGCATAAACAGGTAGTAGATTTTTTAACATGGTAGGTTATTTTTGCAGATGTTGCCGAATTTACAGCCTCTGGTCCAAATATGCCGGGACTTTATAGCCGCAAAAACTTGCAAGCGGAAGCATTTAATGATTAATTCATTGCGTGAATTATTTTATGCAGGCCACAACCGATTGTAAACCGTGCATGCAAGGCACGGCTATCAGTAGGTGAAAGTCAAATAAGGAAACAGATTAATATGTATCGAAAAAGAATAGATGTAGATGTTGTCATGGATATCCTGAAAGCGTTGCTGGAAGCGCAACCGCATTCAACGTTTGTGGCAAGCCTGTATCAGCAGTACCAGGAGCGGGGTGGTTTAAGTAAAAAGCAACTGGAAGGATTGTATAATAAATCGCTGAAAGTAAAATCTATTCCGGCCAATAAGCTGGCTACGCTGGAAGCGATGATCCTCAAAAGACCCAACCGGTATAAATCGACTCCGCCACCCCCAAAACCGCTGTATGAAAAAGATGAAAGGATCGGTCAGCTGATGGAAGCCATACTGGCAAAATATCCCCAGCACAAGCGGGTGCTTTTTTTGAAATCGAAATATGATAATAATGAAACGCTAAGTTCCGCGGAAGTGCTGGAATTGGAACGGTTTATTAAGGTGCTTAAATAGTTATAGGATTACGTTACTTAGTAAAGCGTTTGTGGTTTGTTGTTTATGGTTTGTGGTTCGAAACCCCGAGATGAAGGAAAAGACTGCAAAAAATTAGTAGTGAATGCGGAAATAAAAGAACCACAAACAACAAACCATAAACCACAAACCCTGACTAGCTTTCTTCGTCAAAGTATAACTTATAATACTTTTTCCCGCTCATGTCATCAACTCCTTTTTCAATAAGGTCGCGGCGGCCATGAATATAGATGTGGAAGTTCTTGTCGAGCTTTAAAACGGACTTGAATGCCCGCTGTTGTTGTTTTACGGCAGAAACGTGTATGGCGAATTCATCCTGGATCTCAAAGTTGCGCGAAGATTCGAAGTTCTTTTTATAATCCATGAAAGTATCTACAACCTCCTGGTGATGGATCACCTCATTGGTGAATTCTTCTATACTGAACTGCTCTTTGGTTTTGAAGTATTCCATAGAGCGGTTGAGCATATCTATCTGGTCACTTTTCGATACATCGAATTTCTCGGGATACTCATTGGTGATAAAGCTCTTGCAAAGACTCAGGTATTTATCAGTATGATGGTAACTATCGGAATAAGGTGCTACCTGCAGAAAATCGGTGACCCAGTATTGAGCATCGTTTTGTTTATTGGTAGCATCCACTATGCATACTTTATACCCTTCATTGGTATTGGTGTTGAAGATCAGGCAGCCTTTATCGAGTTTATTGATGTTCACACCTTCTTCCTGTATCACCTCCCAGCTTTGACCATGCTGGAACACTTTTAGAAAAGTTTCTTTGGTCTCTGACTTGAACAATCCCACGGCGCGGGTAAAATCACCTTCGAAGGGCACATCGTCAAAAAGCACGACATAAAACTCTCCTTCCTTTACTTTTACGTGGGTTGATTTGCTGTACAGGAATTGCGCCAGCAGGGCAGATTGTTGCAGAAAGCTGTCCCTGTCTTCAAATATCTTACGCACAAAGGCGTACACCTCGTTCATTTGTACGTCGCTGATATGGGTAAAACGGTATATTTCGTTTTCATTGAACGGGCCCAGGAAGTATTTGGTGAGCAAGGCCCTAACTATATCATCGTTCAGGGTGAGCGGGTTGGCAGAAAGCTTTAAGTCTTCGCCTCTGGACGGATTCCCCACTTTATGAACAATAACCTGTTGCAACTGTACGCTGTCAATGCCGGTCATAACCTGTTTTTGAGGCCGCGAAGATAACAGGAAGAACGTGAAAATGAGAAGTGGCAAAACCGAAAAATATTGCTAAGGACGGGCTGAATGTTAATAAGTTTCCGGCGTTATTTGATATCAAAATCGATCACTACTTTTTCGGTGCGCGGGTGGCTCTGGCAGGTGAGAATATAACCGGCATCTACCTCCTCCTGTTCCAGGGCATAGTTGGTGTCCATATCAACCCTGCCTTCAATCAATTTGGCTTTACAGGTACTACATACGCCGCCTTTACAGCTAAAAGGCAGGTCGGCGCCCTGCTGCAGTGCCGCTTCCAGAACGGTGTCGCCATCAAACGGCAGGTCGAAGTCAAAGGCAATACCATCCAGTTTTACGGTAACCCTGCTTTTTTCTATGCTGCTTTCTTCTGGTCTGACTTCCGACTTCCGGCTTATGACTGCTGCATTCTCCCCCGGTGTGGTAAAAAGTTCAAAATGAATTTTCTTTTTTTCTATACCGCGTGCCTGCAGCCAGTTCATTACTGTGAAGATCATTTGTTCAGGGCCGCAGATGAAGATATCATCCATGCCCTTTACGTTGATCAGCCTTTCGCTCAGCTGGTTTAGTTTGTTGTCATCGATCCGGCCTGAATAAATAGCGGCATCCGTTTGTTCACGGCTCAACAGGAAATGAATAGCCAGCCGGTTGATGAATTTATTTTTTAAGGCTTCCAGCTGTTCTTTAAAAATTATGCTGCTGCGGTTCTGGTTGCCGTACACCAATGTAAAAGAGCTGTCAGGTTCGGTTAACAGCGTCGTCTTGATAATGGAGATAACGGGAGTGATACCGCTGCCGGCGGCAAATGCCAGGTATTTTTTCTTATGTGCCGGGTTGAGTTCAGTAAAGAAAGTACCGGTGGGCGGCATTACTTCCAGCACGTCGCCTTTTTTCAGCATATTATTCGCCCATACAGAGAATTTGCCATAAGGCGCTTTCTTAATAGCTACACGCAATTCATTATCGGTAGGGCTGCTGCAGATAGAATATGACCGGCGTACCTCTTCATTATTAATTACTGTGCGTAATGTAAGATTTTGTCCATGTTTGAAGAGGTAGGCGTGCTTCAGGTCATCAGGCACCTCAAATGCGATGGACACACAATCGGGCGTTTCTTTTCTGATATCAGCAATCGTCAATTGATGAAAATGCGTAGCCAACGGGCGAATTTTTAGTGAACTATACTTGTTTTCTGAGGCCATCAACCAGTATCTGCACCATATTATCTTCCAGGAGTTCACCCGGGATCTTCTTTTTACTGCGGTGCCATGATTCAATGCCGCTGACTGCATGCAGCATGATCAATACCGCGGTAGGTGCGTCTATTGGTTTTATTTCTCCCTTACGAATTCCCTCTTCAATAACGGAGGCTATGCGTTGCCGGTAAGCTCTGCGCTGGCTCTGCATATTCGATAAGTAAGGATCGGTAAGGTGTTTCCACTCCCGGTCGCTTACATACACTTCTTCGTAGTTGTCGAGCATTTGCTTTATATGGAAACGAAGGATGGCCTGTATCTTTTCAATGGCGGTCTTGTTGGGCGTGGCATCCACTTCCTCGATGTGCGACATGAAATTATTCGCCGTTTTAAAACAGATCTCCTGCAAGATCTCGGCTTTTGAACTGATATGGTTGTACAGGCTGGCTGCCTCTACACCAACATGTTCGGCCAGGTCGCGCATGGATGTGGCGCTGAAGCCCTTTTCGCGAAACAGCTTGGCTGCTTTGGCGATGATAACGTCTTTCCGTGTACCGTTTCTGTTTCTTTTAATTTTAGCCATATAAATCGGGGGTCAAAGATAATAAAATACTAACAATTGTTAGCGCTATTTACATGATTATCAGGTAAAAAAATAAAATTAGCCTACTAACGAATAATCGGCAATAACACTAAGTGGGCAGTAGTACGGAAACAGGTCATAATCATAGCCGCCGTAAAACGGCTGCAGTAGTCAATGTAGTTTAGCGTTGTATATATTAACGCAATTGGTTAGCGATCAGGTGTAACAAGATGGGGCAAGTTAATAAATAGTCCGTCAAAACCGCCGGGTTGTTTCAACACTTGCGGAATTTCGCGTACGTTTGCACGCCGCAGCAACCCGGTTCAACTCGGACGCAGGGTTGGCAGCGGTAATATCTGATTCCTTCATTAATAATTAATTAGTTACCCGGTACCCCCTGTAAGGATGGGCAAAGGGTTAAAAATTTACTTATGTCATTGATCGTTGTGGGCACCATGGCCTTTGATGCTATTGAAACGCCCTTTGCCAAAACCGACCGGATTGTAGGCGGATCAGCCACTTATGTTGCTTACGCAGCCAGCAATTTCATTCAGCCTATTCAGCAGATCTCCATCGTAGGATTCGACTTCCCGAAAGAAGAGATGGAAGCGTTGAAAAGCAGGGGTGTTGAATTGGAAGGCGTAAAAGTCGTGCCCGATAAGAAATCCTTTTTCTGGAGTGGCCGCTACCATATGGATATGAACAGCCGCGATACACTGGTTACCGACCTGAATGTATTGCTTGATTTTGATCCTGTGGTACCCCCCTCTTATCAAAGCGCAGAGTTCCTGATGCTGGGCAACCTCGATCCCAAGATCCAGATGAGTGTGATCAGGCAAATGAAGACCCGCCCCCGCCTGATCGTTATGGATACCATGAACTTCTGGATGGAAAGCACCATGCCTGAGCTGGAAGAGGTGCTGAAAATGGTTGATGTGCTCATGCTGAACGATAGTGAAGCCCGTCAATTGAGCGCCCAGTTCTCACTGGTAAAAGCCGCCAAGGAAATATTGAAAATGGGCCCCAAATACCTGATCATTAAGAAAGGAGAACATGGCGCTTTGTTATTCCATGGCGACCAGGTGTTCTTTGCACCCGCTTTACCGCTTGAAGAAGTATTTGATCCCACTGGAGCCGGAGATACTTTTGCCGGTGGTTTCATGGGTCATATCGCCCGCACAAAGGATATTTCATTCGACAATATGAAAACGGGCATTATTGTGGGTTCGGCTATGGCTTCTTTCTGTGTGGAGAAATTTGGTCCACAACGCCTGAAAGAGATCACCCGTGCCGACATCGATACCCGCATTCAACAGTTCGTTGATCTGGTGAATTTTGATATCGAGCTCGTGTAAAAGCACAATAAATAATCGTTTATAATAGAAACCCTGCCTTGGCAGGGTTTTGTTTTATTGCAATTACCTGCTCGCCAATGTAACCACCTGTTTGAATTTTCGGGTTTTGCCCTGGCCATTAAAAAGCTCTGTTAGCACCACATATATTCCAACGGGAAGTTTATTCAGTTTGTCGTCCAGTCCATCCCAGCGGAAACGGCCCTGCGCCGGCAAGGTAGCATTTTGCGCCAGGTGGCGAACGGTTCGGCCATTCGCATCGAAAATGCGGATGTTGGCCACATAACCTGGCTGCTCAAGCCGATAGTCAATCGCAGCGAAATCATTGAACCCATCATTATCGGGAGAAAATACAACCGGCGTTATTGTCACCTGGCCGGAAACCTGTGCATCAGTCATGAGTTGCGAATTGGGATAACCCGGCGTGCCAAAACCAGCCGTAGAAGCGGCCGACGACCAGTTTGATCGTTCCTGGGTGGGCTGGTTGTAGTTGATGCGTTCAAGTGCAATCCCTTCCTTATCGCTAATAAGCCCGAAATGCCAGCTATGGTCGTAGTGTAATTCGTCAACAACAGCTCCCTGCAGGTTCATCAAGACAACTGTGCCTTTATCATCGGGCAAAGATGGAAGGGCGGACAGTTCCATGATCAGCGCCGGATCTTTCACCAGGTACCGTTGTTGCAACCAGAACTTGTTTTCGGTGAGAACAAGGTAATCACCCGGAAAAAATGACCAGGGAACGGGGCTTACCGGCATGGCGCCGGTTACCTGCCCCGTGCCGTTGCGAGTGGCCACATAAAGTTGTTTCAGGTCAATGACACGGTTGCTCCGGTTGTATATTTCAACGTAATCAACACCATCGGGGTCGGGATTGAACAGGACTTCATTAATAATAATGTCCTGGTTGCCGGCCATGACGGGCAATCCGGCTTTGGCGGTATTGAATTGATGAATGAGGTTACCTGCACAGTCTTTCACCTGTTGAACGGTTAATTCATATTGGGTATTACTGTTAAGTGGCGTGGCCAGTTTTAGAGCAACCTCAGTGCATAAGGGCATAATAACGCCAGCGCTCACCGGATGCGCCACGCCGTTATTAAAACTATAGTTGTAAGGAGAGGCAGCCGTTGCACTGTCGAGCGGTTCATCGAACAGGGCTGAGATCGTAAGGCTGTCGCTGGTGAAGCTTCGGATCAAAGCGGGTGGTTGTTCATCGGCATTATTATCGTTCACGGCATTTACCTGTCCGGGCGACCCCCCCTGTAAGCTGGTGCTGGCTTTCCAGTTGTTCATTCCGGCGCAGGGATTTTTAGTATCGATCATTTCGAGGCTGAAACCGCCATCGCTTTTGACGGCATTTTGATACCAGCTGCTATTATAACCAACGGCATGTACCAGGCTGCCATTGGGCGCATACAGGGAAATGATATCGGCATCATTGTTCAGGGAGGGGAAATTGCTTACGCCTACTGTTGGGCCAAATGAGGAGAAGGCAGCCGCTGCACTGGCCGCACAAACAATCACAAAGCTATCGGGTTTCAGCTCGAAAGAGGTTGTTATGGTTACGGTAGTGCTGCCATCGCTCAATTTCCAGTTGCGTATATTAAAAGCCGTTGCAGAAACATTTTTCAGTTCAATAAACTCTGCATTAGGTAGTTGTACAGGTGGTGCCGGATCGGGCAGTATTTCATCGATCACGACATCGAAGCGGTTTGGCAGCTGGGCAATGGAGCTGGTGGTGGTAAACAGGCAGCAGCATGACATTAAGGACAGCCGTAAACATAATAGCACTGTTGAAATGGGCATATTTTGTTAAGTTTTAATGCCACCGGAACAGAGCCATTTGAAAGTTGTGCAATATATATTGCTGATTGAAATAATGTTAAAAGCTCACGTTTTCTTCCTCGTTTTATTGATAAAGATTAAGAGCAGTGCGCCATTCAGGCCGCTATCGTTAAAAAATTAATTTGGGTATAATGCGTTTGGTGACTAATTTTGGCCACGAAATGCAAAAAATAAAGAAATATACAAAGGTTACCAAGACAAGCTCCATACACGGGGAAGGTTGAGGACTACTTTGTATATCAACATATTCAGGAGCCTTCCCACAAAATGGGAAGGCTTTTTTTATTTAAACATACGCTGCCTGTAAAAGGGAGCGTTCAACCAAAAAAACAAAACAAAAGGAGCAAAACATGAAAGTCGCGGTTGTAGGTGCTACCGGTTTAGTAGGTACCAAAATGTTACAGGTTTTAGCCGAACGCAATTTCCCGGTTACAGAACTGCTGCCAGTAGCCTCTGAAAGATCAGTTGGAAAAGAAGTAACCTTTAAAGGAAAGAAATTTAAAGTGGTTAGCATGACAGATGCTATTGCCGCAAAACCTGCCGTGGCTTTATTTTCCGCCGGTGGCAGCACATCTCTGGAATGGGCGCCTAAATTTGCTGAAGCAGGCATTACCGTTATCGATAACTCTTCGGCCTGGCGTATGGACCCTACCAAAAAACTGGTGGTTCCCGAAGTGAATGCGCATGTACTGGGCAAGGATGACAAGATCATTGCCAATCCCAATTGCTCTACCATTCAAATGGTTGTGGCATTGCAACCTTTGCACAAGAAATATAATATCAGCCGTGTGGTAGTATCAACCTATCAAAGCGTTACCGGTACTGGTAAAAAAGCGGTTGACCAGCTGATGGGCGAACGCAACAAAGCGGTTCAACAAGCCAATGGCGAATATCCCATGGCGTATAAATATCCCATTGACCTGAACGTTATTCCCCAGATCGATGTGTTCCTCGATAACGGTTATACGAAAGAGGAAATGAAAATGGTGAATGAAACCAAAAAGATCATGGGCGATGATTCCATCCGGGTAACCTCTACGACCGTTCGTATTCCGGTTATGGGTGGCCATAGCGAAAGTGTGAATGTTGAGTTCACTAAAGATTATGAGCTGAGTGAAGTGAAGCAACTGCTGGCAGCTGCGCCTGGCGTAGTAGTGGTAGATGATCCTGCCAACCAGCAATACCCCATGCCGATGGATGCGCATGAGAAGGATGAAGTGTTTGTTGGCAGATTGCGCCGTGATGAAACACAGCCCAATACCCTCAACATGTGGATCGTTAGCGATAACCTGCGTAAAGGGGCTGCTACCAATGCCGTTCAGATCGCTGAATACCTGATGGGCAAAGGCCTTCTGTAATAGTCTAAATTGATTATAATGTCGAATGTCGAAGACTAACTTCTACATTCGACATTTTTATTATTGGGCTATGCTAATCTTCTATTGACCGGTTGATGAACCGGATCATGGGCAGCAGGGTCTCAAAAGCTATGAGGGTCTTTTTAACAAGGTCTTTGGCCGTGAGCTCTGCATCTTTTACTGATTGCATGGCGATCCAGCTTTTCAGTTTTAAATAGTCGGCAGCGGGGTTGTCTTTATCGAAGCCCTGCGGTACCCTGCTTAAACCGATCCCTTCTTCTTTATACAGGTCGCCATAAACGGTGGTAAACTTCTTTGACTGAACGATCTTTTTGAACTCATCGTAACAATAATCTATTTCCTGTCTTACTTTCTTCATTTCTGCAGGCATTGGCATCCAGATGCCGCCACCTACAAAACTTTTGCCTGGTTCAAGGTGAAAATAATAACCGGCATAGATCGACTTGCGGCCGCCCCGGTTAATGCTGGCGCCCATATTCGTCTTATAAGGCGATTTATCTTTTGAGAAGCGGACGTCGCGGTTTATGCGGAAAAGGCACTTTTTGGCTTCCTGTTCGCGAATGGTCTCATCTTTTTGGGCAAACCGGTCAATAACAGCCTGAATAAAGGTTTCAAAATCTTTTTTGGCATCCTCGTACTGTTTACGATGGGCATCGAACCAGGGCTTGTTATTGTTCTTTGAAAGGTCTTTAAGGAATTTTAATGTGGCAGTTTGAAGCATAGTCAAAGATAAGGAAACAAGGCGCAAAGCAGAAGG
>NZ_JAFIQX010000010.1:0-202446 GCF_017356035.1 Longitalea luteola | reverse complement strand
GAAGGCAGAAGGCAGAAGGCAGAAGGCAGAAGGCAGAAGGCAGAAGGCAGAAGGCAGAAGGCAGAAGGCAGAAGGCAGAAGGCAGAAGGCAGAAGGCAGGAAATTTCGGGAGATGCAAGTTCGGTTATTAGTTCGGGATTTCGCGAGCCACTCACCACTCACATTGACCATTGGCCATTGACCATTGACCATTGGCCATTGACCATTGACCATTGGCCATTGACCATTGACCATTGGCCATTGACCATTGACCATTCACCACCTTCAGGCTCCCCCCAAAAAACAAGTGGTGTGAGTCGCTAGCCTTATGCGATCACACCACTTATTATGTCTGCATCAATTACCGGGCACTATTTGATCCGGCCCCAGTTTTCACCACTTTTAATGCGGTACATGGTCATCTCAGAGACGCCAAACTTTTCCGCTAATTTTTTAATGGTGATCTTCCGGTTCTTGTCGTTGAGGATCTTTTTAATGCCTTTGACCTGACTAGCATTCAGCTTCAAACCTTCCGTCCGGTTTGCCTGTACTTTTTTGTACGCGATCTTTGCCGGACTGTGCTGCTGATGTTCGATCATTTCTTCGAGTGTAGCCCATTTTAGGTTCTTCACTGCGTTGTCAAGTTTATTGTGATTGATGTGAATCACGTACTTGTTTTTGAGTGAAGGTTTTTTAAGAAACAAACGGGCAATCTCACGGTGAATGTACAAAGTACCGTTGTTGCCTGGACGATGGAGATTCAAAGTTCTGTAACCGGTAGTTAGGGAGCCTTGAAGCAATTTACCGTCTTCAACAACGTCTTCTGTGTAGCTGGCTATGCGTCCCATCGAGGATAACGCATACTTTTTACGGAGGTGCTTCCAGCCTGGAAACTGCAGTGGTTTCCACACCTCATTGGGGAGTTTTTTTATCATCGCCTTTTCCTTTTGGCTAAAGTTACAAAAAAACAAATGTGAAATTCAAACAATTGATAAGAATCATATCAATGATGTATAAGGGACAGGAATTCGGATTCGGTTATGATCTTGATTGAGGTTATCTTTTTGGCCTTCTCTAACTTGCTTCCTGCCTCTTCTCCCGCTACCAGATAGTTTAAGTTGGCGCTAACGCTGCTTAACAGCTTACCTCCGTTAGCTTCAACCATTGCCTCTGCATCACTGCGTTTGAGCGTAGGCAGGGTGCCCGTAAATAAAAACGTTTGACCGCTCAGGTTGCCTCCGGTTACCAGGTCTCTTTTGTCGTTTTTCAGCTTCAACCCTAACTCTTCAAGCTTTTGAAGGGTTTCTATATTGTCCCAATTATGGAAAAACTGATGTACACTTCCTGCTACTTTTGGCCCTATGTCTTCCAGCTTTAACAGGTCTTCTATCGTATAATCCTTCAATTCTAACAGATGCTTAACAGCATGGGCAAGCGTTTTTGCAGTGGTTTCCCCTACGTAACGTATGCCAAGGGCATATATGAGGCGATGTATGGCTTGTGACTTTGAGTTTTCAATGGCTGTTTGCAGGTTAGTAATACTCTTCTTGCCAAATCCCTCTAACGCTCCAATCTTATCGAAAGGCAGTTGGTATATACCGGGAATATCTTTCAGGAAACCTAACGCATAGAACTTACGAATATTGGCTTCGCCCAGTCCCCTGATGTCCATGGCATCTTTCTGGGTGAAGTGAATGATGCGCTCTACCACCTGCGCTTCACAGTTGATATTACTGCAACGCCAAACGGCTTCTTCCTGCGGTTTTTCCAGCTTATCGCCACATACCGGGCAATGGGTAGGAAAGTCAATTTTCTTTTCGGTTCCGTTGCGGAGTTCAGGTAATGATTTAACAATATAGGGTATTACATCTCCTGCCCGTTCAACCAGCACCGTATCACCAATCATGAGGTCTTTCTCCCTGATCACTTCTTCATTAAACAATGATATAGAACCTACTGTAACTCCACCAATAGGTACAGGATCAATTTTGGCTACCGGAGTAACCGAACCGGTACGGCCAACCTGGAACTCAACGCTCTTCAGCTTGCTGGTGGCCTGGCGGGCTTTGAACTTATAGGCAATGGCCCAACGCGGATGATGCGTGGTCATCCCCAGCAGCTCCTGCTGGTGAATATCATTGATCTTGATCACCATGCCATCGATCTCGTATGGCAGATCGTCGCGCTGGCTTTCAAATTCATGGCAATAGGCTATAACGGCATCGATACCCTTCAACACCTTTTTTTCTTTGACCGGACTGCGAAAACCAAGCTCCCATAACATATTCAAACAACCGCTGTGACTGTCAAGTGATTTGTCCAGAATTTCATTGGGTAATTGAGTATAATGGCTTACCTGGTATAAGAAAGCTTCCAGATTTCGTTTACTCACCTCCTTTGGGTCTTTGATGCGTAAGGTGCCGGCTGCAGCATTACGTGGATTGGCCAGCGGGGGCAGGTTTTGTTCGGCCAGCTGATCGTTATACTTTTTGAAGTTCTGCTTACTCATCAATACTTCTCCCCTGATCTCTATCTGCTCAAGGCCATATTTTGAAATGTTGGCCCGCAAGGGTATGGACCTGATCTGCCTGATATTAGTCGTTATGTCGTCGCCCTGTACGCCATTGCCCCGGGTAGCGCCACGAACCAGCATATCCTTTTCATAAATGAGAGAAATGCTGGCGCCATCGAATTTGGGTTCAACGCAGTATTCCAGTTCATTTACTTTAGCCAGTTCCCTGGCCCGCCGGTCAAAATCAATGAGGTCATCGGCATTGTAAGAGTTATCGAGCGATAACATGGGTACCAGGTGGGCTACTGTTGGAAATTCCTTTGTAAGCTCTTTGGCCACCCGTTGCGTTGGTGAGTCGGGTGTTCGCAGCGCCGGGTTCGCCTGCTCCAGTTTGTCCAGCGCTTTATATAATTGGTCGTACTCGAAGTCGGCTATCAACGGATCATTCATGATATAGTACCGGTGTTCGTGAAAACGAAGCACATCGCGCAGGGGCTCAATATCCTTCTCGGTTATGTTACCCTGCGTGTTCTTTTCCATTAATCCGGCAGTAAGCTTTTGGATAGCTTTTGTTTGGTCGGGCGAATACATAATATGTTTATTCAGTTTTAGGCGAAGTTAACTCAATGACCTGTTTAATGTGCAGGCATGATCGGCACCGTCAGGCGAATACGATATTGATGAATATCAATTACTGGAAAATGGCAAAGGGGCAAAATGCCCGGTTTTATGCAGCAAAAATGCTATCTCAATCGTGTATAACGGCCGCAAAACTTATTAATATGCAATGAGTTGTGACTACATGTCAAGGTAAGGAACAGGTGCGCTGATTGAAAAATGTCCATTGTCAAAAAGTGCCGTAAAAAATTTCGAAGCGTTCGCGAGTGAAACAATCAGTATATCTTTACCTGTAAGTTATATGATAACCGGCAACACGCGGCCCATCCGGCTTGATCATGAAGCGCTGTATATACGATTGCGTGCCAATGGACCTCCCCTCCGGTTGATGTGATTTGCTTTAAAATTCTGTGCTTTTTTAACCAGCCTGTTCATTTTCAAGATAGGTTGGCCTGATAAATATTCATTCATGATTTCTTAACCCTGACAATCTGCTCATAGCCATGGGAACAGCATTACAACGGACCATTCAGCAACTACGCTCTGAAGACAGCGAGTTTTTTCAGATCGCCATTTCGGTTGATTGTGTGATTTTTGGGTTCGACAAGAACGAACTGAAAGTATTACTGATCAAATCTGATCTCGAAGAATTTAAAGACCAGTGGTCTTTACTCGGCGACCTGGTACGCCCCGATGAAAACCTCGACAGCGCCTCTTACCGGGTGTTGAAACATCGTACCGGCCTCGATGACGTTTACCTTGAACAGGTGTATACTTTTGGCGAAGTAAGCCGGCACCCTGCCGGTCGCGTAATCAGCACGGCCTATTATTCACTGATAAACATCAAAGACCACCAGCCCGTATTGTCAGACAATGAGCTGCACTGGCATCCGGTAAATGACATCACTACACTGGCCTTCGATCATAAGATCATCCTCGATACCTGTTTGCAAAGGCTGCAGTCAAAGATTGAAGAACATCCCATCGTTTTCAATCTGTTGCCGGAAAAGTTCTCACTCCGCGAGTTACAGAACCTGTATGAAGCCATCCTGGGTGTAAAAATGGATCGCCGAAACTTCAGAAAGAAGTTCTTCCTCATGAACTGGCTGGAAGATATGAATGAGCTGGAACAGGACGTTCCGCACCGCCCGGGCAAGCTCTACCGGTTCAATGCTTCCCGCTTCCCGAACGGAAAAATGAAGACCCCCATGCCTGTATAACGAACATTTACCATTTAAAACTCCCTGAAAGCAGCATTTTAATGTTTGGACTGTCTATTTAATCAGGATAGATCCACTAATCAATACATACCAGTCAATCCGGTGCATGGTTATCAGAAGCTGAACCATGACGCTGGAGCTATAACCACTTGAGTAAGGCACTAATTGCGTAGCATTAAGTTTTTGGAAAACAACGGATAAGTTGAATTTAATTTTTTTGGAAGTCTTGGAAATTAAGTATAATTGTGTATAGGTTACACAGTAGGTATCAATTGTTTCTTAACCAATAACTACTTCTATTATGCCCTCAAAACGATTGCTAAAGGCAATATTGCCTTTATTGACTGTCATGTATTCTCTCACCGTTTACGCACAAACCAAACAAGTTACGGGAAACATCAAAGACAGCAAGGGCGCCGGCATTGTTGGTGCTTCTGTTGTCATTAAAGGGTCCCAGGGTGGAACTACCACAGGAACCGACGGGTTCTTTCGGCTAACCGTACCAGCGGCAACTACAACGTTAACCGTTAGTGCCGTTGGTTATGCTACGCAGGATGTAGACATTTCTGCCAGTAATACCGTTAGTCTTACGTTGGCTGAAAGCACCGCGGACCTCGGTGAAATTATTGTAGTAGGATATGGTACGGCCAGAAGAAGGGATGTTACTGGTGCCGTTCAGTCTGTAAAAGCAAAGGACTTTAACAGAGGGGTGATCGTTTCTCCCGATCAGGCCATCCAGGGTAAGGCCGCCGGTGTAATGGTGATCAGCAGCAGTGGACAACCGGGTGCTCCTACCACCGTTCGTATTCGTGGCAACGCCTCCATCAGATCGGGTCAGCAACCTTTGTATGTATTAGATGGTGTTCCTTTGTCAGGCAGTTCAGCCCGCCCGAATGCCATCAGTAGTGGTATTGGAACCTCTACACCAGGCACCAACCCACTTAATTTCATCAACCCGAACGACATTGCCTCTATGGAGATCCTGAAGGATGCTTCTGCAACCGCTATTTACGGGTCCAGGGGTGCTAACGGGGTTATTTACATCACCACAAGAAAAGGCCAGTCAGGCAATCCGGTGATCGATGCAGGCGCCTCCGTGGGTGTGAGCAGGATCATGCGGCAGTTAGAGGTGCTTGATGGCAATGAATACCGGGCCACATTGCAGAAATATGGGTTAACCGGCGGTGATTATGGCGGTAACTATGATGCCATGGATGAGATCACCCGCACAGCGTACACGCAAAGCTATAATGCAGCTGTTGGCGGCGGATCTGAAAATGCCAAATACCGCATTTCATTCAGCTACCTCAATCAGCAGGGGATCGTAAAAGAATCGGAGTTTCAGAAATACACAGCCAATTTAAACACCAGTTTCAAACTGCTCAACAACCGGAAACTGAATGTTGATTTTAGCCTGTTCACCACGGGTACAAATGAACAGCTGCCTCCTATCTCGAACGATGCCGGTTTCGAGGGAAGCCTGATCGGCCAGGCATTACAGTGGAACCCGACGCACCCGTTCTATAAACAAGGTACCGATTCGGTGTGGATAGAAACGCCTATCGGTGCAACAACCGTTAACCCGGTGGCTATGCTGCAGGCATACGATGCCCGCGCCAATGAAAATATTATTTTGGCCACTGTTGC
The DNA here is from genome assembly GCF_017356035.1 of Longitalea luteola. Lineage (GTDB taxonomy): Bacteria > Bacteroidota > Bacteroidia > Chitinophagales > Chitinophagaceae > Niastella > Niastella luteola. Next base: position 196,470 of record NZ_JAFIQX010000010.1, on the reverse strand, counting down.
TCCTTCGTATAAGTTCACTGATTTTTTAGAATATAAGCTTCAGTACAGTCTCACCCGGCGTACAGGTAAATCAAGAGGAGAAATAAAACGCTGGATCAATGTAGAAGCGGTTAAAAACCGGGGCGCAGCCGGGATTTTCAGCGCAGAAGAAACAGCACAGCAGATAACCAATACGCTAAACTTCAATAAGGAAATTTCGAACAATTTTAATTTGAATGCAGTGGTTGGGCATGAATACCTGAAATATGAGTCAAATAATTCAGGCTTGTCAGGCTTCGATTTTATAGATGTAAGCGGGTTGCGTTATTATGATATCATTCAATATTCAACCCAGACCAGCCGGCAGGTTTATTCGTTTACGACGCCTACTACCGAGCTGCAATCATTCTTCGGCCGGGCTATTATGAATTTCTTCGACAGATACCTCATAACTGCTACGTTGCGTGCTGATGGCAGCACAAAGTTTGGCGAGAATGAAAAGTATGGTTATTTCCCTTCAATAGCTTTTGCCTGGAATCTTTCAAATGAAGGATTTATGAAGGGCGTTGATGTGGCAAAGAATATCAAACTTCGTATAGGATGGGGAAGAACAGGTAACCAGGAATTCCCTTCAGGCGCCTCATTGCGCAGGTTTGGGCTCGGTCAGCAATCTGTAACGCAACTGAACATCGAGAACCCCGAATTGAAATGGGAAACCTCTACCACGGCTAACGGTGGTATAGACTTCAGTATTTTAAACGACAGGGTTACCGGTTCAGTAGACTATTTCCATAAAAAAACAACGGATGTATTGTTCGAACAAAATGTGCCGCAGCCAGGCCCGGCAGGTACCAAGTTCTGGGTCAATTTACCGGGTAACATAGTGAATAAAGGGGTTGAGGTTTCATTGTTCGGCGGTATTATCAGGAACAGGGATATAAACTGGAATATCGGCGTCAATGCCTCCTTCATCAAAAACGAGCTTAGAGGATTATTGGGATACTATGAAACAGGCGGCCTGCACGGCCAGGGTATCTCGGGCGCTACAGCACAACGTCTGGTGAGCGATCAGCCATTAAACGTATTTTACCTCGCAGAGTACCAGGGACTGGATAAATCAACCGGCCAGGCGATTTATGCAGGCGGAGATCCGTCAATAAACCGGTTTTACCAGGGCGCCCCATTCCCAAAGACATTGTTAGGTTTAAGCACAGACTTTTCATACAAGAATTTTTCGGCTGTTATTAACATGAACGGCAATTTCGGGCACTATGTATATAATAATACCGCCAATACGGTGTTGCCCATTGGTAATCTCGGAACGCGTAACATAGCCAAAAAGCTTATCGAAAGTGATGTGCAGGAAGATCCATCCAATCCCATTACGCCCTCTACCAGGTTCCTTGAAAAAGGAAATTACCTGAAGCTGGCCAACGCAACGCTTAGTTATTCATTTAACAAATTGGGTAATACCTTCAGAAATCTAACGGTATCATTAACTGGTCAAAATTTGTTTGTGCTTACTGACTTTACGGGTTTTGATCCCGAAGTAAATACCGACAAATCGGTTGGCGGCATTCCTTCTCTGGGTATTGAATATACACCTTACCCAACCGCAAGAACCTTTTTACTTGGTGTATCAATGTCATTGTAAGCATTTAAATACTTGTCAGATATGAAACGATATAAAATATTAATACTAAGTTTCCTGTTCATGCTCGTTATAGGCGCCTGTACGAAACTTGATGAGAACTTTGAATCGGAAATTGAAGAACGGTCTGCTATACCGGTTGCCGATTTGCTTAGGAGCGCCTACAATTCACTGGCCAACCCATTTATGGATCAGTCGAGATTATGGGCTGCCCAGGAGCATACTACCGACGAAGTAATTGGACCCACCAGGGGACCCGACTGGGATGATAATGGTGTATGGAGAGTGCTGCATAGCCATAACTGGACAGCGGAACACACATTCTTAAGGGAAACCTATAGAGAATTGTTACAGGCGCAGTATGCAGCAACGAACGTTCTACAATTCAATCCCTCGCCGCAACAGGCCGCCGAAGCAAGATTCATCAGAGCGCTCACCATGTTCGTGGTTGCCGATGGCTGGGACCAGGTGCCTTTCCGCGACGATCTGCAGGACCTGAAGAAAATACCCACTGTGTTAAAAGGTCCGGAGGCAATTGATTTCGTAATCAGTGAAGTGACTGCCATAATGAACGATTTACCCGACGGACCCGCCAGCACTGCCAATAAAGATGGCGCAAGAGTATTGCTGATGAAAGCGTATCTTAATAAAGGTGCAATTGCCAACAGGCAAAACCCAACATTTGCACCTGCAGACATGAACCAGGTAATTACCCTGGCCGACCAGATCATCAACAACACGAAATACAAACTGGCAGATAATATTTTCGACAATTTTGCACCGGATAACGATGTGAAATCAACGGAGAATATTTATACTCTGTATAACAAAGATGGCGATAGAGGCGGTAATGTACGCTCAAGATGGTTTTTAGGTTTGCATTATAATATGAAACCCAGCGGTTGGAACGGCTTTACCACACTGTCTGATTTCTATAATAAGTTCGGCCCCACAGACCAACGGCGTGGTGGTTCCTATCCCGGTATGACCGATGTAGGTGGTGTTCGCACCGGCTTCCTGGTAGGACAGCAGTTCAATGAAAAGAATGAACCATTGAAAGACCGGAAAGGAAATCCCCTCATTTTTACACCGGAAGTAAAATTGAAGGAAACAGGGGCAAACCTGGAAGTAACCGGCATTCGCGTAATGAAATATCCCATCGACTATGTTGGTGGCGAGCAGGCCGATAACGACTATGTTATTTTCCGCCTCGCTGATGTGATGTTGATGAAGGCCGAAGCATTGATGAGAACGAACAGCACGCCGGCCGCCCTTCTTATTGTAAATGCTATTCGTGCAAAACGCGGCGCTACACCGCTGGTTTCCCTCGATCTTCAGGCATTACTCGATGAAAGAGGAAGAGAATTGTATTGGGAAGGATGGAGAAGGCAGGATCTGATAAGATTTGGCAAATTCCTGGAACCCTGGCAGGAAAAACCAACAGACGATCCTAAATACCTGATATTCCCCATTCCGGCTGAACAGTTGGCGGTTAATCCCAATCTGACGCAAAACGAAGGTTACTAATTGATTTTTTATAGAATTATTTCAATGCAAAAAGGTCATTCAAGGTAATGGCCTTTTTGTTTTTACTTAAATTGAATATGGATGTTAACATTCATATTGCCGGTAAAAAGTGTAAATTGAAATCACCGGCGATGAATGCCTAATCATTTTTTAAGCATGAAGATGCCCCTCAAAATTCTTTACGGTTGTGCCTTGACCATATTGTTGCATGCGTGTGGTGGCAGGAAAAACAGCGAGCCCGCCCTTTTTCAGCTAATGGAAAATACCGGCATCGGTTTTTCAAACGATGTGCAGCAAACGAAAGACTTCAATATTTTAACCTTCCGTAATTTTTATAATGGCGGCGGTGTGGCTATCGGCGATGTGAACAACGATGGTTTGGCCGACGTTTTTTTTACCGCCAATATGGGCGGCAACCGGCTGTACCTTAATAAGGGTAACTGGCAATTCGAGGATATCTCTGTAAAAGCCGGGTTTCCCGACAAGGAGCAATGGAGCACCGGCACAGTGATGGTTGATATTAATCACGACGGATGGCTCGATATCTTTGTAGCTAACTCAGGCCATATTAATGATGGCGTTTCACGAGCCAATCAGCTTTTCATAAACAACCGTAATGTAACGTTTACCGATTCGGCCGAGGCCTACGGGCTTAATGATAGCGGTTATACTACACACGCTTCGTTTTTTGACTATGACCTCGACGGTGATCTGGATTGTTTTTTGGTAAACAACAGTCCGATCCCGGTAAACACCCTCAACTATGCCAACAAACGCGATGTTCCCGAAAAAGAATGGGCAATAGCCGATTATCTCAAAGGCGGCGGTGATCATTTACTGCGCAATGACAATGGAAAATTTGTTGAAGTAACGCGTGCCGCCGGTATTCATGGGGGATTGATCAGCCTGGGACTGGGCGTAACGGTCGGTGATGTTAATAATGACAATTATCCTGACATCTACGTATCGAACGACTTCTTCGAACGTGACTACCTGTACATTAACCAGCAAAATGGCACGTTTAAAGACAGGTTGGAAGATTGTATGCAACACACCAGCCTTGCCTCGATGGGAGCTGATATAGCTGATATCAATAACGATGGCTATCCCGATATTTTTACTACCGATATGCTGCCGGATGATGATTACCGCCTGAAAACAACGTCTTCATTCGATAATATCGACGTATACCGTTTAAAAGAGAAGAATGGCTTCTATCACCAGTATATGCAAAACACCCTGCAGCTGAATAATCGTAACGGTGAATTTATGGATATCGCTCAATACAGCGGTGTGGCAGCCTCTGACTGGAGCTGGGGTGCGCTTATGTTTGATGCAGATAACGATGGGCTCACCGATCTGTATGTGTGCAATGGAATTTACCTCGATGTTACTGATCAGGACTTTATTGATTTTTTTGCCAATGATGTCATACAAAGAATGGTAATGACGGGTAATAAAGAAGAAGTGGATTCGATCCTCAAAAAAATGCCCTCGCACCCCTTGGTTAACAAGGTTTATAAGAATGAGGGCAATCTTAAATTTACCGACGCTGCCGAAAAATGGGGCTTTAAACAGGCGTCCTTTTCAAACGGAGCTGCCTATGGCGACCTCGATAATGACGGTGATCTGGACCTCGTGGTGAGTAATGTTAATCAACCCGCATTTGTTTATCGCAACAGGAGCAGGGAAATAGCTAAGAATCATTACCTGGGCGTGGTATTAAAGGGAAACGACAAAAACACCTTCGCGGTGGGCAGTAAGGTCAATGTTTACGCCGGCGGCCAGGTCATTAGCCGTGAGGTTATGCCCAGCCGCGGTTTTCAATCATCTATGGATTATAAACTGGTCATCGGTCTGGGCCAGGCGCAGCAGATAGATTCAATGGTCATTACATGGCCCGATCGGTCTGTTACGAAATATGAAAACCCCGCCATAGATACCGTGCTCACTGTTATGCCGTCTGCAATGAACATTCTACGCGCTGCTAATACCACCCTTCAGCCAAACGCAGTGGTGCCTTTGTTTACCTCTTTGAATTCTCCTTTTGAAAAACATCGTGAAGACGACCATATTGATTTCTACTACGAACGGAACATTCCCAGGATGCTTTCACGGGAGGGGCCTAAAGCTGCCTGCGGCGATGTGAACGGCGATGGGCTAACTGATATTTACATTGGCGGCGCTACCGGCCAGGGCGGGCAATTATACCTGCAAACCAAAACCGGTGGGTTTATTAAAAAAGAAGAACAGTTATTTAAACAGATGTCTGATTTTGAAGATGCAGCTGTACTGTTTTTTGATTGTGATAACGATAAAGATCTTGATCTTTTTGTAGGCGCCGGAGGAAATAATGTGCCCGAGAATCAGCGGCAATTGCAGCACCGCTTGTACATTAATGATGGGAAAGGCAATTTCGATGTTCATTCCGCAGCTTTTCCAACCAACAATATGAATATCTCAACGGTAGCCGGCAATGATTTTGACGCAGATGGAGATATCGATCTTTTTGTAGGCGCCTTAAATGTTCCTTATAATTATGGGATTACACCTGTAAGTTACCTGTATGTAAATGATGGCAAAGGGCATTTTACAGATATGGCAAGGGAAAAGAATCCTGACATAGCCCATATCGGAATGGTTACCGGCGCAGTTTGGACCGACCTCACCGGTGACCGGCAAAAGGAACTGGTTATTGTTGGTGAATGGATGGCGCCCCGCATTTTTTCGTGGGCAGGTGGCCGGTTTAAGGAGGTGAAAACAGATCTTGTAGATCTGTTTGGCTGGTGGAAAACGGTAGCTGCTACGGATATAGACGGTGATGGCGATGAGGACCTGTTATTGGGCAATATGGGTGAAAATTTTTATTTGCATCCCAGCAAACAAGACCCGGTAAAAATGTGGATCAACGATTTTGATCAGAATGGTTCCATCGAAAAAATTATTACCCGTTCCATAGAAAGAAAAGATAAACCGGTGTTTTTGAAACGGGAAATGACCGATCAGCAGCCCTCGCTTAAAAAGCAGAATTTACAGCACCGCGAGTTTGCAAAGAAAAGCGTACAGGAACTGTTTGATGCCGAACAGATAGATAAGGCTACGGTGAAACAAATTAACTATGCTTCGTCATGTATAGCTGTTAACGAAGGCAACGGAAAATTTACCATTCAGGAACTGCCTGTTCCTGTGCAATTTTCATGTGTAAATACCATTAAGTGCACCGACATAAACAACGACGGCAAAACAGATCTTATACTTGGCGGCAATGAGTTTACCTTTCAGCCCCAGTTTGGCCGGCTCGATGCCTGTGCAGTAACCGTTTTATTGAACACCGGCAGTAAAGGCAGGTTCCAGTTTATTGATGCCCGGCAAAGCGGCTTACAGGTGAACGGTGCAGTGAAAGACATTGCCGAGATCAAAGGGGCGAATACCACCTACTATATAATTCTTCAAAACGACAGTTATCCTGCTTTATACGTATCGAAAACTACAAAATGAAATTTCTTAAGATATTATACAAAGGCTTTCTCCTGTTCCTTGCCGCAGGCTGGTTTATGACCCTGGCGCCAGGATGCTCTTCGCGGCCGGCAGAACCTGCCCTCTTTGAAGTGCTCGATCATGAACAAACCGGTTTGCATTTTTCGAATCAGTTATCTGCTTCCGGCCAGTTTAACCTTTTTACCTACATGTATTTTTATAATGGCGCAGGTGTAGGAGCTGGCGATTTTAATAATGATGGGCTCATTGATCTGTTCTTTGCGAGCAATCAGCAACAAAACAAGCTGTATTTGAATGCCGGCGGTTTACAATTTAAAGATGTTACTGAAGCCGCAGGCATTCCAAACGATGGCGGCTGGTCAACAGGTGTTTCGGTTGTTGACATCAATAATGATGGGTTGCTGGATATTTATGTGTGCCGCGTGGGCAATTACGAAGTGTTGCATAGCCAGAATCAGCTGTTGATGTGCCAGGGCATCGATAAGAACGGTATTCCCGTTTATAAGGACAAAGCGCGCGATTTCGGACTCAACTTTTCCGGCTTCAGCACCCAGGCTGCTTTTTTGGATTATGATAACGACGGTGATGTTGATATGTTCCTGCTCAATCATTCCGTACACGCCAATAGTAATTTTCGGCCGCGCAGGACATTCGCAGGTACTTATGACGCGTTATCGGGCGATCGGTTTTACCGCAACGACGGAAGCTCTTTTACAGATGTAACCCGCGAAACAGGCATTAACAGTAGTGTAATAGGTTATGGGTTGGGTGTAACAGTGGCTGATATTAACCTGGATGGCTATCCTGATATTTATGTAGGCAATGACTTTCATGAAAATGACTATGTATACGTCAATCAGCGTAATGGAACCTTCAAAGATGACATCGATTCCTGTATGATGCATACCAGCCAGTTTTCCATGGGAGTAGATGTGGCTGACGTGAATAATGATGGCTATTCAGAGGTCATTTCCATGGATATGCTGCCCTGCGATCCATATATACTTAAACGGTCTTTGGGGGAAGATGCTTATGATATCTTCTTTGAAAAGATCAGGAATGGTTACAACTATCAATATACCCGGAACAATTTTCAGCTGAACCGTGGTAATGGTATGTTTAGCGAAGTGGGTTTGTACAGTGGTGTATATGCTACCGACTGGTCATGGTCGGCTCTCTGGATGGATTTTAACAACGACGGCCTGAAGGATCTTTTCGTGTCGAATGGCATTCCAAAGCGGATGAACGATATCGACTACATCAATTATGTTTCCAACCAGGAAATCCAGGGCAAGATCCGCGAGAACCGGGTAAATGAGACCGACATGGCCTTGCTGAAAAAATTTCCGGAAATAAAAATACCCAATAAGTTTTTTGTGAATACAGGGCAGGGACAATTCAAAGACGAAGAGAAACAGATACTTAACAATGAATCTACTTTTTCGAATGGCGCTATATATGCAGACCTGGATAACGATGGCGATCTCGACGTCGTGGTGAATAATATCAACGAACCAGCGGTCCTGTATAAGAATAAGAACAATGACCAGCATAAAAAGCCTTATGTTCAATTAAAACTACACGGTCCGGAAAAAAATATAAATGCCCTGGGTGCGAAACTGGTGGTATTTGCCGGGGCAGAAATATGTTTATACGAAAAGCAACCGGTGCACGGTTTTTTATCGGCCATGGAAATACCCATGCATCTCGGGTTGGAAAGAATAAAACCTGATTCGGTATTCCTGATCTGGCCAGATAATACCTATCAAAATATACAATTGTCCAAAGACAGTAATGTATTACATTTCCGGTATCAGACCGGATTACCGCAGTTCGACTATAACAGGATCACAAGTAAGCGCAGGTACAACAGCAGACGAATGGAGAATATAACCCATGCTGTTAACCTAACCCACCGGCATAAAGAAAACCCGTTTGTAGAATTTGACCGGGAGCCATTAATTCCACGTATGGTTTCATCGGAAGGCCCGGCGCTGGCTGTGGGCGATATAAATAACGATGGCCTGGAAGATGTATTTATTGGTTCTTCAAAAAGAGAAAAGAATGCCATTTATGTACAACAGACTGCCGGTACATTCAAAAAGCTGGTACAGCCTGCACTCGATGCCGACAGCATGTACGAAGATGTAGATGCCTGTTGGACAGACGTAAACAAAGATGGCTATACAGATCTGGTGGTGGCCAGCGGAGGCAACGAATATTATGGCGAGGATGAGCATTTATTATCGCGGGTGTATCTCAATGATGGCAAGGCGCAATTCAGCAGGCTTAAAAACGCTATTGATAATGTTTATATAACAGCGTCATGCGTTGTTCCCTATGATTTTAACAGAGATGGCGCTATCGATTTGTTCATTGGAGGAAGAGCGGTTCCCTGGGAATACGGACAGCTGCCTCGTTCGTACCTGTTGCAAAATGATGGTACCGGCAAATTTAAAGATGTTACCGCCAGCCGGTCAAAAGAACTCGCTAACGCAGGTTTTGTAACAAATGCCACCTGGTTCGACCTGGATAAAGATGGCGATCAGGATCTGATCGTTTCATTGGAATGGGGCGGAATCGATGCCTACATCAATACGAACGGTTTATTCAGCAGGAAACAACTGATCAATAAGAATGGCTGGTGGAATTTTATCCTGCCGTACGATATTGACAGGGATGGAGATATAGATCTGGTGGCGGGCAACCTTGGGCTGAACAGCCGTTTAAAGGCTTCAGACAAAGAACCCGTACGCTTGTATTACAACGATTTTGACGACAATGGGAAAAAGGAGCAGGTGCTCACTTATTATGTAGGCGGCAAGGAAGTACCTTTTGCCAATAAATCGGAGCTGGAGAAAAAAATGCCGGTGTTGAAAAAGCGGTTCCTGTATGCTGAGGATTTTGCCAAAGCAACATTAAAAGATCTTTTTACGGCTGATAAACTTGATAAAGCAACGGTGTTAACGGCTGATTATTTTTCCAATGCCGTTCTGCTGAACGATGGCAAGATGAATTTTTCATTGCAAGCGCTTCCCTGGGAAGCACAATTGACATCTTTTCGTGATGCAATTGTGGTGAACGCAAACAATGACTCCCTGCCTGATCTGTTGCTAATGGGCAATTATTATGACAACAATATTGAAATGGGGCGGTACGATGCAGATTTTGGAACCGTTCTGTTAAACAAGGGTAATGCTTCTTTTGCCTGTGAACCCATCAATGGATTAACGATTAAAGGGCAAACACGACATATCAGGAAAATAACGATTGGCAAAAAAGAGGCATTTATCCTGGCCAGGAATAATGATAGTACCATGATCATCCGCTTTAAAGACTGATGTTCATCAAAAAACCGGGTAATTGATGCGGGTGATCCATTTAGTGGTATCCGTTTCGGTAAGCCGGTTGGTAACTAAAGAATAAAAAGGTATTGCAGGTGATTCATAGCGGTGATCTTTAAGGTAATTTTCCATTTGAGAAAATGCATTGGCAACGGTATGATCGCCTCCTTTTATTTCTGCAACCAGCACATAGCCCTGCACCAGGTTCTTCATGACCATATTCTTTTGTTCCTTAACCGCTTTATTAACAGGAACAGCCACCATGATTTCGAAATGCGTACTGTCTTTTTCGTAGATGTTCAGCATTGGGTATCCCGTTTGCGAAGCACCCTGTTGCTGAAGGTAGGTTGTAAGCTTGTTTAATAAGCTATAAATCTTTTCAGTGGCAGGCCGCGATGTAAATACCTGCCGCGTAGACAGCAGCAGGGAATCTTTGATAGTGGTTTTTTTGATAGCAATGCCGTAAACGTTCTCGGGTTGTTCAAGGAACTGCTTCGCCGTGGCCAGTATCTCATTTATAGGTTGTTCAAGTGCCCTGGCCTGCACATATCGCTGAACCCTGGTAACCGGGTTGCTGCCGGTGGTATATTCATAGTGCCATTGTACTGCTACTGAGTCGCTATGCCTGGGTATTAGTATGATCTTGCTGTTAATGGAAAGCTCATTGCCGGCAATGCGTACTCCAACGGCATCGAACATTCTCTGCTGCGGCTGAAAAGTATATTTTTTGTAAGGGAAAACGTTGAGGGATGTATTGGTGGGCCACCATTTAGGCCAGTTGTTATCATTCACAAGATATCGGTTGGCCGCTCCGCGTGTGCAATGAATGGTAACTGTGTGCGACCCATTTATTTTTTTTGGCACCACAATATAAATAGCAAGAAAGACAAATACAATCAGGGCGATCGGTACAATGATCCATTTTTTCATACATCAAATAACAAGCGTTGTGAATATACTTAAAATCTGCTAAGTAAAACATGCAGGTGAAATGCCGCTTATTGTACGTCCTTTTGATGGTCGATGATAAACTGGATGATCTCTTCCAAGGGAATGTTTACCCGTGCGATGGCATCCGTAATGTCGTCGCGGTTTACCTGGGCGGCGAACGAAGGCGTTTTTAATTTTTTCAGTACGCTTTTTACGTCCATACCATCGTAACGGGTTGGCCGAATGAGCGCCGCAGCATGAATGAAGCCCGATAGTTCATCGAACACATAGATCATTTTGTCCATGGTATTGTTCGGCTCAACGCCGAAGTACCGCGGACCGTGCGAGGCGATGCAATGGATCACTTCAGGGTCTATATTGCGGCGTTCGAGCTCTTCAATGATGATGCGGCAATGGTCGTCGGGATGTTTTTCCCAATCGGCGTCGTGCAGAAGGCCCGCCAGCTCCCATTTCCGGGCAGTGATTTCATCGGCCGCTTGTTTTTCGAGGGCCCAGGCTTTCATAACCGCCGCTACCTGTTTCATGTGCAGGCGCAGGCGGTCATTGGGCACCCAGTCGTTCAATAGTTGATAGGCTTCCTCTATGGTCATCAGGTTTCCGGCATTAGCAGCATTGCCAAAGCTGTTGCGCCCGAGTGTGTGAATGGACATGGTTATTTCGAAGATTGTTTGTTCTTGACGGTTCGTAAGGTACGATTTGATTGTCAATTTCTTCTATTAAACGCTGTCAGGCAATTACACAGGTTTTGCGCGAATAACCCGGAACGGTGCTGATTTTCATGATTGTCATAAGACCGATTTGGGCTTGAACGCATTTTGGGCGTGGCCTGTTGTGTAACTATGCTTAAAACGCCCGCCAAATGGGCCTTTCAGGCAGTAGTAAAATTTATATGTCAAAAATTTTATTGTAAATCAATTTGTTGCAAAGATGCGATGAAAAATAAATGGCTTAAATGTTTGTCATGCCGGTTTTATCAGCCTATCTTTGCGACCCGTTTTTAGTTACCTGACTATTGGCGGAAACGGCAGGCGGGATGGCGCTGCTGTTTATTTCTTAACCGGCTGAAGCTGAAAAAACAGCGTTCAGCCAAAAGTTTTTTTACAATGAGCAAACTACATTTCACTACCCAACATGCGAATGCGGCTACCGTAAAACGCAACTGGTATGTTGTAGACGGTACCAATCAAACCGTGGGACGCATGTGCGCGAAAATAGCAGCTATTCTTCGTGGTAAGAACAAGCCCTATTACACGCCACATGTTGATTGCGGAGACTACATCATCGTTATCAATGCCGAGAAAGTAAAATTCACCGGCAATAAAACCGAGGAAAAAGAATACCTGACCTTCTCAGGTTATCCCGGTGGTCAAAAATCTGAAACAGCCCGCGAGCTGCTGCGCCGTCGTCCGGAAGTAGTAGTAGAAAGAGCTGTAAAAGGTATGTTGCCCAAGAATCGCCTTGGCCGCAAAATGTTCAAGAAATTATTTGTGTATGCCGGCGACCAACACGAGCATGCTGCACAGAAACCTCAATCATTAACTTTCTAATTGTTTAAACATACATGGAAAAGCAAAAAAATGCCGTAGGTCGTCGTAAAGAAGCTGTGACACGTATCTGGTTGTCACGCGGAACCGGTAAGATCACCGTTAACGATAAAGACTACAAAGAATATTTCTCTCTGGTTTATTTACAGAACCAGGTTGAAATGCCTTTAAAAGCAATTCAGTCTCTCGATAAATTTGATGTAAAGATCAATGCTGCCGGTGGTGGTATGAAGGGCCAGGCTGAAGCCGCTAAACTGGGCATCGGCCGTGCTTTACTCGAACTGAGCGCAGAATATCGTCCCGCTTTAAAAGCCGCCGGTATCCTGAAACGCGATCCGAGATCTGTTGAGCGTAAGAAATTCGGTCACAAAAAAGCTCGCCGCAGCTACCAGTTCAGCAAACGTTAATCATTTCTTCTGCCGCCTGGCGGAAAGCATTTGGAACCGTTTGTGTTTATCATCAAATTATCAAAACACATTTTCAACTTAGTTAAATGGAAAATAACACTTCATTGCAACAGCAGCTCCTGGATGCCGGTGTACACTTTGGTCACCTGCGTAAGAAGTGGAACCCAAAAATGTTGCCCTACATTTTTGCTGAAAAGAAAGGCATTCACATCATCGACCTCAATAAAACTACCGAAAGCCTGCAGGAAGCGGCTGCTGCCTTAAAGCAGATCGCCCGCAGCGGTAAAAAGATCATGTTCGTTGGTACCAAGAAACAAGCTAAAGAAATTGTTACTGAGTGTGCCCGTAAAGTGAACATGCCTTTCGTTACCGAGCGCTGGCTGGGTGGTATGTTGACCAACTTCAACACCGTTCGCAAAAGCGTTAAGAAAATGCAGAGCATCGACAAAATGCTGGGCGACGGCAGTGCCGAGTCACTGACTAAAAAAGAGAAATTAACCCTCGGTCGCGACCGTGATAAAATGGATAAAGTACTGGGTGGTATCAGCCAGCTGGGCCGTGTACCTGCCGCTTTGTTCATCATCGACATCGGCCATGAGCACATTGCACTGGCTGAAGCCAAAAGACTGGGCATCACCACTTTTGGTATGGTTGATACCAACTGCGATCCTAATAAAGTTGACTTTGCGATCCCCGCAAACGACGACGCTACAAAATCTATCGCCATCATCACGCAATATGTTACTGCTGCTATAGCTGAAGGTCTTGCTGAAAGACAAGCTGCTAAAGACGAAGAAACAGAAGAGCAGACAGACGACGAAAAAGAAAAGAAAGCACAACGCCTGCTCGCTGAAGCTGAAGCAGAAGCTGGTCGCGGTAAAGGCGGCGGCGGACGTGGTCAGGGCGGCGGCCGTGGTCATGGCGGTGGCGGTGGCCATCGCGGTGGCGGCCAGAACAGAGGCGGTGGTAACCGTCCTGGCGGTAACCGTGGACCTGGCGGCGGCAGAAGATAGTTGCAGACCAACTATTGAACATCCGTTGTGTCACTCTCTTGTACGTTCGTATTACAACTGAGGCTTACAGAATTAATAAAATGAAAATGCTTCACAAAGGCGCGATTTGAATAGAATCTGGTTCTTTGTGACGCATTTTCAAATTTTTATAATATTTAAACTATCAAATTATATGTCAGGTGTTGCTATTACTGCCGCTGATATTAACAAGCTGCGTCAAATGACCGGCGCAGGAATGATGGATTGCCGTAAAGCATTGACAGAAACCAATGGCGATTTCGAAGCTGCTATCGACTGGCTTCGTAAAAAAGGCGCCAAGGTAGCTGCACTGCGTGGCGACCGTGAGGCTAAAGAAGGTGTGGTGCTGGCTAAAACTACAGCCGATAACAAAACCGGTATTGCCCTGTGCGTAAGCTGCGAAACCGACTTCGTAGGTAAAAATGCCGACTTTATAGCTTTCGCCCAAAGCATTATCGATGCTGCCGTTGCCAACAACGTAAAAAACCTCGATGAGCTGAATGCTGTTTCTATCAATGGCGCTAAAGTGGCCGACCTGGTGAACGACAAGCTCGCCAGCATCGGTGAAAAGATCGGTATCACCAAATTCGAGCGCGTAGATGCTGACTATGTAGCTTCTTATATTCACGGAGCCAACCGTATTGGTGTGCTGGTAGGTTTGAACAAGGCTGCCGCCGAAGCCGGTAAAGATGTAGCGATGCAGATAGCTGCTATGAACCCGGTAGCTGTTGATGCCAGCTCAGTTCCCGCTGCTACTGTTGAGCGTGAGCGCGCCATCGTTACAGAGCAGATCAAAACGGATCCTAAAATGGCCGGCAAACCCGACGAAATGATCGCCAAGATCGCTGAAGGTAAACTGAACGCATTCTTTAAAGAAAGCACCCTGGTTAACCAGGCTTTCGTAAAAGACAACGCTAAAACCGTTGGCGATTACCTGAAAAGTGTTGATGGCGGCTTACAGGTTACCGAATTCAAACGCGTAGCTTTAGGTTAAGATCAATCTGTGATTAAATTCATATAGGGGAACCACAAACTGGTTCCCCTTTTTTATTAGGAAGCCACCCTGTTTTCACGCTTAAATTGAGTCCTGGAAACCGGGGTTGGTCCTCTCTGTTTGTGCGGGTTTTGGCGCTAAGGAAAGGGATGTTGGCAACACATTTTGTAAAAGCTGTAAAACATTAATAAAAAATCCTTTCTTTGCACAGCCTAAAAGGGTTTATGGTTTATGGTTTGTAGTTTGTGGTTGCTGCCGCAGGTGTAAGCTCACTATCATTGGCGGCCCAAAGCGAAAGCAGCATCTTTTTACCATTAACCGTTCACGAAAATCAGTCATACATGGTACCAAAGTACAAGCGCATCTTAGTAAAGCTCTCCGGTGAATCGTTGATGGGCGATAAAAGTTTTGGAATGGATCCCGCTATCCTGGCACAATATGCACATGATATCAAAGAAGTAGCAGATCTGGGCGTTCAGGTGGCTATTGTAATTGGTGGAGGTAATATATACCGGGGTATGAATGAGGCAGAAACGGGTATCGAACGCGCTCATGGCGATTATATGGGCATGCTGGCCACGGTAATTAACGGAATGGCTATGCAGGCCATGCTCGAAAAAATTGGCGTTTTTACGCGTTTACAAAGCGCCATTAAAATGGAACAGATCGCTGAACCATACATCCGCCGCCGCGCTATTCGCCACGTTGAAAAAGGCCGGGTGGTCATTTTCGGCGCCGGCACTGGCAATCCTTACTTTACCACCGATACCGCCGGTTCGCTGCGTGCTATAGAGATACAGGCCGATGTGATCCTGAAAGGAACCCGCGTAGATGGTATTTACACGGCTGATCCCGAGAAAGATCCCAGTGCAAAGAAATACGAGACCATTACCTTCCAGGAATGTATCTCTAAAAACCTGCGGGTAATGGATATGACGGCTTTCACGCTTTGCATGGAAAATAAACTCCCGATCATTGTATTTGATATGAACAAGCCGGGCAACCTGCGCCGGGTAGCCTGCGGCGAAAAGGTGGGCACCCTGGTAAAAGGCTAATAAAAGGCTGGCATACAGCCCCTTAAATTTATTAAGCCGCCTTTTTGTATTTGTCAGATTAACGTATTAAATTTCCTTTATGAAAAACCACCTGCCCGGTGGTTTTTTCGTTGTCTTTACTCCAGGATCCCATGAAAAAATAGTGCTGTGATTGAAAGGATCACTTTCTGTGATGCGGTGTATCTTCTAATTCCGAAGCCGTTATGAACTATTTATTGCCGGTTATACTGGGGTATCAGCTATATGTTGGGGTTATTGAAATAATTGTTTTCCTGCTGGGCGGCGTGGTCCTGGGCTTTTTTATTCATTTCTTCCTGGTGAGCCGGAGAACCATGTCATTGAAACTGCCTGAACCGGAACCTCCCATCATTGCCGATGCGGCTTTTCAGAATACCGACGAATGGCGCCTGAAATATTACGAGGAAATGGAATTGCAGGAGAAAGTGCAAATGCAGCTGCGCCGAGAGCTCGATGAGGTGCGCGATAATGAAGAATTGCTCACTATTGAAGTGGAAGAGCTGCATAAAGAATTAAAACGCCGCCACGAAGCTCCGCCGCAGCCAGATCCGGTTGCCAAAGCTGCCCTGTCGCAGGAAGAGCAGTCAGAAGAATACCTGCTTCGGCTGCAAAAGACCCAGGAAGGCCTCATTGAACAGAACCAGCAGATCACCTTATTGCTCGACCAGATAGAACTGTTAAAGCAAACAGAATACAAACACATCGATACGCTAAAGGCTAACGAGGAGTTGAATGCCCGGTTGAACGAAATGCTCACTGTGCTCACCAACAAGGACGCCCGCATTCTTGAATTGGAACAGAGTCAGCTATTGTCAAACGAAATGGAAGAACGCCTCACCAAAGCTTACGAGGAATTCAATGCTTTGCGCGAGAAATTATCGAAAGTCGAAAATCTCTCCAACCCGCCCAGCCGGCAGTATGAATTTGATGAACTGCAGCAAAACCACTTCAAGCTCATCAGGGAATTTGACGAATACAAACAAAAGCACCTTGGCCTGCTGGAAGAGAACCAGCGCCTGTCGCGCCTGCTGGCCGATACCGAGGAAAAATTGCGCGAATCAAATTTTCAACGCCAGCAGCTGCTGAAAAAGATCACGTTCCTTGAAGAGCTGAACCACGACCTGCAACAGATATCGGAGCACAATAAAAAGCTGGAAAACCAGCTGCGGCGCATGAGCGAAATAGAAGTGATGCTGGCCCGTGTGCAGGGAAAAGACAGCGGCAAAGGGCAGAATGAACCACCTGAATAAGGCAACAAGGCAACGAGGCATAAAGACGTTCAGGCAACAAGGCAAGCACGATATTTAAACTGATATCAAACAGACAAATCCCCCACAGTACCTCGTATTGTGGGGGATTTGTGTTATAGTGTTATCCGTTCTACTGGTTCGAAGCTACTAATTTGCAGTCCTTCATCAAAACATTCATCATTAAACCATCACATCTTCCCATAAACGTTACCTGCATATCCTTGCTCAATTTGGCTGCTGTTTCTGCATCTTCAAAATAACATTGAACTTTCCTGATAATGTTATCACTGTGCAGGGTAACGTAAATATGGTTCAATACATCTTTTTTAATGTCGGCTACTTTGCCGGAAACATTAAAGGTTTTGCCTTTGAAAGTATTATCGGCACTAACCTCATTAGCCTTATACTGCGCAATCAGTTGATTGGCTGTAATGGTATTCTTTTTAATTTCTTCCTGCTCAGCTTTCGCAATACTGTCTTTTTGTGCCTGTGTAAGGTTGGCATCAGACTTTAAAGCATTTGCCTCTTTGTTTTTGTCTTTGTCTAATAGGTTGCCAATTATGCCAATTAATACAACAATTCCTACACCACGGCAATCGTTTACACGTCTATTGGCTAGACCTGCACAGTTATTGTGAAAAATGACGCACTTATTAAACTTCTAAGCACGATTCGGATGAGGTTTGTAACTTATCAGATTTTTATTATGAAAAGATCCAATCAAACAAGCTATTGGCGGCCATTCCGATCAACTTCCTGAATGTTGGCGTTAAACAACCTCAATTCCTTATAAGGGATAAACGGCTTAAATTCTCCCATAGCATAAGCGCCGGTTTCGTAGGGAACGTAATTGCATCTGATGTCCTTTGAGGTGCGCAAAATATTATCGTTTATGGGAATGGTATCAAAGCAAATGACCGGAGATCTTCTCTTCTTTTTTAACGTTGTAGGTTGCGCGGAATTTTTTTCCGGTAATGCCTGCAGTGTTTCCCTGCAGCCCAATGTATTCAGTATGTCATCGGTGGTAAATTAATCTGTAAATGCTTATGATCAAAATCAGTGAGGTGAATGGGTGATGCTATTACCTTTGTACTATAAAACGAAGGCCATGTCATCAACAATCGCTGATATAAGAAAGGAGTACAAGCTGAAATCGCTGCTCGAAAAAGATGTAGATCGCAATGCCATCCGCCAGTTTGATACCTGGTGGCAGGAGGCGTTGAATAGTGAAATTGATGAGGTAAATGCCATGACCCTGGCTACCGCATCGGCCGATGGCGTGCCGGCTGCGCGCATTGTATTGTTAAAGGGGTACGACGAGCGCGGATTTGTGTTCTTTACCAATTATGAAAGCTTTAAAGGCATGCATCTGGCCGAAAACCCAAGGGCCTGCCTGGTGTTTTTCTGGAAAGAATTGGAAAGACAGGTACGTATTACCGGGCTGGTAGATAAAGTGAGTGCCCAGGAAAGCGATCTTTATTTCAATAGCCGTCCCGAGGGCAGCCGTATTGGCGCCTGGGCTTCGCCGCAAAGCCAGGTCATTGCCAGCCGCGAATGGCTCGAGGAGCAGGAGCAAAAATTGCGGAATGAATTTGGTTCCCAACCCTTGAGCAGACCCGCCCACTGGGGTGGATACCGCGTAAAACCGATCAGCATTGAATTCTGGCAGGGACGTCCCAGCCGCCTGCACGACCGGCTACTATACAGTTTGCAAAGTGACAATACGTGGACAATTGAACGATTAGCGCCCTGAGTGGTAAGACATACAGATAAACGTTGGAAACGTAAATCGTACACCTAAGTACGTGAAGTGAGGGATCAGATAAGAAGCACGAAGCCTTGGGGAAGACGTCAGGAATCGCATTAAAACGCTATTGGCCAGCGTTCGGGGCCAGGATCAGCGAAATGATGTAAACTGAGGGGTGTGAGGTAAGAAGTGAGATCACATTTTCGGGTAATGCTTACTTCTTACCTCTTACTTCCTACTTCTTTTTAGCGGCAGCAGCCTTTTTTACCCTTGCAGGGCGGCTTTTTCCATATGATCCTTTAAAGGTTTTGCCTTTTTTCGTTTTTTTATCTCCTCTACCCATGTTATTTGTTTATTAAAGTGATTATTTAGTGATGCAAAAATAAAAAAAGCTCCGATACTTCGCATGCAGTAACGGAGCTTTCGTGCGTAAGGCAGAAATTATAATTTAGCCTGCAATTCTTTACCAGCTTTGAAACGGGCAACTTTTTTAGCTTTAATCTTAATCACAGCACCGGTTTGCGGATTACGACCATTGCGAGCTGCTCTTTTTGATACAGAGAAAGTACCAAAACCTACCAGGGTAACTTTACCACCACCTTTTAATGTTTTGGTAACTGCTTCAATAAAAGAATCAAGAGCAGTATTAGCCTGTGTCTTAGTGATGCCTGAATCATCGGCAATTTTTGCAATTAATTCAGCTTTGTTCATAGTGTGATTTTTTAAGAATTTATGCAGCAACAAATTTAGCCGGTTTTTGCTTGAAACAAAATTTTTTGGTCGAAAAATTAACATTTGATAAAGTGCTGAAATCCGCTTGGGGCAAGGATTTTAGCAAATTGGAATGTTTTGTAATGTGTTATGTGAATTAATGTTACACGCTGAAACGCTGTACTGCCCTATGTTTCATGCGATACCGGCTGAAATGCTGGCCAGTCAAGGGTTTCGTGGAATATACAATAAATTTGGCTCAGGGGGCAATTAAAATAATATTATCCACAATCAGTTAACAACCTCCATCACCGTACGGAATGCAATAAAGCGATTGCCCCATTTATCAAATGCTTTCTTGCTGAATGCAGGTGCAAACTCCTGTATGAACTGATAGTAATTCTCCAATGAAGGCGCGAAATATTGTATTACAAAGGTCATTCCTTCCGAATCATCCTGCTCTAACAACCTGAACATTTTATATGTGGTGAACTGTCCACACGCCATGATCTCGGGTATATGTTGCTGCTGCTGCCATTTGATCCACACTTCTTCTATTGCAGGATCAACTTTATAGGTGATATTGTATACAATCATGGAAATGAATAAAACAAAATTGAGATAAAAACGTTGCAAAGAATAAGGTGTACAAAATACAATTGTCAGCCGGGGTGCAGTTCGAGGTATACCGGACAATGATCACTGTGTTTTATATCCGGAAAAATGTCTGCACTTTTTAACCGGCTGCGCAATGGATCGGTAGCTGTAATGTAATCGAGCCGCCAGCCTTTATTTTGCGCCCGAACAGTGGGAAAACGCTGGCTCCACCAGCTGTAACGGTGTGGTTCAGTATGAAAAACACGGAATGTATCTATCCATCCGTTCTGGAAGAATTTATCCATCCAGGCTCTTTCCTCCGGTAAAAATCCTGAATTGTTCTTATTTCCTTTGGGATCGTGAATATCTATATCGGTGTGTGCAATATTATAATCACCGCATAATATCAGTTTGGGATATTTCTTTCTCAGGTTTTGCAAATACACATAAAAATCATCGAGCCACTGGTATTTAAATGTCTGCCGCACATCACCGGCTGTGCCTGAGGGAAAATAGGCATTGATGAGCCGGATGTCACCAAAATCCAATTGTATGACCCTGCCTTCGTCGTCACTTACGGCGTGATTATTACCATATTCAACATGGTCGGGTTTTATTTTGGTAAAAACAGCTACGCCACTGTATCCTTTTTTTGATGCTGAGAACCAGTAATCTTCATAGCCACACTCGTTCACCAGCAGCCGGTTCACATTGTCTTTCGTAGCTTTTGTTTCCTGCAAACAAATGATATCTGCGGGGTCGGATTTTAGCCATTCGCAAAATCCCTTAGTCATGGCTGCTCTGATGCCATTCACATTATAACTTATAATGCGCATGATTTTTTGTTTAATTTGGCTGGCAATTTACATTTTTGATATGGAAGCAGCTTCAGCCAAAAAAAAGATTGAGCCGATAATACCACCCAAAGAGCAGGTTTATTTAGAAGGTCCTAAAAGCCGTGGTTACGAACTGGCATTTGCCTGGCGGGTATTCAAGCAATTCATTAATGGATTCCGCACCCTTCACTTTGTTGGGCCCTGCATTACCGTGTTTGGATCAGCCCGGTTTAAGGAAGACCATCCTTATTACGAAGCTGCCCGCGAGTTTGGTAAACGCATTGCCGAGATCGGCTTTACCACCATGACGGGCGGCGGCCCTGGCATTATGGAAGCAGCTAACCGCGGCGCCTTTGAAAATGGCGGCGTATCGGTGGGCTGCAATATCCAGTTGCCGTTTGAACAACATGCGAACAAATACCTGAACAGGAGCATCACCTTCGAACATTTTTTTGTTCGCAAAGTATTGCTGGTTAAATACTCTTACGCATTCATCATTTTGCCCGGTGGTTTTGGCACTATGGATGAATTCTTCGAGACGCTTACCCTCGTACAAACAAAAACCATTACCCAGTTCCCGATCGTATTGTTCGGGAAGGATTATTACAGCAGCCTGTGGAACTATGCCGAGTTTATGGCTCAGCAGGGCACCATCAGCCGTGAAGACATGAAGCTTGTTTTACTTACCGACAGTATCGATGAGGCGATGGAACATATACATACGTATATTAATCAGAACTACAAAGTAAGGCCTCGCAAGCGATTCTGGTGGTTTGAAAAAAGGTAGGCAAGCAGATCGGAAGGGAATGTGTTGGTACTTTACTTTTTCTTACCGGGGATAGTGATACCCAGGTTCAGGACGAGCTCATAGGTGCCAAACGCCTGGCGGGCGCGGCCTTTGTAAATATGCAGGTGTGCATACCGGGCATAGTCCAGTTTATGAGCAAATTCAAGATAAACATACCTGAAGAAGGTGGCTCTTAAGGCGTTTTCAACGCCTGCGTTCCAGCCGCCGATCTGAAAATCAGGATTGTTCCTGTCTCCGTCAAAGCTGTTCTCAACGTGCGGGATCACAGGGCCCACACCGGCTTTACCCAATACATCGAGCTTGATCTTTTCATTGGGATGCTCGTACACACTCCAGCGTTTTACGATGTTGAACAGCAAAAAATTGGCGCCATTGTTCAGGAAATAATAAAAGCCATTGTCTTCTGACCATTCGATGGTTTCATCAATTGGCTTGTGGTCTTTGGTTCCTTTACGATGGGCCTGCTGATGATCGATAATGTACTTGGTGTGATCGAAGTTGATCTCAATGGCCAGGTCATCTTTGAAGAAATAACCAATCCGGTAATTGTACTGCGGAATTGTCATTGCTGTGTTGAAGATCCCTTTGTCCCATCCGGGATTGTCATGTGCACGGATGTTCTTAAAGGTGTACCTGTTACCAAGTTCAGGTTGTTCAACATGCAGGTTGCTTCTGGTGTACCACTCCTTGTTATACCCCCAGGAGAAATAGAATTCACCTTTACGGTTGGAGGAGTGTCGGGTTTGGGCTGCTACAAATAAGGGCACAAGGTTAACCAAAAATGCTATGGCCGTAATAGCATTTCTACGGGAATTTATCATTACGCTACAGGATTAAAAGGCATTTTCAAGGGACGACGCCCAAACGAATATGCTTGTTTTGTTATTGTGAATCAGGCTTAACAAAATTCTTATGCATCATATTCGAGTACAGGGCGCAACCAACGCTCAACCTCTTCCAACGGCATGTTTTTGCGATTGGCGTAATCAGTAACCTGGTCTTTCTGGATCTTTCCTAATCCAAAATACTGGCTTTGCGGATGAGCGAAATACCAGCCGCAAATAGACGAAGCAGGATACATGGCCAGCGATTCTGTCAATGTAATGCCGGTAGCCTGCTCACCGCCCAGCAGATTGAATAGTTTATGCTTTTCAGTATGATCAGGACAGGCCGGATAACCTGGTGCGGGTCTGATTCCCGAATATGATTCTTTAATTAACTCTTCATTCGTAAAATGCTCGTCTTTTGCATAGCCCCAGAATTCTTTCCGCACCCGTTCATGCAACAGTTCAGCAAAAGCCTCGGCAAGCCTGTCTGCTAACACCTGCAACATGATTTTGTTGTAATCGTCGTGATTTTCTATAAACTTTTTTATATGAGGCTCAATGCCCTGTATAGTTACGGCAAAAGCGCCCATATAATCGGTGGCCTCTCCGGTGAAGGGGGAGGAAGTATGTTGTGATAGTTTAGCTGCTGGTTTAACGAAATCGGCCAAAGAAAAGTTTGGTTGCCCGGCCGCTTTTTTATTTTGCTGACGCAAATGCTCGAGCCTTACTGTTTCTTTTCTGGTTTCATCATATACAAACACAGAGTCTTTTCCGTTGCTGTTAGCCTGCCAGAAACCGACCACCCCACGGGCTGTTAACCATTTTTCTGCAATGATCTTCTTCAACAGCTCGTTGGCATCCTGAAACAGTTTGGTAGCTTCTTTTCCTACTTTTTCATCCTGTAAAATGGCGGGGAACTTACCATGTAATTCCCAGGCAATGAAGAATGGACCCCAGTCGATATAGTTGGTGAGTTCGTTAAGATCGTAGTTATCAAAAATGCGTGTGCCCGTGAATGTAGGAACCGGTGGGGTATAATTGTTCCAGTCGATGGCTACGCGGTTTTCCTGCGCCTGCTCAAAAGACAGGTATTGTTTGGCGGTCTTCTTGCTGCCGAAATCATCGCGCAGTTTTTGGTATTCTTTACCGATAGTTGCCAGGAAATCGGGTTTTTGTTCTTTGCTTAATAAAGAACCGGCTACGGTAACACTGCGCGAAGCATCGAGCACGTGCACTACCCCGTTGTCATATTGAGGGGCAATTTTAACCGCCGTATGCATACGGCTGGTGGTGGCGCCGCCGATCAGCAGCGGCTGCTTCATGTTGCGTCTTTTCATTTCATGCGCCACATGCACCATTTCATCGAGCGATGGAGTGATTAGTCCACTTAACCCAATGATGTCTACGTTCTCTTTCTGGGCTGTTTCCAGGATCTTATCTGCCGGAACCATTACGCCCAGGTCGATGATATCGTAGCCGTTACAGCCCAATACCACACCTACAATGTTCTTTCCGATATCATGCACGTCACCTTTTACCGTTGCCAGCAGGATCCTGGCGGCGCCTGATGTTGCCTGGCCTTCACCGGCTGCCCGCAGCTTTTCTTTTTCTGCTTCGATGTAAGGGGTAAGAATAGCCACCGATTTTTTCATTACCCGCGCACTTTTTACCACCTGTGGCAGGAACATTTTACCGCTCCCGAACAGATCACCCACCACGTTCATGCCGTCCATCAAAGGCCCTTCTATGACGTCTAATGGTTTTGGGTATTTCTGCCTGGCTTCTTCGGTATCCTGGTCTATATAGTCTGTAATGCCGTTTATGAGGGCGTGTTTCAGGCGTTCTTCGACTGAGTTACTGCGCCAGGCCTCATTCTTTACTTCGTTCTTGTCTTTTGCTTTTACGGTTTCGGCGAACTGGATCAACCGGTCAGTTGCATCTTCCCGGCGATTCTGGATCACATCTTCACAGAGCTCCCGTAACTGGGGCTCAATTTCATCATATACGGCCAGCTGACCGGCATTTACGATACCCATATCCATGCCGGCTTTAATGGCATGGTACAGGAATACCGCATGCATGGCCTCACGCACCGGTTCATTACCGCGGAAAGAGAAGGAGATATTACTTACCCCGCCGCTTATTTTGGCCAGGGGCATTTTTTGCTTAATGATGCGGGTAGCTTCGATAAAGTCAAGCGCATAGTTATTATGCTCTTCAATACCGGTTGCTACGGCGAATATATTTGGGTCGAAGATGATATCCTGCGGATCGAAGCCTACTTCTTCTGTTAAGATCTTGTACGCTCTTTCGCAGATGTCCACCCGGCGTTGCAGGGTATCTGCCTGTCCCTGTTCGTCGAATGCCATTACCACAACAGATGCGCCGTACAGTTTACAGATCTTTGCCTCGCGAATGAATTTCTCTACGCCTTCTTTCATGGAAATAGAGTTCACGATACACTTGCCCTGCACGCATTTCAAGCCTGCTTCAATGATCTCGAATTTAGAGCTGTCGATCATGATGGGGATCTTGGCGATATCAGGCTCACTTTGCAACAGGTTCAAATAAGTGGTCATGGCTTTTACCCCGTCGAGCAGGGCATCATCCATGTTCACGTCAAGGACCTGCGCGCCGCTTTCTACCTGCTGGCGGGCTACGCTTAGTGCTTCTTCATATTTGTTCTCCCTGATGAGTCGGGCAAATTTTTTGGAACCGGTTACGTTCGTACGTTCTCCTACGTTCACAAAATTGGTTTCAGGACGAATGACCAGGGGTTCTAACCCTGAAAGCCGCAAGTATGGTTTTATCGTGTTCGCTGGCATATCTTGTTTACTTTTTGGGAATCTTGAAACCGATCGGTTCCCGGGCAGGCGGTTCCTGCACCAGCAATTCCTTTAATATTTTAAAAATTGCCTGTATCTCTTCATCTTTTTAAGCAGGCTCTTTTCAATAGACTCGATCCAAATATCCTTACAACGCCGTTTCCAATACCGGTAAAGGTCTTGGTTTAAACTGGCGAACATGATCGGCAATATGTTTGATGTGATCGGGTGTAGTGCCGCAGCAACCGCCTACAATGTTTACAAAACCTTCTCTTGCCCATTCTTCCAGGAAGTGAGCGGTTTGCTCAGGTTGTTCGTCGTACTCACCCATGGCATTGGGCAAGCCGGCGTTGGGATATGCTGAGGTATAGCAGGCTGCGATCTGGCTTAACTCTTCAATATGCGGCCGCATTTCTGATGCACCGAGGGCACAGTTCAAGCCAATGGAAAGCGGTTTGGCGTGCATTACCGATGTATAGAAAGCCTCCAGCGTTTGCCCGCTCAGCGTTCGGCCCGATGCATCGGTGATGGTGCCGCTGATCATAATAGGCAGCTCTGGTTTGGCTTCATCGCTGAAATATTTTTTAATGGCGTAAATAGCGGCTTTGGCGTTAAGCGTATCGAAAATCGTTTCGATCAACAGCAGGTCTACACCACCTTCTACCAGTCCTTTTACCTGTTCGTAATAGGCGCTCATAGCCTCATCGAAAGTAAGGGCTCTGAAGCCGGGGTTATTTACGTCGGGTGATAAGGAGAGGGTTTTGTTAAGCGGACCAATAGCACCAGCTACAAAAGCCCGTTCGCGGCCGCCCTTATTGGTGGCGGGGTCGGCAAAGAATTCCTGTACGGCTTCTTTGGCGATCTTTGCGGCGGCAAAATTCAGTTCATAAGCCAGCGGCTCCATGTGGTAATCTGCCAGGGATATGCGTTGGGCATTGAAGGTATTGGTTTCAATGATGTCGGCGCCGGCTTCGAGGTATAATTTGTGAATCCCTTTGATAATGTCTGGCTGTGTAAGGCACAAGAGGTCATTATTGCCTTTGAGGTCGCCAGCCCAGTCTTTAAAACGTTCACCGCGATAATCAGCTTCTGTAAGTTTGTGCCGCTGGATCATGGTTCCCATGGCGCCATCGATGACCAGGATCCGCTCCTGCAGGCATTGCTGTATTGTTTTCATGCTGCCCTCCTTTTGTTTTGCATAGCAATTAATTTAATGAGCATAACCGGATGTTTTAACGACGATCCAGCTACCTGAAACGGGACAAATGCCGCGAGGCGAAAAAACCGAACTTGTAAACGTTGGGAAACTGTGTAGAGGGAGTTTCTTATCGTTTATTAGTTCAGTTTTGGCATCGTATGCCTCCTGTTTACCAGGATGTCAGATGCCGGTTCCTGCTCAGGATGCACAGGCCGAACAATAAACAAATCTGCCTATGCGGGTGCAAATTTACAGCTTGTTATGGTAATAGCAAACTTGATGTTAATGGCGGTTATAATCGGGGCGGGTGTTGTTCAGGCTGTTGTTTAATGTTGTACGTATTTTTCAACCGGCAGGCGATTGGTAATGCTGCGGGCAAGGGTCATTTCATCGGCATATTCCAGCTCGCCGCCAAAGGCTATGCCCCTTGCAATGGTGGTTATTTTCACCTGTGTAGCCTGCAACTTCTTTTGAATGTAATAGATGGTGGTATCGCCCTGGATCGTAGGGTTCAGGGCAAAGATCAGTTCTTCAGTATTTTCCTTTTGTACGCGTTGAACCAGGGGCTCAACAGTAAGCTGGTCGGGACCAATGCCATCGAGCGGGGAAATGATACCGCCCAGAACATGATATACGCCACTGAATTGCTGCGTGCTTTCGATGGCAATTACATCGCGCAGATTTTCCACTACACAAATGATCTCCTGTTTGCGCAGCGGATTGGCGCAAATAGCGCAGGTGGTAGTATCGGCAACGTTATAACAACGTTCGCAGAATTTGATCTCCCGGCGCATTTTCAACACCGCTTCGCCGAAAGCATCTACATTACCGGGGTCCTGCTTCAATAAATGCAGCACCAGCCGCAATGCTGTTTTTTTACCAATACCGGGTAGTTTGGCAAACTCACTCACCGCATTTTCCAGCAAAGAAGAAGAAAATTCCATAGCGCAAAGATACCAAAGAGTTTGTGGTTTGTGGTTTGTGGTTTGTAGTTGTGGTTTGCCGCTGATCGAACTCACCGACCAATGGCATGCTCATATTTTTTATTTCCTAATTTCTAAATCCTCATTTTGTCAGCGTAATATCTACTATGTTATCCCAGTTGGCTTTAACGTTTAGTTTCCGGCTGATGGGCTGTACTTTTTCGGGTTGGTGGCGGTCCTTAAAAAAGGAGCCCGGGTCCCAAACATTGTTCTTATTATCATCGTATAAAATACGTAGGTCGTATTCGCCCGGCGCAAATAATTTGGCGTAGAATTCCCTGTTCGTCATAGGATAGGCGAATTTCACCTCCTCGCCCTGCACAAATTGTAATACGGGGTTCCTGCTGAAATCGAGGCCGATGATGCGTAAACGAACCAGGCCGTAATCGCTTTGTTTTTTGGTGCGAAAGGCAACCGTATCCGTACGGGCAATCTTACTGCCGGCCGTATCCTCAGCAAAATCCTTATCTACAATAAGATTATAGGCAGTATTTTCTGTCCAGTTGTAGGTAAGTGTGACCTTTTTGTTGCTGGTGTCTTTCGTAAAATGATAGTTGGACAGTGGCTCAAACTTTTCGCTGGTGAGAATGACCTTGGTGCTGTCGAAATATTTGATCGGGGTTTCAAACCGCATCTCAAATTTGTTCAACAGGTCCTGCTCATTATTGCTCAGGTTGGTCTCCAGCTTCAGGCGGGGTTCCTGTTTATCATTTTTTCTGGCAGGTTTTACAGCAGGTGCTGTCGGTTTTTTCGCTTTGGCCGTATCTTCTTCTTCTTTTTCGAGGTAGGCATACAGCGTAATTGGCGTGGGCGTTGTACTCGGGCTTACCCGCTCATCGGCAAAAGCGAACAGCTGGGAGTTGCTCAGGTACCGGCGCTGACCCCCTTCATCTTTTAATGCGAACATGGCAAATGAACCGGAAGGCAGGTTGCTAAAAGTAAAATTGCCATCTTTATCAACCCGGGCAATATAGCGTGGCTTTTCTTTAATTACGGCCGAATCATCGGTGCTGCTGTGCAGCATAACAATGAGGGTGGAATCTGTTTTACCGGATTCTGCAATGATCACTTTACCGGCCAGCGACAGTGAATCCAGGGTTTCACCTGTAGAGAACAGGTACGTAAAGTTCTTTAACACGTTTCCCTCGTTAATATCTTTTATGGCGTTTCCGAAATCAATGGAATAGGTAGTATTGGGCTGCAGGGTATCTTTAACGGTCACCGTTACCGTACGCAGTTTTGCATCAACGATCGGATTTATTTTAGGGACTGGTGAAACCAGCAGGTTTTCCTGGGCATTTTCTACCTGAACGAATTCATCGAATTCAAACACGATCTTTTTACCTGAAAAGTTTATGGCTGAATCATGGGGATTCACTTTTGTCAGCCGGGGCGGCAGGGAGTCGCGCGGCCCGCCCATGGGGGGAACTATATTGGCACAACCAGTTTGAACCAGGGTAGGCGGAAGCAGCGCAAGGATCAACAGGAACGGCGAAACTATCTTTAATATAGTAGCATACTTCATAAGGCCGCAAACTTAAGCCGTTTATTGGCAAATGTTGCTTCAAAATCCGTTAAATTAACACCCCCAGCCCATACCCCCTAAAGGGGGAGCGGTTCCCGGTTACCGGTCTATTATACAGGCCTCATAAATATTGCGTTGAAGTTACAGAACCTGCAACCCTGTACCCGGGAACCTGTAACACTTACTAGTCCTGTGCTTCTTCTTCGGAGGTCAGATCGTGCAATGCGATAGCCAACTTATTGGTTTTAACAAAATTGCACCAGTGGCAGTCTTCCTTGCCGCAGCCAATATAAAACTCGCGGTTCTGGATCTTTTCCCAAACCGTAACGATCTGCTGGGTAACGGTGGTAATATCTGAGGGTTTTATAATTACTTTTTCCTTGCGGTATACCTTCTTTTTATCGGGTTCTATAAAGTCGAATTCTGTGCTGATCACCTGCCAGTCGCGGCTTTCGTAATTATCGACCAGGATCTTGTAAAACACTGCCTGCCGCCAGTAATCGCCGCCATTGGGATCTTTTTCACTGGGCGGCTGCAGTTTGGCCTTTGCCTTTTCGGGATCGCCGGTCTTGTAATCAACAATATTTACCTGTTTGCCATCAAACTCAAGTTTATCGAGCTTGCCTTTGAGCGGCACGCCGCTCACCTCAATATTGCGAATATTCCTTTCCACGGCAACGATCCGGTTCCAGGTAAAGATGTAGTTGTCGTAATAATTCGATAATACTTCCTGGCCATATTCCAACCGGCGCTCGAACTGTTCACGGGTAAAGTTTTCGCGGTGGCGGTGCATATACCAGTTGAAATCATCAACAAATTCCCGTTTACCCGGGAATGTGTTGTTGTTCTCCTTCATTTTTTCAAAGAACCGCTGCAGGGCATGGTGAATAGCCGAACCAAATTCGGTGGCTTCATTCTTGGGCGAAGGAATGCGCAGCAGGTTTTTGAAGTAGAACTCGAGCGGACATTTCAAATAATTGTTCAGCGCGGTTACGTTCATCACAAACCGGTCGAGCAGGGCCGTTATAAAATCATCTTCTATGCGGCCGATCTCCGGGGCTTCGGTTTCGCCAAACTGAACGATCTGGAAATCGGTAAGCGTTTCATCGCTCATAAACACTTTTTCAACAGGCAGCAGGTGCTGTTCCTGTATTTCTGCAATGAACATGGAGGGTTCCAGTTCCCGGCCATCGTTTTTATAGCGACAATAAGAAATGGTGAGGTGTTGTTCGGCCCGGGTGAGGGCTACGTAAAAAAGGCGGCGCAATTCTTCGATCTCTACATCACTACGGCCGGCAGCATTAACAGCGGGACCGGCTTCCCCCCGGCCCCCTCCGGTGGAGGGGGTGCTGTAACTGGAGAAAACGTTCTCTGGTATTTTATAACCGCCACCGGGTTTACGTTTCTTTTCCCAGAAAGAAGCGTTGCAGCCGGCAATGAACACATGCTCGAACTCAAGGCCTTTGGAGCCGTGAGCGGTTAACAGGTTTACCCCTTTATCGTTACCGCTAACCTGTACGAGTGGCAATGACAACCCTTCCTTTTCCATAAGATCAAACACTTCTACCAGGTCGCTCAGCTGCAGTAAAGGATTGCGGTGCGATTCTTCTTTTATAAAATCGAACAGGGCGGTTAACACCTGCATCATCCATGCTTTTTCAGGACTTTGCATGATGTTGTTGAGCAACCCTGTACGGCGGATGATATTTTCAACCAGCACCAGCAGCGTAACGTTGGGTACGATGCCTATCAGTTTTTCCAGCGCCCTGGTAGCCTGCTGTAAACCCGGGTGCAGCCCCCTGCTGAACAGGTCGGCCGGCGGCGTATTCGCCTTGTCGTACAACAGGCGGCGTAAGGATGTTTTGTTATTACTGAACTGGCGGTCGGCTACTTCAATGCTAAGTTTGGCAATTTCAACAGGCGGAATATTGAACCAGTCGAAATGCAGGATCTCAAACAACATTTCATCACCACCGTAAGGTATGTCATGTTCGGCGGCGATGTATTTGATGAGCAGAATGATCTTTTTGGCAAAGGGTTCCTGCAGCAAATTCAAATGCCGTTTGCTGTAAACCGGTACGCCCAGTAATTTGAAATACTGGGTCAGTTCTTCGCCATATTTATTTTCGCGGTAAATGATGCTGATCTTTCCCGGCGGTACATCCTGCGCCAGCAGTTGCTGTACCTGCATGGCGATGTCGATCATTTCATGCCGCTGCGTTTCGTATTCTTTTATGACAGGGATAGCGTCTGTTGGTTCCAGCGCAAAAAAACGCGGGTGCGACGATTTAAGGTTCTTGCTAAGACCTTCAAT
Organism: Longitalea luteola; assembly: GCF_017356035.1. Lineage (GTDB taxonomy): Bacteria > Bacteroidota > Bacteroidia > Chitinophagales > Chitinophagaceae > Niastella > Niastella luteola. Next base: position 164,850 of record NZ_JAFIQX010000010.1, on the reverse strand, counting down.
TTGTTTCACCAGACGCTCCCTGTTGTTGTTAATAAGCGTCATGGATACATCGAGAATAGGTTGAGCCGAACGATAGTTGTTGGTCAACACTACAGTAAGCAGGCTTTCGCGGTAGGAGTTGGCAAACTGCAACATATTCTCCACGTTGGCGCCCTGAAAGCGGTAGATACTCTGGTCGTCGTCGCCCACAACAAAAATGTTGGGCACATCCCAAAAGCTGATCAGCAGGTTAACCAGCTGATTCTGCGTACCGCTGGTATCCTGAAATTCATCTACGAGAATGTACAGGAACTGCTCCTGGTAACGGTTCAACAAAGCCGGATTTTCCTGAAACGCTTTGATCACCCAGTTGATCATGTCGTCGAAATCATACCGGTTGCGGCCGCGCATCAACTGCTGAAAACGGTCGAATTCATTGACCGCTGCCCGCAGTTTTTCCATCTTCTCTTTTTCTTCATCGAGTTTGTCCTTCTTCACATCACCGGCTTTGAATTGCTTGTACGCCCGTTTGTAGATGAACTCTTCACGGGTGGGAAGATCGGCGATCCAGGCATCGATGCGTTCATTGATGAATGCGGGCGACCAGCCTTCGCGTTTCATGGTGCTGAAAAGCGATTGCAGGTTATGGATCTCATAGTATACATCACCGCGGTAACGCTTGAGCGCGTGGTTCCTGGGGAAAGTATCTATGAGATGTTTGAACAGTTCAATTCTTTCCAGGTCAGAAATGGGATCGAGCGCTGTTTTTTCAAAAAGCGACAGGTTCTCCTGGATGATATCGTTGCAGAAAGCGTGAAAAGTATAAATGTTCACCCGGTATGCATCGGGGCCAATGAATTGTGACAACCGCTTGCGCATGGCCACTACCCCGGCATCGGTATACGTTAAACACAGGATGTTCTGAGGCTGAGCGTCTGTATCGAGGAGGATCTTGCCAATGCGGCTGGCGAGGATCTGGGTTTTTCCGGTTCCCGGTCCGGCGATCACCATAACGGGACCTTCAATGGTGTCGACGGCAATGCGCTGCTGAGGATTCAGCTTTCTGTACTCTTCAGTGAATTTCTGGTTAAGGCGCTCCCGGTTCACGCTCATATACCAAAGATAAAGAAGGGTCAATAAATACGACGGCGCCCTAATATGATAACCGGCAGATGTTCAGAAACTGTGTCTAAATGTGCAAAAGTTTTTAGTTTTTTAATCTCACGGTATGCCCGATTTGATCTTTTTTTACCTGATTTTGCCGCATTTTCGTGTTCAAAATACGCTATTTCCACTAAGGAGAAACAATTAGTTGTTGATAATAAATAGCTTATGAGGAAAAAAGAAAACGATGGTTCCGCGGTGGAAACGTTCTTTTTTTGGGAATAAAATCAAATTTCCTTCGTTTCTAATATTACAGATTTTCACAATAATGAAAAATCAGCACCCTTTAAAGATATTTATACTCGAAGACGATGTTTGGTATGGATCAATGCTTCAGCATTACCTGGCACTGAACCCCGATTATGAAGTTAAACGCTTTCACAACTGTAAAGATTTTCTGAATCAGTTGCATGAACGGCCAGAAGTCGTAACGCTTGATTACTCCATGCCGGATATGGATGGCAGTGAAGTGTTGAAGAAGATCAAGGAAATTGATCCCGGCATACAGGTGATCATCATTTCGGGTCAGGAAGACATTAAAACCGCTATCAGCCTCATCAAGAATGGCGCCTTCGACTACATTGTAAAGGATGATGATGCCAAAGACCGCTTGTGGAACAGCCTGCTGCATTTAAAAGAAATTGACGGCTTGAGAAAAGAAGTGGAGCAGCTGAAAGAGCAGGTGGGCAAAAAGTATGACTACTCAAAATACCTGATCGGTAAAAGTCCGGTGTTCGAAAAAGTATTCAGCTTAATAGAGAAAGCCTGTAAAACCAATATAACTGTTTCCATTACGGGCGAAACCGGTACCGGAAAAGAGATGGTGGCGCGGGCCATTCATTATAATTCCGATAAAAGCAAAAAGCCGTTTGTTGCGGTGAATGTGGCAGCAATTCCCAGGGAGTTGATAGAAAGTGAGCTGTTCGGGCATGAAAAGGGGGCATTTACGGGCGCCATTACCCGCCGGATCGGTAAATTTGAAGAAGCGCATAACGGTACGCTTTTTTTAGATGAGATCGGAGAGCTGGACATTAACCTGCAGGCAAAGCTGCTGCGTGTGTTGCAGGAACGGGAAATAACCCGGGTTGGTGGTAATGAGGTAGTGCCGATCAACGTACGCATTATTGTAGCTACCCACAAGAACCTGTTGGAAGAAGTGCAGGCCAGGCGGTTCAGGGAAGACCTGTATTACCGTTTGATCGGTTTGCCCATAGCGATACCACCATTGAGGGAGCGGGGCAATGATATTGTCATTCTGGCCAAACATTTTATGGACCAGTTCTGTAAAGAAAATAACACGGATAGGAAATTGCTTTCGCCCGAGGCACAGCAAAGGCTGTTACACCATGCATTCCCCGGTAATGTGCGGGAATTGCGGTCGGTAATGGAGTTGGCTGTCGTGATGGCAGATGGTGATACAATTTTACCGGAACACATAACCCTTAATTCCAACTCATCGGTGAACGACCTGATGAACAAAGAGCGGACGCTGAAAGAATTTGAGTTGCAGATCATTCAGCACTATCTCGACAAATACGACAAAGATGTACTGCTGGTTGCAAAAAAACTGGACATAGGTAAATCGACCATTTATCGCATGATCCAGGCCGGTGAATTAAATGCCCGGTAAGTGGTGCTGCAGTGACTTCGTTCGTGCGTGTTGGATACCATTAACATGAAACCGTTGAAAAACATACCGTCTGCCGAAAAGGCTGATCCGCCCGTAACCAGCGGTAGCGGGAACGGTAAGGACAATGTGGTTAACACACCGGCTTCCTTTTATGAAGAGGTGCTCATGAATATTCCGGCAGACATCGCCGTGTATAATACCCGCGGCGAGTTTATGTTCATTAATGCAGCGGTTATCAAGGATGCGGCTACCCGCGAATGGCTTATTGGTAAAACCATAGAAGATTACTGTAATATACGGCAAAAGCCACCCGAACTGGCCATCAGGCGCAAGGAAATGATAGCAGAAGCGGTGCAAACAAGGCAACTGCAAAAATGGGAGGAGCGGTTTGAGTTTCCTGACGGGCAGGTTAAATATCATATCCGGCATATACAGCCGGTATTGGATGCGCAGGAACAGGTTAAGTTCTGCATTGCGTATAGCATTGATATCAGCGACCAGAAGCGGGCGGAAGAGTATATACAATTAAGCGAGAAGAAATACCGCGATCTGTTTAATTACAGCCAGGCCTGGATCTGTACGCATGATCTTAACGGCAGGTTATTATCGGTAAATCCCGCTGCCAGCCTGGCGATGGATTATACCGCCGGCGAAATGGTTGGCCGTGAACTGTTGGAGTTTATTCCGGAAGAAGATAAAGCGTTATACGAATTGAATTACCTGCAGCCGATATTGCGGAATGGCAGATCGGAAGGAGTATTCAGGGTGCAGGGTAAAACCGGAAAGGTAATTTACCTGTTATACCAGAATTATAAAATGGACGTACCGGGCGTAGAGCCCTATGTTATTGGATTTGCACAGGATATCTCGGACCGGATAAAAGCAGAGCGGGAACTGAGGCAGGCCAAGAAACTAACGGATGAGGCTGCCCGCGCAAAAGAGGTTTTCCTGGCAAATATGAGCCATGAGATCAGAACGCCGATGAACGGTGTTTTAGGCATTGCGGGGCTGCTGGCGAAAACAAAGCTGGATGAACAGCAGCAAAGTTATCTCCGGCTCATACAGGATTCGGCCAACAATTTGTTACTGCTGGTAAATGATGTGCTTGACCTGGAAAAGATCCTGTTGGGCAAACTGCAGTTTGAGCATGTGGTATTTTCACTGGCCGATCGCATCGAACTTTGTTTGCAGTCGTTTATTTATAAGGCTGAAGAAAAGGGCATTGGCCTGGTACATGAGAATTTAATGGGTGAAGACCTGGTAGTGTTGGGAGATCCGTACCGGTTGAGTCAGGTGTTGAACAACCTGATCAATAATGCACTAAAGTTTACTGAAGCAGGAGCCGTAACCATTGAAACGCGATTGGTACAGAAAAGTGGTAATGAAGCGAGGATAGCATTTGTTGTAAAGGACACAGGCATAGGGATAACCGAGAGCCAGTTGGGACTGATATTCGAGCCGTTTGTACAGGCGCATGTTGCTATCAGCAGAACCCATGGCGGAACCGGGCTGGGATTAAGTATTTGCCGGGAGTTAATAACCATGATGGGTGGAGAATTAAAGGTAGCAAGTGAGGCAGGAAAAGGTTCATCCTTCAGCTTTGAGTTGCCATTTGCAATTAGCTCAACTAAACTCAATCAATCAACCGTGGCAAAAGAGTTGAATTTTCAAAGCCTTGGCAGCAGGTATATTCTTGTAGCCGAGGACGTGGAGTTGAATCAATACCTTGTTCGGCATATTATGGAGTCGTGGGGCTTCAAGGTGGATGTGGTGAACAACGGCCGTGAGGCTGTTGAAAAGATCCAGGAAAATAATTACGACCTGGTGCTGATGGATATTCAGATGCCCGAAATGGATGGAATGGAAGCCACCCGGGCTATCAGGCAGTTAAGCGATCCCGTTAAAGCAGCGATCCCTGTTGTGGCGCTTACAGCCAATGCATTAAAGGGAGATAGTGAAAAATACCTGGCCGCGGGTATGAACGATTTTCTGCCCAAGCCATTTAATGAGCAAAAGCTGTTTCTGGTAATATCAAATAATTTAAAAACAGGTGCAGGTGTACCGGCACGCAAGCCTATGAATGACATGAAAACGACTGTTACGGAGAGTGAGGAAAAATTATACGACCTGAGCATGGTACAAACGATTGCCGGCGGCGATGAAAGTTTTGTAAAGCGGATGGTGGAATTGTTTATAGAAACGGTACCGCCATCGTTGGCTGACCTGCGGCAGGAAACAGCGGCACAAAACTGGGTAAATGTAAGCAAGATAGCCCATAAGCTGAAGGCGACTATAGACAGTATGGGTATTACCCGCATAAAAGAGGTGGTGCGAATAATAGAATCGAGTGGAAAGAAGGGCGAAGGAGTGGATAAAATACCGGGGCATGTGCAGGAAGTTATTAATGTATTGCAGGCCTGTATGGAGCAGTTGAAGCGGGATTTTAAATTATAAGTTTACAGTTCATAGTTCTTAATTGGAAGGATCTATGATATAAAGAAGAAGTCGGAAGCATGGAGTTTCGGGAACTTCATACTTCCGACTTCTTACTTCAGTCGCGACCAACGGTCGGGGCTAGCCCGGCAGGCGGGGAATATGTTTTTCTAATTCTTTGATCTGTTTTACAATTTCAGGGGTAGTAGGTTTCAGCGCTTTCGCCTTGCGGAAGAATTCTTTCGCTGCGCGGAACTCCCGTTTGTTCATCATGATATTGCACATTTGCAGGTAGGCAGCCGCTTCATTCTCTTTATCGGGCAAGCCTTCGCGAATGGCCTGACGGATATATTTTTCTGCCTGTTTGAAATCGTTCTTCTGTAAAGCGATCATTCCCATTTGCAGCATGCTGGCGCCTTTCACTTCTTTCATGGGGGTGCCCAGGTCGAGGCCTTTCTTCATATTCTTTTCCGCGGTATCGAAATCCTGTTCCATCATGGCCAGCTGACCTTTGAAGGTAAAAAAGGCCGACCGGATCGGTTTATACAACAGGTTGGGATATTTTATGGAATTGAGTACGCGTTTGGCGCCTTCAAGATCGCCGGCTTCCATGTGTTCCTGGATGAGGCGAAGGGGACCAATAAAAAAGTGGCCGGCAATAAGAATGAGGCCGATCAAATAGGCCGGGAAAGCGGGCCAGAAACCACTGTAGACATTGGCCAGTACGCCCACAACAATCAGCGCCAGACCCAGGTAAAGGCGGTAACGTATGAGCCATGTATAAAACTTCATAAACCTTTAATTTTTTAAGGATGGCAAAGATAGGCTAAATCAGGGTTACCAGTTACCAGTTTCCGGGTGCCGGTTTATGGCTTTCCGGTTACAGGTTTCAGGTTTCAAGTTACAAGGACCCGGTTGATAATTGCAGGGAGCTGATACGTGCTTTTGAGATTCGAACAAAGGCCCTGTAACCTGCACCCTGTACTTGTACCTGTTTTTGCCCATAGATCACTTATCGTCATTGATTTCGATCCAGTAGCCATCGGGGTCGCGGAAATAGATCTGTTGCACCCCGTCGACCCGTTTGGTGACGGTATTTTTTTCGCCCGCCCAGTTTTCATATTCCACTTTGTGTTTCTTAAGGTTGGCAATGAAATCGTTAATAGATGGAACGCTGAAGCAGAGATGGCTGTTTTTGTCGTGCGATGTTTTGGCGGCGGCACCGGATATGATATGCAGGTGGCCCTGGATGCCGACGCTGAACCAGGCATGGCGGCCATCGTGAAAAGGTTCGGGAATGGTGTCGAGACCTATCACCTGTTGGTAGAACCGCGTGCTTGAGGGAAGATCTACCACATAAATGGCGATATGGTTGAGCCGGGGTTTATTTTGGGCAAATAATGGCAGGGAGGCTAACGACAGAGCTAAGACCGGCAGTATACAGGCTGCTTTTTTCATATGTGTGTGTTTCCAACGGTAAGTTAATAAAACGGGCTAAACCGGGAGAAAATAAAATTGCGCAGCCATTGTTGGCCGCGCAATTCGCATTTACCGTCAATTATTTTTAAGGGCGATCCCAGAAAGCAGGCGGTTCAATACCCAGGCTTCTTAAATAAACGTAGCCCTGACCGCGGTGGTGGATCTCGTTATCGATAGCATAGAAGAGAATAGAGATGCAGGTGCCGGGCCATTGACCAAAAGCAACCGTCTGCTCCTGCCAGCGTTGTGCTGGAATGGTGGACCAGATCTTATTAATATCTTCGGTGGCCTGGTCCCACAATGCCAGTAGTTCCTGTCTGGTTTTTACTTTTTCCGCGTCGGCCCATTTTTCCCATTTTTCAGTGGCTATACCTTGCAGGCAGGGTACGCCCATACCGAGAAATTCATATACCAGTTCGGCAAATGGGCGCATGCCGCCGATGGAATAAGTGAAGAGTTTGTCTTCGGGGAAAGCCTCGATCATTTTGCGGGTGAGACCCCGGTGGCCCTGCCAGTGTTTAAGCAATTGTTCTGGAGAGATAATACTGGCGGTAGCGTTCGGTGTTAATTCTTTGGTTGACATGATTATTATTTTTTAAGTATTTGTAATAAGTACAATGCAAACCTACCTCGGGGTTGTGACAACAGTATGTCAGTAGGATTTCAGGAAGGCAAAAAAATTATGTGTATCGTCCAAAAAACGTTGAATTACGATCCTAATCATAGGATTTTCAGGGGATTTAGTGTGGTGTGGTTCGGGGATTAATGGTTTTCTTCTTATTTTTGCCATCCGCCAGTGGACAGCGTATCAATTGCTGGTGGTTTTGGTCCCGTAGTTCAATGGATAGAATAGAAGTTTCCTAAACTTTTGATACAGGTTCGATTCCTGTCGGGACTACAATGAAAAAAAAGGGTTTTAAGTGGTTGAACTTGAAGCCCTTTTCGTTTAGTATTATAAATAGAACTTGTTTGCAATAATTGGTATCGGCATTGTTTTCAATAACTGGATTGTACTTAATGGCTCCAGGTCTTTTTAGAGAACAAAGCAACTACTTCCTCCTTCGTAGCCGCGATTTTGGCAATACGGTATTCTATTGTAGGTCCGATAATCTGGCTGGCTTCTCTCAACGTTAACTCATAACAATTTGTAACCAGGTACGCATGGCATTAGTAGCTACTTGCAAAGATTTGTCCAGAAAGGATTCAATTCAAAAAAACAAAAGTTGATCTGCATTTCTACCATGGGTACCCGTAATTGAAATTACTTTTTTTATGTACCCTTGCCGTTGAATCAAATTGTGGTATAATATGAGCTACCCTGAAGAATGGCAATTCGTTTTTTATTACTATTGAGCAATAGGAAAATTCATTAAGAACAAATCTTTGCACCTAAACACTGTTTTTAATAGTCGCCCGACTGGTGATGGCGGCTGTTGTCCGTTGCTCACAAAAAGTTACGGGTATGTGGTTAGGTATCCTCCAAACCGCGATCTTACAAAACTTTTTTTCCAACCGTATCAAAGCCATGTGAATTGCGCTTTATAACTTCGTATTCATTTTCTCTTCAAGACCTTTCCAAATAGCCACCTGATAAGCTTCGTCATGAAGTGCAGCAGCCATTAACAATACAAATTTTTTCAACCTCGACAAGTGATTGATCTTCATTATGTGATATTTACTACCATGTGAAAATAATACACAAAAGAAGGTTGCCTTCATTTAACCAGTTATTATGTTTAAAATGTTTAAATTGTATATAATAAATACCTGGGTTACGAAATTAGAGAAGTTCTATAACAAGCAGGGAGCGATCGCATTTGATCGCATACGTTATACCATCCTGTTAGCGAGGGCAAAATCCATGCTCAGGAGAAGCACGATTATTATTATTGTGATTTCTCTCTTTTGGGCGGTTTTAGCATCTCGTCAGATATTCCAGAGAGAGACTCCGAGGTATTTAAAAACTGTTCGTAACAGCATAGGGATGCAGCTCAAAGTCGTGGAAGAAAACACTCAACCGACGTTGCGAATTGTCTTGCCCGATCGTCCTACCTCGGATCGCACCCTCGAGATCATCTTTCCCGAGCACGTCACGATACGGCCTCGGGGGAATACAAATGCAAATCAAATCTATATGTGGCGGCCGGGACGATTCGGCGAGCCACCGCAATGGCGACAGTATGAGCGAATCCTGGAGTACGAGAAAAATTTTCCAGACAAAGTTCATATGCTGGCAAGAGCAACCCTCGAAGAAGACGGCGTTCGCTTCCACTTCAGACTCCGAAATCAGTCTAAATTGACTTACGATCTCATCTGGGCGCCAATCGATCCACGGCTTACCTCGGAATTCCATGACGTCCGGCTGGAGCGGACTTACGTCCATCATGCAGATGGTTTCGATTTGCTCGCTTCAGAAACACCGGAACGATTGACAATGCCGCTCAATCAATGGTTGCCGGCCCGGTACCTTGCTTCATACACCTGGCCAATACCCTCACAGAAAATAGAACGCCGTGAAGGCATTATGTACTATAATAAGTCGCGGGTAGTTGATGCGCCTTTTATTGCTACGCTTTCTCAGGACGGTCGCTGGGTAGTTGCGAGTTTCACCCGTAACACAGGCAATGTGTGGAGCAATCCGGAGCTGACCTGTCAGCATGTGGACCCACAGGTCGCGTTGGCACCGGGTGAGGAGGCGATATTGGAAACCAAGCTCCTCGTCGTCGGAGCCTCACTTGACGATGTATTTAAGATGGCTATGAACCAACGTGACTCGCTGAAGTGGTGACTCGTCCTGGTAAATACTTAAACAAAAGCGGTTGAAAATTTTAAGTTCGATATAACGTGTTATTCCCTGCTATTCCCATTTCGACTAAACAAGTTCTCAATTAAACCTAAGAGCGTCAATAGTATTTGACTTTTCACTTGCTAATCTCAACCTGTAGCCTCCCTACGCACGCCTTCATACCTTCGGTTGTGCTATGGCTTTCCACACTTCCGATCAAATTGAAAAACAGGGGGCGTAAAGTAATACTGTATTGCCTCGTTACGGCCGCACGCCAACGACAACCTTTTAGTTATTATTGGTACCGCTCTGTGGAGAAATGATCTTGTCGATTGAGTATTTTCCTTTGGGCGTTAAATCGTTGTTCCGAACCATTACTACGTTGCTCCATTCTGCGTTGCTCCTGACCATTGCTATGTTGTTCCGGACCATTGCCAGCTTGCTATGGACCATTGTTTGGTGTTTTTGAATAACTGCCAGCTCACTTTGAGTTGAAAGTCGGCTGAAATGGAACAATTGCAGTGAGATAACCGTCGTTGTTAAATGATCTGTAGTCACAGACACGCTGCAATGCTCCGAAGTTAGCTGGCTATGGTGATTTCATTGCTGTGATGGTGCATTGCTACGTTGCTCCGGACTATTGCTACGTTGTTCCAGACCATTGCCAGTTTGCTATGGACCATTGTTTGGTGTTTTTGAATAACTGCCAGCTTACTTTGAGTTGAAAGTCGGCTGCAATGGCGACAATTGCAGTGAGATAACCGTCGTTGTTAGGTGATCTGTAATCAAATACACGCTGCAATGCTCCGAAGTTAGCTGGCCATGGTGATTTCATTGCTGTGATGGTGCATTGCTGCGTAGTTTCGGAACATAACAAGCCAGCAATGTCCCATTGCAGCCTGGATTGGGGCAATGTAAGGTTGCAGTGATGAAAAAACAGCCAGACACGATCCGTTGTAACAAACAACGATCCATTGTAGCGAAACAGTGATCCGGCCTTTTTGCCATGCATAGGAGCGGCGAAGCAGTATTACGGTGTGATGCAGACCTGTTCTTGTTCATGCTTACAATGCTCTTGCTTCCATGTATATATAGATATGTAACTAGGTAGTTGTTGGTTGGGCAAATTTTTTACTAAAAGCCATCGGGGGTACCAGTTAACTGGTACCCCCGATGGTTATCTAAAATTGTACAAATGGCGCTTACTTCCAGTAAGGGTTCTGCGTCAACTTAGGATTCAACAAAATCTCTCCTGAAGGAATTGGATACAGGTAGTCTTTTGTTTCGTCGAATTTTTTCGTAATGTTTTTATTGATCACTACATTACCACCATTGACACCATTTTCCAGGTCAATATCGGTGCCCAGTTTAAGGTAATGATATCCGGGATCGGTGGGTTTTGTGCCGGTGTAGATCCAGATGTCGTCCTTAGCATCTCCATCCAGGTCGTACTTGCCGGGGCCTGGAAAGTACATACCTTTAAATTGATCCTCGAGCAGTTTACCTTCCTTCCATCGCATCAGATCATTCCAGCGGAAGTTTTCCATCACCAGTTCAATTCTTCTTTCACGGCGTATTTCAAGAATGACGCCTTTGTTGGAACCGGTTACATTTTTATATTGGTTAGCCAGGTATGGATCGGGATTGGCATTCGCAGCCGCCATATTCAGATTGGGCATACCAACGCGATCACGGGTAAGAAGAATGGTCTTATCGATATCGCTTTGCTGCAGCGTACCCAGTTCTGCTTTCGCTTCTGCCAGGTTCAGCAATACTTCTGCATAGCGGAAGATGATCAACGGATTGTACGATTTGGTGAAACTGTCATCCACTTCTCCGGTCACATACTTGGTAATCTGGTAGCCGGTAACCGTGGCGCCAAAATCTGGGAAACGTTTCACGGTACTGCCTATGCGGGTATAACCGGGGGTACGAATGGTTTGCGCCAAACGGGGATCGCGGTTCAGCGTTTCCTCTGAAAACTGCATGGTAGCATAACCGGCTTTATCAGTAAAACGCGTACCATCTTTCATGAGGTAACTGTTCACAAACTTTTTCTCAAGACCCGGTTTGCCATAAGAAGGAGTGATCGTATAGTAATTGACGTTGTGGAAGATCTGAAGCGCGGTGCTGTACTGGCGCGCCAGCAACACTTCATTTGAGTTGGCACTATACGAAGCAAACAGATCCCGGTAAGGTTGATCGCCGGTCTTAGAGATCGTATAACCTCCTTTGGAGATCAGTTCTTCAGATGCCTTCACACATTCTTCCAAAAACTTGTTGGCATTGGGTAGGTTCAGCTCCGTGTGGTATTTTCTAAATGTTCCTTCAAACAAACAAATGCGTGATTTCAGTGCCAGGGCTGTCCATTTGGTGATCTGGTCGGCGCCATTATCCTTGGTGGTACTGGCATTGGCAATAGCGAAATCGATATCTGCCAGTACTGAATCCATCACCAGCGTTCTGGGATCGCGGGGTTTTTGGAGGCTGGCGCTGTCGGCCGGTTCAATGACCTCTCCATACCAGGGCACATCGCCAAACCGTGCTACCATATTGTAATAAAAGTAAGCGCGGAAAAATTTTGCCACTGCCAGGTATTTGTTGGTAATTGAAGGATCGAGACCTCCCCGTTGGTGGTACTGGATGAAATAAATCACATTACGCAACTCGCTCCAGTTCCACCCGCCTCCGCTAACAGGTATGGTGCGGTTACCGGTAAGCTCTACCGGGAGTGAATTTTTGATGATGTTATCGATGCCTTCATTGTACAGGCTAAAACCCTTGTCGTCGTTATCTGCATTGGGTAGCATACGGTCGTAAAAAGACTGCGTATACAATCGCAGCTCTGCTTCTGAACGAAAGGCTGCGGAGGGAGCGACCTGAGATAAGGGTTGCCGGTCGAGGAAATCCTTTTTACATCCGGCCGCTATGCCAAGGATCACAGATAACAGTGTATATAATAATTTCTTTTTCATGATAAACGATTTTGAATTGATCAGAAAGAAAGGTCCAGTCCGAACGCATACGATTTCATAAATGGATATACGCGTCCGTTTGTTTCCGCACCGGCCTGTTCAGGATCGATGTAATCTGTTTCGAGTTTGGTGAGGGTGAAAAGATTCTCACCTGTTACATAAAACCGGCAATTACTGAATCCTAACCGTTTCATCAAAGGCAAAGGGATCGTATACCCAATGCTAAGGTTCTTCAGGCGGATATAGGCCAGGTCTTGCAGGTATTTATCAGTCGGCTGACGCAAGGTGCCGCCGTCGTTCAATGCCTCGTAGCTTCTCAAACGTGGGAAATAGGCGTTTGGATTATCGGGGCTCCAGATCTTATCCAGGAATCCATTAGGCGTAAAAGAATAATACGCTCTTGAATAAGGTCCCCAGAATTTATCGGCATTATTACCGGGATACCATTGTTGTTTACCGATACCCTGGAAGAAGAAAGACAGATCGAAATTATTCCATGCAGCACTGCCGGTAATACCAAACGAATAACGTGGCAGGCTGTTACCGATGATGCGCATATCACCAGGATCTCCAAGGGTATTATTGCCATTATTTATAATCGAGTCGCCATTCAGATCCTGAAATTTCAGGTCGCCGGCGCGCAAGCGGTTCCATTCGCCCGAACCGCCTCTGATCTGTCTGTACACCAGGCTTTGGGCCACTTTATCCTGTCTCCATTTCGACGCTTCTTCATCCGATGCAAAATATCCATCGGTAATATAGCCCCAGATCTCGCCTACCTGTTTACCTGCGTAATGATCGTTCAGCCGGAAAGTGGGATTATTAAAACGGGTGATCTCTGATGTATAATCAGACAATACGCCGCCAATGCTCCAGCTCAGATCTTTGCCGGCCACCTTGTTGGTTTGTTGCCAGGTGAGTGATATTTCAAAACCTTTTGTCAACAGATCGGCCGCATTTTGTTGTGGTGAGGCGGCGCCGAATACTGCTGCCAGGGTGGGTCCCGGATTTAACATGTCTTTGGTGGCACGGCGATATACATCGAACGAGCCCAGTAATCGATTGCGGAAAAGACCCAGGTCGATACCAATATTGGTAGACGTGGTCTTTTCCCACGTAAGATCAGCGCTTAACGGAGTAGGCGCACTTAAGAATTGTGCGCGGTTGCCATCGATCAGCCAGTTGCTTTGACCGTTACCCATCACTTCGGTACGGGGGTAGCTGCTGTTTGTTTGCTGGTTACCTAATGAGCCATAAGAACCTCTTAACTTAAGTTCTGATACAACAGCTTTCAATGGTTCGAAAAAGTTTTCATTACTGATGCGCCAGCCAGCTGATATTGAAGGGAAGAAGCCAAAGCGTTTGCCTTTGGGGAAACGTGACGTGCCGTCATAACGGCCATTTACTTCCAACAGGTATTTACCATCGAAGTCATAGTTCAGGCGGCCGAAGAAACCCATCAGGGCCCATTCGCTGGAATTACCGCCAGATACCTGGCCAGCGGTGCCAAGGTCCAGTTCATTCAGGTCTTCGGATAACAGGTCTGTTCTTTCGCCGCGCAGCATTTTAAAAGTGCGCAGTTCCTGGTTATAACCGGCCATGGCTTTAAAAGAATGGCGTTGCATACTTTTTTCGTAAGTGCCGTATAAATTGATCACATGGTATTGATCCAGCCGCAGTACCTCGGTAAACTTATCGTTGCCTACATAGCTGATGATACCAGGATATATGCTCCAGGGCGCCATGGTCCTTCTCAATCGCTCGTGTGTATATGTATTAGTGTTGGGTGTAACCGGGTTTAATTCATACGTATAATTGGCGGTAATGTCGAATCCTTTTGCCACTTTAAAAATGCCACCAATGGTATTGGTCATATTATAGTTACGGTTCTCACCCTTCGATTTTCCATACAACAGGTCGGCATAAATGCCATCCCCAATCGTATAATTGTTCAGCTCTGTACGGTAGGTGGCTGTTCCATCAGGGTTCACCGGCAGGTAAGATGGTAACGCATGAACGGTGATGGAGACAAAATTGTTGTTGATACCCCAGCCAGGAAAAGTATACTTGTCGATACTGAGCTGTGTATTGGTGTACAGCGTAAGCCAGTCGGCTACTTTTGCATTGATCTTGGCCCTGAAGTTATAGGCATTGTATTCATCCTGGTTGATCCGCAACATGCCTTTTTGCTTCATAAAACGGCCCGACAGATAATAATCCACTTTATCGCTCCCGCCAGAAACACTGATGGAGTGTTGCATCGAAGGCATATAGTCGCGGAACATGGTATGCCACCAGTCGGTATTTCCATAATGGATATACATATCCTTGCCATTGCGGTTATCCACTACTACCGATGGCAGTGATTTATCAGTTTATCTTTTTTTCAGCTCCTCGTAATCTTTATCCGTATAACGGGTATAAGTGTTACCCGTAGCGCGTAAAAAGGCTTCGTCCATCATCATGGCCACATCGTATCCGTCGGTCATGAAATCGGTTCGTACCGTAGGTGTTTGCCAGCTAAAATTATTACTGTAGCTCACCGTTACTTTTCCTTTCTTTGCAGTTTTGGTAGTTACGAGTATTACACCAAAAGCAGCCCTGGCCCCGTAAATCGCAGCAGCAGAAGCATCCTTCAGTACCGATATATTGTCGATATCGCGGGGATTGATAAGGTTGATGTTACCGGGAACCCCATCCACAAGGACCAGTGGTGCGCCGGAGCTGCCCGAGTTAAGTGTAGCATATCCTCTGATGTTCAGGTTACCGCCCGCTCCCGGATGACCGTCGCCAAACGTGATGTTCAGTCCAGGCACCCTGCCCTGCAGGGCCTGCGTTGCATTGGCTACCGGCCTGTCGCGAATGGCTTTGGCATCTACCCGCGCTTTTGTGTACCATATCCTACCACTACCACATCCGACATTTGCGAACTGCTGCTGCTGAGCTGCACGTTTAATGTGATGGGTTGACCATGCTGAAAGTGTATCCTTTCATCTCTTTTCGTTCATAGCCCTGGTAGGTGATCACAAAGTTGTAAGGACCACCTGATGCCAGATTCGAAAAAGAAAAATTACCCTGGTCATCTGTTTGCGTTACGGCGGAAAAATCAGCACTTTTGTTTTCCACTGTTACCGTAGCACCGGCCAGCGGGTCGTTCTTTTCATCGCGCACAGTTCCTTTAACCGAAACAGATTGCTGTGCCTGTAAAGCGCTGTTGAGCAGTAAACAGCCCAGCAGACATAAGCGTGTTAGCAGACGAGTCAATTTTCTTGTCATGGATTTAAAAAATTAAAGTGATCGATTTGGTTAGAACAACATCTATTTCCAGGGATAGGATCTGTTTCTTCGCGCAATATTACGAGGCGATTATAATTGAATTTTACGCGTAATAATTTCGTAACAAACGAATTCCGGTATTGAATTTAGAGAAAGTATGTATGCATTTTACAGGCAAACGATTGCGTGAAAAATAATAATCACGTAACAGGTGTGCGAAGAAACCTAAGTTCGAGTCTGGGGATAGATGATACTTTGATAATAAGATTTAATGAAAATAAAATACTTGGATGTGGCGAATGTGGTTCCACTAAGAAGATGTGCAAAGAGGATGTGATAATACACGGGAAGCAGGGAAGTGGCGCAGTCTCGTGGCGCACAGATGGCACCTGGGTTTGGTTTGATGAGCTGTTTGATTATATTGATAAGCATGACATATCAAACCGGGATCCAAAGTTCAACCACGCCGCTATTTGGTGGGATGATCATTAAAAAATCATGACCTGTGATGGCCAGGTTACCGCTTTTCCGGCCCGCATCAATCAGTTTGTAAACGTACCATTTTAGCAATGCAAGCGGTCCCCTGTATTGATTCACCAGGTATTGCTGCCAGGTAATCCTTTTTTTGAAATATTCTGTATCAGGAATAAAGGCATCGTTGCCTTCTACCAAAAATCCATAGTTCAGCCGAATGGTGTCTGTATCGCTCACGCAGGCCACATCGGGGGAGGTAAGTACCAGCTGTTTTTCACAATATCCCTTTATCAGGTTAACAAGAAAGTCAAACGTCGCAGGTCCCATCGGACCTTGCATTCTTTTATAACAAAATGTTTTATTGGCAATTTTCTCAAACCTTATCAGGCCATCTTCCTGAAGCTGATGAAAGTTTTGGAGTTGGTCAAAAATATTTTCGTTGACCTGTTCTTTTATTTCCTTATCAATGGGCAGCATATCTATTGACCGAAACCGTTTCGGGCTGGCGCCAAAATGTTGTGAAAAGGCTTTATTAAAAGAATGCGGGGTAAGGTATCCTACTTTTTCAGCAATCTCAGCGCATGAATAATTGGAATGCCGTAATAATCCACCGGCATATTCAAGCCGGTATCTTTTTATATACTGCCAAATGGGTTCCCCGCTAATTTCTTCATATAAATGCCTGAAGCGACTGTAAGAAAGGAAACTGGCGTCTGCAAGTTCTTTGATGGAAAGCTCTTTGTCAAGGTTGCTTTCTATGTAATTATGGACATTATATACAAATTGTCTAATTATATTTATTTCTAATGCCATGTATAAGATGGAGGTTTCCTATACATGGCAATTTACCTAAAATACTTCAGTGTTTGAATTGTATTTGACAGCTGGAACCTGGAAAGTGATATGCGTAACCTGTTATATGGGGTGTTAATAACGACCGATCTTTATCGCAGTTTGTAAGCTTAGCCCACTCAGATCACCGGAGCTGAGCTGTTCAAAACGCCGCGCAGCAATCCACCGGTAACCTAATCCAACGTGTACCCTGAGTTGCCTGGTGAGGTTCATTTCCATATTCAGCATAGGTTCAATGATCCCAAAGCCAGGTGAATTAAAGGTTGTGCCATGATCGCCATCGCTTTCAATAACGTATTCATTACTACTGCCAACACCAAAAACGGAGGTGAAAGTAGCATGTACAGAACGATTAGATTTACATACCACCCCCAACACCAGGCCGCCATATCCATAACCGACTGCCATTTTCTGATGCGGGTTGTCGATGATCTGTCCGTCGTTTTTACCTATGTAGTGGCCATAAAAAGAAGTTCTGGTTACTTTACCCCAGCCCCCGATGCCCAGGATCACTTTTCTGTTAACGATCACGCCCAGGCTGGCTCCCAAAACCGGGGAAACGGTTTCCTCCATCCGCGAGCCATGAAAATGCCACTTTAAATCCGGTCCCCAGTAAAAGGTGGTCACTTTGTCGTGTGAGGTACCCAGTAATGTTTTTGGTTCTTCCTGAGCAGCAACAGGATAAGTAAACAGAAATATCATAACAACTGTAAAAGCTAGCTGTTTCATAATTTAATTTTTAACAAATCTATTTACGGTGATATCCCTGTTTGTTGTCCATTTTGTCTCTTTTTATTTCAGCTTACTTCAATTGAAATTGTGTTAAGCGCGAGGTGTCCCAGTCAAAGCAAGAGCCATCACGATGCCATACTCGAGATATAGGGCGGCGTTCGTTCAGGATGAAATTTTGCCAGCATTATTTTCTGGCCTCCTTTGAGATATGATCAAAGCAATGCCACAAAACGCCATGCAGGTGATCACACCAATAAAATTTTCGCCCTCCTTCCATTGCGGAAATCGAACAGCATAATAAAGATGCAGTGACAGCAGCCAGATAAATAATACGGCTGCCAGTAAAAGAGTAATTTTTTCCGTTTTATACCTGGTGAAAATGGAAATAGCTGAGCCCATCAATGCAATACCGCCCATAAATGTCCAGAATTTGGGAAACGGGATATATTTCGGCACCAGGGTGCTTAGTCCACTCAAACTCACAATGTGCGCCACCGAAAAATTATATAACATGATTGCAAATAAGTACATACCTATCGGCGCCAGCTTATACAACGAGCTCAAAATCGGGTTGCCAGGCCGGGGCGCGTTGATTGTCGAGATCAGGAAAAAGCCGCCGCTCAATGCCAAAATCTTATTCAGGTTTATCCAAAGATCCCTGTTCTCAGGGCCTGCGGGTAAAAATACAGGTAAGTGCGCGAACAGGAATAATGCTAAAAAGATCACTCCCATTATCAGGGAGATTGTATGAAACTTTTTACCAATAATGATCAGCAGACCTGTAGTAATTAATAATAAAGCCGTGAGGTATACAATCCAGTATAATCCGGAAGGTATATTTGTCAGATCAGGTATAATGATCGGCCGGATGCCCGGATAAAAAAAATGTAGGACGCCAATTCCTGCTATACAAATGCCGAAAAATATGCGGCCGGTAACTAATAGATGCTTCACGATTTGAATATTTAATTTAAAAATGTTTTGCGGAGGGTGAGATACAAACACATGGCAAATAAACATTTATGACGGAGCGGCGCAAACCAAAAGCCCGACAAAAGCCTGCAAAAACAAACAAACTTGAATTTGTGTGCGGCTAACCTAACTTTATCATCTATCTAATTATCATGAATGAACGCGAGCTTGTAAAGGATGTTATTCTGGAGGTCTTTAACAAAAGCGGCTATACCAATACCGCCCAAATGACCCAACGCGACTTTGACTATATCTCAACCGAGATCGAAAAAAGGTCGGGCATCCTGATAAGCGGCACCACCATTAAAAGACTTGCGCTGGGCGATTTTAGCCGGCTCCCCCAGGTAGCCACCCTTAATGCGATCGCCAATTATTTCGATCATAAAACATGGCAGGATCTTAAAACTTCGAGGTCTGCAGTCATAAATTCTGGGAAAGAAATTTTTTCTTCCGGTAAAAGAAAGAATAGATTCAAAATACTAAAGAACAAACTGGTTTATTTTACTGCTTCTATACTCGTGGTAATTGTGATTTTGGGACTTTTCTTATTTAAATCGAGGCCCGACAGTATTTTACATGCGGAAAAAGCCAAATTTTCCTGCCAGCGAACTACCCTGAACGATATGCCCAATACGGTAATCTTCAATTATGATATTGACCAGGTACAGGCAGACAGTTTTTTTATCCAGCAGTCATGGGATAAGAACAGAAGGAAAAGGATCTACAAGAATACGCATACCATTACCGACATCTACTACGAACCCGGCTATCATATCGCCAGGCTGATAGCCAACGATTCAATTATCAAAACAATTGATGTGCACATCCCCACAGACAGGTGGTTTTTTTATGCCATAGATAATATTGCCAATTACATTCCTGAGTATATAAAAACAGCTAAGTATTTAGATAATGGCATATTAGGGTTAAATGCGCAAGCGGTAAAAGAAAACAACATAGATATCACCAAAGACAAATTATACCATTACACGTATTTTCCCAGTGAAATGACGGTGCGATCAAACAATTTCAGGTTAAAGACAAGGATACGAATGAACGAAGTAAGAAATAGTTTGTGTCCTTACATTACCCTTGAACTATTTTGCCAGGGCTATTTCATGCTGATGAAAATGACTAATAAAGGGTGCGCCAACAAGGCTGCCCTGTTGCTTGGCCGGGAAATAAAAGGAAATGAAGCCGATCTGACAGCACTGACTGTTGATGTAAATCAGTGGACAGATATAGAAATTGCTTCAACTGATAATATCGTAAGTATATACATTAATAATAAAAAAGTTTTTTCGGCGCCCGGCTTCGACCGGGTCAAATACATTTCAGGCCTCGCCTTTATTTCAAATGGATTATGTGAAGTGGATAACCTCGATGTAACCGGGCTGGATGGAAAAATTGTATATAAAAATGAATTTTGAAAACAGCAACAGTTGATCTGCACCGATCACCTCGCCAGCACTAACTTATAATATCTGCTGCCGGAATGGAGCGGCTAAGGTTATTCTACCGCCTGCGGCTCGATGCCCGGCGGGCATTAACTGCTTATCAATTCACAAGTGTGGTAAAAATACGACACGAAACGCGCCTCTGTTGCATGCGATTGGCAACAGATAAAAAATAAATTTAATTACTATTTACCCCTTACAGCCAGGTCGGCGGACAGTATATGTACTGTTATTGCAGAAGGTGGCCCCAGCTATCATCCGAATTGGTATGTTCAATAGAGCGGTGGTCGCACTGTATTGACAATATCCAACGGCGCATTGACAGTGCGAAACCATATATGTAAGTGTATTTTCTAAACCCCATGAAATATCCAAACCCCTCAGACATGAAGATTACCGTTTTGAGTAATGCGCTTCTGTTGAAGCAAAAATGGCTGCGATCCATTGCCATGAAGATGAAAACAACTTTGCTTTTTGTGCTCGTGCTTTTTGTGCAACGATCGTGGGCCCAAACCGGGTTGCTGAATGATGATTTCTCAACCGGCAGCACCAACAACTGGAAAGCCGCTACTGCCGGATCTACAGGACAGATTGTGAACGGCCGTTTTGTAGTAACGATGGCTCGTCAGTCGTCAGGCAAATACCGGGGTGACTTTCAAAAGACAGGCGGCGTAACCCTGAACCGTAGCACCTATCCGATCGTGGCTATCAAGTTCAACAAACCGCCCCGCTGTAACTTTTTCTTCGACAGCAACCTGGGGTCGTACAATGGTACCAATAACAATGCCACCAAAATAGCTTCGGCCAGTGGCAATGTTTATTACTGGAACCTTGCTACGGGCACCCTGGGTACTACCACATTAGCCGAGGGCGGCGCTACCACCTTAACAACATTCCAGTTCAAGGTGGCCGATGTGGTATTAACATCCGCAGAAATAGCTGCGAATGATATCCAGTATGAAGTAGACTGGGTTAAGACCTTTGCATCGGTAGACGAACTGCGGGCGTATGTAGGCGTTAACAACCCGCCCTCTTTCTCTTTCACCGGAACTTTTGTGCATCCCGGATTGTTGCACAATAAGGCCGACCTGGAAAGGATGAAAGGTTTTGTGGCTAACAAGACCGGGCGTCCATACCAAAGCTACCAGTTGCTGCAAACTTCCACCCGTTCTTCTGCTTCTTACAGAATGGCAGGACCTTACCAGTTACTTACCCGTGACGCTACGGTTACAGTGAACGGTGTAAATGGCGGCACTATTAAAAATGGCGTGGAAAGCGATTTTCTGGCAGCTTATTACAATGCCCTCATGTATAACATCTCGGGTGATGAAGCACATGCCAGAAAAGCTGTCGAAATAATCGATGCTTATGCTGCTACCACTACCGGTATCACCGGTACTGATGCCGAATTGAACGGCCTGTATGGTTTTATGCTGGCCAATGCGGCCGAGCTCATGCGCTACACGTATTCAGCATGGCCGGTGGAAAAACAACTGCAATGCGCAACCATGCTGAAGCAGGTGTTTTATCCCGTGCTGCAAAACTTCAAACCCTGTTCTCATGGCAACTGGGACATTATCTGTATGAAAGCTTTGATGGCCATTGCCATTTATAGCAATGATACCGACATGTTCAACCGGGTGGTGACTTACTTTTACCATGGCGAAGGTAATGGCAGTATCGATAATTATGTATTGACTGCTGCCGGTCAGTTGCAGGAAAGCAACCGCGATCAGCCGCACGTAATGCTGGCATTGGGCTCAATGGCCGAACTGGCTGAAATGGGCATTAAGCAGGGCGTTGATCTTTACTCTGCTTCTGGTAATGCCATGATGCGTGGTTACGAGTATACCGCCAAATATAACCTGGGTCAGAACGTAGAGTACCAGACAGCGTACGACTATTGCGAAAAAAACTACAGTGATTACACACCCGAGGCAATTTCTGCCAATGGCCGTGGCCAGTTCAGACCCGTATTTGAACTTGCATATAACCATTATGTTGTTCGCAAGGGACTGCAAATGCCCTGGACATTGCAAGTAATAAAAGCCATGGGCCCCGAAGGAGCCCCTAACGGTGCAGATAATCCTGGCTATGGCTCTTTGTTCTTCTACATCAACAATGCACCTGATTATCCGAAAGACAGCACAGCAACGCCGGTTGATACCACTATCGGATTGATCAACGATAACTTTACTGCTACAGCCGATGGCTGGGCGGCGGTTACCAGCGGCTCAAAGGCCACTGTTGAGGATGGAAAACTGGTAATTACGCTGGTTCCCCAGTCAACCGGTAAAGGCCGTGGGGATGTAAGGAAAACAGGCGGCGACACGCTGTCCCCTGCCAACTACCCCATCTTTGCCATCAAGTTCAAAAAACCGCAGACAGGCAATATCACATTCGATACCAACCTGGGTGCTTTTGGCAATGGCGCAAACAAGTGGACGGGCAAAGTGGGTGATGACATCTATTATTACGACCTTACCAAAGGAGGATTCGGTTCTGCGCCTACGTACCTCAGTAAGGATAGGCCGACTCTGTTAACCACCTTGCAATTCAAAGTGGCCGATGTTACCTCCGGGGAAGCCAGCTATGCGATAGAATGGATAAAAACAGTGAAATCGGTTGCTGATCTGCAGGAACCAAAGGTTCCGCATATTCCGCAAACCATCACTTTCGACTCGCTGCCTGTTGTAATACTCGGTGATACCGCAGCTATTGTGCTGAAAGCTACTGCCAGTTCAGGCCTGCCGGTTACTTATACCATTTCCGATACTACAATTGCTACAATTGTCAACAATACAGTGATTGTTAAGAGCGATGGTACTGCGATCATTACCGCTTCACAACCTGGTGATACTGCATACCTGCCTGCAACATCAGTTGCACGTACGCTTATCATCCGCGATACCATCAGCGGTTTGATCGATGACAACTTCATTGGTAGTAACGATGGCTGGGCTGCTGCAACCAGTGGTTCCGTCGCAACCGTTGAGAATGGGAAGCTGGTAGTTAGCCTGGTTCAACAGTCGAACGGTAAAGGCCGCGGCGATGTAAAGAGAACCGCCGGCGCCAAACTGTTACCCAACAATTATCCCATCGTTGCCATCCGGGTGAAAAAACCACAGGTGGCCAATATCATTTTCGATACCAACCTGGGTTCCTTTGGCAATGGCTCCAATAAGTGGACTGGCATGGTAGGTGATGATATCTACTACTATGATCTTACAAAAGGTGCTTTCGGTGCTTCAGCTGCCAAACTGCCGCAGGACAGGGGTACCCAACTCACTACCTTCCAGTTTAAGGTGGCTGATATCACTTCCGGTGAAGCCAATTATGCGATAGAGTGGGTAAAAACTGTGCGATCAATAGAAGATCTGAAGAAAACTTTACCCCATATTGAACAAAGCATCAGCTTCGATTCGCTGCCTGCTGTATTATTAGGCGATACCACAGCTGTTGTGCTCAATGCTACCGCCAGCTCGGGCCTGCCTGTTACCTACACCATCTCTGACTCAACCATTGCTACTATCAATAATGGCGTAGTTAAGATCAACCGGGATGGTATAGTGATCATTACCGCTTCTCAATTGGGTGATTCGGCTTACCTGCCTGCAGCACCTGTTGCACGCACGCTGAACATTGCACCGCTGCAGATAGCCGTACAATCGCTCGATGGCGACAAAGGAAAGACTGATGATAACAGCATCAAACCACACCTGAAACTGGTACATCAGGGAACTGCTACTATACCGTATAGTGAGTTAACTGCCCGTTACTGGTTCACTGCCGAGAACTTTGCTGGTATCAATACCTGGATCGATTATGCGCAACTGGGTAAAACCAATGTGAAAATGAAATATGTGCAGCTCGATACGCCCCGCGCCGGTGCTTATGGTTATATTGAATACAGTTTCGATAGATCAGCGGGCAACCTGGTTGCCGGCGGAAATTCAGGTATTATTCAGTCTCGATTTGCCAATACTGATTGGGCAAACCTCGACGAAACAGATGACTACTCATACGTGAATAACAAAACCTTTGCAGACAATAGCCACATCACATTGTACCGCAATGGGCAACTGGTATGGGGCGTAGAACCCGCAGCCGTAAGGCCTGAGGTGAACATCAAAGCTTATTCATCTACCAAACATGGTGGCGCAAATACTATCCACACTGTGCTGACCATCAACAACGAAGGCAATGTGCCCGTATCTTACGGCGACCTGAGTGTTCGTTACTGGTTTACAGCCGATGGAACAGCTGCATTGAATGCATGGGTTGATTATGCCAACCTCGGTAAGAACAATATCATCACCAGTTTCAAGGGAGTAAGTCCTGTTGCAACCGGTGCCGATAAGTACTTTGAGGTGAGGATAGATCCAACGCTGGGTAACCTGTACCCTGCAGGCAATACCGGTAATATCCAATACCGCATAGCAAAATCTGATTGGTCGAACTTTACATTCACGAATGACCATTCATGGAAATCGCCTGCGGCATTGGCGGTGAACGATCGTATAACCGTTTATTACAAGGGACAATTGATCTTTGGTACTGAGCCAACTGCTTTGCAACAAGCGCGTATGGCTACCAATGCCACCGCCGAGGTAATTGACGATGCGAATCGCAAAACCGCCTCCGCCAACATCATCCTGTTCCCCAATCCGGCAACAGACCGTTTGAATATTCAGGTAGGCACAGTAGTACCTGGCGCCATGGTACAGGTTTACAGCCTCAAAGGCAACCTGTTACTTACACGCAGCATTACTGGTTCTATCCAAACCATTTCCCTGCAATCACTGCCAACCGGTATTTACCAGGTTGAAGTGCGCAATGGAAAGACGGTAACAACCAAACAAATAATCAAACATTAAAAAAATAGCCAGGGAAGACTTTACTTCCCTGGCTATTTTTTATGTTTCAGGAAATTCCTGCCCCCGCAAATCTCACAGGCCTGGCTCGAACGCGGTTGGCTAATCACATTTATACTTAAAGCTAATTGTGTCATTGATGCTAATCCCCTTTACAGTAGAAGCCGCCATTGTAACTTTATCGAGCCTTTTCCCCCTGACAGCATAAGTATATTGAATAGATCTATAGTAGTCCCTTATACCGCCTGTACCATCAAACATTTTAAGTTGTATGGCCGTTACATTATTTTTATTTGGCTTGCCCGTCTTAACGTCGGTAACCTCATGTAAGTATACTGCTTCGGGGAACAAGGGCGCATTATCGTATGTATAAGTGATCGTATCTGCACCTATTTTAACACCAGGCGTATATAACAGGGCATAGTGAATATTTTCCCGCTGTACCAGATTGCCTGCCTGATAAGTGAACTTCCGCTCCTGCATAAGATCCGAGCCATAAGCAAATATTTTTTCACCGATCAGGTAACCATCGGAATTGTACTCATACATTGTTTTGTCCTGTCGTGTATATGCATCAATGGATGCCGGCCTGTTATAACTGGCTGTCGTATTGGAAACAATCCGTCCATTATTGTCAAGCGTATAAACGTAACGCGCAACCATGTTAATAAGGGCAATACTGTTGATGTAGGTGGTCTTAATAATTTTTCCGGTCTCGTAATTATAAACGTTAAACTCCCCTGCACCTGATAGCTGGCTAACCCTTTTCAAACTGTCATATGCCAGGGTAAACGGGTAACTATGGAATGGCGAGTTGAGCTGAGATCCATAATTTACCTCTGACAACAGGCAGTTTGAATAATCCTGTTCCGGTTCCTGTTCCGTTCCGGTGTCTGGAGGTGGAGTATTGTTGGTATCGTTGGATGAACTTTTGGAACAGGCGCTGGCAAAACAAAGTGCAGCCAACATGGGCAATAACAGGGGAAACTTTTTTCGTAGTAACATTTTTGATTGGTTAACTGGCGAAATTAGTAGCCGGCCCGCAGAAATGCAAGTGCCTGGTTCAATTTATTAGTTTTAGACATTACAGAAGGGTCAAATCAGATCGCGAGGCCATACCGGCTCGGTTACAAAATCATCTTCATGAACGGTGAGGGTTTATAACATCTTTAAAACCGACATCATTATCCCAGACCGCGTTTTTTAACGGTAAACATACGCCTGCACTATGTTGTGATGGTAACATACCGCGCCAAATGCTGACCGGTTTTCGACCCGGCATGTTTTATCAGATCGGATGGGATTCCTTCAAAAACAACCTGTCCGCCTTCCGAACCGCCGCCCGGCCCCATATCGATTATCCAGTCTGCCTGTGCAATCACATCCAGGTTATGTTCAACAATGATGACGGTATTGCCGCGATCCGCAAGCCGGTGGAAAGTAGCCATCAGCTTTTCAATATCGGAAGGATGAAGGCCTGTTGTTGGCTCATCGAAAACAAACAACTGGCCCTCTTCATCAAATTCCATAGCAAGTTTCAATCGTTGCCGTTCTCCCCCGGAAAACGTACTGAGCGGTTGTCCTAAGGTCATATAACCAAGTCCCATTTCTACAATCCGGTGCAATAACTCTTTGTCGGCTCCATGAAATAGAGCGCTTGCTTCTGCAACAGACATTTTAAGTATTTGAACAATGTTCTTTCCATTCCACGTATAGTCCAATACCTCCTGTTTATACCCTGTGCCCTGGCATAAATCACAGCTTTCCTCCACTTCCTCCATAAAAGCGAGGTCAAGCCTGATCATACCCAGGCCCTTGCATTGAGGACATGCTCCCTGGGCATTGGCACTGAAAAGGGACGCACTCACCTGGTTTGTTTTTGCAAACACATTCCGAAGCGTGTCAAAGATGCCTGTATAAGATGCGAGATGCGAACGCCTTGACCCACGCAAAAATCCCTGGTCGATGAGTTTTGCGTAGGGATGTTGCCGGGGCAACTCATGATTGATCAATGAACTTTTTCCAGAACCGGCTACGCCCGTTACAACCGTGATGACATGCCGGGGAATTTTCACCTTAACATTTTTCAGATTGTGTAACCGCGCATTTTTTACTGTTAGAAATTCTTTAGCTAGCCGCTGGTTCTTATTCAGTGTCCTTTGCATCCGCCAGAATTTTCCGGTAAGGCTGTCAGCGTGTTTCAGTTCGTTCAGCGTACCACTAAAAACAATAGTACCACCGTCTTTTCCGGCGCCCGGGCCCATGTCCACAACATGGTCGGCAATTTTAATAATGTCGGGGTCGTGTTCAACGATCAACACTGTATTGCCCTTGTCACGAAGTTGTTGAATAATGTTTGTGAACCTGGCGATATCATTGGGATGTAGGCCGATACTCGGTTCGTCGAAAATATAAAGTAAGCCGGCAAGACTGCTTCCTAAATGTCTTACCATTTTGATGCGCTGCGATTCTCCCCCGGATAACGATGCCGTTCCGCGGTTTAATGAGAGATAATCAAGGCCAATGTTTTCCAGATGAGTGAGCCGCGCGATCAACTCATCCAGCACAGATCTTACCTGGTTGTTCTTAATTGTTTTCAGAAATTCAATGAGATGGCTGATCTGCATTTCGCAGCAATCAGCAATGTTCTTTCCCAGAATTTTACAACGAAGCACTTCTTTATTCAACCTCGACCCTTTACATTCCGGACAGGTTTGCCGGTAAAATATTTCCTGCAGCGCTTCTTCATTTCGTTTATATTCTTTCGTTTCTTTTTTTAAGAAGCTGCGTTTGATGCGCGGAATGATGCCTTCATACAACATCGTCTTACCCCATTCCTTCGTTGGATTTTTAGGTTTATGCTCCTCTGCATACAAAAGCATTTGCAATTCATCCCTGGAATATTTTTTTATCTTTTTGTCGTTATCGAAATAACCGGAATTTACATATCGCGTCCATCGCCATCCACCCGGCTGAAAAGCAGGAAAACGGATCGCGCCTTCATTCAAAGATTTATCTTTATCTATCAACACATCCAGGTTGATGTCTGTAACGGTTCCCAGTCCTTCACATACAGGACACATACCTTTTGGATTATTAAAAGAAAAGACCATGGAATAGCCGACAAATGGCTCACCGATACGCGAGAACAAAAGACGCAGCAGCGTATAAATATCTGTCGCGGTTCCTACTGTTGACCTTGCATTTCCGCCCAGCCGTTTCTGATTTATAATGATCGCCACATTCAGATTTTGAATGGAATCAATCTCAGGATGTCCATAATGCGGCATCCGGCTGCGCAGGTAGCTATCATATGTTTCATTGAACTGCCGTTGTGCCTCTGCGCCAATGGTCTCAAATACGAGCGATGACTTTCCTGAGCCCGATACCCCCGTAAAAACGGTGATCCTGTTTTTAGGGATATCAATGGAAATGTTCTTCAGATTATTTTCGCGGGCGCCTTTGATTCGGATAAAGTCCATTCTGTTTTATTTTTTTACCAACGGTTAAAAAAAATTATGCCCGGCCATCCCTGCGCCGAACGTTTACATGAACGGAAGCGCATGATATAAAAAAATGATAATATGCGTTTCCAAAATGTATTTGCCCTGATTTCCAAACTAAAATATAACAAGAAGGAATGCCGCGGATAAACGATATTTGAAAAGGGGAGTAAAATATGTTTTATCAGGAATACAAGCCGTCAAAAGAATTAGCCGATTACATTGAATGTTACTGGCTGTTTAAATGCCCGGCCGATCAAATGGCTACGCAGGAATTGATAATCCCTGGCGGACGGGTTGAAATAATGATCAACTTAGGCACACCTGTGTCCTTTGTAAGCAGCACAGGCAGATCTTTTGAATTTAAAACGAATATGTATGTATTAGGGCAGCGGAATACCTTCTTTACTACTAATTTTCAACCGGGCAATTATATGTGGGGCATTCGTTTCAGACCGGCTTTCTTCTTTACTGTTTGTAAACTTCCAACATCACAGCTGTTAAATGAAGCAGTACCAGCCAATGAAATATTTAAAACCATAAATACCAGCGAACTGGGTGAAAAACTGATCAATGAGGGAAGCCACTGTGTACATGAGTTGGAAGCATTTTTAAAAAGGATTTTATATATAGCGAACACACCGGAAGTTGTGATCCATCAAACGCTTGCACTCATAAAAGGTACTCATCAGCATACATCGTTATTTGAGTTTTGTGCTGAGAACAAACTGTACTATAAAAAGATGGAAAGGCAGTTTTTGCAATGTGCAGGCTATACACCGAAAGAGTTTCTCAACGTGCGCAGGTTTTATCATGCCGTACGATTAATGTACCGATCAGACAGAAGTTTAACCGATATCTGCCACCATCTTGGATTTTACGATCAATCGCATTTTATAAAAGACTTTAAAGTATATACATCGTTATCTCCCTTGCAATTTAAAAAACGAGAATACCAGATGCCGCGGTTGATTGCCTCCTCTGCTAATGTCTAAAATTTACAATTTTTACCCATCGGCCTGTCTTTACTTTGCGGAAAGATTGCACAACGTATGAATGTATCTATTAATTACAGGGCTATAGCGCCCGTTTATATTTTGCTGTTGTTATTACATGGGTCCATCGCCCGTGCGCAGCAAAAAACACGCTCAACCTTTAATAGTGCTGATGACCAGCTTACCATGGGGCAGCTCACAGCGGTTGGCTTCGATTCGACCATAATCAATAAAATTGATACAGCTGTTGCCAACGGAACTTTCCCGAATATTCACAGTGTATTAATTGCAAAGGACAACCGGTTTGTGTATGAGAAATACTGGAAAGGTAAGGATGAGGTATGGGGTATCAATGCTGGCGTTAAAGATCATGGAAAGGACAGTTTGCACGATATTAGAAGTATTACAAAAAGTATTGTGTCTGCCTGCTTCGGCATTCTTTTACAGCAGGGAAAAATAAGAAGCACTTCGCAAAAGGTGTTTGCATTTTTTCCTGAATATAAAAAGCAGGATACCGGGCTCAAATCCTTGTTGACCATTGAGCACCTGCTTACCATGACCTCGGGGTTCAAATGGAATGAAGATGTACCATACGACAATCCCGAGAACAGCGAAATACAAATGATAAAAAGCGGCCATCCGGCTGAATATGTATTAAGCCAGCCCATGGAACAGCCACCGGGAAAACAATGGAAATACAATGGCGGTACCACCCAGTTACTGGCTGCTATTGTTGAAAAGATAACCGGGCAAAACATAAAAGAATTTGCTGCCAGCAACCTGTTTCTGCCTTTGGGTATTACAAAGTTCGAATGGATCATTTACCCGGGCACAAAAGAATATGCCGCAGCTTCCGGATTGCGCCTGCGTTCGAGAGATCTGCTTAAGTTTGGATTGCTCTATCTGAATAATGGTGCGTGGAACGGTAAACAGATCGTTCCGCGCCGTTGGGTGGATGCATCAGTACAACCTCATATAAAGCGCGATAACCGCGGGAATGCGTATGGTTACCAGTTCTGGCTTTTTAGTGATACGCTGCAAAATAAACCGGTACACGTAATTGCATGTGTTGGTAATGGCGATCAGCGGATCATTATTAATAAAAAGATAAAACTGGTAACGGTGGTCACTGCAGGTAATTACAACAAGTGGAATATTAAAAACGGTTCATACGAGTTAAGTAAACAGTATATTTATCCGGCGCTGGGCAAGAATTTTTAAATAAAAAAATATTCTCCGATCTGTCCTTTTTCGTCCATCTCAGTCATTATTAAAGTATCAACTAAATACTTTACTATGACACAAAAAAATTCATCGGGAAAACGGCTGATTACTTTTTGGATAGTTACTGGATTACTGTTAACCGGCATGCTGGCCGGGGGGCTGTCGCAACTGCTGGGCGCAGAATGGACAGCAGCTGGCTTTCGTGATCTTGGTTACCCAATGTATTTTATGCACCTGTTAGGGGCATGGAAAATGTTGGGAGTGGTCGTTTTGCTGGTGCCCGGCTATCCGAGGCTGAAAGAGTGGGCCTATGCCGGTTTCTTTTTCTTAATGACAGGCGCCGTTGTTTCACAGCTCGCCATCGGTGCTGGTTTACAGGGCATTGTTTTTCAGTCTATATACGTTTTATTAATTGTTGCTTCCTGGTGGTTAAGACCGGCCAGTCGCCGGTTTGAATTCAAACAGGCGCCAACACCGCAATGGCAATTATGAACAATGAGCCTGTTGTTACCAGGGTTAGAAATTGTCCAAATTAACCCTTTTTAAAGTCCATTTGGCACCCGGCGAAAGCGATAGCCCGACAATACCTTTGGATAAACGAATACAATGACAACACTACAAAAAAAGGTACTGTCAACACAGGAGGTAGCTGACCGTTTCAATGAACTGGCCCAGCAGGAAAAATGGTTCGAGATCCAGGAGGAGTTTTTTGCTGAAAATGTCAAAAGCATCGATCCGCCCGGATCGCCTTATATGGGTTATGCAGAAGGTAAAGCGGCCGTTCGCAAAAAGGGCGAAGACTTTGTTAGCCGGATCCAGGCAGTGCACCGCACCTATACTTCTGCGCCTATCGTTACCGGCAACCATTTCGCCGTGGTCAGGGAAAAAGATCTTACAGTACAACCATTTGGAAGGATTCAGATCAATGAGATCATGCTGTACGAAGTAAAGGATGGCCAGATCGTATCTGAACAGTTCTTTTATTAATGGAAAACCTTTCTGCGTTAAAACCGGACATGCCCTGTATCGGAAGTGAACAGTTGCGAATTATATAAATGTATATTTTGATGGTTTGTAGTTAGTTTTATCCGGGCATTTTCTTGGTGCTGCTGTAAGTAAATGCAGAACCATGCTCAAAAACTATCTTAAGATCGCCTGGCGCAATTTGCGCAACAATAAAATGTACGCTGTACTTAATGTTGTTGGTCTGGCTACAGGCATGGCTGTGGCTCTGGTGATCGGTTTATGGGTAAGGGACGAGCTTTCATTCGACAAATATCACCGCCAATACGACCGGCTCGCCCAGGTATTGGTAAAAGCAACCAACGGAAGTCAGGTGTATACCGGCAAGACCACTTCCATTCCGATGGGCCTTGAGCTGCACGATAAGTATAAAGATGACTTTAAGCATGTAGCACTGGTTTCCTTTTCTGCGGCCCATATCATTGCAGTAGGCGATAAAAAGATCTCACAATCCGGTATGTGGGTGCAGGATGCTTTTCCTGTTATGTTCACCCTGAACATGATAAGGGGCAATGCGGATGCATTAAAAGATCCTTCATCGGTATTGCTGGCGCAATCGGTGGCCAGGGCGCTTTTTAACGATGCAGACCCTTTGAACAGGATAGTACGCATAGATAATAAAATGGAAATGAAGGTGGCGGGTGTATATGAAGACCTGCCTTACAATACCACCCATCGCGAAATAAAACTTTTGCTGCCCTGGTACAGATATGTAAATGATACGGAAGGATGGATAAAAGATGCACAAACCCAGTGGGATAACCATATGTGCCGGTTATTTGTGCAGCTTCATGATCATGCAGATGCAGAAAAAGTAAACGCTAAAATTAAAAACGTTCCACCGCCTCATATAACCTTTTCGAAAGAAGAACTGTTGCTGCACCCTATGCATCAGTGGCATTTATAAAGCGAGTTTAAGGAGGGCAAACTGGTGGGCGGGCGTATCAGAATGGTATGGCTGTTTGGGATCATAGGCGTGTTTGTATTGCTGCTGGCCTGCATAAATTTTATGAACCTGTCAACCGCCAGAAGCGAAAAACGCAGCAGGGAAGTTGGCATTCGCAAAACGATCGGCTCTTTACGCTGGCAGCTCGTTGTTCAGTTCCTGGGCGAATCATTGATAATGGCATTACTGGCATTGCTGCTGTCGCTGTTAATGGTTCACTTATCGCTTCCATTGTTCAATGGGCTGTCAGATAAAATGATGGCTATCTCGTGGGGCAATCCTGTTTTCTGGTTATTGATCCTGGCGTTTACTCTTTTTACCGGACTTGTTTCGGGCAGTTATCCGGCCTTTTATTTATCCGGCTTTAAGCCGATCAAAGTATTGAAAGGAACGGTTAATACCGGGCGAACCGCTACGCTTCCCCGCAAAGTACTGGTGGTAGTGCAATTCACCGTTTCTGTTGCGTTGATCATAGGCACCTGTATTGTTTACAGGCAAATACAACACGCCAGTGACCGGCCGGTTGGTTATACCCGGGAGGGATTGATCACCGTAGATATGAATACGCCGGATTTCAATGGCCATTATGACGCTTTAAGGAATGATCTGTTAGCGACCGGTGCTGTAGCGGATATGGCACAATCAAACAGCGCCCCAACAGAAGTGTGGTCTAATAATATTGTTGAATGGAAAGGGAAGGATCCGGCGCTGGTGGTAAGCCCGGGAACGATAGCCGTGTCACACGACTTTGGCAACACGCTTGGTTGGAAAATAAAAGAAGGCCGGGATTTTTCCAGGCGTTTTCCATCCGATACCGGCGCTTTTATTCTGAACGAATCAGCCGTTAAGCTCACCGGGTTTAAAGATCCTGTAGGGCAAACGATCCGGTGGCTGAACCAGGACCATCTGATCATTGGTGTTGTAAAAGATATGGTCATGGAATCACCTTATGCACCTATAAGACCTACGATCTTTCATTTGAATCCGAACTGGGCCCGTTTGATCACTGTGCGGATAAAACCGGGTATGTCACTGCAGGCAGGATTGGCTAAAATAGAACCTGTGTTCAAAAAATACAATCCGGGCAGCCCATTCGTATATAAGCTTACAGATGACGAGTATGCGAAAAAGTTCAGTGATGAGCGGCGCATAGGCAACCTCACCACTGTTTTTGCCATTCTGGCTATTTTTATTTCCTGCCTGGGCTTATTTGGACTCGCGTCATTTGTGGCAGGACAGCGCACCAAAGAGATCGGCATCCGCAAAGTATTAGGGGCATCTGTATTCAATCTCTGGAGAATGTTGTCAAAGGATTTTGTCATGCTGGTGGTGATCTCCTGTGCCATCGCTATTCCTTTGGCCTGGTATTTCCTGCATCAATGGTTACAACAGTATGAATACCGCACCACCATTTCATGGTGGATCTTTATTCTGCCAGCGATTGGTGCATTGATACTTACACTGGTAACCGTAACCGGCCAAGCAATAAAAGCTGCGCTCACAAATCCTGTAAAGAGCTTAAAAACGGAGTAGCATATAAACAAGCAAGGGTGCCCCGGTTGGCGGAACACCCTTGCTCATCATTTGCCATTGTAGTTTAAAATCTAAAGCCCAGGCTAAGATTATAGCGGGCGCCATTTCCCTGAACATATTCAACGTCCTGAACCCGGTACTGGCTTCTGGGCGGATAATAAGATTGATTGAAGAGATTTTCGATACCCATGGCCAGGTTGAAGGAGCTGTTGATCCTGTAACCGGCATTGAAGTTGAAATAGGTCACCGGCTTAACAGGGCCTTCACTCAAGCCATACACACCATTACTGCGGGGCTGAAAGCGATTGCGGCTGCCTGTATGAACTGCAGACAACTGTAATTGTAGTGCAGGAACAGGGGAATAGTTAATGAACCCGGTTGCTTTCAGCGGCATGATACGCTCGCCGTTCATATACACTTCACTGCCATCTTCTTTTTCTGCTTTACCTTCTACGTATGACAGGCTGCCACCGGCGCGCAGGTTCTTAATGATGCTGGCTTCGGCAACGAATTCATAACCGTACACTTTTTCAGGTTCGCGTTGTGTTACGAACATGCCGTTCTCTTCTACAAGGTTCGCTCCGAGTTTTGATGTACTGACAAAATACGCTGCCGTAAAGCTAACAGGTCCTAACTGGCTGCTGAAACCTGCTTCATAATTATTGGTGATCACCGGATCTGTCGTGATCTGGTCGAGTGTGTTCTCTTTCGCAGTGCGCAGCACACGGCCAAGTTCGTTCAAACCAAAAGCCTGGGAGAAACTTACAAATGGGTTGAAGAATGCAAAGCGGGTATAGCGTACGCCGGCGTTGAACATGGTGGCGTTATAATTCAATTTTCCCCCTTTAACGGCAATGCTTCCTTCACCATTAGGTCCTTTTGCAATAGTATTGAAATCTTTTACTTTAATGTTGGCGTCTTCATAACGGATACCCCCTTTAATAACGAAGTCTTTGATATCGATCTTCACCTGGGCGAAAGGCGCAATGTTAAACATGTTCATGTCGGGGATATACACGCGGCCATCTGTCAATACCTGGTTGGTCATGTCTTTTAGTACATCCAAACCATAAGTAACATCGCCCGATATACCTTTCAATTTCCAGGGGGTGTTCAGGTTGGCGCGTGCTCCTCTTTTTTCAGATTGAATATACGTTTGTCCAGGTCCATACCAGGCGGTGCTCTTTTCTACATAGCGGTTCAGCGACTGAAAGCGGTGGTCGTACACCATAACCTCCAGGCTGCTGTTGGCGGGTAGTTTGGTGGCCCGGTAGTTAAGATATAGATTATGATTGTGCGGTGTGCCTGCAGCTTCTCCCGGATCGTCACCGCGTACACCAACGGCAGGTAATTGACCATAAACGCCTGCCATGTTAATGAATTCGGCGTATTGGCGGCTGCTGAAAAAATTGTAAGAGGCGGTTATTTCCTGGTTATCGGTGATCTTGTAACTCAGTTTGCCGAAGATATTGTAAAGCTTTG
Organism: Longitalea luteola; assembly: GCF_017356035.1. Taxonomy (GTDB): domain Bacteria; phylum Bacteroidota; class Bacteroidia; order Chitinophagales; family Chitinophagaceae; genus Niastella; species Niastella luteola. The sequence goes on along the minus strand of NZ_JAFIQX010000010.1, from coordinate 129,062 downwards.
TTTCGCTGAGCCCGTCAGGCTGGGCGATAACATTTCCATCGGCATCTTTTAATGCGCCTGTTTGCTGGTATACACCGCTAACTACGTAGGAGAATTTTTTTATTGTTCCATGCAGGGTTTGTGATGCCCGGTAACCCATGGTGCTGCTTCCGTGTACAAGGTTGCCATCGGTGCTGATCTGCGTTTCTCCGCTGATGGCTTTTCCACCCTCGGGCTTTTTAGTGATCATGTTGATGATACCACCGCCGGAGCCATTGCCGTAAATGGAGGTAGCGCCTTTGATAACTTCCACGCGCTCAATGATGGCAGGATCAATGGTCCGCAGATCGCGGCTGCCATTCATCAGCGGGGTAGATTGTGGGATGCCGTCGATGAGCACCAGTACAGAACGGCCACGCAGGGTTTGTCCGGCATTTGTCGCTTTATTCGTAAAAGTGCCGAGGCCCGGAACTGTATTACCGAGTATGGAAGTAATATTCGGGTTGATGGCCGCCTGCTCCCTGATCTGTTTGGCTTGCAGAATGGTTACGGAAGAAGGCACTTCCTTGATGCTTTCGACCTTACGGCCTGCGGTGATCACCACTTCATTCAGAAATCCCTGAGGTTCAAGGGAGATATCGATAGTCGTCTCTTTTCCTTCATGAATATTAACGGTGATAGTGCGTGTGGCATAACCTGCTGAACTGATAAGCACCTCCTGGCGCCCGGCAGGCAGGCCCGTCAGCAGGAACCGGCCGGTTGAATCGGTCATGGCGCCGGCATTCTGTTTTACGGAAATCGTTGCATTCGGCATGCCTTCTCCTTTTGCTGTATGAACTGTGCCTTTTAAAGAGCCATGTCCTTTATCCTGGGCCTGGAGTTGAAAAAACGTCAAAAATGACAGAAAGAACAAAAAAAACCGCTTCATTACCAATTGACTTTTAGGGTCTGCAAAATGAGTCAATATTCCACGGAAACGCTGTTGCGATCGGGAAAAATGATTTCGAATTGCGGAAAAATCAGGGAATGGTAGCGGCGTCTGCCATAAAAAAGCCATGCGGCATACTGCAAAGCATTGTTAAAACGCTTTTTTGAGGATCTCTTAACCTAAACCGGTCTGAAAGTTTCCAGTCTATATCAGACAATTATTTTATTACTGTTAAATGAATTAACATGAAAATAGCTACTACACTCCTCCTTGCTGTAGCCTTTGTTTTTACTGCCTGTCAAAGCACCCGAAATGTAAGTCAGCCCGAATTCAGGGACATTGGCGCCGTGCGGCTTATTGAGGTTGGGTTGTTGAAGACAACAGCCGGAGCCGACATGGTCTATTATAACCCGAACAATTTTGGCATTCAGCTTTCCAATGCAAGGGGTGATGTGTATGTCGACAATGTTTATTTTGGAAGCTTTCAGCTGAATGAAGGCGTACAGGTAAGGAAGATGTCGGAGTTTGTGCTGCCTGTTACCCTTAAGATCGATAATATCAACGCCATTAAGAACCAGGGTGACATTTACAAAAAGAAAGAAGCATTGGTGCGCGTGGAAGGCCTGGCCTTTGTAAAAAAATCAGGCATTTCAAAAGAAATTCCGATCAAATATGAGCAGCTGCAAAATTTAGACAAGTTAAGAGCCCTTGTTACCCGTTAATGGCGGGTGCCATGAGAAAAGGTTTTAATGACCTTTTGGGTTCAGGAGCACTTTTTTCAGAAACTCATTTTTATATACACGACCTATTGGAATGGTGGCGCTTCCGATGCTGATCTGCTCAGCCTGAACACCGGTGATCTTGTCAATGGCAGCAATAAATGATTTATGCAGCCGGGCAAACTTGTTTTCAGGCAATTTGTCTTCCATATAGCTAAGCCTTTCGGAGGCGACCACCACCTTTTGCACCGTATGAACTTTTATGAAATCCTTAAGCCCTTCAATGTATAGAATGTCTTTTAGGTAGAGTTTGATCTGTCCCTTACCGACTTTCAGGAATATATAAGCTTCGTCATAACTGTTTGTAGTGGTAGCTTTTTCAACACGGGTATGATTGTAGAAATTGAATCTGGAAATGGCTTTCATGAAGCGCTCCCGGGTAACCGGCTTGATTAGATAATCCATCACGTCCAGTTCAAAAGCCTCCACTGCATAATCGCGGTAAGCAGTAGTGAGTATGATCTTCGGGCATACTTTCAATGATCTGATCAGTTCCAGCCCCGTAACCCTGGGCATTTGAATATCCAGGAACAGCAGATCAATGGCGTTCTTTTGCAGAAAGTTAAAACCATCCAACGCATTGTCAAAGGTAGCCAGCACCCGAAAATCATGCAGGGTGGAACAATGAAGGGTGATCAGTTCCCTGGCCGGTTGTTCATCATCGATCACAATGCATTTTATCATTTTGATATCTTTATTTTTAGTACTGCCAGGTACGAATGGGGTTCTTTAACAATTTTAAATTCGTGTGCCTGCGGATAAATAAGGTTTAATCTTGTTTGTACATTTTTAATTCCAATGCCTCCATTCCTGGCATCATTCAGCCCGGCTTTTTCTTCCATACTATTTTCAATTTTGATAGAGAAATGATCAGCCGCTCTGGCAACATCCACCCTTATCCAGCCTCCCCTGATGGCATTGGCGATGCCATGTTTAAAACTGTTTTCAATCAATGGAAGTAAAAGAAGAGGTGCAATATAGAGGTCGCTTATTTCGTCGTAGATGTTTACGGAAACGTCGAGTTTGCTGCCATACCGGTTCTTTTGCAGTTCAACATAATGCTTTACATAAGCGATCTCGGCAACCAGCGAAACGAAGGGGTATTTAGCTTCGTACAGGTTGTAGTCAAGCAAATTAGATAAATGGGAGATCAGCCTGGCGGTTTCCGGACTTGTTTTTAAAGCGGTGCCATAGATATTGTTGAGCGCGTTAAAAATAAAGTGCGGTTGTACCTGGGATTTTAACAGTTCCAGCTCAGCTACCGTTTTCTCCTGCAGCAGGCTTTGCGCTTTCTGCCGTTCTTCGTACCATGATCTTACAAAATAAAACAATGCATACACGCCTACGATCACGTATAAATTAACCAGCTCTACGATCAGTTTGCCGAATGAGAATAAAGGCACATGTTGCGCTTGGGGAAAATACGCTGGATAGATGATGTAATAGTTGATCAATCGCCTGCACAATAGCAGCACCAATGAAACGGCGATCTGCAGGATCCAGAATTGCGCTTTTTTGCCATGATTGTAATATTTCGTTATGAATACGTGAACCGTGAGGTATGAAACGATAAACGCCAGTGGTAAGGCCATGCATGCGTTTATCAGGTAACTGCTGTATTCACCTGAAAGGGCGGCCAGTCCAAACCACTCGTACAGGAAATAAAGCAGCCAGAACACCAGGTTGAAAGTTATCTCCCTGTTTAGCTTTTTCATATTAGGGATCTCCTTCCTATTTCCTGACAAACTTAGGAATTAATAGATACCGTTTTCCCAATACAAAACAATTTCGACCAACGGCGGAATATTCAGACCAACTACCGTGTATAGTTTCGTCAGGTGTTGGCCGATTTGAAAGGGGTGGTTTAGCCAGGAACCGATAAATTTGGTTTGTGTTGCACTGGGTCTTCATTGTTGTTCCCCAGGTATTATATAATCTTTATTGCATGAAAAGAATTTACAGCATTGACCTTATTCGCGGCATCGTAATGATCATAATGGCGCTTGACCATGTCAGAGACCTGTTACATACTACATCCCTCACCGATCTGCCCACGAACTTAAAGACTACCACGCCGGCATTGTTTTTTACCCGTTGGATCACCCATTTGTGTGCGCCTACCTTTGTTTTTCTGTCAGGGACCTCAGCATTTCTTTCCATGAAGAGCCGGCAGGATATTCGGGCAAGCCGCAGGTTTTTGCTTACAAGAGGTTTGTGGCTGATCGTATTGGAGTTTACCCTGGTAAATTTTGGACTGTTGTTCGACATCCATTTTAAAATATTGATCTTTGAGGTTATTGCAACCATAGGATTTGGTTTTATTATCCTTGCTTTATTGCTTACTTGTTCTTTAAGAACAATCGGCATCATCGGGTTGTCGATCCTTTTTCTTCACAACCTGGCGCCATTGGTGCCTGGATCAGAAACAGCTTTATTTAAAAAAATACTGATGCCGTTCTTTGCACCCGGCGCCTTTCCATTTGCGGGCGATCGTTTGTTTATTATGACGTATCCGCCTGTTCCCTGGCTGGGCATTTTGCTCACCGGATTTGCCGCAGGCCGATTCTTTGCGATGGAAACGCCAAAGCCATTCTTTTTAAAAGTGGGTATTGCTTCGATGGGATTATTTATTCTTTTGCGGGTCCTGAATATTTACGGAGATCCAGTGCCATGGGCAACGCAGAAAAATGGCGTGTATACTTTTCTTTCTTTTATGAACGTGACCAAATATCCGCCTTCCCTGCAGTTCTGCCTGTTGTTCGTGGGCGTCCTGTTTCTGCTCACCTGCGCGCTGCAGGGAATAAGGAACAAACTAACAGAAGTCATCAGCATTTATGGAAAGGTACCCTTGTTTTATTTTTTGATCCATTTTTACATTATACATCTACTTGTGTTTGTCATGGTGTATATGCAGGGATTTACAAGCGCCGACATGGTATTCGGATTTAATTTCGGCAGGCCTAAATCCGGCAGCGGGCTGGACCTTTGGGCCATTTATGTGGTATGGCTGGCCATCGTTGCCGTTATGTACCCGCTTTGCAAATGGTATGCTGGCTATAAGGAAAATAATAAAGGGAAAAAGTGGTTGCGGTATCTGTGACCGGGATACGGTACGCGCGTTATCCTTTTACTTTTTGGAGGAATTGTAAACATTCTTTTTCCAGCATTCCTCCTTCAGTGGCTACAGACTTTTTCCACCTGCCAATGGCGGTTGTGCCCAGCAATGGGAAATTGGAGTGCACGCCGCCGATGTCGCCTGCCTTTGCTCCAAAAACTACTCGGGCGATCTGTGTTTCCCTGATCAAATAACTGCACATGAAACATGGTTCTACCGTTGTGTACATAGTGCAAAGGCTCAGGTCTTTCGTATTCAGTTTTTCAATGGCTTTTACGATGGCAACGATCTCCGCATGGCCAAGTATGTCGGGAAGCAGGCTTTCTCCTTCCCAGCCTTCTGCTATGATGTTGTTATCTTTTACCATTACTGCGCCTACCGCTGTTTTGCCATTCTTTTTTGCCTCCGCTGCCAGCTGCAGGCAGCGTTGCATAAAAAAGTGATCGTTCATTTGCATATAATTCAGTGATGCATTCAAATTAATGACGTTACGGATTAAAGGGCGAGTATTCCATAAAATTCCAGTCAAACCCTTTCAGGTTTTCCAAAAGGATCCACTCAGCCGGAAAGAACATCCAGTATCTTCCGGTGCCGCCGCTTATTGATTGTGCGTCTTCGTGGTCCCATAGTATTTCAACCGAACCGGTGAGCTGCAGGGTACGGTGCTTTTCAAAATCAATAAACAACAGGCCGGCTTTAGGGTTGGTGATAAAATTACCAAACGTATTGAAAAGACTGTTCCCCTTATAATCGGGAATAAGCAGGGAGCCATCCTGCTGAATGGAAACAAATCCCGGCGCGCCTCCGCGGTGCGAAGCATCCATGTCGCCTTTGTTACTGGCGCTGGCCACAAAAAATGTATCAGCCGTTCGTATCATCTCATGCAGATCAGGCGGCAGCACCGTGCCCCGTTCTTCCGGGCGTTCATAGCCCGGTTTACCGGTTTTCAACACCTGCCTTTGCTGAATGAATTTGGGGCAATTAGGATACGCCTGATCTACGACAATCCGCAACAGGTCATTTTCCTGCTCTATTGTGCCATTGACGCGGAACCGCCTTCGGGTAGCAGGTTCAATAAATAGCAACCCTGTTTTCGCCTGTTCTACAATGTTGCTCCAGAACGGATCTGCCGGATTGGAATTGACCAGGTTGGTGTTGATCTCAATCGTTACAAAGCTGGTCACTTTCAGGAATCCTTCTTCACCTGACAGGGCGGAAACAAATAGTTCGCCTTTGTTATTCCGGGTGCTTATGATAAAGAAAGCCTGCCTTTCAATAAAATTAATAGCGCCCGGAATAATTTGATTGGCCATCGCTTTCCCATTCCGCTCAGCCATGTGCCGTTCACCGGCTCTTTGTTGTGCTTCCAGTTCTCCTTCGTGATACATAAGAAATTTATTAGCGGTTCGTGTAGCAATAAAACAGGAAGGAAAGCGCCCGCATTGAGCGCTTTTTGATTTAAAAACTGAGAATATTAAAACCTTCTTTTTGCATTTGCACCAGGCTGGGCAAACCTGTTGTGCCAGGCACCTGGTTGTCTTTGATAAGATCGAAGCCTGAAGCGTTGGCGCCAAATACGTCGGCACAGCCACAGGAGATACCTGCTACTTTGTCTTCAATGGCTTTGAATAACTGGTGTGCCGGATGATCGGTCTTTTGAAGTTGTTCGGGCCAGCGGGTGCCTGTTCCCTGGAAGTACAGCGATACTTCTTCGCCGGCAGATTTGTATTCATAAACAGTGGCCAGCGCATTATACAGGCGGCCCAGTGACTCTTCTGAACCCGTTTTTGGATCAGAGAAAACCAATACAGCTGTTTTCATTGTATTAATGTGTTATTTGGTTAATGAGATAATTATATTCTATCTGAATTTTCTGTCTTCTTCTTTAATGGAAATATCATTGATGCTGGCATATCGTTTTTCCATGTAACCGTTTGCATCAAACTCCCAGTTTTCGTTGCCGTAAGAGCGGTACCATTGCCCGGAAGCATCATGCCATTCATATTCAAAGCGAACCGCAATTCTGTTGTCTGTAAAAGCCCATAGTTCTTTTTTCAGTTTATAATCCAGTTCCTTTTCCCATTTGCGCTCGAGGAAGCGGCGCACTTCTTCTCTTCCATTTATGAATTCCGACCGGTTACGCCACTCTGTATTAACGGTATAAGCAAGGCTTACTTTTTCAGGGTTGCGCGTGTTCCAGGCGTCTTCAGCAGCCTGCACTTTCTGCAGGGCGGTTTCTTTGGTGAATGGTGGTAATGGAAATCTTTTTTCCATGGTACTATGTTTTTAAGTGAGTGATCGTTTCCGTTGATAGAACAGACAGGTCTGTCTATTTTCAGGGCAAAAAATTTTAGGTATCAGCCAGCAGCGCCTTGATCATTTTCTTTGACCTTTTAACGGGCCAGGTTTCTTTATAGATCTTCGATTCTACTATGGCGCCTTCGTACAGCAGGTAAATGGAGTCGCCGATCATCTCTATCTCATCTGCCGGCTTTCCCTGTAAAGCTGCTGTAACAAAACCTTTCATAAACTCGCGCAGTTTACCCTTGTGCTCAATAATTTCTTTTGACATTAATGGACTGGATTCACCAATTTCCGACAGCATATTGATGAATTTGCAGCCCAGGAAATGGTGTTGCTGTAAGGCATATTCAAGATGATCGAAACAGGCCAGCAATTTTTGTACTGGCGTATTTTTCGCGCTGGTCCATTTTTTTAAACCGCCAAACCATTCCTCACGCCCTGCTTTTAAATAGTGAACACCCAGTTCATCTTTCGATCCGAAATGCTGGTACAGGCTGGCTTTGGCCACCTTGGCTTCTTCCAGGATCTGGTTGATGCCGGTATTATTATACCCCTGGGTATAAAACAACCGGGCGGCAGTTTCTAATATGCGTTCTCTTGGACCCGACTTACTCATGAATGATGAATCTGCGGCTAAGGTAGGTAAGACTTTTGATATAGACAAATCTGTCTATTTTCTTCTATGCCATCAATAGCCCGGATCACCTGAGTGACCGCATGGATCGGGCTCAGCCGCGGAATATCGTTAACAAACTGGTTTCGCCGATTGTTATTACCTTTGATTTATATAAGACACTGTCTTTGCAGTCATTTAATTAATGATACCATGGATAAACAGATCCCCACCGAAAGTCTTATACAATATTATGAAAGAACAGGTCAGCCGGTACCTACAGGTTTGTTAACGGTAGCCAATGGCGTGGGGCATTTTTGCGTGAAGCCCACGACGGGGCCAACCCGCAAAACTCCTTTTAACCGGCGCGACTATTACAAGATCTGTTTAAGCAGCGGCGCAGGCCGGGGCAAGGGCACCCTGATCTACAACGACCAGGAGATCAACCTGCATCCACCCTGTCTTATATTTACGCATCCATCGGTGCCTGCTTCCATTGAAATTTCCTTTACCTCCGTGAGCAGGTACGGATGTATATTCAATAAGCAATTTATAGAAGGGCAAATACAACCTGATGTTCAGTATGCAAGTCCTTTGTTCAATCCCACTTTGTTTCCCGTAGTAGCGCTTACAGAAGCGGAAAGGGACAGATTGAATAACTACTTCACCGAAATGCAGCGCTTGCAGGAGTCGGACTATCCTTTTAAATGGGATATGATCCGTAATATTTTACAATTGATCATTCATGAAGGCGTGCGGTTGCAGCAGGAGCAGTTGTTTCAGCCGGCTGTGGTGCACGACAGACTGGTGAATGCTTTTTATTCCCTGCTGAACCAGCAATTTCCGGTTGACTCCCCCGAGAATTCATTGAAATTATTGACCCCCGCTCATTTCGCCGACCTGTTGCATGTGCACGTGAACCATTTGAACAGTACGGTGAAAAAGCATTCGGGTAAATCAACCCGTAATATTATCCAGGAACGGATTGTTACCGAGGCAAAAGCATTATTGCGCAACACCAGCTGGAACATTGCTGAGATCGGTTATGCGCTTGGCTTTGAATACCCTTCCCACTTCAACAAGTACTTTAAACAATTTACATCCGTTACGCCCCTGGAGTTCAGGCAGCAAAATGCCGCCGTTCCTGCTCACCTTTGATTTGTATAATAACCTCTTTGATTGGTATAATCGTGACAGGCGCCGGGTGATCTACCTTTATATGACCAAATAAACAGATCACCCATGAGGAATTTAACAGAATCCCGGATACGGTCTAACACCTATGTTGCATTGAGCCTGATTCCTTTGTCTGGATTTGCTATGGACGTCTTTATTCCATCACTGCCTGATATGGCAGTGCAATTGCAGACCACACCTGCATCTATTCAATTAACACTTTCCCTGTTCATCATCAGCTATGGCGTTTCACAATTAATTGTGGGCGGCCTGCTGGATAGCTACGGACGTTACTGGCCAACTATCATCAGCATGCTGGTGTTCAGCGCTGCAAGTTTTAGCATCGCCTGGTCGGGCAGTATAGCGGTTATCTATGCCATGCGGATCATTCAGGGCTTTACGGTGGCGGTTATTGTCGTAAGCAAACGATCGTTCTTTGTTGACGTATACAGCGGTGAACAACTGAAGAAATATACCAGCCTGTTCTCCGTGATCTGGGCCATCGGGCCCATAGTGGCGCCTTTCCTGGGTGGCTTTTTTCAAACAACCTGGGGCTGGACCTCCAATTTTATCTTCCTGGGCATTTTCAGCTTTGTGTTCTTTTTAATAGAGATTTTCATTGGCGGTGAATCCCAGAAACAGGCGCAGCCATTAAGCATTAAGAATATACTCGACAGTTATGGAAAAATGGTGAAGACCAGGGATTTCACGGCCGGCATGATCATACTGGGCCTTGCCTACGCCATGATATTGTTATATGGAATGGCCAGTCCGTTTTTAATAGAGCAACGTTTACATTTTTCTCCCGAAGTAACAGGATACTGTGCGCTTTTTTCGGGGCTCTCGGTTTTGACCGGCGGCACGCTTTCAAGAATTCTGATCAAAAAACCATTTATAAAGAAACTGATATTCGCTTCGGCTTTGCAAATAGTATCGGTGGTATTGTTGATAACCCTTAGTTTTTATCATCAAAGTTTACCTACCCTGCTGCTGTATGTATTCCTGTTACATAGTACGGGCGGGTTTATCTTTAATAACCTCATGTCGTACACGCTTACCCGTTTTCCGGAATATGCCGGTAAAGCGGCCGGCTTGGTAGGTGGTGGTTTTTCGGTAGTAACTTCTATTTTAAGCTCATTACTGGTTAATACCTTAACAATAACCAACCAAACTGTTTTAGGTATTGGTTATGGAGTGCTGGCGATAGGTACTTTGCTTATAATTGTAAAAACAAAATGGCTGGTGCATGAAAGCGTGCCGAATAACAAAGCTGTAGCGGAAACCGAGACAGCAGTGGCGGCAGCATAATGTATAATATAAGAGAACATTAAAAAAAGCCCCTGGTGTAGCCAGGGACTTTTTTATATACAGGCTGCTGTAACAGGTCACATTTCATGGCTATACATTCCCTATACTTTCAAAGCTTCCTGTTCTTCCAGCGTTTTACATATTTCTTCAATATGCGTATGATCAGTGCCGCAGCAACCACCGATCACCTTCAGCGCGGGCAGCAGTTGAAACAGTTGCATATATCCTTCGGCCAGCAGGCATTTGTCACCGGTGTCGAGCGTTTCCGATTCATCCAGCTCTGCATGGCTTTTGAGGGACGCGTTGGCCCTGATGCCGCCAATCCTGTTTTTCCAGTCACCGGCTTCTTCGAGTTGGTGTAAGAAATGTTGCGGATGAGCGCAATTGATCATATAATGCCCCGCGTAAGACGCCGTTGCCTGATCTGTTCTCTCAATGGCTTCCCGTAACAATTCACCGCCCGGTAAGCGGCCATCGGTTTCCACCGTAAAAGAAATGACTACCGGGAGCCGGAATGACTGTGCCGCCTGAATGATACCGATCGCTTCATCACTATAGGTGATGGTAACGGCTGTTATTATATCTGCATCGGCCAGGGCAAATGCTTTCACCTGTTCCAGGTGATACATTTTTGCCTGTTCGGCCGTCATTTGGTTTTCGGCTTTATAGCCATCGCCTCTGGGGCCAATGTTACCGCTTATGATTATATGTGGCAGTGTGGTTTTATAAGGCGCTGCCAGCGCGCGAATGAATTGGATCGATTGCCTGTTCAACGCGAACAATTCATCGTGTGTGTATCCGAGTTTAAAACCCCAATCGGAGCTGGCGCGCCAGGTTGGCGACTCCATTACAAACCCCATCCTGTATTGTTCTGCCAGCGCCAGGTATGGCTGGTAGTAGGTGGCTAAGGCCTGCCGCCCTTTTTCATCGGTTAACAATTCAAAAGCGGCAAAAGAATTCAATGGTATGCCCTGGTTAAAAATCAAAGTTGTTTCCAGTCCACCATCTGTTAGGTACAATTTCTGGCTGAAAACAGGCGATGGGTGATTGGTGGTTTCCATTGCTCATTCAGTTTATAGGTTTACAATAATTGTTTACAATCCAATCGCCGACATTATGTCCCAATTCCAGTCCGGCTTCGCAGGCAAAACGGAAGTGAATACCCGCTCTTACTCTTGAATCGGCATTTTCTTTGGCAGCCTGGCTGAAGCTGCTGAAACTTCTTGTACTGCCGGCAGGGAATGCGGTTGGCGAGCTCATGGTAAAATTTGTATGATCGCCCAATAACCTTGCCAGCACGGTTGCGGCCGCATTGCCTAAGGCGCTGTGGGTACTCGGATAATCCTGTACAGGCGGTGTGTTCTCACAAGGCAGCCATTGCTCATCTGCGGTTGTTTGATCATTGCCATCAGCGGCAGCAAAATGAATAGCGGTATACGGGCGCCAGAAATTATAATGCGCCTTCGAATCCCAGCCTGCTGTATAAGCATCTGCCAGGGCAATATCAACCAGGGCAAACAGGCGCGCAGTTTCCAGCAGGTTTAATTTTTTATTGATGGCCACGGTGCGTGCTACGCGGTTCCAGCCGGCTTCTGAAAATTCATACCAGAATTTTGCATAGGCCGTTTGATCGGCAGTACGGGTACTGCTGTTGCGGCTGCCGGTTTCCTTTACTTCATTAAAGGCAGTTGCATAGGCTGCGCTGTTCAATGCCGGTGGCGCCGCTACGCGAAACTGATCTTTCTTTTGCAGGCCAAACAACTTTATGTTTTCCCAATAGGGCGCAAAACAAAAATTGAATGGTGGTACCACCTGGTATTTTCCGGGCAGGTCTGTACCCGCTATGGGCACCATGGGATCGCCTGCAGAACCATCATCGGCACGCATGGCAATTATAGCCTGGGCAGCATCTTCTCCCAGCTTAATGCCTCTCTGTTTTGCATCGCCATCAGCCAAAGGCGCCAGGGACTGCTGCCATGCCGAATCAAGAAAACCTTTTTTACCCGGCAGTTCATGCAGCAGTACTGCATGTGCTGCGCTAGCGGCTGCAGCAACCGGATCGGCGCCGGCATCTTTCCCCGTGAATGCATAAGTAGTGTACCGCGGGTACACGCCATTCAATGCATCATGCATGGCAATATGCACCATGGCATTGATGCGCGAGGCCATCAGCGAATGCTGATACTGTACACCGCCAAAGCCTTCATAGGCCACTTCATTCCATTTCAATATTACATCATTGGGTAAGGTTTTAATGGGATCAGCAGGGTAATTATTCCTTGAACAGGAAATTGTAAACAGGGAAATTGACATTCCCAACATCAACCCGAAATTTCTTAAGTGCTTCATTTTTTATATGTTTTGTATCCAATGAAGCGTAAGTTGATGCCTTACAATGTGAGGCCACGAAAGCCCCTGTGATAGACCTTACAGCTGTTTGCGTTACGAGGTAGTCCAGCTTATTTCACGGTCCGGCTGGTAGGAGCACAGGATACCGGTCTTAATGGCGTTCGACAGGTGGGCGCCCAACAAAGGATGTTGTTGTTCGATACGTGCAATGGCATTGCGGATGCGCCAGGTGAGTGCTGAGCGTGCCTTCTCTACTGTGCTGCCCGTTTCCCTGGCTTTACCTTTCAGACCCAATGATTTTGACAAGTGATCTACCAGCCTGTCGTAAGCTGCCTGTAATTGCTCCATGCGTACATAGTCGCTGCGCTGTTCTGCCTCCTGCAGGTCAATTTGCAGGTCGAGGATCTTTTTTTGGTATTCCTTTCTGGCTTTTTCATCGATCAGTTTCTCGCCCTGGTCATTAACGCTGCTGCCCATAAGTTCGGCACAATGAAACAGCTGGCGCGGCTCGCGCAGCATTTTCTGAATATCATAAAAGCCCTTCAGTTCGGGCATTTGTACCCTGGTGCCATCATAGGAAAGCTTCCATGCAGCTGTTTCTTTCAGAAAACAATTATCATCAGCGGGTTGAATGGCCGGCTTTGTTTTTTGTTCGCGCCGTATTTGAAAATTGCCATTGCTGATATACCGCAAAAACTCATCGAGGTTTGTTTTATAGCGGTAAGGATTGATCTTCGTTATCCAGTCTATCGCTTCCTGCAAAGGAAAATCTTTGCCTTTGCTGATAAGCTTGCGGTAGGTTTCCAGGTATAAATTCCAGTAATACTGCATGCGTTCGGGTTGCTGCAGGTAATAATGAATGGCGGCGTAATACGCTTCCGCATTCGCAATTTTCGCTTTTTGATCCGGTTTTATGAGTGAGGCAGCCTTTTCATAATTACCCTGCCTGAAATAGATGAATACACCAACTACAAAATAATTATCTGCATGCAGCGGCAGCAATTGAAGGGCTTTCTCATAGATCTCAAGCGCTTCCTTTTCTTTACCCAGCAACAAAAAGCATAATGCGATCTGCATATGGGTGTCGGGATCATTGAGGTTCAGCATCAATGATTTTCTGAAGTAGAACTCCGCCGTGTCATAAGATTCTTCATACAGGAAGATCTTGCCCATCACCATGGCAGTAACATGGTTCTGATCATCCAGCTCAATGGCTTTTTGCGCCCATTCATAAGCTCCGGTGCGCGACACATCCCAGCGCTCCCATAACTGGCAGCTCCATTCATTGAAATAGGTCATCGACATGCCGGTATAGGCCAGTGCATAATCAGGTTGTATGTCCAGGGCTTTTTGAAAATGTTCCCGTGCAATGAGGTCGCTTTCTACAGAACCTTTTTTCACTTCTTCCATACCATATAACCAATGTTCATAAGCGCCGAATTCTACCTTGGGTCTTTTGCGCATACGGGTGAGCAGATCGTTGTTGATCTGGTGCTGCAAGACGCCCACGATGGCAGCCAGCAGATCGTCCTGTATGGCGTGCAGGCCGGTTAAACTGCCTTCGAGGCGATTGCCCCACACCATATGCCGCGTGTTGCTGTTATACAATTGAACATTGATGCGCACCAGTTCTTTTTCACAACGAAAAGTGCCATGGATAAAATAATCGGTTCTTACGGAATCGAGTAAACCGGCTGATGACGGATCAGCTGCTATTTGAACAGCAGGTAATTTGATGATCCTGAATTGCCGGAAACGAGATAGCTCGGTGATAAGATCGGTGCTGAACGACCTGCAGAAAACGCCCAGATCGTTTTGCAGCGAAAGGTCTTCGAACGGAAAGATCGTGAGCGTAATATGGTCATTGGCATGCATCCCGGTTCTTTACTGGTAGTGCAAAAGTATTTTATTTAAGAAAAGCGCCAATAACACAAAGCGGGTACTTTTTTTAAATTAACATTTGCCATGACCGCCGTCAGTTTTTTGATCTGCCTTTCATAAACAGCCTATTAAGAGATTTTGAGATTCCGCGATTTATCGGAAAGTTTGAACCTGAGCCAATCCCAAAATCTCAAAATCCCGAAAATCAGAAATCAATATTAATGTTCCTTTATATTTTTATGGCCTGAAATTGGCATAATAGCCGCCAGTCAACCCTATTAAAGTATGAAGCATATTTTTTTCCCGGCCCTTTTATCTTTTTTTGTTTTTGAAGCCAGCTCCCATCCGTTAACAATGCCTGGTAAAACGGCGCCTGCCCATGTTACTGCTGCCACGGTTCGCGCAGGCATGGAGGATGATATCTTAAAATATATTAATGCCTACCGCAGGAAAAAAGGCTTACGTCCGCTGACCATGAATGCGGCCATAAGCGCTGAAGCGCAGCAGCACAGTGAAAATATGGCGGCTCGGCGCACTTCTTTCGGGCACAATGGTTTTCAGGGACGCGTAAAAAGGTTTTCGCCCGCTATCAATGGCGTTTCAGGCGTAGCCGAGAACGTGGCCCTCGGCAGCACTACGGCAAAGGAAGTGGTTGATAACTGGTTGAAGAGTGCCATGCATAGAAAAAACATTGAAGGCGATTATACCCTGACTGGTATCGGCGTTGCTGCCGATAAAAAAGGCACGCTGTATTTTACACAGATCTTTGCCTCCAACTAATTTTTTGCAACGATATCCCCGGCCGGTACAGTTAACCGGCCGGGGTAACTCTTAATCAGCTTTAATTGGGTCAGTCTTGCAAATAAGCACTCGTAATTGACTGCTTCGCCTGTAACAGCTCCTTGGGTGTTCCTTCAAACAGTACCTGTCCACCCTTATGGCCGCCCTCAGGGCCCATGTCAATGATCCAGTCGGCATTTTTAATGATGCTTATATTATGTTCAATGATGATGACGGTATTGCCGGCATCCACCAGGCGGTTGATAATAGATAGCAAATGCCCGATGTCTGACATATGCAAACCAGTAGTAGGCTCATCCATTACATAAATACTTCCTTTTTTATGCAACTCGCTTGCGAGCTTGATGCGCTGACATTCCCCGCCCGATAAGGTGCTTAATGGCTGTCCCAGGGTCAGGTAATCGAGACCGACATCGCTCATGGCCTGCAGCTTCTTTTGAATTTCTTTCTGCTTAAAGAATTCAAGCGCGTCCTGGACGGTCAAATTCAAAACATCTGCAATCGATCTGCCATCCAGTTGGTAAGCCAGTACTTCTTCTTTAAATCGCTTGCCTTCGCAGATCTCACAGGGTATCTTAATGCCATCCAGGAATGCCAGATCAGTGTACACCACACCGGCGCCCTGGCAGTTTTCACAAGCGCCTTTTGAGTTGAAGCTGAACAGGGAGGCGCTGACGTTATTGGCGGCGGCAAATGCTTTGCGCACATCATCCATTATGCCGGTGTAAGTGGCCGGGTTGGAACGCGAAGTGGTGCCAACGGCCGATTGATCGATCACGATCGCATCAGGATGCTGCTGCAGAAAAACATGATGAATAAGCGAACTTTTTCCGGAGCCTGCCACACCGGTTACAACCGTCAATACACCGGCAGGTATATCAACATTCACATTTTGCAGATTATTGACCCGCGCTTTTCGAACCGGTAGTTTACCGGTGTGCAGCCTGAAACTTTCTTTAATGGGAATGCGCTGTTTCATGAACCGGCCGGTAAGCGTCTGGGCTTTCAACAGGTTGTCAAAGCTGCCCTCAAAAACAATATTCCCGCCGCGGTTACCGGCATGCGGACCTACATCCACAATATGATCCGCAATTTTAATAACATCCGGATCATGCTCCACCACAATCACGGTGTTGCCTTTATCCCTCAGTTTTTTCAACAGGTCGTTCAGCCTATGCACATCGCGCGGATGCAGGCCCACGCTGGGCTCGTCAAAAATGTACATCACATCAACCAGGCTGCTGCTCAGGTGTTTTACCATTTTAATACGTTGCGATTCACCACCCGATAAAGTACTGGTCTCACGGTCGAGACTAAGATAATCAAGACCGATATCCACCAGGTGCTGTAATCTTTCACGTAATGTTTTTAACATGGGCGCCGCCACCGGATCATTGATCTTCTCCAGTTCACTGATCAGCTCGGTAATTTCCATAGCGCTCAGCTTCGCAATGTTATTCCCATTGATCTTGCAGTTCAATGCTGTCTGGCTCAGGCGGGCGCCTTTGCACAAAGGGCAGGGTTGCATGCCGATATAAGGCGCCACTTTCTTTTGTGTTCGTTCAGAAAGTGTTTTCAGGTCGCGTTTGATATAGGCTTTGGTGAATTTTTCAATGATACCCATATAGGTAACATTAATTATACCGCCACCAAACTGCATCTTTACTTTTTGCGGTTTACTGTACAGCAGCAGGTCCATTTCCTCAGGTGTGTAATCCCGGAGTTTTTTGTCGACATCAAAAAAGCCGGAACTCGAATACATGGCAATTTCCCACGAAGCAAAGACCGGCACCTGTACCGCGCCCTCTTTTAGCGATTTATCCATGTCGAGAAAAGATTCAGCTTTAACACCCATCTTTTTTCCCAGACCGCTGCATTCAGGGCACATGCCCTGCGGATCGTTAAATGAAAATGCATTGGAATAACCAACATGCGGCTGCCCTATGCGTGAATACAGTAAGCGCAGCACCGGCGCAATATCTGTGATGGTACCTACGGTAGAAGTAGAACCACCGCCCAGCCTTTTTTGATCTACGACTATAGCCATGCTTAAATTCTCAATGGCTTCTGCGTGCGGCGGCGCATACCGGGGCAGAAAATTGCGCACAAACATGCTGAAGTTCTCATACAGCTGCCTTTGTGCTTCCGTTGCAATGGTGTCAAAAACAATAGATGATTTACCAGAACCGGATACACCTGTAAATATGGTGATGGTTCGTTTGGGGATTTTCAGGGAAACATTCCTGAGATTATTTTCCCGGGCACCCTTGATTTCGATGTACTCCTTTTGCATATTTTATTTTAACTATGTGTAAATGGTGTAACTACAATTGGGGCAGGCCAAACAAGAAAAGGGCATGTAATTTCGGAAAAAATATCTTTCCGCTATTGTACAGAAACGACAAATAATGATTTAACTGCGTTGGCTTGCATGGTTAGGCAATGAAATATAATATTGCAACTATGAAGTTCCTGCTGCCCTGTATTCTTTTCATGTGTTTTAAAAATGCATTCCCTCAAACCGAGAACATACCGGCTAAAATGGCGGCCTATGCTTCCGCTAAAAATGCCGATCAGCTGTTTGTTCATACTGATAAACATATCTACACCAATAATGAATCGATATGGTTCAGCGCATGGATGCTGCGTTGTGGCAATGACTCGCTGCCGCTTCACCGCTTTTTATCGCTGGTGCTGGTACCGGCCGACCTGCGCACAGCAGTAAAGCAACAAAAGTTTGCCATGAGCAATGGGTATAGCTATGGCAGCCTGCAATTGCCCGATTCCATTGCACCAGGGGAATATAAACTGGTGGCCTGTACGAATATTGTGGGACCTGATAGTTTACCCCTGGCCTTGTTTACCCGGGAAATATCGGTGCGGTCGATCCGTCAGTCTGAATTTGTGGCTGCGGCCACCCTTTTGGAAGACACAACGGGCAAAAAAGACCTGCTGATAACTGTTAGAAATAAAATAAGCGGACAGCCGGTACGCGATGCGGAATTGTCGTTATGGTGCGGAAACAGCAAAGTGATTTATGCGCGGACAGACAAAAATGGAATGTATCGCCAGAATTTGTTGGTGTTCACGGCAGCAGCTGCTTCACCAGCTGTCGTAATCACAAAGATCAAACATAAAGGTGATGTGGAATACCTGCAGCATAAATGGCCGGGGGCAGCTGACCCGCGAGAGCTGGAAATGAAATTTTATCCGGAAGGAGGAAACCTGGTAGCCGGCATTGTCTGTAATATAGGTTGGGAATCGAAAAGCAGCCATGGCGAACCGGTGACCACGAAGGCAGTGTTGTTCGAAGATCAGAAACCCATCGATACAATACAAACAGATGAGCGCGGCCTGGGCCGGTTTGCATTGGTGCCGCATGCAGGAGTTATGTATCGTATTCTGCCGATTGCCTGGCCAACTGAAATGTCGCTGAAGAAAGAGTATCAATTGCCGGCTGTATTGGCGAAAGGAATGACGCTTGCCGTTCCGAAAGCCGTTGCGGGCGACTCGCTTCGATTGACTGTATTTGCGAATGGCTATTCACAGGTAAACATGGTAGTGCATAATTTCAGAACGGTTTTCAATCAACAGACACTTACTGTAAAACCAGGCGGCCTGCGGGTGTTGGTGTTGTTAAACGAAGTTCCCAAAGGGCTTACCGCCATTACCCTGCTCGATAGTAATAACCGCCCGCTGGCCGAACGCATTTTCTTTGCGCATTATAACCATAAAGCAGTCTGCACCATTACCCCTGATCAAAAAGTATATGAGAAGCGCCAGAAAGTGACCGTTTCTTTTCGACTCAACAATCGTCAGCAACCAAGTGCCGGTTTTGCGGCTGTTAGCTGTGCCCAGGCGAACCGGTTTAAGAACAGCAAACACCAGGATATTGAATCCTTTTGCTATCTGCAGGCTGAATTGCAGGAGGCGCCGCTCTATCGTACCGGTCAGGGCTTCCGTGATTCCGGTTACCTGGAAAATGTGTTGCTGGTGCGGGGCTGGCGAAGATACACCTGGCAGGAGCTGCTGGCAGCAAACCATACGGCCTCTGCATATCATTCACCAGCTATACACGGGTATGTTGTGCCGGGCGATGGTAAAGTAAGAAAGCCGGTTACCATAAACGTGTTAGGTGGCCAAAACAGTGTTTCAATTATCACAACTGATGCCAGGGGCCATTTTCAGTTTTCGGTTGATCAGTTACTGGTGCCGCAGGAAAAGAAATTGCATTTACTGGTAGGAAATAAAATAGAAAGGAATACAGCGGTGATCCAGGATCCATATCTAGCCATAAATCAAAAACTGGCATCGATCATCCCATTCAACAAAATAGATGCAGACCGGTACCTGCAGTTTGCGCAGGACATGCAATTAGAGGAACTGAAAAAAGTTAAACAGCTCGCAGTGGTCACGGTGAAAGGAAATCGTAATGTTAATAGCTTATTTTCCGCTACCAATGCCTGCGGCGATTTTGTTTGTTCATATAATAAACTGAATTGTTATGGCCACGTTGGTGATCCGGGCAATCGCCTTCCTGAGAAAGGAAAGGTGTACCGGTTGAACGGAGGAGGCACCATCGTTTATTCAGGCTGTGGCCTCGATGAGAACAACAAGGAATATGAAGGTATAAAAATTGGCAAGGAGTTTTATGTTGACGATTACAGTGAGGCCTCAGGTCTTCCAAAATACGTTTCAACTATTTACTGGTCGCCCATGTTGGTGTTTGACAAAGACGGCAAAGCAACAGCCAGCTTTTACACCAGTGACATTACCGGCCGGTTCCGTATTGTGGTCAATGGTGTGGCCGGCGACAATTTCTTTCATGAAAATGCTTTCATTGACGTGAAATAAACGCCATAGCACAACACCTTCATTACAATGGAAATGCGCCCGTGTTTAAAAATTATTAAATTATTATCTTCTGTAAAACATCCTGTACTTGTTGCTATTGGCTGGTAAAAATTCGCAATTTTGACAAATAATCCTAAATTCGAATCGACCAACTAATTGTACCAGGTGTTACATCCCTTGAAAGATACTGGAATGTTGCAGGCCATTGCGCAGGACGACGAACGCGCATTCAATGGCTTGTTCCTTGAATATCACCAGCAACTGGGGAGTTTTGTATTTGCGGTCACCCGGTCTAAAGAGTTAACGGAAGAGATCATTCAGGACGTTTTCGTAAAAATATGGGAGAACAGAAAAGACTTACCCTCCATTAAAAACTTCGCCGCATACCTGTTTATTATCACCCGCAATCACACCCTCAATGCCATCAGGCGACTGGCGCAGGTAAAAGAGAAACAGGAAGCCATAGCGCAGCATTATGCGCAGGCAGCAGTAAAAGAGGCAATGCCTGAAGAAAACCTGTATGCGCTGCTGGATAACGCCGTAGACCAGTTGCCAGCGCAGCAAAAGAAGGTATACCTGTTACGACAGCAGGGGCTGAAAAATGCAGACGTTGCTTTTCAATTAGATATCTCGGTAAATACCGTTAAAAAATACCAGCAGTGGGCCATGCAAACGATCGTAAAGCTGGTTAAAGCCGGGCCGTTTACGGGGTTGGTAATTATTTCCGCTGCATTTTTATAATTTTTTCTGTTCTTTATATCTCCCTTTTTCACCTTTTCGTGTCTTTATTATAAACAGGTAGTTGTTCCCCTCCGATGCGGCGCAGGGAGATCACTACACCAATTTTCATCTATGGCTGATGCAAGGCTCGATATGCTTATTGACCGCTTCCGCAACAAAACGATCACTGATGCGGAGCATGCAGAGTTATTAGAGCTGTTGGCTCAGCTGGAAAATGCGCGTACAGCCCGGCAATTTTTCAAAGATGTTGCAGCCGGGCAAAGGGATAACGACCAGCATTTTAGCGCCACAGAGAGCCAGGAGCTATATGCCGCTGTGCAGGCGTCGATCGGCGCGAAAGATAAGAAGCCGGTGATCCGGATGTTACCACTATGGAAGTGGGCCGGTATTGCTGCGGCTGCCTGTATAGTCTTAGTGGCGGGCTATTGGTTGATGCAACCCACTGCCCCGAAACAAGGGAAACCCGTTGCACAAACACCTGCGCATACACCGGATCTGTTGCCCGGTAAAAACAACAAAGCAGTGCTTATACTGGCAGATAATAAACAGATCGTGCTCGATTCAACTGGAGCTGGTCTGTTGAGCATGCAGGGAAACAGCAGGGTCATAAAGGATGAGAACGGGCAGATCGTTTATAAAGGTGAGCATACGGATAACCATACTGAAACGGTATATAATACCTTGCAAATTCCCAATGGCGGCGGGTACGAACTGGTGTTGTCAGATGGCAGTAAAGTGTGGCTGAACTCGGCCAGCCGTCTGCGATTCCCCGTTAATTTTTCAGGAAACAGCCGCGAAGTGGAGCTGAGTGGTGAGGCCTATTTTGAGATTGCGAGGGACAAGGCGCGGCCGTTCAAAGTTCGCTTTAATAATAATACGGTAGAAGTACTGGGCACCCACTTCAATGTGAACTCTTACACCGATGAAACCACGCAGGCAGTAACGCTGCTGGAAGGATCGGTAAATGTTTCAAATGCACAAACCAAGGTTATCATCAAACCGGGGCAGCAGGCCAGGCTGAATGGTATAAAGAACATTCAGGTGAAAGAAGTGGATGTTGAAGAGGCCATTGCCTGGAAAAACGGTTATTTCATTTTCGTTGAAGAAGATATTAAAAGCATAATGAGAAAACTCGCCCGCTGGTACGACTTTTCGCCGGAATACCAGGGCAATATAGGGGATGAACAGTTTGGCGGAATGATATCCAGGTTCAGGAATATTTCAGAAGTATTAAAGATGTTTGAATCTACCGGTACCATTCATTTCAAAATAATTCCGGGAGATCATTCAGGCAAAGGAAAGAAGATCATCATCTCGAAGTAACATTCATTAAACCTTCCTGTTGAGTACTGTTCCGGCGGTGGCAAGCCACACCGCCCGGGGAACTGTTTACTTGTCCAGAAACAGTCAACGCTTCCATTAATAAACAACTAACTAACTGAACGTATGAAATTTTATACAGTGTGCCAACGTATAAAAAGCCATTCGGTTTATTACAGAAAATTATCTGTAAAACTACTTGCTACCATGATATTGGTGATGGTGCTGCTGCCGTTCACTATGGCCGGCTATGCACAAAAAGTGACCATCAATGAACGCAACAAACCACTGACCGATATTTTCAGGGCTATCAGGAAACAAAGCGGTTTTGATTTTATTTATAATGTAAAGTCGGTAAAGAAACTGGGCAATGTTTCTGTAAACATGCACAATGCGGAAGTGAGCGCTGTGCTGAATGCGGCCTTATCCGGTTCCAACCTCAGTTTTGAAGTAAATAACAAAAGTATAATCATAAAAGAGTCGGCTCCCAAACCGGAAGAGAAACCCAGGGAAGTGAGCAAAGGAATGCCCCCCATTACCATCCATGGAAAAGTGAAGGACAGCAAAGGGATGCCGCTGGCGGGCGCCACCATCACCGTAAAGAATACGAACCGTACCACGGTGACCGATGAGAACGGCGAATTTCAGCTTGCCGATGTAAATGAGAATGACATCATCGTCATATCCTATACCGGCCATGTTACGAAAGAACTGCCGGCGACCAGCAAATCGTTCGGTTCCCTGGTGCTTAGCGAATTGCTGCAGGATATGGGCGAGGTAGTTGTTGTAGGGTATGGTACACAGAAGAAAATAAATTTAACCGGCGCCGTGTCGCAGGTGAATGGAGACGCCGTGAATCAACGCCCCTCAGCCAATGTGGTGACTTCACTGCAGGGATTGCTGCCCGGATTGAATATTCAGTCGAACAATGGTGATCCCGCTGCTACACCGGAGATCAATGTGCGCGGCTTCAATTCGATCAATGGCGGATCGCCGCTGGTACTGATAGATGGTATCCAGGGCAATATCGACCGCGTCAATCCGATGGATGTGGAGACTGTTACCGTACTCAAAGATGCGGCATCTGCAGCCATCTACGGCGCCCGCGGCGCTTTTGGCGTAATTCTCATTACTACCAAAAAAGGGAAGCAGGGCAAAATTCAGATCAATTATACAAACAATTTCGCTCAAACAAGCCCTACCAACCGCGTTGATTATATTTCCAATCCCTACGATTACGGTAAAACGGTTGATGCCGCATTGTATGGATATAACGGCACTACCTATACCGGTTATACCGATGCCGATTACGAAAAATTACAACAGGTGCTTGCAGGCGAACGCGAACCCTTTCGCGAGCTGCAGCCCAATGGCAGTTATAAGTTTTTTTACAATACCAACTGGTACGATTACCTGTTCCGTAAACGGCAGTCGTCCTACAGCCATAACCTGTCGTTGTCTGGTGGTACCGAGAAAATAGCGGGTTATCTTTCAGCGCGGGTATACGAAACAGAAAGCATCCAGAATATCGATGATGCCGGCCTTAAAAAATATAATCTGAAGGCAAACCTTACCCTGAAAGCAAACAAATGGCTGGAGATCAGTAATAATACACAGCTTGCTAGCGATGACAACCTCGAGTATGCCGGCGCCAAATCGGGTTACGGCGGCCTGTGGAGCAATACAACCTGGTATTTTCTCTTTCCGTTCTATCCCACAGAGATCGATGGCATCCCGTTCGACTTCTTTGCCAGTGGCGCCCAGGGGGCGCTGGCCGACCGGTCAAATTACATAAAACTGCACCGTGAGCAGCTCTTCAATACGCTAAGCGCCAAGATCACACCCTTTAAAGACCTTCAATTCAATATCGATTACAGCAATACGATCAGCCAGGCAGCCCGCACCACAAGGTTGAACCAGTTCTCTTATTTAAGCGGCGATAAAGTACTGTTGCAAACGGGTGGCGTGAACAGGCTTACGGAAGAGCGTGACCGCAGTTATTACAATGCGTTGAATATTTATGGTACGTATTCAAAAAGCCTGGGCAATCATAACCTTAAATTGTTATTGGGCTTCAACCAGGAAGAATTTAATTCAGACCAGGTAACTGCTGAACAGGGTGGTTTGCTCGACAATGACCTGGCTAACCTTCGGCTGGGAACCGAATTATTAAGAGCCACCGGTGAGGCCGGCACCTGGGGTGTACAAGGTTATTTTGGCCGGTTTAATTATGATTTTAAGAATAAATACCTGCTGGAGGTAAATGGCCGCTACGATGGATCGTCAAAATTCCCTGAACAAAGCCGCTGGGGATTTTTCCCTTCTGTATCTGCGGGATGGTATGTTAGCCGGGAAAACTTTTTCGAACCGCTGAAAAATACTGTGAGCTCGTTGAAACTCAGGGTCAGCTATGGAAAGCTGGGTAACCAGAACATTCCGAATAATACTTTCCTGCAGTTAATGGAAACCAGGCAAACCAGCTGGCTGATGAATAATGGAAGGATGAACTATGCGTTGGCGCCGCTGCCTTTGCCGAAAGTAGTGAGCTGGGAAAATACGCGGACCATCGACTTTGGCGCCGATCTTGGTTTTCTGAATGACCGGTTAATGGCCTCCTTCGACTGGTATGAAAAGCACGTGGAAGATATGTACCTGCCCGGGCAGCCGCTGCCCTCCACATTCGGCGCTGCAGAGCCCAAAGAGAATATCGGCAGCCTGCGCAATCGCGGCTTTGAACTTAGTGTGACCTACACCGACAGATTTCAGGTAATGGGCAGCCCGCTCAGGTTCAGGGCAACAGCCAGCGTGTACAATTTTGTGGGTGTTATTACAAAATATCCCAATCCCAATGGGTTAATGAACACGTACTGGGAAGGACAACGTCTGGGAAGTATCTATGGTTACAGGATCGACGGGCAGTTCCAGAGTGATAAGGAAGCGAAAGATTATCAGAGCAGTTTCGTGAACCCCAGTGCCAGTCTGGGCCAGGTGTATAACTATGAAATAAATATTGTTCAAAATACCGAGTGGAAAGGACTGCGTGCCGGCGATATCAAATACCTGGACCTGAACGGTGACGGCGCCATCAACAAAGGCAAAAACACTCTCGAGGATCATGGAGACCTGGACAGGATCGGGAATGCGATGCCTGTATGTCCGTTCGGATTTAACATCAGTGCCGACTGGAAGAATTTCGATCTGTCTATTGCCGGAACAGGCGTGGCAAAACAAGATTGGTATCCGTCAGGGGATCTGTATTGGGGAACTTATGAAAGACCTTATTTGTCGTTCATTCGCAAGGACCTCGTGAACAATGCCTGGACCCCCGAAAGACCCGGAATGTATCCACAGATCCAAAGAGCCTACGCAGCGCTGAATACCAGCGGCCTTCGTTCATTGGGAGAAACGAATAGTTATTACCTCACCAATGTTGGTTTTTTACGGGTGAAGAACCTCACAATAGGGTATACGTTGCCAGAACATTTAACGAAGCGGGCACAGCTGCAACGGCTGCGGGTATACGTTAGCGGTGAGAATATCCTCACGTGGCGGTTTGGGAACCTCACGCGCTACCTCGATCCGGAAATGGCCGGTGCAGGTGTCAGTTACACAGATCCCAAAGACGCCGCCACCCGCGGCAGGGCCGAAGATTATCCCATCGGAAAAATATTTTCCGCCGGCATTAACCTTACACTTTAATCCCAGACCTCAAAAGATATTGTAATGAAAAAGATATGCTATATACCGGTAATTATCGCTGCAGCGATTGTAACAGGCTGCAATAAAAGCGATCTGCTCGATAAAGGTGCAAAAGACAGTATTGAAGCTGATAAATTCTTTAATACGGCAACCGACCTGCAGGTGTATACCAATGGGCTGTATGAAATGCTGCCGACCGCATCGTTATATACAGACGAAGATTCCTGGAGCGACAATCTCATTCCGTTGCAGGTTAACGACCGCGTTAAGGGGGCCCGCATCATTCCTCCCACTAATGCCAATACTAAATGGCAATGGGAGAACCTGCGATCGATCAATTTTTTCCTGGAACATTATCAAAAGTGCCCGGATGAAGCTGCAAAGCTGAAATATGGTGGCATTGCCCGTTTCTTCAGAGCGTTTTTCTATTACGATAAAGTAAAAACCTATGGAGATGTTCCGTTTTATAATAAAGTGCTAACGGCCAATGATCCGGAGTTGTATAAGCCCCGGGATTCACGGAAGCTGGTGATGGATTCTGTACTGGCCGATATTAATTATGCCGTAGCCAATATTCCCGCGGAAGTACAGTTGAACCAGATCACTAAATATACAGCACTGCTGTTGAAGGCCCGGATCTGCCTGTTCGAAGGCACCTTCAGAAAATATCATCAACTGGGCGATCATGAAAAATTTCTGACCGAAGCGGCTGCAGCCGCCCATGAGCTGATAACTTCCAACGCTTACAGGTTGTTTACCATCGGTGGCGTGAATGCATCGTACCGGGAGTTATTTGCGCGCAATGACCAGGACGCAACTGAAACCATACTGGCCCGCGATTATAATCCTACATTCGGCCGTCATGGCGTCAGTTACCTGATGGTGGCGCCTACGGCCGGCTTATACGGCATACCGAAAGATATGATCGACAGCTATCTCATGAAGGATGGCAGCCGGTTTACCGAACAACCCGGCTACCAGACCAAAACTTTTTATGAAGAAATGCAGAACCGCGATCCCCGGCTTACGCAAACCACACCGGGTCCCGACTTCGCGGCTTATAAAGAAACGACCCGCGAACCGGTGAACCTCAGCATTACAACTACGGGTTACCGTGTGATCAAGGCGCTGGCTTCGCGTGATCAATGGGGATCGCTCAATTCATATAACGATATAATTATTTTCCGGTATGCAGAAGCTTTGTTAGTGCTGGCGGAAGCGAAGGCTGAACTCGGTACGCTTAGCCAGGCCGACCTCGACAGATCGATCAATAAACTGCGCGACCGGGCCGGTATGCCGCACCTGGATATGATTGCGGCAAACAATAACCCGGATCCTTTTCTTGAAGCGCAGTATCCGAATATTGATAAAGGTATTAATAAAGGCGTGTTGCTCGAGATCAGGCGGGAAAGGCGCATCGAGCTGTTCAATGAAGGCCTGCGCTGGGATGACCTGATGCGTTGGAAAGAAGGAAAGAAACTGGAAAAACCAATGGTAGGTATGTATTTCCCGGGACTGGGCGCTTTTGATTTCAATAATGATGGCAAGGCAGATGTGTTTTTACACACAGGAAATGCCTCCGGAGCGCCCGCCGGCACTACCAGTATCATTAATGTAAATCAGAAGCGGTTGACCAATACCACGTCGGGTAATTTTAATCCTTTGTACAGCACGCCAAGAATATTCAATGAAAGCAGAGACTATTATTATCCCATACCAACCGAAGATCTCACCCTCAACCCTGACCTCGTACAAAATCCTAACTGGTGACCGGCACTAATTATTAACATTCAACCTTATTTACATGAACAAGATCCTTCTCCTGGGCCTCTTATGCCCGCTCTTTATTGTAACTGCACAGGCGCAATATACCCTGGATTCAACCCGCAGGATGTCGCCCGGCGTTGTATACAAACACTATTCAACCTCATCTCCTGCCCGGCAGATCCATGTGATGGAGATCGACCTCACAGAATCAACGGTTCATTTGCAGTCGGTGAAATCGTATGGCGTCATCGATACATCCAAGCAAACGGTGCCGCAAATGTATGCTGCGCACGATCACTTTCGCCATCACGATGTAACGGCTGCTATCAATTCTGATTTTTTTACCAGCCAGGGTCCCGAGTTCAATCCACGGCACATGATGATCGGCGATGGGGAGATATTATATGATACCAATCTTAACCGGACTGTTTTTGGCATTACAGAAGACAGAATACCTTTTATAACAAAGGTCAATGGAAGTTATAGTGTAACGGCAGGCGGTTTCACCCGGACCATCAATCACATCAACAGGTATTATGGCGATGCCGACCAACTCATTATGTACAATCGTTTTAAAGGCGCTGATACCGACAGGCCTGCCGGTGGTACTGAGATAATGATCGAGCCGGTAAATGGAGGTGATTGGAAGGCGAATGCCGTCATTACCTGCAAAGTGCTGGCGAAATCGAACGCCGGGAATATGGCAATTGTTCCCGGTAAAGCTGTGTTGTATGGTGTAGGCGCCGCAAAAGTTTTTCTCGAAAGCATCAAAGTTGGTGACGTGATCTCACTGAACCTGCAGGTGATCGCAGCTTCATCGGGACTTACCAATATTAAACAACTCACCGGAGGCTGGACAAGACTTGTGCGCGATGGCGCCAATTACGCCACCGCCAGCGTGGAGGAAGAAGGCGGTGCTTCAGATTCAACCCGTGAACCAAGAACGGCCATCGGGTATAACCAGGCAAAAACTAAAATATACTTCGTTGTGGTAGATGGCAGAGATGCCGGCGGAAGCAAAGGCATGACCCTCGCTGAATTAGGCGCGTTGATGGTTTCCCTGGGCTGTTACCAGGCATTGAACCTCGATGGCGGCGGTTCTTCTACCATGGTAGGCAATGGGGCGTTGAGGAATAATCCATCCGATGCCGGCGGCCCGCGGCCTATCCCGAGCTGTTTGCTGGCATACCTTTCCAGCATAACACTTGATGATTTTGAAAATGGCGTAGGACATTTCAACCGCGACCCGACGTACAGCCCTACGACAACGGGTGTATCAGGCTTGTCAAATGTTACTACGGCCAAGACCTGCCACAGCGGCTACTGGTCATTGATCGTGAAGCTGTATGATAACACGGCATCGAGCGCTAACTGGAAAGCCAGGATATTATCAGGCAGCGGCATTATTTCCAATAACCGTTATTTTGACAATACCGGTACTTTCAGTTTTTATATGAAAACCTCCACGGCCGCTGCAGGCGCCAAGGTGAGGATCTGGCTCGATGACACCGATGGTATAGAGATGTCACCAGAACTTGCCGTACTCAACGATGGCCAATGGCATAAATACACCTGGAACCTTGCCAACTTTAATGGAACGCCGGTTGATACCGGTGACGGAGTGCTGCAGAGCAATGGCATCCGGCTGAACTCAATTGTTTTTACCCAGCCCAATACTGCTCAGGACTGGTTCATTTTTATCGATGACATTATGGTTGATCTGAATGGTACCGCAGCAACAGGCGCCCGTAAAGCAGCTGACCCTGACATTCCCAATGGCGATGTAATAAAAGAAATGAAGGAAAATATCATCGTATATCCCAACCCCGGTAACGGCATCTTTACCATTGACTTCAAACAAAAGCAGGTAAGCTCGTTCGACCTCACCGTGATGGATACTTATGGAAAGAAAATATCGATCAGGAAATACAAGGGTGGAACGCAAACAGTAAATTTGTCGCACCTGCCCAAAGGAATATATTTGCTGTATATAAATGGCGGAGCGGTTAACAGGTCGGTTAAAATAGTTATTAAATGATTTTTATGCGGCGATTCTTTCAAGGTACCCTTTTTATTTTCGTATTATTCTTTCAGAGTAAGGTCTTTTCCCAGAACAATCGATTGCGGTTCATTACCTACAACATTTTGCAAGGTATGCGGCTCGATACAGCTGCCGGCAAACCTGTGTTTGTTCAATGGGTAAAGGAGATGGATCCTGATGTGCTGGCCTTGCAGGAAGTGACAGGTTTTACGCAAGCCTCCCTGGAACAACTGGCGCAGCAGTATGGACATCCGTATGCAGTATTGCTGATCGAAGGCGAGAAGTACCCGGTGGCCATTACGTCTAAATATCCGATTGTGCATGTGCAAAAGATAAGTGATAATATGGACCGCGGATTTATCGCGGCACGCGTGAAAGATATCAATGTGATATCCCTGCATTTTACGCCGTTCGACTACCGTAAACGGCGCCAGGAAGTGGAGCTGTTGCTGGCGCACATCAATGCGCAACCTGAAAAACAAAAATGGGTGATCATGGGCGATTTCAACACCGTATCGCCGGCCGATTCTGGGAGTTACAGCGATGGGCGCATGGTAGCCAACTACCAGGCTTATGAAAAAAAATATGCGCCCATTCAAAAACTGGCCAACGGCAGGCTCGATTATTCCGTCATAGAGAAGATTACAGCCAACGGTTTCGCCGATGCGCTGAAAACAACCACTCCCTCGTTTGTAAAAACAGTGCATCCAAAACGGTTTGAACCAAAGAACGGCGCTGACGTGCCATCGAGGATCGACTTTATATTTGTGAGCAGGAACCTGGTGAAAAAGATCGCTGCAGCGCGGGTGTTGGTGGATTCATTCACTGATAATTACTCAGATCATTACCCTGTATTACTTGACCTGAAATAAAGATGATGAAAAACGCCTTTGTTAAATTCATTTGTTGTTGTTTACTCTTATTGATCAGTGTTTCGAAAGCCCTGGCTTTGTCTGAAGAAGAACAGCTGCTGCTTATGAAGAATTTCCCTTTTCTTTATATGCTGGAGCCGGAATTGCATAAATTGGACAGGCAACCAGCCTGTTTTGAAAGGGTGAGGAAAAGACTGGAACTCGCTGCGCAGGAAGCGTTGCATTGCAAAACAGCGGCCTGTTTCAGCAGCACGCTGCAATTCACGAAAGGCGAGATCGATTCCCTGGGCGATGATCTGGTGAGCCTGGTGCTGGGCAATAAACAGATCAAAAAGCTGGTACATACTATTAAGGACGGTGGGCCATACCCGCTGTTTAAAAAGGAATCGGATGCTATTTTTGTTCGCAAAGCATGGGAGGCAGATGCCAAAGGGATCAATTACGTGCTGGGTATCTATATTGAGGGACGCGCTCCCTTGTATCCAAAGATCGATTCAATCAGTTTTTCAAAAGATGATCCGGCTTTTCGCGACAGTGTTGCTGCCGGTTTAAACAAGGTAATAAAAAACAGGTCTACTGTATTTTTTAGTATTCCAATACTGTTTACCCTTGAAGCGCTGCGGTTAAATGGTCGCAATGAAGCTGCCCGGTATGAACCTTTAATTAAAAAAGAAAATGCAGCAGCCTATAACCGGTCAAAAAAGATAAAATGGAAGTCTTATCCATATAGTGTTATCCTGGTGCCAGGCCTTGGACCTGAACAGCCGGAAGTAAAACTCGATCCGGGCAGCGCCAGGCGGTGCGATAGCGCCGTTATTCGATACCGCGCCGGCAAAGCGCCTTTCATCGTTGTTTCGGGAGGACATGTTCATCCATTCAAAACCCCATATTGTGAAGCCATCGAAATGAAAAAATACCTGGTAGAGGTGTTGCATATTCCTGCTGAGGCCGTTATTATTGAACCGCATGCCCGGCATACAACCACCAACCTGCGCAACACCAACCGGATCATTTATCAGTTTAAAATGCCAACGGATAAACCGGTGTTGATAGTGACTGATCCTGGCCAGAATACCTATATTAACGGCGCCATGCATAATAAGGTAATCAAGGAACTGGGTTATACGCCCTATACCGCCATAAAGAAGTTAAGCGCCAATGAATCAGAATATTTACCTTCAGAAAATTCAAAACAGATCAATTCACTGGAGCCACTTGATCCGTAATTAAAAGCTAAACATACTATTGCCGATGAAAATTGCGAAACACAAACTGTTCTTTACGGCTGCAATTCTGTTGATGGTCCATTCTGTACGTTCACAGGATAGCATTCGATATGTAGATGCTGCTACATTGTTAATGACCGGAAAAGCAAAAACAACGGATTCTATTTATCAGCGCATCGACACGGTAGATACCAAAGGCATGCCGCCGGCTGTTATCAACCTTTCCAAACAAAGCGCGGGCATTGCCGTGTTATTTGAGACCAACTCCACCCTCATTCGGGCTAAATGGAACCTGCCGAAAGAGGTGTACATGCACAATATGACACCGATTGCCCACAGCGGTCTTGACCTCTATTGTATGAAGGATGGGAAATGGCAGTTTGTAGGTGTTGCAAGAACCGGTAAAGGCGTCAATCAGAACCAACTGATCGTGCACCACATGGATAGCTCGATGAAGCAGTTCATGTTATACCTGCCGCTCTACAATGGCGTTAGTGAATTGCAGATAGGTGTGCAAAACAATGCCGTCATTCAACAACCCGGTAAACCAGGCGTGAATAAAGCGAAACGCGTTGTAGTATATGGTTCCAGTGTGGTACAGGGCGCCTCGGCGAGCAGACCCGGTATGGCATATCCCGCCATCCTGCAGCGAAGAACCGGCTACGATGTCATTAACCTCGGCTTCAGCGGCAGTGCTAAAATGGAACCAGCATTGGCTACATACCTGGCCACCGTACCGGCCGACTGTTATGTACTGGATTGCATTCCCAATCCCAGCCCCGAGCAGATCAGGGAACGTTCTTATTCCTTTATAAAATATTTGCGCGAGCATCAGCCCACTATCCCGATCATAGTTGTAGAAACGGTGTTCCGGCAAAATGGTTACTGGGATCAAAAGGTCGGCAAGACCGTTAAAGAGCAGAACAACGAGATCAGAAAGACCTTTGAACGTCTGCAGAAAGAAGGCTATAAGAATATTTATTATATAACGACCGATAAACTGATCGGTAATGACCATGAAGCTACGATCGATGGCATACATTTAACTGACGTGGGCTTCATGAGAATTGCGGATGCCATATTGCCGGTCATTAAAAAGGCATTGAAAGAAAAATAGGCTGATATCCTCACGCAACAATTCACCCGGCAATGATCTTTGAACAGAGGTTATTGCCGGGTTTTTTAGTGCGCATACTGATACCGGATGCCATTTGAAAATGGCGTCCACCAGCAGGCTTTCTGGCCGCAGGCTTTTAATGCATTGTTGGCCCATGTATTACAGGTATGAAATAAACTGTACCGGCCTTTGGCTTCATAAAAAGCATCGTTATTACCGTAAGGTTTTGCAGCTGTTATGGCAATAGGCGTACCCGTAGCCGAGGTTTGCAGGCTGTTCTCAATAAAAGCCACCAGCCGTTGGTATTGTTCATTGGAGATAACCAGCTTTACGCAATTCTTTCCTTCTTTAATTTTTTTGTAATACGTGGCGTGAACAGCGGAAGAGCTCAGCCAGAAAGCCGCTTTAAAAGCGGTACTTGCTTTCAGATCGGCCCAGGTAGGTGTTTCGAGGTAAAAGCCCTTATCGCCCCAGCCAATGGCAATGTAATTGTACATGCTGTCGCCGGCGAGGGTGTTTTTATACAGGATGCTTTCGCTCCAGTCTTTAAGGGAGTTTTTTACCGGCATTACAATATCGGTATGTACAGCGCTGCTTTTAATGTAGATAGTTACCTGGTGTGAGGCGTTGGTTTCGGCTGCGACGGTCAGGCGTGACAGCATCCAGGCAGCACCGAGATACACCAGTATCAGTAACAGGAAGGTTACAACAGTATATCCTGTGTATTTCAGGAACTTTCTCATGTGCCAGGTTATTGATCTCTTCTTAATTCCAGAAGCCGCATGAAAGTAACCTGTTTTATAACAAAATGGCCAGTTCGTGGTATGCAAAAGCGGTTAGCATTAACGGATAGTTATCCAGATGCGTAAACACCCTTATTGCCCATACGGGTTTACCCGTAAAGTTCTTCCCGCATTTGAACCAGTATGGCTTCTATTTTTTCTTTGTCGGGGTATGGCGTTAACTGACTGGTACTATACGCCGCTTCAATGCGGTTCATCAGTGCATCGGCCATCACGAGCAGATCATCATATTGAAAATCACCCGCTTTAATCGATAACAATTCCTCGCGGTTGCTGCGTTTAACCTGTAAGGTTCCTTTGGTAAGAATTTCTTCTGCCACCTGCAGCAGCCTGATCGTGTGCATCATATTCTTGGCATCATATCCTTTGCCGTGAGTTGCATTACCCAGATACCGCGCCTCATTTCGTTTTTCAACCCATTCCCAGTATTCCTTGTAGTCTTTACAGTATGACGAATAGTTTTCCTTATTGAAAAACAAATAGGCTAATTCTTTCTCTCCTTTAGGAATGGACGACAGGGATACTTCGTTCGCCAGCTCGCTGCTCATGATGCCCCTGTAATGAAGCGTATTATCGGTGTCATAGAACAGCGCATACAATCCCTTTGAGTGAGGCATGTTGATCAGTCCGCATTGTTCCTGAACAAAATTGTGCTGCGCCAGCCATTCAGTCAGTGGTATTGAATGATAACCCTGCAGGATGAAACAAAAATCAAGCACCGATTTGCGTACCGGCTCAATAGGGTTCACGATCTTCTTTTTATAACCTCTTGCTTTTTTTATTTGTGTAAGCGCATAACCCGCAAAAGTTTCTTTGCAGAGTTTCGACAGGAACAGGTTGATGTGCAGCCTGTTTAAAATGGGATGCCGGTACAAAATACAATCTTCCGGCGATGCCAGCAGTTCCAGAATATTGGGGTTATTCTTTATCAGCAATTCTACAAAACGCCCGAGTTCATAATATACTTCGTCGCTCGATTCATTACTGATCTGTGGAATGTAATCGAGCCCATAGAACTGTGCTTTAGGCAGGTAGTAAACACCTCGCAGGTCTGTGTCAGACGTGGAGGTGTTTAAACCATATGCTTTGCTGCCACTGATACACTCAAACAGCAACAAGCCTTTCTGTTTTATATCCTTAATGGTCATACCGCGTAATGGTGGTTACAAAAAATTCATCCAGCTGCTCAGCATTAAAATGTTCTTTTTTCAACGGAACCGATGCTTTATTGATCCGGTCATATTCAGCGTCAATAAATGTTTTCAGTGCAGGGTGGATGTTTATAACAAAACTTTCTGCTGCATGGGCCTTTAACGCGATGAGCTCATTCACCTGTTTTTGTAAAGGGTCAGGCAATAAGGTCATTAACGGTCCAATGGTCATGGGAGCAATGGTTTGCTTTTCCAGGCACCATTTGGCGGCCAGCAGGGGTCTGAGCACATAGAACAGTTTTTTGATCTTTATTTCATTGTCATTGGCTATCGTTTTCATGGCCCCTTTGGCTATACCAAGGTAATGATGAATATTGGAACGCTGGTCAAAATAAGCCTGGCTCAGCGACCACAGCTCATTTTTAAATCCGGGTTCTTCGGTGTAAATAATGGGCGACTGCAGCCATTCAAACGGTGTTGTGTTTGATTTTCTCATCAGCTGCAGCACTTTGCGAATGTCCCAGCCATACATGTCCAGGTCGCCATTGATGGCGAAATTCAGGTCATAGGTCCGGTCCATTACAGACAAATAGTATTTATAGGGACGTACGTAAATGAATCGTACATCGTAATCGCTGTCCGGTGAAGGAAATTCCCATCCCCTGCTCCCCGACTCACAGGCAAACAGTATTTTTATGTTATGCTCGTGTGCTACAGCTGTCAGTCTGTTGAGTATTGTTTCTCGCATGTTATTCCACTTTATAAATGATCTTTCCCTGATATTCTGCCTGAACTACTTTGCCGTAAATGGTCTTTGTCCAGCCGTTCTCAAAACCATGATTATTGGCGATCAAAAATCCTTTATTGGCATCTTTCTTTATCACTTTATGAGCATCGATGTATCTGCCTTTTACTTTGCAAAATACTATATCGCCTATTTTATATTCCGCTGCTTTTACAAAGGTCAGCAAACTTCCGTTCTTCAAAATGGGCAACATGCTGTTGCCAAATGCTTTTATTTTTCCTGTTCCGGCTACATCTAAATCTGTTTTTAGCCTTTCATACTTATTCATGTTCTTCTAAATATCATGTCTACAGTTCCCCCGGTGAGATTCGAACTCACATTCTCATCACTGAGCTACGTGGCTGTAAATACGCTTCCCTACTAAGCAACAGGGGCCTTTCGGTGCACTGTAAATTCTACCCATAATTTCGCATAGAGATTACGGGACTATCCACACACGCTGCGATTAGACAATTTTACCGCAGGCTTTTCCTTTTAAGCTACGGGGGCGGGAACCCCGGCTTCAAGGCAAGGGGTTAATTAATCAATTAACAGCTTTGTTAGGGCTGCCGTGTTCTTTGCCCATTGCGGTGTGTACACTTCATCTGCTTCAGTTGTTTCAACCAGCTGCAGCTGCTGTGCGTCTGCCTTCAGCTGCAATAACCGGCCAATGGTCAGTTTGCTGTTCAGTTTTTTCAGCAGGGCTTCTACATTCCGGGTGTCGAGGTTTTGTACGATCTGCCCGCTGAATTGTAATTCCAGCCAAATGATCTCGCTGTTTGCTACGTCGAGCACGCCAAAGACCATACCCTTGCTAAGATCTTTTACGATACGCACCTGGTGCTGCAGACAGGAAGGATCGTAGGCTACCCCGGTGGTTTCTGAAATGGTCATTTTATGTTGGCTGTTCATCCAACCCACCACTAAATTGGGCGTAATGCTGCCAATGCTGTAGGCATTGCAGGTAAAGCTTACATATTTCGCCTTTGCTCTTTTCAATGCAGGCAGATCCATTTCAATGTATTCAGCCGTACCGATCTTGTTTGGAATGCTTCTGATATCACCACTATGTTTACAACCGGTGGTTACCAGGTTGCTGTAAGAGCAGCCTTCTGTTTTATCATTAAAAGCAATCAAACAGCTCAGGTCCATATCCATATGCTGGGCTGGCAAACCGGTTCCCCATTGCATGAATAACCGGACGGTATCGCCAACCACTGCAAAGCGGGTTCCCATCAGGGCGGAAGACATATCCTGCACCGTGTCGCTTCTGTCGCCAATAAAAACGGGAATATTGAACAGCAGTGGGTCTATATGCATCGTTTTGCTGGTGGTGGCAGTTTTAGCAAAGCGGTTTTTAACCGACAGGATACAGAGATCAACAATCGCAGCCTGCATATCTTCCAGCTGTTTGTCGCTATACAGTTGCAATAACCGGTTAGCCGTAATCACTTTGTTTACGCCACCCAGTGGCTTCACGCTGCGGGTATTATTTCTGTCGAAATAATTTTCAGCATACATGGCCAGCGTGAATAACAAACGGGCCGGAACTTTATCAATGACGTCCATGAAAGCGGCAATGGTTACATCGCTGCCAAACCATAACATATTAGCAAACAAAGAACGGGCAAATAATCCGGGTCTTTGCTGTAATAAAGTAAGAGTTGTTTTGGCATCATACCGCAACTTGTAATGTTCCACCTTACCCTGCCATACTTCATATTCTTCTTTATAGAATTTATCCAACAGGTTGCGCAGGTTGTCGAATCCTTTGCGTTTGCTGTATTCCGGCAGACGTAAAGCCCTGATAAAGCGTACCCACATCCCGCGTTTAGGATGCATCATTTCGCACATTTTAGCCGGATCCATAGCCATATTATTCAACCAGCCGGCTACCAAACAGTCTTTGCGGTTGTATTTCAGTTTTAAGGGCGCCCTTGCCTGCACAGTAGCGCTGGCGCTTCTATCCTGTGCCCACAGGTGCCTGTTATTAGCTTCTTTGCGTTTTATAATGGTAGCGGGCTCTATTATTTGCAGGAAGCCGGTATGTTTATACCATAAATAACGCAGGATATCGGTAGGTGACGTGAATAACGGTTGTGCTTTGGTTGCCCCGTCCTGGCTCACGTAAATGTCTATTACCGCCATCAGCGTTTCCTTCATTCCTATTGATACTTCCGGCAAAGGCAATTCATTCAGCAATATTTTCAAGCTGTCGAGCTGCGTGGCGTCCAAAGCGGTTTTGGCCGTCAGCAGGTCTTTCAAAAAATCAGTTGCATCGTTTATTGTCCATAACTCCAGTATTTTTTGTTCGCTACCCTGTTTGAAATTTTCAATAGCGCCGGATGTGAATGGTGTTCCGCAGAACGGGCAGCCATTATAGCGGTGCAATGGAAATGTTTTGTCAGGAATAATATGGCTGCATGGCAGAATAGTGCCTTTGGTTTTGAAAATATTGGAATAGAAGGTCACAATATGATCGATCACCAATTCACCGGTAGGAATGTTCCAGCCTTTTACCAGCGGTGTCCAGTTCTTGTTTACCCCGGTTACATCACGCAGCATTTCCAGTACCATGAACTGGAAACCCGGGGCCGTATTGTTCAATGCTTTCAGCAATGATTCAGAAAGGCCAAAGCCCAGATTGGATAAATTGGCTGCTAAAAGCCCTGTATTTTCGTTAAGGGTTTGCTGTTGGCCGATGATGGCTGCTTCGGGAATAAAAACTGCCTGTTGCCGAAGACTTACTTGTAATAACGGATTCATAATATTCATTTTAAAACCTGGTAATGCTGATGCTGTTGACTTGAAAAAGTGTGTTTTGAAGTAAGCAACAATTGACCAAAGTTTAGCGAAGCAGGTTGGATTCGAACCAACGACCGATAGATTAAACTAGGGAGTAAGTACTAATTGACCACGATAATTTTCAAACGTGTGGAAATGATTTGACCGTGATAATGTTAAAACTTTTCTATTGCTCTACCAACTGAGCTACTGCTTCAACCAGTCAATAACGGTATTGAATAAGTTTTTCCAATGACGAAGTAACTTGTTTCTGACCGTTTTGATACAGCAAATATGCATACAGGGCTACGCAGGGTACTTGCGCAGTATGAAAATTATTTTGAAATTCTTTTAATTGTTTGGCGCACAGTTTATTAGCGGTCGAAATGTATCCAGGAAACAAAAAATAACGGCCAACAGCGCAGGTCAGTTGCGTAATAACAGTGCGCTTAGTATTTTTAACGGCCGAAAACCTTATATGTCTGTAAATAAATTAGCCCTTATTCGTTACAAGACCATCGATGACTGTTTGCGTAACAAGTATCGTAAATGGACACTGGACGACCTGATTGAAAAAGTAGCCGATGTGCTGTATCAGTTGGAAGGTATTACCACCGGCGTGAGCAAACGAACCATTCAGGCCGATATCCAGATCATGCGCAGCGATAAACTGGGTTACAATGCACCGATAGTAGTTATTGACCGGAAATTCTATGCCTACAGTGAGGCTGGTTATAGCATCACTAATGCGCCGGTGAACCAGGTTGATGTAGAGAAGATGAAAGAGATCGTGGGCCTGCTGAAACAATTCAACGGGTTTACCTATTTTGACGAAATGAGCGACATGATCGCCCGGCTCGAGAACAACCTGTACCGTACAACGAACCAGGGACGGAATTATATTCAGTTAGAGAATAACGGGCTGCTTAAAGGGCTGGAACATATTAACGCCTTGTACCAGGCCATCCTGCAAAAAAGATCGTTGCTGGTAGAATACAAATCTTTCAAAGCCGCCGCTTCGCAGCACGTCATTTGTTATCCTTATTTATTAAAAGAATACCGCAACCGCTGGTTCCTGATTGGCCGGGCCAAGAAGAAGAGGCTGCTGCTTACCATGGCGCTCGACCGCATCATCGAATTCCAGGAACTCACCAAAGAGCCATTCATTGAAGAAGATAAAATAGATTTCGACCAATATTTCAGTGACCTGATCGGCGTTACCAAAAATGAACAGGAAAAGGCTATCAAAGTGGTGCTGTTTATTGACAAATACAATGCGCCCTATGTACTCACCAAGCCAATACACCATTCACAGCAATTATTGAAGGAAGATGAAAATGGCATTATTATCTCGCTGCAAGTGGTGATAAATTTTGAACTGGAAAGGGAGATCCTTGGTTTTGGCGAATGTGTAAAAGTGCTGGCGCCGCGCGTACTGGCAAGCCGTATCCAGAAGAGGTTAAACAAGGCTGCAGAGAACTATGAGAAAGCTGCTGATAAATTGCCATCAGAATAAATTAATCTCATTACTTTCAGTACACAGACGTACACCAACTGTACGAATATGAACAACTGCTATACGAACCGGTCACTTAACTGGCTGACCGGCAGATCATTTTAAAATTGGCATGTACGTTGGCCGGGTTTGGTACATTCCAGCTGTGCGTCTTGTGATATAAGTGGAGACAGGAAATGGAAGTATTTTAAAAAGCAATATATATGCTTAGAAACTATTTCAAAACCGCCTGGCGAAACATATCGAGACACAAAGTCTTTTCCTTAATTAATATTACCGGACTGGCTTTGAGCCTTACGGTCGTTTGGCTGATCGCGCTTTTCATAGGGCATGAGCTTAGCTACGACAGGTATCATGAAAATGCCGGCCGCATTTACCGGCTGGTTTCACATGGGCAATGGGATACCGAGAAATTTGATATTGCCGGAACATCAGGGCTGGCAGCGCAGGCGCTTAAAAATGATTTTCCCGAAGTGGAAGATGCCCTGCGGATCGATGTAGAGGGCGGTGGCATTATTGAATATGAGGATAAAAGAATTAAAGAAGGCGGCATCTTTTATTCAGACCCTTCTTTCTTTACCATGTTTACTTATCATTTCCTGGCAGGCAACAACGACGCATTGAAAAGGCCTAACAGTATAGTACTTACCCAAACGCTTGCCGCCAAACTTTTCCCCGATCCGCTTTCGGCCATAAACAAAACGATAACTATCGATAAACAGCCCGCGACGGTTACAGGTGTTATTGCTGATATTCCCGCCAATACGCACTTTTCCTGCAGCGCCATCCGGGCCTACCCGGCCGATTACAAAGGCGACTGGAGCGTGCTGAATACATACACTTATATCCTGTTGAAACAGCATGCAGACATTAACCGGCTGCGTGACAAGCTGCCCGCTTTTGTAAAAAAATACCTTACCAGCAATTCGAAAAACGTACATCTTACCTTAGAGCTTCAGCCTTTACGCGCTATACATTTACATTCACACCTGCAATATGAGTTAAGCGAAAATAACGACATCAAATACATCTATGTGATTTCTATCGTGGGGCTGCTCATACTCATTATTGCTTTTATCAATTATATCAATATTACCACTGCCCGCGCTTCCAACCGGCTACGGGAGGTGGCCGTAAGAAAAATAGTAGGCTCCAGCGGCACCAACCTGGTAGGTCTTTTTCTGACAGAATCTGTTATTACGATACTTTGTGCCGCCTGTATCAGTCTGATGCTGGTCATTCTATTAATGCCGCTGTTCAACTATGTTACCGGCAAAGAAATGTCCGTTTGGGAATTCGGTATCCCGCGCACGCTGCTGTGTATACTGGGTTTTTCGCTGGTTACCGGCCTCATTGGCGGTTGCTATCCCGCCTTTTTCCTATCCAGGTTTAGAACTATTCCGGCCCTGAAAAATCAGTTGGGCGATGTAAAAATGCAGGCGGTCTTTCGCAAATCGCTCGTGACCTTTCAGTTTGCTGTAACCGTTGTTATGATAACCACTTCACTGGTCATTTATTTGCAGCTGAAGTACATGCAGCATACGGATCTTGGATTTAATAAAAAGCAAATGCTCACTTTTCACCTTGATTCAAAAAAGGTGCGGCAACAGGTAGAACCGCTTCGTATGGCATTGTTGCAAAGCCCGGCAGTAAAAGCGGTCGCTTCTGCGGGCAACCCGATCGGAAATAATAATATCGGTATGTCGGGTTATTTCATAGAAAAAGATGGTGTGCTTGACCAGCATAACAAACTGGCTTATGGGCTCATCATAGATGCTGATTTTATTCCGGCCATGCAGATCAAATTAAAAGAAGGGCGGAATTTCGTCAGGCATCTTGCATCAGACAGCAACGATGTTATCGTTAATGAGGCTTTTATTAAAAAGCAGGGCTGGACGTCAGGTTTGGGTAAAAGAATTTCCCGGGGGCCAGATGCAACCGGCAGGATCAAATTTGCCAATATCATCGGCGTAGTAAAGGATTACCATATTTATTCCCTGCAACATAAAATAGAACCGATGATCATGGAGCTTCCCATGCGGGCATCGGACCGCGACAATATCTATGTAAGACTGGAGGCCGATAACATGGCGGAGGCCGTTCGATCTCTTGAGCAAACGTTCAGAAAATTTGATGCAACGTCTCCTTTTGAATACCATTTCCTGGATCAGAACTTTTCAGCCCAATACAAAGCAGAAGAAAAGCAGGGACAGGTGTTGCTGGCATTTACCATGCTTACTATTGTCATTGCCTGTTTAGGCTTGTTTGGGTTGATCACTTTTACCGTTGGCAAACGGGTAAAGGAAATCGGCATTCGTAAAGTGCTTGGCGCAAGTACCGGCAGTACTGTTTTCCTCTTAACAGAAAACCTGTTGAAAGTGGTGGTTATTGCCATGCTGGTGGCCGTGCCGTTGTCCTGGATGCTAATGAACAAATGGCTTGAAGATTTTGCCTATCGCATCCAGCTGCATTGGTGGATCTTTGCGTTGGCAGGCATTGTTTCGATCTTGATCGCCTTTGCCACCTTGAGTGTACAGGCTGTAAAAGCAGCATTGGCCAATCCGGTTAAGAGTTTACGGGCGGAGTAGATCGACAATCGACAGTCGGCAATCGACAATAGGCGACAGGCAGTTCTCAAACCACAGACATCCTTGTTGTGCACTTGCCTCCCGCTGCCAACCTCCCAACCCGTCAACTCCTTCGTATAACCCTGCTAACTATGAATCCTATCAGCTAGTCAACTCGAATTTTCAGGTTATTTACTTTTCAACCGCGTTAGGCGTTGGGCATTCCCAAAAATAAATTTGCGCAACCGAACAGTTGCGCGTATATTTGCAACCGAATGGTTGCTAAAAGGACCATTTAGTCCCATGAGACGCGACGTATTTCAGGCTATTGCAGATCCTACCCGGCGGGCAATCCTTAGCCTGCTGGCCGTACAAGCCATGACCCCAAATGCACTGGCCGATCATTTTGACAGCAGCCGTCAGGCCATCTCAAAACATATCAAGATCCTGACCGAATGCCAATTGGTTACCCAGGAACAAACAGGACGGGAGATCTACTATCATTTTAACTCTAAAAAATTAAAAGAAGTGGACAAATGGCTACAACAATTCCGGGCGCAATGGGATACCCGGTTTACGCAATTAGACACACTATTAAAAACCATTAAAAACAAGAAGTCATGATGTTGACAAAAGAAACGATCTATTCGAAAGACGCTTCCGGCAAGAAGCTCAAAGTAGAAAGGGTTTTTGATGCACCGGTAGAACAGGTTTGGAAAGCCTGGACACAAAGTGATCTGTTAGACCAATGGTGGGCGCCCAAACCCTGGAAGGCAAACACCAAATCCATGGATTTTCGGGAGGGAGGCAAATGGTTGTATTATATGGAAGGTCCCGACGGCAGCCGCCACCACTGTATCCTGAACTACAAAACCATCGTTCCAAATAAGTCATTCAGGGGCGTTGATGGTTTTACCGACGAGAACGGCGTGTTGAACACCGAAATGCCGAGTATGGACTGGACCTGTGTATTCAATGCTGTTGGCGACACGACCAGGATTGAAATGGAGATCATCTTTGCTTCAGAGGCCGACCTGGAGCGAATTGTAGAAATGGGCTTCAAAGAAGGTTTTGCCGCTGCCCATACCAATCTCGACGAATTGCTGGCAAAACAATAACATTTATAAGTTACACCCACGCTGTAGAAGGGCTGAACGGCCGGTTGTTCACACAATAACCCCCGTTCAGCCCTTTGCTTTTTATTATTATCTATTTGTTAAGCCAGTATACTATTGGGAACCAATGCGAACCGTTCTTTATTAGTTTGTCGCTTAAAGTACGCGTTAGCGTTGTGAACAAAAATTGAACAAAAAGGTGATTTAACCCGATCATACAAGAGTTCTCTTTTGTAGTTTTAGATCAATTAAACACCATCCCATGCCTAAAAGTGCAAAAAAGAAACCTGCATCCAGGGCCAGATCATTACCTTCTACAAATACCAAAACTAATTCCATGACCATTCAAGATTTCTCATCAAAATCCCTGGTGGCAGAAGAAGCGCCCCATTCCAAACCGGTAGATGTTACTTTTACCTTCATCGGCGGCATAGGCCAGGCCACCGCAGTCCTTTTCAGAAAAGGCGTATTGATCAATATGCAAAGCATCAGCAACACCGGCAGCGTCAGTTTTTCAGAAGTACAAACCAGCGATGTTATTTCCGTGAACGGGGTTTGTACCGGCAAAGCAGAGGTTACCGTTAGCGAGCCAACTACACCCGTGTCCCCTAAAACATTCAAGGCAGGGCTGATGATGGCCAATTTTTTAATTAAATAATATTCAGTTAATATGACTGGTAAATTTTCAGGGCTTGTCCTGATGATATTTTTTTGCTTATCTCTTACCGCGGTGGCGCAAAAGAAACCGAATCCTGTATTAACAGCCGACTCTTTGGCA
This sequence comes from Longitalea luteola, assembly GCF_017356035.1. GTDB lineage: Bacteria > Bacteroidota > Bacteroidia > Chitinophagales > Chitinophagaceae > Niastella > Niastella luteola. Next base: position 84,694 of record NZ_JAFIQX010000010.1, on the reverse strand, counting down.
ACCGGTAATTACAAAGACGTGCTCAACAGCTTCTTTCAGCTGGCATTTGACCAGCTGGCCAGTCCTGATAAAGAGATCAGATTCACTGGTACACCCTTCGCTGTAATGGCAAAGCTTGACTCTACCTTTTTGATCGATAAGAAATATGTTGAGTCCAAAGCGCTCAGAAGGCTCAACTATTCCTTCGCGCTGCGGCTCGATACGGCTTACAGGTTCAACGGATTTTCATCAGGCATCAAATATGCCCTGATCAATAAACGCGATGAAACCGTTTCCCGGGCTTTCCTCGATATGGTGCTGGCCGATACATTGGCGAAGGAATTATTAGCGCTCAATACCGTGATCGGGGCAAGCATCTCGGCCATAACACCTGCTGAAACGCAGGAAAAGATTGCCCAGGAATACGATGATTTTGCGACCGGTAAAAAAGATTTTGGCCTGATCAGCCAGCAACTGCAGGATACCATACTGGCTGTAGTTAAAAGAACTGAAAGCATTAAGAACCTGGCCGACATCCTGGCAAAGAATAAAGCGTTCAACATGGCCAGAACTGCCGACAGTGTTTACCAGGACCTGAAAGCCAACTTCAACAAAAATGCCTTGTTGACGATCGGAGTGACAGATACAACGTATAAAGACCAGTTTGTTTTTTCCAACGTTGTGCTCCATGCCGAGTTCCTGAAAGGCGTTAATAAATATGCAGGCAATAAGAACGACCTGGAGTTTAATGCAAGGGCGGCCCTGCAACTGGTAGATGATACTCTTAATGCCGGCCGCGACCTCAAACGGGCTTTGTTCAGTGTAGAACCGGCGTTCAACCTGGTATTTAAAACCAAAACGACCCAGAGAAGTTACCTGGAGTTGAAGTTCAGTACCGCTTACTATCGTAACTTCAGTACGTTATATGCCGGTGAAGAGCGTGACCGGTTCTTCCTGAACGGAACCATCAGGGTCAGGATCCTGAATGATATCTGGGTGCCGGTGGAAATAAGATACGATCCCGGGAACGGGAATTTATTAGGTTTTCTGAATGTAAGAGCAAACTTCAGGGCGCTGGCAGGTGCTGCGAAACTATTATATTAATAAAGACAAACAGACATATCAGGAGCAAAGGTTGGTGTAAAAGCCAGCCTTTTTTGTTTTAAGGCGCAAAGTACAAAGCGCAAGGTGCAAGGTAAAACGTTCCAGGTACAAGGTCCTAAATGGCACTTGGGGTTTGACAATTAAGGTCTTGTGCCTTTTTTCCTTCTGCCCTGTGGCTTTTAAATGATGTTTAATTTGCTTTAATTTCCTTTCAAGCAACTCGCCGTTTAATATAATTTTAATGCCTTTTGCTACTCGTTTTGCCCTACATTTAAACCATCAAATGCAGCGCAGAATAGGACGGGAAACAAAGATAAGAACTTAAACTGTTAGTTTTTAGCAAGATAAAAATGTTAACATTTGCGTTTTAATTTGATATTATTTACTTAACATTGTACTTTAATTTTCTTAAAATACATTTAATTCCTTTGCCGAAACTAAATGTATTGTTATGAAGAAAAAAGTAAGACAGCAAACACCGGGCACAGCTAAACGATTGTTCACAGATTTTCTCACTTTCTAACCTTGCTATATGAGATCAAGTTCTTTAATCAGGCAGTTATTGCTATCCACCACTTTGGTGATCCACACATTGTTCCTGTCCGGTTTACCCGCAGGCGCATTCGCACAAAACAATGCCCCTGCAAAGGTCGAAGGGCAGGTATTAGACGACAAAGACGCTCCGCTACCGGGCGTTAACGTTATGATCAAAGGCGCACGTTCGGGTGTAGCCACCAGCGCCGACGGCAGCTTCAGCATTGAAGTGCCCGAGGGAAACGCCACCCTGGTCTTTTCCTCTGTAGGCTATGTAACCCGCGAAATTGCCGTAAAAGGCGCCACGAAAAACCTTTCCATCCGTTTGCAATCCTCCAGTAACACCCTGAACGATGTAGTGGTTATTGGTTATGGCACACAGAAAAAAGTAAACCTTACCGGTTCCGTTGAAAATATAAGTTCGGCCCGCCTGGCCGACAGGCCTGTAACGCAACTGTCAGCTGCATTACAGGGCGTAGCGCCTGGTGTTACTGTAACAACGTCCACCGGGGCGCCGGGCAGTGATGCAGGTACCATTCGCATTCGTGGTATCGGTACCTTAAATAATGCCAACGCCCTTGTGTTGATCGATGGGATCGAAGGTAATATGAATGAACTTGACCCCAACATGATCGAAAGCATCTCTGTATTGAAAGATGCTGCTTCATCGGCTATTTACGGGTCACGGGCCGCCAATGGCGTCATCCTGGTAACGACAAAAAGGGCGAAAGGCGAAAAACTTACCATCACCTACAATGGTTACATGGGCAAACAAACACCCACCAACCTTCCCGATAAGGTAGATGCGCTCGATCATATGCGCCTCTTGAACCTGGCGTATAAAAATACCGGCCTCACACCTGTATTTACCGATGCTCAAATTGAAAAGTATAGCCAGGAAATGTATAACAACCCCGATGAATATCCCAATACCGACTGGCAGGAAGAAGTATTGAAAGGTTCGGGCATGATGCAAAATCATTCCGTAGGCATTAGCGGTTCATCGGGCAAGCTGCGTTTTCTTACGTCACTGGGTTACCTGAAACAGGATGGTATTATAAAAACATCCTCTTACGAACGATATACGCTGCGTAACAATGCCGATGTCAAATTCAATGATAAGGTAAGCATGAAGCTCGACCTGCAGCTCATTAACCGCAATACAGTAGAGCCCGGCCGCGGCATGACCAACGTATTCTCGCAAATGAACCGTATTCCCGCTACCCAGCTGGGCCGGTTAACGAATGGCAAATGGGGTGAGGGCTGGAACGGGAACAACCCCATTGCAATGGTCGAAGACGGCGGATTCCAGAAGAATAACACCTTGAGCATGCAGGGCAACCTGCAGTTCACCTACAAGCCTGTTCACTGGTTAACAGCCGACCTCGTGGCTGCGCCCCGCTTTGTAAATGCCTACGACGATAATTTTGTAAAAGCTGTTACTACCTATACCGGCGCCGGATCAGTGGCTTTCACCCAACCGGCAAAAAGTGAGAAAACCAATTCCAACGCCCGCTCATATTATGGTAATTACCGCGCCAACGTTACCGCCGACAAAGATTTCGGTGAGCACAGCATAAAATGGATGGTGGGTGCATCGAAAGAAACTTATTATTATACCGATTTTACCGCCTTTCGTGATAACTATCTGTTCCCCGATTATACCGTTATCAATGCCGGTGATAAAAGCAACCAGCAAACAACAGGCTCGGCCACCGAGTGGAGTCTGCAAAGCTTTTTCAGCCGCCTTAACTATAACTTCAAAGGAAAATACCTGTTGGAAGCCAATGCCCGGTACGATGGCTCATCCCGTTTTTCCAAAGGAAATAAATACGGTTTCTTCCCTTCTTTCTCTGCCGGCTGGCGTATCAGTGAAGAGCACTTTATGGAGAACCTGCGCGGCGTGTTGACCGACCTGAAATTCCGCGCTTCGTGGGGAACCTTAGGTAACCAGAACATAGGCACCAACTATGGTTTTGTTTCCAGCATTGCGTTAGGCTCTTATGCACAGAACGGACAGGTTGTTTCTCTGGGTGCATTGAATGATATGAGCAATGCTGCGATCACCTGGGAAACTACCACGATGACGAATGTGGGTGTGGATGTAGTGCTGTTGAAAAATCTTTCTATCACTGCCGACTGGTACCGGAAGATCACCGACGATATTTTGCTTACCCTCGATATTCCCTTATACATTGGTTTGAACGCACCGGTGCAAAATGCCGGTAAAGTGAGCAACGTAGGTTGGGAATTAGGCATCAACTACAATGGCCGCGCCGGTAAAGACTTCACCTATGGCGTCAACTTCAACATTTCTGATGTAAAGAACAAAGTGCTCGATCTGAAAGGCATCAGCGCATCCAGTTTATTGCAAAGCCGCGAAGGACATTCCATCAACTCCATCTATGGGCTGGAAGCAGATGGTTATTTCCAGTCACAGGATGAGATCGATAACCATGCCGCCCAGGTAGGTGTGCTGGCGCCCGGTGATATCAAATATGTAAACCAGAATAAGGATAATATCATCAATGATGAAGATTATAAAATAATCGGCAGCACCATTCCCCGCTTTACCTATGGTTTGAACCTGAATGCAGCGTACAAAGGATTTAGTTTTAATGCCTTTTTGCAGGGCGTAGGAAAAGCCAATGGCTATTTGTATTCCTATGCCATTCAACCCTTTTATAGCGGCGGTACCGCCCATGAAACACATAAGGATTACTGGACCGAAGAGAATCCCAATGCCCAGTTCCCCCGGTTAACGTATAATGATGGCGGCAACAACTATCAGCCTTCCAGCTTCTGGATGAAAAATGCGGCTTACCTGCGCCTGAAGAATATTCAATTAGCCTATTCATTGCCGATATCGCTTATCAGCAAGTGGGGCGTGAATAACGTGAAAGTGTATGTTGGCGGACAGAACCTGCTCACCCGTGACAAATTCTGGAAAGGGTACGATGTGGAAACGGCTGTAGGTACTGGTAATGCTTATCCGCAGGTGAAAGTGTACACCGTTGGTCTGGACATTAAATTCTAAACAACCTCATTTACAAATCATGAAACGTACGTCAATCATCATATTGATCGCCGGTATTGCAGCAGGAATGGCTGCCTGTAATAAATCGCTTGACAAGCTGCCGTTGGATAGTCCCTCTTCGGAAACATTTTACAAGAATGAAACAGAAGTGGAAATGGGAATACAGGGTTGTTATAAATCCCTGAACTGGGAACTGAAAAGTACCCGGCCCTGGCCGGTAATGCTCGATAATACGTCCGATATCAGCTGGAACCGGAGCGCGCATGCCGTACAGGAACTGGGTAATGGAACAGCTATCAGTACCAATTCTTCCGCAGAAGTTGCCTGGACCCAGTGTTATAAGTCCATTGGCCGCGCCAATTTTTTGTTAGACAATATCGACAGGGCTGCCGATCTCAGCGAGGCCTATAAAAAACAGGTAATTGCCGAAGCCCGCTGGGTAAGGTCCTTCAATTATTTTCTGCTCACGGAATTGTTTGGCGCTGTGCCGCTGGTAACAAGCAGCATTACGTTGGAGGAAGCCCGCATGGAAAGAACGCCCAAAAGCGAAGTGGTGAATTTCATTCTTAAAGAAATGGATGAAGCAGCACCCGATCTGCCGGCGGCAAACGTTGGTAAAACGGGAAGGGCAACCCGCGTGGCTGCCTATGCCCTGAAAGCCAGGGTAGCGCTGTTTAACGGGCAATGGCAGGTAGCGGCCGATGCGGCCAATGCAGCCAGGGCCATTGGCAAATACGGCTTATACGATAACTACGGTAACCTGTTCAATTATACCGGTGAAACCAGCAAAGAGCATATTTTTTCCCTGCAATACATGAAAGGGATTATCACCCATTCCAATAGCAATTTTCTGTCGTCACGTCTCGCAGGCGGTGTGGCCAACGAAGTGCCCACGCAGCAGATGGTTGATTCGTACGAATGCACCGATGGACTTACTATCGACAAATCGCCTTTGTACAATCCAGCGAAACCATTTGCCAACCGCGACCCGCGGCTGGCCATGAGTATAGCGTTGCCGGGCAGTGTGTATTATGGCTTTCAGTTTGAAACGCATCCCGATAGTTTGCGGGTGTGGAATTATAATGTGTCACCCGCAGCACGCGTGCCTAATACCGATGCCACCAATGTGTACGCCACCTTTACCGGTTATATGTGGCGTAAATGGACAGATATCAAAGACAGAACCGATGATGAGAACTGCGAAGGCGATATCGTTCTCTTTCGCTATGCCGAGCTGTTGCTGACCTATGCCGAAGCAAAGATTGAAGCCAACCAGATCGATGAATCGGTATATAAAGCGTTGGATTCGATCCGCCTCAGAGCGGGCATGCCAACTGTGCCCCGCGGACAAACACAGGCATACATGCGTTCGCTGGTACGTAGAGAACGTAAAGTAGAGCTCGCCAATGAAGGACACCGCCTGTTCGATATCCGCCGCTGGAAAATCGCGGAGAAAGTGATGAAAGGTCCGCGTTATGGCCGCAGCCGCACCACCTGGCTCACATCGGCGCCAACACTGGATGAGAATAGCAGTCCCGATTATAGCAATGTGTCAAACGCCAGCGTAATGCGGGTGATTGAAAATATGGTGTTCAATCCAAACCGCGATTACCTGTGGCCAATTCCAAATATCGAAGTACAAACCACTAAAGGATTAATAAGTCAAAACGATAACTGGTAAAGGCACAATGAGGTAATGTGCTAATATGCTAATGTGATAATTTGATAATGTGATAGTGAATACAAATAATGATTGAATATGATGAAGATATTCGCCCTTTGGTTATTGTTGCAGCTAACCGTTCTGACAGCCCCGGCACAGCATCAGGACAGTACGCAGCCGGTCCTTAGCGATTCCGCTTCCTGGTCAATAGTGGTATTGCCCGATCCGCAGAATTATGTAAAATATAAGCGCAATCAGCCGCTGCTCGACATTATGATGAACTGGATCGATGAGAACCGCGAACGGCTACATATAAAAATGGTGTTGTGCACAGGCGACCTGGTGGAGCATAATAATATTGAGAAACCAGATGGAATAAAAATGGACCAAACCGGTTTGCAGCAATGGGCAACCATTGCTGCTGCCTTTGGTAAGCTCGATGGAAAGATCCCCTATGTAGCTGCTGCCGGAAACCATGATTACAATATCTTCAGCTACACGCATGAACCCAAACACACCAACTATCCCAGGTTCTTTCCCCCTGACAAGAACCCGCTGAACAAACAATTGCTGCGGGAGTATACCAATAATCCCGATAATATTCCCAGCCTCGAGAACTCCTGCCTGGAATGGACATCTCCCCAGGGCAGGCCCTTTCTGTTTATGACCATTGAATTTGCGCCCCGCGATACCATATTACAATGGGCAAAAAAAGTAGTGACCCAGCCCAAATATCGTAATCACACAGTAGTGCTGCTGACCCATGCTTACCTGAACTACAGGAACGAACAAACAAAAACCGCCAAATACGACCTGAAGGATGCGAATTATGGAGTGGCAATTTGGGAAAAGTTAGTAAAGCCTGCCGGCAATATCCAGCTGGTGATCTCGGGTCATATCGGCGCTAAAGACGATGCCCGCAAACATGTAGGGTTTCGCACCGATAAAAATGATGCCGGTAAAATGGTACAACAAATGACCTTCAATGCGCAGGCAATGGGCGGTGGTCATTACGGCAATGGCGGTGATGGCTGGCTGCGTTTGCTGGAGTTTTTGCCGAATGGCAAAACAGTGCATGTAAAGACCTTTTCTCCTTTTTTTGCGATTTCGCCCAGTACCAGACAACTGGCCTGGCGCAGGGAATCGTTTGATGAATTTTCTTTTGAACTGAATTGATTGCTAAAAGCGAATGAAATGCTTGCCACAGAAAAGAAAAAAAATTGGTTTGAAGATAATCGACGCTGGTTTATAGTAGGCATCATCTTTCTAACGATCGTGTTTAATTATGTCGACCGGCAAATGGTGTCAATACTAAAACCATTACTTAAAGAAGAATTTACGCTCGATGACGGGGGCTATGCATTTATTGTAAACATCTTTACCATCTGTTATGCCATCATGTATCCCGTATCGGGCTGGCTGGTTGATAAATTTGGCGCGGGTAAGATCATGCTGTACAGCATCATCCTGTGGTCTGTTGCCTGTATTGGTGGCGGCTTCAGCAGAACGGTGGCACAGTTTGGTTTTTTTCGTGGTTTACTGGGTATGGCGGAACCAGCCAATTTTCCGGCGCAGTTGAAAACAGTGACCGTATGGTTCTCAGGCAGGCTGCGGGCTACCGCCAACAGTTTATGTGTGGCGGGCAGTTCCATTGGCGCCATCATAGCGCCGCCGCTGATTGCCTGGTTAACATTGCAGTTTAACTGGCAGACTGCCTTTATCATTTGTGGCAGTGTGGGATTACTCATTGCCCTGTTATGGAAAATAATTTACCGTAAACCACCGGTGGAGGTCACAAAAGAAGTGATGCAGTCAGAAGCAAGGGATGCAGGCGAACGTTTCACCTGGCGGCAACTGTGGACCACCAGAAGTTTATGGGGTATATTATTGATACGGTTTATAAGCGATCCGGTTTGGTATTTCTGTTTGTTCTGGCTGCCGGGTTATTTACAGGAAGGATCAGGTCTTACACTGGCGCAAATAGGCCTGTTCGGCTGGATCCCTTTTTTAATTGCAGACGTAGGCAGTATTGCTACCAGCGCCTGGAGCGATAAAATGGTGCGCAAGGGTAAACAGCCTTTGCGGGCGCGTAAGATCATGTTAACGGCAACAGTAGCCATGGCGCCCTTGTGTGCATTGATCAATTACCTGCCCGGTGCGGTGAGCACTTTGATCGTTTTTAGTTGTATTGCAGTTATGGCTTTAAGCTGGCTGGTATCGCTGAGTGTGGTGGTGGCGGAAGCATTCCCAATGCATAATGTAGCCAGCGTGCTGGGCATTGCCGGCGGATTTGGCGCATTGGGCGCCGTGTTATTCAATTATTATGTTGGCCAGGTAATTGGCGAGCTGGGAGCGGGTAACATCTTTATGCTGATGTCGGTGCTGCATCCACTGGCTGCCTTATTATTGTGGACAATGGTGCGCAGGGAAGGCAACAGGCAAAAAGACAAAGAGGCAAACAGGCAAGAAAGCAGCGAGGCAGCAACGCAACGGGGCATAAGGCAAAAAGCAGAAGGCAATCAGTTCTAGGTGGCGCAAGATCGGAAATTACGTTTGAAATTTCGCGAGCAACTCTCCATTGACGATTGACGATTCACGACAAAACAGTTAACAGCATAAAACAGATATTGTATGAAGAATAATTTAGGAACCATTCAGGAACCTGCGAAAACAATACCCATTCGTACCCAGGTAGATGTGCTGGTAGTAGGCGGTGGCCCCTCGGGCATTACAGCCGCCATGGCAGCAGCAGAAGACGGCCTTCGGGTGCTCCTGATCGAAAGCCGCAGCTTCGTGGGTGGAAATATGACCATCGGATTACCGATCCTCGGTTTCCTGGGCCAGAAAGGCAACCAGATCATCAAAGGCCTGCCCCAAAAACTGATTGACCGCCTGGCTGCCCGGCAGGCCGCCAGTGAGCACCGGCCTTGTCCCCTGCACATGAGCTTAACGCTGGTAGAACCGGAAAGTGTAAAAACAGTAGCGCTTGAAATGTTAAGAGAAAGCAATGTAGAAGTATTGTTCTATACGTTTTGTGCCGGTGTGGTAATGGAAGGCGATGAACTGAAAGGTGTTATTGTAGAAAGTAAGGCCGGACGGGAAGCCATTATGGCAAAAGTGGTCATCGATTGCAGTGGCGATGCCGATGTGGCTTATCGCAGTGGCGTGCCTTGCGAATACGGCAATGAACATGGCGGTGTGCAACCGCCTACGCTCATGTTCTGTTTGGGCGGTGTAGACACCGAAAAACTGCGGCTCAGCGTGGCACAGGAGCCAAGGACCTATTTAACTGATTTTATTCCTGCAGAATATTTTGGCCAGAATAACCAGTTTGTGCTGGTGGGCATGCGTAACCTGGTGAAAAAAGCACAGGAGGACGGACTAACATTAACCACCGAGCGAACCATCCTCATCACCGGTTTACGTAAGGGCGAAGTGTGGGTGAATATGACGCGCGTAAACGGCGTGAATGGAACCGATCCGGAAAGTTTGACTCACGGTGAAATAGAAGGGCGTAAACAGATCTACGATATTCAGCGGTACCTGATAGAATACGTGCCCGGATTTGAAAATGCCTATTTCCTGAAAACGGCCCCCTTCCTTGGTATCAGGGAAACAAGGCGCATCATTGGCCAGTACACTATGACCCGCGAAGATATTATGAGCTGCCGCCATTTTGAAGATGCTATTGCCGTGGCCAGTTATCCGCTGGATATTCACCACCCGCAGGGCGGCGGTTGTACCTTGGAATGGTGCGGCGATTGTTATGATATTCCGTATCGCTCCCTGGTGCCGCAGAAAGTGAAGAACCTGTTAGTGGCCGGACGTTGCATTTCCACCACGCATGAAGCCATGTCGGCCATCCGGGTAATGGCGCCCTGTATGGCTATGGGCGAAGCGGCCGGCCGCGCGGCCAAACAGGCAGTACGAAGAAACGTACAACCGGCAGCCGTAGATGTACAGCAACTACAACAGGAATTGATCAGTAAAGGCGCATACCTGCGTATTAATCAAAAAGCAGCTGTTAAATAGATTATACCCTTTATGGAAAACACGAACCCACAACAGGTGGCTTCTCGCAGGCATGTTATAAAGGGGCTCGGCGCCATTGCGCTGGCTCCCTTTCTTCCTGCGACCGGAATGGCCGCAACCGATGATGAAGTAAAAAAAAGCAGCAGTCATAAAGTGCTTACCTGCAATATACGCGTAGCCCTACCCGAAGATGAGGCAAAAGGGTTAGGCTGGAATACACGCAGGGAAGTATGTTTACAGGTGATCAGGAATCAGCAGCCTGATATCATCGGTTTGCAGGAAGTATTGAAGGAACAGGCGGCTTACCTGCAACAGCAAATGCCGAAATATGCCCTCTTTGGTTTTGACGGACCCGAAATGGATGCGCACCCCACAGGTTACCACGGGATTGCCAAGAATCCCATCATGTGGTTGAAACAACGCTATGAGTTGTTGGCCGGCGGCACCTATTGGTTATCAGAAACGCCATTGGTAGCCGGCAGCGGTTCCTGGAATACAGCCAGGGCGCGGCATGTGAACTGGGTTCGGTTGCGGGAAATAAAAACCGGAAAAGAGTTCAGGGTAGTGAACCTGCACCTCGATCATAAATCGCACGAAGCCAAAGTGCAGCAGGCAAAAATGATGGCAGCAGAAAGCAGTCAGTACCAGCCAGGCTTTCCGCAGATACTTACCGGTGATTTCAATGCAAGAGCCACCAGCAACGTGTTAGATAGTGTAAAAGCCGCCGGCTTTGTCGATAGCTATGCCACCCTGCATGGTGAAACAGACCCCGGTGTTACCGCACATGGATTTGAACCCATCGACAGCCCTAAACTGAATGGTAAAGGAAAGATCGATTTCATTTTTTGCAAAGGCAATTGCAAGCCATTGGCAGCGGGCATTATAAAAGACAAACCTAAAGGCATTTTCCCCAGTGATCACTTTTTTGTGTCGGCTGAAATAGCCATATTGTAATCAGGTGTGCCACACCAAAGCTGTGGCACACATCTCAGACTTGTTGGCAAAGAATGCATTATAAAGCTGCAACGCTTTGGTATGCCCCGTGGCACAATTTTATATTAGGGGTATATATATGCGCTGCAATGCCTGGTCATACATATACCTGGGGATGCTGTTAATAATATCCCTGAACGTAAAAGCTCAATCACAAAGAGCTGATACCACTGCTTTCAAAAGAATTGCAGCCGGACCGGAATATAAGCGGCCACTTTCTTATCAAAAGCTCTGGGGCCGCAATCATCGCGTTGAATGGACTACTCCCGTTCGTGTTCCCATACTTAAACTTGACACCGCTTTTGGCGGTTTGATCGCTTATGAAGCAGGTGGCGGTCATGAATCAAGATCGCTTAAGCTGCGTTCAAAGGATGGCAATGAATACGCACTTCGCTCCATTAATAAATCAAGAGAGGAAGTACTTCCCGATAATTTAAAAGGAACGTTTGCAGAAGATATCATCAACGATGGTATTTCCATGTCGCATCCTTATGGGGCGTTTGCAGTGCCGTATATGATGGAACGCGCCGGCATTTATCATACCTGGCCTAAACTGGTATATGTGCCGCAACAAAAGGCATTGGATACATTTAATAAGAAATACGCTAATGGTTTGTATTTGTTGGAAGAAAAGCCCGAAGGCGATTGGCGTGAAGCAGATAATCTTGGCAATTTCCGCACCTTCAATGAAACGGAAGAGATGTTGGCCAAGCTGCAGTTGAATGGTACCTATTCAGTAGATCAGCATGCATTTGCAAAAGCAAGATTGTTCGATATGCTGATCGGTGACTGGGACCGGCATGAAGGCAACTGGAGTTGGGGCGAAGCGGCTGTAGACGGCGGAACACAATTCAAACCGGTGCCCAAAGACCGCGATCAGTCCTTCAATTACCATGACGGTATCCTCATTAACCTGGCGATAAAAGCCGCAGGGTTGTTTTATATGCAGCATTATGATTCTGTAGTTAAGAATATTTCAAAGATTGGCCATGCTGCCCGTTTTATGGATCGCTATCTTACCAACGAACTCACGCTCGACGATTGGTTGAAGGCAGCAGAAGCGTTGAAGGAAGCGCTTTCAGATGCCGTGATCGTGCAATCGGTAGCGCAAATGCCGGCGGAAGTGTATGCGGTCAAAGGCAAAGAAATGATCGATAAAATAAAAGCAAGACGCAATCAATTGCCCGCCTTTGCAAAGCAGCATTATCTTACCATAGCCAAAGAAGTGGAAATTACAGGCACCAGGCAACGGGAATTTTTTGAGGTAGGCGGTGACAATAAAGAAACGGTGGTGTCGGTATACCGGGTAGATGCCAAAGGCGAAAAAGCTGCCAGGCCCTATTATCAAAGGCGGTTTAACCCCGATGAAACAAAAGAGATCAGGTTGTTTGGCATCAGGGGCGAAGATGTGTATGTGGTTAACAACGAGGTAGACGATATCACCATTCGCATCATCGGCGGTCCCGGTAAAGACTCGATCGTTCAGGCAAAGCAGAAGGTGCATATTTACGATAATTACAAAAATGTTTTTCAAACCAGGTCGGCTAAAATGCACCTGTCGGCCGATACCTCCATTCATCGTTGGGATTACGAATGGTTCAGGTATGATAAAAAAGGCTTCCTGCCACTTGTTTTCTATAACAATGAAGACAGACTTTATACAGGGTTGCGTTACCGGCTTACAAACCATAAATGGCGCCGCGAGCCGTTTGCCGCCGCTTACGAATTCGGTGCTCATTATTCAATCTCCCAGAATGCGTTCAGTCTTTTCGGAGAAGGTTTGCATCCCAATGCAATTGGCAAGTGGGATTTTTTCTGGCGGGGTGAATATGATATGATCCGCTGGACAAATTATTATGGCACCGGTAATGAAACGGGTTTGATTACTACGGATATTAATTATTACCGCATGCGAAGTGAAGAGTGGTATGCAGGTGCTGGCTTGCGCCGCGCTTTCGGGAAAAGTACAATAGGAGGTACTGCTTATTTTCAGCAGATAAGAAGTATTAAGGATAGCGACCGGTTCTTCGCGAAATCATTTTTACACAACAACGAAGTGTTTGAAACGCACCCCTACGCAGGTTTGCAATTGACGTATTCGTTTGTTCATCTAAAAGATTCGGTAGCGCCGGTTGCAGGATTTACCTTTTTGGCAAATGCTTACTATTCCAAGAATTTTCAGCAAAACGAATTCTTCCAGCGGTACAATGCCAACGCCCAGGTGTATGTGCCATTGTTAAAGAAGGTTTCCATGGCCATCAGGTTCGGCGGAGAGACCGTAGTAAACGACAATGTGCTGGGAACCGGGCAGGCATACCAACATGCGATCATAGGTGGGCCCCGTACCATCCGGGGTTATCGCCGCGAACGATTCTGGGGTCAGACCGCCGTGTATAACAGCAATGAACTGCGATTCATCACCAATTTTCGTACGTACCTGGTGACAGGCAAGATCGGTCTGTTTGCCTTTTTTGATCACGGCCGCGTGTGGATGCCGGGTGAACCGTCGAATAAATGGCATATCTCTTATGGCCCTGGCATCATCTTCGTTCCGTTCAATAAATACAATATTTCGGTTTCTTACGGTATTACGAAAGAGATCAGGCTGATTCAATTCCGGTTGAACAGGATACTGTCTGATGGCCGGAATTTCTGATCTTTTTACTGTCCTCCGTGTAATAAGCGTTGTGCTTATTCATCTCCAGCTTAAAAAATCAATGATTTTTTACAATTCTGCGGTTGCCGGTGTTGATAGTTTTGTGTGAAACAAATCACCATGAAACTATCGACAGCCGGAATGTATCTGTTAATCATGCTGATACTTCCTGATATTATCAACGCCCAGCCGCAACATGTAAAAAACAATAAAAGCAAGGAGTTATTTATGAATACGACACAACACAACAAAGAAGTTGTACAAAGGATATTTGAGCAGGGTTTGAATAAGCGGAACCTGGATCTGCTGAAAGACCTGGTGGCAGATGAGTTTACCGGATTGCAGGGTAAAAATGGGGCTGAAGGTTTTGTAATGCCCTTGTTGCCACTGATCAAGGCATTTCCCGATATTCAATGGAATATAGTGGAATTGATTGCCGAAGGCGATAAAGTGGTTATTCGCTGGAAATGGGATGGAACCCAAACCGCATCCTGGTTGAGTTTACCTGCAACCGGAAAAACGATAACCAACGAAGGAACAGGCATATTGACCTTGAAAAATGGCAAAGTGATCAGCGCACAGGTGCTTACCGATCGCCTGGGTTTTCTGCAGGCCCTGGATGTGTTACCGCAAGACGTGAATGTGCTGTTTAGCAAAAAAGCGCATAATGGGCAGGTTAATTTTATCGACAGGTTCTTTGTGCCTGCCGCTGCTATTCAGGCCTTCCGGCAACGGGTAAAAATAAACAGGGACATGATCAAACAGTTGCCAGGCTTTATTGAAGATGCCGTGTATGAATACAAAGATGGCGATGGCAATTTGATCTGCATTACAGTGGCTTTGTGGCAAAGCCAGGAAGCATTGAATCATGCCAAAGAAGCGGTACAGGCTGCTTATAAAAAGGAAGGTTTTGATGCGCCCGCTATGTTTAAAAAACTTGGAATTACTGCCGACCGCGGCGTATACACACAGGTGTTTGAATAAATACACGCAGCATTGATTATTAAGTGAAAGCTACCCCGCCGAAGGGTAGCTTTTTAGCTTCTCACAACGGTATATTCCCATGCTTCTTCTTCGGCAGCGCAGCTACCTTGTTTTCCAGCATGGCAAATGCTTTAATGAGTTTGGCGCGGGTGTATCTGGGTTCTATCACTTCATCAACAAAACCACGTTCGGCTGCCAGGTAGGGCGTTGCAAATTTCTCGGCATACTCGGCTTCTTTTTCGGCCAGCTTCCTGGCCGGGTCTGCCGCTTCTGAGATCTCTTTTTTGAAAATGATCTCACTGGCGCCCTTGGCGCCCATGACTGCAATTTCGGCCGTAGGCCAGGCATAATTCATGTCGGCCCCAATATGTTTCGAATTCATTACATCATAAGCGCCGCCATACGCTTTTCGCGTGATCACGGTAACCCGTGGCACCGTCGCTTCGCTGAACGCATACAACAACTTGGCCCCATTGGTAATAATGCCATGCCATTCCTGGTCGGTTCCTGGTAAAAAGCCCGGTACATCAACCAGCACCAGCAAAGGAATATTAAAGCAATCGCAAAAGCGGGTGAACCGCGCCGCCTTTTTTGAACTGTCAATATCAAGCACGCCGGCCAGGCTCATTGGCTGATTGGCCACAATCCCTATGCTCCTGCCCGCCAGCCGCGCAAAACCGATCACAATGTTGGTAGCATAATCGCTGTGGATCTCAAAGAAAGAGGCTTCATCACAAATGCCTTCGATCACAGCCCGCATATCGTATGGCTGGTTGGCGCTTTCCGGCACAATGGTTTCCAGCACAGGCCTGGTCTCATCGCCCAATGTGTAAGGCACTTTAGGTGTAGTGTCTTCGCAGTTTTGCGGGATATAACTTAACAGCTTCTTTACTTCGGCAATACACTCCATATCATTCGCTGCCGTGAGATGGGTAACACCCGATTTGGTGGAGTGGGCTGAAGCACCGCCCAGTTCTTCCGGACTTACCTCTTCATTCGTAACCGTTTTAACTACGTTGGGCCCCGTTACGAACATATAACTGGTGTTCTCGACCATCAACGTAAAATCGGTCATGGCAGGAGAATATACCGCGCCACCCGCACAGGGACCCATAATGGCTGATATCTGCGGTATTACGCCGGATGCCAGTACATTGCGGTAAAATATATCGGCGTAACCGCCTAATGACCGAACGCCTTCCTGAATGCGGGCGCCGCCTGAGTCATTCAAGCCGATCATGGGTGCGCCTGTTTTCATCGCCAGGTCCATCACTTTACAGATCTTTTCAGCATGTGTTTCTGATAAAGCACCGCCGAATACCGTGAAGTCCTGGGCAAAAACATAAGCGAGCCGCCCATTGATAGTGCCGTAGCCGGTTATTACGCCATCACCATAATATTGCTGGTTATCCATGCCAAAATCTTTCGTGCGATGTAAGACCAGCGCCCCGATCTCTTCAAATGAACCGGGATCCATTAACAGGGTGATGCGTTCCCGGGCAGTGAGTTTTCCTTTCTTATGCTGCGCTTCATTTCTGTGCACACCTCCACCAAGTTTTCCTTCTTCTATCTTTTGCTGTAGTATTTCCGATTTTGTTTTTTTCATGCAGCGATCTTTTACTAGTTATCTGTTAGCATTACCGTAGCCGGCTGGTCCAGTTGGTGGGTTTCGATTCAACCGCGTGTACCTCTTTTTGTTTTTCCAGCCAGTAACGCAGGGCCACGAGGGCTGCCAGTTCTGCTTTGCTTTTTTGTTGCGATAACAGCTTCTCGGGTGTGTAATATTTTTGAACGAACTGCGTATTGAAGCGGCCGGTTAAAAATGCTTCGTGATCAAATACAAAGTTTCCGAAGGGTAATGTGGTTTGTACTCCTTCTATCTTGTATTCAGCAATGGCGGCCTTCATCTTTTGAATGGCTTCCGTGCGGTTACGGCCATGCGTGATCAGTTTCGCGATCATGGGATCGTAATATACCGGAATGGCCATCCCTTCTGTGTAGCCATCATCAACCCGCACGCCTTCCTGCTCAGGCGTTTTGTAGCTGGTAAGTGTGCCGGTTGACGGCAGGAAATCGTTCAGCGGGTCTTCTGCATACACCCGTAATTCCAGCGCATGCCCGTTCATGGGAATAGCTGACTGTTTGAACCGCAGCTTTTCGCCCCGGGCAATATTTATTTGTTCTTCTACCAGGTCGATGCCCGTGATCATTTCAGTGACCGGATGCTCCACCTGCAGACGGGTATTCATTTCGAGGAAATAAAAGTTCAACTGTTCATCGAGCAGAAACTCGACGGTGCCGGTACTTCTGTAATTACAGGACCTGGCAACAAGTACAGCTGCTTCTCCCATCTTCTGCCGGATCTCGGGGGTAAGAACAGAAGAAGGCGATTCTTCAACTATCTTTTGATGCCGGCGTTGGATGCTGCATTCGCGCTCAAACAAATGCACCGTATTGCCGTAATTATCGGCCAATACCTGGATCTCAATATGCCGGGGAGAAGCTACATATTTTTCAATGAACACCGAACCATCGCCGAATGACGACAAGGCTTCGCTCGTAGCCCTTTCCATTTGTTCTTCCAGTTCACCTTCTTTCGCAGCTATGCGCATGCCCTTGCCGCCACCTCCTGCCGAAGCTTTGATCAGGATCGGATACCCGATCTGAGCAGCCACTTTTTTCGCGACATTAAGATCGTCAACCGCCTTGTCGATACCCGGCACCATAGGTATATTATATTGTTTTACGCATTCTTTGGCTGCCAGTTTCGAACCCATGATACGCATGGCTTCAGGGCCGGGGCCGATAAACGTAATGCCGGCTTCTTCTACTTTTTTGGCAAAAGCTGCGTTTTCACTCAGGAATCCATAGCCAGGATGAATGCCATCAACACCGAGCTGTTTGGCAAAGGCGATGATCGCATCCCCGTTCAGGTACGACTGGCTGGAAGGCGCAGGCCCGAGGCAAACGGCTTCATGGGCATATAAAACATGGGGAGCGTGCCGGTCGGCCTCTGAATAAACGGCCACTGATTGAATACCCATCCGGTGTATCGTTCGCATGATCCGAAGGGCAATTTCGCCGCGGTTGGCAACAAGTATTTTTTGCATCGTTAGAGGTTCAATTGATAAACATTATTCCAGTTCTACAAGTACCTGTCCTTTTTCAACTGCCTGTCCTGCCACTACTGCTACTTTTTTAATGGTTGCGTCGGCGTGTACCAGTATACTGTTCTCCATTTTCATGGCTTCCAGTATCAGTATGCGGTCGCCTTCTTTTACCTGCTGCCCGTCGGTAACTGCTACTTCCAGCACCAGGCCCGGCATGGGTGCTTTGATCTCTTTCAGCTGTTTGCCGGAGGAACTGCCAAAACCCATTTGTTCCAGCTGCTGATCGAGCGCATCTTTAATGACTACCTCAAATGTTTCACCGCCGGTTTCAATAGAAAATGTCTTATTGAGCAGATCGGCTTTAAGAAGCCGTGCATTTACCGACTTCTGATCTTTGAGCGCATTGAATGTGGTGGGGGAGATGGCAACCAGGTCAAGCTTTTCCAGCTCTGATCGCGAGAAAA
Source organism: Longitalea luteola (assembly GCF_017356035.1). Lineage (GTDB taxonomy): Bacteria > Bacteroidota > Bacteroidia > Chitinophagales > Chitinophagaceae > Niastella > Niastella luteola. Next base: position 66,138 of record NZ_JAFIQX010000010.1, on the reverse strand, counting down.
AGAACACAAACCCATTGACCAGTATTTTATACGTTTCAGTAGCGGGCATTAGCGGCATTTTGCTGTAATTTAAGTAATTGTGAAATGCCATAAAAAGAAAAGCGGTAAAGCTTTGATCGATGAATGCCAGGAAAGGAAACGTTGCCGCATATACGTTGATGGTGTATGCTGCTTTGGCCGTATTATGGTTTGATCTGTTTTTTAGAATAACTTAAGACCGGGAGGAAACGGTAATTGAGTGGATTGCGTATTTTTATCTGGTGAATAATATACAGGTGTCTATATCACTGGCAACGCCACAAGAGGCAGCGGCTATTGCTGAAGTCATCAGCGAGGCTGCGCATGATCTTACTGTAAAACATGGCATGGGACATTGGAGTGCCGTGGCTTCTGAAAAAGGTGTGTTGAATGGCATGAGTAAAGCCAAAGTGCTGGTTGCCCTGAACGGAAAAGATATTATCGGAACACTGCGGTTAACATCGTTAAGACCCTGGGTCATCGATCCTGCCTACTTTACACCGGTTCACCGCCCCGTTTACCTGGTTGATATGGCTGTACGGCCTGGCTATCAACGGATAGGTGTGGGCAGGTCATTGATCGAACAGGCAAAGGTTTTAGCTGCTGCATTGGCAGGTGACGCCATCCGGCTCGATGCTTATGCAGGCGTAGCCGGCGCCGGCGGCTTTTATGAGAAATGCGGATTCACCGAAAGAGGACATGTTGTTTATAAATCGGTGCCACACATTTATTATGAATGGATCATCAAAAGGTAGATTTATGATTTCTGATTTTGGGATTTAATCATAGTTGAACTTCGTGACAGATCTCAAAATCTCGAAATCTCGAAATCTCAAAATTGTATTAAACAGCTGGTGGTAACACGGCGTATAGCACCCTGTTGAACTCTTCAGACGAAGCATCTTTACAGAGATATCCATCAGCGCCCAATTCGCGGGCCTTCTTTATGTACATACTTCCGTTTTGCATGGAAAAGAAAAGGATCTTGATAGCCGGCCATTTCTTCTTTAATTGAACAGCTGTTTCAAAGCCATTCATAACAGGCATATTGATATCGAGCAGGCAAAGATCGGGGGAGGTAGCATCTTCTTCCAGTTTGTCGAGGAACTGCTGGCCATTTTCAGCCTCCATAACCACATTGTACCCTAAACCCGTGAGCCGGTAATTTACCGCCTTACGCAGTAACGCATGATCGTCAACTACTGCAATTGTTGGATTTTTCATAGACTCTTCATTAATGTTTTAGTTTTCCAGTTCGGGAGCTAACTAACCTGATAAAGGAAATTTTATGCCAGCGGGGTACCAACCTGGCGCCTGGTCATACTGTTAAAACATCAACTATGCCTGTTTTTCTTAAGAACAACTAACCCTATGCCGGTAAAATGAATAAAAACCAGTCAGGATGGTAAATAATAGTACTTATGATTAACGGCTTTTTAATGTGCAGAAAAGGGGAGAAATAAATGAGGTGTGCGATTATCCGGTGCTGTTTAGCGACTGTTACCATTTTGATTACCCGATATGGGGTATTTGCGAATTTCGGCGAGCAGCTTTTTCACATTTGTTCTGATGAGTATAAGTTCATTACGCGGGGCATTTTCCTGTAATGCTTTCAAGAACTTTCCAACTTCTGCCATGTATTGCTTATGCAGGTGCATAAGGTAGTCTGATGTAATATCTTTCATGCGCACATATTCTCGTAGTACACAAGTATTTTACAGCAAAGTACAATTCCTGTACCGTTGCGGGCAACAGGCACAAACCCTTCATTTTTATCAAAAAAGAGGCTGATGCCTGTTTCCGGTTATTTGGCGTATGAATTTGAAGGTAAGTGTTTTATTCATGGTTATACTACATAGTTATACCTATGCGCAAAAAATCAATAAGTGTAGAGTGTTAATAAACTGTGGAATGTGCTCCACATTACAATTACCCATAATAGTTTAACGCAAGCGATATTTGTCCCTTCCAGCAGCACCGGCTGCAACGATCTGCCATGATAAACCGAACCTTCTTTCGGCCAGCCATACGTGCTTTTCTGTCCTTCATAACTGTTATTGTTCCGAACCAATTGCGAGATACAGTGCGGCCAACGCCTCTTAGATACCGGATCGTTCGCCGGAACCTGCATTTCAGAGCACCAATCCTGCATTTCGATCAAAAAGCTAAGCAGTAACCCGCATTTTGTTGTAGCATTGGTCTCGATAAATTTACTACATGAACTTTTATGCGAAGATCACCTGGTGTGTACTGCTGGCGTATGGCTGGCTCCCTCTTGCTGCACAACAGCATGAAATAGCCAGGGCCGAACAGGCATTTGCTCAAATGGCTATCGACAGCGGCGCCAAAAAAGCGTTCCTGCATTTTCTCGATAGCAATAGTCTCCTGTTTCATCGCGGCCAGGCCCATGCAGGTCTGCCTTTCTGGAGCAGCCTGCCCGAAAAAGGCCCGCTTATCTATTGGAAACCTGTTTATACGGGTATGGCTATCTCGGGGGATATAGGCTTTTCTACCGGTCCTTTCGAAGGAAAAAATTCGCCGGCGGGTCCGGTGCTGGAAAGCGGCAACTATAACAGCATTTGGGTAAAGAACAAACAGGGAGAATGGAAAGTATTGATCGATATCGGCGTTCCATACAAACCCTCCCAGTTCCATAACGATCATCCACCGCGCAGCTATCGGCCAGAAGCACCGGTAACCCGTAACACCGGCTGGCAAAAAGTGGAGGGTGATTTTATTGCCCAGTTTAAGCAATTGGGCAACCAGGCTTTTCTGCAATATCTGTCCGAGCACTCGTGGTTCAATATCGCCGGTCGGCAGCCATTACATACGGTAAAAGATATTCAAGCGGTTGTACAGCAAATACCAGCCGACCTGCAATTTGAATGTACGGGTGGCGCACAATCCGCCGCCGGCGACCTGGTATATGCTTATGGAACCGTAGCGCGGAGGGGCAGCAAAGAAAATTACCTGCGGGTATGGGGATACCAAAAAGAAGGCTGGAAGCTCCTGTTGCAGGTTTTAAAGTGAGGCGCCGCCTTCATTGATATTGATCCGGGCGCTGTCGGATGCCTACATTTGCAAATCAATCAGAGCGGTATGAATGAAAAAAAGATCAGGCTGTATACTCCCCTGTTCCTCTTTGTATTTACGGTTGTATTCTTTATGGGCATGTTCATCCACGACATGCGTACCGCCTTGTTAGTGGTATTGCTGAGCGCCTTTTATTGCATTCTTACCAGCGAAAGCGCCCGATTGATCTTTATGCTTGGCCGTAAAAAATACCCGGGCCTTACCAATACCAAACGCCGTGTGCTGTATGTTTTGAAAATTGGTATTCCCATCCTCGTACTGGTAGCGCTGCTGCAGGAAATATTTACCGTAGCTATTATTTTTTATCCGTCATACAGGATCAAATGGCTGGTGCAGTTCTGGGACTTTATGTTCATGATCGGGTTGAACCTATTTGCCACAGCCATCGTGGTGGGCTTGTTTGAAGGGTTTTATTATATCGAGAACTGGAAAGTGCTGTATGCAGAATCGGAGCGGCTGAAACAGATAAACATCAACAGCCAGTACCAGTTTTTGAAAGACCAGGTGAAACCGCATTTTTTATTTAACAGCCTGAACACCCTGGCTTCGCTTATTGGCATAGATGCCGGGCGCGCCGAAAGGTTTGTGATGGAAATGTCGGCGGTTTACCGTTATCTGCTCAGTAAAAAAGAAACGGAGCTGGCAGTTTTGCGGGATGAACTTCGTTTTCTGAATTCGTATGTGCTGATGCTGAAGACCCGGTTTGCAGATTCTTTTCAAATCGAGATCAGGATCGATGAGGAAGAACACGACTACCTGCTGCCCCCGTTTGTGTTGCAATTACTGGTGGAAAATGCCGTGAAGCATAACATTGTATCACGTGATATGCCGCTGTATGTTTCGATAACCAATGACCAGCACCACCACCTCATTATCACCAACAATATTCAACGTAAACGCACCCCAGAGCCTTCCGAAAAGACGGGGTTAACCAACCTCATTACCCGGTATCAGCTGCTTAAGAAAGAAGATCAGCTTTGTATAACTGATGATGGAAAGGAATTCAGGGTAGTGCTTCCCCTGATCGAGACGAGCATGTACGAAGCAGTAGCTTTAAAATGAAAAGATAACATGCTTATCTTTGGCCATTAAGCGCAAAAAGTATGACCGTTGTTATAATTGAAGATGAAGCATTGGCTGCCGAACGGCTCTCCCGGTTTGTTAAGGAATACGATGCCGCCATTGAAATAAAAGCCTGCCTCGATACTGTGCGGTCGGCGGTTGCCTGGTTCGAAGAAAAGGGCTCACCCGATCTCATTTTGCTCGATATTGAATTGGGAGACGGAAAAAGCTTTGAGATCTTCAAAGAGGTGGAAGTGACAAGCCACATCATTTTCGTAACTGCCTTTAACGAATACGCCATCCAGGCATTCAAATACAACAGCATAGATTATTTACTGAAACCGCTGGTGAAGGAAGAATTGTTTTTTGCTTTGGATAAATACAAAGCGCAGACAAGCAACAGTAAACCGGTCGATCTCACAGCACTTATAGAACAGTTGCAGCCAAAAGCAGAAAAAGAATATAAAAGCCGTTTCCTGGTTAAAAAAGGAAGCCGGTATTTTTCTATAGAGGCCGCCAATGTGGCCCATATCTACACCCGGGAAAGGGTGCATTATATTAAAACCTTTGACGGCGTGGATTATATCATAGAAAACAATCTCGATGTGCTGGAAGAGCAATTATCGCCGGCTATTTTCTTTCGCGTGAACCGGCAGTTCATTGTAAACTATACTTCGGTTAAAGAGGTGATCACCTGGTTCGATGGCAAATTGAAGCTGATGATCCATCCCGCTCCGTATGAAGAGATCATCATCAGCCGCCTGAAAGCCGGCGACTTTAAGAATTGGTTGAATAAGTGATGCGACGTCAGCAGACCATTCACCACTCACCATTCACCATTGACCATTGACCATTCACCATTGACCATTCACCTTTGACCACTCACTTCTTCTCCGGCCACTGAAACCCGCGGGTGCCCTGCTCCTGGTACCATTTGGCATTTGCCGGCAATGCCGAACCTTCATTACTTAAAATGCTGTTTAACGAATAATCAGCCGCCTCCTTATCAGTAAGCTGATGGCTCCATTTTACGCGGTTGCTCCTGTCAGCGCCCGGACCGCTGTTTTTATATTCCGCATAGAGGGTGGTCTGTTCATTGGCGGGGTTGCCCCAGTTATTCCATCCTTCGCGTACGATATGTTTGTCCATAGTGCAACGCATAAATACTGTTTTGGCATGGGCGCGCCAGGGCCGCCCGAGATACACTTTATTCACGCCGCTGTCGGCTGTTAGCTTACAATCCATAAATACATACCCAAATTTCTTGCCCTGTGTTGTACTGGCTGCCGTAATGTATGAATTGGATTTGCTATGAATGTCACAGTGCTGGAAAACGGCGGTGGCCGGACCGAATATAAAATCTGTTGTGCCTTCAATATAACAGTTTACAAACAGTTGCCTTGCAGTTTCACCGCCGGTAAAGATGGTGTCCTGGTTGCCCAGGAAGCGGCAGTTGACAAAGATCGCCTGGTCGGCATCTACATACAGCGCTACTGCCTGTCCTACCTGACCTGCCGAATTGGAGAAAGTAATATTTTCAGCCCGGAAACGGTTGCCACTGATCCTGGCCGTATAGGAAGTGAAAGTGGTCAGTTTGCCCCGGCCAGAATAATCGTTGAACACAATGATTGTTTTATCAACGCTTTCGCCAATAAACGTTACATCGGTATTGGTGGCAGGCAGTTCAATTTTTTCATTGTACACGCCATTTTTTATATACAGCGTTATTGGCGCCAGGGGGTAAACACGCATGGCGTCAATAGCGTCCTGGATGTATTTGTAATCACCCGAACCGTCTTTAGCCACCGTGAAAACATATTTATACTGCTGCGGATTGGCGGTTTGAGCGGATGTTATGGCGCTGCCCATAATGGCCAGACTCAGGAATAATACAAGCTGCTTCATGTGTTATCTGAATACTTTTTTTAGAAAATCGTCAATATAATTAACGGTAGGCTCAAACCAGGGATGGAACAGGCAAAAGGCATGCGGCGCATTCTCAAAGGTCTTTACTTCCGAATAGATATTGTACTTATTTAACACCTTTATAAAATCGTCCCGGCCGGCATGCATCCTGGCCACACTGCTGTTGAGGAACAGGGTGGGCGGCGTATGCGGGCCAACGTGGGTGAGCGGCGAAGCTTCTTCCCATAATGCTAGGCTGTCTGCTTTTTTGTAGCCAAGCCAATACGTGGCGGCAGAGATCTTTTTGCTATCGTCGCCTTCACCGGTTTCGGGATGGGTAAAGGATAATGTTCCATCGATATCTATCACGGCATGAATAGGAGCCGGTACCCGTAGCCCGATGGGCTCCCTGTAAAGCCAGGAAGGGCCTTCGAATGTTGGATTACCCAGGGTTGTGCCGAGAAAGGCCGCCAGTTCGCCACCGGCTGAAAAACCCAATACCGCGATCTTACTGGTATCCACATGGTATTTACCGGCATGTTGAACTACCCACCGTAAAGCCCTTTTCAGATCGTGTATGGCTGCCGGATATGGATCAACGGTTGATAACCGGTAGTCGGGCGTAAAGCAAATGTAACCGCGGGCCGCCAGGTGTTGGGCCAGGGGATGATGTTGCGTACGGTTGCCAGACCGCCAGCCGCCGCCATGAATGATCACGATCGCCGGCCGTTTTTCAGTGGATTTCATAACAGGCAGAAAGGCGTCAAGGGAGAGGATCAACTTCCCTTCCCTGTAACGCTGATATTCTATATTTCTTTTCTCTGTTATTTTTTTGGATCTCAGTTCCGGTACCATCTGTATTTCGGGGTGCGTTTGCCGGGTCTTAATAAAGGCGCTCCAGGTAGTGAACGAGGTGTCGGCATAGGGTGAGTAGCCATCAACCCGCTGCGCCTGGCTGTAAGCGGATGTCGGGGTGAAAAACAAAAGGACTGCTGCTAAAGAATACCAATACGCGGCAAAGCAATTCCTGGTCATTGAATAACAGTTTAAACTATATGAAGTAATACAAATGTAAAGGTTTGGTCATGTTTGAAGGTTTGAAAACTGGTAATACAGGTTTAAAAATTCGTATCCCTTACTTTTAGGTCTTATTATTACACTGCTTTATGCACTCTGCGAAGAGTGTTCTGATAAACAAAGGAAGTAAAATGTATTCTGTACTGTTAACTACGCATTCACTGGTTCGCTGGCTGGTTTTAATTAGTTTGTTAATAGCTGTTTTTCGAAGTTGGCAGGGTTGGTTACACAAAAAGCCATTTACCCCGTTTGACAACGCCATCAGAAGTGCGGCGGTCTATACCTCGCAACTTCAATGGTTGCTGGGTATCATCCTGTATTGTATTAGTCCGGTGGTACTGTATTTTTTTAACTATTTCAAAGTTGCAGTGCACGAGCGGGAGATCAGGTTCTTTGGGATGGAGCATATCACCATGATGTTCATCGCAGTTGGCCTGATAACGACCGGCTCCCTGCGATCCAGGAAGAAAACGAGCGATGCGCAGCGGTTTAAAACAATGGCTATCTGGTTTACCATTGCCTTCGTAATAATTTTTCTGTCAATACCCTGGCAGTGGTCGCCGTTCACCCGCCGGCCTTACTTCAGGTGGTTTTAAAAACGCTGAACGCTTAATGCTGGCCTTCAAAACGGCAAAGGCCGGTTATTGCAATCTTTAATCCTGTAACTTGTATTCCCGGCAACCGGCAACTGGTAACTTGTAACCTGTAACTTGTATTCCCGGCAACCGGTAACTGGTAGCTGGTAACCTGTATTCCCCTGTAACCTGTAACTTGTAACCTGCAACTTGTATTCCCGGCAACCGGCAACTGGTAACCTGTATTCCCCTGTAACCTGTAACTTGTATTCCCGGCAACCGGCAACCGGTAACTGGTAACCTGTATTCCCCTGTAACCTGTAACTTGTAACCTGCAACTTGTATTCCCGGCAACCGGTAACTGGTAACCTGTATTCCCCTGTAACCTGTAACTTGTAACCTGTAACTTGTATTCCCGGCAACCGGCAACCGGTAACTGGTAACCTGTATTCCCCTGTAACCTGTAACTTGTAACCTGTAACTTGTATTCCCGGCAACCGGTATTCCATCACAAAACAAGACATCGTAGCATGACCCCCGGCGATTATATACAGTTTCATGAAGGTAACAAAATGGGCATTCGATCGCCCGAGGGAGATATTATCATTCCCGCTATTTATGATTTTGTTGCCTACCCCTCCGACGGACTCTTCACCGTTACGGAAGGAGATTATACCGCTTATTTCGATGAGGCAGGTAACCAGGTGTTGCCTTTCAGCAATAAATATGAATCGTATGGCAATTTTACCGAAGGCAAGGCAAGGGTATTGTTCCAGGGAAAATGGGGGTTCATCAATAAAGCAGGCTGGGAAGTGATAACGCCGCAGTTTCATTACACCGATGACTTTTCAGAAGGAAGAGCGATCGTTCGAAATGAGAAAGACCAGCATGGGGCTATTGATGAATACGGCAGGCTGGTTATAGATTACCGGTTTCCGGTGCTCACCAATTTTGAGAATGGGTATGCCAAATTCGGCGATCTGAAAACCTGGGGTTTGATCGATAAAGCCGGCAACATCGTTGTGCCGCAGCAGTATATTTCAATTGGCCGGGTGTACAGGAATACAGTGACAGTGCAGGTACAGGATGGAGAATTGTACAGAGAAGGCGAGCTCACCATTGGCGGCGGGGTAACGTGGAATAATAACCTTGACTACCTCAATGAGCTCAACCAAAGGAAAAAGCAGTTTATAGCAGCCAGTGAGCAGCTGGTGCAGGAAATGTATGCCGCCGGTTGCCCCTGCGAATACCAGCGGTTCAGGCATTTTATTGAATGGAAAAACCCGGTTGGTTTTATTGACCAGGAACTGCTTTTCTCCGTATTTCAGAAAAGGCTGCAGGTGATCGGGACGGACCTTTATCGCTGTGACCATTGCGGCACTCATTATAAGCAGCAATGGTCGCAATACAGCGCCTTTCTATGGGTGCTGAATGTCATTGTTTCCGGCGCAGCTAATTTAATAAACAAAGGAACAGAGGTTCCGGCCACTATACCGGTGGCGCTTGGTTTCTATGGCTATGGTGTAGAAAAGTATAACGACAAATACGAAGAAAGCGATATTGAAACGGTTATGAACTATTTACGTTCATGATCAATGAGCAGTATATGTAATTGGAGGTATGAGCATATTCTATTTAAAAAAGGAGCAGTTGCTGCCGGTAGATATTCAAAAGGCATGGGCGTTCTTTTCTTCGCCCAACAACCTGGCCCGCATTACTCCCCCGGCCATGGATTTTGTAACCCTTACTCAAATAGAGGACCAGGAGATCTACACCGGTATGCGCATCGATTACAGGGTGAAGCCTTTATTCGGCATTCCGTTGCACTGGCAAACTGAGATCGTTGATGTAAACAAGCCATTCGCGTTTACCGATGTGCAGCTTAGGGGACCTTACCGGGTTTGGGAGCATACCCATACGTTTACCGAAACGGGAAACGGCGTGCTTATGCAGGATGTGGTGAAATATAAATTGCCGTTCGGATGGCTCGGGGTGCTCACTCATGCGCTGCTGGTACGTAAAAAGCTCGAGGACCTGTTTGCCTATCGTAAAGCCGCTATAGAGCGTTTATTTACATAAAACAGGCGGACGCAATTTGTGCCGTCCGCCTGTTTTAAGCCGCTTTCTGCCCGTTTAATGCTTCATCAGCAGGTCTGAAAGCTGGGCATCCCTTTTATAAATATCTTCCCTGAAGTTAAGATCGCCCTGCCGGTCGACCCAGGCAGTAAAATAAGTAATGTATACTGGCATGGGATTCTTAACGGCCACGTATTGTTCCCTGCCGCTGTTCATTGCCTGGGTGATCCTCTCTTCTGTCCAGGTGGAATCTTCACGCAATAAATACATGGCGAGTTTTTTAGGTTCGGCCACCCTGATGCAACCATGGCTGAAAGCTCTCTTACTTTCCTGGAACAAAGTCTTTGAAGGCGTGTCGTGTAAATAAATACTATGGCTGTTAGGGAAAAGGAATTTCACGGCGCCCAGGGAGTTCCAGGGGCCGGGTTTTTGCCGAACGCCGTCGGCGGTCTTTTCCATATGATGTAATTCCAGGTAATTGGGGTCCTTCTGAATACCGGGTAAAATTTCTTTTTTCAAGATGCTTGCAGGTACATTCCAGTAGGGGCTGAACACAACCTGGCTGATGGTGCCGGCGAAGATCACTGTTTTGTTTACATCCTTGCCCACTACCACATTCATATTCCATAAGAGCGAATCGTCGTCGTAGGCGTGTAAAACAAATTCAGGAATGTTTACCGCCAGGTAGCGGCCGCGTACATCAGTTGGCAGCCAGCGGTTGCGTTCCATATTCACTATTATCTTTTCGATCCTTTGCTGTATGGGTATGTTCAGTTCTCTAACCATACCGCCGCCTGCTATACCGTCTTCTTTCATGCCATGCCTGCGCTGAAACCGTTTAACCGCGGGTAATAAAGTCATGGAATCGTAAACGGGAGAGGATGTGTCTTTGGCATTGGTAAGATCGCCCAGCAGGAACAGTTTTTTGCGCAGTTTAACGATTACGGGTGAGGTATCGCCCGGGCGGATGGCTTTGTTACCAGGCAGGCTGATGGTTATATTTTCCGTGGGCAGTGCTTTGTATTTTTTGAGGTATTCCTTCAGCAGGTTGTATTGCCTGTACACCGGTTCCTTAACGGCGGAGGCGTTGCCGGGTTTCAATATGGAATCGAGCAGTGCCGGGTAAGAAAGCTTTTTGCGGGGCATGAGCCAGTTCACTTTTTGGCTGGCGCCTTCTTCCAGTCCGCCCCAAACCTTTTGGGCAAAGAAAAAGTAGAGGGAGGTCAGCAACAGTTCTGTTTCGCATTTCTGCTCAATGGTCTGGGTGCTGCCCGTGTTGATGAGGCTATCGAGCGTGCGTTTATAAGGCAGTACAATATTGAGACCTTCTTCAGGCAGATTCTCTAACCGCATATGCAGGTGAGTGGCCTGCTCGGTAAATGTGCCATTGCCGTTAAGCCAGGCGTATGCATAATTACGCGCTTTGTAAAAAGTATCGAGGTCGGTTTGAAAGCTGCGGAGGGAATCGTACCGGGCAAAAAATGTATGGAGGCGGGCGGAAGAAAAACGCAGGGAGTTCTGGTCGCTGAAGTTACCGGCAATATCCTGTGCCGCTTCCTTTACCAGGTTCTCGATGGAATCTTTTTTTCGATTGCCTGCTGACCGGCTATCCGATTCCTTACATCCCCAAATACACAACAGGACAAGAAAACAAAAGGTTCTTTGAAAAAATTGGTTGCTCATCTAATAGGAAGTAAATCGCTACAAATAAAAATGGGGTTCATGAATAAAACTGGTGTATTCTCTCATTGTAGTTAAAGTTTCACTGCCAGTTATACCCGTAAACCCCGCTAAAGTACGTGTTGAACGTATGGTAGGTAATTTCATACGAAGCAATAATCCGGACAGTTAGATCAGTAACTATGGGAGAACAGCAATCGTATGCATAAGTGACCTGGATCCTAATGAGTTTTTGTTGAGGTAGTATAAGGCCCCGTTGATCCTGAAGAGGGCCATTACAAGCTTAAGAAATGAAGGAGCGATGATCTGAAAAAAATAAGTACTTACTAACCCTGGCTTTTACAGGCTTTGTAACCCACCGTACCTGTAAAAGTTGAAATTCCTTCAATTCGCATATCGAACTACTTCACGTGTTTGTTTACCACTTTAGCCAGTTCGAACATTGAGATCTGATCTTTGCCGAACAGCGGTTTCAGTTTGGTGTCTGCATTGATCATTCTTCTGTTCTTTTTGTCTTGCAGGTTGTTCTTTCTGATATAATCCCAGATCTTCTTAACGATCTCTGTTCTTGGTAATGGTTTGCTACCTACCACTTCAGCTAAAGCGGGGCTGGCGTTCAAAGGAGCCATGAAAGCGGCGTTTGGTTTTCTTGCAGATTTCTTTTTAGGAGCAGCTGCTTTTTTCTTAGCTACTTTCTTTACTGCTTTTTTGGGAGCCTTCTTGGCTGCTTTTTTTACTGCTTTCTTAGCAGCTTTCTTAGCTGTTTTTGCCATAGTGTTTTAAAATTTAAAAGTGAATAATGAAGCTTTTTTGAATGATAATTTGAAAGTAAACCACAGTGAATATATCAAATTTATAAATAACAAAGCGAATTAACGAAATATTCAGCTGCTAAAATCTTTCCTTTTGTCGCCTGTACACGGCCGTTTCTCTTAGTGAAATTAAGTAAGCTGATGCAAACATAACACTCCTTTTTTATGAAAACCCTCATTTCTATTGGGTATTTTATTACAATTTTATTTGTGCAACCTTTGGGTTGCATTAAATTTGCAACCTAAAGGTTTCCTATTTATCGTATGAGAAGAGATGTATTTCAGGCGATAGCCGACCCCACCCGGCGGGAGATCATCAATATGATCGCCCACCACCCCCTCAATGTAAATGCTGTGGCCGAAAACTTTGAAGTAAGCCGCACAGCCATTTATAAACATATCAAAATGCTTACTGAATGTGGATTGGTAGTGATTACACAATTTGGCCGTGAACGGTACTGTGAGGCCCGCCTGGAGCGGCTGACAGAGGTTTCCGATTGGGTAGAGCAATACCGGAGGATCTGGTCAGAACGGTTCGAAAACCTCGAGAACTACCTGGACGAACTGGAGACGAAGAAAAAGCGGCCGGGAAAGCGCAAGTGACAATGTTGACAGGGTAGTCTTGTGTTTTGTGAACGCATTGGAAGGCAAAAGGCGCAAGGCTTAAGGCTGAAGGCAAAAGGCTCAAGGCTGAAGGCTGAAGGCATCCGCCTACGCTAACGCTTTCGGGGGACAAGCAAGTCCAATAGACAAAAGGCCGGAAATTCGGGCGGTTGAAATCAGTTATTAATTTCAAAATTCGTGAAGCCACTCACCATTCACCATTCGCCATTGACCACTCGCCACTCACCGCAACCTGGCAGCCTGTAACACGCAGGGCGCTCACTTAAACATTGCCTGGCGTTCTGCGTTTTGCGTTTTGCGTTAAGCGTTCGGCGTTGCGCGTTCTGCGTTCTGCGTTAAGCGTTCGGCGTTGCGCGTTCTGCGTTAAGCGTTTCAGTCAAGCACCAGCATTTCCTTATTGTACTTGTTGCGGTATTCGATGGGTGATAGTCCCGTGATCTTTTTAAAGATGCTTCTGAAAGCCTTTACATCGCTATACCCTACATCATACATCACCTCATGCACATTCTTGCGGCCGGTCTCCAGGTCCTTCTTGGCAGCTTCAATTTTAACCCGTTGAATATATTCGGTCACCGTATTGCAGGTAGCTTTTTTGAACCGGCGCTCGAGGCTTCGCCGGCCTACGGCAAAAGTATCGGCCAGATGATCCACCGTGATCTTGTCCTCAAAATTCTTTTCAATATACTCCTGTGCCTTTTTCACGGTTTCATCTTCATGCGATTTCTGCCCCTGGAAAATAATGAAGGGCGACTGTAAGGTGCGGTCGATGTCTATCATAAATGCCTTCGACACCAGAATGGCAATGTCGCGGCCGGCGTATTTTTCGATCATATATACCAGCAGGTTCAGATAGCTGTAAGCGCCGCCGCTTGTGTAAATCCCTTCATCATCAGTAATGATCTTGTCATCTACCAGCTCCACATCGGGATACATGGCCCTGAACTCATTGGCGTAACGCCAATGGGTGGCGCACTGTTTTCCCCTAAGCAAACCGGTAGCCGCCAGAAAGAACGAGCCAATGCACAAACTGGCCACCTCGGCGCCCTGCCGGAACTGCTGCTGGATCCAGGGAATGAAAGCCTGGTTGTCTTCAACTATATGTTTAAAGTCGCCATGTGTGGCTGGTATGATGATGAGATCGGTCTTAGTTACTTCAGCCAGCAAACAGTCGGGTTTAATGGTGAACAGCCCGTCGCGCTGGGCCGTTTCCTTGGAGAGGCCAACCATCTGAATATCAAACAAGGGAGCTTTTCCCTGACCGGTTCGCAGGTGATTCACTTCAGAGAGTATCTGGTGCGTTCCTTCTATATTCACCAGGCTGGTATGTCCTTTCGGAATAATAATCGAAACGTGTTTCATCTGATATTTTTTATTGCTGTGAGCCCAATTTGGTAATGATTTCGAACTTCTGTTCACTGGTTCCGACAAAAAGGGATTTTACCCTGACAAAAGGTGAAAAGTTAAGGATACAATAATGATCTTTTATGGTAGCTTCCCCCTCTTGTAAAGATAAAAAACAATTGTCGCAAACAGCCCCTTAATTCGTCGCGATTGCACCCTTTGAGTTTTAAGGACCCAATGTACTTTTGAAAACGATTGACGCAGATAGTTAGTGATCAACAGGGCGGAAAAAAAGACGTTTTGTACTAAAAAAATACGATTCCATAGGCAGTTGTATTAAACTATAAACGTACAACGTAGTAAAATAAGCACTATGATTGAGGTTTTCAAAACGAATGTGCAGGAGTTTTCAGAAGCTCAAAAGTTGGTAGCTTTATTAAGCCGGCATTTTCCGGGTACCAAAATAAATTTTGACCTGGATGATTGCGATAAAGTATTGCGGGTGGAAGGCAATGACCTGCGAATAGAAAAAGTAATGACGATTGTCAAAGGAAAAGGTTTCCTTTGCAACGTGCTTGACTAAATACCAGGCTGCCCTGCGCTGGCAGCCGTTTGCAGCTTCTCTGAACACCACCCGCCTGCCCTGCATGAGATCACACTATTTCTTAACTATTAAATAAAAAGACCATGCCTGCATTGAATCCTTATTTGAACTTTAACGGCAACTGCAAGGAAGCATTCGATTTTTACAGATCTGTATTTGGCGGTGAATTCTCTATGGTGTCCACCTTTGGTGAAATGCCGAAAGAATACAAAGGCGACGCCAGTGAAGATAACAAGATCATGCATATTTCATTACCCATTGAAGGTGGTAATGTGTTAATGGGAAGTGATGTGCCTGAAGCCATGGGCAAAGTGAATACCGGTAATAACGTAAATCTAAGCCTGCACCCCGCCACTAAACAGGAAGCCGACAAACTCTTTGCTGGTCTTTCGGCCGGTGGTAATGTGATCATGCCAATGGCTGATGCCTTCTGGGGCGCCTATTTTGGCATGTTCGTAGACAAGTTTGGCATTCACTGGATGATCAATGTTGACAACACTCAGCAATAAATTGATTGATCAATTATGAAAACTGCTAATGAATTATACCTGGAATTTGAGGCGGCCACCAATGCGTTTCTCGACAAGGTGGCTGCCTTAAGCCAGTCTGAAATAAATACCGTTCCGTTCGAGGGCAGCTGGACGGCTGCGCAGGTTACGGACCATCTTTGCAAGTCAGATGCTGCCATGATACAAACGCTTAACGGGCCGGTACAGCCAACAAACAGGCAACCCGATAAAATGGTAGACAACCTGCGGAATGTATTTTTAGATTTCAGCACGAAACTGGATGCGCCGGAATTCATCATTCCGTCTGAAGGTCCGCTTGATAAAGACAGTCTCTTGACCAGCTTTAAAGCTGGCCGCTCAGCGTTAGGCAAGGCCATTAAAGCGCTTGACCTTACAGCCACCTGCCATATGCCCTTATTAAGTAATCCCACCCGTTTGGAACTGATTTCTTTTGTGATCTTTCATACCCAGCGCCATACCAACCAGGTAACCAGGATCTGCGAAAAGCTGGTGGCTATGTCATGATCCGGCATTTTATTATTTCCTAATATAAGCCGTAGCCGTACCTGTTATGCAGGTGGGTCGTGAGTGCTATTCCAGGATAAACACTCCAAATGCAGACGGGATATGAAAATCAGGTTTTGCGGCATTGGGTTTTACCCAGCTGATCCAATGTAAATTGGCCCTTGCTTCCCGGCCGCTTTTACGCTCTGCTCTGAACAAACCGGCCAGCAGGCGATTGTTTTTCAACAAGCCCAGGTCGTTCAGCGATTGTATGCTGATGGCGATCTCCACAACATACCCGCTTTTATTCTTTGCCGTTTTAATAATGAATTGGTCGTTGGGCCATTTCCAGCTATAATCCATTTTACGGTAATAAGAAGCGCGGTAATCAAGCACCCTGCCCGTAGCATCCATTTCAAGGCAATAGTAGGGCGACAGGGAAGTATCGGGCGACAAAAAGATCTCTACCCGGTCCGATGCTCCTACTTCGAGTTTATCATTTTTGTTTACCAGCGTGATCACCGAATCGTCGTGCACCTGGAACAGGCAATACAACCAGCTTCCGTCCCAAAGCGCGGAGAACGAGGTGGCAGGCGCCTGCTCCTTTTCCCAGGGATAAGAAAAATTGGTAAGTACATTGGCATTTTTCCAGCTTGTATGATCTCCGCGGCCGGTGATCTGTAATCCGCCTTTGGGTATTTTTTTAACCGTATATGTTTGTGCACCTGCATGCAGGTAAAACAGGAAGAGGGCGGTAAGCAGGATAATAAAACGGGATAGCTTCATGATTTATACTATTTGCCTGCCAAATAAGGCTGACAGCAAGATATTCTATTTTGTTGTAGTTTGACCATATATGCGCTTTGCCGTGGCCGCGAGTGGTAATTGACCCGGCTCGCTAATGAGCGGAGGACCCGGAAAGGCGGTTAAACAAAATGATGCTCCGGTTGGTTATTGTTTTTTTAAAACCAAAAAAATCAACAATGAATGATGTTGCTTTAAATGCCGGAACCCAACCGGTACAGGAACTGTTTATCAAAATGGCTGTAGCTGCCTGGGATGCTTCTACTAACCAGTGTACCAAACTGTTTGATGAATTGTCTGACGACCAGCTTGCGGCTGAAACTTCTCCGGGTAGAAATACCGGCACTTATTTGCTGGGCCACCTGGTGGCCGTTACAGACAGAATGTTGCCACTGCTGGGATTGGGCGAGCGCCTGCACCCTGAACTGGATAATGTTTTTTTAGCGAATCCTGATAAATCAGGTTTGGAAAAGCCCCCGGTTCAGGAGTTAAGAAAATACTGGAAGGAAGTAAATGCAAAGTTCTCGGCTGCTATTGCGGCAACAAAACCCGACGAATGGTTTAACAGGCATAATTCAATATCGGCCGAAGATTTTGCCAAAGAACCGCATCGTAACAAACTGAATGTGCTTATTAACAGAACCAATCACCAAAGCACGCATTACGGTCAGCTGATCTATCTTAAGCCGAAAAAATAGCGCCGCATTTTCATCTGCTTAACATAAACTCCTGTTTAATTTCCTAACTTAATTGATTGAAACTACATTCATCAATTACCTTTACGGGAGAATGGTGTAACAGGGTCATTGACCGTGTTACACCAATTAAAGCAACCATTACAGATGAAAAAGAGAATAGATCATATACTGGATGCACGCGAAAAAAAGATCACCGAAGAGGATACCGTGCTGCAGCCATTGCCACACAAGGATTTTCGCTTTGCCAATCCAATTATTGTCATTCACCACAGCGGACCTGTTACCTACAAGGCGGGTCAGCAGGCAAGGATACACCCGCATCCGCATCGCGGGTTTAGTCCGTATACGTTTATGTTGCAGGGCGAAGGGTTTCATCGCGATAATGCGGGAAATGATGAAGTGATAAAAGCGGGTGGCGTGCAATGGATGTTTGCCGGCCGTGGTATCTTACACAGCGAAGGCCCTACCAATGAATTCCTGCAGCAGGGCGGTGTACAGGAGCTGATCCAGCTTTGGATCAATGCGCCGCGGGCCAACAAGTGGGATAAGCCATTTTATCAATCAGCTGCTGCTGAACAATTGCCCAGGGTAATTGATGAAGAAGGTATCCAGTTCAGGCTGGCCAGCGGTGACTATAATGGCCAAACCGGACCTATTCAGAATTTTACCCCGGTTGTTTCAATGGTCGGCGAAATAGCTGCTGGCAGGGAAATTGAATTACATGCAACACCTGATTACTGGACGCTGCTGTATGTGATAAAAGGAAAAGTGGTGGTGAACGACCAGCCTGTAGCTATGCACCACCTGGTCGTATTCGATAAGGCGGGAACGGATATCGGGATTGCTGCTGCTGAAAATGCGCAGTTGTTATTCTTAAGTGCTGAACCCATTGATGAACCGATCGCCGCAAAGGACAATTTTGTAATGAACAGCATGGAGGAGATCGATCAGGCGATGAGTGATTATAAAAATGGACTTTTTGGAAGCTTAAGCTATTAAAACAGTATTATATATGCAACCTAACATTGGCATTAAACCGGAAAATCTGAGTGCTGTATCGCACATCTTGAATGGAATTTTGGCAGATGAATTTTTGCTGTACACGAAAACCCGCAATGCTCACTGGAATGTAGAAGGTCCCGATTTCCATGACAAACATAAATTCTTCGAAAGCCAGTATGAGCAGTTGGATGAGATCATGGATGAAGTGGCTGAACGCATTCGCATCCTGGGACATTATGCACCGGGCACCCTGAAAGATTTTCTGAAGCTGACCCGTTTAACCGAGCAGATGCGGGAAAAGAACGACAGTGCCGGTTTTATCCGGGAGCTGCTGGCCGATCATGAAACGATCATTGTTACCATGCGGGAGAATATCGACCGTTTTGCCAATGAGTTCAAAGACGCGGGCACCAGTGATTTTATTACCGGCCTCATGGAAATACATGAAAAAATGGCCTGGATGTTACGTGCACATTTACGGTAATTGATTCTATAATATAAAAGGGTGTGGCCATTTCGCTAATCAGGCGAATTCCGGCCACACCTTTTTTTATCTCTGCTTATACTAATCATAGTCTGATAACCGCACGGCAAATACACAACGATTATCTGTTCCGTACTTCTCTGTTTCATATTCCGTCAAATTCCACAAATAGCCAGTGCTTTGTTCCAGGTACAGGTCTTCGGCGCCATGAGGCCAGCGATAGCGTACGCCGGCTGCAGCGCCATCGTTATACCGCACCAGCCGGGCTGTGGAACCTTCGTAACTGCTGTTGCCTGTTGTGGCCATGAAGGTTTTTGTGCCCGCACGATATACACCCTGAATACCGTTGACATTCGTGTTATCATTATCTATGGGGGTAATTACTTCAGGTACCGGAGAGGTTAGAATTTGTCCGGTAGCATTTAAATGGAAGCCATACACTTTTGGCACAACCGTGCTGGAAGATTCGATGTACTGTCCCGTCCAAAGCATTATATCGGAAGCTGTAAGTCCTGTACCCGTTTCAATGCAGGAGAATGGCTTCGCATTGGTGATCTTGTAATAGCCGGTCTGTGGTAAAATATAAGCATAGTTGAATGCTTTCAGGCTGCCATCCGTTTCTTTACCAATGCGGGTTTCAGTAGCATCGCCCGCCGCGGAGATGAATTTGGTAAGGTCGAATACGCGGATGCCGAGCCCTGTGTCAACAACGTATAGTTTACCGGCAAAAAAAGCCACCCCCCCGGCATGCATGGTTACCGGAGCAAAGCAGGCCAGTTGTACATAGCTGTTGGAAGGATCGTACAATTCACTGTTCGACATATTCGCTTTGTTTTGCACCAGCAGAATATGACGGTAGGTGATATTGCTCATGCTGGTAATATCAACCAGTGAAACGCGAACCCCTTTGTGCTGGTTGTTTACACCCGGAATATTGGACGGGCCTACGCCATACCAGGTTATCAGCAGGAAGTTCCTGCCTGCCCACGTAAATCCGGTAATGCCCTGCGGGCGCCATTCATTCGTCTGCTGGTCGCCGCTATTCCATTTGAAACCTTTTACCTGGCGGTCGCTGGGAATATTGAATCCATACACGGCGGTGTAACCCGTGCTGGTACCAACCCGGTTAAGGTTCACCTGGTCCGGCGTTTTGTAACCATAGGATGAAAGAGTGTTAACGAAGCTGCTTTCGTCGGTGTAGGTCACTGTTACATTAGTTGCCGGGACATTTTCTATGGGAACGCGGGTTTCGTTGTTGGCGCCTGAACCGTCAGGGGAGGCTGGCTGTGTTTGTTTTATGCAGGCATGCAGTGTCGTTGCTGCTATG
Organism: Longitalea luteola; assembly: GCF_017356035.1. Lineage (GTDB taxonomy): Bacteria > Bacteroidota > Bacteroidia > Chitinophagales > Chitinophagaceae > Niastella > Niastella luteola. Next base: position 45,943 of record NZ_JAFIQX010000010.1, on the reverse strand, counting down.
GCAGCAATACAGTAAATGCGTAAGCGCATGGGATCGTTTTTAGGTTAAATGAAAATTGTTGATCAGTGAACAGAAAGAAATGGTGCGCGCAGGCATTTCAAATTTCCATGATCATAGTTATACAAATTCTATAAGAGTAACAAAATAACTACCGGTGATCGCAATAGGTTTTTTCCACAAAACCCTTGCAACCCGGGGCTCCTGCAAGCATATTAAGTGTATGTGAAATCTTTTCCAAAAAGCAGGTTGATTAATGAGGGAGTAACGGCAAAAAGCCGCAATTACCTAAAAGGTTCAGATGTGAAATAAATGAAATATGTTGCAGGCCATAGGCGTACAGTGACAAATTAAATTATTCTGTACATTTCCTGCCTTCATGATCACAGCGTATTTTGGGGTATGCAACTCGGTTCACATACAGGATGTTATCCGCAGGGAAGGTTTTGATCGCCTGATAGGATTTTAGATACCAGGGACAGGTAACTTTGCATGCAGTTGCACGATGCTATAGTTACATGGATCAGAAAAAGCGGACCATGATCTTATTCTAAAGACAATAAAACTTTTTTGCTTGCAATTAACCGAAGAACAAGTGCTTGCCCTGGCACCTGATGAATCTTCCAAAAGATCCGGGAAGGAGCTCTCGAGTCCGGCCAAATGGGTGAGCAAAGGTGTAAATGAGCTGGCGCTCTGGGGCGAATGCCAGGGCAGCGGCAGTAAACCTTATCAGGCGCAGGTTGACCTGGTGAATATTGCTTTTAAATGCAGTTGCCCCAGCCGCAAATTTCCCTGTAAACATGGGATAGGGCTGCTGTTGTTGTACGCACGTGCTAAAAATGATTTTACCAACAACCAGATGCCGGCATGGGTGTCGGAATGGATCAGCAAACGATCTGAACGGCAGGAAAAGCAGGCTGCGCAAAAAGATAAACCGGTTGATGAAGCCGCACAGGCAAAGCGCCGCCAGGCCCGTGAACAAAAAGTGAGCGATGGTATTGAAGAACTTTTACAATGGTTAAAAGACATCATTCGCAATGGCATCATCAATATACCTGAAAAAGGATCAGCCTGGTTTGAGAATATGGCCAGGCGGATGGTAGATGCCCAGGCGCCCGGACTGGCAGGTATGCTCAGGAACATGGCCGAAATAAACTTTTATCGCGATGGCTGGCAATCAGTATTCATCGACCAGCTCTTGCGCTTATATATCGTTGCTACTGGCTATAAGAATAGCGAACACCTTTCTCCCTTATTACAACAGGATCTTCGCACGTCGATCGGCTTCACCCAAAACCAGGATGAATTAAAAGAGCAAACAGGTATTACCGATACATGGCTGGTGCTTGGTAAACAGGTTACCGAAGAAGATAATTTAACCATTGAAAGGAACTGGTTGTACGGTGTAACCACTGATCAGTATGCGCTGGTGCTGCAGTTCATGGTACGCGGCCAGGGGGCGCAGCTGACAGTAACTCCCGGCCTTTTCCTTCAGGCCGAACTGGTCTTCTACCCATCCGTTGTTCCTTTGCGGGCCATTGTAAAAAAACAGATCAGCACGGAGAGAATACAACAGTATAAAGGCTTTGCCAACTGGCAGCAGGTCGTGGAAGCTGAAACGGCCTATAGCGCCGCATTGCCCTTCCGCGGCGAAAGGCCCTTCATCATAGAACAGGTGCGGCCGGTTTATTATGAACAGCAATGGTGGTTACAGGACAACAACAATGCCATGATGCATATTAAAAACGGGTTTAAGAGCATCTGGAAATTATTATCGTTGAGCGGTGGCGAACCGTTGAACATGGCAGTAGTAGGCAAAGAAAAAGTGTACGAACCCTTTGGGGTGTGGTACCAGCAGGAATATAAGATTCTATAACAAAGGATATTCTAATTAAAACAGGTATATGCAAACCTGGGATCAAATAATAAATACGGCTTTACTGGGCACCGATAAAAGAACGCTTGCTGTTAGTGAGTTGCCGGCTGAACTGGCGGCGGCGGCTACACACCTACAGCAAACCGTAAACGATAAAGAAGAACAGTTTTTACAAACAGCCGCGCTGGTATTTAATTACCGCCAGTGTGGGGTAATGCCCTTAAAAAAAGAAGGAGTGACCATTACAAAAGCGGATGCAGAAGAAAAGCGCTACTGCTCTGCATTGGCCTTACAAACGCTGAAAGATATTTTCGATTCGGAGAGCATTTCCCTTTTGCAGTTCTGGTTGCAATTATGTGAAGCAAAGGGCCAGATCGTAACGCCAGCGTTTGTTCCGGAATTGCTGAATGTCGGCATTCCTCAAAAAAAGCTGCAGAACCTGGTGGTAGCCTGTTGTGGTAAACGGGGCGAGTGGCTGGCGCGCTTCAATCCCGAATGGAATTTTTCTACGGCCACCACCGATGAAGAATTATGGCAAACAGGTTCGGTAGAGCAGCGTAAAGGCGTACTGGAGCATTTGCGCAAGGTAAATGCATCCACGGCCAGGGAATGGATGTTGCAAACCTGGGCACAGGAAGACGCTGCCACGAAAGTTGAGTTCCTGTTGATACTGGCTAATAATATCAATGAGGGCGATATTGAGTTCCTCGAAAGCCTGTCGAAAGAGAAAAGCAAAAAGGTAAGGGATGTGGCGCTGTGGCTGTTAAAGCAGATACCCGAATCACCTGTGGTGCAACAATACCAGCAGGTGCTGCAAAAAACGGTTACCATCGGAAAAAAAGGACTTCAGATAAAATTACCCGCCGGGCTCGATGAAGCCATTTTTAAGACCGGCATTGACAAACTAAGCAATAACAAAGAAATTACCGATGAAGAATTCATCGTTATGCAGCTGATGCAATCGGTGCCACCTGCGTTCTGGGAGAACCGGTTGAACAGTACACCCGATGTTATCATCCGGTCGATGCAAAAAGATGCGACCAACAAAAAGTTTTTGCCGGCAATGGTGCAGGCAGTAGTTGCCTTCAAAGATCAGCGTTGGGCAACTGCTTTCATGCAGAACAGCCAGGTCTTTTATATTGACATTATTCCGCTGTTACCGGTCAAAGAGCAGGAGTTCTACAGTATAAAGTTCATTGACCAGTTTGCAGAGAACATCATTGAGCATGCCATTAAACGCGAAGATACCTGGAGCGTTGATCTCACGCGGGCCATATTTATTCATACCGCCAAAAGCGTATACCAGTATAACCGGTCGTTTTACAGCCGCTATATTCATTGCATACCAGTGGGCATTGTTGGTGAACTGGAGAAATGTGCGCCGCCTGAAGATTACGCGCGAGCCACCTGGGGCAATACCAGCGACTATATCACCCGGCTCCTGGAACTGAAAAAGCAAACCATACAATCCTTCAACGACTAAATAATCATATCATTATGTCAACCTTATTACGTCAGCACGCCGAACAATTATACGCCCAGGAGCTGGAAGAACTGCAAAAGCAGGATACAGGAAAACGGCCGACTAATTGGAAATTAACGCCCCAGGCGGTGGTAACCTACCTTACCGGCGGCAAACTGAAAAATGGTTTTGAAGTATCGCCCAAATACATTGGCAACAAAAGACTGATGGAAATTGCCGTGGCTACCTTAACCACCGACCGCGCTTTGTTGTTGTACGGATTGCCGGGCACTGCCAAAAGCTGGGTGAGTGAACATTTGTCGGCAGCCGTTTGCGGCGATTCTACCATGATCGTACAGGGAACTGCCGGTACCAGCGAAGAAGCCATCCGGTACGGGTGGAACTATGCCCGCCTGCTGGCAGAAGGTCCTTCCGAAAAAGCATTGGTCGAAACGCCCGTTATGCGATCGATGAAAGAAGGGAAAATAGCCCGTATAGAAGAGCTTACCCGTATTGGCGCCGATGTGCAGGACACGCTGATCACTATCCTCTCAGAAAAAACATTGCCGGTTCCTGAACTGAATACCGAGGTGCAGGCCGTAAAAGGATTCAATGTAATTGCCACTGCCAATAACCGCGACAAAGGCGTGAATGAATTGTCAAGTGCCTTGAAGCGGCGGTTCAATACCGTTATATTGCCCGTGCCTGATTCCATGGATGAAGAAATTGATATTGTAAAACGCCGGGTTGAAAGTTTTGAAAAGATCATGGAATTACCGGCCGAACCGCCGGCGCTGCAGGAGATCCGCCGGATCGTAACCATTTTCCGCGAACTGCGCAGCGGCGTCACCATCGATGGAAAAACAAAGATCAAAGTGCCCAGCGGAACGCTTAGCACGGCAGAAGCCATTTCGGTTGTGAACAATGGGCTGGCAATGGCTGCTTATTTCGGCGATGGCCAGTTGAAAGCGGCTGACCTGGCTGCCGGTATTATCGGTTCTGTCGTTAAAGACCCGGTGCAGGATAAGCTGGTATGGCAGGAATACCTGGAAACGGTAGTTAAGCCGAGGGAAGAATGGAAAGACATTTACCGGGCTTGCAGAGATCTGATGTAAGCCAGGCTGAATTAACAGGGCATCTAAAGTTTAGTCAGGCCCCATTGACCATTGACCATTCACCATTCACCATTGACCATTCACCATGATCCATATATTAGGCATACGCCACCATGGTCCCGGTTCAGCAAAAAATGTAAAGGATTTCCTGGAAGCCTTAAAGCCGGACATTGTACTGGTTGAAGGGCCGCCGGAGGCAGATCCTTTATTACAATGGGTAAACCACGCTGGATTAAAACCGCCGGTAGCTATCCTGGTGTATCAGCCGGATGATCCGCAACGTTCATCCTTTTACCCGTTTGCTGAATTCTCACCCGAATGGCAGGCGATCGCATATGCCCGCCGCAACAATATTCATGTGCGGTTCATGGACCTGCCCATGGGCCATAGTATTGCTTTGGAAAATGAAAGCAGGCAGGTTGCTGAACGCCCGGGTTCTATCGAACCTTCGATCAATAATTATGCATTACGCAGCAATGAAGTAGCAGAAGCAGCAGCGATCCGGAAAGACCCGATCTCTTTTCTCGCAGAAGCAGCCGGTTACCACGATGGAGAGAAATGGTGGGAGCACATGTTCGAACACCGGCGTAATAACGAACAGGTATTTGATGCCGTAACCGAGGCCATGCAGGCCTTGCGCGAAACCTTCCCTCAAAAAGAAGACCGTATTGAACAGTTGCGTGAAGCCTGGATGCGTAAGACCATCCGGCAGGCAGAAAAAGAAATGTTCCGGAACATAGCCGTGATCTGTGGCGCCTGGCATGCCCCGGCGCTGGTATCGATGCCCAAACCAAAAGATGATAATGACCTGCTGAAAGGTTTGCCGAAAGTGAAGGTGGAATGCACCTGGATACCCTGGACGTATAGCCGCCTGAGTTATTATAGCGGTTATGGCGCCGGCATTGGATCGCCCGGCTGGTACGACCATATCTGGCATCACCCCAATGATGACGGCACCCGCTGGATGGCGAAAGTGGCGCAACTGTTCCGCACAAAACAAATGGACACATCTGTAGCGCATGTTATAGAAGCGGTGCGCCTCGCCGAAGCGCTGGCAAGCATGCGCAATTTATACAAGGCCGGACTGGAAGAGCTGAACGAAGCAACCCAGACCGTGCTTTGCAATGGCGAAAGTATTCTAATGCAGTTGATCAATGATGAACTGATCGTAAGCAACCGGATCGGGGAAGTGCCGCAGGAGATACCCAAACCGCCATTACAGCTGGATATAGAAAAATTACAGAAGCGGCTGCGGTTGCCGGCAACAGCCGACTTTAAAGATTATACGCTTGATCTGCGTAAGGAGAACGACCTGGAGCGCAGCATCTTCCTGCACCGCCTGCAACTGCTCGATATACAATGGGGCGAACGGCATGACGTATCGGGAAAGGGTACCTTCAAGGAGTTGTGGCGGTTACAATGGAATCCGGAATTGTCGATCAATATCATTGAAAAAGGCAACTGGGGAAATACCGTGGAGGAAGCTGCACAGCAATTTGTGATCGCCAAAGCCACTGAAGCCGATACGTTAAGTTCGGTTACCGGTTTGCTGGAGCATACCATTCCTGCCGAATTACACCGGGCGGTGGAAGTGTGCATCCGATGCATCAATAACCTGGCAGCCGCCAGTGGTGATGTAATACAATTAATGGAAGTGGTGCCGGGACTGGTGCAGGTAACCCGTTATGGCAATGTACGGAAGACAGATGCCGACCTCGTCTCAGGTATTGTAAACAGCATGCTCACCCGTATTTGTGTAAGCCTGCCTGCCGCCTGCACGGCTGTAACAGATGAGGCCGCCCAAAAACTGTTGGAGCTGTTCTTTAAACTGAACGATGCCGTAAACGTTTTGCAGCAGGCCGATATTACCGGTCAATGGCAGCAAACCCTGCAGGCCATAGCAGCAGCAGGCAATACTTCTCCCATGATCGCCGGTTATGCCACCCGGCTGCTGGCCGACTATAAATTACTGGAAGGCGATGAGCTGGTACGGGTGTTTCATTATGCCATGTCGGCCGCTACGCCACCAGATAAAGCAGCTGCCTGGCTGGAAGGATTTTTGAAAGGCAGCGGCACCATTTTGTTAATTGATAACGACCTGTGGAACCTCGTTAATAACTGGGTGAATGTATTGGATGAAGAAACCTTTACGCGGGTATTGCCTTTGCTTCGCAGAACTTTTTCCGGCTTTTCTTCCCCCGAAAGAAAAAAGCTGGGCGAAAAAGCAAAAGCCGGTGGAAGTGGTACTGCCAGCAGGGCGGTGGCTGAAACCGGTGTAGACGAAGAGCGCGCCAAACAGGGCATTCCGGTTATCATGCAATTATTGGGCATAAAAAATTTAAGCAATGATCAACAATGAACAACATATCCGCAAGTGGCGGCTCATCCTGGGTGGACAGGAAAACGATGGCACCGGTGTATCATTGAATGAGCGGGAACTGCAAATGGATAAAACGCTGGAAGCTTTGTATGACAGCAACCGGCAGGGTGGGTTGGGTCCTTCTTCGCCAAATGTTGCCCGCTGGTTAGGCGACATCCGCACTTTTTTCCCTTCTTCCATTGTACAGGTAATGCAGCAGGATGCATTGAACCGGTTGAACCTTACCCAGATGCTGTTTGAAAAGGAAATGCTGCAGAACGTAGAACCCGATGTGCACCTGGTAGCCACCTTAATGACGTTAAGTAAAGTAATTCCTGATAAAACGAAAGACACCGCCCGAATGGTCGTTCGGAAAGTGGTAGATGAGTTATTGCGAAAACTGTCGCAGCCAACACAGCAGGCTATCATGGGTAGTTTGAACCGAAGTGCGCGCAACCGCCGGCCACGGCATAACGAGATCAACTGGCATGCTACCATTCAAAAGAACCTGAAGCATTACCAGCCCGAATATAAAACGATCATTCCGGAAACGAGGATCGGGTATGGAAGAAAACGCACGTCCTTAAAAGACGTAGTGCTTTGCATCGACCAGAGCGGGTCGATGGGCACATCCGTTGTATACTCCGGCATCTTTGGTTCGGTGATGGCCTCTATGCCGGCAATTAAAACCAAGATGGTGGTATTCGATACGGCGGTAACGGATCTTACAGAAGAATTGACCGACCCGGTGGAATTATTGTTTGGCGTACAATTAGGCGGCGGCACCGACATCAATCTGGCGCTCACCTATTGCCAGCAGATCATTACCAAACCCAATGATACCGTATTGGTATTGATCACCGACCTGTACGAAGGCGGCAATGAAGATAAAATGCGTAAGCGGGCTGTAGAGCTGGTAGCGGCCGGTGTGCAGGTAGTAGTATTACTGGCCCTGAATGACGAAGGCGCACCTTTTTATGATCATAACAACGCCCAATTCTTTTCCAATCTGGGCATTCCGGTCTTTGCCTGTACACCTGACAAATTTCCCGATCTGATGGCTGCCGCCCTAAGCAAACAGGACATTGGCCTGTGGGCAGCAAAAGAAGATATGGTGTTGAAAAAATAATGAGGTACGTATGCGCTATTGCTGCGCATACGTACTTAAATAACCACACTCTCTGATCGCTTCTTTATAAAATTGCGTATTGGCGTATTGCTGTTTCAATGCTTTGAAGCCGTTCCATGGTAAGAAATCAGGAAGCCTGGCATGATCGCCGTATTGGTATTTGGGGTTATTGTAAAGCGTCTGGTTGTACCATTGATTGCGTTCACATTTGGCCAGCATGTAATGACATTTTGCTTTTTGTTCGGCTGTTTTGGCCGCATTCAAAGCCAGGGTGTAATATTTGGTGGCCAGTTTCATATCAATAAGGAAATCCCTGAAAACAGAATCTATGGCAAAAGGGGAATAATGCGATGAACCAACTATATTGTTTTCATAGAAGGCACGGGCATTGCCATAATGCGTGAGATTGTAAAACGCATTTGCAACCAGCATGGCATTGCTATACACTTCGCTGTTTGTTTTGATCTTCTCTTCCATTTCTTTCATCTTTTTAAGCAGGTCGAGCTTGGTGTATTTTATTTTTTGCGGCGCCTCATGGTCGCAGTCGTGGCAGTCCTGCAGGCGTCCATTGAAGGGGTTGCCGGGTAATGGAGCGCTGGCAGGTACGGTTTCCATTTTAGCGATCGCTTCATCCAGTTGGTCGTCATACGTTAACCGGATAGCCTGGTATTCATTGAGGTCGTTGGTTGTAAGCGGGTAAAAGCTGGCGCAGAGCGTTTCATAAGGCGTTTTATTCGCTTTGTTCAAAAAGCTTTTCATGGCCTCTATGTTGCCGTCGTTGGTATAGAATGACAGGTAATTGTTGAAGCAAACGGCTTTTAGGAATTCTTTTTGTTTAATGTACCGGTCGGCCAGCGTGCTTTTTATCCATTGAAAGGCGGTGTTATACCGGAATGTTCCATCCGGGGTTTTTAGTTTTTGCAACCAGTTCAGGTCTGCCAGCACTTTATTTTCCAGTTTACTGTCTGCCTTGGGAGTGCTTGCAACGGTATTCACGAGTTTCAGTAACCTTAATTGATATTGCACCAGTTCTTCTTTGGGCAATTTTTTCCCGGCTGCAGTGTAAGCGGTAGCAGCCTGTTGAAAATTACCGTTCAGCATGTTTAAATAGCCGGCTGCTATATGCCACATATAGGGTTGGTGCGTATTACCGGCTTGCGCAATGCGGGTAACCAGGGCTAACAGTTCGCTGGTGCTGGTGTCTTTTTTGAATTGCAGACTTTTACTGGTGTAGTCTTTATCCCAGGTGCTGAACTTTTGTTCCTGTTTATTTACGGCCCTTGTTAGTAGCAGGTTCAGTTTTTCACTGTGCGGGTTCAGGTTGTAGATCTCCTGTATGGCCCGTTTTTCATCGGTATAGAAGGTGCCAAGCATTTGCCACAGCGTTGCCTTCTCGTCGTTATTGGCGCATAGCGCCAGGGTAGCTTTCCATTCATTTTCTTCTTTGGGGCCAAAGCTCCAGTGAGCCACTGTTTTCAGCGCATCGCAACCGTCGTATACCTTGCTGTAATAGTAGGATCCTTTAGGAAAGTTCTTTAATTTATAACACGCGCCGGCTGCATAGGCCATGGTTCGATAATACATTTCATTCTTTTCGAAGGAGGCTTCATTTTTCTCAAACAGATCCAATGCGCTTTGTGCCGGACCGTTGAAGAAATAAGAACGTTCCAGCTGGAACCAGTACCGTTGTTTTAGGAAAGCGTCTTTCGTTTGCGTAAATTCCTGCAGTAATTCTTTATTCAACTGTGCGGTGTTAATATTTACGGGCTTTTTCTTCGATTCGTAATCCCATGAATATTCCAGGTTGTTAACGGCAAAAGCCTCGCTTTTTTTCGCCAGTGCCAGGTACCTTAAAAAGTCAGCCGTCTTTTTATCGTTTTTCCGGAACAAAGAGAATGATCTAACAGATAATGGCAAGGTTTTTAACCTGCCTGCCTGGTAAGCGGCCAGGCTGTCGATGGTTTCTGCAGGGGCATTCACGAGCAGAAATTCGAGTTCGGTCCTGGATGTACCGTTGCCCAGGTAGTTTGCCCAGTCCTTTATATTCGATTCATTGAAGCGGGTGTTGTGTTGCCTGTCGTGACCAATGCCATAGTAAAACATATCTGAATAGAAGAAGGGCTGGTAGGCATCGTTTACGAACGCTTCCGGTGTAAAGCTGGAATCACCGTATTCAGGTCCCCAGTCGCCTGCGCAGGCCAGTATAATACCGGTTCCAACGGCGAACGAACTAGTCAGTGTTACGAAGTACTTTTTTGAGAATATCTTTTTCATATTGAACGAGGTTAGTGCTATCCAGATCATAAAAGATCAACTTGCCTATACGATGGTTCGTATGCTGGTTGACCTGTGTTGTTATATCGAGCAGGTCTTCGGCCGGTACATGTTCAGGTTTAATGACATCATTTTCCTTGAAGTAGTAACCTGCCTTAAAACAGCCGTGTTTTGCCTTATACCAGTTGGTGTTTACGTTTGTAAAATTAGAATCATTTTCAAACTGGCTGATATTGATTTTATTCAGCAGCTCCACCACTTTTCCGTCACGAACTTTAAGCGCCCAGGAGAATACAGGAAGGGCAATATCCATTGGCAAAGGATACGATCTGATGTAACTGTTGTACCGGTTGGCCACCGCTTTTTCGTAAATGGAATTATTGTTATCGCCGGTAATAGCGCCCATATTGTAATACATCAGTACCCCATAGTCAACTGGCGGAATGCCCGTTCTTTCCTTGTATTTTACCTGGTGCAGCCGGATGGTGGCAGAGACCGTTTGCTGGGCAATGGCCCTGTATTGCCTGATGAATTCGAAGAACCTGTCCCGCGTGCGTTCTGTCCAGTCGCAATCGAATTGTATTTCGCGGGTAATTAATTGTTGCGATTGATTGATTTGGGTCACCAGGCCGAACACATTGCGGGCAAGTGTTGTAATAGCCGACGAGGGCAGTTGTTCAAAAGTTCTGTTCCTGATAAAAATTACCGGAATGATCCTGTATGACCGTACAGTTGAATCCAGTTGTACCGGCGAAACCGGTGCCGGCTGCGCGTCGCCCTCTTTATGATCCACATCGAAATACCGTACATACAGCGATTTAACGGCATGTTCCTGTAATACGCTTTTTTCGTAATTGTTCAGTGCGAACTGCGTTTTCCAGTAATAGAATGAAAGCGGTTTGGTTTGATGCCGGCAGCCGCCAGTCAATACAAGTATTAGAAGAAATGAACACCAATGTTTTTTCATTATGCAGACAGGGGTTAAGCCAATGCATGTGCAAGTTACAGGTGTTATGCTTTCACTCCAATCAAAAACATAGTGGTAACTGGGTAATTCAATGGTTCCAATTGCCCGTTATTGAGGGTAAACAATTCGCATTTTCCTTTCCAGCGATTCGCCACGATCCATTCATTGGTAAATGCCTTTGAGTCGGTGTGGATGGTAAAGCCTGCTTTTTGCAGATTGATCTTCCATTCTGAAAGATCCCAGAAACAAAACGTTTCATGCATTTCACTTTGCCAGTTGTCGGTATAATCTTTCCGGCTAAGGAACTCCATGGCATCCCGCAAACTGGTTATAATGTATTTCTTATTGTGGATTGTAGTAGTTGAATACTTCAATACATAACCTTCTTTCTGCCTGAAATCACGGGCAAAACGAAGGAACCGGGCATGGGTTGATAAACCGGAAAGGTATTGAGAAAATGCCTGTTTGTCGGTACAGGTTGCAAAAGGGTCTTCATTGCTGCCATCAGCATCATTGAGCCAGAGGTGAATGATCTGGTCTTTGTTTTCGGGACCAACCACATCGCGGTTGATCCAAACGCCACCGGGCGCCAGTTCCTCATACCGGTTTTGAATGAATTGCAGCAGATCATTGCGGCTTCCATACGACTCAATTTCATGGGTAAGTGAAGAAGTATGGATCGTATTCATGGAGTTTGGTTCAAATACCAGTCCGGTCACTGCATTTTTCTGGGAGAAGAAAACGAACGGGTTAATGAACTCACCGTTTTCTTTCCGTTGCTGGCACAGTACATATAAATAACGGGAAACTTCGATACCATAAAAGTCTGATTCGCGCAGGCGTTCATCTTTGCAGGCCAGTTTGATCCACGACCCTACGGCACAACCGATATCGCCGATGCGGCCGGGCTGGATAAAGCTGGCCGTATCATGGTATTTCATTTCAGCAATGTCATCCATCTGGCGAACATATACATTGTAGTCGCGCGTTTCCGTAAGATCGCCGTCACTGCTGATCATCACATCTCTGAAAAGCATTTGCACTTTTTCTCCCCGCCGGTATTTGCGCCATACGTTATACGCCGATGTATGCATATGTGTCTGCACAAACGGATCGTTTTCCCATTCGGTGCTTTTGGCTATGTGCTCAACAAGATCCCATGGCATGGGAGTATGGTGCTGCCAGGTAGTGAGATCCTGCAGCTCGGCGGGCAGAATAGTGAAACCAAGCTGGTGGTACATGTTCAATACCGGTGTAGAACAAATGACAACTGTATTGGCCGGGGTACAATGGAACAGGCCTTCGCTGTCATGCTGAATGCGTTTAAGTGTATACCCCGCAAAATTGGGAACCTGACCTACATCGTCAATGCCATAGATATAAGTGGGAACGCCGAGTGTATTGCCAAAATCTTCAATGGCTATTGCCCGCAGGTAGAAGGGTAATGGATTGCGGCGTGTATTCGAGTGGTTGGCCGAAGTAACGGCAAATAGTACGGCTTTAATCGGTTGCGTAATGCCAATGGAGTTACCAAATACGTCTTTCTCCTGGTTCAAACCATTTTGTATAAGCCGTTGAATATAGCGAAACTGAAACTGTGTGAGCAATTGATGACGGCCGGGAATCAACAGATACATGGATCAGATTTGCGTTAAAGATACGGGTTAATATGCTGTTGTATTTCAATTATCACATTATCACATTAGCAAATTATCAAATTATGCACAGGTTGGTACTACAACTGAATGTTTTATATTGCATCCCATGTCAGTAGCTGGTTCAGACATCAAAGTTGCAGTAGATGCCATTGTATTTGGATATTCCAAGAACGAAGGCGTATCTATTTTGCTTATTCAGCGTAAGTATCCGCCCTTTAAAAATGCATGGGCGATACCCGGTGGTTTTGTGCTGCCCGAAGAATCGCTGGAAGAAGCGGTTCGCCGCGAGTTACGGGAAGAAACCGGGATCGAAGTAAATTATCTCGAACAGTTGTATACATTTGGCGATCCGGATCGCGATCCCCGCAAGCGGGTAATTTCCATTGCCTATTTTGCATTAGTAAAAAGCAGCCAGTTCCAACAATTAAAGGCCAGTACAGATGCCGAAAATGCACAATGGTTCAATATCAAATCCCTGCCACCGCTGGCGTTTGATCATAAGAAGATCCTGACCCTGGCTATTGAAAGGGTGCGCACCAAGATCCGGTATCAACCGATCGGCTTTGAATTGCTCGATCGTAAGTTTCCATTTGCCGACCTGGAAAAACTCTATGTTACGCTGCTTGACCGGGAGATAGACCGCCGTAATTTCTATAAAAAGGTAATGGCCCTGGGTATTCTTGACGAAACGGATGAACTGGCAAAAAGCGAAGGCAAGGGCCGCCCCGGTAAAATGTACCAGTTCAATAAAAAGCGCTACCAGGAATTGGTGAAGGAAGGGATCAATTTCGAGATTTAGGGAGCGCGGAATACAAATTTGAACACCCGGCCTTCGATGAGAACATTGGAAGTATCAGTCAATTTCAACGATGGCTACATCAGAAGTCATTAGAATTTTTACTGCCTCGGTTATCCCAGCTTGAATTCGCTCCCAAAGCTGTCTGCTTCCCATATTACCAATTCTAATATTGATCAATTTAGGAGGAGCTCCTAATCGATTAATTAGTTCCGGGAAATCGGCATCTTTTGATACTAAGATTACCCGTCCGCGATTTTTTGCCTTTTCGTAAATTTCTTTATCGGTCAAAAAATGAAATGAAAGGCTGTAAGAAGACTTAACGACCAAACCAGTCGCTTCAGCCATCCATTTGGCTATGATTGGCGATAGATTTGTATCTATCCAAATTTCCCAATCAGGCTGCATGAATAACTACTGTATTTTTAATTTTCATCGAAGCATATAGGAGAGCTGCTGCAATATCTGCCTTTTCAAGAACAGGATGTTCTTCAATTATGTCGGCTTCAGAAAGACCGCTTGACAATAACTCGAGTATATCGCTTACCGGAAAACGCATTCCGCGAATGGTAGGTTTGCCGCCCATTAGTCCAGGCTGTATCGTAATTCTATCAAGTAATGACCTATCCATGGTTTTTCTTTGTTACAAGTTACTCAAAATCTTTTTATAGCAGTATCCAGAGAAATTGCCTCTTAACTTGATACAAATGTAAGAAACACTATAACAAAATGAATATCAAATTATAATGAAGCGAATTGAATCTGAAAGTATTTTTTCCCATCCTTCTAGAATAAAAAAAATGAATTTTTGTTTCCCGATCTCATAGCTGCACACCAAAACGGGGCCGCCTGCGCAGCCCCGTTGTAATCCTGTGTAAGGACAATTTGATATGTTCTATTGAATCACTACGGAAACAACCGGCGAGAACCCGGTTTGCCTGTTATAGCCGATGGCTACAACACGAAACCAGTATCGCTTTTCGGAGGACAGTCCCTCGAAAGTATAAATGCCCTCGGAACTGCCCATTCCTATCCATTCGGTGTTTATACCAGGCGGCTCTTTCGTGTATTGATGTATGTAGCCTTTCGCGCCGGTTACATTTTTAATACGTGTGGTAGCCGTTCCTGGTCCGCCCAATACAACATCGAGTATTTCAATAGATGGTGGCAGGTCGTAACCATTGCTGCTCTCGCTGGTAGCATCAAAACCGCTGCTAAGGATCAGCGTTCTGTCGCCCTTGCTGGTTACTGTTACATAATCGGCCAGTTCGATCAGCGAGTTCAGCATAATAGCCTTCAACTTGTTTTTAATAGCCACCTTTTCCCTGTCACCGCTCTTGGCTTCTTTACGTGCGGTCTGAAATGCAGGCCGTGTCTTTTTTAGCTCTGCCAATGCTGGCGGTGGATCGGGGAAACCAGGGTTGTTATCCATTTTTTCCTCGATGCGTTCGCTTATTGTTGTGAATTCGCTTTCGCGTCTTGGGAACTTTGCCCTTATCGTCTTCATGTCGTTGAGTTTTTGTGGTGAATAAATCGGTTTGTCCAGCCTGCCTGCGATGCGTTTTTTTTAAGGCAAAACAAGGCAGATAACGCTACTATCAAAGCTTCGCCCAATCCCGATGGCCTTCCGGCACCGTGCTCCTTTAATAAAGCTTCGCATAAGCGTAAGCCAGGTGACACTGAGTCAATGAGTATGGTGAATGTAAGGCCGGACGGGATGAAATTGATCGGCACCAAACAACTGATTAAAATTTCCTGTTTGTAAGCCGCTTTTACTGTGGAATTCCTTTTGAAAAAAAACAGTGTCAATGATCGCTGATTGAAGAATGCCATTCAAGTCGCTTCTCTCGTTTGGCATTAAGCGAATGCTTCATCAGCAACGATTAACGACTCAAAACTAGATGTAATACCGGCTGTCTCCTGAAAAAAGGGAAGGGCTTTACCTAAAGTTGGGACGGGCTTCGGAAAAACCCGGGACGAATAGCATTCGCTATTGGGGAACAACTCAGTATCAGGGACGGGCACCAGTTAAAGCGGGGACGAACCATAACAAAAGCCGGGACGAATGACTTGTTTATGTCGTAAGAATGTATGATAATTCGCTAACCATAGTTCAATCATGTATGAAACAGTAGCGCTATGGCCATGTGGTATACTGTCATGATCTAAAGCCATAGATCACCTGCCCAAAATAGTATATTCGTTAATCAATTACTGAGTAACCATGTAATCCTTAACTGTGTATTATGGACAAAAAAACTTTTTTTTTCAGACAGGATGGTCTTTTGAAAAAACTGGATCTTGATGAGATCATTTACCTGGAGGCCGCAAAAAATTATACCAGATTATACACCTTCAATAACATGTACATGGCCCGGGTATCACTTGACGCAGCGATGAAACTGCTACCAGAGAATAAATTTTTGCGTGTGCACCGGTCATTCGCAGTGGCGGCTGAACATATAGATGTGGTAGCAAGGGATTCTGTTAGATTTACCAATTTGCGAGTAGAAGTCCCTGTTTCAAGAATGTATTATGTTGCCCTCACAAAGCAGATCATTATCCTTGACTCGGCAGCTATTGATGCAATAGGAACCAAATTGAGTAAAGGTCGCAGAAAAAAAGCCTAGGATTGGCCTTGTTGCCTGGCTTTGATCTGCTTAGAAATACCTTTCTCAAATCAGTGGTTTTTGTAAGAGTTTGGAACGTATTATTTGTAGCCAGAAACGGGTCGTAATAGTTTTTAGCGCATCGTTCATAGCTACAAATGGTGCCCCAAACTTGGTAGCGTATGGTTTATAGCTATAAATGGCGTTCCAGGAGTTTGTAGCATATGGTTTATAGCAGGCAAAGGAACTGTAACAGTTTGTGACGTATGGTTTACAGCCGAAAATGGGTCGTTAATAATTGTTACCGTATTGTTTATAACTATTAATGGTGCGTTTACAATTTTTAGAGGGTCTATTCAATAGACTGTGTCAATGGTGTCGCCGGCATTTCCTGCCTTATAGCTTTCGCTTCCTGCTTTCCTTAGGACCAACCAATTAAGGAACAGCCATAAATTTATTTTGCGTTTGTTTTACGCAAAATTTGGATATTCCAACGTCGCGTTATAAATTTGCGTATAAATAACGCAAAATGAAAGCAACTGGTGTTATTATAGCAAGATTTCAAACCCCGTACCTGCACGACGGACATAAGTATTTATTGGATGAAATCCGTTCCAAACACAATAAAGTAGTGGTGGTGCTGGGTGTATCGCCGGTAAAAGGCAGCCGGCGCAACCCCTTCGATTTTTACACCCGGGAGCGATTATTGAAACAATATGCACCCGAGCTGATGGTATTGCCATTGAGCGATCATCCTTCAGATGAGACCTGGAGCAAACAGTTAGATGCCCTCTTACAAAATACCTTTCCGCAGGAATCGTTTATATTATACGGCAGCCGCGATTGTTTTATTCCTTATTACAGCGGCCATTTACAGGTAGTGGCTTTGCCTGAGTTAGGCGAACATTCCGCTACGGCCATTCGGAACGAAAATAGCGACAAAGTGCTGGATACAACGGATTTCCGGATGGGTGTTAATTATGCTTATCAGAATACCTATTCAAAAGTATATCCTACGGTCGATATCGCGGTATTGAAAGAGAATGATACGCAGGTTTTGTTAGGTAAAAAGCACAATGCCCACCAATGGCGTTTCCCCGGCGGTTTTGCCGATCCCGCGGATGAGAATTATGAAGCGGCCGCCCGCCGCGAATTGCAGGAAGAATGTGGAGATATGGAAGTAAGCGCCATGCAATATGTGGGTTCGGCCAAAATAGATGACTGGCGTTACCGCTCCGAAGAAGATAAGATCGTTACGTTGTTTTTTAAGACCCAATGGCTGTTTGGACAGGCCCAGGCCAATGACGATCTGAAAGAACTGAGCTGGTTCCCTGTTAAGGAACTGCAATCAATGATGCAACAGGGAGCAATTGCCAAAGAGCACCACGTACTTGTAAACCTGTTATTGAAGAACATGAACATATAATTTCATAAGACCTTAAGACCCTTAATTAACAATTTAAACTTACATCATATGAAAACGCAGGAGAACTTTGTATTATTAGCCGATGCTTATAAATATTCTCACCATAAATTATACTATCCCGGAACAACAAAGATCTATTCTTATCTCGAAAGCCGGGGTGGACAATTCAATGAGACCATTTTCTTCGGACTGCAATATTTTCTGAAATACTATCTCGAAGGCAAGGTGATCACCAAAGAAAAGATCGATGCTGCTGAAGAGTTCTTAAAGCAGGTATTTGGCAGAACAGATGTATTTGACCGGAGCAAGTTTGACTATATTCTGGAAAAATACAATGGCCGATTGCCTGTTCGCATTAAAGCGGTGCCTGAAGGAACGGTAGTGCCCGTGAATAATGTGCTGATGACCATTGAAAATACAGACCCTGAATGTTTCTGGTTATCAAATTTCCTGGAAACGCTGTTGATGCAGGTTTGGTATCCCTGTACAGTAGCTACTGTTTCCCGTGAAGTGAGAAAGATCGTGGAGGAGTATTTTGAAGAAACCGCTTCAGAAGCTTCTAAAGCCGCTATCGATTTTGTCTTGAATGATTTCGGTTTCCGCGGCGCCAGTTCCGTAGAAAGCGCCGGGTTGGGCGGTGCGGCTCACCTGATCAATTTTATGGGCAGCGACACGCTCATGGGTAGTGTAGTAGCACAGCGCTATTATGATGCACAGAAAGTGTATGGTTTGTCAGTGCCGGCTACCGAGCACTCGGTTTGCACCCTGTTAGGCGAAGAAGGGGAAAGAGAGATATTCAAACATATATTGAAAACCTTTCCCACCGGTATCGTAGCCTGTGTATCTGACTCGTTCGACATCTTCCGGGCATGCAGTGACTACTGGGGAACTGAATTAAAAGATATCGTGTTGAGCAGGGATGGGGTGCTGGTGATCCGTCCTGACAGTGGTGATCCCGTATTTACGCTGTTGAGGGTGTTTGATATTTTACTGAACAAATTCGGTTATACCATCAATGAAAAAGGCTATAAGGTATTGCCGCCACAGGTACGGGTGTTACAGGGTGATGGTGTTAATGTACAGGCCATTCGTAGCATCTATGGCGCATTGAAAGTAAATGGCATCAGTGCAGAGAACCTGTTGTTAGGTATGGGCGGTGCTTTATTGCAGAAAGTAGACAGGGATACGCAAAAGTTTGCATTTAAATGTTCGTATGCCGAAGTGAATGGTAAACCGGTGGATGTGCAGAAGCACCCGGTTGAGGTGGATTCACATGGTAAACTGGTACAATCGTTCAAGACATCAAAGGCCGGACAGTTAAAATTGATCCGCACCGATGCCGGTTACCAGACAGTAAGAAAGGAAACATCACCCGGCTATGAAGATCAGATGATCACCGTATTTGAGAATGGTGCGATCATCAATACAATTAGCTTTGAAGAGATCAGGGAACGGGCGGTGGTTGCACCTTACAATATCGATGAAAAATGGGCATGTACGGAGAATGGCGGAATGAAATTATAAGAAGTAATGATATAAAAGACCTGTGCGACCGGCTGTCGAAAGCAACCGGTTTGGTTTGAGGATTAATGCGTCATGCATAAGCAGGGATATAAATTTTATTTGTCGGCCAACGGCGTATGGCTGGCTGATCATGTGCCGCCTGCATTTATCCGGTTCACCGGGTAAGAAATTATTTACCCCGGCATGACGCCATTAAACCTTTTTACAGCTCCCCTGTTACTATATGCATGCCGCTACAATTAAGTATCCTTGATCAAACCCCCATTCGGCGGGGCAGCAATGCATCTGAAGCTTTACAGGAATCGATTGAATTGGTACGCCTGGCTGATAAGCTGGGATATACCCGCTACTGGCTGAGTGAACACCATAATACGATAACGTTGGCAGGCGCCGCACCTGAAATACTGATTGCCCGCCTGGCCGCTGAAAGCAGTCGCATCCGCCTGGGCTCGGGTGGCATTATGCTACCCAATCACAGCAGCCTGAAAGTGGCAGAGAACTTTAAATTGCTGGAAGCATTGTATCCGCAACGGATCGATCTGGGCGTGGGCCGTGCACCGGGTGGCGACCGCATAACAGCCCAGTTATTGAATCCTTCCAATACATTTGATCCGCAGGAATATATTCAACAGATCAGCGATCTGCAGGACTTTTTAACCGACAAGCCAAGTTATAATAACATCCAGGGTAAAGTACGGGCCATTCCGCAAATTGATACCGTGCCTGAAATGTGGATGCTGACCAGCAGCGGCGAAAGCGCTTACCTGGCTGCCCATAGCGGTATGGCCTTAAGTTATGCCCAGTTCATAAACCCGGTTGGCGGAAAAGACGCTATTGCCATCTACAGGCAACGTTTCAAACCTTCAGATCAATTATCAACGCCTAAAGCAAGTGTAGGTGTTTTTGCCTTCTGTTCAGAAGATGCACACAAGGCGGAACAGGTGCAGGCCGTCATGGATTACCGCTTGTTGAGTTTCGAAAAAGGCCGCTATGATGAAATACCTACTTACGAGGCGGCGAGTCAATATAAATACACCGATAACGAATGGCAACGCGTACTGTTTAACAGGCAACGCACCATTGTGGGAACGCCGCCTGTAGTTAAAGAGAAAATAACAGCGTTGGCGGCAGAGCTGGATGTGCCGGAAGTGATGGTGGCTACTTTTGCAGAAACCAAAGAAGACCGCTTACGCAGCTATGAGTTGTTAGCGGAACTGTTTAGTCTAACGGTTGATGTGGAAAAATAATAGGCTTACCTGATCTGCATTGTAATGAATTCAGGCTGTCATTTATGACAGCCTCTTCTTTTTACTGGTAAATTTTATTTCCTTGCGAAATAATTGGCAGATCGCCTGATGCTACAATAAATGACGTCGTATTACCTTATTACCCTCAAATCGAAACCAACCAGTAGAGCGCAGTAAACAAGTAGGATCATAAACTGTTTTATTAAGAGATATATGAAAATTAAAGCTATTATAACGGGTGCTTCCGGTATGGTAGGGGAAGGGGTTTTGCATGAATGCCTGCAACATCCTGATGTCACAGAAGTGCTGGTGGTGGGCAGAAGAACAGCCGGTGTAAGTCATCCGAAACTGAAAGAGGTACTGCACCATGATTTCTTTGATCTCTCGCCTGTTCAAGATCAACTAAAGGGGTATAATGCCTGCTTCTTTTGTTTAGGGGTATCCTCTGTTGGTATGAAAGAAAAAGAATATCATCGTCTTACATATGACCTTACCATGTATATGGCCACCATCCTGGCCGATCACAATCCCGACATGACCTTTTGTTATGTTTCCGGTGCTGGTACCGACAGCACGGAGCATGGTAAAATGATGTGGGCCCGGGTAAAAGGACAAACGGAAAATGACCTGCTGCGGCTGCCCTTCAAAGCGGCTTATATGTTCAGGCCCGGTTTTATGAAGCCTACGAAAGGATTGAAGAATACATTAAAAGGATACAAATTTGTCAGCTGGTTATATCCAATAGTAAGACCCTTGTTCCCCAGTTATGTATCCACGTTACGTGAGCTGGGACTGGCCATGATCCACGCGGCCACTAAAGGATACGAAAAGCAGGTGCTGGAAGTAAAAGATATTGTCAGGCTGGCGCAGTTATAAAAATTCCCCCGCGACCGGCTGTATACGTGAAAGGCTGCGGCGATGGCTCAGCTTTTCATCAGATGATCCAATATAGGTAAATGCCTTATTCGCTTGCCGCAGGCCTTATATACTGCATTGGCAATAGCGGCGGCAGCTGGTCCCTGGGCTGCTTCTCCCGCCCCCATGGCCTTTTCATTGGGCTGCGCTATTACTACTACTTCCACTTCGGGAACCTGATCAAAACGCATGATGGGATAAGATGCCCAGTCGCGGCTGGTGATATGCTGCGCATCATACTTAACCTGTTCCATGAGCGTCCAGCTGGCTGATTGTATCATCCCCCCTTCTGTTTGATTGATCACGCCATCGGTATTGATCACTTCACCCGAATCAATCGCCGCCCACATTTTTTGCACCTGGATAGTTCCTTTTTCCGGCTGTACAAATACCTGCGCTGCCACCGCGCAATAGGAGGCTGAATTCTTATATCGCGAAAAAGCTATTCCCAATCCGGTATTAGCCGGCAGCGTAACGTTCGCTGTTATCTCCTGCACTTTACGGATCACCGCTTTGGCGCGGTCATCCGACAGATGTGCAAGCCGAAAGGTAAAAGGGTCTTTTCCCGCCTTTTCCGCCAGTTCATCCATGAACGATTCAATAGCAAATACATTGGCATAGGCGCCTAAACTGCGCAGGGCAGATGCCCGCAAGGGACCCTGGAATATGTGTGCTTTTATCAGCTGATTGGGAATCGTATAATACGGTTCTGAATTACGCGCCGCGCCACCGCCATGCCCCTGCTTTGCTTTGAAAGGTGTTGCCAGGCTTTGTGCCGAGATCAAATTGTTGGCTTCTCCACCCGGTCTGATGCTATGTGTATCTGACCACAGGTCGTATTTCCAGCTGCTTATCTTCCCTGAACTGTCCAGCACGGCCGCTGCTTCCATGATCATGGCGCTGCCATAAGGTTCCCACGCATGCTCATCGGCCCGCGTCCATTGCAGTTTAATGTGTTTGCCGGGGTATGCCATGGCCAGCAAGGCCACATCTGCTGCCACGTCATCTGCGCCGTTATGACCATAACAGCCGGAACCGGGCACACCGGTAATGTGGATCTTTTCCGTTGGTAATTGCAATAGTTTCGATAATGAGTTGCGCAATGGATAGATGCCTTGCGAATGTGACCATACATGCAGTTGTCCGTTATCGTAAATGGCAAGGGCGCAGGAGGGCCCAATGGAAGCATGCATGTGATATGGTTTAAAATACTGCGCTTTGATCCAGTTGGCATCATCCCCCGGCATAGTTCCTTTTATGCCTGGCTCATCTGGCTGTTCGGGTAAGGATTTTAAA
Source organism: Longitalea luteola (assembly GCF_017356035.1). Classification (GTDB taxonomy): domain Bacteria; phylum Bacteroidota; class Bacteroidia; order Chitinophagales; family Chitinophagaceae; genus Niastella; species Niastella luteola. The sequence continues at coordinate 23,293 of NZ_JAFIQX010000010.1, read as the reverse complement.
TAAGCGATAAGATCAGTTCCGGCGGGTAGTCTGGTGCCGGCCGACCATTTGCTGTTCTGTTGCAGCCATCGTTGTGCTTTAATGGCCTGGTATTCTTCACGGGCAATGATGCCAACGAAATTTCCGTTGACCACTGTTTTCAATACGCCCGGATTGCTTTTCAGTAATGCTTTTTCATCCAACTGCAGCAGCTTTGCTTCATAGGCTGGTGGCCGCACGATGCTTGCGTATACCATGCCGGGAAAACGCAGGTCCTGCACATAATACTCGTCACCCCGTACCATTCGATAGAGTTCATTACGGGGAATGGCTTTGCCAACCAGTTTGTATTTGTCTTTTGGTTTTAAAATTACCGGCGACTGTACTTTGTCAGTAATTTGTTTACCGTTCAATAATTGATAGAACGTAACAGCGCGATCGCCGGAGAGCGTACAGATCTTGCCGTCAGTGATCGTTAATTGATCAATGGGAATGCTGAGCTGGTGCGAGGCGAGCTCCAATAATTTTTGGCGGGCAGCTGCAGCGGCATAGCGAACCGCCATGGCGCTTTGTTCTATAGAACCACTGCCTACTGTATATCCTTCATCTGGCGTGCGGGCCGTATCGGCCAGCACCACTTCAACGCTTTTTATGGGGAAGTCAAGTTCTTCCGCAGCTACCTGCGCAATGGCGGTACCGATGCCCTGCCCTAATTCCAGCTTGCCGGTGAAAATACGGATCTGGCCATTGGCCAGCACCTCGAGCCAGGCATTGATATTCGGATGTCTTTTTATACTTTGTGGTAATTCCTGGAACAGGGGCGCCGGCGCATCGATAAACGACCCGTTTAAGCTAAAGCCGATGGCGAGGCATCCGGTATTCTTTAAAAAATTTCTTCTGTTCATAACTGGAAAGGTGAAAATTCCTTTTTGTATAAGTTATTGGTTGCACCAAAGGCAAACACAGACTATTTGCCCTGTTGTTTGGCTGCGGCGCTTTTAACGGCTTTGATAATGCGGCTATGGGTGCCACAGCGACATAAAGCGCGTTGTAAGCCTGCCCGGATCTCAGCATCGTTGGGTTGCGATTTTTCATTAAGCAGGGCAACGGCCGATATGACCATGCCGTTCATGCAGTAGCCGCATTGGGCCGCCTGTTCTTCCACAAAAGCTTGCTGTACGGGATGCAAGGTGTTATCCGGTTTCACCAATCCTTCCAGGGTTATGATATCCTTGTCTTTTACGGCGGCTACCGGTAACATGCAGCTCGGTTCGGCTTTGCCGTTAAGCAATACCATACAGGCGCCGCACTGCTGCAATCCACAGCCATATTTGGGACCGTTCAGCGCCAGTTGATTTCGTAAAACATATAACAGGGGAGTCGCCGGGTCAGCTTCAACGGTATGTTTTTTACCGTTTACCTGCAATTGGATGGTGGTGTTCATAATGATAAGCATTTTTTGCAGGCAGCATTTTACGCTGCCTGCCAATAGCAATTATGTCCATAAGTTAGGAAATTATGCCGAAAGCAGGTGAGTCGGCACGATGAATGGATTATTACAGGGATGGCATTAAAATGCACGCCGGAAATTTTAATGTCCCATTATAGTTATTAAACAGTTGCCCTGCAATCATTCAATGTTACAATTGAATAATATCAAAGATAGGCACCGGCGGGTCGAAGGATTGGTTGTCTTCCGGCTGGTTGTAGATCTTATTCACTACGTCCATACCTTTTACCACTTTGCCAAAAGCGGCATAACCTTGTTTATCGGCATTATTCTCGCCGCCATAATCAAAGCCTGGTTGGTCGCCCAGGCAGATAAAGAATTCACTGGTAGCAGTTCCAGGCGCAAGCCGGGCTAATGAAATAACGCCGTTCTTATGTTGTATACCTGTTTGCCGGGTGGTCTCATGCGGAATACCCGTGAGTGTATCGTGCACTTTTGGATTCGATCTGTACAAGCCACCCTGGATCAATTCTGCTTTTTCTGCATTGGATGGCTGGTTGTCGCTGTTCAAAACACGGTAAAACGAACTGTTCTTATAATAACCGGCCTTCACATAAGACAGAAAGGCGGCTACCGTCGTCGGCGCCTGATCGGGATATAATTCCACTTCTATATCGCCCAGTTTGGTTTGTATTTCAATATGCGGATTCTTGTACTTTGTTCCACAGGCAGCCATCAATAAGGCGATGGTCAAAATAAGGAGGTGTCGATTGCGCATGCATCAGTTTTAACAGTGCAAATTAAATGGTTTTTTCACCTTCCTGCAAGCAATAGCAGGTAAACTGCGGATTGCTCTGCTCTTCCAATTGTTAAAGAATTACCAACCGGCTGTTAACGATCTCACAAATGACCGCTAAGTTCAAACCAGAAATAAACCGGGAGAACAATAACTATTCTTAGATATGACCACTCTTTATTCACTTTTAAAACACCTGGTCATGAAACCTATTTTACGCTTAACCTTTTTGTTTATTGCAATAGCTTCTTTTTCTGCCTGTACAAAAGTTGTGGTAGATGTACAACCTGCTATCACCGGTTCATGGGTACTTACCGATGCTGCTCACAAGGATGCCTACGGATGGTACAATGTTAATACCGGTGTTGAAAATGGTGTTTTCCATTTTTATAATAATGGCCGGGCTCGCTATACCGAGCATGGGGTTACACTTGAAGGTACCTGGACCATTCGTACCATAACAGACGGTTACTACGACGAATTTGGTGTTTACTTTACCAATTCCCACCAGGACCTGTCGATTCAGGTATCGGATTACTATGGCGATGATACCATCAATATGTACTTCGATAATGTGAAGATCTATGGCAACACATTCGTGGCTACCAATTATGCTAACAATTATATAGGCCGTTACCGGTTCAGCAGATATTAATCAGGCTTGAATTCGTACTTTATTGAAAGGTTATAAATGAGACCAGCCATCCGCTAGCTAGTGGATGGCTGGTTCTTTTTTATATGATCAAAGGTGTGCCACACCTGATCTGTTAGTCCTGCAGCTTACATGACTGTTTTCTTAGCCTGAAACGCCTGCTCCCATTCCGCTATCTGTTGTAACAGCTGATAACTTGATAATATATCCTGGGCAAATGCCGACTGCCGGTACGTGAGTTCGCCGCCCTTTCCCTGCAACAGCAGCCAGGCATTGTTTACCATTTGATCCTGGTTGTAATTGTCGCCGCCCAGGTAATGATAGTACTGCATTTGCTGCTGCAGGTCTTTTTTCATGGATGCTGCTACTTTAGCCGCGAGTTGGTGATCGCCCGAGAGGTAACAGGCCTCGAGGAACTGAAGTGAGAATACATTGTGCATGTTGCCCCGGTTCGATGTAAAGCCATATGGAATATTGCTTTGATCAACGTTGTCATCGAAGCGATGTAAAACCCGGCGCGCTTCTTCTTTCCTGCCGGCCATAGCCAGACTGCGGGCTACCTGGGCATGTGCCAGCTTGATGGTGTTCATGCGGCGACGGTTCTCTTCGTCAAAATAAACGCCTTTCAGTTTCGCATGGCCATACCCGAATTTCTGCATGATGTTGTTATAGGCCACATCCGTATTAACGCCACTGGTATTCGTGTTCTCCACCGGCACCAGCTGATAGGTAAGTCCATTCAGACGGGTATATTTTTCCAGGCCCAGGTCCTGTGCGGTGCCATTGTTTGTAAAGCAAATGGGCCGCTTCCATTGGTTGCCGGCTATGACGGCGAGGATCGCCAGGTCGTTCTTGAAGAGAAAATTCTTTTGACTCAGGTCAATTTGTAATGCGTCAACTACTTTATCACCGGCATTTACCGTGCCGTTGGCAGTTACCGTTTTTACATCAACCGGCACGCTGAATTTTTGGGCAGGATATAAATGATACACATCGCCGTCTTCTGACACAGTGGTGTATTTCGGATCATCGCTGCCAATCACATTTTTGAGTAGATCATACAGGTCGTAATATTTGTCTTTTTCATAACCCGGCATTTGTTGATAGTATACTACATTCAGCTTATCACCTGCAACCTGCCCGGGTGTGAACACCACATTGAACGGTGCGCTGTTATTTACCTTGTATCGCAGCTGGTCAATGCCCCAGTCGGTACCAATGAGCGTAGTAACCACTACCCGTACATCTTTTCTTATGCCTTCCACTTCCTGTGCATACCACAAGGCATAAGAGTCGTTGTCTTCCGCGGTAAATAAAATGGCGTTGGGCGGACAACTTTCCAGATAGTTTTTAGCCAGATCGAGGGCCAGGGTTTTTTTACTGCGGTCGTGGTCGTCCCATTCCTGCTGCGCCATAAGCGCCGGAACCGCCACGAAACACAGGCCGGCTGCCAGGTAAGCAGCTATCGGCGCTTTCACTATTTTTTCCAGTACCTGCTTTACCCACAATACGCCCAGTCCAATCCAGATGGAAAAGGCATAGAAGGAACCTACGAATGCATAATCGCGTTCCCGGGGCTGGTAGCCTGCCTGGTTCAGGAAAACTACAATACCCAGCCCTGTGATGAGGAACAGCAGGCCGTTCACCAGCAGATCACGGCGATTGCGTTTGAACTGGAAGCATATTCCCGCAACACCTAGTAACAGCGGCAACATGTACAACTTGTTATGGGCTTTATTGGCGACGCGGGTGCTTTCGGGCATTTTCTGCTGATTGCCATACATGGCATTGTCGATTAAAGAGATCCCACTGATGAAGTTACTGTCCCGCGGATTACCAAAACCCTGCAGGTCGTTTTGCCGGCCGGCGAAATTCCACATGAAATAACGCATATACATCCAGCCGGCCTGGTAACGCATGAAGTATTCTATATTGTCGCCCATGGTTGGTGTTTCATCTGGACCAAGTCCGGCAAACTGCCGGTAGCAATCGATCTGTCCGCGTTCATTGCTGTCATCGAACATCCGTGGAAAGAAATGGGAGGAAGGGGTATTGCCCCAATCCTGTTTGTAGCGGGAACCTGTTGCTTCATACTTTTCCTTTCCTCGCACATATTGTTCGCCTGTTTTAACGAAAGGCGCTTTGTCAGTAAAATCGGGACCGTATAAAATAGGCCAGTCGCCATATTTTTCGCGGCTCAGGTATCCTTCGAGGTTAATAGGATTGTCAATGTTGTACATATCAACGCCGGGGTTGGCATTTGATCGTATCATGGTGGTAAGGTAGGTTGAATACCCTAAGAGCATGAAAGCTGTACTCCACAAACCAAGCTTCAGATAGTGCAGCTTTCTTTTATTGGCAACGCGGATGCCCCAGGCAATACCGGCTGCTAGTAACAGGAAGAAGAAAGCAAAGCCCATAAAGAAGGGCGCGCCCAGTTCATTTACAAAATAAATATCCAGTGCGCCGGCGCCTTTTACCGTATATACAATAATGAACTTCATGATAAAGCCGGTGATGATGCAACCAATGAGAAAGGCAAGGATGGTATTTCGCCGGGTAACTTTGAATCGTTTGAAATAATATACCATGATGATCGCCGGTATAGTGAGCAGGTTGAGCAAATGAACGCCTATGGAAAGGCCCATCATATAGAAAATAAAGATCAGCCATTTATCGGCGCCGGGTTTACCGGCCTGTTGCTCCCATTTCAATATCGCCCAGAACACCAGGGCGGTGAAGAAAGAAGAAAGCGCGTACACTTCTCCTTCAACGGCGCTGAACCAGAACGAATCGGAGAACGTATAGGCAAGCGCACCTATGGTGCCGGTACTGATGATAGTGAATACAGCCTGGCGGCCAAGCGGCCCGTCATCTTTTTGGATGAGCTTACGGGCAAAATGAGTGATGGTCCAGAAGAGGAACAAGATGGTTAGTCCGCTCACTATGGCGCTCATGCTGTTTACTGCAATAGCGGCGTTATGTGGGTTATCCCCAAACAGGATGATGAAGAAGCGGGCGATCAAAAGAAACAGCGGTGCGCCGGGCGGGTGCGGAATGCCGAGGGTATAAGCTGTTGAAATAAATTCCCCGCAATCCCATAAGCTTACTGTTGGTTCCATGGTGAGCAGGTAAACGGTGCAGGCGACAGCGCATACCGCCCACCCTGCCAGGTTGTTCACTTTGTTGAAGTTCATTTTGTTGGATTTAAAATTGAGTGTTCCTATATAGGTTTATGCAATACATATCCGGCCCACCTGTTTTCACGGGCGGAATACATTAATCCCTACACTGCTTCTGGTAATTACAAAATGCCTTTCCTGATACGTTAAACTTCGGCAGATATTTCTATTCTAACAGATTCTTAAATTTCGAATATATTTTGCCAATTCCTTTGTCAGTTTTTGATCAATATCCTATAGAAACGTTAATAATTGGATCTCCATACAGCGTAAGCGGTAACCAGCGTGATATATGTGAATTAACAGCTATACCGCCTGGTATAATGGCATAAATTTTTCTTTTCTGTTACATCAATAACCTGCCAATATGAACAAGGGTATTCGTTCTTTACTGGTGATAGCATTTATGCTTGTTGCCAGTCGATATGATGCGCAAGCACAGAAATTATTCTTCGTATTTGCACATGGACAGTATGCCGCTCCGGTACAAACCAGTTTTAAAAATGATTATAATTTTGGACTGGGTGCTGAAGCGGGAGTAGGTATCGGTCCGGGCAAGACCAAATTGGTAGGTACAGTAGGATACACTGTTTTTGATGCAAAGTCAGGTGAGGTTGGTAACATCACCTATGTTCCGGTTAAGGTTGGGGTCCGCAGGTATTTTTTACCAGGTAATTTATTGTTCCTTCATGCGGATGCTGGTATCGGTCATATTAAAGATAAAACCACGAATAGTTCTTATTCGCGTTTTACGGCCGATGTGGGTGCGGGCGCTAAATTAGGTCCGTTTGAAGTAGGCGTTGCCTATGATGGCTTCAAACGCGTTGGGTCGTCGGGTTATGCCTCCTGGCTGGCCTTTAAGGCCGGATGGCGATTCGGATTGTAAGTTTACAGGTCTGCCTTTATTTCTTCTAATGTTTCCAGGAAACGTCTTTCCTGTTTGATATTCTTCTGCCAGGCAAGATCACGTTCTATCAGGTCAATTTCCTTTTTAATGGTGGCGCCCGCCTTGTTGGGTTCAGTGCCCAGAATAAATACGGTGTCGGAGATGGCTACGCTGGTCTCAATATCGTGTGAAACGATGATAAGCGTCTTCAATTCATCTGATAACGATACCTGTAATAATAACTCAACAGCTTTGTCGAGCATGCAAACATCGAGTCCGCTGAACGGTTCATCGAGCAATATGAAGTTAGAACCTTTTAACAGCTGCTGCATAATGCTTACGCGTTGCCGTTGTCCGCCCGACAATTGCCGGGGATACAAAATCAGGTGACCGGTTAGTTGGAACTGGTGTGCATATTGTTCTATCGTTTGTTTTTCCATGCCAGCTAAAACCTTGTTCTTTTTGGCGGCCAGCATCAGAGATTGATACACGGTTCGCCATTCGAACAGGTAATAGTTCTGGAAAATAACGCCCATGTCACCGGCTTTTACCGGTTGGTTGCCGTGTATGGTAACCTGTCCGGAAGTAGGTGCTTGTAACCCTGACAGGATCTTGAACAACTGCGTTTTACCGATACCGCTTCGGCCAATGAGCGTCACTACCTGGCCTTGTGAAAACCCCGGCCTTACGATATTCCTGATGGAAAGATTTATATCGCGTAAGATCGGCCTGTCATAAGTAAGCGCTACATCTTTAACCTGTAAGATTACTTCTGCCTTTGTATGTTGTGTCATTTTGTTCTCACTGTTTTTAGTTTGCTGTACGGGAACAACCAGTGGCGGATGGTGCCCAGTAAATAGTCGAAACATAAACCGATCAGAAAGATCACCAGCTGTAAGGCCAGCACATTGGTAAGATCGTTGTACTTGTTGTATTTTATCAGCAGGGTGCCAATGCCGCCTTCACTCATGCTCAATCCTTCCACCATGGTGATCATTAACCAGGAGATGGCAAAGTTCTGCCGCAGGATCTCGAACACCTGGTCGGCCTTGCCAATGATAATTACTTCATACAATGTTTGCCAGTTGCTATAGCCGAGGGTTTTGCATAACTCATATTCCTGCGGATTGATATGTACGATCACCGAAAGAAAAGAAGTTACAAAGAAGGGCACGATGCCAAATACCAGCAATGATAATTTCAGCTGGCTGCCGTCTTTGGTAAGCAGGGTGAAAATGAATATCAGTCCGGTTAAGGTAAGATAACGGCATTTCACAATGAACAGGGCCACACTCTTGAAGAAAGGCAGCACTGATAAATATGCGAATGCCAGTGTTATTAGGATGGAATACAGCATGGCCTTTAAAGTAAGCAGCAGGCTTACCAAAATATTGTCGAGCAGAACTTTGCTGCCCAGCAACTGTACAAATGCCGTGGCTACTTTGCCCGGCCTGGGTATCAATCCATCCGACAGGCCATGCCATATCAATAAAGTAACAACCACCTGCAAGGCTACCAGCAGAATAAAGGTTTGCCGGTTGATCTTTGCGAAAGGCTGGAAAACTTTTTTCATGCTTTTAGTCTGCGTGTTTGTAATTCAAATTAATTGCGATGCGTTGCCAGCAGCGTGTTATTTCTGGTTTACGATTTTGAGATTTCAGGATCTCTTCAGTCTCAATACGCTCGCAACGACCTACATCTCAAACTATCGGGATTTCAAAATCCCGAAATCTCAAAATCCCGAAATCTCAAAATCTCAAAATCTCGAAATCCCGAAATCCCGAAATCCCCTGTTATTCGCCCAGCACAATCTCTACTCTTCTGTTCCTGCTTCTACCCGCTTCTGTATCATTATCAGCAACCGGCTTTTCAGCGCCATAACCTTTGGCTTCAATCTGGTTCTCTTTTAAACCTTTTCTAAGCAGGTAGGCGCGGACGGCTTCTGCACGCTTTTGTGATAGTGGCATGTTTACGTCGTCACTACCTTGATTGTCGGTGTGACCATACACGCCCAGTTTTAAACCTTCCGCTACCACAGCCGATTCAAATATTTCATCCAGCATTTTGTATGATGCCGGTTTAATGGCCGAAGACCCGGTCTCAAACTGAATAGCATACGATCTGGATGATACCGCCTCCGTGATCCGTTCAGCATATTTTGTTTCAATAGCCTTACCCTGCAATAATTCGGGGTGGTTCGAGATCACGCTGAACAGGAACGATTTGTCAACGGCTTTCTCATACGGCAAGAAGCTGGGCATTATGGCCGGGTACATTTTCACCATCAGGTTACCGAAGGTGTTATATACCGCTTTATAACGGTCTACCTTATCTTCGCCCAGCCCATAGGTATTGGCCATGTCGTTCAGGTTGAATACGGCAGAACCGCCGAGGTTCACTTTCAGGCCCTGGATGTCTTTTTCCTCTACACCATTAAAATATTTCAGCCAATAGGCGGCATTTTGTTCCTGGTATAGCTTGGTGCTCACTTCAGCCGCAAACTCTTTGGCTTCGTTGAACGAACGTACCTGGTCGCCGGCCTGGGCCAGGGCAATGATCATGTTCTCGATATCGGTTCGGTGATCATAGGCCCATTTTTTAATGGCAATGGTTTGGTTACTCATTTGGGATGCATACTGTCTGGTGCTGGCGATGGTAACGAGCCCACCCTTTTTAGTGGCGACATTTACGTCGCCGGGCGTCCAGGTGGCTACAGCATCCACACCAACAGTGGTATCTCTGCCAGTGGTTTTGCCATTTACGATCAGCTTCCTTTTCTCTGTATAACCGGTGATGTACTTGTTAGGCGCATCCAGGAAGTCATTGGCGGCAATGATGTTGATGGCATTACCATCGTAGGTGGTTTCGTCGGGATTTACTTTCAACCCGTTGTCACCGGCCCATTTCAACAGGATGTTGATGTCACCGTCGCGCAGCACACCGGCCACACATTTACCTACTGCATTTTTCGCATCCTGTTTCCATGCAGGAGGGCCCATTACCTGGTCTTCACCAAACGATTTACCGTGTGTGACCGGTATAATAATGGGTTGGTATTCGGGGCCCAGGGGCTCCAGCTCTTTGGCGAGCGCGGTCATGAAGGCCGGCATACCGTCGCCCATGAACGTGATCAATACACCGGGTGTATTAGGATTGCTTTTATAGTCGTTGGCAAATTTTACCAGGTCGGCCATTTGTTTATTACAATCGTCCTGGCGCACGTAGGTAATATCCAGATGCGCTTTATCGAACAGGGAACCCTTGGTCGTGCGAACGCCGCCGTTCGCATACATGCCTCCAAACTGGCTGTTCCAGGCCATCCGTTCCCAGGTAATTTGCGTGCCCCCGTTCACCGCTGGTTCGTCACCGGGTAACGGCAATTTAACAGCGTTCCCTTGTAAAGAAGCGTCCGGTGCATCGGGAAGGGCTACCTTACCTACTTCAATTGATCCATTTACATCTTGCGGCCGGTTTTGATACCATCGTACGGCGAAGATGCCTGCAGTTACTACTGCTGCAATGATCAATACTTTCCCTGCGGGTCTTAATTTAAGTGCCATGGTTATATGTTGTGTTGGTTTTGTGTTTAATTGATTGTTTTACATTTTCATGAGGCCGTGAACCGTCAATGGTGAATCGTCAGTCAAGCAGACCCCGGTATCTATCCGGTGTCTTGATGCCTTTCAGCTTTCCACTGTCATTATTTTTATTCAGCGCATCCTGCGTATAGTTAAAGTCGTTGTCTATATTGAACTGGTTAATAAGTTCAACAGCCTGGGCCGATTTGGCTTTATCCTCCAAAACCTTGTCGTCCATAAATCGTGAGGTAACGTCTATGGCCGATTTAATATGACCGATCTTTTCACCGATCTGTACTTTCAGGATGGCCAGGGCTTTTTCGGCATCCTGGTTCAATTCATCATCGCCCTTGAATGCTTTCATGGCGCTTGTTACAGCCGACAGGCCGGTAGTTACTGAATAATACAGGTCTTTCTTGGCTTCCAGGTCGAGCTTTGCATCTTCGAGCATTATACCGCTCTCTTCATAAGCTGCATCGGCGAATGTGATCAGTTTGTTCAGGTCGCCCACGATCGGGGTTACATTGTCGATGTATTCGCGGCACCGCAATACATTGTTCGCATACAGATCGATCTGGCGGCTGTTCCTGCCTTGTTCTGCCTGCAGGATCTTTACTTTTTGCATGTTCAGCTGCAGTTCTTTTTCCTTGTCGGTCAGTTTATCAACCAGCTCACTTTGTTTCCCTTTTAGTTTGGCCGCCTGCTGGTATAAGGTGTTCCTGTCTTTATAACCCTGCTCGATTTTGGCTTGCAGTATATTGAACGGGTTCAGTTCTATGGCAATGCCAATGGTGTAGTTGGCGATGAACTCCGACAGGTATTTCAATGCCCGCCAGAATTTTTTATTGGTTACGATCATCAGCATAAAGCCGAGGATCACGCCGCCAATGACCAGGTTTACCAGGTTCCAGGTTACGGTTACCAGCCACGGCAATATATAGGTCAAAAAGAGATAAGCCAGGCCGGCAAATAAGGATACGCCTATGATCGTGGTGGCTATGTTCTTCGGTTCGGAGAACCAGCCAGGTGTCTTTGTTTTTTGAATTGCGTTTATCATGTTTTGTTGGTTTACTGTATATAGCGTTTAATTTTTTCCATGTCATAGTGAATACGGTCCTTCATCGCCTCACTTTCATTTTTATAGCCGCCCGTATTGGCTTCTATTTTGGCTTCGTTCTCTTTTATTTCGCTTTGCACGGTCAACAGTTCGTTTTGCAAGGCGCTTATTTCCTGCTCCAGCTGTTGAATGCGTTTCTCTTTTTCTTCCAGCTGCCGTTTTCTTTCATGCACTTTTTCTTGCAGCGCTGCATCTACAGAGTTATGAAAGTTAGTGGCGTCCGTCTCCAGCAATTGCAGGTACTGTGTAGCCGTTGACAATAATTTTTGTTTGTCGAGCCCCTGTACGCTGAGGCCTGCATATGCGGTGACATACCGAACCTGCTCATCTGCGATCGCCTGCATGGCTTCGATCATTTTACTGAACTCATAATAGTCAGGCCCTGGTATATTGGCTTCGCGGAACAGCTTGTCGAAATAAGCTGCGAACTTGCTGTTAACTGGTGATGTATAACTGTTATGAATAGTCACGCGGTTTGCCGTAAAGTCCGTTTGCGGTGCGGCTTTCGGCTGTTCTTCTTTGGGAAGCGGTTTTGCCGCTTCTTGTTTTTTGTCGTCGTTCACTTCCACAAATGCCGACAGGATCTTTTTCCCTAAGCTGGCCATAGTTGTATGTTTTAAATGTTTGGTCGGAGGAATAATATTCCTGCCCACATGCGCAGGTCGATATAGTTCCGGAAATAATTGGTATTGTTCATTGTCAGGCAAGCCGCTCCCTGTCTCCTGCTGCATTGATTGCCGTAGGAGGCGCTGCGCATAGGACGGCCATCGAAACAGCCAATGCTGTTAAGTCAATTGCGGTGCTGCCTTGTTTTTATGCTGATTAATCAGAAGGGCAGTGAATGCCTGTGCAAACGGGTGCCGGTCATAGGAGGATTGCGTTCCAACTTTTCATTGTTGTTATTGCGGGTATAACTGACCGTTGTTTTTCATTTTCCTTTGCATTGTATAGCATCTGTCGAAGTGTTTGCTGAATTGTTACAACCAGTACCGGACTGATCCGGATTTTTAATTTTCATCGCTGATGTTTGTTGTTGTTTTTCAGCAGGATGTGCAGAAAAATGGGAAGGGCATAAAAAAACCGGAAGAAAGGCTCTTCCGGTTCAGCATTTAATTATGGTAACTGGTGGTCGGTGGATAACGGTCAATGGTGAATGGTCAATGGTGAATGGTCATGGTGAATGGTCAATGGTGAATGGTCAATGGTGAACTTCCCAACACATCATTATTTGCTTTGCAACATCTTTAATAACTTCCTGTCGAGCTTATGGCCATACCAGTTTTCGTATTGCACATCGGCGCGGTTTGAGTTCAGAATTCCGAAGTCGCCTTTCAATTCCCACAGCGCGAAACCAATCCCATTCGTTGTGAGAATATCCAGCACATCGCCAAACCAGGCAAGGAATACCTCATGTGGCGTCTCTTTCCAGCAACCACATTCACCGCAATGAACACCTACACCTTTCTTCACCAGGTCTAACCAGGGTTTGTAATATTCTTCCATTACGGCACGGCTGTAATGCCGGCCGCCGATATTGCCGGGCCATACTGGTTTCGGCTGGTAGGCCGGATCGGGATATACCCAGGGCGCTTTATAATGCGAGATCTCATAAGGAAAATAACCACGGCAGCTTTGGCCGATGTTCAGGTCGGCGAGTTCAGGAACGGCATCGGCGCCGCCATTGTTACCATCGGCGATCACATAAAAGTTCGGGTTCTCTTTACGGATGGCAGCGGTAGCAGCCTGGGCAACCGCACGATACAAAGCGCCAGGAACGCCCGTGGTCTTCGACATGGTATCATTTACGTTTTCCCGATAAGAGGGCTCGTTCACCAGGTCGAAGCTGATCTTGCTGGTGGAGCTGTTCTTGAACCGCTTTGCCCAAAAGCTCCAATGATGGCAGAATGCATCCTGCGCTTTTTTCTCATTCCACAAGTGATAGGGTTCATGATAACCGGTGCTTACGCAATACCCCGGCGCCCGGTGCAGGTTCAGACTTACATGCAGGTTGTATTTCTGCGCCAGGTAAATGGTTTTCTCTATCCGGTTTACCTTGTTTTCATCTATTTTGTATACGTCCTCTTCTGTAATGAATTTTTGATGCGGCGTTAAGTTCAGATAGGTGGGATAAGCCATCGGTATTCTGATAAAATCAAATCCCCAGTCTGCCACCCATTTAAAATACGTTTCGTCGGTAGGTGTGCCTACGTACCAGGGATCGGGCTGGAAATAATCAGGGATATTGAACCCTTTCCATTTGGGCAGTTTGTTTTTTAAGAGATTATCTTTCTGTGTGAGTGATGTTATTTCGGGTAATACTTTTGTGCACGCAGCCAAATGTCCTACTGCTGCCAGCCCGACATTCCTCAGGAATGCCCGGCGGTTCACGCCTTTATTCGATTTCATAAAACACCAAGGATTTAAAAGTGAGAAAAAAATTCCGCTACAATGATCCGTTTACTTAATTAGCATTAAGTGTACCAAAACCGCTGCTATGATGTTATTTTATAAAAATTATGGGTGCTATTTTAAACGTTGTCATACCGTCAGTAACACTTCGTTTGTTCATGCCAGATAACCGGTGCCACAGCTCATTTTTGATCGCGTAACCCGCATGTCCGACTGATACTAAATAGAAAAGCCACCGCGAAGGTGGCTTTTCTTTCACATTGTAAATCTAAAGAACAATAACCCTGCTTGAAGCAACTTTCTTATAATTTCTATCAAACACTGTTAGAAAATAAATTCCCGGTGTCATCGAGACAGTCCGCATAAGGTATTCCGTTTGCCTGTATCGGGTAATGGTTACCGGACGCTCTGCGATCTGCTGGCCAGCTACATTGCGCAATTCAACGCGGTAGGTGTTTTCGCTTAGCCCTGTGAACTGTATGCAGATCCTGTCAACAACGGGATTCGGCGCAACGGTCATTTTCGCCGCCGGCGTTCCACCCAGTGAAAAACTAAGGACATGTGAATATTTATAAGCTGCATCATTATCTACCATTTTTAACCGGTAGTAATTGGTGCCGGAAATGGCGTTTTTGTCGGCAAAGCCGTAAGCAGTGTGAGCGCTGTTTTCCCATGGGAATACGATACCGATGGATTCATAATGGATACCATCACGGCTGCGCTCAACTTCAAACCGGTTCAGGTGCTCTTCCTGGCTGGTTCTCCAGAAAAGGTTTATGACGGTATTTTTTTCCTGTCCTCTGAATTCTTCCAGCGTAACCGGCAAAGGCGATTCACCAACGCACAATTGAGGATTGAAGAGAAAGCTTTTGCCCAATCCGTTATCATCTACCAGGAAATTGAACGTAACTCCCAGTGTACTGCCCAGGTTCAACAGGCTGTTATCGAAATCGAGCGCGGCTGCCGGAGCGCCGGCCAAAATGCGTGGTGATGACAATACACCGCGGGTATAAGGAACACCGGCCACGCTGAAACCAAAGAGGGATACCGCATTTACAGCAAGGAATTCATTGCCATGATCGGCCGACACGGTGTATAAAGGTGTTGTAGTATAAGTACCGTTGGCATTGCCCGCGAAAACATATACTGCGCCGCCCACGGCGTTTGCCTGCAGCTGCAGCAGGGTGGCACCTGATGATAACGGTTCTCCTATTACCAGGTCGGTATAGCCATCACAATTGATATCCCAGGCATTGTCGATGGCAGCGCCAAACAATACATTCAGTTCGAGCGAATTCAGCATCGACAACAAATTGCCGGCACGGGGCGATTCCAGCACCTGGTCGCTCGTGACGGAACTACCCGGTGTGCTGGTTTTCTTTTTAAAGATGTGCACGTTGCCACTCTGAATGGTAAGGTTTAGGGAATTGGGCAGCAGTCCGCCCAGCGGAGCGCCAATGGCGACATTTCCGTTGCGCGCGCCATTCAATCCTTTGATGCCTTTTACCTTATACCCGAACAAATTCGCAGCATTACCCAACAGGCTGCCGCTGCTGGCAGAAAGGGTAGTGCCTACGGTATTATTTATACCTGATCCGGTTCCATAAAAAATATGGGCTGTTCCGCCCAACACCTGGCCGTTTAAAAGACCACCCAGTGACGACAGGTCTGCACCGGCAGGTGCGCCAATAACAATGTCGTTATGCCCATCATTATTATAATCACCCGCCCCGTCAACGCTAAAGCCAAACAATAAACCGCTATGCAGCAGGCTTGGGAAAGAAGCCAATCCAAACAAGGAGGCGGCAGGCGCTTGCAGCTGCACGGGTGAGGTGGTGGTTAAGTTTCCCGAAAAGTACACAAAGGCGGCCCCATTTTGTACAGCGGTCAATCCAACGCCCTGGTATCCCGGCGCTCCTATCACAATGTCTGATTGGTTGTCACCATTCAGATCTCCCGTGGCAGCTACCGAGAAACCAAACAGGGCATTGACAGATACATTGTTTAACAACAGGCCGGCAATGCCATTACTAAAGAAACCCGCCCCCTGCAGTTTTATTTCAATAAAACCGGCCGGATTGGCAGCGGGCAAATTTCCACCAGGATAGATATATACTTTACCTGCTTTTACATTCACGGTTCCCAGGGTGCCGGAGGCAGTGGTGGCATAGGAATCGAGCGGCGCTCCTATTATAATATCATTAATGCCATCGCCTGTAACATCACCTGCATCAATACTGGTTCCAAAGAGTGCGCCCGCAGCGCACGTATTGGGCTGCAGGGTTTTGGCAGGCGTGGTTGCCAAACCTGCTGGTGAGCCATAAAACACAAATACGGCGCCTACATTTGCAAGTGATCCGTTGCCGCTGAAAATGTTGGTAAGCCCGGGAGCGCTGATGGCAGCATCGCCATAACCATCACCATTTACATCACCAAGGCCGCTTACGGCATAACCATATAAAGCCGCATTCAACTGCAGGGAGCTGAGCCCGCTGACAAGTCCATCGGCCGAAGTGCTCCACTCGGGCGTTTTATTCAACGGATCAATGGTTACCGGATAACTGGCCTCACTGTCATCTACTTCAATGGTGAGTAAGCCATTATTGAAATGCATGGCCGCCGGTAACTTTTTATGATGGGCATCCCATACATGCAGATCTTCATAGGCCAGCAACTGTTGATCATTCCCGTTAAAAAATGCAAGGCTGTTATCATTAAGCAGCCTCGTTTGCAGATCAGTGGCAGGTTGAATCGTGACGGTGAGTGCGCCATCGCCCGGCATTTTCTTTTTTACGAAAAAGTTCTGGCGCAAACCATCCCGGCCGTTAATGTATTCTATTTGAATATTATTGAAATTGTAAAAAAGCTGATTGGCGGTATGCGCAATAGTGCAGGACTGATCCGGCGTCCATTGAATGGTTGAGCGGCCAATGCCTTTCAGTTGAAAAGCGACCTGCCAGCCCGGTTGCTGCATAAGTTGTACTTTATAACCGTTGGGAGAAATACTGAAGCTGGTGCGGCTGCGCACATTCGCGGCGCTGTAGCAGCCCTCGGTTTGAACCGGTTTAATTTGATCTTCGAGTTGCTCGATGCTCTTCAAAGCCTGGTTGTACCAAACGGGTGAGATCGCTGCAGAAGATTTACGGGGATCTTTTTCATTAAGCGTCTGTTGTGCGTGTACGGTAGTTGCATAGGGTAATGCAATAGCCATCGCCAACACTATACAAATGTTAGGTTTCAATGGTAATAGTTTTGAGGTAAACAATGAAAAGCCATTTATGCCTGATGCATCGGCATGGCTGGTAAACGCATTGGCGAACCAGCGGTTACAGGCTTGAACAATGGACTGAAAGAAATATTGGAATAATAAATAGAATTGCCCGGGGTGAAGCTTTTCTCAAATATTGGAAGGAGCGGTCCGAAGCGATTAGCTATGTAAAGTTATAACGCAAGGCATGTTGCTTTTACCCGTATTAATTCAAAGAATACCGGCATCAGGTCAACAAACACTTAGTGCTCTTGAAAAAAAGGAGTTAGTAAATATGATAGATATCAGTATTGGTTATCTGGTGATACTGAATAAGGGAAAATGCTTACCGATAATTAATATTTCTGCTCAAATGGTCAAATACAAAATTGTTTTGAAGGTGCATACATATTACACCGGTGTTTATTCATAAGAGTGCCATTGGTTCTTTATAGCTGATTTGATAGCAACTTTGCAGTGCATCCTTATAACCACAATCTAAACCAGTAGAAGTATGATGAGCTATTCAATTCGTGTAAACAGCATTGACCGCGAATCTGTATTTAATCAGTTGTCGCTGGAAACCGGCGCTGTATTGGAAGAAAGCAATACGCTGATCCGTTTTTCCGGGAATATCGGACGCGGACAGGTTAAAGAATGGCACCTGGAAGCCGGTTTGTATATGCGCGTTTGGGACCTTAACCTTGCAAGGCCGGTGGAATTCATTAAAGAGGCTTCACCACTATACATAACCAATAATGGGTTCAGCCTCGTGTGTGTGGCAACACCCGCTTCGGTCAGTCTGAAAAGTATTAACCAGCATCAGCAATTCAATGAGGTGCGTGAACGGAGATTGATATTGGTGCCCGATTCAGAAAATGCGGTGTTCCAGTTGTCTCCGCAAATGCCTGTACAGCTGATAGAGTTTTCCATTTCTTCCTACTGGTTAAAACAACAGCCGGGCTATGTTTCAGTTATCCGGTATTTTAATGATGGTGTTGCAGCCGATCATGCCATGCCGGTGTTGATAGCGCCTTTTGCTGTTAAGACAAATTCAGTGGTGGCCCGGATCATGGCGTATATGCAGGAAACGAAAAAGGATGCAGCCGGCGTTGTGCCGGAAGCCAGTGTAGTGATAAAAGATTTCCTGAGTGCTGTGTCCAGAACAGAGCCTGATAAAACCAGCAACCACCTTGAGCTTTATTATGATAAAATAAAAGAGGCGGAACGCATTTTACTTTCGAACCTGCAGCAATCGCCGCCTCGTTTGGCAAAGATCGCTCAAATGCTGGCGCTTAGTGAATCTACCTTGAAGCGCTATTTCAAGCTGATCTATGGTAAAAGCGTATATGAATATTATTTAACCAGGAAATTGGAAATGGCAAAGGTGTTATTGATGCAGCATCCCTATACCGTAAACGAAATAGCAGAGCTAATGGGCTATGAGAAGGTGAGCCATTTTATTGAGATATTTAAAAAGCATCATGGCTGCTCGCCCGGCGCCATAAAGAAAAACAGCTTATTGAGTTATTGAGTTATTGAGTTATTGAGTTATTGAGTTATTGAGTTATTTTAATTATTAAGTAAAACATTCTCAGCTAACCGAACTTATTATCTAATTATCACATTATCACATTATCACATTAGCTAATTATCTTCTGTCCCCTGAGTCGGCGTGTAATAAAAACCCTGCGAAGCACTTGCTTTGTAGGGTTCTTTTATTGATAGTATATAATAAGTGGTTACATAATATGGCCGAGAAGCTGTGTTTCATTAGCAGATCAGCATATTGACTAATTGGTTTTAGAATCCCAACCTTGGCAGTGGCCTGAAGACGTAGGGTTCAGTACGGGCAGGTTCTTTAAAGAACCAGTTATAGAAACGGTTCAGCCATCCGTACAAATTATGCTTGTATGCGAACCTGGGCTTGTATGTATAATATTTGGCGCTTCCGATCTTGAATTTTATGAGCACCATTTCTTTGAAAGCCTTTGCTTTTACTTCTTCCGAGAAACCGATAAGGCTGTTTAACTCTTCCGGATCGTTTATAATATAGGCTTTGCCGATTATTTGCAGGTAATAGCCTTTCCCTTTGCGGTAAAATTGCATGTGGGCCGGGAATTCACGGTCAAATTCGTTCAGCTGTTGTTCAGGCCGGTTGGTAAAGAACCAGATATTAGCCATTTCATCTACGGTTATAATAGAAACGATGGTAGTGGGGAACTTTAACACGCCTCCGCTTAAATTATAAAACAACGCACTGCCAATTCCCTGTATTCTGTCCTGTAAGAATGGTATGCAGTTCGCGGGCTTCATATATGTGTGTTTTTACTAGTTAAAATTCAAAAGGAATACCAGTAATGTACTCTGCCCATGTAGTGGAGGCCAGCATTTGCACGTAGAGTTTTTTCTACACAACTTTTTCAGGATCGTAGTTATACGTGGCATTTGTTTTTCATCAGTCCATTACAATCCGATTTATCACCACAAAACAATGCGTTATGGAAAGATCATCGAGGGGATCAAAAAATCAGGGAACAACGAAAACTACCAAAAGTGGTAGTAAAGCAGCAGGTAAAAAGGATAACCGTTCGTTATTGAGAGAGTTTTTTGTTGAGGAGTTACGGGATATTTACTGGGCCGAAAAACATCTGGTAAAAGAGCTGCCCCGGCTACAAAAGGCGGCTACATCCGATAAACTGGCCGAAGTCATTGAAGAGCATACTTCAGTTACGCAAGAGCATGTGAGCCGATTGGAAGATATATTCAAAATGCTGGGTGAAATACCCAAAGCCAAGAAATGTGAAGCTATGGAAGGGCTGATGAAAGAAGCGCAAAGCGTTGTTGAAGATACTGACGAGGAAACAGCAACCCGTGATGTAGCGCTGATCATGGCTTGTCAAAAGGCCGAACATTATGAAATTGCTACCTACGGCAGTTTGGTTCAACTGGCCAAAACCATCGGTCAAAACGAAATTGCCGATATTTTGCACCAAACGCTGGAAGAGGAAAAAGAAGCGGATGAACTATTGACAAATATTGCCGAAAACAATATTAATGAAGAAGGAGCCATGGAAGAAGGGCACGAAGGAGAAGACGAATAATGAACAAGGTTATTAATAACACATTAAAAATTTCCAGGAAATTCCCCAATTGAGGGGGCTGGTATAACTTTTTTAGTTCTGGTTATAGATTTAGGGGTTTTTTAAGGTCTACTGGTGTCGGGCCATTCCTGGCCTGACTTTTTTTTGCCCATCCTCTCCGTTTCTGCCTGCGCATTCGTACTGTAATTCTAAAATTTAAGATATGCGAAAGAAGAGGAACAAGAAACTATCCCTATTGTTTCAAAAACTGGCCAATAAAGTAACCAGGGCCACCGGTTCGCCCATAGCTTTTATAACCGCTTTGACCGTAATTATCGTATGGGCTCTCACCGGACCAATATTTGGTTTTTCAGACACCTGGCAGCTGATCATAAACACGGGCACCACGATCGTTACTTTCCTGATGGTGTTTATCATTCAGCAATCGCAGAATAAAGAAACTACGGCTATTCAATTGAAACTAAATGAATTGATAGCCTGTCATGAGCGGGCGAGCAATCGCCTGATAGATGTGGAGGACCTTACCGAGGAAGAGTTGATACTGATCAAAAGGTTCTATATAAAACTGGCCGACCTGGCGGAAAAGGAAAATGATGTAGGTACTTCGCACTCATTAAGTGAGGCGGAAACCTTGCATAAGATAAAAAGACAAAGTCACAGTAAAACAGTGAAATAATGGGGCAGCTGGCTAAAGTGACGCACAGGCAATTTTTGAAAATTTACCGGGATTATGCAAAAGCTGCGACCCTGGCCGACCTCGTATATGTTTCCGATACTCAACCAGGCATCGTTCGATATAAAAAGGGCCGCGGATATATGTACATGTATGAAGGAAAGCCATTGCGTAAAAAAGAGGATATGCAAAGGATCCGCAGCCTGGCTATTCCACCCTCATGGACGTCGGTATGGATATGTGCTTTGCCGAACGGCCATATACAGGCAACCGGTTTAGACCTGCGCCACCGTAAACAATACCGGTATCATCCTTTGTGGTCGATGTTTCGGAACGAGACGAAATTTCACCGCCTGTATGAATTTGGAAAGGCATTACCGGCTTTGCGCAGCAAGCTGGAAAGTGATCTGAACCAGAAAGCATTAACCGCTTCCAAAGTGATTGCTACGGTGATCAGCCTGATGGAGCGCACCTATATTCGGGTAGGTAGCTGTGAATATGAAAAACAAAATGGCTCACACGGCCTGACCACGCTGAAAGACAAACATGTAGCTGTTGCAGGCGATACCATCCGGTTTTCTTTTACCGGCAAAAAAGGCGTGAACCATGATATAACGCTCAAAAGTAAACGGCTTGCCCGTATTGTGAAGAACTGCCGCGAAATTCCCGGCAAGGAACTGTTCCAGTATTACGATGAAGAAGGGAACAGGCATCCCATTGATTCAGGCATGATCAACAGTTATATAAAAGAAACGACCGGTATGGACTTCACCTCCAAGGATTTCAGGACATGGGCGGGTTCTTTGAACCTCCTGCGGTCATTAAAAGCATTGGGTGAGGCCGTTACGGCGGCAGATTGCAAGAAGAACATTGTTGCGGCGCTCGATGCGGTGAGCCTAAAGCTGGGCAATACACGTAGTGTCTGCAAGAAATATTACGTACATCCGGGCCTGATAGCTTTGTACGAAGAGAAGAGCCTGAATAAATACCTGGACGAGCTGGAAGGAGAAACAGGTGCTGAACCCGTTGGCGGCCTGCACCCTGATGAGCAGGTTTTGATGAAAATTCTACAGTCGTTCCACAAAACCTGAGCAATAATGGGAAGTATTTTCTACAGATGCAAAATGTTCCCGTTTAAAATTTTAGGCATAGTTTTTATAAAAATATATATGTAGCCGGCCACTGAAAAAGAGAGTAGAGAAAGCGAGGGAGACCGGTAAAAATTTTGACTATTTAAACTCATTATAAACTTACGCTACAAATCAGGCCTTAACCAAGGACTCCCGATGTTTCTACATCGGGTTTTTTATTTTATACCTGATCCGGTTTGTTAATTGCCGCCTGCGAGCGAACTGGCCTTAGGCGTAATTGAGGATCAAATCAAATTGTTGGGGGATTAGGTTGTTAAGCATAGATTTTTTGGAGTCTAAATAAGAAGAAATTAATATCCCGAACTCCCCGTGCAGAAGCTCTAAAGGCTTTGATCTTGGCATTGAAAGACTCGGCAGAAGCGTTGGTACTTCTGTTATTAAAGTAATTCAATATAGCCTCGTAGTGAGTTTCAATGGAGCGGTATACGGTTCTAAATGATTCAATCCCTGCATCTTCAACCTCATTAAACCATAACGCCAGCCTTTTAAATGCCTGCTCTTTGCAGGCGCAGTAACGGAAGATGTCGGCCAGTTTCATATACATATCATAAGCGTTCTTTATTGCTGGATAATGCTCAAACATCAGGGCTGCCCGTTGCTTTTGAGAAGGCGTCCAACAATCTTTATGCTTGAATAAGAGATAGCGGCTGCGAGCCAGTAATTGTTTGGGAGAATCTCCATTAGGTAATAACTGAGGTATGTAAGGAATGCCTTGTTTTTTGGCCCGGGCGATTTGCTCATTTTCTTCATCAATCGCCTGCCAGCGATGTTTGATGCGGATCTCCTGTACAGCCTCTGTAGCCAGTTGTTGCACATGGAAACGGTCTACGACCCGGTGAGCATAAGGGAAACAGCGTTTTACAATCAGGTGCATACCAGCTGCCATATCCAAAGTCACTTCTTGCACCCGTTGTCTCAATCGCTTGTTTATGCGTTGTAACACTTCGATCACCTTGTCTGCCTGGGTGCTTTTGATCATTGCCACAATGGCGCCTTTACGGCCTTTGGCTGCTTTATTAGTGACCACGGTGTAAAGTTCATCATTGGACAAAGCCGTCTCATCAATACT